>OZ271856.1:0-300000 GCA_965601975.1 Halieaceae bacterium
ACGATGACGGGGATACCATCACCATCGGCAGCGCCTTCACCACGGACGCCGGCGGCAGCCTGACGATCGAGAGCGACGGTTCCTACACCTATACGCCTCCGGCCTCTGGCACGGTGCCGGCGGGTGGTTTGACCGAGGTGTTCACCTACACGATGACCGATGACGACGGCGATAGCGATACCGCCACGCTCACCGTCACCGTGGACAATGTCAACCAGGACCCGGTCATTACCAGCGGCGCCAGCTTCAGTGTGCCGGAGGGTACCACCAGCGTCGGCCAGGTACTGGCTTCAGACAGCGATGGCGACACCCTCAATTACGTCCTGTCCGGCCCGGACGCGGCGCTCTTCAGCATCGACGGCAGCGGCAATATCACGTTCGACGCGGCGCCCGACTTCGAGGCTCCCGGAGACGTCGGTGCGGACAACATCTATAACGTAACCGTCTCGGTAGACGACGGCGGTATACCGGTGACCCAGGATCTGACCATCAACGTCACCGACGTCGATGAGGGAGCTCCCGCGGCGAGCGATGACTCCAACACCGCGATCGAGGGTGGAGCCGACGCCACCGGCAACGTGCTGGGTAACGATACGGCGACGGATACGCCCATTACAGTTACCGCAGCGGTGGATGACGATGGCGATGCCATCACCATTGGCAGCGCCTTTGCCACCGACGCCGGTGGCAGCCTCACGCTCAACAGCGATGGCTCCTACACTTACACCCCGCCTGCCCTGGGTGCGGTACCCGCAGGCGGCCTCAGCGAGGTCTTTACCTACACGGTCACCGATACGGATGGCGACACCGATACGGCCACGCTCACCATCACGGTCAGCAACGTCAACCAGGCCCCGGTGGCCGTGGACGACGACTTCGGTACCACGCCGGAAGACACGGCGATCACCTTCACCGTGGCCGATGACGATACCGACAGCGACGGTGACACACTGACCGTTACCGAGATCGAGGGCACGGCCGTAGTTGCCGGCGATACGGTCGGTGTTACCGACGGCAGCGTAACGCTCAATGCCGACGGCAGCCTCACCTTCACTCCCGCATCCAACTACAACGGTGCCATCAGCTTCGATTACACGGTGGGCGACGGCGTACTGAGTGACACCGGCACGGTGACAGGGTCGGTGACCCCGGTGGCGGACCTCAGTGTCGGCGCAGACTCCCTGACATTGACCCAGGACACAGCCGGCGGTGGCGACCTGTCCCTGAATGACAGCACAACCTCCGGCGGCACCCTGGCCTACGCCCTCGACACCGATGTGTCCGACGGCACGCTGGTACTGAATGCCGACGGTACCTACACCTATACGCCCGACCCCGGCTATACCGGCCCCGACAGCTTTACCTACACGGTCACCGATGCAGACAGCGGTGAGAGTTCGACCCTGACCGTGGGCATTACCGTCACGTCCAATGTGGACGACGGTCCGGCGACGCCGGCGACGTTCAATGAAACGACGGCCGAGGAGACGGCGCTGGCGGGTTCCGTGGGCACCGTCACCGACCCGGACGGACTGCCGGCGACAAATGCCTTCTCCGTGAACACAGGTCCCGGCAATGGCGTACTGAGCCTGGATGCCGACAGCGGCGACTATACCTACACGCCTGCAGCTGACTTCAACGGCAGCGACAGCTTCACCATCACAGTCACCGACAGCGAGGGCTTCACGTCGATCGTGACGGTCAATGTCACCGTGACCCAGGCCGATGACCCGGCCAGCTTCGGCGGAGACACCAGCGGCAGCGGCCCCGAGGACGGCGGTGCCATCACCGGTACGCTGACCGCTACCGACAGCGCCGATGGTATGGCGACTCCGAATTTCCGCGTCGAGGCCGGTGACGGCGCCTCGAACGGCACCGTCAGCATCGACCCGGTCAGCGGCGACTGGTCCTACACGCCGGATCCCGACTTCAACGGCAGCGACAGCTTCACGGTGTCCGTCACCGACGACGACGGCAACGTCGAAACCCAGCTGATCAGTCTCACAGTGACCCCGGTCAATGACCCGACCATCATCACGGTTACTGCGACGGATACCGACGTCACCGAAGACGACGCCGGCGACAACACCGCCTCCGGTACGGTGACGGTAACGGATGTCGACGCAGGCGAAGGCACGCTGGCATCCAGTACCGCCACCTACGGTACGGTTACCGTGGACGGCTTCGGCAACTGGACCTATGCGCTGGACAACAGTGACCCGGCTGTTCAGGCACTGGGTGCGGGTGCGACCCTGATCGACACCATTACCTTTACCAGCGACACGGGCGCCACGGAAACCCAGGCCATCACCATCACCGGCGCTGCGGAGGGCGGCGCCACGCCGGGTGTTATCAACACGGCGACCAACGAGGACACCGCGCTGGTCGACAACCTCGGCGTGAGCGACCCGGACGGCTTGCCTGCGACCAACGCCTTCGCCGTCGATACCGGCCCGAGCAACGGCGCCCTGGTACTCGACGCGGATACCGGTGACTATACCTACACGCCGGCGTCCAACTTCAACGGCGGCGACAGCTTCACGGTGACCGTCACGGACTCCGGCGGTGACACCTCCACGGTAACCGTCAACGTTACCGTGAACGCGGTCACCGACCTGAGCGTCGGCGCCGACAGCCTGACGCTCACCCAGGACACCAGCAGCGGCGGGGACCTGGCGGCCAATGACTCCACCACGTCCGGTGGCGCCCTGGCCTATTCCCTCGACGTCGACGTGGCCAACGGCACGCTGGTCCTGAATGGCGACGGCACCTATACCTACACGCCCAACGCGGGCTACGTGGGCGCGGACAGCTTCACCTACACGGTGACCGACGCGGCCAGCGGCGAGAGCGATTCACAAACCGTGGACATCACGGTATCCGCGGCCGGTGATGTCACGCCGCCCACCATCACCAGCGCCAACTCTGCATCCGTCAGTGAGAACGTGGCAACCACCACGCCGGTGCTGACGGTGACTGCCGATGAGCCGATTTCCGCCTATCGACTCGTGGGCAGTGACGACGATGCGCTGTTCAGCATCGACGGCAGCGGCAACATCACCTTCGACGCCTCGCCGGACTTCGAGGCGCCCGCTGACGCCAACGGCGACAATGACTACATCCTCACTGTCGAGGTCGAGGATGCCGCGGGCAACACCAGTACCCAGTCAGTCACCATCTCTGTCACCGATGTGGTGGAAGGTGTGAACACGCCGCCCAGCGCGACGGCAGACAGTTACGCCACGGTGGAGAACACGGCGGTCACTGCGACGGCCGCCACCGGCGTGCTGGCGAATGATTCCGACGCAGACGGCGACACCCTGACCGTCAACACGACGCCGGTGAGCGGCCCGTCCAACGGTGCACTGACGCTCAATGCCGATGGCTCGTTCACCTACACACCCAATGCGGGCTTTACCGGCAGCGACAGCTTTGTCTACGAGGTCTCCGACGGCAACGGCGGCACCGACCAGGCCACGGCGACCATCGCAGTGAGTCCCTCGGGCGGTGGCGATGTCACGCCGCCGACCTTTACCAATTCAGATACGGTCAACGTTGACGAAAACTGGGGTACCTCGGTCATCGTCGTGAAGCTGACGGCGGACGAACCCTCGACCTTCAGCATCATCGGCGGCCCCGACGCGGCGGCCTTCCGCCTAGACGCCATGGACAACCTGCTGTTCAACGCCAGCCCGAACTTTGAGGCCCCGGCGGACGCGGACGGTGACAACACCTATGAACTGGTGGTGCAGGCAGTCGATGGCGCAGGCAATATCTCGACCCAGAATGTCACGGTCACCGTCGACAACCTGAACGAGACGCCCAACAACATCACCCTGGTCGGCAGCAGCGTGCAGGAAAACCAGGCCGGCGCGGTGATCGGCCAGCTCATTACCAGCGACGAGGATGCGGGCGACAGCCATGTCTACGCCCTCAGCGACAGCCGCTTCGAGGTCAATGCGCTGGGGCAGCTCAAACTCCGTGACGGTGTCAGCCTCGACTACGAGACGGAGCCGACGGTCACGATGAATATCGCGTCCACCGACAGCGGCGGCCTGACCCGGATCGAGTCATTCACGATCACGGTGGGCGATGTCTTCGAAGACACGACGCCCCCGGCCCAGCCCACGGTGAACAGCCAGGCGACCAGCGACACCACGCCGGTGATTACCGGTGACGTCACGCTGCTGGCCGGCGAGTTCCTGGAAGTCACGGTCAACGGCACCACCTACAGTGAATCCGACGCGGAGCTGTCGGTGGTTGGCAATACCTGGACCCTGGCCATAGGCACGCCGATAGCGGACGGAACCTACGATGTCGTGGCCCGCGCCACCGACGCCGCCGGTAACTCCATCACCGACGCCACTACCGGCGAACTGGTGATCGATACGGTCGCACCCGATGTGCCGACGGTGGATGCCCTGATCACCAATGACCAGACACCGACCATCACCGGTACGGCGACGCTGCAGGCTGGCGAAACCCTGAGTGTTGTCGTCGATGGTGTCACCTATACCGAAGGCGACGGCTCCCTCAGCGTGGTGGGCAACGACTGGTCCCTGGTGGTACCCGCCGGCGACAGCCTGGACGAGGGCGTCTACGAAGTGGTCGCCACAGTGGTAGACGCGGCGGGCAATGCCAGCGTCGACGGCACCACCGCGGAGCTGACCATCGACCTCAGCCCGCCGCCGGCTCCGTCGGTGTTCACGCTGATCACCAACGATTCCACGCCGGTCATTACGGGCCTTGTGGATATGGCGGCCGGCGATACGCTCGATGTAACCGTCAACGGTATCACCTACACCGAGGGCGGCGGACAACTCACCGTCAGCGGCAATACCTGGACGCTGGTAGTTCCCGACGCCGCCGAGATTCCCGACGGCATCTACAGCGTGACCGCGGAGCTCAGTGATGCCGCCGGCAATGTCAGCATCGACGTCACCAGCGACGAACTCGAGATCGACACGGTAATGGCCCAGGCGCCCACTGTGGAGACCCAGCTCACCAACAGCGCCAACCCGGTGATTCGCGGCACATTCGACAGCGACCGGGCCGATGGCGGCCTCAGCGTGGTCGTGGACGGCGTCGAATACCGCCTGGGCGAAGACAGCGCGCTCTCCTCGACCGGAGACAGCTGGACCCTGGATCTCTCCGGCGCGCCCGGGCTCGAGGACGGCGTCTACGATGTATCCGTCAGCTCCACCGATCGTTTCGACGTGACGGTGGGAGACGAGACCAGCGACGAGCTGACGGTTGATACCACCGCTCCGGACCTGCCCACGGTGGATACCACGCTCACCAGCGACAATACGCCGGCCCTCAGCGGCGGTGTCTCGCTGGGGGATGGCGAGAGCCTGACCGTGACGGTGGACGGCGTCACCTACACAGAGGGTGACGGCAATCTCACGGTGACCGGCAACCGCTGGACGCTGACCGTGGCAGATCAGCTCGACGACGGTAGCTACGACGTGGTGGCCACCGTCACCGACGAGGCGGGCAATGCCAGCGTCGACGCCACCGTGTCCGAACTCACGGTCGACACCGAAGCGCCGCTGGTCGATGACCAGAGCTTCTCTTATGAAGAGAACAGCGACGAAGACGACCTGCTTGGCCAGGTGATCGCGACAGACAACCTGGGCATCGACGGCATGGGCTTCCTCTGGAGTGATGGCTCAGTGCGCGCGGTCACCGAGGACGGCTTCTTCCGCATGGACGACAGCGGCCGCATCTACCTGACCGAGGCCGGCAGCAACGGCGAGGCTGCCGACTTTGAACAGGGTGACAACAACTACAGCTATACGGTGGTGGCCGCTGACCGGGTCGGCCAGGTCTCCTCTGCCACGCTTACGCTGGAGCTGCTGAATATTTCCGACGCGCTGCCGGTTCCGGAGCCGGGAGAAGACGGTGAAGATCCCGGCGACGTCCCGGTTGGTCCCGGTGAGCCCGGCGATCCCGGTAGCGTGCCCGGCCAGCCCGGACCGGTGCCCGGCGAAGGCAGCGACGCTGGCGGCCGTGGCGATCTCGACAACACCGGTGACACAACCGTCGACGATCTCGGCAATACCATCAACGATGTCATCGATACTGCAGACGAGATCTGGAACCTGGTCGACGACCGCCCGCGCATCGGCGTGAACCTCGAAGACAGGCCGGTCACGGCCGAGGGCACAACACAGCTGACGCTGCCCGCGGATACCTTCACCCACGACGACCCCTACGCTGAGATCACGGTCGCTGCGACCCTGTCTGACGGCAGCGCGCTGCCCGACTACGTCAGCTTCGACCCACTGTCCCAGACCTTCTCGGTGAACGGCGAGGCCGCCCTTGCGGACGGCAAGAGCGAGATTGATATCCAGATCATCGGCTCCGACGACCAGGGCCAGACCGCCAGTGGCAGCTTCACCATCGAGGTGCTGGGTGCCGACGGCATGCCGATCAGCGATGCCGGCCTGGCGGCGCAGGAGCCCGGTGACGGTCTCGGTATCGGCATCCAGCAGGAAGCCGGCGAAGACCTGGCCATGCTGATCCCGATGGAGCCAGAGACCGACCCGCTGTTCGACATGGGTCCGGATGCCCGGGAGCAGCTGATCAGGCTGACACTGGACCTGCAGGACCAGCGCGTGCTCGCGGACTCCATCGCCACCATCGCACTGCCGTCCAACACCTTCGAACACTCCGATCCCACGGAGCAGCTCTTCGTGGAGGCCACCCTGCAGGACGGCAGCGCCCTGCCGGAGTACGTGCTGTTCGATGAAGACACCATGACCTTCGAGATCAATGGTGAAGCCGCAGCGGCGCAAGGCGAAGACCAGCTCGTCGTCCTGATCGTCGGCCGCGATGCCGCGGGCAACAGTGCCACCGGGCTGTTCCTCATCACCATCGAGGAGCTCGAGGAAGAAACCGCCGAGGCTGAGCTGGAATCACTTGAGAGTCCCGATGCCACCGGTGAAGAAGCCCCCGCCGACGTGGAGTTGGTCCCCGTAGATCTCGAGTCGGTCGATGAAATCGAGCCGATAGAAGAGAAGCAGGCCAGCGCTGGCGCAGGGGAGGGTGAGGAGCCCGAACGGCAGGCCGATGGACGCAAAAATCTCGATTTACAACTAGAACAGGCTTCGCGCTATACTTTTGTTGAAAAACTTGAACAGCTTCTCGAAGATATCAAGAAGTTGTTCACATAAATACAACAAAAACAATAGCTTAACGATGGTTTTAGGTATCATTTAGGGGATTTTTGATACCGGAAAGCCATTAGGAGCCTCGTCTGAAGTGTTCTTGAAGCTCGGACGGCTGGCTTGCACCTGCGTGTTGGCCGGCTGCGCAATGAATCCCCAGCCACTGTCGGAAGGTGACGTGTCCGACGTACTGGCTGAGGATCAGGAACTGATTGAACAGTTCCGCGCCCCCTTGACCGGACCGATTGGTCTGCACGAGGTGATGTCCCGCGCTGTCCTGAATAATCTCGAACACCGTGTTTCCCGCATGGAGCAGGCAGTTGCCCTGGGCAGTTTCGAACTGGCCCGGTACGAGATGCTGCCACAGATGGAAGCCAGCTACGGCCGCTATTCCCGCAACAAGCTGAACGCCTCTACCAGCATCTCCGTTGCTACCGGCGAGGAATCCCTGGAAGCTTCGACCTCGCAGGAAAAAGATCACGACATCGGCAACTTTTCCGCGTCCTGGAACCTGCTGGACTTTGGCGTCAGCTACTACCAGGCGCAGCAGGAAGCCGACCGCTACCTGATCTCGCGCGAGTCGCGCAAGCGGGTGCTGGCGAACCTGCTGCAGCAGGCGCGCATGCTCTACTGGCGCGCCTGGGCGGCACAGAACACCGCTGCTGAAGTCGAGCGGGTATTGGCGGAAGCCAACCAGGCCTATGCGGAAATCTCGCTGGTCATCGAAACCCGGCAGTACACCAACATCCTGCCCAACCTGCGCCTCAAGCGGCAGCTGTTTGACCTGATCCGCGAACTCGAGAGCCTGTCAGAGGAACTGACCCAGGCGAAGATCGAGCTGGCGCAGGTCATCAATGTACCCGCCAACTCCGGCATCGAGCTGCTCGGCGTCGAACCGGGTACGCGGCTGGGCGACATCGAAAGCCTGCCCATGCTGCCGCGCATCGATGAAGACCCCACGCAGATGGAAATCACGGCCCTGTACAACAGCACCGAGCTGGCGGAGCAGATCTACAACGTGCGCATCGACCAGGCGGAAACCCGCAAGGCCCTGCTGCGCCTGCTGCCGGGCATCGAGATTTCCTACAACAACGGCTACGACTCGAACAACCTGCTGGTGTTCAACAACTGGTACGAAGTGGGCACCGAGGTCAGCTGGAACCTGTTCAACCTGGCGACGACCCAGCAGACGCTCAAGAACTCGGACCTGCGCGAGGAGCTGGCAATGCAGCGCCGGCTGGCGGTGAACATGGCGGTCGTGACCAAGCTCAACCTGGCCGTGTACCAGTACAACATTTCGCTGCGCAAGCTGCAGCAGGCGCGGGAGGTCAAGGCCATCGACAGTGAGATCGCCAAGCACACCCGCAATGCCGCCATCACCAGCGCGGCCTCCAAGGTCGAGAGCGTGGTGACCGCCGCCGCCGAGCTGCGCACCAACCTGAGCCTGCTGCAGGCCTACGCCAACGCCCAGTCCTCATACGGCGCGGTGCTGGTGGCGCTGGGCCTGAACCCCGTACCTGAAACCTACCTGGACCTCGAGATTCACGAGCTCACCAACCTGATTGCCGTGTACGACAAAACCTGGCAGGACGGCAATATACCCATGGCGGGATTCTAGGCGTTACAATCCCGACAGGGCTTCGCCCCGGGCAATCACAAGGAGGACCTCGTGATCAAAGGCTTATCGGCAACCCTGGCGTTTGCTGTCCTCGCTGCGGCCCTGCCGGCGCAGGCGCAGAACCAGTTCGACGACGATCTGCTTCCCGGCCTGCAAACCAATGTCGTGCGTGCCCAGCTGGTCCCGCTTCGCAAGGGCGTATTCTCAGCCGGCGTCAGCGCCATTGTGGAACGCATTGCCGTTCAGGAAGGCGAAACGGTCGAGGAGGGCGACCTGCTGCTGGCCTTTGACTGCGCCCGCATCGAAGCCGGACAGGCCACCGCCACCGCCCGGGTCAACAGCGCCGAGGCGAAGCTCCAGGTCAACCGAGAGCTGCTCAAGCTCAATAGCGTCGGCCCGCTGGAGGTCAAACTGAACGAGGCCGACCTGGAGGCTGCCCAGGGCGAGCTGGCCTCCGTCAACGCCCAGCTCAAACACTGCCGCGTCACTGCGCCCTTTGCCGGTGCCGTCACCAGCCGTGTGGCAGAGGAGCACCAGTTCATGGAGGAGGGCGAAAAGCTGCTGGAACTGGTCTCCCGCGACCAGCTCGAAGTGCGCATGCTGGTACCCTCCACCACCCTGACCTGGCTCGGCACCGGCTCCCGGTTCCTGATGCTGGTCGAAGAGCTGGAGATGCAGATACCCGGTGAAGTCGTACGCATGGGCGGTGCAGTGGATCCCGTCAGCCTCACGATCCCGGTGTTCGGCCGCCTCAGCGAATCCCCTGAAAGCCTGCTGCCCGGCATGAGCGGCCGGGTAGAGTTCATGGGCTCGGAGCCGAACTAGTGACCGGATCGGGTTCTGAGCAGCAGCTCAAGGCGCTTGCCAACCTGCTGCTTTTACAGCAGCGGTTGCGGGAGGCCAGTACCGAGGCCGAACTCGGGTTCCTGCTGACCAACGACACCCGCACCCTGGTCGAGTACCGCGGCGCCGCCCTGTGGATGGCCAGTTCCACCAAGCCCGGTGGCGGTTCCATTCTCAGTGTGTCCGGCGCGGTGGATCACGACGATCATTCGCCCTATGTGCAGTGGATGCGCGCGCTGTCTCGCGAGCTGACCGCCTACCGCGAGCCGGAGCCCAAGCCGGTTCGCAAGGCCGACGTTTCCGAGGCCCTGGCGGGAGAGTGGGACACCCACGGCGACCAGCTGCTGTACTGGTGCCCGATTTATTCGGGTTCAGGCTACTACATCGGCGCGCTGATGTTCTGGCGCGACAAACCCATGCTGGAAGCCCAGCAGCGCATCCTCAAGTTCTGGCTGAACGCCGCCGGCTACAGCATCTCGGCCCTGCGCGGCAAGGCGTTTGCCCGCCCCAGCTTCGCCTGGACGCCGCGCCGCAAGCAGATCGCCGCGGCCGTTGCCGTCCTGGTGGTCCTGCTGATGTTCCTTCCGGTGCGGCTGTCGGTGCTGGCCCAGGCGGAAATCGTGGCCAAGGATCCGCAGGTCGTGCGCTCCCCCCTCGATGGCATCATCGACAGGATCGTGGTGAAGCCCAATACCAGGGTGAAAGAGGGCGACACGCTGCTCTACCTCGATGACACCGAGCTGCAGACCCGGCTCAAGGTGGCCGAGCAGGCGCTGGCCATCAGCCGCGCCCAGTACCAGCAGGCCGGGCAGTCCGCCTCCTTCGACCGCGACGCCAAGGCCTCGCTGCGCGTGCTTGCACTCGAGATCGAGAAACGCGAAGCGGAAGTCACCTACGTGAAGTCCCTGATAGAGCGGAGCCATGTGCAGGCGGATCAGGCCGGGACAATCATCATGCTCAACCCCGATGAGCTGATCGGCAAACCGGTGGTCACCGGCGAGCGCCTGCTGACCATCGCCGACCGCAACAACACCCAGATCGAGGCCTGGCTGCAGGTCGGGGATGACATCAACCTGCCCGACAAGGCGCTGATCGAATTTTTCCCCAATAGCGCGCCAGACAAGAAATATGTCGCCCGGAAGCATCGCAAGGACTATCGCGCCAGCACCACCGACGCGGGCAACCTGGCCTTCCGCGTCCGCGGGGATTTCGCCGCGATCGAGGACCGCCTGCCGGACATCGGCATGCGCGGCACCGCCAAGATCTACGGGGAGCAGGTCAGCCTGTGGTACTTCCTGTTGCGCCGGCCGCTGGCAACTGTACGGCGCTGGATCGGGTTCTAGGCTGTGAGCCTGCCGCGTAACCTGCGCCAGGATCTCGACCTGATCGAAGTCACGCCCTTCGAGGACGGCTCGCCGCGCTGGCGGCTGTACGACCCCGCCGCCAACAAGTTCTACGACCTGGGCTGGCTGGAAGTCGAGATGCTGCAGGAACTGCGCAGCAATCCGAAACCCGACCTGAGCAGCACCGAACTGGCGCGCATCGTAGCCGACCGGGCGCGGGTCATGTGCAGCTCCCGGCAGATCGAGGAATTCATCGAGTTCCTCGAGGATAACGACCTGTTCTGGCTGGAGGGTGAACGCGCACTGGACCGGCGCAAGCGCCTGCGTACGTCGCGCTGGAAAGAGCTGGCCCTGAAAGTCTGGCGCCAGTACCTGTTCCTGAAGATTCCGATACTGCACCCGGACGGGCTACTGGACCGGATGCTGCCGCAGGTGGACTTCGTGTTCCGTGCCCGCTTCTGGTGGCTGCTGGCAGCCAATGCGCTGCTGGCCATCTACCTGACCTCACGGCAGTGGGATTACTTCCTCAGCACCTTCGTCGGGTACTTCACCCCGATCGGACTGGTGTATTTTTCCATCGCGGTGATGCTTGCCAAAGTGCTGCACGAATTCGGGCACGCGCTGGTGGCCAGGCGCTATGGCTGCTCGGTGCGCGCCATGGGCGTGGCCCTGCTGGTGTTCTGGCCGATTCTTTACACGGACACCACTGACGCCTGGCGGCTGAGGTCAAAGCGCAAGCGGGCGATGATCGGCGCCGCCGGCATGATTGTTGAACTCGGGCTGGCGTCGATTTGCCTGATGCTGTGGAACTTCATGCCCGAGGGCTTCATCCGCAACATCCTGTTCATGATGTCCACCACCACCTGGATCATGACCCTGTTCATCAACCTCAACCCGCTGATGCGGTTTGATGGCTATTACATCCTGTCTGACCTGGCCGGTGTCGAAAACCTGCAGGAGCGCTCCTACGCCATGGGCCGCTGGCGCCTGCGGGAATTCCTGTTTGCCTACGGCAGGGAAGCGCCGGAGCAGGGCCGGCGCTGGCTGGTTCCGTTTGCCTATGCGACCTGGGCCTACCGGCTGTTCGTGTTCTTCGGTATTGCCTACATCGTCTACACGTATTTCTTCAAGGCCCTGGGTATCGTGCTGGCCGCGGCCCAGCTGGTGCGACTGCTGGTCATGCCCATCGGCAAGGAAGTCCTGCACTGGTGGGCGTCGCGGGAGGAGGCCTCCCCGCGACGGTTGCGACAGACCGGCATCGGCATGGCGGTGCTGCTGCTGTTGGGGGTCCTGCCCATTGACCGCGAACTGGAGCTGCCTGCCTACTGGCAGGCTCGCTCGGTGGTCACTCTTTACGCGCCGCTGTCAGGGCAGCTCACCCTGTTGCCCGCGGCTGAAGTGGAATCCGTGGGCAGCGGTGACGTCATTATCGAGATCAGCTCGCCGGACCTGCAGTTCCAGTTCCAACAGGCCGGGCACGACCTGCAATCCAGCCGTTACCAGCTCGAGCGCACCAGCTTCAGTGCGGGTCTCGCCCAGGACCGGCTGTCACTGCAGGCATCCCTGCAGGGTGCGCTGGAAACCCGCACCAACCTGCAGGCGCAGCTGGATGACGCCAGCCTGGTCGCGCCCTTCGACGGGCGCATCGCCGATCGCCAGCCGGACCTGCGGCAGGGTGATTGGGTGAGCAAGGGGGACAAGTTGTTGACGCTGGTAGACGACACGGCCGGCGAAGTGGTGGCCTACGTTGGCGAGTCCGAGCTGCGTGTGCTGCGGGAGGGCGCAACGGGCTGGTTCTATCCGGAGGGCGGCACCCGGCCGCGCCAGCGGGTGACCTTCAAGGAAGTCGAGGGCTTTTCCCTGGACGCGCTGGAGAACGCCTACGTCGCCTCCAGCTATGGCGGCGGGCTGGATGTTCGAGACGGCAAGGATGGCGAGCTGATTCCCCAGCGAGCGACCTACCGCGTTTACCTGGATACCGAGGCGCCGGCGGAGGATCGCGTGCTGCGCGGCCAGCTGGTACTGGACGCCGAGGCGCGATCGTTCGTGGCCGCCGCCTGGCGGCAACTGCTGGGAGTTTGGCGAAGAGAGGCAGGAATATGATGAGCAGGTTTGTGAGGTTGGCCACCCTGTGTGTCCTGGTGGCGGCCTGTAGTGGCAGCACCGGTACTCGCGACAGCGGCGGTTCGAAAGAAGCGCTGCAGATGCTGGAAACGCATGCCGGCCAGGTGATGAGGCTGCGACCGAGCTATGCGACCCGGATGGGCCTGATGGACGAGGACCTGGGAATTCGCGTCAACGATGCCATGGACGACTACTCCAGCGACCACATGCGGCAGTGGCGCCGGACGATCTATGACATGCGCAACGAGCTGCGGGCGCTGCCCGAGGGTGAGCTGAACTCGCTGACGCTGCGGGCCATGGACGATATCTACAGCGGGCTGCTGGGCGCGCGCGATGTGCCATTCGGTTTCATCGATACCTTCGGCCGGCACCGTCCCTACATCATCAACCAGATCGACCAGCCGCTGCAGGAAATTCCCAAGATGCTGACGCACTTCCAGCGCCTGGAATCGCGGGAGGATGTGGCCGACTACCTGCGGCGCCTGTGGGCGCTGTCGAACCTGGTGGATACGGTGCTGGAGAAATTCAACAAGGATGCCAGCGCCGGTTGGTTGCCGCCGCGGCCCATACTCGAAGGGGCGCTGGTCTACCTGGAGGGCTTTACCTCCGTGCCACCGCACCAGCACGTGCTGGTCACCACGCTCGAAGAAAAGATGGCGGACATCGAGGAGCTATCGGAAGAGGACCGCGCCAAAGCGCGCAACGAGGCGATCGCAGTACTGCTGCGCGTGGTCTACCCGGCCTATGCCAATGCGGTGGTGGCGGTGCAGGAGCGGCTGCCCAGGGCCAGGGAACAGGCGGGCATCTGGGCACAGCCGCTGGGAGAACAATTTTATGCCCGGGCCATTATCAACGAGGCCGGCAGCCCGCAGAGCGCGGATGAAATCCATGAACTGGGCCTGGCGGAGGTAGAGCGCATTCTCGCGGAAATGGACGCGGGGCTCGATGCGCTGGGGATGACGCGGGGCAGCGTGGCGGAGCGTATGCAGGCACTGGCGCGGGAAGAGCAGTTCAAGTTCGCCGACAGCGATGCGGGCCGGGCGGAGCTGCTGGCCAGGGTGGAAGGCCTGGTCGTCGATATGCAGGGCCGCCTGCCGGATTACTTCGGGCGCCTGCCCGAAGAGTCAGTGGTGGTGAGGCGGGTACCGCCGGAGCTGGAGGCGGGTGCGGCCATGGGCTTTTACGATGGCCCGCCGGCCTCGGGCGGTCCGGGCACTTTCTGGCTGAACATGCGTTCGATGGAAGAGCTGACCTGGTTCAGCATGCCGACGCTGACCTACCACGAGACCGTACCCGGCCACCATCTGCAGGTGGCGCTGTCCCGTTCCCAGGGACAGAAGCCCCTCCTGTGGCGCTATACGATCAACAGCGGCTACAGCGAAGGCTGGGCGCTGTATTCCGAGCTGCTGGCCGCGGAGATGGGTGTCTACGAGGACGATCCCTACGGCGACCTGGGTCGCCTGCAGGACGAACTGATGCGCGCCGTGAGGCTGGTGGTCGACACCGGCCTGCACCACAAGCGCTGGTCAATGGGCAAGGCCATTACCTACTTTATCGAGACTACCGGCAAGGGCGAACAGGAAGTGAGGGCAGAGGTGGTGCGCTACATGGCCTGGCCGGGACAGGCGCTGTCCTACAAGCTCGGGATGCTGGCAAGTCTCGATATGCGCGCCGACGCTGAGCGTGCCCTGGGTGAGGCCTACAGCATCTCGGATTTCCACGACGTGGTGCTGGGTACCGGCCAGGTGTCCATGCCGGTGCTGCGCGACGAGGTCAAGGCCTGGTGGCGCAGCGCGGAGAACTAGCTCACCACTCTCCCGTGTTCTCCATCGACTGCCAGGGCTCTGCCGGCGGCAGTGATTCACCCTTCTGGAGCAGCTCGATGGAAATGCCATCCGGTGAACGCACGAATGCCATGTGGCCATCGCGGGGTGGGCGGTTGATGGTGACGCCGCCGTCCAGCAGCTGCTGGCAGGTGTCGTAGATGTTCTCGACCCGGTAGGCCAGGTGGCCGAAGTTGCGGCCGCCGCTGTACTCCTCCGGATCCCAGTTGTAGGTGATTTCCACCAGCGGGCTCTTGGCGTCTTTTGCCGCGGCGACGTCGCCGGGGGCCGCCAGGAATACCAGGGTAAAGCGGCCCTGTTCGCTGTCGTAGCGATTGACCTCCACCAGGCCCAGTTTGTTGCAATAGAAATCCAGGCTGGCGTCCAGGTCGCTGGCGCGAACCATGGTGTGCAGGTATTCCATGGGAGTGGCTCCGTTACTGCGTGTTGGAGCGAACCAGTGTATCGGGTTTTTCGGACGCCTGCTCAGTGGCGCAGGCAGCGGCGCGCGCCGCGGCGGCGCGACCGGCCAGGCGGCCCGAGAACGTGGCGTCGCCCACGGACATGCCGCTGGAATAGCCCTCGGCCCGCCGCACCACGCCGCAGGCCGTGCGCCCGGCGGCATAGAGTCCGGGAATCACCTGCCGCAGCGGGTCTACGACTTCGCCGTCGGGCAGGGTGTCCAGGCCGCCCAGGGTGAAGTAGGGCCAGAAGGAGCCGCGCCCGGGGGTCACATCCAGGGCCACCAGCGGCGGTTCCAGCGGTTCCACCCACTCGGAGGCCTTGTGGAAAAAGGGATCGCTGCCCTCCGCCGCGTTTTGGTTGTAAAGCGCGAGGGTCCCCTCCAGGGCACCCGCCGGTAGCCCCAGCTCCTCGGCCAGTTCGGTCACGCTCTCGCCGGTGCCGACCACTTCCGCGGCCATGAAGTTCATCTGCTCGTAGTCGCCGTACTGGTCCACGGTGAGAATGAAATAGAAGCGCTCGCCGCCGTCCTTCAGGATCGCGTCGCCGAGACGGGAGTGGTAGACGTCCTCGTTGATCAATCGCTGGCCCTTGTCATTGACCAGTATGCCGTAGGTGATCGAGGCGGGCGGATAGTAGGGAACGCTGATAAAGCCCTCGTGCATATTGATGGCCGCGCCGCCCACGCCCATGCCCATCAGGATGCCGCTGCCCGTGTCCCCCGGGTTGCCGATGGGCTGTGTGCCGGAAGACAGCTTCGGCGCGTACTTCGCGAGCATCTCCTCGTTCATGACGAAACCGCCCGCGCAGAGAATCACGCCGCCGCGGGCACGCACAGTGAACTCTTCCTGGTCGATGCGCACAATCAGCCCGTGCACCTGGTTGTGCTCATCGGCAACCAGGGTCAGGACCCGCGCTTCGTACTTCACCTCGATCCGCTCCCGGCGCTCCACGTTCTCGGTAATGATCTTCATGAACAGCGGGCCGCCGTTGTCTCCCTCCACGTAGAGGTTGTGCCCGCGGGGCGCCGGCTCGGCGTGCTCTTTGAAAGGGTAGGCCTTCTCGCTGCCGGTGTAGAGCAGGCCGTCATCGGTCAGGCACATGATGGCGCGGGTCTTGTGGAAGCTGTCCTTGAAGGGCACGCCCAGGCTCACCAGCCAGTCGAAGTGCGCGACGCTGTTCTCGCAGTAGTTGCGAATCTTGACCTCGTCGGCCTGGGGCCCCGCGCACATCATCATGTAGGTGAACATGGAATCGGTGCTGTCCTCGAAGCCGCAGGCCTTCTGGACGCGGGTTCCGCCGCTGCCGCCCATGTAGATTTCGGCGCTGGACATGGCGGTCGAACCGCCGGAGCCGCTGGCCAGCTCAAACAGGATGACCTCTGCGCCATTGTCCGCGGCCTCGATGGCAGCACAGCTGCCCGCCCCGCCAAAGCCCACCACGGCGACATCGGTTTCCATGTCCCAGTGGTCGATTTCACTGAGTCTGCGCGGTTGTGTGGGGCAGGTTTTCGAGGCCATGGTGGTGCACCGTAAACAGCAATAAAAAGTCATTAAACCGGCATACTGCGGGGCCAACAAGGCAGGTCCCGGACGCCGGGACCAATATTTTGTACAGCCTGCGAGTATTTATGCCAAAGCCCGCGGGCTTAGGTACAATCCGCCCCTTTCCGACTCAAACCAGGGTGGCAAACCAGACCTATGTGGTTCAAGAATCTCCGTGCATACCGGCTCACCAGCCCCTTCGACCTGTCAGCGGAACAGCTGGAAGCGCAGCTTGCCGGTGCCGGCTTTACGCCCTGCGGCAAGTCACAGCCCCTGTCCCTGGGCTGGGTCCCCCCGCTGGGCGCGGGCACCGAGACACTGGTGCACGCCGCCAACGGACGCTACCTGCTGTGCATGCGGCGGGAGGAGAAGCTGCTGCCGGCCACAGTGGTTCGCGAGCAGGTAGAGGAGCGTGTTACGCGGATCGAGCAGGAAGAAGCCCGCAAGGTCTATCGGAAGGAGCGCATGCAGCTCAAGGATGACGTGGTGCAGGACTGCCTGCCCCGGGCCTTCACCCGTTCCAGCCAGGTCTTCGGGTATATCGATACCCGCAGCAACTGGCTGTTTGTGGACGCGGCCTCGGCGGGCCGTGCCGAGGAATTCGTCAGCCAGCTGCGCGAGTGTATCGGCAGCCTGCCGCTGCTGTTGCCCCAGGTGAACCAGGCGCCCGCGGCCGCGATGACGGCCTGGTTGGTGCACTCCAACCTGCCCGAAGACTTTGCGCTGGGCAGCGACTGCGAAATGCGCGACCTGGGCGAAGACGGCGGCGTCGTGCGCTGCCGCGGGGTGGAACTGGACAGCGAGGAAGTGGAGATACACCTGCAGGCGGGCAAGCAGGTGGTGCGCCTGGCGGTGGGCTGGGACGAGAAACTCAGCCTGGTGCTGGGGGAAGACCTGGTGCTGCGCCGACTGAAGTTCTCCGATGCCCTGGTGGCCGAGAACGACGACGTGGCCGAGGCCGATCCCCTGGCCCGGCTGGATGCGGACTTCGCCCTGATGTCCGATGTTGTCTCCGGGCTGCAGGAGCGGGTCATGACCGTGTTCGGCGGCGAGGCCGCCGAGAGCTGATGCGCGAGGACACGGCGGACTACCGCGCCCTCTTTACCGAGGACGTGCCGCTGCTGGATACCCGCGCGCCGGTGGAGTTCGCGCGCGGGGCGTTTCCCACAGCGTTCAACCTGCCGCTGATGACCGACGAGGAACGCCACCAGGTCGGCATCTGTTACAAGGAGCACGGCCAGGCCGCGGCTATCGAACTGGGACATGAACTGGTGTCGGGGGAAACACGCGAGGCGCGCATCGCGGCCTGGTGCGATTTTGCCCGGCAACACCCCACTGGCTACGTTTACTGCTTCCGCGGCGGGCTGCGCTCTGCCACCGCGCGCCAGTGGATGCGCGAGGCCGGCGTCGAATACCCGCTGGTGATCGGCGGCTACAAGGCGATGAGGCGCTTCCTGCTGGAAGAGCTGGAGCGCTCCCTGGCCGCCGCCCGCATCGTGCTGGTGGCGGGCAAGACCGGGACCGGCAAGACCCGGGTGATCGACGCCATCGACCGCGCCGTCGACCTCGAGGGTCTGGCCCACCACCGCGGCTCCAGTTTCGGCCGACTGCTGGAACCCCAGCCAGGCCAGATCGATTTCGAGAATGCCCTGAGCATCAGCCTGCTGCGCCAGCTGGCGGCGGGTGCCGGTACCCTGGTGATGGAAGACGAGGGCAAACTGATCGGCCGCCTGTACCTGCCCGAATCCCTGCGTGAGATCATGCAGGGTGCCCCGCTGCTGGTGGTCGAAGAGTCGGTGGCGTCCCGGGTCGAGGTCATTTTTGATGATTACGTGATTGACCTGGGCGAGCGCTACGCAGAGCGCTTCGGTGCCGGGGGTGTCGAGGGCCATCACCGTCATCTCAGTGAAGGACTGCTGCGCATCCGCAAGCGGCTCGGCGGTGAGCTGCACCGCCAGATTGACGGTCTCATGGATCAGGCATTCAACCTTGGCGATGCAGCCCTGCATCGCCAGTGGATCGAGCTGTTGCTGGTGAAATACTATGACGGCATGTACGACTACCAGATGCAGCAGCGCGCCGGCGAGGTGCTGGCCCGGGGCAGCCGCGATGACATCATCGAGCAGGCCCGGGAACTGACCCGGCCGTGATCGAACCCCGTCGCGACCTGCTGCTGGTGGGCGGCGGACATACCCACGCGCTGGCGCTGCGCATGCTGTCCATGCGGCCGCCCCCCGGCCTGCGCATGACACTGGTCAGCGATACGGGCTTTGCCCCGTACTCCGGCATGCTGCCGGGGCTCGTCGCCGGGCACTACGCGTTTGAAGACACCCACATCGACCTGCGCCGATTCTGTGGTGCCCGGGGTATTCGCTTTGTGGAAGCAGAAGTCACCGGGATCGAGCCGGACACCGGCCAGGTGTTGCTGGCAGGCCGTCCGCCGCTGGAATATGACCTGCTGTCCATCAACATCGGCGCCCAGCCGGAGTTGGACTCGGTACCCGGTGCGCGGGAGTACGCCGTCCCCGTCAAGCCGGTGAGCAGCTTCTACCAGCGCTGGCAGGCGCTGGAGGAGCGCCTGTCCGGTGGGTCCGCGCAGGGTGAGCGCATCCTGCTGGTGGGGGGCGGCGCCGGTAGCCTGGAACTGGCGCTGGCGATTCGCCACCGGCTGGGTCCGGGTCCCGAGATCGGTTTGCTCTGCGGCGAGTCACTGCTGCCGGGCTACAATCGCGGCGCCATCGCCACGGTGCGCCGCTACTGTGCCGAACGGAATATCGTTATCCATGAACCCGCTCGCGCCACCGCCGTTGACCAGTCGCTGGTGGATATCGCCGGCGGCCAGCCCATGCCCTACGACGTCCTGATCTGGTGCACCGGCGCCGTACCGGCGGCCTGGTTGAAAGATACCGGGCTGCCCCTGGATGATCGCGGCTTCCTGCGGGTGGAAGACACCCTGCAGGTGGAAGGATTCCCCGGCATATTTGCCGCGGGCGATGTCGCGGTCCAGGTGGAAAACCCGCGGCCCCGGGCCGGCGTGTTCGCGGTGCGCCAGGCGCCGGTGCTGGCCCGCAACCTGGCGGCCGCGGCGGCACAGCGCCCGCTTGTGAAACACCGGCCCCAGCGCCGCTTCCTGTCGCTGCTGTCCATGGGCGACAAACAGGCGGTAGCAGACAAGGGTCTGTTGTGGGCCAGTGGAAAATGGACCTGGCGCTGGAAAGATCGCATCGACCGGAAATTCATGGCGCGGTTTACCGAGACGCCGCCCGCCATGTCGGTGGTGCCCCCAGGTGAGGATATGCACTGCGGCGGCTGCGGTGCCAAACTGCCGTCTTCTTTGCTGCGCGGTGCGCTGGCGGAAGTGGCGACCCGCTACCCCGACGGCATCCTCGCCGAGCAGCTGCGCGACGATGCCGCGGTGCTGGAATTGCCGGAAGGCCTGCCGCTGCTGCAGACCGTCGACAGCCTGCGCGCGCTGGTGGACGACCCCTGGGTCATGGGCCGTATTGTGGCCCTGCACTCCCTGAGTGACCTTTACGCCATGGGCGCGACACCCCACTCGGCCCAGGTACACGCCTGTCTCCCTTACGCGGCGCCGATCCTGCAGCAGCGGGAACTGGTGCAGCTGATGAGTGGGCTGGTGGAAGAGCTGTCAGTCGCCGGCTGTACCCTGGTGGGCGGCCACAGTATGGAAGGCCCGGAACTGTCGCTTGGCCTGACCGTAAACGGTACCGGGACCGTCGACCGCGTATTGCACAAGCGGGGAGCACGACCCGGTGATCGCCTGGTGATGACCAAGCCACTGGGCACCGGTGTGATCTTTGCCGCGGCCATGGTGGGTGCCGCCGGCGGCGCCTCCATCGCCGCCGCCATCGGCAGCATGCTGCTCAGCAATCGCAAGGCGGCGGGGCTCGCCGCGAGGGCGGGCGCGCGGGCCTGTACCGACATCACCGGTTTCGGCCTGCTCGGCCACCTGCAGGAAATGCTGACCGCGGACCTGGGCGCGTGGCTGGACGCGGGCGCCGTGCCTTTGCTGGCGGGAACCCCAGAGCTCTGGGCGGCGGGGCACCGCAGTACCCTGCACGAGGGGAATCTCGCTTCGATCAATCTTTTCGAGGAGTGGGGCCCGCAGTTCTACGACCCGCAGACCAGCGGCGGCCTGCTGGTTGCCGTGCCGCCGGAGCGGGCCGAATACCTGCTGGCGGGGCTGGTGGAGAAAGGTCACCAGGCGGCGCTGATCGGTGAGATCACCCTGCGCGCCGACGGCGAATCCGCCATTATCGCATCGTAACGCTGCCGCCCAGGGGCGACACTTTCTGCCCGTCCCGCAGCCGCTCGGCGCCGCGAACCACTACCTGGTCGCCCGGCTGCAGCGCACCGGTCACGGCAATGCGCTCGCCCATGCCGGCGCCCAGCTCGACCGTTACCCGTTCGGCCACGGATTCATCGTTCACCACGTAGACGTAGTTGCTGCGATCCCTCAGTACGACCGCATCCCGGTCCACGGTGGTGCTGGTTTCGCGGGCGGAAGCGGGCAGCTCCACGGTTACCGCTTCGCCAATCAGCCAGTTGTTGGTGTGAGGCGTCAGGCGCAGCTCCATCATATGGGAGCGCAGGTCGCCGACCGCGATCAGGCTGCGGATGTCCGCCTCGGCGACACCCGCGTCATTTGACAGCCGCACCGTGTCGCCAGCCTGGCTGAAGCGTGCCAGCCGCAGCGGCGCGGTCACGCTGATTTCCGCGGCGCTGGTATTGACCAGGCGCAGCAGTGGACGGCCCACGGTGGCGTATTCGCCGGCGGCCATTTCCCGTGACACGACCACCCCGTCAAATGGCGCGCGGAGTGTCGAACGCTCCAGGTCGTAGCGGGTGCGCTCCAGGGCCACCTGGGCCTGGGTCAGCTCCTGCCGCAGGACCAGGTAGCGTGCCCGGGTCTCGTCCAGCTCCGAGTGGGCCGTGTTGTTGCGGGTGGCCAGCTCTTCCAGGCGCTGGGTTTGACGCTCCAGCCATTCCAGGTCCGCCTCGAGCGCAGCGATGCCCGCGATGCGCTCCTTCTCTTCCAGTTCGATCAGGTGACGGTCCAGCCGTGCGATGACCTCGCCGCGAGTGAAGCGGTCGCCGACTTCAGCAATCCACTCGAGGCGGCCGTTCAGTTCACTGGACAGGGCCGCGTCCTCGCGGCTCACGACCACACCCGAGACATTCATGGTGGCGGCCACGTGCTCCCGGGTCACCGGGTCGGTTTCTACCGTGACCGTGGGCTGGGCGAGGGCCGCCGCGGCCTGGAGGGCGATGCCCGGTACCAGTGCCAGCATTGAAAGCGTCTTGAATTGCATAAGCTTTGCCTCTCTTGGCTACCGCGTCAGGCGGCGGGCTTCAGTTGTGGTAAGGCTGCGCCGCTCCTGGCGGTTGATTCACGACCCATGCGCAGCAGGCAGGGCAGGAGCAGCAGCGTGAATATGGCAGAACAGCACATGCCGCCGACGATCACCGCAGACAGTCCCCGGTAAATCACGCTGCCTGTGCCCGGCATCAGCAGCAGCGGCAGCATGCCGAAAATACTGGTCAGGGTGCTCATGAAGATCGGCCGCAGGCGGGTCTGCAGCGCCAGCTGTACCGCCTCGGTGCGGCTGTGGCCTGCGCCCTCGGCGCTGCGGGTCTGGTGCACCAGCAGAATCGCGTTGTTGACCACCAGGCCCAGCAGGATCACGAAGCCGATCATGGTCAGCAGGTCCAGGGGCTGGAAGGTCACAAGGTTGAGCAGGCGCAGTGCGATTACGCCGCCCACCATGGCCAGCGGCATGGCCATTACGACCAGCAGGCTGTCCTTCACGGAGCGGAACAACGCCGCCATCAGCAGGAACAGCAGCCCGATAGCGACGCCGAAGTTGCTGCCCATGGTGCTGATGGCGCGGGTCAGGGCGTTGGCGCTGCCACCGTAGAGAATGCTGGCGTCGCCGGGCAGGGCTTCGAGCAGCGCCGGTTCGACGTCCTCGCGCAGGGTGCGCATCACTCGCTCCAGGGACATGTCTTCAGGGGGTCGGATATCCAGGGATACCGTGCGGCGACGGTCCCTTCGCACCAGCTGGCTCGGACCGACCGTGCGGCGCAATTCCACCAGCTCGCCGAGCATGACCGTATCGCCTTCCGGTGTGGCGAGCGGCATGGCCGCGAGCTGCTCCGGCTCGTCCCAGGTCTCGGCGCGCAGGATGATGTCCATGCGCTTTTCGCCGTCGAAATGTTCCCCGACGTAGAGACCGTCACCGAGGGCGCGGACGATATTGCCCATGTCCTGTCGGCTCCAGCCCGCTTCGCTGATGCGGCGGTCGCGGGGCTCCAGGCGCAGCTCCGGCTCCGCCTGCTCCAGGCCGGGATTGACGCGCACTGACGCGTTCGGCAGGGCTTCTGTCAGCAGTTCCTGGCCGACGGCGGCGGCCCGCGCCAGCGCCTCCCGGTCGCGGGACTGCAGGTGCACGCTGACCCGGCGTTCACCGCCGAAGCCGCCAAAGAGATTTCCCTGGCTGGCGAAGAACTGCAGGTCAGGCAGGTCGGCGAAAATCTCGGTGCGAATGATCTCCTCGAGTTCCGCCACCCGTGACTGGTCCTGCACCCGCGCGCCCATGCCGCCGCCGCCGGGCCAGGTCAGTATGTAGTAGTTTTTCAGGGCCGGTTCCCGCTCGCCGCGCATCAGCGGTCCCATGCGTTCGTCCAGCACCTTGATGTACTCCTCGCGGATGCTGGTGGCGCTGGCGCCGGCGGGGAACTGGAAGTAGGCATCCACCGCGTCGCGCTTCACCGGCGGCAGGTAGTCGAGTTCCGGCAGCAGCAGCCAGCTGATGCCCAGCGGTACCACCAGCAGGCCGGCAGCCAGGCCGCGGCGGCGATTGCGCGTGGCCGTCAAAGCCATGATGCGATCGGTGATGCGGCACCAGGCGTTCCTGTGCGGGTCGCTGAGAGTCTGCTCCCGCAGCCAGAGGTGACTGGCCAGGGGAAGTACGGTGACCGCCACCAGCAGTGACATCACGACGGCGATGGCGATGGTGATGGCGAGGTCTCCAAACAGCTGGCCTTCAACTTCGCGCATGAAGATTACCGGCAGGAAGATCGCCACCGTGGTGGCGGTGGAAGCCAGCAGGGCCCCCCATACCTGGCCGGTGCCCTGCAAGGCCGCCGTTCGGGTATCCGAACCCTGTTCGCGCAGGCGCACGATGTTCTCCAGCACCACGATCGCCGCGTCCAGCACCATGCCGGTGGCGAAGGCGAGGCCTGCGAGGGAGATGACGTTGAGCGTGTTGCCGGTGACTTTCAGCAGGATGAAGGTCGCCAGCAGCGAGGCGGGAATGGCCATCGCCACAATCAGTGTGGCGCGAACCCGGCGCAGGAAGTACCAGAGCACGCCCACTGCCAGGAATACCCCCAGCAGCAGGTTGCTGGTCACGAGGTTGATGGCCCGGTAGATGAACACCGAGGCATCGAAAGACTGCACCAGCACCAGGCCGCGGTCACCGACAATGCCGGCGTTGAGTTCCTCGACCACGTCCTTCACCGCGTTCAGGGTCTGCAGGACGTTGGCGCCATTCTGCCTGTCGATGCGCAGGGAGATGGCGGGATTGCCGTTCTGGGTCGGGTGGGCGCCCGCATCGCTCTGCACTACCGCGACCTCAGCGATGTCACCCAGTTTGACGGGACGGCCGTCGCGCCATTCGAAAATCATTTCCTTGAGCTCGCGGGGCTCGTAGCGGCCGGTGAAGCGCAGGGTGTACTGGCGCCGGCCCACGTCGACAAAGCCGCCGCTGACGTCGTTGGCGCGGCCCAGGCGGGCGGCGATGCCCGGCAGGGTCACGCCCAGGTCGGCGGCGCGCTGCGGGTCGAACAGGATCTGAAGTTCCTGCTGGCTGCCGCTGCTGTTGGCGGACGGTTGCACGCTGGCGACGCCCGACACTGACTCGATGGCGGGTCGGATGGTGTCTTCGGCAAAGGCCGCGTAGTCAAAAATCTCGCCCGGCGTTTCGGGCAGCTTCTGCAGGAAGAAATAGGTCAGCGCCGGGGTGTCGCCGTTGCCGCCGCCCAGGCTGATAATGGGCTGGCTGGCGTCACGGGGCAGGGGGTCGATCCGGTTCATGCGGGCGATGACGTCCATCAGCGCCTCCTGCATGTCGGTCTCCAGCCCGAACTCCAGGCTGATCCAGGCATTGCCGGCGTTGGCGTAGGCGGCCATCTCGGTGACACCGGGCAGGCCCCGCAGCACCGACTCGATCGGCTCGATAATTTCTGACTCGATCTCCCGCGGCGAGGCGGCGCGCCAGTTGGTCTGGATGGTGATCTCGGGCGTCTCGATATCCGGGAACAGCTGCACCGGCAGGTTGGCGATGCTGTAGCTGCCGAACAGCACCAGCGCCGCCAGGGCGACGGCGATGGCCGCGGGATTCTTCAGTGATAGCTGTGTCAGGTTCATGTCTCGCCCTGTCAATCACGGGGCGCGACACGGGCCTAAGCGTGTCAGGCCTTTCGCATTCCCCCTAAATTATCGAGACATGACGATAGCAAGCGGGGGTCGTCCAGTAAGGCAATCTGCGATGAGCTGCTCGACCACTGCGACGAGTGGCGGGTGGGCGCTACAGGGCGTTGGTGAACTCGCGAATCCGGTCGCGGTAGCTGCGGCTGACCTTCAGCTTTGTGCCTTCGCGCAGGGAAAGCTGGTACTCACCGTTGGTCAGGTTTTGTGCGCTGGTGATGCGGTCCGCGTTGACGATTGTGGAGCGGTGAATGCGCAGGAACTTCAGCGGGTTGAGCATGGCTTCCAGCTGTTTCATGGTGATGCGCATGATGTAGGTGACGTTGTCGGCGTGCACGCACATGTAGTCGCCGGCGGCGTCGATCCAGTCGATGTCCGCTACCGGCACCAGATTGATCTCGTCGCCGTCGCGAATCGACAGCTTGTCCGGGTAGACGCCGGACTGCCCCTCGGCAATCTCTTCCACGGTGGCGGCGCTGGCACCCGAGAGCTGCATACAGGCCGTTACCAGGTTCTGTTTCTGGTCGGCGAGCTTCTTCTGCTGGTAGGCATCCAGCGCCCGCTCGACGGCGGCTTCCAGCCGGTCGTCATCCACGGGCTTCAGCACGTAATCCACCGCGTTTACCTCGAAGGCATCCACCGCGAATTCGTCGAAGGCAGTGGCGAAGATCACGATGGGCATGTCGTCGCCCTGCAGGTTGTTGACCACGCCAAACCCGTCCATGCCGGGCATCTGGATATCCAGGAACATCAGGTCCGGCGAGAGTTCAGATACGGCCTCGAGGGCCTCCTCGCCATTGCCACACTCGGCCACGATATCGATGCTGTCGTAGTCGGCGAGCCTCAGGCTCAGGCCTTTGCGTGCCAGGGGTTCATCATCGACGATAACGGTGCGCAATGTACTCATGCTGCGGCTGCCTGTTCGCTGATTTCCAGGGGAATTCGGATGCTGATGGTGAGCCCGTGTGGGTCGGTCCGGCTGAGTTCGAAGCCGTGGCTGTCACCGTAGAGCTCGCGCAGGCGCTCGCGGGTGTTCGCCAGTCCCACGCCGTTGCGCTTACTCTTCGCCGGCGCCCGCTCGTCCATCCCGGGACCGTCGTCCGCCACTTCCAGCAGCAGCTGGCCGGCGAATACCCGGGCCGAAATGCGAATGGTGCCGCCGTTCACGCTGTGGGCGATGGCGTACTTGATCGCGTTTTCCACCAGCGGCTGCAGCAGCAGGCTGGGGATGAGGGCTCGTTCCGCCTCGCGGTCGATTTCAAAGGCCAGGCGCAGGCGCTCGTCAAAGCGCACCTTCTCAATATCCAGGTAGAGCTTCATCGCTTCGACTTCCTGGGCCAGGGTGACCTTGGCCATCGGGTCGTTGTCCAGCGAGTAGCGCAGGAAGTGGCTGAGGCGGGTGACCATGGTGTTGGCCAGCGTGTTCTGTTTGTCCAGCACCAGCGTCGAAATCGCATTCAGGGTGTTGAACAGGAAGTGCGGGTTGAGCTGGTAGCGCAGCATTTTCAGCTGGGCCTCGTGGGCCATGGCCTCTGACTTGAGCCCCCGGGCGCGCTCTTCCTGCAGCAGGCGGTAGTACTTCATGCCGAAGTAAAGCGCGGTCCAGATCAGCATGACCCACCAGGCCTCGGTGACACCCTGCAGCCGGAAGAAGATATGGTCCCAGGTAGTGGTCATGGTGGTGAGCATGCGCTCGTACTTCTCGTTGTCGCGCTCCAGCAATACCGGCGCCACCAATGAGACGCGAATCACGCGCCAGGCCGCGGCGGCAGCGAAGGATGTGACCAGGGCGATGACCACGCGGCGGCCTATGGACAGGTCCCAGGCCAGCTTGTAGATGGCGCGCATGCCCAGGGTCAGCACCAGGCCGATAACGCAGATCACCGGGATGTAGAGGTAATAGTCGTCGCTGAGGACACCCCAATAGGAGGCCGCCAGGTAGAACGTGATGCCCCAGCCGGTCCAGCCTGCTATTTGCAGGGCCCAGAACTGGGCACGCGTGCTCTCGAAGTACTTTTCGATGTTCATTGGGCAAATTATACGGCTATTTGGCCATTTCGACCTGCGCTTCACCGCAGGCGACCAGCGGCTTGTCGCAGCCAGATCAATATTCTCCTGCCCCCAAGCTGCCATAATTAAAGGGTAAAGGTACGCGAATGGGGGTTTATGCAGGCGCAGCCAGGGCATTTCTCCGGAACGCCCGACCTCGTGTCAGGGATCATGCTGTTGATCCTGGCAGCATCCCTGACCGCGATGCTGGGGGGGCGGTTCGCGCGGCTTCCCTTCACCATCGCGCTGGTACTGGTGGGCGCCCTGATTGCGGCCCTGGCCCCGGTACTGCCGCCGCTGGCGATGCTGGCTTCGTTCCAGCTGACGCCTGAGCTGGTCCTGTTTGTCTTCCTGCCGACCCTGATCTTCGAGTCCGCCCACAACCTGCCGGTGCGCCGGCTGCTGGCCAACCTGGCGCCGGTGCTGACGCTGGCGGTGCCAGGCCTGCTCCTGTCCACCGGGATCATTGGCGGGGTGTTCTACCTGTTCGGCGTATTCGACCTGATTACCTGCCTGCTATTGGGAGCTATTCTCAGCGCCACCGACCCGGTGGCGGTGATCGCCCTGTTTCGCCAGCTGGGGGTGCCGGAGCGCCTGACGGTGCTGGTGGAGGGGGAGAGCCTGTTCAATGATGCAACGTCCCTGGTGGTGGCCACGCTGCTGACGGGGATCCTGATTTCCGGTGTATTCGGGCCAATGACCGTGGTGACGGGTGCCGGCGATTTCCTCCGGGTGTTTGCCGGGGGCTGCCTGGTGGGTGCCCTGCTGGCATTCGGGGTGTGCCAACTGCTGGGACGTATCGATACGCAGCCGCCGGTGGAAATCAGCCTGACCACGGTACTGGCCTACGGGGCCTTCATCATCGCCGAGCACAACCTGCACGTGAGCGGCATCATGGCAGTGGTGGCGGCGGGACTGGTCATGGGCAGCTACGGCCGCAGCAAGGTGTCGCCGGGCACCGAGCACTACATGCACCAGTTCTGGGACTATGCGGCCTGGCTCGCCAACGCGCTCATATTCCTGATGGTGGGTATGCGCATGGAGCCCGCCTATTTCGGCGAATACGGCCCGCAGATTGTCCTGGTGGCGGTGGCGATGCTGCTGTCCCGCGCAGTTGTCGTGTTCGGCCTGGTGCCCCAGCTCGCAAGACTGAAGGACAGCGAACCGGTCAGCCGCGGCTACCAGTTGGTGATGTACTGGGGCGGCCTGCGCGGGGCGATTGCGATCGCCATCGTCTTGTCGCTGCCGGAGTTTCCCGCCCGCGAAGCGCTGGTCGTCATAGTAATGGGTGCGGTGCTGTTTACCCTGCTGGTCCAGGGTCTCACCGTGGAGCCCCTGGTGCGCAGGCTGGGGCTGCACCTGCCGGAATTTGCCGAGCGCGTGGCCGAGGCCGAGGCGGAGCTGCACGCCAAACAGGCGAGCCTGGCGGGGATCGATCGCCTCGAGCACGGTGAATTCTTCTCGGCCCGCGTGGCGAAAACATTGCGGGAGGATGCCGAGGCGGATATCGCCCGGCTGGAGCAGGACATCGACGCGCTCGTCGCCGAGATGTCCGATGACAACGCGCGCACGATTCTTGCCGTGCGCGCGCTGTCCCGGGAGAAAACCCGCTACGACGAGCTGTTCCGGCGCGGCCTGATCGGCGATTGGGCATGGCGGGAGCTGGGCTTCAACGTCAACGTACAGCTCGAGGACGCGAGGCACTACGGCAGGCTTCCCGGTCGGCGCTTCGAGCACCCACCTACCTATTTCATACTGCTGCGGCTGACCCGGCTGCTGGCGGGCCTGCCGCTGGTCGGCGGCTGGCTCGAGGGCCGCCAGCACCTTCTGATCATGCGGGACTACGAGGTCAGCTGGGCCCGCTACCGCGCCGTGGTCAGTGTGCTCAAGAATCTCGACCAGATGGCCGAGGAGAACGGCGTCAGCGGCGAACCCGTGGAGGGCCTGCGCGCCGTTTACCAGAAGCTTTCCGAAGCCACCCGCGAGGAGCTGGAGCAGGTGGCCGCCACCTACCCGGAGTTTGTCGAGGCATCGCAGCGACGCCTGGGCCGACGGCTGATGCTGATTGGCGAACAGGAGGCCGTGGACGCCGTGTCGAAGCTGGGCATTGTCCCCGAAGGTGTCTCTGAGGCGGTGCGCGCCCACAACCGGGCGTCGCTGCGCGCGCTTCATCGCACGGACCTGTCCGCCTACCTGGAGGTGACGCCGGTGGAGCTGCTCAACAAGGTCCCGATGTTCGAGTGCCTGACACCGGAGCAATTCGGCCAGTTGATCCCCTGCCTGCAGAAGCGCAGTTTCCCCCGCGACCAGTGCGTCATCGAGCAGGGCTCCCGTGGCGACTCCCTGTTCATGATCGCCCGCGGCGTGGTCAGCGTCGAAGAGCAGCGCGAGGGCGAGAGCCGCGAACTGGCCTGCCTGTATCCCGGTGACTGCTTTGGCGAGGCCGCCCTGCTGCATGGCACCACCCGCAATGCCTCGGTGACCGCAAAGACCCCCTGTTCCCTGTACGAGCTGCGGCGCGAGGACTGGCTGGCGCTCTGTGAACGTCACCCCAGCCTGGATGAGGCGATACAATCCATCGATCGTCAACGCAGCCTGGAAAGCTAATGGACATCACACCGGGGCGCTATCGCCACTACAAGGGAAAGGACTACCAGGTCCTGTTCGTCGCCACCCACAGTGAGACCGAAGAGAAGCTGGTGATCTACCAGACCCTCTACGGCAACTTCGATTGCTGGGCGCGGCCCCTGGAGATGTTCACCGGAATGGTCACCATCGACGGCGTGGAGCAGCCGCGCTTCGCCCTGGTGGAGCCCGAGGCCGGCGCCGACTAGTTGTGGTTACTCATCAGGTTGTTCACAGATAGGCCGCTCCGGCTAATCGGTGGTAGGTAGTCGAGGCTAGCATGGGGTCGATGCCAGTTGTATTGGTGTAACCACGGCATTAGATGCTGAGCCCTTTGCTCTGAGTCTTTGTAAGAGCGAGCGTAGGCCCATTCTCTGAGTGCTGTTTGTATAAACCGCTCAGCTTTGCCGTTGGTTCTGGGACAGTATGGACGTGTCCTTTTGTGCACCAGCCCCAGTCTGCGACACAACTGCCTGAAGACCTTCGACTTGTAGGCAGGACCATTATCTGTGAGCACACGTTTGAAGCGGATACCCAAGCTCCTGTAATACCTCACAGCCCTGAGAAGCGCCTGGCAGGCGCTTCTCCCTGTTTCATCTGGATGGATGGAGCCGAAGGCCACCCGACTATGGTCATCAATGGCGACGTGGACGTACTCCCAACCAGGCCCGCGTTTCGGCGTGTTCAGGCGGCTACCGGTGACCCTGTGTCCGGGGCGCTTGAATCGCCCGAGTTTCTTGATATCCAGGTGCAGTAAATCCCCAGGGGCATCATGCTCGTAGCGATTATCAGGCCTGGCGGGCTCGAGATAGGCAAGTCGATTTAGTCCCGACTGCGCCAGGATCCGCCCGACTGTGCTTTGGCTGGTACCCACCGCCAGGGCAATCTGGCGATAGGTTTGCCGTTGACGCCTGAGCTTGATAATGCGTTTGGCGATGCCGCTCTTGGTCTGAGTGGGGCACTGACGCGGGCGGGAGGAGCGATTCAACAGGCCGGCTTCACCTTCGTCCTGGTATCGATGGAGCCATTTGTAGGCTGTGCGGACGCTGACGCCCACGGCCTGGGCGGCTTCGGCGGGTCTGAGACCGTCTTCGGTGATTCGACGAACGAGCAGCAATCGACCGTGTGGCGTTAATCGTGCATTCTTGTGGTTGTTCATTCGGGGCTCCGGATTATTGAGATGGGTCGCACCTCCAATTCTCCGGGTATGCCCCGAGTGAACAACCTATTGAGAGATCACAACTAGTCGACCAGTTTCCCGGGGTTCATGCGGTTGTCCGGGTCCAGGGCAGATTTCAATGTGCGCATCAGTGCCAATGCCGCCGGGTCCGCGTAGCGTTCCAGTTCCCCGCGCTTGAGCTGGCCGATGCCGTGCTCGGCGCTGAAGCTGCCGCCCATCTCCGCTGCCAGGTCGTGCAGGGTGCGGCTGACCGCCTCCCCATGCTGGCTGCGAAACTCACCCGGGTCCGATCCTTCCGGGGCCAGCACGTTGTAGTGCAGGTTGCCGTCCCCGATATGGCCGTAGATCGACAGACGCAGGGGTTGCAGTGATTCGAGTCGAGCGGGCGCCTGTTCGCAGTAGGCTGGAATATCCGCAATGGGCACGGAAACATCGTGTTTGATGGAACGGCCCGCGTGTTTCTCTGCCTCGGGAATGCTTTCCCGCAGCTTCCACAGGGCCTGCCGCTGGGGACCGCTTTCGGCAATGACTCCGTCCAGTGCGAGCCCCGACGCCATCGCCTCACCCAGCAGAGATTCCAAAGCCGGCCGCAGACCACCGGGCGGCAACGGCCCTGACAGTTCGATCAACAGTTGGTGATCGGCCGCTGAATCCAGCGGCGCCACAGCGCCATCTATATGCCGCGTGACCAGCTCCAGCGACGGGCCGCTGATGTACTCGAAGGACGTGACCGTATCGCCGCTGAGTCGCCGTGCCATCGGCAGCAGCCTGCAGGCGGAGTTGATATCGGGCAGTGACAACCACGCCGTCTGAAATTCCGTGGGCCGGGGGAAAAGCTTGACCACGGCCGCGGTGATCACACCAAGGGTGCCTTCGGCGCCCAGGAACAGCTGTCCCAGGTGATAGCCGGTATTGTCCTTGCGCAGCGGCTTAAGTAGATCCAGCACGGAACCGTCCGCCAGCACCACCTCCAGTCCCAGCACCAGCTCCCCGGCCATGCCGTACTTCAGCACTGCCAGGCCCCCGGCGTTGGTCGCCAGGTTGCCGCCCAGCTGGCAGGAACCCTCGGAGCCCATGCTGAGGGGGAAGAACAGTTCCTCGGCTTCAACTGCTGCCTGCAGCTCGGCGAGGATCACTCCGGCTTCCACCGTCGCCGTCATCCCTACAGGGTCGATAGCGCGAATTCGATTCATCTTCGACAGGTTCAGCAGCACCTGCCCTTCGCTCATGGGGGTGGCGCCGCCGCAGTAGCCGGTATTACCGCCCTGGGGCACCACCGCGCAGCCCGCATGGCCGCAGAGCTGGAGAATCGCCGCGACTTCCTCCGTTGAGGACGGAAAGGCTATACAGGCGGCCTTGCCCTGGTAGAGGTCCCTCTCATCCACAAGGTAGGCCCCCATCTCTCCGGGATCGGTGACTACCCGATCACCCAACAGGGCCGTGAGTCCTTCGATCAGCATGCGGTGTGCTCCGGCGCGGTGACGATTGGCTATGCTTTACACAAGTAGCTTTGTGTACAAGAAGGCCGATTATGAAGCGAACCAGCAAACAATGGCAGCTTAGCCGTCGCTCCCTCAGCCAGGGGCTGGGCATCCTGCTGGCGGCAGGCGCCGCCGCCCCGGTCGGCGCGGTGTCGAAGCTGATCACTCCGCCCCAGGTCGAGGGGCCGTTCTATCCCGTCGACCCCGATGCCGAGCGCGACGTGGACCTGGTCCGACTACAGGGCCGCTCGAAGCCCGCTACCGGCGAAGTGATCCTGGTACGCGGCGTGGTGCGATCCGGCGACGGTGAGGAGTTACCGGGTGCTGTGGTCGATATCTGGCAGGCCAACCATCATGGCCGCTACAGCCACCCGAAGGATCCCAACGACGCGCCCCTGGACCCCAACTTCCAGGGCTGGGGTATCACGAAGACCTCGAAAGAGGGCAACTATGGCTTCCGGACCATCAAGCCCGGCGCCTACCCGCTGTCATTCCTCGGCGGCTCCGGCTGGCGCTGCCGCCACATCCACTTCAAGGTGTCCTGCCCCGGCCACCAGGCGCTGACCACGCAAATGTACTTCGAGGGCGACCCGCTCATTGCCCAGGATCTGGAGATTGTGAAGGCGCCGGAGGAACTGCGGCACCTGCTGATTGCGTCACCGACCCAGGACGAGGTCACCGGCTTGCCGGTGTACCGGTTCGATATCACGCTGGCCAGGCAATAGGAGAGGCAATGCCGGCACAGTGAATGCCTGAACCCTGTTACTGGCGTCCAACTTCTGTAGAGGTCTTGCAAGTGATTCCAGCTAGCGTGCGTGGCCCCGCATGGCGGCATTTGGTGAGGGCTGCTACTACTTAAGTGCCGGCAGCGGTTTCGCCGAAGAATAATAAGACAAGGAAATCCACCATGCTGGTGCGCATTCAGCTGTTTGCAGCTGCCCTGATCTGTGCGTCCTCTGCGTATTCCCAGACATTTGTTGCCGCCGGTGGTGAAACCATCCGGTCCAGTACCACCGAACACGATGCCTATCGTGCTGAGATGAATTTTGCCTGGAAGCCAGAGCTGTGGAGCAATGAAAACTGGGCGCTGTCACTCAATCATGCCCTGAGCGTCATGACCTTCCGCGACGAAAACACGGTAAATGCGATCAGCTGGGCGCCAAACCTGATTCTTGCTCCCAGGAGGAGAAGCAAGTTCTACCCGTTCGCGCAACTCGGTTTTGGCGTCGCCTACCTCTCCGATGACAAGTTCGAATCGGAACCGGTGCCACACCCTACGTGGGTACATGAGGGAAATGCCGACATGGGGTCCCACGGCCAGTTTGAAAGCAGCTTCGCCCTCGGGCTGATGAGCGATCGCTTCATGCTGCGGGCAAAGGTCTACCATTACTCGAACGCCGGGCTCGCCGACAAGAACGAAGGCATGGATGTCCTGGAATTTGGGATTGGCTTCAGTTTCGAGTAGTGGCACTGTAAAAGCTGTATTCATTGCTGGTCTCGCGGCGGACGTCGCACGTGGTACCAGGCAAAGGGGATATAAGAATGAGAACAGGGATACTGGCAGTCGTCGGGCTGCTGTTGGCAGCGTCTGGCTGCAAACTTCAGATTGAAGTTCCCGCAAACGGGCGTGTGACCACGACATCCGGCAATTACACCTGCGAATCTGGCCAGAGCTGTGAAATCGAGGTCCTGGACACTTCCTTCAACGAAACCTTTGTTGCGGAGCCCGTCGAGGGCTATTTCTTCGACGGCTGGAAAAACGAGCAGGGCTACTTCTGTTGGTGGGCCCGGGGCAACTGCCGACTGCAGAATGCCTTTGTCGAGGGCAACGACACCTTCCTGGATATCCTGGCGTCTGATCGGTCCTGGTCAATGGCTCCGAAATTCGCCACCTACACCATGCTTCGGAACAACGGCTACGTCTCCGTTGAGAACATCCAGGGCATCACGGCTGCGTCCTATGCAAGGCCGGAGGCGACCATCAGCCTCGACGCAAACAACGACGGACAGATTGACCTGCTGATGGGTCCGAGCAACTGGGACGCAGAGCCGGAATTTCCCCTGGCCCTGTTCATCAACCAGGGTGGCGGCGTCTTCGTCGAGGACGCCGCCGGGGTGATAGATAACGTGCCCACCGTTGGGCAGCTCAATCATCCCTCGATCGTGGCTGATTTCAACGGCGATGGCGCGGACGATGTCTTCCTGGTCGACCAGGGCCTGGAAATCGGCACGCCGCCCTTCGCCGGGCACCAGCCTGGCTTGTTGCTGTCGAACGGCGCCGGCGGACTGACCAATGCCTCGGATACACATCTGCCTCCTTTCGTCGCCTTTCATCACACGGCCGCTGTGGGAGACATTGATCTCGACGGTGACCTGGATATTCTGGGTGCAGACTTGAACAATATTCGCGCCTACATCCTTCTCAACGATGGCAGCGGCAGGTTCACGCTGCGCACGGACAGGCTGCCCCAGGACATCGTGAGTGAGGAAGCCAACTGGGACGTCGGTACGGTGACTCTCGCCTACATCAACAATGACAACCGCCTCGATATCGTATTCGGGACCTACAAGAGCGCTCCGCAAATGCTGATCGCGGTCGCACTGCAGGATGAAACCGGAGACTTCCCCACGTCGCAGGTGCTCGAACTTGGCGAAACCTTCGCCAATGGAGGTATTGATCTGCTCCTGGCCGAAGACCTGGATGGTGACGGCGATGACGACCTGATCGGCAAGATCGATGAGTCGACGCTACCCGGCGAGGAGACGGAGGGCGGCAGCGGAGAGATCGGCCTGTTGGCCCTGCGAAACGACAATGGCGTTCTGACGAATGTAACGAACACCTGGCTTGGCGGATCACTGGCCTCTCAGCTGGTTTCCGATACGAGAATATCGGGTCTGTTTCTCGAAGACGTGAACGGAGACGGCCACAAGGACCTGTTGTTCGCACACACCTCCATTCCGCTGAATGAACTGGGCCAGTACCTGTTCCTCAATAACGGCAAGGGCCGGTTCCGGGCAGCGCCGCAAATATCCGTGGATTCAGATTTCTTTGTCGGGCCGCAGTGGTACACCGATCACGATGGGGACGGGGATGTGGACATCGTGGTGATCTGGCCCGACATCACCGAGGTGGACGGCAACTTCATTTCCACCGGCTACGAGATCATCGTGCTGGAGAGAAACTGAAGCGTCCCAGGGGTTATCTGGGGTGAATGGGTCTGATGAATAAATTGGTGCCCGGGGGCGGAATCGAACCACCGACACGAGGATTTTCAATCCACTGCTCTACCAACTGAGCTACCCGGGCGAGGTGTGCGGGCCAGGCGCTGAATGTGCCCTGCCGCGAGAGGCGCGTATTAAACCTGCTGGGGCAGGCCGAGTCAAGCGCCCGGCGCGGGGGGTGGGACGTAGCCTTCGGCTCGGTCGAACTCCTCGCCGGCAAGGAACTTTTCCATCTGGCCCTGCAGGTATTTGCGGGATTCCGGGTCCATCATGTTGAGGCCCTTTTCGTTGATCAGCATGGTCTGGTGGCCCTGCCATTCCTCCCAGGCTTTCTTCGACACGTTGTCGAAAATGTCCTGTCCTTTCGGGCCCGGATAGGGGGGTGCGTCCAGGCCTTCCAGCTCTTCCTGGAAGCGGCGGCAGAATACGGTGCGGCTCATAGGTCGGTCTCTAGCAGTTTCAGCAGGCGGGCCACCGGTGCGGCCAGTCCCACCCGTTCGGGGGAGCGCCAGTTATACCAGAGCTGGCGATCTCCCTCCATGACGGAGCCCGGGGCGCCCGGCAGTGTCAGTTTCAGGGGCTGGATATCCAGGTGGTAGTGGCTGAAGGTGTGGCGCAAGGGGTCCCAGGTCTCAGTGTCCGCGGGGGGCGATCCAAACCAGTCCACGCACAGGGCCAGCCCTGCATCCTCGCCTTCCACCTCCGGGAAGCTCCACAGTCCGCCCCACAGGCCCTCGCTGGGCCGCCGGGTCAGGAGCACTTCGCCCGCAGGATTGCAGAACAACAGCATGGTCGTCGCCTTCACGGGCAGGGCCTTGCGAGGCTTCTTGCCGGGATAGTCAGCCTGTGTGCCCGCCGCATGAGCCTCACAGTCATCTGCCAGGGGGCACAGCTCGCAGGCAGGCTTTGAGCGGGTGCAGAGGGTGGCGCCCAGGTCCATCATGGCCTGGCTGTAATCGTCGCAGCGGGTTTCCGGGCTGAGGCGCTCCGCCACTTGCCACAGCTCCTTTTGTACCTTGCTCTCGCCGGGCCAGCCGCCGGTGGCTGTGAAGCGTGCCAGCACCCGTTTCACATTGCCATCAAGGATGGCGGCGGGCTGGCCAAAGGCCATGCTGGAAATGGCGCCCGCGGTGGAGCGGCCGATGCCTGGCAGGCCTTCCAGGGCTTCCACCGAGGCGGGGAATTCGCCGCCGTGCTCATCGCACACCGCGCGAGCGCATTTCAGCAGGTTGCGGGCCCGGGCGTAGTAGCCGAGGCCGGTCCACAGGTGCAGCACCTCGTCCTCCTCCGCGGCGGCCAGGGACTGTACGTCCGGGAAGTGCTCAAGGAAGCGCTCAAAGTAGGGGATCACCGTCTTCACCTGGGTCTGCTGCAGCATGATCTCCGACAGCCACACCCGGTAGGGCGTGCGTGGATGCTGCCAGGGCAGGTCGTGCCGGCCGTGGCGTTCGTACCAGTCCAGGACGGCTGTCTGGAAGCTTGCCGGTGATATCAAGTCGGGTTTCCTCGAGAGCTGGCCATTGTACGGCACTGTAGCGGGCGGTGGATGCCGGGGCTATAATGCGCGGCTCTTTTAGACCGGTAGAAAGAACCGGACCCGGAGGACAGTATGTCCGATGCCACGCCCATTCGCAGCGCCAGCGTCGAACGCAACACGCTGGAGACGCAGATCTCTGTCGGGGTCAATCTCGACGGCAACGGTGACAGCCGGTTGGATACCGGTATTCCGTTCCTGGAGCACATGCTCGACCAGGTGGCCCGTCACGGACTGATCGACCTGGATGTCATTGCGAAGGGCGACCTGCACATCGATGACCACCACACGGTGGAAGATATCGGCATCACTATGGGCCAGGCCTTTGCCAGGGCTGTCGGCGACAAGAAGGGCATCAACCGCTACGGCCACGCCTATGTGCCCCTGGACGAAGCCCTGTCCCGCGTTGTGGTGGACTTCTCCGGCCGCCCCGGCCTGGAGATGCACGTGGATTTCACCCGCGCCCAGGTGGGCGGCTTCGACGTGGACCTGTTCTACGAGTTCTTCCAGGGCTTCGTGAACCACGCCGCCGTGACCCTGCACGTGGACAACCTGCGAGGTGATAACACTCACCACCAGGCGGAGACCATATTCAAAGCCTTCGGCCGCGCCCTGCGCATGGCCCTGACCCCGGACCCTCGCGCCGCCGGCCGCACGCCGTCGACCAAAGGCGTCTTGTAGGACAGCAACATGACCGCAGGAACCGTGGCCGTCATCGACTACGGCATGGGCAATTTGCACTCTGTCGCCAGCGCCCTCGAACACGTGGGTGCGAAGCAGGTGATTGTCAGCCACGACCCGGAGAAGATCCGCGAAGCCGAGCGGGTGATCTTCCCCGGCGTCGGCGCGATCCGCGACTGTATGGCGGAAATTCGCCGCCTGCGCTGCGACGATCTGCTGCACGAGGTGCTGGAGAACCGGCACATCCCGGTGCTGGGCATCTGTGTTGGCATGCAGTCGCTGCTGCAGCACAGCGAGGAGAATGACGGCGTCGATTGCCTGGGCATCCTGCCCGGCGAAGTGCGTTTCTTTGGCAACGATTTGACGGATGCTGACGGCACCCGCCTCAAGGTCCCGCATATGGGCTGGAACCGCGTCGAGCACACCATCGAGCACCCGCTCTGGGCGGGCATCGACTCCTCGGCGCGTTTCTATTTTGTGCACAGCTATTATGTCGATTCCGCCGACCCCTCACTGGTGGCGGGCACCACGGACTACGGCGTGCCGTTCGCCGCGGCCATGGCCCGCGATAACCTGTTTGCCGTGCAATTCCACCCGGAAAAGAGCGCCGAGCCCGGCCTGCAGTTGCTGCGCAACTTCCTGGGCTGGAATGGAGAAAGTACCTAGATATGCTGGTTATTCCTGCCATCGATTTGAAAGACGGCGCCTGCGTGCGCCTGCGCCAGGGGCTGATGGAAGACTCCACGGTGTTCTCCGACGACCCCTTGGCGATGGCGAAACGCTGGGTGGACGCCGGCGGCCGACGCCTGCACCTGGTGGACCTGAATGGCGCCTTTGCCGGGGAGCCGGTCAACGGCGAGCCGGTCACCCGCATCGCCGAGGCCTATCCCGAGCTGCCGATCCAGATCGGCGGCGGCATCCGCAGCCTCGAGACCATCGAGCACTACGTGAAGGCGGGTGTCAGCTACGTGATTATCGGCACCAAGGCCGTAAAGGAACCGGAGTTCGTGGCCGAGGCCTGTGCGGCCTTCCCCGGCAAGATCATCGTCGGGCTCGATGCAAAGAACGGGCTGGTGGCCACCGACGGTTGGGCCGAGGTCTCCGAGCTGCAGGCCACGGACCTGGCGCGCCGCTTCGAGAACGACGGCGTCAGTGCCATCGTGTACACGGACATCGCCCGCGACGGCATGATGCAGGGCGTCAACGTCGAGGCCACTGTTGAGATTGCCCGTGCCTCCAGCATCCCGGTGATTGCCTCCGGCGGCATTACCAATATCGAGGACATTCGCGCCCTGGCGGCGGTCAGCGGCGAGGGCATTGTCGGCGCCATTACCGGCCGCGCGATCTATGAGGGCTCCCTCGACCTCGCAGAAGCGCAGGCGCTCTGCGACGAGGCCACATCATGAGTCTCGCCAAGCGCATCATCCCCTGCCTGGACGTGGACGCTGGCCGCGTGGTCAAGGGCGTCAACTTCGTCGACATCCGCGACGCCGGCGACCCGGTGGAAATCTCCCGCCGCTACAACGAGCAGGGCGCCGACGAAATCACGTTCCTGGATATCACCGCCAGTGTTGATGAACGCGACACCACCGTGCACACGGTCGAGGCGATTGCCGCTGAAGTGTTCATTCCCCTGACCGTGGGCGGCGGTATCCGCAAGGTGGAGGATATCCGCCTGATGCTCACCGCCGGCGCGGACAAGGTGGCCATCAACACCGCCGCCATCCACAACCCGGACTTTGTGCGCGAGGCGGCCGAGCGCTTCGGCTCCCAGTGCATTGTGGTGGCCATCGACGCCAAGCGTGTCGAGGACCACTGGGAAATCTTCACCCACGGCGGCCGCAAGCCCACGGGCATCGACGCGGTGGAGTGGGCGGTACGCATGGCGGAATACGGGGCCGGTGAAATCCTGCTGACCAGCATGGACCGGGACGGCACCCGGGACGGTTTCGACCTGGCGCTGACCCGGGCCATCAGCGACGCGGTACCGATTCCGGTGATTGCCTCCGGCGGCGTCGGCAATCTCGATCACCTGGCAGACGGCGTGCTGGAAGGTGGCGCCGATGCGGTGCTGGCCGCCAGCATTTTCCATTTCGGGGAGTACACGATCCACGAGGCCAAGACCCGCATGGCCGAGCGTGGCATCGAGATGCGGCTTTAGGCTTTCTCTTTTGTGGCTGAAGGCTCTAGTAGTGGCTGAAGGCTCTAGTCCGAGCCGCCCTCGGTCTGCTCATCGGCGTTGCGCGCCAGCTGCTGCGCCACCACTTCCGATACCAGTGACAGGCGGTAGCCCTGTCCCTCCAGCCTGGGAATCTGCCTGCGCAGGTAGCTGAGGGTGGCCTTGTGGGGGTGGCCGATCGCGATGGCCTGGCCCTCTTCATCGGCGACGGCGAGGAATTCCTTGAAGCGGTAGTGGATGGCCGTGCCGTCGATTTCGTTGTCCAGGAAGATGTGGCGCGACAGGTTGGGCACGCCCTGTTCCTCGGCGACGCGGGCGGCGACGGTGTTGGCGGTGGTGCGGCTGTCCACGTAGTACAGGCCCCGACCCGCCAGCTCCTTCATCACCCATTCCATGGGTTCACGGCGGGAGGTCAGCAGGCTCCCCATATGGTTGTTGATGCCGCGAATGCCGGGGGTGTTTTCGATATTGCGGGCCAGGGTGCGGCGCAGTTCTTCCTCGCTCATGCCCGCGGTCAGCCCACCGCCCCCGAGGGGCCGGCTGTTGAGGTTGCTCATGGGAGCGTGCAGCAGAATTTCCTTGTTGCCGGCGGCCAGGCCCAGCTTTGCAATTTCGCGACCGTTGGGTGTCTGGGGGAGAACCGCCAGGTTGACCTTGCCTGGCAGGGCGGCGGCGCGCTGGCCCGCTTCGAGCTCGTAGCCGAGGTCATCGATGATAATGACAAGAACCGGCTCGCCGGATGGCCTGTCATCGGCAAGGCAGGCCTGGCAGAAGAACCAGGCCAGCAGTGCCCACAGGCTGTTACGGATCGACACCGTCCTGGTACATCCCGAGAATGTGGATGCCCTTGAGCAGGGTGAGTGCCTCGTACAGCTGGTTGTCCTGGGTCAGCAGTTCGTTGGGTGCGCGGCGGCTGCGCTCCCGCGTGTCGTTATCACCGTTGGCGTTGTCCAGCCGGCCGCTGAGGTCCGCCTCGCTAATGCGACGCGGCAGGTTGTCGATGGCAGTGACTCGGGCCCGCTCCACCTCGATATCCGGCACGATCCCCTGGGCCTGGATGGAGCGTCCCTTGGGGGTGAAGTACAGGGCGGTGGTGAGCTTGATGGCGCGCTCTTCCGACAGGGGCAGGATGGTCTGCACCGAGCCCTTGCCGAAACTGGGCGTACCCATGACCACCGCGCGGCGGTGATCCTGCAGCGCGCCCGCCACGATTTCTGAAGCCGATGCAGAACCGCCGTTGATCAGCACCACGATGGGAGCGCCTTCCAGCATATCCGAGGGCGTGGCGTTATAGCGGGTCTGGGAGTTGTCCAGGCGACCCTCGGTGTAAACCACCATGCCGCCGTCCATGAACTGGTCGGCCACGTCGACGCTGGCGCGCAATACGCCGCCGGGGTTGTTGCGCAGGTCCAGCACAATGCCCTTGATGGAATCTTCCTCCAGCAAGGCCTGCAGGGCTTTGCGGACCTCGTCACCGGTGTGGCGCTGGAACTGGGCCACACGCACGTAGCCGTAGCCGGGCTCCAGCCAGCGCTTGCGTACACTGGCGGTGCGGATCACGTCCCGCTCCAGGGTCAGGGTAAAGGGCTGGCTGCGGCCCTCGCGGGCGATAGTCAGCTCGATCTCCGAGCCCTTGGGCCCCCGCATCAACTCGATGGCCTCGTTCAGGGACATGCCCTTCACCGGCTTGTTGTCGAGCTTGAGGATGATGTCGCCGGTTTCGATGCCGGCCTTGGCCGCAGGGGTGTCGTCTATGGGCGAGATCACCTTGACGAAGCCGTTCTCCATGCCGACTTCCAGCCCCAGGCCGCTGAATTCGCCGCTGGTGCTGGTTTGCAGGTCTTCGAAGTCATCCGCCGTCAGGTAGACGGAGTGGGGGTCGAGGCCGCTGAGCATGCCCTGGATCGCGTATTCGAGCAGGGTGGAATCGTCCACTTCCTCGACGTAGCCCAGGCGGATCTGGCTGAACACGTCGGCAAAGGTCCGCAGGTCTTCCAGGGGCAGCGCGCCCTGGTCCGCCAGGGAGGCGTGGGGATCGGCGTCTTCCTGGGCCTGCACGGGCGCCAGTGCCAAGCCAAATAGACACACGGCGGTGACAAGATGTCTGGTCATAATCTGTACTCCGCTGCCGTTTATCGCAGGCAGCCTGTGCAGTTTACCCGATTGCGGGGGCAGACGCCTCTGCGGGTCAGCGCAACCAGGCGACGGGGTTCACAGGTTTGCCATCCCGCCGAATCTCGAAGTAAAGGCCGGATTCGGCCCGGCCGCCGCTGCTGCCGACGGTGGCCACGGCGGCGCCGGCGGATACCCACTCACCGACGTCCCGCAGCAGGGCCTCGTTGTGGGCGTACAGGCTCATGAAGCCGTCGCCGTGATCGATGATCAGCAGCAGGCCGGAGCCGCGGAACCAGTCCGCGAATACCACCCGGCCGTGATGGATGGCGCCCACGCTGCTGCCTTCTTCAGCGGGAATCACCAGGCCCTGCCAGCGCATTGAGCCCTGGCCGCGGCGGCCTCCGTAGCGGTTGCTGGCCTTGCCGTCCACCGGCCAGGGCATCTGGCCCTGGGCATCGCCGAAGGGCTGGTATTCCTGTGGCACTTCCAGTTCGGCCACCGCCTGTTCTATGACTTCCAGCAGCCGCTGCAGTTCCTCCTGGTCCTGGGCCATCTTCTGAAGGCGCTGGTCCTTGGTGGCAATGGTGGCATTGAGCTGCTCCAGGTCGCGCTCGCGCTGGCGCTGGGTCGCCAGCAGCTCCTGGCGCTGTCCGTCTAGGGTCTTGCGGCTGCGCTCCAGGGCCTCGCTGGCGCTCTGGATTTCCGGCTCCAGCGCGTCGATGCGCGCGACGGTTTCCAGGTAGCGGCGAATGTGCTCCAACCGGGCCTGGTAAAAGTAATCGTAGTAGGTCATGGAGCGCGCCAGCGTCGCGGGGTCTTCCTGGTTGAGCAACACTCGCAGTTGTGCCTGCTTCCCCATCTGGTAGGCGGTCTGGATTTCCCGGGAGATCAATTCCTGCTGTCGGCCGCGAGCAACCAGCAACTCCTTGCGCTCATCGCGCAGGTCGTCGAGTCGCTCCCGGTTTTGCGCAAGCCGCGCTTCGGTGTCATTGATCTCACGGCGAATGCGTCCAATGGCGAGTTCAGAGGTCCTGAGCGCATCCCGCAGGCTCGAGCGCCGTGCCAGGTCAGCTTTCAGGTCGCGGCTGAGCGCCAGCATGTCCCGCTTGAGGCGGGCCAGCTGCTCGCGGGCGCGGGTTTCCTCGTCTTCCTGCGCCAGCCCTTGCTGAGACAGGGCCGGCAGCCACAGGCAGGCCAGCAGGACTGTGCAGAGAAACCGCCGCAAGCGGTCAGAGCTCCAGCAGGCTATGGCCCGTCATCTCTTCCGGCTGCGGCAGGCTCATCAGCTTCAGCAGCGAAGGCGCCACATCCGCCAGCACGCCACCGTTGGCCTTGAAGGCGGGCTGGCGCCCGCCGATATACACCAGCGGCACCAGCTCGGTGGTGTGCTGGGTGTGCTGCTGGCCCGACTCGTAGTCCTGCATCTGTTCGCAGTTACCGTGGTCGGCGGTGATCAGCGCCTCGCCGCCCACTTCCAGCACCGCTTGCTCGATGCGGCCAAGGCAGGCATCCAGGGTTTCCACCGCGGCCACGGCGGCATCGTAATTGCCGGTATGGCCGACCATGTCTCCATTGGCGTAGTTGCACACGATCAGGTCGAACTCGCCGCCGCGAATCGCTTCCACCAGCCTGTCGGTGACTTCCGGCGCGCTCATTTCGGGCTTCAGGTCGTAGGTGGCCACGTCCGGGGAGGGCACCAACACCCGGGTTTCGCCGGGGAACTCGTCCTCGCGGCCGCCGCTGAAGAAGAAGGTGACGTGGGCGTACTTCTCGGTCTCGGCAATGCGCAGCTGGGTCTTGCCAAGGTTTGACAGGTATTCCGGCAGCACGTTGGTCAGGTTGATGGTGGGGAAAGCAATGGGCGCCTCGATGTCCGACGCGTACTCGGTGGTGGTCACGAAGTCCGCCAGCTGCGGGCGCGGACCGGTGTCGAAGCTGTCGAAGCCGGCGTCGACGAAGGCCCGGGTCAACTCACGGGCCCGGTCGGCGCGGAAGTTCATGAACAGCACCGCGTCACCGTCGGAGATTTTGACTTCCTCGTCTCCGTCCGCTCGCACCAGCGTCGGCTTCACGAATTCATCCGCCTCGTCGCGGTCGTAGGCCATGGCCAGGGCGTCCACGGCGCTGGCGGCACTGAACTCTGCCTCGGCCCGGGTCAGCAGCTTCCAGGCCTGCTCCACCCGATCCCAGCGGTTGTCCCGGTCCATGGCGTAGTAGCGCCCGACGATGCTGGCCACGCGGCCGCAGCCCAGCTCCGCAAAAAGGTCCTGCATGGCCTTGAGCGAGGGTTCTGCGCTGCGCGGCGGGGTGTCGCGGCCGTCGAGGAAAGCGTGCAGGTAGACCCGCTGCGCCCCCCGCTTGTGGGCCATGCGGATCGCGGCCTGCAGGTGCGATTCGTGGCTGTGCACGCCGCCCGGCGAGACCAGCCCCATGATGTGGACTGCACCCCCCGCGGCAACGGCCTTGTCCACCGCTGCGCCGTAGATCGGGTTCTCGTCGAATTCACCGGTTTCGATGGCGCGATCGATACGCGTCATATTCTGGTAGATGACGCGGCCGGCCCCCAGGCTCATATGGCCGACCTCCGAATTGCCCATCTGACCGGCCGGCAGGCCGACGTCGACACCGGAGCCCGAAATCAGCGTGTGCGGCGACTCGGACCAGAGCCGGTCCCACACCGGTGTGCTGGCATTGGCGATGGCATTGTCCTTGGGATCTTCCCGGTGGCCGAAGCCGTCCAGGATGACCAGCAGCAGCGGCGTTCTGGCGTTGTCACTCATGGGTATATCTACGTCGTCCAGCGGGTTTGCACAAAGCGGAAAAGTGTACCCGTAAACCCTGTGCAAGGCACGATTCGGCGCGTTTTCAGGAGCGAAAAGACGCTGTATACTTGGCGCCCTTTTGCGGGACCCGGCAGGCGGGTGCCGCCCCTGAAACCTGAGCCCAGTCCCCGGAATATCACGTGATTTTCGAATTCCTCGCTCAACAGTGGATGCTGGTCGGCGCCCTCGCGGTGGCCATCGGCATGCTGTGGCGCCACGAAGCCCGCAAGAGCGGCGAGAGCCTCACCCCCCAGCAGGCGATCAACATGGTCAATGCCGAGGATGGCGTGTTCCTGGACCTGCGCGATAGCTCTGAGTTCGGCAAGGGCCATATCGCCCATGCCATGAACATCCCCGCCACCAAGCTGGACGGGCGCATTGCGGAACTGGACAAGTATCGAGACAAGCCGCTGGTCCTGGTCTGCAAGATGGGCCAGCACTCCGGCAGCGTGGGCAAGAAGCTCGGCGCCCAGGGCTTCAACCGCGTCTACCGGATGTCCGGTGGCATGATGGAGTGGGGCCAGTCTCAGCTGCCCCTGGTGAAATAGGCCCATGTCGACCGTACGGCTCTATACCACCCGCTTCTGCCCGTTCTGCATCAGGGCCAAGCAGCTGCTGAACCAAAAGGGCGTGGAATTTCAGGAAACCCCGGTGGACGGCAACCCGGAGTTGCGCGCAAAGATGGAGGCCGAGAGCGGTCGCCACACCGTGCCGCAGATCTGGATTGGCGAGCGTCACGTCGGGGGCTTTGACGATTTGTGGCAGCTTGAGATGACGGGCCAACTGGACCCGCTGCTCGGCGCCGACCAGACAAACGAAACCTTCTAGGGAGTAATCACATGGCTGATGAACAGCAAAACGGCGCAGCGGCAGCTGCCGGGGAGCAGGCGGAGCAGCAGTTCGTACTACAGCGCGTCTACCTGAAAGACCTGTCTTTCGAATCCCCCGGTGCCCCGGATATTTTCCGCAAGGAGTACAAGCCCCAGGTCAACGTCGACCTGCGCACCAAGAGCAACACGATCGAGGGTGACAACTACGAAGTCGTGCTGACCATCACCATCACCGCCAAGCTCGGTGAAGAGACGGCGTTCCTGGCTGAAGTCCAGCAGGCCGGCATCTTCTTCGTACGCGGCATCGAGGGCGAAGAGCTGCGCCGCATCCTGGCGATCTTCTGCCCCAACACCCTGTTCCCCTACGCGCGGGAAACGATCGACACCATCGTCACCAAGGGCACCTTCCCGGCACTGATGATGGCGCAGATCAACTTCGAAGCGCTGTACGTGCAGGCCCTGCAGCAGGCTGCCCAGCAGCAGGCCGGCGCCGAGGGCGGTGACGCCCCCGCAGCCGATGAGGCCGCCAGCTAACCGCGAGCTAACTCTCCTTGAACCCCTGCTGGCGCCAGGCCTCGTAGACCACTACCGCCGCGGCATTGCTCAGGTTGAGGCTGCGGCTGTGGGCCAGCATGGGAATTCTCAGCCGCTGCGCTGCCGGCAGGCTTTCCAGTAGCGCATCCGGCAGGCCCCGGGTCTCGGGGCCGAAGACCAGGCTGTCCCCGGGCTCGAACCGCGCTTCACTGTAGTCGGTTTTCCCGCGCGTGCTCAGCGCGTAGATACGCCCACCGCCGCAACTCTCCAGGTATTGCTCCCAGCTCCCGTGCGCGGTCACGCTGGCCCACTCGCTGTAGTCGAGGCCGGCGCGCCGCAGGCGCTTGTCGTCCAGCTCGAATCCCAGGGGTTCCACCAGGTGCAGGCGGCAGCCGGTGTTGGCGCAGAGTCGAATGATGTTGCCCGTATTGGGCGGGATCTCCGGCTCGTACAGCACGATATGGAACACGGCGCTTCAGGTCATGCCCAGTTCTTTCATCTTCCGCGTCAGGGTGTTGCGGCCCCAGCCCAGCAGCTGTGACGCGTCGCGCTTGCGGCCGCGGGTATGCCCCAGGGCCGCCTCGATCATGATCTTCTCGAACTCCGGCAGGGCCTGCTCCAGCAGCTGCTCGCGGCCCCTGGCCAGCTCCACGTCGGCCCACTGCCGCAGCAGCTTGTGCCAGTTGTCTGAATCCCCCGACTCCGCGCCCTGGCTGTAGGACAGCTCCGGCGGCAAGTCGCTCAGATGCACTTCCCGGCCCGAGGCCATCACCGTGATCCAGCGGCAGGCGTTTTCCAGCTGGCGCACATTACCGGGCCAGTCCAGACCCTGCAGGAAGGCCTCGGTTTCCGGCAGCAGTACCTTGGGTTCGACGTCGAGCTCTTCAGCGGCCGTGGCAAAGAAGTGGCGCATCAACTGCGGAATGTCCTCTCTTCGCTCGGCGAGCTTGGGAATATGAATCCTGATGACGTTCAGGCGATGGAACAGGTCCTCGCGAAAGCTGTGCCCCTCCACCAGCTTTTCCAGGTCCTGGTGGGTCGCGGCGATGATGCGCACGTCCACCTTGATCGGTGTGTGGCCCCCGACCCGGTAGAACTCACCGTCCGCCAGCACCCGCAACAGGCGGGTCTGGGTTTCCGGGGGCATGTCGCCGATCTCGTCGAGGAACAGGGTGCCGCCGTCGGCCTGCTCGAAGCGGCCGCGGCGCATGCTGTTGGCGCCGGTGAAAGCGCCCTTTTCATGGCCAAACAGCTCGGACTCCATCAGGTCCCGGGGAATGGCGGCCATATTCAGCGCGATAAACGGTTCGCTGCTGCGCGGGCTGTGTCGGTGCAGCGCACGTGCGACCAGCTCCTTGCCGGTACCGGACTCGCCGTTGATCAGCACGGTGATGTTGGAGTGCGAGAGCCGGCCGATGGCCCGGAACACCTCCTGCATGGCCGGGGCTTCGCCGATGATTTCAGTGGGCGCCGTGGCGGGGTCCGCGTCGATGACGCCGCCGGCCTCCCGAGCCTGGGCCAGGGCGCGCTGGGTCACGGCGACCACTTCCTCGATATCGAAGGGCTTGGGCAGGTACTCGAAGGCGCCGCGCTGGTAGGACTCCACCGCGCTGTCGAGGTCCGAGTGGGCGGTGGTGATAATCACCGGCAGCGACGGCTGGGTCTGCTGGATATGGGACAGCAGGCTCAGGCCATCCATGCCCGGCATGCGGATGTCGCTGACGATGGCGTCCGGGCGTTTGTGCTCCAGTTGGCGCAGCAGGGATTCGCCGTTTTCAAAGCATTCGATATCCAGGCCGGCCTGGCTCAGCGCTTTCTCCAGCACCCAGCGAATAGAGCGGTCGTCATCGACAATCCAGACTTTTTCAGGTCGTTGCATGGTTGTTGTCCAGGGGTAGATAGAGATTGAATTCGGTACGGCCGGGCTCGCTCTCGTATTCGATGAGACCCTTGTGCCGGTTCACGATGGCCTGGGAGATGGCAAGGCCCAGGCCGCTGCCGTCGGGCCGCCCGCTGACCATCGGGATAAACAGGGAGTCGCGCAGCTCCGGGGCAATCCCCGGACCGTTGTCGACCACGTCGATTCTGCAGACCAGGCGGTGGCGTTCCGTGCCGATGGTGAACTGGCGCTGGACCCGCGTGCGCAGCGTGATGATGCGCTTGCGGTTGGTCTCCGCCGTGGCCTGCACCGCGTTGCGGACGATATTGAGGATGGCCTGGATCAGCTGGCTGCGATCTCCATCGAGCAGCGGCAGGCTAGGGTCGTAGTCGCGCTCGATGGAAATCCCGTCACCGTGTTCCGCCTCAACCAGGGTGCGAATATGCTCCAGCACCTCGTGAATGTTCAGCGACGACATATTGGGCTGCTGGTGAGGTCCCAGCATCCGGTCAACCAGTGCCCGCAGCCGGTCCGATTCCTCGATGATGATGCGCGTGTATTCCTCGAGGCCGGGGTCGGGCAGCTCCTTCGCCAGCAGCTGGGCGGCGCCGCGAAGGCCGCCCAGGGGATTTTTGATCTCGTGGGCCAGTCCACGGATCAGTGCGCGGGTCGTCTCCTGGGAGGTCTGCTGCCCCTCTTCGCGGTTGATGCGGCGGATGCGGTCCACGGGGTGGATCTCGATCAGCAGACCGGAAAACTCACGGTCGCCCAGCCACAGCGGCGACACCGTACAGTCCACTATCAGGTCATGTCCGCTGTGGGTATGCAGGCTGACGCCGCGGTTGGTGTAGGGGCCCTCGGGCGGTTCGTCGGCGTGGTGCTCGCGAATGAATTCCATCTGCCCGGGAAGCACCTCCTCGAGCTCGCTGCCCAGGCTGCGGGACTCGCTCAACTCCAGCAGCGCCTGGGCCGCCGGGCTGATATAGCTCAGCTTCAGCGCCGGGTCCAGGGCGAGGACCGCGGTGCTGAGGTTGTCGAGAATCTGTGCTTGGAAACTGCTGTCTGTCATCGGTACCGGCTGATGGGGTTTTCGGGTCCCAGAACTCAAAAAGCGTGTGCAAAATTAGCGCCAGCCTGACACGTCGACGGGCAATAAATAATGCACCAATAATGGTGCGTGCTGTGGCGTTAGTATGTGCTAACTAATTGCAGGTGGCACACAGCTTGGCCGCAGCGGCCCGTTCAGGCGGGGCCTCAGGCGATAATAATGCACCAAAATGGTGCGCATGGCGAGTGGAGGGTGCCCGGACAGGGCACCAGAGGCGTGGTCAGTTGCCGCGCGGGCTGGGCCGCGGCCGACTACCGCGATTACTGTCGTTGGTGGAGGGCCGGAACACGAAGATCTTGACCGACTCAGACTTCGCAATCTGCTTGCCCTTGTCGTCGACCACCGCCACCGACAGGTTGTGTTCGCCGCGGAACACGTTGGTCAGGGCCCAGCTGGTCGAAGTCTGGGGCTCTTCCCGGGGCTCGCCGTCCATTAACAGCTGCAGCATGTGGCCGCCCTGGAGGGCCGGCTCAACCTTGGCACTGACGGACACATTGCCCGGACCCCGCGGGATAATGGTTTCGTTGGCGGGGGAGGTAATAGCGACCTGGTAGCTGGCGCCCGCTTCTGCCTCCGGTTCCGGCGGGGGTTCGGGGTAGGCATTGGCCGGAGGCGGCGGCGCCCGGTTGGTTTGCTGGATCTGCACCTCCTCTGCGTTCTCTTTGTCGACCGGGGGCTGATCGGTGAACGTCACGTTGCCGTGCTCGTCCACAGTGCGGAACACCTGGGCGCTCGCCGTCAGGCTGGCGAGGAACAGAAGGCTACATATCAATGCAAGTACTTGTTTCAACTGCAAATACCTCTTGCGGTACTCATTTACAGTACTCCAAATGGCAGACATAAAACAGCCCTGGGCTCACGCGCGAGAATCGCGCGCAAAAAAAAAGCCCGCTTGGAAGCGGGCTTTTTGAGGCTTGTCGGCGCTTAGACCGAGTAGTACATGTCGAACTCGACCGGGTGCGTCGTCATGTCCAGGTTCTCGACTTCTTCCGACTTCAGCTCGATGTAGCCGTCGATCATGTCGTCGTCGAATACACCACCCGCGGTCAGGAACTCGCGGTCCGCGTCCAGGGCTTCCAGCGCCATGGTCAGGCTGGAGGCCACGGTCGGGATCGCCTTGCCTTCTTCCGGCGGCAGGTCGTACAGATCCTTGTCCGCGGCATCGCCCGGGTGAATCTGGTTCTGGATGCCGTCGATACCGGCCATCAGCATGGCAGCGAACGCCAGGTAGGGGTTGGCGGTCGGATCCGGGAAGCGAACCTCGATGCGCTTGCCCTTGGGGCTCGGCTCGTAGGGAATACGAATCGAGGCAGAGCGGTTGCGGGCCGAGTAGGCCAGCATGACCGGCGCTTCGAAGCCCGGCACCAGGCGCTTGTAGCTGTTGGTGGAGGCGTTGGTGAAGGCATTCAGCGCACGGGCGTGCTTGATGATGCCGCCGATGTAGTACAGGGCGGTATCGGACAGGCCGGCGTAGCCGTCGCCCGCGAACACGTTTTCACCGTCCTTGGCGAATGACTGGTGAACGTGCATACCGCTGCCGTTATCTCCCACCAGCGGCTTGGGCATGAAGGTCGCGGTCTTGCCGTAGGCATGGGCGACGTTGTGCACGCAGTACTTTAGTACCTGGGTGGCGTCAGCCTTCTTGACCAGGGTGTCGAAGCGAATGCCGATCTCACACTGGCCGGCGGTGCCCACCTCGTGGTGGTGTACCTCGACCGGCAGGCCCATCTGCTCCATGGCGGCACACATGGCGGCGCGGATGTCGTGCAGGGAATCGACCGGGGGAACCGGGAAGTAGCCGCCCTTCACGCCGGGCCGGTGACCGATATTGCCGTCTTCGAATGAGTGGTTCGACGCCCAGGAGGCTTCCTCGGAGTGGATGGCATAACCCGCGCCACTCATGTCAGCGTGCCACTTTACGTCGTCGAACACGAAGAACTCCGGCTCGTTGCCGAAGAAGGCGGTGTCGCCCAGGCCGGTGGACTTCAGGTACTCCTCGGCGCGCTTGGCCACGGAGCGGGGATCGCGGTTGTAGCCCTGCATGGTGCTGGGCTCGACGATGTCACAGCGCAGGATTACGGTGGGCTCGTCGGTAAACGGGTCCAGTATGGAAGTGGAATCATCCGGCATGAGGATCATGTCGGACTCGTTGATACCTTTCCAGCCGGCGATGGAGGAGCCGTCAAACATCTTGCCCCCTTCGAAGAAGTCGGCGTCGACCTCGGCGGAGGGAATAGAAACGTGCTGTTCCTTACCCTTGGTGTCGGTGAAGCGCAGGTCGACCCAGCGGGCTTCGCTTTCTTTAATCAAGTTCAGAGTCTGCTCTGACATTGGTTTCCTCCATCGGATTTCATCTTTCTGGTGTTGCCTAAAATTGCGGCCGCAGGACTGCCGTGCGGCTTAATCTCTGCCCTGCGTTGGTAGCAAGAGCCGTGCCATGCCCGGCAAGACGCTAAGTCACTGTTATTCAGGCACTTAGAAGCACCAGAATGTTCGAGGACAGTGCAAAAAGCACCAGAATAGTGCACAAGTGTTCACTATTGGTGCGGTTGGTCTTCCTGACGGATAAAACGAGGCTTGGCACACCAGTTATTGACCCCCGGGGCCGGATTGTCAAGAAAGCCCGGTACCGGCGTATCCAGCCCGGGTCCCGGCGGGTATAATCGCGCGCTTTTTGACCACCCGCGGAATCCCCAGTGATCGAGAACCTGCGCAACATCGCCATCATCGCCCACGTCGACCACGGCAAGACCACGCTCGTGGACTGCCTGCTGCAGCAGTCCGGCACCCTCGATCGCCGCAACCAGGATACCGAGCGGGTGATGGATTCCAACGACCAGGAGCGCGAGCGCGGCATCACCATCCTCGCCAAGAACACCGCCATTCGCTGGAACGACTACCGCATCAATATTGTCGACACTCCCGGCCACGCGGATTTCGGTGGCGAGGTAGAGCGGGTGCTTTCGATGGTGGACAGCGTGCTGCTGCTGGTCGACGCGGTGGACGGCCCCATGCCGCAAACCCGCTTCGTGACCCAGAAAGCCTTCGAGCGGGGCCTGTGCCCCATCGTCGTGGTCAACAAGGTCGACCGCCCCGGCGCCCGTCCCGACTGGGTGGTGGACCAGGTCTTCGACCTGTTCGACCGGCTCGGCGCCAGCGAAGAGCAGCTCGACTTCCCGGTGATCTACGCCTCGGCCCTGGAAGGGATTTCCGGCGAGGATCACGAGGCCATGGGCGGCGACATGACCCACCTGTTCGAGGCGATTGTCGAGCACGTGCCGGTGCCGCAGGTGGACCGGGACGGCCCGCTGCAGCTGCAGGTGTCGGCACTGGACTACTCCAGCTATGTCGGTGTCATCGGCGTCGGCCGCATTACCCGCGGGGTACTGGCGCCCAACACTCCTGTCACGGTAGTCAGCCGCGACGGCGATACCCGCAACGGCCGCATCCTCCAGGTCATGGGCTACATGGGCCTGGAGCGGGTCGAGGCCGAGAGTGCCGAAGCGGGGGATATCGTCTGCGTGACCGGCATCGAGGGCCTGCAGATCTCCGACACCCTCTGCGATCCCGACACGGTAGAGGCGCTGACGCCGCTGACGGTGGACGAGCCCACGGTCAGCATGACCTTCCAGGTCAACGACTCGCCCTTCGCCGGCAAGGAAGGCAAGTTCGTCACCTCGCGCAATATCAAGGAGCGCCTGGAGCGGGAGCTGATCCACAACGTTGCCCTGCGTGTGCAGCCCGGCGACAGCCCCGACAAGTTCGTGGTGAGCGGCCGGGGCGAACTGCACCTGTCGGTGCTGATCGAGACCATGCGCCGGGAAGGCTACGAGCTGGGCGTGTCCCGGGCCGAGGTCATCCAGAAGGAGATCGACGGCGAGCTGCAGGAGCCCTACGAGCAGCTGGTGGTGGACTGCGAAGACCAGCACCAGGGCTCGGTGATGGAAGAACTGGGCCGGCGCCGCGCCGAGCTCAAGAACATGGTGCCCGACGGCAAGGGCCGGGTCAGGCTGGAGTTCATCGTGCCGGCCCGGGGCCTGATCGGTTTCCGCTCCCTGTTCCTGACCCTGACGTCAGGCAGCGGCATTCTCACCCACGTGTTCGATCACTACGGCCCCGTGAAGGAAGCCGAGGTGATTCACCGCACGAACGGCGTGCTGGTGTCACTGGTCAACGGCAAGACGCTGGCCTATTCCCTGTACAACCTGCAGGACCGCGGCCGCCTGTTCATCGACCCCAACGTTGATGTGTATGAGGGCCAGGTCATCGGCCTGCACAGCCGCGGCAACGACCTGACCGTGAATCCCACCAAGGCCAAGCAGCTCACCAATATCCGCGCCGCCGGGTCCGACGAGAACATCCTGCTGACGCCGCCGATCCGCCACAGCCTGGAACAGGCGCTGGAGTTCATCGAGGACGACGAGCTGGTTGAAGTGACCCCGGAGAGCATCCGCCTGCGCAAAAAGCTGCTGAAGGAACACGAGCGTCGCCGCGCGGGGCGCATCTGACGGCGACACTCTATACTGGGGCAATGCTGACCCTATACCCGGAAATAAAACCCTACGAAACCCACACCCTGGAAGTGGACGGCGGCCACAGCCTCTACCTGGAGGAGAGCGGCAACGTCGACGGCATACCGGTGCTGTTCGTGCACGGCGGCCCCGGCGCCGGCTGCGATCCCAAGAACCGCTGCTTCTTCGATCCCGATTTCTATCGCATCGTGTTGTTCGACCAGCGGGGTGCGGGCCGCTCCACGCCTCATGCGGGGCTGGAGAACAATCACACCGACGCCCTGATCGAGGACATGGAGGCCATCCGCGAGCACCTGGGCATTGAGCGCTGGCTGCTGTTCGGCGGCTCCTGGGGTTCCACTCTCAGCCTGCTCTACGCGCAGCGGCATCCGGAGAAGGTACTGGGCCTGATCCTGCGAGGGATCTTTCTCGGCCGCGACCGCGACATTCAGTGGCTGTACCAGCAGGGCGCCAGCCGCCTGTTCCCGGACTACTGGGAAGACTACCTTCGGCCCATCCCGGCGGACCGGCACGACAATCTCATCGAGGCGTACTACGAGCTGCTGACCGGCGGCAACGAGCTGGCGCGCATGGGCGCCGCCAAGGCCTGGTCGGGCTGGGAGGCACACTGTGCGACACTCAGGCCCAACCTCGAAGTCTACGAACACCTGGTCGATCCCCACGTGGCCCTGGCCATGGCGCGGATCGAAGCCCACTACTTTATCAACGGCTGTTTCATTCGCGAGAACCAGATTCTCGAGGAAGCCGAGGCGCTGTCCGGTATTCCCGGCATTATCGTCCACGGCCGCTACGACATCGTCTGCCCGATCGACAACGCTTTTGCCCTGCACCGCCTGTGGCCGGAATCGGAGCTGCACATCGTTCGCGATGCCGGCCATGTGTCTTCCGAGCCCGGCATCACCGATGTGCTGGTGCGCGCCACCCGGCGCATGTCGGACCGGCTGCGCCCCCGGGCGTGAGGGCGCTGATACAGCGGGTCAGCACTGCCCGGGTCGATGTCGATGGCGAGACAGTCGGCGAGATTGGCCCCGGTCTGCTGGTGCTGCTGGGGCTCGATGCGGACGATGCCCGCGCCAACGGCGAAAAGCTGCTGGACAAGGTGCTGGCCTACCGGGTCTTCGGCGACGACGAGGGCCGCATGAATCGCAGCGTGACGGATGTGGGCGGCGGCGTGCTGCTGGTCTCGCAGTTCACCCTGTCAGCGGATACCCGCAAGGGCCTGCGCCCGAGTTTCTCCTCGGCCATGCCGCCGGCAGAGGCGGAAGCCCTGTTTGCCGAACTGTTAGCCTATCTCGGCGAGAAACACCCCACCGTGGCCACCGGCCGCTTTGGCGCCGACATGCAGGTCAGCCTTGTCAACGACGGGCCGGTGACATTTCTTCTGGAAGCCTGAACCGCTAGTTCCGCAGCAGCAGGTAGTGGGCAAGCTGTAGCCGCTCGGTCTCGTCCAGTGGGTAGGTGGGCATCGGCGGGGTCGGCGTCAGGAAGTACTCCGCCAGGCTGTCCGTGGTGTACTTGCCTTTCACACCCCCAAGCGGAACCGGCGTCGCCGCGGCAGCCCCGTGGCAGCTGTCACAGGCATTGGCTTCATAGATGCCGCGTCCCGCCTCCGCCAGCTGCGGGTCGAGTGCAAAGCCCACCCAGGCTTCCCCGGACTCCGGCCCTGCGCTGGCAAGACCCGCGTCCCGGCTTACCCGGTAGATGACCTTGGCGTAGTCGTCGCTGACGAAGAAGCCGCCGTCGCCGTCGCCGACGATGTCCACGGGACGGCCGACGATGTCACCGTCTTTCTCAAAGCCCCACAGGAAATCCTCGCTGGTGATGTCCTCGCCTTCCCAGGTCAGCCGCAGGACCTTGTAGCCGTCTGGCTGGGAGCGATTCCAGGACCCGTGCAGTGCGACCAGGGCGCTGGCCTCCTGCTCCACGAAGTGAATACCCAGGGGTGCGTTGTGGGCGGGGAAGTCGTGTACCGGCGGGATGGCGCGGGCCTGCAGGTCGGGCCGCTGGTCGCCGAAGTCCGGGTCCTTCTCATTGTCGCCGTTCAGGTACGGCCAGCCGTAAAAGCCGCCGTCGACGATCCGGTTCAGCTCGCAGGGGGGGTAATCGTCACCCAGCAGGTCGCGGCCGTTGTCGGTGGCATATAGGCTGCCGTCCCGGGCGAAATTCAGCCCGACGCTGTTGCGCAGGCCGCTGGCATAGATGCGGCCGTCGCTACCGTCGGTATTGAAGCGCATGATGGTGGCGCGGCGTTCGTCCTCTTCCACGCAGACATTGCAGGTCGAGCCCATGGCAACATACAGGCCGTCGTCCGGGCCGATGGCGATGCTCTTGGTCCAGTGGTTGCCGCCGTCGGTGAAGCCGCCGGTGACCACTTCGTAGCTGCCCGAGGTCTGGCCGTTCGCATAGCCAATGCGGCCTACCTGGTTCGATTCCGCCACGTACAGGTAGCCGTCGTGCAGGGCCAGGCCGTGGGGCCGGTTCAGACCGGTCAATACGCTGCTGCGGTTGTCGGCTGCACCGTCACCGTTGCTGTCTACCAGCAGGATGACCTCACCGGCCCGGGGGTTGCTGACCAGCAGGCGGCCGGCGTCGTCCCGCGCCAGCATGCGCGGGTGGGGCAGGTCCCGGGCGAATACGGAAACCTGGAAGCCGTCTTCCGCCTCCAGTCGCGCGAGCAGTTCTTCCTGGGGTCGATTGGAGCCCTTGCCGGTAATCACGTTCAGGGCCATTTCCAGGCTGGAGCTGTGCAGGCCCGGGTAGAACAGCACCAGCGCCACGACGCCCAGCACCAGGACGGTGAACAGGGCGCCGAGGGCAATCAGCAGTCGCTTGAGTAACTTCATGGGGTCTCCCGGTAGCGCATTTTTATGTGGGGTATGCCGTCTTCATCGTAAACGTCGCTGGCAGTCTCGAAGCCGAGGCTCTGGTAGAAGCTCTCAAGGTGGGCCTGCGCCCCGATGGTGATGCCTGCACCAGGCCAGGCGGCCAGTGTCTCGTCGATGCCGCGCTGCACCAGTTCACGCCCCAGCTGACGTCCGCGAGCCGCGGCACTGATGACAATACGGCCGATGGCAGCTTCGGGGTAATCCAGCCCAGGCGGCAGGCAGCGCAGGTAGCCCAGCAGCTCGCCATCCTGCCAGGCCGCCAGGTGCAGCGCCTGCTGGTCGAGACCGTCGAGGTCGCTGTAGACGCAGTCCTGCTCGACGACGAAGATGTCCTGACGCAGTTTCAGGATGGCGTAGAGCTGCGTGGTGTCCAGTTCTGAAAACTGCATGCACTGCCAGCGGATGCCACCCGCGTCGGCTGCCTGTGCTGTCATCTTGGGTCCTCAACCGGCCAGAGGCCGCATGGTACGTGGAAACGGGGGCCAGGTGGTAGCTTGTCCCATGACCGTACAGTGTGTGGAATTTGGCGTTTTCAGGGGGGTGAATAGTGCTAATATACTGCAAGAAAGAAGAAAAGCGGCGGTGGTGCAAGCACTAAGAAAAAGCCCGTAGACCGCGACAAGGACTTTGCCGGATGTTAGCTAACGCTGAACTTGCCCAGGATTTCTTTATTCTCAACCAGCAGAGCAAGCGGCTGGTAAAAGCGCTGCTGGAAACGGTTGATCTGCCCTCCATCCCACTGGAAATCGAAGCCACGGACAATGCGCTGCTGCGCGGTCTGGAAACCGACAAGATTTACTATGTCGAGAACGGCTCCCTGAGTGCCCGCTATCGCGGCCGCACGATCTTCCTGATGGATGACGGCGACCTGCTGCTGCCCGACGTGGCCGGCGGCGCCGACCAGGAAGCCTGTGTGACGTACTCCAGTGAGAACGGCGCAACCCTGGCCGGCTTCCCGGGCGTGGAATTCATGCGCCGGGTGATCGCCGATCCCGCCGCCAGCAAGCTGTGGACCCGGCTCATGATTACCCAGTCTGGCATGCAGCTGCGGCTTACCGCCTCGCTGACCGAGGACGATACCCACGCGACCCCGGGTTTCGAGATCTACAATCCCGGCGATGTCATCATCCGCCAGGGCGATCGGGCCGACTACGTGTTCAACCTGACCGAGGGCTCCGCCGAGGTGGTGGTGGACGGCGTTACCGTGGGTGGCATCGAGGAAGGCGAGATCTTCGGCGCCATGGCAGTGCTGACCAATGCGGATCGCACCGCGACCGTGATGGCGAAGACGCGCTGCTCCGTGGTGAAGGTTCCCAAGGACCAGTTCGCGGACCTGATCAAGAGCAACCCCACGACCATTCACACGCTGCTGATCGACATGGCGAATTCCATCGTCAACCTGAACGAGCAGCTGGTTGGGCTTAGAGGTTCATACGTAAACTGATCGCGAGAGCTTTCAGAAGAATTTGCGGCATCGCGTTCTGCGGTGCCCGTCTGACGGCCTGATGTCTGGCCCGTCGAACATACGAGTTGAAACATGTCTGAAGTAGAAATCGATCACGAGGGTACCGAACAGGTATCCCTCATGCAGTATGCGGAGAAGGCCTACCTGGACTACTCCATGTACGTTATTCTCGATCGCGCCCTGCCGCATATCGGCGACGGCCTCAAGCCTGTGCAGCGGCGCATCGTCTACGCCATGAGCGAGCTCGGCCTCAAGGCCAGTGCCAAGTACAAGAAGTCGGCGCGCACCGTCGGCGACGTCATCGGCAAGTTCCACCCCCACGGCGACAGCGCCGCCTACGAGGCCATGGTGCTGATGGCCCAGTCCTTCAGCTATCGCTACCCGCTGGTGGACGGCCAGGGCAACTGGGGTTCGCCGGACGATCCCAAGTCTTTCGCCGCAATGCGCTACACCGAGTCTCGGCTGGCGCCGTACGCCGAGGTGTTGCTGTCGGAGCTGGGGCAGGGCACGGTGGACTGGACCCCGAACTTTGACGGCACCCTCAACGAGCCGGCGGTGCTGCCCTCGAGGCTGCCCAATGTGCTGCTCAACGGCACCACCGGCATCGCCGTCGGCATGGCCACGGATGTCCCGCCGCACAACCTCAATGAAGTCGTCGCCGCCACCGTGCGCATGCTGGAGAAGCCGAAGTCCACGGTGGCCGACCTGTGCGAACACATTCTCGCGCCGGACTTTCCCACCGAGGCGGAGATCATTACCCCGCGCGAGGAAATCCTCGCCATGTACGAGACCGGCAAGGGCGCCCTGAAAATGCGCGCGACCTGGGAAGTGGAAAACGGCGAGATCGTGGTGACCGCGCTGCCGTACCAGACCTCGGGCTCGAGAGTGCTTGAGCAGATCGCCCAGCAGATGCAGGCGAAGAAGCTCCCCATGGTGCAGGACCTGCGGGACGAGTCAGACCACGAGAACCCGACCCGCCTGGTGATTGTGCCGCGCTCCAACCGGGTCGACCGCGACGCGCTGATGAGCCACCTGTTCGCCACCTCGGACCTGGAGCGCAACTACCGGGTCAACCTCAACGTGATCGGCATCGACGGCCGCCCGGCGGTGAAGTCCCTGGACAAGCTGCTGAAGGAGTGGCTCAAGTTCCGCACGGAAACCACCCGCCGGCGTCTGCAGTTCCGCCTGGAAAAAGTGCTCTCAAGGCTGCACATCCTCGAGGGCTACCTGGTCGCCTTCCTCAATATCGACGAGGTGATCCAGATCATCCGCACCGAGGAGAAGCCCAAGCAGGTGCTGATGAAGCGCTTCAAGCTCAGCGACGAGCAGGCCGAGGCCATCCTCGAACTGAAACTACGCCACCTGGCCAAGCTCGAGGAAATGAAAATCCGCGGCGAGCAGGATGAACTCAGCGCCGAGCGCGACGAGCTGCAGAAGGTGCTGGGCTCGGATGCGCGCCTCAAGACGCTGATCAAGAAGGAACTGCTGGCTACCGCCGAGGCCTTCGGCGATGAGCGCCGTTCGGTGCTGGTGGAGCGCGACGAGGCCCGCGCCTTCAGCGAGCTGGAGCTGATGACCAACGAGCCGATCACCGTGGTGATGTCAGAGAAGGGCTGGATTCGCGCCGCCAAGGGCCACGAAGTGGACCCGGCCGCGCTCAGCTACAAGTCCGGCGACGCCTTCAAGATGTCGGTGACCGGACGCACTAACCAGCCCACGGTGGTGCTGGATTCCACCGGCCGCGCCTACACCATACCGTCGCACAACCTGCCCTCGGCCCGCGGCCAGGGCGAACCGGTGACCGGCCGCATCAATCCGCCCTCGGGAGCGACGTTCGAGGGCCTGATGTCCGGCGACGACAACCAGCTCTACCTGTTTGCCTCGGACGCGGGCTACGGTTTTGTCGGCAAGCTCGGCGACATGCAGACCAAGAACCGCTCGGGCAAGTCGGTACTGAGCCTGCCCAAGGGTAGCCGCGTGATTCAGCCCGCGCGCATCGAGGGAATCGAAGACGCGTACGTCGCGGCGGTCAGCAACGAGGGTCGTCTGCTGATCTTCCCGCTGGAAGACCTGCCGCAGCTGGCGCGGGGCAAGGGGAACAAACTGATATCCATCCCCTCCGCGAGAGTGCAGAGCCGCGAGGAATTCGTGGTGGCGGTGCAGGTGCTGACGCCGTCGGATTCGCTGGTGGTGCACACCGGCAAGCAGCACAAGACGATGAAGTTCGAGGAGCTGGAGCACTACCGCGGCGAGCGCGGGCGGCGCGGCAACAAGCTGCCGCGGGGCTACCAGAAAGTCGACCGCATGGAAGTGCAGCGCAAGGGCGAATAGCGGCGGTGCCGGTTACACCTGGCCGGCTGCGCTTGAATCCTTGAGCAGAAGCTGGCGCTGGCGCTCCAGCAGATCCGCCTGCGGCCCCGTGAACCCCTCAAGGGTCCTGAACCCCTCACCGCCGCCAAGACTGCAGCGGTTCTGCACATCGCTGTCAGCAGCCAGCGCCGGGCTCAGCACCACCGACCCGCTCACACAGTGTTCCGCCAGCTCGTCGATGATGTGCTGGTTGTACAGGGCGGGGTAGATATCCCGGCTGTTGTCGCGGCTGGCCTCGCCGAGACCGCAGGCCAGTCCCAGCCCGTAGGTCAGTCGTCGCGCCGCGTCGAGGTCGGCGGTCAGCTGCATCAGGAGCCAGCCACAGGAGGCCGCGCGAAAACCCGGGCTGCCGGTAGCATGGCTTCCGGCGAAATTCACCAGCAATCCGAATTCACGCGCCACGGTCAGGCTGCCGCCGTAAAGCGCGGCGACGCTGTCCACCAGCTTGCGCTGTACCTCGGTGTAGGCGAGCAGGGATTGCTCGTCCAGCGTCTCCACGTAACTCGCCAGGCTTTCCAGGCGAACATACAACAGGCCCGCCTCCTCGAATTCCGCGGTGCGCTGGTCGCTGTTGTCTGGCGGCCGCAACAGGTCCAGGGGCAGTGCCATCACGGACTGCTCCAGGGCTTCCAGTTCGTCCTCTGTGGCGTTGTCGTCCGGCGCCAGATGCTCACGCAGTGCGAGCATGCGCTCGCCCAGTTGCTGTCCCCAGCGCGCCGCCATCGCGGCGGCAAACACGCTACCCAGTATCGCCAGCACCAGCAGGCCGAATGACATGCCGCGCTGGTCCTCGCTGGATTGCCCGGGCGCCGTTGCCAGCCGCAGCTCGCCGGCCACGTGTTCGCCGATGACCAGCTGTGCCTTGTAGAGGTGGCTGTCGGCGGTAATGCCGTCGCCGGACTGGCCCAGGGGGCGCTGGTCCAGGTCGATCACCTCGATCTGCAGCAGCTCGTGCTGCTCGCGCAGGGCGCGCAGCGTTGCTTCCAGGCGAATGAGGTCGCCGGAGGCCACCACCGGGGCGATGTCCGTTGCCAGCTGCTCGGCGAGATTGCCGTACAGCTCGTCGGCTTGCTGCTCGAGAATGAAGCGGCTGGAAAAGGTGCTGATCAGGACCAGCAGCAGGCTCAGTGCGAGGCACAGGCCGCCGCAGAGCAAGGCCAGTCGCTGGGAAATCCGGTGCATGCGCCCCCGTGTCTCGGTGTTGGACCTCGCCTCCAGCGGTTAGAATAGGCGCTTTTTCCGAGGCGACGCGCTTGAAACAGATATTGTTGATTAACATTTCGGGTGAAGACAAGCCCGGAGTGACCGCGTCTGTCACGGAAATTCTCGCGGGCTTCGATGTCAACGTGCTCGACATCGGCCAGGCGTCGATCCACGACTACCTGTCCCTGGGGGTGCTGGTGGACCTGCCGGGGCCCGCGGACGACTCGCCGGTGATCGAGGCGCTGCTGCAGCGCACCGACGAGCTGGGCCTGAAGACGCGGCTTACGCCGGTATCCGAGGAGAGCTACGCACACTGGGTCGGCGGCCAGGGCAGGGCGCGCTACATCGTCACCCTGCTGGCCCGGAAGATTACGGCCCACCACCTGACGCGGGTCACCGGCGTGGTGTCCGGCTACGGTCTCAATATCGACGATATTCACCGCCTGTCCGGGCGCGTGCCTCTCGGTGAAACGCCGCCCCTGTCCAAGGCCTGCGTGGAGTTCTCCATCCGCGGCCAGCTCGAGAATACCGAGGCGTTTCGCTCCGACCTGCTGGAGCTGGCCTCTGAGATGGACGTGGATCTCTCCCTGCAGGAAGACAACATGTACCGGCGCAATCGCCGCCTGGTGGCCTTTGATATGGACTCGACCCTGATCGAGGCGGAGGTCATCGACGAGCTGGCGAAGCGCGCCGGGGTCGGCGAGCAGGTGTCAGCGATTACCGAGCGCGCCATGCGCGGCGAGCTGGATTTCAGCGAGAGCTTTCGCGCCCGGGTGGCATTGCTCAAGGGACTGGAAGCCTCGGTGCTGGAAGACGTCGCCGCCTCGCTGCCCCTGACCGAAGGCGCCGAGCATCTTGTGGGCACCCTCAAGTCACTGGGCTACAAGACTGCAATCCTGTCCGGCGGCTTCAATTACTTCGGCCGGCACCTGCAGCAGAAGCTGGGCATCGACTACATGTTCGCAAACGAACTGGAGATAGCCGACGGCGTGGTCACGGGCGAGGTCAACGGTGAGATTGTCGACGGTGAGCGCAAGGCCGCGCTGCTGCGCGACATCGCCGAGCGCGAGGGCATCGACCTGCAGCAGGCCATCGCGGTCGGCGACGGCGCCAACGACCTGCCCATGCTGAGCATCGCCGGCCTCGGCATCGCCTTCCGCGCCAAACCCCTGGTCGCCGCCAGCGCTGAGCAGTCCATCTCGACCCTCGGCCTCGACGGCATTCTCTACCTACTGGGAATCAGCGACCGCTACCAGGCTTCGAATTAGATCGAATCCCACATGGAGTCGAACTGGCCGTCGACGACATCGGAGCGGTCTCTCGCGGCCACCTCGTCGAGCTGCTGGATGTAGCGGAACTCGAACTGGTTGTAGGCGGCGGTCGACGACACCTTCTTGAACAGCTGGATGTAGGATTCCTGGCCACCGCGTATCAAGGTGACCTTCTGGCGCTCCTTGAAGCCCACCCGCGGGGTGATCAGCGTGTTGGGCTGGCCCACCAGCTTGATCTCCGGCAGCAGCAGGGCGCGCATCAGGTCGCCGTCTTCACCGGTCTTGTGCTGCACGCGCGCACCGTAGGGAGTGGCCCGCGGGCTCAGCAGTTCTACACCCAACAGCGTGGTCTGGTCCTTGAGCTGGCTGACCCAGCGAATGACCGCGATGCTCCAGGCGTTGTTGTCGACCTCGCGCACGGCGATGACATCGCCGGTCTTGATATGGCTGGGAATATCCGATGACCACTCCAGGCAGTAGCCGCCCGGGCTGACGTTCGCCATGCGCACCGGGAACACCGGGTGGCGCTCCTTGGTGTCGACGTTGGCGATGTGTCCGGCCTCGCGAATGTGGAACTCCACTTCTTCCAGTGCCAGGCCCTCTTCGCCCTTGGAAGACTCGAACACGCGGTCCCAGAGTTCCTTCTCCTTGACGAAGTCGTCGGCCATCAGGCCTTCATCGCCTTTGTTGTCGAGCAGGTGCGCGAACTTGGACGACACCAGCGACTCGAAGTTGATGCCGCCGCTGACATAGAAATGCGTGTTGGACAGTCCCACCGACACCCAGAGCTTTTCCTGGGCCGGCGCCCGCGCGAAGTTGCGCTTGCTCATCACGCCCCAGGACGTGATCACGTGGTCCAGTACGTTGGGTGAGACCACCGTGTCCTTGTCGAAGACGATGGACTGGTCGCCGGTTTCCTGGCGCAGGTCCTGCAGCTTGGCTACCAGCGTGTCGGTGTTGACCACCCGGCAGTTGGGGCCGGGGATCTCGCTGTAGAGCGACGTGTAGATGGGCGGGTGGTCGCTGGCGAAGTCCACCAGGAACAGGCCGTCGCCCGAGTCCGCGGGCTGCAGTTTGATGTGTTTGACCCACTCGCGCAGGCCCTTGAACACGCCGGCGAGGTCCCGCTGGCGCAGCTGGTTGGGCTTGCTGGTGCCAAGCATCAGGGCTCGCAGGTAAGTGTCGGTAATGCTGCCGTCGCCGGCCACTTCGTCGATGACCAACTGGCTGGACAGCTTCTGGCGCTCTGCCAGCAGGAACAGCTGGTTCAGCTCCATCCAGGCGTTGATCTCCACCGGCTGGTAGAGCTGGTATGACACCAGCAGCTTCATGCTCGCGGTGGTGATCGCCCGGTGCAGTGACATGCACACCAGCTTCGCGGGATTGGCGCCCGAGATGGACTGCCGCCGCTGGATCGCCTGGATAGCGGCGATGGTGTAGGCGGTGGTAACCAGTTCGTACAAATTCTGGGCGAGCTTGGCGGCCTTGCGCGGCTCTTCCGGCAGCACGATCGGCTGGTTCAGGTAGAACTTGGACAGGGTTTGCAGGGCCGTGTGCAGGGTGGGCCGCAGGGCCTCGAGAATCTCGAAGCGCATGTCCGGCTTCATGTCGACCCGGTTCAGGTCGCTGATGGCGCTGCGCATCTGCTGCGCCACCTGGGCCGGATTGGCCATGGGCAGGCTCTCCGCCCAGTTGGTGGCCTGGTCGGTGCTCAAGCCGAACAGCACGAAATCCGACAAATCCTGCCGGGGAATTCGGAGCTTGATAGGCTCGTTATTGCTCATTGCACGGGCTCAAAAATCATGTTTTATAAGTGGTTATAACCAATATTACCTAAGTATTTGTTTATAGGACAAATTTTAGTTGTCGGTAATATTTGGTACCGCTTCGTAATCCCTTGCCGAAAACGGTCGTTACAGTGAAGCAGCTATGCCATGGGCTGTCCAGCAAGATGGGCACAGCCGCCGCCGCGCAGGCTGCATCATACGGCGCTTTACGGTATGATTGCCGCCCTTTTTTGAGCGACCGAATAAACAGGAACACGATTCCAAATGCCTAGTTTCTCCACCAACGAATTCCGCTCCGGTCTCAAGGTCATGCTGGACGGCGATCCCTGCAGCATTATCGAAAACGAGTTTGTGAAGCCCGGCAAGGGCCAGGCCTTCAATCGCGTCAAGCTGCGCAACCTCAAGTCCGGCCGGGTCTGGGAGCGCACCTTCAAGTCAGGCGAATCCCTCGAGGGCGCCGACGTGATGGACCGCACCATGGAATACCTCTACAACGACGGTGAGTTCTGGCACTTCATGGAGCCGGACACCTACGAGCAGTACCAGGCGGACAAGGCCGCGGTCGGTGACGCCGCCCAGTGGCTCAAGGAGACCGATCGCTGCGAGGTTACCCTCTACAACGACTCGCCGCTGGCGGTCACCCCGGCCAACTTCGTCGAACTGGAAGTGGTGGAAACCGACCCCGGCCTCAAGGGTGATACCGCCTCCGGCGGCAGCAAGCCCGCTACCCTGAGCACGGGCGCCGTCGTGAAAGTCCCGCTGTTCCTGAACCAGGGCGAAGTGGTGCGCATCGACACCCGCACCGGCGAATACGTCGGCCGCGGCAAGGCCTGATTGTCCGACACTGCCAATCCCGCTGACTGGGCCCCGGGCGCCGCGCTGCCGGCACTGCGGGCCCGGGCCGACATTCTCTCCACACTTCGGGGCTTCTTCGCCGAACGCGGCGTACTGGAAGTCGATACCCCGCTGCTGTGCCGGGGCACGGTCACCGATCCGGCCCTGACCCCGATCGCCGGCGGTGATCGCTGGCTGCAGACCTCCCCGGAATACGCCATGAAGCGGCTGCTGGCCGCGGGCAGCGGCCCCATCTTCCAGGTTTGCAAGGCGTTCCGTGCCGCCGAGGCGGGCAGCCGACACAATCCCGAGTTCACCCTGCTGGAGTGGTACCGCCCGGGCTTTGACCTGCGCACATTGATGGAAGAGGTGGCGGAGCTGGTGCAGTCAGTGCTGGGTGAGAAGCCCACAGAATTCCTCGATTACCGCAGCGCGTTCCAGCGCCACCTGGATGTTGACCCCCACACCGCCAGCGTTGAAATGCTGGAGGCCTGCGCGCGGCAACGGCTGGATTACGCCGGCGGCGAGGAGTCGCGCGACACCTGGCTGGACCTGTTGATGAGCCACGTCATCGAACCGGCGCTGTCGGCCCTCACGTTCATCTACGACTACCCCGCCAGCCAGGCAGCCCTGGCGCGACTGAAACAGGATGGCGAGGTGCAGGTGGCGGAGCGCTTCGAGGTTTACGTCGACGGCGTCGAGCTTGCCAACGGTTATTTTGAACTGACCGATGCGGTCGAACAGCGCCGGCGTTTCGAGGCGGACAACGCGCGACTTGAAGCGGCGGGTATTGCCCCGCGGCCCATCGATGAGGCGCTGCTGGCAGCACTGGAAGCGGGGCTTCCTGAATGCTCGGGGGTGGCGCTGGGACTGGATCGACTGGTGATGCTGAAGCTGGGCGCGGAGCGGCTCGAGGACGTGCTCAGCTTTGACTGGGGTCGCTGCTGAGGCCCACCACCGCCGGCCCGTAACCTTCCACGAATTCCTTCGGCAGCCTGCGCGGCTTGCCGCTCTCCAGGTCCACGCAGGCAAACTGCATTCCCGCCCGCAGCACGGTGGCGCCGTCTGCGGGCCTCAGAACCTGGAAGCGTCGCTGCATGGTGAGCTTTTCGTCCCAGTCGACGATCCAGGTCGCCGCGACCAGTTCATCACCCAGGTAGGAGGGCTTCAGGTAATCGAACTCGCTGCGGGTAATCACCATGGCCCGGTTCAGGCGCTCGTAGGCGGCCAGGTCCAGGCCCAGCGCATCGGAATGGTCCCAGGCCACCTGCTCGCACCAGGTCACGTACACGGCGTTGTTGCAATGACGCAGGCCGTCGATGTGTTCAGCCTCGACCGTGACGGCGAGGGTGTGGGGACCGGGAAAGTCCCAGGGCAGGTCGCTCACTGGGAGGCGGTGGCGGCGGGTACAGTGGCTGCGCCGACGCGTTCAGGTTCCAGCGGCTTCTGGCCAATTGCCCAGTAGCCGTAGATGATCGCGATGATGGGCGTGGCCAGGTTGAAAAACGCGAACGGCGCATAGGTCAGCGTGGCCACCCCCAGGGTCGCCGCCATGTACGCGCCGCAGGTATTCCAGGGGATCAGTGCCGAGGTCAGTGTGGCGGAGTCTTCCAGCGTGCGCGACAGGTTCAGCCGCGACAGGCCGCGCCGCTCGTATTCGTCGCGGTACATGCCGCCGGGCAGCGAGATGGCAATGAATTGGTCGGCGGTGGTGATGTTGGTGGCGATGCCGGTGACGACGGTGGCCGTCACCAGGCCACCGTTGGTCTTGGCCCGCGCCAGCGCCGCCTTTACCAGGAACTGCAGGATGCCGACTTTCTGCAGGGCACCGCCGAAGGCCATGGCGCAGAGAATCAGCGACACCGTGTTGAGCATGCTCTTCATACCGCCCTTCGACAACAGCTTGTCCATGAAGGCGTTGCCACTGTCGGCGCTGTAGCCGCTGAACAGGCTGGTCCAGACACCCCGGGCCTGCAGCGCATTCTCGCCCAGGGGCCAGGTGGCACCAACCGCCAGGCGGCTTACGGCCTCCGGCTGGAAGACCAGGGAAAAGACTACCGCGACAAGGGTGCTCAGCAGGATCGCCGGCAGTGCCGGCATCTTGCGCCACACCAGGAACAGCATCAGCATCAGCGGGATGAACAGGTGCATGCCGATGTTGAACTGCTGCCCGAGGCTGGCGCGCAGTTCGGCGATCTGCTCCGGTGGTGCAGCATCACCGCCGCTCAGGAACGTGAACAGCACCAGCGCGATGATGAACGCCGGCACTGTAGTCCACAGCATGTGTCGGATGTGATCGAACAGGTCGACGCCGGTGGTGGCGGCGGCCAGGTTGGTGGTGTCCGACAGGGGCGACAGTTTGTCGCCGAAGTAGGCGCCGGAGACAATGGCGCCGGCGGCAATGGCCGGCGACAGGTTGAAGCTGGCGGCAATCGCCATCAGGCCAATGCCCATGGTGCCAGCCACCGTCCATGAGGAGCCGATGCTGACCGCGACCAGGGCACAAATCAGGGTGCAGGCAGCATAGAAGATATCCGGCGACAGTATCTGTACGCCGTAGAACACCAGGGCCGGAATGGTGCCTGCGAGGATAAATGCGCCGATCAGCATACCCACCGACATCAGGATCAGCATGGGGATCAGGCACATGGCGATACCGTCCACCAGGCCCTCTTCGATCTGCCGCCAGGTATAGCCCAGCCGCTTCCCCACCAGGCCCACAGCGCCTGCGCTCAGCAGAAGCGCAATTTGGTTGGCGCCGTAGGAAGAGTCTGACCTGAACAGGTAGACCGAAAGCGCGAGCAGGCCGATAAGCAGGGCGATAGGAGCCAGGGCGAGGCCTGGGGTGAGGGGTCGAATCTCGGGTGTCACAGCGGTTGGTGTCGGAGAATGTTGCGTCGCAGGATGCCTGATCTTCATACAATGGTACAGCCCCGGTGCTTGCTATAAACTCATCAAGCCTTCAACCCGGGACGCTGTTTTCCATGCCCAAGTCACTGCTTCGCCTGTCGGCAACGCTCGTATTTTTTGTTCTCGCCGCCTGCAACGGCGCCGCTCCGGTCGACTCCGCCAGTGCTGAACCTTCCGCGGTGAATGACGCCGGACTGACCCTCACGCCAATCGCGGACGACCTGGAGAAGCCCTGGGGCATGGATTTTCTCAGCGAGCGTGAAATGTTGATTACGGAGCAGGGCGGCCGCGTACTGCGGGTGGACCTCGCCAGCGGCGAGAGCCGCGAGATCACCGGCGTCCCCAAAAGCACAGAGCACGGCCAGGGGGGCATGCTGGACGTGTTGGTCGAGCAGGCAGACACCGGGCCGTTGGTCTACCTGAGCTTCACCCACGCCAACGGCGAGGGCTACACCACACGCGTGACCCGCGGGACGCTGGTGGGTGATGCGCTCGAGGATGTCGAGGTGTTGTTTACCGCGCAGCCCTACTACGACACCCGCTACCACTTTGGCAGCCGCCTGTTGATCGTCGACGACTACCTGTTCCTGACGGTCGGCGATCGCGGCAACCGTGACTATGCCCAGGACGTTTCCCGCCACAACGGCAAGGTCATGCGCATACACAAGGACGGTCGCGTACCCGCCGACAACCCCTTCGTCGACCGCGACGATGCCCTGCCGGAAATCTGGACCTACGGCCACCGCAATCCCCAGGGGCTGGCCCAGCACCCGGACGGTTCCCTCTGGGTCAGCGAGCACGGCCCCAAGGGGGGCGACGAACTCAACCGACTGGAGCCCGGCACCAACTACGGCTGGCCAATCATTACCTACGGCGAGGAATACCGCGGCGGCAAGATCGGCGAGGGGACGCACAAGGAGGGGATGGAGCAGCCCGTGAAGTACTACGTGCCTTCCATCGCTACTTGCGGCATGGACTTCTACAGCGGCGACCGCTACGCGGGATGGTCTGACTCGCTGCTGGTGACCGCCCTGGCGCTGACACACCTGAACCGTGTCGAGCTGGATGGTGATCGCTTCGGCACCGAGTATCGCCATTTCGACGATGCCGGCCTGCGCTTCCGCGACGTCCAGTCGGGCCCCGACGGCTACGTTTACGTTCTCGCCGGCAGCGGCCTGTACCGGGTCGTTCCGAGGGGCTGAGGCCGCGTGCACCGCGATCGCCGGGCCCTGTTGCTGGGCCTGTGTGCTGTCTTCCTCTGGTCCACCGTTGCCACCGCCTTCAAGGTGGCGCTGCGCTACTTCGACGTTTTCCAGCTGGTGTTCTTTGCCAGCGTGGCCTCTGGCGCGGCGCTACTGATTGCCGTCGCCCTGCGCGGCCAGCTCGGCGAACTCGCTGCTGAGCTCAAACGTTCGCCCGGGTACTACCTGGCCATGGCGGCCCTGAACCCTTGCCTGTATTACGTGGTTCTGTTGACTGCCTATGACCTGCTGCCGGCCCAGCAGGCCCAGGCCATCAACTACACCTGGGCCATTACCCTGTCCTTGCTGGCGATCCCGCTGTTGAAGCAGCCGCTGAAAGGACGCGACATGATCGCCGCCGCCGGCGGCTACTTCGGGGTGCTGGTGATCGCCACCCGCGGCGACTTCCTGAGCCTTCAGTTCGATAGCGGCCTGGGTGTGTCCCTGGCGCTGTTCAGCACCCTGCTGTGGGCGAGTTACTGGATTGCCAGCGCCCGTAACCCGCGGGATGCCACCGTGGCCCTGTGCCTGACCTTCCTGCTGGCTATTCCCATGAGCGCCGCGGTCTGTGCGACCTTCTCGACCCTGGTGCTCCCGGGCTGGCAGGGGCTCGCCGCCGCGACCTATGTCGGGCTATTCGAAATGGGGGTCACCTTCATGCTCTGGTCAGCCGCCCTGCGCACGGCGAGCCGGGTGGCGCTGGTGGGGAACCTTATTTTCCTCGCGCCGTTCCTGTCGCTGGTGTTTATCCAGGTCATCCTCGGTGAAACCATTCACCCCGCCACGATCGTCGGCCTGTGCCTGATCGTGCCCGCGGCACTGTACCAGCAGATGCAGCGGCCCCAGCCCGCATCGTGAACCCCCCCGTCGAACCGGTTGAGCTGCCGCCGCGCTATTACCTCGGCAATTTCCAGCGGCTCTGCGACACGGTAGTGACGCAGTACGCCGATCTTCTCACCGCGGAGGAAACGGAGTTCCTAGCATGCTTCGCCGACGCCAGCGAAGAGGCCCGCTGCCTGTTTGTGCGGTTGGTCTCGCGCCGCGGCCCGCTGTTTCGCAGCGAGGCGCTGAGCTACCCCGAGCTGGGGGAGCTGGGGCCCATACTCGATGAGTGTCTCGCGGCGGGATTGTTCCTGCGCGAGGATGAACCCGACTTTCCCACCCTCGCAGCACTGCTGCGCAAGGCGGAGCTGGTGGAGATCTACGGTGTGCCGGCCGCGGCGCGAAAGGCGGAACTGGTGGCGGCCCTGTATGCCGAGTGCACGGAAGCGTTTCTGCTGCAGCGCTGGCGTGACTGGTGCGGCGAAGATCGCTGGCTGGTGGCCCCCAACCACGTCGAGGTGGTGGAACTGTTCAAGCTGCTGTTCTTCGGCAACAGCTACCAGGACCTGTCGGAGTTCGTGGTCAGCGACCTGGGCTTCGCCAGCTACCAGCCCTACCCGCTGGCAGCGGACTACCGCCTGTTTGGCGATCGCGGGCAGATCGACGAATACCGTGAACTCACCGCCCTGAAATCCGCCTACAAGGCGGCGGTGGCCGCGGATGATCCCGGCACCGTGGTGGCGGTAGCGCGACTGCTGGCGGATTCAGGAACCGGCCCCGCCACCGAAGCCCTGCGGGACGGGCTGCGCAACCGGGTGGCGCGGCAGCTGGAACGCTACGACATGGTGGGCGAGGCCCAAGCGGTCTACGCCGTCTGCGGCCAGCACCCCGCCCGTCAGCGCCGGGCGCGATTGCTGGCGGAAAGCGACCCGGGCGCCGCCCTGAATCTCTGTCGCGAAATCCAGCACGACCCCTGGTGCGAGGCCGAGGTGGATTTCGCGCGCCGCACCCTGCCGACCTTGTCGAAACGGCTGGGCCTGGAAGCGGAACCGGCTCGCCGCGACCGCTTCGCCGAGGACCACCTGGCCCTGACCTATTCCACGCCGGTGGAGTTGGCCGCAGCGCAGCACTACGCAGAGACCTGGCCCGAGGTGCACTACGTGGAAAACTGGCTGGTCAACGCGAGCTTCGGGCTCGCCTTCTGGGAGCAGATCTTCGCGCCGGTGCCGGGGGCGTTTATCAACCCGTTCCAGGCCGCGCCGCTGGATATGTACAGCCGCAATTTCCACGCCGCACGCCGCGAGATAATCGACGAACGTCTCGAACACCTGGCGGACGCGGATATCGCCGCCGAACTGCTGGCGGCCTTCGATCGGCATCACGGCACCACCAATAGCTGGGTGGGCTGGCGCGGCGCCTCTCCGGACTTGTTGGAAACCGTGTTCACCACCATTCCCCGGGAGCACTGGCTGGCCATCTGGCGGCGCCTGCTGTTCGACCCGGAGGCCAATCGTAACGGCTGTCCGGACCTGATTGCCCTGGACCCCGGTGCGGACTATTGCCTGATCGAGGTGAAAGGCCCCGGTGACCAGCTGCAGCTCAACCAGCGCCGCTGGCTGCGCTTTTTCAAGGCCGAGGGCATTCCCGCCCGGGTGGCGAAGGTGACCTGGGTCGATGCCTGAGATTCGGCTCGCCGTGCGGGAACTGGCGGACTTCTGTCATCGCAGCGGTGATATCGACTACCGCTTCACGCCGTCTCCCAGTGCCGAGCAGGGCATTGCCGGGCACCAGCTGCTGCAGTCCCGGCGCAGCTACACCGCCGAACACCCGCTGGAAGCGGTGATCCCCTTTGAGGAATTCGACCTGAAGCTGTCAGGCCGCGCCGATGGGTACGATGCTGAAGAACCACTGCTGGAAGAGATCAAGACCTGCCGGGTCAAGCGCGAGGACATCCCCCCCGCGGTGGAAGCCCTGCACTGGGCCCAGCTGATGCTCTACGGCGGCCTGCTGTGCCGCGGCGAGAACGTGGAGGAAGTCACCCTGGTGCTGACCTACTACAACGTGGACAGCGGCGACGAGTGGCCGCGGCGGGAGCGCCGGGGCCGGGAGGAACTGCTGGCTTTCCTGGAAGATGCCCTGCAACGCATGGGGGACTGGCTGCGCCGGCAGCACCGTTGGCAGGCAGCGCGGGATACGAGTCTCGCCGACCTGCCGTTCCCGTACGGGGAGTTTCGCGGCGGCCAGCGGGACATGGCAGAGACCGTCTACAAGTGCATTGCCCAACAGGGGCAGGTATTGCTGGAGGCGCCCACCGGCACCGGCAAGACCGCCGCGGTGCTGTACCCGGCCCTGAAAGCCATGGCGACCGGCCGCCACGAACGGGTGGCTTTCGTGACCGCGCGCACCGTGGGGCGCCGCGCCGCCGAGGACACCCTGCGCGACCTTGAAGCGGTCGGCATGTCCCTGCGACGTTTGAGTCTTACGGCAAAAGACGCCGTCTGTTTTTCCCCCGGCAGGGCCTGTGTGGCGGAAGACTGCGAGTTCGCCGCGGGTTACTACGACCGGCTACCGGCGGCCCTGGACGCCGCCATGGAGCGGCCGGACCTGGACCGCGGCACCATCGAAATCATCGCCCGCGAACGCGCGGTCTGCCCCTACCAGCTCGGCATGGACCTGCTGCCGTGGGTGGACCTGTGCATCGGCGATATCCACTACGTCTACAGCTTCCACGCCTCGGTGGCGGGACAGTTCGCCGAGCAGGGCCTGCGCTGGAGCCTGCTGCTGGACGAGGCCCACAACCTGCCCCAGCGGGCGCGGGATATGTACAGCAGCGAGTTGAAGAAGTCGGCGCTGATGGCGGCGAAGCGTGAAACGAGCGGCACCGTGAAGAAGGCGCTCGATCGCTGCAATCGCCTGTTGCTGGCGCTGGACAAGGAAGACTGGCAGGAGGATGAGTTCGACAGTCGGCCCGAGCCGCCGGGGGACCTGGGCAATGCCCTGCAGGGCTTTGTCGCCGGCGTCGGCGAACAGCTTGCGGCCTCGGCCACGTACCTGCAGTCGCGCCCGGCGCTGCTGGATTTCTACTTCGACTGCCTGCAGTTCCAGCGGGTGCTGGAAGTCTATGGCGACGACTATCGCTTCGAGATGCACCGGGATGGCGGCAAGCAGGGCCTGCGGGTGTCGTTGCGCTGCCTGGATGCCGCCCGGCTGCTGGCGGACAAGCAGGGCCAGCCCCTGTCGGTCACGGCCTTTTCTGCCACGGTGTCGCCCCCGGGCTGGATGCTGAAGGAGTTGGGTTTCACTGACGCGGCGGTATTCCAGTCGCTGCCGTCGCCCTTTGCCCCCGAGCAGCTAAACGTCGAGATCAACACCGGGCTCGACACCCGCTACCGGGCCCGACAGCAGAGCCTGCCGGGGGTCGCCCGCGCCATTGCCGACTGGCTGACACAGCACCCGGGTAACTGCATCGTCTACTTCAGTGCCTACGCCTATATGCGGAATGTGTTGGACCAGGTGGAGCCGCTGATCGACGGTCGACACCTGTGCGTGCAGGCGCGGGACTGGCGCGAGACCGAACGCACCGCGCTGCTGCAGACCCTTGGGGAGCGGCGCGACGTGGCGGCCTTCTGCATCCTGGGCGGTGTGTTCGGCGAAGGCATCGACCTGCCCGGTGAAGCGCTGTCCAGCGTGGTCGTGGTGGGCGCGGGCCTGCCCCAGTTCAATCGCGAGCGTGAAGTGTTGCGGGACTACTACCAGCAACGGCTGGGCCAGGGTTTTGAATACGCTTACCTGTACCCGGGCATGCAGCGGGTCAGCCAGGCCATCGGCCGGGTGATCCGGCGCGAAAGTGATACGGGGAATGCGCTGCTGATCGACCCGCGCTATGCGGAACCGGCTTACCGGGCGTTGCTGCCGCCCTGGTGGGATTACTCCTCGCCGGGGTAGCGGTACTCGATCTCGACCTTCTGGGAGCGCCCGCGGTCGTTCTTCAGGTTGGAAATGCCCTCGAAGCGCAGCAGCCGCTGGGAGTCGCGGTCATAGGTGAGCTCGATGGGGTCGATCAGGTTGCCCAGCAGCCAGGAGTCGAGGCGGATCTGCAGGCACAGCTTGTCGTTCTCGCAGGCCTGTTCGCGGCTGGCGCGCATCTTGATGGGATCGTCGCGACCCACCATGCGGAACGGGAACTTCACTTCCTCGCCCTCGGCCAGGTCTTGCCACTGCAGGCGCACGAAATTGTCGAAGCCTGCGTCGACCACGGCGTCGGTCTCTGCGCGGTCGATGATCTCTTCGCGGTCCGACCGGTAGTCCCTGAACGTCAGCACCGGGGCCTTCTTGCTGGGCTCGTAGTCCAGTTCCTTGCTGGCGATCAGCTCCTCATTGGGGCGCAGGTAGAACACGCTGCACCTCAGAGAGTCGTCGCTGCAGTAGTACTGCTCCAGGTAGATCAGCTCGCCGCTGTCAGGATCACGGGCTTCGCCGATGATGTCGGGGCTGGTGTCCGGCGCGGCCGGGAGCTCTGTGTTGGCGAACGCCGTACTGGCCACCAGAACGAGACCGAACACACTAGGCTGGATGAACTTCACCACCGTTCTCCTCTTCGTTTTCAAACCACAGCCGCGCGACCGTCGCGATGGCCGGGAACAGGGCGGCCCACAGCACGCCGATGAAGGCCAGCCCGTAGACCGGGTCGGCAAAACCGACCGCGCTCATGGATGTGCCCGCGTAGTAGCTGCCGACGCCGCCCATGGCGCCGAGAATGGCCGCCAGCACGGGCGCCCGCTGCAGGCCCACAAACGCGTGCTGGAAAGTGGTGGCCAGTACCGGCCACAGGCAGGTCAGCCAGAGGGGCGCCAGCGCCCGCTCACCGTCCAGCGTGAACAGGCCCACGGCAAACAGGGCCTGGTCCAGCACCAGTCCAAACAGTGCGACACCGGCGATGAAGGCCAGTTCCCGGTTGCCGCGCCCCAGCCACAGCTGGTGAATCACGATGTGGGCCAGCGCCACAGCCGGCGCGATCACCAGCGACTGGCTGGAGACGATGGCCAACCAGCTGAGGTTGAACAGCAACCCGTTGCCGATTTTCTGTAACAGGCTGTCCTCAGGCAAAACGGTATCCCGGCTTGGCGAAGGTGAGTTGCACGGTGCCGATGACCCGCTCGCGGAAGCCGCCTTCGCAGTAGCACAGATAGAACTCCCACATGCGAATGAAGGTTTCGTCAAAGCCCTGACGGCGCACCTCTTCGATGTGGTCGAAGAAGCGCTCGCGCCAGACCTTGAGGGTGTCGGCGTAGTGGTCGGTGATGTCCCGCAGGTGCACCATCTGCATGTCGGTGTCGTCGCGCAGGTGGCGGCTGATGACTTCCACCGAGGGCAGGCAGCCGCCCGGGAAGATGTAGCGCTTGATGAAGTCCACGGAATCCCGGGCCTGCTCGTAGCGCTGGTCCACCATGGTGATGGCCTGGATGGCCATGAGGCCGTTGGGCTTGAGCAGCGACGAGCACTTGGCGAAATAGTCGGAGTAGAACTGGTGGCCCACCGCCTCGATCATCTCCACCGAGACCAGCTTGTCGTAGGTGCCTTCCAGCTCGCGGTAATCCTTGAGCAGCAGCGTGATGCGATCCTCGAGGCCTTCTTCGCGGACCCGCTCACAGGCTTTTTCGTACTGCTCCTGCGAGATCGTGGTGGTCGTGACGCGGCAGCCGTAGTGCTTGGCGGCGTGGACGGCGAGGCCGCCCCAGCCGGTGCCAATCTCCAGCAGGTGGTCGTCCGCGGTCAGCTGAAGCTGCTGGCACAGCAGGTCGAGCTTGTGGCTTGCTGCCTGCTCCAGGCTGGCGCCCCGGCTCGGGAACACTGCAGAGGAGTACATCATGCTCTCGTCGAGGAACAGCTCGAAGAACTCATTGCCGAGGTCGTAGTGGGCCGAGATGTTGCGCTTCGAACCCGTGAGCGTGTTGCTGTTGAGGGCATGGGCAATGGCCAGGCCCAGTTTGCGCCACCAGGCCTTGCCCTGGTTCATGCTGGTCAGGATGGCCAGGTTGGCGGTGAACACGCGGATGACCTCGGTCAGCGCCGGGGAGGACCAGTCGCCCTCCATGTAGGCCTCGCCGGACCCCAGCGCACCGCCGGTCAGCACCTTGCGGTAGACGTCTTCGTTGTTCACGAAGATCTCGGCGTGGGGCTCGCCGTCCCGGTTGACGTCGCCGTAGGTCTGCACCTCGCCATTTTCATGAATGGTGAGGGAGCCGATCTTCAGGTTGGTCAGCAGTCGCTGCATCGCCTTCCGGGCCAGGTCGTTGCCCAGGTTGCTGCTGCGGACCTGTGGCAGCCGGATTGCACGTACGCTGGCATCACTCATTGGTTACACTCGCTGTCGATGGGGGATGGGGATGATAGGGATTGCCTTTCAGCCAGATCTTGAACGCCTCGTAGTAGATCCCCGCCGCAACCTTCGCGGTCATGACCGGGTAGCGCCACAGGAAGCGGCGCAGGCTGGAGGCGGTGATCTCGTGGCGCTGCAGGGACAGGGTTGCGTCGAACACGCGCTCACCGTCCTGGTGGTTGGCCAGGTGCAGGCAGAGCTTGTCTGCCGGTGAGTTGCTGTGCCAGTGGTATTCCATGTCCATGGGGTGGAAAGGCGACACGTGGAACGTCTTGTCAAAGCGCGTGCGCAGCCAGCCGCCGTCCTCGGGGGCGCGCAGCACATAGGCGTGGCGCTCGTCCCAGGGGGTGTTGGTGACTTCCGCGACAATCGCTTCAAGGTGTTCGCCTGACTCGTCGTAGCAGTAGTAGCAGGCGATGGGATTCATGATGTAGCCGAAGTAGCGCAGGTTCGCGAGCAGGTAGATCGGACCCTTCGGCCGGCGGCCGGTTGCTGCCAGCACCCGGTCGCGCACCTCGTCTTCCAGCGGCTTGGCCGGGTCGCCGAAAAAGTCCTCGCGCTTGAACCGCGCCAGGGCAGGGCGCTTCGCCGACCACAGCCAGCTTTTTTCGAAGAGCTCGGGCAGCTCGTCGAGCCGCAAAAACGGCATGAAGACCCGGTACTTGAAGTCGTGGGCCTTCGGCGTGGTGCGCCGGTGGCGCACCCAGCCTTCGTAGATGGCGCTCGTCACGCGGCGCTCACCAGCCGCGGCGCGTTGGCCGCCTGTTCGCGAATGGCCTCGGCCACCCGCAGAGCGCTGCGCACACCGTCTTCGTGGAAACCGTTGTGCCAGTAGGCGCCGCAGTACCAGGTGCGCTGGCCGTTGATCTCACCCCAGCGCTCCTGGGCGGCCACCTGCTCCAGGCTGAAGACCGGGTGCGAGTAGGTGAAGCGGCCCAGAATCTTGTGGGGATTGATGGCGTTGGTGTGGTTCAGCGTCACACAGAATGTCTCGTTGGACTCGATGTTCTGCAGGATATTCATATTGTAGGTCAGCACCGCCCGCTGCTCGTCTTCCAGCAGCAGGTAGTTCCAGGCTGACCAGGTCTTCGGGTCTTCCGGCAGCAAGCGGGTGTCGGTGTGCAGCACCACGTCGTTGTCCTGGTAGCCCATGGCGCCCAACACGCTCTGTTCGCTGTCACTGGGGTCGCCCAGCAGGGCCAGGGCCTGGTCGGAATGACAGGCAAATACCACCTGGTCGAACACCTGCTGGGAGCCGTCCTCGAATGCCAGCGTGACTGCGTCGATGCCGCGCAGCACCTGCTTCACCGGGTTGCCGGTGTGGATATTGTCCTTGAAGCCCGCCGTCAGCGGCGCAAGATACTCGCGGCTGCCGCCCTTGATGGTGCGCCACTGGGGGCGATTGCGGATGCTGAGCAGGCCGTGATTCTTGAAGAAGCGCACGAAGAACTGCAGCGGGAAACCCTGCATCACGTCGGTATCCGCGGACCAGATCGCCGAGCCCATCGGCACCAAATACTGGTCGATGAACGCCTGGCTGTACTTGTTGGCCTCCAGGTACTCACCCAGCGTGGTGTCGCTGTCGATGAAGCCCCCTTCCAGGTCCGCCACGGACTCGCTGTTGAAGCGCAGGATGTCCCGGACCATGCCCAGGAAGCGCGGCGAAACCAGGTTGCGGCGCTGGGCAAACAGGGTGTTCAGGCTCGAGCCCGCCCACTCCAGGCCCGTGCGCTTGTCGCTGACGCTGAAACTCATGCGGGTGGGCTGGTTTTCGACCCCCAGCTCGTCCAGCAGGGCGATGAAATTGGGGTAGGTCCAGTCGTTGTAGACGATGAAGCCGGTGTCGATGGCGTAGTCGCGGCCGCCCACCCGCACGTCCACCGTGGCCGTGTGGCCGCCAATGCGCGCTTCTGCTTCGAAAACGTGCACATCGTGCCGGGATTGGGCGTCTTTTTGCAGGTGATAGGCACAGGCGAGGCCTGAAATCCCGCTGCCGACGACTGCTGTACGCTTGGAGGCGCTCATAAACCCTTGTCCTGTGGAGGTTTTGTTGCGGGTGTTTACGATTGGCCGAAATTAGCGGATCATTGACGGTCCACGGTCATTTTTTGACCACATCCACCCCAATGCCAGGATTCGCCACTTCGGTGATCTGCCGGCGCAACTTGAACGTAAATTGTTCAAAGGAGAGCTCCTATGAGCGAAAAGCCGCCGGAGGATGAATCTGACATGCAGCCCCAGATCAAGGTCAACGCAGACGGTAAGCGCGATGACGAGTGGAGTCAGTGCCTGCAAATTATTGCGGAAAAGCGGGATCGCGCGGCCTTTGCGCGCCTCTTCAAGCACTTCGCTCCGCTGGTAAAGGCTTTCGCCATGTCAGGGTCCCCCCTGGCTGCGGCCCACGCCGATGAGCTGGTGCAGGAAGTGATGCTGAAGGTCTGGCAGAAGGCCGACGGCTTCAACCCCCGCAAGGCGGCGGCCAGCACCTGGATTTACACCATTGCACGGAACTGCCGGACCGACATGTACCGGCGCCTGCAGAAATTTGATACCCCGCTCGCCGCAGAGGACATCTGGGTAGAGCAGGAAGAGGAAGAGCCGTTTGTCGCAGTCCAGCAGCGTCGCAACGCCCAGCGCGTCAAGGATATGTTGAAGGAACTGCCGATGGAGCAGTCACAGATCCTCGCCAAGGTTTACATGGAAGGGAAATCCCATTCCGAAGTGGCGGAAGACCTGCAACTTCCGCTGGGAACGGTCAAGTCGCGAGTGCGGCTGGCCATGCAAAAACTGCAAGTAATGACGGCACAGCAATAAAGAGAAGCTTAAGACCATGGTTACTTATCACCCTGACATTCGACTGCTGAGCGAATTTTCCGCCGGCACACTGCCGCTGGCCCAGTCGGCCTGCATCTCGGTACACCTGCACTTCTGCGACCACTGCAAACGCCAGATGTCGCAGCTGAATGCGGTTGGAGCAGAGATGTTCGAATCCCTGGAGCCCACCGATGTCGACGACAGCCTGCTGGACAACATTTTTGACCACCTGGACGACGAGCCGCCGCTGACCTTCAGCAGCAAGCCCGTCGAAGACGAGGGCCCGGTCCTGGTCCAGCGCCTGATGGACGGCGACTACGAAGACCTGAAGTGGCAGCGCATCAATTCCGCGCTGCAGATTGCCCGCCTGCGTACCGGCGACCCGGACAACGAGTTTGCCCTTTACCACATCAAGGCCGGCGGCAGCATTCCCCGCCACAGCCACCGCGGCACCGAGCTGACGCTGGTGCTGGAAGGCAGCTTCTCTGACGAAGAGGGCGTGTACCACCAGGGTGACTTCCTGATGCGCGACGCGGCGGACGAGCACACGCCGACCGCCTCACAGACCGGCGACTGCATCTGCATCGGCGTGCTGGACGCACCGATTCGCTTCAAGCCGTGGAATTACCGGCTGCTGAATCCATTCCTGCAACTGCAGGCAAGCTAGGATCGATCACTGGGGCTGCGGCCCCAGTTTTTCTCCATCTCAAAATATAAGAAGGAGGCCGTCCACGCGATCTGGACCAACCCTGTCACAGCCTCCATACCTACCATGAAGCGCACCCATCCCGTTGGCACCATGTCGCCAAAACCGAGTGTGCTGTAGACGACGAAAGACAGGTACACACAATCCCAGAAATCTTCGACGGGTGCATCGCCGGTGAAACTCCCGAGGTTAGGCGTATGCAGGACGTAGTAGTAGCCACCGGCAAAGATATAGATTTCGATGATATGGGCCGCCAGCGCCAGCATGACGCCGACGACGACGATCTGGCGCGGCCCCGAGGCAAACGAATTCACCGTGGAGCCCAGGCGAACCAGCATCTCGTAGTGCACGGTGACGCAAAGCGCGACCAGGGCCAAGGTCAGGAAAAATGTGGGCAGCATGGTTTATCCGCGTGTTTTGCGGATATTGTCACGCAGCCAAATGAGGAATGTAAGAGCCGGAGCCGGTCCAGAGGGCTGACCCGGCTCAACTATTTGTTTTACCGATGACCGAGATTTGTCTGACTTTTGTTTAGCTGTGCTAAAGTCACGGTCCTTCTGGAAAAGCACGCCATTAACAATTCATTTAGCAACGCAAACAGGGTACGGGTATATCTATGCGCATAGCGATCCCGAAAGAGACATATCCCGGTGAAAACCGGGTACCGATGATCCCCGACATCGCCAAGAAGCTGTGTCGGATGGGCGCCGAGGTAGTAATCGAGAGTGGCATGGGCCAGGGCTCCGGCTTCCAGGACAGTGAATACACCGAGGCGGGCTGCCAGGTCAGCAGCGACCGCGCAGGCCTTCTGGGCAGCGCGGATATGATCCTGCGCATTCGCAAGCCGGAGATCTCGGAAGTCAGCCAGTTCAAGCGCGGCTGCATCCACGTCAGCTACCTGGACCCCTTCAACGAGCACGAGCTGGTGCGGGCGTTCCAGAACGCGGGCGTCACTGCGATCTCCATGGAGATGATCCCGCGCTCCACCCGCAGCCAGAAAATGGACGCCCTCAGCTCACAGGCGAGCCTGGCGGGCTACGTGATGGTGCTGCTGGCAGCAACGCACCTGCCCGGCATCTTCCCCATGATGATGACCCCGGCGGGTACGCTGAAGCCGGGCAAGGTGTTCATCATCGGCGCTGGCGTGGCGGGCCTGCAGGCCATTGCCACCGCCAAGCGCATGGGCGCCCGGGTTACCGCCTTCGACACCCGCGACGTGGTGAAGGAGCAGGTCGAGTCGCTGGGCGCGAAGTTCCTGGAGATCGACCTGGGCGAGACCGGCCAGACCGCGGACGGCTACGCCAGGGAGTTGACCCCGGAACAGGTCAAGATGCAGCAGCAGGCCCAGGCGGACGTGATTGCCGAGTCTGACGTGCTGATCACCACCGCCCAGGTCTTCGGCCGCAAGCCGCCGGTGCTGGTCACCCGCGACGTGGTCGAGCGCATGCGCCCGGGCTCCGTGGTCGTGGACATGGCCGCCGAGACCGGCGGCAACGTCGAGGGCTCCGTCCCCGGCGAAACCGTCTCCATCAACGGCGTGACCGTGATCGGCACCGGCAACTGGGCCAACTTCGTGGCCCGTGACGCCAGCCAGATGTACGCCTCGAACATGTTCAACCTGGTAGACGACAGCTGGGATGAAGAGGGCAAGACCTTCAAGGTCGACTTCGAGGACGACATCCTGCAGGGGTGCATCATTACCCACGACGGGCAGATCACCAACGAAACGATCAAGAACATCATGGAAGGGGGTGCATAACATGGTACCGGCTGAAGTATTCCTGACATTCATCCTCATGCTGTCCATCTTCCTGGGCTTTGAGCTGATCAACAAAGTGCCGGCCACCCTGCACACACCGCTGATGTCCGGCGCCAACGCGATTTCCGGCATCACCCTGGTGGGCGCGGTGAGCCTGGCGGGTACCGGCAACCAGGACCTGGCCAACTACCTTGGTGCGGGCGCCGTGGCGCTGGCCTCCATCAACGTGGTGGGCGGGTACCTGGTAACTGACCGAATGCTCGCCATGTTTAAGAAGAAGGAGGGCTGAGGCAGATGGATACCCTCATACAATTTGCCTATGTGGTGTCGGCCGCACTCTTCATCTTCGGCCTGAAACAGCTGGGCTCGCCGGCAACGGCCCGCCGCGGCAATATGATTTCGTCCACCGGTATGCTCATCGCCGTGGTGGTGGCGCTGCTGGACCAGGGCATTGTCGACTACACCTACATCGCCGGCGGTATTGTGGCCGGCGGTATCGTCGGCGCCGGCGCGGCGCGCCTGGTGAAGATGACCTCAATGCCCGAGATGGTAGCCCTGTTCAACGGCTTCGGTGGCATGGCCTCGCTGCTCGTGGGCTGGGCGGCCCTGACCCCGACGGCCAGCACGTTCACCATGATCACCATCATGCTGTCCATCCTGATCGGTGGCCTGACCTTCACCGGCTCGCTGATTGCCTACGGCAAGCTGAGCGAAGTGATCGACGGCAAGCCGGTCATGTTCACCGGCCAGCAGATCGTCAACTCCATTATCGTGCTGGCCATCATCGGCAGCGCGTTCATGTTTGTGCAGAACCCCACCGACCCGACCTACCTGTACGCGGTCGTCGGCCTGGCGCTGCTGTTCGGCATTATGGCGGTGATCCCCATCGGTGGTGCTGACATGCCGGTAGTGATTTCGCTGCTGAACTCCTACTCAGGCCTGGCGGCCTGTGCGGCGGGTTTCGCGATCAACAACAACATCCTGATCGTGGCCGGCTCCCTGGTGGGCGCCAGCGGCATCATCCTCACCCAGATCATGTGTAAGGCGATGAACCGCTCGCTCTCCAACGTGCTGTTCTCCGGTTTCGGCTCCGCCCAGACCGGTGGCCCCGCGATCGAGGGCGAGGTCAAGCCGATCGTGGTGGAAGACGCCTACTACGTCCTGGAAGCCGCCACCAGCGTGGCCGTCATCCCCGGCTACGGCATGGCCGTGGCCCAGGCCCAGCACGTGGTGAAGGAACTGCAGGAAGAGCTGGAGAAGAACGGCTGCGAAGTGGTCTACGGCATCCACCCGGTAGCGGGCCGCATGCCCGGCCACATGAACGTACTGCTGGCCGAAGCCGACGTGCCCTACGACCTGCTGCTGGAAATGGACGAGATCAACCCGCGCATGGAAACCGTCGACGTCGCCATCGTCATCGGCGCCAACGACGTGGTGAACCCCGCCGCGCGCGAGATCGAATCCAGCCCCATCTACGGCATGCCCGTCATCAACGTCGACATGGCCCGCACCGTCTTCGTCCTCAAGCGCTCCATGGCCTCCGGCTTCGCCGGTATCGACAATCCGCTGTTCTTCAAGGACAACACGCGGATGTTGTTTGGGGATGCGAAGGAGTCCATTAGTGGGTTGGTTAAGGAGTTTGGTTCCTGATCCTTGCCACCCTTATCGCCGTACCCGCGAAGGCGGGGACCCACGAAGCCCCGCAATCGCGGGGCTTTTTCGTTTCAGTGCAATAAACTGTCATTTGCATCGTGATGGGTTTTCCCTTGCACGAAAACAAGAAAAGTTTTCGAAAACCTGTGCTACTTTTGTCCAAAGCACAGCAAAGAGTGGCCAATGGATATGGCTATTCAGTCTTATCGGCTGTACAGCACGGGGCGAATGCTTCCCTTGAGGGAACAAATCGAGGCACTACTGGACAATTCATTGGTGGGAGTTACTAGCCACCTAGAAATCTGCCTAGACAACACTCTCAGGCATACAGCAGATCACTTCCTCCAACTGATAAATTTACTAGGTTGCAAATTGAGACCCTGCACGCGGAGAGCACCTGTCGAATATCAGACACCTCTCGGATACCTAGTGATGGACGCGTGGTTTGGAAGTTGGAAAGAAAGTCGTATAGCGCCCATAGGTGATGCTGTTTCCAAGACTTTTTTAGTTGCCTGGCAGCGAAGCAAATAACTAATGTCTAATAATGACGACTATCGATTCCACTGAGAAGATTGAAGAGGAGATAGATGGGATTCGCTCTCGGGCTTCAGATTTCATCGACTCGGGCATTTGGGATGGAATTGCACTTGGTGGGTTAGAAGCTTGGTTCAATAATTTTTCTGGTATTGAGGAGCAATTTGTAGCAGCAAAACTGGTCGAGTCTCTTGTCTATCGATCTGAACATCAAACCATAGCGTTAGCCCAACAACTGTTTCAAAGAACGCTGCCTGATTTGCTGTCTTATTCAGAATTCGAAGAGTATCGACCGTCATGGTTAGAACTACTGTCCGACAAATCTTACAACGTAGCTCAAAAGTACCCGATTCGAATTGTGCCAATTATTCGCGACACTGACCCACCTACCAAAAGCGGCCCAAATCTGGCTCGTCTCTACAGACGTGCACTTGGCCTAAATGAGCGTCTCATGATTTGGCCGGACAGAATTAGTGATAAGCTGCAGAGCGGCTGCGAATTGTTTATTTTGATAGATGACTTTTTAGGCACCGGAGATCAGTTTAAGAAGTTTTACGACAAATACGACCTTGTTGCCGTCGAGGCGAAGGCCAAAGTTGTATATATTCCGTTGGCTGCCCATGAGATCGGTTTAGGTAATGTCAGGCGGGAGTGTCCGAGCGTCCTCACTAATGCTGCGGAAATTCTGAGGGAAGAGGAGAATAATTTTTTCCGAGCGGGCACATTTGGTCTCTATACGAGTGAGATTCGATCTAGATACAGCTCGCTAGTTGACAAGTATCTCAACGTTAAACCTGAGTTGAAGTTTGGATATGGCGAGTTAGGCGTAACATATGCGTTCCAGCATGCGACTCCTAATGCGACATTGCCACTCTTCTGGGCTGATGGAATGAACTTTCGGAGTCTGCTTCGCAGATGACTATGAAGGAAGCAGAAATCCACTCCGCGTTTTCCGGGAATCGAGCTGAGGAGCTTGAACTCGATGTTTGGCGCGAATTTGTTGTTCCCCCCTTTTACGAACGCCTTGGACTGAACAAATCCAAAAAGCCCAAGCGAATAGTCGGTGGCCGAGGATGTGGTAAAACAATGCTGCTCCGGTACCTTTGTTACCGCTCACAGTTTTCTCCAAATAGAAACATAAATGAATCCGAGGAAATCAGTTCGATAGGTCTGTATTGGCGTGCAGACACACAGTTTCTAAAAACGTTGTATGGGCGAGGTGTCTCTGAGGAAGAATGGGAATCACTTTTTGGGCACTTCTTAACGCTCAAAGTATCCACGGAAGTGCTGGAGAGCCTTTTTGCAATCTCCATGAGATCACCAAAGTTACTACCAAGGGATCAGCTTCAAAGTTTGGTGTTCGACGAGTTCTCAGACTACAACTCTGAGCTTGTCGGAGGCATGGAAGATTTGAGAGAAGCGCTAAAGAAACTCAAGAGGCAGTGTGAGTACTGCATATCAAACCCAAATCGCCTTAGTGAGCTCCAAGTAGTGCCAGGTCAATTCTTGAAGGATCTGGTTGAACGGCTAAGGAGCTCGCTGCCAAAAATCTCAAACGCAACATTCTTTGTCTACATCGACGAATATGAAAATCTTCGTCCGTATCAGCAGCAAGTGATCAACACAAAGCTCAAGCATAGCGAACCGCCTTTAATCTACAACATAGCAATGAAGGCAAATGGTATGAAAACTAAGAAAACGGTTGGAGAGGAGTCAATATCAAACAAGCACGACTATGACGATTACCGAATTGATGACTTCATGCTAGAGGACGGTAACTTTGAGCATTTTGCAGCCGAGATTCTGCTTTTTCGACTGAGCGGAGCTCGACTGATCTCTGAATATCCAGATGCCTCAATACTTCAGAATCCGGATCAATTAGACGAACGTCGAGACAAGCAGTATCAGCGAGAGATTCTGTCAAAAGCGAGACAGATCTTACCAGGCTATTCCAACGAGGAGCTGGCTATTGGATTGTTGGAGAACCCAGCGATGAGTAATTTGGTGAAGCGTGAGATGGAGAAAGCGCTTAATGCTCGTGGCAGTAGTCTCTCCGCGGAAGACTTCTATTCAGATCGTGCACCAAGGGCGACCATTGTCAATATTGCGTTGCTTAATCGCGCATCATTGGACGTGGAGGACGTCCTTCAGGAATTCCGAAATCTTCTCGCACAGAAGCAGAATAGGTATCAAGACAGAACGAATTGGATACACAATAACTTTATCGGTAGCTATCTAAGGCTCCACAGGCCTCACAACAGGGTTTGTCCTTACTACGCGGGATTCGACACTTTCTCCAGAATATCGAAGGGGAACTTGCGGCATTTTCTTGAGTTGTTGCGCTCATGTAGCAAGGATTTTGAGCGCGAAGATACCGATAGTCTTCCATTTGTGCCACCTATCCGTCAGGCGTTTGCAGCTAGGCGTGCGAGTGAAGAACTGTTTTCGGAGATTGACAGCTTTGGAGTGCTGGGGGTCTATCTGAGCAGGTTCGCTACTGAATTGGGAAGAATCTTTGGCGCCGCGCACGACAGAGCAAGTCAGAGCGAATCGGAGATTAATCATTTCTCTATAAGCGATGATGAACGGAAGTTGGAAATCGAAGGCTATGACTTTTTTGAAGAGGCTGAGAAGTGGGGAGTCCTCTCAATAGACAAGGCTACGAAGGAGAAATCAAACAGAGATTCTTCACTACGAGAGTACACATTGAATCCTATATACGCCCCGCGCTTTCTCATCAGCTTCGCGAAGAAGCGGAAGTTGAACTTAGACTACGCCCAGATTGAAACCTTGGTAACCGGCACGAAGGACGAAGTCAGTGAATTGCGTGATTACTTTGAGAGAAAGTACGGATCGGACCTCTCGCTCGGTCAGCAGGACACTTTGGATTTCAGGCCCTGATCACAACAATGTCTCTCAGGCTTTCCATGTACAAGCACAATACGGACGACCTACGCTTAACTCCGGAATGGGATGTTTGCTATATCGGAGATCCATCTGATGAGCGCGGAAAAAAAGCGATCGAGCTTTGTAAGCAACACTCGGCAAGAGTGACGACCGCTTTCTACAGAATTACCGAACAAGATATCATTATTGACGGCAAGGTGGTCCAGTGTCATGAGCTCAAGGAATTTATTGAGGACAACCTTCCTTCTCGAGTTTTGTTCGAATCAACTACTTTGGGTGTGCCTGAGCTAGCGCTTCTATTGAATGCATATGTTCAGGTCCCAGGCGCTATCGGACGGATCTGTTATCTCGAACCAGGTAAGTACTCTTTAAAGAATGAAGAGAGTGCGTCAAGTCGGGAGTTTGAGCTATCCAAACTTTTAACTGGTTACGAGGGTATCCCAACGCTGACGAAGGAATTGGAGGAGACCCGCCATCGCGTTGTCTTTTTTGTCGGTTTTGAATCGAATAGGCTTGTGCGCGCTTTTGAAGACCAACCGATTTCACCAATGCACAGCGATTTGGTCTTCGGCGTGCCACCGTACCGAGCTGGTTGGGAAGCCAACTCCTACCATAACAATATTCGATGCTTGAGTGAGAACGATTTGAGGAAGCGGTTGCACTATTGCGCGGCGGACAATCCCCAGGCGGTTCTGGACAAACTGGGGCAAATTCAAGATGGGGTTGAGCCAGGTCGTCAACTCTTTGTTGCTCCCATAGGCTCAAAACCCCATGGCATAGGGGCGATGCTATATCAAGCTTTACATAGTGAATCCGTAGGCTTGTTGTACGATCACCCTATAAAGAAAGCAGGTCGAAGCGAAGGTTACGGCCCGTTCCACATGTTTGACTTCTCTATTTAGCAATGAAGCACGCCACTCCTAGCCGCATTGCAGATTTGATATTTCAGCATGTACCAAAGAACTGCTGTTCTATTTTAGAACCGGCTGTGGGTACCGGCTCACTGCTAGGTCCGATAATAGAGAGCGGTGAGTTTGATAAGTGCAGTATTACTGCTGTCGACATTTCGCATGAGCGGCTCCTAGAGTGTGAGAACAGTTTTGGAAGGACCGCCTCCGTTATCGATTTTCAACATTGCAGCTTTCTAGATTGGCTGCCGGACAAGAAGTTTGAGTGCGTGGTGATGAATCCTCCTTTCAGTGCTAAGCAAAGGGGGTTGGTCACTTTTGAAGGGAGGCGCTGTTCGACGGAGTCAGCTTTTCTTCGAAAGGGAATAGAGCATCTCGATCTTGGAGGTACACTCATCGCCGTGCTGCCGGCTTCCATAGTGTCAGGAGACAATGCGGCTCCATTACGCCAGGATTTGCTTTCGACTCTTGATGTGCAGAAAGTCTATGAGCTAAACAGGTACTCGTTTCCAGGGGTCGAAGGCAAGTTCTTTATCATGGTGGCGAGAAAGGCTCCGCCCGAGCAAAACGTTGCATTAGAGAAGCCATTTTCTTTGAACAACGTGACAATCGAGCCTCGAGCAGATGCATTGGCCCAAGGGAGTCGACTGGATTTTTCATTTCATTTCGCCCAAGTCGCGATAGAGCAATTGATAGGCGCAGGGAATTTGGAAGTTCGTCCTCTCATTGATATTGCAAGTATTGAAAGAGGTAAGATTTCGGCGCCAAATATTTCATCAGGAATTCTACACACGACCGCATTTGATTCTGGAGACTGGAGTATTAACCATTTTCGTTTCGAAGAAGGGCTGCCGTGTGCAAAGGACGGAGACATACTTGTCAAACGAGTGGGAAGAAACTGCCACGGAAGTTTTGGCATGTATTCAGGAGAAGCTGATGCTGTGATTAGCGATTGTGTTTTTCGAATTAGTGCTCGAGAACCTAGTAAGAATTTTGCGTTACTTTTTGCTCTGCGGGCGCTTTACGCAGATCAAATCGGCAAACAACTACTTTCAAAGGGTACTGGTGCCTCATACATTACTGCCAATTCCTTGCAGTCTGCGCCAATTGTTTCGAAACTAGACTCTCTCTTCCCAGATGAGTTTGCTGAATATTTGGATGCCGAGCGACGCTCGGATTTTGAAGCCAAAGTCCAAATTGAACACAAGGTGCGCTTGGGTCTTTTTGGTGAGTTTCTATAAGACGATCCGGAGTTCAAGGGGTCAGACTCCTTGAAACCCGCGTAGCCCCCCCGCGCCTGGATCATCGGGATCTCTGGCAGTTAAGTCCACCCATCGGGATGCGGTGAATATTGGGTTTCCCGGTACGCTCGGACGTGAAATAAATGGGATCAAGGGGTCAGACACCTTGTATCCTCGCTACGCTATGTCGGCGTTAAGTACATAAGAAGGACAGCAGATGGAGACAATTGAAATCGCAGGTAAGATTGCGGGTATTGGAGGGATAGCTCTAGGTGTGCTTCTCTACGTGTTCAGAGACATCATAAGCCAGAACATATTCTCTTCGCTCACCAGAGCTCAATCAGAGAGAGTGATTATTATCATAATTTTTCTCACTTGGAGTATCGCGATTGCAGGTATAGCTAGCTGGACTTATGTTGAAGTGCAAAGTTCAAACGGTGCCCCGAGTATTCCTAACCCACAACCAGAGTCAGTGGCAGAGGCATCATGGGACAAATCTGGCGACGAAGTTATTGACAGAATGTATGAAGCAAAGTCCCGCCTAGAGTCCGACGGCACAATTACTGAGGCGCAGGCTCTCGATCTTCTTCGGCCTCTTTTTAGTCGCCCGGCGTTTTCCTATCTGGCGAGAGAAGGGGACTGGAAATACGGACTCTTTGCCGTTTGCAAAACGCGCATCGTGCTTCAGGAGTTTAAGCCACTTTTTCGAAACAGCCCCGATGTAAGAAATGCTCTTGGCGACGCCATCGAATTACTAGTTCAACTTGAAAGAGAAATTTCGACTATTTTTAATCCCGCATTCTCTTCCACGGAACATATCGATAAGTACATTCATAGCAAAGACGAGTTTATCCAGAACCTCCCGGATATAGTTCGCGAGCCCAATAGCGACTTTTCCAATGCACGGGATCAGACTGTCTCGGAGATAAGGGATATCCTTGCTGAAGTGGGTATTTAGCTCAGGGTTCACGGGGTCAGACTCCTTGAAACCCGCGTAGCCCCCCCGCGCCTGGGTCATCGGGATCTCGGATCAAGGGGTCAGACACCTTGATTTGCCGAACCGATTAGCGACTTCACGAGCAAACGTGTCGTCCCTGGCCTAGGGGCCGCCAGCCACGCTGTTTTCGTCCCCAGCGAACTTGGCGCGAAGCGTCTTAAGCCCGCCAAGCACCAGCAACGAGGCTAGTAGAACCAGCGCAGCCTTCGAAAGCTTCTTTGCTCTCAATCTCGCCTCCAGAACCGGTAGATCACGTTATCGCCTTCCAGGATATTGCTATGGTAGACAAGGCCACCAAACTTTCCATCCGGGATCGGGTATACGCTGGTTGATGGCTTCCGCTTTATTGTCAGGTCAATTGGAATATTGGGGTCAGAGTAAGATTTCCTATTGATTCGCAGGCATTTGACTAGCGCCCAGTTCAGGTCGTCATGGCAACTATCGCTTGAATTTTCGACTAAGTGTCAGTCAGTCAGGTAAAATCCTATATCAAATCGATGTGCCACGAAATACGTCAGCTGCTCCTCGAATCTGCTACTGATAATGCATGCATGTCCTATGATGGCATGACTGCGGAGTGTGCTGTGGTTTTACTGAGATAGTTTGCGCAAACGAATAGGCGCCGCGACCATGCTTGAGTTGGCGACTATCTCAATAAGCAACAGCCTCCCGCCCGCTTCGATATCAATTAGATCCAGCAGAGAACGATCTCTTTGTTTCGGGTATAGAGTTGCATCGCATAATCCCGCTGAATTCGATCCAACACAGCAAAAACTTCCCCGATATCGCAGTCGGCAGTATGCTTTACTAATTCAGTGACAAAGCTGATGTCACTACTAAGCGAACACGCAAGTGAGAACGCTGCCAGCATTGTTACCTCCCGAGGATCCTCGTTGCACAGCTTATAGAACCCCGATGAAGTTATAGCTTCTTCAATTTTCGCTACATCTTCTAACTCTACCTCTAGTGCAATTAGCGATTTCTCCTTCGCAATTTTGGCACCGGTTTCCTTGCCTTCATGCACTATGTGTTCATACAGAGGTGACAAATACGACTCCTTGATAAGTTCCTCAAGCCTCATCTCGGTTTCTCGCATGATCTTGGAGCAATCTGCGAAGCTAAGCTTCAGTGCAGAAAGCTCGGCTCGTTCGTCTTTTGTAAGCGTGTCGCTACTACATTGCAGTGCTGCGAACTGGGATTCAACTCGGACTATACCAACTAAACTTCGGTGTTTGGGATGTAGCAAGATTTCTACCTCGGCACGACCTTCCGTATCGCCAACGCCTGGTTCTGCGCCAACACTCATGATTGGTTCGACGATGTCTGTTGCATTTTCGTTTCCCAAATTCTCGAATCTGTCCGTATTTACGATGACCTTGCCATCTTTAACACGCCCGCTCGTTTCAAAGTATCCAAGATTTGCGAACCTCCTGATTGAGAAAAGATCCTCAAAAGTAAATCCAAGGGCTGCTTTTTGGGCCTGCAGCGCCTCCTCATGAAATAGATCATTCTGGAATTCCTTGAAAACTTGAAAAAAAGCTTCAACTTGCTCGGGTTGACTCTTGTGGATTAGCTCTCCAGCTTTATCCTCTGCAGAGTAAATTGAAAACTCCTGAATCTGTTCATCGGTCTTCTCAAGTAACTCAAGAAGTCGGCTTTGGATTCGAAGTGAAATCCGACTAATTGAACTGTCCATCGACATGTTCATGTCAATCCGCTTGTCTGTGCGCAAAAGCTCCAATGCTAGACCTGGATCGTGATAAATGTGGTTTGTCAGGTAGTCAATAAACAATTCGGAATCTAGCATGCTTTCACGTGTTTCATGCAGCAACATGATTCTCTGAATTCCCTTGATATAGAGATATCCAGGCAAGTATTCATCTTCCGCTCCTCTCCAAGGATGAACTAGAAGATTCTCTTTTCGCTTGAGGCAATCAGTCCTGGTTCTGGCAGCGAATATCCTGCTTTTAGCAAGTTCCGCAACCCTGACGTTTTCGAGGTTCTCTTCAGCTTTACTGGCGAAATCACGAAAGCAGACCGCCAAAAAGTTCATTAAGGAAGACATTGAGGGCATATGGCCGGGAATAGCGTCAAACTCCCGGAACTGCGCCATACCTTCAGAGATCGGGCGGAGCATTTCTACTGCAAACTTGTAACGTGCACTCCACTCAAGAATGGACTCGATATTGTCATCCGTTTGAGCGGAAGCGTTGTCCAAGAACTCTCTAATTGCCCGGCAACGTATCAGGAATAGCGCTGCTCCGACGGGCCCTGAAAAGCATTGGTGATGAGTAAGTTCGTGCGCGTATGCTGGAATTCTGGAAACGTCAATAGCGCCATGCCGCCATATCGCATTGAGAACTTCGTCATTTGTAACGCCTGCTACCGAAACGTAGTTGCTGAAAGGGTCGCTAAAACTTCGATTCATGATTTCAAGCCGCTATTCCACTGCGTTTAGTCTAGATACTTTGTGAGGGCTTCAATAATCTCAGCGTCTGCGCTGGCCTCGTCTCGTATTGTGTGCTTAAACCGGATGCTTTTTGATGAGCCGTCTGCATTAGTTTCGTGATACTCAAGTGATACGCTTTTCGAGCTACGCTGCTTGGCAAGCCATGTGGCGATCGCCGCTATGGTCGCTGTTGATATTGAAACTACTGCGGTTATGGTAGCTGGCTCTCCTTGCAAGTTCCGTTCTAGATCTGAAGCTTTGAAGTTCACGCCAGCCGAATCGCCAAGCGCTGCTTCTAGTGCCAGCTTTTCAAGTTTTGTGAGCGCTCGAATTTCGATTTTCCTGTTCTCTGGACTTTTCATCTCTATGGGTCCCTCGAAGCGATTGGTGCCTCTTAATAGGTGTGCGAGTAGGTACACAGTGATCTCAGGTTTTACAAGCTACATCTGACACCTGGTCTCGATACAAGTGCATAGACAAGAATTGAAGTTTTTGGTTCGGGACAATGATGTCAGTGCCCTTATCCCGAATACATGAACCTATCCGGATTCTCACCTTAGTAAGTAAGTGCTACGGCGTCACCAACCTCACTGCTATGTTCTTGAAGACAGTAAGTGTGTGATCCAGATATGTGGGTTAGATCGTTCTCCCTGAATCTGGTTATAGTGGATTTCAGATTTTCAGCACCGATAATGCCACCTTGTGCACTAGCTACTATCGCGTAGTTATGGCCTGGCTTTAGCTTGACCAGATAGCCGTAGGATCTCTCCAGCTCGTTGCCCTTGGCGATGCTCTCGTTTACTGAGAATTCCTCTTCTTTAATTGGCTTGAGCTTACTAAGAGTAGAGGACAGTGAGAACGACGTTGGGGCGTCGCTTTTTGCAACTTCGGTTGCTTTCAATCTCTCGATCTCATAGAGCTGGAACTTTACACTTTCTATTTCGGTCAGATATTCACCCACATTGGTGATTACGTATTGACCGGTGATTTCACAGATTGATGGGTCGTCGTTGGAGACGGTGCCATGGCCATCGGGGTTGATTTGAGTGTCTCCTCGTGGATAGACACCTTCCGAACCAAGTCGCAATGCTTCGAATTCGTACTCTGCTGTCTTTTTGTCAATAAATTCTGTGCCAACCATGGCCGTCCACACGGCGCCCACGATGATTACCAGGTACTTTGCAACCAGGTCCCAGAATGCGAGTTGTCCCTTGTTCACTTCTTGTCTCCATCAAGTTACGTTTGTATAAGAGGTATTTTTGCTCATTCAGTAGCCATTCATTCACTCTCGCTTCACGAGAGCAAGTTGATTCAATGAATGCTTTCGCAGAACTTCTAAGCCCGAACAACCAGCATTCCTTCAAGAAATGCCGTAGGCAGCCTACCTAATACGGCAACCTATTCTGCGCGGTTTGTGGTGCCTCAAGATCATTTCGCTTCACACGATTCATTAAACCGACTCAGGGACGTCGCCATCATTGCAGACATCACCATTAGTAATTGCCTGTACTCGAAATATGACGAAATCGTTTCCTATGGGATCGTTATTTATGTAGTCAATAATGATGTAGTAGGGCGTGCCATCAAGGCAGCGCCGTTGTTTGCTGGTCTGTCCGCCCTTCTTCTGTGCCTTGATTGTCGTAACGATTGGCCTTGGGTCGCGCTTCCCGGGCTCGGTCACATTCGTAAGTAGGTCAAACTCGCTGGAAATCTCATCAAGTTCGAACTCGAACCGGTAGTAGTCAAGCTTTTCGGGATATTTAACGTCAGGAAGAAAGATGGGGTAGGAGCGTTGATCGCGCCTCAGAGCCACCGTTTCTCTTGAAGACATCCGAAGAACAAAATCCGTGAGCTGGATACGTTCGTTCAGAGATTTCAAGCTCGCCTGCGCGCCCTCGGCAGTCGTTTTCAGTCTGGTCTCTATTTCCTGGACGGACTTGAGATCGAGTTGCATCTGAGCGAGCGACGCCTGCGCTGATTCAGTAGCTGTCTCTGCAGCTTTGGCAGACGCTGCTGCCTTCTGCCACTCTTCATCAATAGCGTCGTATTTGGCCTGGAGATCACGGATGGACTTTATGACCTGGCCTTGGCTGGTCACTAAGTTAGCTGTGACCTCGGATGCACTCCTTTGTGCAGCTTGGAGTTCCTTTGCCGTTTGATTCACCTTCGATTCGTACTGCTGAACGTTCTCGATTCGTTTATCAACGTCTCCAAAGCTGTCGAGAGCCGATCTGGCGTCATACCCCAACCATGCCAGAAACCCCAGTGCAGCACCGGCAGCACCCGCCATCAGACGGTACTTTCTTTCTCGCGTTGTGACCTCGGCCTCAATCATCTTCTGAAGCTCGGGGGAATTCAGGACCCGCTCCTTTACTTCGTCCATGTCTGGATCAGAGAATCCCCAATCGCTGTCCTTATTCGTCATTTCAGCTCCTTCACGCCGGAACGCTCTCACGCTTCATTGCAGAAGAATGAAACATTTTGCTTTCCCCAGGTATGGCAAGCGACCGTTTGCTAAATTCTCAAAAGCTGGCACTACTGTACCCAACAATGCGGCTACGCCTACTGTACCTTTTCGCATTTTCTTGTTAACTCATCGACTTTCTTTGAGTCATGCGTCGGTACAGGAATCTGCTCCGGATTGTTGCCGGTAATCGACCTAACAATTTCGTTCGCGATCTGTGTGCTCACCCACGGGTACTTGGTACACTCATGGCTGGCGCCCACCGGCCTGTCCCCGGCGCCGTCAAATGCGGCAGGGTAGTACCGTCGCGCTGAAGGGTTGTCCTGGAAGTACTGCCAGACATCGCGTGCCTGCTTTTCTCTCACGAGCCTGCGGTACCATCCCTTGTCGTAGGGGAATCTGTCCGGAGTCAGGTGCTGCTCAATGAGGAGCATTCTGTCTGAGTACCACCGGTCTTCGGCCATGCCGGACACCAGGTACAACAGCGACGCCGGGTAAACCTTCCACACATCGTCGTCTTCTTCCTGCTCAAGGTTAAGCGGGTATATGCGCAGACCGGCGTCCGCGATAGCATCTTCATTCCGCAGCACCAGCTTGGCAAAGTCAGATTGGTTGATAGCAGGTGCGACCAGGTGTGCCCCGTTCAGTGCCTTGCCGCGGCCGTCGAGGGATTCGAGCATGCGGCCCACGGGAATCGAGCCGGCGGAATGTGAGATGGCGTATATCTGGAACCCGTGATTGGAGTCCTGATGCGCGAGCAAGGCTGTCAGCAGCGTGTCGCCACCTGAGCCGCTGGCAAAGCACTCCCTGGCATGCTCCTTAACGTTGCTCCAGTGGATTGCCGCCAGTTTCTGTGCCGTAACGCCTGCGTACCCCAACTCGCGAAAGAACTCTTCCTCGATGGTCGGCACGATCTGGTGGTTATTCTGAATAGCGAATCTCGCCAGTATCCTGGCAATGACCTTGGCGGCCTTAAAGATTCCAGCAGATTTCACGCGGCCATGCTGTTCCAGGCTACTGGCAGCTGCCTCATCAATCTTGGTGGACAGCGGGATAAAGTCGGGGTCCTCGGTGAGTTGCAGCCCCACTTCCCTCGCCAGCGCGTCGTCTTCCAGGATGGCTAGGTAGTACTCCTCCGGTTCCGTACCGTCACGATAGCGGTCGTTGCGGAAACTGGTAAAGCTTTGGCCGTCGAGGTACTGGCGCCCGAAATCCCGCAGCTCATCATCACTGAGTTGTCGAAAAGACACGCCCCGCTTTCTGCTTACCAGGTTGTCGAACTCGTCTTTGACGCTCTCGAATGCATCGCTCTTCAGGATTTCCCTGGCGATATCGACGAAGTTCTCCCACATATACAGTTCTGCGTCGTAGTTCACGAAGATGGGGTAGAAGCCATCCATTTCGGCGGTCGCAAAGATTGATTCGACTAACCAGGGACCCAGGCTCTCTTTCATGTACTTCTGCGCGCTAAGACCGCCGTGGAAATACAGGATCGCGCCCTTGGAACTTGCGGTGGTAGCTGCATCAACAACGCGCTGCACGTGGTCGAGGTTTTCCTCGCGGCAAGCGACATGGTTCAGGGGATAAGGATTGACCTTACTGTCTTGCTGATCCGGCGGCGGCTCCTGGTCCGTGTGGTCACGCGGCGTGCTTGCGCACGAAGCCAGGAAAAAACACAAAGCGGTCCCAAGCACCACAGGGCGCAATGATTTCATAGGAAACTCCAAGGCTGGAACTGATTCTTCTTGTTGTAGGAGAGTGTAGACCATGAAACAGGCACACAATCGAACTCCAGCGTGACTGCAATACAGTGACGCCGGCCGCGGGTTGAGAAATAGATCTGGGGGTTCCAGTCATCAGTCTCCTTGTTCGTGCGGGAGGGTTGCCCCGATTCGATCCTAGTCACCAGATATCGTCATTGGCCAGCTCTCGTTGGTACCTTTCCTTACCGTGTGATCATGTTTGCAGCGGCTGAAAGCGCCCTGGTCTGGTATTCCTGCTCCAAGACTGCAGTTCCTCTCACTTTGCCTTGGCATTTCAGTGACCTTCTACTTAACTGGTCAGTGGTAGCTGTGTGGGCCTTGCGGAACTTATCGCTGGGCAGACTTTCCACGACCCGTCTCCAAAAATATTTGGCGCCTCCACTGAGAGAATTCCGGCAGTAGCGACAGCTACTGCGAAACGTTCCGCTATGGTCTTGAAATTTTATAGACCATGCAGAACTTGAACTTGAGGTGGCAGAGTGTGCGTGGTCAGGGACAGCGTCCCAAATGGCCGACAGCTAGCTGACGCAGAAAGATCTAACAACGAACAACAAGGAGTTCACACCATGCAAATCATCGCAGGGCCCTGCCTCAAAGCCTGCTCCACCTCGAGAATCAACGTCTGGCTGATGACCGATACACCCTGTAAACCGGAACTGTCGGTGACGAAACCCGGTGGCAATGCATCCCTTTGCAAGTCGCGGGTCTACAGCCAGCGCGTCGGCCAGTCCGTCACTGCACACCTGCTTGTGGCGGAGCCGCTTCAGCAGGAATTCCCTCAGGATCAGAAGCTCTTCTACAACGTCTCTGTGGGCGAAGAGGATCTCGTTTCACTGGGCATGACGACAGGCGCAAAGACCCTGTGCTACGACGACGAGCCGCTGCCATCCGTGGTCCTGCCCTCGGTGCACCGCTGTGTCGCGCAGCTGTCGTGTCGAAAGCCGCATTCCACGGCTTCGAAGCCCTACCCAGACCAGGTGGTCGGTCTGAACAAGCTGGTTAAGGACGCTCTCAACCAGCAGGACCGGCCAACCGCGCTGTTTTGCACTGGCGACCAGATCTACGCCGATGATGTCTGCCCTGTTCTTGCGGATGCGATCAAGCGGCAAGCTGGACAAATGTTTGACAAGGAGTCGTTGCCGGCAGTCAACGGCAAGCCGACAGATCAGGATGCGCTCAAGCTCAATGGGCGCGACGAAACAATGTACCGCGCCGGATTCACATCCACCCATGCGGACAATCACTTGCTGAGTTTTGCCGAGTACGTGTTGATGTATTCGGCGGTGATGGGAGGACTTCCCCTCAGCTTCTCTGACTATTCAGAGGTACGAGGCAAGCTGGCGAAGAAGCGGAAAAAGCGACCCAATGGCCAGTACGTAATGGTGCCGAGCGTAACGGCGAAGCAGTGGAAGAAGCGCACGGAAGTGCTCAAGCAATTTTTCAAGGATGCGATCGCCTACCGCCGCGTGATGGCCAATGTTCCCACCTATACCATGTTTGACGACCACGAAGTGACCGACGACTGGAACGTCAGCAAGAAGGTGGCACAGGCATTGAAGAAGGCCGGATCCCTTGGCCGCCGCGTCCACTGCAATGCGCTGGCTGCATACTTTTTCTGCCAGCATTGGGGAAATGATGGCGCGTCCGTCGACGCGACCTTCAGCGGCGAGGCGGGCAAATATGCCCTGTCGCGGGAGAATGCCAGCAGCTTCGAGAAGGGCCTGCTGGCGAGGGACTGGAGCTATATCGTCCCGGGCAAGCCCGCGGCTGTATGCCTGGACACCCGTACACAGCGAGCCATCGGAAACGGCAGACCAGGGCTGCTCAACAGCGCCGCGTTCGACCGGCTCGAGAAGATGCTGCAGAAAGTGGCGGGGACCGCCGAGACCCTGATCCTGCTCAGTCCCGCGCCCGTGTACGGTCTCGATGCGATCGAGAAGGCGCAGGAGGTGATGACCAGTGGTTGGGCCAGGCGCCTGGTGGAGGAATTCGACGCGGAATACTGGGCAGGAAACCAGAAGGCTTTCGAGCGGCTCGATGGCCTGCTCAAGAATCTGCAACACCGCGACTGCGTCATTCTATCTGGCGATGTGCACTACTCATTCATGCGCCAGGGCAGCGCGGGTAGCACGCGGCTGTGGCAGTGCTCCAGCAGCGCCGTTCACAACGCGAACGGAAAATGGATGCGAAATACCGGTTTCAAGCTGCTGCAGAAGCTAGAGCACCGCCGCGGCGTAACACCCCCCTATCTGCACGCAGAGAACCGATGGGAGTTCATGTCGGGGGAGCCCAATTTCGGGACGCTCACCTTTGATAGTGAAGGTGTTCCGGCCAGCAACCGTTTTCATTTCTACGACCTCGACGCCAGGAAGCGCAGTGTGTGGACGTATGAGTTTGTCGAGGCGGAGGCGGGCTAGGTTGCCGAGTCCTGCCGGGCCAGCGTCGCACCCTGGCCGAGATGGGAGTGAAAGAAAGTTGCATTCATGCATTTTCTTCTCCCGAGAATGGAGATGTAACTGGATGAAATTAGAAACCTCGTCTTTACTTCGACTCGAGCGATGCGCGCCGACTGTGGTGATCTTTAGTACGGCCGGTAGCGAGCGAAGAAAAGAAAAAATCGCAGCGGAATAAGGAAGAACCGTGCCCTTCACACGTTATGGAGAACGCCATCTCACCACAGATGACTTCGATCTGTCTGCAAAGCCCCAACTGGGGCATGGCCGCTACGAGGGCCAGGACCTCCCCGGCCCGACAGACCCCGGGTACGTAAAGCAGCTGCAGGAAGACCTGCTCGAACTGGGTTTTGCCCTGGTGGGCACTGCCGACGGTGACTTCGGCGTAAAGACTGAACTGGCCCTACGGGAGTTCCAGTCCTACGCGCGACTTCCCTTCACCGCCAAGCAGGTCGCCAGCAACGAGACCTATGCAGACGGCCTTGAGCAATCGGCTAACCCGGTGATGTACAGCGGCCCGGTGTCGGGATCGCTGAACCGACAGACGGCAGAGTCGATTGTGGCCTGGCTGGCCAATCAGCACCGCTGCCCCGTTGTCATCGAGGCCCGCAGTGTCAGGCGGGGCGTTTACGATCCCACCGTCACGCCCTTGGACCAGAATATCTGGTGGGCGAGGGAGGTCACCAGCAGCGCGCCCCGCATGTATGCGGTGGATTTCACGGGCCGCTACGATAGCGCGCCCTCGGACTTCCGCGATGACAATGGCCGCATCACACTGGGAGAAGCGTCAGCCTCCAGCATCGGCATCGGCGGGCCCGCCAGTCGAACGACGCACAGCCTGGCCAGCGCTGAAATTCTGCCGGACACCCTGACTGAAAAGGCCTGGGTATCCATGGATCAGGCTGAGCGCAGTACGTTCAGGGTCATCAGGGCAGTGGCTGACCTGGAGTGCATGGGGGTGTTCGACAGCCTTAATGCCTACGACAGCGGTGTCATTTCCGTCGGGCCGTATCACCATATCCTCTTCAGTCAGCGCGGTAGAAATCCCAATTCGAAGGTGGTCCGCGGTGAGCTCGGCGCTTTTCTCGCCTACCTGCAGCGAGACGTACCCCAGGCCTACGAACGGCTTCTGACTGACAACGGCGTGGGGTTCCGTCCTGTCGCCGGCAATCAGATCAACTGGTCCCGAGAGTCTTCGCTGCGCGTCTACACGGCAATGGTGAACTTGCAGACCGCGAGCGGAAACTTTGAAAAGCCCGTGAACAAGTTTGCACTGTCAGAATGGTTCCGCAGCTGGCACTGGTTCTATCGTTTCTCGACAGCAGCGCGTGTCGACGAGGATTTCCGCCGGGGCTTTTGGTTTATCACCCGCCTGCGTCTCTGGGACATTCTCAACGCGGAATGGGACGGTGAGTCCATCGTGAAAAAAGGCGATGGTTCCACCAGGAAGCTGCTCATCGGGGATGTATTTCGCTCAGAGGTCGCGGTCGCGATCCTGCTGCGCTTTCACGTCAGCTATCCCGCGGCCATCCTGAAAAGTGGTAAGGCCGCGCCCTTGCTGCGCTGGGTGCTGGAAAGCGCCGCCATTGAGGAAGACCTGCAGAAGCCACAGGACTGGAGCAATGCGGAGGAGGTTCGCCTCATCGCCCAGCTCAGGGATGCAATAGAAAACGGCTACGAAGAGAAACCGGGCGTCAGGCTCAAGCAGGTCAAGGGCTGGACCATCCCGCACGCGGAGAAGCTGATCGAGTGGCCGATATCACAGGGCCGGCGATACAGCGGCCGCAATCCAACTTCGAAGCTCGGCCCGGAGACCGATCAGGAAGCTCTCCAGCCGCTTTCACGCGGTCGCCAATTCGGCTTCAAGATGCACAGTCCGGAATGGGGAGCACCGATATGGGAGTAGTCAGGAAGATTGCCGCAGTGATTGCTGTTCTTCTCGCAGTCACCAGTTGTCAGAGTACAGTGACGCTTGATAGCGCGGTGCCCCTGGATGCCGCCACCTCCTACATCACTAATGAATGCTTTTACGAGATCTCACAGCCAGCAGGGCGTGTAAATCTATCCCCGCCGGTTTTCAAGCAGGAATCACATGCCCGGAAGGGCTGCTCTGACCCCACGGAACGCCATTCTGACGGGGTGTTATACCTTCCAGGCGTACGGCTTTCCCCAGGCGACACGCTAGAGTTTACGGCCCTTGATGCTGGCCAAATCCTGGAGAGTAGGGCGGCCAAGCGCCGATCCCAGGCCACCATTCCCCATCAGGTGACGCTACCTATCCGGTTCGTGAATCCGCGGTCACCGACGGCAGGGCTGTCTACCCTCGAGGAAGGTATTCTTCTGTCTGCGCTGACGACGAGGCGTCTACGCTGCTTCAGCAGTGATGGCAGCGCCTGTGCGCGCCCCGATCACGCAGCCTTGGTTCGGTCATTCTTTGACGGCAACAGCCTGTACCTATGGAACACACTGGTACAGACCGCGCGCGTGATTCCCTATCCCCGGGCACTTTATCGTCACACAGGGGATCAGCCAGGCCACGCAGATATGCGTTGGGCAATCTTCCTGTCTTTCAGCGAGTTCTGCCGTAACTTCGCGACGGCTAAAGGCCTCGCCGCCGACGATCAGATGTTGAAAACCTTCGCGTCTTTCTATCCGAACGCGGGTGGTGGTCCCAACAACGCCGATGTCTGCGCCGGTCTGAGCAACAGCTTTTTCCAGGTGCCAAGGTACCTGGTAGGCGGGCCGAATGCGTTCATTCTCTCCGCGATAACATCTGGCGAGATAGAAGGCATTGATGACAGAGAAGGTTTTTACGGAAACACGGTGATGGCTCGATACTCCTCTGTCACGCTGGTCTCCGGTGTCAACCTACCGAAAACCCCGGTTGCAGAAGCGGATGCCTGGACACTCGCGGATTGGGAAGACTCGGGAATCTGCGATATCCCCGGCCCAGACAACCAGCACCGGTATTTCGGGATACGTGCGATCAAGCCGCACGGTAGTGTCCACGCATTCTTCCTGCCTCACCCTGACTCACCGGTGAACAACGACGGTAATGAGATTGCCTACAAGGTCTACGACAGAATTGATGACTCAGGAGATGCAGCGCCGACCAGGACTCGCGAGTTGAAACTCGATGTCGGTTCCAGTCCATTGTCTCTTCGCCAGAGCCTCTCTCGCTCGGCGCTCAAACAGCTCTACCTCAGCGACCTGGCCGCAATCACCTGGCAGGAAGTGAAGGCATCCGACGGGGGTTCCTGGAAGCGAATTCCAGTAGGCCCCCCGCCGGGCTGTAACTTCGGTAAGACGAGGGGTGGTTCCAGATGAGCACCACCTTTCATTTATTCGGCCAGAGCTTCGAACTCAGCCAAGACTTGAGCCTCAATCTGGCTCAGCTGCCGGGACCCGACGGAGACTATCCCTGTCAGCTTGAGCTGTCTTTGATATCAGAGGCTGAGTCCCTAGCGACCATAGTGCTGAAGGGCCAACTTCCCTCGACGTATGTCGAGTTGGAGGCTGACTTCCACTTCCGTATTGAGAACAACCGCCTCATCCCAATGGATGTTCGTACCACACGCCCGGGATCGAGAGTCGTCTACTTGTTGCACTCTGTATCGCAGACTGACTCCCAGAACCCGGTGACTCGCAATCCTTCGATGACCGTGGCACGCGATGGTGCAGACCAGATGACTGGATTCACTGTCATCGATGAGGAAGATACCTTAAAAGCCTGGGTGGAACAGGCTGACAAGACCATCGAGAACCTGGACTTGGCGTCGTCCAGCTGGATGCGGACCGAGTTCTCATTCGATCTCAAGCGTGCACGTGTACGAGCCAAAGCCCCTGGTGCTGGCATGACAATCATTGACAGCCTCTACTCCGAGGAGGAAGACGAAGAAATTTTTCGCTCCCAGCGTGCAGATGCCAGTGACATCATCATCGATGCTTCGGGTGTCCACATCTACGGCACCCCGATCAATGGCGCCTTCATGTTGCACCCCGATGTATTCGATACGCGTGCAATCCACCGCGGCAATAGTAGAGCCGAGGGACCAGCGACCAATCCCGAGGACAACGCAATACTTTACCAGTACGCGTTGGTGAACGGCCGGCTGGACTGGACGGTCCTTAAAGGCGCGGACCGAGTTACCCAGATTCGGTGGGTAGGGCACGAAGGTGATGACGCGTCGGACCCGGGCATGGTGATATTCCGCTATCAGGATGAGCACGGGAACCCCCTGATAATCAGACCCGTCGGGTCGGATGGACTGCGAGCCAATTTGCGCCTTGGCTACCGACACGGGCTTGATACTACCGTCGCTGAAGACGATTCCGAGACCAGCTGGGAGAAATCGAATCGAGGGATTGTGGTCACAGGGCGCGCCTCCGAAGACGGAGATTTTGACGCCGCTGTGCCCTGTATTCTCTCTTCACTGGACCCCGTGGCCCTCTACAGCAGAGCTGACGATGACTATGACCCGATAGACGGTCCCCGATGGTTAATCGATGGTGTGGCCCCGTACTCTAAGCGGGCGCCGCTGGAAATCCACGGCATGATCACCGGCGCTCGAATGCGCTGCAAGACCAATTTTATCAAGCAGTTGTGGGAACAAGGCGCGCTTGGACACGAGGCGTCTCTGAACTTCAGGGAAGTTGTTGACCCGGTCCTCCAGGAAGTCGACTTCTACCGCAGTGAACTACTGCTTGGCAAAGCTGAACACTGGGAGCTGCAGTCCCAGACCGAGGAGCGCGACGTCTACCAGAAGGTGGCGGCCGCGCCGAATGATCTTCTTATTCGGGGCAGGGCAGCCACTGCAACAGCCAACGAGATTCGGCTGCCATTGATCGACACGAAATTTGCTTTCGCCAACCTCACCGGGGTCGATCGACGTCATGCGCAAACTGGACTGCGGCTGGGCAAAGGGAGATTGGCCCGTGAAGGGCGAGACTGGTCGGTAGAGTTGAATGAACAGTTCGCCGGAGAGAGCCCCAGTGCATTCTCCCGACCGAAAATTGGTAACTACACCCATGTCACCGGCTTTGGCGCCAGGCCCAGCGACGATCAGCCCTACGAAACGATTATCGAGGTTCCGCCGGTGACCGCGCGAGCACTGAAGGAGTCCGGCACACAGTCGGTGGGTCTGATCGCCTCAACCGCCCCGCCCGAAGGTGGTGCTGTGGGCGCTGCGGCGGTAGCACAGTTTGAGCGATCTTCCGAGTTCACGTTCAGCACCGACTATATGTTTGGCGGTCTCCGCACACCGGAGCAGATTGCCGAGCTGGAGGGCATGCTGGAAAACCTGGGGGCGGGCGCCGGCAGCGTTCGCGAGAAGTTCTTCCAGCTGTGGAACGATCCATCGCCCCTTTCACCAGCTGCCAGGGAGGGCATAAAGGTCCTTCGCGAAATTCTGGTCGGTCTCCGGGAATTTGACGTTGAGCCCGCGGACGAAGAACAGCGCATCGCCGCCCACGTGTTCTATCAGCAGAAGCTCGCCTCGGTGATTGAGGAACTGACCGCGGGCAAGGAAGTCCCGGGCATTCCCTTCGAAGAGAACGATTTCTACCTGGAGTTCTTCCAGCGGATGACGCCGGAGGAGTTTGGCGAATACTGGAAGAATACTGCCCCTTACAGCAGCCTGCTCGAGCACCTCTGGGACTACTTCTGGGCGCCCCCCAGCAACGAGCTGTTCAGGCGAGCACTGTCACTTCTGTTCCCGGAGCTGCGCTCTCCCGGTGCTGATCCCTCAATAGACGAGAAAATCCAGCCCTACCTGGATGCTCTCAGGGCTGAGGTCCTGCCCTTTGATGTAAATGCCTGGAAGGACATTTTCAAGGGCACGCTGCAGGGTTTCCTCACCGATCTAGAACAGGGCGCTGACGTGCTCTACCGGGAGGCCGTCCGGGCGTGGAAGGACCTGGCGGATGAGCAGCTCGATGCTCTGCGCGAGGAATTCGGCAGCTATCTCACGGAAGACGTATACAAGTCGCTGCTGGCCAACAAGGAGGCCGCCAATCAATTCCTGGCCATTCTCAAGGAGAAGAACCGCGTCATCCAGGAGTACGCCGGGACGCTCAAGGACCTGGCTGACCTGAAGAGCGCCACCCGCAATTACCTGTTCTTTACCAGCAAGTTCGACACCAAAGAGTACTCCACGGCAAAGCGGCTGCTTCAGTCGAAAAACACGAAGTTCAACCTGTGCCAACTTGGAAAGAGCACCAACTGGTTCTTCCTTATTGATGAAGACACCACGGTGGTGGTTAAGATCACTCGCGACCGGTCACTGCCTGACATCCTCCGCGAGATCGAAGCGGAATACAGGACCGACGATCGCCCGAATCCCCTGGGTGTCGTGCTGGACGGAGCACTTCCATCGGGCAAGACGCCGGTGGATATGCTGGTTGAGCGGCTCCAAGTCGACCTGCTGCAGTCGGACTGGGTCGGCGTTTTGCTCATTTCGCCCACTGCGGACATCGGCGAAGACAAGACCCTCCGCGACCTTGCCGGTTTCGAGCATTTGAAGGCCGCATACGTGGCCATTGGTGGCCGTAAGCCACAGTGGCAGGCCCCGGGAAGTAGCACGCCTCCAATATCGGTCACCGCCAACATCTTCAAGGAGGATCCCAATCCTCGCGACGGAAAGGAGACGACAAACACCGCAGAAGGCTGGACCGGTGACACCAAGCTCGCACTGGTCAAGTTCGATGTCACGATCAAGGACACCAAGGTGGACCAGGGGGAGATCATCTTCCAGCTCAACCTGCAGAACCTGCTGGGCCGGTCCTGGGACAAGGAAGAAGACCCCGAGCAGCCCGAGATCATCTATGTTCGCGGCGACCTGCCCAAGTCGGACAGTGCGGACAAGGACGGTGAACCACGCTCTTTTGAGTTTGGCGCCTGGTTCGACAAACCCTACAAGGCAGAGATCGACATTGCCTTCCTGCGCCGGGCCGAGCTGGCGGCCGTCACGGTTGGCCAGCACCTGGGCCGGACCGCCATCAATATTGACGGCGCGCTGGTGCTACAGCAGATGGAGGATGTCCCGGGATTCGAAATGGAGTTCAAGGGCGATGTCGATGAGATGGCGATCGAACTCACCGACTTTCGCATTCTACTGCCCCTGTTCAAGGGCGGCTTCAAGCGGGAGTTCGGGACCTTCCTGCCGCTGAACTTCAACTTCCCCTCCGTGCGTTTTGCCTTGCCGAAGCCGCGGGCATTCAATATTTGGGGCATTGAGTTCCTGCCCCAGGCTCTGGGGTTCATCCGCGGCGTCAGAAAAGAGGTGAACCGGCTCAAGAACGAGTTCACCTGGCTGAACGACCTGGACTTCGATGGGGTGAACAAAACGATCCCGTTCATGGAACTGTCGGTGGACTTCGGCAAACTGCCGGAATTCGGCGGCAGCAACCTTGAAGGCCTCAAGTTCAAGCTGGGCCTGGCCATCGACTGGAACCTCGAGCAAAGGCGCATCGACAAGGTCGCCCTCGGCATCGCCGGGCTGGAGGCCAAGGAAATTCGGATCGAGTTCTTCCGCCTGATGAGCCTGGCCCTGCACGAGTTCCGGCTTGGGAAGTTTGACTCGAAAAAGAACCCCGACAGCGACCACAGCCCGACTGAACAGGTCACTGGGCTTGTCGTTGGCGACCTGGACTTCAAGATTCTGGACTGGGAGCCGCTCGGCGAAGACGAGCAGCTGGAGCTGATGTTCCTCCAGCCCAATGACAAGAACAATTCCAACCGCGGGATGCTCGCTCACTTCTCCAGCAAGGAGCGCAGCAAGGATTTCTTCCGCCTGTTCTGGCTCCTGATCGGCCACAACCTGAACCTCAACAAGGACATTCTTACGCACCTGCTCTACGACCAGGATGTCATGGGACATGACACGCTGCTGGACCAGTTGATTGAGGAAAGACCCGGGAACAACGACCTTATCAATGCCGCCGTCACCAGCTCTGAAGAGTGGCTTCTGGGCGCCAGTTTCGCCCTAGGCGATATTCTTGACGAGTGCAGCTTCGTCTTCCAAGACGGCCGCTACTATGGCATTCGCCTGTCCGCTTTCTGGGTGCCGCCCATCTTCCAGCAGCGCTCGATTGAGCTGGCTTATATTCCCGGTACCGCCCCCAATTCGGATAGGTTCCGCACCAACCTCCGGCTACCGTTTCTCGACTACCTCGGCGTCATCCGCTCAGGCGAGTTCGCCCTGGAGTGGTCACCCAACTGGGATTTCCTGATCGACATCGGTTACCCATGGAACGTGGGCAATGGACCCAACTGGTTCCGTGCATTTGCCGCCGGAAATGGTATCGAGTGCAAGATCGGCTGGTTCATTGATAAGCGCACCGGCCTGCTGCCGGTCAGGAACAACAGCGGGCAGGAAGGCCGCAGCCTGACGGTCAGTGCGGGATTTGGCTACTACCTGGGCTACTTCCTGGGGTCCGGCAATTCCGTCGCCTATGTGCGTGCCGGTATCGGCGTGTTCGCGATTCTCCAGGGGTCGGTGACGCTGGAAAATGCGAACGGCACCAACCCCTTCAAGGGGTCCATCGCACGCCTGGAGGTCAAAGGCGTGATTGGCATTTTTGCCTACGGCGAAGGTGGCATAAACGTCTGGGTGCTGTCCGCCAGCTTCCGCGTGGCAGCCGTTGCCGCTGTGACGTCAGTGATTGTCTACGTCAGAAACGCGCCGTGCATGCTGAAGTACAGCTCAGACATGTACGCCTATTACTCTGCCTCCTGCCGCGTCGGCTCGGGCCCGTTCAAGTGGACCTTCAGGGTCAGCGGCCGGGTAGGGATGGGCGTGTCTGGCCAACTGCTTTTGAACTAGGGAACCTGCGACATGGCGGATGGAAAGCTATACATCGTCACGGACACATTCAGCCCGGGCGCTTTCAGAAACGACGCCTGGCCAACGGGGGCAGAGCGCTACGACCACGAGTCGCCATTCCGGTTCATCACGCTCATTCCGATGTGGGAAGTCTCATCGCCGGCGACTCCCGAACCGCCATCTCTCGGCCACTACTTTTCCACGTGGACGGGTGCGGACCTCGCCCAGGCGGATCGTGTGCAGTGGCTGACACAAGACGACGAGGCGGCATTCAATGGGCGCGTGCTGGTGCCCGTACCCTTTCCGCCCGAAACCACGCTGCAGTTGATCGCAGAGTGGACGCCTGACGCGGACAGCGGCGAAACCAATAGCGCACAGATTGTACGCAAACTCGGTGGCTACCAGCTGTCGGACGGCAGCGGCTTCCTGTCGCCGCCGCTGGAAATATGTGCCGCGGACTGGGTTGAGTTCTCGCGGGCCAACTTCTCCTTCCCCCTGGCAGAATCCTTCGGGACCCTGTCGAAACACGACCAGGCGCAGGTCATCGACTGGATATGCAACGCGGTGGTGGCCTGGCGCAACGAACTGGAAACAGCTGCGAATGAGGGCAGGGACCCCAGGTTCAATGACCTCGACACGGAAATCTTCGACGCTTTTGTCAAAGGGACGGTGCTGGAAGAAACCGTGGATCGCCCGGATACAGGTGCAGATCCCCGCGACCCGGATCGCCCGGACTCCGAAGAGCTTCTGATCCGCCGCTGGAAGGCGCACTTGCGCAGCACGATTCCTGCCAGCAATCCACCCACGTTATTCGCCGCGGCCATCTACGAAACCATGGTCCACAGTACGAAGGAAGCATCCACTCTGGTTGGCGAGCCTCCGCAGCTGCCTGTGCCGCTGAAGATCCTGGAAGCGGACCCCCAGCTGATGATGCCCAGGGGGCTGCAGGCGGGTGGGCAGACCGTCGATCAGTGCAGTTACCACCGCCGGCTATGGGAAAACCTGAAGAGTGACGCGGCGCGACTGTCGGAACAGGATCTCATCGAAAGAGTCAGCACGCTGTACGGATATGGCGAACGGCTGCGCTGGCCCGTTGACGCGTCTGCACAAAGCCGTGGCCATTTCATGATTCCCAGGCCGAATCCACAGCGTGCACCAGAAGGCTGGGTGGGGACCAACGCCTACTCCCTGCTGGGCCAGGTATTCCGCCTGGGACCGGTGCAGTCCACGTCGGCAGACCCCGCCGTACTCAGCGTTTCTTCCCTGGAGCTGCAGGGAATCCCAGCGCCCGTCATTGTGGAGCTCAATGACGCGCTTCGCGAGCTGGAGGCGGATCATCTGGACCTCATCGGTGAGGACGTTTCAATCCGCCTGCAGCGTGACGACCTACCGAACACTGATGGTGCTGGCACCGAAACGGGCAATATGAGAAACGGTATTGTCCACTACCAACCGAAAATTGCCGAGGGCGCCCCTGTCGGGCTCGACAAGCCCGGCACGGAGGACCCGCTGCCGCTTTACGAGGTGCCCGCTGCCGTGCTGGACCTGCTGTCCAGCGACGCTCGCCAGGACATGCCTCGCATTGACGAGACGACCGTCACCCCGGGTGAACCCAAAACCGCCCTGGTTCGGCGGCTGCCGCAGCGCACCGCCATTCACCCCAGTGAGTTGTATCGCCCTGATCTTGGTATGGGTTCCGAAGATGTTGAGAGCTACTTCCGGCTCAGGGTACGCATCGAGCCTTTCAAGCTGCCGGGCACAGAGCAAATCGCATTCAGGGTGCTGGCCGTAAACTTCATTCATCCGCAGGAGTCGGACGCCGTTCTGAGTTGCCTGTACGGCGACTGGTCCGCCGCCCAGTTCTGGATAACACAGCGGGCCGCAGAGGGCGAGAATCCGACAGTCACCAGAGTGGCCACCACGACACTCAGGGTACTGCAGCGAACTCCCGAGACAGCTCCCGCCGACCTTTCTAGTTTCATCTACGGCAACTTCGAGCTGGTCATCGCTGATGATGGTGACGGCACACTCGCCGCTGCCCTGGAAAACGCGGAATCCGCCAACAAGCCGGGCGCGAGTGTCGAGACAGACCTGGTGATACCCGCCTCTCACACGGCCGGGCTTTACAGCATCGTGGTGGACTCAAGGCCAGAGGAACAGCGTGAGATCCCACCGCTATTTGTCATGCGCCACAGCTTCATATCGCGTCTCAGCCGCTCGCTGGAGCGCTTTCAGGAGCGCTATACGACCGCCGCCTCACCAACGCCGTTCGACCCGGCAGCCAGTGGTTTGCTGGGGCAGCTCGGCAACTTCAACAAGCTCAGGGTATCGCTGCTGGAGGAAGGCGCGGCTGACCCCAGGCGTATTCCCCTGACCTACCCGTCGGCGCTTACCCAGCTACCCACGCGAAAGGATGTAGAAGACGACGACGCCGAGGGCCGTCACGACTGGAAGATTCCGAATCACCTGGAGAATATCGGCCGCGACATCAAGCCGACTGGCCCGCATTTTACCTACTGGCTTAGCCACAATTTCGCGCAGGAGATTGCCGACGATCCTGACCAGAGCGAGGAATTTCGCTACCAGGCCTACCTCAACAGCAACCAGCGCTTCCAGTTCAGTGGATACCTGGAGCACCAGTACAGCTATCGTGTGCCATTCGAAGTCGGCGACGACGGTCGCCACATCCGCCTGGGAATATCCACGGAAATTCGTCACCCGGCAGAGCTGGTGCAACGCGGCGTCGTCGGGGTTAATGAAGGCGAAGAGCATCCGCTGCGACATTTCATGTCCTTCGATCACAGGAAGGATGGGAACGAGCGCATTGAGTTGCACCTGAATAAGCAGGCGGTCAGCACACTGCTGACCGCCTACAAGAATGAGACGCCGGAAACCGAGGGTACCGGGACCAGCGCAGTGCAGTTGCGGGAACTGTACGAATGCCTCATGGACCTTGTCGCTGCTCTTCAGGAAGAGAACGACGATGAAGACAAGTCGCTTGCCGAACTGGTGGTAGAGCGCTGGAACTTCGATAACCAGGCAGACCCGGACCCCGGACGCGACAACAGCGACACCTCCTATCCCAGCATTAGCCGGAACATGGACTGGGTGGGCACCGGCCGCCTCAGCATTGGTCGTCTTTTGGCCCGACAGAGCGCGGACCCCGATCACCCGAACATCGACAGCCTGAGGAGAATCAAGGCCCTGGTAGGTGACACCTTCAGCGATTTCGTGGGGAACATTGAGGGTCTGTTGCAGGAGCCGGATCGGTATATGAACGGCCGCGAGTTCGGCGACGATCATCCCTGGGCGGTGCTCGCTATCCCCTTCAACGAATCGCCGGACCTTTGGTCATGGGTGGGCAAGCCGCCGGACGCATTGTTCAAGTCCACCAATGCCGTGCGTACCGGCCTGACACTCCGCCGTGCCAATGGTGCAGTGGTAAAAGCTAGCTACGAGGATGCATTCTTCCAGGGCGACCTGCCGGATACGGCCACCCGCGACAGATACGCGTTCATTGAGGAGGATTTTTTCGAGGATCCGGACCTTCGCCTCAGCGCTCGCCGCCAACTTGAAGGGTATCTGGACAGAGACGACGATTCACCACTGCATTCAAAGTTCATGTGGTTGGCCTCGCGGGATACCGACAAACGGGCCGCCCCCCCAGCGCCTGGCGAAGACGAGTTGCCCCCGATTCCTTCTGAACAGCTTGTACGAAGCCTGTTCGGCGACGCCCAGCCCTACCTCAACCTGCCCACCGGCTATCGCAAGGACGTGGAGCGCGTGTCACAGATGTATTACGTGCCCTTCGCTTTTCGCCCCATCAAGGGGCATCCTGCAATCGGTGACGCCAGGACCACGCTGGAGTTCGTCAACTTCCTGCTGCGCATACTGACAAGCATCGCATCCCGGCAGGACGTGGAGCTGATCGATGTCAACAAGACACTGACGCCCGCCAGCGGACACACCCGGTGGAAACAGGCACAGGGGCTGATTTCCGGGGAGGGCGGCATCGCCGATCAGCTGTTGGGCCTGATCGAGAGGGTTGATGACGTCGAGGCAATGGGAAAGTGGGAAGACGTGCGTGAACGTGGCTTCTTCCAGGGAGTATCACAGTTAGTCACGGAGGCGCAGGTCGGCGAGTGTGGCGTTGATGCGAGGCTGCGTGAGATGTTGGTCGAGCGCCCCGCTCTTTTCGCCACCAGCAAGGCATTCGGGGTTGGCATCTTCGACCCGGACAGCTTTTCCTCCAGGCTCTACAGCCTGCGAGTGCACAAGCAATTGAGGGGATTCGATACTTCTGTAAGCCAATCATCCGAGCAGCGACACCACGATTCAGACAGGTTTACCTTCGCCGATGTCGGAGGCAACGCAGTGAACGGCCAGAGCTCTGTCCGCTTCCTGGTCGACGTCCTGGATGACCTGTCTTATGACAACGAGTTTGAGATTCTCGAATGTGAATACCAGGATGATGACGGCGCCTTCAAGGTGCGCGACCGGGCCTGGCACGACCGGCAGGTAGACCTTGACGGCGCAGATTCGAGCATGAAACTGCGCGGCGGTGGTCAGGCACGCCTTGCCGAAGACCTCATCGAGGACCGCAACTCCTTCGTCACCGACATTGCGGAGGGCGCTGCGGGCGGTCCGCCGCAAAAGGCCAGGGCACTCGAACTCGATGTTGTTCACTACAATCCGGAGTGGCGTATCCAGTATGCGCCGGGTAAGTACCGACCTATCTATGTGCTGCCAGCGCGGCGCCCGCCGGTAACGCCCAAGCAGTTACTGCCCCGACAGGGTAAAGCCATAACCGGTGATGAAACCCCGTTCCGATCAACCCTGATCGCACCCTGGGGAAGCCGTCCTGCAGGTGGCTTCGAGAGCGTGTTCAAACGCGTGCTCTCCGACGTGCTCGACGACAAGCAGTTGCTGGAAATCGCTCAGTCCACCTCGGCCAGCAAGCCCATTCGTCTGAAGCGCCGACCGGAGACCACCATGCAGGCCTTTGCTGACCCAGCGCGGCTGGCCGGCTGGGAGCGTGTGGAGAGTTATCTCAGTCATTACTACTTCATCGTGGAAACCGATGAAGAAGAGAGCACCGGTGATATCCCTTATTCCGCGGACAGCCTAGAGATCGACGTCGAAGTCGGCCCGACACCTTATGAAAGCGCAATTCCGAAGAGCGTTGAAGCGAAGATTGAGGAAAACTCCAAACTGTACTCCTGGTTCCGCTATCGCCGGCTCTCCAGCCAGGGTGCAGACAAGGAAGAACCGGCAAGTGCCCAGAAGCCGGAAAGTGTGCCAATGAAAGACGTCCTCGAGGAGCTTGAGCAGTGGCTGGTGAATCCACCGGATACGCCCGCTGATCACTTTACCCGCGGCCTGTCCTTGTTGAGGCCACGGGAGATCGAGCATCAGCAAAAGCCAATCAAGTCCGAGGGCATGAACAAGCTGACGCGCACACGCGTACTTTCCGGAATAGGGGCGGGCAATACGCCACGTTGGTACATCGCTGATAAGCCATTTGTAGACGGTGACCGCGATGACGGCATCGGCCATGTTTGCGCTGTAGAGTTCTTTCAGCTCCTGAAGGAGGACAGCGACGAACCCGACAAATCCAAGTATGTCGTGCGCGTGTCCGTGCTGGATGAGCCGTGGCAGTTCACGCGGGCACGACTGCGAGTGAAGCGAAACTTTCGTGACGTCGACGGAAACAACGACCCCGACATCAACCCTTGCTTTGTGCAAACCAGCCCGGCGTCGCCCTGGACGGGCTACGGCCGCCAGCTACTGACGATCGGCAGCAAGCAGTTCGAAGAGTTCGATGTTCCAGCCAAGGTCGCAGAGCTGACCGTAAGACCTGGAGAGGGCCCTTCACTGGAGGACTGGGCTTACGCGGCGATCGGAGCAAAAGCCAGTTTCGGCCCGCTGGTTCACAGGGCGGTGCTGGAGTCCGAGGAAACGATCGGAGATCAAAGCTACAACTACTGGAACCGGGACGAAGCCGGCAGCAATAACCGTGAGGTTACTGGGTATCTTGAACAACACTGGCAAGACGCCCATTACCTGCAATCTGTGAATGGCGTGCTCGAAAGAGGGTCGATCAATGAGCGCGGCTGGACCTATGCGCGACAATTGCTCACAACGAAAAAGAAATCAGAGGTCGAGGCTGATACTTCACTGCAGGACATGTTCAGCGTCGTCCACAAGAGTGAAGCGCCCGGTATCAATATGGAAGCCACAGTTTCCTGGCATAGCCCAGAAGGTGACGAGGTCTTGCGTGTTATCTGGCCCATCAAGTTTCTTCCCGGGGGAAATGACCCCGGCGACTAATTATCCGGCGCATAAGTTCAGCAGCCGGTCAAACTCATCGAGAGAGGATTGAGCCATGGTTAATTGTTCAGCAATGCCATTACTACATGGCAAGAGTTTGAAACGCGCCTACGGACATATCGTGAGTGCTTTGCTGCTGGCGGCTTGCTTCGTGCTGGCGGCACTTTGGACGCCAACGTCTCATGCTGCTGGCAACACCAAACCCGTAATTACGGAAATCAAGAGTCCGGATGGCGGCAAACTGGAGAAGGTCGGGATCGGGGATGGCATGGCAATTTCCGTTCGAGGACTGGATGCAACACAACAACCTCAAGACCTTGTCTTGTTCCTTAACGGGATTCCATTGCCCGATCACACGCCGGAAAGTGTCAGGAAATCTGTCGATCCGGAATGCAAACCTGCTGCCAAGGGCGCCGAGCCGCCGGATTGTGCTGAGCTAGACGTCCTCCAGTACAAGCTGAAACGCGATGTGTCAGTACAGCAGTCGGCGGAGGCTTGGTTGGACTTGCTGAAGAAGCCGAAGGATTCCACGCGAACTGTTCGAGTGAGCCTCGGGATGGGAACTATTGAGAAGATCTCTGGGGAATCAGCTGCCGACACTACCGTTCAGCTCGAAATATTCAGGAAGGGCTATTCCGCCATTGTTGTAGGAATTTTTATCGCCGCACTTTTGATATTTATCTTCTTCGTTACGGATAGCAAGATCATTCGTGATGCACCCGCGAAGAACCAAACCACGCTGCCTCCTTTCAGTCTTGGCCGGACACAGATGGCCTGGTGGTTCTTCCTGGTGCTAGCCGCGTACCTTTACATTGGTCTGGTCACAACAGATTTCGAAACTATCAGTGAACAGGCTCTTATCTTGATGGGCATCGCGGCCGCAACAGGATTTGGGTCGATTGCCATTGTTTCAGACAAGTCTTCAAAGGCTTCCGGGGAGATGAAAACTGCAGAAACAGAACTGGCGAGATTGAAAGCTGAGCAGGAGAAATCCCAGGCGGAGCTGGATAGCCTGACAGCTCTGACTACGCGCACGACGCAGCAAGACGCCCGTGTAGTCTTATTGAGTGGGAAGCTGGGAGAGTACGAGAAACAGACGGAGCTGCTGGACGCCACGATAAAGGCTGCAGAAAAGCAGCTTCAGGGACCACAATCTCAGGGCTTCCTCAAGGACCTGGTGTCCGACAAGAGCGGCGTGAGCTTCCACCGCTTCCAAATCCTGGTCTGGTCGCTGGTGTTGGGCTTCGTCTTCATATCACAGACCTTAGAGAATCTTGCGATGCCAGAGTTCAGCGCCACACTGTTGACGCTGATGGGCATTACCTCCGGAACCTATATTGGCTTCAAGTTTCCCGAGCAGAAGACCTGAAGTCGGCTGAGTACTAGGTTGGCTAACCCAATCGTAAAACTCGGGTCAGGAGCAGCTCGTAGGCGGACCGTAGCAAGATCCTGGTGTTTGTATGGTCGGTCAGTCGGCTTGCCGGTAGCACCAGTGCAACAAATTCCTCCGTATGCCACTGAAACGGCTCTGGACCTTCTGGCAGCGTCTCAGGATTCGGTGGCGGCCAGGGCGTGCAGTAGAAGTAGGGCTCCGGGTAGCTGCCATCCCCCGGTGACATGCCCATACCGATGGAGCGCGCATATTCTGCATCGCCTTCTTCGAGGATGACTAGGATGGCGATATCGAAATGGTGGGGCCAGCAGTGCACCGTCAGCGGGCTCACTGCGTGCTCCTGCCATTTGGGTAGAAGTGCACTGAAGGATTGGTGTGCATGGGCAAACCAGTCCCCCAAGGCCGCCAGTTCAAGCGGCTGCTGGTCCACCAGATGATAGACCTCGTCCAAGCCCAGGTCATAGGGCATCTCGGCCTTGCTGGTGGGCTTGAGACCCATCTTGTCGAGCTGCTCATCCAGCCAGGCGCCGATCGTGTTCTCGGTCTGGCTACCCAGCGGTAACTCCCCGTAGCCGCCATTGCCGTTGGTCCAGAACAGCGCTGCCCGGGTGAAGCTGAACCCCACCCTGGCGCCATCGTCGTTTAAACCCTGGCTCACCAGGCCCTGGTACGCCTCGTCCCAGCTCAGGCTTGAGTGACTGTCATCCGCTGCCGCCTCCAGGTTGGCGCGCGCCGCGCGGGACGGCCACTGGCAGGCCATATGAGCGGCATTGCGAATCGGTTCGAGTTTGGTCGGGTCGACGCTGAAGCGCGAGCTCTGGGTCATGGAAGGGTCTCTGGGATTTTCTACAAGGGTAGTCGAATCTTTGAGTTACGACCGTTGCAAGATTTCGCAGCAGCGATGCCGGTAAAAATCCACAATCGCTCGCGTTTCCTTTGACCGGTGTCAGCTTCGGGTCTACAGTGACAGTATTCAAGTAGAGAACAGGTTTATCCAACATGGCGATTTCGAAAACGACAATGGATCTGATGCAGCCGTCGCACGACGTCTGTGCCGATCTGTGCGATTTCGGTATCGCGCTCACGATGACCTGAACGCCTCTCACTGGGAGGCGAAACGCCTTCCAGCTTTTGGCAACACCAAAAACCCGGAAGGCCTTTGAGCAATCCGGGTTTTTTTGTGCCCGGCGAAAACTGAAGGAGCGAATATGCAGACGATGGAGCAGACCATGATCAACCGACTTTATGCGGCCCAAAGCCGTAGCACCACGCACGCCCTGTGTGCGGGTCGGGGTTCGTCTGCCTATCGCATGGACATGACCGGTGGTGCGCCTATGTTTGACGCCCTTGGTGATGTGGCCCTGATCAAGGCAGGTCTGATCTTTATGTAGCAACACAGGAGGGTTCCCGTGTTGCTCAGGCAACCGGGACACCCAGCAGCAGCGGAAGCCCCGGTTGGTATTGCCAGTCGGGGTTTTTTGTTTGGGCGCGAATTGCGCCTGTGACGTGGAAAGGACGGCACGTTAGCTGAGAAAGGAGGTGCCTGTAATGAAGTACTACAAAGTGATAGCAGTCATAGCGCTGTGCGCGATTCCCGCGGTGGCGTACGCAGGTGCCGTTTACCTGGTGTGCGATGACCACCCGGATGCACTCGAGCGGTATGTGTCCTACGGGGACTGTCTGAAAGGCCTGAGGCAACATAATCTGGTCTATCACGACGGTATCGCCAGGGCAGGTTGCCGCAGGAGACGGCGCTAATCATGAGCGCTGCACCTGCGGGTGCAGTGCTCTACTCTAATTGTGAATACAAGGGAGATTGAACGTGTTCACTCGTGAGGGCGTGCCTGAAGACCTCGAAACCATATTCATGATGGGCTTTGATACCTGGCACAACGGCATGAGCCAGCGACGCTACCTGAATGAGTTGATGTCGAGTTCTAAGTATCCGCAGGGGCAGTGGTATGTGCTCGAAAACGAGGGTGAGCTCGTGTCTTCACTTATTGTGTACCGGCAGGGGTTCGACCTGTTGCCGGAGTGTTGGGGGGTGGGATCTGTCGCCACGCCGCCTGCGCTTCGACGGCGTGGTTATGCTGAGAAGATGATCAGGCATGTCATCGGGTTGGCCAGGCGGGCTGAGGTTCGAGGTATCTACCTGTTCTCAGGTGTGGGTACTGGGTACTACGGGAAGTTTGGGTTCGAGTGTGTTGAAGCTGCGCAGCCGGAGGGGCAGGCGCCTTGTATGGTGTTGGCGTTTCGGGATGCTGGTGCGTTGAAGGGGGCGGTGCCGGGGTTTTTCTAGTTGTTGCTTCTTTCCAATCCTTGCGCGTTGCGCATTAAAAGAAGCGGGGGCCGTTGGCCCCCTTCTGGGTCCCCGCTTCCGCGGGGATGACGACAAAGTGCGGGGATGACAATGTGTATCGGTACTACAGTTTGGTGCCTACGTTAGGCACCAATCATTCTTCGATGACCAGAGTTTCGCCGACCTGGTTGGCTTCGATGTCGTCTTCGCAGAATGGGAACCTTACCCACTCCTTGTTGGAGTAGAGTTTGGTCTGGTCGGCGAAGTGGGGTGACTCGGGGTCGGTGGACTGGCTGGGGACCAGGATTACGTCGGCGATGGGGCAGTCGCTTTCGTCCCAGGTCACCAGCTGGATGTAGCTGTTGCCGCTGGTGGGGTTTACGTAGCCGCCGTCGCTCAGGCGTGAGCTGATGGCGCCGTACACGCCCATGGTGCCCTGGCCGCCGTGGATGGGTACGTTCTCATTGCCGCGTTCCAGGTACTGCACGTCGCCCCAGGGGGCGTCCAGCGCCACGCCAGCCGCCTGCAACCGGCCGATGGCCTCCAGCAGTGCACTGATTACCAGGTCGCGGTTGGCCGTGTCGGCGGTGTCGATACCAGCTGGGGTGTTCAGCGGGTCTGCGGGGTCGAAGTCCACAAGCCAGAAGCGGTCGCTCTCCACGACGTTCTGGAAGTCGTTGCCCAGTTCACGGCGAATCACGGACCAGAACTCTTTCCACACCTGGGCGCCGCGGCTTTCCAGCTCGACCTTCTGGTCCCAGGCATCCAGCACGTCGCAGGCTTCCTGGATCGGAGCCGCGGTCGTTCCACAAATGGTCAGTACGTCTTCCAGTGTGATTTCCGCGCCGTAGACGCGGTTGTTGTACATGAAGTCCTTGAGGTTATCGATGTTGAACAGCGGTGACGCGTCAATGCCATCGGTGGCCTGGCGCCGGTCCTCCACCATCAGGTGGCCGATGCGCGTGCGCAGGAACTGCTGCAGGCCCTCGTATCCCACCGGGCCCATCACGGTGGGGAATCCGGTAAGCGGATTGTTAGCATCGGAAAGCCAGTAGCTGTTGTTGCTGTTGCCCACGTAGTCGGTGGTGCGAAGCTGGGGCAGGGCGCTGGGGCCGTACAACTGGGTGCCCTCGGGCGCGTCCGGGTCGGTGCCCCAGTCGCAGTCAGAGGTGGAGCCGTCCAGGGTCAGCAGCACATTGGTGGTGCCCGCCGCCAGGGCCGAGCCGATGGGCGAGGTCAGGCAGGTATCGATCTTTTCCTGGGTGATGTTGGGCATGGCGGAAATGTCGCCATAGAACGCATCGCCGTTGCGGTCCGCCGCCAGCTCGTGGAAGACGGGGTTGCCGATTTCGCCGATGGCGTCGATGTACTGTGACAGGTTGGTCGATTTGGCCTTCTCCAGCCACTGGTCGCTGCCGCGCAGGCCGGTTTCCAGGTTGGCGTCGCGAAATACCAGGATCGAGCCTGTGATCAGCGGCCAGCCGTCCAGTAGCGGGCTCAAGGATCCGAAGTTCACAACGGGGCCGTAGTGGGACTCGTAAAAGGTCTTGCTGACGTCCTCCAGCGTGCCGTCCGCCTGCAGGGACTGCACGGTGACCTCAATTTCCTCAATGTCTCGCACTTCACCGTCGAAGGTGTATTGCAGCGGGTTGTCCGGCACCAGCGGCAGCTCGAACAGGCTGTAGCGGTTGGCGATGGACACCGTGTGAGTCCAGGCCACGTCCTTATTGAAACCGATGCCCACGTACGGGAAGCCGTGCAGCACCGCGCCGGCCACATCCACTTCTCCGGGAATGGTCAGGTGAGCCTGGTACCAGGCGCCTTCCCCGAACCAGGGCTGGTGGGGGTTGCCCAGCAGGATGCCGGTGCCGGTCTGGGTAATGTCGCGGCCCAGGGCCAGGCCGTTGCTGCCCAGGTCAGGGTCGCGCAGCTCCTGGCCCATTTTGCGGAAGGCCCGCCGGGTCTGCTCTTCGGTGCCGGTAGACAGTTCAATGGCGCCGCCGCCGTCTGGGCCGGTGGTGGCGAGAATCGCATTGGAGAACGTGCCGTTGCCGGAACTGCCGCGCAGCGCCTGGCGACGCTGCAGCAGGAACAGGTCGGTGGCGGTGACGGGGAATACCCAGTCCTCACCGCGGCAGCCCAGTTCGCCCTCCGGCAGGTTGTCGACACCGGTCTCTTCCAGGTAGCGGTTGAAGCCCGCGGCGTAGCCCTCGTTCAGGTCCTTTACCCGCTGGGGCAGCGGGTCGATAAAGTTCTGCTCGAACTCCTCGATATCGCCGGTGAGGTAGGTGAACAGCAGGTCGGCATTCACATCCCCTTCCTCTTCACCGAGCAGCTCGGCGGAGCGGCCGATGGAGAAGATGATCTCGCGCATACCCACACAGAAGTTGTCCTGGGCATAGGCGTAACCGATGCCATACCCCAGACCGCCGTAATCGTCGGCGCTGACGTGGGGAATACCGTACTCGGTGCGGCGAATCTCGGCACTGAAGGTGGGGCCGACCGGCGGCTCGACGGGCGGCTCCGGGTTGGGGTTGAAGGAGTTGTCAGAATCCGAGCAGGCAACAAGGCCGGCCAGCAGGATGGGCAGCAGGGTGTTCAAACGCATTGTGGGTGCACTCTATTTAGTAATTGTGGTCTAGCTTGTTATTCGCATCCTTATACGCAGCCCGGTTCACACGGTGTCAACTGGCATGAAAGGCCGGCTGCGGCTATTGTGTACGGCCCGCATTCGCTTGTCTTGCGTCAATGCGCGGTCCACACAGACAGTGGAATATACAATAAATCGCCGACGGGGGTTGTGATGGCGACAGCACAAGACAGCTATAGCAAGAAGGCATGGAAGGCGGTGGCGGACACGCTCAGCGGCAGCGAGATGAGCAGCCACCCGATTCTGGCCACCATGTACGCGGAGCACCGCTATATCGGCACCTTGCTCCGGTTGATGGACGCGGAGGTTGAGCGCATCGAGCAGGATGAGCCGGTCGACGCGCATATCTTCTATGAGTCCCTGCACTATCTGACTCATTACCCGGATGCATTCCACCACCCACGGGAGGACATGGTCTACGCCCGTGCGGCGGAAGTGGACAGCAAGCTCTCAGACGATGTCGACACCTTGCAGCGGGACCACGATTTCCTTGCCAAGACTGGCGCCAAGGCGCTGAAGACGGTCACCCACTGGAAGGAGACCGGCGCCGATGCTGACAAGGTCAGCAAGCAGGTGCGCGAGTACATCACTGAACAGCGCAAGCACATGGAGGCCGAGGAAGCCCTGGTGTTCCCGGTCATCGACAAGGTGTTGTCGCCTGAAGACTGGCGCATGCTGGAGCAGGAAGACCTGCTGGCGCCCGCACCGGACCCGATTTTCGGCCCCAAGGTGGAGCGGGAGTACCGCAACGTGGCTCGGAAGGCCCGCCGCGCCCTGCGCCGCGGTGCCGAAGATGCGGCCCTGGTGGAATGGATTGGCCTGGAGGCCTTTCTGGAAGGGCTCGAGGTACTGGCGATTGCCGGTGAGTCCAGCCGCACCGCGGCCAAGGAGCACTTCAACGAGGCCACCGCCGAGACGCTGGAAATCGTGCGCCAGGCGATGAAAGGCGACGGCCTGCTGACCTGGCCCATCAAGGCCACGGTGGCCGGCGGCAGCCACTACATCGGCTTTCTCAGGGATCTGGGCGAAATTGCTCGGGATACCAGCTCGGATCTCGGCGAACTGCGCCGGGGTGTGCGCGAGCGCCTGGGGCTGGTGTTCGATAACCGTCCTGCCGACTAGATGTGATCTCTCAATAGGTTGTTCACTCGGGGCATACCCGGAGAATTGGAGGTGCGACCCATCTCAATAATCCGGAGCCCCGAATGAACAACCACAAGAATGCACGATTAACGCCACACGGTCGATTGCTGCTCGTTCGTCGAATCACCGAAGACGGTCTCAGACCCGCCGAAGCCGCCCAGGCCGTGGGCGTCAGCGTCCGCACAGCCTACAAATGGCTCCATCGATACCAGGACGAAGGTGAAGCCGGCCTGTTGAATCGCTCCTCCCGCCCGCGTCAGTGCCCCACTCAGACCAAGAGCGGCATCGCCAAACGCATTATCAAGCTCAGGCGTCAACGGCAAACCTATCGCCAGATTGCCCTGGCGGTGGGTACCAGCCAAAGCACAGTCGGGCGGATCCTGGCGCAGTCGGGACTAAATCGACTTGCCTATCTCGAGCCCGCCAGGCCTGATAATCGCTACGAGCATGATGCCCCTGGGGATTTACTGCACCTGGATATCAAGAAACTCGGGCGATTCAAGCGCCCCGGACACAGGGTCACCGGTAGCCGCCTGAACACGCCGAAACGCGGGCCTGGTTGGGAGTACGTCCACGTCGCCATTGATGACCATAGTCGGGTGGCCTTCGGCTCCATCCATCCAGATGAAACAGGGAGAAGCGCCTGCCAGGCGCTTCTCAGGGCTGTGAGGTATTACAGGAGCTTGGGTATCCGCTTCAAACGTGTGCTCACAGATAATGGTCCTGCCTACAAGTCGAAGGTCTTCAGGCAGTTGTGTCGCAGACTGGGGCTGGTGCACAAAAGGACACGTCCATACTGTCCCAGAACCAACGGCAAAGCTGAGCGGTTTATACAAACAGCACTCAGAGAATGGGCCTACGCTCGCTCTTACAAAGACTCAGAGCAAAGGGCTCAGCATCTAATGCCGTGGTTACACCAATACAACTGGCATCGACCCCATGCTAGCCTCGACTACCTACCACCGATTAGCCGGAGCGGCCTATCTGTGAACAACCTGATGAGTAACCACAACTAGACGACCTTTCAGGCAACCTCTTCGTCCCGGAACTGCAGGCTCGCCAGCCGCTGGTACAGCGGTGAACTCCGCAGAAGGCTGTTGTGTGTGCCGGTGGCCACCAGCTTGCCGTGGTCCAGCACCGCGATGTGATCGGCCTGCAGAATGGTGCTGAGCCGGTGGGCGATGATCACCGTGGTACGGCCCTTCATCAATTCTTCCAAGGCTTCCTGCACATGGCGCTCGCTCTCGGCGTCCAGCGCACTGGTCGCCTCGTCCAGCAGGAGGATTTCAGGATCCGCCAGCACCGCCCGTGCGATGGCAATGCGCTGCTTCTGGCCCCCTGACAGCCGCACTCCCTGCTCTCCCAGGTGGGACTGGTACTGGTCCGGCAGGCCCATGATGAAGTCGTGGGCATGGGCGGCCTTCGCCGCGGCCTCGATTTCGGCCTGGCTGGCGTCCGGGCGCCCGTAGGCGATGTTGTAGGCCACGTCCGCGGTAAACATGGCGGGGGCCTGCGGGACCACCGCCAGGTGGCTGCGCAGTTCCCGGGTGGTCATGCCCTTCAGGTCAACACCGCCCATGGCAATGCTGCCCTGCTGGGGGTCGTAGAAGCGCTGCAATAGTTCGAACACGGTGGATTTGCCCGCCCCGGAAGGGCCCACCAGGGCCAGGCTGCGGCCGGGTTCGACGGTCAGCGATATCCCGTCCAGCGCTTTTTGCAGTGGCCGGGTGGGGTAGCTGAAGGTCACGTTTTCGAGTTTGAGTTCCGCGCCTTCAGGTTCGCTGGGTTCCTCGGGTTCGGCGATATCACTGCGCTCCGCCAGCAACTCCATCAGCCGGTCGGTGGCGCCCGCCGCCCGCTGCACTTCGCTCCAGACCTCGGAGATGGTCGCGAAGCCCGAGCCCACCATGAAGGCGTAGAACACGAAGGCGCCCAGTTCCCCGCCGGTCATGCTGCCGGTGACCACGGCGTTGCCGCCGGACCAGATCATGCCCCCCAGGCCACCGAATACCATGAGAATGACGGCGGCGACCAGCAGGGCCCGCTGGCGGATGCGGCGCCTGGCGATCTCGAAGGCGCGCTGGGATTCCGCGGCGAAGGCGGCGCGCTCGTCCTCCTCGCGGGTGTAGCTCTGCACGGTCTTGATGTGCTGGATGATTTCCCCGGCGTAGCTGCCCACGCCGGCGATGGAATCCTGGCTGGCGCTGGACAGGGTGCGCACCTTGCGGCCGTACAGCAGGATGGGCAGCAGCACCAGGGGTACCGCGGACAGCACCACAAGGGTCATCTTCACGCTGGTCACCAGCATCATAACCAGGGCGCCGACGGTGGTCAGGGTCGAGCGTATCGCCATCGACAGGGACGAGCCGATAATGGTCTGAAGCAGGGTGGTGTCGGTGGTCAGCCGCGACATGATTTCGCCGGAGCGGTTCTCGTCGAAGAAGCTGGGTTGCAGGGCGACCACGTTGGCGAACACGGCCTCGCGGATATCGGCGCTGACCCGCTCCCCCAGCCAGGACACCAGGTAGTAGCGAGTGAAGACGCCAATGGCCATGAGGAAGGCCAGGCCCATGATCAGTTTCACGGCCCCGGCGAGCTGTTCGCTGGAGCCGCTGGAAAATCCCTCGTCGATGAGGATGCGCACGCCCTGGCCCAGGCCCAGCATAACGCTGGCGGTGAACACCAGGGCGATCGCCGCCGCCAGCAGGGTGCCGGAGTAGGGCTTCAGGAAGCGGCCGAGCCGCAGCAGGCTCGACAGCTTCGCGCGTTTGGGCTTGTCCTCACTCATCCGGTTAGCCTAGCAGTTTCGGGGGTGTTACGGGCGCAACGGCGCTGTGCGCCGCCGCACAGATGTTGTGCAGTCACATATATACGCAGGCATTCCTATAATGGGCCCATGACTCCGAAACCCGGCAAGCCTGCCCACTGGGACGAAGCCCGACTATACGAAGACAGCGAAGCCTTCTTCGACCGTCTGCTGGAGTGCATTGCCGCTGCCCGCCACAGCATCGACTTCGAGTACTACATCTTCGAGCTGGACCACCTTGGCGAGCGATTCGTGCAGGCCCTGTGCGCGGCGGCGGAGCGGGGCGTGCGGGTGCGGGTGATGATGGACGGCGTGGGCTCGCTCGACGACTGCGAGCTCCTGTCCGAGCGGCTCAGCGCCCACCGGGTGCACGTGCGCATCTACCACCCGCTGCCCTGGCTGTTCGACACTTACCGCTGGACGCGCTGGCCCGCATCCGGGCGGCCCAGCCTCTGGCTGTTGAAGTTCCTGCGCCTCGCACTGAACATGAATCGTCGCAACCATCGCAAACTCTGCACTGTGGACCGGGAGCTGGCCTGGGTGGGCAGCTTCAATATCACCGCCAACCACCTGCCGGAATCCGCCGGTGGCCAGGGCTGGCGGGACTACGGTGTGGAGCTGACCGGCCCGCGCGTACAGAGCCTGGTAGACGGTTTCGACGACCTCTGGTGGGGCCATGCGTCGCGCCTGCGGCGGGGTTTCGTGGCAGGCTATTTGAGCAACCGCAGCGTCAAGGCGCGGCAGCTGAAGAACCGCTACGTGGCCCGCACTGTGGCCAACGCACAGCAGCAGGTATGGCTGGTGATGGCCTATTTTCTGCCCACCGCCGGGCTGCGACGGTCCCTGCTGCGGGCCTGTCGCAACGGTGTCGATGTGCGGCTGTTGCTGCCGGAACGCTCCGATGTGGCCATGTTCCCGCTGCTGTCCAGCCACTACTACCGGGAACTGTTGCGGGCCGGGGCGCGCATTTATCTGTACCTTCCCGGGGTGCTGCATGCCAAGGCCCTGATCGTGGACGACATGGCGATCCTCGGCAGCAGCAACTGGAATTACCGCTCCAGCCTGCACGACCTGGAGCTGGACGTGGTGATCCGCGACAAGCAGACCATCGGGGAACTGCAGGGCATTATCGAGCAGGACTTTGGCAGAAGCCGCGAACTGTGGCTGGAGGACACCCCCAGCCCGGGACTCACCTCCTGGGCGCTATACGGGTTAAGGTATTGGATGTGACAGTCGACGACGAACCATTTCGCATCTGTTCCTGGAACATCCACAAGGGTTTCGGGCCGGCCAACCGGCGCTTTGCGCTGGAGGACATGCGCGAGGCCATCCGCAGCGTGGATGCGGACATGTGCTTCCTGCAGGAAGTGGTGGGCCACCAGCTGGGCTACCACGGCCAGGACCTGTCCGGGACCGCGAGCCAGTTTGAGTTCCTTGCCGACAAGATCTGGAGCCACTACGCCTACGGCAAGAACGCCATCGTCGAAGACGGCCACCACGGCAATGCCATCCTCTCCAAGCTGCCCTTCGCCGAGTGGACCAACCACGACATCACCCGCTGGAGCTTTTCCAGCCGCGGCCTGTTGTTTGGCCACCTGGAAAACGGCCTGGTGCTGATCTGCGTGCACCTGGGCCTGCTGGCGGTGGAGCGCCGCTTCCAGGTGCGCCGGCTCAAAGAGCTGCTGGCCTCGGAGTGCGATCCCCACGACCCGGTGATTGTGGCGGGAGACTTCAATGACTGGCGGATGCAGGTGGACAAGGTGATGGTCGAGGAGCTGGGCTTCACCGAGGTGATCACCGAGATGGAGGGGCAGCCGGCGCGCAGCTTCCCGGCGGCGCTGCCGCTGCTGCGGGTCGACCGGGTTTACTATAGGGGGCTGGAGTTACTGGATGCCAGCCTGCTGCGGGGCGGCATCTGGAGCAAGCTGTCGGATCACGCCGCGCTTACTGCGCAGTTTCGTCTGTAGAGTCTTCTTTCGGCGTAATCATCCGGCCGAACATGACGCCCACCTCGAACAGCAGCCACATCGGCACCGCCAGCAGGGATTGTGAGATCACGTCCGGCGGGGTCAGCAGCATCCCCAGCACGAAACAGCCCACGATGATGTAGGGACGCTTCTTCGCCAGGTTGTCGGCGGTGGTGATGCCAACGCGGATCATGATGACCGCAGCGATGGGAATCTCGAAGGCCACGCCGAAAGCAAAGAACAGCTTCAGCACGAAGTTCAGGTAGCTGTTGATATCCGTCATGATGGTGACGTCGCCAGGCCCCACGGTGGTGAAGAAACCAAAGATCAGCGGGAACACCACGTAGTAGGCAAAGGCCGCGCCGGCGTAGAACAGGACCACGCTGGAAATCAGCAGCGGGATCGCCAGCTTCTTCTCGTTCTTGTACATGCCCGGCGCCACGAAGCTCCACAGCTGGAACAGCACATAGGGAATGGCGACAAACAGTGCCACCACCAGGGTAAGCTTGAAGGGGGCGAGGAAGGGTGAGGCCACGTCGGTGGCGATCATCGAAGAGCCTTCCGGCAACAGCGCCCGCAGTGGCTCCGACACATACATGTAAATGTCGTTGGCGAAGGCGAACAGCGCGATGAACACCAGCAGGATCGCCAGCACGCTCTTCAGCAGGCGGTCGCGCAGCTCGCTCAGGTGCGCGACCAGCGGCATGGCTGTGTCGGCGGGATTGGTGTCGACGCTCATGACTGGCCAGATTCCGCGGTGCGGGTCGCTTTGGACTCTTGGTCAGCCGCGTCAGCGTGCGTGTCATCGGCTGCATCGGCGTGGGAAGTTTCTGCGGCATCGGCGCGCGCGTCATCGGCCGCATCGGCGTGTGTGTCGTCAGCCGCGTCCGCATGTGCTTCATCCAGGGCATAGCCGTCCTTGCCCAGCTTCAGGTCCGGGTCGTGACCCAGGCCCTGGGTCAGTTCCTGGGCGGCATCGTTGATTTCCTGCTGGGCATTGCGCAGGTCCTGCATGATGGACTGGTTGTGCAATTCCTGGCGGATCTCATCGGCTTTCAGCTCCCGCTCAATTTCGGCGCGAATGCCATTGAAGCTGCGCCGCAGCTTGCCCACAAACAGGCTCACCGTGCGGATCGCGCCCGGCAGGCGGTCCGGCCCCAGCACCAGCAGGCCGACGATGCTGACGATGATAAGCTCGAGGAATCCGATGTCGAACATGGAAGGGTCCCGCGGGGGGCTTAGGAGGGCTTGCCGTCCTGTTCCTTGAGCTGGGCGTTGTCCTCGGCGGACTCGCTCTTGGCGATATCGCCCTCAGCGTCTTTCTCTTCGGTTTTTTCTGCGTCATCGGCGCTCACCGAGCTCTTGAAGCCCTTGATCGCCGCGCCAAGGTCGCTGCCCAGGCCGCGCAGTCGCTTTGTGCCGAACAGCATCATCACGATCAGCAGGATGATCAGTAGCTGCCAGATGCTAATTCCACCAATACCCATGGTTGTTCCTCCTTATACCGTCCCGGCCTTAACTGGCGGGACCTGACCGCGCGGCTTTTTCCGCGAGGCCTGAAACGTCAAATCGGCGTGCCAGCTCGTCCATGACGGACGTGCTGTCACACCCCAGGTGCGAGAGCATCACAAGGCAGTGAAACCACAGGTCCGCGGTTTCATGAACCAGCTGCTCGGTGCCCTGTCCGCCGCCACAGTCCTTGGCAGCCAGGATGGTCTCCACGCATTCCTCGCCGACCTTTTCCAGGATCTTGTTGAGTCCCGCTGCGTCAAGCTGCGCAACATAGGACTGCTCCGGATCCGCCGATCGGCGCTGTGCGATTATCCGGTCCAATTGTTGCAATAAATCACTCATAAAAAGCCGGTCATAGATTGCTCAGTATATCTCCGACGGGTCTTTCAGCACGGGTTCGCAGGTCACCCAATCGCCGTCCTCGAAGCGGTACATGAAGCAGTGCCGCCGCCCTGTGTGGCAGGCAATGCCGCCCAGCTGATCCACTTTCATCAGCACGGTGTCGCCGTCACAATCCAGTCGTATTTCCTTCAGAAGCTGGGTGTGCCCGGAGCTCTCGCCCTTGCGCCACAGCTTTGACCGGGAGCGCGAATAGTACACCGCGCGCCCCTCTTCCAGGGTCGCGGCCAGGGCTTCCCGGTTCATCCACGCCATCATCAGGACGTCGCCGTTTTCGGCGTCCTGGGCGATGGCGGGTACCAGGCCCTGCTCATTCCACTGGACCTGGTCCAGGATGGCTGCATGCATACTCATAGCAGTCAATTATCGCACAAATGGGGCCAGTGCCCCTTTATGCGCTCAGGAAGGAAACGGAAAGGGGCTTCAGCGGCGAGGACGGGGCCAGAGCAGCAGTAGTCCCATACCCAGCAGGGCCCAGCTCATGAACGGCCAGGTCGCCAGTTGATTGATGCCCTCGGGCACCGCAATGGCTGCCGCGCCGCCGAACATCAACAGCGCCACTACACCTCTTTTACGACGGCCGTCCTCCTGCTGGATTTGCCGCTGCAGGTCGTCCAACCGCTGGCGCTGGTAGCGGGCCTGGTTGTCCAGCTCCCGGGTTTGCTGGAGGCTTTCGAACACGGCTTCCGGCAGCTGTGGCAGCTGTTCCAGCCAGCCCGGCGCCTGGCGGCGCATACGTTCGAGCATGGCCTGGGGGGAATAGCGGTCCTGGATCCAGCGCTCCAGGTAGGGCTGGGCGGTAGTCCACAGGTCCAGCTGCGGATACAGCTGGCGGCCCAGCCCCTCGATATTCAGCAGGGTTTTCTGCAGCAGTACCAGCGATGGCTGCACTTCCATGTTGAAGCGCCGCGCGGTCTGGAACAGGTAGATCAGCAGCTGGCCGAAGGAGATCTCCGCCAGCGGCTTTTCGAACACCGGCTCGCACACCGCCCGCATGGCGGCCTCGAAATCCTGTACCCGGGTGCCCGGCGGCACCCAGCCGCACTCCACGTGCAGCTCGGCACACTCCCGGTAGTCGCGGCGGAAGATGGCCAGCAGGTTGCGGGCCAGGTAGTACTGGTCTGAATCGCTGAGGCTGCCGATGATGGCGCAGTCCACGGCGATGTAGCGCGGGTCTGCCGGGTCGGTGATATCGACGAAGATATTGCCCGGGTGCATGTCGGCGTGGAAGAAGCTGTCGCGGAACACCTGGGTAAAGAAGATCTCGACGCCGCGCTCGGCCAGCAGCTTCAGGTCGGTGCCGGCGGTGCGCAGGGCGTCCAGGTCGGTGACGGGCACGCCGTGAATGCGCTCCATTACATAGACGCTGCGACGGGTGTAGTCCCAGTGGACTTCCGGCACGTAGCACAGGTCGCTGTCTTCCCAGTTGCGGCGCAGCTGTGAGGCGTTGGACGCTTCCCGCTGCAGGTCCAGCTCGTCGAGGATGGTGATCTCGTAGTCGCTCACTACTTCCACCGGGCGCAGTCGGCGGCCGTCGGCGGAGAAGCGGCGCAGCATGCGCGCCAGCAGGTGCAGGAGTTTCAGGTCCTGCCGGATGATCTTCTCGATACCCGGGCGGATGACCTTTATCACCACCTCTTCGCCGGAGTGCAGCGTGGCGGTATGTACCTGGGCGACAGAGGCCGAGGCCAGCGGCTCGTGGTCGAAGCCGGCGAAGAGCGTATCGATGTCGGACTTCAGGCTGGTTTCGATAATGGCCCGGGCCTGCTGGTTGGAGAAGGGCGGCACCTGGTCCTGCAGCTTCGCCAGCTCGTCGGCGATGTCGTCCGGCAGCAGGTCACGGCGGGTCGACAGCATCTGCCCGAACTTGATGAACACGGGCCCCAACTCTTCCAGGGCCAGCCGCAACCTTTCACCGCGGGATCGCGCGGGATTCCCCAGCAAGCGCCAGGGTCCCAGCTTGAACAGCCAGCGTCCGGCGCCCGGCACCCTGTCCGGGTCGAGAAACGTATCGAGGCGGTAGCGGCAGAATACCCAGCTGATCTTGGCGAAGCGCGCGGCGCGGGACATCAGGCTTCTGCTCCCTTCTTCGCGGTCGCGGCCTTTGCGGTCAGGCGCTTGATCCGGGCCTGCAGCCGATCGACCCGCTGGTTCAGCAGCTCGATGTCCTCGAAGAAGTCTTCTACCTCGCGGCGAGACGGCGACAGCCGCGCCTCCTCGTGAATGAATTCCTCCAGCTGGCGCTCAAGGCTGGAACGGGCCTGCTGGCCCCAGCTGAACAGCCCGCGCAGGCCCTGTGCGAGCTGGTGGCCCGCCACATCGCCCAGGGTGTCCACCAACGGCGCTTCCCAGTCCATGTCCAGGGACTGGATGATGCGCTGTAGGTCCATCAGCGGCCCGCTGTCACCGGTCAGCTCGATATTGCCGTTGATCAATGTCGCCGCCGGGTCGCTGGCAGTGGCCAGCTCGCCAAAGTCGCGGGCCTCGCCGCGAATGGACGTGGTGACCTCGCCGTCGTGAAAACCCTTCAGGCGAACCCCGTCCTGCTGCGGGACCAGGAATATGTCCATGGCCGGGCGGGTGCAGGCCAGGTGAAAGATGTGTCCGTCCAGCTCCGCCAGTTTTGCCGTCGCCACCGGGTCCAGCGACAACGCGCGGTTGACCGCGGTCTCCAGGGCGGCGACCGCGGCGGTGTGCAGGGCGGGGTCGATCATCTCAGGACTTGAAGCCGCGGTGCAGCGCGACGATACCACCAGTCATGTTGTAGAACTCGCAGCGCACAAAGCCCACGTCTTCCATCAGGTCCTTGAGGGTTTCCTGGTCCGGGTGCATGCGAATGGATTCCGCCAGGTAGCGGTAGCTGTCGCCGTCGCCGGCCACCAGTTGGCCCAGCATCGGCAGTACATTGAAAGAGTAGGCGTCGTAGGCGCGGTTCAGCAGCTCGCTGCCGGGCTTGGAAAATTCCAGCACCAGCAGCCGGCCGCCGGGCTTCAGCACCCGCAGCATCTCTGCCAGTGCCTGTTCCTTGTCGGTGACGTTGCGCAGGCCGAAGGCGATGCTGATGATGTCAAAGTGATCGTCGGGGAAGGGCAGGCTCTCGGCATTGGCCTGCACGTATTCCAGGTTGCCGTGATAGCCCTTGTTGATCAGCTTGTCGCGGCCGACCCGCAGCATGGACTCGTTGATGTCCGCCAGCACGACCTCGCCCTCGTCGCCGACGATGTCGGAGAACTTCGTGGCAAGGTCGCCGGTGCCGCCGGCGATGTCCAGTACGCGCTGGCCCGGGCGGGCGGCGCTGACCTCGATGGCAAAGCGCTTCCACACCCGGTGGATGCCGCCGGACATCAAGTCGTTCATCACGTCGTAGCGCGCGGCCACGGAGTGGAAGACGTCGGCCACCATGCCGGCCTTGTCTGAGGATTCGACTTCTTCGTAGCCGAAATGTGTTTTCTCGGATTCGCTCATGATCCGTCCCTGTTCGCTGGGATGCCTTTATTGTAGCGCGTTGGGGCCGCCGGCTTCAGTGCTTTCTGAGAAGCGGTGACAGGAACTGTGACAGCGCTTCGGTCGCTATTTGATCACGGGTCGAAGTGCAGCACCTGCACCTCGGGGTCACGGCTGGCGCCGGCTGCGGCGAGCCGGTCCAGGTAGTCCTGCCACCAGGCGGCCTGTTTGTCACAGAGCTCGCGCAGGTAATCCCAGCTGAAAATTCCGGAATCGTGACCGTCGTCAAAAATGAGCTGCAGGGCGTAATTCCCCACCGGCCTGATGTCGGAAATATTCACATCGATCTTGCCCACCTGCAAAACCTCCTGGCCCGGGCCGTGGCCCTTCACCTCGGCGGAGGGGGAATACACGCGCAGGTATTCGCAGGGCAGTCGAAAGCTGGCGTCCGGGTAGCCGAGTTCCAGCTCCTTCGATTTCTGGTGCAGGTGAATCTTGCTCGGCGTCATAAGATAAACCGACTCAGGTCCTCGTCCTTGCTCAGGGCCTCGAGCTGGCTGTCGACGTAGGCGGCGTCCACGAGCAGCTTGCCGTCTTTCAGGCTGGCGTCGGTAGCCTCGAAGCTGGCATCTTCCAGCAGCCGCTCCATCACCGTGTGCAGGCGGCGGGCGCCGATGTTCTCGGTGCTCTCGTTCACCTGCCAGGCGATTTCGGCAACCCGGCGAATGCCGTCGTCGGTGAATTCCAGGCTCAGTCCCTCGGTGCCCAGCAGGGCCTGGTACTGCTCGGTCAGGGAGGCGTTGGGTTCCCGCAGGATGCGCTCGAAGTCTTCCGGCGACAGGGCGTTCAGTTCCACCCGAATCGGCAGGCGACCCTGTAGCTCGGGGATCAGGTCCGCGGGCTTGGCCAGGTGGAAGGCGCCGGAGGCCACGAACAGGATGTGGTCGGTCTTGATCATGCCGTACTTGGTGGTGACGGTGCAGCCCTCGATCAGCGGCAGCAGGTCGCGCTGCACCCCTTCCCGGGACACATCGGCGCCGGCCATCTCGCCGCGCTTGGCCACCTTGTCCAGTTCGTCGATGAACACGATGCCGGTCTGCTCGGCGGCGCGCAGGGCGCGCTGCTTCAGCTCGTCCTCGTTGACCATCTTCGCCGCTTCCTCGTCGCGCAGGCTCTCTAAGGCGGTCTTGAGAGTCACCTTCTGGGTCTTCTTGCGCTGGCCACCGAGGTTGGAAAACATGCTCTGCAGCTGGCTGGTCATCTCCTCCATGCCCGGGGGTGCCATGATCTCGACACCCATGGGATTGGCCGACAGCTCTATTTCGACCTCGCGATCGTCCAGCTCGCCCTCGCGCAGCTTCTTGCGCAGCAGCTGGCGGGTGGAGGAGTCGGAGGGCGCTTCGTCTCCGCGGGCCGGCGTCAGCAGGATGTCGAGGATGCGCTCCTCGGCGGCTTCCTCGGCGCGGAAGCGGACCTTGTCCATCTCCTGCTCCCGCAGCATTTTCATGGCCACGTCCACCAGGTCGCGGACGATGGACTCGACGTCGCGGCCCACATAGCCCACCTCGGTGAACTTGGTGGCCTCGACCTTGATAAAGGGCGCATTGGCGAGCTTCGCCAGGCGCCGGGCGATCTCGGTCTTGCCGACACCGGTGGGGCCGATCATCAGGATGTTCTTGGGGGTGATTTCCGCCTGCAGGTCCTCGTCCAGCTGCAGCCGGCGCCAGCGGTTGCGCAGGGCATTGGCCACGGCGCGCTTGGCCTGGTCCTGGCCAATGATGTGCCGGTCCAGCTCGTGGACGATTTCGCGGGGGGTCATATTCGACACGGGTTACTCCTGGCTGCAGTCGAGTTCTTCGATGACGCGGTTGTGGTTGGTGTAGATGCAGATGTCCGCGGCGATGCCAAGGCCTTTCTCGACGATCTCGCGGGCGCCCAGCTCGGTGCTGTCCAGCAGCGCGCGGGCCGCGGCCTGGGCAAAGGGGCCGCCGGAGCCGATGGCGATCAGGTTGTCCTCGGGCTCGATGACGTCGCCGTTGCCGGTGATGATCAGCGAAGTCTCCTTGTCGGCCACGGCCAGCAGTGCCTCCAGCCGGCGCAGGGCGCGCTCGGTGCGCCAGGCCTTGGCCAGTTCGACGGCGGCGCGCACCAGGTGGCCCTGGTGTTTCTCCAGCTGGGCCTCGAACAGTTCGAACAGGGTGAAGGCGTCGGCGGTGCCGCCGGCGAATCCCGCGAGTACGCGGTCCTTGTAGAGGCGCCGCACCTTGCGGGCGTTCCCCTTCATGACGGTATTCCCCATGGAGACCTGGCCATCGCCGCCGATGACCACCGAGTCGCCGCGGCGGACCGAGAGTATGGTTGTTCCGTGATACTGTTCCACTGAGCCCTCCTTCAGATGAGGAAGATGTGGGGGTGTGCAGGCCTTAATTCAAGGTAGCGGATCTAGCCGCTTTTGCCGGGCCGTTTCAGCAGCAGGGTATCGATGCCCTGCTGGGCGGTGAGGCTGCGGGCGCTCTGCAGCTTCGAGCGGGAGTCGAAGGGACCGATATACACCCGGTACCAGCGGCCGTTGTCGGTGTTCGCTTCCTCCACCGAGGCGTCCAGCCCCAGCAGCAGCAGCTCCGCCCGGCGCCGGTCCGCGTCTTCCGGCTGCTTGAAGGAGCCCGCCTGTAGCAGGAACTGGTCGGCATCGGGTTCGGCGCTGGCGCTGGCCATGGCCTCCGGGTCCACCTCGACGTCAATGCGCTGCTCCGGCAGCAGGGTATAGAAGTCGAAGCGCGGCTGGGGGCGCTCCTCGCGGGGTTCTGCGGCGGCGGTCCGGTCTACCGGGGCCTCTGGCTGCTGGGAGGCCAGCCACAGCAGGCCCGCCAGGAACAGGCCGCAGAGCATGCCCGCCAGGAACCAGGTCCAGGGCGCAGAGTTCTGCTGTTGCTGGGATTTGCGGCTGGCGCTGGCGGCGGGTTTCTTTCGGGCGCCGCCCCCGCTCTTGGCGCGGGTGCTGCGACCGGTGCTGGCGAAATCCTTGTTCACGCGTGTCCCATGATCCTACATGCTCTCCGGGGCGCGGACGCCCAGCAGGTCGAGACCGTTGGCAATGACCTGGCGCACGGCCGCCGACAGGGCCAGGCGCGCGTCGCGCAGTTCCCGGTCATCCAGCAATACCTTGTGAGCGTTGTACCAGCTGTGGAACTCGCCGGCCAGCTCCCGCAGGTAATTGGCGATGCTGTGGGGCTCGGCTTTCTCTGCCGCATTGGACACCAGCTCGGGGTATTGGTCCAGGCGCTTGAGAATGGCCCGCTCTTCTTCCTCCGACAAACGCGCCAGGTGTGCCAGCGCCGCCTGGGGGTCCCAGCTCTCGCCGGCTTCCTCGAGCTTGCGGAATACACTGCAGATCCGGGCGTGGGCGTACTGAATGTAGTACACCGGGTTGTCGTTGGACTGGGCCAGGGCCAGGTCGATGTCGAAGGTGAGCTGGGAGCCCGGCGCGCGTGCTGCGAGGAAGTAGCGGGTGGCGTCCCGGCCCACCTCGTCGATCAAATCGCGCAGGGTGAAGTAGCTGCCGGCCCGCTTGGAGATTTTTACCTCGCTGCCGGCGCGCATCACCGTCACCATCTGGTGCAGCACATACTCGGGCCAGCCTTCCGGCACGCCCACGTCCAGGGCCTGCAGGCCCGCGCGCACGCGTGTGACAGTGGAGTGGTGGTCGGCGCCCTGTACGTCGATAACGCGCTTGAAGCCACGGCGCCACTTGTTGTGGTGGTAGGCGACGTCCGGCAGGAAATAGGTGTAGCCGCCGTCGCTCTTGCGCATGACCCGGTCCTTGTCGTCGCCGTAGTTGGTGGTCTTCAACCACAGGGCGCCGTCCTGTTCGAAGGTCTGGTCCCGCTCCAGCAGCACTTTTACCGTGTCCTCGACTTCGCCGGACTCGTAGACCGAGGATTCCAGGTAGAACACGTCGAAGCTGACGCCGAAGGCCTTCAGGTCCAGGTCCTGCTCGTGGCGCAGGTAGGCCACGGCGAACTCGCGAATGGCATCCAGGTTCTCCACGTCGCCAGCGGCATCCACGTGCTTGTCTTCCGAGTCGACGTGAGCGCCGGCCAGGTAGTCCTTCGCCACGTCGGCGATGTACTCGCCGCGGTAGCCGTCTTCCGGCCACTGGTCTGATTCCGGGTCCAGGCCCTTCGCCCGCGCCTGCACCGAACGCGCCAGGTTGTTGATCTGCTCGCCGGCGTCGTTGTAGTAGAACTCGCGGCTGACCTGCCAGCCGGTGGCGTCAAGCAGCCGGGCGATGCTGTCGCCCAGGGCGGCCTGGCGGCCGTGGCCGATGTGCAGGGGGCCGGTGGGATTGGCGGAGACAAACTCCACCTGCACGGCGCGGCCATCCCCGGTGTTGCTGCGGCCGAAGGCCTCGCCCTGCTCCAAAATGGTGTTGATGACCGCGGCGCTGCTGGCATCGGTCAGGAAAAAGTTGATGAAGCCGGGGCCGGCAATCTCGGTTTTCTCTACCTGCGGTGATTCCGGCAGGGCCTCGCAGATCTTCGCGGCCAGGTCCCGGGGCGGCGCACCGGCGCGCTTCGCCAGGGTCAGGGCGATATTGCTGGCGAGGTCGCCATGGGCGGGGTCGCGGGTTCGCTCCAGCTGGATATTGGGCTGGATATCGGCCGGCAGGTCGCCGGCATCGGCCAGGTTGCCCAGGGCCTGGGCAATCAGCTCGCTGAGGTGTTCCTTCATCTATTGAGTTCGTCGGGATTTTGCGGCGGGCTATTATCCCCGTAACGCCCGGGCATTACTACATCTCAAGGGGATCGACATCCACCGACCAGCGAATGCGCTTGCCGGTGGGAGAGGCCTCGCCCAGGGCAACCAGCTGCGCCGCAACCCGCTGCAGGTCTGCGCGGGAGCGGCTCAGTACCAATAGCTGGGCCCGGTAGCGTCCGCTGCGCCGCTGCATGGGCGCGGGCAGCGGGCCGATCAGGGTGGCGTTGCCGGGGGCGGTATCCCGGCGCAGGGCGGTGAGGAAATCCTCTGCCATGCGCAGGTTCCGCGCTTCCGCCCGTGCCATCAACAGTTGCCCGAAGGGTGGCAGGCCCAGGGATTTGCGTTCCGCCAGCAGCAGGTCCGCATAGCGGTCGTACCCTTCCTGCAGCAGGGTGTTCAGCAGGGGATGGTCCGGGTAGTGGGTTTGCAGCATCACCTTGCCCACTTTTCCGGCACGGCCCGCGCGGCCGGCCACCTGGGTGACCAGCTGGCCCATGCGCTCGGGCCCGCGAAAGTCGGCGCTGAACAGGGCGTTGTCGGTATCCAGCAGGCCCACCAGGGTCACGCCCGGGAAATGGTGGCCCTTGGTCAGCATCTGGGTGCCCAGCAGGATACAGGGCTGACCCGCCTGTACGGTTTCCATCAGTTCCGCCATGGCGCCCTGGCGCTGCATGGAATCCCGGTCCACCCGGTACACGGGATAGTCGGGGAACTGCTGCTTGAGCACCGATTCGGTCTGTTCGGTGCCGACACCGCGGGGATTCAGCTGCCGGCTCCCGCACTGGGGACACTGGCCGGGCAGCGGCAGGCGCCACTCGCAGTGGTGGCAGCGCAGCTCCCGGGCACCGCGGTGCAGGGTCATGCGGGCATCGCAGTGGCGGCAGCTGGCGATAAAGCCGCAGTCGTGGCACTGCAGGGTCGGCGCGTAACCGCGCCGGTTCAGGAACAGCAATACCTGGTTGCCCGCGTCCAGCTGTTCGCCGGTGGCTTCCAGCAGGGCATCGGACAGGCCGCCGCGCAGGGGCAGGCTGCGAATGTCGCGAATACCGATTTTCGGCAGCCGTGCCTTGCCGATGCGCTCGGTCAGCAGCAGGTGCTTGTAGCGACCGCTGGCGGCATTGTGCAGTGTTTCCAGGCTGGGGGTGGCGCTGCCCAGGACCACCGGCAGTTTCTCGAGCTGGCCGCGTTTTACCGCCAGGTCACGGGCGGAATAGCGGAAGCCGTCCTGCTGTTTGAAGGAGGCGTCGTGCTCCTCGTCCACCACGATCAGTCCCGGGTTGGCGAGGCTCGTGAATATCGCCGAGCGGGTGCCCACCACGATATGGGCACGGCCGGAGCGTGCAGATTCCCAGGCGGCCTCGCGGGCGCCGTCGGCGAGGCCCGAATGCAGCAGGGCGATTTCGGCGTCGAAACGCTGGGCCAGCCGCTGGGCGATCTGCGGCGTCAGGCCGATTTCCGGTACCAGCACCAGGGCCTGTTTGCCGCGGGCCAGGGTGCGCTCGATCAGCCGCAGGTAGACTTCAGTCTTGCCGCTGCCGGTGACGCCGTGCAGCAGGCAGGTTTCGAATGTTTCCCCCACGGCATCCACTGCCGCCTGTTGTTCCGCCGACAGGGGCGGGCCCGGCTGCCAGGAGGCCTGTGTGGTTTCCAGCGGCGTCGGCACTTCCTCGACCAGGCCTTTGTCCCGCAGGGCCCGGCGGGCGTCCGTTCGGTGTCCGCGTTCGGTCAGGTCATCCCAGCGCAGCCAGGGGTTCTGCTGCAGTTCCGCCAGTAGTGCCGCCTGTTTGGGAGCCCGGGGCAGGGCGCCCGCGGGCAGGCCCCGGCCCGCGTTCGTCAGCTGCCAGCAGGTGTCGGTGCTGCGAATGCCGCCGCCCTGGCGCAGGTTGGTAGGGAGCGCGGCGCTCAGGACCTCGCCCTCGGCATGTCGATAGTATTCCGCGGCCCAGCGGCACAGTTTGACCACGGAGGGGCTGATCAGGGGGGTCGGGTCCAGAACCTCCAGGGCAGGTTTCAGCTTGTCTTCGGGTACGTCGGTGTCTTCCGACGCCTCGATGAAGATGCCGCAGACCTGCCGGCTGCCGAAGGGGACTTTTATCCGGCAGCCGGGCCGCAGTGCGGCAACGGTATCCGGGTCGCTGTTCTCCGGGGGCAGGTAGTCGAACAGGCGCCTCAGGGGCGAGGCGATGGCGAGGCGGAGAAACGGCATGGCGCAGAGTGTAGCAAAGCCTTGCCCAACCCCCTGCGGAAGACCCCTGAAAGCCCCGTGGGACGCTGGAAAGCGGCGGATTTATTCCCTTGCGTATCCGCCCCGGTCTGTTACTATGCGCGCCTATTTTTTGGCCGGCGGGTGTCGGCCGACTCCGGAAACAAGACGCGGTGCCCGGCGAGAGATCGGGTGGCGGCGTCGCCAGCTTAGGAGCTAACCATGAAAGCAGAGATTCATCCCAAGTACGAGGAGATCAACGCGACCTGCAGCTGCGGCAACGTGATCAAGACTCGTTCGACCCTGTGTGAAGACATCCATATCGATGTCTGCTCACAGTGCCATCCGTTCTTTACCGGCAAGCAGAAGATCGTCGACAGTGGCGGTCGCGTCGATCGCTTCAAGAAGCGTTTCGGCAACCGCGGCACCAAGCGCTAAGCCAACGCAGCGACACGCATGCGGTAAGAATGTGAACAAGAAAGCGCCGACTCCTGGGAGTGCGGCGCTTTTTTTTACCCTGACTTTTCCCCAACCAGCACACGCCAGGCCAGAACATGTCCGAGGACCTCAAGAAAGCCGCCCTTGATTACCACGAGTCACCGACGCCCGGGAAGATCAGCATCGAGCTGACCACCGCCGCGGAGACCCAGCGCGACCTGGCCCTGGCCTACAGCCCCGGCGTGGCCGAGCCCTGTCGCGCCATCAACGCAGAGCCCCTGGAAGCCTACCGCTACACCGGCAAGGGGAACCTCGTGGCCGTCATCAGCAACGGTACGGCGGTTCTGGGTCTCGGAGACATCGGCGCATTGGCCAGCAAGCCGGTCATGGAAGGCAAGGCCCTGCTGTTCAAGCGCTTCGCCGATATCAATTCCATCGATATCGAGGTGGACACGCCCGACGTCGACGAATTCGTCGCCACGGTCGAGCGCATCGCCGACAGCTTCGGCGGCATCAACCTCGAGGACATCAAGGCGCCGGAGTGCTTCGAGATCGAGCGGCAGCTGATCGAACTCTGCGACATCCCGGTGTTTCACGACGACCAGCACGGCACCGCCATCGTTACCGCGGCGGGCCTGATGAACGCGCTGGATATCCAGGGCAAGCGCCTTGCGGATGCGCGCATCGTCTGCCTGGGTGCGGGCGCGGCGGCCATCGCCTGCATGCGCCTGCTGGTGAGCATGGGAGCGACCCGCTCCAATATCTTCATGCTGGATCGCCGCGGCGTCATCTGCGTGGGCCGGGAGGGCGTCAACGAGTACAAGGCGGAGTTCGCCAATGACACCGACCTGAAGAGCCTGCACGATGTCTGCGAGGGCGCCGATGTGTTTATCGGCCTGTCCGGCGCAGACCTGCTGACCCCCGAGATGCTCAAGTCGATGGCGCCGAAGCCCGTGGTCTTCGCCTGCTCCAACCCCGACCCGGAGATTCGCCCGGAGCTGGCGCTGGAAACCCGCGACGACGTGATCATCGCCACCGGCCGCTCCGATTACCCGAACCAGGTGAACAACGTGCTGGGCTTCCCGTTCATCTTCCGCGGAGCCCTGGATGTGCGCGCCAGCGCCATCAACGAGGACATGAAGATTGCCGCCGTGCACGCGATCCGCGAACTGGCCAAGGAGCCGGTTCCCGCAGACGTGCTGAAGGCGTTTGGTGTGGACCAGCTGAGCTTCGGCCCGGAGTACATTATTCCCAAGCCCATGGATGAGCGGCTGGCGAGCCGCGTGTCCGCAGCCGTGGCCCGCGCCGCGGTGGAGTCCGGGGTGGCGCGGCTGCCCCTGCCCGAGAAATACGCCGAGGCAGCGCTGGCCAGCTAGCGCTGGCTCACCGTCTCGGTGGGCTCGTTCCCGACCCGGAAATACTCGAAGATCGCATCACCCTGGCCCGGCTTCGCCAGCAGGCCGGTAGTGGGGTCTATGCGCACATTGACGATGCATTCAGGCACCGGGCGAGCCACGTCGGGGCTGTCCTTCAGCGCCACCCGCATCAGGTCGATCCACATGGGCAGCGAGGCCTTGCCGCCGAATTCGCTCTTGCCCAGCTCCAGGTTCTGGTCGAAGCCCAGCCAGGCGGTGGCCACTACATCCGCGTTGTAGCCTGAGAACCAGGCGTCGGTGGGACCATTGGTGGTGCCGGTCTTGCCGGCGATATCGCTGCGTTCCAGCACCCGGGCCCGACGGCCGGTGCCGAAACGGATCACGTCCTGCATCATGCTGTTGATGATGAAGTTCACGCACTCGTCCTGCACGCGCTCTGCTCTCGGCAGTTCCGTTTTGTCGTCCTGACCCAGGATCTGCTCCATGGTCAGCTCTTCTTCCATGGCGAGTGCGTCGGCATTGTCACAGTCCCGGCATACGGTGACCGGCTGCTCCTGCCAGACCGTCTCGCGCTCGAAGTTCTCGACCCGGTCCACCAGGTAGGGGTAGACCCGGTAGCCGCCGTTGGCGAGGCTGGCATAGGCGGTCGCAAGCTCCAGCGGGGTTACCGCGTGGGTGCCCAGGGCCAGGGACAGGTCCCGGGCCATCTCGTCGGTCTTGAAACCGAAGCGGCCGGCGTAGTTGATGGCGGTGCTGATGCCCACCTGTTCCAGCAGGCGGATCGAAACCAGGTTGCGGGACTTGGTCAGCGCCCAGCGCAGCCGGGTCGGTCCGTAGAACTTGCCGCCGTCGTTTTCCGGGCGCCAGGTGTCTTCCAGGGCCGCGTCCTCGAACACCACCGGCGCATCATTGATGATGCTGGCGGCGGTCCAGCCCTGTTCCAGGGCGGCGCCATAGATGAAGGGCTTGAAGCTGGACCCGGGCTGGCGCACGGCCTGGGTGGCGCGGTTGAACTTGCTCTTGGCAAAGCCGAGCCCGCCGACCACGCTCAGCAGGGCGCCGTCGTCCGGTGCCAGTGCCACCAAGGCGGCCTGGGCTTCCGGGACCTGGGTCAGGTGCAGGGCGCCGCCGGCCCGGCGCACCCGGATCAGGTCGCCGACGGCAAACAGGTCGCCGGCGCTGTTCGGTGCGGCTCCCCGTGCGTTTTCATTGATATAGGGACGCGCCTTTTCGGGGCCGTTCTTCCAGGGCAGCGCTTGCTCGCTGCCATCTGCCAGCAGGACCGTGATGCTGTTTTCCTCGCCGATTGCAGATACGACGGCGGGCAGGCGGCCGGCGATTTCCCGGGTCTGCTTGAGCTGGGCCAGCCAGCGTTCGCGGGGGTCCTCGTCTATTCCCGGCGGCAGGGACTGCTCCGGCCCCCGGTAGCCGTGACGCGCGTCATAGGTGTCGAGGGCCTTGTCCACGGCGCCGTTGGCGGTCTGCTGCATCGCGGTCGAGATCGTGGTGTACACGTGGTAGCCGTCGTTATAGGCGGCGAGCCCGTAGCGGTTGACCATCTCCGAGCGGGCCATCTCCGCCGCGTAGGGAGCGTTGAAGGCCAGCTTGGCCCCGTGGTGACTGGCGGTCACCGGCCTGGCGGTAGCCTCGCCGTAGTCGATTTCGGAGATATAGCCGAGGTTGCGCATGCGGCCCAGGATCCAGTCCCGGCGCACCTGCGCCCGCTCCGGGTTGGAGATCGGGTTGAAACGGGAGGGCGCCTTGGGCAGGCCCGCCAGCATGGCGAGTTGGGACAGGTCCAGTTCACCGATGTTCTTGCCGTAGTACACCTGGGCCGCGGCCTCGAAGCCGTAGGCCCGGTGGCCGAGGAACATCTGGTTGAAGTACAGCTCGAAGATCTCCTCCTTGCTCAGCACCCGCTCGATTTCGAGCGACAGCAGAATCTCCTTGAACTTGCGGGTGAAGGTGCGCTCCAGGGTCAGGAAATAGTTGCGCGCCACCTGCATTGTCAGGGTGGATCCGCCCGATCCTTTCTCGCCAGTGAGAACCAGTTCCGACACGGCGCGCGCTAATCCCATAAAGTCGATGCCCACATGGTCGAAAAAACCATCATCCTCTGCGGCTAATAGTGATTGGATGAACAGCGGCGGAATGCTCTCGTAAGGCAGGGGGTTCCGCTTCTTCTCACCGAACTGGCCAATCAGGTCTCCCTCACGGGTGTACACGCGCATCGGTGTTTGCAGGCGCACGTCCTTCAGCACTTCCACAGAAGGAAGGCTGGGTCCGAGATGGAGATAAACCCCCGCGGCCACCATGACGGCACCGGCGGCACCGAGGGGTAGCAGTTTGAGGAGGAATTTGAGGAATTTCATTTAGGCTTAAAAATCAACGACTTGTGAGAGTGGGACGCAGGTCACGGAAAAATCAGGACTGCAGATTATATGCTTTTTTACCCTTTTTATATATTTGCGCCTATGTTATACCTACTATTTAATGTATCAGTGTATAAAAGCAACGTAAGTTACGGATACAGAAAGGAAATAACGTGCTAGGGCTTTTTGGAAAGAAAAAGTCGACCCCGGTACTCGGTCTCGACATCAGCTCCACCACCGTCAAGCTGCTGGAGCTTAGTCACACCGGCGATCGCTACCGGGTGGAAAGCTATGCCGTCAGCTCGCTGCCGGCCGACGCCGTGGTTGAGAAAAACGTCAACGACGTCGAAGGCGTCGCCAATGCTATTCGCAACGTGGTCAACCAGTCCAAGACCAAGGTCAGGGCCGTGGCTGCCGCGGTGGCGGGATCGTCGGTGATCACCAAGGTGATCGACATGCCCGCCGGCCTCAGCGAGGACGATCTGGAGACGCAGCTCACCCTCGAGGCCGACCAGTATATTCCCTACCCGCTGGAAGAAGTAGCCATCGACTTCGAGGTCCAGGGCCCGATGCCGGATAATGAGACCCGGGTCGAGGTTTTGCTGGCCGCCTGCCGGCGGGAGACCATCGACAGCCGGGTCGAAGCCATCGAAACCGCCGAACTCAACGCCAAGATCATGGACGTGGAAGCCTACGCCATGGAGCGCGCCTTCGGCCTGGTGCGCAACCAGCTGGATATCGATGACGAGAACACCGTGGCGGTGGTGGACATCGGCGCGCAGATGACGACGCTGTCCGTGCTGACCAACGGCCAGACCATCTACACCCGGGAACAGCTGTTCGGCGGCAAGCAGCTGACCGACGAGATCATGCGCCGCTACGGCCTGCCCGTCGAAGAGGCGGGCCTGGCGAAAAAGCAGGGCGGCCTGCCGGACGACTACGAGCCGGAGGTACTGGAGCCCTTCAAGGATGCAGTAGTGCAGCAGGTCGCGCGCTCACTGCAGTTCTTCTTCTCTTCCAGCCAGTACAACGACGTCGACTACATCGTGCTGGCCGGTGGCGTGTCCTCCATGGAGGGCCTCGACACCATGGTGCAGGACAAGCTTGGCACCCCGGCGATGGTGGCCAACCCCTTCGCCGACATGGCCATCTCCAACAAGGTCAACGCGGTGGCGCTGAGTAGTGACGCCCCCGCCCTGATGATTGCCTGCGGGCTCGCAATGCGGAGTTTCGACTAGATGGCACAGATCAACCTACTCCCGTGGCGCGACGAACGGCGCGCAGAGCTCAAGCAGGAATTCATGATCATCCTGGGTGGGGTGGCGGCTTCCGCTGCGGTCATCCTGTTGCTGGTTCACCTGTTCTTTACCGGGCAGATCCAGAACCAGAACGATCGAAATGCCTACCTGAACAAGAAAATCGCGGTACTCAACGAAAAAGTCGACGAAATTCGAGAACTGCAGAAGAAACGTACCCAGCTGCTGGACCGCATGCGCGTGATCCAGGAGCTGCAGGGCAACCGGCCCATCATTGTGCGCATCATGGACCAGCTGGTGCGGACCGTGCCGGACGGCGTCTTCTATACCAATCTCACGGCCTCGGGCCAGAGCATCAAGATCACCGGCATCGCTGAATCCAACAACCGCGTGTCCAGCCTGATGCGTCGGCTGGACGGCTCGGACTGGTTTGCAAACCCGAATCTCGACGCGGTTCGCGCGGAGCCGGAATTCGGCGACCAGGCCACGACCTTCGATATGACGGTCACCTTGCAACTGCCCTCCGCCGGCGAAGAGGAGATCTAGGCCATGGCTATGGAAGACGTACTCCGTTCGCTGCAGGAATTCGATATCAATGATCTCGATCTCGAGAACGTTGGTTCCTGGCCGATCGCCATCAAGGTCATTGTATGGGTCATCGCCTTTGTCGCCGTGCTGGGCGTGGGCTATGCCTACCACATCAAGAACCTGCAGCAGTCGCTGGAAAAGGCCGCCGCGGAGGAAACCAAGCTTCGCGAGGAATACGAACGCAAGGCGTTCCAGGCCGCCAACCTCGAGGCCTACCGCAGGCAGATGGAGGAGATGGAAGAGTCCTTCGGCGCCCTGGTCAGCCAGCTGCCCAGTGACACCGAGGTGCCGGGCCTGCTGGAAGACATCACCAACAAGGGCCTGCTGAACGGCCTCGCCTTCGAGAGTATCGACCTGCAGGACGAAGTGGCTCGTGAGTTCTACATCGAGCTGCCCATCAAGATCGTGGCGCGGGGTTCCTACCACGACCTGGGCGCATTCGTGAGCGGTATGGCCAGCCTGCCGAGGATCGTGACCCTGCATGATTTTGTGATCAAGCAGGAGAGCACCGAGAGCACCATGCTGGAGATGAACATCACCGCCAAGACCTATCGCTACAAAGATGACGAGGAGGTCTGATGATGTTCAAAACGATCAAGCACGGCGCTCTGGCCCTCCTCATCGGGGGCCTTGTTGCCTGTGGCGGCGGCGAGTTCTCAGACCTCGACGAATTCATGCAGGAAAAGGATTCACGTCCCGGCGGCGTGATTCCGCCAATCCCTGCATTCAAGGCCTACAAGGCCTTTACCTACAGTGCGACCACCCTGCGCAGCCCCTTCGACCGACCGATTGAAATCCGGGAGATCTCGCAGCTGCAGGCGTCCGTCACCGTCGAGCCGGACGAGACCCGGCCCAAAGAATTCCTCGAACAATTTACTTTCGACTCGCTGGCGATGGTGGGCACCCTGTCCCGGGCGGGAGTGGACTGGTGCCTCATACAGGATCCGGATGGTGGAGTACACCGGGTCCGGGTGGGTAATTTTCTCGGCCGTAACCACGGCAAGATTGTTGAGATGACGGATACCTATGTGGCCGTCATCGAAATTGTTTCAGATGGCGCTGAGGGCTGGGTGGAGCGTCCGCGCTCAATCAAGCTCCAGGGTATATAAGGTGACTGTCATGGACAGAACAACGAAAACGATAAGCGGAAGACCTGTGTTGGGCAGGGGCCTGTGGGGAGCACTTGTTGTGCTGGGCCTGTCCGTGGTCAGCCATGTAGCCAGCGCCAGCACGGTGCAGGACATCAGCTTCAACTCCAAGCCGGGCTCGCGGTTCGAGATCAGGCTGGAGTTCGACGGCGCACCGCCGGAGCCGAAGTCCTACACGATCGAGAAGCCCGCGCGGATCGCCATGGACCTCCCGGGCACCACCAGTGCCCTGGAGCGCAAGAAGTTCGCCCTGCCTTACGGCAACGCCACCGGCGTGGTCGTGGTGGAATCCGGCGACCGCACGCGCATGATCGTCAACCTGGTCAAGCTGGTGCCCTATTACACCCGCGTCGACGGCAATGCCCTGGTGATCGAGGTGGGCAACGAGGGCGCGAACGAGTACCTCAAGCCGATTTCCGATCCCTTCGCGGTGAGCAGCGGTGTCGCCAAGGCGCCTGGAGCCGGGCGCACCCGCGTCGAAGAGCTGGAATTCCAGCGCAGCGACGATGGCGAGGGCCGGCTGATGCTGACCCTGAGCGACCCCAAAGTCGACGTCAACGTGTTCCGCGAAGGCGACATGATCAAGGTCGAGTTCCTCGAGACCGTCGCCGATGAGGACCTGCTGCGCCGCTACGACGTGACTGACTTTGCGACGCCGGTCTCCATGGTCGAGGTCAACAGCGCCGAGACGGGTGTCACCCTGTCCATGCAGGCCGCCGGTGACTACGACTACCTGGCCTACCAGACCGACGAAACCTACGTGGTCAGCGTCAAGCCGCTGACCCCTGATGAGGTCGAGGCCCGCAAGAGCGAGTTCAACTACGTGGGCGATCGCCTGTCGCTGAACTTCCAGGACATCGAGGTGCGCGCGGTGCTGCAGCTGATCGCAGACTTCACCGAGCTGAACCTGGTGGCCAGTGACACCGTCAGCGGGCGCATCACCCTGCGCCTGCAGAATGTGCCCTGGGACCAGGCCCTCGATCTGGTGCTGAAGACCAAGGGCCTGGACAAGCGCCAGGTGGGCAACGTCCTGATGGTGGCGCCGGCGGCGGAGATCGCCGAGCGCGAGCGCCAGGAAATCGAGGCCAACAAGCAGATCGCCGAGCTGGCGCCGCTGCAGACCGAGTTCATTCGCATCCGCTACGCCAACGCGGCCAACATCGTCGGCCTGCTGGCGGCGGGCAGCGAAGAGGGCGGCTCCATGGTCTCCGGCCGCGGCTCGGTGATTGTCGACGAGCGCACCAATTCGCTGATCATCACCGACACCTCGTCCAAGCTGGGCGAGATTCGCCGGCTGATCGACCGGGTCGACATCCCGATCCGGCAGGTCATGATCGAGGCGCGCATCGTGATCGCCTCCACCGACTTCACCAAGGAACTGGGTATCCAGTGGGGTGGTGCCTACCTGGATGTGGGCGGCGACGACGTGACGTCGGTGTCCGGTGACCTCGACAACGTGGTCAACCTGAACAACGACATCATCGCGGGCAACAACCCGCAGGTCACCTTCCCCGGCGCACTGCTGGTGGACCTGGGCGTGGCCGGCTCCACCGGCTCCTTCGCGGTGGGCTACACCAGTAACGACCTGTTCCTGGCCGCCGAGCTGTCGGCGCTGGAAGCGGCCGGCTCCGGTGAGGTGGTTTCGCAGCCGAAGGTGATTACCGGTGACAAGCAGGCGGCGACGATCAAGTCCGGTACCGAGATACCATTCCAGGAATCCTCTGCCAACGGTGAAACCACCGTCAGCTTCAAGGAGGCGGTGCTGGCCCTGAACGTGACCCCGAACATTACGCCTGACGACCGCATCCTGCTGAACCTGGTGATCAACCAGGACTCGGTGGGCGAACTGGTGCCCAGCGGCACCGGCGGTTTCATCCCGTCCATCGATACCACCCAGCTCACCACCCAGGTGCTGGTCGGTAACGGCGAGACCGTGGTGCTGGGCGGCGTCTTCCAGACGGAAGACCTGGAATCTGTCAGCAAGGTGCCCTTCTTCGGTGATATCCCCTATGTGGGCAACTTCTTCAAGAACACCAATCGCCAGAGCACCAAGACGGAAACGCTGATCTTCATCACGCCTCGCATTCTCGCCGAGACGCTGATCGACTAAAGCATGGCCGAGGTACGAAGGGTCTTCCTGGTTGGCCCCATGGGCGCCGGGAAGACCACGATCGGCCGACAACTCGCCCAGGGCCTGCACCTGGAATTCATCGATAGCGACCAGGAAATCGAAGAGCGCACCGGCGCGGATATCCCCTGGATATTCGACGTTGAGGGCGAAGAGGGGTTCCGCGATCGCGAGAGCAAGGTGATCGAGGAACTCACCCAGCGCGACGGCATCGTGCTGGCCACCGGCGGCGGTGCCGTGCTCAGGCCCGAGAATCGCGAGGCCCTGGGCGCCCGCGGCACCGTGGTCTACCTGCATGCCACTCTGGAGCAGCAGGTGGCGCGCACCGCCCGGGACCGCAATCGCCCACTGTTGCAGGTCGAAGACCCGGAGGCTAGGCTGCGTGAACTGATGGCGCAGCGCGACCCGCTGTACCGAGAGATAGCCGACCACGTGGTCGAAACAGACGGCCTCCCCGCACGCACGGTTGCCCAGAACCTGGTCAGGACGCTGCAGCGGGACTGACGGAGCCCCAGACATGACCGTGCTGATGCACACCCTCCACGTTTCGCTGGGCGAGCGAAGCTACCCCATCTATATCGGCCGCGAACTGCTGCGCGACCCGGACCTGCTGGCGAAGCACGTGACCGGCAAGCAGGCCGCGATCATCACCAACGAAACCGTGGCGCCCCTCTACAGCGAGCGGGTGCACGCTGCCCTGGGCCATCTCGACAAGCTGACGGAGATCGTGCTGCCGGACGGCGAGCAGTACAAGACCCTGGATACCCTGGGCCATGTCTTCGACCGCCTGCTGGAAGAGGGGCACAACCGCACCACCACCCTTATTGCCCTGGGGGGCGGGGTGGTCGGCGATATGGCAGGCTTTGCGGCGGCCAGCTATCAGCGTGGCGTGAACTTCATCCAGGTGCCCACGACCCTGCTGTCGCAGGTGGATTCCTCTGTGGGCGGCAAGACCGCGGTCAACCACCCGCTGGGCAAGAACATGATCGGCGCGTTTTACCAGCCCTCGGCGGTGCTGATCGATATCGATACCCTGCACAGCCTGCCGCCGCGTGAACTCTCCGCGGGCCTGGCGGAAGTGATCAAGTACGGCCTGATCGGCGACGAACCCTTCTACCGCTGGTTGCACGATCACGTGAGCCAGCTGCGCGCCCTGGAGGAGGGCCCGCTGGCGGAAGCCATCGAGCGCTCCTGCAGCAACAAGGCCCAGGTGGTGGCGCAGGACGAGCGCGAGGCCGGGCTGCGGGCGCTGCTCAATTTCGGACACACCTTTGGCCATGCCATCGAGACCGCCCAGGGCTACGGCGAGTGGCTGCACGGGGAAGCCGTCGGGGCGGGTATGGCGATCGCCGCGCGGCTGTCGGTCAGCCACTGCGGTTTTCCTGAAGCGGAACTGGCGCCGTTGCACGAGTTGCTGGTGCAGGCGGGCCTGCCCACCGAGCCGCCCGGCGACATGAGCGCGGAGCAGTTCCTCGAGCTGATGCAGCGGGACAAGAAGGTGCTGGACGGCCGTCTGCGGCTGATCCTGCTGGACGCGGTGGGCGCTGCCCGGGTGGTGGACGACGTGCCCACGGAAGCCCTGCAGTCGCTGCTGTCCTGAGCCGCGCCCCCCGGGGCATTCACCCGGCTTATAACGAGGATTTTGTCCCGGCGCCGTCCACATTGTTCGCTGCTGGCCATCTTGTGTAAAATTACCGGCCTTTTGCGTCCGCCCGGGCACCGGATGACGTGGGGACAGGAACGCGGCTGCGCATCTCTCGTGTAACCCGTTATTTACTAAAGCATCTTTTGGGATTCTGTATGACTCAAGGCCTCTACCGCCCTGATGAGTTTCGCGACAACTGCGGCTTCGGCCTCATCGCCCACACCACGGGCGAGGCCAGCCATCGCCTGTTGCAGACCGCCATCGAGTCCCTGACCTGCATGACCCACCGGGGCGGCATCGCCGCGGATGGCAAGACCGGCGACGGCTGCGGCCTGCTGCTGCAGATGCCCGAGGGCTATATGCGCGCGCTGGCCCAGGAACTGTTCGGCGTCACCCTGTCAGAGCAGTTCGGCGTCGGCCAGGTGTTCCTCAGCAACGACGAGGCGAAGGCTGCCGAAGAGCGCGAGACCCTGGCGGAGGTGGTGACCAACGAGGGGCTGACCGTTATTGGCTGGCGCGAGGTGCCGACCGATCCGAGCGTGCTGGGTGAAATTGCGCTGGGCAATATGCCGCGTATCGAACAGCTGTTCATCGACGCGCCGGGCGTCAGCGTCGAGGAGCTGTCCACCAAGCTGTTCGTCGCGCGGCGCAAGACAGAGATCCGGCTAGACTCCCACGAAGAGTTCTACATCTGCACCCTGTCCGGCCGGGTGCTGTCCTACAAGGGCCTGATGATGCCCGCGGACCTGCAGCAGTTTTACCCGGACCTGGGGGATGCGCGCATGGAGACGGCGATCTGCGTCTTCCACCAGCGCTTCTCCACCAACACCCTGCCGAAGTGGCCGCTGGCACAGCCGTTCCGGCTGCTGGCCCACAACGGCGAGATCAACACCATCGAGGGCAACCGCAATTGGGCGGATGCGCGCTCGGCGCTGTTCCGGACCGAGCGGCTGCCCAACATCGAGGAAATCTCGCCGCTGGTGAACCGCTCCGGTTCAGACTCCTCCAGCCTCGACAATATGCTCGACGTGCTGCGCACCGGCGGCGTCGACATGCTGCGGGCCCTGCGCCTGCTGATTCCGCCGGCCTGGCAGAACCGGGAACAGATGGACCCGGACCTGAAGGCGTTCTACGAGTACTACTCGATGCACATGGACCCCTGGGACGGCCCGGCGGGTATCGTGTTGACGGACGGCCGCTACGCGGTGTGCATGCTGGACCGCAACGGCCTGCGCCCGGCGCGCTGGGTCAAGACCGACGACGGCTTCATCACCCTGGCCTCGGAGGTCGGCACCCACGGCTACAAGCCGGAGACGGTTCTGGAGAAAGGCCGGGTCGGCCCCGGCCAGATGCTGGTGGTGGACACCGAGACCGGTGAGCTGCTGCGCACCGAGGACGTCGACAATATCCTCAAGAATCGCCACCCCTACAAGCAGTGGCTGCGCGAGAACGCGCGGCGCATCGAGGGGACCTTCGCAGAGGAACAGGATCCCGGCGTAGACCCCGGCGACCTGCAGACTTACATGAAGCTCTACCAGGTGAGTTTCGAAGAGCGGGACCAGGTGCTGCGTCCCCTGGCCGAGTCGGGCAACGAGGCCGTGGGCTCCATGGGCGACGATACGCCGATGGCGGTGCTCTCGAAGTTCCACCGCTCTCCCTACGACTACTTCCGGCAGAAATTCGCCCAGGTGACAAACCCGCCCATCGACCCCCTGCGCGAGCAGGTGGTGATGTCCCTGGAGACCGACCTGGGCCGCGAGCAGAATATTTTCTTCGAGGGCCCGGAGCACGCCGAGCGGGTGATCCTGACCTCCCCGGTGCTGTCACCGGCCAAGTTCACGCGGCTGCTCAACCTGGAAGATGAGCGCTTTGCCTCCCACACCCTGAGCCTGGCCTATGACCCGGAGCTGCACGGCCTGGTCGACGCCATCGAAATCCTGTGCACCCAGGCCGCCGAGGCGGTGCGCAGCGGCAAGGTGGTGCTGGTGCTCTCGGACCGGCACATCGAGAAGGGCCTGCTGCCCATCCACATGTTGCTGGCGGTGGGGGCGGTGCACCACAGCCTGATCAAGGCGGGGCTGCGTTGCAGCGCGAACATCCTGGTGGAAACCGCGACCGCGCGGGACTCCCATCACTTCGCCTGCCTGCTGGGCTTTGGCGCCACTGCTATCTACCCCTATTTGTCCTATGCCGTGCTGGACGACCTGATGCGCTCCGGCGAGCTGCTGGGTGAACCCGGCCGCTGCTACAAGAACTACCGCAAGGGCGTTAACAAGGGCCTGCTGAAGATCATGTCCAAGATGGGCATCTCGACCATGGCCTCCTATCGCGGCGCCCAGCTGTTCGAGGCCGTGGGCCTGGCCAGCGAAGTGGCGAACCGGTGCTTCTCCGGCGTCGCCAGCCGCATCGAGGGCACCGGGTTCGAGGAGCTGGAAGCGGACCAGAAAGCCCTGGCCAAGCTGGCCTGGACCAAGCGCAAGCCCATTGAACCCGGCGGCCTGCTCAAGTTCGTGCACGGCCAGGAATACCACGCCTTCAACCCGGACGTGGTGAAAGGCCTGCAGGATGCGGTCGGCAGCGGCGACTATGCCCTGTGGCGGCGCTACGCCATGCTGGTCAACAACCGGCCCACGGCGACCCTGCGCGACCTGTTTTCCCTGAAAGAAGCGGCCACCCCGATCCCGCTGGAAGAAGTGGAGCCGGTCGAGGCCATCGTGCCGCGCTTCGATACCGCCGGAATGTCGCTGGGAGCGCTCAGTCCCGAGGCCCACGAGGCGCTGGCGGTGGCGATGAATCGCCTGGGCGGTCGCTCCAATTCCGGTGAGGGCGGCGAAGATCCGGCCCGCTACGGCACCGAGCGCACTTCCAAGATCAAGCAGATTGCCTCCGGCCGCTTCGGCGTGACACCGCACTACCTGGTGAATGCCGAGGTATTACAGATCAAGGTCGCCCAGGGCGCGAAGCCCGGCGAGGGCGGCCAGCTGCCCGGCGGCAAGGTGAACGGCCTGATTGCGCGGCTGCGTCACTCGGTGCCCGGTGTCACCCTGATTTCACCCCCGCCGCACCACGATATCTATTCCATCGAGGACCTGGCCCAGCTGATCTTCGACCTCAAGCAGGTCAACCCGGAGGCGCTGGTCTCGGTGAAGCTGGTTTCCGAGCCCGGCGTCGGCACCATCGCCGCCGGCGTTGCAAAGGCCTACGCCGACCTGATCACGATCTCCGGCTACGACGGTGGCACCGCGGCGAGCCCGCTGACCTCGATCCGCTACGCGGGCTCCCCCTGGGAGCTGGGCCTGGCGGAAGTGCACCAGACCCTGCGCGGCAACTACCTGCGCGGCAAGGTGCGGGTGCAGACCGACGGCGGCCTCAAGACCGGCCTCGACGTGATCAAGGCGGCGATCCTGGGTGCCGAGAGTTTCGGTTTCGGCACCGCGCCCATGGTGGCCCTGGGCTGCAAGTACCTGCGCATCTGCCACCTGAACAACTGCGCGACGGGCGTCGCCACCCAGAACGATGTGCTCCGCGAAGAGCACTTCCAGGGCACGGTGGAGATGGTGATGAACTTCATCCAGTTCATGGCCATGGAAACCCGCGAGTGGATGGCGCGGCTGGGGGTGCGCTCCCTCGACGAGCTGATCGGCCGCACCGACCTGCTGGACGTGCTGCCGGGCGAGACCGCCAAGCAGTCGCGGCTGGACCTGGGCCCGATTCTCTACAAGGACCCGGACGCTGCTGACCAGCCTGAATTTTGCCAGGTGGACTCCAACGATCCCTTCGACCGCGGCGAGAAAGCCGAGGAGATGGTGGCGGCGGTGCTGCCGTCCATCGAGGCCAAGTCCGGCGGCGAGTTCGAGTTCGACGTGTGCAACTGCGACCGCTCCATCGGCGCCCGCATCAGCGGTGAGATCGCAAAGCGCCACGGGAACCTCGGCATGAACGAGGCGCCCTTGACCCTGCGCCTGAAAGGGACCGCGGGCCAGAGCTTCGGTGTGTGGAACGCCGGCGGCCTGAACATGTACCTGGAAGGGGACAGCAACGACTACGTGGGCAAGGGCATGGCCGGCGGCAAGCTGGTGATCTACCCGCCCCGGGAATCCCAGTTCGAGTCCCGCGAGTCCGCCATCATCGGCAACACGTGCCTGTACGGCGCCACCGGCGGCAAGCTGTTTGCCGCGGGCGTGGCCGGCGAGCGCTTTGCCGTTCGGAACTCCGGTGCGGTCGCCGTGGTGGAAGCTGCCGGCGATCACTGCTGCGAATACATGACCGGCGGCAATATCACGGTGCTGGGACCCACTGGCTATAATTTCGGGGCGGGCATGACCGGCGGCTTTGCCTACGTGCTGGACGAGGATCGCGGCTTCATCGACCGCTACAACAGCGAGCTGGTGGAGATTCACCGCATCTCGACGGAAACCTTTGAGCCCTACCGCCACCACCTCCGCGCCACTATCAGTGAGTTCGTCGAGGAGACCGGTTCGAAGTGGGGCCAGACCCTGCTCGACGAGTTCTCCGATTACGTCGGCAAGTTCTGGCTGGTGAAGCCGAAGGCCGCCGACCTGGACCGCCTGCTGTCGCGACTGAGAGATACGGATTGATGCCATGAGTGAACGTCTCGCCAATGATTTCCAGTTCATCGACGTCGGCCGCATCGACCCGGACAAAAAGTCCCTGGATGCGCGCAAGACTGAGTACGTAGAGATCTACGAGGAGTACACCCCCACCCAGGTGGAGGGGCAGGCGCACCGCTGCCTGGCCTGCGGCAACCCCTACTGTGAGTGGAAATGCCCGGTACACAACCTCATCCCCAACTGGCTGAAGCTGATTTCCGAAGGCAACATCTTCGAGGCGGCGGAGCTGTCCCACCAGACCAATACCCTGCCGGAAGTCTGCGGCCGCATCTGTCCCCAGGACCGCCTCTGCGAGGGCGCCTGCACCCTGGAAGACGGCTACGGCGCGGTCACCATCGGCTCCACCGAGAAGTACATCACCGATACGGCACTGGCCATGGGCTGGCGTCCCGACCTGTCCGATGTCGAGCCCACCGACAAGAAGGTGGCCATCATCGGCGCCGGCCCGGCGGGCCTCGGCTGCGCCGACGTCCTGGTACGCGCCGGGGTGAAGCCGGTGCTGTTTGACCGCTACCCGGAAATCGGCGGCCTGCTGACCTTCGGCATTCCCGAATTCAAGCTGGAAAAATCCGTGATGACCCGGCGCCGCGATATCTTCGAGGGCATGGGCATGGAGTTCCGCCTCAATACCGAGGTCGGCACCGACGTCACTGCGCAGGAACTGCTGGACGAATACGATGCGGTGTTCCTGGGCATGGGCACCTACAAGTACATGAAGGGCAACTTCCCCGGCGAGGACCTGCCCGGCGTGATCGAGGCGCTGCCCTACCTGGTGGGCAACGTGAACAAGAACATGGGCTTCGAGCAGCCCGAGGACGCCTACGTCAATCTTGCCGGCAAGCACGTGGTGGTGCTGGGCGGCGGCGATACCGCCATGGACTGCGTACGCACCGCGGTGCGCCAACAGGCGGCCTCGGTCACCTGCGCCTACCGCCGCGATGAAGAGAACATGCCCGGGTCCCGCCGCGAGGTGAAGAACGCCCGCGAAGAGGGCGTGGTGTTCCTGTTCAACCGCCAGCCGGTGGAAATCGTCGGTGACGAGAACGGGCTCGAGGGTATTCGCGTCGTAGAGACCGAGCTGGGCGAGCCGGACGAGAGCGGCCGCCGCCGGCCGCAGCCCATCGCCGGCAGCGAACAGCTGCTGCCCGCCGATGCCGTGGTGATTGCCTTTGGTTTCCAGCCCGACCCGCCGGAATGGTTTGGCGGAATCGAGGTGCAGACCAACGACTGGGATGGTGTAATAGCGCCAGAAGAACAAACCTATAAATTCCAGACCACCAACCCGAAGGTATTTGCCGGTGGCGACATGGTGCGAGGTTCCGACCTGGTGGTGACCGCCATCTGGGAGGGCCGCCAGGCCGCCGAGGGCATCCTCGACTACTTGGACGTTTGATGACAGAACTGAAGAACGACCGCTTCCTGCGGGCGCTGCTGCGGGAGCCGGTTGATCGCACTCCCATCTGGATGATGCGACAGGCCGGGCGCTACCTGCCCGAGTACCGTGAAACCCGCGCCGAAGCCGGCTCCTTCCTGGACCTGTGCATGAACACGGAGCTGGCCTGCGAGGTCACCCTGCAGCCGCTACGCCGTTACCCCATGGATGCGGCCATCCTGTTCTCGGACATCCTGACGATTCCCGACGCCATGGGCCTGGGTTTGTACTTCGCCGAGGGCGAGGGTCCCAAGTTCAAGAAGCCGGTGCGTACCGAGGCGGACATTGCCGCACTCAAGGTGGTGGATTCCCGCAGTGACCTGGCCTATGTGGTCGATGCGGTCCGCGCTATTCGCTCAGCACTGGCGGGCAGCGTGCCGCTGATCGGTTTTTCCGGCAGCCCCTGGACGCTGGCCACCTACATGATCGAGGGCGGCAGTTCCCGCGACTTCCCGCTGGCCAAGACCATGGCCTTCAACCAGCCGGAGCTGATGCACCAGCTGCTGGAAGTGCTCGCCGACTCGGTGGCGGACTACCTGCAGGCGCAAATCGAGGCGGGCGCCCAGGCGGTGCAGATCTTCGATACGTGGGGTGGGGCGCTGAGCCATTCCGCCTACCAGGAATTCTCCCTGGCCTACATGAAGCGGGTCGTGGACAAGCTGCCGCGCGAGAGCGAAGGCCGTCGCCTGCCGATCATCCTGTTCACCAAGAACGGCGGCCAGTGGCTGGAAGTCATGGCGGAGACCGGCGCCGACTGCCTGGGCCTGGACTGGACGACCGACATTGGCGGCGCCCGTTCACGTGTCGGTGACAAGGTCGCCCTTCAAGGCAACATGGACCCGGCCTGGCTGCGGGCGAAGCCGGAGGCCATCCGCGAAGAAGTGGGCAAGATCCTGGCAAGTTTCGGCCACGGCAACGGCCACATCTTCAACCTGGGGCACGGCATCACGCCCGACATCAACCCGGACCACGTCACGGCTTTCGTCGACGCGGTGCAGGAACTGTCACCCCAATATCACGTCTGAGAACTGGTGGCTTGTCCTTTCCACCTTGAGGGGTGGGAGTGTTCAGTACTATGTTTACGGCTGATCGGTCGTTTACGGGCCCATCCAAAACGCTGTTGGATAGCCGGCTGTGCGGAAATTTCGACAGTCAGGCGGCAATCCAGAAATAGACTATTGAGCCCAGAAATCCCCAGAGCACGGCTCGGTCCACCAGCACATGGAGCCGCGTTCTTGGAACCAGGTACTGACCAAATCGATAGCGAAATTGGAAGCCGGAATAGACCAGTATTGAGACGAATATGAGAAAGAGAATGAACCTAAATGCGGGAGTCGTTCCCCAGTCAAAAGCCAGAGAGTAAAAGTTGCCAACAAGAAGAATCAGACTGAACGCAAACAGTGCTTTCAGTCTAAATGCCACGGAAAAGCTGGCATCACACGTATCGCAGCACAAGCGGTCGCTCTCTGAAAACTCGCAAATGAATCCGCCACCTTCTATCGCGCCGGGCGTGCATTCAGGGCACTGGGTTCTGGACTCGCCCATGTTTCGCGTTCAGCAACAAGTGAAGGAACTTTTTGACAGACAGGGTACCTGGCAATGCGAAACGTGCATTAGATGACCGGGTCTTCCCCGCAGGGGAAGCTCTGGTCCATGTCGAGCGCGGGTGCCTCTGACTTGGGCCGGCCCACGACTTTGGCAGGCACGCCCGCGACCGTCGTGTGCGGCGGTACTTCCTGCAGCACCACGCTGCCGGCGCCGACCTTGGCGCCTTCACCGACCTTGATGTTGCCAAGAATCTTCGCGCCCGCTGCGATCAGTACGCCGTCGCCCACTTTCGGGTGACGATCGCCTTCCTCCTTGCCGGTGCCGCCGAGGGTGACGGACTGGAGGATGGAGACGTTGTTGCCGACCACGGCGGTCTCGCCAATCACCACGCCGGTGGCGTGGTCGAGCATAATGCCCTTGCCGAGTTTCGCCGCCGGGTGAATGTCGACACCGAACTTGCTGGACACGCGGTTCTGGAAGAACAGGGCGAGTGACTGCCGGCCCTCGTTCCACAGGCAGTGAGATACACGGTAGGCCTGTAGCGCGTGAAAGCCTTTGAAGTAGATGAACGGCACGTACAGGTTATTGCAGGCGGAGTCGCGCTCCTCGACCGCCTGCAGGTCGGCGCGGATGGCCTCGCCGATGCTGCGGCAGGAATTGAATGCGCCCTCGATGACCTCGCGCAGCAGCATGGCGGACGCCGTGGGGCTGTCCAACATATGCGCCAGGTGGAAGCTCAGCGCCGCCTCCAGCGTGCTGTGATTGAGGATGGTCGCGTGCAGGAAGCTGCCAAGGAGTGGCTCCTTGTCGACCTCCCCTGCGGTTTCCTTGCGAATCCGGTCCCAGACGGGATCCGCGCTGGCGTGCATCATGGTGTCACCTCGCAATCGCGTGGGTGTGTATTGTGGACCAGCTTGCACTGGCAGCGCCACAGCTCGTGGCCACTTTCAAAATACTTACGTTCGAACAGGGTCAACGGTTGTTCCGGTGTGAACGGCTCACAGTCAGCCGTGCATCCGGCGGTGGCCAGCGCCAGGGCGAACTCTTCTGCATAGACCCGCCAGTTGCTGCGCAGTTCCACCTCGCCGCCCAGTTCCAGCAGTGCAATGAAATCCGGAGAGCCATGGACCCGGCGTTTCACCTGGCCGGGTTTGGGCCAGGGGTTGGGGTAGAGCAGGTAGTGGGCCGTGAGCTTCCACCCATGATTCGCGGCAAGTCGCCAGAAGTCGCCGCAATCGGCCTGCACCAGCAGGTAGTTGTCGCGCTCTGCCTCCCTATGCTTGCCAAGACGGTAGTTTGATTTGTCGATACCGATTACCAGGCAATCGGCCAGGCGCTCTGCCAGCAGCGCCGTGCTCATGCCGGTGCCGCAGAATGAGTCGAAGACCAGGGGGCGCTCACTGGCCTCCACCTGCTCGCGAATAGCCTCGAAGGCGGACACGGTGTGCGCGGCAGGGGGACGCCGGCTGGGATTCTCCAGGTGCTTCAACACCAGCGCTTCGAGTTGTTCGTGACAACCCTGCTGGGTGCTGTGTACCGGCTGGGAGTTCCCCGTCATGGCGCGTGGTTTGAAGTTGCTCAGGTGGCCTGCCATGATACGGGCTCACCGGAAAGACGACAAAGCATGCGCCAGGACCTCCGGCCCTACTGGGTCAAGAAAGCCTACCTCCGCTTCCGGCACTGGTATGCCGAACACTTCATCCGGCCCGCCTGTGACGCCCTCGGCGAACACCACACCATCATGAGCCCCTGGTACGTGAAAATCTCCGGGCCCAACGTCCGCATCGGCAAGAGCGTGACCCTGATCGGGGAGCGGGCGGCGCCGGTGAAGATCGGTGTATGGGGGCGCGAGCTCGACACGGGACGCATCGACATCGGCGACTATGTGCTGGTCAGTCCCGGCACCCGCATCAGCGCGTCTGACGAGATCGTTATCGGCGACAGCGTGATGATCGCCAATGGCGCCTACATCACCGACTGCGACTGGCACGGCCTGTACGACCGCACGGCGCGCGACTCGAAGGTTGCACCGGTGCACATCGGTGAGAATGCCTGGATCGGTGATCACGCCACCGTGCTCAAGGGCGTGACCGTCGGGGAGAACAGCGTGGTGGCGGCGCGGGCGGTGGTGACGAAAGACGTACCCGCCAACGTGGTGGTTGCGGGCAACCCTGCGAAGGTGGTCAAGGAGCTGGACCCGGAAGAGGGCTTCAAAACCCGGGCCGAGTACTTTGCCGACCCGGTCACCCTGAACCGGTTCTTCGATGCGGTCGAGCGCGACCTGCTGGGCAAGAACGGGTTCTGGAACTGGTTGCGGGCTGTCTTCTTCCCCGGTCCTAGAGACTAATACCTGGTCAAGGCATCAACGACAGGGGCGGCTCATCGAAAGCCGCCAGCTGCTCCCGCAGCTCGAGGATGTGACTCGACCAGTACCGGTCGTCCCCGAACCAGGGGAAGCTCTTCGGAAACGCCGGGTCGGACCAGCGCCGTCCCAGCCAGGCCGCGTAGTGCACCATGCGCATGGTGCGCAAGGCTTCCACCAGTCGCAGCTCGCGGGCATCGAAGTCGCAGAATTCCTCGTAGCCCGCCAGCAGCTCGTCCAGCTGGGCCAGCTGCTGGGAGCGGTCGCCGCTGAGGAACATCCACAGGTCCTGCACCGCCGGCGCGGTGACGCAGTCGTCCAGGTCGACGAAGTGTGCGGTGTCATCGCGCCACAGGATATTGCCCACGTGGCAGTCGCCGTGGCAGCGAATGCCGTTCACGTCCTGCCAGGCGTCCAGTACCCGCACCTGCAGGTCTTCGACCAGGGTGACGTACGGGGTGCGCAAATCTGGAGAAACGGCGTGCTCGGCGACAAACTGGTAGCTCTCGGTCAGCCAGCGCTGCGGTGTCATGGTGACGCGGTGTTCGAACGGGCTGGCGCTGCCCACTGCGTGCATGCGGCCCACGGTGCGTCCCAGCACCAGCAGGTTGTCGGGATTGTCGAGCTCCGGTGCGTGGCCGCCGCGGCGAGGAAACAGTGAGAACATGTAGCCGGCGAACTCGCTTACCGTGTCGCCGGCTTCGTCGGGCAGCGCGGCGACGACCGAGATGTCGGCGTCGGCCAGCTCGCGGGTGAACGTGTGTTCCTCGTCGACCTGTTCGCGGCTCCAGCGCTCGGGCCGGTAGAACTTGGCGATCAGCGGTTCGCCGTCTTCAATGCCGACCTGGTAGACCCGGTTCTCGTAACTGTTAAGGGCCAGCAATCGCGCATCGCAGAGCAGGCCGCGGGATTCCACCGCCTCCATCACCAGCTCCGGCGTCAGGGCGTCGTAGGGATGTTCATTCATCGCGGGTATCGCTGAGCAGGGCCACACTCTTCACCTGGGCGAACACGTCCTGGTCCTCCGCCAGTTGCAGGGCATCGATGGATTTTCTCGTCACCCTGGCCAGCAGGAACTGTTCACCCACCGCCAGCCGCACCAGCGCTCTGCTGCCGCTGCCTCCTTCGATTTCTGCAATGCGTGCCTGCAGTACATTGAGGATGCTGGTCTGCTCGGGCGTCACCCGGCACAGGCTGATATCCCGCGCCGGCAGGCGCAGCCGCATGGCGGTGCCGGCGCTGTTTTCGACGTGGTTGACCCACAGCCGCTGGCCCTCGAAGTCGAGGCCGGTCAGTCCGTATTGACGGTCCTGCTCTGCGATCTGCGCACTGACAATGGCCGCCGCCTGTTCCTCGTGGGCGAGCGCGAGTTCCAGCCTCGAAGACAGTTCTAGCAGCGGGCCTTCCGCAACGAGCTGCCCTTCGGAAAGCACCAACAGGTGATCGGCCAGCTCTGCCAGCTCCGCCATATCGTGACTCACGTAGACCATGGTCATGTCGAGGTCACGGCGCAGCCTGGCCAGGCGCCCGAGAATGTCGCGCGTGCCTGCGGGATCGATATTGGCCAGCGGTTCATCCAGCAGCAGCAGGCGGGGCGCCGATACCAGCGCCCGGGCAATGGCCACCCGCTGCTGCTGGCCCCGCGACAGCTGTGCGGGGTAGCGGGACAACAGTTCGTCCAGCCCGAGCCATTGGCTGATCTCTGTCATGCTCGGCCCCTCGCGGCGGCGGCGTTTGTGGGCAAACTGAAGGTTGCCCGCTACATCCAGGTGGGGGAACAGTCGTCCGTCCTGGAACACGCAGCTCACATCCCGCTGGTGGGGCGGCAGCCAGGTCTGGCCGTCCTGCAGGACGTCCTCACCCAACGTCACGCGGCCGTTGCTCTGGGCACGGTTCAATCCGGCGATGCAGTTGAGCAGGCTGGTCTTGCCGCTGCCGCTGGGGCCGTAGATGCCGATCACCCCGTCTCCGGGGAGGCGCGTATCCAGAGACAGGCGGAAATCGCCATAGGCCAGTTCAAGGGCGAGTGCGATGTCGCTCATGTGCGCACGGACCACCGGCCGCTGGAGCGATACAGCAGGAACAGGGTGATCAGTGAAAACAGCACAAGCCCCGCGGCGATCTGGTGCGCCGTGGCGAAGTCGAGGGCCTCCACCCGGTCGTACAGCGCGATGGACAGCACCTGGGTTTCACCGGGGATGTTGCCGCCGATCATCAACACCACGCCAAACTCGCCCACCGTGTGGGCAAAGCCGAGGCTGGCGGCGGCGATGAAGCTGGGACGACACAGGGGCAACACCACGCTCAGCCAGCGGTCGAGGGGCCCCGCGCCCAATGTTGCCGCGGCATCGAGAAAGGTGTCGGGCACCTGCCGAAACGCCGCCTGCAGCGGCTGCACCACGAAGGGCAGTGAATAGAGAATCGAGCCGATCACCAGGGCCGGAAAACTGAAGGCCAGCCGCTGGCCGGTAACTGCCTCCCAGGCCTGGCCGAATCCCGACTGGGGGGCGAAGGCGATCAGCAGGTAGAACCCCAGCACCGTCGGCGGCAGCACCAGCGGCAGTGCCACCACGGCTTCGATCACGTTGCCGAATATCCCCCGGTTCCGTGCCAGCCACCACGCCAGCGGTGTGCCCAGCACCACCAGCCAGAGCGTGGTGACTGTCGCCAGTTTGAAGGTAATCCAGAGGGTTTCAGCCACGCTTGGCCTCCGGAACCGTATAGCCGTGCCGGCGCATGATGTCGCGGGCTGTCGGGCCCGCCAGCCAGTCCAGGAATCTGCGGGCATCGTCCTGGCGCCGGCTGCTGCTGAGGATCACTGCCTGCTGTTCGATGGGCGGATGCCAGTCGTCCGGCACCGGCAGGAAGTGATCGGGTCGAAAGGAGGCGGCAACGAAGGCCGCGTCGGCGCCACCGGTCACCCACATCTGCATGGCCTGGCCGACATTGGCGCCGGTCAGGATACGAGGCTGGGTCCCGGGAAAACGCTTCAGCACGGCTTCTGCAGCGCGACCGTAGGGCGCCAGTTCGGGATTCGCCACCGCGATACTGATACCCGGTCTTGTAATTACCGCTTCAATGGAAGCAGCCGGCGAGACTTCGCTGGAATAGGCCAGCACCAGGCTGCCGATGGCATAGGTCATAAGGCTGTCGGGGGTGGCGATACCTTCCGCCACCAGCCTGGCGGGGCGCTCGCTGTCTGCGGCCAGCACCAGGTCGTAGGGTGCGCCATACAGAGCCTGGGTATAAAGGACACCAGTGGATGCGCTGCTGGTGGAGATTCCCGCGCCGGTTTCCGCCGTGTAAGCCTCGGCCAGCGCCTTGAGCGGAACACTGAAATTGGTGGCCACGGCCACCTGCAGTTTCGCCCGGTCCTCGGCGAGGCTTGTTGTGGCCAGCAGCCAGAGCAGCAGGGCTGCGATTGCTCGCATGGTGGCGTTCCGAAGTCCAAAGCGTCCTAGTATCTGACAAAGGCTGGGTCATTGCACCGCTGGAGGATTACGGGGTGCGCGCGCAGGCCCACACGGTCACGTGTGCCGCACCCGCTTTTTTCATTGCCAGGGCCAGCGCGTTGGCGCTGGCACCGGTAGTCAGCACATCGTCGACGATGGCGACTGAACGGCCCTCCAGTGAAGCGGTGATCTCGAAAGCCCCGCGCAGGTTTGCCTGCCTGGCGCGGGCGTCCAGCTGTCGCTGTGGCGGCGTGGCGCGGATGCGCCTGGCCGCGCGAATGTCGATCGGGACATCAATTTGCCTGCCCAGGACACGCGCGATCTCTTCTGCCTGGTTGAACCCCCGGCGCCAGCGGCGGCGCCAATGCAGCGGCATGGGGCAGATCAGGTCCGGCAGGGGCTCCTCTGTCCGCGAGGCGTTGACCGCCCGTAGCAGCAGGCTGGCCAGCACCGCCAGGACGGCAAAGTCGCCGTGATATTTGGCGGCGTGTATCCAGTGGCTGACAGGTTCCGTGTAGCTCACGGCGGCCATGCAGCGGTCGAATGCTGGCGGTTTGTCGAGGCAGTCAGCACACAATGGAGAGGGGACGGCCAGCGGCAGCGCGCACTGCTGGCAGGTCTGGACCAGCCAGGGCAGTTCGCCCTCGCAGGCCAGGCACAGGTCGATCCCACGGCCGCTGGCCAGCCCGCAGAGCCGGCAGTGACAGGGCGCCAGCTGGTCAAGCCAGGATCGCGCGAAGGCCCCGAATTTGCTGGGTTTCATAGCGTCAAACTAGTCTATTCCGGCCAGCATGGGGTGACTAATTGACCACCTTTCTGTCCAGGATTTGCGGACCGTCAGGGTGTTCGGAAACTTGACTTTTTCACACTTTGGCCGCACTATGTGAACAGTGAACACATAGAGCGCGACGCGCCCGCAATCGCGCCTTATCCCATTACAAACAACACTATTCGAGGAGAATCGTTATGCTCGAGTACAAGGTGCCCCAACGCGACATCCAGTTCGTGATGAACGAACTGCTGGACTCGGAAGGTCTGTACCAGACCCTGCCCGGCTTCGAGGAAGCCACCGAGGACATGATGAATACCATCGTGGCGGAAGCCTCCAAGTTCTGTGAGGAAGTCCTCGCCCCGCTGTACCAGAGCGGTGACGAGGAAGGCTGCCACTGGAGCGAAGACGGGGTTAAGACCCCGGAAGGCTTCGCTGACGCCTACAAGCAGTATGTCGAGAACGGCTGGCCTGCGCTGGCCGCACCGGTCGAGAGCGGCGGCCAGGGCCTGCCCAACCTGTCCGGTGTCATCCTCAACGAGCTGACCGGTACCGCCAACTGGGCCTGGGGCATGTACCCTGGCCTGAGCCACGGTGCGCTGAAGACCATCGAGGAGCATGGCACTCCGGAGCAGAAGGAAACCTATCTCGCCAAGCTGACCTCTGGCGAATGGACCGGCACCATGTGCCTGACCGAGGCCCACTGCGGTTCCGACCTGGGTCTGCTGCGCACCAAGGCCGAGCCACAGGCGGATGGAACCTACGCCATCACCGGTACCAAGATCTTCATTTCCGCCGGCGAACACGATCTGGCGGACAATATTGTCCACATCGTGCTGGCGCGCCTTCCGGACGCTCCGGCGGGCACCAAGGGCATCTCCCTGTTCATCGTCCCGAAGTTCAACGTCAACGAAGACGGCTCCATTGGCGAGCGCAACGCGGTGCACTGTGGCTCTATCGAGAAGAAGATGGGCATCAAGGCGTCTGCTACCTGTGTCATGAACTTCGACGGCGCCAGGGGCTACCTGATCGCGCCGCCGAACAAGGGCCTGAACGCCATGTTCACGTTCATGAACACGGCGCGCCTGGGCACCGCGGTACAGGGCCTGGCCCACGCGGAACTGGCGTTCCAGGGCTCCCTGAAGTACGCCCGCGAGCGCCTGGCCATGCGTTCCATCTCTGGTCCCAAGAACCCTGACGGCCCGGCTGACCCCATTATCGTGCACCCGGACGTGCGCCGCATGCTGCTGACCCAGAAGGCGATTGCCGAGGGCAGCCGCGCGTTTATCTACTACCTGGGCCAGCTCTCCGATATCGAGGAGCGTGGCGAAGGTGAGGCGAAGCAGGAAGCGGAGGACCTGATGTCCCTGCTGACCCCGATCGCCAAGGCCTTCATCACCGAGACCGGCTACGAAGCCGCGAACCTGGGTGTGCAGGTCTACGGCGGCCACGGCTTCATCAAGGAGTGGGGCATGGAGCAGATCGTCCGGGACGCCCGTATCGCCATGCTCTACGAGGGCACCACCGGTATTCAGGCCCTGGACCTTATCGGCCGCAAGGTGCTGGGCTCCGGCGGCAAGCTGCTGATGGGCTTCACCAAGCTGATCCACAAGTTCTGCGAGGACCACAAGGACAACGGCGTTGCCAAGTTCGTCGAGCCCTTGGCTGCCTACAACAAGGAGTGGGGCGAGCTCACCATGAAGATCGGTGAAGCGGCCATGCAGAACCCGGACGAAGCCGGCGCTGCCGCGGTCGACTACCTGATGTACTCCGGCTACGTGACCCTGGCCTACTTCTGGGCCCAGATGGCCGCGGTAGCCAACGAGAAGCTGGCCGAAGGCGGCGACGACAAGGCCTTCTACGAGGCCAAGGTTCACACCGCCCACTTCTATTTCGATCGGATCCTGCCCCGTGCCCTGATGCACAAAGAGTCCATGCTCTCCGGCGCAGACAACCTGATGGAAATGGAAGAGGCCCTGTTCGCCTTTTAATCATCGGGATGGTGATGGAAAATGGGCTCATGGAAGAGCCCAGACTATCCCCGGAAGACCAGGCCAAGGTCGATCAGTTCGTCAACAGCGGCGTCAACGCGGTAGAACGCAAGCCGTTCCGCCCGCTCAAGCTGCTGTTGGTGCTGGTCATCATCGTGACCGGCCTCACCGCCCTCAGCCTGTTACTGGCCGAGACCTCAGGGGTTTACTAGGGTTTACTAACAGGCGCGCTCTGGTATAGTACCGCGCCTCTCAGGTCCAAAGACCAACTGTCGGTGTGTAGCGCAGCCTGGTAGCGCACTTCCTTCGGGAGGAAGGGGTCGGAGGTTCGAATCCTCTCACACCGACCAACTTCTTTTCAGGCATCCAGTGATCGGATTTCCGGCCCACCAGCATAGCTGGCGGGCGTTCAGCTGCACATGTTGCTTCGCAACATCAGCGTTTGCTTCACCCTCTCACACCGACCAACTTCTTTTCAGGCATCCAGTGATCGGATTTCCGGCCCACCAGCATAGCTGGCGGGCGTTCAGCTGCACATGTTGCTTTGCAACATCAGCGTTTGCTTCACCCTCTCACACCGACCAATTCTTTTTCGACTTTCAGCATTTCCCTCTTTTGATTGTGGTGAAGCCACTTAAGTGCAAGTTTGCTGCATGGATTTTGGCCGCCCATAAACTACGCTTAGTCCTGCGGCGATAGCTGGTTTTTGCAGGTATGCACCTGTTTCTGCAATAGCCGGGACGGACACACACCTTAACAACAGTACGGAAAGCCGTCGCAATAAACCTTTCCTCGCGGGCCGCGGCCTCCCGCCTACCGCTGCCATCTAGCAGCACCGCTCTGAATCCTATTGACCTGCGCACTCAGACCCGAGCGTCTGAGCAACTCTCTGTGGAGGATGGACACAATGGAAAGATTTTCTGCCAGTCGATATTTCTTGTGGAGCTTCGTGCTCATTACCTGCGCCATGCTGATGCCGTCGCCGGTCTTTGCCGACGATGACGATGATGACCATGAGGACAACGTCGTCCAGGTGGCGGCACCTACCGGGGATGCCTCTGTGGACGTGCCCAACATCGAGGCGGCGCTGGCCGCGGCGTCGCCAGGAGCCGTGGTGCAGTTTGCCCCCGGTACCTATGTCACCGGAGCGGGAGCACGATTCGTGAGTTCAATGCCCGGCATTACCCTGCGGGGCGCCAAAGATGGCAAGACAACCATTCAGGGTGTTGGCGAAGTAGCGTTTTTTGACGATGCGCTGTTTACCTTGGACGGTGGGCACCAGGTTGTGCGTGACCTCACCTTCGACGGATTCAGGACGGCGCTCTTGCTCGGCGCTCCCGGTGCTTCTGAAGCGGGTTATCGGGTGCGGGACAATCGATTTCTACAGGGAAACTTTGGAGTCGTCTTTATTGGTTTTTCCGACCAGGTGACGACAGTGGAGAACAACGACTTCGTCAATCTGACTGTAGGAATTGCCGTTTACGGGAAGACAATACATTTTAGACGAAACAACATCAGCACTCCGGATCCCGCCTCCACGATTTTTGGCAGGACTGTTTATGCAGTGGAATTGATCCCGGAGTTTTTTACCGGCATCAACATCTGCGAAAACAATGTCTTTGAGTACAACCGCATAGATGGCGCTTCTGACGGCATTGTCGTGTTTGGAAATTTCCCCGATGAGATCTGTCGCAACAACGTTGTCAGGGGTAATGTTTTCACCAACCTAAAGGCATTCGATGATTTTAACGATGGCGCCATGGTTCTGCTTGCAGGAAGCGATGTGGGGAGCGTGGAAAGTAACCTGATCGAGGGCAACACGCTCGACGGTAGTGAGGGCCTGGGCATTTTGGTGGAAGCGGCCAGCGGTAATGTCATTGTCGATAATGAAATTGAAAACCTTCCAGGGGAAAAGGACACATTCAGCGTGATTACTTTAAACGCGCTGCCCGGTTCCGGGATCTTCCTTTCTGAAGGAACCCGAGACAATGTGGTTGAGGACAACGAGTTTGAAGATGTACGCAATCCCATCGTCGATCTTGGATCAAACACGGTCGAGGATAACGAGATCGATGACGATGATGAGGATGACGACTGAAACGTAACCAGCATCTCCACAGTCTGATCCAATATCTCGGCGAAGCCGCCGGGGACAACTCAGCCCCCGCCGCCAAATGGGCGGGGGCAGTTTATTGACCCTGTCAGCAGCAGCTCGGGGCGTGTTGCGCGGCAGTTTCTGCGCCGCTTACGTCCGCATCTTCCTTCACGTAGAAAAACTCCCAGGCGTGGCCGTTGGGGTCGGCTACCCAGGTCTTGTCCTGTACTGCGTAGCAGCAGGTGACGTTCTCTTCCGGCGCGGTGGCGAGTCCCGCGGCGATCAGTCGCTCATTGACGGCTTTGACCGCTTCCGCGTCTTCCACTTCCACGCCCAGGTGGCTGATTGAGCCGGCCTGCGGTTCTTCGGCAGTTCGGTTCAGGGTCAGGTTCAGGGCCGGGTTGGCGATGTCGAACTTGGCCCAGTTTTCCCGTTGCTTGGCGGGGGCCTGGCCGAACAGGGTGCTGTAGAACGCGATGGAATCTTCGAAACGGTGGGTGTTGAGTGCGATATGGATGCGGCTCATGGTGCAAATCCTCCTGCAGAGTTTGCTTTCTCGGTATTTCCGGAATATTCGAAATACTTCGGCAAAAAAAGGGCCGAAGTACACGGACGGAATTTCAAACCTGGCGACGTTCATGCGCGCTCTACCTTCGGGGCGGAGATGTCTACCCCGCAGCCACTGCAGCAGTCGTGGTAGAGGAAATCCAGCAGGTCGCCCAGGGTGCCGGCGTTGGCCCGGTACCAGATCCACTGGCGCTCGCGCCGGGATTCCACCAGCTCTTCCCGGCGCAGCCGGTCGAGGTGGTGTGACAGGGTGGAGTTGGGCATGTCGATGGCGCGGCCGATATCGCCGGCGCTCATCTCGTTGGGGTAAGCGTTCAGCAACAGCTTGAGGATACCCAGGCGGGCTTCGTTGCCCAGGGCAGCCATGCGGTCGGCGTGAACGGCGAGGTTTGTTTCCATATTTCGAATAATATCGAAATAATGAGAAAAGGCAACCCCTGATGCGATGCTCAGGGCTGTCTATTGGCTCAGGGCTGTTATTGGCTCATGGCTGTTGTTGGCTCAGGGCTGTTTAGTGGCTCAGGGCTGTTCCAACAGCGTGATGCCGAGGGCGACCACGTCGCGGTAGCTGCGTTTGCCGCGAGCGGGGCTCTGCTCGACGATGCTGAGGAACAGGGCGTGTATCAGTTCCAGCAGCAGTCGGGCGCGGCGCTCCCGTTCGGGTTTGGCATGTTTCAGGCCGATTCGCCGGAACATCTTTTCCAGGTGGCTGATCACAAGCTCGTCATGATGGTCATCCAGGTCCGTCAGCTCCGGCACCGCCCACATGGCCTGCACCAGCGGCATCAGGCCGCGCTGCTCCCGGTACACGGCAAGCATGCGCGGGAACGCAAGCTCGATGAAGCCGCGAATATCCAGGGATTCCAGATCGTGCTCGGCAATCTCCTCGAGCACGCGCGTTTGCTCCTCCAGCCACTGCTCGCCGAGGGCGTAGAGAATCGCCTGCTTGTTGGGAAAGTAGTGGTACAGGGAGCCCACAGAGATGTTGAGTTCCTTCGCGATCAGGATGGTCGTCAGGTCATCGAAGCCAACCCTCTCGAGCAGCGCGGCGGTAGTGCGCAGGATTTCCTCCCGGCGCTGGATGGAGCGCTGCTGTAGCGGCTTGCGCTGGTCGGCGAATTTTTGTTTGCGCGCGGCGATGCGGGATTCGAGAGGCATATCAACCCAACCTGTCCAGCATGGCGTGCCAGCTCATGGCCAGCACCAGCCCGGGCCAGCGCAACAGGGTGCCGCCCGGGAACGTGGGTGTCCTCACGCCGGCCATCACGTCGAACCGCTCGGCGGTGCCGCTGATCGCCTCGGCCAGCAGTTTGCCCGCCAGGGTCGCGATGGGCACGCCGTGCCCCGAGTAGCCCTGTGCGTAGAACACGTTGTCTGCCAGGCGCCCGAAGTCGGGCATCCGGCTCATGGTGATGGCGAGGGTGCCGCCCCAGGCATAGTCGACTTTGACATTGTCCAGGTCCGGGTAGGTCTGCAGCATGCGCTTGCGCACCAGGCCTTCGATATCAGAGGGGAAGCGACTCGAGTAGGATTCGCCGCCACCAAACAGCAGGCGCCAGTCCCGCGACAGCTTCCAGTAGTTGACCACGAACAGGGTGTCCGACATGCAGCAGTCATCGCGAATGAGTTGCCGGGCGCGTTCTTCGCCCAGAGGCTCCGTCGCCAGCACAAAATTGTTGATGGGCATGATCTTGCCGGCCGCTTTCCTGGAGAGATTGCCCAGGTAACCATTGCAGGCCAGCACCAGGAACCTGGCCTTGACGCTTCCCGTCGCGGTAGCGACCTCTACCTGACTGCCGTCCCGGTAGCCCGTGACCCGGCTGTCCTCGAAGATCTGTGCCCCCAGGCCGTGTGCCGCGGCCGCGAGACCCAGGGCATAGTTCAGGGGGTGCAGGTGCCGCCCGCCCGTATCTACCATGCCCGCGTGGAAGCGCCGGGAGCTGGTCATGGAGTCCAGCTCGGCCCTGTCCACGAAGCGGGCAGCATCGTAATGGTACTCATTGTTGAGTTTTTCGGCGTATTCCTTCAGCTCGTCCACGTGCGACGCCTTGGCGGCCACGTGCAGGTCGCCGGTCTTCAGCTCGCAGTCGATATCGAAGCGTTCGACCAGGCCGCATACGGTGTCCACCGCCTCCAGGCCCAGGTCCCAGAGCCGCCGGGCCTGTTCCCGGCCCACCTTCTCTTCCAGCTCCTCCTGGTCGGCGCGCTGGCCGGTGCTGCAGTGGCCGCCGTTGCGCCCCGAGGCACCCCAGGCGACACGCTCTGCTTCCAGCACGACCACCGAGTAGCCCTTGTCCCGCAGGTGAATCGCGGTGGACAGGCCGGTGTAGCCGCCGCCGACGATGCAGACGTCTGCCTCGACCTCGCCCTCAAGCTTTGGAAAGCTGATGTCGCGGTTGGCACTGGCGGCGTACCAGGAATTCGTGTGTGCGGCTGCCGTCATAAGACCCGAATAATTGTTCGAAATAGAAGTTGAATAATAATTCGGTTTATTGCGATAATCAACGCTTTCCACAGCACGAGCTGCTTTATGGACGTCATCGAGAAGTGGTTGAAGGAGCACGAGATATCTGAGGTCGAGGCGCTGGTGCCTGACCTGACCGGCAATGCGCGCGGAAAATTCATCCCCGTCGCCCAGTACCAGCGACACGGTAATCCGAAGCTGCCGGAAAGCATCCTGATCCAGACGGTGACCGGTGAGTACAGCGACGACCACTGGGATTTCGTCGAGCCCACCGATGCCGACATGATCCTCAAGCCTGATCCCTCGACCATGCGGCTTGTGCCCTGGGCGCGGGAACCCACCGCCCAGATTGTCCACGACTGCTACACGGCGGACGGTGAGCTGCATCCCCTGTCGACGCGCAACGTGCTTCGGCGCGTGCTGGCGCTGTATGAGCAAAAGGGCCTGACGCCGGTGATCGCACCGGAGGTCGAGTTCTACCTGGTGAAGCGCAACAAGGACGCAGACAACGAACTGGAGCCGCCCAAGGGTCGCAGCGGCCGCCCGGAGATGTCGCGCCAGTCCTACAGCATCGATGCCGTGGCGGAGTTCGAGGACTTTGTCGAGGACATGTACGATTTCGCCGAGGCCCAGCAGCTGGATGCCGACACCCTGATCCATGAGAACGGTGTGGCGCAGATGGAAATCAACTTCTTGCACGGCGACCCGCTGAATCTCGCCGACCAGGTGTTTGCCTTCAAGCGCACGGTGCGCGAGACCGCCCACAAGCACCAGATGTACGCCACGTTCATGGCCAAGCCCCACCAGGACGAGCCCGGCAGCGCGCTGCATATCCACCAGAGCATCCTGGACGCTGACGGCCGCAATATCTTCGCGAAAGACGACGGCACCCATACGCCGGAGTTCATGGCTTACATCGCGGGGCTCCAGCGCTTCACGCCGGAGCTGATCAGCCTCTACGCGCCCAACGTGAACAGCTACCGCCGACTGGCTCCTGACATCTCTGCGCCCATCAACCTGAACTGGGGGATGGACAACAGGACAACCGCATTCAGGGTTCCTGTCAGCGACGCCGCCGCCACCCGGGTGGAGAATCGCTTCCCGGGCGCTGATGCCAATCCCTACCTGGCGATTGCAGCCACCCTCGCCAGCGGACTGCTCGGCATGGAACTGGGACTGACGCCGACAGAGCCCCACCAGGGCACCGCCAACGAGGACGAGGTCGAAGTCGCGCGCTCCCTGGAAGAGGGTCTGCGCAACCTGCAGAGCACCCCGGCGCTGGTGGATATCTTCGGTGACCTGTTCCTGCGTGCTTACGCAGCGGTTAAACTCGATGAATTCGAGGAATTCAACCGGGTGATCAGCTCATGGGAGCGGGAGCACCTGCTGCTAAACGTCTGACCGCCTGATATGGAGCATCAACTGCCGCGCTGGTTCCAGCTGACCAAGTACAGTGTGTATGCGCTGCTGGCGCTCAATGTCTGGCTGTTCCTGCAGGAAGAACTCACCACTTCCGCCCACCTGTTCAAGGACGGGATCAGCGGCGAGCTGCTGATCCAGGCCTTCTCGGCCACCATCGACACCCTGGCCTGGGTGGTGCTGCTGCTGATGTTCGAGTTGGAAACCTACCAGCTGCCCGACGAGATCATCAGGGGCAAGGTTAAGTGGACCCTGCACGGACTCAGGGCCGTCTGCTACCTGTTCATCGGCTACGCCTGCTACGGCTATATCGTCGAGATGCTCTATTACTACGAGGTCAGCTCCCTGGGTGCCATCGACCCCTGCGGACTCGTGGGGCAGGACTACGCCATCCTGGTCAAGCTCGATGAGTTCCTGCCGCTGACCGGGGAGTCCTGCCAGCAGCTGCAGGGCGAACTGTGGCAGATCGGCGGCGCACCGGTGGTAGCGGATGCCGACAAGCTATCCGCCACCCGCTGGCTGGCCTGGGCCGATGTGATCAACTCGGCCACCTGGATCCTGGTGGTACTGCTGCTGGAATTCGACGTACGCATGCAGCTGCGAGGCAGCTACACGGGGCGGGTGCTGATGGCCAGCAAACTCGCCAAGGTGGTGCTGTACGGCATCCTGTTTGTGGCGGCGGTGTACTGGGGCTTCGAGGGGGACTTCCTGGATTTCTGGGACGCCTTCCTGTGGCTGTTCGCCTTCTTCTTCATCGAGCAGAACCTGTTCGCCTGGCAGGCGGAAACGGCGGCCGAAGCCGAGGGGAGCGCGGCCTATCAACAGTAGCCCGCCGACCCTGGAGTTCGACCAGCACGGCGGCTGTGTTCGCATCATTGACCAGACCCGCCTGCCCACCGAGCTGGTGCTGCTGGAACTCACATCACTGGATGCCTACTGCGAGGCCATCGAAGTCATGCGGGTCCGGGGCGCGCCGCTGATCGGCGTCACCGCCGCCTTTGGCCTGGCGGCCGCCCTCCGCGACGGCCACCCACTGGAATCCGCGAAAGCGCGCCTGCTGGGCACACGACCCACCGCGGTGAACCTGGCCTGGGCCCTGGAGCGCGTGGCGGCGGCTGCCGATTCCCCGGAGCAGGCCCTGGCGGAAGCGCAGGCCATTGCCTCAGAAGACATCGACGCCTGCCGCGCCATCGGCGAACAGGGGCTGCCGTTTCTACAGTCCCTGGCGGCGGACAGATCCGGTCCGGTCAATGTTCTCACTCACTGCAACGCCGGCAGGCTGGCCACCCTGGAGTGGGGCACGGCGACGTCGCCGGTGTATCTCGCCCACCAGCGTGGCATGCCGGTTCATGTCTGGGTCAGCGAAACCCGCCCGCGCAACCAGGGTGCCAGCCTGACCGCCTGGGAGCTGGCCCAGGCCGGGGTGCCGTTCACGGTGGTCGCCGATAATGCCTGCGGGACGCTGATGCAGTCCGGGCGGGTGGACTGTGTGCTGGTGGGCAGTGATCGGACCGCAGCCAACGGTGATGTCTGCAACAAGATCGGCACCTACCCCAAGGCGCTGCTGGCGCGGGAGCACGGGCTGCCGTTCTACGTGGCGCTGCCAATGTCGACTATCGACTACGACTGCCCGGATGGCGGGCAGATCCCGATCGAGGAGCGCGCCGCCGACGAGGTGTTGATCGCCCCGGGCGGCACATCGCTCAGTGTCGACGGTGCTGCGGCCTGGAACCCTGCCTTCGATGTGACGCCGGCGGACCTGGTGACGCGCATTATCACCGAGCGCGGCGCGGTACCGGCCTCAGCCGAGGGGCTCCGCCAGCTGCGCGACTGAAATCGCTTCCGGCGGCGCTGCCGTGATGGCGCCCTTGAGCCAGCTGCCGCCATCGGCGTCCAGCAGTATCTCGCCGACTCCCCCGGGGTGATGAACCTGTTGCAGCACACCGTATTCCGCAAAGGCCTCGGATCCCGGCAGGTTCATGGCGGCCAGGGCCTGCTCGATCACCACCGCATCGAATCCCAGGCGGCACTGCTCCGTGGTCTCGCCGCCGACCCGCGGGCACAGGACCTGGTCCAGCGCCAGCAGTTTTTCCACCGGGTCTACCAGGTCGGCGCCGCTGTGCTTCAGCAGGTGTTCGAGAATCGCACTGTGCGCGACCTTGAACAGGCGTGCCGGATCCGCCAGGGCCGCGAGGTACAGGCGATTGCGATCCTCGTAGACCTGCATCCGATCCCTGGGGTCCAGCGACTCCAGCGGGAACGCCTGCAGCAGGCTGCGGAGCAGGGTGCGCAGCAGCGGTGACACGGGCACCGACCCTTCCAGCGCCAGGTAGCGCAGGGTGAGCGGCAGGATATGGCCGTGGACGAACAGGATGTGGGCGCTGATCAGGAAGTAGCCCTCTTCACCCTGCTCGCGGTCAAAGCTGTGGCAGCCGACCACGTATTCGCCCTTGGCCTTGCCGTAGCCCGCCACCGGAATCGCTTCGATCCGGTACTCCTGCCGGCGCTCGAAGAACTCGGTCCCCGGCAGCAGCGTGTAGCCGAAGATATTGATGTTGGGGAACGTGGCCAGCAGTTGATCGAGATTCCGCTCGAAATCCGGCAGGTTGTCGCCGGGCAGGCCCCAGATCAGTTCCGCGGCAATCGGTACGCCCTCGGCGGACATCTGCCGGGCGATAGGCTCGTACTGGTTGGCGCTCATGTTCTGGCGGTTGCTGAGCCGCAGCGCCTCGGGCGTCAGGGTCTGCAGGGCCAGCTGGTAATGGGGCAGCAGCTGGTGCCGATGCAGCAGCAGGGCGATTTCCTGCACCTGGCGGCTGTGCTTCTTCGACCAGGACGTGGCGAAGGACCGGGGGAAGCCGCAGTCCTGCTTCAGGTCGGTGATGAGCTGCGCCTTTTGCAGGTCCTGCTTGAGAGCGCCGAAGTTGGAGTCCGCCAGCCAGATATCCTGGATGCCCGCCGCCGCGATTCGCCGCCAGTCACTGTGGATGCGTTCCATGGACCACTGCCGCATCTTGCCACCGATGTCGCCGGTGCCCCACTCGCAGAACGCGCAGCGGAACGGACAGCCGCGGCTGGTTTCGTAGGCGATGGCCTCATAGCGCGGCTGTCCCTGGGGATCAGTGAGCTCCAGTGCATCCAGGGGAGACGGGTAGTAGTCCAGGTCATTGCGCCGCTCGCGTGGCGCCGTGGTCACCAGCTGGTCGCCATCCAGAAAGGCGAGCCCCGGGATGTCGCGCCAGTCCTTCGCGCTATCGGCATCCAGCAATTCCTGGAACGTGGTCTCCCCTTCGCCGAGCACGATGACGTCGAAGGGCTCCACGCCCAGGTAGTCCTCGGCCTGCTGCACGTGGGGGCCGCCGGCCAGGTTCAGGGCCTGCGGCAGCAGCGCCTTGAGCTCGCGGGCCAGGGCGATGAATTCCGCCATGTTCCAGGTGTAGCAGCTGAAGCCGAACACCGGCTGCCGCTCGGCGGCCCGTGCCGTGGTGAGACTTTCATCAGTGAAGGCCGAGAGCCAGGGCGCAATGTCTTCCGGGGTCTGGAAGTGAACGAGCTCGATGTGGGTGTCGGAGGCGCTGTGGCCGTAGCGGCGGAAGCAGGCGGTCAGTGCGGCGGTGGTGGTGGGCGGGGCGTTGAACTGTTCCGAGTCCATGCTGAACAGCCACACTGGTCGCTTCATTTGCCCCCCGCGTCGGAATCACTTTACTGGCGCACATACAAAAGAGGCCGGTGCGAACACCGGCCTCTTAACTGTAAATGAACACCGCGAGCTTGGCTAACTTTGTGCCTAGCTGATGCGGGGAGACTCCACGGTCATGCCCATGGCGCGCATGCCTGCCGGCATGACGACCAGCGTAATCAATAGCGCGAGCATGATATCGGGAGCAACGGCCTGGCTGCCCAGCCCCTGGGCGTTTATTTGAGCGAACAGGGAAATCGCCCCAATGATGCCGAGTTCAGCCAGACCGCGCTCGTACAGCAACATCGTCAGTACCGCAACGGCGCCGAGCAGGAGATCGGCTTCCCTGGGAATTTGCAGAGTAGCTAGTGCTACCTCGCAAACCAACAGCGATACGACGAGTGAACACGGTAGTGTAATAATCAGTGACTTCATAACGGTGTACCCACAAAAAAACCGCATTTGTGAATCCTGGACTGCCGCTCCCTGTCGGCTGCTGTCCTTTGTTGACAATAAGTGTCGCTAATTGGGCGCTTTTTGCCACCGGGTCTCAAGTACAATGAGACGCGTGTCACAGTCGCCTCGAGCCTGCTCGGGGAAAACTGTGACAGCGGTCACATCGGGCTGCGTGTGGCTTCCACCGCACTGTCATTTTTTTGGCTTAAGGCGGGGTTCGGGTGGACATTGAACTGCTAAAAACTTTCCTTGAGGTGCGCCGCACGCGCCATTTTGGCAAGGCGGCTGAGAACCTCTACCTCACCCAGGCGGCGGTGAGCGCAAGAATTCGGCAGCTGGAGGAGATGCTGGGGGTAAAGCTGTTCATTCGCAGTCGCAACAACATCCAGCTGACCAGCGAGGGCGAGCGGTTGGTGTCCCACGCGCAGACGGTGCTGCTGGCCTGGACCCGGGCGCGGCAGGAGCTGGCCCTGGAAACCGGCCAGACCAGCCAGATCCATATCGGGGTGCGCTCGGGGCTGTGGAGTCCCGCGCTGCAGCAGCGGCTCAAGGCCCTGCACGATGACATGCCGGGGGTAGTGCTTCGTACCGAAGGCCACATGTCCGATGCCGCCGTGAAGATGCTGCTGGATCGCACCCTCGATATAGCCATCTCCTATGACCCCCCCAGCCTCCCGGAATTCAAGATCCGGGAAATCGGCCATATCACCCTGCGCTTGTACAGCCGCAGCCGCAAGGCTTCGGTCGACTCGGCCATGAAGGAGGCGTACGTCTACGTGGATTGGGGCAGCGCTTTTGCCCGATTCCATGCCAAGCGATTTGGCGAGGCGCTGCTGCCGGTGCTGCGCACCGACCTGAGTGAGTCGGCGCGGGAGTTCATCCTGGGCAATGGCGGCGCTGCCTACCTGCCCCCCAGCATGGTGGAGGGTCGCAAGCCCGCGCTCTACCCGGTGGCCGGGGCGCCGGAGTACAGCCGCACCCTGTGCGCGGCCTACCGATCCAACTCCGACAGGCTGGCGCTGATCGAGTCCGTACTCGACGTCTTTGAGGGTCTGGAGATTTAAGCGCCTGCGGCGGGTTTATAAAGCGCCTGCGGCGGTTTTATAAAGCGCCTGCGGCGGTTGTATAAAAAGCGGGTGTGCGAGGCTATGGCGCTAGGAGCGCCTCGGCGATCCGACCTGCCGGGCTAGTCGTCTTCCCAGTCCAGGTCCAGGTAATCCAGCTCTTCGCGCATGCGTTTTTCCTCAAGCCGTTGCTCGGCTTTACGGCGCAGTTGCGCAAGACGATTTTTGCCCCTGGCCTGAGGCTCGTCCTCTTCCAGGTCGTCTTCCAGCGAATCTCCCAGCATCGGCTCGAAAAACTCGTCGATGCTATCGCTGAGGCTGGGCTCACTTGTGCGCTGTCCCATGGTGAACCTCTGAACTCGTTGGTTCGCGGAAACTATTACCAGCAATATCGTTCGAGTAAATCAAAACTTTATTAGCGCGACGATAAAAATTATTTATCGTCAAGGAGGGGGAGAGAGTGTGCCGGCGCCGCCCGTTCCCGATCAATCCCTGATCCCTGGAGCAATCCCGCTCCGGCGGCGAGCCTGGGTTCGCCATGCACGTCCCTGTGCGCCACCTTCCCTGGCGGCCACGCGGCCGGCGGACACCGGCAACACTCCCGCGTCTACCGATGCAAATCTGTTGCCACTTTTGGAGGCCCGTAAAACCTGGCCTCAAGGGCAGTGGGTGTGTGCGAAGGGGGTGTCCGGACATGTCCGGTGCATGTCCGGACATGCTCCCAACAGCAGCTCTTTCCCTTGCTACGCTGAGACTGTCGAGCCAGGGAGCGGCCATGAAAGACAGGCATGCACTGAGGTATTTGAGCGGCGAGTTCCGCTGCCGTCATGTCGAGCGGCGTTACCGGGACAGCCAGGCGCAGGCGGAGCTGCGTCAGCTGCGCCTGATCTGGAGCGTCGCCCTCGGCTGCTTCCTGATCTACCTGCCGGTCGACTACCTGATCATCCCCGAGCCCACCCATAAGCTGCTGTGGGCCCGCGCCGGCATCCTCGGGACCGGCGTGGCCGTGCTTCTATTGCTGCGAAGCAGGGCGTGGCAGTCGCGGCGGGACTGGGTGACCAGCCTCGGCCTGTGCCTGGCGATGGCCGGCTACGGTGTCGTCCTGGGCGAGCGGGGCCAGTCCGCCGGGGCGCTGCTGCTTCTGCTCCTCGGCGGCTACCTGTTCTCACCCAATCGCTTTTCGCTGCACTGTGCCACCGGCGCCGCCGGCAGTGCTGCTGCTGTCGTCGCGGCAGACGGCGAACTGCCCTGGCTGGACGCCAGCTTTCTCCTGCCCGCGAACCTGCTGGCGATGCTGGCGCTGGCACAGCTCAACCGGGGCCGGCGACGCCTGTACCGGCAGGGGCGGCAGCTGGCGGCGGAAGTGCACCGGCGCCAGGCGGCCCAGAAGCGCTTGCATCGCGCCCACCGGCAGAACCTGGCGCTTCTGTACAACGCGCTGCCACCGGCGGTGGCCACGCAGCTGCGTCGGCAGCCCGGGCGCCGTCCGGCGCGCCTGGTTGACAGCGCCAGCGTACTGTTTGCCGACCTGGTGGGGTTCACCGCGCTTACCCGGCAGCTCTCACCGGCGGAACTGCTGCGGTTGCTGGATCGCGTCTTCGTGGTGTTCGACCATATCGCGGGTCGTCATGGCCTGGAGAAGATCAAGACTATCGGCGACGCCTACCTGGCGGTGGCGGGTCTCAACGCGGGGAGCGGGGTGGCTGCAGTGTCCGCCGCCCGTGTGGCCCTGGAGCAGCAGCGCGCGGTCGCCCGGATTGCCTGCGACACCGGCCTCGGGCTGCGGCTGCGGGTGGGCCTGCATTCCGGCACCGTGGTGGCGGGGGTGATCGGCAGCAAGCGCTATGCCTTCGATATCTGGGGGGAGACGGTCAATATCGCCAGTCGGCTGCAAACGGCCGCGACTCCGGGTGGGATCCTCGTGTCCAGCGCCGTGCGCCGGGACTGTGGCGGACAATTCCGATTCGGCCCCGAGGGCCTCATGGATCTGCGCGGTTGCGGCCCGGTGCGGGCCTGTGCGCTCTATCCAGGGCCGTCTGACAGCTTCGCGGCCAGCAGTGCCGCAATGTCTTCCGCGCCCAGCGAATCGCAGTCCACGGTGATATCGGCAAAGCGCTCATAAAGCGGTGTCCGCTCCCGGTAGACGTCGGCGAGGCCGTGGCCCGGGGGGCAGGCGATACCGCGATCGGGGTGGGCGCTCACGCGCGCCTCCAGCAGGCTCAGTGGTGCCCGCAGGTAGATCACCGGCCCCGCCGCCTTGAGGCGGTCCATGGCAGCGTCGCTGTAGACCGCGCTGCCGCCAGTAGCCACCAGCGTGTGTTCCAGCGGTGCTTCCAGCAGCACCTGCTCCTCGATCTCGCGGACCGCCAGGTAGCCGAGGCGGTCCACGGTGGCCTGCAGGGCTTCACCCTGGCGCACCTGGATCAGCAGGTCGCCGTCGGTGAAGTTGAGTCCCAGCCGTTTCGCCAGCAGGACGCCGACGGTGCTCTTGCCGGCCCCGGGCATGCCGATCAGTGTGACGGTGGATAAATGCATACGGCAGTGTATCACTGGCTTGCCCCGTTCTCCGGCGCTGGTTAGAGTGGCAGCCCTCCGGAAAAACAGCGACAGGGGAAATCCTATGAAAACAGTACCGCTCGATGGGCTGCACCGGGAGCTGGGTGGTCGCATGGTGCCCTTCGCAGGCTATGACATGCCGGTCCAGTACCCCGACGGCATCATTGCCGAGCATCAGCATACCCGCGAGGCCGCGGGCCTGTTCGACGTGTCGCACATGGGCCAGGTGCGCATTCACGGCGCCGGTGCCACCGGGGCCCTGGAGGCCCTGCTGCCGGTGGACCTGGAAGGTCTCGATACCCATGCCCAGGTCTACGCGCTGCTCACCAACGACGACGGCGGCGTGCGCGATGACCTGATCATCACCCGCTGGGACGACGACACGTTCTTCCTGGTCATCAACGCCGCCTGCAAGGAAGCGGATGTCGCCTATATGCGTGAACGGCTGCCGGACTTCGCGCTGGACGAGCTGGAAGACCGCGCGCTTCTGGCGCTGCAGGGCCCGCAGGCAAGGGACGTGGTGTCGGCGCTGGTGCCTGCCGCGGCAGAGCTGACGTTCATGCGTGGCTGTCCGGCGGAGCTGGAGGGTGAGGAGATCTACGTGACCTGCTCCGGCTATACCGGAGAGGATGGCTTTGAGCTGTCGATACCCGCCGCCAGCGCCGAGGCGGTGGCGCGCAAGCTTCTTGCTGACGAGCGCGTGAAACTGATCGGCCTCGGTGCGCGTGATTCCCTGCGGCTGGAGGCGGGGCTGTGCCTGTACGGCCACGAACTTTCCGAAACCACCACCCCGGTCGAAGCGGGCCTGATGTGGTCAATCAGCAAGGCGCGCCGGGCCGACGGCGAGCGAGCCGGCGGATTCCCGGGTGCGGAAGCCATCTTTGCCGCGCAGGCTGCGGGCGTCGATCGCAGGCGCGTCGGGCTCAAGGTCGACGGCAAGCGCCCGGTAAGGGAAGGACAGCGCGTGCTGAATTCCGAGGGCGGCGATGTCGGCGTGATCACCAGCGCCTGCGTCGGCCCGACCGCCGGCGCCCCCATCGCCATGGCGACGGTGCTGGCGGACTACCGGGAACCCGGCACTTCGCTGTCGGTGGATGTTCGCGGCAAGCCGCTGCCGGTGACGGTCAGCAAAATGCCTTTCGTACCCCAGCGCTACTTCCGCGGCTGAGTCGGATTGAGTGACAGGGGCTTCGTCGAAGCCTCCCGGGGTCGCCCGCGCTTGAGTTTGTCTACCAGTTTGCCGCCGCCCGCCGGTGGCTCGCCCTCGCGTCCGAAGCCGGCCTGTAGCAGCGCTTCTGCCGCATCGGCCTCGCCGACCGCTGCGGCGGAGCCGCGCAGGGTCAGCCAGCCTTCCCCGCGGGTGTTGAGCCACCGGTAAAGCGCCGCTGCCGCGGTGCGGGCATCACCGCGCCTCAGGGCAGCCCTGGCGCGCGCCAGCGGGCGAGCGCGCATCTTCCGCCACTGGATCAGCAGCAAACCCCCTGCCAACAGCACCAGGGCCAGCCACAGGTGGCGCACTGATAGCGTCGGCAATGTAATGCTCTCGATCGAGCTCGTCACTGCGCTGCCGGCATCCACGGACACTTCCGGCAGCACCGCGGTTTCCAGCCGTCCGGCGTCGGTATTCCACCAGGCAATTTGCTGTTCCGGCAGCACATACTGCCCCGGCGCTTCGACGACGTAGGTAATCGCCTGTCGCCGGATGGCGGTGGCCTCGCCCCGGTTGCTGCGATTCTCGAGGGTCGGGATGTCGGGGTAGGCCGCCAGTCCCGCCGTACCGCCTGCCTCGAGTTCCGGCAGCATCATGGCGGTGACCCGGCTGCCCCGCACTTCCAGGGTGCGGGTGAAGGCGTCGCCCGGAGACAGGCCGACGAGTTCCCGGTCGAACGCCTCCTCGATCACCAGGGAGGGGGTGGCCAGCCACGCGTCCAGCCCGCGCAGCGCCTCGGGAATGAGCGCCTCGAGTGTGAGAGGTTCGGTCTGCAGACGGCCGCGGACGATACCCGCTTCCGCATCGTTGACCGCCAGTTCCAGGGTGACGGCTGGTACGAAGTAGCGGCCCGCTCGCTGTGGGTACAACTCCAGCTGCCACTGCTGTACCACCCAGGTCACGCCCTGCTCGCGACGGCTCAGGTTGGTGGCAAACTCATCCCGGCGCAGGACCACCAGGTTGTCTACTTCCGGCAGTGCGATTCTGGTCCCCCCCGCGAACCAGCGCGGCGTGGATACCTCGATCAGCATGCGCACCTCCTGGCCGACCACGATGCCCTCGGCGGGCTCCAGCCTGGACGAGAGCCGCAGCTTGTCGTCCTTCATCAACTCATCCACGGTGGTCGCCGCCGCCGGCTGCGTCCACAACAGCAAAAGGCAAAGCCAGCGCTTCACGGGTCAGGCTCCTCCTGCCGCTGCTGGTCGAGCTGCATGGAAAACTTCACCGCCAGGAAGTAGGTGGGGTCACGCTGGACGCTGCGCATCCACATGTCGTTGATCTTCTCGTCCTGCAGGATCTGTTCGGCGCTCAGCTGCTCCCGCTGCATCTCGGCCATAAGGGTTTCATCCGCGCCGTCGGCGCGGGCGGCTTCCTCCTCGCCGGCCTGCTCGCCGGGCTTGCCGTCGCGCTGGGATTCACTCATCGCATTGATGGCGTCGATCAGGTCCTGCACCAGCTGGCGGTTGCGCCGGGCCGCCTCGAAATCGGGCGCTTCCGCGAGCACTTCCGTGTACTGGGCCACCGCATCCAGGTAACGCTCGCCCTGGGCCAGCGCGTTGGCGCGATTGAACCGGGCGGCGGGGCTGTCAACCCGGGAGAAGTACTCCGCGGCCAACTCGAACTCTTCCGCGTAGTAGTAGGCCACGGCTTTCCAGTGGGGACTCTCGAAGCGGTCGGCGGCCGCGGTGTACTCGCCCCGTTGCAGCAGCCGCTGGCCCTGCTGGTCTGGCGTCAACCAGAGCCCCGTGAACCAGCGTGTGAACCCTTCCTGGCCAGTGTGGCTCTCGGCCATGGCGGGCTCGGGGTTGCCCAACACCAGCAGCGCCGCCAGCCCCCACTGCAGGGTCCAGCCGCGACGAAACCAGAGTGCAAACAGGGCCAGGCAGGGAAACACCAGCCAGTAGCCTGCGTCCTGCCAGGGAACGGCGCTGTCGCCGGTGACCACGTAGTGCGCCTCGATACGCCGGTGGGTGGCGGTCACATCCCGTTTGTCGACGCTGAGCGGAATGAAACGGCCCCCGGCGCTGCTGGCGAGATTCTCGAGTGCACGGGTTTCCAGGGGGATTTCCGCATCTTCCGTGCCTACCCCCCAGACCAGCAGCTGGTGGGGACGCGCGCCGAAAAACTCCTCGAAGGTGGCCTCACTGCCCTCGGAGACGCCGTCAGTCACCAGCAGCACCGTGGTGGGCGCGGTGCCGTCTCCGATCACGGTGTCCACCAGCGGCAGAGCGCGCTCGGCGAATTTTCCGTTGCGCGGCATGACCCGGGTGTCGATCGCCGACAGGTACTGGTTGAGGATGTCGCTGTCATCGGTCAGGCCCAGTACCGTGTGGGCGCTGCCGGCGTAGACCACCAGGGCATTGCGGGCGTCTTCGCGCAGGGCAAACAGTTCGGAGAGTTTTTGCCGGGCACGCACCAGGCGCGAGGGCTGGATATCCGCCTGCTTCATCGAGGCGGAGGCGTCCAGCAGTACCACCAGCGCCGCATCATCCCGGGCCAGCGGGGAGGGCTGCTGTCGCCAGCTGGGGCCCATGACCACTACCGTCATCAACAGCATCAGCATCCAGGCCACGGCGATCGGGCTGAACAGGCGATTGCGGAACTGGCGCAGGCGCAGCGCTTTCAACAGGTGCGGCGCAATGATGCCTTCCAGCTGGTCCTGTCCCGCTCGGGTTCGCAACTGCAGTGCCAGGGCCAACAGTGGCAGCACCAGCAGCAGGCCCCACAGGGGGCGCATGAAGTGAAAGTGCTCGATCCAGCCGCTACCCGGCATGGGCGGGCCTCCGGCGCCAGGCCATGATCGCGGCGGACAGGTGATACAGGCCGTAATAGGCCATGATCAGCGCCACCGGTATGTGGTGCAGGCTGTAGCGCGGCCGGAAACTGGTGGTCTCAAACAGCTCCGGTTCCAGTGCGGCGATGGTGGCGTAGGCCTCGGCCAGCTGCTGCCGGTCCATGGCCTGGAAGAACGCGCCGCCGGTCAGCTCCGCTACCCGTTCCAGGGTCTCCTGGTCCAGTTCCTCTTCGCCGACGCTGGTGGGATCCCCGATCGCCACCGTATAGATGCGGATATTCTCGGCAGCGGCCACCTTGGCGGCCTCCACCGGCGGTACCTGGCTGCCGGTGTCGTTGCCATCGGTCAGGATCATCAGCACGCGGTTCTCCGTGTCGCTCTGCCTGAACAGGTGAATCGCCAGGCCAATGGCATCGCCGAACACGGTGCTCTGGCCGGCCATGCCGATCTCGGTTTCGTCCAGCAGGGACAGCCAGGTGTCGTGGTCCTCGGTGAAAGGCGCCTGCAGGTACGGCGCGCTGCCAAACACAATCAGCCCCAACCGGTCGCTGCGGCGTTGCCGGGACAGCTCCGCCAGCACCAGTTTCACCGCTTCCAGGCGATCGACCTGGGTGCCGTCCGGACGCGCAAAATCCCTCGCCTGCATGGAGCCGGACAGGTCCACCGCCACCATCAGGTCCCGCGCCGAACGCGTTTGCTCGACCGCGTCGCCCACCCACTCCGGCCGCGCCGCGGCGATGACCAGGCAGAGCCAGGTGAACACCACGAGGATTTTCTGGATGCGGGTTCGCACCAGCACCACGGCCCCGGTCCCCGGTGCATCCTCGCTCAGGGTGACCAGGCGTTTGAAGAACGGCACCTTGACCGAATCCCGCGTGTGCCGGAAAGCCGGCAGGCGGCGCAGCAGCAATGGCAGCGGCAGCAGCAGCAGACAAAGTGGGTAGGCGAACTCGATCACGGCCTGGCCCCCTGGTGCCCACGCACCCAGGATTCGCACTCCCGCGCCAGGGTATCGATTGCGTTGGAGACATCCGAGGATCCAACCCGGTACTGGCCCTGGGCGAGGAGTCCGCGGCTCTCATCGCTGAACCCGGGCCCGTGCCGGGCCAGCCAGTCCAGCCAGGCGTCGCCGCTTAGTGCGGCCACCTCCTGCCGCGGGAATGCGGTCAGGGCGGTGATCTTCAAAAGCCGGGCGAGTTCTGCGGGCTGTTGTTCCACGCCCAGGGATCGGCAGGCCCGAAGTCCCGCCAGCGCCTCGCGGCGATAGCGGTTGCGCTGCCAGCGGCGCCAGCGCTTCCACGCGAACACGCAGAGCGCCAATACAAGCAGTGCCGCCAGTACCAGCCAGCCCGGCGCCGGCGGCCAGGCGGGCACAGGCGCCGGCTCTGCCAGGTGCTCCAGCCGGGCGACGGCGTAGTTGCCAAAGATGTCCGGGAGTTCGGGCAGGGCCATGTCAGGCCTGCCCCAGCTGGTCGCGCAGCTGGTCGAATACCGGCGCGACCGTATCCACCGCCAGCACCGGCATGCCGTGCTTGCGCAGTTCGTTGCGCAGCTCTGCCTGGCCGGACCGGAAGCTGGCTTCAAAGCGTTCACCGAGGTCGCCGCGCTGGGGTTCGATCTGCAGCTGCAGGCGGCCGTCGGAGACCACCAGGTTGGCGGCGGTGGAGATGTCCTGTTCGAGGGGGTCGTAGACCTGGCAGGCCAGCAGGTCGTTGTGGCGGGCGATGGTCTTGAGGCTCGCCAGGCAGCGATCGTCCCAGCCGTCGAAATCGGAAATGACGCAGACCAGGTAGTCGTGGCCCGCCATGCGCTCGGCCACCGCCAGGGCGGCGGCGAGCTGGCCGCTGTTGCTCTCGGTGCCGGTATCCGCGCGCAGCTCCCGGTTCATGCGGGAGAGCTGGTCGAGGCCGTTCATCAGGGTGCTCTCCCGGCGGGACGGCCGGGTCTGCAGCAGCTGCCGGTCATTGAAAAGAATCGTGCCGACCCGGTCTCCCTGGCTCAGCACCCGCCACGCCGCGAGCGCGGCCAGCTCCGCGGCCACCACGGATTTCATTTTGCGGCGGCTGCCAAAGAACATGGCCAGGCGCTGGTCCACCAGCAGGATCACCGGGCGGTCGCGTTCCTCGTTGTACACCCGCACATGGGGCCGGCCGGTGCGGTTGGTGACGCGCCAGTCCATGGTGCGGATATCGTCGCCGGGCCGGTAGTTGCGAAGCTCTTCGAAGTCGAGACCGCGGCCGCGCAGGCGAGAGCGCTTGCGACCGCTCAGTACGCTGTGCAGGGGCTGCTTCGGCAGGAAGGAAAAGCCGCGCGCCTCCAGCCGCAGGCGGGCCAGCGCGTGGGTATCGGTGTAAACGCCTTCAGGCAACGGCCACCCGCCGCAGCATTTCCTCGATCACCTGGTCCGCGGAAACCCCGTCGGCCAGGGCGTCATAGCTGAGGATGAGGCGATGGCGCAGCACCGGGTGGGCGATGGCGCGCACATCGTCCGGGTCGACGTAGTCGCGGCCGGCGATAAAGGCGCGGGCTCGCGCCGCCCGGTGCAGGCCGATACTGGCTCGCGGGCTCGAGCCGATATCGATCCAGCGGCCCAGGTCGTCGCCGTAGGCCTGCGGGTCCCGTGTCGCCATGACGATATCGACCAGGTAGCGCTCGACGTTCTCACTGACATGGATTTGCCGGACCTGTTCGCGGGCATCGAAGATGGCCTGCTGGGGTACGCGAACCTCGTCGCTGTCGCTGGCGGCTTCCTCGCTGTGCACCAGGCGCACGATATCGAGTTCCGCTTCCTGGACGGGATAGTCGAGATTCACCTTCATCAGGAAGCGATCCAGCTGCGCTTCCGGAAGCGGGTAGGTGCCCTCCTGCTCGATGGGGTTCTGGGTGGCCAGCACCATAAACAGCGGCGGCAGTGGATAGGTCTTGCCGGCGACGGTGACCTGGCGTTCCTCCATAGCCTCCAGCAGCGCGGACTGCACCTTGGCGGGGGCCCGGTTGATCTCGTCGGCCAGCACCAGGTGGTTGAATATGGGGCCCTGCTGGAAGGTCAGCGTGGGCTTGCCCTCGACCTCCTGGTAGACCTCGGTGCCGGTGACGTCAGAGGGAAGCAGGTCTGGCGTGAACTGGATCCGGCCGAGATCCGCCTCGAGCACGCTGGCCAGGGTCTTGATGGAGCGGGTCTTGGCGGTGCCGGGGTAGCCCTCCAGCATCACATTGGCGTTGCAGAGCAGGGCGATGGCCAGGGCTTCCGCCACCTCCTGTTGGCCGATCACCGAGCGTTTCATCGCGTCAATCAGTGTGTTTATCGCAGTGCTGGCGTTTTCCAAGTCCTGTCCTTACATACTCCAGTCTGAACACCAAGTGTAGCGTCAGGCTTATCGGTCGCGCGAGCCTGTATACTCGGTGTCGAAATCAGGCCTGTGCTGGAGTATTGATGAAGAGCTTCTGGTCCCGCCTCAGCGACACGCTGACGGCGATTCGCATCTGGACGGTCAACCTGTTGACCCTCGCATTCCTCATCTACATCGTGGTGGTGTTCGTTGCCGTATCGCAGCAGGCGCCGCCAAAAATCGATCCGGAGGGGCGGGTACTGATCATCGCGCCCGAGGGCATCGTGGTCGACCAGGAGATTCTCTCCGGGAAGGTCGACTTTCCGCCGGACTTCTCGGCCGAGCCGCAGATCCAGTACCGCGACATGGTGCGGGTGATTCGCGCCGCTGTGGAAGACGATGGCCTGGCTGCGGTTTCCATTGATTTCGGCAAGGCCAGGTTCCAGGGGGCCAGCACGCTGCTGGGCCTGGCGGAGGAATTGTCGAAGCTACGCGGCTCCGGCAAGCCGCTGATTGCCTACAGCGAGTCTTTCAGCACCGGTTCCTATCTGCTGGCGTCACAGGCCGATGAAGTCTACCTGCACCCCAATGGCACGGTGGCCGTTCAGGGCCTGGGCGGGTACGCGCCCTATATGAATGAATTCGCCGGTAAGCTCAAACTCAATATCCATAACTTCTCCCAGGGTGATTACAAGTCGGCGGCTGACATGCTTACCCGCAACGACATGTCTGAAGCGGATCGTGAACAGCGGACGGCGCTGTACTTCCCAATGTGGGACGCCATGAAATCGCGCATGGCAGCCGGGCGCGGGGTGGAACCTGAGGTGTTCCAACAGTTGGCGGACGAGTACCCCGTCATCCTGGGCCTGGACACCGACGAGGCCAATGTTGCGGCCGCTGAAGCGCTTGGCCTGATCGATGGCACCAAATCCTTCCCGGAGTATCGCGCCTATATGCGGGAGCGTTTTGGCACCGATGAGGAAGCGGAACGAGAGACCTATCCCCACATTCTCGCCGGCGCCTATCTGGCGCAATTGGAAGAGAAAAAGGAAGAAGCACAGGAAGCCGTCTCCGTGGTGTTTGCCCAGGGCATTATCCGTCGCGGCAAGCAGGAGCCTGGCATTGCTGGAGCCGACGATATTGCAAATCTCATTCGGCGCGCCTACGAAGATGATGACACCCGGGCGCTGGTGCTGCGGGTCAACAGCCCCGGCGGTGAAGTGTTGGCCAGTGAAATGATTCGCGAGGAACTGGTGACGGCGCGTTCACGTGACCTGCCGGTTATCGTCTCCATGGGCGATATCGCCACCTCGGGCGGCATGTGGATCAGCGCGCCGGCGGACAAGATTTACGCCACGCCCACCACGGTTACTGGCTCCATCGGTGTAGCCGTCATCGTGCCCACGGCCGAGGACCTGTTCACGTCCATCGGTGTCAATTTTGATGGTGTCCAGACCAGCCGTTACGCAGGCTGGGGCCTGGGCCAGCCCATGGACGAGGGTCTCAAGGCAGTAATGGAACGCAACGCAGCGGGCACTTACCGCCGATTTGTCGAAGTGGTGGCCGAGGGCAGACAGCGTGAACCCGAGTACATCGACAGCATCGGCGGAGGCCGGGTCTGGCTGGGCGACAAGGCGAAGGAAATCGGCCTGGTAGACGAATTCGGGAACCTCGAAGACGCCATCGAGGACGCCGCCGCCATGGCGGAGATCGAGGATTACCGGGTGAAATACGTGGTACCGGAAATGCCGTTCCTCGCCCGCTTCCTCAGGGACCTGATGCAGCAGACGCCGATCCGGGCCAACCCGGACCTGGTGGAGCTGACCCATCGCATGGAAACCCTGCTGGCGCCGCTGCTGGGTGTCAGCGACATCCAGCCCACGCTGATGTGCAGCGGCTGCGAACTGGAGCTGCGCTAAGCCCCGGCTGTGGCCGCCTCGCGGCGGCGCAGCCGCCATTTCTGCGTCTCCAGCACCGCGACGACCACCAGCGGCAGCGCCAGGCATACCATCAGTTCTCCCAACGCCAGTGGCGCGGTGCGGAAGATCACATTGAACCAGGGCAGGTAGATCACCGCGAACTGCAGTGACACCGTCATCAGCACGGCCCCCAGCAGGGCACGGTTCTGCGCCAGCCCCGTCGAGAACAGTGAGTCCCGCTCGTTGCGGATCACCATCACGTGGGCGAGCTGGCAGAACGTCAGGACCGTGAACACCATGGTCTGCCAGGCCGCCACTCCGCGGTGCAGGCCCCAGGCCTGGGCCGCCAGCGACAGGCCGCCGATCAGCAGGCCCACAAACAGCATGTGCTGCCACATACCCCCCGCGAACAGGCTTTCCTGCGGCGGCCTCGGCGGTCGCCGCATCAGGCCGCGCTCGGCGGGCTGTGTGGTCAGGGCAAGGCCCGGCAGGCCGTCGGTGACCAGGTTGATCCAGAGAATATGAATGGGCAGCAGCGGCAGCGGCATGCCCAGCAGGGGGGCCAGCGCCAGCGTCCAGACCTCCCCCGCGTTGCTGGTCATCGTGTAGCGGATGAACTTTCGGATATTGTCGAAGATGCGGCGCCCCTCCCGCACCGCTGCCACGATGGTCGCGAAGTTGTCGTCCAGCAGCACCATGTCGGCGGCTTCGCGGGCCACGTCCGTACCGCCCACCCCCATGGCAACGCCAATATCGGCGCGGCGCAGGGCCGGCGCATCGTTGACCCCATCGCCGGTCATCGCGACAAACCGCCCCTGGCCCTGTAGCGCTTCCACCAGGCGAATCTTCTGGCCCGGGGACACGCGGGCATAGACCGCGGAGCGTTCCACAAGGGCGGGTAGCGCCGAATCCTCGATGTCACGGAGTTGGGCGCCGGTGACAACACTCTCGTCATCACTGGCGATACCCAGGCGCCTGGCGATGGCGAGCGCCGTACCGGGGTGATCCCCGGTAATCATGATGGGTCGGATACCGGCGTTGCGGCACTCGGCCACCGCCGCGCGAACCTCCGGTCGCGGCGGGTCCATCAACGCAACCAGGCCAAGCAGGACCAGGTCCTGCTCCAGCGCGTCCTTTTGCGGGGTGGCACCGGGCTCGACCTCCCTGCAGGTCACGGCCAGCACCCGGTAGCCGCGATCGGTCAGTGCACGGGTATGTGTCTGCCAGTGCGCGATATCGAAAGGCTGCAGCCCATCATGGCTTTGCAGCGCACTGCAGCGATCCAGCAGCGCCTCTGGGGCGCCCTTGCAAAACACCAGGTCGGCCGCATCGCCGCGGTGGAGGCTGGTCATCCGCTGGCGTTCCGACGTGAAGGGGATCTCGTCGATACGCGGCCACTGCCGCTCCAGCGTCTCGCGACGGTAGCCCGCGGCGGCCGCGGCCTGCCACAGCGCGATCTCGGTGGGGTCGCCGCCGGCTACTCCGTCCGCCGACACCCGCACATCGTTGTTCAGGGCCAGCGCCAGGCCCAGGCGCTGCCAGAGGGGTGAAGACCGGGATTCCAGGCCATCGTGCTCCCCGTCGGCGCAGATCAGTTTCTCCAGGCGCATCCGGTTTTCGGTGAGGGTGCCCGTCTTGTCGGAACAGATCACCGAGACCGAGCCCAGGGTTTCCACCGATGGCAGGCTTCGCACCAGGGTGTTGATGCGGATCATCCGGAAAGCGCCGATGGCCAGCGAGATGCTGACCACCGCGGGCAGGGCCTCGGGTATGGCCGCCACTGCGAGGCTGATGGCCGTCAACAGCATGAGCATCGGGGGTTCGCCGCGCAGCAGCCCGCTCAGGAACAGCAGGGCGCATATGGCCAGGATGAGCAGTGACAGGCGCTTACCGAATCGCGCCAGCCGCTGCTGCAGTGGCGAAGCCAGGAGTTCGGCGCTGGCGAGCATGCCCGCGATCTCTCCCATGCGGGTCTCCCTGCCGGTGGCGACGACCAGGGCGCGTCCCCGGCCCCGGGTGACCAGCGTGCCGCGAAAGCCGATATTGCGCTGCTCGGCGGCCATCAGCCCGGGGCGGTCGAGGCGCTCGACACACTTGGCCACCGGCCGCGATTCCCCGGTGAGGAGCGATTCATCCACCTCGAGGTCCACCGCCGTCAGCAGGCGCAGGTCCGCCGGTATGACGGCCCCGGTTTCCAGCAGGACCAGGTCCCCGGGCACCAGCTCCTGCGCCGGGATCACCCGTGGGTGACCCTCACGCACGACAGTGGCCGAGGGCGCCGCCATCCGTCGCAGCGCCGCGATGGCGTTCTCTGCCCGGTACTGCTGGACCGCGCCGACAATGGCATTCAGCAGGACAATCACGATGATGGTGACGGAGTCCTGCGGCTCGCCAATGGCGGCTGCCACCAGCGCGGCCGCCAGGAGGATCAAAATCATCACATTCCGGAACTGGGACAGGAGCAGGGCGGCAGGCCCCCGGCGCCGGGATTCCGGCAGGCGATTGGCCCCGAAGCTGAACAGCCGGTCCGAGGCCTCCGCGTGACCGAGACCCCGTTCCAGGTCACCGCCCACCAGGCGGCAGCAGTCCTCTGTCTTGAGCCTGTACCAGTGGGTATCGTCTGAAATCAGGGTATTCCTCGCGTCACTGAACAAGCCTGGTGCCGTAGTCCAAAGAATACCGTGAAAAACACCGCTATCTACTGCAGAGCGTGCAGACGTCCCCGCCCCGAATTCATCAGCACCCTGCCCGCGGTTCGCCACATTCAGTGAACACACTGTGGGGACGACTCAATTCGAGGTGCTCCCCGTGCAGAAACGCCTGGCCATCAAGCTGACCGTGATCGCAGGCATCGCCCTGCTGCTCCTGATTCCCATCCTGCTGGTACAGGGCAAGATCGCTGAACGTTCGGCTTTTCGCAGTACCGCACGCGCTGACGTTGCCCGCAGCTGGACCGGGGAGCAGCGACTGATGACACCGGTCATCGTGATCAGCTACGTGGTCGAACGCTTTGCCACCCAGCTGGATAGCCAGGGGTTCATCACCAGTCCCCCCGTGGCCCGCGAGCGCATTCGCTGCCTTCGCATCGTCGTGCCGGACCGGGCGGACGTATCCGCAGCGCTGGTGACAGAGCTGCGCCACAAGGGCATCTATCGCATCCCGGTCTACGCCACCAGAGTAGAGCTCAGCGGCGAGATCGATTCGGAACGCATCCGTGCCGAGCGAGAGGCTATCGCAGGCCTCCCGGGATTCGTGGAGCATGATGAGGTGTATCTTTCCCTGGCGATGAGCGATCCACGCGGCATCGATGAAACGCCGTCGCTGGAATGGGCCGGCAACGCAATCCGCTTCGAGCCCGGCAGCGGAATCCCCGGCATCGACAGTGGGGTGCATGCCCCGGTTTCCCTGCCCGGTGCGGGCAAGCCCATCAGCTATCGGCTCGAACTGTCCGTCAACGGCATGGAAAGATTGCGCTTCCTGCCCGCCGCGCTGGAAACCGTCGTCGGCCTGCGCTCTTCCTGGCCACACCCGGTGTTCGACGGCGCCTTCCTGCCCCAGAGCCGGGAGGTTAATCGACAGGGCTTTCGCGCCAGTTGGCGCGTCAATCAGTTCAGCAGTGATATTTCTTCCCGCATGGAGGAATGTGCGGCGGGCGACTGCGGCGCGCTGGGGCAGATCGCCTTCGGCGTCACCCTGATCGACCCGGTGGATATCTACGTGCAGGCGGACCGCGCCACCAAGTACGCGATGCTGTTCGTGGGGCTGAGTTTCATCGCCTTTTTCGTGTTCGAGGTATTGCGGGATCTGCGCATTCACCCGATCCAGTACACCCTGGTGGGGCTGGCGCTGTCAGTGTTCTACCTGCTGCTGATTTCCCTCAGCGAGCACATGCAGTTCGGCGCGGCATACGCGATCGCGGCCCTGAGCTGCATCGGGCTGCTGGCCTACTACGTCCAGCGTGTGCTGCAGGGATGGCGCGGAGCAGGATTGTTCGCCGCCATGATCGCAACGCTGTACCTGGTGTTGTACGTGATCATCCAGGCCGAGGACTTTGCCCTGCTGGGCGGTGCCGTGCTGGTGTTCACCGTGCTCGGCATTGTGATGGTGGTGACCCGCGATATCGACTGGTACCGCCTCGGGGCATCTCCGGCCGCCCAGGACTCGGCACCGGACACCTGAGCCTGTCGTCTGAAATCAGGGCAATCCGCGTATCAATCCGATAGATTGCCTCTATCGGGCAGCACACAGAGATACGGAAACCATGAAACGCACGCTCAAATTCCTGCACAGCATCTCCGGCACCGGCGTGATCGGCGCCCTGGCGGCCATGATCATCCTGCTGACTATCACGCCCGAGCCGACGTCCATCGAGGAGTACGCGGTGATGCGCCAGGGCATCGAGCAGATCGCCAAGTACCTGCTGTTCCCGTCCCTGGGTGTGGTGCTGGTGTCGGGCCTGCTGTCGATGGCGGTGCACCGGCCTTTCCAGAACCAGGGCTGGGCCTACATGAAGCTGGGGCTGGGCATCATCATGTTCGAGGGGACACTCTTCGCGGTGCGCGGTCCGGCGAGGCGCGCGGCGGAAGAGAGCCAGCGGGCGCTGGCGGGCGAGATCGACCCCGCTACACTGGAAGCCCTGGTGCAGGGGGAGTGGGGCTCTCTCTGGGTGATCATGGGGGTGGCGGTGGCCAATGTGGCGCTGGCGGTCTGGCGGCCCCGTTTTACGCGGCGCCCGAAGCCCGCGGTGGCCACGGAAACCGCGGGCTGAGCGGCGGCTTATACGCCATCGGAATTATCGATGGGGTGATATAACAAAATAATATATACCTATAACTAAAAAGTATATTACAGTATGTCTCGTGATCAACGATTGCGAGGGCATCGCCATGACAGCGCCAGAAACCCTGCCTGCACTGCTCGAACAGGCACCCGAAGTCACCGCGTTCTTCGACGAGCAAACCTACACCTTTTCCTATGTCGTGACGGACAGCGCTACCGGGCGTTGCGCGATCATCGACTCGGTCATGAACTTCGACCAGCCCTCGGGCACCACCAGCTTCGAGAGTGCCGACGAGATCATCGCCCACGTGCGGGAAAACGACCTGACCGTGGACTGGATCCTCGAAACCCATGTTCACGCCGATCACCTGTCGGCTGCTCCCTACCTGAAGGAGGCCCTGGGCGGCCAGGTTGGCATTGGCAGCAACATTACTGTGGTGCAGGAGACCTTCGGCAAGGTCTTCAACGAGGGCACCGAATTCCAGCGCGACGGGTCCCAGTTCGACCGCCTGTTCCAGGACAACGACACGTTCCAGATCGGCGAGCTGGTGGGCACCGCCTGGCATACACCCGGCCACACGCCCGCCTGCATGACTTTTGTCATCGGCAACGCTGTGTTTGTCGGTGACACCCTGTTCATGCCCGACAGCGGTACTGCGCGGGTCGACTTCCCCGGTGGCGATGCGCACACGCTCTACGAATCCATCCAGCGCGTTCTCAGCCTGCCTGAGGAAACCCGGCTGTTCATGTGCCATGACTACGGCCCCGACGGTCGCGAGTACCAGTACGAGACCACCGTCGGAGAGGAGCGTCGCAACAATATTCACGTCCGTGAAGGCGTGCCCGAAAGCGAGTTCATCGAGATGCGGGAGGCCCGGGACAAGACGCTCGGTATGCCGCAGCTGATCCTGCCCTCGTTGCAGGTGAACATGCGCGCGGGTCACCTGCCCCCGGCAGAGGAGACCGGCCAGGTCTACCTGAAGCTGCCCGTCAACGCGTTCAAATAGGCCCGGAGGTAGCAAGAAGTGGATATCAAACAGGTCACCGAGCAGTTCGCCGTTTCCGACCAGGTGCTGCCGGAGGAAATCCCGCAGATCGCCGCGTCCGGCTTCAAGTCCATTATCTGCAATCGCCCGGACGGCGAGGGGTCGGATCAGCCGACGATCGTGGAGATCGAGCAGGCCGCGGCCGAGGCGGGCCTGGAATGCCGCTATCTGCCGGTGGTCAGCGGGCGCGTCAGCGAGTTCGACATGTCGAGTTTTGCCCGGGAACTGGACGAGCTGCCGGGTCCGGTGTTGGCCTTCTGCCGCACCGGCAATCGCTCCATGACCCTGTGGGCCATGGCGGAAGCTCGCCGCGGCGCCGCGGTGGAGGGTATCGTCGAGCAGGCGAAGCTGCTGGGCTTCGACATGTCCGGCATCGCCCGCAAGCTGGCCGGTGAAAAGCTTAACGGTAGCAACAAGACCAAAACCTGGGACGTGCTGATTGTCGGCGGCGGCGCCGGCGGCATTGCCGCAGCCGCGAGCCTGCTGGCGCGCGACGGCGACCTGGATATCGCCATCGTCGATCCCGCCGAGGTTCACTACTACCAGCCGGGCTGGACCCTGGTGGGCGCCGGCGTCTTCGATTCCGGTCATACGGTCAAGACCATGGCCTCGCTGATCCCCGAGGGGGTGGAGTGGATCAAGGACGCGGTCATGGCCTTCGAGCCCGAGCAGAACCAGCTGGTGCTGGAGAACTGCCGACGGCTGTCCTACAAGCGTTTGATCGTGGCGCCCGGCATCAAGCTGGACTGGCACGCGGTGGAAGGCCTGGCGGAGACCCTGGGCCACAACGGCGTCACCTCCAACTACCGCTTCGACCTGGCGCCCTATACCTGGCACCTGGTGCAGCACCTGGGCGGCGGCCGGGCACTGTTTACCCAGCCCCCGATGCCCATCAAGTGCGCCGGCGCACCGCAGAAAGCCATGTACCTGTCCTGCGACCACTGGTTCCGCGAAGGGCGCCTCGACAACATCGAGGTCGAGTTCTACAACGCCGGCGGTGTGCTGTTTGGCGTCAAGGACTATGTGCCCGCGCTGATGGAATACGTGGAGCGCTACAACGCGCAGCTCCGGTTCAACCACCGGCTGACCCGTATCGATGGTCCGGCCCATACGGCCTGGTTCGAGTACACCGACGACAAGGGTGTCGCTCATTCGGTGCAGCGTGAGTTCGACATGATCCACGTCTCGCCGCCCCAGTGCGCGCCGGACTTTATTGCCGACAGCCCGCTGGCGGACGAAGCCGGCTGGGTGGACGTGGACCAGAACACCCTGCGCCACAAGCGTTTCGAAAACATCTGGTCACTGGGCGACGCGATGAATGCGCCCAATGCCAAGACCGCCGCTGCCGCGCGCATGCAGGCACCGGTAGTGGCAAACAACCTGCTGGAAGATGCGGGCCTTGTCAGCGGCATTGCCCACTACAACGGCTATGGCTCCTGTCCGCTCACGGTCGAGCGCGGCAAGATCGTGCTGGCGGAATTCGGCTACGGCGGCAAGCTGCTGCCCAGCTTCCCCAGCTGGTTGATCAACGGCAAACGTCCGTCCAGCTTGGCCTGGCTGCTGAAGGAGAAGATCCTGCCGCCGGTGTACTGGAAGGCCATGCTCAAGGGTCGCGAGTGGCTGGCGCGGCCGGAGAAAACCCTGCCGACTGCCTGACCCGATGAGCAGACGTTCCCTCACATTGCCGTGCTTCGACTGGATGCAGGGCTACCGGCGAGAGGACCTGGGCAGCGACCTGGTGGCGGCGACCATCGTCACCGTCATGCTGATTCCCCAGTCCCTCGCCTACGCGCTGTTGGCGGGCGTGCCGGCGCAGATGGGTCTCTATGCCACGATCCTGCCGCTGGCGGTCTACGCCCTGCTGGGTACCAGCCGCACCCTGTCGGTGGGTCCGGTGGCGGTGATTTCGCTGATGTCGGCGACGGCGGTCGGCGACGTGGTGGCGCGCACCGGCGCGGACTATGTCACCGCCAGCATCGCGCTGGCCATGCTGTCGGGGCTGGTGCTGATCCTCATGGGCGTCCTGCGCTTCGGCTTCCTCGTGAACTTCCTCTCCCACCCGGTGGTGGCGGGATTTATTACCGCCTCGGGAATCATTATCGCCGTGGGACAGCTGCGCCACCTGCTGGGAATCGACGCCCACGGCGACAACCTGCTGGTGCTGGGTAGTTCCCTCGCGGAGAATCTCGACGCGACCAATGTTGTGACGCTAGCGCTCGGCGTCATCGCGCTGTCCTTGCTGATCCTGGCACGCCGCCCGATGCACTCCCTGCTTAAAGGGCTGGGTCTGTCGGACAGCTGGTCAAACTTCCTCTGCAAGGCCAGCCCGGTATTCGTGGTCATCATCACCACACTGCTGGCCTGGGGCCTGGCTCTGGGTAACGAGGGTGTCGCACTGGTCGGTGAAGTGCCCAGCGGCTTGCCTTCGCTGGCCCTCCCCGCGCTGCTGCCCTCCCTGTGGCTTGAACTGCTGGACAGCGCCGTGCTGATTTCGATCATCGGCTACGTGGAAAGCGTTTCGGTGGGCAAGACCCTCGCGGCCAAGCGTCGCCAGCGCATCGAGCCCAACCAGGAACTCATCGGCCTGGGCGCTGCCAACCTCGCCTCCGCCGCCTCGGGCGGTTTCCCGGTGACCGGTGGCTTCTCCCGTTCCGTGGTGAATTTCGACGCCGGCGCGGTGACGCCCGCCGCCAGCCTGTTCGCCGCCGGCGGTATTGCCCTGGCGGCAATGTTCCTCACCCCATTCCTGTACTACCTGCCGAAGGCGACCCTCGCGGCGGTGATCATCGTGGCGGTGTGGTCGCTGGTGGACTTCTCCCACCTGGTGCGGGCCTGGCGCTATGCCCGTACTGACTTTGTTGCCATTGCCACGACCATTGCGGTCACCCTGCTGCAGGGTGTCGAGATGGGTGTGATGTGCGGGGTCGGCGCCTCCCTGGTGCTGCATCTCTACGAGACCTCCAGGCCCCATATGGCCGTGGTGGGCGAAGTGCCCGGCACCGAGCACTTCCGCAACATCGAGCGCCACGAGGTGGTCACCCACGACAGCATTCTCTCCCTGCGGGTGGACGAGAGCCTCTACTTCGCCAACGCCACCTATATCGAGGATTCGATCTACGCGCTGGTCGCCGACAACCCGAAGCTTCGCGACGTGGTGTTGATGTGCCCGGCGGTGAATGCCATCGACCTCAGTGCGCTGGAGGTACTGGAGTCGGTGAACGAACAGCTCGCGGATTCGGGCATCCGGCTGCACCTGAGTGAGGTGAAGGGCCCGGTGATGGACTGCCTGCAAAAGACCGACTTACTGGAGAAGCTCAGCGGCAAGGTGTTCCTGACCCAGCACCAGGCGATCGAGACCCTGTCCGGCGACCCGCCGAAACCGAAACTGGCCCTGGCCCAGCAGGCTTCCTGAGGTCTATTCCGTCGATGCCACGTCTTCCACCGGCGCCACGTCGATGATGATCTTGCCGCTGGCGCGGCGGCTCAGGGAATGGCGCATCGCCTCGGCGGTTTCGCTCAAGGGATAGTGCCGGTCGATCACCGTGCGGACGTCTCCCGAGGCCATCATTCTGGTCACTGCGGCGAGGTCTTCCGGGTCTATGTTCGCTGTGAAGGACATGAGTTCCTGGTCCACGAACATATTGGCGATACCCGCCTTGACGCCCACGACGAACGGCGCGATCCAGTTGCCCTTTGCTCCGCCCACGATCACCAGCCTGCCGTTTGATGTCAGCACATCCCGGTTATCCATGGGGGCGTGGTTGCCCACCATGTCGACGATCAGGTCGAAGGTCTGGCCGCTCTCCAGGTAGTTCTCTTCCTTGTAGTTGAACACCTGATCGGCGCCCAGCGACTTTACCAGCTCGACGTTGCGACCGCTGCAGACACCGGTGACGTGTGCGCCCATGGCCTTCGCTATCTGGACGGCGTAGGTGCCAACGCCACCCGAGGCCCCGTTGATGAGCACCCGCTGACCTGGCTGCAGCTGACCGTGGTCGCGCAATGCCTGTATCGCCGTAGCGCCGGCAATCGGTACGCCTGCCGCCTGTTCAAAGCTGACGTCCTCCGGGATGCGCGCAATAGACCCGGTGGCACTCCGCACCAGGTACTCTGAGAAAGCGTGGGCGGCACCGCCGAAGACGCGGTCGCCGGGCTCGAGTTCGGTCACGTCTTCGCCGACTGCGATGACAGTGCCGGCGAAATCCCTGCCGATGCGCGGGTCATCGGGGGCGCCGATGCCCGCGATCAGGCGCAGGACGTAGGGAGATCCCGTCATGAAGTGCACATCCAGCGGGTTCACGCTGGCGAATGCTACCTTTACCAGCACCTGGTCGGCCTTGGGGGTCGGAATCTCGGCCCGGTGATACTGCAGGACATCCGGGGATCCGTAGCAGGGGCGGAACACGCCCATCATGGTGTTGTCGCCAGCCTGCACCTCGCTGGGTGCGGGGCAGTCTGAGGTATAGGAAAGCGTAAAGGCGAGGGCGACGACGCCCAGGACGATCAGGCCGCCGAGGGCCTTGAGGATACGACGCAGCACGAGAACTCCAGATGACAGCGATGTTGTTGCGCAACAGCTTACAGCAAGTCGCCGCGAGCCTCAGTGCATTCTGTCGTTCGCGTGGAGCGCTTCAACGCGTGATCAGGCGCCGAAATCCCTCGCGGCCTTCAGCAGCTGCCGGCAGGTGACCTGGCCAATCAGGCGTCCGTCCTCGACTACCGGGCGGCGGCGCTTTTTCTTCGCCAGCATGTCCTGCGCGACATCGGTGATGTCCTCGTGCGGGTTGGCTACCACGAGGTTGTCGGCAGCCATGTAATCCCTGACCAGGCCGATGCCGCCTTCGCTGTAGCTGGCCTGCAGCATGGCGCGCAGGCAGTCCAGCTCCGACAGGATGCCCACCAGGCGCTGACCCTCGCCGACCACGCACAGGCCCGAGATCTTGTTATCGATGATCAGCTTGATGGCCTCGCCCATGGTGGCATTTTCGCTCACGGTGAGAGGGTGGGTGAGCATGTAGTCCTTCAGTTCTACAGACCGCAACATAGTTAACCTCCGCGCTCCAATGAGCATTTCACGTTAAAAGTATAGTTCTTAACAGGTCCATCAACGGGGCCGGAATAATCCCCAGGTACAACATGGCCAGCACCAGGCCGTAGCAGGTAAGCCGCGCCGGCCAGCTGGGCGGCGAGGCTGCGTCAGCATTGGCTTCCGCCTGGCGCGTCATCTGGAAGACCAGCCGCAGGTAGTAGTAGATGCTGATGCCGCTGCCGATCACCAGCAGTGCCAGCAGGCCCCACAGGGCGCTGCTGATGCCGGCGGTAAACAGGTAGAACTTGCCGATGAATCCTGCCGTGAGCGGTATCCCCGCCAGGGACAGCAGCGACACCGTGAACAGCAGCGACAATCCCGGCTGTTTCCAGAACAGGCCGCTGAGGTGTTCGACCCGATCCAGCTCCCTTGCGCCGCTGGCGCGGGACAGAAGACCCAACAGGGTAAACGCCGCCAGCACCGTCACGGTGTAAGCCACCAGGTAATAGCCCGCCGCTTCAACCGCCAGCCCGGCGTCGGCAGCAAGCCCCGCGGCGATCAGCACGATCAACAGGTAGCCGATGTGGGCGATGGAGGAGTAGGCCAGGATGCGCTTGATGTTGTCCTGCAGCAGGGCCAGCAGGTTGCCCACCAGCATCGATGCGCCGGCCAGCAGCGCTACCACGGTAACCAGTCCCGGCAGCTCGTAGAGCCCTGACTCGATCCACCAGCGCAGCAGTGCGGCGAACACCGCGCCCTTGGATACCGCGGCCATGTACCCGGCGATCGGTGCCGGCGCGCCTTCATAGACGTCCGGCGTCCACATGTGGAAGGGCACTGCGCTCAGCTTGAAGCCGAGGCCCGATATGATCATGACGCCGCTGGCAGTCAGCAGGAAACCGCGGCCGGGCAGGTCCCCGCGCAGCGCCTCTCCGATGGCGGCGTAGTCCAGTGTGCCCAGCGCCGCATAGAGCAGCGCGAAGCCGAACAGGTAGGTGGCGGACGATGCGGCGGACAACACCAGGTATTTGATGCCGGCTTCCAGCGGCAGCTGCAGGCGATCGGGATAGGCGATCAGCGCATACAGGGACACCCCCATCAGCTCGAGGCCCAGCAGCAGGGATGCGAAATGGCTGGCGTAGGCCAGGGTCGCCGCGCCCAGCACCGACAGCAGCAGGAGCAGGAACAGCTCCTCGTTCTGGCCGGGCCGGGAGCGCAGGTAATCCCGCGACACCACCACCGTGACAAATCCGCAGGCGGAGAACAGGGCCGTGAAGAACAGGGCGTAGCCGTCCGCCATCAGTAGTGGCGTCACCGCCATGGGAATTTCGGCGCGGGCGTAGACACAGGCGACCACCGCCAGGGCCGTCGTTGCCACGGTAATGATCCAGGCGAGTTCGTCGCTGCGGCGCACGGAGATCGCCAGCATCAGGACGACCGCGCCGCTGGCCAGGACCAGCAGCGGCGCCGTCGCCAGCCAGGCGCCGCTCACGGCTGGACTCCCCATTGGCTGGAGCATGCGCCCAGGTAGTGATGTCTCACCGGGATTCTCCAATCAAGCCCGTGACCACGGGCTGGGCCAGTTCGAGCACCGGCTGGGGGTTCACACCCAGCCACACCAGCAGGACGACCATCGCCAGCATGGTTGAAAGCTCCCGGGTGCCGTAGTCGGGCAATGAGGGCCGCTCAACGGGCGCACCCTGAAAACTCTTTTGCACCAGCATCAGCGCATAGATCGCACCGGTGATGAGGCCCAGGGCGGCGATCGCGGTCATCACCGGCGCCACCTGGAACAGGCCCAGCAGCACCAGGAACTCCGCCACGAAGTTGCCCAGCCCCGGCAGGCCCAGGGCCGCCAGGGCGAAGAACAGGGTGCAGGCACCCATGCGCGGCATGTCGGCCCAGAGGCCGCCCATCTGGTCCAGCTCCCGCGTGTGCAGGCGCTGCTGCAGTGCGCCGGCAATGCTGAACAGCGCCGCCGAGCTGATGCCGTGGGCCACCATCTGGATGACCGCGCCCTGCACGGCGAGCGTGTTCCAGGCGTAGAGGCCCAGCAGCACGAAGCCCATGTGGCTGACACTGGAATAGGCCACCAGGCGCTTGAAGTCGGATTGCCCGAAGGCGAGCACCGCGCCGTACACCACACCGGCGACGCCCAGCGTCATGGCGATGGGCGCGAAGTCGGCGGCGGCCTGGGGAAACAGCGGTATGGCAAAGCGCAGTAGCCCGTACGCGCCGGTTTTCAGCAGGACCCCGGCCAGGATGACGCTGCCGGCGGTGGGTGCCTGGGTGTGGGCATCCGGCAGCCAGGTGTGTACCGGGAAGGCGGGCAGCTTCACGGTGAAGGCGATGAAGAAACCCAGCATGACCCAGAACCCGAGCGCCGGGTCCAGCTCCGTGCCCAGCAGGTCGAAGTAGGAGAAACTGTAGCGGCCGGTGGCCTCCGCGTTGATGTGCGCCAGCACCAGCACGGACACCAGCATCAGCAGTCCCGAGAACTGCGTGAAGATGAAGAACTTCATCGCCGCCATGGCCCGTTGCTCGTGGCCCCAGATGGCGATCAGCAGGTACATCGGTACCAGCATCACTTCCCAGAAGACGAAGAACAGGAACAGGTCCAGGGCCAGGAACACGCCCAGCACCCCGGTCAGGCTCCACAGCAGGTTGGCCTGGAAGAAGCCGCGCCGCTCCTTGATCTCGTTCCAGGACGCCATCACCGCGACCAGGCCCAATACCAGAGTCAGCACCACCAGGATCAGGCTGAGCCCGTCCATCGCCAGCTCGAAGCGAATGCCGAAGCGCGGCATCCACTCCAGCCGCAGGTGTGCGAGCCAGCTTCCGGCGTCAGCGGGATCGGGCACCAGGCGGAACTGCTCCGCGGGCATGCCCGAGATCTGTGACAGCAGGTAGAGCAGTGCGATGACCAGCACCGCAACAGACACCTGGCGCGGGGCGTCGCTGTTGAAGCGCTCGCTGGCCCAGGCCAGCGCACCGCCCAGGAGAAGAATGCCGATGAGATTGGCCAGGAACATCACAGGGCCCCCACGATCACGCCCAGCAGCAGGAGCAGGCCGGCGACCATTACGGTCGCGTACTGGCGCAGCCGACCGCTCTGGCTGAGGCTGAGGAGCTGGTTGAGGCCGCGGCAGAGGGCGACGATGCCGTTGTAGAGCCTGTCCACGAGTTCACCGCGCAACAGGCGCGCGGCGCCGACATAGGGCTTCACCAGGAAAAGGTCATAGAGCTCGTCAAAGCGCCAGCCGGACTGCCAGAATCGATGCAGACCCTGTCCGGCAGCAGAGCTCACCAGGCTGTCCGCGCTGATGTTGCGGGCCAGGAACAGGGACCAGGCCAACACCACGCCCAGTATCGGCACGCCAATGCTGATGGCCTCGATCAGCAGCGAGGGGTGCTCGTCCCCCACGGCCGGGAACACCGACGCCACGGGGATGGCGATCCAGCCGCCGGCGAGCGCAAACAGGCACAGCACGCTCAGCGGTACCGCCATCTGCCAGCCGGGCTGTTTGTCGGGCAGGGTTTGGGCGCGGCCAAAGAACACCACGAATACCAGCCTGAAGCTGTAGAGGCCCGTCAGGAAGGCTCCCAGCAGGGCGCCCGCCCACAGGGCCGGGCCGATGCCCGGTGCGTCGAAGGCTGCCAGCACGATCTGGTCCTTGCTGAAAAAGCCCGACGTCAGCGGCAGGGCCGCGAGGGCGGCGGCGCCCACCAGGAAACTGATGAACACCAACGGCAGCCGGCTGCGCAGTCCACCCATGTTGCGGATGTCATGTTCGTGGTGCAGGCAGTGGATGATGGCGCCCGCCGCCAGGAACAGCAGCGCCTTGAAGAATGCATGGGTCATCAGGTGAAAAACGCCCGCCGACCAGGCGCCGACGCCGAGGCCCAGGAACATATAGCCAATCTGGCTGACCGTGGACCAGGCCAGGATGCGCTTGATGTCGTTCTGGTTGAGCGCCGCAAAGGCGGCCAGCAGCAGCGTCGCCAGCCCGATGATGGCGACCGCCATCAGCGTGGGCGGCGCCAGCAGGTAGATCTCGTGGGTACGCGCCACCAGGTAGACACCGGCGGTGACCATGGTGGCGGCGTGAATCAGGGCGCTGACCGGGGTGGGGCCGGCCATGGCGTCCGGCAGCCAGGTCTGCAAAGGCAGCTGGGCGGATTTGCCGACGGCTCCCCCCAGCAACAGTGCCGTCGCCAGCACCGCCATGGGATTGCCGACTTGCCATTTCTCCTGTGCGGCCGCCGCGAGATCCTGGATGTGCAGGGTGCCGAGTTCCGCGAACAGCAGGAACAGGCCCAGCGCCATGGCGGCGTCGCCCACGCGGGTCACCACGAAGGCCTTGCGCGCGGCGGCGCCGTTGGCGGGATCCTTGTGCCAGAAGCCGATCAGCAGGTAGGAGCAGGCGCCGACACCTTCCCAGCCCAGGTAGAGCAGCACCAGGTTGTCCGCCATCACCAGGATCAGCATCGCCGCGACGAACAGGTTGAGGTAGGCGAAGTAGCGGGCGACGCTGTCGTCATCCGCCATGAATTCCGCGGAGTACAGGTGAATCAGGAAGCCGACACCGGTAATGATGGACATCATGACCAGGGTGAGGCCGTCGATATGGAAGGCCACGTCTGCGCGGAAGTCCGCGACCTGCATCCAGGTCCACAGCTGGGTAGTGATCGTCTGCCCTTCCCAGGCCAGCGCCGTGGCCAGCACACACAGCGCGGACAGGCCGACCGAGCCGACGCCGATTGCCGCGGCCAGCCGCGGCGGCAGCGGCCGGCTGGCCAGGATCAACAGTATGCCGCTGGCCAGTGGCAGTGCCGGGATCAGGGTCAGCAGGTTCACGCGCTAGCCCCGCAACCTGACGGCGTCGTCGATGTCCAGGGTCTGGAAGCGCCGCTGGATCTGCAGTACCAGGCCCAGCCCCACGGAGACTTCCGCTGCGGTCACCGTGAGGATCAGCATGAACATGACCTGGCCGTCGGGCTGGCCCCAGTGGGCGCCGGCGGCGACAAAGGCGAGGGCCGCCGAGTTCAGCATGACTTCGAGGGACATCAACACGAAGATGATGTTGCGGCGCACCATCAGGCCCAGCAGGCCGGAACAGAACAACAGCGAGGCCAGGGCCAGTACATGCTCCAGGGGGATCTGCAGGCCGTCCATCAGCGATCGCCCCCGCGATCCCGGGCGAGGAAGCTGCGCCCCACGTGGTAGGCGCCCACCAGCCCCGCCAACAGCAGCATCGAGGCCAGCTCGACAGCGAGCACGTAGGTTCCGAACAGCTTCTGCCCGACTTCCTTGGGCTCCACCGCCTCACCGGTGGTGGTGCCGCCGATGCCGGATTCCAGTAACAGCAGCTCGGTCAGCAGGATCACCGCCAGCAGACCGGGCAGCAGCCAGGTCCGCGGCCTGAGCCACTCCCGCTCCCGCACCTGGCCCGCTTCACCCAGGTTCAACATCATGATGACAAACACGAACAGCACCATGATCGCGCCCGCATAGATCACGATCTCCAGCGCCGCCGCGAAGGGTGCGCCGATGATGAAGAAGATCACGGCCACCGATAGCAGCGACATGATCAGGTAGATCAGGGCGTGGGTGGCGTTGGTGCGGCTCAGGGCCATCGCCGTGGATAGCAGGGCGATAGCGGCGGCGACATAGAACAGGCCGACAATCATGGCAGCAGGGACTTCACGTCGACGGGTTCATCCTCGTTGAGGGCCTCACCCTTGCCCTTGCCGAAGATCTCCAGCCCGCTGACCCGGTAGAAGTTGTAGTCGTGGTACTTGCCGGTGCCCTCGATCAGCAGGTGCTCTTTCTCGTAGACCATGCTCTGGCGGTCGTACTCACACATCTCGAAATCGGGGGTGAGCTGGATGGCGGCCGTGGGGCAGGCTTCTTCACACATGCCACACATGATGCAGCGGGAAAAATTGATGCGGAAAAACTCCGGGTACCAGCGGCCGTCTTCGCGCACCCCCTGCTGCAGTGCGATGCAGTCCACCGGGCAGGCCACCGCGCAGAGATTGCAGGCCACGCAGCGCTCGTCGCCGTCGGGGTCCCGGGTCAGCACGATGCGGCCCCGGTAGCGCGGGGCCAGGTAGGGTTTCTCCTCGGGGTACTCTACCGTCTCCGCACGGGTGAAGCTGTGCTGCAGGATGGTCCAGATAGTGCGGCACTGGCTGGCAAGGGATTTCAGCATGACTCAGGCCTCCGCCATCCACAGGGCCACGGCGCCGGTGCCGGCCAGGTTGACCAGCGTCAGCGGCAGCATGTATTTCCAGCCGATATTCATGAGCTGGTCGTAGCGCGGGCGGGGAATCGCCGCGCGCAGCAGGATGAAGAACAGGATGAAGAAACCGGTCTTCAGGATGAACCAGACAATCGGTGGCAGGAAGTCGGGTCCCAGCCAGCCGCCGAAGAACAGCGTCGTGATCATGCAGCAGATCAGGATCAGCCCAAGGTATTCCCCCAACATGAACATGGCGAACTTCATCCCGCCATATTCGGTGTGGAAGCCGGCGGTCAGCTCGTGCTCCGCTTCGGGCAGGTCGAAGGGCAGGCGGTGGCTCTCGGCGATGCCGGCGATCAGGAACACGTAGAGCCCGAGGATCTGGCTCACGCAGAACCACATGCCCTCCTGGGCCCGCACGATGTCCTGCAGGCTGAAGCTGCCCGCCAGCATGACGACGCCCATCAGCGACAGGCCCATGAAGACCTCGTAGCTGATCATCTGGGCGGCGGAGCGCAGCCCGCCCAGCAGCGCGTACTTGTTGTTGGAGGCGAGCCCGCCCAGCAGCACGCTGTAGACCGCCAGCGAGGTCATGCCGAGGAAGAACAGCAGGCCGATGTTCACGTCCAGCAGGTGGAGCTCGGGTCCGAAGGGCACCACCGCAAAGCCCAGCAGCATGGCGATGACAATGGCCGTCGGTGCAAATACGAACACGACCTTGTCGGCAAAGGGCGGCACCCAGTCGTCCTTGGTCAGCAGCTTGAGCATGTCCGCCAGTACCTGCATGACGCCGAAGGGGCCGAGTCGGTTGGGTCCGTAGCGGTCCTGCCAGATGCCCAGCAGTCGCCGCTCGAACCAGGTGAGGATGGCGGCCAGGCCGACCGTTCCCAGCAGCAGGAACAGGCCGAAGGCGAGGGTGCTCATCTCACTCATCTGAGCCTCCTCTGTCAGAGTGAATCAGCTCCGGCGCGCGCTGCCAGTTTTCGGCGCGGCCGACGCCGGTCCACTGGCCGCTGCGCAGTTCGAGCGTTTCGGGATAGCCGATGGTGAAACCGGCGCTGCCGGGAACTTCGCTGGCATCGACCACGACTTCCAGGGCATGACCCTGAATGTCGGCACCGTCGCCCGCGGCCAACCCCAGCGCCTCGGCGTCGTTGGGATGCAGGTACAGCCGGGCGCGCCCAGCCAGCTGGGCCAGTCCCGGGGACAGGCGCGCCAGTTCGTCGCTGCCGTAGACCTGGTGGCGGCCCTGCAACAACAGTTCGCCGCTGCGCGCGGCAAACGGCGACGGCAGTGACACGGGTTCGGGCCGCGGCATTTGCAGGTCATGCAGCAGGCGCCGGCCCGAACTGCCGCCGCGCAGTGCGCCGCCGATTTCCGCCTGGAACTTGTGCAGGGACTGGTTGGAGTTCCATCCCGGCGACCACACGTAGGACAACAGGGCGCCCGGCCGCTCCGTGGTCGCAGAGCCCTCCATGCTGTAGGCCAGTGCAGAGTCGGCATCGTCCCGGGGCCGCGGTTCGTGAACCGAGACGTTGGCCGTCATGGCGGTGCGACCGGAATAGCGGTGAGGCTGGCGCGGCACCTTGAGGCCGCCGCTGCGGAACCCGTGGTCCGGCGCCGCGGCGCGGATGCCGGCCAGGACCGGGTCTTCCGCGGCGTGTTCGTAGAGATCATCGAAGTGTTTCAGCTCGGCCAGCTCGCCGTTGCCGGCGTGGCGCGCCAGGTCCGTCAGCCACTGCCAGCCCGGCCGGCGGGACTCGGCCGGCGGGTGTGCAGGGAAAGCGCGCTGGGCGCGACCTTCCTGGCTCACCAGGGTTTGCTCGACCTCGGTGAACGATGCCGCGGGCAACACCAGGTCGCACAGGGCCAGGGTGTCGCCCTGCAGGCAGTCGATGCCGATCCAGGTCGGGATATCGCGTCGCAAAGCCTCGATCGCATCCTGCGGCAGTCTTCGGGTCAGGTCGTTCTCGAGGATTACCAGGACATCGATTTCGCCCTGTGCTGCACTGTCGCCCAGGTCCGCGAGACTGGCGCAACCGCCGCGGGTCAGCAGGGCCTGGCCCAGGCTGTTGCACTCGGGTGTGGCGAAACTCAGCATCGCGGGTTTGCCGCGTTCGACCAGCGCCGCCGCGATGCCGGCGGCAGTGTCCAGCAGTGCCGGGGAGGCGGCCGTGGTGCCGCTGATTACCAGCGGACGCTCTGCCGCCAGCAGATCTTCCGCCACCCGCCGGGCCGCGGCGTCCTCGACCATGTCACCGCGAACAGCGCGCTGCACGGCGTCGGCAAACCGGGCCTGGTCGTCTCCCACCAGGCGATAGTGACCGGCGGCCACGTCATCGAGATCGGTGCCGCCGGCGGCGACAATGTGCAGGGGGCTGCGCTGGTCCTGGGCAAGGTTGCGAATGGCGGCGTCCTGCCAGGGCTCGAGCCGCAGCTCCGCCGCCAGCTTGTAGGCGATATTGCGCACCGACTGCCGCAGCGCCAGGGCGGTGCGCGGCGCCGAGTGGGTGAGGTCCTCACCGAGGACCAGGATGCCGTCGGCGGACTCGACATCCTCCAGGGAGGGATTGTGTGCAGATGTGTTGGCCAGGTGTCCCAGTACCCGGTGCAGCAGCGCATGCTCAGCGTCGTCCATGCCACTGGCATAGCGCTGCGCACCGACCAGGCGTTGCAGCACGAGGTTCGATTCATAGCCCGCCCGGGGTGAGCCAATCCCCGCCAGGCGTTTGCCCGCCACCATCGTCGAGATCGTGTCGACGCACTCGTGTTCATCGAGGGCGCGGAAGCGCCCGTCTGCTTCCCGGCGAGCCGGGTAGTCCAGGCGCGTGGCGGCGTTGACGAAGTTGCCGCCGAAGCGACCGCGATCGCAGAGGAAGTAGCCGTTGACCTCACGGTTATAACGGTTGTGGATTCGCTTGAGCCGGCCGTAGCGCTCACCGGGCAGCGTATTGCAGCCCACGCCGCAGCCGACGCAGACCGACGGCGCGGACTGCAGGTCCCATTTGCGTGAATAGTCGTGGACCAGGGACTTGTCGGTGAACACACCGGTGGGGCAGACCTCCACCAGGTTGCCGGCGAAGGGGCTCTCCAGCGTGCCCTCCTCGTGACGGCCGAAGTAGACATAGTTGTGGGCCGCCAGCGCTGACAGGTCGCGTCCGCCCGCGTAGTCCTGGTAGTAGCGGGTGCAGCGGTAGCAGGTGATGCAGCGATTCATCTCGTGATTGATGAGCGGGCCCAGGTACTGGTTGCGGTAGGTCTTCTTCTTGCCGCGGTAGTTGCGGTCCCGGTGCCCGACCATGACGGTCATGTCCTGCAGGTGGCACTCGCCGCCTTCGGCGCAGACCGGGCAGTCGTGGGGGTGGTCCACCATCAGCGATTCCACGACCGCTTCGCGGAAGTGCTTCGCCTTGTCCCCTTGCATCGAGAAGAGTGCCCCGTCGGTCACCGGCGTCATACAGGCCATGACGATACGGCCCCGGGTGTCCTCTTCATTCATGTACTGCACCACCGCGCACTGGCGGCAGGCGCCGACAGAGCCCATGGCCGGATGCCAGCAGAAGTAGGGCAGGTCCAGCCCCAGCTGCAGGACGGCCTTGAGCAGGTTGTCGCCGGCCTCGACCTCGTATTCCTTTCCGTCGATCTTGATAACAGGCATCAGTGCGCACCTTCCCGGTAGGGGCAGGCGCCTTCCTCGATGTGGCGCTCGAAATCCTCGCGGAAATACTTCATGGCTGACTGCACCGGCTCCATGGCGCCTGGCGCCAGGGCGCAGTGGGTGTTGCCGATGGCACCGATATAGGCCACCTGCTTCTCCAGGGTGTCCATGTCCTCGGGCCGGCCGCGGCCGTTCTCGATGTCGTCCAGCACCTGGCCACACCAGGGCAGGCCGTCCCGGCAGGGCGTGCAGAAACCGCAGCTCTCCTGGGCAAAGAAGTCGGTCAGGTTTTTCACGAAGGCCACCGGGCAGGTGCGGTCATCGAGAATGATCATGGTGCCGGTGCCCATGCGGCTGCCGGCCTTGCCGATGGTCTCGTACTCCATGGGCAGGTCCAGGTGTTCCTCCACCAGGAAGTCGGTGGAACCGCCCCCGGGCAGGAAGCCGCGCAGTTGGTAGCCGTCGGCCATGCCCCCGGCCCTGTCTTCCAGGATTTCACGGATGGGCGTGCCCATGGGCAGCTCCCAGCAGCCCGGCTGTTTGACGCGGCCGCTGACCCCGAACAGCTTGGTGCCGGCGTCGTCCCCCAGTCCCAGGCCCTGGAACCAGTCGGCGCCCCGTTCGATGATGTGGGGAATGTTGCACAGGGTTTCGACGTTGTTGACGATGGTGGGCCGTCCCCACAGCCCGCTGACCTGCGGGAACGGCGGCTTGGCCCGGGGGTTGGCGCGCTTGCCCTCCAGCGAGTTGATCAGCGCGGTTTCCTCACCGCAGATGTAGCGCCCGGCGCTGGCGTGCACGTACAGCTCGAAGTTGTAGCCGGTGCCGAGGATATTCTGCCCCAGGTAGCCCTTGGCTTTTGCCTCGGCAATGGCCTCGCGCAGCAGCTGGGCGGCGCGCAGGTACTCCGCGCGAATGAAGATGTAACCGACGTCCGCCTGGATCGTGTAGGCAGAGAGGATCATCCCCTCGATGAGCTGGTGCGGATCGCACTCCAGTAGCATGCGGTCCTTGAAGGTGCCGGGCTCCATCTCGTCGGCATTGCAGATCAGGTATTTGTGCCCGGGGCTGACGTTCTCCATGGGCACGAAGCTCCACTTCATGCCCGTGGGGAAGCCGGCGCCGCCGCGGCCGCGCAGATTCGAATCCTTCACCAGCTGCAGGCAGTCCGCCGGGCTCATATGGGGCAGGGCGGTGCGCAGCCCGCCATAACCGCCGTTGGATTCATAAAGTGCAAGGTCGGTGGGCGAACGGTCGGGCCGCACATTGCGGGTCAGGGGCATCATGCGGGTGTGGCCCCCTCGCCGGAGTCGAGGATGGCGGCCACCTTTTCCGGCGTGACGTCCTCGAACTTTTTGTCGCCCACCATCAACACCGGGGCGCGATCGCAGGCGCCAAGACAGGTCACAGGCAGCAGGGTGAACTTCCCGTCCTCGGTGGTCTGTCCGGGCTGTATACCCAGCTTTTCGATGACGGCCTGGTTGACGGCATCGCTGCCGCAGACCCAGCAGCTGACGCTGCCGCAGACCAGGATGACGTTCTCACCCACGGGCCGGCGAAAGATCAGGTTGTAGAAGGTGGCGATGCCGTCGAGCTCTGCGGCCGACATCTCGAGATAGCCCGCCAGCGCCTTGAGGCTTTCATCGGATACCCAGCCCCGGTGCGCCTGCACGATTTTCAGCGCGTCGATGGCCACCGCAGCACGGTAGGGGGCGTGAGAAATCTCCTCATCAATTTCCCGCAGCTCTTCGTCGCTCAGGGTGACCTGCACGGTATTGATCAGCTGCACGCTCATCGGTCTACGTCCGCCATAACGAAATCGATGCTGGCGATGATGGCGATCAGGTCCGGCACCATCAGCCCGCGGGACAGCAGCGGGATCTGCTGCAGGGCCGCGAAGGAGGGCGTGCGAATGCGGGTGCGGTAAGACGTGGTGCCGCCGTCGCTTACCAGGTGGTAGCTGTTCAGGCCCTTGGTGGCCTCGATGGGGACACAGGCCTCGCCTGCCGGGACAACGGGCCCCCAGCTCACATTGAGGAAGTGGTGTATCAGCGTCTCGATGTCCGTGAGCATCCGCTCCCTGGGCGGCGGTGTGGTGTTCTTGTGCTCGGACTTGTAGGGACCCTCGGGCATGTTGTCCAGGCACTGGCGGATGATGTGCAGGCTCTGGCGGATTTCCTCCACCCGCACCCTGGCGCGGTCGTAGCAGTCGCCGTTGTGGCACACAGGCACCTCGAACTCGAACTGATCGTAGCCGCCGTAGGGGCGGTCCCGCCGCAGGTCGAAGTCGACCCCGGTGGCGCGCAGGGACGGCCCGGTGATTCCCCAGTCGATGGCTTCCTGGCTGGTGCAGCGGCCGATGCCGATGGTGCGCTGCTGCAGGATGGAGTTCTGCATCGCCATCTTTTCGTAGTGGTCGAGACGCGCGGGCATGCTGTCGATGAACTCCCGCATCATTGTGTCCCACCCGTCCGGCAGGTCCTGGGCGACGCCGCCGACCCGGAACCAGGCCGGGTGCATGCGGCCGCCGGTGATGGCCTCGACAATGCCGAACAGGCGCTCGCGGTCGGCGAACATGTAAAACACCGGCGACATCTGCCCGACGTCCTGGGCGAAGGTGCCGTAAAATACGAGGTGGCTGGAGATGCGGAACAGCTCCGCCATCATGATGCGAATGACCTTCGCCCGGTCGGGTACCTCGATGCCGGCCAGGGCCTCGACGGTTTGTACGTAGGCGAGGTTGTTCATGACCCCGCCGAGGTAGTCGATGCGGTCGGTATAGGGGATGAAGGAGTGCCAGGTCTGGCGCTCGCCCATCTTCTCGGCGCCGCGGTGGTGGTAGCCGATGTCCGGCACCGCGTCGACCACCACCTCACCGTCCAGCTGCAGGGCGATGCGGAACACTCCGTGCACGCTGGGGTGGTTGGGGCCGAGGTTGAGGAACATGAATTCCGTGTCATCGGTGGCGCGCTTCATGCCCCACTCCTCGGGAACGAAGCGCAGCGCCTCCTGTTCGATATCCTGCTGCTCCTCGCTGAGGGAGAAGGGCTCCATCTCCGTGGCCCGGGCGGGGTGCTCCTTGCGCAGGGCGTGGCCCTCCCAGGTAGGCGGCAGCAGGATCCGGCGCAGGTTCGGGTGGCCCGAAAAGACGATGCCGAACATGTCCCAGGTTTCACGCTCATACCAGTTGGCGTTGGACCATATGTCGACGGCGCTGGGAACCTCGTTGGGCTCGATGACCGGCACCTTGACGCGAATCTCGCTGTAGGGCGACACGTTCATCAGGTGGTAGACGACGGTAAAATCTGCGGCGGGTTGCCCGCCGCGCCGCTCGCGCAGCCGTTCGTCGATGCCAAACAGGTCGTAGAGCATGGGGTAATCTGCTTTCAGGCTGCGCAGCACTTCCAGCAGGCGGTGGCATTCGACCCACAGCGTCGGCGTGCTGTCGGCACAGTCCTGCGAGACGAAAGCCTCCGCCCCGAACTGCGCGGCCAGCGCGTTCTCGACCGTACCTCTGCTGTCATCCAAGCCTGCGTTCAGCATGCCTGTCCTCGCGTTGCGTGCGGTGCTGTGGATCTATCCCCTCGGTCTAAACCTGATCCGGACTCCTTAACTCAGTGGCTGTGCTTCGCTCCTGCTGGAGGCGATCGCGCTGGCTGGGCATCTGCGGCTTGATGACCTCCTGGTCACCCACCACCCAGCTCAGCGGCCGTCTCTCTTGTTCAACCGCGTCCTGCAGCATCATCAGACCCTGCATCAACGCTTCCGGGCGCGGCGGGCAGCCCGGCACATAGACGTCCACGGGTATGAACTTGTCCACACCCTGGACGACGCTGTAGATGTCGTACATGCCGCCGGAGTTGGCGCAGGATCCCATGGAGATGATCCAGCGCGGTTCCAGCAACTGGTCGTACAGGTGTTGCACGACCGGGGCCATCTTGCGGAAGCAGGTTCCGGAGATGACCATCAGGTCTGCCTGTCGCGGCGTCGCCCGGATGACCTCCGAGCCGAAGCGGGCGATGTCGTGACGACTGGTGAAAGACGTCGCCATCTCCACGTAGCAGCAGGACAGCCCGAAATTGAAGGGCCACAGGGAGTGCGCACGGCCCCAGGCGATCAGGTCCTCGAGCTTGGCGAACATGACGTTGCGCTTCACGTACTCGGTGACGTCGGCGTTGCCGGGGCTGGCGGCGATCACGTCTTCCGGGCGGCTGAGGCTCCACTCCATTACTCCGCCTCCTCCAGTCCAACCCGTGTCTTCTGTCCCCAGTCGAGTGCGCCCGAGCGGAGTTCGTAGACCAGGGCCACCGCCAGCACCACGATGAACACCATGATGGCGGCGTAGCCCTCCCAGCCCAGCTCGAAGAAGGCCACGGCCCAGGCAAAGATGAAGACGGTTTCCAGGTCAAAAATGACAAAGAAGATGGCGATCAGGTAGAACTCGACAGACAGCTGGATCTGCGACGAGCCCACGGGCACGACACCCGACTCGAAGGGCATGTTGGTCGCCTTGTTGGCGCGACGCTGTCCCAGTAGCCAGGACAGAACCAACATGGTCGCGACCAGCAGGAATACGGCCGCGAAATAGACGATAAAGGGGAATAGCTCCGTGCTGCGCACAATACCCCATCCTTATGTAATTATTCTTATAGGGTGCGCTGCCGTCCCTGTATGCAAAAGCGGGGGCCAGCAGCGGACCCGGTTACCTCAATTGCGTTAAAAAACTCTAGACCGCAACCGGGATTTGCGCAAATGGGCGGCGGTGGGGTGCCGCCGCCTACGAAGCATTGTTTTCTTACACCGTCACCGCATTCCCACGGAATATCTTGGACAGGTAGCGACTCTCGGAGGGGCTGGGGGCCGGCACCGCGCATTGCAGCACGGCGTAGACCAGTCGCTCCATTTCCTCTGCCAGCTCCTTGTCCGACGCGGGTTCCTCAGTGCGGGCCCGGCGTGTCAGCTGGACCTGGTTGACCGCGGGCACCGTCGGCAGTCGCTCTCCCTCGACACCCAGGGTCACGGTAAAGGCGTGCAGGGAGTTCTTGGCAAACAGCGCCAGGGCGAATTCCTCCCGGGACGACGCCAGGGACGTATCCGGCGTCAGCAAGATGATCTGGCAGTTCGGTACCAGGGCGGCACAGCGGGCGACCCGGAAGTGGTGGGTCAGCTGGTCGTTCACCAGTGCCGCGAATTGCTCGTCGGACAAAACGCGGTCCCAGTTATCGTTGCGCTCCGCCGCCAGCGCGTTCATGGGCAGGCGTGCGAAGGGACTGCTGACCACGACATCGCAGCCGCCCTCTTCGCGCAGGATGGTATCCAGCGCCCCTTCGATGTCATCGCCGATGGCGCGAACGTCGAAGTCCATTTTCTTGCCGGCGCTGATAGAGTGGCGCAGTTCGTTGGCGGCCTCCTCGCTACGGGTGAGCACCCGCAGGCTGGCGACGCCCTGGGCGCTGAAGCCGTTGGCCACGGCTGCCAGTTCGCTGCGCATGCAGTCACCGATCATGACCACGCGCTTGCCCTTGAGCTTCGCCAGGTCTTCCTTGCCCGGCGGCAGCAGCAGTTCGCCTTCCGTCACCGAGCGGTCGAACTTGAGTCCGCCGGAGGGGTGGAAGGTCTCGCCGCTGACGATGTCGTCCGCCAGGTGGAACACGGTGGACAGGCCCACCTGCTCGTCGGTGGGCATCTTGTGCAGGTGCAGGCGATTGAGGATGCCCGACTCGATCTGCTCCGCCGAGCGCTCGATGGACTGCTGGTCGAAGAACGGCGCCGGCGCGTCGGCAAACCGGGCCAGGAACTGCTGCGCCTGCTCCTCGCTGAACACCGCACCCAGAACCAGACGGGAGATGAGTTTTTCCGCCAGGCCCTGGTTCAGCAGGAAGCGCGAGGCGCTGCCCGAGCCGCGGGACTCGCTGACCTGGGCAAACAGCTTGGCCAGCGGTTTGGGCATGCGATTGGCGCTGGGCAGCTTGGACAGCTCATTGACCGCAAGCCCGACCAGGTCCTCGCTGGAGAATCCACCTTTCACGGCGGCCAGCATGGCCGCGTGCACCTGGTTCAGGCGCTTGTTCTCCAGCACCAGCCGGCCGCGCCGCTCAAACAGTCCCGGCGCGCCGCCGAGGCCGCGCAGCCTCGCGCCGTCCACCGGCCCCGGCGCCAGCGCGTTGATCTGGATCTCGGGACCCAGGTGCCGCGACAGGATCTCGGCCAGTACCCGCTGGCCCGCCTTGCTCACCGCGTAGTCGGCCCGGTTGGGGTAGGCCACGGCCACGTACTTCTCGCCGCCGAAGTAACTGGAGACATTGAGCACGGAGCCCGTGCCCTGCTGCTTCATCAGCGGTGCGTACTTGCGTATTAGCGCATAGTTGGAAATGAGGTTGGCCTGCATGGTGCGGTTCCAGTCCTCCAGTGTCATGTCGACCACCATCTCCTCGGCGCCGGAAATGCCGGCGTTGTTGATCAGGAAGTCCACGTGACCGAACAGGTCCAGGGAGTGCTGGAACAGCTTGTCGAGCGCGTCGTCATCGCCGACGTCGATATCCGGCAGGATATGCACGCGGGTGTCAGGATTCGCATAGCCGACGCCGCGCAGTTCCTCGACGATTTCGTCGCGGGCTTCCTGCAGCTTGCTCTCGCTGCGAGCGCTGAGCAGGACCTTGGCGCCGGCGATGGCGAGATAGCGGCCCAGCTGCAGGCCGATGCCCAGGCTGCCGCCGGTGATGACCGCAGTCTTGCCCTTGTGCAGGCCCGGGAGCACCCGCTGGATGGCGGCGGGCATGGCGGACTTGCCGGTGTGGCGCTTGATGTTCTGGGGCACCCACAGGTTGATGGGGTCCATGCGCCGCACCCGGTTGGTCAGGGTGGCGGCCCAGTCGGCGGAGTAGGTGAGGTTGTCCTCGTCCTCGCTGTCGAAACGCACCAGCTGGTTGGGCAGTACCGCCCAGCCGATGTCCTTGCGCGCGGTCAGCGCCTCGTCCTCGTGGCGCCAGCCGCGAATCAGTGCCTCGATAGAGGCGCGGATCACCTCGTTCATCAGGTTGCCGTGCTGGTCGCTGGGGTTGGTGACGTAGGTCACCGCGGGCGCGTCGCACTTGTCGTACCAGCGGCTCAGGTTGCTGGCCAGCGTGGAGGCAAAGGCCACCGGCGCCACGATTTCCTCGCGTACAAAATTCTCGACATCCTCGTCTGTGGCGGAGCACAGGGAGTAGCCGTGCTGCCCGTTGGGCTCCCGCGGCAGCACGATAACGCCGTCGAGGCGGCCGTACTGGTCCTCGATGAACTGCATGGTGCGGTCCACCGATTCCCGTCGCAGCGGGTCAAGGTGGGACAGCTGGATGGCGTCGAGGCCGCGGGAGGCGACCAGTGCCCGGGCGTGACCCAGGGCCTGCAGGGTGCGGAAGGCGAGCAGGACTTTCGCGCCGCTCTGCAGGTGCCGCTCGGCGAATACCAGGGCTTCCTCGTAGTCGGTGCCGCCCAGGATGAGCACCACGTTGTCGCTCAGGTCCTCCAGGCGCTTGTCTGGCCAGGACACCAGCTTGGAGCGGCTCTGGGCCGGCACCTGCATGCCGTTGGTGACTTCAATATGGTGACCCGACAGCGCCGCGGACTCATCCGAGGCCAGCCACACCAGCGTTGAGGCCACGTCCGACGGGGTCGGGTAGCGGTAACCCATTTCCCCGTCTTCCTCCCGGGTGGTGATCATCAGGCCGCGGAATTCCGCGCCGGTAGACCCCGGCTCCTTGCTCTGCAGCTCGTCCATGCGGGCGAACACGGTGTCGATCCGCTGGGATTTGACCGGACCGGGGAACAGGGTGTTCACGCGAATGCCGCGGTCCTCGCCCAACTCGATGGCGAGGCCCTTTGACAGTGCGTTGAGGCCGCTCTTCGGCACCACGTAGGGGATGCGGCCGAAGTAGTGGGTGCGCGAGAAAATCGTCGACACGTTGATGATGCTGCCGCCCACCGCCATGTGCGGGGCCGCCGCCCGGGCCATGTTCCAGGGGGCCGCCAACAGGTTCATGGCCGAGTCGAACATGGTCTGGTCGTCGCCGCAGGCGCGCATTTCCACGTCGGTGAAGGGAATGTCCCGCAGGGTGTACTTGGGGCCCGCGGCACCGGCATTGTTGATCAGCACATCGAGGCGGCCAAAGGAATCCATGGTGGTCGCCACAATCTCCCGGCAGACTTCCGGGTCGGCGCAGTCGCCCACCGCCGTGGCGATGCGCTCCCGGTCGAAGCCCTCGGCCACCAGTTCCTCGACGAAGGCTTCGAGCTTGTCGCCGTCGCGTCCGGTCATCACCACCATGGCGCCCTCGCGCAGCAGGTGGCGGGAGACGAAGGCGCCGATCGAACCGGCGGCGCCGGTGAGGATCACTGCCTTGTTCTCCAGGCGTACTCCGCTCAGGCTGTCGGTGGGTGTCAGCGTTTCCGGTCGTGTCATTTCATTCATCGCAGTGCTCCCGCGGATCCGGTATCAATGGTTTCAAAGGTTTCGCCGCGCTCCTCGGCATCGCGAATGGCCCAGGCCCGGTACAGTTCGTCCCGGGTTTTCAGGCCCAGCCGCGGCAGCGCGTGTAAGGCAACGTAGTTGGCGCCCTCGTGCCGGTTCTCCCACATGGCCTGGTGGGCCTCGGCCACACCGTCCATGGAGACCGGCACCGGCGGCATGACATCGATCATGCCGGCGGCGATGCGTTCCTGCATTTCCGCGAACTCGCGGGCGGTATTCAGGTGGGTGCCGCGAATTTCCGTGCTGGGCATCAGGATCCTGCGCTGGCGCATCCACACCTGGGGCGCGTAGAAGCTGAGCCGCATGCCGGCCAGGTCCTCGGCGTACACCACCTTGCCCACGTTGGGTTTGACCAGTGAGGTGGCCAGCGCCAGGCCGTCGCGGCCGCGGCGTTCGAAGACGACATCGGGCAGGCCGCGCCGATCCAGGGTGTTGCGCAGCAGCGGCGCCACGGCGGAGCCGACCGGTTTCAGGGTGCGGTCGGAGAAGCGGCGCACCGCCTCCTTGAAAGCGTCGGATTCCGTGAACGGATCCGGCATCGGCGCGAACGGCCCCGGCGGGTCGAACTCGTCGCCGAGGCGGCGCTGGATTTCCTCCAGGCTGACCACACCGCTGAGGCGGGTGCCGAACCCCAGTGAGTTGACGAACTCGCGCTGGGAAAGCGTGTCCGCCAGCACCGCGACCTGGGCACCGAGGGCGCAGCCCACTTCGATCGCCTCGATGGCGACCGGGTCGACAATGCCATCTTCGGCGCCGGGTCCGTACACGATCAGCAGGCTCATGCCGGCGCGCAGCTCGGCCCTGGCGAACATGTCCGCCGGGCGCGAATTACCCGGCTTGCCCAGGAAGGAGAAGCGGTAGCCTGAGGAAGCGCCATAGAACGTCAGCACGCCGCCGTCGCCCAGCAGCTGGAAGGAGCGGGAGAACGCCCGCTCGCCCGCATGAGATACGACGTAGTCCAGCGGGCCGCCGGCCTGCTGCTCCGCTTCCGCGACGAAATCGGCACCTGCCGCTTCCCAGTCGGCCCACTCGCCGGGGTCGTCGGGAACGGGGGTGAAGATATCGGCCCAGCGCGGGTCCTTGCGATTGATGGGCGCGCCGCCCTGCTGCCGCACCCGCTCGCCGCGCTCGTCATTCGAGACCATGCCGACGGCGCTGAGACCGGATTTCAGCGCCGAGCGCAGGCAGTCGAAGCCGGTACCGGTGGCAGCGCCCTCCACAAACAGCCGTCTGCCCGGCTGGATATTCAGTGTGGTGAACAGCGCCCGGTGAATGGTGCCGAGGGTCAGTCCGTAGGAGCCGGCCTCCTCGATGGTCAGGCCCGGTAACTTGCCCTGCAGCTGCGGGCCCTGCACCACCAGGAACTGGGCGTGACTGCCGTCGTTGCGCTCATAGCCCTGGATGCGGAAGTCCGCCGCCATCGGATCGAGGCCCTGGTCCGGCGACAGCAGCTCGCTCTGGCCGGAGTAAATGGTGACCACGTCGCCCACGGACAGCCGCCCTTCGCGAACCAGTTCCTCACCGAGCTCTGCGACCAGGGCAACGCCGCCGGAGCCCGTGACCTGCACGTCTGCGTCGCGGGCGTCAAAGGGAGAGACCGGGATGCCGGTAATGGCCCAGATGTCGTTGAAGTTCATTTCCGAGGCGAGCACGTAGACCAGCGCCTCATTGGGCCCGGGCCGCGGGGTATCGAATACCAGCAGCTTCTCGGCGTCGACCGGGTCGCCGTGGGCAGGTTCGCCGTCCAACGGGTTGCGTGCCACGCCCAGCCCGTATTGATACTCCGGTACGGGAGTCACCCCGGGGAAGAAACTCGCGCCCATGGGCAACAGGCGCTGGTCCGCGACCAGCTGCCTGCGCAGTTCCTCGTCGGCGTCCGGTGGCACCCCGGTGTGCTTGATCGGCAGGGCGGCGGAGCGGCGCTCCAGGAAGGCGCGGATGCCCGGTGGCCCCGCCTCGGGATCGCACACGGCCTGGGCGAACAGCTCCGCCTCGTGCTTGAGGCCGGCGCTCTGCCCCTCGGCAGCGCCCAGGGCGACGGCATCCAGGATGCGATCCACCGCCATGCCGCGGCCGCCGGCCCGGGCCTGGGACAGCGTGGGTTCCAGAGTGGGATCTGCCAGCAGCGACTCGCTGTAGGGCAGCGGGGTTTCGCGGGAGCCCAGGTATGTGTCCCGGGACGCCATCGCTTCGACCAGTGCGCCGGAGCCTGCGAAGTATTCCCGCAGTCTTGCCATGGCAACGCTCACCGGACCCTGGCCGTCCTGCCCCACGACTTCGTCCACCAGGCCCGCCGCCGCTGCCTCATCCGCGTCGATATTGCGCCCGGACACGATCAGGCGCATTGCCTCAAGCAGGCCGTCGGGGCCCAGGCTGTGGTGCAGTCGTCGTGGCAGGCGCTGGGTGCCGCCGTAGCCGGGCAACAGGTTCAGGTTGATTTCCGGCTGGCCAAAGCGGGCGTGCTTGTCGGCGATCACGTAGGCGCAGGCCAGCACCAGTTCATTGCCGCCGCCCAGGGCGGGGCCGTTGACCGCGGCGATCACCGGCTTGCCGATATTCTCCAGGGTGGAGAAGGCCGTGTGGGCGGCATTGGGCGGTGTGCGGGCGCTGTCCATATCGCCAGCTTCACCCACTTCCAGCAGCTCCTTCACGTCGGCGCCGGCGACAAAGGCGCTGCGCGCCCCGGTCACCACGATGGCGTCGATGTTGCCCTGGTGCGACAGGTGCTGCAGGACAGTGTTGAACTCGTCCAGGGACCGCTCGTTGAGGGAGTTCACCGGCGGTGAATCCACCACCAGTAGCGCCACGTTTCTGCCGGGCACGATCTCGTGGGTCTCGACCCGCAGGTAGCGCCAGGTCTGCACGATCTGGCGGGCTTCGGACAGGCGGCCAAAGGCCTTCCACTGCTCGACCGCAGCGCGGATCTCGTCCACTACCTCGGGGTTGCGCAGGGTAGACAGGTCGCCCAGCGGCTCCTCCAGCAGGATCGCGCGCAGGGTGCGGCGCATGTACTTGCCGGATCGGGTCTCCGGGAAGGCCGAGACCACCAGGAAGTCAGACGGCACCGCGGTGACACCTTTCTCGCTGCGCACCAGGCCCTGCAGGCGCGCCAGGTCGTCATCGGTCAGTTTCTTGCCCGGCGCCGCCACCAGGAAGGCAACCGGCGTCTCGCCTTTTTCGTCATGAGGTGCGCCGACCACCACGGCATTGCCCACCGGCGAGTCCTCCCGCAGGGTCTTGTCACGGAGGATGGCGCCCTCGATCTCTTCGGTGCCGATACGGTGGCCCGACACATTGATCACATCGTCGGAGCGGCCGTGCAGGGTGAAGGAGCCGTCGGCATGACGGCGGGCATAGTCGCCCTGGGTGTAGGCGAGGTCACCCGGCCAGCGATCGAAGTAAACGCTGCGGAAACGGTCCAGGTCGCCTTTCCAGTCCGGCGTACCGAGCCGCTCTGCATCGCCCCAGATGGTGCGCGCCAGGTAGGGATAGGGCCGGCTGATCACCAGCTCGCCTTTTTCGCCTTGCTCCGCCACCCGCCACTCGGTGGCGCGGCCCTGTTCGTCGGTGGCCGTTACCATGCGAACTTCCGCCTGGATCCAGGGCAGGGGCCAGGTCTTGGCGTCCGCGGCCAGCGGTTTGAAGTCGCCCCAGGGGCAGGAAAATACGATCCCGCCGTGCTCGGTAGCCCAGTAGGAGTTGATGTAGTGGCCGCAGATGCGGTCCATGGCGAACTGCTGTACGGCAGGTGATACCGGCTCCGCGCAGAACGTGCCCGCGTGCAGGGTCGACATGTCGTAGGCAGACACGTCATCGGTGCTGGCGGGGTCGGTCATCACCGCCTTGAGGAAAGTGGAGCCCGCCTTGAACACGGTGGCGCCGTGGCGCTCGATAATGGATGAGAATCGACCCGCGTGCGGGAATAGCGGTGAGCCCTCGGCGATGATTGTGGTCATGCCCAGGGACAGCGGTGCGGCCAGCAGGTAGGCCTGACCGGTAATCCAGCCGGGGTCGGCAATCACGTAGAGCCGGTCTTCGATGCCGGCGTTGAACACCGTTCGCATGGTGTGGGTGATGCCGGCCAGCCAGCCGCCGTGGGTGTGCACCACGCCCTTCGGTTTACCGGTGGACCCCGAGGTATAGATGATGAACAGGGGCCAGTTGGCTTCCACCGGCACGGCCGGGTGGCAGTTGTTCAGCGCCTGCCACAGGGCGGCGTCGTCCAGCGCCAGCAGTGCCTCGCGGCTGGCGGCGTTTGCGCTGTCCAGCACCCGGGTGGTCGCCGCCTCGACCAGGTCCTGGGACCAGCGATCTCGCGCCTGCTCCACCACGTCCTGCCCGGTGTAGCGCACCACGACCACGGCCTCCACATCGTGGCCCGCGTCTGCCAGCCGTCGCGCCACGGCGGTGCGCAGCGCCGCGGACTGCTCCGACGCCAGGGACTGTTCACTAGCCAGCGCAAGCCCCAGTTCGCGCATCAGGTCACTGCGCTCGATGGTGATCTCCCCGGCAAGGGCCTCTGCGACCGCGCCGGCCAAACGCGTGCCCACGTCCCCGGCAACATGCTCCGACAGGGTCGATTCAAAGGCCGCCAGGGCAGTGGCCAGCGGCACGTAGTTGTCCAGCGCCGGGTCCGTGTAGGCTTCCTTGTAGGGAACCACCTCGGCGTTCCTGTATCCGCCGTCTGCGGTGACCACCACTTTAGCGCCCGCATCGTAAATGCGGTCGGACAGGGTCTTGGCCGAGAAGCCGCCGAACACCGGCGTATAGATGATGCCAAGCCGCTTGGCAGCGAGGGTGTAGTAAACCTGGTCGAGAATATTGGGCAGGTTGAAGGCCACCCGATCGCCCTGTTCCAGGCCCAGGTCGGTCAGTACCTGGGCCCGCAGCACCGTTTCCAGCAGCAGTTCCCGAAAGCTGACCTGCTGCTCAAACACCGGGCCGCCGCGGCTGTCGTTCTTTGACGGGTCCCAGCGGTCGCCCTCGAAAATGATGGCCGTGTCAGTGCCGCGCCCCGCCAGGACATGGCGGTCTACTTCATTGAAGCAGGCATTGGTCAGGGCGCCGGAAAACCAGCGGTAGAACGGTGCGTCGGATTCGTCGAGTGCGGTGGACCAGGGGCGCCAGTCAGCGGGGGTGCCGGGCTTGTCCGTACCGGTCCCGTGCCAGGCGTTATCTTCTGGACTGCGGGTGAGCCACTGTTGGCTCTCCGGGTTGTACCAGTGGAGCTCAGCGGAGGCGATGTCGCCGTGGACGCTGCCGGGATCGTCGATGAAACGCTGCCGGGAGGTGTCTTCGTCCTGCTGAGACTCCAGGAGGCCCCACTTATTATTTGCTTCGGCCACCCTCGTCTCTCCGAGTGTCTGCCCGCGATTCGCGGGCGGTGTATTGGTCCCATCACCCGGGGCCTGCGGATGACTCCACGGGCCGCTAAACAAAACTTGGGCAAAAGGTAACCACAGTATACGCAGGGATTTGAGATCGGATTTGAAGGAAGCCGGGTTGCCTATTTCGCGGCCTGGGCCTGCCCGGTGCTGGTAACCACACCGGGTTTGCATTAGCCTCAGCGGCTCCGGTCGTTCAGTAGAGAGTTGCCATGAGTTTGATGGTCAGGCACATAGGGGCTGTCATCGTCGCACTGTTGATGTGGGGCGCACTGCCGGTTGCCGCGGGTACCGCGCTGGTGGGCGGCCGACTGATCGACGGCTTCGGGCATCGCCCCATCGCCGACAGCGTCATCCTGGTCGATGGCGGCGTTATCCAGAAGGTCGGCACCGTCGACACCCTGCCCATTCCCGAAGGCTACGAGGTGGTATCTACCGAGGGCATGGATGTATTGCCGGGCCTGTGGGAAAACCACGCCCACCTCATGCTCACCGGGCACGCCGACTACTCGCACTGGCACCCCACCTACGCCGACCGCTTCGCCAGCGAGATCATGCCGGCCAGCGCCGTGCAGCTGCTGCTGGCGGGGATCACCACCGCCCGCGACCTGGGCGCACCGCTGGAGCCCTCCCTGTCGGTAAAGCGCCGCATCGAGTCCGGTGAGATTCCCGGGCCGAGACTGTTTATTTCGGGCCCGTTCATCCAGCACCAGGCCTATCCCGGTACCGAGAGCTACCGCTGGGGCGTTAAGGGGGCCAGCGACGCCCGCCGCAAGGTCAAGAAGCTGGCGGACGCGGGCGTGGATATCATCAAGCTGATCGACCAGGACAAGATGACCCTGGAGGAAGCCAGCGCAGTGGTCGACGAGGCGCACAAACACGGCCTCAAGGTCGTGGCCCACTCGCACCGCCCGGACGAAATACGCCGCGGGCTTGCCATCGGCGTCGACAATTTCGAGCACACCGGGCTGACCACTGCCCCGGAGTATCCGCCGGATGTCGTGGAGATGCTCCGCGAGCGCACCGCCACCGGCCGGGTCGCCGGTGGGCCGCTGTTCTGGACGCCCACGGTGGAGGGGCTCTGGAATTACCCCTTGACGGTGGACAACCCGGAGAAGCTGGACGACACCTGCTGGCACCGGGGGCTTGCGCCTTCCACCATCGCGGACATCCGCCAGTCTATCCAGCGGCCTGGCCAGCTGGCCTATTCGCAGCTGACGCCGATTCGCAAACCGACCCTGAAACGCAAGATCAGCCAGCTGCGAGACGCCGGTGTGGTCATGCTGATCGGGACCGACAGCGGCATTCCCATGAAATTCCACTGCCAGAGCACCTGGAACGAGCTCGATGTGTGGGTGCGCATCATGGGTATCGACCCCATGACGGCGATCCGCGGCGCCACCTACTGGGGCGCAGTGATGATGGGCGTGGAGGAGCGGTGGGGCACGGTGTCCGAGGGCAAGTACGCGGACATCATAGCCGTAAGGGGCGATGTGCTGCGGCACATCAACCTGCTGTCACGGGTGGACCTTGTCATGAAAAACGGCGTGATCTACAAGCAGGGTGGACGGGCGACCGCAGCCGCGGAGCGCTAATCCCCGGGCCAATCGGCACCGTACATCCTGTAGCACTTTTGACCAAACTCGGAGAACTCATGAATCAAGCCTACGAACCGCCCAAGGTCTGGACCTGGGATTCAGAGAGCGGCGGACAGTTCGCCAACATCAACCGGCCCATTGCCGGCCCTACCCATGACAAGGAATTGCCGGTGGGCAAGCATCCGATTCAGCTCTACTCGCTGGGCACGCCCAACGGCGTCAAGGTGACGGTGATGCTGGAGGAACTGCTGGCCCTGGGCCACGCTGGGGCCGAGTACGACGCCTGGATCATCAACATCGGCGACGGCGACCAGTTCTCCTCCGGCTTCGTCGGCGTCAATCCCAACTCCAAGATTCCCGCCATGGTGGATCGCAGCGGCGACACCCCGATCAGGCTGTTCGAGTCCGGCGCCATGCTGATACACCTGGCGGAGAAGTTCGGCGAGTTCCTGCCCACCGAAACGGCGGCCCGGGCAGAGACCCTGTCCTGGCTGATGTGGCAGATGGGCAGCGCGCCGTTTCTCGGCGGCGGCTTCGGACACTTCTATGCCTACGCTCCCGAGAAGTACGAGTACCCCATCAACCGCTACGCCATGGAGGTCAAGCGCCAGCTGGACGTGCTGGATCGCAACCTGGCGGAGCGCGAGTACCTGTCGGGCGACGATTACACGATCGCCGATATGGCCACCTGGCCCTGGTACGGGGTGCTGGTGACCGGCAAGATCTACGAAGCCCAGGAATTTCTCGACGTGGAGTCCTACACCAACGTGATGCGCTGGGCCAACCAGATCAAGGAGCGCCCCGCAGTGCAGCGCGGTCGCCGGGTCAATACGGCCTGGGGCGACGAGGAGCTGCAGGTGCCTGAACGCCACGACGCCTCGGATATCAGCTGAGTGAGCCTCAGCAACGCCTTTTACAATCGCCTGCTCAACCCGCTGATGCGGCGCCTGCTGCGCTCACCCCTGCACGGGGTGGCCAGCGGCAATATCGCCATTCTCCACTTCACCGGGCGCAAAAGCGGGCGCGCCCTGAACACTCCGCTCAGCTATGTGCGCGATGGTGACCGCGTGTTATTCCTGTCCAGCGAAAACACGGGTTGGTGGAAGAACTTTCTCGATGGCCCGGCGCCGGTAGAAATCGAGATTGGCCGGGAGAATCTGGCAGGGACCGCAACACTGTTGCGTGGCGACAGCGAGGCCCTGCGCGAAAACGTGCGCGTCTTTATCACCGCCCTGCCAAGGGATGCGGTGGTCTATGGCATAAAGCTCGATCGTGACAAGCGGCCCACCGAAGAAAGTCTGGCCGCCGCCGCCCACCGGCTGGTGTTGGTGGAAGCAGCACTCGATGCCTAATGCCTTTCGGGGCGTTCAGCTGAGGGTTAGTTGTTGTTTTCGCGCAATCGGTCGATGAGATCCAACGGCGCCAGGGGCTCACACAGGTAGAAACCCTGCACGTAGTCGCAGCCGATTCGTTTCAGGTATTTCAGCTGCCGGGCGGTTTCGACACCCTCCGCGATCACGCGAAGCTCATAGAGCTGGGCCAGTTTTCGGAGCATGCCGGCCATTTTTCGCTGCCTGCCGTCGCTACTGAAAATGTCCCGGACAAAGCTACGGTCGATCTTGAGCGTGTCTACCGGGTACCGCATCAGCTGGTTGAATGCGGTGTATCCCGTACCGAAATCGTCCAGGGATATACCCAGTCCGAGCTCCCTCAGCCGTAGCAGGGTCTTTACGCTGTGTTCGTCACCCGCCACCAGCGCAGTCTCCGTGATCTCCATCTCCACGTCCCAGGGCGCGATGCCGTGCTTGTCCAGAAGGGATTCTGCCAGCTCGGGAAACTCCGGGTTCTGAAGTTCGACCGCAGAGATGTTTACGCACAGTCGACCGGTGAATCCCGCCTGGCTGCGCATCTGCCTGTACTCGTCAAGCGCGGTATCCAGGACCCAGCTGTCGAGATTCTTTATCAAACCACTGGATTCCGCCACCGGGATAAAGATATCTGGCCCGATGTTACTGAGCAGTGCATTGTCCGATCGAATCAGGGCTTCGACCGCGACGATCTGTAGAGAGCGGCTGTCATAAATGGGCATGTACTCAAGTTTGAACTCGGCGCTTTCGAGAGCGGACTGTATGCCGAGTTCCATTTGCCGCCGTAGCTCTACGGATTTGGCAATGTCAGGTGAGAAGAAGCACAGTTTGTTCTTTCCCGCATCCTTGGCGAAGTACATCGCGGCATCCGCCTGATTGAGAAGAGTCTCGGCGGACTCTATCTGACCGTCGCTCAGGGCAATCCCGACGCTGGCACTGATCGGATGGGTTAGCCCGTTTACGGTGAACCCGTCGTCGAAGAGCTCCAGGATACGCTTGGCGACATATTCTGCCCCCGCAGGCGATTGAAGATGTGACAGCGTTATCACGAACTCGTCCCCCGCGAGACGGGCAACGTCTTCTTCGGCGAGTATCCGGGTGGTTCCGTCCTGGGGGCGTACGCAGCCTGCCAGTCGGTTGCCGAACTCCACCAGCACGTCGTCGCCCTGGTGGTGGCCATGGCGGTCGTTGATCTGCTTGAAGTTGTCCAGGTCAACGTACAGGACCGCGAGAAGCTCACTTTCCCTCGTCGCCCTGTCCAACAGTTTTTGCAGCCAGCGCAGGTACGTGGGACGGTTGGCGAGCCCGGTCAGGCTGTCGAAGTAGGCCAGCCGATGAATGTCTTCACTGTGTAGCTGGTAGAGCAGCCGGTTGGCCGCCTCCGCCCGGTAGCCGGCCACGAGCACAATGATCGACATGCCCGTGAGAGATAGCAGCAGGCGTACGTGAGCGTTGTGCGTAAACGGGGCATCGCTCTGTAGCGTACCGGCGCTCAGCATGGTGAAAGTCGTGAAGCTGATGAGTACACCGGCGTAGATGGCCGCTGAGCGAAAGCGATTGATGAGCAGACCGATAGCCAGCGCGGGAAACAGCCAGTAGGGCTCGAAGCCTACCGTAATACTGCGATACAAAAGCACAGCGCATATGCCGGCAAGGAGGGCGTTGAGCACCGTCAGTGCTACCAGGAAGTTGCGCTTGAGGTAAAGAAAAGCCAGGTTGAGACCGCTCAGAACCGCGCAGATCAGGTAGAACGTGCCCAGGCGTGGGGATTCGCCTCCCACGTGGGCTACGCCGTACAGCAGCAGGAAAGCCGCCCCGGCGATTGTTATGCCTGAGAATACGAGTAGCCGCCGTGAGTCTTCTACGGCTACCAGGTGCCCCAACTCGCGAAAGGGCGAAACAGTCGAAGTCTGAGCCATTGCTACCACCGGCGTATTATCATTGTTGTTAGTGCCAACTTACCGCCTGCTCCTCGGCTTGCAGGTCGGGAGCTACGACGGCCTTCGATGTCGGGCCAGCGCAATGATACGGGCAATCGGGATGCGACAACAGCGAAAACGTTAGTTTGCTGCCCATCAGCGCAACATAAGCGTTTCTCAGGAATATGCAGGTTTCCGTGGAACAGGCCCGTAGAAGCAAAACTGGGTTGATTTGTTGTTGAGTTGCGCTGAAAGCGCCATTTATCGGGGATTTGAGCCGTTTATCAGTTTTCGTGTGAACTGGCTCACAAAACGGTGGTATCCGGTGATGAGTATCCGGCAGGATGTGATATCCATCACTTAAACGCAGTAGAAAAAGGGCATGGACTATGGCCCAGAACAGACGACAAGGCCTGGCAGAGATCCCCGACCACTTCGATCGCCTGCTGAGTCCTGAACAGGAAGAGTCGCTGAATATGGCGGAGCTCCATGGCTGGAAGGTGAAGTTTGTTCGCCGGCCAACCATCGTGCTCGTCCATGAGAACGGTGAAACATTGGGTGTGCTGGAGGAAGACGGGAACCTGAACCTTGACGCCAACGTACGTGAGCGGGGCGCCCGGATTGTGGCTGAAGAAATACCCCGAGGGTCCAGCGAGGATCGACTCCTGATCTGACTCCCTGATAAAAAACAGCGCCCGCCGCCGAGAGGCCGCGGGCGTTTTTTTGCGCGCGAAACTTACGCGGCGGGCAGCTCCGACACAGCGCGGAACGCCTCGTCGATGGCCACGTGGGTGTAGGCGGAAGCCCCCGCGTCGGAATTGGCGAAGGTAATGGCCCCGTAAGGCTTGCTGGCGAGCTGGTGCGGCGCCTGGCCGTCGGGGAAGTCCGGGTCCCACAGGTCCATGTACTCGTAGGAATAGCCGTGGGGCCAGCGGTTCACGGTGATGGCAAGAATGTCTTTTTGCACGTCGAACCCGGCCGGCCCGAGCAGCCCGTCCAGCACCGTGCGCACCTCGCGCTCGTAGTCCTCGAAGCGCATGGCCAGCATGGTCTGGCGCGACGCGCGCAGCTGGTCCTTGAGCGTGACGGCTTCAGGGGGAGGGGAGATGGTCCCCCAGAACACCAGCGGTACCGGCCCCATATCATCCATGGGATGGCTGTAGCCCCCGGTGTTAATGCCGTTGAACAGGAACAGTCGGGCGTGCAAACGACCGGGACAGCGCACAACGTTGATGCCCAGGTCGTCCATGGGCTTGCCGGAGCGGAGCAGTACATTGGTGAGCACCAGCGGGGTTTTCACCTGGTAGCTCAAGGCCTCGCGCTGCTGCTCTGGCAGGTCCCGGCAGAGATAGGGAATGACCGAGTGGTAGCAGGCCATGACACAGTGCCGGCTCCGCACCCGCTGGGCGGTGCCGTTGAGGACGTAGGTTGTCTCGGTGCCTCCGGTCCGGTTCGACACCTGGGTGACGGTAGCGTTCAGTCGCAGGCGCACCTTCGATCCAGCGGCATCCAGCTGCGAATAGTCAAAGCGTGCCACCGACACATTGTCAGCCGTGGTGCCCGGCGCCACTGCGGGGATGAGCTGGTGCACCTGTAATCGTGCGACGCCCGCATTGCCATCGGGGAACATTGCGACCGGGTAATTCCAGCCCTCGGCCTCGTCGCCCAACCCGAGCAGGTTTAGCCCTGGCAGGCCCTCCCACATGGCTTCACCGGCCGACAGTGCGCGCACCTCCAGCCCGTAGTTGCCGTGCGTGGTCTTGGCTAGCAGTTGCTGCACCTCGTCACCGGCACCCAGATGACGTTGCAGGAACTCCGGGTAGCTGATGCTGGACAGGTACTCCCAGATCTCCTCCTCGGACTTGTCAGGGAACAGGTTTTTCTGGCTCGCGTACAGGCGCTTCAGCTGCTGCTTCGCTGCATCGCTGACCGGGAATTCATCGATGGGCTCCAGGGACTTGCCGGGCAGGTACCCGAGCAGGCTGAAGCCCGTCACCAGCTTGTCGACGCCGTAGGTGTCCTTGTCGAACCAGATCGCCGGTCCCTTCCGGCTGTTATTGCCGTAGTCGAATTCCATCTGGCGACGCATCTTCTTCACATTGATGCCGAGCTCGTCCATCAGGCCGTTCACTGTGTCGCTGAACTCCCAGTGCTCCAGGTTGTGGGTGCCCCCGAGCGACAGGCGCATCTTGCCACCCTGGTGGAACTCGTTGCGGCGCGCGTGGCCGCCGAAGTCGTCGTGATTTTCCAGGATCAGGATTCGCGCATCCGCGCCAAAGCGCTGCTGGTAGAAGCGCGCCGCGGCCAGGCCGGAAATGCCCCCACCGACCACCACCAGGTCGTACTCTTCATCGAGCAGGGCAGCGTTGCTGAAGTTCGCGCCGTCGCGCAGGGCATGGGCGACGCTCTCAACGCCGGGCTGCGATCCGCGCAGGCCGGTCAACGTCGGCGGATAGCCGGCGAGTGCCGGAGACTCGCCCGAGGGCGCGGCGACGGCGCCCTGTCCCAGGGCCAGGCCGAGAGCAGCCAGGCCGGTATCGTGGATAAAGTCACGCCGCGTGATATCCCGCTGCATGCCCAGCTTGCGATCGTTCTTCTTCATGGGTGGACTCCCGGGGTCAGAACCCGTGAGCGCTGCAGTCGATATCCGCGTAGGCGGTGAACTGCCAGCGCCCTTCCTTGAGGTCAGCCAGGTACCAGCCGCATGAGACCTCGGTGGCGCCGCCCTCGTAGCTGTCGAGCCAGCTTGCCTTGAAGGCGACGGTGCTCGCATTGAGCTGGTCCACGGTGAGTTTCTGTAGCTCTGCCTTGAGCCAGCCATCCGACAGCCACTCGTACATGGGTTCGCGCAGCCAGCTGTCATGGTCGGACACGGTGACGGCCCCGTCGGCCTCGTGGGTGGTCACGGTGTCGGCGTAATGGTCCAGGATGGCATCGATTTTCTCTCCGGGTTTTTCAGCCCAGAGTGGCGCATAGTCATCCCGGTACCAGGCTTCCGGCGAAGCGGGTTCCTGGGCCAGGACGGTAGCGCTGAGCAGGGCAGTCAGGTAAACAACAAGGAATTTCACGTGGACACCTCCCGTTCCAGAGCGTCGCCGAGTATAGCAACGGGTTCTCACCGGCAGCGTAGCGGCGTATAGGCTCGGACGGAGGCAGGGGGCCGCTCCCGCGGCTGGCGTCTAGAAAGGAATATCGTCGTCGTAGGCGTCTGCAGGCGGCACATCCTGGGGTGGCGCCGATGCGTCCTGCGCAGCGTCGTCCTCAGAGACGATCTTCCAGCCCTGCAGATTGTTGAAGTAGCGCCCATTGTACTCGCGGCCGCGTATATCGAAGCTGACGGTCACCGTTTGCCCGGGCTGCAGGTCGTCCAGCAGGCTGACCTTGTCCTGCACGAACTCCAGGTTGATCTCCTGCGGGTACTTCCCGTCCTCGACGATCACCACCATCTCCCGCTTGGTAAAGCCGCTGTCGAAGGTTTTGGGTTCCTGGAGCAGTTTGATTTTTCCGGTGAGTTCGTAGGCCACGGTAAGGGTTCCGGCAGATGGACGAGAAAAAGTGGCGGGCTCATCAGGTTGAGCCAGACGCCCGCGAAGTATAACTTCGCGCGCCGGCGAACGACAGCCAGCTATGTCCGATACGGCATGAGCCTTGCCGGCCCGGGCGCCGTATAACCGATCGAGCAATCTGGCGAGACCCGAGCAGCATGACTGAGAAATCAAATCCTTTCCTGGAACTATTCGAAGATCCTGAGCACGCCGCCCGGTATGCTGACGGCCCTGCCAGGTTCGTGCCGGGCCTTCATGCCCTGCACCGCATGGCCGGTATTCTTATCCGCGAGTATGCACCCCATGATGCCCATGTCCTGATACACGGTGCAGGCGGAGGATTGGAGATTGAAGCGTTTGCCAGGGAGAATCCCAAATGGGCCTTTCAGGGCGTTGAGCCCGCGAAGCCCATGCTGGATGAGGCGAGGATGCGGCTGGGCACCCTCAACGACCGGGTGTCGCTTCATCATGGTTATGCTGAAGACGCGCCTGCGGGGCCCTTTGATGCCGCCACCAGCCTTCTAACGCTCCATTTCCTGAACGCCGCCGAACGCCAGGAGACCGTGTCTGAAATTGTGCGTCGGCTGAAGCCCGGCGCTCCGCTTGTGGTGGCGCATTGCAGTTTTCCTCAAGATCCCAGATACCGGGATGCCTGGCTCGCCAGGCATCGGGAGTTTGTCATCGCCTCGGGGGTTGACCCGGAAGAAGCTGAAAAGGCGCGCAAGGACATCTCTGAAAGCCTTGATGTGCTCGATCCCGAAGTCGACGAAAAAATCTTGTGCGACGCGGGCCTTGCGGAAGTCACACTGTTCTACACGGCATTCACCTGGCGAGGCTGGGTTGGGCGTGCTTTGTGAGGGGTGTTTACTACGACGAGGTAGAAAGAACTCGATGGATTCATAAGCCGGGTCTTCCACAAACCTCTTATTGAGCTTCCCCGTCTACCCACTCCGCGTCGATGGCCTCGGCGGCGCGGCGAATGGCATCAAGCACCGGTGGAATGTTTTCGGCGTTGGTGGAACGCACGACGAGCTCGGCTCCGATTTGCCCATTGCGAAAGAACGGGTAAGAACCGATGGAGACCTGGGGGTTTGCATCCTGTATCGCGGCGAGACCGTCTGCCATTTCACTTTCCGGCGCGAATACAGTGACCGCATCGGATAGCATGGGCTCGGCTCCCGCCAGTTCACCCCGCAGTCCCTCGAGCATGCCGCGCATGATCCCGGGGATTCCTGCCAGCATGAATACATTGTCTTTGCGCACGCCCGGGGCGCTGCTTTTGGGATTTCTCACCAGGCCCCCGCCTTCGGGTACCCGCGCCATGCGCTTGCGCGCTTCTGTCAGTTCCTCCGCCCCGTAATACTCAGCCAGCATTTGCAGGGCCTCGTCGTTGTAGGTCACCTCTACGTCAAATGCGCCGGCGACGGCGTCTACCGTGATGTCGTCATGGGTCGGGCCTATGCCGCCGGTGGTGAAACAGTAGTCGCAACGCTCGCGAAGCGCATTCACCGCCTCGATGATGGCCGGGCGATCGTCGCCAACGATCCGCACTTCACTCAGAACCACACCTTCTTCGTTCAGCCACTTTGCCAGGTAGGCAATATTGGCGTCCTGGGTGCGCCCGGACAGGATTTCATCGCCGATCACCACGAGGCCCGCGGTAACGCTTGTTGATTGGGTCATGCTCTGGTTGCTCCGCTGAGGGGTGGCTGGCGCCAACCGTCCAATCCGCCGCTCATGGTTGATGCCGGGACGTCAGCGACTTGCCGTGTCCGCCGGTTTTGCGCCGTGGCCAAAACGCTGGCGAAAATCGTGTAGTTGCAGTGTGAATTCATCGGCGGTCATGAACTCCGCATCCGTTGCCTCGGGCTTTTCCTGTTTCCTGTACCAGTCGGCGTAGTGCTTAAAATCCACCGAAAATCCCTGGTAGTGGCTGGAGTAGGTGCGTACTGATATCACAGGCACTTCCTCTGAGAAGTCAAACTGCATCAACCGCAGCCAGCCGTCACCGATGCCGATCAGCCGATCAGCGATACCGCGGATGCTCGGGTCCACGTCCAGCAGTGACTGGCCGCGATCCTGGTAATCAGCCAAAACCTGGATGACCTCGTTTCCCTCGGCATTGGTGTCAAAACGCACAGCCTGCCCGTGCCGATGGCCACACAGGACAAGAAATATATGGTCATTTGGATAAATCAGCTTCTCGAACAATTGCTGTGCGGAGTTATGCTGATCGGGGTCGAGCGCGGCCAGATCAATAAGCGGATTGGCTACCCGCTCGCCGTCCTTGTTCAGGAAGTCATGGGTCGTGAGGATGGTGGGACGGTCGGGAAATTCTCGCAGCACGAGTTGCGCCCAGGTGATCGCTTCATCGGGAGGGCTCATTTCCAGGGCAATATGCAGGAACTCATAGCCGCCGGCGGAAAACACGTGGGCCGAACTTGTGCCGCCGCTGTGGCTGGACACGTACCAGGGCTTGTCACGAAAAAACGCGCTGTCCGAACCAAAGGCAGAGCGGAAATTTTCCAGGCCGCCAACGTGCAGGGCGCCGATCACCTCCCGGTCGCTGGTATCGACATTGTCCGAGAAGATTGCTTTCAGCAGGCTGCCGGGGTAGCGGGCATCGGTCCACATGGCGTCGAAATCATGGTTACCCGGTACCACGGAGAAGGGCAATTCCGCCTCTGCCAGAATCCTGTAACCGGAAATCGCCAGCGGAATCTCGAAGTCCAGTGTTTCGGGGCCGTAGCCGATCTCACCGGACAATGCGATAGGGGAGAAGCGTGTGTAGTCAAAACCCCGCTTCCGGTGCTCCTCATCCATCAGGAAGCTCTGGCGCTGCCACACGTCGCCCACGGATGTGGCGAACACAATATCGCCACCGTTGCTCACGCTGTTGTCCGCTATGTACTGCAGCATGCCCAGGAACTGGTCCGAGGCATTGATCGGAAACTCGTCGTGACCGCGCAACTCCTGGCCTTTCTGGTGGCGGAAGTCGACCATATTCTGGGTATCCGGGATAACGGCCAGGGTGAAGCGCTCATTCGTTGTGTCTGCTGCAGCTGCCGGCGCGGTCCACGGCAGGGGCTGGAGAGCGAGCAGGGCGAGCAGCGCCAGCGTGGCAGCAGTGTTTTTCCCGTGAGTCAATGTGCTCTCCTCTGGATGAACGATGGCAACGTTGTCGGCACGCAGTCCAAGCTGTGTGACAGGTATGACTACAGTGTGAACCGATGCGTGCAACAGGGTAAAGCAAACGCCATCTATGCGCAGCATCGCGCGCCACGGAAGGGTGGTTCACTCACAGTGGCATTTCCTGCCCCGTGGCAGGGAGATCGGTTTATGGCAATAAAGCGTTTCTCGGATGACAATGGCGTTTTGTTGTTGCGTCGGACAGACATCCAGGCGCGCTGCCAGGAAAGTGGACATGACAGACTTCGCGCCTGAGAAAGGCTTGCACCCGGACGAAATCAATCGTCGTATCGACGCCGCGCTCGAAGAAATGACCCTCGAAGAGAAGGTCTACATGATGTCGGGGCACGGTGTGTTCAAGCAGATGCAGGAAAGCGGCATGCGCTGGGGCGGGCATCCCTACCAGTGTGGCGGCGGTTGTGAGCGTCTCGGCGTTCCCGCCCTCTACTTTACTGACGGCCCCCGCGGTGTGGCGCGTGGAAACTCGACCTGCTTTCCCTGCTCGATGGCGCGCGGTGCGGCCTGGGACAGGGATCTGGAGCGCCGAATCGGCGAGGTCATGGGTGTGGAGGCGCGCGCCCAGGACTGCACGCTGTCGGGCGCTGTCTGTGTAAACCTGCTGCGCCATCCCGGCTGGGGGCGCGCCCAGGAAACCTATGGTGAGGACCCCTACCATGTCGGCGAGCTCGGCGCGGCCCTGGCCACCGGTATCCAGACGCACAATGTGGTTGCGACCGTTAAACACTATGCGCTGAATTCCATCGAAAACGCGCGCTTCAAAGTCGACGTGCGCATTGACCAGCGAACCCTGCGCGAGGTGTACCTGGCCCACTTCAAGCGCATCCTCGATGCAGGCTGCGCCTCGGTGATGAGTGCCTACAACAAGGTCAACGGCGAGTATTGTGGCCAACACCGGGAATTGCTGACCGATATCCTGCGCCACGAATGGGGCTTCGACGGGTTTGTGCACTCCGACTGGATAATGGGTGTATACGAGCCCTATGGCGCCTCGGCCGGACTGGACGTCGAGAATCCCGAACCCAATCACTTCGGGGCAAAGCTGGTCAATGCGGTTGAAGCAGGCCAGATCGAGCCCGCTGTCATCGATACCGCATGCCGCAGAATCCTGCGCACGATTTACCGCTTCGCCTGCGCTGAAGATCCCTATAAAAGCTATGAAGAACATATGGTCGCCAGTGAGGCTCACGTGGCCATCGCACGTGAGGCGGCGGAGAAATCGGCGGTACTGCTCACCAATTCCGGTCTGCTGCCGCTGCAGAAGTCAGCGAAGATCGGAGTGTTTGGCAAGCTCGCTGACCTGAAGAATACCGGCGACCACGGTTCGTCAATGGTCCGACCACCCTACGTGGTCACGGCGCTGCAAGGCCTCAGGAATTACCTTGGCAAAGATGTCGAACTGGCCGCAGGCGATGATGATGATCTGGATGGCGCGGCCGTAGCGGCGCAAGGGCTTGAGGTCGCTGTCGTGATTGTCGGAACGACCGCAGAACACGAAGGTGAGTTCATCCCGGGAAATCTGGGTGCCCGTGATGAAAAGCAGGAAGCGGTTGAAGAGACAGCGGAGGCCGCATCTGATACAGATTCCGGTGCCTGGGGCGCCGACAAGGATCGCGGCGGTGATCGCGAGGAGCTTCGCCTGCCCGATGAGCAGGTGGCCCTGGTGCTGGCGGTAGCCGCGGCCAACCCGAATACCGTTGTTGTCATCGTCTCAGGCTCCGCGATTATCTGTGATTGGGCGGGTGAGGTGGCGGCGATCCTCCAGACATTCTATTCGGGCATGGAGGGAGGCACGGCGCTGGCCAGGCTGCTCTATGGCGAGGTCAGCCCGTCGGGCAGGCTCCCGTTTACCGTGGCGGAAGATGAATCCCACTACCCCTTCTTCGACAAGAACGCCGACGAGATCGAGTACGGTCCGCTGCATGGCTACACGCTGCTGACGGCATCCCGGTCCAGGCCGCAGTTCTGTTTTGGTCACGGGCTGTCCTACACCGAGTTTGGCTACCGCGCTCTGAAAGCCCGCCGAACCGCCACCGGAGTCGACGTTGAGGTCACCGTGGTCAACACCGGTGCAAGGGCTGCTGACGAGATCGTCCAGCTCTATATCGGCTTCCCCAACAGGCTGGTGGGGCGCCCCGCGCCATTGCTTCGAGGTTTCGAGCGGATCCCGCTCGCGGCCGGAGAACGTAAAACCGTGCGGATGTTTGTCACTGAATCAGATCTCAAGTACTGGGATACCGCCAGCAAGAGCTGGCGCCTGGAGCCGGGCCCTCACAAAGTCTGCGTCGGCAGTTCCTTCGCTACAGCACAAGACCTGTCGGCCGAGGTTTCGATCTAGGCTCCCGCCTCTGTGTTCCTGCCAGAAGGCTGCGTCGGATCCTGGAGAAGCGTGGAGTAGCGCACCTGGGTCCAGCGCGATTGATGAGCTTTTCACAATCAGGCAGTTGGGGAGGCTCGTACTCCTTTACCAATCGACAACCTGTCTGCACCCGTCCACCAGCTAGCGTACAATCGGCGCCCTGTTCCCCAAGGCGTCACCATGCCCCTGCTGAAACTCGACAAGCTCAACCTGCAATACGGCACCCAGATCCTGCTGGACAGCGTGGAACTGGCCGTGGAAGCAGGCGACCGTATCGGCCTGCTCGGGCGCAATGGGGCGGGCAAGAGCACGCTGCTGAAGGTGATCAACGGGCACACCCAGGCTGAGAGCGGCGAGCGGTGGCTGCAGCCCGGCGCCCGGGTCGCCTACCTCGACCAGTCACTGCCCGATGCGGACGAACAGGATGTGTACGACGTGGTCGCCCATGGCCTCGCGGATATCGGCGACCTGCTGGCACGCTACCACCACTGCATTGTTGAGAACGACATGGACGGTCTCGCCCGCTACCAGGCCGAGCTGGAGGCGAAAGACGGCTGGCTGCTGGCCCAGCGGGTGGAAACGGTGATCAGCCAGCTACAGTTACCGGCTGACGCAAAGATGAAAACCCTGTCCGGCGGCTGGCGCCGGCGCGTGGCCCTGGGCCAGGCGCTGGTCAGTGAGCCGGAAATACTGCTGCTGGACGAGCCCACCAACCACCTGGACATTCCCGCCATCGAATGGCTGGAGAAAACGCTCAAGGAGTACGCCGGCGCCATCGTGTTCATCACCCACGACAGGGCCTTCCTGCAGAGCCTGGCCAACACGATCATCGAGCTGGATCGCGGCCACCTGCGTCGTTGGGACGGAGACTACCAGGGCTTCCTCAGATTCCGCGACCAGCAACTCGCGGCAGAAGAAAAAGAGAACGCTCTGTTCGACAAGCGCCTGGCGCAGGAAGAGAAGTGGATTCGGCAGGGCATCAAGGCCCGTCGCACCCGCAATGAAGGCCGCGTGCGCGCCCTCAAGGCCATGCGGGAGGAGCGCAGCCAGCGACGCGAGCGGACCGGTTCGGCGCAGTTCCGGATGGAAGCGGCAGACCGTTCAGGCAAGCGTGTGGTGGAGATGGACGGCGTCAGCGTGAGCTTTGAAGGCAAGCCAGTGATCAGCGGCTTTTCCACCCTTGTAACCCGTGGCGATCGCATCGGCCTTGTCGGCGCCAACGGCGCAGGCAAGACCACGCTCCTGAAACTGATGCTGGGCGAGCTGGAGCCCGACAGCGGCACGGTCACCCAGGGCACGAAACTGGAGGTCGCCTATTTCGACCAGCTTCGCGCCCACCTGGACCCGGACAAGGACCTTATCGACAACGTCTGCGGCGGCCAGGAATTTATCGAGATTGGCGGCAGTCGCCGCCACGCCATTTCCTACCTGGGGGACTTCCTGTTCACCCCCGACCGGGTGCGCATGCCGGTCAAGGCGCTGTCCGGCGGCGAGCAGAACCGGGCGATTCTCGCGCACCTGTTCTCAAAACCCGCCAACCTGCTGGTGCTGGATGAGCCCACCAACGATCTAGACGTGGAAACTCTGGAGCTGCTGGAAGAGATCCTGATGGACTACCAGGGCACGGTGTTGCTGGTCAGCCATGACCGTGCCTTCATGGACAACGTGGTCACCAGCATTATCGTGCTGGAAGGTCAGGGCCGCATCAGCGAGCACGTGGGCGGCTACAGCGACTGGGTAGCCAAAGGCGGCCGCCTGGCAGGGCTGGACGAACCAGCGCGGGAGAAAAAACCGGCGCCGAGCCCGAAGCCCGCACCCAGGCCGCAGAGCAAGAAGCTCTCCTACAAGGACCAGCGCGAACTCGACGCACTCCCGGATCTCATTGAGGCACTGGAGCAGAAGCAGGCCGAGCTGGAAGCCGACATCTCGGCCCCTGATTTCTACCAGCAGGACCACGCCATCACCAACGCCACCCTCGAACAGCTGGCCAACGTACAGGCCGAGCTGGAAGCCGCCTTTGATCGCTGGGAGGAGCTCTCCGAATAATCAATAATGGCGGCGGAGCCTATCCTGTTACGAAGTCGACGACGATGGATCTTGAACTCAACAACAAACGAGCGCTGGTCACCGGCGCCGATCGCGGTACCGGTAAAGTCATTGCCGAGAGCCTCGCGGCCGAAGGAGCGCAGGTAATCCTCCACGGGGCCACGGAAGACAGTGCTGCTGCTGCCGCTACCGACGTGGCCGGGGCACAACCGGTCTGGGGGGATATAGCGACTGAGCCGGGTTGCACCGGGATTGTCTCCCAGGCACAAGCCATCGGTACGGTGGACATTCTGGTCAACAACTACGGCACGGCCAGCCGCGGCAAGTGGCAGACCGCCAGCGAAGCCGACTGGCTGGATATGTATCAGAAGAACGTGCTGTCGGCGGCGCGCCTTGCCAGTGCCCTCGTGCCGCGCATGGCCGAGCAGGGTTGGGGGCGAGTGGTACAGCTCGGTACCATCGGCAGTCATCAGCCCAACTCCATCATGCCCCACTACTACAGCGCCAAGGGTGCACTGGCGACGATGTCAGCGAGCCTGGCGCTGGAAGTCGCGGGCACCGGCATCACCGTGAATACCGTATCACCCGGCCTGATTCATACCGAAGAGCTCGAAGCGGGCTATCGCGCCAAAGCGGCCAAGCGCGGTTGGGGTGATGACTGGCCGGAAATCCTGGCCAAGCTGGTAGAGGAAGACTTCCCGAATCCCCAGGGACGCATTGCCACCCGTCAGGAAGTGGCGGATCTGGTGGTGTTTCTCGCCAGCCCGCGCGCGGGCTTCATCCACGGACAGAACATTCGCGTGGACGGGGGCGCGGTCCGCTATGTCTAAGTTATTGAATTGAATGGTGGGCCCAGTAGGACTTGAACCTACGACCAATCGATTATGAGTCGACTGCTCTAACCAGCTGAGCTATGGGCCCGGGGAGCCGCGCATTATAGTGCGCGGCGCAGGGGGCGTCACTCCTCGGCAACGCCCAGATGCCTATTCTTCCACAAAGCCCTTCCAGCCTGACATGTACTCAACGAACTTCTCGCCCAGCCCCTCCCCGCGCAGGTAGTCGCGGCTGACGGGATTGGATACCGGTACAAAGGCGTCATTGGCGGATACCTGCCGCGGAAAGTCGTGGTGCAGGATGGCGGCCCGGCCCGGCAGCACGAAGTCGACGCCGGCCTCCAGGCAGCGTCTAGCATCGTCGCCGCTGCGAATCTTGCCGGCAGTGCCCAGCCTGACGTCGCCGCGGTCCAGCTCGGTGAAGCAGGACAGCAGCGTGCGGCCCTTGAATTCATCTTCTTCGGGCTCCTTGAAAGAGTCCCACAGTGACATGTCCAGGAAGTCGATCTTGCGGTCGCTGAACAACTGCTGCGCCAGCTCGCGCATTTCGCCGAGGCGGATATCGAAACGCTCTGCCGACAGCCTCAGGCCCAGTACGAAATCCGCCCGGCAGCGCCGCCGAACACCGTCGATCAGGTCCAGGACGATGCGTGCGCGGTTTTCCAGGCTGCCGCCGTACTGATCATCCCGCTGGTTGATGGTGGGGCTCAGGAACTGGCACAGGATATAGCCGTGGGCGCCGTGCAGCTCGACGCCGTCAAAGCCGGCCCGGTCGGCGCGTTCGGCGGCGAGCAGGAAATCCTCCGCCAGCTGCTCCACTTCCTCGGTGGTGAGCGCCCGGGCGCCGGTCTCCTCGTTGGCGGAGGGGCACACCGGCGTGGTTCCGATCTCCTCTTCAGGGGATCGCATTCCTGCGTGGTGCAGCTGCAGGATGGACAGGCTGCCGTGCGCACGAATGCCCGCCGCCAGTCGCGCCAGGCCATCGAGATGCTTGTCGGAGAAACAGCCCAGCTGCCCGGGGAATCCCTTGCCCACTGCCTGGACATGGGAGGCACAGGTCATGGTGGCGCCGAAGCCACCCTGGGCGCGCATGGTCAGCCAACGGTATTCGTCATCCGACATAACGCCGTCGTCGAAGCTCTGCAGGTTGGTCATCGGCGCCAGCATGAAGCGGTTCTTCATGGCGGCCCCGGAGATAAATTCCATGGGTTCAAACAGATCGGACATCGATTCCTCGCGATCTTCAGTCAGGCAGGTTGGGGTGCTTACTTGTTGGCGGTCAGGCCGATGGACCGCAGCAGGGTCTCGGTCTCGGTACGCAGACGCTCGACCGTGGTGCTCTTCTCCCGCAGCATCTTTTCCAGGAACTGCAGGTAGAGGTAGTTCTGCATGTGCATGCGCACACGCATCTCGAGAATCCGGGGGCGAATGGGCTTGGAGATGAAGTCGGCGGCGCCGGCATCCAGCGCCCCCTCCTCGGCGTCCTCGTCTTCCATGCCGGTGAGGAAGATCACCGGAAGGTCCAGGGTCTTGCGATTGGACTTGATGAACTCGCAGACCTGTAGGCCGTCGATGCCGGGCATCACGATATCCAGCAGCACCAGGTCGATGGAGTTGTGCGCCAGGACTTCGAGGGCTTCCTGGCCGGAGCCGGCGGTGGTGACCTGGTATTCCTTCTTGAGGATGCTCTCGATGATCGAGAGCTGGCCCCGGTCGTCGTCCACGACCAGGATATGCCCCAGGAGTGGCGCTCCTTCCTCAGCCATCCAGTCCTGCTTACTCGTCCAGGAAGCTGCGCAGGTGGTCCGAGCGGGTGGGGTGGCGGAGCTTGCGCAGCGCCTTGGCCTCGATCTGGCGGATACGCTCCCGGGTCACATCGAACTGCTTGCCCACTTCCTCGAGGGTGTGGTCGGTGTTCATGTCGATGCCGAAGCGCATGCGCAGTACCTTGGCCTCGCGTGCGGTAAGGCCCGCCAGGACTTCCTTGGTGGCTTCGTGCAGGCCAGAGCCGGTGGCGGAATCTACCGGGGACTCGATGGTGCCATCCTCGATGAAATCCCCCAGGTGCGAATCTTCGTCGTCGCCGATCGGTGTCTCCATGGAGATCGGTTCCTTGGCGATCTTCAGCACCTTGCGAACCTTGTCTTCGGGCATATCCATGCGCTCGCCCAGTTCTTCCGGGGTCGGCTCGCGGCCCATTTCCTGCAGCATCTGGCGGGAAATCCGGTTGAGCTTGTTAATGGTCTCGATCATGTGCACCGGGATACGGATGGTCCGGGCCTGGTCCGCAATGGAGCGGGTGATGGCCTGGCGGATCCACCAGGTGGCGTAGGTCGAGAATTTGTAGCCGCGGCGATATTCGAACTTGTCTACCGCCTTCATCAGGCCGATGTTGCCCTCCTGGATCAGGTCCAGGAACTGCAGGCCGCGGTTGGTGTACTTCTTGGCGATGGAGATCACCAGGCGCAAGTTGGCCTCGACCATTTCCTTCTTGGCCCGGCGAGCCATGGCCTCGCCCATGGACATGCGGCGATTGATTTCCTTGATCTCGCTGACGGTCAGGCCGACTTCTTCCTCGATGACACCGAGGCGGCGCTGGGCTCGCTGGATGCTGTCTTTCTCGGCGGCCAGCCTGGGGGCAAACTCCTTCTTGGAGCGGGTGTGCTTGCTGATCCAGCGCAGGTCGGTCTCGCTGCCCTGGAAGCTCTTGATGAATTCGCCGCGGGGCATGCCGGACGTCTTCACTGCCAGCTGCATGATTTCCCGCTCCTGGTGGCGAACCTGCAGCAGTATCTCGCGGGCCTGCTCCGTCAGCGGGTCAAACACCCGCGGCGTCAGCTTGAGGAACTTGAACAGCTCGGAGAGCTTTTCCAGGTCTTTCTGCGCGGTCTTGCCGTTGCGTCCTTCTTTCGCAACGGACTTTTCGGCCTTGTTGTAGGCGCGTTTGATGGCGGTGAAGCGCTTCTTCGCCTCCACCGGATCGGGGCCCGTGTCACCTTCATCGTCGTCATCATCGTCGTTGGAGGTGCCGGCCTCCGCCTGCTGGGCGGCGACCTCGGACGCAGACGGGACGTGTTCCGCCGGATCCAGGTAGCCCACCAGGATATCCGCCAGGCGGCGCTCCTCTGTGGCGACCTTGTCGTACTCGTCGAGGATCGCCTTGACCGCGCCGGGGTAGTAGGCCAACGCAGCCATCAGTTCGCGAATGCCTTCCTCGATCCGCTTGGCGATGACAATCTCGCCTTCCCGGGTCAGCAGTTCGACCGTGCCCATTTCCCGCATGTACATGCGCACCGGGTCGGTAGTTCGGCCGGCTTCGGTCTCAACCGCGGCCAGCGCGGCAGCGGCTTCCGCCGCCACCACGTCGTCTGCCGACGAATCACCCTCAGTGATCAGCAGGGTGTCGGCATCGGGTGCGACCTCGAATACCTGGATACCCATATCGTTGATCATCTGGATGATGTCTTCCACCTGGTCCGGATCAGAGATGTCTTCCGGCAGGTGGTCATTGACTTCCGCATAGGTCAGGAAGCCCTGCTCCTTGCCTTTGGAAATCAGTTCTTTCAGACGGGATTGTTGCTGAACCACGTCATTCATCAAGCGCTTACCTTCCACAGTTATTCCTGCCCGCACGCCCTAAGTCTAGTCAGGGCTGCAAGCGTTATTCGAATTAAAAATGCAGCCGAATATTATAACGGAAAAACACATAAATGGGCTAGAAAATAGCCAATTGGAATTAACCGCATTGCCCTTATTATTTGCGGTGTCCCGGCCCTGCCGCTGCCGGCGGCTTGCGGTAGGGCGGCTTTTCCTGCCATCTTCGGCAACCCGATGGAGGTGCACCCGGGCGCTTTTCTCGCGCTGTGCCGGGGCCAAACGGGGTTTGCAACACTGCCTAGCGTTTTCGGCCGCGTTCCTCTTCCAGGCGCCGTCGTTCCTTGAGCGCCTGCATGAGTTCCAGCTTCTCCAACTCGCTGATGTCAGCGTAGTTCCTGCTTTTCAGTTTGTCGACTTGGGCCTCGAACTTCTGCCGCTCGGGGTGCTGAACCAGTTGATCAATGGTGTCGGCGAACTCATTTTCAATGCCTTCTGCGGGAATCAGGCGCTCCTGGCTCGCCAGGCGATTCAATAGTTCTCCCTCGACCGTGCCGTACCAGTGTCCCAGCAGCATGTGGGTGGTGGATTCGGGCCGGCGCTGCAGCAATTCCAGCATGTCCAGCAGTAGCGCCGCTTCCTCGCCTTCCAGCGCCCGCAGGGGGCCCAGGTCTGCCACCCCCTGGGCGATCGCCGGCTGGTGCAGCAGCAGGAAAATCGCCGTCTGCACCAGGCCGCTGGGCCCGGCCTGGGGTTTGCTGAGGGGCTGGCGCTGGCGCGGCTGTGCGGGCGGCGGCGCCATGTCCCGGGTCGGAGGCGGTGCCGGGGGAGCGGTGTCCACGATGCGGGTCAGCGCCTCCACCTGCATGTCGGTGCGACGGGCCAGTTCCTTGAACATCAATTCCCGGTAGACGCCTGCGGGGAGCTTGCTGAGCAGGGGCGCAGCCAGTTTGCTGAGCCGGGCCTTGCCGTCCAGCGTGTCCGGGTCGAGGTGCTCGGCGAGGCTGTCGAACAGGAAATCCTCCAGTGGCGTGGCCCCCGTCACCAGGTGATCAAAGTGCTCTGCACCCTTGCCCCGCACGAGCGTATCGGGATCCTCGCCCTCCGGCAGGAACAGGAAACGGGCCTGGCGGCCGTCCTGCATACAGGGAAGGGCGGCTTCCATGGCGCGCTTTGCGGCCTGGCGGCCGGCCTCGTCACCGTCAAAGCAGAACACCACTTCAGGGCAGAGCCGGTACAGTTTTTCCAGGTGCGCCTCGCCGGTGGCGGTGCCCAGGGTGGCGGTGGCATTGGTGATGCCGTGCTGGGCGAGCGCGATCACGTCCATGTAGCCCTCGACGATGATGACCCGCTCCAACTGCCGGTTGGCCTGGCGCGCCTGGTACAGGCCGTAAAGTTCACGGCCCTTGTGGAATATCGGGGTTTCGGGGGAATTGAGGTACTTGGGCTTGTCGTCGCCCAGCACCCGGCCGCCGAAGCCGATTACCCGTCCGCGCGGGTCGCGGATGGGAAACACCACCCGGTCGCGAAAGCGATCGTAGATGCGGCCGCTCTCGTTCTCGACCAGCATGCCGGCGAGCTTCAGCTGTTGTGTGCGCTCTTCCGTTGTACCCAGGGCCTTGAGCAGGTTGTCCCAGCCGGGTGGCGCATAGCCGAGATCAAAGCGCTTGGCGATTTCCCCGGTGAGACCGCGGCCCTTGAGGTAATCCACCGCGCTGGCCTTGCGCGGGTGCTCCCGCAGCTGGCGGGTGTAGAACTTCGCCGCCTGCTCCATCAGCGGATACAGGTCGCGCTGGCCCCGGTCTTCCTCGCGGCTGCGGCCGGATTCCTCGCGCGGCACCTGCAGTCCCACCGTATCCGCCAGTGCTTCCACCGCGGCGGGAAATTCCATGTTCTCGTAGTCCATCAGGAAGCCCAGCGCGTTGCCGCCGGCGCCGCAGCCGAAGCAGTAGTAGAACTGCTTTTCCGCGTTGACGCTGAACGAGGGGGTCTTCTCCTGGTGGAAGGGGCAGCAGGCCATGTAGTTCTTGCCGCTCTTTTTCAGCTTCACGCGGCGGTCGATCACGTCGACGATGTCGGCGCGGTCGAGCAGGTCATCGATAAAAGACTGGGGTATCAGTCCTGCCATCGCGTTCGCATTGCGTGAAGAAAAAGGGGAGTTATTGAATCACGGCTGGCGCTGAATGTTTAGCGCCCGGGTGGGGTGTGGCCGTTCAGGACGTCAGCTTCTGCTTGACCAGGCCGCTGACCTGGCCCATGTCCGCTTTTCCGGCGAGCTGTGGCTTGAGCTTGCCCATGACCGGGCCCATGGCCTGCATACCGCTGCCGCCGACCTCGGCGATGGCGGCGTCCACCAGCGCCTCGATTTCGGCCTGGGACAGCTGCTGTGGCAGGAATTCCTGGATGACGCCGATCTCGTAGTTTTCCTGGTCGGCGAGCTCAGTGCGGCCGGCGTCGGTATACTGCTGGGCGGAATCCCGGCGCTGCTTGACCATCTTGTCGAGCACCGACAGCACGCGCGCGTCGTCGAGCTCGATGCGCTCATCGACCTCGATACGTTTGAATTCAGACTGGATCAGCCGGATGGTCTGGAGGCGTGCCTTTTCCTTGGCCCGCATGGCCGCTTTCATCGCGGCCTGGATGTCATCCTTGAGGGGGGAAGCGCTCATAGGCTTGGGACCCGCCGGGCGGGTCTCTCTCGCTTAGTACAGGCGTACGCGCTTTTTGTTCTCGCGGGACATCTTCTTGGCGTGACGCTTCACTGCGGCAGCCGCGGCGCGCTTGCGCACGGTAGTCGGCTTCTCGTAGTGCTCACGCTTGCGTACTTCAGCGAGGATCCCTGCCTTTTCGCAGGAACGCTTGAAACGACGCAGAGCGATGTCAAACGGCTCGTTTTCCTTGACCTTGATAGAGGGCATTCAGCTCTTACCTGTTCATACCTGTGTAAACATTCCCGGATGCCGCGTGATACGGGGCCTCCGGCTCGAAAGGGCGCGCATTTTAAACCGATGGCGTGAAGATTGCAAAGACCCATTTCGCGGGCTTCAGGCGCATTCCGGGGCCCCGGTTTGCGGCGTCGACCGCTGGTCTCGCCCGCCACTATTCACTATCATGCCGCGATCATTTTCGAGGCCCCCATATGCGCGTCCTGGGCATAGAGACATCCTGTGATGAAACCGGCATCGCACTGTACGACAGCGAGGCCGGGCTGCTGGCTGATGCGCTCTACAGCCAGGTCAAGCTGCACCGGGAGTACGGCGGGGTAGTGCCGGAGCTCGCCTCCCGGGATCACGTGCGCAAGGCCCTGCCCCTGGTGACGAAAGTGCTGGAAGAGGGCGGTTGCGAGCGCCCCGATGCCGTGACCTATACCGCGGGTCCCGGCCTGGTGGGCGCGCTCATGGTGGGGGCGACGCTGGCCCGTGCCCTGGCCCTGGGCTGGGGCGTGCCGGTGCTGGGCGTGCATCACATGGAAGGTCACCTGCTGGCCCCCATGCTCGAGGACGACAAGCCCGACTATCCCTTTGTGGCCCTGCTGGTGTCCGGCGGACATTCACAGCTGGTCCGGGTCGACGGGATCGGCCGCTACACCATGCTCGGCGAGTCCGTGGATGATGCCGCCGGCGAGGCCTTCGACAAGACCGCGAAGATGCTGGGCGAGCCCTATCCCGGCGGACCCTACGTGGCGCGCCTGGCCGAATCCGGCGATCCGTCTCGCTTCGACTTCCCGCGCCCCATGGTGAAAAAGCCGGGCCTGGATTTCAGTTTCAGCGGCCTCAAAACCCATACCCTCAGCACACTGCAAAGTCTCGGCGGCCGCGATGCAGTGTCCGACCAGGACCGCGCCGATATCGCCTGTGCCTTCCAGCTGGCCGTGGTCGACACGATGGTGATCAAGTGCCGGCGAGCGCTGGAGCAGGAAGGACTGGACACCCTGGTCATCGCCGGGGGCGTCAGTGCCAACAAGGAGCTGCGCAAGCGCCTGTCCGAGGCGCTCTCGGCGCTGGGCGGTCAGGTGTTCTACCCGGCGCCTCGCTACTGTACCGACAACGGCGCCATGATTGCCTATGCGGGCTGCCAGCGGCTGCTGGCCGGCGAAGTCGACCCGCCGGAAGCGGCGGTGCGGCCGCGCTGGCCGCTGGATGAGCTGCCGCCCCTGGGTGGAGTCAGGGGAGCGGCCTGAGTTGGACCGGGTCTTTCTCAGCAAACTCGAAATCGAGGCCGTGATCGGGATTCACCCCTGGGAGCGGGAGGTGCGCCAGCGCCTTGTCCTGGACCTGGAACTCGCCACCGATGCCTCCGCGGTGGCCGCCGGCGACGACATTGCCCTGGCAGTGGACTACAGCGCGGTGGCGGAGCGGGTCACCGCGTTCATCCAGCAGGGCGAGTACCGCCTGCTGGAAACTCTCGCGGAAGAAACCGCGACCATGCTGCGTGAGGAGTTTGGCGTCGGCTGGCTGCGGCTGCGGGTAGGCAAGCCCGGCGCCGTGCCGGCGGCGGAGGCGGTAGGGGTCGAGATCGAGCGCGGTGAGTCGGTGCCGTGAACAGCGTGCTTCTGGGTGTCGGCAGCAACATCGATCGCCGGGACAATATCTGCACCGGGCTTGAGCTGCTGCAGGACGAATTCAGGCTGCGCGCTGCCTCCTCCGTCTACGAGAGCGAGGCCCTGGGCTTCGACGGCCCACCGTTTCTCAACCTGGTGCTGGAGATGGAGACAGAAGTGCCGGTGGAGGAACTGGCCCGTTTCGTTCGCCAGCTGGAGTACCGGCTGGGACGACCGCGCAACGCGACGCGATTCAGCTCCCGCACCCTCGACCTCGACATTCTCTGCTATGGAGACCTGGTCGGTGTCCACGGCCCGGTCGAATTGCCGCGGCAGGAAATTCTCGAAAATGCCTATGTGCTGGCACCGCTGGCGGAGCTTGTGCCCGCGGGCCGGCATCCCGCGCTCGGTGAAAGCTATGCGTCGCTCTGGAAGCGCCTGCAGGGCAAGATGCAGGCAGTGAACCCGGTGGCGTTTGAGCATCGGGGTTGGCGGCTGCCGTTTGGCGAGGCGACCTAGAGCAGCGCCGCCAGCTTCGCCTCGCGTTCAGCTTTCAGCCTGGCGCCGACCTCATGGCCGGGAATGCCGGTGGCGGCAATGCTCGCCGCGTCCACCTCTTCACAGGCCGCCAGCGCCGAGCGCCAGAAGTCACCGGCACCCGCGCCCTGCTGGCTTTCCAGTACCTCGAGCAGGAGGTCGAAACGTTCCGGCCGTCGAAACGCATCCGCCTGTTCCAGCACGGCGAGTCGGGCAGCGGCGTCCAGGGCCGAGGGCTCGCCCAGGGGCGACGCCAGCGCTGCCCAGAGTCGCGCCAGGTCGCTGAAGCGCCGCGGTGCGTGGAGCCGCTCGCACAATCGCAGCACGTCATCATCATTCAGGCCCGTGGTCATGGCGGCAAAGCGCACCAGGCCACCCGGTGAGTGTTCTGTCGCCAGCGCCAGCCGGCGCTGCAGCTTGCCGCTGTCGGCCACCAGTTCCGGCAACAGGCGCGAGGCGGCGCCGCAATCCTCCAGCACACTCAGGAATACCCCCGGAGCGTCAGAGCCAAGGGCCCGCTCGGTTTCCGACCAGAGCCGCTCCGCAGAGAGTGTCTCCAGCTCGCCGCTGTCGCTGATCTCTCGCATCAGTGCGAGGGTGTCCGGCGCTATCGTGAAGCCCAGTCCGGACAGTCGGGCCGCGAAGCGGGCCACGCGCAGTACCCGCAGGGGATCTTCCACAAAGGCGTTTGAGACGTGACGCAGGAGTCGGGCTTCCAGGTCGCGCCGGCCACCGTGAGGGTCGATCAGCTCGCCGGTTTCGGTTTCGGCGATAGCGTTGATGGTGAGGTCCCGGCGCAGCAGGTCTTCCTCGAGTGTGACCGAGGGGTCGCTGTCGACTTCGAATCCGCGGTGCCCGCGCCCGCGTTTGCGTTCGGTGCGCGCCAGCGCGTATTCGTCCCCCGTTTCCGGATGCAGGAAGACCGGGAAATCGCGACCCACCTGGCGGTAGCCCAGGGCTTCCAGCTCCCCGGGCGTGCCGCCCACCACGACCCAGTCGCGCTCGGTGACCGTCAGGCCCAGCAGCCGGTCGCGCACGGCGCCGCCTACGAGAAAAATGTCCATGGCAGAAGATTATTCAGGAACAGTTGCAGCGGTACCACTCGCCGGTTTCCAGGCACACCATGGTCAGGTGATTTCCCCAGACACAGCCGGTGTCCATGGCAAACAGGTTGGGGTCGGACACCTGGCCCTGAAGCGCCGCCCAGTGGCCGAAGATGATTTTCTGCTCCCGTGTTTCCCGGTTGGGGTAGCTGAACCAGGGTGCCACTTCCCGTCCCGGGTTGGGCTGCTGCCCCTTGCTCGCCAGGTCGAGCTGGCCGTTGGCGTAGAGGAAGCGCATGCGGGTCAGGTAGTTGGTGATGGTGCGCAGGCGCGGGTAGCCCACCAGGTTGTCGTTCCAGCGACGTGGGGAGTTCCCGTACATGCGGCTGAGAAATTTTCTCCACTCGGGTCCGCGCAGGGCCGCTTCGACCTCCTGGGCATACTCATGGGCTTCCTCGAGGGTCCACACGTGGGGAATGCCGGCGTGGACCAGGGTGAAGTCGTCCTCGGTATGGATCAGCGGAAGCTGGCGCAGCCAGCGCAGCAGCTCGTCGCGGTCGTGGGCGATGAGGATCTTGTCGAGCGTATCGTTGCGGCTCTTCTTGGCCAGACCGCTGGCGACCGCCAGCAGGTGCAGGTCGTGGTTGCCGAGCACGGCGGTGACGTTGTCCCGGCGCTTGTACAGGTAGCGCAGCGCGCGCAGGGAGTCAGGCCCCCGATTGACCAGGTCCCCCGTCATCCAGAGACGGTCCCTGTCCCAGTTGAACTTTGCTTTCTTCAGCAGTTTCTTCAACGGGGCAAGACAGCCCTGTAAGTCCCCTACCGCGTACGTGGCCATGGATTCCCTGTTGTTATGCGTCTGCTATTCCGAGTCCGGGCCTGTGGCATCGCCGATGGCTAGGAACTGTTCCAGGCTTAGGGTCTCCGCCCTGGCGCCCGGATCGATGCCGAGTTCCTGCAATTGTTGCACGTCGACGAGATCGCGCAAGGTGTTGCGCAGGGTTTTTCTACGCTGTGAAAAGGCTGCACTGACTACCCGCCGCAGCCGTTTTTCCCGTTCGGGTTCCGCGGCCTGGGCTCGCGGTACCAGTCGCACGATCGCCGAGACCACCTTGGGCGGCGGGTGGAAGGCCCCGGGCGGGACCTCGAACAGTGCATCCACCCGGCAGTGGTACTGGGCCATGACGCCGAGCTTTCCCCAGGCCTTGGTTCCGGGCCCGGCTGCGAGCCGGTTGACGACTTCCCGCTGCAGCATGAAGTGCATGTCCTGGATATGCGCAGCCGCCGTCAGCAGGTGAAAAATCAGCGGCGTGGAGATGTTGTAGGGCAGGTTGCCTACTACCCGCAGCGGGGTGTCACTGTTGGCCAGTGCGGCGAAATCGACTTTCAGTGCATCGGCCTCGATGACCTGGAAGCGGTCGCTGGTGCCGAAGCGCTCGCGCAGTCCCGGCACCAGGTCGCGATCCAGTTCGATGGCGTCGAGCCGACAGCCGCCGGCGAGCAGCCCTTCGGTGAGGGCGCCCTGTCCCGGGCCGATTTCCACCAGGTGTTCCCCTTCGCGGGGGTGAATGGCATCGACGATGCGCCCGATGATGCCGGGGTCGTGCAGGAAGTTCTGCCCAAAACGCTTGCGCGGCCGGTGCGCTGTCACCGGTTCTCCGCGCGCCCGTCAGCGAGCTGCCCGGCCAGTGCGACGGCCTGCTCCAGGCTGCCGTCATCGGCCCCGCCGCGCCCCGCCAGGTCCAGGGCGGTGCCGTGATCGACAGAGGTGCGCACGATCGGTAGCCCCAGGGTGACGTTTACCGCGTTCCCAAACCCCGCGTACTTCAGGACCGGCAGGCCCTGGTCGTGGTACATGGCCAATACGGCATCGCAGCCGTCGAGAATCTTCGGGTTGAAAGCGGTGTCTGCGGGCAGGGGGCCCGCCAGCGCCATCCCTTCGGCGCGCAGCTTTTCCAGCACCGGAATGATCACCGCCTGTTCCTCGCCGCCGAGGTGTCCGCTTTCGCCGGCATGGGGGTTGAGGCCCAGTACGGCGATGTTCGGTTCGGCAATGCGGAAGCGTTCACGAAGGTCCCGGTGCAGTACGCGCAGAACGGAGGCGAGGCGCTCCGCGGTGATCGCCTGCGGGACCTTGGCGAGGGGCAGGTGTGTCGTCGCCAGCGCCACCCGCATGGCCTCGCAGACCAGCAGCATCACCACCTGTCCGGCTCCGCATTCTTCCTGCAGGAACTCGGTATGCCCGCTGAAAGCGATGCCCGCGTCGTTGATCACCGATTTCTGCACCGGCGCCGTGACCAGCGCCGCAAACTCGCCCTGCAGGCAGCCACGGCTGCCACGCCGCAGCATGTCCAGCACATAGGGGGCGTTCAACACATCCAGCTGCCCGGGTTCACAGGGCTTGGCGAGGTCGATCGGCAGTACCCGCAGCTGGCCGGCTGCCTGGCGCTCGGCGGGAGTGTCCGCGTGGTGGGGCAGCAGCGTCAGGGGCAGGCCCAGCAGCTGGGCGCGCTGCTCCAGCAGGATGGGGTCAGCGAGTACCACCAGCTCATGTTCATGATCCCGCTGCGCCAGCTGCACGACCAGGTCGGGGCCGATGCCGGCGGGTTCACCGGAGCTGATGGCGATGCGCTTGGGAGGCATGTGACTTACTTGATGTCGACGAAGGCCTCGTCGCGGATCTTGCGCAGCCAGGCGTCGAGCTCCTCCTGGTACTTCCGCTGATGCAGGACTTCGCGGGCACGGTTGCGCACCACCATGTTCGACATGTCTTCCTGGCGGCGCTCGGTGACTTCCAGGATATGCCAGCCAAACTGGCTCTCGAACGGCTTGGAGATGCTGTTGACCTCGGTGGAATCCATGGTGTTCTCGAACACCGGTACCATCTGTCCCGGGTTGGTCCAGCCGAGGTCGCCGCCCTCCTGGGCCGAGCCTATGTCTTCGGAATACTCCCTCGCCAGTTCACCGAAGTCGGCGCCGCCGATGATTTCCTCGCGCAGGTCCGCCGCGAGCTGCTGTGTTTCCTCGGAGCTGCGAATGGCCGAGGGCTTCAGCAGGATGTGGCGCACCTTGGTCTGCCGCACCATCATCTCGCCGCCGCGCTTCTCCGCCAGGAACACCAGGTGGTAGCCGCTGGCGCTGCGAATCGGCGCAGCGGTGTCACCCACCGAGAGCGTCGGCGCGATGTCTGCGAACAGGCTGGGCAGGTTGTCCCGTGAGCGCCAGCCCAGGTCTCCCCCCTGGAACGGCAGCCCGCTGCCCGCCACCACCTGGTCGAAGGATTCGCCGGCGGCAATGCGGGCGTACAGCGCGTTAATCTTCTCAGCAGCAGCCTGGTCCTCGGCGGACCCGGGATCTGCGTTGACAGCCAGCAGGGCGTGCACCAGGTGATATTCCTCGGCAGTGAGCTGGCGCCCTTCCTCGGATTCAAGGAAGTTCTCCACTTCCTGGTCCGAGATCTGGATGCGCTGGTTGACGTTGCCGGCCTGCACCCGCTGGACAATGAATTCCCGGCGCACGTCCTCGCGCATCTCCTGGTAGGACTTGCCCTCGCGCACCAGCTGCGCGCGGAATGCCTCCAGGGACATGTTGTTCTGGCCGGCGATACGGTTGAGTGCACTGTTCAGCTGGTTGTCGCTGACCCGGACCCCGGCCCGGCGCCCCATCTGCAGCTGGATGCTCTCGATGATCAGTCGGTCGAGGGTCTCGCGGACCATCACGTCCTGGGGCGGAAGCTGCCGACCCTGGCGCTCCATGCTCTCGCGGACAACCGCCAGCCGGTTGCGAAGTTCACTGGACATGATCACGTCATCCTCGACGATGGCGACGACGGAATCGAGAATCTGTGTTTGTGCTGCCGCACCCGGTGCTGCCATTGCCATCACGGCCAGCAGCAGGCTGCCTAGCGCCTTATACATCACTGTCTTCAAAGCCTCTGATAAATTCTTCCAACATCTCGCTGACGCGTGTGCCGACACCACCCAGGCCCTTGAGCTGGAATTCCAGGTAGGTGGCGTTCTCGTATTCGACAAGCTCGGTGGCTGCCCGGTTCGTATTCTGGTCTACAAAGCGCTGGTAGACGAGTCGTACGCGCCAGCAGCAGCTATTGTACTCGATTCCGGCCATGTCATTGACCCGTTCGTTGTCCTCCAGGTCGTAGAGCGAACGCAGGAACACCCGCCACTCCTCATTGATGGGCAGGTAGCTCGAGACGTCCACCTGGTCGATATCGCGGCCCTCGTTGGCGGTACCCCGATTGCGCCGGTAGCTGTAGCCCAGGTTGAAGATCGCGCTGTTGTCGCCCTGCCAGCTGAACTGGAACGTGGACTGGTCAATCTCGTCATCGTCCGTGTTCCAGAGCCAGGAGGAGCGAAAATCCCAGTTGCCGTACAAGGCCAGGTCCAGCTCCGCGGCGATGGCCGAGCTGCCCTCGGTATCCTCCGGGGCGATGCCGTCGACGTTGACCTCGCGATCGTCGAAATAGTAGATCTGCCCGATGCTGGCGGCCAGCCGCTGCCGGCCGCTGTCCGGGTCGATGAAGCGGGTGGTGATGCCCACGGTCACCTGGTTGGAGTCGTCGATGCGATCGTTCCCGGAAAAGCGCGTCTCCCGGAACAGCTGGTTGTAGGTAAACGTCAGCTCGGTGGTGTCGAAGTCCGGCAGGCCGTCCTGCTCCTCGAAATCGGACCACAGGTAGTAGAGGCGCGGTTCCAGGGTCTGCAGTCCCCAGCGGGTTTGTCGCTCGAAGAACAGACCGCCGTCGAGACTGAACATCGGGGCACCCACGTCTGGGGTGTCATCCAGGCTGCCGTCGAAGAAGATCTCGTCGTCCAGGTCGTAGTTGAGCTGGCGGTACTTGGCGGTGGGCGTGAGGAAGCCCCAGATCCACTCCATGGGGAAATTCGCGCCGACCTCGTTGTAGAGGCGGTGCCCGGTGGGGTCGTCGTCGTGGTCGAAATAGGCGTAGTCGCTCTGCCAGAGCAGGTTGGGAGCAAAATTGGCTTCGGCCGCCGAGCGCGTCAGCGTCAGCTGCGGCAGCTTGCTGTAGGGATCGCGCTGCACGTCGCGGGCGATGGTCTGGAACTCTTCCAGCCTCAGGCTCGCCCGCCAGCTGTCGCCGAGGTAGTCCACCTCGCCGCGCTGCAGCAGGTGCGTGGACTGCTTGAGCTGCAGCGAGGTCGTGCCGATATCGTTGAAGTACTCGTCGTCACTGGTCTTGGTGAAGTCGATGTTGGTGCGCCAGCGCTGCTGGAACAGGCCCCGCTGGTCGATCGCCGACAGCCAGCGGTCGCCGTCTTCTCCCGGTACATCCAACTGGTACTGGTCGTCGCCGCTGATGTAGGCGCCGCCCACCGTCCAGGCGCCGGCAGCGTGTGACAGGTAGCGCAGCTCGAGTTCGGTCAGCAGGCCGCGATCGTCGATATAGCGCGGTGTCAGGGTGGCGTCGTAGTTGGGCGCCAGGTTGAAATAGTAGGGGGTGGCGATATCCAGGCCGCCGCTGGAATCATCGGTAATCTCCGGAAACAGGAACCCCGACTTGCGGCGATCATCCAGCGGAAACTGAATCCACGGCGTATAGGCGATCGGTACGCCGTCCATTTCGATCTTCGCGCCGCGGGCGGTGCCGACCCCGTTCTCCAGATCCAGTTCGATTTCTTCGGCCTTCATCATCCAGCTGTCCGACACCGGCGGGCAGTAGGTGTAGTAGCCGTCGTCCAGCTCGATGATGCCGTCGCTGCGGCGCATGACCAGGTCGGCGCCGCCGCGGACATGGTTGTCATGCAGGACGAACTGGTTGGCGGTGAGCCTGGCCTCGCCGGTACGGGAGTCGAAATCGCCGGTAGCTCCCCGCAGCAGCACGCCGGGCTCGCGAAACTCCACGTCGCCCAGCAAGGTGGCCTGCCCGGTGTCCCGGTTGTACTCCGCTTCGGAGGCGCGGAAAACGCGATAGCCCTGCCGGGCCACGACGCCGCCGGAAAACCTGACGATCTCGCCCTGCAGCTCGGAACGCTGCGCGTCCGCATTGATCTCCGACTGTGCGGGGTCGCGGGAGGTGTCAACGTCCGCAAGAGGATCGACGTAGCTGCCACCGCAGCGCAGGCTTCTCGCAGCGCCCGGGCCTTCCTCCAGCAATTGCCCGCTCCAGTCCAGGAACGGGAAGTCTTCGCCGCATCCGGCAGTGGCTGCGGCGGCGCATTGCTTGCTATTCTCAGCCGGCGCCGTGACATCGTCCGCCAGGCCGCCGCAGGGCGGCAGCGCCAGGCACAGCGCGAGCCAGAGGCTGCGCCGCCTGCTTTGGCTCGTGGCGGGGGACGAGTTCATCAGGGTTGATATCGCTGCGGCATTTGAGGGGGAGGGATGATAAAGCATTCTCGGCGGGCTTGCCCGCGCTAATGGACGTCCGGCAGCGAGAGCTCTGGTCCTGGGCAGAGGCGAACGCCGGTGCCGAGGGCGCGTGGCAACCGGTGACGGCGGACGCCAGCAGTCGTCGCTATTTCAGGCTCCAGCTCGACGATCGCAGTCTCATCTGCATGGACGCGCCGCCTGACACCGAGAAGAACGAGGCGTTTCTCGCCGTGCGCGAACGGCTGGCCGCCGCCGAGCTGCCGGTGCCGGCACTGTTTGCAGCGGACCTGGCCCAGGGTTTCCTGTTGCTGGAAGATTTCGGGGATCGTCACCTGCAGCAGGTGCTGGACACGGGCGCTCCCACCGAAGACTACCTCGGTGCGCTGGCGCTGTTGCACGACATCCAGGCGGTAGACGCGGCTGGGCTACCCGCCTATGACCGGGAGCTGCTGGGCGAGGAGTACTCGCGCTTCTACGAATGGTTTTGCCTGGCGTTCCTGGGCATGGACGATACAGCCGACAACCGGGACCCCGTCGAAGCGCTCGGCCGCCTGCTGGTGGACGACGCGCTGGGCCAACCCCGGGTGCTGGTCTACCGCGACTACCATTGCCGCAACCTGCTGCTGCGTCCCGACAACAGTCTGGGACTGATCGATTTTCAGGACGCCGTGCACGGCCCGCTGTGCTACGACCTCGCCTCCCTGCTGAAAGACTGCTACCTGCGCTGGGACCCCGCCCAGGTAGAAGCCTGGGCGCTGCGCTTTCGCGGGGAGCGCATCGAGCGGGGCCTGGAGGCCGGTAACAGTAACACCGAGTTCCTGCGCTGGTTCCACTGGATCGGCCTGCATCGTCACCTCAAGGTGCTGGGTAACTTCACGCGTCTCGCGCTGCGCGACGACAAGCCCGGCTACCTGGCGGACATTCCGCTGGTGCTGGAGTACATCGGCGAAGTGCTGCCACGCTTTCCGGAGTTTGCCGAATTCGGCAGTTGGTGGGACCGTGAGCTGGCGCCCCGGCTGCGCGGACGCGAGTGGGGTGCTGACGGGTGAAGGCAATGATTCTCGCCGCCGGCAAGGGCGAGCGGATGCGGCCGCTCACGGAACACACACCGAAGCCGCTGCTCCGCGTCGGCGGCAGGGCGCTGATCGACTATCACGTGGAACGGCTGGTGCAGGCCGGATTCCGGGAACTGGTGATCAATGTGTCATGGCTGGGCGAGCAGATTGTCGAGCACCTGGTTGCTGAGCCGCGGGGCTCCGAGATCGCCTGGTCCCGGGAAGCGGAGCCGCTGGAAACGGCCGGCGGTATTATCCAGGCGCTGCCCCTCCTGGGCGATCAGCCCTTCGCTATCGTCAACGGCGACATCTGGACAGACTACCCGTTTGCGCCGCTGCGTGAGCTCCAGCTTCCGGCTACCGGCGCTCACCTGGTGCTGGTCGACAATCCCCCCCAGCATCCCGGGGGCGATTTCCGGCTGCACAGTGACGGCGCCCTGGACCGGGCCGACAGCCCGCGGCTCACCTATGCCGGCATCGGTGTCTATACGCCCGGGTTCTTCGCAGGCTGTGAACCGGGCAAACGGCCGCTGTTGCCCCTGCTGGAGGCCGCCATAGCGCGGCGGGCGCTGAGCGGTGAACACTATCGGGGTGAGTGGGAAGATGTCGGTACCCCGGAGCGGCTGGCAGCGCTGGATGTCCGGCTGGATGCCAGGTAAGGCATCCATTAGAATGCCGCCTTTTCCCGGAGCTGCCCCATGCGCGACTACCTGATTGCCCCCTCCATCCTCTCCGCCAACTTTGCCCGCCTGGGTGAAGAGGTGGACGCGGTGCTGGCGGCGGGCGCCGACGTGGTGCATTTCGACGTCATGGATAATCACTACGTGCCCAACCTGACCATCGGGCCGATGGTGTGCAAGGCCCTGCGGGACCACGGGGTCACCGCGCCCATCGATGTTCACCTGATGGTGTCGCCGGTGGACCGGCTGATCGGCGACTTCGCGGAAGCCGGCGCCAGCTACATCACCTTTCACCCGGATGCGTCTACCCACGTGGATCGCTCATTGCAGATGATCAGGGATGCCGGCTGCAAGTCCGGCCTGGTATTCAACCCCGCCACGGGCCTCGACGCGCTGCGCTACGTCATGGACAAGGTGGACATGGTGTTGCTGATGTCGGTCAACCCGGGTTTCGGCGGGCAGTCTTTCATCCCTTCCGTACTCGACAAGCTGCGCGAAGCGCGCGCCCTGATCGACCAGAGCGGCCTGGATATCCGGCTCGAAATCGACGGCGGCGTGTCGGCGAAAAACATCCGCGAGATCGCGGAAGCCGGGGCCGACACATTCGTGGCCGGTTCCGCGATCTTTAATGCCGACGACTACAAGGCGGTCATCGACGCCATGCGCGCGGAGCTGGCTGCCGTTGCGTAAGCACCTTGCTCCGGTACAATGAGCGTTCCATTCATCCTGGAGACCGCTGTGAAAGCAGCAGGAAACAGCGAGGGCAAAACCCTGTCCATGCCCACCATCACCCGCTGGCGATGGTAATCCCCGCGGCCGCACGGCCGTGTCTTGACGCTGTTCCCTTTCCGATTTCTCCGAGGATGTCTCATGACCCCGCAACAGTTTGCCGACCTGGCGGCCCAGGACTACAACCGCGTTCCCGTTAGCCGGGAAGTCCTGGCCGATACCGAAACACCCTTAAGCGCCTACCTCAAGCTGGCCCAGGGCCCCTGGTCCTTCCTGCTGGAATCCGTGCAGGGCGGAGAGAAGTGGGGCCGTTACTCGATTATCGGGCTGCCCAGCCGCCTGCGCCTGGAAGTGCGTGGCTATACCGTTCGCGTGATCGATGGCGACGCGGTGACCGAGGAAGCGCAGGTGGAAGATCCCCTGGCTTTTGTCGACGACTTTGCCCGGCGCTACCGCGTTCCCCACCTGGAGGACCTGCCTGTATTTCACGGCGGCCTGGTGGGCTACTTCGGCTACGACTGCGTGCGCTATGTGGAGCCCCGGCTGAAGGACTCTGTGCCCGGGGACGAGCTGGGCGTCCCGGACATCCTGCTGATGGTGTCCGATGAAATCCTCGTGTTCGACAACCTGGCAGGAACCCTGCAGCTGATCGTCAATGCCGACTGCGGTACCGGCGGCGCCCTTGAGGCCGCCGAGCAGCGGCTGGATGAGCTGGTGGCAAAGCTGCGGGAGCCCATGCCGGCGCCCGGACCTATCGACCTCGCCGCGGCCGAGGCGTCCCGGGCGGAAGAGGTGATGTCCGAGAGCCAGTATGCCTCCCACTTTACCGAGGCGGCCTATTTCGAGGCGGTGGACACCATCAAGGAATACATTCTCGCCGGCGACGTCATGCAGGTGGTCCCCTCACAGCGCCTGAGCCTGCCGTTCTCCGAAGCCCCCATCGATCTCTACCGGGCCCTGCGCAACCTGAACCCGTCACCCTACATGTACTACCTGGACCTCGGTGATTTCCACATCGTCGGCTCCTCACCGGAAATCCTGGCGCGCCTGGAAGAGGGCACGGTCACGGTGCGCCCGATTGCGGGCACCCGCCGCCGCGGCCGCAGTGAGGAAGAAGACAGGGCGATGGAGGCGGAGCTGCTGGCGGACCCCAAGGAGATTGCCGAGCACCTGATGCTGATCGACCTCGGGCGCAACGACGTGGGGCGCATTGCCGAGACCGGCAGCGTCGAGCTGACCGACAAGATGGTGGTGGAGCGCTACTCCCACGTCATGCATATCGTCTCCAACGTCACCGGCAGGCTGAGCCCGGGCTACAGCGCGATAGATGTACTGCGAGCATCGCTGCCGGCGGGAACCCTCAGCGGCGCGCCCAAGATTCGCGCCATGGAGATCATCGACGAACTGGAGCCGGTCAAGCGCTGCGTGTACGGCGGCGCGGTCGGCTATATTTCCTGGCAGGGAGACATGGATACCGCGATTGCCATCCGCACCGCGGTCATCAAGGACGGGACCCTGCATATCCAGGCCGGTGGGGGCGTGGTCGCGGATTCGGTGCCGCGGCTGGAGTACAAGGAAACCATGAACAAGGCGCGCGCCATGTTCCGGGCCGCCGCCATGGTCCAGGGCGGCGGGGAGGAGTAAGACGATGCTGCTGATGATCGATAACTACGACTCCTTTACCTACAACGTCGTCCAGTATCTCGGTGAACTGGGCGCCGATGTCGAGGTGCGTCGGAACGACCAGGTGGATGTCGCCGGCGTGGAGTCGCTGGCCCCGGAACGCATCGTGATTTCGCCGGGCCCCTGTACGCCCAACGAGGCGGGCATCTCCATGGAGCTGATCGAGGCCTTTGCAGGTCGTGTGCCGATCCTGGGCATCTGCCTGGGGCACCAGAGTATCGGGCAGGTCTTCGGCGGCCGGGTGGTGCGGGCGCGCCAGGTGATGCATGGCAAGACGTCGCTGATCCACCATCGCGGCGAAGGGGTCTTCACCAACCTGAGCCAGCCGTTTGAGGCCACGCGATACCACAGCCTGGTGGTGGAAAAAGACAGCCTGCCGGATTGCCTGGAAGTCACCGCCTGGACGGAAACCGAAGACGGCGGCGTCGATGAAATCATGGGCCTGCGCCATCGCGAGCTGCCCATCGAGGGTGTCCAGTTCCACCCGGAATCCATCCTGACCGCGCACGGTCACGACCTGCTGCGCAATTTCCTCGAGCGGGAGGGCTAGAGACCATGAATATTCAGCAAGCCATTGCGCGACTGGTGGAGTCGGCGGACATCAATACCGAGGAGATGGGTGCAGTCATGCACCAGGTCATGAGCGGCGATGCGACTCCGGCGCAGATCGGTGCTTTCCTCGTGGCGCTGCGCATCAAGGGCGAAACCATCGATGAAATCGCCGCGGCGACCCAGGTCATGCGCGACCTGGCGACGCCGGTGCATATCGAGGCCGAGCACCTGGTGGATATCGTCGGCACCGGCGGCGACGGCGCCAACCTGTTCAATGTGTCCACCGCCTCCAGCTTCGTGGTCGCCGCGGCAGGTGGCCACGTGGCCAAGCACGGCAACCGCGGCGTCTCCAGTTCCAGCGGCAGCTCCGACGTGTTGCAGGCACTGGGGGTGAATCTCGATCTCAGCCCTGCGCAGGTGGCGCGCTGCGTCGAGGAGGTCGGCATGGGCTTTATGTTTGCGCCGGCCCATCACTCGGCCATGAAGCACGCCGCCGGGCCGCGCAAGGAGCTGGGCCTGCGGACCATCTTCAATATGCTGGGCCCGATGACCAACCCCGCGGGCGTACGGCGCCAGCTGATCGGCGTGTTTGATCCCGGCCTGTGCCGGCCCATGGTCGAGGTGCTCAAGCGGCTTGGCAGTGAACAGGTGATGGTCGTGCATGCCCACGACGGCCTGGACGAGATCAGTATCGCCAGCCCCACCCACGTGGCCGAACTACGCGACGGCACCATCAGTGAATACGCGATTGCGCCGGAAGAATTCGGTCGCCCGCAGGGATCCCTCGACGGCCTGGTGGTGTCGGGCCCGGATGAATCCGTCGCCCTGATCAAGGCGGCGCTGGCCGGGGAACACCCGGACGCCGCCAATATGGTGATCCTGAATTCGGGCGCGGCCATCTACGTCAGCGGCATCGCGGCGACCCTCGCCGACGGCATCCAGATGGCGGACGACGCGGTCGCCAGCGGCGCCGCGCTGCAGAAGATCACCGAACTGGTCCAGTTCACGGAACTGGCGGCGGGGAGCGGCGCGTGACGCCCACGATCCTCCGGGACATCATCGCCCGCAAGTGGGAGGAAATAGCCGAGCGGTCGGCACAGACCTCACTCAATGAACTCGAGGCACGGGCAGCGCAGCAGTCCGCCTGCCGCGGTTTTGCCCGGGCCATGCAGTCGACGGCGACCTGGCGCCCCGCGGTCATCGCCGAGGCCAAACGCGCGTCGCCCAGCAAGGGGGTGATACGCGAGAACTTCGACCCCGCCGGGATTGCCCGCAGCTACGAGGTCGGCGGCGCCTGCTGCCTGTCGGTGCTGACGGATGTGGACTTTTTCCAGGGCGCCGATGCCTACCTGGTCGCCGCCCGCAATGCCTGTACCCTGCCGGTGATTCGCAAGGATTTCCTGGTAGACCCCTACCAGGTGGTCGAAGCCCGGGCACTGGGTGCTGACTGTGTGCTGCTGATCGCGGCGGCGCTGGAAGACGCCCAGATGGCGGAATTGAACGCCGCGGCCGGAGAGCTGGGCATGGACGTGCTGGTGGAAGTGCATGACCGCGCCGAACTGGACCGCAGCTTGCCACTGGGCTCGCCTCTGCTTGGCATCAACAATCGCGACCTGCATACGTTCGAGACGCGCCTGGAAACCACCTGGGAGTTGCTGCCCCACATCCCGGAGGACCGACTGGTGATCACCGAGAGCGGCATCCACTCTCGGGAGGACGTCGCCGCCATGCAGTCCCGGGGCGTCAATGCGTTTCTGGTGGGTGAGGCGTTCATGCGCGCCGAAGAACCCGGCGCCAGGTTGCAGGAATTGTTTGCCTGATTCCGCCCTCAGGGGGCGGATGCGGGGTTCAGTCTCCGCCGCCGAGCAGCGGTCTTGCGAGATTCCCCGGTGAGCGGGAGCGGTCGAACACCACAATGGTCTTGCCGCTGGCGGTCAGCAGCCCGTCGTCTTCCAGGGTCTTCAGTACGCGGCCGGCCATTTCGCGGGAACAGCCCACAATGCGGCCCAGCTCCTGGCGGGTCACCTTGATCTGCATGCCGTCCGGGTGGGTCATGGCGTCCGGCTGTTCGCACAGGTCCAGCAGCGTGTGGGCGATGCGACCGGAGACGTCGACAAAGGCCAGGTCCGAGAGCTTGCGGGTGGTGATGCGCAGCCGGTCCGCCATCTGCTTGCCGATGGCAAACAGGATGTCGGGGAACTGGGCGCGAATCTTGTGAAAGCGCTCGTAGCTGATCTCGGCGACCTCGCACTGGGTCTTGGCCTGGATCATGGCGCTGCGGGGTTCATCGTCGTCGCCGAACAGGCCCATCTCGCCGAAGAAGTCGCCGGGATTCAGGTAGCTCACGACCATGTCGTGATCGCCGTCGTCTTCCACAATGACGGACACCGACCCGTCGAGAATGAAAAACAGGGAAGCGCTGACCTCTCCCATGCGGATGATCTGCGACTTGGGCTTGAAATCCTGGCGCTGGCAATAGCGCAGGAAGTTCTCGATGTTCGGGATCGCGTTGAGAATCTGCGGTTTGATCAAACCTTCACTCCCCTGTCCTTATTGCCGCTATAGTAGACTAGTCACAACTAAAGTAAACATCGCAAATGCACGTATTCCTGCACAGGGAGAGCAGATGGAAGCGACGGTAAAGTGGGTGGATAACGCCATGTTCCTGGCGGAATCCGGCAGTGGGCACAGCGTGGTCATGGACGGTCCGCCGGATCACGGCGGCCGCAACATGGGCGCTCGGCCGATGGAAATGCTGCTGATGGGCCTGGGCGGCTGCTCGGCCTTCGACGTCATGTCGATGCTGAAGAAGTCCCGCCAGGACGTCACCGACTGTCGCGCCGAGCTAAAAGCGGAACGCGCCGACGCCGTTCCCGCGGTGTTCACGAAAATCCACCTGCACTTCGTGGTAAGCGGTCGCAAGCTCAAGGCGTCACAGGTAGCTCGCGCCGTGTCCCTGTCTGCAGAGAAGTACTGCTCTGCCAGCATCATGCTGGAAGCGGCAGGCGTTGAAATGAGTCACAGCCACGAGCTGGTGGAAATAGACTGAATCGCCCCTAGACCCGGTAGCTCGACCGGGTCATCAGCTTCGACACCTCGGCCATGGCGCGCTTCACCGGCTCGGGAAAATTCTCGCCCCCCGCATCCAGTGCCGCTTCTCCGTGGCGGCGCTCATCTTCCAGCATCTGCTCGAGGATGCGGCGGCTGCGCTGATCTTCCTCGGGAAGTTTCTCCAGGTGTTCCTCGAGATGCCGGCAGACACGCTCCTCGGTGGCTGCAACAAAGCCCAGGCTCCAGCGGTCGCCGGCGATGCCCGCGGCGGCGCCCAGGGCAAAAGACATGCCGTACCAGAGGGGGTTGAGTACGCTGGTATGGCTGCCGAGCTGTTCCAGCCGCTCTTCACACCAGACCAGGTGGTCGACTTCTTCTTCGGCGGCCTGCTCCATTTCCTCGCGCACATCCGGCAGTCGCGCCGTCAGCGCCTGGCCCTGGTACAGGGCCTGGGCACAGACTTCACCGGTGTGATTGACCCGCATCAGTCCGGCGGCGTGGTGCCGGTCTTCCGCGCTCAGCTCGACCTCGGATTCCGCCTGGCCGGGCGAGGGGCGATTGGCCTGGTTGGCCTTGCCCCCCAGGGTCCTGAGGACCTGGTCCGCGTTGTCGATGAAGTGATCCAGCAGTGTGAGCTTGCGCCGTTCCATGAGGCAAGTGTAATCGATCGGGCGTCGATTTTCCGGTGCCGGCCTAAGCCCGGTCGATCGCGCGCCAGCCGATATCCCGGCGGTAAACCACGTCGTCCCAGCTGACCCGGGCGACGCCCTCGTAGGCGGCGGCCTGGGCGCCGGCGATGTCCTCGCCGAGGGCGGTGACACAGAGCACGCGCCCGCCGCTGGTGACGATGCGATCGTTGTCGCGGGCGGTGCCCGCGTGGAAGACCTTGGTATCGCCGCTGTCGGCGCCGTCCAATCCGCTGATTTCGAACCCCTTGCCGTAGCTGCCCGGGTAGCCGCCGGCGGCCATCACCACGCCGAGCGCGGTCCGCGTGTCCCACTGGGCATCTGTGCTGTCCAGGCGGCCGTCCAGGGCCGCATCGCACAGGGCGCAGAGGTCCGAGTTCAGGCGCATCATGATGGGCTGGGTTTCCGGATCGCCGAAACGGCAGTTGAACTCGATCACCTTCGGGCTGCCGTCGGGCGCAATCATCAGCCCCGCATAGAGGAAGCCGGTGTAAGGCATTCCCTCGGCGGCCATGCCCGCCACGGTCGGGTGAATTACCTCGTCCATGATGCGCTGGAATACCGCATCGGTGACGACCGGCGCCGGGGAGTAGGCCCCCATACCGCCGGTGTTGGGGCCGGTATCGCCGTCGCCGATGCGTTTGTGGTCCTGGCTGGTGGCCATCGGCAGCACGTTGCTGCCGTCCGCCAGCACGATAAAGCTGGCCTCTTCGCCGTCCAGGAACTCCTCGATCACCACCCGGCAGCCGGCGTCGCCGAATGCATTGCCCGACAGCATGTCGGTTACGGCCGCCTCGGCCTGGTCCAGGGTCTCGGCGACGATCACGCCCTTGCCCGCGGCGAGGCCGTCAGCCTTGACCACGATCGGTGCGCCCTGGGCTCGCAGGTAGGCCAGCGCCGGTTCCAACTCGGTGAAGTTGGCGTAGGCTGCGGTGGGTATATTGTGGCGGGCCAGGAAATCCTTGGTAAATGCTTTCGATCCCTCCAGCTGCGCCGCCGCCGCAGATGGGCCGAAGCAGCGCAGGCCGCGCTCCGAGAAGTAGTCGACGATGCCGTCCACCAGCGGGGCTTCCGGGCCGACGATGGTCAGGCCGACGCCATTGGCCTCGCAGAAACTCGCCAGCGCGGGAAAATCCCCCACCGCGATATCGACGTTCTCGAGGCCGGGCTCCGATGCCGTGCCGGCGTTGCCGGGAGCGACAAACACCGTCTCCACATTGCCGGACTGGGCCGCTTTCCAGGCCAGGGCGTGCTCGCGGCCGCCGCTGCCAATAACCAGTACATTCACACCTGTCGTCCTCAGTGACGGAAGTGGCGCATGCCGGTGAACACCATCGCCATGTCGTGTTCGTCGGCAGCGGCGATGACTTCCTCATCGCGAATGGAGCCGCCGGGCTGGATGACTGCGCTGATGCCCACGGCGGCGGCATTGTCGATGCCGTCGCGGAACGGGAAGAAGGCGTCGGAGGCCATGACCGAACCTTTCACCTGCAGGCCCGCGTGCTCCGCCTTGATGGCGGCGATACGGGCCGAGTTGACGCGGCTCATCTGGCCGGCACCGACGCCGATGGTCTGGCCGTTTGCGGCATAGACGATGGCATTCGATTTGACGAACTTGGCCACTTTCCAGGCGAACAGCAGATCGCGCATTTGCTCCGCCGTGGGCTGACGCGCACTCACCACCTTGAGCTCGGCTTCACTCACCATGCCGAGGTCGCGGTCCTGTACCAGCAGGCCGCCGTTGACCCGCTTGTAGTCAAGCGCCGGTGTGGCGTCGCTCCATGCGCCGCAGCTCAGCACCCGCACGTTTTCCTTGGCGGCGGTAGCGGCCAGCGCTTCCTGGCTGACCGTTGGCGCGATGATTACCTCGACGAACTGGCGCTCGATGATGGCTGCGGCGGTAGCGGCATCCAGTTCGCGGTTGAAGGCGATGATGCCGCCGAACGCGGATTCCGGGTCCGTGGCAAAGGCGCGCTGGTAGGCCTCGTGAATGTCGTCGGCGATTGCGACGCCACAGGGATTGGCGTGCTTGACGATCACACAGGCCGGCACATCGAAGTTCTTGACGCATTCCAGGGCAGCGTCGGTATCGGCGACGTTGTTGTAGGACAGGGCCTTGCCCTGCAGCTGCTGCGCGGTGGCGATACCCGTCTCTGCGGGCACGGCCTCGCGATAGAACGCGGCGGCCTGGTGCGGATTCTCGCCGTAGCGCATTTCCTGGACCCGGTGGAACTGGGTGGAAAACGTGCGCGGGAAGGCCTCGCTGCCGCCGTCCACCAGCTTGCCGAAGTGATTGGCAATGGCGCCGTCGTAGGCGGCGGTGTGCTCGTAGGCGCGAATGGCCAGGTCAAAGCGGGTCTTGTAGGAGATCTCTCCGCTATTGCCCTGCATTTCTTCGAGGATGCAGGGGTAGTCGCCGGCGTTGACGACGATGGTCACATGGCGATGGTTCTTGGCGGCGGCGCGCACCATGGTGGGGCCGCCGATATCGATGTTTTCCACCGCGTCTTCCAGCGTGCAGTCCGGCTTAGCGACAGTCTGTTCAAAGGGGTAGAGGTTGACCACGACCATATCGATCGGCTCGATCCCGTGCTCCGCCATGACCGCATCATCGATGCCGCGTCGTGCGAGGATGCCGCCGTGCACTTTCGGATGCAGGGTTTTCACGCGACCGTCCATCATCTCCGGGAAGCCGGTGTAGGCGGAAATTTCCGTGACCGGAATGCCGTTTTCCTCCAGCAGGCGATACGTTCCGCCGGTGGAGAGCAGCTCCACACCCATGTCCGCCAGGCCGCGGGCAAAGTCTGCGATGCCGGTCTTGTCGGAAACGCTGATCAAAGCGCGCCGAACCGGAACAAGATCTGTTTCAGTCATTTGGCTTTCTACCTATCAGAGCTCAGGGCTGTCTACGGGAGCTTAAGGCTATTCACATTGTCTGTGTTTGGGCGGTGCGCCCGGTTCAGGAACTTGAGTCCTTCAGCAGGCCGTGCTGCTTCAGCTTCTTGCGCAGGGTGCCGCGGTTCAGCCCCAGCATTTGCGAAGCCTTGGTCTGGTTGTTTCGGGTGTAGCGCATGATTTCCTCGAGCAGCGGACCCTCTACCTCCGCCAGTACCATCTGGTACACATCGTTGCCCATCTGGCCATCCAGTTCATCCAGGTACGCGCGCACCGCAAGGCTCACGCTCTGGCGCAGGCTGGTGCCGCGGCTGTTGTCCTCATCCGCTGGCAATTCCAGTGATGTGCTTGGCGTCCGTTCCGTATGGGTTCCCCCCACTCTCATGCTGCCAACTCCTCGTATTCGTTGTTGTTGAAGAATTTATCGAGCTCGGTGAGTTGTTCTGCTGCGTTTTCCAGGCCGTTGAAGTGGCGGCGGAACCGCTCTCCTCCGGGTGCCTGCTGCAGGTACCAGCCCACATGCTTGCGGGCGATACGCAGACCCCTGTACTCACCGTAAAAATCGTAAAGGTCGCGCAGATGGGATTCCATCAGCGCAAATTTTTCAGCCGCCACAGGCTCCGACAGGTGTTCGCCGGTGGCCAGGTAATGGGCGATCTGGCCGCACAGCCAGGGGCGGCCCTGGGCGCCGCGACCGATCATGACCCCGGCGGCGCCGGTTTCATCCAGCACTGTGCGGGCCCGCTCCGGGCTGTCGATGTCCCCATTGGCCAGTACCGGTATGTCCACGGCGCGACGGATGTCGGCAATGGTCCGGTACTCTGCTTCGCCATTGAAGCGGTCGGCGCGGGTACGGCCGTGCACCGATAGCAGTGCGATGCCGGCGTCCTCCGCGATGCGGGCGACGCTGACGCCGTTGCGGTGTTCCGGGGACCAGCCCGTGCGAATCTTCAGTGTGACCGGCACATCGACGGCCGCGACCACGGCGTCCAGGATCGACTTGACCAGCTCCTCATCCCGCAGCAGGGCGGAACCCGCCGCCTTGCGGCAGACCTTCTTGGCCGGGCAGCCCATGTTGATATCGATGACCTGCGCCCCCAGCTCGACATTGCGGGCCGCGGCTTCGGCCATCATGCCGGGCTCGCCGCCGGCGATCTGAACAGATCGGGGCTCGCATTCCTCGGCGTGAACCAGTCGCAGGCGCGACTTGTCGCTGTCCCAGAGGCGGGTATCACTGGTCACCATTTCAGAGACCACCAGGCCCGCGCCAAGCTTCCGGCAGAGGCGCCGGAACGGTAGATCGGTCACCCCGGCCATCGGTGCGAGAGCGACATTGTTGTCCAGTTTGTAAGGACCGATGGCGATCATGCGGCGGTGAGCCCGGGACGACGAAAAGGGGCGTTATGATACTCGCAAGCCCAGGAGGCTCCAAGAAGAATTGCGGATTTTTTGATCAGTCTGGACTGGCAGTCACAAGCTGGAGCCGGGCCACGTAGTTGACGGCATCACTGCCTGGATCTGCAAGCGCCAGCGACACCTGAATGTCGCTGCGGGCGGGCAGCAGCAGCGGCTGGTTGCCGTGCAGGTACTCGGCCGGGCGGAACGCGCGCCTGGCGCGAGGCTCCCCCTGGCGATTGGTGAAGCCCAGCACCAGCAGGGGGTAGGGAACGGCTTCGGCGGTGCGGTTGCGAATGACCGCATCCACCCGCAGCGCGCCTTCCACGTCGGGGTGAGGGCGCACTACGAGCTTTGACAGTTCCACGGATTGCAGTGCGGCGCGCTCCCGCATGACCGGGAGGTAGAACTGCGCGCCCAGCAGGGCCAGCAGTGCCAGCAATACAGTCAGGGCGCCCCAGGGAATCGAGCGCTGCGTGTCCGGCAACTCGGCGACGGCCATGGGTGCCACCTCGATACCCGCAAACAGGTCTTCACCTTCCTCGGGCACCTGCGGTGCAATGAAATCCATTTCCCCGTGGATGGCATCAAAGATCTGCAGGCAGTTGCCGCAGCGTACCCTGCCCCCGGCCTGTTCGATCTGCTCCGCTGCGACCTGGAAGCTCGCGTTGCAGCGGGGGCAGGTTGCCATCTGTACCTTGCTCATGCGGACGCAGCGACCCCTTTCAGTGCGACCCAGCCGTCTCGCTGCGCCGCGATTTCAAGTGTAATCGGATAAGCCTCGCGGAGCCGGTCCACCTGGGATTCGAGAATGCCCGACAGCAGCAGGTGACCGCCCGGCGCCAGCATCCCGCACAGTGTCGGGGCCAGGGTGCAGAGCGGTTCGGCCAGGATATTTGCCACCACCAGTTCCGCGCGCTCGTCGCCGTCGAGATCATCGGGATGGCAGACGCGCAGCCGACCCGCCTCGATGCCGTTGCGCTCGGCGTTGGCCCAGGTGGCGGTCAGCGCCTGCGGATCGGTATCGGTGGCCAGCACGTGGCTCGCACCCAGAAGCAGTGCGCCGATGCCGAGAACGCCGGAACCGCAGCCAAAATCCACGACCCTCAGTCCCGACAGCGGGATGCCTGCGAGTTCCGCAAGGCACATGGCCGTGGTGGGGTGGGTGCCGGTGCCGAAGGCCAGGCCGGGATCCAGCAGGATATTGGTGGCCTGTGGGTCCGGCGGCGTCATCCAGGAGGGGCAAAGCCAGAGCTGGTCTGCAAACTGCAGCGGCTGGTAGTGCTGCATCCACTCCCGCTCCCAATCCTTGTCTTCGAGAATTTCGGCCCGCAGGCTGCTGCAGGCGTCGCCGTCTGCTACCAGGCTGTCTGCCAGCGCCGCGGTGAGGTCTGCAATGTCAGTGTCCGCCGGGAACAGGCCGCTGACGCGAGTCTGCTGCCAGAGCTGCTCGGTGGGCTCTGCTCCCGCAAACAGGGGCTGGTCGGCATTATCCTGGAGCGTCACCGCCGCGGCGCCCAGGGCCAGTAGCGCCTCTTCGATCCGGGGCGCCTGCTCGGCGTGGGTGTCCAGGCGCAGCTGCAACCACGTCATGGGATTACTGGCTGAGTTTGTTTTCCAGGTAGTGAATGCTGACACCGCCGCGGGCGAATGCGTTGTCACGCACCAGGTCCTGGTGCAGCGGTGCATTGGTGCGGATGCCCTCGACCACCAGTTCCTCCAGTGCCTGCCGCATCCTGCTGAGAGCGATTTCGCGCGTCTCGCCATAGCTGATGACCTTGGCGATCAGCGAGTCATAGTGAGGCGGTACGGTGTAGCCGTCGTAGAGATGCGAATCGACCCGGATGCCGGGCCCACCCGGCGCGTGGAACGTACTCACGTGTCCCGGGCTGGGCATGAACGTCTTGGGATCTTCCGCGTTGATGCGGCACTCGAAGGCGTGGCCGCGGAACGTCACGTCCTCCTGGCTGATGGACAGGGGTTGGCCGCTTGCCACGAACAGCTGCTCGCGCACGATATCGATACCGGTAATCATCTCGGAGACCGGGTGTTCCACCTGTACCCGGGTATTCATCTCGATGAAGTAGTACTTGCCGTCTTCATACAGAAACTCGAATGTGCCGGCGCCGCAGTAGCCAATCTTTTTACAGGCATTGACGCAGGCTTCGAAGACCTCTTCGCGCGCCTCTTCCGGAATGCCCGGCGCGGGTGCTTCCTCCAGCACCTTCTGGTGACGCCGCTGCAGGGAGCAGTCCCGGTCACCCAGGTGAATGGCGTTGCCGTGGCTGTCGGCGAGAACCTGTACCTCGACATGGCGCGGGTTCTCGAGGAATTTCTCGATGTAGACCTTGTCGCTGCCGAAGGCGGCGGCCGCCTCGGACTGGGTCACGTAGACCGCGTTGAGCAGGGCGGCTTCGCTCTGCACGACCCGCATGCCCCGGCCGCCACCGCCGGCGGCGGCCTTGATGATCACCGGGTAGCCGATGCGACGGGCGATCTCCATGGTGCGATCGCCGTCCTCATCGAGCGGGCCATCGGAGCCGGGCACCGTCGGAACGCCCGCCTCTTTCATGGCCTCGATGGCGGAGACCTTGTCGCCCATCAGTCGGATGACATCCGCTGACGGCCCGATGAAGGTAAAGCCGGATTTCTCCACCTGCTCGGCGAAGTCGGCGTTCTCCGCCAGGAAACCGTAGCCGGGGTGAATACCCACGGCGTCGGTCACTTCCGCTGCGGAGATAATGGCCGGTATGTTCAGGTAGCTCTCAGGCGAGGGCGCAGGGCCGATGCAGACGGATTCGTCGGCCAGCTTCACGTGCATCAGGTCGCGGTCCGCCTGGGAGTGAACCGCTACCGTCTTGATGCCCAGCTCCTTGCAGGCCCTGAGGACGCGCAGGGCGATCTCGCCCCGGTTGGCAATAACGACTTTGTCGAGCATGTGTTTTCTTGCAACCCCTAGACGATGGTGACCAGCGGCTGGTCAAACTCCACCGGCTGGCCGTTCTCGACGAGAATCGCCTCGACGGTGCCGGCCTTGTCCGCTTCGATCTGGTTCATCATCTTCATCGCTTCGACGATGCAGATCACGTCGCCCACTTTCACGTGCTGGCCCACTTCGATGAAGTTCGGTGAGCTGGGCGAGGGGGCGCGGTAGAAGGTGCCCACCATGGGCGACGTCACCACGTGGCCGGAGAGTTCCGCTGCTTCAGCCTCAGGTGCGGGAGCAGCCGGCTCGGGAACCGCGGCGGCGGGAGCGGGCGCCGCGGCCGCTACCGGCGCTGCCGGTGGCGCGTATTGCATCGGGGCGGCGGCCACCGGTGCGCCCGCGTTGCGGCTGATGCGAACCGACTCTTCGCCTTCCTTGATTTCAATTTCATCGATGTTGGACTCTTCCAGCAGTTCGATTAGTTTTTTTACTTTGCGAATGTCCATGGGACAGTCCTCACTGGTGTTCCAGGTGGGTGACGGCCGCGCGCAGGGCCAGCTCATAGCCCTGGGCGCCGAGCCCGCAAATAACGCCCACCGCGATATCGGAAAAATAGGAGTGGTGGCGGAATTCCTCCCGCGCATGCACGTTGGACAGGTGAACTTCGATGAAGGGAATTTCCACCGCCGCCAGCGCATCGCGGATGGCAACGCTGCTATGGGTGAACGCCGCCGGGTTGATGATGATGAAGTTGACGCCCTCGTGCCGGGCGTCCTGGATGCGCTCCACCAGTTCGTACTCGGCATTGCTCTGCATGGCGAGCAGGTGGTGTCCCGCGTCCTGGGCCTGTTGCTGCAGCGCCTGGTTGATATCCGCAAGGTTGCGGCTGCCGTAGATTTCCGGCTCCCGCTCTCCCAGCAGATTCAGGTTTGGTCCGTGCAGGACCAGGATGGACGCCATCGGCACCATGCCTCGCGCAGCGGTTAGAGAGCGAGATTGTGCACAGATCGATCAGCGGCGTCTAGAGAAAATGTGTTAAAAGATGCAAGTTTACGCACGTTACATGCATTTTCGCGGACGTTCGGCTAATGATTAGCGCTGGCTAGCGCTCGGCGACGGCCGGCACCCCGGCCCGTTCCAGGGCGTCCAGGACAATGCCGGGGGTGAGCAGTTGGGGCAGGATTTCCGGCTCGGCGCCGGGCTCTCCACTGTAGACGAGATAGAGCGGTACGCCGTTGCGGCCGAATCGCGCCAGGAAGGCGGCGATATTGGCGTCGTAGTCGGTCCAGTCCACCACGATGTACTCCATGCCCAGGTCGGCCATGGCGGTTTCGACGCGATCCGTACCCAGGGTGCCGCGCTCGTTGGCAATACAGGTGATGCACCAGTCGGCGGTGACATTGACGAACACCGGCTTGCCCGAGGCCAGCAGCTGCTCAAGCCGCATTTCCGACCAGCCCTGTTCGCCGGTGTCAGCCACCGCGCCGCGCTGGGCACCGCTGTCCAGCGCGGAGCTTGGAATCAGTGACAGCGCTGCCACCAGGGCAGCGGCCCCCGCGAGTCGCCCCCACAGGCGATAGCGCCACAACCACAGGCCCAGGGCCAGGGCCAGCATGCCGCACAACAACAGGGCCATGGTGGTGACACTGGTCTGGCGACCGCTGACCCACAGCAACCAGATGGCGGTGGCGTAAAGCGGAAACGCCAGCAGCTGCTTGAAGGTTTCCATCCAGGGTCCCGGGCGCGGCATCCGCGCGCGCAGGCCTTTCGAGTAACTCAGCAGCAGCATCGGCGCCGCCATGCCGCTGCCGAGGGCGGCGAACACCGCCAGCGCCACCGGTGCGGGCTGGGTGACCGCAAATCCCAGGGCGGTGCCCATGAACGGCGCGGTGCAGGGACTCGCTACCACCGTCGCCAGCACGCCCGTAAAGAAGGAGCCGGAGTAGCCCCCGCGCTCTGCGAGCTGGCTGCCCAGCCCCATAAAGCCGGCGCCGATCTCGATCAGGCCGGATAGCGCCAGGCCCATCACAAAGAAGAGATAGGCCAGCAGGGCGACGAAGCGCGGTTCCTGCAGCTGGAAACCCCAGCCCACCGCGGCACCGGCCTGCTGCAGGCTGATCAGTATGAAGGCCACCAGCAGGAAGCTGGATACCACCCCCGCGGCATAGACCCAGCCGTGCACATGCTTGCTGTGCTCACTGCCGGTGGCGAGGCTGAACACCTTCAGGGACAGTACCGGGAACACACAGGGCATCAGGTTCAGTATGCTGCCGCCGACAAAGGCCAGCAGCATCATGTAGAACAGCCTGGTCATCGACAACGGCGCAGCCTCGGCTGCGTCGGCCTTGCTGTCGCTGCTCGCGGTCTGCCTGCTACCCCTGGACTTGGCTACAGCGGCGATGGTTTTCTGGGCGAAATCGACTTCGAAGCTCTGCCGGTTGGGGGGGTAACACAGACCGGCGTCGGCACAGCCCTGAGAGGTGACCTTGAGAGTGCCCCGTTCCACGGGCCGATCCAGCGCAAGCGTAATGTCGGCAGAGTGGTAGTGCACCTCCGAGACGCCGAAGTATTCATCCTCGCGCACCACGCCCTCCGGGAAGGTGGGTGTCAGCTGGACCTCACCTTCCGCGGTCTGCAGGGAGAACTTGAACCGCTTCTGGTACAGGTAGTAACCGTCGGTGATCTGCCAGTACAGGCGCAGCTGCTGTTCGTCCAGCACTTCCAGGGCGAGCTGGTAGGCCTGATCCACCGGCAGGAAGTCAGGCTCCGCGGTGGTGGACAGATCGCCCGACAGCGAAGTAGCAGGTGCACCCAGGTCCTGTGCCTGTGCCGCTCCGAGGGGCAGCAGCAGGAGGCTGGATACCAATAGCGCTGGAAGTTGTTTCATACCTTGTCTCTCCGGGGTGCAGACCTTGGACCCCGCTCCACCCGGAAGTTTCCTGACATTTTACCGGCCCGCCGCCGGTGTACGCATTGTAACAGTGACCGGACTGGCAGGATGGTATAGTGTCGCTCCACGCGAGGGACCGTTCCATGCCTTACTTCAGATATATGCTGCTTGTCGCAGTTTTCGTTCATTTTCCTGCCCAGGCGGTGGAGATCGACGAGGCCTGGATGCGGGCGATGCCGCCCGGCCAGCCTACGGCAGCGGCCTACGTCAGCCTGCGCAATCCCGATGCTGAGCAGGTTCTGCTGACGGGCGCGAGCACGCCGCTGGCCGGCAGCGTCGAAATCCACCGCTCCGAGCAGGTGGACGGCATGTGGCGGATGCGGCGCCTGGAAGGCGTCCCGGTGCCCGCGGGCGGTACGGCAAGCATGGCCCCCGGTGGCGTCCACCTGATGCTGTTCAAGATGACTCGCCCGTTGAAAGAAGGCGACACCCTGCCGCTGACCCTGACCTTCGACTCAGGTGAGCGCGTTGAGGTCGATGTCGAAGTCCGGGCCCTGTCCGCGGGCGGCCACCACAACCACCACTGAACCGCCGACGACTGAGCTGGAAGGAGATGGGTAATGCTTGAGGGTTTGAAAGAAAGCTGGACTTCGGCGAAGGAGCGGGTCCTGTCCGCTGCGCCGGACGGCGGCTGGGTGCGTGGCGTCGTGGGCGTGCTGGGCATCTACCTGATCGTGACGATTTTGCTGGGCATGTACTGGAGCCTGGCGCCGTCGGAGTTTGATGTGCAGGAGCGCGCCCAGGCATTTGCCGCTGAGCACGGCACCGAGATGGTGACCGGTTCCGTCACTACCGCCACCCTCATCGGCGTGGCGGAAACCCTGCTCGACAAACCCGGCGGTTTCATCCGCAACGACAAGTTTCCCCCGGGGATGTGGCTCGACAATATGCCGAACTGGGAATACGGCGCACTGATCCAGGTGCGGGACCTGTCCCGGGCCATGCGTGAATCCTATAGCCGCTCGCAATCCCAGTCGAAGGAGGATCCGGACCTGGCCCAGGCCGAGCCCCTGTTCAACACCAAGGCGGACCGCTGGCTGTTTCCCGCTTCCGAGGGCGAATACCGGGACGGTATTCGCCGCGTCACCAGTTTTGGCTTGCGGCTGGCGGACCCGCAGGCGCGCGACGCACAGTTCTATGCGAGAGCCGACAATCTCGCCTACTGGCTGGCGACCGTGGAGACCCGCCTCGGCAGCCTGTCGCAGCGCCTCAGCGCCAGCGTGGGCCAGCGGCGTATCAACACCGACCTGGCCGGCGATGCGGAGGCCACCCAGGCTACCCCCGCACCGGGAGACGAGGTGGTGCGCACGCCCTGGCTGGAGATCGACGATGTCTTCTACCGGGCCAGGGGCTCCACCTGGGCGCTGATTCACTTCCTGCGGGCGGCGGAAATCGATTTCGCCGATGTGCTGGAAAAGAAGAACGCGCGTGTCAGCCTGCAACAGATCATTCGTGAACTGGAGGCAACGCAGCAGACGGTGTGGAGCCCGGTGGTGCTGAACGGCTCGGGTTTCGGTCTGGTCGCCAACCACTCGCTGGTGATGGCGTCTTATATCAGCCGTGCCAACGCCGCCATCATCGACCTCAGACGCTTACTCAGCGACGGCTAACGCCGTCGAGGCTGAAGGCTCCTATCCGACGGCTAGGGTTTGCGGTAGCGCAGGCGGGTGCCGGTATCCAGGGACAGGCGGATCTCCTCGGCGCTCAGCTCCTCGGGGAAGTAGGTGCCGGACACCTTGGCGTCGATCAGGCTTGCACCCTCCAGGTTCGTTTCCCGGAAATCGATGCCGCGCAGGTCGGCGTTACGGAAATAGGAGTCGCTGAAATCCAGTCCCGCCGCGTTCATGTTGCGCAGATCCCGCCCCCGGTAGTCGCCGCTTTTGAGTCGGCTGGCGTCCAGCTTGTCGCGCTGCTCGTTGAACTCGCGGATCTCCTCGTTGCGCAGCAACTGGTAGAGCGGGTCGTCACTGATGGTCGGTTTGCTCATCGGGGGCACCTGTGGCTGATTCGGTAGTGCCACAGTGAAGACTCTGGGGCACATTGCGGTATAGAGTAACCAAGCCTTTCCGCCAAGCCCAGCCGTTGCCCGGTAATTTCCCAGTGACAGATCAGCAAACAGGTTTTGTTATCAGCCGCGGATGGCGCGACGCGGACGCCGGTGTCGAGCTGGACCTGTGGCTCAGCAGTGACGCGGGTCCGGTCCACCTGCTGGTGCCCGGTCAGGAGGTGCTGTTCTTCCTGCCGGCCGAGGAGGCCGCCGCGGCGAGCGATCTGCTGGCCGGCATTCCCCTGCGAACCGAGACGCTGGCGCTGAAGGCCTTCGACATGCGCCCGGTCTGCGGCTTCTACTTTCGCAGTGAACGACTGCTCCGGCAGGCCCGGGACCGTTTGCAGGCCGCGGGCTTCGATCCGCTGGAGGCTGACCTCAATCCCGTCGACCGATTCCTCATGGAGCGCTTTGTGCGCGGATCCCTGGCCTGGCAGCAGCACGACGGGCAGGTGCAGGTGCGTGCCGCCGACTACCAGCCGCAGCTGCAGATGCTGTCCCTGGATATCGAAACGGCCATCGACCGTCTCGAACTCTATTCGATCGGTCTCTACGCCGTGACGCCCCGGGGCGTCGAGCGCCTGGTGTTCATGCGAGGGGATCACTCGGCGCTGGAATACGTCGTGATGTGCGCCAGCGAGGCGGACCTGTTGCGCCGCTTCTTTGACTGGCTTGCGGATTTCGACCCCGACATATTCATAGGCTGGAATGTCATCAACTTCGATCTCTGGTACCTGCAGCGGGTCGCGGACAAGCTCGGTATTCCGCTGCGCCTGGGTCGCGCTGGCCGCACGCCCCACTGGCGCGAACTGGATGATGACGGCCAGCGTCGCGCCGTCAGTATTCCGGGCCGGGCCGTGCTGGACGGCGTCGACCTGTTGCGGACCGCGACCTATCGCTTCGAGAGCTTCTCCCTGGAAGCGGTGTCCCGCGAGCTTCTGGGGGCCGGCAAACTGCTCACCGGCAGCGGGCGCGGCGAGCAGATTGGTGAACTGTTCCGCGACGACAAGGATGCGCTGGCCGAGTACAACCTGCGCGACTGCGAGCTGGTGTGGGAGATCTTTGAGCACGAGGGCCTGCTGGCGTTTGCCGTTGCCCGCAGCCAGATGACCGGCCTCGCCATCGATCGCCAGGGTGGCTCGGTAGCGGCGTTCGACTTTTTGTACCTGCCGCGGCTGCACCGGGCGGGCTTCGTCGCCCCCAATGCCAGCCGTGAACAGATTGCCAGCCCGGGCGGCTTCGTGCTGGATTCGGAGCCCGGCATTCACAGCGACGTGCTGGTGCTGGATTTCAAGAGCCTGTATCCCAGCATCATCCGCACTTTCGGCGTCGACCCCATGGGGCTGGCGGTGGGCATGGCGGATGACGACCCGGCGGCCACGGTGGAGGGTTTTATCGGCGCCAGGTTCTCGCGGGAACGACACCTGCTGCCGGGCATCATCGAAGAGCTGTGGCAGCTCCGCGATGCGGCCAAGGCCCGCGGCGACAACGCCCAGAGCCAGGCCATCAAGATCATCATGAACTCTTTTTACGGTGTGCTGGGAACGCCGGGCTGTCGATTCTTCGACGCGCGCCTGGCGAGTTCCATCACCCGCCGCGGGCACCAGATCATCCAGGAGACGCGAGACCGCATCGAGACCCTGGGTGATCGCGTCATTTATGGCGACACCGATTCCGTGTTCGTGGCGGTGGCGGAACGGCCCGGTGAAACTGCCGCCGAGCGCGGCAACTGGCTGGCGGAGGAGCTCAACCGCTGGTGGAGCGAGCGGCTGGCCTCCGAGTACGGACTGGCCAGCGTGCTGGAGCTGGAATTCGAAACCCATTTCAGCCGCTTCCTGATGCCGACGATTCGCGGCTCGGAGAAAGGCAGCAAGAAGCGCTACGCCGGTGTGGTCGTGCGGGACGGCGAGCAGCAGCTTGTATTCAAGGGACTGGAAAACGTTCGCACGGACTGGACCGCACTGGCGCGGGGATTCCAGAGCGAGCTCTACCGGCGGGTATTCGCCGATGAGCCCTTCGAGGACTACGTTCGCGACATCGCCGAGCAGGTACAGCGCGGCGACCTCGACCGGGAGCTGGTCTACCGCAAGCGACTGCGGCGGCGCCTCGATGACTACCAGCGCAACGTACCGCCGCATGTGCAGGCCGCCAGGCGCCTGCTGGATCGCGGCGGTCGGCCTCCCGCGCGGGGCGACTGGGTGGAATACGTCATCACCACCGCCGGCGCAGAGCCCGCCGAGTCACCGAGCGCGCCGCTGGACTACGAACACTACATCGAGCGCCAACTGACCCCGGTGGCGGACGGCATACTGCACTTTCTCGACACGTCCTTTGCCGAGATCTGCGGGCAGCAGCAGTCTTTGTTTTAGGCGAGGACTTGCGCCGATTCCCCAAAGAATTCCGCAGCGACGGCGTCGTGCTCACTGGCGCTAAGCCTGGGGCCGAAGCGGGATACGACTTTCGCACCGGCCAGGCTGGCGAAGCGGCCGGCGGTTTCGAAGTCGTGGCCGTGGGTGATGCCGTAGAGGAAGGCCCCGGCAAACATATCGCCGGCACCGTTGGTATCGATGGCCTCGGCCGGCGCGCCGGGAATCTCCAGCAGGCGCTCGCCGTCGAAGAGCAGTGCGCCGCGGGCACCCAGGGTGATGGCAAACTGTCGCGCTACGGATTTGAGCGCGGCCACAGCCTCATCCAGTGATTCCGAACCGGCCCAGCCAAGCGCCTCGGCCTCGTTGCAGAACAGCAGGTCAACGCCGCGGTCACCCATCATCTCCTGCAGGCCGTCGCGGAAGAACTCGACCATGCCGGGGTCGGAAAAGCTGATCGCCGTGGCCACTCCGGCGGACTCCGCGTGCTCGCGTGCGGCGATGGCGGCCGCTCGTCCGGTGGGTGAGGTCACCAGGTATCCCTCCATATAGAGATACTCGGCATCGGCGATCGCCGAGGGGTTCAGCTCGGTTTCGGACAGTGTTTCGCTGATGCCGAGAAACGAGTTCATGCTGCGCTCTGCGTCCGGTGAAATCAGCACCAGGCAGCGCCCCGTGGTGCCGTCATCGCGGGCACAGTTCCAGTTGTGGGCCACGCCCGCTGCTTCCAGGTCGTTGAGGTAGAAGTCGCCGTTGTCATCGTTGGCAATCTTGCAGGAGTAGAAGCTGGAACCGCCGAAGCGCGCGACCGCGATCATGGTGTTGGCGGCGCTGCCGCCGCTGGCACGTTTGGCCGTGACCAGATGACCCTCGAGCTGGTCTACCAGCTCCTGCTGCCGCGTCTCGTCTACCAGCGTCATAAGACCCTTTTCGACCCCCATGCTGTCGAGCTCGCTGTCCTCGACCTGGATTTCCGTGTCCACCAGCGCGTTGCCGATGCCATATACCTTGTACTGTTTCACCCGGGTTCTCCCGACAAAAGCGGGCATTATGCGAGAACCCCGGCCATCCCGCCACTCCCGCCCCGGGCCTGGTGTACACTGCGCGCCCATGGTCAAACGCTCACGCCGCTCTCGCAGACCCCGACGCTCTCGCAGCACGGTTCGCCCGCTGGTCTGGAAATCGCTCCTGGTGCTTACCGTGCTGGGCGGCCTGCTGCTGATCTACCTGGACGCGCAGGTCAGCACGACCTTCCGTGACCGTCGCTGGGAGGTGCCCGCCCGGGTCTATGCCCGCCCGCTGGAACTTTTCCCCGGCCTGGCGCTGGGCATCGAGGACCTGGAATACGAGCTGGAGCTGTTGGGCTACCGCCAGGTGGCGGACCCGGCTGCGCCCGGCCAGCTTTCGCGACGGGGTCAGCGCCTGCGGTTGTACACCCGCCCGTTCCAGTTTCCCGAGGAGGCGGCGCCGGCGCAGCGCCTGGAACTCGACTTCGACGGCCGCCGCCTCAGCAGTTTGTCCAGCGGCGGCAGTCCCGTGACCCTGGCCCGGCTCGAACCGGTACAGGTGGGGGGCATCTACCCGCGCCACCGGGAAGATCGCCTGCTGCTGAAGCTGGAGCAATCCCCGGACACCCTGCGCGAGGCGCTGCTGGCCGTTGAGGATCGCGGCTTCTACCAGCACTGGGGCATCTCGCCAACGGGTATCGCCCGCGCCTTCGTCGCAAATCTCCGGGCCGGCCGGCTGGTGCAGGGCGGCAGCACGATTACCCAGCAGTTGATCAAGAATTACTACCTGACCCGGGAGCGCAGCTTTGTCCGCAAGTTCAGGGAAGTGCTCATGGCCCTGCTGCTGGAGCTGCACGTCGAAAAGGACGAGATTCTCGAGGCCTATATCAACGAGGTGTTTCTAGGCCAGGACGGCCCCCGCGCCATACACGGTTTCGGCCTGGCGTCCCGTCATTACTTCGACCTGCCGCTGGACCAGCTTGGCGTCCATCAGCAGGCGCTGCTGGTGGGTATGGTGAAAGGACCGTCCCTGTACAACCCACTGCGGCATCCCGAGCGCGCCCTTAAGCGGCGCAATACCGTGCTCACCGTAATGCGGGACCAGGCGGTGATCAACGAGGCCGAGTACCAGGTGGCCCGGGCCATGCCCCTGGACCTGAGCCAGCGCCCGCGCATCATGAACAGTTTTCCCGCCTACCTGGACCTGGTGCGCCGGCAGCTGGGCCGCGACTACCGGGAGCAGGACCTGGGTTCGGCGGGCCTGCGCATATTCACCAGCTTCGACCCGCTGCTGCAGCGGCAGGCGGAGCAATCAATACAGTCGGTACTCGATTCTCTCGATCCCGGCGGGGACCTGGAAGCCGCCATGGTCGTCACCAGTTTCGACAACGGCGAGGTCCGCGCGCTGATCGGCGGTCGCCAGCCCAGGTTTGCCGGTTTCAACCGCGCCCTCGACGCGGTGCGCCCGGTGGGCTCACTGATCAAGCCGGTGGTCTACCTCACAGCGCTCGAGGAGCCGCAACGCTGGTCCCTGGCGACGCCGCTGGACGACAGCCCGCTGGAGGTTTCGCTGGACGACAACAGCAGCTGGACGCCGCGCAACTTCGATCGCGAATCCCACGGTACGGTGCTGCTGCATCGCGCCCTGTCCCAGTCCTATAACCAGGCCACCGCCCGACTGGGCATGGAACTTGGCACGGCTGCGGTGCGGGATACCCTGCGCCGCCTGGGCGTCGAGCGCGCCCAGCCCGACGTGCCCTCGATGCTGCTCGGCGCCGGCGGGCTGGCGCCCCTGGACGTGGCCACCCTCTACCAGTCCATCGCCGCGGGAGGCTTCAGCCTACCGCTGCACACGATTCGGGAAGTGGTCGATGCCGAGGGCCGATTGCTGCAGCGATTCCCGCTGGACTACGAACGCGTGGCATCCACCCACGCGGTGCATCTTCTGCATTACGGGCTGCGGGAAGTGGTCAAGGAAGGCACCGGCAAGATCGTGTACCGCGACCTGCCCGAGGATTTTGCGGTGGCGGGAAAGACCGGCACCACCAACGATAACAGGGACTCCTGGTTCGCAGGTTTCAGCGGCGACCTGCTGGCGGTGAACTGGATTGGCCGCGACGATAACTCGCCCACCGGGCTGACCGGCGCCAGCGGCGCCGCGCGGGTCTGGTCGAGTTTCATGGCGCGCTCCAGCGAGACGTCACTGGCCTATCGCATTCCCGACGGCATCGCCCATTACTGGGTGGAGGAGGGCAGTGGTAAGCTGTCCCGGCGCGATTGCGAGGGTGCCCGCCTGCTGCCCTTTATCGAGGACTCCCAGCCCATCGAGACCGCCGCCTGCGCACAATCCAGCAACCGGATCATGGAATGGTTTCGCGAATTGTTCTGATCACCCTGTTTGCGCTGCTCACAGCCTGTGCAGCCGCGCCCGAGCGCTCCCGTGAGGTCTACCAGGGTGATGCATCGGCGCCGACCTCGGCGGCCGTCCCGCCGGAAACCGTCGAGCCCGGCCAGCGGCGCGCCAGCGACGACCTGTTGTCCCAGGCCCAGGGGGCCCGCCTTGCCGGCGACCTGGATCGCGCGGATGCGCTGTTGCAGCGTGCCCAGCGGCTCGACCCTGGCAATCCGGCCGTCTACCTGGAACTGGCGGAACTCTATATAGAAAGGGGACAGCCCGCCTCCGCCCGCGCTGCCGCGGAACGCGGCCTGCTGTATTGCAGCGCCGGCAGCTGCCACCGGCTGCGGGAGCTCGCCGTCCCCTAGGGTCGGCAGCGCAGTTCGAATCCCTCGCCTTCGGGCACAAACTCCAGCCACTGGTTGATGCAGCTCGGCATCTCACCGGCGCTGTGGCTGACGAAAACCACCTGGGTATCGCTGTGCTCGGCAATGTGATCGATGGCGTCGAGAATGGTGCGGGTGTGGTGGGCATCCAGCCCCAGGCAGGGCTCGTCGAGGATCAGGATGGCGGGGGATTTCACCATGGCCCGCGCCAGCAGCACCATGCGCTGCAGGCCAAATGACAAGGTATCGAACGGGCTTCGTGCCAGCTCCGCCAGGCCCAGCGCCCGCAGCCAGGCCTCGGCAATTTCCAGCTGCTTGCCGCCCCAGTCGTCGTAGAGGCCCACGGTATCGAAAAAGCCGCTGACGACGACCTCCATCACCGCCATGCCGCGGCGGTACCCCAGGTGCAGCTGGGTATTGACGACACCAAACTTCTGCTTGATCTCCCAGACGCTTTCACCGCTGCCGCGTCGCTGGCCGAACAGCGTGATGTCCTGGCCGTAGGCCCGGTGGTTGTCGCCGGTTACCAGGCTCAGCAGCGTGGTTTTGCCGCAGCCATTGGGGCCCGCGATATTGCAGTGCTGACCCGGCACAAACACCCAGTCGATACTCTCCAACACCGGCGTATCGCCGTAGCTCACGGACACGCCGCGAAGTTCAAGCAGCGGCAGGTCCGGTACCAGGGAGTAGGGGCGGTTGGCGCGTGGCGGCAACGCGCCGAGGGCCAGGGGCGGCGGGTTCATGGCCGCGTTTACGTCATCTTTCGCCAGTACGTCCTGTCGCCGCCCGGCGGCCAGTACACGGCCCCCGTCCAGCGCGAGCAGGTGTGTGATTCCCCCAGGCAGATCTTCCAGCCGGCGCGACAGCAATAACACCCGGGTGTCTGAGGCCAGCACCTGCTCGATGATCCCGCGCATATTGTCCTGACTGGCCCGGTCCAGCCCGTCCAGGGGGCTGTCAAGGATCAGCAGCGCCGGCCGCTGCAGAATGCCGCGCAGCAGCAGGGTCTTGCGCATCTCGCCGGTAGAGATATAGCGGATGCCGCGCTGGAGGATATGGCGTATCCCAAGCTTGTTGATCCAGTCGCTGACCAGCGGCGCATCGAGGTCGTCGACCCCCAGTGCCGCGGCCACGGTGGTACCGGGGTCGCGGGCGTCTGAACGGAACTCCGAGTCGTCGAGGCGGCGGTCGCGATCGCACAGGGACTTCTGCTGCTCGAAGCACACATAGCTGCAGCCGCCGGCCTCGAGCACCCGGCCGCGTTGCAGTTCGCCGCTGCCCCAGTCGAGCTGGCCGCTGATCAGGCCGGCGAGGGTGGTCTTGCCGGCGCCGTTGGGACCCACGCAGGCCCACTGCTCGCCGGCTTCCCAGGTCCAGTCCACGGCCTGCAGTACAGGCAGCGCGCGGTAGGCAAATTGAATTCCGGAAAGGCGCAGGAACGCCCTGTCGTCAGGCATGGCGAACTCAGTTTTGGTTGGCGTTGCGTTCGAGGATGCGGGACAGGGCCTGCTGGCGCTGCTCGGGGGTCATATTGGCGAGTCGACGCCGGAGGCGCTGGCGCTGTTCCGGGGGCAGGGACTGCCAGCGCTGGCGCAGGGCCTGCCTCTGGTCCGGCGACAGTTGCTTGAGGGCATTGTGCCGCTGCCGTGCACGCTGCCTTTCTTCCGGTGTCATGCTGGACCAGCGCGCGGCGTTGTCGGCAAGGCGCTGGCGCCGTGCGTCTGGCAGGGCGTCCCAGTTCTGCTGGTGTTTCCTCAGGACCTGCTGCTGGTCGGGGCTCAACTGGTTCCACTGCGGCGCCTGGTCGGCGGCACACAGCGTGGATACCAGGGCGAGCATCAGGCCCAGGGCGAGTTGTTTAACTGGCATGGTCCTCTTCCATGAGCCAGAGGACCAGGTCAAGGTCCTCCATCAGCTCGGCATCTTCCGTGGCACTGATGTACTCCGTTGCTGGGGCCGGGGTTTCCGGTGTCTGCAGGGGCAGCACCACCGCCAGCGCCAGCATCGCGAATGCCGCCGCGCTGATCGGAAGCCAGAAACGCTGGAACAGGGGGCGGCGCGACTCTTCCAGCGCCTGCTGGCGCGCCTGGTTGAGGCGTGACAGGGTTGCGGCGTCCAGCCGGGACACGCTGTCGTCGAGGCTTGCGCGGGCGAGTTCTTCGAGCGCCGTCTCGCCTGAAGCTTGATCTGTCTGCCTAGTGTCGCTCATGGATATCCAGCTCTGCCAGCGCCTGCTGCAGGGCCTTCACGGCCCGATTGTAGTGAGTCTTCACGCTGCCCTCGCTGCAGGACATGGCGATGGCGGTATCGCGAACCGGCAGGCCTTCCCAGGCGCGCAGCATGAAGGCCTGCTGCTGCCGTACGGGTAGTGCGCCGATAGCCGCAAGCATAGCCTTATTGGCGATGTCCTGCTGCATGGCTTCGACCGGGTTGTCCCGCTCTCCGTAGCTGGCCTGCTCCAGGGGGTCGTCATCTTCCTCGCCCCGCGGCAGGAACGCCATCACGCGCTGGCGCACTGCGCGCCGGCGGTGGAAGTCGTTTATCCGGCTCGAGAGGATCTTGTAGAACAGCGGCTTCCACTGGTCGTCGGGTTTGTCGGCATAGCGCCGCACCAGGCCGAGCATGGCCTCCTGCACGAGTTCGAGGGCGTCGTCCCGGTTGCCCACGGCCATTTCCGCCATGCGCAGGGCGCGGCGCTCCACGTCCTGCAGAAAGGCATTCATGGCGCGCTGTTGGTTCAGGACGCGTTCTCCGCCGCCGGTGGGATCCAGTTCGAGCCAGCTGTAACAAGCCGGATGAGCGACAACTTCGGTCATGGTAGCACACTGATTTTTAAGCTATTTCCCTCTCATAACGCACGACCGGCCCATCGGTTGACAGCGCTTTTCCTTGTAAGCCCCACCCCCGGCTGGCTTAATGAGGCACTTTTGCAGCGGTCCAGAGCCCTTGTCTCCAACTCTTGCCCATATCGAACACGTTGTCAGGCATCACCGGCCGCGCCGCAGGCTGCTGCGGGCGGTGCTGAAGCGCTCTGCGGTGGCGATGATCCTGCGGGAGCAGCGGGGTGAGTCGGAAATTCTCATGATCAAACGCGCCGAGCGGGACGGTGACCCCTGGTCCGGGCATATGGCTTTTCCGGGCGGTCGCATGGAGCCGGCGGACCGCCACGGCCTCGACGTCGCCCGCCGCGAGACCCAGGAAGAGATCGGCCTGGACCTGGACCCCGCCAACTGCTTCGGTCGCCTCTCCGAAATCATGACCCACCCGCAGCTGCGCCGCCGGCCCATGGTGGTGTCTCCGTTCCTGTTCCGGCTCGAGACGGAGGTCGAGTTCCAGCCCAATTACGAGGTGGACGAGGTCATCTGGATTCCGGTGTCCTTCCTGGTCGATCGCGGCAACCGTGAGAGAATGGTGTGGGAGCGCGCCGGTACCCGGATCCCGCTGCCCTGCTACTACTTCGAGGGGCGCCGCATCTGGGGCCTGTCGCTGATGATGCTCGACGAGTTGCTGGAACTGCTGCCCCGGCGCTAGCGGCTTTGGCGCAGGAACAGGCGGGTTTCCAGGATCAGCTGCTGCAGTTCCGGGTCGACCTCCGAGGCCTGCTTCAGCGTGGCGGCATCGAGATCGCCTGCCACGAAGCCGGCGACCAGGTCGATCAGGACCGGGGACATCTTCGGATTCATCTCCCAGCGGGTGCCGTCCACCAGGTTGCCGCTGACCAGGTTCTCCGCCTGGCGCAGCCAGTAACCGCCGCAGCGGGACAGGCTGTAATCCCCGACCCGGCCAAAGCTGATGTTCGGCGTGCGCGGGTTGAAGCCGCCGGGGGGCACCTCCTCGATGCGGTTGAGCGCCATGACCCAGGTGGATTCCAGCTCGAAGCTGCCGACTTCTGCCCGGCACAGTTCACCGGTATCCAGCCACACCCGGACCTGCTCGCGGTATTCCTCACCACGAAGGATGCGCTCCAGTTTCAGGTCGATGGAATTGCCGCTGGCGGCGACGACGGTGGCGGAGACCACGAAATCGGTGTCACCCTGCACATCGGCAAAGGAGCCGCCCCACAGGCAGCCGCATTCCGCCGCAGCGAGGGACGCCGTGCAGCTCAGCAACAGGGCGGCGAGCCAGTGCCTCATTCCTGCAGCAGCTGGGCGGCGTCCCTGGCGAAGTAGGTGAGAATCCCGTCGCAGCCGGCGCGCTTGAAGCCCAGCAGGGATTCCAGAATGATAGCCTCCCGCGGCAGCCAGCCCTCGGCGAAGGCGGCCTGGTGCATCGCGTACTCGCCGCTGACCTGGTAGGCGAAGGTAGGCACGGCGAAGGCTTCTTTCACCCGGCGCACGATGTCCAGGTAGGGCTGCCCCGGTTTGACCATGACCATGTCTGCGCCCTCGGCCAGGTCCAGGGCCACCTCGTGCAGGGCCTCGTCGCCGTTGCCCGGATCCATCTGGTAGCTGAACTTGTTGCCGCCCTTGATATTACCGGCCGAGCCCACAGCGTCCCGGAAAGGGCCGTAGTAGGAGGAGGCGTACTTGGCGGCGTAGGACAGGATCAGCGTGTTGACGTGGCCGCCCTCTTCGAGGGCATTGCGGATGGCGCCGATGCGACCGTCCATCATGTCCGAAGGCGCCACGATATCCACTCCGGCTTCGGCGTGTGACAGTGCCTGGCGAACCAGGGTCTCGGAGGTAACGTCATTGAGAACGTAACCGGACTCGTCGATGATGCCGTCCTGGCCATGGCTGGTGTAGGGGTCCAGCGCCACATCGGTAATGATGGCCATATCGGGCAGCGCGTCCTTCAGCGAGCGAACTGCACGCTGGACCAGGCCGTCCGGGTTGAAGGCTTCCGCAGCCTCCAGGGACTTGCCCGCCGCTTCCACCACCGGGAACAGCGCAATCGCAGGCACGCCCAGTCCCTCGAGCTCCCTGGCCGCATCGATCAGCAGATCCACACTGAGGCGCTCCACACCTGGCATGGAGGGCACCGCTTCGCGATTGTTGTCACCGTCGAGCACGAATACCGGGTAGATCAGGTCCGCCGGGGTCAGCGTGCACTCGCGCACCATGCGCCGGGTGGCGTCCCGGGCCCGCAGGCGCCGCATGCGCGTGGTCGGGAAGCTGCCGCGGGTCACAGTGAATGCCATGTCGTTCTCCTTGTTCGAGTCCTGCAGCGGGATACCAGTCTACAGTGATTTGAAGGACGCCCGCGCGGCCTCCAGCGTCGCGTCCAGCTCGGCATCGCCGTGGGCGGATGACACAAAGCCCGCTTCGTAGGACGCAGGTGCGAGGTAGACGCCGTTGTCCAGCATGGCGTGGAAAAACCGGGAAAATGTTTCGGTGTCGCAGGCCATGACCTGCTGGTAGTTCGTCACCTCTTCGCGGTCGGTGAAGAAGCCGCCGAACATGGTGCCGGCATGGTTGGTGGTAAACGGGATGCCGGCTTCCTTTGCCGCCGCTTCCATGCCCTCGCAGAGATCGGCGGTGTACTGGAACAGGGGCTCGAAGAAGCCGGGTTCCGAGACGATTTCCAGGGTTGCCAGGCCCGCCGCCATGGCGACAGGGTTCCCCGACAGGGTGCCGGCCTGGTAGACCGGACCCAGCGGCGCGATCTGCGCCATGATGTCGGCGCGACCGCCGAAGGCTCCGACCGGCATGCCGCCCCCGATCACCTTGCCGAGGGTGGTGAGGTCCGGCTGGATGCCGTAGAAGCCCTGCGCCCCCGCCAGGCCAAAACGGAAACCCGTCATGACCTCGTCAAATATGAGCACGCTGCCGTGCTCATCGCAGACCCGGCGCAGGGTTTCCAGGAAGCCCGGCTGTGGCGGGATGCAGTTCATGTTGCCAACGACGGGCTCGACGATGATGCACGCAACATCCTGGCCGACTTCCGCGAAGGCCTGCTCCACCTGCGCGCTGTCGTTGTAGGTGAGGGTGATCGTATGATCGGCGAGCCCGGCCGGCACCCCGGGCGAACTCGGTACGCCCAGGGTGAGGGCCCCGGAGCCGGCCTTCACCAGCAGCGAGTCGGAGTGGCCGTGGTAGCAGCCTTCGAACTTGACGATCTTGTCGCGGCCGGTGAAGCCGCGCGCCAGGCGGATGGCGCTCATCGTGGCCTCGGTGCCTGAGCTGGTCATCCGCACCATGTCCATGCCGGGCAGGGCCTCGCAGACTTTTTCCGCCAGCGCGATCTCCTGCTCGGTGGGTGTGCCGTAGCTGAGCCCGTGCTCCGCCTGTTTGCAGACCGCCTCCCGCACTTTGGGGTGATTGTGGCCCATGACCATCGGTCCCCAGGACAGCACGTAGTCCACATAGCGTTTGCCGTCGGCGTCTACCAGGTAGGCGCCTTCACTGTGGGTAGTAAAGAAGGGTGTGCCCGACACGGCCTTGAAGGCGCGTACCGGGGAGTTGACGCCGCCGGGGATGACCTGCGCGGCTTGTTCGAAAAGTGCTTCGGATTTACTCATGTCTCGCTGTCGCTATCCAGTCTCTGGCATATAAGAAGGGCGTGAATTATGGCGGCTCTGTCGGCTTGAATCTATCTGCGTCGAGACTAGCTCATCGTGGCCCGGATTCGTCCGGGGATCAGCCTGCCCATGCCCACCCGGCGGGCATTGGATAGCGCCCGGAACGTGTATTCCTGGGCCTGCCGCACCGCCGCCTGTATGGGGAGACCGTGGGCCATGTAGCCGGTGATGGCGGCGGCGAAGGTGCTGCCGGCGCCGACGAAGTTGTGGGGCAGCTGCTGCCACTCGAAGGATTGCTGCAGGCCAGCGTGGTTGTACAGCCGGCTGATGTAGTTCTGGTAGAGGCCGGGCTCCGAGGAGATCAGTACCGCGTCGCAGCCCATCTCCAGCAGCTCGTGTGCACAGGCGGTGCAGTTGTCACCGCTGTCGGCGAGTTCATAGGCCTCTTCCTCGGTGATCACCAGCAGTGTGGTCTGTGGCAGCAGCAGCGCGCAGAGTGCGTCGCTGTAGTCCGTTTCAACGGGAAACGCCCACAGCGCTGGGTCCAGCACCAGCGGGCGCTGCGGATAGTCGCGCAATACCGTGTGAATACCTTCTATATGCGCCGTGGTGGCGAGCTGGTGCAGCTTGATGGCGGACACGTCGATATCTTCCAGCACGGCGCGCATCTGTTCGATCAGCAGCAGGTTGTCGACGATGGCCGAGTCCTTCACATCCTGGGTGTCCTGGATGCTGATGGCGGTCATGATCGGCGTGCAGTGGCAGGCCAGGCTGCTCAGGGTTTCTATGTCTGCGGCGATCCCCCCGCCGCCGGTGGGATCCAGTTCGGCGACGCACATGACCGAGGGTGTGGTTTTGCTCACGGCCGCTCTTCCATCAGAAAGGTTTGAGTACCGCGAGAATGACGATCAGGAACAGGAACAGGACGGGGACCTCGTTGAATACCCTGAAATAAACGTGGCTGTGCTCATCGGTGTCAGCCTGTATGGCTTTCACCAGCCGACCACAGTAGTAATGGTAGATGACGAGGCAGAATACGGCCACGAGCTTCAGCCACAGCCATTTGGCCTGCAGGTAGTAGTCGAGGTTCAGGGCGATCAGAGCGAAGCCCATGACCACCGCGATCACGGCCAGCGGCGTGACGAAGCGATACAGCTTGCGCGCCATGACCGCGAGCTGGCGCCGCGTTTCCTCGTGCTCGCTGGACGCGTAGTACACCATGATGCGCGGCAGGTAGAAAATACCGGCAAACCAGCAGACCACGAAGATGATGTGCAGGGCCTTCAGCCACATGTAGATCATGGGTTTCCTTACAGTCGCAACAAATAGAACTGGTCAATGATATCGCGAGTGAGCACGCCGCGAACGCCGAGGTCGCCGGGAATCCTCGGATCATTCACAACGACCGCTTCGGCACCCTGTCGCCGCATGGCATCCAGCGCCTCGCGCAGCGTGGCCCGCGACGACAGGCTGGCAAAGGTCCAGCGTCGAACGTCCTGCTCGACGAGATCAATGGTGGGACAATCCTCGCCGCGCGCCTCCTCCGGGAGGTTGTGCACGAAGTCGAATACTTCCGCGCCACTGACCAGGAACAGCTGCTCCCCCTCACGTTTGAGCAGGCACCAGGTGGGAAGATCCTCAGTCCACGGCTGGGCGGGATTGACGGTGTGCTCCATGACGCAAACACTGCGATCCATGGCCGACATCACGTTGGTCTGGTGCAGCAGCTGGCTGATCGGGTCATCAGGAATCACCCGCTGCAGGTGTCGCAGGACGGTCTGGTGGGCTGAGCGGGAGCGCAGTCCCACGGTGACGGTCAGGTTGGCCGCAACAATCGCCAGCATCGTCGGGAACACGACGGACTCGTTGCTGGTCATCTCCACGACCGCCAGCAGTGCCGCCAGGGGCGCATTGAGCATCGCGGCCATGCCGGCAGCCATGCCGATCACGACATACAGTGACGGGTCGGAGCTGTACTGGGGTAGCAGTGCGCCACCCACGACGCCCAGCAGGCCGCCTACACATCCTCCGATGAGCAGGCTCGGGCCGATCACACCCACAGGCATACCCGCGCCCACGGTGACGGCCGTGGTCAGCAGTTTGGCGGCCAGCAGCAGGGCCAGGGTTACCGGGGCCAACTCGCCCACCAGTGCCAGGCTCAGGCTGTCGTAGCCCAGGCCCAGCACCTCGGGGACAGCCAGGCCGATCACGCCGGTGAGCAGTCCCGCGGCGAGAAATCTCACGGGAATGGGATGGTGGGAGAGGCGCAGGCACGATTGGAGTATCCAGTTGAACAGGCCTACCAGTGCTCCGCAGACTATGCCCAACAGTATGATGAAGGGCAGCTCAAGCAGGGAAGACATACCGGCGGCGGGAATCGTGAAATCGATCAGGTCGCCGCCGATTGCGTGGCTCAGGGTGGTCGCGCTCACGGCCGCCACCAGCACCGGCGTGAAACCGATGACGGTGTATTCCGCGACGATGACTTCCATGGCGAACACCACGCCCGCCAGCGGCGTGTTGAACGCCGCGGAGATACTGCCTGCGGTGCCGCAGGCAATGACGATGCGCTGACTGTTGTTGGGCAGGGACATCCAGGTGGACAGCCAGCTGCTGATGGCGGCGCCGAGATGCACCACCGGCCCCTCGCGCCCGCCGGACTGGCCGCTTGCCAGGGCGAGGGAGCCCGCGAAGAACTGCACCAGGGCATTGCGAACCGGGAGTCGACCATAGTGGCTGTGCATGCGGCTCAGGATGTGCACGATACCGACCTCGCGATCCTTGGGCCGCAGCACCTGGTAGAGGAATCCCAGTACCAGCGCCGATGCGACCGGCAGCGCAAATCGCTGCCAGCCCGGCAGTGCCTCGAAATTGTCCGGGGAGCCGGATTCCATCCACAGCGCTCCCAGGGCCTTGATCTGCCACTCGAAGGCGAGGACCGCCGCTGCCGAGAGCAGCCCCACCACAAGACCCAGCAGGGAGTAGGGAAGCAGGGCCCGGTAGTCGTTGAAATATTGGGAGAACTGGCCCGGCTGCATGGCTCCTGTGCCCGACGCGCAATTTTACCGCGCCGCCTGCGGTGAAAATCCTATATTATCCGCGATTATCACCCGGGGGACTCCCGGCCAACAACAAGTGAGCGAGCGGACACAGTGATCAGGGCAGGCATTGTCGGCGGAACCGGCTACACGGGTGTAGAGCTGCTGCGCCTGCTGGTTGCGCATCCGGACGTTGAGCTCGCGGCCATCACCTCACGCGCCGAGACCGGTCGCGCAGTGGCAGATCTGTTTCCCAACCTGCGCGGCCACTGCGACCTGGCGTTCGCCAATCCCGACAAGGCGCCGCTCAATGACTGTGATGTAGTGTTCTACGCCACGCCCCACAACGTCGCCATGAATACGGTGCCCGCGCTGCTGGATGCGGGTGTGCGGGTAGTCGACCTGTCGGCAGACTTTCGCCTGCGCGACGCCGACACCTGGTCTGCCTGGTACGGTGAGCCCCACGCCTGTCCGGAATTGCTCGAGAACGCCGTCTACGGCCTGCCGGAGATGTACCGCACAGAGATCGCGGGCGCGCAGCTGGTCGCCTGCCCGGGCTGCTATCCCACTGCCGTGCAGCTGGGCTTCTACCCGCTGCTGTCAGCGAATGTCATCGACAGCACCAGCCTGATCGCCAATGCCGCCTCGGGCGTCAGTGGCGCCGGCCGGCAGGCGAAGGTCGACAACCTGCTTAGCGAGGCGTCGGATAACTTCAAGGCCTACGGGGTTGCCGGTCACCGCCACCTGCCCGAGATCGAACAGGGACTCTCGGCCATGGCCGGACACGCCGTGCACCTGACGTTCGTGCCACACCTGGCGCCCATGATCCGCGGCATTCACGCCACGCTGTACGGACGGCTGACCAGTGATGTCGACCTGCAGGCCCTGTTCGAGAATCACTATCGGGAGGAACCTTTTGTCGACGTGCTCCCCGCCGGCCAGTTTCCGCAGACGCGCAGCGTACGCGGCGCCAATCACTGTCGCATCGCTGTGACCCGCCCGCAGGACCGCGACACCGTTGTGGTGACGGCGGTAGAAGACAACCTGGTCAAGGGCGCCTCCGGTCAGGCGGTGCAGGCGATGAATATCATGTTCGGCCTGGACGAGGTCAGCGGACTGATGGGCGTTGCGCTGCTGCCATGATGAGCCGGTCTGTGGTGGTGCAGGAGGATCCGCGCCTGCGGCGTCGAAACCGGATGCTCATAGCGCTGGGTGTGTTGCTGCTATTTCTGGTCGGTATTGCGATCGGCGGCTACGGCAGCCTTTACGGTGCCCTGGAAAGCGCCTGGGAGAATCGCAAGCTGCGCGAGACGGTCGTTGTCCAGGCCGAGGAGCTGGAAACCCTGCGGCAGTGGAAGAGTGACGCGGAAACGGGCCGGGACATCGATCGCGCGGCGCTGGAGCTGGTCAGGCAGGAGCTTGCCGAGCAACAGGAATCCATTGCCGAGCTGGAAAAGGGCGTTCATTTCTACCGCAGCCTGATGGCGCCGGAAGAACTCTCCAAGGGTCTCAGCGTACACTCCATCGACTTCAAGCCGGGCCTGGAGAGCGGCGCCTACCAGTTTCGTATCCTCGTGCAGCAGAGCTCCCTCAAGCATGAACTGCTGACGGGAACGCTAAATATTGTCGTTCTCGGGACGCTGGATGGTGAGGAAGTGACCTATAACCTGTCCGATCTCTCAGAACAGGTACCCAGCCAAGACATCCGCTTAAGATTCAAGTATTTTCAGGCTATTGATGGTGAGCTCCAGCTGCCGGAGGGTTTCGAGCCCCTCTCGGTCAGCGCCTCCGCCCGGTCCAGTAAGCCACGACGGGTGAAGGTCGAGAGAGAATTTCCGTGGTCGGTACAGGAGAGGATCAGCGATGTTGGGCAGTAAGGATAAAAGTGGCGGTGGCGGCGGCTTTGGCTCTTCCAACGCCACCACGTTGGTATCGCGCGACACGGAGATCGTCGGCGACATCAAGTTCAGCGGCAATCTGGACATCGAGGGCACCGTACGCGGCAACATTGTCGCCGTGGCCGGCAAGGATGCGATGGTCCGCGTCGTCGACAAGGGCCTGGTCGAGGGGGAAATTCGCGCGCCCTCGGTGATTATCAACGGCACCATCTCGGGCGACGTTTACTCCACCAAGCACCTGGAGCTGGCCTCCAAGGCCAGGGTGACGGGCAACGTCCACTACACGCTGGTTGAAATGGCCATCGGCGCCGAGGTCAATGGCAGCCTGACTCACACCAGCGATGCCGCCAAGCCCGCCAAGGAAGCGCCGCAGAAACCGGCGGAGAGTGGCGACGCCCAGGGCAATGCCCCGGTCCAGGCCTCACAGGTGACGCCGCTTAAAAGTTGATCAAATTACTGGGTTATTAGATAATGCCCGTCCTCACAGGATTGGCATGATGAGCGTAACAGAGACTTTCATACCCGGTACCCTGCAGCTGACCAATCGCGCCGTCGATAAGGTCCGCGAACTCATTACCGAAGAAGACAACCCCGCACTGAAGCTGCGCGTGTACATCACGGGCGGCGGCTGTTCGGGTTTCCAGTACGGTTTCAGCTTCGACGAGGATATGGCGGAGGACGACACGGCCGTCGAACGCGATGGGGTCACGGTCCTGGTCGACCCCATGAGCTATCAATACCTGGTTGGCGCGGAGGTCGATTATACCGAGGGCTTTGAGGGCGCTCGCTTTGTCGTCAACAATCCCAATGCCGCCACCACCTGCGGGTGTGGTGCATCTTTCTCTATCTAGAAGCGCGTAGACGCGCGGAAGAATCCCTACCCGGCGTAGACAGCGCCGAGAACCCTTTCCCCAGCGGCCCCGGTCACTGAAGTCACATTGCCCGCAAGGCCGTCCAGCGTTCGGCCTGCCAGCCAGGCAAACGCCGCCGCCTCTACCCAGGCGGGATCGCAGCCCAGCTCCGCAGTCGTTCCCAGTTTTACCGGTTCAAGCAGCCGGTACAGCCGTCGCATCAGGTCCGTATTGGCAGCACCACCGCCGCAGACGTAGACCGCATCGAGATCGGCGGACGCAAGGCTCCGGCAGATGCTGGAGGCGGTGAACTCCGCCAGCGTGGCCTGCACATCCTGCGGCGCAATCTCAGGAAGTCCTGTCAGTTGGGTATCCAGCCACTCCAGGTTGAAGTCTTCCTTGCCGGTGCTCTTGGGCGCAGGTTGTGAGATAAACGGATGTGCTGAAAGGCGTGCCAGCAGCTCCTCGCGGACTTCCCCCTCGGCGGCCCAGCTTCCCAGGGGGTCGTAGGCTTCCCCGCGGTGTCGACCGATCCAGAGGTCGAGCAGTGTATTGCCGGGGCCTGTATCGAATCCCGACACCTCTCCGTCCAGCAGTAGTGTGACATTGGCGATGCCGCCGATGTTGACGATGGCCCTGCGCTCATCCGGGGCGCCAAAGGCGGCGGCGTGAAACGCCGACACCAGGGGCGCGCCTTCGCCACCTGCGGCAATATCGCGGCGCCGAAAGTCGGCCACGGTGACGATGCCGGTGACCTCGGCGATGGTATTCGGGTCGCCGATCTGCAGGGTAAAGGCGGGTTGGTGGCCGCCGGAGGGCGGTCGGTGCCTCACGGTCTGCCCATGGCTGCCGATGGCCCGGACCCGATCCGCCGCGACTCCGGCCTTGGCCAGCAGTGCCAGCGCCGCGTCTGCGAAGCAGTGTCCCAGTTCGCGATCCAGGGGACCCAGCCGCTCGATCTCATCGGTGCCGGAGTGCGACAGATTATGAATGCGGCGCTTGAGTTCGGCGGGGATCGGGTGTTCGTGGCAGGCCTCGAGACTGATGCCGTCGCCGCAGCGCAGCAACGCGGCGTCGATGCCGTCCAGGCTGGTGCCGGACATCAGGCCAACGAGGAGAACGTCCCTCACCGGGATCTATTCGGCGCTGTCGAGGTTTGCCTCGTTCAGCGCGAGCTGCTGCCGGCGCAGGGAGGCCAGCTGCATTTGCAGGCTCTGGGTTTGCGCGATGAAGCGAGGCATCTCGGCGCTGTCCAGGCTCTTCGCCTTGGGCAGCTTCTTGTGGATGGTGCGCGGATTGCGGTGCACGCCATTGACCAGGAATTCGTAGTGCAGGTGGGGGCCGGTGGCCGCGCCGGTGGAACCGACGGTGCCGATCACCTGGTTCTGCACCACTCGGGCACCCTTGCGAACCTTGCGGCGGTGCAGGTGCAGGTACTTGGTGGTGTAGGCCTGCCCGTGCTGGATGACCACGTAGTTGCCGTTGGCCTTGGTGTAGCCCGCCTCGATCACACGGCCATCGCCGGCGGCGAACACGGGAGTGCCACGCGGCGCCGCGTAGTCGGTGCCGCGATGAGGTCGACGGGTCTTGTAGATGGGGTGCAGTCGGCGCGGATTGAAGTTGCTGCTGACCCGCGTGAAATCCACCGGGGCGAGCATGAACTGGCGGCGCATGCTGACGCCGTCAGCGGAGAAGTAGCCGGGGCGGTTGGTTTCGTCCAGGTAGCGGTAGGCGGTATAGCTCTCGCCGCGGTTGATGAATTCCGCAGCCAGGATATTGCCGTTCTTGTACTTCTCCCCATCCAGGTAGAGCTCTTCATAGACGACGTGGAAGGTATCGCCCTTGCGTGGATCGAGCACGAAGTCGATGACGCCACCAAAAATGTTGGCCAGTTCCATGATCAGCTGCTGCGGCAGGCCCGCTTCCTGGCCCGCCAGGAACAGAGAGGACTCGATGGTCGCGAAGGCGACAGTGCGGTGGACCTCAGGTTCGCGGGTAACCACCTCCCGGGTATAGCTGTCACCCTCGCGGCGAAAGTAGACCGTTTCCAGGGGTGTCTTGACGCGCTTCAGGCCGCGGAACCAACCCTGGTCGTCAAACAGGAATCCGATGTTTTCGCCGGGGTAGAGACGGGTAAGGGATTTCCCCTCGGGCGCCTTCTTGACGATGTGGTAAACGTCCGCATCGGTGAGGCCGGCGCGGGCGAACAACAGTGACAGGTTGTCTCCCGGCTTGACCGGGATGTCTACCCAGTTTTCTGGCGTACTGGCTTCGGGTTCGGCGGGGATTTCTTCGGGTGCATCGAGGGGAAGGGTGACGGGAATCGCCGTCCGCTGCGCCTCGACGTCAGGTGTCGGCCAGATAGCGAGGCACAAAATCAGTGCGAACGCAAAGGACCCGGCCACCACGAGATGTTGACGTGGAAAGCCGATCTGCTCTGGAGCGTCGCTCGCGCCCTGCGAATGAGTGAGCCTGGCCATGGTCTTGTGCTGGGGGTTTATTATTCCTGAAGTATACCAAAAAAGCTTTTTCTCAAAATATCTCGAAATAAGCGGCCATCTGGTACCTGAACAGCGCGTACCTTGCATTTGGCGCGGGTTCCGGTATGGTTCGCGCTTCTTTTATTTGCACAAAAATCGAACAAATTTCCAGCAATAGCGGCGGTGAATGTGATGGGGAGCCCAATTCTAGAGGACTTGCAGGCGCGAGAGCTGATTTTCCAGCTCACCAGCGAGGAAGAGCTGACGGCTCACCTCGCCGAAGGCAGCCGCACCCTCTATTGTGGCTTTGACCCGACAGCGGACAGCCTGCATATCGGAAGTCTTGTCCCGCTGCTCATGTTGCGCCGTTTTCAGCTCGCAGGCCACAAGCCGATTGCGCTGGTGGGAGGCGCCACCGGCCTGGTCGGTGATCCCAGCTTCAAGGC
>OZ271856.1:305000-3905000 GCA_965601975.1 Halieaceae bacterium
GGAAGATGTAACGGGGCTAAATTGGTAACCGAAGCTGCGGATGCTGCGACCTTCGGGTCGTATGCATGGTAGAGGAGCGTTGTGTAAGCCTGCGAAGGTGGACTGAGAGGTCCGCTGGAGGTATCACAAGTGCGAATGCTGACATGAGTAACGATAAGAGGGGTGAAAAACCCCTCCGCCGGAAGATCAAGGTTTCCTGTCCAACGCTAATCGGGACAGGGTGAGGCGGCCCCTAAGGCGAGGCGGAGACGCGTAGTCGATGGGAAGCAGGTTAATATTCCTGCGCCGCTCTTTACTGCGATGGGGGGACGGAGAAGGCTAGGCCAGCGCGGCGATGGTTGTCCGCGTTTAAGGGTGTAGGTTGGTTGCTTAGGTAAATCCGGGCGACTAAGACTGAGACCTGATGACGAGCCCAAGGGGAGACCCGCGGGTGAAGTGGTTGATGCCCTGCTTCCAGGAAAAGCCTCTAAGCTTCAGGTAGAGAGTGACCGTACTGTAAACCGACACAGGTGATCAGGTAGAGAATACCAAGGCGCTTGAGAGAACTCGGGTGAAGGAACTAGGCAAAATGGTACCGTAACTTCGGGAGAAGGTACGCCGCTGCTGGTGAAGGATTTACTCCGTAAGCTGGCGGTGGTCGAAGTGACCAGGTGGCTGCGACTGTTTACTAAAAACATAGCACTCTGCAAACACGAAAGTGGACGTATAGGGTGTGACGCCTGCCCGGTGCCGGAAGGTTAAATGATGGGGTTAGACTTTGTCGAAGCTCTTGATTGAAGCCCCGGTAAACGGCGGCCGTAACTATAACGGTCCTAAGGTAGCGAAATTCCTTGTCGGGTAAGTTCCGACCTGCACGAATGGCGTAACGATGGCCACACTGTCTCCACCCGAGACTCAGTGAAATTGAAATCGCTGTTAAGATGCAGTGTACCCGCGGCTAGACGGAAAGACCCCGTGAACCTTTACTACAGCTTCACACGGGACTTTGACTTTACTTGTGTAGGATAGCTGGGAGACTTTGAAGTGGTGGCGCCAGCCATCATGGAGTCGTCCTTGAAATACCAGCCTGGTAACGTTGGGGTTCTAACCCAGGTCCCTTATCGGGATCGGGGACAGTGTGTGGTGGGTAGTTTGACTGGGGCGGTCTCCTCCCAAAGCGTAACGGAGGAGCACGAAGGTGCGCTAATCATGGTCGGAAATCATGAGGTTAGTGTAAAGGCACAAGCGCGCTTGACTGAGAGACTGACAAGTCGATCAGGTAGGAAACTAGGTCTTAGTGATCCGGTGGTTCTGTATGGAAGGGCCATCGCTCAACGGATAAAAGGTACTCCGGGGATAACAGGCTGATACCGCCCAAGAGTTCACATCGACGGCGGTGTTTGGCACCTCGATGTCGGCTCATCACATCCTGGGGCTGAAGCCGGTCCCAAGGGTATGGCTGTTCGCCATTTAAAGTGGTACGCGAGCTGGGTTTAGAACGTCGTGAGACAGTTCGGTCCCTATCTGCCGTGGGCGCTGGAGATTTGAGGGAAGCTGCTCCTAGTACGAGAGGACCGGGGTGGACGAACCTCTGGTGTTCCGGTTGTGACGCCAGTCGCATTGCCGGGTAGCTATGTTCGGAAGGGATAACCGCTGAAAGCATCTAAGCGGGAAGCCCCTCCCAAGATAAGATCTCCCTGGGGACTTGATCCCCCTGAAGGGCCGTCCAAGACTAGGACGTTGATAGGCTGGGTGTGTAAGCGTTGTGAGGCGTTGAGCTAACCAGTACTAATTGCCCGTGAGGCTTGACCATATAACTTGAGTTCAAGTTAGAGAAACCGACGTGATTCCGTCATTCCGCCTGCGCGGCCCGCGCGCAAGCGGGAACCCAGAATCACACTGGATGTGGCCAAGTCACAGTAAGCTACGAAACAACTCAGTTGAACGGCCCTAAAGGCCGAATCTACCACCCTATTTGTTGCTTCGTCATCCCCCCTGTGCGGGCCACGCGCAAGCGGGGACCCATAGGTTCCCACTTGCGTGGGAATGACGGGTGACAAGCCAGTTTGCCTGGCGACCATAGAGCATTGGAACCACCTGACCCCATCCCGAACTCAGTAGTGAAACGATGCATCGCCGATGGTAGTGTGGGGTTTCCCCATGTGAGAGTAGGTCATCGCCAGGCTTCAAACCCAAACGCCCCAGCCGACACCGGTTGGGGCGTTTTTCTTTGTACTAGACTTATTTCGATTCGACGCAGACCTGGCAGGAGCCGGGCGCTGTTCTACGGGGGGAGTTTGTGTGAGAGAAACAGTTGTACTGCTCGCAGCGCTGGTGCTGACGGCCTGCGGCGGAGGCAAGCCGGACGAGGAGCCGGCGCAGCCCTTTGCCAGTCGCTACGCGGCGCTGCCGTCAGAGTCGACGCTGATCAAGGGCGCCACGATTCTCACCGGTACCGGTGAGCGGCTGGATGACGCGGATGTGCTCCTTGTCGATGGCAGAATCAAGGATGTCGGGAAGAATCTCCGGGGCGGCGACACTGTCGTGGATGCAAGTGGCCTCTGGGTCACCCCCGGCATCATCGATGTTCACTCGCATCTCGGCGTCTATCCCTCGCCCGGCGTCAAATCTCACCAGGACGGTAATGAATCCACCGCACCCGTTACTGCCGAGGTGTGGGCGGAACACAGTGTCTGGCCGCAAGACCCCGGCTTTCCCAAGGCGCTGGCGGGCGGTGTAACGTCACTCCTGGTTCTACCGGGGTCCGCAAACCTGATCGGCGGCCGGGCCGTGACGCTTAAGAACGTTCCCGGGCGCAGTGTGATGGAAATGAAGTTCCCGGGTGCACCCCATGGCTTCAAGATGGCCTGCGGGGAAAACCCGAAACGTGTCTACGGCGGCAGAAAGAAGACACCGGCCACGCGCATGGGCAACGTCGCCGGCTACCGCAAGGCATGGATCGAAGCCGCCGATTACCGGGACAAGATCGAGGCCGCGGAGAAGGGTGAGGGTGAGCGCCCGACTCGCGACCTCAGGCTCGAAACGCTCGTCGGTGTTCTCGACGGTGAAATCCTGGTGCACAACCACTGCTATCGCGCTGACGAGATGGCGATCATGCTCGATATCGCCGAGGAGTTCGGCTACAAGATCGCAGCCTTCCACCACGCCGTCGAGGCTTACAAGATCGGCGACCTGCTGGCGGAAAGCGGCACCTGTGCGGCAGTCTGGGCGGACTGGTGGGGCTTCAAGATGGAGGCCTACGACGGCATAAGGGAAAACGCGGCGATCGTGGACCTTGCCGGCGCCTGCGCCATTATTCACTCGGATAGTGAAACCGGTATACAGAAGCTCAACCAGGAGACCGCCAAGGTCATGGGTGCTGCGGCCCGTGCCGGTGTAGACGTCCCCCCGGAACAGGCCATTCGCTGGATCACCCAAAACCCCGCGCACTCGATGGGAATCGACGATCAGACCGGCACCCTGGAAGAGGGCAAGATGGCCGACGTGGTGATCTGGAACGGCAACCCCTTCAGTGTTTATGCGCGCGCCGAGCGCGTCTATATCGACGGCGCTCTGGCCTACAATCGCAGCGATCCTGCGGCCAACCCGGTGACCGACTTCACTCTGGGCACTGCGGCCTCGGCAGGAGGTGCGCCATGAATCGCGCAGTCCTCACTGTTCTGCTCATTGCCCTGCCGTTGGCGGGGGCTTCCGAACCCCTGGCCGTTGTCGGCGGTACCGTACACACCGCTGGTCCGGCAGGCACCGTCGAGAATGCCACTGTGGTCATTGATGATGGGCTTATCGTTTCTGTGATCGCGGACGGTGCAGTACCGACGGGTGCCGAGGTAGTCGATGCCAGCGGCAGGATCGTAACACCAGGACTGTTCACGCCGGCGGGGCGTCTCGGGCTGGTGGAAGTCGGTATGTCGGCGGGGCCCATCGACAGCCTGCAGCGCGGCGACCGGTTTACGGCCGCCTTCGAGGTGGCGGATGCATTCAATCCGCGGTCCACGTTGATAGCGGTCAATCGCATCGAGGGCGTGACACGGGCCGCCATACTGCCCGCCGCATCGAAGACAGAAAAGGACGGGATGAGAAGTGCCGTGATTTCGGGTCTTGCCGCGGTTGTGAACCTGAGCGGCACTAACGACAGTATTGATCTTCGGCGCGCCGCTATGGTCGTCAATCTCGGGGAGAACGGCGCGGGGCTCGACGGCGAGTCCCGTGCCCAGGCGCTTCTGCAACTCAAGTTCGCTTTGGATGAGGCCATTGACTATGCCAGGCGTGGGTACGCATTGGCACGTGGTGAACACCGCGAGTTCGATCACAGTCGCGCCGACCTCGAGGCCTTGCAACCCGTTCTCGCGGGTGAGATTCCAGTACTGGCTCGTGTTGACCGCGCCAGCGATATCCACGCATTGCTGTCGCTGCCTGCGGACTACGAGGGCCTTCGGCTGATCATAGCCGGGGGCGTCGAGGCCTGGATGCTGGCAGAGGAGTTGGCGGCTGCCAATGTCCCCGTCATTCTTGCCCCTGAGAACAACCTCCCCGCCAACTTCGATCGCCTCAATGCGCGCGAGGACAACGCGACGATGCTGGTGAGAGCCGGCGTGGCGGTCGCATTTGCCGACGATTCGGGGACGACCCACAACGCACGCAATATTACCCAGTCCGCCGGTAACGCCATCGCGGAAGGCTTGTCACGGGAGCAGGCACTCGAGGCTATCACGATCGCGCCCGCCAGAATGTTCGGCGTGGCCGACCGGCTCGGCAGCCTGGAGCCGGGCAAGGAGGCCGACCTGGTGATCTGGCCCGGCGACCCGTTCGAGCTCACCAACTACCCTGATGCTGTCATCATCCGTGGCGCACAAGTCGAGATGCGAAGTCGGCAGACCCTGTTGCGAGACCGCTATCTCGATGTCGACTCGGAGGTGCCGCCTGCCTACCGGCGCTAATCCTCCAGGCACCCAGGAGCTATACTGACTCTTACATGGAGGGTCCATGCCTGAGCCGGAAGTAAACGATCAAGAATCGCAGGCTGCGCTTGTGGCCGGGTCGAAAGAGGAAGATTCGAACCCGACAGGCAGCTTTTTCGTCGAGTTGCGCGAGCGGAAGGTCTATCAAACGACCGGCATATACGTCGCAGCAGCCTGGGCAGTCATCCAGTTCGCTGATGTCGTCGCCCCGATCCTGGGCATGCCTGACTGGTCGATTTCCCTGCTGTTCTGGATTCTGATTGCGGCCCTGCCCGTTGTGATCATCCTGTCATGGATGTTCGAGATCAGGAGTCACGAGTCCGCCACCCTGTCCCCTGGCCTTGTACGCTTCTTCTCGTCGGCGCGCTTCGTGATTCTCTGGACGGTTGCGGCAATCGTTATGGTTGTGCTGACCACGGTTCTATTCGGCAGCGCTCCCCGTCCGAGTTTCGCCCTTGCGCCCAAGGACAGCGTGCTGGTCGGGCGATTCCAGAACTACACGAATAACGGCCTGCTCGATAGCTCATTGGAGCTGGCGCTGCGAGTTGCCTTCGAGCAGTCGCAGCACGCCGTGGTTATTCCCGAAGCGCGTGTGCAGCAGACCATGGCGCAGATGCTGCTCGACGACGATGCAGAAATTGAAAAGGACGTCGCGATCCAGCTGGCGCTGCGAGAGCAGGCCAGCGCGCTCGTGGTGGGCAGCATCGGGGAAGTCGGATCAACCTACAAACTTAGCGTCGAAGTCATCGATCCCAGTGATGGCCGCACCGTGTTGCTGGAAACCGCCAACGCCGAGAGCGAGGACACAATTCTCGAGACGCTGGATGACCTGACCCGGAACGTGCGGTCGAGCCTGGGCGAATCGGTAGCAGATATCAGCCGAACGACGCCTGAGCTGGATCGCGTTACCACGGCTGACCTCGAGGCACTGAAAGCGTACTCGCTGGGCATTCGCGCCGCGGGGCGGGGAGACGTCGATGATGCTGTCGACCTGCTGCAGCGAGCCATCGATCTCGACAGCGAGTTTTCAATGGCACACGCAAAGCTGGCGACGCTCTATGAATCAGCCCTTCGCGATCCGGCGGCAGCGGCTCGGCATCGCGCCCTGGCGCTCGAGTTCAGTGACCGACTTACCGAGCGCGAGCGGCTGTATGTAAAGGCATCCCAAACCAGAAACGACGTTCCGGCAGAAAAGATCCGGGCGTGGCGCCTGATGCGAACGGTGTTTCCCGAGGAAGCCGTGGGCCACCACAACCTGGCGACGATCTACTGGCGATTCGAGAACGATTTCCCCGCGGCTGCCGAAAGCTATGCGGCCGCAGCCGCTATCGACAATCCCTGGCGGCATCTGTCGCTGCACTACCTGGGTTCGGTGTACCTTGGGCTGAAGGACTTCGACGCTGCGTTTGAGAGCTTCCGCCGTGCCCACGATTTGCAGGCCTTCCCGATAGACGGCGGGTTCGCGGATGCCTACATCGCCGATTACCAGCACCAGGCAGCGCTCGACTTTATCTCCACAGCGCGGGAGGGTGCCAATGAGATCGTGCAGTTCGAGCTGGAGCAGCGGCTCGTTGATATCGCCATCGACCAGGGCCAACTCGCTGAAGCGCTGTTGTTGGGGGATGTTGCGATGCAGCGGGCACAGATCCTGCAAAATCGCGCACTGGAATATCGCGCCCGTGCCATGAGACTGGCTGTGCTGGAGCGCTCGGCTTCCAGTTTGTTCAATACTGAGCTTGAAGCAGCGATTGCTTCGTTGATTCCGACGTTGGAAAAGTCTGAATCAGGCCAGGCTTTCTCGCCGCTGGACCACCTCCTGGTCCTGGGTAAGATCGCCGCGCGCAACGGTCGCGGTGATCTCGCCAGAATGGTGCTTGCGCAGGTAGAGCCCGCGGCATCGGACAGTGGATTCTTTTTTCGAGATCGCTACCTCGTGATCCTCCGGGCCGAGGTGGCTTTGGCGGCGGGTAATGCCGGTGAAGCCGTCGATATTCTCCTGGAGGGACAGCCGGACCGGCCGTTCTTCCAGTTTCATGAGAGCCTGGCCCGGGCCTATGCGGCGGCCGGTCAACTGCCCGAGGCGTTGCAGGAGTACCGCTGGCTTCAGGAAAATCGGGGGCTTGCCCTGGCGGAGGCCGTCGACGGCCTGTTTCAACGCCAGTTCAGCCTGCTCGATACGGCGACCGCCAGCTTTCACCGCGGCAGGCTCCACGAGCGCCTTGGCGAACCGGGCAAAGCCGTCGACTTTTACGCAGAGTTTCTGGGCCGCTGGAGCGGGGCAGATCAAGAACTGCCTATCGTAAGTCTCGCCAGAGACCGGCAAGCCGCGCTGTCTCCCTGAGGTGCGACGCTATTCGCCGCCCGCATCGTAGGGCATGTAGTCAAATCTCAACTCGTCACCGGGAAGCGGGATTCCGCAGCCGCAGATGCCTACAGCGCCCTGGGTGTCGGTCGCCAGCCCTAGGTGATCCTCAATACAGTCGTCATTGATGGCGCCGGTGAAGAAGGCGCCCAATCCCATTTCGGTACACAGCAGGTAGAACGTCTGGCTGAGATGCCCGGCGTCCAGGTAGATGACGCGGTAGGCCTTTGAGTTGTAGCGGTACTTCCAGAAGTGACGATCAAACCTGGCTACCATCACGATCATGCAGTGCGCTGATGCGAACCAGTCCTGCCCGGCAGCGAAGTCGCGCATGATCACCCTGATGGCGCTCTCTTCCAGCGCTTTGACGGGCTCAAGGCCGTGATGCTCTGCCGTGTAGTGATAGATGCCGCTGGGGATACCCTCCACATTTGCAATCACCGGGTACGCCTCGATTGGATGCAGCGCACCTCCTGAAGGGCTGGTCTTTTTCAGTACGGTAAGGTCTTCGGCGAGTTCCCTGGTGCCGAGGCATCCAAAAGTATAGAACAGCAGGTTGGCCAGTTGAGCACGTGGCAGTGTACGGCTCTCGTCAAACTGGCGGGTGGTTTCCCGGCGGCGGAGCGTGTCATACAGCTGGGCGCTGTTGTCTGGCGGAGGCAGGCTCAGCCTGGCCTCGGGGTTGCCTGCCGAGAAGAACGCAGGTGGCGGTGCTCCGTAGCGCTTCAGGAGGGTGTCAAATGTACCTCCGGCTTCTGTGTCACTCCCATTACCGCCGCTTGTCGGCACTTCTGCCTGATTGTCCTCCGGGCTCAGGACCGGCGCATCCCAGCGACTCATTAGATGGTAGAGGTGCGCATAGTGGTTCCAACCGGCGCGGCGGGCAGGCGTAGTCTCTTTGATGGGCGGCGCGCTGTCTGTTTCTTCCTTTAGCAGCAGGCCCCTCTCGAACAAGCTCTGGAGAGTGTTTACGTCGAAGCCCGCTGAACTCTGTATTTCATCTAGCGTGTGCCAGCGGTTCACGCCGATTCCAGACAACACAGCGGCTTCCGCCGCATCCAGCGGATGCTCTCTACCGTCCTCGGGCGTTATTGCCACAAGGCGTGTGCGCCCCTTGAATTCTATGCTCCCGCGCAGCAGCGAACCGATGTCCGGTTCGACATGGTCCCTGAGTGTCAGGAACAAGTCCGAACTTCGTCGATATCGGGTCTGTGCCATCGGCAGGGTGATGGGGCCTGTCTAAACGGTCGTTGTCAGAAAGCTAACCCGGACTACTTGATCCAGAACATCCAGACAATGAACGAGTCAGGATCTTCACCCATTTCGTTCGGGTAAAGCTCGAGTTTCTCCGAAAGTTCCGCCGCCGAGGGCAGTGTAATGGTTTCCGGGATTCGTTCCGGGTCATACTCGATTTCATATGTATCAAGCACACTACACGGATCTTCGATTACAGCCGCCCTGAACTCCTCATTTGTCGCCAGATTTTCGAAGAAAGCGCGAAAGCCTGTTGTTTCCGTCATTGCACCGCCTCCCTTTATTTTCTTTTTGGGGGCCGCCCGACAGGAGGCTTGCCCGTCGGTCCAGTATAGTACTGATTCAAAAGGCTGCTTGCGGGCCAAGCTCCGCAGCGCAAGCCAGCATGCAGCTACATGCTCCGAGGTGTTGGACGCCAGGCGGAAGCGATAAATCCTGCCTGCCGATTGCCTATACTCACATGTGGCTGACCCTGGAGACGACAAAATGCCCTCACTGCAACACTTCTCGGCTGACGCCAAACCTGAGGCAATCCTGGCTGCCATCCAGTCCGATGGCGCAATCATCATTGATCGCCTGGTCGCCCCGGACGTCATCGCGGCGCTGCGCACCGAGACGGATCCCTACATGGATGCTTCGCAGAACGGCACGGATGACTTCTCGGGCCGTTCTACCACGCGCACGGGTGGGCTCGTATCCCGTTCCGCCGGGGTTCGCGAACTGATACAGCATCCACTGATTCTGTCGCTGTGCGACGGATTCCTGCTCGACAGCTGCGAGCGCTACCAGCTTCACCTGACCCAGATCATCCGGCTGCGCCCGGGGCAGGGCAACCAGATGATCCACCGGGACAAGTGGGCCTGGGGCACGCATCTCGCCCACCTCGAGCCGCAGCTCAACACCATCTGGGCGCTGTCGGACTTCACCGCGGAGAACGGGGCCACGGTGGTGGCACCCGGCAGCTCGGACTGGCCCGACCAGCGCCAGCCTGAACCGGAGGAACTCACCCAGGCCGAGATGTCCGCGGGTTCGGTGCTGGTCTATACAGGATCGGTATTCCACGGCGGCGGACACAACTGCAGCGAGGGTGATCGCATCGGCCTCAATATCACCTACGCACTGGGCTGGCTGCGCCAGGAAGAAAACCAGTACCTGTCGACGCCGCCCGAGCTGGCACGGGAGCTCGAACCCCGCCTCCAGGAACTGATCGGATACTCGATGGGCCAGTATGCGTTGGGTTACTACACGCCGCCCGGTCCCCCGGGTGCAGAGCCGGAAACGGTGTCACCGGCCTATGCCCTGGGTCGCAAGGAGGAGGGCTTCACCATGGGGTCCGCAGAGAACCTGGAGAAGGCGCTGTCCCAATTCGCGGAAGACACCTGAGCGAAGCTATTGCCGGGTAGGTGAAGGGTGCTATCCGGGCGCGCCGGACAATCAGTAGGTTGTTATCAGCGTTTCGTCCAGGGAGATCGTGGTCAGGGTGACGGCAATGGATCCAAAATCACCGGTAGACACCAGCCTCAACCTGGAAAGAGGCTCGCTGCCAATCGACCAGCTCGGGTCGGCTGCGATCGACGCCGCGTAGATTTCACCGGCGGTGATGTCCCGGGTCGATCCCCCGGCTTCGAGCCGCGAACTGCTGGAGCCAATCACTTCCGCCAGCATCACTGTCGGGCCGAATTCGCCAAGGTCATTGATGAGCCTGAAGTAGACGTCGCCACCGGTGTCGGAGGTATTGGACACGCGAATGAAGCCGGTGAAGGGGCCACCCAGTTCCGTTGGTGTCAGTATCAGGTGCCGGGTCACCGTGGCGCTGTTCTTGCGCAGTGAGCCCAGCTCGATAACCTCGTTGGACAGCCCGAAGCCGCTGGCGGCGACCGGTTCATATTCCGCCGTGTAGTTGCCCTCGGGTATGACGCTGACCCCGTTCACTTCCATGCAGATATCCGGGCCGGATGACAATGACGCATTGGAATTGATCGTCCCGTAGGCGGTGTTCCCCAGCACCAGGATCGCCTCATCGGCGGTCACACTGTCTGCATCAAGGATGCTCGAGGCGCAGGCGTCATTGGACAGAAATACGCGCTCCGGGACGTAGTTTCCCGTCAGGTCGTTCACGGTCGCGGTGAAATCACCAGAGACCCGCAGCAAGCTGGCGGCGGTGCGTGAGGCGGCGATGGTGATATCGGTGACGCCATCGAGCAGGAACTGGTCCCCGGGCACCTCCGTGGCATAGAACGCCCCGATGGGGGTTCGGGTCTTGCCGCCTTCAAAGCGGGTATCGGATGCGGCGAAATCGATCCGCAGCGGTGGGGTGCCGGTAGTGGCCGACGTCGACGCCACGTCTGTGCCGGGCGTAAAGGCAAAGAGGATTCCGCTCTTGGAGGCCAGCAGATCATCCTCGCTCTGGTTGAGCGCGCCCGGCGCTGAGTCGTAGTTGGCCAGTGTGACTTCGACATTGCCGCCCTCCAGCAGCAAGTTGGGTGGAGGGGCGCCAAACGTCAGTGTGGCGGTATCGCTGGGTGAAATGCTGGTGCCTGTATCGGCAATGACCTCGTATATGACGTGGTCTTTGCCAAGCCCACCGCTGACGTAGACGATATTGGTGCCGCCCTGGCCGCTGATGGCGAGGCTGGGAAGCGCGAGGAACTCGGTGCCGGGAAGGTCGTAGCGCAGAAACCGGCTGCTGAACTGGGTGATGCCGAACTCAACGGTGCCGACTACGGTCTCCGATACATTGGTCGACGCGCCGCCCGCCGAGGCAACGGTTTCAGCCGCATAAAAGACCGGCGTTGGGGCGGGGGAATCCAGATCAATGGCGTACGCCTGGCCCCAGGCCAGGGCGCTTATCGCGCAGATCAGGCGCTTCCTTATCATTTGTTGTTCCGGCGTCCGTTATGCCAACGTCAGTATAGTACAAACGCGCAACCGGCTTTTGGATTTTCCAGCGTGCCGCCGGCTGCATTGGCACCAGGGGAATCAAGCGTTCCACGGTAAGTGTGCACTAAGTCTCAAGCGATCCACAAAACGGCCGAAATAATAGGCAACGAACGTTCACTTCATGGTTTACTTGGCAAGTGCGCAGTCCGCTGGCGCACATCGCCAAGTTTCTGTGAATCCAACTAATGGCCCCTCAATGCTCCTGCGATTTCTCTGCATATTCCTGATCAGCCTGGCCGCCCTGTCGAGTGCCCAGGCCAGGGACTACCAGTTCATGTGGTCTCCAATCTCCGATCAGCTGACCCAGAAGTGGGTCTGGAATATCTACCAGGATTCGCGAGGCATGATCTGGTTCCTGAGTCAGGAGGGGCTCAATCGCTATGACGGCTATGGCATCCGCCAGTACCGCCATAACCCGTCAGATCCGCGCTCGATCAGCAGCGATACGGTCGCGAACCTGATCGAGGACTCCACCGGCGTCATCTGGGTGGCAACAGCGGGTGGTGGCCTCAGTCGCTACGATGTCGCATCAGACAGCTTCGACGTGCTGAGGCACGACCCGGGCAATCCCGGCAGCCTTCTCACTGACCAACTGTGGTCGCTGGGTCTCGACGACGCCGGCAATATCTGGATCGGCTATCGCACCGGCGGATTCAGCCGCTTTGACCCGGACAGCGGCGAGTTCGTCCACTATGCGCATGAATCCAATGAGCTTATCGGCCCTGAATCCGTAAACGACATTATCCAGACCGCGGACGGCAGCATGTGGATTGCCACCGAGGGCAATGGGTTGCTGCGAGTGATGCCCGGCGGGGATAACCTTCTGCGGTACGGTCACGGCTTGCCGGGCCAGTTGCATTCCGATCATATTGCGCGCCTGCTGGAAGATAGCCTGGGAAGACTCTGGGTGGGGACCTTCGGTGATGGCCTGTTCATGCTCCCCCGCGACCGCAGCAGCTTTCTTCGCTATGAATTGAAACCCGATCCCGACGGGCCCATCGAGGATCGGATTTTCAATATGATCGAAGACACCGAGGGTGCGATCTGGTTTGGTCTCCAGACAGCGCTAGCGAAACTTCGACCTGACGGTAGCTTTCAGTACTTCACAGGGCAGAATTCCGGTCTGCAGCCAGGCGGTCGTGTCGCCGGTCTCTGGCAGAGCAGTGACGGGGTGATATGGATAGGAACACCGCTGGGTGTCAGTAAGGGGCGCCGCATGGCGTTTCCGGTATTTACCCGGGACACAGGTCTGGCCAGTGAAACCGTCAACGCATTTGCCGAGACCAGCGGGGGCATCATATGGGTAGGCTCGGACGCTGGCCTGCAGTCCCTGCAGATTGGCGATGACGGGTTCCTGAAGCTAGACCCGCTTCTGCAGCTGGAGCTGCCCGACCCCCAGGTGATGAGCCTGTGGGGCGAAGACAATGTGCTCTGGATTGGCACCTATACCGGCGGCCTGCACCGACTCGACCTGACGCAGAACGAGCTCACGTCCTACCGGAATGATCCAGAGGATCCGACCTCACTCGGCGCCGACGGCGTGGTGGCAATCCGCCGTGACAGCCTCGGCCGACTGTGGGTCGGTACCTATGGTGGCGGGCTGAACCTGTTTGACGATGAGGCCGGGCAGTTCATCCGCTACACCCATGATCCGGAAGATGCCAACAGCATCAGTTCTGACATGATCATGAAAATATTCCAGGAGCGCGCGGGAACGCTGTGGGTCGGCACCGAGCAGGGAATCAACCGGCTGAATGAGTCCGACCGCAGTTTTACACGGTTTCAGCACGATCCCCGCGAACCCACGTCCCTGGGGGGTTACATTGTCTGGGACATGGCGGAGGACGACGCCTCCAACCTCTGGATAGGGACCCGAGGCAGTCTCAATTTCTGGGGCGCCGAGCAGCGGCGGCGCCGAACCGCGGAATTCCAGGGCCTGCATGACCGGCTGGGTCTGCCCAGCTCTCACATCTATACCGTGTATGCGGACTTGCGTGGCCTGGTGTGGCTGTCTCACAACAGCGGCCTGTCCGTGGTTAACCCGGTGACGCGGGCAGCGCGGCACTTCGATGTTCACGACGGCCTGCAGGACAACGAGTTCAACCAGGGCGCCGCCTTTCGCGACTCAAGGGGCAGGCTCTTCTTTGGCGGCAATCATGGGTTTAACGTGGTGCCGGAGGTATACCAGTTGCCGGCAAGTACCCCGCCCGAGGCAACCATTACCGGCGTGAAGGTGCTGAACAAGCCCGTGACATTCGATGTGGGCCGTCAACCGCTGCCGACACTTGAGCTGGGGCACCGCGACTATCTGGTCTCGGTCAGCTTTACTGCGACGGACTTCAGCAATCCCGAGGCCAACCGCTACCAGTACAAGCTGGAGGGCTTCGACCAGGACTGGATCGACCTGGAAAACGAACGCACGGCGACGTTTACCAACCTGCCGGCCGGCGACTACGTGCTGAGGGTAAAAGCGGCCAATTCGGCGGGATTCTGGAACGAGAACGCCATCGAGTTGCCGGTATCCGTATCCCCGGCCCCCTGGTGGAGCTGGCAGGCCAAGACGGTCTATGGGTTGATCCTGCTGGCCATGGCGCTCTACCCGGTGCACCTGCAGCGGAGAAAGGTCGCCCGCGCCCTGGAACTGCAGAAACTGCTTGAGCGGCAGGTGGCTGAGCGGACGGCGGCACTGGAAGTGGCGCGTCAGGATGCTGTGGATGCCAACAAGGCCAAGTCCGCATTCCTGGCCACGATGAGCCATGAAATCCGCACCCCCATGCACGGGATGCTGGGGATGACCGAACTCCTGCAGCAAACACAGCTGGACGGCCAGCAGCGGCGCTATGCGAAGATCGCACACCAGAGCGGGGAAGCCCTGCTGGGACTGATCAACTCCATCCTGGACCTGAGCAAGCTCGAAGCGTCGCGGGTAGAGCTGGAGAGCGCGCCATTCAACCTGCTCGCCATGCTCGACGATCTCTGTTACATGCAGAGCGAGCCGGCAGCCCGCAAAGGGCTGGATCTCAATCTGGTCTATGACCCCGAGCTGGGCTCGGGGATGGTCGGTGACGGGGGCAAGCTGAGGCAGGTCCTGATGAACCTGGTCAACAACGCCATCAAGTTTACCCACGACGGCCGTGTAGACGTGCTGGTACGCGCGGTCGAATCGGGCATTGAAATCGACGTGAAGGATACGGGCGTGGGCATGGACGAAGCGGCGCGCGCCCGCGTGTTTGAAGCCTTTGCCCAGGCGGACGCCAGTACCACCCGCAAGTACGGCGGCACTGGCCTGGGGCTTTCCATTTCGCGCCAGTACACCGAACTCATGGGAGGTTCCATTGCCCTGGAGTCTTCCCCAGGGCATGGGAGCACTTTCACGGTGTCAGTTCCGCTGGTGCCTGCAGAGAACGACAGCTACCGGCGGCCCAATTACCAGCGACAGGCTGCGATCTTCTGCGCCGACGCCTCGACATCGGAAATGCTGCGGTCCCGGCTCGCACGACACGGCGTCGAATGTGTCGAAGTGGTGGGTATAGAAGCCCTGATATACGAAGCTTCCCGCAGCGACATTGTTATTGTGGACGGCACCAGCCTGATGCGCATCAGCAACGAGCAGCTGCGTGAACTCGCGAACCAGGTTCATCGCGGCTTTGCCCTGGTGCCCGTCATCAATACCGACCTGCCGCTGCCCCTGGAATCCTGGCTACCTGTGACCCGGCCCCTGACCGAGGCTGCTATCGAGCAGGTGCTGGGGCAGGTCGACGATACGCAGCCCGCCGGCGAGCCCTGGCCCCAGGGCAAGGATACCCTGACGCCGCTGAACTATCAGTGCCATGTGCTGGTCGCGGAGGATGTCGAGGTCAACCAGGCCATCGCGCGCGAAATGCTGGGTTCACTGGGCTGTGACGTGACGATCGTAAACAACGGCGAGCAGGCGGTGGAGAAGTTCCGATCCGGGAATTTCGACCTGGTATTCATGGACTGCCAGATGCCGATCATGGACGGCTACGAGGCGGCCGGTCGCATTCGGGACCTGGAGCAAGCTGAGAATCGAACACCGGCAACAATCGTCGCCCTCACGGCGGCGATGAGTCGTTCCGATGAGCAGCGCTGCCTGGCTGCCGGGATGTCGGCCTACATGGCCAAGCCCTACTCTCTCAAGGATCTTACGACCTATCTCGAGCCCTTCCGTATTGGCGCCACGCCGCTGGAATCGCTGGGTTTTATGCCGGAACGCAGCCTCGGTCCCGCGCCCGGGGATATCATCGACCGCGCTGTGATCGACAACCTGAAGCGCCTCGGCACACGGGACGGCCAGAGTGCCTGGGATTCCATGTACCAGAGCTTCGAGGAACACATGGAAGAGCAGCTGCCGCGGCTGGCGACGCTGCTGGAGCAGGGCTCGAGCAGCGAGATTGCCGACGCCGCCCACTACATCAAGTCTGCCAGCAGCTGTGTCGGCGCCTGCGGCGTCACGCGTCTCTGTAACATCGTGGAAGACCGGGCGCGTGACGAATGTTCAGTGCCCAGGTCAATGACGGAAGACATTCGCCGCGCCTACGAGGACTTCAGGACGCTCATAAAGGATCTCGAAACCTCCGCCGTCTGAGCATGCACCGCTGTGCTAAGCTCCCCCGGGATTTTCCGGAGGGGATATGATCGCAGCAGACGATCAGAAGGCGACGGCTGCTGCAGCCCGGGCGCGAGACAAGCACAGCGAGCTGGGTGAGGGTCGTATCATCCTGCTGGCGATTGCGGCCGCGATCGTCACTGCCAACGCCTACTATATCCACCCGATCATCGCGCGGGTGGCCGATGCCTTCGGCGTCAGCGCTGCCGTGGTCGGCGCCGTGCCGGCATTCAACCAGGTGGCCCTGGCGGTCGGCATCTTCTTCCTGTTGCCCCTGGGCGACCGGTTCAGCAATCGCAGGCTGATTTCTGTTTTCCTGGTGGCGCAGGTACTGGCGCTGACGGTAATGGCCCTGGCGGATAACTTCTGGGTCTTCGTCGCGGCATCGACGGCCCTGGGATTCTTCACCATCACGCCCTACATCCTGCCCGCCTACGCATCGCGCCGCGTGGCCACCGGCAGGCTGGGGCATGTGACGGCGGTGTTGACGGCCGGCGTCATCGCCGGGGTCCTGCTGTCGCGTACGGCATCGGGTGTGGTCGGGGAGTATCTCGGCTGGAGAGTCATCTACTGGATCGCCGCGGGATTGATGCTGGCGGCAACGTTCGCGCTTCGCTTCCTGCTGGACGAGGAAGAGGCGCCTGAACGCGATGTGGACAGCTACGGGCGGCTGATCCTGTCGCTGTTGAAGCTGGTGCCTCGCTACCCCCAGGTCCTGTTGTCCGGCGTCATCCAGGGTCTCAGCTTTGGCATTTTCCTGTTGATCTGGATGGGACTGGGCCTGCACCTCACCAGCCCGGAGATGGGGCTGGGTGTGGACGACGTCGGCTACCTGGGTCTCTTCTCGATACTCAACGTGTTCACCACACCTCGCCTCGGCAAGTGGGCCGATCGCATCGGGCCGCGGCGTGCACGGGTGATCTTCGCCAGCGTACAGATGCTGGGTGTGGCCACCCTGTTTTTCACAGGCCACAGTTTCTGGCTGCTGGTGATCCCCATCGTGATTACCAGCGTCGCCGGCCCCATGATCGATGTGACTGGCCGTATGACCTGCCTGGCGGAGGCGCCGGGAATCCGTACGCGCCTGATGTCGATCTACATCATCCTGATGTTTCTCGGGGGCGGAATGGGTAGCTGGGCGGGGACCATCGCCTACGACATGGGCGGCTGGAACCTGACCGCCAGTATCACATTGGTGCTGTCAGCGATGATTCTCGGGCTCTCGGTAATGACATATCGGCAGGAGCGGCGGCGCGCCGCGGCCTGAATAGATGTGCGCGGGCGCCTACTCTTCGACTTCGTCGCCCGTGAATACGATTTTCTCCTCGTCCGACAGGCGGGCCACCAGCCAGTAAGTGATGCCGAGGGCCAGCACTACCGCGGCAATTCCTATGACGTCCATGTACGAGACCTTATCGAGGTCCAGCACGATCACCTTTCGTGCGATGGCCATCAGCGCCGTGGCGATCACCAGTTGCACGGGCATGATGTGGGTGCCGAGATAGAGGCGGATATTGATGAATATCTCGACGGCGATCAGCACCACCATGAAGGTACCGAACAACTGGAAGATCTCGTTAACGGTAAGAAAGCCGACGGGATCTGACATGATGTTGTTGTAAAACACGTACACCACATCGAGTACAGACGCCAGGATCAGCAGCATCATGAGAATGGCCAGGAACTTGATGGACAGCCTGATGATCTGGTGCAGTGTTCGGATGAGCGGGTCGTGGTGCTCTACCGAGAGTTCTTCGTGGTATTTACCCATGACCTGCTCCTGTCGGTCTACTTGCAGAGCCCTCCACCGGCCCAGCGGTATGGCTCGCAATTGTAGATCAGTCGACCGCTTTCACCATACTGCCAGTCCAGCGGTTTCATGGCGGACTCCGGCGGTATACCCGGTGCCGGCTTATCCTGCAGCTCGGCCCGCGCGCGTGGGTAATCCGCCCAGTCCCGGGGAGCGTGCCATCCCGGCGGCGGCACCAGCTCGGAGCGCGTCCCCGACACCGGGTACAGCGAGCGCCAGAAGTGAATCTCCTTCGCCATCTCGGTAACGACACCCGGGTATTTCTCCGCCAGGTTCGTGTACTCGTAGGGGTCGTCCTTGATGCGGAACAGGAAGTTGGCGATGTCCACGCTGGACAGGCCGGTATCGATCTCCTGCACCAGCTTCCACTCGTCGTTGAACGCCGTCACCTTTATCTCGTTGCGGATAGGCGTTTCCGAAATGAAGAACAGGTAGTCCTCCCTGGGCATCTCCACCCCGTCCAGGATGGCGGGCAGCATGTTGCGCCCGTCGAGGTCAAACGTCGTTTCCGCCTCGATGCCCGCGGCGGCGGTGAGGGTAGGCAGCACGTCCATCACCGACATGATGGAGTTCATGACGCCGCCGCCCTCGATTCTGCTGGGCCAGCGCATGCTGGCCACGACGCGAATGCCGCCCTCGAAGGTTTCACCCTTGCCGCCGCGCAGGGGCGCATTGTCGGCGCCGCCGTAGGCGTAGGCAGCGCCGCCGTTGTCGGAGAAAAATAGCACGATGGTGTCGTCTGCAATGCCCTGTTCCTCGAGGGTGTCCAGTACCTGGCCGATGGCGCGGTCCATCCCGTCGACCACGGCGGCGTACATGGGTCTCGCGCTGGGCTGCATCAGCAGTTTGCTGATCAGCCGGGTCTGGTCGGTCTGGCGGCTGCGGGCCGGCTCCCGCTCGTCATCCATGTCCGCGTACTTTTCCTTCAGGTCGTCCGGCGCGTCGTGGGGCGTATGGGGTGCGATAAAGGGCATATAGATGAAGAACGGCTTTTCCTTATCCCGCTCCCGGATGAAGCGATTGACTTCATCCGCCAGAAGGTAGGTTTCGTAACCCTGGTCGTCGATGGACACCCCGTTGCGCTGGAAGTCCTTGCCGCCCAGGTTGCCAAAGGGAGGATAGAAGCCGACCTCGGTATGCAGGTGGCCGTAGAAGTGCTCGAAGCCCCGCTCATTGGGGTGATACACCTGCTGGGCGTGCCCCAGGTGCCACTTGCCGACCATGGCCGTCTGGTAGCCCGCCTGCAGGAACAACTCCGGAAGGAAAGTCTCTTCGGTGTGCACGCCGTTGTTTTGCCAGGGCATGATGGTGGCATAGGCCACGCCCAGGCGAATCGGATCCCTGCCGGTCATCAGCGCTGCCCGTGTGGGCGAGCAAATCGGCGTTGTGTAGAAGCGGTTGAGCTGAACGCCCTCGGCCGCAAGCCGATCCAGCGAGGGGGTGTCGATCTGGGTGTTGCCGTGGTAGCCCACATCCGCCCAGCCCAGGTCGTCCGCCACCATGATCAGCACATTGGGCCGCGTCTCCGCCGTGGCGCTCGCGGCCAGACAGCTTGCCAGTATGCCGGCGGCGGCCGTTCTCAGTATTCCCATGTCCCTTCCCCGGAGCCTCGACTATTCGATGCCTCATTATAGGGACGGGCAGGGCAGCAGCGGCATGGATACTCAAACCTTACCGGGTCGCCGCGCACAAGCTCTATACTGGTTTCACAAACTGCACCAAAACCGGGCGAATACCGCCCGTGCTGGCATGACGGTGACGGCTGTGGGGTAATTCGCCGAGGAGTTCCGCCAGGGGGCTATTGTTGATGCACTCGCGACACCAGCCAGGGTTTCCAGGGGCCCGCGCACAGCGCGGCGGCGTCGCCGTGCGCCTGCTGGTTGCTGTGCTGGTGCTGGCCGCCGGCTTTGCCCTGTGGCTCATTCTCGACCCGGGAGCCCGGGATGACCTGCGTCGCGAGGCGGAGATCACTGCACTGGAGACCATTGGAGACGTTGCTGCAAAGCAGATGTCCGGTGCCGGCAGTAAGGCTGGCGACAACCTGGGCAGTGCCGTCGATATGATCAACCGCCCCGTCGAACTGCATCGGGTCAGCGATAACGTCTATTACGCCAGCGGTGTCGGCAACACGGTGATCGTGACTACAGAGGCCGGCAACGTGATCTTCGACACCGGCCTTATCCTGCAGTCCGCGAAACAGCTGCGTCTGCTGCAGAGTGAAGTGTCGGATGGCCCGGTCCGCTACCTGGTGCTCAGTCATGCCCACGCGGACCACGTGGGCGGCGCCAAACTGTGGCGCGCCCCCGATACCCTGGTCATCGCCCACGAGGAGTTTCTGGAAGAACAGCGCTATCTCACCGAGCTGGATCCTTACTTCTATAGCAGGAACAGGACCCTGTTCCCCTGGATGCCGGAACAGCAGGCCAATCTGGAGCTGCTGGACTTTCGCGGAATCGAACCCGATATCGAGGTCGACAACGACGAACCCTACCGCTTCGAACTGGGCGGCCTGCAGTTTGAGGCCATCGCCGCCCCCGGCGCGGAGGGGGCCGACAACCTGTTGCTGTGGCTGCCCGAGCAGCGCATCCTGCTGAGCGGCGATTTCTTTGGCCCGCAGTTTCCGCAGTTCCCCAATATCTTCACCATGCGCGGTGAGAAGGTGCGCAGGCCCGTCGAGTACACAGCCTCCCTGGACCGCCTGCTGGAACTGCGCCCCGCGGTGATCGTGCCCAGCCATCTCTCCCCGGTGATGGGTGAAGAGGAGATCGCCGCCGGCATGACCCGCATCCGCGACGCGGTGCGCTATGTCCACGACCGCACCGTCGCCGGAATGAATGCGGGCAAGTCAGTGTACGAGCTGATGGATGAGATCCGCCTCCCGCCGGAGCTGGACCTGGTGCAGAATCACGGCAAGGTGAGCTGGGCGGTGAAGAGTATCTGGGAGTATTACGCGACCTGGTTTCACTTCGACAGCACCACCGAGCTGTACGCGGTGCCGGCCCGGGATGTCTACCCGGACCTGGCGCGGCTGGCGGGGCTGGATGAGCTGCTGGCCCTGGCGGGCCGCTACCTGGACGGGGGTGAACCGGAGAAGGCACTGCACGCGCTGGAAGTGCTGTTGGCGGCTGAGCCCGGCTCTGTGGCCGGCCAGACCCTGCGCCTCGAGGTGCTGGACGCCCTGTTGGCAAGGGCCCGGGCCAACGAGAGAAACGACTACGAAATCTACTGGCTGCAGGCGCGCCTGGGCCAGGCAAAGCTCGCAATAGCGGCGGGGACAGAGTCCGTCGCACCTTCATCACAATAATTAGACAGGTACATGACTATGAAAAAGCTCATTTCACTGGCCGTTGCGGCGGCCTCGCTCGCCTCTACGGGGGTTGCCGCACAGGAGCGGCTGGTTCTCGAAGAGGTTATCGTGACGGCCCAGAAGCGAGAGTCCACGGTCCGGGATGTGGCGGCCACCGTGAACGTGATCACCGGCAGCGACGTGGCGCGCTTCCGCACCTTCAATTTTGCGGAGCTGGAGCAGCAGACCGCCGGCCTCACGCTTGCCACGCCCAATGCCCGCAACCCCAATGTTGCCCTGAGAGGGATCAGCGTGGACCCCGAGTCGGGGATTTCCTCGGCGGTGGACGTCTACTGGAACGACGCCATCATGCGCGCCGATACGGTCTTCAGCCAGCTCTACGATATCGAGCGATTCGAGATCCTGCGCGGGCCGCAGGGTACGCTGCAGGGCCGCACCTCCCCCGCCGGGGCCATCAACGTCATTACCAAGGGCCCCAACCTGGATGCATTCGAGGCCAGCGTGCAGGGCTCCGTGTCGGACAATGATGGCCTCAACGGCCAGGCGGCGGTCAACATTCCTATTGTCGAGGGCGTATTCGGGGTGCGTATCGCCGGCGTCTACGACGAGAATTTCGCCAACAACGTCGAGAACCTGACCTCGGGTCTCGACGATCCCGAGCAGGAGACCACGTCCGGCCGCCTCAGCGTGGGCTGGGCGCCTACCGACAATTTCGGGGCGACCCTGGTGTGGCAGAACTTCGATCGGGATACCGATGATGTAAAGGGCCTGGACGGTATCGACACACTCGGAGAGCGTCCCAGCCTCTCCGCCGACGATCGCGAGAGCCTGAGCGCAACAGACGATTTCACCGACTTTGAGTACGACATCGCGACGCTGTCCATCGACTGGGAAGTGGCGGGGCACCTGGTCACCGCGGTGACCGGCTATGTGGATTCGGACAAGGAGTCACGGCAGGAAAACGACCGGGCCAACTACGAACAGACCGAGGGGGCAGATACGTTCCAAACCTCCGATACCGAGGTGGAGACGTTTACCCAGGAAATTCGCATCGCGTCCCAGGACCGGGATTTCTGGAACTACATGTTCGGTGTGTTCTACCAGGACCAGGAAACCGAGACCGCGTTCCGCGCCAACACCACGCTGACCCCACCGCAGCCGACCATATCTTTTGCCACGGGCGGCCTGATCCCTGTGGATACGGAGATCTTCGGCATCTTCACCTTCAACAGCTTCGAGGTCACAGACCAGATGCAGCTGGAAGTGGGGCTGCGCTACTCGGACTTCGAGGCGGAGCGCAGCGCCAACGTCGAGTTCCTGTCCCTTGGCTACCTGCCGCCGCCGCTGCAGGCACTGGAGGACGCCACCGGCGCGATTTCGGCGGGCCTGTCTGCGAATTTCCCCATTATTGCGGTAAGCCCCGAGAACGAGAAGTCGGACGAGGATGCCATCACCGGGTCCCTGAGCCTGCGCTATGACTGGACCCCCGACCTGTCGCTGTACGCCTCCTACAGCCGCGGCTATCGGCCCAGCGGGATCTCCATCGTGCCGGACCCGGATGTGCAGTTCCTGCCGAACGGCGAGGACGACCTGCTGCACGACGATGAGGACAGCGACGCCATCGAGCTCGGCTTCAAGGGACGCTTCCTGGACGGCCGGGCCAGCCTGAACGGTGCCTTCTTCTACCAGAAGTTTGACGGTTACCTCGGCTTTGTGCGCGGCGTGCAGGTGCTCAATGACGAGGGCGAGCCTGTCGATATCTCCGGCGGCATCATCTTCAACGGCGACGCGGATATCTACGGCATGGAGCTGGAGGGACGGATGCTGCTCACCGACAATTGGTCCATCGGCGGCGCCCTGAGCCTGCAGAAGGCGGAGTGGGATGGCGCCGAGGCGCCCTGCAACGAACGCGAACCGGGCGAAGTCCTCGGCTTCTGCGACATCGATGGTGAGAACATCAGCGGCGAGCCGGACTTCTCCCTGTCGCTCAACTCCGAGTACGTCTACCCGATGGGTGTCAATGAGCTCTACCTGCGCGGCCTGTACAAGTTCACCGGCGAGCGGGACAACCAGGACGCCTCGGCCGGGATCGGTGCCGTGACTGACGAGTTCGAGGAGCACAACATCCTCAATCTCTATGCGGGGCTGCGCAGTTCCGACGGGAAATGGGACGTGAGCATCTGGGCGAAGAATGTGTTCGACGAGGACGAGACCGTGTTCCAGACCTCATCCGACCAGTACGACCTTGCGTTCTCCGGTGGATCTTACACCCAGGCCAACGTGCTGCAGGAGCGAGTGTTCGGCGGGACGGCCAGCTACAACTGGTAAAGCGGTAGGCAGGGGGGTCTGGACAGCGGCGTAATCGCCGCTATCATGCGCGTTGTCATCGAGAGCGCCGCTCTCACCTGCAGTACCATCCAGGAGAATTTGCATGAAAATGCCTGCACTGACCTGCGCCCTGTTGTCGCTGGTCTTCATCCTGTCGGCCTGTTCCTCGGACACTGACTCGACGGGCACTGCCGCCGAGCCCGAACTGAGCACCCTGACGGGCACTGTTTACTTCGAGGTCGAATCACCCTTGCCTATCGGTCGTTCGCTCACCGTGCAAATGGTCGACGTCACGGATGCCGAGGGGGCGCCGCCCGTCGTCGCCAGCACGTCGGTGAGTGCGGGCAGCGCTTCGCCGCACAGCTTTTCGCTGGTCTATGATCCCGGCCTGGTCCAGGACGGCCGCCAGTACCTGGTGTACGCGGAGCTGCAGGGCGGTGGGCAGCCCACGCAGCGCAGCCTTGCCAGCCTCGACCCGTTTGCGACGGAAACACTGACGCTCCGCTTTGCGCGGCCAAAGGCCCAGGGCCTGAGGATGAACAGGACCATCTCCCTGCAGGGCATCAAGTGGTATCTCGACGTGCTCGGTGAAGAACAACTTGATCTGGAGCTCCAGGCCCGGCCCTACATCGAAATCAGCCGCAGGGAAGATACCTTTGCCGGCTTTGCGGGCTGCAACACCTTCACGGGCACCTACACCCTCGAAGGCACCAGCCTGGGCCTGGGGCAGGCGGCCGTCACGCGGAAGGCCTGTGAATCCGGCATGGACCTCGAATCCCGTTTCCTCGCCATGCTCTCCGACGTGGGCAGCTGGCGCCTGGATGACGGTGAGATGGTGCTGGGTGACGACAAGCAGGAAGTCATGGCCCGCTTCATTCTGGAATCCGCCAGGTAGGGCATAACAAGGGGCAATGGCGCCAATTCGCGCCATTTGCTCCATATCCCAACTCCAGAGATTGCTTTTGTAATTTCCCAGCAGCTTTGAGACAGTAATCACGGCCCGAATGGGGCCGCGACGCGACGCAGCATTCAGAACAAAACGTCGCTGGAGTAACGCTGTTGCAGCTCGATGGAATGACAAAAGGACAGCCGGAGCAGAACGGCGCCGACCAGGAATCCGCGACGGTCGACCAATTCCACGCCCGTTCCTCGCGCTGGCTGAACACCCAGTGCGCGATGATCGGCCAGGCTCGCACCGCCGCGGTGCTGAGTCTGGCTGACGACGGCGCGATCTCCCTCATTTGCCACTGGCCCGAAGACCGCTCCCCTGAGGATCTGTCCGGCGAAACCGTGGCCGCCGTGGTACAGGACCGGCAACCCCGGCAACTCGATCTCGAAGCGGGCGGAATGCGCCTGCTGCAACCGGTTCCGGCACGAGCCGATCTGCTGGTGGTGCTGGATGTGGATGCCAGGACCGAGGAGCAGCAGCGCGCGATCGCCAACCTGTTGGCCTGGGGCGCGGAATGGCTAGGCTATACCGTGCAACAGCCCGCGGGTGGTGAGCACATGGTGCTGGGGGAAGTGTTTCCCCTGGTGGCGATCTGCCTCGACCAGCCTGATTTCCAGTCCCTGGCGACAACCCTGGTGACCGAGCTGGCGCAGCGTTTCAACTGCCAGCGGGTCAGCCTGGGGATTCGCCGGCGACGCCAGACCGAGGTCGTTGTGCTGTCCCACAGCGCGCGCATCAAACAGGACGCCAATCTTCTGCGAGGGATCAGCCTCGCCATGGACGAGGCGGTCGACCAGGACCGGGTCGTTCACTTCGCCGGCGACGCCTCGGATGACAGTGGCCTGGACTATGCCCACCGCGCGCTTGCCCGGGAGACCGGTGACGAGTGCATACTGAGCCTGCCCTTCAGTCACCACGGCGCCGCGCTCGGTGCACTGACCCTGGAGCGCGCCTCCGGCGTCGCCTTTGACGACCGCACCGTGGCCATGCTGGAGCGCATTCTCGCGATCCTGGCGCCGGTCATGCTGTTGATGCGGCAGGATGAGATGGGTGTTCTCGCGCGTTCGGGCCGGGCCTTGAGCCGTGGCGCACAAAAGCTGCTTGGGCCGGCCCACTATCGGCTCAAGCTGGCCACACTGATACTCATCGCCGTGGCAGCGTTTCTCACGCTGGCGAAGGGTGATTGGCGTGTCACCGCCGAGGCGGTGATAGAGGGCAGCGTCCAGCGCACCATCGCCGCGCCGATCGATGGTTATATCAAGTCTGCCGAATCCCGCGCCGGCGACGTGGTCGAAGAGGGCCAGCTGCTGGGCACCCTGGACGACAGCGATCTCAAACTGGAGCGCCTGAAATGGGCCACGCTCCGGCAGCAAATGGTGAGCGAGTCCAGGGACGCGGCATCCCGGCGCGACCGCGCCGAGGTCAGCATCATCTCGGCGAGAATTGAGCAGGCGGACGCCGAGCTCAGGCTGCTCGATGAACAGCTGGCGCGGACCCGTATCCTGGCGCCGTTCACCGGCGCTGTGATCGAAGGTGACCTCAGCCAGCGACTGGGAACGCCGGTTACCCGCGGAGATACCCTGTTCGTGGTCGCGCCGCTGGAGGATTTTCGCGTGGTGCTCAGGGTCAGCGAGGGCGACATCGCCCACCTGGCCGGCGGCGAGCAGGGCTCGCTGGTATTGGCGAGCATGCCCAGTCAGCGTTTTCCACTGCGGGTGGAACGCATCACCTCGGTGTCGAGTGCGGAAGACGGCGGCAACTTCTTCCGCGTCGAGGCGACGGTCGACGATCAGGGCCAGGGACTCCGGCCCGGTATGGAAGGTGTCGGCAAGGTCGAGCTGGGTGAAGCCCGGCTCGGGTGGATCTGGAGCCGGGAGCTGTTGGCCTGGCTGCGTCTCAAGCTCTGGACCTGGTGGCGGTAAGCTTGGACAAACCGCTGTTCAGCGAAAACTGGTATCGCGTCCGGGACCTCAGGCCCGCCCTGCGCAGCCATGTCCGGCTGCATCGACAGATTCACGGCGACCAGGTCTGGTACCTGCTGGAAGACCCCGCCAGCGGGCGTTTCCACCGCTTCAATGAGCCGGCGTATCACGTCATTGCCCTGATGAACGGCGAGCGCAGCGTCGACCATATCTGGGAAGCCGCCAATACCGCGCTCGGTGACGAAGGGCCTGTGCAGGACGACGTCATCCTGTTGCTGGGCCAGCTGCATCGAATCGACGTGCTGCGCACGGACATCCCGCCGGATGTCGAAGAGCTGCTGGAGCGGCGCCGCGAACAGCGCCAGGCCCATCGGCTGAGCCGGGTCCGCAATCCGCTGTCACTGCGACTGCCGCTGTTTGATCCCAACGCCTTCCTGGAGCGCACCGTTCCCCTGGTTCGCTGGTGCTTTACCACCACGGCCCTGTGGCTGTGGGTCGCGGTGGTCGGCGTGGCGGTGATGCTGGCGGCGGTGCACTGGGAGCAGCTGGTCTACACCGCCAGCTACCAGGCGCTTACACCCGACAACCTGCTACTGCTGTTCCTGTTGTACCCCTGCGTGAAACTGCTGCACGAACTGGGTCACGGCTATGCCGCCAAGCTGGAAGGGGGTGAGGTGCATGAGCTGGGCGTCATATTCATGGTCTTTGTGCCGGTACCCTACGTGGATGCCTCGGCCGCGAGCGCATTCGCCAGTCGCGGCAAGCGCGTGACAGTGGGTGCCGCCGGCATCATGGTGGAGCTGCTGCTGGCCGCGCTGGCCCTGTTTGTCTGGCTCAACGTCACGCCTGGGCTGGTGAGCAGCATCTGTTTCAATATCATGCTCATCGGCGGCGTCTCCACGCTGTTGTTCAATGGCAACCCCCTGCTGCGATTCGACGGGTATTACATCCTCTCGGACCTGATCGGCATCCAGAACCTGGCCCAGCGCGCCAACAGCTACTTCGGCTATCTCATCCAGCACTATGGCTTTGGCCTGGAGAGCGCTACCACGCCGGCGCACTCCCGCTATGAAGCGGCCTGGTTCCTGGCCTACGCACCGCTCTCCCTGTTTTATCGGCTGGGTATCCTGGCGGCCGTGTGCCTGTTTCTCCTCGAGGAGCTGTTTGTGGTCGGTGCCGCGCTGGCGGGCTGGGCGCTGCTGTCCCAGGTGCTCTGGCCGCTTCTCAAGCAGGCCGATTTCCTGCTGTTGAATCCGCGCCTGCGCAGTCGCAGGCCCCGCGCCGTGCTGGTCACCGCGCTGGCCCTGGCCGGCCTTGTCGTCGGCTTCGGCGTGATACCGGTGGCATCGCTGTCTCAGGTGGAGGGTGTGGTCTATCCGCCTCAGCAATCCCACCTGATCGCGGATACGGACGGGTTTGTCGCAGATGTCCTGGTCGACGATGGCGCCAGCGTGTCGGCGGGACAACCGCTGATGCTGCTCGAAAACCTGTTTCACCGCGGCGAGCTCGAGGTCATGGAGGGCCGGCTGAAGGAGCTGCGCGCCCGCTACAACGCCGTCAGGACCGCCGATCGCGTCCAGGCCCGGCTCACCCGCGAGGAGATATCGGTCCTCAATGCCGACCTGGAGCGGCTTCGCGAAAAAATTGCGTCCTTGACGGTGATCGCGCCGGTGGACGGGATTTTCTTCCGGCTCCCGGTAGGTGAAATGCGCGGCGCCCATATATCCCGCGGTGACCTGCTGGGATACGTCGCGCCCGCGGAAGTCGCCACCGCGCGTGTTGTCGTCATGCAGGACGAACTGGACCGTATCCTTGAGCGGGTCGACCGGGTCGATGTGCGCCTGGCCAGCAATCCCTGGGAATCCATGCAGGCAGAGCTGTCGCGTGCGGTGCCGCAGGCGGGTTTCACCCTGCCCAGCAGGGTGTTGTCCACCGAAGGCGGGGGCAGGTTTGTAATCGGAAGCGGGGAAGACCTGACGCTCGCCAGCGGTGAGCGGGTGTTCGAGTTTGAGGTCAGCCTGCCCGCCACGACGGCGAGCACGCGGATAGGCACACGCGTATTCGTCAGGTTCGATCACGGCGCGGAACCCCTGGCCGCCCAGTGGTATCGAGATGTTCAACAGCTGTTCCTGCGCCGGCTCTCCGGCTGAGATCGCGACGTGATTGCTGCCAAGGCCTTGCGACCCGGCAGTCAGCTGGGCATCTATCCCCAGCGGCTGGAACGGCGCTCCGGGCGCTTCGACCGCGCCGCCGAGGCCATGGTGGGGCGTTTTCGTGACCTGTCCCGAAGCCGCCGGTACCGCCTGGGCTACGTGGAAGAAAAGGTGCGGGCGGCTGCGGAAAAGACAGGGGAGCTGTCGCTTGAGGAAATCTCGGCGCGACTTCCCGACCTGCGCTACCGGCTGCACCGCGAAGGCCTGGTAGATGAGCTGGTCTGGGAATCCTTTGCCCTGATTCGAGCCGCCGCCGCCCTGACCCTGGGCAAGCAGCACTACGCCACACAGTTGCTGGGAGGCTGGATCATTCTCAACGGCAACATGGCAGAGATGGATACCGGCGAGGGCAAGAGCCTGACCGCGACCCTGCCGGCCATCGTGGCGGCGCTGGCCGGCGTACCCGTGCACGTCGTGACCAGCAACGAATACCTCGCGGCCCGCGACGCCGAGGAAATGGCGCCGCTGTACAACGCGCTGGGTGTCAGCGTGCGCGTGGCGCTGGAGGCCATGGATACGCGCGAGCGCCGGGAGGCCTACGCCGCCGACGTCGTTTACGTGACCAACCAGCAGCTGGTCTTCGACTACCTGCGTGACCGGCTGGCGAGCCCGGCTGCGCCCGGCAGGCTGTCGATGAAGTTCAGCGAGGGAAACGAGCTGTCCCTGCGTGGCCTGTGTTTCGCCATTCTCGATGAGGCGGACAGCGTGCTCATCGACGAGGCGCGAACTCCGCTCATACTCTCACGCGATATCGAGGACGCAACCCGGGAGCGCATCTATTCCCAGGCACTGGAAGTTGCCGATGCGCTGCAGGTGGGCGAGCACTTTGAACTGCGCGGGTCTGATGTGTTGCTTACGGCCGCGGGGCGGGATGCGGCGGACCGCCTCGCCGAACCCCTGCAGGGATTGTTCAGCGGCCGCCGCCACCGGGAGTTCCTGGTGAAGCAGGCGCTGGTGGCGCGACACCTGCTGCGTCGCGACCATCACTACCTGGTACGCAATGACAAGGTTGAAATCATTGACCAGAACACCGGCCGCGTGATGGCGGATCGGAGCTGGCAGCTGGGGCTTCACCAGATGGTGGAATGCAAGGAGGGCTGCCCGGTGACGGGGCAGCGCGAGACGCTGGCCAGCATCAGCTACCAGAAGTTCTTCCGCCGCTATCTTCACCTGGGGGGCATGAGCGGCACCCTGCGGCAGGTGCGCCGGGAGCTTCGCTCAACCTATGGCCTGGGCACCATCCGGGTGCCCAACCACCGGAAGAACCAGCGCCGACAGCGGGGCTACACGGTTTACCCGCGGGCCCAGGACAAATGGCTTGCGGTGCTCAACCAGGTGGTGGACGTACACCGCAGCGGCCAGCCTGTGCTAGTGGGTACCTGCTCGCTGTATGACTCCGATCTTATCGGCAGGCTGTTTTCCCGCCGCCGCCTGCCACACCGGATACTGAATGCGCGCCAGGATCGCTCGGAAGCGGACGTGGTCGCGGAAGCCGGAGGGCGCGGCCAGGTCACCGTGGCGACCAACATGGCCGGGCGCGGTACCGACATCAAGCTGGGAGATGGAGTGGACTCAGTCGGCGGACTGCATGTCATCGCCGCCGAGTGCAACCCGGAGTTTCGCGTTGATCGCCAGCTGTTCGGCCGCTGCGCGCGGCAGGGGGACCCGGGCAGCTGTGAAGCCATCCTGTCACTGGAGGACCGTCTGCTGGCGGAATACTATCCCGGCTGGCTGCTGCGCTGGCTGGCAGGACGCAACAAGCCTCTGTCCGGCTGGCGCGCGCGCTGGCTGGTGAGATTCCCGCAGTGGTCCAACAGTGTGCGATTCCGCCAACAGCGGGACGACCTGATGCTTGTGGATGAGAACCTGGGCAAGACCCTGGCCTATTCGGGACGGGGCGACTAGGCGGGCGCGCTCTTCGCCGCCTTTCCAAGCATATCCAGGGCCTCGGCGGCGGGCACCGGCCGGCTGTAGTAGTAGCCCTGGGCATGATGGCACTCAAGGCGCTTGAGAAGCCCGAGCTGAGACAGGCTCTCCACGCCCTCGGCCACCACATGGAGATTCAGGGCCCTGGCCATCGAGATGATGGCCTCGACAATGGCGAGATCATCCGGGCTCGAATCCAGTTCCGAGATAAAGCAGCGGTCGATCTTCAGGGCGTCGATGGGCAGTTCACGCAGGTAGCCCAGGGCCGAATAGCCGGTGCCGAAGTCATCGACGGAAATCTTGAAACCGTGCTTCTGCAGCGCCTTCAATGCCTTGTGCGTGCGCTCCAGGTTTTCCATCAGGCAGCTTTCCGTCAGTTCGATCTCGAGTTGCCCCGGTGATACCTGGTGGCGCTCCACGATGTCGATGATGCGTGGCACCACGTCGGGCTGCGACCACTGGACAGGGGACATGTTGACGGCGACGCTGATGGGAGCGGCGCTGCGTTCGTTGCAGGCGATGATATGGCGGCAGGCCTGCTCGAGCATCCATTCGCCAATGGCATTGATGTGCCGGGTTCTTTCGGCCACCTCGATGAATTCGCCCGGCGCCAGCAGGCCGCGCTCCGGGTGGTTCCAGCGCAGCAGGGCCTCGTAGCCGCAGATCAGGTCCTTGTGGATGTCGTACTTGGGCTGGTAGAAGGCCTCGAACTGGCTCTGCCTGACCGCATCGGCCAGTTCGGATTCGAGCGTAAGCTGTTGCCTGGACGTTTGCCCGATCTCGCGGGAAAAGAACTCCACGTTATTGCTGCCGGGCAGCTGTTCCGCGTGATAGCGGCTGATATTTGCGCGCTTGATGAGTTCCCTTCCCTCCTCACCATCTTCGGGGAATACTGCGATGCCAATACTGGCGGAGGCGGCGAGACTGTGCCCGTCCAGGTAGATGGGCTCCTGTATGGCATCCAGGATACGGCGTACGATCCAGGTAATGTTTTCCTTGTCGCGTACCGAGGCGATGAGAATGCCGAACTCGCCATAGCCCAACTTGGACAGCGAGGCATCGGGCTGGGAGTCTTCCAACAGTGACACGGTGTCCGAATCCCTCAGGACATGCCGCAGGCGATTGGCGACTTCCCTGAGCAGATGCTCCCCCTGCTCGTAGCCGAGCGTGTCGTTGACTCGGCCCAGGTCGTCGACCCCCAGCGAAACCACAGCGGGAATTTCGCCCGCGCGACGTGCGCGCACAACCGCCTGGTCGACGCGATCGATGAATACCTGCCTGCTGGGCAGTTCGGTGAGCCTGTCGAAGGCCAGGATATTATCGAGCTGCTCCGCCCTCTCCCGGGCGATACGCTCCAGTTCCTCGAGGCGGTTGGCCACCTCCTGGTTCACGTTCAGCGCTTCAGCGGGACTGGTTGTCGCCGGGGGGTCGACCTGCGGCGAACTGGCGGGCGCCTCTGCGACATCTTCATCCCATGACAGCACCCGGTTACGCCCGGTTTCCTTGGCGCGGTACAGGGCCCTGTCTGCGTTGTTGATCAGTTCTTCCTTGTCGGCCAGCGTGTCCCTGATCGCTGCCAGTCCGAAGCTGGCGGTGACCTTGATAGTGCTGGCGAAGGCCGAGGGGTCGCCTTCCATAACAGCATGGCGAACGCGCTCCGCCATGGTGCGGGCCTGCTCCAGGTTCAGCCCATCCAGCACCAGGCAGAATTCCTCACCGCCGTAGCGTGCGAGCAGGTCCGCGGGCCGTATATTGGCCTTGATGGTGTTGGCGACAAACTTGATCACCGTGTCGCCCATGGCGTGGCCGTAGTTGTCGTTGATGCGCTTGAAGTGGTCGATGTCGACCATCATGCAGACCAGGTCACGTTTGCGTTCCAGGGCGCCATCGAACAGTGTGGACATGGACTCGTTGAAGGCCCGGCGGTTGAGGCAGCCGGTGAGCGGGTCGCGGGTCGCCAGGAACTCCAGCTCCCGGGATTTCTCGTCAACGGCTTCCTTGGATTTCTGCAGGTCTATCAGGGTCTCGCTGAGCTCGGCGTTCTTCTCTTCCAGTTCAGTCAGGTCGTCAAAGGTGGCGATTACGCCGCGCACCACCTGCCGGTCGTCGAATATCGGGGTGCAGTTCACCGCGAAGGAGCGCCGGGTGCTGGTGCCGTGGACGATCGCGATGCGTTCGCTGGTGTGCTTTTCGCCGGATTCCAGCACCTTGTTCCAGGGCAGTTCCTCTGTAGACAGCAGTTCGTCTTCCTCTTCCTCGCTGGCGACCCAGCGGAGGCTGGACGCGCTTTTGCCGACGAGGTTGGCGCTGGCGATAGAGACGCTCCGTGAGAATGCGCTGTTGGCGAGCATGATGCCGCCCTGCTCATCGAGGATCAGGATGCCCTCGGCGAGGGTGTCGAACGCCGCCTTGACCCTGCCCGGGATGACGGCGCTGGGGTCCAGTTCGCGCAACACCCTGCGCAGGAAAATCGGGAACAGCAGCAGTCCGACGGCGAACACGAACACCACCAGTGCCAGGAACGTGTTGTTGGTGAAGCCGGGCAGCCAGGAGGCTTCTGATTCCGCAAACTGCACGACGACTGCACCCCACTGCCGGTCGCCCTTGAATATGGGCACGGTGACCCGGTCGCGCTCTGCGCCCTCGATTCCGAAGTCCCCGGCATCGATCTCGGTCTCGCCGCTGACCGAGCGGAACGTCGCCGACACCACGTCGGGATTGCGATCCACGACCGCCTGCAGCGTGACGGAGATGTACTGTGGGTCGCCTCCGGATGCGAACGAGGACAGCTGGACCGCCAGCGCCTCACTGAATTTGCGGCGACTCTCCAGCTGGGCTTCCGACGCGTTGGGCACCAGCCCGAACCAGTCCCCCATCAGCAGAATGCTGACCGTCAGCATCACCAGGCCGACGCTGACCCGGAAGATGGGGTTCAGCAGGAACTTCTTCACGACTCGGCACCCTGGCTGCCAAACAGGCGCTCGGGATCGGAGTCGCGGTTCGGTTCAGCCTCTTCCGGTTCCTGCTCGTCCTTTTTGGTGCGCAAAATCGGCAGCGGATCCAGGGTCCCCCATATCGGCACCGTGGACAGCCAGCTGGCCATCAGCGCCCCGCCGCGCAGTGCGTACATGGTCAGCGCCGCGAAGATGCCCACGCTGGAGGTGCTGACCAGCTGAACGACGAGCTCTTCGCGGGTGAGCTGGCTCTGGTTGCTCTGCTCCATCTGGTCATGCATGCGGTCAATCGCGTCCCACATGGCGTGATTGGTCAGCACCGCCGCGATGGCGTCGGACTCCTCTTCCAGTAGCTCTTCAACTTCCTCCGCCAGGGCGGAAGCGGAGCCGGCGCCAAGCCCGAGTTCTTCCTCTGCGTCATCGCCCTGGATCAGGTCGAGCAGCGAGTCCACCAGTTCGTCCTGGAGCTCGGCCTCGGCGAGAATCACCTCACTCTCACTGGGGTCGCTCCCGGTGCCGTCGTCGCCCCCACCCACACTGATGACACTGGCGCCGGTACCGGCACGCTGACCAAGGTCCAGGTCATCGCCAAGTTCGAGTATGGGGGTGCCGCCGCTACGGGATTCGAAACCGCTGCCCGATTCTGTGGGCAGGGGAGTAAACGGTGCGGGCGATTCGGCGGGTGACTCGACGACGGTGCCACCGCCGCCGGCCGGATCATCATTGGGGAGGTTGATGCCCCCGGATCCCTGGGTCGACCCACCGTCGGTTTCTGAACCCGGCACCGCACCCGGGTCGCCGGAAGAACCAGTCCCGGAGCCGCCACTGCCGGAAGAGACGGGAATACCGCCGCTGAGGAAGATTTCCTCGGTGCCAAAGCCGTCGACGTAGCTGGCCTGCACGGTGATCACCGAACCGCTATCGATGTCCTCGATCAGGTAGCTTTCATCCACGGCGCCCGGAATGGGCTCGCCATCGCGCATCCATTGATAGCGAATCTCGCTTGAAATGCCGTCCTCGTCCTCGATGACTCCCGAAGCGCTGAGCACGGTGCCGGGCTCCGGCGCGGCATCCGAGCTGATCAGACTGCCCTGCGGCGCATCATTGCGGTTATCTACTGCCGCCGTGGGATCGCTGTCCAGGGATTCCGCAGTGCTGCCGCCGTCGACATAGCTGGCCACGACCGAAATGCGTGTTCCTACATCCGCCTGGCCCAGCAGATAGCTTGCACCGGTCGCCCCGGGGACGTCTTCGCCATCCCGCTGCCACTGGTAGCTCAGTTCGCCGACCCCATCGGGATCCGAAATGGCACTTGAGACGGTCAGCGTCTCGTCTTCCACGGCCTCGCCGGTGATCGTGACACTGCCCACCGGACCGCTGTTCAGCGACGCCACCGGTGCAGTCGCCACGCTGGCCGCCGAACCCTCGCCGCCGAAGTCATCGATGTAACTCGCCACCACGCTGATAACGGCGCCGACGTCCGCTGCAGTGGTGACGTAAATGGTGCCGTTTTGCCCGGTAACGTCGACCCCGTCCTGCTGCCACTGGAAGGCCACGGTGCCGCTCAGGCCATCGGGATCGTCGAGCGAGCTGGTGACGGTCAGTACGTCGCCCTCCACGGGTGCGAGATTGTCGATGCTGACGCCGCCGGTTCCGGGCTCGTCCAGGTTGGCCACCGGGTTTGTCGCCGCGCTGCTGACGGACTCCCCGGTGCCCCGGTCATCGGTATAACTCGCAATAACGGACAGGGATGCACCGACGTCATCCTGGGTGGGGGTATAGGTCGTACCCTGACCGCCGGCAATGGCCACGCCGTCGCGCAGCCATTGGTAGCTGATGGGTCCGCTCAATCCGTCGGCGTCGGACAGGGTATTGGACACCGTGAGGGGGCTGCCCTGTATGGGATCCGCCTCGCTGATCGTGACCGTACCCGTGGGCGCTGCGTTGCTGGTATCCACGGTGAATACAAAGCCGCCGGACAGGGCGCCCGCCTGGCCGGTGGCGGGGTCTGTGGCGACTGCCAGCAGCGTATAGGTGCCATCGGCAAGCGTCGTGCCAGTGTGATCGAAACTCCAGTTGCCGGCACCGTTTGCAATCGTACTGCCAATGCTTGACGAGCCGCCGCCGTCGCTAAGGAACAGCTCGACACTGTTGCCGGCTTCCGCCATGCCGCGGAACACCAGCCGGTTGTCCGCAGTGATATTGTCAGCGAGCCCTGTGTCCTGGCTGATGCTGGTCACGCTGGCGGATGGACCGGTCGTGTCCACCTCGAACGAGAGGGTGTTGGAGACAAGACCGGTCAGTCCCGTCGACGTGTTGGTGGCCTGCGCGGTCAGGTCGTAGCTGCCGTCAGCGAGGGCGGTGCCGGTGTGGTCAAAGCTCCAGTTGCCGACACCGTCCGCAAGTGTGGTGCCGATGCCCACACCATTGAGAAAGACTTCGACACTGCTGTTGGCGGTGGCGCTGCCGCTGAATACCAGCTGGTTATCCGCGGTGACGTCATCGGCGGCGCCCGTGTCGCTGGCATAGCCGCTGACTGTCGCGCCGGGCCCGGATGTGGCCACGGTAAAGGCAAGTCCGGCGGAGGTGGCGCTGGTGTTGCCGGCGGTATCGGTGGCCTCGGCAGTCAGTGTGTAGCTGCCGTCGGCCAGCGTGGTGCCGGTGTGGTCGAAACTCCAGTTGCCGGCGCCGTCCGCCGGTGTCGTTCCCAGGCTGGCACCCTCAAGGAACACCTCGACATTGCTGTTGGCCTCGGCGGTGCCGGAGAACAGCAGCTGGTTGTCCGAGGTAATGTTGTCTGCGGCGCCGGTATCATCGGTAATCGCCGTGACCGCGGGGGCGGACGGCGCGGTGGCGTCGACCGTAAAGCCGAAGCCGGCGGATGTGGCGCTGGTATTGCCCGCCGTATCGAAGGCCTCGGCGGTGAGTGAGTAGCTGCCGTCGGCCAACGTCGTGCCGGTGTGATCGAAGGTCCAGTTGCCGGCGCTGTCCGCCGTGGTGGTGCCGAGGCTGGCGCCGTCGAGGAATACCTCGACGTCAATGTTGGCGTCGGCGGTGCCGGAGAACACCAGCTGGTTGTCCGAGGTAACGCTGTCTGCGGCCGCCGTGTCATCAGTGATTGCCGTAACCGCGGGAGTCGACGGCGCCGTCGCGTCGACCGTGAAGGCGAAGCCTGCGGAGGTGACACTGCTATTGCCTGCGGTATCGGTGGCCTCCGCCGTCAGGGTATAGCTGCCATCGGCGAGGGTGGTGCCGCTGTGGTCAAAACTCCAGTTGCCGGCGCCGTCCGCCGCGGTAGTACCAAGGCTGGCGCCGTCGAGGAAGACCTCGACGGAGCTGCCCGCCTCGGCGGTGCCTGAGAACACCAGCCGGTTGTCCGAGGTGATATTGTCTGCCGCGGCCGTGTCGTCGGTAATGCCGGTTACCGTGGGGGCGGCGGGCGCGACCGTATCGACTGTGAATGCGAGACCCGCGGATATGGCACCGGCCTGACCGGTGGCGGGGTCGGTGGCACGTGCGGTCAGCGTATAGCTGCCGTCTCCCAGGGTCGTGCCGGTATGGTCGAAGCTCCAGTCGCCGGCGCCGTCCGCCGTGGTAGTGCCGAGGCTGGCGCCGTCCAGGAATACCTCGACCGGGTTATTGGCTTCCGCGGTACCGGAAAATACGAGCTGGTTGTCGGCGGTGATATTGTCCGCCGCTGCCGTATCGATGCTGATGCCTGAGACCGCTGCAGACGGCCCCACCGTATCCACGGTAAACGCCAGCCCCCCGGAAGTGGCGCTGGTATTGCCCGCGGTGTCGGAAGCCTCCGCTGTAATCGTATAGCCGCCGTCTGCAAGCGTGGTGCCGGTATGGTCAAAGCTCCAGTCCCCGGCGCCGTCCGCCGTGGTGGTGCCGATGCTGGCGCCGTCTATGAACACCTCGACACTGCTGTTGGCTTCTGCCGTACCGGAGAACACCAGCTGATTGTCCGAGGTGATATTGTCCGCGGCGCCGGTGTCGTCGGTGATGGCGCTTACCACCGGGGCGGCGGAGGCTGCGGTGTCGACGGTGAACGCCAGGCCCGCGGAAGTCACACTGGTATTACCAGCCCCGTCGGTGGCCTCGGCGGTGAGTGTATAGCTGCCGTCTCCCAGGGTCGTACCGGTATGGTCGAAGCTCCAGTCGCCGGCGCCGTCCGCCGTGGTGGTGCCGATACTGGCGCCGTCGAGGAACACCTCGACCGTGCTGCTGGCTTCCGCCGTGCCGGAGAAGAGAAGCTGATTGTCTGAGGTGATGTTGTCAGCTGCCGCGGTGTCATCGGTAATACCGGTCACCACCGGCGCCGCCGGAGGTGTGGCGTCGTTGACAGTGATGTTGACGGTCTCGGTGTCCGAGCGTCCGGTGCCGTCGTCCACCTCGATTGTGAGGGTGAACGAAGGTGTCGTCTGCGCATCCAGCGCTGCGCTGTTGTTTACGGTGATCAGGCCATTGCCGTCGATGGCGAATGCGCCGCCGGCCCAGGCGCCGGTGTTGCCGGCGGTAATGCTGTAGGTCAGTGTGTCACCGTCCGGGTCGGTAGCGCGGACGCTACCCACCGGTGTTGTGTCGGGGCGGTCATCGTCGACGTCGAAGCTGACGCTGCTGCTGACCGCACCGGCAGTCGCCGTGATGATGCCCGCACCGGTGTCGTAGTCCATCACACGGTGGTTGTCGCGGTAGGCCTCGCTGTCGTCCTCCTGGGACCAGAATCCCGCGGCGCCGCTGGCCGGAGCCCCGTAGGGTGACACGTCGACACTGTCCACAAAGTTGCCGTCGATGTACAACTCCATGGTGTTGCCGAAGACCCTGACTTCCTGGGTGTGCCAGTTGCCGTCGTCGACGCTGTAGGCCGAGATATCCACACTGGCGATTTCGGTCCAGCCGTCCGCCGTGGTCGTGTACCAGAACTTTGCGGTGGTGTTGTCGTGAATACCGGCCGCCAGCGCGTTTTGTGGATCCTGGAAGCGAGTAATCAGGGTCGCATCCTCGATGGGGTCGCCGTTCGAGGGAACACGGAAGTCCTGGACCACGATGAGATCGGACCAGCTACCCCCGTGATACACGGCGTCTCCGTTCGCGCCGTTCGCACCGTCATGGAAGACAAAATTGCCGCCGTCGTTGAAGATGGATGGGGGGGTGCCGTCCAGCGCATCCGGCGCCAGCGTCCATCCCGCCGGCAAGCTGCCCACGGACCCATCGGAAAAGTCATCGAAGAAGGCGAACGTGTTGCTGCCGCTGCTCTGTGCCGTCGCCGCCGCGTTGCCGTAGTAAAGCTCGATAGCCGAGGTGCCCGCATCCGCCACTTCGACCCACACGGTGGAGCTGCCGCCGCTGTTCCAGTCCTCGATCCAGTAATCCAGCGCGTTGCCGTTACCGTCATAGAAGCGCAGGTCCTCGCCGTTGGCCTGGGCATTGGCGTGGCTGAAGCCATCAACGCCCTCAGTGAGCGTGAGCTGCACCGGGTAATTGGCGCTGGGTGTCGCAGCGGACAGCCCCACACTGTGGCTGTAATCCCAGAATGCGGGGGAGTCGGCGGCGGCATTCACCGTGATGGTCGCGGTCGCGGTATCCGAGCCGTCGACGTTGCTGGCCTGGTAGACGAACGTGTCCGTGCCGCTGAAATTGGGGTCCGGCGTATAGCTGAAGGAACCGTCCGCATTGAGGTTGAACGCGGCGGCGTTGGCGGGCCCGGATACCAGGGATGCGGTGGTCGCCTCACCCCCATCGTCGTCGTTGGCCAGCACACCCGCGGCAGCGTCGACGTTCAGCGTGCCTTCCTCGTCGACAATGTAGGGACCCGTCGCGGTACGGTAGAGCTGCTCGATCTGCTCCGGCGTCAGCTGGGAATCGATGATGGCCAGTTCATCCACGGAGCCGTTGAAGTAGTCGCCGCTGGGCGGCGTATCGCCGGTCCCGCTGGCGCGCCGGCTTGCACCCAGCGCGATGGGCTCCTGGTTCGGTGTGTCGTCGCCGTCGCCGCGCATACCGCCGGTGTAGGCGTCGGTGTCCTGCAACGCGCCATCGACGTAGAGCTGCATGCCGCCCGTGCCGAAGGTGAACACCACATTGTGCCACTGGTCGTCATTCAGGTTGCTGAGACCTGTACTGGTGACAAAGTGACTGTCGGTGCCGGCGCCGGTGTTGTTCTGCAGGCGCACCTCCAGCTGGGCGGTCGCGCCGCTGCCGGTGAAGTAGATCGAGAGGTGTCCGCCTTCGGCCGTGCCGGATGCGTCCTTGCTGAACAGGCTCTCGCCGCTGATGGTCGACGTCTTGAACCACAGGGAGATCGTACCGTTGTCGATTTCATAGGCCGAGCTGTGGGGAATCTGGATGTAGTCGTCGTCCCCGTCCGTCGGGTCGAAACCCAGCGAATCATCGCTGTCGCCGGACAGGGCGCCGCCGGACTCCTGGCTGACGCTGCCGTTGGCCGTGGCGCCGGCGTTGGGCGGGGTCGCGTTGTCCGAGATGTTCGCCGGGTCGTTGAGCCGGAAGTAGGATTCCGGGTCGAGGCTGTCGATCTGGTCGTCGTAGGCGCTGCCGAGGTTGTCGTCGACGGCATCCGGCGCGGCCAGGGTGGCGCGGAAGGATTCGAGTATGCCCTGTGAGGCGAACACCTGGGTCTCGACCTGGCCGACCCGGGCTTCCAGCACCCAGTTGCCGCCCAGGCTCGCGTGCCCCGTCAGGTCCTCGGAGGCGGCGATGTCGGCGCCGGTCAGGCGGGACAGGTCGCGCATCAGCTCGAGACCGGCCTCACCCGCCGCCAGGTTGCAGCCGTAGATCAGGATGTCGGCATCGACGGTCAGGTAGTTCGACCAGCCTAGCAGCTGGTCCTGCTGCACCCGCAGGCTGTCGCTGTCGAGCTGGGTGTCACCGAGCTCCACCAGGCCGTCTGCGCCGTGGGACACCAGGTGAATCGCGCTGATATCGCTGTAGTTCTGGAGTGCCTGGCTGATCTGCCAGATCCCGTCGCGCTGGTTGTCCAGCAGGATCACTTCGAACTGCCGGTGGGGGCTGGCTTGACCTGTGAGGGCATCGACAAGTGTCGCGTAGTCGGGGGTATCTGTGTCCACGAACACCAGTTCCAGCGTCCGTGACTCCAGCTGGGCGGTGCTCTGGGTGGGGGCAGGTTCGAGGTTGTCGTCGAGGAGGAGCTCGGTGGGAGCCTGTTGCTGCAGGGAGTCGGGCGCAATAGCCCCTACTGCGTCAGCTGACAACAGGACGCGGGGTTCGAGCTCTTCAATCAGGGGTGCTGATTGCCGCTCGCGCTTTTCAGCCGTTAGCCAACGGTTCCACCACTTCAGCATCGACTCTCCACTCCCTGAGAGGGTCCATTACATGAGTTGGCTCCTGTAACCTCTTGAATTATGAAGCTTTGTCCATACCCGAAGGACTTCGGCGGGTACATTTGGGAACCAGTTCACGCCATTAATGCAGGAACTGTGACGCTGTTTCGAAGTTGGTGCTGGGCTGCCGGGCTCTATTTGGCCCGATCAGCAACTTGTATTCGTAATTCTGACGCGAAATGCGTCTAACTGCAACAATCGTGCAGCGATCTTGCAGGACGTGATCGTCCCGCCGTGAGGGGCCTTACAGCGGCCTGTTTTCCCGCTGGCGGGCCTGCTATAACTGTACCCCCAACCAAGCAGGAGAGCGCCGTGGAGGCACTGCACGCAGTCAAGCGGGAACTGGCTCCCCGGCTGGATTCCCTGGTGGAGTACTTCAACCAGGTACAGGAAATCCGGGCGGCGGCATTCTTCTCCGAGATCGCATCGGCGCTGGCCGCCGTCGAGGAGGAGGCCGACTTGCTCGAGGTATTCCTCGCGCTCTCCACAACCGCGTTCCAGGGCTTCCAGTTTGATCCGGTATCCGCTGCCGGTGTCGATGATGTCCTGGCCTATGCTGAACAGGTGTCCCATACATTTACCGCCAGTCCCGGCAGTGTGCACTAAGGTGACGTACCGCTGAACTACCCGGGCCGGTGGGAGGTCCAAGCCGTATGGAAAAAATCTCCACCCTGATACTGGCAGCTGCCCTGGTACTGGTAGTACTGGCCTGGTGGTGGCGCCCGGCACCCGCCGACGCGCCTGCACTCACCGCGGTGGGTGACCCGGCGCTGTTGAATGCCCTCACCGATGAACTGGCCCAGCTCCGCGAGGAGCAGCAACAGCTGCAGGCCAGGCTGGCGCGCATCGAAGGCGTTCCTTCTGCGGTGGCCGCGCCCCTGGTCGAAGTGGATACGGCAGAGGAGGCTGAAGCCGAGGTAGAAGAGGAGACGGCCCCGGTGCAACAGCCGCCGTCCCAGCAGCGCATCGACCAGGCCGGCCTCACTACAGACGAATTCTCGATCATGGAAGACCGCGCCCAGGCGCTGTATCGGGAAAATTTTGAGCTGGAATGGCGAGCGCGCCGGGAGCGCTACCTGGCCGGTGAGCAGCGTCCCGATGCGCGCCAGCGGCTGCGCGCCGAGCTGGGAGACGATGCCTACGATCGCTATCTCTATGCCAGCGGGCAGTCCAACCGGGTGAGGGTAAGGCGCGTCATGCCGGACTCGGCTGCCGCCCGCGCGGGGATCGCCGAGGGAGACCTGCTGTTGAGCTATGACAGTGAGCGCCTGTTCGGATTCGATGACCTGCGACGCGCGAGCTACCAGGGGGAACCCGGCGACTCGGTCATCGTGGAGGTGAGGCGGCAGGACGGCAGCCAGGCACAGCTGGCGCTTCCGCGCGGACCTCTGGGCATATCCAGTTCCGGCGGCTGGCGAGAAGTGCCCGGCAGCTAGGCCGGCTGTTCAGACCAGGACTTTCGGCGGCTTGCGGTTTCCGCCCCCGCCGGTGGGCACAGGTTCATTACCGACCGTCGCGGGCTCCGGCTCGACGGGTACATCCCTGACCTCGAACTCGCCGGCGTCCCTGGCGTCCGCCCAGGGATCCTTCTCGGGCTGTGTCGCCTGTTCGACCGGGCGGTCCGTGCGCACATCCGGGGGATTGTCATAGTCCAGTTCGCCGTTCTCGAGCAGCCGCAGGTGCTTGCCGTCGTTGTGCTCGAGTACGACTTCCACAGGTTCGAACTTGGGCCGACGCACGATGTAAATGGACCAGCCGAACCCCTCGAGTTTCTTCATCGACTCGAGCTGGTCCTCGGTCATCAGCGACTCGTAGTTCGACGGTACAGACGGCTCGCCGCGCCGCTTGTTTGATCCCATAGTCAGTCCCCTTCCCGGGGTAATTTTTATCGGTATCACCCCGAGTCTACGCCAATGCCTACCCGGTTTTCACCAAAATTAAACGAAACGATTTTGCTTAATTCCGTCAGGCTGCGGCCCGATTCCTCTCGCAGCCCGTTGAAAAACGCCTGGCTGGCGTCCAGCGCCCGGCGGCTGGTGATGCCGCTGTCGACGATACCGTGGTGGCGCAGGAAGCCCTCCACGTCGCGGGTCAGCAGGAAGGTATCTGCGCCGAGGCTGCGCAGGCCGAAGGGGCCGGTGTTGCCCCCTAGGCGGCTGCCGTGCCGCTTCAGGTACAGCCACAGCCCAACGGTGTCCTCCGTCGGCCAATCGGCGATAAAGCGGCCAAAGGGCTTGTCTTCGCGGCGACGGGTATCGTCGATCATCACCGCATTGTCACGGATGGCCCTGACCTTGGTGTAGTTGCGGATGATCTTGGGGTCGCGCGCCTTGCGCTCCAGCATGTCATCGGGCATCAGCAGCAGTTTGCCGACGTCGAAACCCCAGAATACCTCTTCAAAGCCGTCCCATTTCTGCTCGACCACGCGCCACACAAAGCCGGACTGGAAGATCTTCTTGCAGAACTCTGCCAGGTAGCGGTCGTCACCGAGACCAGTGAGGTAGCGCCTGCTGCGCGGTTTCGTCAGCAGCCGCTCCAGCGCCTTCTCGCCGCCCTTGCGCTCGCAGGCGTGTTCATAGAGTGCATCGAAGCCCGGGGTTTTACGCCGGCTCAAAAATGCACGCCCTTCATCAGCGCTGCCAGAGCCACCTGCTCGTTAGAGGCCTCGACCTGCTCGGGTTTCTTCTCGCCGCGGGCAGCGGCGGAGTCCTGGAACATGCGGAATACGGTGTTCATCAACAGCTCCGAGAACCGCGGTGCCACGGCGGTCATCACCTGCAGGAAAATGCCCATTCGAGAGGCGATGCGCTTGTGTTTATGGATCACCGCGTCCACCACCATGTCGGTGGCTTCGTCCGGCGTCAGCACGGGCATGTGATCGTACACGGTGGTGGCGGAAATCATTGGCGTCCGCACCAACGGCATATGGATCGTGGTAAAGCGAACGTTGCGGTCGGAGAATTCTACGGCGGCTGCCCGGGTCCAGGCATCCAGTGCACTCTTCGAGGCGACATAGGCGGAGAAGCGCGGGCTGGGGGTCAGGGTGCTGATGGAGGAGATGTTGATCACGTGCCCCCGGCGTCGCTCCAGCATGCTGGGTGCCAGGTTCATCACCAGCCTGATGGCCCCGAAGTAGTTGACCTGCATGGTGCGCTCGAAGTCGTGGAAGCGGTCGTAGGAAAATTCCAGTGAACGCCGAATCGAGCGGCCGGCATTGTTGATCAGGATGTCCACATGGCCTTGATCCTTCAGCACCTCTGCGATCAGGCGGTCACAGTCCCCCAGGTCGGAAACGTCCGCGGTATAGGAGGTGCTTTTTCCGCCCAGCTCCGCGATTTCTGCGGCGGTCTCCTCGAGCTTCTCCGCGGTGCGCGCCACCAGCAGTACGTGGGCGCCGGCCTCCGCCAGGCGCAGGGCGGTGTTCTTGCCGATCCCTGAGGATGCGCCGGTGATCAGTACGACCTTGTCGCGGACGTTCCCCTCCAGGGAGTGGTCGATGTCCAGGTCCGGGTCCAGGTTGCGCTCCCAGTAGTCCCAGATGGCGGGGGCGTAGTCCACCAGTTGCGGGCAGGTGATGCCCGTGCCCTTCAGCGCCCGCTCCGTTTCCCGGTTGTCGTAGCGGGTGGGGTAGTCCATGAACATGGTGACCGACTCCGGCAGCCCCATGTCATTCAACATGGTCCGTACAATGCGCTTGACCGGCGGCAGGTTGGCGATCGTGTCGCGGACCACCGAGGGAATGAACCCGAACATGCGCATGTCGATACGCATGCTGAATTTCGGTGCGTGTCCCGCCTGGGCGAGTATGTTCATCGTATCCCCCATGCTGTTGTGCTCGGGGTTGGTGAGGTGGAAGCAGTCACCATCGCGGTCCGGCAGGTGCACGATGTGATCCATGGCCGATACGACATAGTCCACCGGCACGATATTGAACTTGCCACCCTCCAGGCCGATCAGCGGCATCCACTGGGGCAGTGCCTGGCGCAGCTTCTGCAGGGATTTGAAGAAGTAGTAGATGCCGTCGATCTTGTCGATTTCCCCGGTCTTCGAGTGACCGACGACCATCGCGGGGCGATACACCCGCCAGGGCACCGAACACTCGTTGCGAACGATAGCCTCGGAGTCGTGCTTGGTGAGGAAGTAGGGGTGTTCATAGTTCTCGGCTTCTTCGAACATGTCCTCCCTGAACGTTCCCCTGTACAGGCCGCCGGCGGCGATGGAGCTGACGTGGTGGAAGCAGCCGGCGTCCACGGCGGCGGCCAGCTCCACCGCATTGCGCGTGCCGTCGATATTCGCGGCCTGCTGTTGTTCCAGGGAGGCGGAGATATCGTAGATGGCGGCGAAGTGACAGAAATGCTTCACCTTGCCCTTGAGCTCGCCCAGGGTTTTCTTATCGAGCCCCAGCTTCGGCGCGGTGAGATCGCCGGTCACCGGAACCAGGCGCTCCCGACCCTCGCCAAAGCGCTCTGCCAGGGCCTCGAACTTGTGTTCCGAACCCTGGCGGGTCAGGACGTAGATATTGCCCTCACGCTGTCGAAGTTGATCGATGAAGAACTGGCCCAGGAAGCCCGTGCCGCCGGTAATGAAGTAGCTCATCTGTCATTCCACCTTGCTTGTTATTGTCGCCGGGCACGCTGTGGCCTGCCCGGTGGTCCTCAACCAGTATAGTTAGCGCGAGCAGGTCGATGGCAGTTGTTGCTTGCGCTACTATGGTGCATCACCCCCTGGTCCGGTTGTCTGTATGAGCAAGACACTGATGCTGCTGCGCCATGCCAAGTCCGCCTGGGACGACCCCACGGCCTCTGATCGCGAGCGCGAGCTGAACAATCGCGGGCGCCGCAATGCGCCACAGATGGGACGGGCCCTGTCGGCAAAGCTGGAACCCCGGGTGATTCACGCTAGCCCCGCCCGGCGCGCCCAGTTGACCCTGGGTGGCCTGCAGGACGGCTGGCCGGGCCTGCAGGCGCTGGATCACGTCACGGACGAGGCGCTGTATACGTTCTCGGCGGAGGATCTCGTGGATTGGCTGCGGCGGGCTGACGATGCCGAGGCGTCCCTGTTCCTGGTCGGGCACAACCCGGCGTTCACTGACCTGGTCACCTGGCTCTGCGGAGAGCGGGTGCTGGACAACCTGCCGACCGCGGGCTTTGCCCGGCTGGATCTCGATATCGGCTCCTGGGCAGACCTGGCTGAGGGCTGCGGCAGGCTCGCCGAGCGGCTGTTTCCCAAAGAGCTGGAGCAGTAGCGCGATGCAACGCACTTTTCGTGATCAGGCCAGGTCCGGGACCCGCGGCGTGTGGGCATTGCTGGCTATCGCCGTCCTCTCACTCGCCGGCTGCGTTACGGTGGAGCGTCCGATTGGCGCCGAGCTGAAGCAAAGCTGTGAGGACCCCAGGCCCGAAGCCTGCACCATGCAGTACGCCCCGGTCTGCGCCTTTGTCGAGGGGCCCCTGAAGGGGAACCCGTCGCGAAAACAGTACTCCAATGCCTGCGTCGCCTGTGCCGACAGCAGCGTAGTCGGGTACATTTCCGGGCCCTGTCCCGGGAGTGAGCGCTAGCCTTGCAGCACGCGCGTGAAGCGGTATTTCTCGGGTTGTTACACCCGCCCCACTGGGGTAGAGTTCGCCGCTTGATTTCAGAATCCATCAACCCATGACCGTCCGGGAGACCCCATGACCCTCACCTCGCGCATCCTGATTGCCATGGCTATCGGTATCGTGCTGGGTTCGCTGATAAACCTGCTGACCAGTGCCCAGGTGCTGCCGGCGGGGATGCAGTCGCTGCTGGACGTCTGGCTGATCGACGGGCTGTTCGATGTGGTGGGCCGGATATTCGTCTCCTCGCTGAAGATGCTGGTGGTCCCGCTGGTCTTCGTCTCCCTCATTTGCGGCGCTTCCCAGCTGGGCAACAATGCCCGCATGGGGCGGATTGCGCTCCGCACGATGGGCCTGTACCTGTTTACCACCGCGGTGGCGGTGTCCCTGGCCCTGACGGTGGCGCTGACCGTCAACCCGGGCGACGGCGTCGATCTTCCGGGTGAGGCGAACTTCGTGGCGGCGGAGGCGCCCTCCATCACGGATGTGATCGTCGGGCTGGTGCCCTCCAACCCGATCAAGGCCATGGCGGATGGCAATATGCTGCAGGTCATCGTATTTGCCCTGCTGATCGGATTTGCGATGACCCGGGCGGGGGAGGCGGGCGAAAGGCTCTGCCAGTTCTTCCGCGATCTTGAAGCCATCATCATGAAAATTGTTGGCATCTTGATGCTTATCGCACCCTACGGTGTCGCTGCCCTGCTGACCAAGCTGTTTGCCCAGCTCGGCTTCGGGGCGATCGTGGATCTGGGTAAATACTTCCTGACGGTGGCGGGTGTGCTGATCTTCCACGGGCTCGTGGTGTACAGCACGCTGCTGAAAGCCCTGGTGGGCCTGCCGCCTTCGGTGCTGCTGTACAAGATGCGCTCGGTGTGGGCGTTTGCCTTCAGTACTTCGTCGTCTGCCGCCACGATCCCCATCACCCTGCGGGCTGTGGAAAAGCGCCTGGGCGTGAAGCCTTCCGTAGCCGGATTTACGGTACCTTTGGGTGCGACGGTCAATATGGATGGCACCGCCATCATGCAGGGCGTCGCGACCGTGTTCATTGCCCAGGTGTATGGCGTCGATCTTGGCCTGGGCGATCTCGCCGCCGTGGTGCTGACCGCGACCATGGCCTCCATCGGTGCGGCCGGCGTGCCCGGCGTCGGGCTCATCACCCTGGCCCTGGTGCTCGAGCAGGTGGGCCTGCCGGTCGAAGGCATTGCCATGATCATCGGCGTGGACCGGCTGCTGGACATGGTCCGCACGGCAGTGAATGTGACCGGCGACGCCACGGTGTCCATTATCGTCGCGGAGCTCGAAGGCCAGGTCGACAAGACGGTCTTCGGTGACTGGAATGCCGACGTGATGACGGCGGACAACTACGCCACGGACGGCGATCCCGATCGTCCGAGCTTTCTTGATTCCATCCAGCAGGCGGACGCCGCCGGGGAAGAGCTCAAGCCGCCGCGCACTGCTGCCGAACGCTAGCGGCTAGCGCTGCCGGCGACTAGAGGGGCTGGAACAGCGGTTCCTCAGCAGCCTCTTCCCCTTCTTCAACAATTTCCCCCACCCGCAGTGCTTTTGCCACCTGCGCGGCGACGCGTTTGCCGCTCAGGTAGGCGCCGTGAGTCGTCTGGTAATGGGGTGGTGGTGCGGTGGCCTCGCCGGCGAAGTAGAGCGTGTCCTGTACCCCCTGGGCCAGGGCAGCCCGTGTACCGTGGGCGCCGGGGCGGGTAAATGAATAGGAGCCCAGGCTGTAAGGGTCGCTGACCCAGTCCTCGACGTGGTACCAGCTGAGCAGCTCGGCCAGGTTCCTGCGGCCGCTGGCCTCTTCCATCCATTGCAGAACCCGGGTAATCGCGCCCTCGTTGCCCAGGGCGCTGAGTTCCAGCGCTGCATCGCCGACGAACCAGCCGGTAACGCCGTTGCCCCCCTGGCCCTTGCCGTGGGGGAAGAAGAAACTGCGCCGATCCGCGGGGTCGAACCAGACCTGCGGGTCGGTGGAGTCCTGCTGCCAGAAGGGCTCCGAAAACAGCATGGGAACCACGACCGCCTGGCCCATCTCCAGCCCGCCGATAGCGGCCTGGACATCGTCGGGCAGCGCCGGCTCGATACTGATGTTCCCCTGCTGCAGCACACCGATCGGCAGCGTGACGATCATCTGTCGGGTTACCAGCGACGTCTTGATGCCGTTGTACAGGTAGCTGACGCCGGCCAGGCCGCGCCGCCAGAATATGTCGGTGACCTGGCTGTTCAGCTGGATGCGGCCCTCGATGTCAGCCGCCATGCGCTCCGCCAGCGCCGTATGGCCGCCGACGATCTGGAAGTCCTCGTCATGAAAGTCATCCCACAGTTCGCCGTCCTCGATGACGGCGCGCGCGCTGATGCGATGCGGTTCCGCCGACCAGCTCAGGGCCTCGGCGAACATCACCTCCCGCTCGAAGTCGCTGAGTTCCTGGCGGTTCACGAATTCGGCGTAGGAGAGATCCGGCCCCTGGTAGGCAGCGAACGCCTTGCGGAGTTTGTCGCCGACCGCCTCGAGATGATCCCAGTCAGGCGTCGCGTCGGTATGGGGTGGCAGAAACCGCTCACTGGGCTCTCCCAAACTGTCCATGGGGCGCGTGCGCAGGCCGTATTGCTCCACCAGCTCCCAGGTATCGGCCTTGCTGCCGTGGATCATCTGTGAGCCGATCTCGACCCCGTGGGAGGGCAGGCCGGCCTCCTTGTCTTTAAGAGTAAGTAAGCGCCCGCCAACCCGATCGCGCGCTTCCAGCACTATAACCTTCAGGCCGGGTCCGGCCCGGCTGAGCAGACGGGCAGCCGTCATACCGGCAACGCCGGCGCCGACGATCACCACGTCGTAGTCGGCACCGGTAGAGGCAGGCCGCGCAAGCCGTGGCGCCGTGAGCCCCACGCTTCCCGCAACCGCCATCCCGAGAAATTCCCTGCGGCGGAGTGTAGCCATGGTATTACCCTGTTCTTATTCTTTAACTATAGATTACTCTCGCAAGAGAGTTGCGTTCATCCATGGATCTGTGAGGCCCGTCTTGATCACCCTCAAATCCCTTCACATCTACCCCCTGAAATCCGGTCGCGGTCACACTGCCGAATCCGTCGAACTGGATCGCTTTGGTCCCCGGGGGGATCGCCGCTGGATGCTGGTGGACGCCAGTGGCCGGTTTGTTTCCCAGCGTGAGGAGCCGCGCATGGCGCGGCTCGACGCGTCTATCCAGCCGGGGGGACTTCGGCTCGGGATGGACGGTGCAGCGCTGGACGTGGAGCTGCCGCCGGAGAACCGCGCCCGGTCGGTGGTCGTCTGGGAGGACCAGGTGATGGCACTGGATGCCGGGGACGCCGCCGCGGCCTGGCTCCAGCAGCAGCTGGGCCGGGTGTTGCGGCTGGTGTACATGCCGGAGGACAGTCAGCGCAGGGTGGACCCGGCCTATGCAAGCCGGGGCGAGACGGTCAGTTTCGCCGACGGCTTCCCGCTGCTGTTGCTGTCCGCGTCCTCCCTGGATGAGCTCAATCCAAGGCTGTCGCAACCGGTGGAGCTGGATCGGTTCAGGCCCAACCTGGTGATCGAAGGCTGTGAACCCCACGCGGAGGACGGCTGGCGGCAGCTGAGGATCGGGGAGGTGGAGTTCGAAGTGGCCAAACCCTGTTCGCGCTGTGCGGTGCCCTCACTCGACCAGCGAACCGGTGAGAAACACCCGGAACTCCTGCGCGTACTGGCCGGCTATCGGCGCGGCGAGGATCGCAAGGTGTACTTCGGGCAGAACCTGCTCTATGGACGCCCCGGACGGCTCACCGTGGGTGACCTGGTGGAAGTTCTCGCCTAGCCTGGCGCTCGCCCTGCCCGGCACTCGCGTGGGCAGGTCAAAGGCTATTCTCCCTGGAAGGCCGGATCGCGTTTCTCCAGGAACGCCGCCACCGCCTCGTGGTGATCCCCGGTCTGGTGACTGATGGCCTGGAGGCTGGCGCTCATATCCAGCAGGTCCCTGAGTTCCATACGCTGGGCAGCCTTCAGCAGGCGCTTGGTCATGCGCACCGTGCGGGGTGGCTTGGCCGCAATCTCCCCCGCAATTTCCCGCGCTCGCGGCAGCAGCTGTTCCGGGTCGACCAGCTCCATCAGGATGCCGTAGTCGAGGGCCTCCTGGGCCTGCACCAGCCGCCCGGTCAGGGTCAGCTCCGCGGCCCGCTGGTAGCCCGCCACGCGCTGCAGGAACCAGGCCCCGCCGTCCCCCGGGATAATGCCGAGGTTGATGAAGGTTTCGCCGAGCAGGGTGTTGGGCGTGCCGATGCGGATATCGCACATATTGCAGAGATCGAAGCCGGCCCCGATGGCGGCCCCATTGATCGCCGCGATGGTGGGGACTTCAATATCGTGCATGGCCAGCGGAATGCGCTGGATGCCCTGGCGGTACTGCTCCTGGATTTCCGCGGCGGCGCCGCCAAAGATGCCCTGCTTCTCCCGCATTTCCTTGACGTTGCCGCCGGAGGAAAAGGCCTTGCCTTCACCGGTGATGATCAGCGCCGACACCTCGCGGTTCAGGTTGGCCCAGGCGGCGGTCTGCACGATGTCGTCGATCAGCTCGGTGCCGGTGAGCGCATTGCGCAGGTCATCCCGCTGAAAGGTGAGGGTGGCGACCCGGTTTTCCAGCTCCAGGCTGGCGTCGGTCAGGTGGGGTATCTGGCTCATGGTGTGGCCTCCTTTCACCCAGCTTAGCAACATCTACAGGCAGTCGCCTGTGCTATGCTTGGCCGCCTTTTCAGTCGCGGTGTTTTTCATGTCAATCAAGGTTTCCATCGTCCCGGTCACGCCCTATCAGCAGAACTGCAGTGTGGTGAAATGTGAGGCCACGGGCCGTGGGGCCATCGTCGACCCCGGCGGCGATATCGACCGGATTCTCGGGGCGGTGGCGCAGCTGGATGTGGAGATCGAGAAGATCCTGTTGACCCACGGGCACATGGACCACTGTGCGGCGTCCGACGAGCTGCGCGAAAAGCTGGAGGTGCCCATCGAGGGGCCCGCCCAGGGTGACGCGTTCTGGATCGACCGGCTGCCCGAGTGGTGCCGTATGTCGGGGCTGCCCGAGGTCCCCGCCTTCGTGCCGGACCGCTGGCTGGAAGACGGCAATGAAGTGACGGTCGGTGAGCAGACCCTGAAGGTGTTTCACTGCCCCGGGCACACGCCCGGCCACGTGGTATTCCTGCACGAAGGCGCGCGCCTGGCCTGGGTCGGTGACGTCCTGTTCCAGGGGTCGATCGGCCGGACGGATTTTCCAAAGGGCAACCATGAAGAGCTGATCAGCTCCATCCGCGACAAGCTGTTCCCGCTGGGGGACGACATCACCTTCATCCCGGGTCACGGGCCCACCTCCAATTTCGGTCACGAGCGCGCGACCAACCCGTTTGTCGCCGACGCCAACTATGGCTGAGCTGGAGAGCAGTCCCGGGGCTTTCGAGGGGCTGGAGGGCGATGCACTGCGCGCGGAGTTTCACGCCCAGACCGCGCGCATTCCCTGGCGGGAGCTGCAGCCCCACTACGCCCGCGGCGCCGTCGTCCTGGTGTCGCCCGGGCTGGACCTGGTGGATGTGGCGGTGCTGATGCGCCAGGACGACCGGGAACAGTTCGAACGCTGGATTGCCGAGGGCAGCGTCGCCGGCGTCAGCGACGAACGCGCCGCCGACTGGTTTGAGGCAAACCCCGAGGTGTGGGCAGTGGTGGTGGCGCCCTGGGTGCTGGTTCAGGAGGTCGCGGAGAGCGCCGCCTAGGTTTCGTCCCTGACGACCTTGATCCAGTCCCCTGCGCGGGGCTCCCCGGAGGGGTAGTAGCCGTTCATGAGCCGTAGCTCGTTCTCGGCGTCAGGAATTTTGACCCGCCGCGCGATGCTGGCGAAGCTTTCACCCGGCTGCACCTGGACCCAGCTGAGGTACTGGCGTTTGTCGGAGCCGCGTTCTTCCTGCTTCATGGGTCGGAAGCTTTCAATGACCGTCATGAACTGCTCGTCCTGGGCGGTAAACGCCGCATCGCTGGCAACCGCACCTTCAAACATGTAGGCCAGGCTGCCGCGCTGCAGCACGGCGACGCGCCGTCGATTCTGCCCCGCCTTGCCGGGCGCCACCGCGGTGGCGCCGATCAGCCCCTCCTGGTTCAGGGGCTCAGTCTGGAACAGGGTGTCGGCCCCGGTCCTGTCGCGCAGGAATTCGCTGAGAGCCACACCCTTGGCGGCCCGCTGGATGGTCAGGGTGATGTTGGCGCCGCCGTCGTCGGCGCGTGTCACGATGGCTCGGCTGCCGCGGTCCACGGTCCAGGCCTCGGGCACCTCAAAGGTGAAACCGAGCTTGTTGTGGTAGTAGCGGTTTTCCTCCCGCTTCGGTGGTGCTGCGCTCTGGCCGTAGGCCAGGCCCTCGGTCATCTTGCGGTATTCGTCCGGGTCGATCAGCTTCGGCGTGATCGGGTCCAGCTCCGCGGCGGTCTGCACCACGCGCTGCAGGCGCTTGTCGTTGCGGGGGTGCGTCGCATACAGGCCGTGGTAGGACCGGGGCTGGCGGCCCGCCGCCTTGGCCTTGGCCCGCTGGTAGGTTTCCTGGTCCTTGAGCACGCCGATCACGTCCAGCAGGGAATTGGGATCGTAGCCGGCATTGTGCAGGTACTGTGCGCCCTCGCCGTCGGCCTCCAGCTCCATCTCCCGGCCGTAGCCCCGGATCAGGCTGGTACCGTACATCTGCGAGGCCTGGTAGAGATCGCGGTTCTGGGTGAGGATGCCCACCACCTGGGAGGCCACATTGCTGGTCGTGCTGGCGGTCTGCTGCCGCACCGAGTGACGCGCGGTCACGTGGCCAATCTCGTGAGAGATCACTGCCGCCAGTTCCGGCTCACTGTCCAGGTAGGCCATCAGGCCCCGATTGACATAAATATAGCCGCCGGGCAGGGCAAAAGCGTTGATGCTGTCGTCGTTGACCACGGTGAACGTGTAGACGATATCGGGCCGGTCGCTCTTGGCCGCCAGCTCCTGGCCGATACGGTCCACATAGGCCGCCAGTTGCTCGTCCTCGTAGGCCGCGCCCTGTTCCATCAGCTCTTCGTGGGCTTCACGGCCCATCTCGATCTCCCGGCTCTCGGACATGAGTACCATGTCGACCTGGCCGGTGGCGGGGTTGGACGCGCAGCCGTGAAGCAGGGCGGGTACCGCCAGCGCTGCGCCGATCAGCGCAACGAGGTGTTTAGTACTTGGCACTGAAGAACTCCAGCAGCTGATCACCCAGGCCGTCGCAGGCCGTGCCCTGGACCGGGGCGATGATCGGAATCGGAACGACCACGGCGGGCATGTAGGACTGGCCGCTGGCCTGGGTGCTCATACGGCCGACTTCCTCCTGGTCCGTGAAGTCCCAGATGGTGGCTTCGTAGTCACTGTCATTGCCCCAGGTACCGAAGCCGAAACAGCCGGCGCCGCCCGGGCCGATGCCGCAGGTCATGGAGCCCGCGCCATCGGTGCGGATGGTCTCACCGTCGATCCAGACCATGTACTCGGTATTCATCACCGCCAGCTTGTCCCTGACCGCGGGGATGTCCATCAGCCGGCTGATGTCGGCGGGCCGCAGCGGCGCCGTGCGCGGCTCGAACCAGGGGTACAGCTCGTTCATGAACTCCAGCTCGGACATGACTGTGATGTCGCCGTCGGCCTTCTGGATGTGCTTGCCGACGCACTCGATGAAGTCCGGCTCGGTCTCGTAATCACTGGCATGGCGCCGGCCCATAATCACCACGGACGCGTCGCCCAGGTCCGCTTTCGGGCCCTTGTACAGCACCTCGTCCACGGTGGACGTGACGCAGCCCTGTAGCAGCAGCACAGCGGCTGCCGCGGGAAGTGTGAATCGTCTCATGGGGCTTCCTCCTCAACATTGCCGGCGGTGCTGTTCATCGCCTGGCTGGGAGAGGCCTGGGCCTTGGCGGCCATCACCTCGTCCATCCAGCGACGCACCTCGGGAACATTGGAAAAATTCATGGCGAAGTTGGCGCCGGCGTCGCGCAGGGCGACCACTGCCGCGAGATTGACGGCGGCCTCGGCGGTTTGCAGGAATGCGGTGGGGGTTTTCCCGTAGGACGTCATGGTCCAGTCCGCCAGCAGCTCGCCGTCAGGTGCGTAGAGCTCATAGCGGTAGCGCATCCAGATCTCGAATACATTGATCTTGGTGTGATTGGGGATGGAATATTGAAGTTCCGACACGTGAGGCACCAGCACCGCGTCCACGCCCTGACCCAGCACCGCGTCCATCCGGTCCGCCCGGGGCAGCTCATTCAGCATCACCACGTTCTCGAACATGCCGGGCAGCAGGGTGTTGTACATCTGTATCTGGGCCGGACCCGTGCGCACCAGCCAGTCGGTCTCTTCCCGGCTCTTGGCCTGGTCGAAGAACTCGTGATTGCGGAATTCCGGGTCGTAGTAGACGCCGATCGTCAGCGGGATCTTGTCCAGGACGGGTTCGGGGAACTGGCCTTCCACCACAACCTGGTTGGTGCAGCCGGCCACCAGCAGCAGTGCCGCCAGCAGGGCGCCCGCCAGTCCCCGGGCGCCAGCGCGGGGGCAAAGCGGTGTCCTAGCGGAAGTCATTGAGTCCAACAAATGTGCCTCCGTTGCGGTGCGTCAGCTCTCTCATCAGCGTAGCAAATCGTATTCCGGTCGTCTGTAAATGGCGCTGGCGGGCAAACTGGACCGGGAAACCGACCGCGTGAATGCGCACCAGCCGATCACCGGTCTCGGTAACGCGGTTGATCCGGTCTACGGTGTCCACGACCTGCTGGATCGATTCGCCGGTAAACTCGTCGCCGAACACGTAAATGCTGATTTTCTTGTCCGGGGCATAGAACGTGCGCACCGCCTGGGTAATGCCTTCGACCGGGCTGGAGTTACTGAATACGTTCCAGGAGCGCAGACGGTCCATGATCACCTTGCGGCGGCCCGGCGTATCCGGGATCCACTGGCCGCGATAGCGGGAAAACATGTACTGGCCCATGTCGTTCATCACCTGGATTCCCTTGACCTCGGGATAGATGCTGAGGGTCGCCTCCACCTCCTTGAGGACACGGTTCCAGCTGTAGGAGAACATCGACCCCGAGGTGTCGATGACGAAGATGATGTACTCGCTGTCCACGGGAATTCCGCCGATCAGGTTGTTCTTCGCCTGGTACTGGGTGCCGAGCAGCCGCTTCATTTCCTCGCTCAGTTCCTGGCGCGCCACCGCCAGCTGGGTGGTGACGATGTCATTGGAATTGGCCTGGACATTGAGGGTGTCGTGCTGGGATTTCACGCTGGCAAGGCGCCCGCGCAGAATCGCGATTCTGTCCTCATACTCGGAGAGCTGCTCGTGCTTGGCATTCAGGTCGCGATTGAGGATGTGGGTTTCGCCGCGCAGCTCGAACAGCTGCTCCTGCAGCGCGGCGATGCGGCCCTCCAGGTTCACTGCCGAGGCCTCGATGATCTGCGGCTGCACCGTCTTGGTAATCATCAGCAGCAGGATCACTGCGCCGAAGCCACAGCAGATCACGTCCAGGAAGGACAGGCTGAATTCCTCGGCCTGGCGTCGCTGTTTCTTCATCAGGGCCAATCCTCCGCGGGAGCCAGGAAGGAGCCGGACGTCGCCTGTGCCAGCTGCCAGTAGGCAGAGGCGGCCATCGGGTCGCCCTCCATGGGCGCCAGGATCACGTTCACCGGTATGGAGCTCGGCATCAGTCCCATGGCGCGTTCGAACAGTTTCATACGCTCGCGGCCGTTGATGGTATTGCCGCGGGGCGCGGTGGCGCCCTGGGTGGGCAGGCCGTCGGTGATCAGGAAGATGTTGTCCGGCATGGGCGTCATCTCGATGGCGGTCTGGAACGCGTTTTCCAGGCTGGTGCCGCCGGCGGGCACCAGCTTGTCCAGCGCCTCCACCGTGGCATCCAGCTGCTCCTGGTCCGCCACCTCGAGCCAGCTGCCCTCGGTACCCTCCAGCACCGGCAGGGCTTCAGTGTTGAAGGTATAGACCTGGTACTGGCTGCTGACCGGCAGCTGGGCCGTGAGCCAGCTGACCGTATTGACGGCACGCTGCCACTTGGCGGCATCGCGCTTGACCGAATCGCCCATGTTTCTTAGACGAATAATGTTGACCAGTTCCTCAGCCAGCATGCTCGCCGAGGTGTCCAGCAGGATCATGATATTGCGGCCGCCAAGGTTGAGGCCGGTCAGGTACTGGCGGTTGCCCTCGCCGACGAACGTACGGGCATTGACGCCACCGGTGTCCTCGCTGGAGGCGCGCAGCTTCTTCACTTCCTCTTCGAGCTGCTGGATTTCCGCCTTCAGGCTCTCGATATCGCTGCGCTCGGTGAATCCGTCCCGCTCCAGGCTCTCGATCAGGGCCTGGAAACTGTCGATCTCGTCGGTGATACGGGTGGCGAGACCCTGGGCCTCGACGATGTCGAAGTCCACCTCCGACATGGTGTTGCGCAGCCTGACCAGGCCCGCCTCGCCGTCCAGCACCTCCTCTTCCAGCAGGTTGACTTCCGACAGCAGGTCGGCGTTCAGCTCCGCTGACTCGGTGACGATGGCATGGTCGATGATCAGGAATACCAGCACCACGGCGCCGAAGCCGCAGGACATGATGTCCAGGAAGCTGAGGTTAAACGTTGAGGCCCTGCGTTTACGCGCCATCTCTCCGTACCGCTACCAGTTTCCAGGCCGTACCGTCCGGCAGCTCCAGCAGGTCACCGTCCGCCAGCGCCGCACCGCCGTTGAGTGTGGTCCCATTGACGGTCGGGGCCGGTCCGGACAGGGCCTGGATATGCATCTCGCCGTCGTTGAACTCTATTTGACAACGAGTGGGGGTGATTTTCTCCGCTATCGGCTCCGGTTCGGGAGCAGGCTCTGGCGCCGGAACCGGTGCCGGCGCCGCGGCAGCCTGGATCGCCGGCAGGCTGGTGATAAAGCGGACGCCCGTGGCATCGGCTTCCACCTGTGCCCGGTGCTGGCCGACGCCGCTGCTGACGTCCCCGGCGCCGCACTGCACCGCACCCGGCAGGCGCTGGGCCAGCTCGGGCAGGCCCTTGAGAGTGGATCCCAGGAATACCCGGGCGTCACCTGCGGACACGGTTCGCAGGATACGCTGGTAGTGATTCTCACACTGCTCCACGAGGCTGGACCGCTCCACGCGGGCCTGCCGCCCATCCAGGTCGACATTGGTCTCGCCCGCGGTTTCCAGCTTCTCGAGAATACCGGGCAGGGCGTTGTAGAGCGCCTGTTCGTTACCGGCGGAGCGCCTCGGGTCAAAGCGGGTCTGGCGAATGAACGCATCGGCGATGGCACGGGCGAGCGCATCCTGCAGGGCCAGCCAGCCGCTGCCGGGAATCGGCACCAGGTTGTCCCGTACCAGCTGGCCGTTTTCGCAGCGCATGCCGGTCAGCAGAACCTGGTTCAACTGCAGTTCGATATGCCAGTTGTAGTCGCCGACCGCGTGCCCGGCCGTCGCGGCGACGGCGCGGTCCACCAGGCCTGCGACCGAGAACGGGCACTGCTCGACGATACCCAGCAGCAGTGCCAGCTGGTCGTGCTGCAGGCTCCCGGGCGCGGCAATCACCAGCGTATCGGGACGGCCGGCGGCTTCGTGGATGGCCAACAGGTGTGAATGGACCAGGTCTGCGCTGTGTCGGCCGGGCCCGAAGGCGGGCACCATCGGTTCCATATCGAGCTGCGACCAGTAGCGGTGATTGATCTGGCGGGGCCGCAGGCGGGCCTCTGCCCGGGCGGCCTCGCCGAAGCGGTAATCCTTGCCCTCGAGCAGGGCGTAGCCGGGGCTGGCCAGGGCGAGCTCGCCGTCCCGCCAGAGCCCGAGGCTTGCGTCGTTGATGTCGAGAATCGGTGCCATGCTGACCTCAGTGCACCGCCAGGTGGCGCATCAGGCGCTTGTCCGCATAGCGCTGTACACCCAGTACGAGACGCTCCTGGGACAGCTGCAGCTGGTGCAGGGCGAACATGATGATGATGCTGAGTACCAGGGCCACAAAGGTAGAGTTGAAGGCCACGCCGAGGCTTGCGGTCACACCGCTGATATCGCCTTCCACCGCCTCGTAGGCCTGGCCCAGGGCATCACCGATACCCCGAACGGTGCCGATAAACCCGATCGACGGGATGGCCCAGGCAATGTAGCGCACCATGGACAGCTCCGAGTCGAGCCGGTCCGACTCCTCTTCGCACTGCTCACGGACCGTGTTGGACACGGCAGGAATGCTGGACGTGGTGGCAAAACGCTGCAATGCCGCCAGCAGGGTGCGGGGCAGCAGGAATTCCTGGGTATGCTCGTCCAGGGCTTCCAGCGGCCGGCTGTACTCGCGGGCGTCCTCGGGCAGGATGCTGGTGCCCTCCGCCACGTCCAGCAGCCGGGTGTCCAGCAACTGCTGCTCCTCGATGACGCGGCGACCCTTGTAGCCCATGATCGCCATCGCCCAGAGCAGCAGGATGAAGCAGGCCTCCTGTTCCAGGTCGCGAATGACCACATAGATGGAGCGTTTCGGCACGAAATCGGCTCCAGCCGCCTGCAGCTCGGCCTGCTGCAGCAGGATGGCATCGGCATTGGGCCGGATCAGGCCCACGTACACAGCGTGCACCACGATCACGATGATCAGCAGGGCGAACAGCTGGAACAGGAATTCAGAGGAAAGGCGCAGCTTCATGCGGGTGTCCTGGTGTCTCAAATATCCACGGGAAAGGAAACGGAGAGATCCTCGGAGATCTGCTCCGAGGCCTCGTAATCAAAGGGGTCCTCGCTCGCTTCCGGCTCGGGAGCGGCCGCCGTCTCAGGCTCGGGCGCCTGCTCGAGTGCGGTTTCGTCCTCTTCAGGCGGCGTCTCCGCCGGTTGGGCGTAAAGGCCCGGCGCCCCCATGAGGGCTGCGAGGCAAATCAGTGCCAGCGGCCTGAGTTTACGCATCACGGCCTCTCCTCCGCATAGCGGGCAATCCGAAATCCTACGTCATCGCGTCCCCGTTGCCCATAATCCCTGAAAGACAGCCGCAGCTCCGTCACCGTGCCGTGGGCCCAGCTGGCGCCGCGGATAACGTTGTTGCTGCCGGTCTGTGCTCCCAGCGGGTCCTTTTCCGTCTCGCCGGTGCTGCCCGCCAGGCTATAGATATCGTGCACCCACTCAGCCACGTTGCCGCCCATGTCGTACAGGCCGTTGTGATTCGGGGTGAACGATCCCACCGGCGCCGAGGTCGGCTGGCCGTCGTTGTAATTGGTCACCACGCGGCCCGTGATATAGGAGCTGCTGGTGTCCGCGTAGTTTTCGACCACGGATTTCGGCGGATAGTTCTCCCCCCAGGGGTACTTCAGCAGCGTCGCGCCCTTGACCCGCGCCGCCCAGGCCCACTCCGCCTCGCTGGGCAGTCGATAGCCGTGGGAGTCGACTTCAAACCCGATCACACGGTTGTTCAGCGTCTTGTAGAACGGCGGCAGGCCTTCCTGCTCGCTGAGCCAGTTGCAGTACAGGGCGGCGTCTTCCCAGGAGACGGAGGCCACCGGCTGCCGGTCGCGATTCAGGCTGTTGCCCTCGATCAGCCCGGAGTTGTGCCCCTGGCGGAATTTGCGGAATTCCGCGTTGGTGACCTCGTGGGTGCCCAGGTAGAACAACCGGGTGACGGAAACCGGGCGCAGCACTTCGTTGGCGCGGCGGCCGGGCTCCCGCCGCGAGGCCCCCATGGTGAGGTCGCCCGGGGTGAAAAGCTTGAGGGTCTGGCCGGCGGGTGAGGTGATTTCCTGCTTGAGCTCCGCCAGCTTCGCTTCCGCTTCTGTCAGCAGGGTCACCGCGATGTCCTGCTGCAGGCCCGGCCGCGGCGTAAAACGCTGCCGGTAGCTGCGGTACCCCGGGAGCTTTACCTCCAGGGTTTGTTCGAAGGCCGGCAGTGACAGGATCTGGGTGCCGCGCCCCTGGGAGCGTCCGCCCACAAACACCTCGGCGGCCTCGGGCCGCACCCGCACGCGCACCTGGCCCAGCTGCGGCTTGAGCGTCAGCTCCAGTTCGCGGGTTTCCTCGGGCTCCAGGGCGACGGTGCGCGTGGCGCGATCGTAGCCGGGTTTGAACACGGCGACACGGTGTTCGCCGTCGGGGTCCAGCGACAGCGTGACCGGGGTCTGGCCCTGGAATTCGCCGTCCACGGTCACGTTGGCGCCGCTGGGGCGGCTGCTGAGCACCAGCAAGCCTTCCGCAGGCAGCAGCGTGATGGGCTCGAGATTCTGGTGTACGCCGGCGCTGACGCTGAGGGTCTGCTGCCAGGAGCTGAACCGCGGCATACGCAGTTCCACGATGTGTTCCCCCTGGAGGATTTCGAGCAGGGCGGGGGTCTCTCCACGCTCCTCGCCGTCGACGTATACGGTGGCGCCCACCGGCACGCTGGAAATGGCGATATTGGCCCAGGCCGGTTCCAGGTCGACAGCAAAGGTCTGGGCAACTTCCATGCCGGTGATCTCGATGTCCTCCCGGTAGGGCAGGTAGCGCTCCGCCAGCAGCCGCAGTTCGTGGGGGCCGGCATCCACCGGCAGGGCCGCCAGCGGCGTATTGCCGACCGCCTCGCCGTCGATCAGCACCTGGGCGTCTTCCGGTCGGGTTTCGAAGCTGACCTTGCCGGGCAGGGGCTTCAGCACCAGGTGTACTTCCTGGTTGTCGGCATCCGCGACGGTCAGGGACTGCTCCAGCGGATAGTGGCCGGGCGCCTCCACTCGCAGCGTGTACTCGCCGCTTCGCAGCAGGTAGCGTTCCGCCAGCTTCAACTGCAGGCCGCCGTCGATATCCAGTTCCGCGTACGTGGGTTCAAAGGTGAACAACACCGACCGGGCGGTGAACAGGAACCACAGGGAGACAATGAACAGCACCAGGACCGCCGCGATGCCAATCTGCAGCGGACGGGCGCGAAAGCGTTTCTTCCCGTCGGAATCCGCGCGCGGCGTGAACGCCGCCGGGGCGATCAGCTGTGAATCCTTGTCCTGGGCCATCTAGATGGGTTCCGTGCAGGTGATCTCGACAACCTGGCCCTGCTCGGCGTGGTCCACCTTGAACTGCTTGCGGACGTCGCGGTAGCCCTTGCGGACACCGACCGCGGTATAGACCCCGGGCTTGAGCGTGAGCTGCTGGCGTTTGAAGGTACCCAGGTGCGCGACCTTGTACACGGTGACGTCGGTCAGCTCATCGGACTGCAGCAGAATCGGGACGGGCACCCGTGCCTGTTCGAGCAGGACGCTGAGCTGCAAGAGCTGTTCACGCAGCAGCGGCCCCTTGTTCTCCAGCACCAGCGCCTGCTGGTACATGGCCCGTGTATCGCTGTAGATGGCGTCGCTGCTGAGTCGCTCGGGCTTGGCCAGGGCCTGCTTCATGCGGGTGTCCAGCTGGGCGCGCGAGCGGCTGCGCGCCATGCCGTTGCGTGCGAAGACCACGGTGCTGTCGATATCGAGGATTTCCTGGTAGGCGCTGACCGCCTTGTTCCAGTCCTCGCGCTGTTCGGCGGCAACGGCGCGCTGCCGCCAGGCTTCGATCTGTGCCTGGGTGCGCGCGACCTTGGTTTGTTCCAGCGCATCCCTCGGCTCGGTGGCGGCCGGCAGGATGGCCTGGGCCGCCTTGAACTGCCGCTCTGCCTCGTCGTAGCGGCCGTCGTCGAGGGCCTTGAAGCCGGCGGTCATGGCCCGGTTGAAGTTGCGACGGGACAGCTCGCGCTTCACGCTGGCAAGCTGCGCGGCGGCGCCCGGATGCTCGGGGTCCAGTGCGGTGGCACGCTTGAGAATGTCGATCGCGGCTTCCAGCTCGCCGCTGTCGCGCGCCGTATTGGCCTCTTTCATCAGCGCCAGCAGCGGCCCGAGGTTGCGGGCGCGTTCCATGGCAGCAAGCGCGGCAGGGTCGTCGGGCTTGATCACAAGGCCAATCTCGAGCGCGGCGATGGCCGCTTCGGCCTGGTCGCTGCGCAACGCCGCCAGGCCCGCCTCCAGCTGCTGCTGGAATACCTCGTCCACCTTTGCGCTGATGGCCAGCATCGCATCCAGGGCTTGCTGGTAGGTCTCGGCCGCCGTCAGGAACTCCTGCTGGCGGTACTGCTCATCGGCGGTGGTGGCCAGCGCCTGGGCCGCGGCGAATTCCTCTGCCGCCCACTGCTCGACGCCCATTTCCTCCAGCGCGAACTGTTCTTCCAGCAGGCGCGCCAGTATGTCCTGGGCCGCCTTGCGTTGCTTTCCGGCCTGCGCGTCGGCATAGGGGGAGGCGGCTTCCTGGGAGGGTTTGGGCTTGGCCTGGATGACGGGAGGCGGTTCGAGCTCAACCGTGTCGGGCTCCACCATGCTCGGCAGCCAGAAGAACACGAGCAGGGCCACCACCACCAGGCCAATCAACGCAGGTATCGCCCAGCTGTTCTCGCCCGCGGGCCGGCGCGCCTTCGAGATCGGTGCCTCGACAGCGGGTTTGGCGGCAGGGCCGGCGGCCGGTTCGAACCTGACCGGTTCCACTTTCTTGTTGTGGTCGCTCATGGTTCAGGGATGTATGCCGGATATAAAGGGTGTAACGGGCGACAGGGTCAGGTCTCCTCGCCCTCGGACCGGGGTGCTATGTCACCCACTTCGGCCTCATAGATTTGTCGCAGCAGCTCACGCCACTGGTCGTATTGATCCTGTACCGTACCGGTCAGTGTGATCGACCTGTCCTCGAGCTCGATGATCTGCGGTGCGATCTCCGATTCCAGCGACAGGCCAAGCTCTTCCAGGGCCTGGACGTGAATTTCAGCTTCGGCGCGCTTGTCCAGGCCACTCTTGACCAGATAGCCACCGCCGGCGATGGCGACATTGCCGGCGGAGCGTGCCCCACGGTTGTCACTGGCGGCGCCGGCAATACCGGCTGCCACGGCGACCGCGCCCGCGATCAGGCGGCGTCGGGATTCCGCGCGCAGCTCCTCAAGCGCAATGGCCTCGTCGTAGCTCTGTTTGCGCCACTCCTGGTAGGGACCCACCATCTGGCCGTTGAAGGAGGCGTAGTACTCCTGCAGGGTATCGATGAACAGGTAGTCGCGCTGGCGAATCTTGCGCACGCGCAGCAGCATCGGGTCATCGGCGGCGGGCAGCCGCTGGATTTCATAGACGCCCTTGCCGTTCTGCTCCAGGTAGCCCTCGAAGGCGTCCGGGGAGAACGACTGCGCGAAGCGCAGCTCGTTGACCAGCCGAATGGTAGACAGCTGCTCGGGGGTCTGTAGCTTGAGGATCTCGAGCAGGTCGTTGGCGATCCGGTTGTATACCGCCTGGAACGGGTCGAAGCGGGTGCGGGCGGTTTCGTAGCTGTAGCGGCTGGCCTTGTTCTCGTACTCTTTTTTCAGCCATTCACGGCCGGTGGCATCGGTGGCGATCACCGAGAGCTTCAGCTCCTCGCCGTGAGATTCGAGGATGGTCGCGGAAACCAGCAGGTCCATGGCCTGGTTCTCGTCCGGAACCACGCGCACGGCACCCCAGGCACCGCTGCTGCGAATCGATTCCACCAGCAGGTAGGGCATATAGCGGGCCTCCGCCCGCCGTACTTCCGGGTAGACAAAGTCGGCGTCTTCGTCCACATCCAGGCCGGGGTCGAATATCACCACGCCCACGTCCAGCAGCTGGGCTTCCGGCAGCGCCTGCTCGAGGGTGGCCACCTGCGGCACGGTCGTGCTCTTTACCGTCTGGTTGACACAGGCAGTCAGTAGCAGCGCGCAGGCTGCCACCAGCAGGCGTTGCAGGGCGGTTATCGACCCGTCGGCAAGCATCACTCTATACCCTTGTATTTCCGGTATTCATCCCAGAGCTTTTCGCGCAGCTCGGGATCCGGCTCGCGCATGGCGGCTTCACGAAGCTGCCGTGCGACGACGTCATCGTCGGTTCCGTCCGGGATATCTGCAGGCGGGTCGTAGACCGCGACCTGCTCGGGAATCTGCTGGTCGTAGCCGGGCCTCGGTTCAGGTCCGCCGCCGCCACCACCGCCACCCGCCATGGGTGGGACCTGGAAGCCGCCCGTGCCGCCTCCGCCTGCCTCGCCATAACCGCCGTAGCCGCCGGAACCCTGCTCCTCTTCTCCCTGGGAGGGCGCGTTCTTGGTCGTGCGCCGGATAGTTTCGCGTTCCTGCAGGATCAGGTCATCAAATTCGCCGGTGCCGCGCTCGAGCTGGCCGTCCAGGATGGCGACCTGCTCGGCCGTCGTCATGGTGCCATTGCCGCCATTACCCCAGCCGCCGCTGGGCTGGCCGCCCTGACCCTGGCCCTGGCTGCCGCCCTGACCCTGACCGCTACCAGCGGTCTGGCTGCCACCGCCGGGCATGCCTCCACCCGGCTGGTTACCGTCGCCCTGCTGTCCACTGCCGGGCCGGCCTCCGGCGCCCTGTTGACCGCCGTCGCCCTGCTGGCTGCCTTCATTGCCGCCGGGGAAGCCGCCATTGCCTTCACCCTGGGCTTCGGCCGCTGCGGTTTCCATGGACTCTTCGAAGCCCTCCATTGACTCCTCCAGCGCTTCATCCTCGCTGAAATCCGGCAGGGCATCGCCGGCGCCCTGTCCCTCGTCGAATACCAGTTCACCGGATTCGCCGCTGGATTCGCCGCCCTCACCGGTACTTTCGGCGCCGCCGCTCTCGGAGCCGCTGTCGCCGGCACCGGCGGTGCTGTCGAGAATGCTGCCTTCGCCGCCGCCCTGACCGTCCTGTCCGGGGATGCCGCCACCGGTCGGGAAAGAGGGACCCGACTGGCCTGACTGGCCGGATTGTCCGGAAGAGCTGGCGGTCTGCTCGCCCTGGCTACCCTGGGGTCCCTGCGAGGGAGAGCCCGGCGACTGCTGGCCCTGGCTGGAACTGGAGGAGCTGGAGCTTGAGGAGGACGAACTCGAAGATGATGAACTGGATGATGATGAGCTCGAACTCGAAGATGAACTCGACGAACTGGAAGGCGGCGGTGGCATCGACGCAGTGGGCGGTGACGGCATCGAGGGCTGTGACTGCGTCGTGGAACTGGGGCAACCGCTGAGCACGAAAGTCACCGGGAGCACCGCCAGCAGGGCCAGGGCACGACTGACCGAGCCGCCGGGGGTTGCCGGGCGGTGGTCGTGATTCAAGGCGTTGCCGGTCGCTTCCATATCGCTCTCGAGGCGTGCGAGCTGTATGTGCTTTACGTAGGTATGTATAGATTTAATAGGCATAACGTTCACGTACATTTTCCACCGGTACAGGCTCTCCCGCTTCAAAGCGAGGCCTGTGTAAAAGCCGCTTGATGCTTCGCATCAGTTTGACCCGGTTTCCGTCGGTTTGTTCGTCTTCTGTTTTAACGAATTCCTCCGACAAGACCTCCAGATCTCGCACCCGGCCGCGGGCGCTGATGGTGTAGGAAACATCGATAAAGGCCGTGACGACGTCCGGGGGTGTCAGTTCGGTGCGCGCACCGTCGAGGTCCGGCAGCAGTACCGGCGTGCCGAAGTACAGTTGCTGTTGTTTTTCCCCGTCCTCGAGGGCACCCAGCTCTTCCCAGGCGCGCTTGTAGACCTCGATGGCAGAGTCGCGCTTCTGGTGCCACAGGTGCCAGTCGCCCAGCCTTACCAGGGCTTCCGCGGGTCGCGGGCTTTGTTCCTGCTCATTATAGCCGTAGACCTCGCGCATGGCCGTGATCACGGCCTGTCCCTGCTTGTAATTGGACACGCGGATCATGCTGAAACGGTTTTCCTCGGCGAAATTCTCGTCGGCGGCCGCGCCGTAATGCAGGCCCATCTGATCCTGCGGCGCATAGGTGGAAATCATGTACTGGGTCTGCAGCAGTCCTTCCAGCGGTTTCAGCAGGCCGGCGGAGAGGTTGCCCTCGGTGCGGGCGATATTCCGTAGCACGCTGCTGTACAGCTCCCACATGGTCAACAGGCGGATAAATGATGCGTCGCCCAGGGACAGGTAGTAGGCCTCCCGCTCCCAGTTGGCGCGCTCGAGCATTGCCAGGGACATCTGCTCGGATTGCTGGCCATAGACCCGGGATTGCACGCGGTACAGGTAGAACTGGCGCTCGTCGGCGGCTTCGTATTCGCCCATGGCCGTGAGGCTGCGAATCAGGCCCTGCAGCAGCGGTATTTGTGCGGAACTGTAGAGCCCGTCGTTGATGCGGGCGACATGCACGCCGCGCTTGAAGATGGCGGCGGCTTCGTCGTGCAGCCCCTGCCGCGCATAGACGCTGCCCAGGCCCAGCAGCTGTTCGGACAGGCCCGGCGCGTAGGGGCCGTAGCGGCTTTCGAGGTCGGTGATATAGAACTGGTAGGAGGTCGCGTCCGGCGATACCAGCACCGGCTCCTCCGTATCCTGGTAGTTCAGGGAGGGGCTGCCGAATTCATCGGTGGCGTTATCGACGCCCCCGCTCCCGAGCGGGTTGAGGTCGACCGGCTGTTCCGTGTCGGTTTGTGCGCCCGCCATGCCCGCAGCGCCGAGCAAAACGAAGAAGGCAATAGCGCCTGGTAGAGTCCATCGCTGTGTCACAGGTAAAGCTTCCCCCTGTACTGCTGTGATAGCAGACATAGCTTCTTTAGACCGCTGACTTCGCCTGCGGTTTCCGAGCTTGTCTATTCAGTATAACGATTGTACGAAGGCGCGCGCGTTTCGGACGGGTGTTTCAGCCATGTCATTGATTTGAAACTGATTTTTGAGACGCGGATTCCGGTCCAGGTGCGCTTCGCTACAGCAGTGTACTGCCGCGCCGGGCCGGTGGGACGCCAGGCAGCGCCTCGGCCAGGATCCATGCGCACTCCGCGGTCTCCTCCAGTTCGGGGTAGGGGGGGCGGCGATACACACTGACTTCCCGGAATCCTGCCTGCTGCATGTGCACCAGCATGTCCATCATACGATGCTGGTGAAAGGCCAGGTCCACTTCGTATCCCCACCAGTCGCTGCGCTGCTCGCTGGCGAGCCCGGTCTGGAAGGCGATCAGCAGTGCGCCGCCTGGCTCGATCACCCGGCGAAACTCCAACAGTGCGTCCTGGAGCTCCGGCCCCGGGATGTGCTGCAGGCAATGCAGTGCAACGGCGGCCGCCCAGCCATGATCCGGTGCGTCCAGTGTGCGCATGTCTCCCTGTTCGAAGCGGATTTCGGGGTGCAGGGTCCTGGCCTGTTTCAGCATGGCCGCGGAGATATCGATGCCCAGGATATCGACCCCGCGGTCTTTCAGGTAGCGGGTGCCGAACCCGGGGCCGCAGCCCAGGTCGACACAGGGCCCGGCGCCTCTCAGCGCCGTGGCGAACTGGTCGAGCAGGCGCCGGTCCGCGGGCCGCTTCTCCAGCGAGTCGGCATTGCGCTGTGCGAATTCCGCGGCGACCGCGTCATAGCTGCGCTGCAGCGCGCTGCGTCGTCCAAACAGTGCCAAGGTCAGTAGCTTGCCACCCAGCCGCCGGGGCGGCGGCTGTCGGTGGCGCCATAGAGAAAGCCGTCTTCCAGCATGATCGACTGGGTGCGCCCCAGCGTGCGCCTGGTATCGACGACGTTGTGTCCCATGGATTCGAGGATTCGCCGGGTGTCGGGGCTGATCCCCCGCTCCAGGGTCAGCCGGTCCGGCATCCACTGGTGGTGTATGCGGGCCGCCGCGGCGGCGCTGGCCACATTCATGTCGAATTCCATGGCGTTGATAATGGTCTGCAGGGTGGCCGTGATGATGATGCTGCCGCCGGGGCTGCCGGATGCCAGCCAGGGTTCACCGTCCTTGAAAACGATGGTCGGCGACATCGACGACAGCGGCCGCTTGCCGCCCTCGATGCGATTGGCCTCGCTCTCCAGCAGTTTGAAGGCGTTGGGGAACCCCGGTTTGGCGGCAAAGTCCGCCATCTCGTTGTTCAGCAGCATGCCGGTGCCCGGCACCGCGATGTGATTGCCAAAGCTGAAGTTCAGGGTGTAGGTATTGCTGACCACGTTGCCGGCGCTGTCGGCCACCGTGTAGTGGGTGGTGTCACTGCTCTCGAAACCGAGCTTGACGCCCGGCTGCACCTGGTCCGAGGGCGTGGCGCGATCCGGTTTGATCAGTGGACGCAGCCTCGCGGCATAGGCCTTGTCGGTGAGCTTCGCCACCGGTACGTCGACAAAGTCCGGATCGCCCAGGTACTTGCTGCGATCCGCATAGGCGAGCCGCATGGCTTCCGCCAGGTGGTGCAGGTAGGCGGCGCTGTTGTGCCCCCAGGCGGCCGTGTCGTAACCCTCGAGGATATTGAGAATCTGGATGATGTGGGTGCCGCCGGAGGAGGGCGGCGGCGCCGAGACGATCTCGAAGTCGCGGAAGCTGCCGCGCACCGGCTCGCGCTCGATGACCTTGTAGTTGGCCAGGTCCTCGTGGGTGATCAGGCCGTCGTTGGCTTCCATGTTGGCGACGATGCGATCCGCGACCGCACCCTTGTAGAAGCCGTCGACACCCCGCCTGCGGATCTGCTTCAGGGTCCAGGCGAGCTCCGGTTGCCGGAAGGTGGTGCCTACCGGGTGGCGGCTGCCGTCTCCCCGGAAAAACAGCCGTAAAGCCTCCGGGTCCATCTTGAGCCGCTCTTCCCGGGCGGCGAACTCGGAATCGAGTGCGAAGGTCACCGGGAAGCCCCTCTCCGCGAGCCTGATGGCGGGCTGGATCACCTGCCTGAGGCTCATGGTGCCGTAGTTTTCCAGCGCGTGGATCATGCCCGCCACGGAGCCGGGCACGCCGGCCGACTGGTGGCTGAAAAACTCACGCATGCGGTCCACTTCGCCCTTGTCGTCCAGGAACATGTCCCGGTGGGCGGCAGCGGGTGCCGCCTCGCGGTAGTCGATGAAGACCTGCCTGTCGCCTTCTGCCAGGTGTACCAGCATGAAACCACCGCCGCCGATGTTGCCCGCCCGCGGGTAGGTGACGGCCAGGGCGAAACCGGTGGCGACCGCGGCATCGACGGCGTTGCCGCCCTGCCTGAGAATGTCGACGCCGATCTCCGCCGCCAGCCGCTCGGGGCTGGCGACCATGCCATTGCTGGCGACTTCGGGCAGGAACCGGTTCTGGAAGTTGAGAATGGGCTCTCTTGCTTCAGCTGAGGGCGCTTGACCCTGGGCGGAGGTCGCCCCGAGAATCAGGATCAGGCAGAGGTTGCGCAGGTAGGTCACGGCGTGATCTCGCAAAAAGTGAGCCCGGATTATGCCAAAAAACGCTGAGCTTGCGTTGGCGCAGCTGGAAACCCGCTGGCGCGACATCTTCACCACACTCGAACAAGGCGGCGAGGTATCTCCCGCCCGGCGGCTTCGGACTGAGGGCTACATGGAAGCGCTGGTCGCCCTGGGGCTCACCGACGAGGCGGCGCTGCAGGACGCGATGGCGAGCTGTTACCAGCAGTGCTATGGCCAGCCGCTTCAGGAAGATTGGCGGGAACTGTTCCCGTTTCCCCAGGTGCCGGGTTTCGGCCGGCGGGCACCGGTTTTCCCCTCGACCAGCGACTAGCTATACTCTGGCGACAAGCATAAAGCGTCGGTCCGCACCACCATGCCCAGTCAGCACCTCAATCTCGCCGCCCGGGGCATCGCGCTGCTCCTGGCAGTTCTGCTGTTGACGGCCTGCTCCACCATCGACGAGATGTTCTTCTCCGACGCGAAAATCGACTACAAACGCAACTACGATTTCGAAGCTATCCGGACCGTCAGCGTGGCCTGCGGGATGGACCTGGAGAGCGAGGATATGCCGGTCTCCCTGGCCCAGGTGGACAGGGTCAACCTGGCGCTGGCCAGGGCGCTGGAGCGGCAGGGACTGACGGTGGTCGGCGATGCATCCACGGCAGATGCCAGGGTGAGCTGGCACGTGGTGGCAAAGGAGCAGAGCACTGCGCGCGAGTACAACGCCCAGGCTTACTATCACTGCTGGCGCTGCGGCCCCGCGATTTCAAGTTCCTCCCAGGTCACCTATACCAAGGGCACGTTCATCGTGGACCTCGTCGATCCCGAGCTCAGCCAGTCCGTCTGGCGCGGTGTCATCCAGGGGCGGCTCTCCGACCTGGGTAGCGCCAGGGACGAACAGCAGCACTTTGACGCGGCCGCGAAAGAGATTTTCGACAGGTTTCCCCCGGGCACGATTTTCGACGCTTTCTAGCTGCGCGGCTCACGCCACATCAGGGCCAGCGGCGGTCCACCTTCCCCGATGGGAACTTCCTCCTGCACTTCGAATCCATGCCGCTCGTAGAGCGGGATATTGAGCGGTGAACTGCTCTCCAGGTAAGCCGGCATGGCCTCTTCGTCGCAGCGGCGGATAACCTGCTTGATCAATGCCGAGCCCAGCCCCATGCCCTGGCAGCTCGGGCGTGCACCGATGGCGTGGAGGTAGTAGTGGGGCTCCCGCGGATGATTCTTCGCCATCACCTCCTGGGCCTGCTCCAGCCTGGGCAGGATTTTGAGGCCCTCGCGCAGCAGCAGCCTGAGGACCAGCCACAGTTGGGTCACTCCCAGCGGGACCGCGTGGCTTACACCGGGGGGCAGCCACATGGCGGCGGCGCGGCGTTCCCGGTCGATGAATACCAGGTCCTGGTCCAGGTACAGCCGGTCGGCCAGCAGGCCGAAAAACGCCGGATAGAGATCCGGTGCCGGAATCACCCAGTTCATGCAGGGATCTTCCGAAAATGCATCCCCCAGGATACTCGACAGGTCCTTCAGGTCGGACCGCGACGCCTGGATGATTTCCGGTGGCTGATCCATGGTTATCGCTCCTCTGGACTGCTGTATAGTAAAGCCACGCCGACCTGACGCGAGAAGCATGGAACAGCGGGACCCCGAGAACCAGAGAATGCTCGACGAGCTGCGACGCCGCAAGGTGTTGCGCAGTACCACGATCTACGCGATCGCGGGCTGGTGCCTGCTGCAGTGGAGCGATTTCCTGTTCGGCATGATGGGCTGGCCCGACTGGTCCGTCACCCTCGTGCTGACGGCGGTGGTGCTGGGTTTCCCTGTCACGGTCGCCCTCGCCTGGGTCTTTGATATCACGCCCACCGGCGTGCGCCTGACCAACCCGGAGAATCTCTCCAAGGGAATTCGCACACCGATCAGCTGGATCGTCGACGTCGTGGTCGGGCTGTTCTTCCTGGCAACCCTGGCAATGCTCGTCCTGGGGGGTGCCGGGGTCTGACCCGGGCGGCGCTGTGGATATTGAGGATTTTCGCAGGGAGTACCTGCAGGGTGGACTCAATCGCGAGGATCTCAGCGACGATCCCATCGAGCAGTTCGAGAGCTGGCTGGCACAGGCGGTCGCCGGCGGGATCACCGACCCCACCGCAATGGTGCTGGCCACGGTCGAGGCAGAAGGTCGACCCTGGCAGCGCATGGTGCTGCTGAAGGACTTCGGCCATTCAGGCTTCGTGTTTTACACCAACCTCGAGAGCCGCAAGGCAAAAGCCATGGCGGAGAACTCCCGGGTCTGCCTGCATTTTCCCTGGAACGTTCTCGAGCGCCAGGTCATCGTGGGTGGCCGCGTGGAGCGCCTCTCCATGGCAGAGGTGGCCCGCTATTTCGTGACCCGTCCCCGGGAGAGCCAGCTGGCGGCCTGGGCCTCTGCCCAGAGCAGCCGCATCTCGGCGCGCCAGGTACTCGAAGAAAAGATGCTGGAACTCAAAAACAAATTCTCCCGCGGTGAGGTGCCCCTGCCCAGTTTCTGGGGCGGTTACCGGGTAGTGCCCGAGGAGATCGAGTTCTGGCAGGGCGGTGCCAGCCGCCTGCACGATCGCTTCCTGTACGCGCGGGAGGACGATCTGAACTGGACCATCAACCGACTGTCGCCCTAGGAGGAGTCATGTCGAAAGCCCTGTTTGCCGTGGTACTCGCATTAGTGTCGTTGCCCCTGGCGGCGTCACACCTGTCCGAGGCTGACGTTGTAAAGATGGAAAATCGCTGCGAAAAGCTGCGGCAGGAAAAACTCGCCCCGCAAAAGGCGGCCGTGCTGAAGCAGTGCCTGGACAGCGGTGAAGGCGACAGGGCAACCTGCGAGGCCAAAGCCGGCGCCTACGGCGAGATCCAGACCGGCGCCATTCGCCGTCCCGGGAAGTATTACGACCTGCCCGAGTGCCAGGAGTCCTATCGGGCCCGCAAGCACTACGATATCAACCCGGGCCGCTGACCGTGTCCGGGCTGCTGCTGCACCAGTTCCAGGTTTCACCTTTCGCGGCGAAGGTGCGCCGGGCGATGTACTACAAGGGCCTGGATTTCCAGGTCAGGGACTACGCGGCCGCCGAGATGGGCAAGATCCGCAAAACCGTGAGCCCCACGGGAAAGACACCGGTGCTGGACCACGACGGCACGCTGATCGTCGACAGCACCACCATCCTGCGCCACCTCGAAGAGCGTTTCCCCACGCCACCGGTGCTGCCCGCCGACCCCGCACTGCGCGCCCAGGCCCACCTGATCGAGGACTGGGCCGACGAGAGCCTGTTCCAGTACGACCTGGTGATGCGCAGCTGGCCCAACAACATCGACTGGCTGTTGCGGGACGTGCTGAGCCACGATCGCGGCTTTGCCCGCTGGTTGTTTGCAAAACTGCTGCCCGGTGCGATGCGCAAGGGTACCCGCAGCCAGGGCCTGGGTCGCAAGGACCGGGACACCATCTGCGCCGAGGTCGAGGCCCACTTCGATGCCCTGGTGGACATGCTGGGTGAGGGTGACTGGCTGGTGGGCGATCACCTGACCGTCGCGGATATCGCCGTGGGCTGCATGTGCACGGTGATCGAGCGGGCGGAGGAGGCCGCCGCCATGATGTCGCAGCGCCCTGTTCTGATGGCTTGGCGGGAGCGAGTTGACGCAGCGACGCTGCCCCCGGGAACGAAGCCCGAGGACCGGGCGATCACCTGAATCAGTCGCGGCGCTGGCTGCGCTGGGCGAAATATCGGGGTTCCGAATCCAGCCCCAGCAGGGTGCGGCGCATCATGTCGAGTCCGGCGGCGGCAATCATGGTCTGGAACAGGGTGCGCTCCACCGGCCAGCACAGGCCGCGGGTCCTGATGTTGTCCCGGTCTCCCCAGGCCAGCCAGACCGTCCCTACCGGCTTGTCCGGCGTACCGCCATCCGGTCCCGCGATCCCGGAAACTGCAATAGCGTAATCTGATCCTGACTGCTCCAGGGCGCCCTTCACCATCTCGATCACGACTGGCTCGCTCACGGCGCCGTGCGCCTCGAGCGTGTCTTCAGCCACACCCAGCACCGATGACTTGATGTCGTTGGAGTAGGTGACGAAGCCTGCGTGGAACCCCGCGGAGGAGCCGGGCACCTGGGTCAGCATGCTGGCGATCAACCCGCCGGTGCAGGACTCGGCCGTCGCCAGGGTTTCGCCGCGCTCTGCCAGCAGGGTCAGCACCCGCTGGGCGAGGGTCGCGCCGCCATCGCCGATGATGTGGTCACCAAACAAACCTTCGAGCTGCTCTCGGCATTGCGACTGCAGTTCCCGGTGCGCACGGTCCCGCACCGTCAGCTTGATTTCCATTTGTGGCGCGCCGGCGCGGAAACCGAGTTCTACCTCCGCCGGCCACTCTATCCCTGAGTCGGCAATAATCTGCTGGGCGGTGGATTCGCCCAGGCCAAAGGTCTGCAGGCGCAGCACGTCGCCGGGGGTGAATTCGCCGAGGTGCTCCGCCATGTTGTCGAGCACCGTGTCCATCATGGCCCTGAGCTCGCCGGGTACGCCCGGCGTGCAGATCACCAGGCAGTTGCCTACCGCCAGCTGGAAGCCGACCGCGCTACCGATGGTGTTTGGCACGATCCGGGAACCCTGCGGCAGTATCGCCTGCTTGAGATTGGCGGCATTGGCGACGATGCCCCGCCGCTCGCACCAGCTTTCGATATGGGCGCGGGCTTCCGCTTGCTCTTCCAGTGGCACACCGGCAACGGCGGCGAGGATCTCCGCGGTCAGGTCGTCGATGGTGGGCCCCAGCCCTCCGTTCACAATGACCACATCGGAGTGCTTCGCGAGCTCGGCGAGTTCCTGCTTCAGCAGCGCGGGGTCGTCACCGAGAGTAACCTTGCGCGCCACTGCGAGCCCCTGTTCACCAAGACGCTGGGCGATGATCGCCGAATTGGAGTCGATGGTGTCGCCGCTCATGATCTCGTTGCCGGTGAGCAGCAACTGGATACGGGGTGCTTTGTCGGACATGAATTCCATCACTTGAACCGGAGGCCGCCAGCATAGCGGGGCAAGTCCTCGTCGCCTAGAGCGTGGCAACCGTGTTCCGATACTCTCGCGGGCTCAAGTTGCTGATGCGACGAAACATCCGTGCGAAATTGCGCTGGTCCGTGAACCCCAGAGCGGATGAAATCTCCCCGATCTGCAGGTCGGGTTGAGCTAGCAGCTCTTTTGCTGCCTCGAAACGCACCCGATCCACGACTTCGCCATAGGTCGTCTTGACCTGCGCCAGCCTTCGTTCCAGCGTCCGCTCAGACATGTCCATCAGGTCGGCTGCGAACCGTGCAGTGGGATACCCATCGTGCAGGTAAGCGCTCAGCATCCCGCCGAGAGAATCGGCGAAGCCGAATTCGGTCTGGATGGATGTGGCAGCGTCGCTCAGCTCAATCGGCATTGCGACGCCAACGGACCGATACAGAATGTCGCGGGGAATCACGATATAACCGCAGCTCTGGCCTGTCACGATACGGGTGCCTGGCAGGAAGTCCGATATATCCCCTGGGGTGGGGGCAAACTCCAGCCCGACTTCCGATGGACGCCAGTCCGCACCAAGGAAATGGCGAATGATTCCCAGTATCACCTCGAGCTGGTAAGACTGGGCGACCGCGTAACCGGGGATGTCCCCCATGCCCGGGTAGCTCGCCTGTATCAGCACGTGCGGCCCACGTCCCTGCAGGGCGACCTGGAGATGTGTCGCCTCTGCATTGACCAGGCGGGTGAAGCGCAGCAGTGCTTGATAAAGGCTGGGCGCGTTGTTGATCGTGTTGAGTAATTTTCCGCTGAGCGGGCGGTCTCCCGCTGCTGCGCCACAGCGCCACCCGAACATCGCATCTTCTCTGTGAGCTATATCGTCCAGGAATGACCACACCCGGGCGATAGGTACATAGCCGTCCTGTCGCTCGCAGTGAAGGGGTAGGCCATGCCTGCTTAGGTACTGATCAACCGGGGCACCTGCGTCGCAGAGCGTGTGGGTAAACGCCAGCAGGTGACCCGTTCTGAGCATCGGCACAGAACCTGATTCAGCTTGTTTGGGCATAGGAACCCACCCTTTCAGATTGGCATCGAAAACCCTGCTCTCAACGAAAGTTTAGCCCCGGCGGCAGGAGATATGGCGGAAATAGACCGAAATACGCTGTAGATGCAGAACCGTGTTGACGCAGGTCAAGCCGGGCAGGGCGCGCGTTGCTAGCTTGAAGAAAAGAGTCATAACACGCGGAGTGAGCAATGCAGCAGTGTGCTCTCTTATGTGCCTATTCACGGCCCGGAACTTGGAGTGCGTTCGGGTCAATTGTCCAATTTGCGGCAACTGCAGCGGTTGGATGAACTGGGATTCGCAGAAGCCTGGATCGGTGAGCAATTCACGGCGGATTGGGACTGTACTGCTGCATCGGCCCGCAGGAGCACGTCGAGGCCTTCGGCGAAGGACGGCCGGCGAGGGTGAGACTGGTCGGGGGCACAACCTCCGACCGGAGGATTGGCTTTACTACTAAATCAGGGAGTGGCCTGCCATGTATGACAACCTGGCGATATTAGCGGTATTTGCATTTCTCTATAGCGCTATAGCCGGCCGCGTCGAGCGCAGCATGGTGACCAGCCCCATGGTCTACGTTGCCTTCGGATTTATCGCCGGCCCGATGGTGCTCGGGATTCTGAAGATGGACGTTACCGCGGTGGAACTCCGTGTGATCGCCGACCTGACCCTGGCCCTGGTGCTGTTTATCGACGCGGCCAATGCCGACCTGGGAACGCTGAAAACCCACGGCATCATTCCGCGGCGCATGTTGCTGATTGGCTTGCCACTGGCGATTTTGCTGGGCATTGGCGCCGGGCTGGTGGTGCTGCCCGGCCTGACCTTCTACGAGGTGTGTCTGCTGGCCACCATGCTGGCCGCCACAGACGCCGCCCTCGGCAAGGGCGTGGTTACCAACAAGGATGTCCCTGCGCGCCTGCGCGAGGGACTCAATGTCGAAAGCGGCCTGAATGACGGTATGTGCGTGCCCGTGCTCCTGGTCTTCCTGGCGTTGGCCACCGGTTCCAGTCACGGCGAAGCAGGCGGCACCTCTCTGGCACTGACCCTGGTCGCGGAGGAGATCGGCATTGGGATAGCTGTCGGTCTCAGCTTTGCTTACCTGTCCGTCAAAATCCTTCGCGTCGCCCTGGCGCGCGGTTGGCTGTCGGAAATCTGGGCCCAGATTCCGGTGATCGGCGTGGCCCTGGCCTGTTTCGCCATGGCGAGCAGGTTGCACGGCAGCGGTTACATTGCAGCGTTTGTGGGCGGACTGCTGTTTGGACATATGACGCGCTACACCCACGAACTGGTCAAGGCGGGGGAGGGGATTGCAGAACTGCTGGCGATGCTGACGTGGATCGTATTCGGCGTTTTTGCCTTCGGCCAGTACTGGTCCGTCATGACCTGGCCGGTGCTGCTCTATTCCGTGCTGAGCCTGACATTAATCAGGGTGTTACCCAATCTGCTGGCGCTCACCCGCAGCGGTGAGGACTTTGAGTCGAAGCTGTTCCTCTCCTGGTTCGGCCCCAGGGGTCTGGCCACCATTGTGTTCATGGTGATCGTAGCCAACAACGGTTTGCCCGGTGAAGAGACGATGAAAGTCGTTGTGACCTGCGTGATCACACTGTGCATTGTTGCCCACGGTGTGACGGCCAATCCCTGGGCGGCGAGAATGGCCAGGCGCGCTCCCAAGACAGAGACATAGGCTGGAACAACTGCATGGACAATCAACAAACACTGCTTAACGAAGAAGTCGTTCGCACCATCGAAATTGGTATCCGCCTGGCCCTGGTGGTCGGGATGGTGGTGTGGAGCTTCAAGATCATGCAGCCGTTCCTCTCGACGCTGGTCTGGTCGTTGATTCTGGCTGCAGCACTGTCGCCGGTGTTCCAGTGGCTGGGGCGCAAGACTGGCTGGAGCGACGGCCGCACCGCATTCCTGTTTACCCTCGTGATGCTGCTGGCGCTGTTCACACCGGTGGTGATGCTGTCCGGAACACTGGTCGACAGCACACAGGAATTCGCCACGAAGCTGGAGCAGGGCACCCTGGAGGTGCCGCCGCCGCGGGAGGGCGTCAAGGAATGGCCCATAGTGGGAGACAAGTTCTACGACGCCTGGGCACTCGCCAACCAGAATCTGGATGCGGCAATGAGCAAGTTTGAGCCCCAGGTCAAGGCAGCCGGACGCTGGCTGGTGGCATCTGCCACGGGTGGGGGTCTCGCGATCCTCCAGTTTGCATTCTCGCTGATTATTGCCGGCGTGTTTCTCGCCTACTCGGACAGTGGCAACGCGTTTGCCCGCGGCCTGGGCCGACGCCTGGCGGGGCCGCCTGGAGAGCGCATTGCCGATACCGCCTCATCCACCGTGCGCAGCGTGGCGCGGGGCGTGCTGGGTGTGGCACTAATCCAGGCAGTTGCGGCCGCCGCGGCCTTCATAGTTATGGATGTGCCGGGTGCCGGCCTCTGGACACTGCTGGTGCTGCTGCTGGCGACAGTGCAGATACCCACTGCGCTGGTGATGATCCCCACCATCTTCTACGTGGCCTCCGTCGCCGATCCAGTGCCCACGGTGATCTACGGGGTCTATGCCTTGATTGTCGGCTTTAGCGACAACTTTCTGAAACCCATGCTACTCGGCCGCGGGGGTACCGCGCCGATGCCGGTGATCTTTCTCGGTGCCATCGGCGGCTTCATCGTGTCCGGTATTGTCGGCCTGTTCGTGGGCGCGGTGGTGCTGGTCGTGAGCTACAAACTGTTCCTGATGTGGTATCACCAGGGCCTCGAAGCCGGTGAGGAGGTAGCCGGCGACGTTGCACAGCATGAGTAGGCGCGCTTGAACTTGCGATTGGCAATGCAAACGCTAACGTGCCTCCTGCTTGTGGTCATGGCGGTGGTATGGGGCGGCCCGGCGATGGCGCAGGATGCCAGGCAGGAGTCACTACCCCTGAAAATCGGCGTGTTCGAAGCGCCACCGTTTACCTCGGAGAACGACCAGGGTGGCTGGGAGGGTCTGAGCATCGACCTGTGGCAGCGCATTGTCGAGGAGCTCGGCAGGGAAAGCACCTTTCAGGGGTTCACAGATCTCGCCCAGCTGCGAGAGGCGCTCGCGGCGGGTGAGATCGATGTCATCCTTACCGTACCCGCGACGCAGGAATACGAGACCATGATGGATCTCACCCAGCCGTACTTCCGCTCGGGTTACGGCATCGCGGTGTCTGCCAATCAATCTGCCGGCAGCTGGCTGAGCTACCTTGCCCTGGTCGATTTCTCGAGGATCGCGATGCTGTTTATCGGCCTTGTTGGCCTCTGGCTGATTGCAGGCGGCAGTCTCTACCTGCTGGAACGGAGGCGGAACCCGGATATGTTCGGCGGCGGCTTCGTGAAGGGTACGGGGCAGGGCGTCTGGTGGGCCGCGGTCACCATGACGACGGTGGGCTATGGCGACAAGGCGCCCCTGACGCTGGCGGGTCGCACGATTGCCGTGGTCTGGATGTTCGCCTCTATTGTGCTCATCTCGAGCTTCACCGCGTCGATCGCGGCGGCACTGACCACGGAAAAGCTGCTGGGCAAGGTGCGTGGCCCCCAGGACCTGCCCCACGTGCGGGTTGGCAGCGTGAGCAACTCATTGCCGGCTAACTGGCTCGAGGACCGGGGCATCATCGCCGCGCCCTATGACGCCGTCAGCGACGGAATCCGAGCTGTCGACGCCAATAACATCGATGCCTTCGTGTTCGATGTGGCGGTCCTGAAAGACACCACCAACAGTGAATTTCCCGGGCGGGTTGCTGTACTGCCGCAGGTGGTGGCTCAATACTACGTCGGCATCGGCGTGGCCCATCGAAATCCACTCCGTGAGGCCATCGATCGTGCGCTGCTGGGAGTCATTGCCAGCGAGGAATGGGAGCGATTGCTGGCGCGGTACGGCTTGCACAAGTAGTGGAAGAATTGTTCGGAGCATCCGATCCTGTGAACGGGAAAAGATACAATCAGGGAGACGTCGCCGGTGTATTCTTATTGGGACTGGACACCTTGAAGGTGGCGGCATGTTAGAGCCGCTTCTATGATGGTCACGACAGGATCAGTTGTCGAAAAGCATCAGCCGTTGATACCGGGAGTTATGCGTAAAACCATTGCCTGCCACGCCTGCGACCTGCTCGTGGACGTCGAAGACCTCAAAGTTGGCCAGCGTGCCAACTGTCCGCGCTGCGGTCATTTCCTGACGCGGATTCGCAAGGACGCCCACAGCAAGGTGCTGGCCTACTCGGTGGCGGCGTTGATTGCCCTGGTGACCGCCAACGCCTTCCCATTCCTGTCTTTTTCTTCCAGCGGCCTTGAGAGTGTGATGACCTTGCCGCAGACACCAATGATGCTGTGGGACAACGGATTGCCGATGGTGGCTATCCTGGTGGCAGCTTTTATTATTTATATCCCTGCCGCGGTGCTGGTGCTGCTCATCTTGCTGTGCATGCCCCTGCGCGGAGAGCGCTGGCGCCCCTGGCTGAAGCCCGTAGGTCGCTGGATCTTCACCTTGCAAAGCTGGTCTATGGTGGAGGTGTTCATCATCGGCGTGATTGTCTCTTTGGTGAAAATTATGAAGATGGCCACCGTGACCATGGGTCTGTCTTTCTGGGGGTACGTGTTCTTCGCCATTCTGTTCACCATGGCAATCGCCGCTCTGGACAAGTACCAGTTGTGGCAGGAAATTGAGGCGCTGGAGGATCAACGTGGCTGAGTTCGAAGGCTCGACCGCTAAGTCAGAGGGCATGGCCTCCTGCCATACCTGCCTGAAGCTGGTGCCCGCTGATACCCATGACTGCCCGCGCTGCGGTTCCGCCGTGCACCAGCGTGAGACCAATAGCCTGCAGCGCTGCGTGGCCCTGCTGATTACTGCCTGCATTCTGTACATTCCCGCCAACGTGCTGCCTATCATGTACACGGATCAGCTTGGCAAGACCGAGGCCAGCACCATCATCGGCGGCGTGGTGTTGCTGATCAAACTGGGCAGCATCCCGATTGCGGCGATCATTTTCATCGCCAGTGTCATGGTGCCCTCGGGCAAGCTGATCGCCATGTTCTATCTGGTGTGGTCGGTTCGAACGCACTCAAAGCTCAGCCCGCAGCAGCGGACGGTCATGTACCAGGTGACGGAGTTCATCGGCAAGTGGTCCATGGTGGATGTGTTCGTGGTGGCTATACTGGTTGCGCTGGTTAACCTGGGGGGCTTGCTGGTGATCCGGCCCGGCTACGCAGCGCTGTCTTTTGCCGGGGTGGTGATCGTCACCATGATTGCGGCAGAGATTTTTGACTCCCGGCTGATCTGGGACCAACTGGACAACAAGAATGACAACAGCACAGCCTGAGATTAAGGAAGGCAGCGGCTTCAATGCGATCTGGATCATCCCGGTCGTGGCGGCGCTGCTGGGGATCTACATGGTCGTTCACACATGGATGACAGAGGGTCCCGAAATCACCATCGCCTTCGATACCGCACAGGGCCTCACCGCGGGCAAGACCAAGATCAAGTATCGCAACGTCGAGGTGGGTCTCGTCACCGAGGTCAATCTGACCGACGACTTCGAGGGGGTGGTGGCGAAGGTCAAGATGGACCTGCAGGCCAGGCCCCTGCTCAAGTCTGACACGCAATTCTGGGTCGTTACCGCCCGAATCGGTGTCGGGAATGTTTCTGGCCTCGATACACTGCTCTCGGGCGCCTACATCCAGATGGCGCCCGGCGTAGAGGGCAAGCCGGGTGCGCGGGCCTTCACCGCCCTGCCGCGACCACCGCTGACGGCAGCAGACGCGCCGGGCCTGCGGCTGAACCTTTTGAGCGACCACGGGGGATCGGTAAGCACCGGCGACGCCGTGCTCTACAAGGGCTATAAGGTCGGTCGCATCGAGCACAGCGAGTTCGATGCGGAGCGCGAGCGTATGCGCTACGAGATCTTCATCGACGCGCCCTACCACGAGCTGATCGACAGCTCCGTGCGGTTTTACAACACCAGCGGCATTTCCCTGAATGCCAGCGCAGAGGGGCTGAAGCTGACGACTGGCTCCATGGATACTGTCCTGCTGGGCGGCGTCGCCTTCGCCAGACCGCCGGATCTCGACAAAGGCGACCCGGTGGAATCCGGTGCGGAGTTCGACCTCTACGACAGCTACGAAGCGTCTATGGAGAATCCTTTCCGCTACGGCATGTACATCGTCGTACGCTTCAAACAGTCACTGAAAGGCCTGCTGCCGGGAGCGCCGGTGGAATACCGCGGTATACACATGGGCCGGGTCGTGCGGCTGATGTTCCGCGATCTGATAGAGCAACAACTCATAGAGTCACAGGAGACCGGTGAGGTAGCCGAGTCTACCGGGGTGCCCATACCCGTACTTCTATACCTGGAGCCGGGGAGATTGACACTCCCGGACAATCCTGAAGGTCTGGAGATACTCAACGCAGCCGTCGTGTCAGGGGTAGCCCATGGCATGCGAGCGTCCCTGGAAACAGGGAACCTGCTGACGGGTGCCAAGTACATCGGCATCGAGTATTACCCCAATGAGGAAGGGGAAGCGGAAGTCGGGGAGTGGGGAGGTTACACGGAAATTCCCACCATCGGCGGCGGCTTCGACCAGATCGTCGTAAAGCTCAACAGCATTCTCGACAAGGTCGACCGGGCGCCGTTGGAGGAAACCCTGGTCAACGTCAACGATGCAGTGGCCAAGCTCGACAAGGCCCTGGCGGGGCTGGAGAAAATCCTCAACAGCGAGGACACGCAGCAGCTGCCAGAAGACCTGAGTCGTACCCTGGAAGAGCTGCGCCAGACCCTCGACGGCCTGTCGCCGGATTCCGAGCTGTATGAGAACGTCAACAGCAGCATGCGCCAGCTGAACCGCACCCTGAACAATATCGAAGCGCTGACCCGGACCCTGTCCGGCCAGCCCAATGCGGCGATCATGGGCAGCAAGCTGCCGCCAGACCCAGAACCCAAAGCGAAGTAAGCAGCAGAGGCCAAGATATGAGATCAACAATACTTCTGTGCCTGGCCCTGCTTGCGGCCTGCGGTGGCACGCCGGTGCAGACCGAATACTATCTGCTGCGCTCGGACGTGGAGCAGCAAAGCCGCGACCTGTCGCCCTCCAGGAAGTACGCCATGGGGCGCATCGTCATCGCCCCCTACATCGATCAGCCGGGCATTGTGCTGGAGACTGCGTCGGGTGAGATTCGACCCGCCATGCACCACCAGTGGGCGGAACCCATGAAGGAGGGCCTGCGGCAGTTCCTGCGGGTTGAAATCTCCGACGCGGTGGGAGAAGACATCTTCCCGGTGGAGTACAGCGAGGGTGACCTGGCATTCGACGTGAGAATCGACCAGTTGCACGGAACCGCCGATGGCGAGGCCAGGCTGGTGGCCTATTGGGTGGTACTGCGCGACCGGGACATCCTCGCGTCCTACCAGTTCTCGGAAACCGAGCCACTGCGGACGGATGGCTACGCAGCGCTGGCAAGGGCTGAGAAGGCGCTGCTGCGCCGCCTCTCAAAGCAAATCGCTGAGTCCCTGAGGGATGCGGGGACAGCTGACGGCTAGTCAGTGCGGCGGTAGAAACCCTCAAACCAGGGCTGCCACTGGCCCTGCGCGTCCTGTTCTTCAAAGAACTGCCTGACGCGACCGTCCTCCAGGGGTGTCCACCTGGCTCGAAACGCCGCTTCACGGCCCTGGGCCAGGTAATAGATCGTCCCCTCCATGACCATGGAGCCGTCTTCCAGGCCGCCGGCGGTGTAGATGATGGTGTTGCCGCTGTCCACCCAGTGCTGGTGCCACTGTTCGTTTGAGGGATTGTAGTAGTTCATGCTACTGCCGGAGCTGCCGCGGGCGCTCCGCCATTCCTCGAACAGCAGGCAGCCCCGTTCCCGGCTGCTGATGGTGTTCTGGCCGTAGGTGGTCTTGCCGTCCCGGTCGGTCACCTGCCAGCTTCCCAGCCAGAAATCGAAGGCCCGGTGCGGCGCAGACGCCTGGCAGTCGAAGGGCTGGGGCGCCTGGCCCAGGGCCATGCCGGGAAGGATAAGGCACAGCAGGAGTGTCAGTCTTTTCATCAGAATCCCCCGTGTTTTTCCATGTAGGCCAGCTCTTCGGCGGTCGATTCGCGGCCGAGAATGGCATTGCGGTGAGGGAAGCGGCCGAACCGCGCGATAACGTCCCGATGTGCCACCGCGTAGCGCCGAAAGTCGGCTATTCGCGCCTGTGCGCGCTCCGGCCCCTCATCCAGTAGACGGTCGAAGTGCGCTATGCCCTCATTCTGCGCCACCAGGTCTTCCGCGTGCTCGAAGGGGATATACAGGAATACCCGGTGAATAGCGGGCATGCCCGCATCGATGCCTTCCTCAACGGCCAGGCGGGCCAGGCCAAGCGCCCGCGCGTCACCGGCAAAGGCCTGGGGCGTGCCGCGGTAGATATTGCGAGTGAACTGGTCCAGCAGCACGACCAGCGCCACCAATCCGGACGGGGAGGACGCCCAACCGTCAATGTCGCCGGATATGGCTGTCGCGACGTCGCCGCCAAAGGCTGAGCGACACGCGTCGTCCACGCCTGCCGGTGGGTTGAACCAGAGCTTCTGCTGCTCCGCCGTGGCCATGCCCTCTGAATCCAGTTCACCGAACCAGTAGCGGAGCACGGCTTCAATCCTTTCGGAATCGTTCACAGTGCGGTCATTTCATCCCGTGTCATGATCGGCGCAGTATAGACAATGCCCGTAAGCCCTTGTTTTCTGGTGCGGTGAGCGAACCGGCCTCTTAAATTCGCGGCAAAATGCGTCTGGCGGCTTCATCGGTCACCGGCTTTGGATTATCATCGGTGGCCTTTTCCGCGGAGGTGACCAGCCATGAGACGAGTCGTTTTCAACCAGAAGGGTGGGGTCGGCAAGACCAGCATCACCTGTAATCTCGCCGCGATCGGCGCTGCCATGGGGCTCAGGACCCTGGTAGTGGATCTCGACGTACAGGGGAACACCACGCACTACCTGGTCGGTGAAATCGACGCAGAGGCCTTCCCGGACGAGGCCCAGGGCGTGGCCGCCATGTTCAAGCAGACGGTACGCTCCCGCAAGATGGCCGCCAACCCGGATTCCTTTGTCTGGGAGACGCCCTACGAAAACCTGTTCCTGATGCCCTCCAGCCCGGCACTGACGGCCATGGAGAAGGAGCTGGAATCCCGCTACAAGATCTACAAGCTGCGCGATGCCCTGGACAAGCTCAGCGAAGAGTACGACCGGATCTACATCGACACGCCGCCCAACTTCAATTTCTACAGCAAGTCTGCGCTGATCGCCGCAGACACTGTGGTGATTCCCTTCGACTGCGACAGCTTTGCCCGCCAGTCCCTGTACAGCCTGATGGACAACATCGTCGAGCTGCAGGAGGACCACAACCCGGACCTGGAAGTGGAAGGCATCATCATCAACCAGTTCAACAGCCAGGCCAACCTGCCCGGTGAACTGGTGGCGGAGCTGGAAGACGAGGGCATGCCGGTGTTCAAGACCTACCTGAACACCTCGGTGAAGATGAAGGAATCCCACCGGGAGCACCGCCCGCTGATCGACATGGCCCCCAGTCACAAGCTCACCGGCCAGTACCTGGCCCTGCACGAGGAGCTGGAGGCGACCGTTGCCCGCGTCGCCGCCTGATCTTCTCCATACAAGCTGACCTGAATTCCGGCGCCTGCTCGCGCGCCGGATGGGCTATCCTAGGCCTCAAATAACAACATGGGTTGCGGACATGTATAACAACCTGGCCGTCCTGGCGGCATTTGCCTTCCTGTTCAGTGTGATCGCCGGGCGTGTGGAGCGCAGTGCAGTCACGGGGCCGATGGTTTACATCTTCTTTGGCCTGCTGGCGGGCCCCGTCGGTTTTGGCATTCTCAATATGGAAGTGGACGCGATCGAGTTGCGTGTCATCGCGGACCTGACCCTTGCCATGGTGCTGTTCCTGGATGCCGCCAACGCCGATCTCAAGGTCCTGAGGGCCCACGCGGTCATCCCCAGGCGCATGTTGTTAATTGGTCTGCCCCTGTGCATTGCGTTTGGCGCCTGGTTGGCCACCCTGGTGTTCCCCGAGGTGTCGATCTGGGAAGTCTGCCTGCTGGCCACCATCCTGGCCGCCACCGACGCTGCACTGGGCAAGGGCGTGGTCAGCAACCCGGCAGTTCCGAACCAGATTCGACAGGGGCTCAATGCTGAAAGCGGGCTCAATGACGGGCTGGCGGTGCCTATCCTGTTTGTGTTCCTGGCGCTTGCCACGGGCGAGGCCCAGCAGGACCAGAGTACTGAACTGGCGCTGAGACTGGTGGCGGGGGAAATCGGCATCGGCATTTTGGTTGCCGTGGTGCTGGTCACGATCGCGGTGCAGTTGATGAAGCTGGCGGTAGCGCTGGACTGGTTTACCGATGTCTGGCGGCAAGTGACCGTGGTGACCCTGGCGCTGGCCTGCTTCGCCACCGCCCAGTCACTGCACGGCAGCGGCTTCATTGCCTGCTTTGTCGGAGGACTGTTGTTCGGCTACTTCGCCCACGTGCATACCCATAGCCTGGTGCTCGCAGGTGAGGGCATTGGTGAACTGCTCGGCATGCTGACCTGGGTGGTGTTTGGTGCGGTCATCATGGGCCAGTACTGGGATCGGATAACCTGGGATGTGTTGCTGTATTCTGTCCTGAGCCTCACGGTCATTCGCATGCTGCCGATGCTGGTGGCGTTGACCGGTACCGGGCTACCCCTGGAGCACAAGCTGTTCCTGGCGTGGTTTGGCCCGCGAGGTTTGGCGAGCATCGTGTTCCTGGTGATCGTGGGCGCCGAAAACCTCCCCTCGGAGGCCATCCTGATCGAGACCGTGGTCTGCACGATCACCCTGTGCGTGATTGCGCACGGCATTACCGCCAATCCCTGGGCAAAGCGGCTGGCGGCGATGGCAGAGGCTACGCCCCGGGAAGCATAGAGCCGGCCTTCTCGACTGCATCGACGTATTCGTCCAGCAACCGGAACATGACGTCCCGGCAGCTTTCCACCTGGTTGATCTGCCCGATCACCTGCCCGCAGGGATTGAAGGCCACCTTCTGGCACTCGCCCTTGTCGGCGTAGGTGGACGTGCGGCGCATGCCGTCTGAGGTCACCAGGCCCTGCAGTGGCATGCCGAGGGGTTCGGGCGTATCCGACCGGGCCCAGGCCTCTGTCCAGTTATTCTTGAGCATCCGGCAGGGTTTGCCGGTCCAGGAACGGGAGCGCACGGTATCGCCGCTCTCGGCGTGGAGCAGGGATTCTTTCTGGGCAGGCTGGGTGTGGGCCTCTTCCACGGTCAGCCACAGGGATCCGGTCCAGACGCCCGCGGCACCCATGGCCATGGCGGCCGCGATCTGGCGGCCGTTGCCAACACCCCCCGCCGCCAGGAACGGTGTGTCGCCGATGGCATCAATCATTTGCGGCCACAACACGATGGAGCCGATGTCGCCGGTGTGGCCGCCCCCTTCGCCGCCCTGGCCCACCACGAAATCCAGCCCCGCTTCCTTGTGTGCGACCGCTTGTTTGACCTTGCCGCACAGTGCCCCGATCAGGCGACCCGAGTCCTGGACCATCTTGATCTTGTCCGCGGGCGGCGTGCCCAGGGCATTGGCGATCATGCGGCATTTGGGCCGGGTCAGCGCCTCCTCCAACAATGGCGTGGCGGATGCCTCGGTCCAACCCAGCAGTCCCAGGCCGGTGCTGCCGTCGGGCCACTTGGGCACGCCGGCGTCCTCCAACAGCTTCTGGGCAAAATCGAGGTGCTCCTGGGGCACCATTTTCCACAGCTGCTGCTCCAGCTCCTCGGGGCTCATATCGCCCATGCCCTCGTACTTCTGGGGAATGACAATGTCGACGCCGTAGGGCTTGTCGTCGATGTGGTCGTCGATCCAGTCCAGCTCTTCCTTGAGTTGCTCGGGGGTGAAGCCTACAGCGCCCAGTACGCCGATGCCGCCGGCCTTGCTGACGGCAACGACCACGTCGCGGCAGTGGCTGAAAGCGAAGATGGGATAGTCGATTCCGAGCTTCTCGCAGAGGGCATTTTTCATGTTGGCGGTCTCCTGCTATCGAACCATCAGTATCTGCCGGGGTCCGCCGTCGGGCAATGTCCTGCCCCGCCAACATGGCCTGTCAAAAGGGATCAGTGCGGGATTCCGCACCCGGGCGGCCGTCATAACCATATGCTCAATGGGTATTTGTCACTCCAAATCCGATTGCTTAGTCTCTCCGGTTCCCATGGAGAACCCCCATGTCCCTGGACCTGGATTTCGACAGCATCAACGCACAGCTTCGCGACGCCGACCCGGGCGAAGTCGTGCGCTGGGCCCTGTCCCAGGGCCGGCCGACCATCGCCACCACCAGCTTCGGCCGCAACGCCGCCGTGATGCTGCACCTGGTCAGCCGGCAGGACAAGGACGTGCCAACGGTGTGGGTGGATACGGGCTACAACCTCCGCGACACCTACCTGGTGGCAGAGCGCCTGATCCGTGATCTCGAGCTCAACATGCATATCTACAGCCCGCATATGACCTCGGAGCGCCGCAACGCCATCATGGGCGGCGTACCCACCATCGAGGACGAGGAGCTGCATACCGAGTTCACCCGCCAGGTGAAGCTTGAGCCCTTCGACCGGGCCCTGAACGAGCTGAAGCCCGATATCTGGCTCACCGGAATCCGCAAGGAAGAAACCGAGCACCGCCAGGGCCTGGACATCGTCACCCTGGACGGCCGCGGCATCATCAAGGTCGCACCGATCTTCTACTGGTCAGACGCAGACGTCGAAGCCTACATGGCCCAACACGAACTCCCCACCTGCCGCCACTACTTCGACCCCACCAAAGTCCACGACGGCCGCGAGTGCGGCCTCCACACCGCCGCCTGATTTTTCGAGCTTCGTAGCTCGGGGAAGAAGTGTGCCAGCGTTTCCCCGGGGACGCCGTGAACCCATCCATGGGGGCTCGGAGGCGACATCCATGTCGCCTACGCCCCGGGGAAACGCTGGCACACTCCTTCCCCTACCAACGCAGCGTAATTCAGGTGACACTGGATCCGCCTAGCCGAACTGAGTCCATGGCGTATTTTTGCGTGCAACTACCACCTGGGTTGTTACCGGGAGATGCAGCGGCTCGGTGTGTTAGCCCTTTTGCAGACCGTGCGCGCCATGGACGGCGCGCCCGAGCCCCCAGGGATGGGTTCACGGCGTGTCTGCAAAAGGGCTAACACGCCGAGTCGCGGGGGTCTCGCGAAGTCTCTAGTCGAGGGGGTTTTTCGACGAGCAAAAAAAAGCCGACTCAGAAGAGTCGGCCAGGAGGCTCAGGCCCATGAATTCTGTGTAAGGAGAACGTCCCTCAGGGAGCGAAAATCGTGACGCCCAGCGCCAACAGCAACGAGGCCACGGCGAACCCGCCGATAAAGATGGCCAGGTTTTTGAGCGCCTTGATGTCGGCCTGCTCGTCCTGCTGAAGTATGTGCTGTGTCATCGCTACAACCTCTTCTCCTTATTTGCTGATCAGGTTAGCGCCGGCTTCCGGGGCCCGCATTGATTCATGTCAATTCCACATAAACTGTAGGGTTTAGCGCCATTCGGTTGCGCTCGGCCGCCTGCGATATACTGTTTGTATGCCGGGAGTTTCGAACAAGCCCGGCCGGCCGGTGTCTAAGCAGACTGTGGAGATCACTGTGACAAGGCGCCTGGCCGGCGCGTTTTCCCTGCGGGTCGCGACCTGCCTGCTGGCCTCGGTGCTGGCGGCCTGCGCCCACCAGGGCGGGCCCTCTGCCTCGATCCGGGATTTGCCGCCCCTGCAGCTTCCCGAGGGTGAGCTGGGGCCGGAACAGGCCCTGGCGACGACCTCCACCCCCGACATGCTGGCCATGACCGACGAGATGAAGGATTTCGTCGAGCGCTACGCCACCGGCAGCCAGCGGCAGCGCTTGCAGACCCTGCATCGCAGCCTGCAAAGTCCCGCGATGGTTGGTATCGACTACGACCCGGACGCGGACGGGACTGCCGCCGAGGTCTACCACTCCGGCGCCGCCAACTGCCTCAGCTACGCCCACCTGTTTGTGGCCATGGCGCGCCACGCGGGGCTGAATGCCAATTACCTGTCTACCACCCTGCGGCCCGAATGGTCTCGCCACGGTGACCAGGTTGCCCTGCGGCGCCATGTGAACGTCACGGTGCGACTGCGCCAGGGCGAACAGTATGTGGTGGACATCGATCCTGTGGGCCGGGACCGGGTCGCCTCGGCAGATATCCTTGATGACCGCGAGGCCTTTGCCCTCTATCACGGCAACCTGGCAATGGACGCCCTGCTGAAGCAGGACCTGGAGGAAGCCTATGCTCAGGCGATCCGGGCGATCTCGATGGGGCGCGATCTCGACTACCTGTGGACCAATCTGGGCATCATCTATCGCCGCGCAGGGCAGGACGACGCCGCGGAAGCCCTCTACCAGATGGCGCTTTCGGTCAGCCCGAATTCCCGCACCGCGATGAATAACCTGGCGATCCTCTACGCCGAACGCGGCGACGAGGAACAGGCCCGCTACTGGGAGGAGCGCGTCAGGAAGCGGCGTGAGCAGAATCCTTTCTACCACTACTACCTCGGCGAGAAGGCGGAGGCCGATGGCGACCTCGGTGCCGCACTGGCGCACTACGAGGAGGCCATCGAGCTCAAGAAAACCGAGGCGGAGTTCTACTACCGCGTCGCCAGACTGTACCGGGAAATGCAGCGGCGCGAGGAAAGTCGTCTCTATATCCAGCACGCTATCGAGCATGCGCGGCTGGTGGCAGAGCGGGAGGAATACCGGGCGTTCCTCGATAAGCTCGATGCCGACGCCGTTGTGACCGCCCGGTTCCAGCCCGACTGACACCCTGCACCGGCCACTTGCTTCCTCCGCCATCCCGGGCGATAAATATTGAGTGGTAGATGCCGAAGGGAACTCGGATGAATGACGTGACACGGCGGCCGGTCTGTTTTGACAGCTGGCGCATCTGGTGCTGCACGTTGTTGGCGCTGTGCGCCGGATGTGCCCACCAGGCGGTGGATGTACCCAGGGCGTCCCAGCTGCCCCCCCTTGAGACACAGGTGGGTGAGCTGTCTCCCCGGGAGGCCGCTGCGGGAGTGACGACCCCGGAGTTGCTCGCCCTGACTGATGACATGCGCGAATTCGTGGATCAGTACATCTACGGCGGTCATCACGCTCGCCTGCGGTCATTGCACCAGAGCCTGAGAAGTCCGGCCTTTGTGGGCGTGCACTACGATCCCCTCGCCGATGGCACGGCGGCACAGGTGTATCACTCCGGTGCTGCCAACTGCCTGAGCTTCGCCAACCTGTTTGTCGCCATGGCGCGCTACGCGGGACTCGAAGCACAGTACCAGGCCACCTCAATTCGGCCGGAGTGGTCACGGCATGGAAACCAGATAGCCCTGCGCCAGCACGTGAATGTGGCCGTGCGCCTGCCGGACGGTGTCCAGTATGTGGTGGACATTGACCCCCTGTCCCGCGACCGGGTGATCTCGGCAGATCTCCTGGACGACCGGGAGGCGTTCGCCCTGTATCACGGCAACCGGGCGATGGCGGCGCTGCGTGACTCGGACCTGCCAGCGGCCTATGCACAGGCCGTGAAAGCCATCTCGCTCGGGCGTGACATCGACTACCTGTGGGTCAATCTCGGGATTATCTACCGGCATGCGGGCCAGGATGAGGCGGCGGAGCTTGCCTACCGCACAGCGCTCGCCATCAATCCTGACTCCAGCCCCGCTATGAACAACATGGCCGTGTTGTACAGGGCGCGGGGTGAGCCCCAGCTGGCCCGCGAGTGGGAGCGCAAGGTGGAACGGAGGCGCAAGTCGAATCCCTATTACTACTACTTCCAGGGCAGGCAGTCGGAAGATGCCGGCGAACTCGGTGTCGCCCTGTCACACTACGCCAGTGCGATCGATTTGCAGCCGAGTGATGCAGAGTTTCACTACCGCATCGCCAGCGTTTATTTTGCTCTTGAGCAGAGAGAAATGAGTCGCCGGCATGTGCTGCAGGCGATCAAGCTTGCCCAGACCTTCACGGAGCGGGCGGAGTACCGGGCACTGCTGCGTAAACTCGATGGCGGCGAGGCCGTTAGCGCCGGGGTTGGCCAGTACTGAGCCCAGGCTCGCCCAGGACACGCATGACGTGGCATCATGCTGTGGTGTGCCCAGCGAGTAGAATCGCAACCGTGTCAACGCCTTCACGACTTCCGATCCCCGGCGCCCTGCGTCACTGCCTTTGCCTTATGGTGGTGCTCTGCTGTGCGGGGCATGCCCACGCCCAGGACGCCGAAGAGATCGACCGCAAGGTCGACGAGACCCTGGCGACGTTCCGGGAGAAATCCGGCGAGGGCGCGGAAATGATGAAGAGCGCCGCCGGCGTGCTCGTGTTCCCCGATGTAGTCAGGGTCGGCTTTGGCATCGGCGGTGAGTACGGGGAAGGGGCGTTGCTGGTGGACGGCCTGCCGGTGGCCTACTACTCCACCTCCAGCTCCTCGTTTGGGCTGCAACTTGGCGCGCAGGCGAAATCCCAGGTGATCCTGTTCATGACGCGCGACTCCCTGCGACGCTTTCGCCGCACCCGGGGCTGGGAGGCCGGCGTCGATGGCAGCATTGCCGTGGTCAGCGCAGGGGCCGAGGGCGGCCTTGAAACCGAAACGCTGCAAGCGCCGATCGTGGGCTTTGTCTTCTCCAGTCGCGGCCTGATGTACAACCTGAGCCTGGAAGGGAACAAAATAAACCGCCTGGAGCCCTGAGCGATCTTGGTCGCCCGGGAGCATTCCAGTATGCTTGCGCTTTTTTCCGGGAGCCATCATGACCAGCACTTCAGTAGCTGCCCTGCTGGGCGGTGACATCGCGACCGGCGAGCAGGTGAACGTGCGCGGCTGGATTCGCAGCAAGCGCGACTCCAAGGCCGGCATCTCCTTTCTCGCGATCCACGACGGCAGCTGCTTCGATCCCATCCAGGCGGTCGTGCCCAGCGACCTGGACAACTACGAAGACGAGGTGCTGCACATCACCACCGGCTGCGCGGTCGAGATCAGCGGCGAACTGGTGGAGTCCCAGGGCAAAGGGCAGTCGGTAGAGATCCAGGCTACAGGGGTCACGGTCATCGGCTGGGTGGACGACGCCGAGTCCTACCCCATTGCCAAGAAGCGACACAGCTTCGAGTACCTGCGCACCGTGGCCCACCTGCGGCCGCGCACCAATACCTTTGGCGCCATCACCCGGGTGCGCACCGTGCTGGCACACGCTATCCATTCGTACTTTTTCGAGCGCGACTTCCACTGGATCAATACGCCGATCATCACCTCCAGCGACTGCGAGGGTGCCGGTGAACTGTTTCGGGTCAGCACCCTCGACCTGGCCAACCTGCCGCGCCAGGATGGTGCCGTCGATTTCAGCGAAGACTTTTTTGGTGAAGAGGCGTTCCTGACCGTGTCCGGACAGCTCAACGTCGAGGCCTACTGCCTCGCCATGAGCAAGGTCTACACCTTCGGCCCTACCTTCCGCGCCGAAAACTCCAACACCAGCCGTCACCTGGCGGAATTCTGGATGGTGGAGCCCGAGGTCGCCTTCGCGGACCTGTCGGACATCGCCGATCTCGCCGAAGACCTGCTCAAGCACGTGTTCCGGCAGGTGCTGGAGCAGTGCGAGGAAGACATGGCGTTCTTTGAGCAGCGCATCGACAAGACCGTGATCGAGCGGCTGCGCAACGTGGTCGACTCCAGCTTCGAGCGGCTCGATTATGGCGAGGCCATCAAGATTCTCGAGAACTGTGGCGAGAAGTTCGAGTTTCCCGTGGAGTGGGGCAAGGACCTGCAGTCCGAACACGAGCGCTACCTGTCGGAAACGCATGTCGGTCGCCCGGTGGTCGTCGAGAACTACCCGAAGGAGATCAAGGCGTTCTACATGCGCCTCAACGACGACGGCAACACCGTGGCGGCGATGGATGTGCTGGCGCCGGGCATCGGCGAGATCATCGGCGGCAGTCAGCGCGAGGAGCGTCTCGACGTGCTGGACGCGCGCATGGCCGAGCACGGCCTGGAAGGGCAGATGGGCTGGTACCGCGACCTGCGGCGCTACGGCACGGTGCCCCACGCGGGCTTTGGGCTGGGTTTCGAGCGCCTGCTCAACTATGTGACCGGGATGGAGAACATTCGGGATGCCATCCCGTTCCCGAGAACACCGGGCTCCGCGCATTTCTAGTAACGGTACCGGGATTCCCGAGAACTCCCGGCTCTGCGCATTTCTGATAAAAAACCGAAGTTCTTAAAAATTCCTTCATTTTCAGGGCCCTGGACACTGTCAAGGCTTTTTCGGTCCAAAACGGGTCATTTCGGGCTTGAAAAGGCCGTATTTGGGTCAATTTGTGAAGAATTACCCGAAATTGGTTAAAAAGTGAGCAGTCGCTCGGTCATACTGGTGCTATGGACAGCGACAGTACCTCCAACGGCAGTGACCACGGGGACACGGTCCCCAGCGAAATGGAAATTGTCGACACGTTTACCCGGCTGATCTTCGATGCCGGACAGGCGCTCTCGGTCCGCGAAGAAGCGATCCTGCACACGCTGTGCCTTGTGGATGACAACGCGGCCAACTGCCGTGCCGAGGACTATCCCAAGGAAGTCGGGGCCTACCTTCGCGCCCTCGGGGTTACTGAGATGACTCGGCTGGTTCGGCGGGTTCGGGAGAACTGGCTGTCACCGGTACCAACAGGAGCTCCCGTTTCACCGGGTCAACACGCTCTATTCTGACCTTCAACGTCTGTTCCAGCTGAAAGCTCCGCGTGGGGCTGGTCAGCGTGGCGCTCCAGCGATCGAAACTGAATTTCTCCGGGTCCTTGCGCAGGTCGACCTGGCCCTCGATGCCATTGTCCAGCAGCCGTGCCGTGAATCCGCTGCTGCTGATTTGCGCTACCTGCGCGTCGAGTTCCTCACCCACCCGGTCTTTCAGGTACTCACACTGCAGCCAGAGCTCTGCCTCGCGAGTGGCGGCCCGGGTTGTGGCCAGCCGCGTGCTGACATGGTCCAGGACGCTGGCATTGAGGCTGCGACAGTCGCCGTCGTGCAGCAGTGCCTTGATCTGGCGGTGGGCAAGAAAGTCCACGTACTTGCGCAGCGGTGACGTGCAATTGCTGTAGCAGCTCAAGCCCATGCCCATGTGTTCCGAGGGTTTGGTCAGCAGCTCCGCCCGCGCCAGCAGGCGATTGGCCATGCTTCGCAGCGGCAGCTCCTCATGGGCGATCATCTTGAGGATCGACTCACGGTAGACAGGCAGGCTGCCGAGGTCCTGCTCCACAAACTCCGGCAGGAACCGTGTCATGAAGCGTTTGATCTCGTCCTTGCGGTCGGGACGGAAGCCCCGGTGGCCGATAAACGGCCCGGTGCATTCATGTAACTTCAGAAACAGGGCGCAGCACCGGTTCGCCGCCACCATGCATTCCTCGACCAGCTTCTGTGAGAGCAGCTTCTCGCTCTTCTCGATGCGATCGATCTTCTTCTGGTCGTTGAGTATCCAGCGGTATTCGGGCCGCTCCTCCATCACCAGCTCATGCCCCTCCCGGTAGCCGCGCAGCGCGCGGAACACCTGGTACAGGGCCTCCAGCGGCGTGGCGTGGCTCATGAGTTCGTCGTAGTTGCCGGCGAGGTAACGGTCCACGGCAATGTAGCTGAGCTTGGCGCGAGAGCGAATGACTGCCTCGATGAACTCGAACTCGCCCACTTCACCGCTGTCGCTGACTGCAATCTTGCAGACCAGCGCAGGCCGGTCCTCGCCCTCGGCCAGGGCGCAGGTTTCCTGCGACAGCTTCTCCGGCAGCATGGCGATGGCATCGCCGTGGAAGTACACGGAGGTGGCGCGCTCGGCGATTTCCCGATCCAGGGTCGAGCCTTCTTCGATGAAGATGGTCGGGTCGGCAATGGCCACGTAGAGGGTCCAGCCGTCACTGCTGATGTCGGCGTACAGCGCATCGTCGATATCCTGGGTCCTGGCTGCGTCGATGCTGACGAACTCCAGGTCCGTCAGGTCGCGCCGGCGCTGATCCGCGACCGGCTGCGCCTCGGCGAGGGCAGTTTCCAGCTCCTTGAGTGCCTCGTCGCTCCACTCCCGCGCCAGGTCAAACTTGGTGGCGGTATAAAGGTTCTCGATGCCAAGGGTCTCCGCCGTACCGATCACGGACAGCACCTTGCCCTGGGGTTTGCCGTCCTTGACGGGATGGCGCAGCAGGGCAGCGCGCACGTAGTCGCCTTCCTTGACGCCGTTGCGGGCATGGGGCGGGAGAAACAGCCAGCGGCTCAGCCGCGGCAGGTCTGGCTCCACGAACAGGGCCTTGCCCTTGCGCACACAGCGACCGGTGAACTCACCGATCGGGCAGTCCAGGAGCTTTTCAATTTCAGCGATCGGCTTGTTGCCCTTGTCGGGCCGGATGCAAACGAGGACGCGATCGTCGGGAAACGCCTTCAACATCTCATCCGGTGGGATGAAGATCTCGCGGCCGTCGTCCAGTACGGCAAAACCGTATCGGGCCTGCGTTCCTTTGATCGTTGCCTCGGCTCGCTCCTTCTCAGCCTCCATCTGGGCCTTCAGGCCCTTAAGCTGAGCTAGCGAATCCTGATTGAGCATTGCGGGAAAGAATAGTCATAAGAGGCGCTATGCTAGCCGAAATGTCGGGCAGTGTCAGGGGCGCTTCACGGATCGGGCAAACTTGCGTTGACAAGGGCGGAAATCGACCCCGATAATGATTTTGCGCGAGGGCTATTCCCGGCGCGTGGTTGGCGAGCCAAACTGGGAAACGTTATTGAAGATTTTCCAGACGCCGGCTGAGGCTTCACCTGAGTCCGGCGTTAGACAAGTCGCGGTGCTACCGCACCCCGGCAGAGCGAACAGAGCAGATGCGGATAACGAAGAACGGTACGTCCGGACTCGCATCGCTCGGCAACCTTCACACCCGCTTTTTCACCTTCCCTACAACAATCAGCAGCTCTCCGTGCTGTGCATGCCATGCGCTAGGGGCATTGGCATCGTACTGCGGGCGCCCGAGGCAGGCGTTCATCGAGGCTGCACAATGTCGAAAAAGAGACCTGAGAGGAATCATATATGGATTCAGGCGCCGCGCTGCGTGTAGATCAACCCCATCCCGCACTCGCCAGAAAAAAAATCTACGTGCTGGATACCAATGTCCTTCTTCACGATCCCACAGCGGTGGTCGCCTTCAACGAACATCACATCGTCCTGCCGATGACGGTGCTCGAGGAGCTCGACCACATCAAGGACCGCCGCGACAAGACGGTGAGCCGCGAGGCCCGGATTGCCATCAACATGATCGACAAGGTAGTCGAGGAGGCGACGCCGGCGGAGCTGCAGGAAGGCGTGGCGATACCCGGCTCCAACGTCGAGGGTCCCCTGGGCCTGCTGTCCATCTACCCGGACCAGCTGCTCTCGGAAGAGAGTGACATTCCCTACCTGAACGACACCCAGGACCAGGCCAACGACAACCGCATTATCAATGTCGCGCTGAAACTCCAGTCGGAGCATCCCGAAGCGTTTGTGTGCCTGGTCACCAAGGACATCAACATGCGGCTCAAGGCCAAGGGCTCGGGCCTGGAGCATGTCGAGGACTACCGCCGCGACGTGGTGCTCGATGACATCGACCTGCTGGCCAGGGGCTACGAGCAGATCGAGGGCGATTTCTGGGAAGGGATCGACGAGGTCGACACCCTGCGCGAGGGCGACCGCACCCTGCACCGGGTGCCCCGCGAGGCGCTGCCGAATGCCTACCCGAACATGTTCCTGTTCGACGACAACGAGTTCTTCGCCTACGTGAAGCGGGTCGACAGCGACTACGTCTACCTGCGCTGCGACAGTCGCGACAACCTGATGAACCGCCGCTTCTGGGGCCTCTCACCGCGCAACCTGGAACAGGCCATGGCCATGGAACTGATCGACGACGACAGCGTCGACATGACGGTGCTCACGGGCCCCGCGGGATCCGGCAAAACCCTGATTGCACTGGCCTACGGCCTGCACGCCATCCTCGAGCAGAAGAAGTACAACAAGCTGATCGTCGCGCGCTCCACGCCGCCCATCGCCGAAGACATCGGCTTCCTGCCGGGCACCGAAGAAGAAAAGATGGCCCCCTGGCTCGCGGCCTTCGACGACAACCTGGAAATCCTTCACGGCGCCGACGAGTGCAGCCACGGCTCCATCGAGTATGTGAAGGAACGCGCCAACATCCAGTTCAAGTCTCTCAACTTCATGCGCGGGCGCTCTTTCAACAACGCCTACATCATCATCGACGAGAGCCAGGGCCTGACCCAGTTCCAGCTCAAGTCGGTCATCACCCGGGTGGGCGCCGACTCCAAGATCGTGGTCCTCGGCAACCTGGCCCAGATCGACAACAAGTACATCTCACCGCTGACCTCGGGCCTCACCTACCTCGTCGAGCGCTGCAAGCAGTTCGAACACTCGGGCATTATGCACGTCAACGGTATCGAACGGTCCCGCTTGGCCGCGTTTGCTGAGGAAAATCTCTAGGTTGTTGGTGGTGCCGCGGGTAGCTCGCGGCGCGGCTGTGATGGGGGCGTTTCCGGACACGCCGTGAACCCATCCATGGGGGCTCGGAGGCGACATCCATGTCGCCTACGGTCCGGAAACGCCCCCATCACATCCACACCGCTAGATCGTGCCAATCATCAATCGAGGTTTTCAGTATTCACTGCAAGGGATTGGCTCGTTGGGAGGGTGTGGGCGTTAATCCCCTTTTCGCAGACTGTGCGAGCCATGGATGGCGAGCCCAAGCCCCCATGGATGGGTTCACGGCGTGTCTGCGAAAAGGGGATTAACGACCGCGCCCGTGCTGACGAAGCGCGATCAGTTTTACTTGAGAGTGCCCAGTAGCTCGCCCATGCGAGTCGAACTGCCTTCGTGGAAGCGGGAATCCCACTCGACCGTGTTTTCGGGGAACAGGAGGATGACCGTGGAGCCGAGGAGGAAGCGGCCCATTTCCTCGCCTCGGGTGAGTTTGACGCCCGGTGGGGCGTGTTTGTAGTTGATCGTCTTCGGTTCCCGCGGCGGGGGGGCGACCTGGCCGTCCCAGACCGTGCTGATCCCGGCGACGATCATGGCGCCTACCAGGACCATTGCCATCGGGCCCACTTCCGTGTCGAAGTGGCAGACCAGGCGCTCGTTGCGGGCGAACAGGCGGTCCAGGTTTTCGGCGGTGGTCGGGTTTACCGAGAACAGGTCGCCGGGGATATAGGTCTGGGCGGAGAGTTCTCCCGCGATGGGCATGTGCACCCGGTGGTAGTCCTTCGGTGAAAGGTAGACCGTGGCGAAGCTGCCGTTGTGGAAGGCGCGGGCCTGGTCGGCGTCGCCCAGCAGTTCCTCGCAGCTGTAGTAACGGCCCTTGGCCTGGAAAATGCTGCCGGCGCTGATGTCGCCGATCTGGCTGATGCTGCCGTCCGCCGGGCAGAGCAGGGCGTTGGGCGCTTCCGCCAGCGGCCGGGCGCCGTCGACCAGGGCGCGGGTAAAGAAGGCGTTGAAGTTGGGGTAGGCGTCCAGGTCGGGCTCGGCGGCCTCGCTCATGTTCACGCCGAAGTGGCGGGCGAAGCCGTGGATGAACGGACGCTTGATCCAGCCCAGCTCGGAGTTCGCAAGCCAGCCCACCAGCCGCGACAGGGCGTGCTGTGGTACCAGGTGTTGTAAAAGAATGAACAGCTGCGCCATCGTGATTACTCGACCGGCAGGTCCTCGCGGTTGCCCCATTCCCCCCAGGAGCCGTGATAGCCCTTGACCGAGGGGTAGCCCAGGATTTTCATGACCAGCCAGCTCAGGGAAGAGCGGTGGTGGGTCTGGCAGTGGGTGACGATGTCCTTGTCTGCCGTCAGCCCCAGGCTGTCGAGTCGCGAGCGCAGCGCGTCGAGGTCCACCAGGCGCATGGCATTGTTGCGGTCGATGAGTTCCAGCCAGTCGATATTCACCGCGCCGGGAATATGGCCCGCCCGGGCAGAGCCGGAACGCAAGCCGTTGTATTCTTCCGCAGAGCGCGCATCCCAGATGGCGAAGCCGGGTTCGCCCAGCCGCGGCAGGATGTCCTCGACCTCTGCGATGGGGCCCCTGCCGATGGTGACCGGGTAGTTGCCCGGTCGGGGTATGGCGGCCGCCGTCTCTTCCGGCAGGCCTTCTGCCCGCCAGGCGTGAATGCCGCCGTTCAGGTAGCTGTACTGTTTGTGACCGACGGCATCCAGGGTCCACAGCAACCGGCCGGCCCAGCCGCCACCTTCGTCGTCGTAGGCAATCACGTGCATGTCGGGCGCCAGCCCGAAGTAGGAAAACAGTTCCTCGAGCCGCTCCTCGCCGGGGATTCGCCCCGGCGCGGGCGGTGCGCCGGATTGCAGCACCGCGGGCGGCATGTGCAGCGCCCCGGGGACGTGGCCCTGCTTGTAGTTCTCGCCGCTGGACATGTCGAACACCATGACGCGGGACAGGCCGTCGCGCTTTTCGTGGAATTCTGTGGGTTCAAGCAGCAGTGGCAGCATGGGGGTCTTCCTGACGGGGGTGTTCGGGGGCGACAGTGTAGCCCACGGTCGGTGCGCTAGCCATCCTGCTGCTGGCCGAGGATATGCCGGTAGCTTTCCAGGCGTCGCTCACTGATCTCGCCGGCTTCCAGCGCTGCCAGCAGGGCGCAGCCCGGTTCCTGTTCGTGCCGGCAGTCGCGGAACTTGCACAGGCCCAGCAGGGGGCGGAATTCCCGAAAGCCCTGTTCAATCTGGTCGCGCTCCATATGCCAGAGCCCGAACTCACGAATGCCCGGCGAGTCGATGATGGTGCCGCCGGCCGGCAGGTGGAACAGCTCCGCGGTGGTCGTGGTGTGGGTGCCCTTTTCCCGCGCCTCGGACAGTTCGCCCACCCGCGTATTGGCCTCTGGCAGCAGGGCGTTGACCAGAGACGACTTGCCGACCCCGGACTGCCCGACGAACACGCTGGTGCGGTCTTCCAGGATGGATTGCAGTGCCGTGAGTCCGTCCAGGGTTTTGCAGGAGGCCTCCAGCACCCGGTAACCCAGGTTTGCATAGGGCGCCAGCAACTCCGCCAGCAGCGTTCGGTTGTCGTCATCGACCCGGTCCGACTTGTTCAGCAGGATGACCGGCTCGATACCCACACTTTCCGCGGCCACCAGGTAGCGGTCCACCAGGTTGGCATGGGGCTCGGGAGCCGGCGCGATCACCACGATAATCTGGTCGACGTTGGCGGCTACCGGCTTGAGCTTGCCGAAGGGGTCGGGCCGCAGCAGCTCGGATTGCCGCGGTTGCCTGGCCACCACGACCCCGTTGGGGTCTCCCGGCCGCCAGACCACCTGGTCCCCGGTCACCAGGCTTTCCAGGTTGGCCCTGAGGAAGCAGCGCTGGCGCTCCTCACCCGCCTCTACCAGCACCTGGGTGCCGTAGTGCGCGACCACCATACCGGCCCGTTCCACGCCCAGCTCACCGCTGCCGAGAATCTCCTCGGCGCGCTCGTCCCGGGATTCCGCCCGCTTGCGGCGCTCTTCCTGGATCTTGTTCACCCGCCAGGCCTGGCGCCGGGTGAGCTTGCGTTTACTCATGGGGAGCAGTGTATGGCACCTCCGGCAAAATCGGGTAATGCCGAACGCGTCACCGCTTTTGCTAAACTTCCGACATCAGCAGCCGGATGCCGCTCTATGTTCAGTGATCAGAACCTTATCTGGGTCGATATGGAAATGACCGGGTTGGACCCGGACAACGACATGGTCATCGAGATCGCGACCATCATTACCGACAGCCAGCTCAATACGCTCGCCGAGGGCCCGGTCCTGGCGATCTACCAGCCCGAGGAAGTGCTGGACGCGATGGATGAGTGGAATACCTCCCACCACACCAGCTCGGGCCTGGTTAAACGCGTCAAGGAAAGCGACGAAGACGAGCACAGCGCGGCCGCCAAGACTATCGAGTTCCTCAAGGAATACGTCCCCGAGGGCGCCTCCCCCATGTGCGGCAACAGCATCTGCCAGGATCGCCGCTTCATGGCCCGGCGCATGCCGGAGCTGGAGCGCTACTTCCACTACCGCAACCTCGACGTCAGCACCCTCAAAATCCTCATGCAGCGCTGGCGCCCGGACCTGGCGTCGGGCATCGAAAAATCCGGCGCCCACCTCGCGCTGGACGACATCCGCGAATCCATCGAGGAACTCCGCTACTACCGGGAAACCTTTCTCCACTGTTAGCGGCAGGCGCTTCCACCGCTATCCGCAGGTCGCACCCAGCGCGCTCAGACTCGCGCGCAGTTTTGATTCCGGGATATAGCCGCGCATCCAGCTGTGAAACGCTCCATCGGCGCTTCCCAGCAGGGCGAACGGCGTGGCGGGAACGCCGCCGAGGTCACTGAGCAGTTGGGGGCTGGCCTGGTAGGCCGGGAATTCTGGTCGCAACTTCTGTAGTTCGCGCTTGAGATCGCTTCTGCCTCCATTGACGCCCACTGCGAGCGCGGTGAAGGATTCGCGGCAATTGCCGGGAAGGGCGTTGATAACCCTTACCTGTTTGAAACACCAGTTGCACTCCGGCTGGAAAAACAACATCAGCACGGGTTTGCCCCTGTGCCCGCCGAGAGATTCTGAGCTGGGCTCGTCGAGCCTTTTGAGGGAGTAGTCGAGCAGCGAAGGATTTGCGGCTGCCAGCAACAGGCCCGGCAGCAGCCCTGCGGCGCACAGCGCGCTGAGAATCCATCTTTGGCTCCACCCTCGCATCGTCATTACATCCGGAACGTGAAGCCCGCGTAGAGCTCTCGCCCTCGCAGGGGGCCGTAGATATAGGCGACGTCGTAGGCGCCATCCGCATCCCAGAACAGCGGCGTTTCGTCCTCTTCCACCTGGGTGTAGTCGAACAGGTTGTAGGCGCCGGCATAGAAGCTGAGTTTGTCGGTGATGTCCCTGGCAATCCGCAGGTCCATCGTCCAGTAGGCATCTGCATCCGTGGATTTCGGCTGGTCGCTGAATCGCACGTTGAAGCCTTCGTAGCCAAAGTTGCCCAGATCGCGGCCGCCGACCCAGATCGCGCTGGTGTAAACATGCCACGGACCATGATCGACCGTGGCCGCGAGAATGGCGCGTTCTTCGACGGGTGCAATAGCGAAGGACTCCTCGAAGGCGGAGTCGTAGTTGTAGTGCTCCAGGGTGCCATCCAGGGTCAGCCAGTCGTTCACGCGGTAGCCCACAGCGATATCGGCGGCCACCACACTCGCGGTCTCTTCAAGCTGGGTCAATAGCGGCACACCCTGGTCGGTCTCATCGAGCGCGGCAAGGTCATCGACCTCGGTGTATGCGAAGGACAGGGTAGAGGTCAGCCGCTCGCCTTCGAAGCTGAGTGCGTAGGTGGCCGACAGGGATTCTTCCAGGTCGTCGATGTCGATGGCAAAACCGTCGCCTGCATCCAGGATGCCGTGGTCCGTTTCGAAGAACGACAGGGGCGCCCGATAGCCGCGTCCCACGCTGACCCGGGAGGTCCATGTGTCCGAGTGCAGGTAGCGCAGGTCCATACGCGGCGCGACCACGGTCTCGTCGATCTCGGTGCCGGGCTTTTCGGGGGCCACGAAGTCCGCTTCAACCTGGTCAACGCGCACGGCCAGTGAAATCTCCAGGTCGTCGGTGACCGTCCACGTGTCCTGCAGGTACAGGCCGACCACATCGTAGTCGAAGCTGTCCTCGATATAGCGATCGCTGGCTGCGCCCGCCACGGAGTCGGAGCGCATCTCTTCGCTGCGCATATCTACGCCGAAGGTGAGCAGATGATTTTCCGTCAGCGTGAAGTTGTTACGCAGGTCGAAGTACACGAGCTCGTCTTCGGCCTGGTAGTCGAAGCCTTCGTAGAAAGAGTCTTGATCGTGCTTGGAATAGGCGGCGGACAGCGTTGTGTTCCAAGCTTCGTTGAATTCGTGCAGCCAGCTGGCAGACAGCTCGGTGCGTTCGGTTTCAATCCATTCTGTGGTTTCCCAGGGCTTCCCGATGAAGTCCTCGCGGACGTCATCGTTGATGAAAAGCTGTTCGGATTCGATGCCATCGAAGCTATTGAGCACCCCGTTGATGCTGCTGACCGAGGTTGGGCCGCCGAAAATTTCTGACTCGGTGTATCCCAGCCGCACGATCACGTTGTCAGCGTCCGAAAAGTCATGGGAGAAGCGTGCGATGTAGTTTCGATTGTCCTGGTCGGGTGCCTCGCTCACGCGATTGTTATCTGCGTCAATCTGCCCGTGAGTGTCCAACTGGGTGACAAAAGTCGCCCGGGAGCGGCCGTCATTGCTGACGAGGCTGCCGATCGCGCTCACCAGGTATCCGTCGTCATCCTCGACAGACATGTCCAGCTCCAGGCCTGTCCGTTCCGCGGTCTTGCTGATGACATTGATGGTGCCGCCCACCGCTTCCGGCGAGATCAGGGAGGCTCCAGCACCGCGGGCGACCTCGATGCGCTGGACGCCCGTAGTGGCGATGGCATCGACGGCGTAATAGCCGGCCAGCATGGTATGCAGCGGGATGCCGTCGGTGAGAATGGTGGTGTGCTCACCGCGCAGGCCGTTCAGCATGATGCGCTTCACGCCACACATGGAGCACTCGTTGGAGACGCGCACCCCCGGCGACTGCTGGATCGCCTGGGACAGATTGACCGCACGCATGGACTCGATCAGTGACCGGTCGACGACCTCTGTCTTCTGGATAGCATCTTTTAGGGTGCCGGCCTGGAACAGCCGTTCGCGCACTCCCTGGACGACGACTTCTTCCATGGCAGGGTCGGTGGGGTTAGCCAGCACAGGTTGCGTTGTCGCCGCGGATATCAGGGCCAGGGCGAAGGGCAGGCGATGTTTCACTGGGAGGTACCTCAATACAAGCTAAACCTAAATGATAATGCTTATCATTTATATCGCAAGAAAAATCTTACTCTCCCTCAGGTTTTTCCTGATGTTGATCAATCGCCCAGTGAACGTGTTCCCTGACCAGGCTGGACGGGTGGTCGAGCCTGGCGCGCAGTGCCTCGACCACTGCCGGGGAAGTCGGGGCATTGCCGAGGGCGACCGCGAGGTTTCGGAGCCAGCGTTCGTGGCCGATCCGGCGGATCGCCGAGCCCTCTGTCCTGGATAGCCACTCCGCCTCGTCCCAGAGGAACAGGTCGACCAGGTCAGCGTCGTCGAGTTCGTGGCGGGGTTTGAAGTCCGGCTCGTCCGTGGGCTCGGCGAACTTGTTCCAGGGGCAGACCAGCTGGCAGTCGTCGCAGCCGAAGACGCGGTTGCCCATCAATGGGCGCAGTTCCTCGTCGATGCTGCCCGCGTGCTCGATGGTCAGGTACGAGATGCAGCGGCGGGCATCCAGTTCGAAGGGGCCCACGAAGGCGTCGGTGGGGCAGATGTCCAGGCAGGCGCGGCAGCTGCCGCAGTGTTTGTCCTGCTGGGGTTCGTCCACCGGCAGCGGCAGGTCAGTGTAGATCTCGCCGAGGAAGAACCAGGATCCCGCCTGGCTGTTGATCAGCATCGTGTTCTTCGCGATCCAGCCCAGCCCGGCCTGCTCGGCGATGGCGCGCTCCAGCACCGGGGCGCTGTCGACGAAGGCGCGGTGACGGCCGCCTGCGGCGGCCTCGATGCGCTTCGCCAGCTGGGCGAGGCGTTTGCGAATCAGCTTGTGGTAGTCGCGTCCCAGGGTGTAGCGCGAGATATAGGCCTTGTCGGGTTCTTCCAGCACCGCCTCGGGGTCGCGCCCGTCGGCGAGGTAGTCCATCCGCAGGGACAGTACCCGCAGTGTGCCGGGCACCAGTGCGTCTGGGTGTGTGCGCTTGCGGCCGTGCTTCGCCATGTAATCCATGTCGCCGTGGTAGCCGGCGTCGAGCCAGCGCTGCAGGTAGGCGGGGTGCTCGCCGAGGTCCACGCCGGCAATGCCCAGCTGCTGGAATCCCAGCTCCCGGGCCCAGTCGCGGATTTGCGCGGCCAGCTCCGTGTATTGCGGCGTCTCTGACATGCGTATAATTTGGCGGTAATCCCCCGCCTAGTAAAGGAATCCCCGAGCTTGCCCGAACAGCGCTTGTACACGGCAGCCCAGACTCGCGAGCTGGATCGCACCGCCATAGAGGACGTCGGTATTCCCGGCATCAAATTGATGAGCCGCGCAGGCCGGGCCGCGTTTGATCTCATCTGTGCCCAGTGGCCCGAGGGTTGCCCCCTGTCCGTCTTCTGCGGGACCGGCAACAACGGCGGCGACGGTTTCGTCGTGGCTGCCCTGGCCCGGGACCGAAACATCCCTGTCACGGTCTACCAGGTGGGCGATGCCTCCCGTATCGGTGGTGACGCCCTGACGGCTCGGGAACGGGCGCTGGACGCGGGTGTCGAGATCCTGCCTTTCGGTGAGGAGGTAAACCCGGAATCCTGCCTGGTGGTCGACGCCCTGCTGGGTACCGGCCTCAGTGGCGATGTGCGCGGGGACTACCTGGCCGCCATCGAATGCATCAACCGATCGGGCCAGCCTGTGTTGGCCATTGATATTCCCTCCGGCCTGTGCAGCGATACGGGGCGACGCCTGGGTGTTTCGGTCGAGGCGGATGCCACCATCACCTTCATCGGCGTCAAGCAGGGGCTCCTGACCGGCGATGCACCGGATTGCTGCGGCGAGCTGCGTTTCGCGGACCTCGAGGTACCGGCGGAAGTGTATGAACGGGTTCCTTCCGAGAGCTGCTGCCTGGTGCTGGAAGATGAGCTCGAAGCCCTGCCGTCACTGGCGATCACCGCCCACAAGGGGAACTTTGGCCACGCGTTGGTGATCGGCGGTGATGTCGGCTTTGCGGGGGCACTGCTGATGGCCGCGGAAGCGGCGGGCCGCTGTGGTGCGGGGCTGGTGTCCGCAGCCACCCGTGCCATTCACGTGCCGTCCCTGCTGAGCCGCCGCCCCGAGGTCATGGCCCACGGGGTCGAGGCGCGGGGCGACCTGACCTCGCTGCTGGAGCGTGCCAATGCCATCGCGGTGGGGCCGGGCCTGGGGCAGAACGCCTGGTCAGAACAGATGTTGCAGCACAGCCTCGATTCCGAGTTGCCGCTGGTGGTCGACGCGGATGGGCTGAACCTGCTGGCCCGGCGCGGCTCGGACCAGAAACCCCAGCGCGGCCAATGGATTCTCACGCCCCATCCCGGCGAGGCGGCCCGCCTGCTGGGGGTGGAGAACGCAGAGATTCAGGCAGACCGGTTCGCGGCCGTGAGAGAACTGCAGGCCCGTTACGGCGGCGTGGCCCTGCTGAAAGGCGCGGGCAGCCTGGTCTGCGACGGGGAAACCGTGTTTGTCTGCCCGTATGGCAATCCTGGCATGGCCAGCGGCGGCATGGGCGATGTGCTGAGCGGGATCCTGGTGGCATTGTTGGCCCAGGGTCTCAGCCTGCGCGATGCCGCCTGCCTGGGTGTCTGCCTGCACGCTGCTGCCGCAGACCTGGCCGCGGCGGATGGCATGCGGGGCATGCTGGCCACAGACCTGATGCCGCACCTCAGGGGGCTTCTGGATGACTGAATCCCTGGCGGGCAGCTGTCTCGCCGAGGGCGAAGACGCCATGGTGGCGCTGGGCGAAGTGATAGGCCGGGCGCTGCGGGCGCCCCTGCTGGTGTTTCTCGAAGGGGAGCTGGGTGCCGGCAAGACCACACTGGCGCGGGGTATCCTGCGCGCCTTCGGGCATGAGGGTGCCGTCAAGAGTCCGACCTACACCCTGGTAGAGCCCTACGCGCTCGAGGGCTTCACGCTCTATCACTTCGATCTCTATCGCCTGGGCGACCCCGAGGAACTGGAGTACATGGGGATCCGTGACTATTTCGACACCGACAACCTTACCCTGGTGGAATGGCCAGAGCGCGGCGCGGGTGTATTACCCACGCCCGATGTCGCCATCAGCATTGAAGTGGCGGGAAACGCACGACTCTTGCATTTTGAAGCCACGGGCGAACGCGGTGTAGAATGCCTCAGGCAGTTGCCTATTGAACCCGTCACACCGGGCAAGTCTAAAGCTCATTAGTGTGTGAAACAGACTGTGCAATAGAGAGTGCGATAAGAGCACAATGAACGACGGGATGACCCGGCACCGGCCCAGATGGGCGGGTACGTTCTGCAAAGTGCTGGTGCTGTTGATGGTGGCGCCGGCCGCCTTCGGACTGGACGTACGCGACGTACGCCTCTGGCGGGCTCCCGACCACACCCGAATCGTATTCGACCTCTCCGCCCCCGCGTCCCACAAACTCATCCAGCTCAAGAACCCCGACCGAATCGTGGTGGATATCACCGATACACGGCTCGCGGCGGAACTGGACAAGGTGCCCCTGGAAAACACCCCGGTCCGGCGCATCCGCTCCGGTGTGCGGGCCGGCAATGACCTGCGCGTGGTGCTCGACATGCAGGCGCCGGTGACGCCGCGCAGTTTCGTGCTCAAGGCCAACGAGCAGCGCGGCGACCGCCTGGTGCTGGACCTCTATGACAAGGTGGACAAGGACAGCGCGCCCACAGTGAAAAAGAGCGTGGCCACGTCGGTTCGCCGGGACATTGTGATCGCCATCGACGCCGGGCACGGCGGGGAAGACCCGGGCGCCAGTGGCCCCGGCGGCATCAGGGAAAAGCACGTGGTGCTGGGCATTGCCAGGCGCGTTGAGACCCTGTTCGAGCGCGAGCCCGGCTTCAAGCCGGTCCTGCTTCGCACCGGCGACTATTACGTCGGGCTGCGCAAGCGCCGTGAACTGGCCCGCAAGGCCCAGGCAGACCTGCTGATATCCATTCACGCCGACGCCTTCAAGTCGCCCAAGGCCAAGGGGACCAGCGTCTACGCTCTGTCCCAGCGCGGCGCCACCAGTGCCTTCGCCCAGTTCCTGGCCCAGCGCGAGAACGCCGCGGACCTGGTGGGCGGTGTCAGTCTCAACGACAAGGATGACCTGCTGGCCCAGGTGCTCTATGACATGTCCATGAGCCATACCCTGGACGCCAGCCTCGGCCTTGGCGACCGGGTCCTGAAGCAGATGGACCTCATCTCGAAGCTGCACCGCAGACGGGTGGAACAGGCCGCATTCGCGGTGCTGAAGTCGCCTGATATCCCCTCGATCCTGGTCGAGACCGGGTTCATCTCGAACCCCGAGGAAGCCCGCCTGCTCAAGACTGCCGACTACCAGCAGAAGATGGCCGTTGCCATCCACGGCGGCGTTGCGTCCTGGTTTATGGAGAATCCGCCGGCGGATACCCTCCTGGCCTGGCAGAAACAGTCAGGCGGGCGCGAGTATGTAATCAACCGGGGTGATACACTTTCTGAAATCGCCCAGCGGTTCAATGTCACCGTGGCCTCACTGCGAGCCCGGAACTCTTTGTCCAGCAACACGATTCGAATCGGCCAGAAACTGATTATTCCCGCCAGCTGATGTCAAAAATTTCCCTGTTGAGCCCACGCCTGGCGAACCAGATAGCCGCCGGCGAGGTGGTGGAACGCCCGGCGTCGGTGGTGAAGGAGCTGCTGGAAAACGCACTGGATGCCGGCGCCGACCGTGTCGAGGTCGACGTCGAGTCCGGCGGGGTCCGCCTGATCCGGGTGCGCGACAACGGCGCCGGCATGGACGATGAGGACCTGCCGCTGTCGCTGAGTCGCCACGCGACCAGCAAGATACACTCCCTGGAGGACCTGGAGCGGGTCGGCAGCCTCGGCTTTCGCGGCGAAGCCCTGGCCAGCATCAGCTCCGTGTCGCGCCTGGGGATCACCTCCAACGCCCGGGATGAGGGCAGCGAGGGCCTGCGGGCCGAGTGCGAGGGGTCCAATATGGAGGTCTCGGTGAAGCCTGCGCCCCACCCCCGGGGCACCACCGTGGAAGTCCGCGACCTGTTTTTCAATACGCCTGCGCGGCGCAAGTTCCTGCGCACCGAGAAGACAGAGTTCGGCCATCTCGAAGAGGTGGTGAAGCGGCAGGCCCTGAGCCGCTTCGATGTGGCGTTTCACCTGCGCCACAATGCCCGTGTTGTCCACCAGCTCAGCGCCTGCGACTCCGAGACGGCCCGGGAGCGGCGCGTCGCCGCCGTCTGCGGCCCTGCTTTCATCAACGAGGCGCTGTATATCGAGACGGATATCGGCGAGCTGAAGCTGTGGGGCTGGGTGGGCCTGCCCACGTTCTCCCGCAGCCAGGCGGATCTGCAGTACTTTTACGTCAACGGCCGGGTCATACGCGACAAGCTGGTAAGTCACGCCGTCAGGCAGGCCTACCGGGATGTGCTCTACCACGGCCGGCATCCGGCCTTCGTGCTCTACCTGGAGCTGGACCCGGCGCTGGTGGACGTGAATGTGCACCCCACCAAGCACGAGGTTCGCTTCCGCGACGGGCGTAAAGTCCACGACTTTATTTTCCGCAGCCTGCACCGGGCGCTGGCGGATGTCCGCCCCAGTGACCAGCGGCCGCCGACCGGGGACATGCCTGCCCCCGTCGTGCCCCTGGTGGCGGAACCGGCCCAGGAGAACCTGTCCTGGGGACGGCCCGCGGCCACCGCCTACGCCGATCGCGCACCGGCGGGTGCGGTGCGGGAACAGATGAGCGCCATGCGTGAGCTGTACAGCCCGATGGCGGAAACGGCAGAGGAAGACGTTCCCCCGCTGGGCTATGCCGTGGCCCAGTTGCACGGCATCTACATACTCTCGCAAAACGCCGAAGGGCTGGTCCTGGTGGATATGCACGCCGCCCACGAGCGCATTACCTATGAGCGCATGAAGCACGCCCGGGCGGGCGAGGGCGTCCGCAGCCAGCCGCTGCTGGTGCCCCAGACGGTGGCGGTGAGCCAGCGCGAGGCAGAATGCGCAGACACTCACGCCGCCCTGTTTGAAACCCTTGGCATGGGGGTGCAGCGCACCGGCGAGGAGTCACTGGTGCTGCGGGAAGTGCCGGTCGCCCTGCGGGACGCGGATGTCGAGCAGCTGCTGCGCGACGTACTGTCTGACCTGCTGGAGTTCGGGACCTCGGATCGCATCGAATCACACATGGATGAACTGTTGTCCACCATGGCCTGCCACGGCTCGGTGCGGGCCAATCGGCGCCTCACGATCCCGGAGATGAACGCCCTGCTGCGGGACATGGAAGACACCGAGCGCAGCGGCCAGTGCAATCACGGCCGGCCCACCTGGACCCAACTGTCACTGGAGGAGCTGGACAAGCTGTTCCTGCGCGGTCGCTGACATGTCGCTACCCCCCCTGATCTGCCTGATGGGCCCGACGGCCTCCGGCAAAACCGACCTCGCCATAGAACTGGCCGAAGAGATGGATTGCGAGCTGGTCAGCGTCGATTCAGCCCTTGTGTACCGGAGCATGGATATTGGCAGCGCCAAGCCTGACTACCCCCATCGCCTGGTGGACATACGCGATCCCGCCGAACCCTATTCCGTTGCGGATTTTTGCGTCGATGCGCGCGCGGCCATCGATGAGATTGTCGCCGCGGGGCGCACCCCACTTCTGGTGGGCGGCACCATGCTCTATTTTCGCGGCCTGCTGGAGGGGCTCGCCGAGATGCCCGCGGCGGACCCCGAAATTCGCGACCACCTGGAGTCGGAAGCGGCGGATAAGGGCTGGCCGCACCTGCACAGCATGCTGGCCAAGGTCGATCCTGAACTGGCAGCCGACATCCATCCAAACCACTCCCAGCGCATCGGCCGCGCCCTGGAGGTCTACCTCGCCTCCGGGGTCACCATGTCAGAGTGGCGCCAGCGCCAGTCCGCCCAGGACAGCGTTTTGCTGGGTGACCGTTTCCGCGTGCTGCAGCTGGCGATCCGGCCGGCGCAACGCGCCGAACTGCATGCCCGCATCGAGCGCCGGGTCGACGCCATGCTCGAAGCAGGGTTGGTGGACGAGGTGCGCAGCCTGTATGACCGCGGCGACCTGCACCACGATCTGCCCGCCATGCGGGCGGTGGGTTACCGGCAGATTTGGGCTCACCTGGAGGGTGAGTACGACCTGGCGCGCGCCCGCGAGCTCTGTATCTATGCCACCCGGCAGCTGGCCAAGCGCCAGCTCACCTGGCTCCGGCGCTGGCCGGACGTGCACTGGATCTACACGGACGCCGCGGGCCACGCCGCCGCCAGCGCAGCTGAGCTGCCGGGGAGCCGCCAGTTCCCGCTCCAGGTGGCCTTGAAATATCTGGCGGATGCCACCATTGACACTCTGTAAATGGTTTATACTTGCACGAGGTGTGCGTGGGGCAGGGGTCCCGTCGTGCTCACCGTAAGTAGAACAAGAGATGCTCCCCGGAGCCCGCACAACCCGGGCAGGAAAGGGAGTTTGCTTTTTACTTTTTCCGACTCGATTTGAGTCAACAAGGAGAATTGCCATGTCAAAAGGGCACACGTTACAAGACCCTTACCTGAACATCCTGCGTAAGGAACGCGTTCCGGTTTCCATCTACCTCGTCAACGGTATCAAGCTGCAGGGCCAGATTGAGTCCTTCGACCAGTTCGTGGTGCTGCTGAAGAATACCGTCAGCCAGATGGTGTACAAGCATGCGATCTCCACCGTTGTTCCCTCCCGCGTGGTACGCATGCCCATGCAAAATCCCCCGGAAGACGCCGGTGGAGACAGTTAGGCCCGTTATTGTTTTTTGACCGACCCGATTCCGGTGAGCGCGCGCTGCTCGTTCACCTGAACCTCTCTACAGAAGCTGATCGAGAAGATCCGCGCGAATTCGAGGAACTGGTGCTGTCAGCCGGCGGCGACCCGGTGGAGTACGTATTTGGCCAGCGCGAAGCGCCCCATCCCCGCTACTTCGTCGGCACCGGCAAGCTCGAGGAAATCACGGCGCTGGTGCGCGCAGAGGAGATCGAGCTGGTGTTGTTCAACCACGCGCTCTCGCCCAGCCAGGAACGCAACCTGGAAAAGGCCCTGCAGTGCCGGGTACTGGATCGCACCGGCCTGATTCTCGACATCTTCGCCCAGCGGGCCCGCACCCACGAGGGCAAGCTGCAGGTTGAGCTGGCCCAGCTGCAGCATATGTCTACCCGCCTGGTACGAGGCTGGACCCACCTGGAGCGGCAGAAGGGCGGCATCGGATTGCGGGGCCCGGGTGAAACCCAGCTGGAGACTGACCGCCGCCTGCTGCGCGCCCGCATCAAGTCGATCACGGCACGGCTGGCAAAAGTGGAAAAGCAGCGCGAGCAGGGCCGTCGCTCGCGTCGGCGCGCGGAGATTCCCGCGGTGTCCCTGGTGGGCTATACCAATGCCGGCAAGTCCACCCTGTTCAACAGCCTGACCGACTCCGGCGTGTACGCCGCCGATCAGCTCTTCGCCACGCTGGACCCGACCCTGCGCCGGCTGGACGTCGAGGACTGCGGCCCGGTGGTGCTGGCGGACACGGTGGGCTTTATCAGTCACCTGCCCCACAAGCTGGTGGATGCCTTCCGCGCCACCCTGGAGGAGACCACGCGCGCCGACCTGCTGCTGCACGTGGTCGATGCCGCCACCGAGGATCGCCAGGAGCACATCGAGCAGGTGGAAGAGGTGCTCACTGAGATCGGTGCCGAAGAAGTCCCGCGGCTGGAAGTCTTCAACAAGCTCGACCTGCTGGAGCAGGAACCCCGCATCGACCGGGACGCCGACGGTCGCCCCGAGCGGGTCTGGCTGTCCGCCAACACGGGCGCGGGCTGTGAGCTGCTGGTGCAGTGCCTGGCGGAACTGCTGGGCGGTGAGCGGGTCGAACACCGGCTCAACCTGGCGCCGGAGCGTGGCCGATTGCGTGCACTTTTGTACAGCCTGGGTGCGGTGGTGGCGGAAAACCACAGCGGCGACGGCTACGTACAGTTGCATGTTCGAATGGATCGGCGTGAGTGGCAGAAATTGCTGGCATCAGAGTCTCTCGATGAGCGGGAGTTGGTGCTGGACGACTGGCCCGATACGCTGGATAGCCACCAGGTGGCGTAACCTCCACCGGTAATTCATCGCGGTAGAATGATTGGCTGGCGTGAACCCCGCTTCGCCGGCGATTCCGCGAGCGGTGTCTGTGTTAAACTGCGTCGCTGTTTTTTCAACGGCGACCACGATGTTGCAACGGGACGACGAGTCGTCCCTACAGGAGAAGTATATGGCCTGGAATGAACCGGGTGGCAACGGCAACAAGCCGCGCGACCCCTGGGGCGGAGGCGACCAGGGCCCGCCCGATATGGATGAGGCGATGCGCAAGCTGAAGCAGCAGCTGTCCGGCATCTTTGGCGGTGGCGGCAGCAGCGGCGGTGGCGGCAGCGGCAAGGGCATATCCGGCGCGCTGTTCATGACACTGGCGTCGCTGGTGGTCGTGGTCTGGGCCCTGATGGGTTTCTATACCGTCGACGAGCAGGAGCGCGGCGTCGTGCTGCGGCTTGGCAAGTACCACAACACGGTGCAGCCCGGCCTGCAGTGGAACCCGCCGCTGATCGACCAGGTCACGCGGGTCAACGTCACCCGGGTCAACAATGCCACCTTCAAGGAGACCATGCTGACCCAGGACGAGAACATCGTCGACGTCAGGCTCTCGGTCCAGTACGTCATCGACAACGCAGAGAACTTCGTGCTTCGCGTGCGCCGGCCGGAGGTCAGCCTGAAAAACGCCACGGAGAGTGCCCTGCGCCACGTGGTCGGTGACAACGCCATGGACTACGTGCTGACCGATGGTCGTACCCAGTTGGCCATCGATGTGCGCGAGCGCCTGCAGGAATACCTGAACATCTACCAGACCGGCATCACGGTCACGACTGTGAACGTTGACGATGCCCGTCCGCCGGCAGAGGTCCAGGAGGCCTTTGACGACGTGATCAAGGCCCGTGAGGACGAGGAGCGGGTCAAGAACGAGGCCCAGGCCTACGCCAACCAGATCATCCCGGAAGCTCGCGGCCAGGCCCAGCGGGTCATCGAGGAAGCCAACGCCTACAAGGAGCGGGTGATCGCCGAGGCCGAAGGTGACGCGGCGCGCTTTACTGCATTGCGGGAAGAGTACGCGAAGGCGCCTGAAGTCACGCGCCAGCGCCTGTACCTGGAGACGGTGCAGGGCGTGATGGAGAACACCAGCAAGGTGGTGGTCGACGTGGAGGGCGGCAACAACCTGCTGTACCTGCCGCTGGACAAGATCGTGGCCGAGAGCAGCCGCGCCCAGCCCCGCAGTGGCACCGATAGCGTGGACATTCGTGAACTGGCGGAACGGGTGTACGAGCAACTGCGGCGCGATACCGCCGGCCGCACCAGCCGGGGAGGGCGTTGATATGACTGGTAAGAACCTTGTTGTACTGGCGGTGACCCTGGTCGTGTTCCTGGTCGTCATCAATTCGATCTACATCGTCCAGGAAACCGAGCGCGCCGTGAAGCTGGAATTTGGCCAGGTGGTGATCTCGGACGTTCCTCCCGGGCTTCATTTCAAGTGGCCGCTGGTCAACAGCGTGCGCAAGTTCGACGCCCGGGTGCTGACCGTGGATGCACAGCCCGAGCGCTTCCTCACGGTGGAAAAGAAGGCCCTGGTGGTCGACTCCTACGCCAAGTGGAAAGTGTCCGACGTGGCCAAGTACTACACCGCCACCGGCGGCGATGAGGCCCGCGCCAATGGCCTGCTGGCCCAGCGCATCAATGATGGCCTGCGTAACCAGGTCGCCGTGCGCACCCTGCAGGAGGTTGTCAGCGGCGAGCGCGACCAGTTGATGAACGAGCTGCTGGAAAAGCTGAACACCGTGGCCCGCGACGAACTCGGCGTGGAAGTGGTGGACGTGCGGGTCAAGAAGATCGACCTGCCGGACAGCGTCTCCAACGCCGTGTTCCGCCGTATGAACGCCGAGCGTGAGAAAGAGGCTCGCGAGCTGCGTTCACAGGGTCGCGAGCTGGCCGAGGGTATTCGCGCCGCGGCGGACCGCGAAGTCACCGTGATCAAGGCCGGCGCCTACCGCGATGCCGAGCAGATCCGCGGTGAGGGCGATGCCCGGGCCGCGGGCATCTATGCCACGGCCTACAATGCTGATCGCGAGTTCTACGACTTCACGCGGAGCCTGCGCGCCTACCGGGAATCCTTCAGCAACAAGGGCGACATCATGTTGATCGAGCCCGACGGGGATTTCTTCCAGTACTTCAAGCAGTCGAAAGGCGGGAAATAAGCCAGCAGAGGCGGGCACACAGGCGCCCGCCTCTGTGTTAGAATTCTGCAACCGTGAGGTTCGGGGTTTGGTAACAGACCTTCGTGCCCGCGGTTTTTTTGTGCGCGCTCGACGGAGGACGCCCCCGTTTGGAAACCTGGCAACAGTTTGCTGTAGGCCTTGCGCTGGTTTTCGTGATCGAGGGGATACTGCCATTTGTGGCGCCACAGCGGTGGCGTGACATGGTGAAACAGGTGTCTGAACTGGACGACAAAAGCCTGCGCGGGTTCGGGCTGTTCAGCATGCTGTTGGGGCTGGGGCTGCTCTATCTCATTCGATGACAGGCCCCTGAAGTATTTTCATAGGAAATTTGCATGACGACAGGTGACCGCTGGCTATTGCCCGACGGCATCGAGGAACTGCTGCCCGGCCGCGCGGCCAGGGTCGAGCAGCTTCGTCGCAGCCTGCTCGATCTTCACCAGCGCTGGGGCTACCAGCTGGTGATACCGCCACTGGTGGAGTTTACCGAGTCCCTGCTGATCGGCCTGGGCGCAGATATTGACATGCTCACCTTTCGCATCACCGACCAGCTCAGCGGGCGGGGCATGGGCATACGCGCGGATATTACGCCACAGGTGGCGCGCATCGACGCCCACAGCCTGGCCGACGACGGGGTCAGCCGATTCTGCTACGCGGGCAGTGTGCTGCACACCCGCTCCACGACCCTGCTGGGGTCCCGCTCACCCATCAAGCTGGGTGCCGAGCTGTATGGCGATGCCTCGCTGCAGGCCGATATTGAAGTCATCTCGCTGATGCTGGAGACCCTGCAGGCCGCGGGTATCGAAAACCTGACCCTGGACCTGGGGCACGTCGGCCTGTGCCGCGGGCTGCTGGCGCGCTCGGGCCTGGACGAAGACCAACAGGCGGCGGTTTACGACGCCCTGCAGCGCAAGTCGCTGCCCGACCTCGACAGCCTGCTGTCCGATGACCCGCTGGCGGAGCCGCTCAAAATGCTGGCCGGCCTGCACGGCGGACTGGAGGTGCTGGACAAGCTGCCTGCAGACATCGAGGACGGCGGCGTGATCGACACGCTGCGTGAAGTGGCCGGGGCGATTGCCCAGCGCTACCCGGCGGTGGAGCTGTATTTCGACCTGGCGGAGCTGCGCGGCTACCAGTACCACACCGGACTGGTCTTCGCGGCCTATGTTCCGGGACAGGGACAGGCGCTGGCCAACGGCGGTCGCTACGACGATGTCGGCGAGGTGTTTGGCCGGCCGCGGCCGGCGACCGGTTTCAGTACGGATTTGAAGACCCTGCTCGAGCTGATGCCCGGCGAGCTTCCCGCCGACAACGGGATCGCGGCACCCGCGCAGGGCGATGCGGCATTCTGGCGCGCGGTGTCCGAGCTGCGCGCGGCCGGCGAAATAGTTATTCACCAGCTGTCCGGCGACGCCGATGCGCGTTGTTCCCGCCAGCTGGTCCTGCGCGATGGGCAATGGAAAGTGGAAGACCTGGCATGAACAAGAATGTGGTGGTACTCGGCACCCAGTGGGGCGACGAGGGCAAGGGCAAGATCGTCGACCTGCTGACGGACCAGGCGGCCGCGGTGGTCCGCTTCCAGGGCGGGCACAATGCGGGCCATACCCTGGTCATCGAGGGCGAGAAAACCGTCCTGCACCTGATTCCCTCCGGTGTGCTGCGCGAAGGGGTTACCTGCCTGATCGGCAACGGCGTGGTGCTGTCGCCCGAGGCGCTGCTCAAGGAAATCGCGGAACTGGAGGCGAAACACGTACCGGTGCGTGATCGCCTGCGCATCAGCGCCGCCTGCCCGCTGATCCTCCCCTACCATGTGGCCCTGGACCAGGCCCGGGAAGTGGCTGCCGGCAAGGACAAGATCGGCACCACCGGGCGCGGCATCGGCCCCGCCTACGAGGACAAGGTGGCCCGCCGCGGCCTGCGCCTGGGGGATATGCTGGACGCGGAGCGCTTTGCCGAGAAGCTCAAATCCGTGCTGGACTATCACAACTTCCAGCTGACCGGTTACTACAAGGTCGAGGCCGTGGACTTTGACCAGGTGTTGGAGGAGTCCCTGGCCATGGCGGAGCAGCTGCGGCCGATGATTGCCGATGTCTCCACCATGCTGCACGACTACCGCCTGTCCGGCGAGGCCATCCTGTTCGAGGGTGCCCAGGGTTCCCTGCTGGATATCGACCACGGCACCTATCCCTTCGTGACATCGTCGAACACAACGGCGGGTGGCACGGCCACGGGCAGCGGCTTCGGACCGCTCTATCTGGACTATGTGCTGGGAATTACCAAGGCCTATACCACGCGGGTCGGCTCCGGGCCGTTTCCGACCGAACTGTTCGACAGCACGGGCGAGCACCTCGCCACCCGCGGCCACGAGTTCGGGGCGACCACGGGTCGGCCGCGCCGCTGCGGCTGGTTCGACGCCGTCGCGCTGCGCAACGCCGTGAGAATCAACAGCGTGTCAGGACTGTGCCTGACCAAGCTCGATGTGCTGGACGGCCTGGAGAACATCCAGATCTGTGTCGGCTACCAGGATGCGTCCGGCAACCCGGTGCCCAACCCGGTGGACAGCGATGACTACCAGGGCCTGGTGCCGGTCTACGACGAGGTGCCCGGCTGGGAGGAGTCGACGATCGGGGCAAAGACCCTGGAAGAGCTGCCCGCCAATGCGCGTGCCTATATCAGCCGTATCGAAGAGGCAGTGGGCGCGCCCATCGACATCATTTCAACCGGTCCCGACCGGGTTGAGACCATCGTCCTCCGACACCCCTTCGGTGAACCAGCTGCCTGAGTCATCGACCAGCCTTCGCTGGTAGTGCCGCGGGTCGACATGGCGGCGCAGGATGCGCTGCTTCTCTTCATAGACAAGCGGGTCTGATTTCCAGCGCCACAGGGTTTCCCGGGCCCTGCGGAAACTTTCCCGCGTATCGACCACCGGCGGGGGGTAGTCATTCTCGCCGGTCAGCCCGTACATGGCGCGATCCAGCGGCCCCAGTTCCCAGGGCGTGTGAATCAGCTCGGTTGGCACCTGCTCCAGTTCCGGCAGCCACTGGCGCAGGAACAGTCCCTCCGGATCGTGATCCTGTGACTGCTTGACCGGGTTATAGATACGGATCGTGTTGGTGCCGGTCACGCCGGCCTGCATCTGCATCTGCGGGTAGTGAATGCCCGGTTCGAAATCCAGGAACAAAGACCCCAGCCAGCGGGCGCCCGCCCGCCAGTCCAGCCACAGGTGGTGACAGAGAAAGCTCACCAGCATGGCGCGAGCCCGGAAGTTGATATAGCCGGTGGCGCGCAGGCAGCGCATGCTGGCATCCACCAGCGGCAGCCCGGTGCGACCGTACTGCCACGCTTCCAGCAGGGCGGCGTCTTCATCCTTGTCGAACTGCTGGAAGCCGCGGTTGATGTCCTCGAACTCCATGCGGCACTCCATCTCGAATTTCTGGATGAAGTGGCAGTGCCAGTGCAGCCGCGACTCAAAAGCGGAATGGGCGCGGCTCCAGCCGGGTCGGCCGCGCTCGGACCGCAGGGCCTGGTAGACCTGGCGAATACTGAGATTGCCCCAGGCCAGGAACGGGGACAGCCGCGAACAGTGATGTCGGCTGGCGGCTGGCTTGGAAATCTGGCTGTGATAGTGCCGCCCGCGCTCGGAGAGAAAACTGTCGAGGGTGGCGCTCGCCTCGGACTCGCCGCCCCGCTGCATGGGTCCCGGTTCCCGCCAGCTGTCCGGCGCCTGGTGTCGCAGGCTCTCCAACGCGGCGAGATCGGCTCGATCCGGGCACTGCAAACGTGACAGCTCGGGGCTCGCCGGCGGCGCAGTCATGACCTGGTGCCAGGCGCGATTCCATCCCTCGCGGTTGCGCCGCCCGCGCTGGACGCCGTTGCTGGGGCTCTCATGCCAGGGAATATCGCGCGCCGCCAGCCAGCCCGCCACCGACCTGTCCCGCTGAAAGGTCACATCAAGGCCGGTTTCCTCGTGGCTGTAGACCGCCGAGATCCCGAGGCTGTCGTGAACGGCTTCCAGCAGTTCCAACACTGTGCACTGGAAACGGTGGACGCGCTGGCCGAGGGGCTGCAACTGCCGATCCATGTCATCCAGCGACTGGGTGATAAAGCGCCAGTGGCGCCGCCGGTAGTGCAGGTCCTCGATTAGCTCGGGTTCGAAGCAGTAGACCAGCAGGCAGGGCTCACCGCGGGCGATCGCCGCCGCCAGCGGCGCGTGGTCTGCGAGCCGCAGGTCACGCTTGAACCAGACCAGGTTGATGCCCATTGCCTTACCGGTGGGGATGAAAGGCCTGAATAGTAGTCAGTTGGGTTCCGCCTGGCAGGTGGGGCAGTAGTAGAGGCGCCGGGAGTTCGACTCGATGCGCTGGATTTCCGATTGGCAGCGATAGCAGGGCAGCCCGGCGCGGCCGAATGCCGAAAAACGCGTTTTCTCGCGGGGCAGGCCCTGGCGCTTGAGGGCGGTGGCCAGGCGCGGCTTGTTGGTAATGCCGCCGGTCGCATAGCTGCGTTGGCTGATTTCCAGGGTGCTGCGCGCCAGTTGCCCGCGTTCACCGCGAGAGAGTTGCGCGGGCTTCAGGTCCGGGTGCAGGCCGGCATCAAACAGGATTTCCGCACGCAGGTAGTTGCCGATGCCGGCGATAAAGGACTGGTCGAGATACAGCGCTGCCAGTGAGCGTCGCCGGAATCGATCCTCATCCAGCCGGTCGGCGATATTCCGCCAGGTCAGCGCCGGGTTGAGAATATCCGGACCGATGCGTTGCAGGAACGGGTGTTGCTCAATTTCTTCGGTAGGCCAGACGCTGATATCCGACGCGCTGTAGAGCAGCGCGCTGTGAGTGTCCGTGTGCAGGGCCAGGCGCAGCGACCGATTGGTCTTTGGCAGCTTTCCGCGCCGGCTGATCTTCCACACCCCGTACAGCTGGTTGTGGGAGTAGATGGACCAGCCGTGCTCGAAGTGGGTGAGCAGCGCTTTGCCCCGGGTCTCCAGCCCTGTGACACGATGTCCCTGCAAGTCTTTTGCGTAGCGCCTCAGCCTCGGCAACCCGAACTTTACGGACTCAACGCACTTGTCTTGCAGCACCTCGGCGATGCGGTCTGCCGCGCGGCGAATTTCTGGTCCTTCAGGCATTTACTTTCCCGTTCGTTTAAAGGAAAAAGTACGTGGCAGTTCACACAATGGACCAAGCGCTTGTTCGCGTTGAGAGCAATTCGCTATTCTGCCCGCAAGTAAGGAGGCGCTTATGCGCTGGGCGGTGCTGCTGTTGGTGGTGCTGGCGTTTGCCGGCCCCGTGCGTGCAACAGAGTTTGAAGTAGAAAGCCTGGAACAGGCCGTGGAGTTGCACGGAGTCTGGCGCTTTCGCGCGGGCGACAATCTGCGCTGGGCCGACCCTACACTGAGCCACGGCCAGTGGGACAATATTCGCGTCCCCAGGGACTGGCGCCGGCAGGGCCACGAGAACCTGACCGGCATGGCCTGGTACCGCGCCAGGATCCAGCTCGACATGAACAATCCCCAGGTCGCCGATCGATTGCACCAGCTGGGGATTGCCATGGGCAAGGTGCACAGTGCCTATGAACTCTATGTCGGCGGGCAGCTCCTGGGCGGCGCCGGCAGGCTGCCACCGGACCCATTGCCGGTGTCCGACCAGAAGCGCATCTATTCGATCCCGCCGGATGCCGTGGCGGAAGACGGCACGCTGCTGGTGGCGGTGAGGGTGTGGCGCCACCCCACGCTTGGTCGCTCCAGTACCTCGGGCCTGTTCGAAGGGTCGTTTGCGATCGGCGAGGTTTTCGACCTGACCAAGCTGGTCTGGTTCAGTGAGTCCGTCCTGCTCATGCTGGTCATCATCTACCTCGGCTTTGGCCTGTACCACCTGTACCTTTACGCCCGCAATCGCCGGCTGCCCGAGTTTCTCTGGTTTGGCCTGGTGGCCTGCCTGGTCGCCGTCTATACCCTGGAGATCAGCCAGTGGAAGCACGTTGTGGGGTGGCTGTCGGACGTGCCCTACATGGTGCACAAGAAGATCGAGTACAGCGTCATCTATATATTGCCCGCGTTGGGGCTGCAGTTGCTGGCCTGCCTGCTGCGGGTCACGCCGCCCAAGTGGTTCAAGTTTTACCAGTATGGGTTCGTGGCATTTTCAGGGCTGGCCCTGCTGGTCCCGGGCTATAACGTGCTGGTGTACTCCCTGTTCTACTGGCAGCTCTATGTGATTCCCGGTCTGGTGGCGACCCTGGTGCTCGTGGTCTGGTTCGCGGCGCGGGGCAACGAAGAAGCGCAAACCATGACCCTGGGCTGGGGCGTGTTCCTGTTCTGCGCCCTCAACGACATCATGGTGGCGCAGGGCGCCGTGGCGAACCCCCGGCTGCTCTCCATCGGTTTCGTGGCGATATTTGTGAGCATGGCGGTGTCGCTGGCCAACCGTTTCACGCGCATGTACAACCACCTGGACGGGGAAGTGCAGCAGCGCACCATCGAGCTGGAGCGCACCAATGAGAAACTGGTCGAGGCCGCGCGACTCGACACCCTGACCGGGCTTCTCAACCGGCGCGGTTTCGCCGACGCCGTGGAAGGCGAGATCTCACGCTCTGCACGCACCGGCAGGGAGTTCGTGGTCATGATGGGCGATATCGACCGTTTCAAGGTCTGCAACGACCGCTTCGGTCACGCCTGCGGTGATTACGTTTTGCAGGAAACTGCCAGGCTGCTCAGCGAGCAACTGCGCGATGTGGATACCATCGCGCGCTGGGGCGGCGAAGAGTTCATCTTCCTGCTGCCGGAAACTTCCGTCGAGGGCGGCCGCATCCTGGCCGAGAAACTGCGCGTGGTGCTGGAGCACTCCCACTTCACCTACGAAGGCAACGTGCTGTCCCTGACCATCACCATCGGCGTCGCCGCCTTCCGCCGCGGCATGAGCCTGGAGGACTGCCTGTCACGGGCCGACGCCGCGCTTTACGCCGGCAAGCAGGGGGGGCGCAACCAGGTGGTGGTCGAAGACGGCCAGCTCAGCCTCGGTGCCACCGACGGGCTGCCCAGCGGCATCTAGCTCGCGCGCATTTGGTGTCAAACCCTGCCTGCTCCCCGCGGCGGCGGTCTATAGTGAGTAGTACCGATCGCCAACGCTAGAGCAAGGGAATGCCATGGCAGTGCGAATACTCCCCCGCCGAGGGAAATCTCGGCTTATGCGCCGGCGCGTGCTTCACGTGCTGTTGCTTTCAGATCTCGAACGCGTCAATGCCACACGGGTTGCACAGACGCTCTGCGTGTCGCCCAGTACGCTGCGGCGCCGTCTGCGGGATGAATCCACCAGCTACCAGCAGCTGCTCGACCAGGTCAGGCGCTACCGCTGCGAGAAAACCCTCGCCCGGCGCTGGCTCCCCGGCAAATGCCTGGCAGGCCAACTGGGCTTCAGTCAGCCCAACAGCTTCTACCGGGCCTTCGGCCGCTGGACCGGCATGACCTATACCCAGTACAAGCGTATCTGTCGAGGTTCTGCGAATCCCGCTCAGCCGTTATACTGAGACCGTGTTCATGCAGAACGGGTTGTGCCATGGATGTCTCCAGTATTGTCTTTTGGCTGGTGCTGTTGGGCCTCGCCGGTTACATCATCGCGATTTACAACCGCCTGGTGGCGCTGAAGAATCGTTTCCAGAATGCGTTTTCGCAGATCGAGGTGCAGCTCAAGCGCCGCTATGACCTGATCCCCAACCTGGTCGAGGTGGCAAAGGGCTACATGTCCCATGAACGCGAAACCCTCGATGCCGTCATCTCCGCGCGCAACAACGCCGCGGCGGTGCTCAAGGCCATCAGCGAGGCGGGCGCGGGCGGCGCCGAGATGGGACAGCTCGCCCTTGCGGAATCCTCACTGGGGAAGGCGCTGGGTGCGCTCAACGTGACCATGGAAGCCTACCCCGACCTGAAGGCCAGCGAGAACATGACGCAGCTGAGCGAGGAGATCACCACCACGGAAAACCGCGTCGCTTTCTCCCGGCAGGGTTACAACGACGCCGTGACCGCCTACAACACCTATCGGCAGAGCTTCCCGCCCGTCGTCCTGGCGCCCACATTCGGGCACCCCACGGATGCGGAGCTGCTGGAATTTGCCGATTCCGCAGAGATACAGGCGGCACCGAAGGTCAGCTTCTGACCGCCTGACACCCCGTGGATTTTTACGCGGCCCAGGACCTGGCCCGGCGTAACAGCCGCTGGCTGCTCCTTGCCTTCATAATTGCCGTGCTGGTGCTGATCGGCATCACCAATGTGCTGGTCGCAGGCGTCGTCTTCTTTTCCGACTTCAGACAGACGTCGGGCCAGCTCGACCTGGGTGCCTTCAAGGCGGCATTCTCCTGGGAGCGTTTCGGCTTCATCAGCTTTGCGGTGACCAGTACCGTCTTCGTCGTGGTGCTGTTCAAGTGGGCCCAACTGTCCGCCGGCGGCAAGGTCGTGGCGGAGCACCTGGGGGGTGAGCGGATTCTGCCCCACACCGAAAACCGGGAACAGCGCCGCTGCCTGAACGTGGTTGAGGAGATGGCGCTGGCGGCGGGCCTGCCGGTGCCGCCCGTCTATCTGCTGCCGACCGAGCGGGGCATCAACGCCTTCGCCGCCGGCACCTCGCCGGCGGACGCGGTCATCGGTATCACCCAGGGCAGCCTGGACCGGTTCAACCGTGAGCAGCTGCAGGGAGTCGTGGCGCACGAGTACAGTCATATTCTCAACGGCGATATGCGACTCAATATTCGCCTGGCGGCACTGCTCAAGGGCATTACCTTTATCGGTGACGTCGGCGAAGTGATCCTGCGCGGCGGTAGCCGGCGCAACCGGCGCTACAGCAGCGCCGACGTCAAAATCTCCTATCCGACTATCGTCGCCGGCCTCGGACTTTACCTCGTCGGCCTGCTGGGCGGGATATTCGCCGGCCTGATCAAGGCGGCGGTCAGCCGCCAGCGCGAGCACCTGGCAGACGCTTCGGCGGTGCAGTTCACGCGCAATCCCAAGGGTGTGGCAGACGCCCTCAAGGTCATCGGTGGTCATATCCCCGGCTCAGTGATTGTGGAGGTGCACGCCAACGAGCTCTCGCATATTTTCTTCGGCCAGATCGGCAGCCCGCTGCTGCTCTGGTTCAAGACCCATCCGCCGCTGCCGGAGCGGATTCGGCGTATCGAACCCGACTGGGACGGCCAGTACATTCACCCGGATCCGGAGGAGGCCTACAAGGGCACCCAGGCGGACCAGCTTCGGCGCGAACAGCACGAGCGCGCCGCCGGTGTGGCAACCGCCGCGGTCATAGCCGGCGCCGTGATGGGTGGCGCCGAAGACGCTGAGTTTTCCCCGGCGCCCCCTGTGGAGGAGCCTGCGGAAAACCCCGCAGCTGCCATGCCGACGTCACTGTCGGACCAGGCACACGATCCATTTGGTTCACACGCCGTGGCGCTTGGCCTGTTGCTGGCCGCCGAGGCGGACGTTCGCGAAAACCAGTACCAGCTGATCGAGGCCAGTGGCGTGCGCGGGCTGGCGACGACCACGCGACAGCTCTACCCGGAGATCGAAGCGCTGCCGCGGGACATGCGGCTTTCGCTGCTGGAGCTGAGCCTGCCGGCCCTGAAGTGCATGTCGCCGCCCCAGTACAAGACCTTCAAGGAAACCATGCTCAAGGTCACCCGGGCGGACAACAAGGTCGACCTGTACGAATGGTGCCTCTACCAGGTGGTGCGGCATTACCTGGATCCGGAATTCATCCAGGTCACACCCAGCAAGCCTCGCCACCGCAAGCCGGTACACGTGCGACAATCTTTTCGCACGGTGGTCTCGGTGCTGGCCTGGCACGGTCACGACAATGATGAGGACCGCGAGGCGGCCTTTACCCGCGGTGTAGAAAGCGTGGGACTGTACAACCTGAACCTGAGACCACTGGAAGAATGCAGCGTGGCGGAGTTCAGCAAGGCCGTAAACCAGCTGGCCGATTGCTACCCCCTGCTCAAGCCCCGGTTGCTGAAGGGCATGGCGAAATGTGCCGCCCTCGATGGCGAGCTGCTGCCGCGGGAGGTGGAAATCCTGGTGGCGGTGGCAGCGGTGATGGACTGCCCGGTGCCGGCCTCCATTCGCGCCAGTACCGAAATCCCCGAGTAAGCAGTCGGGTCGCTAGCGCTCGTCGGCGACCTGCAGCACGATCTTGCCCCTCACCTCGCCGGCCTCGATCAGCCGATGGGCCTCGGCGGCCTCTTCCAGCGGCATGTGCCGCCAGATGTGCGGGTCGATGTTCTCTTTCAGCGCCAGCGCGAACAGGGCGGCCAGGTCCTCGCGAAACCAGTCGGGATGCGCTTCGCGCTCGTCCTGTATCGAATAGAAGCTGACCCGCTTGTCCTGCTCGGGAAACCAGTCCCACCGCTTTTGCTGCCAGAGCACGCGCAGGAACTGAAGGCCGATGGCCCAGCGGCTGCTCTCTTCGAGGCTCGCTTCGTAGAGTCCATACTTGACCAGCAGGCCGCCGGGGGAAAGCACGGAATAGGAGCGCGCAAAGTTCTCCACCCCTATGGCGTCGAAAGCCACGTCCACACCCCGGCCGTCGGTGGCGGTCATCACGCGCTCGACGAAATCCTCGGTCCTGTAGTCGATGGGCACGACGCCGAGTTCGCGGACGTAGTCCTGTTTCGCCGCTGAGGCGGTGCCGTACATGGTCAGTCCCGCGGACTTGCCCAGCTGCGCCAGCGCCGTGCCCACGGCGCCGCTGGCGCCGTGAATCAATACAGTCTGCCCTTCCGTGACTTCGGCGACCCGGTGCAGCATCTGGTAGGCGGTCAGGTAGGACAGCACCAGCACCACCGCTTCATCTGCGGGCAGGCCATCGGGTACCGGCACCACGCTCGCGGCCGGCCTGATGGCGTACTCGGTATAGGCGCCCCAGACGGTGAGGTCGGCGACGCGGTCGCCGACCCTGACAGTGTCGACCCCCTCACCCAGTGCATCGACCACGCCCACCAGGTCGTAGCCGGGCGGGTAGGGGAGTGTGTCGTCCACACCGGGATACAGCCCCTTGCGCACCATGACATCGGTAAATGAAGCGCTGGCGGTCAGCACCCGCAGCCGGACGTCACCGGGCCCCGGTTCAGGTAGCGGCGAGGACTCGACCAGCCGCAGGACTTCCGGGTCGCCGGCCTCGGTGATCAGTATCTGCCGGTAGCTGGATTCCGGCGGGCCGCCCCCCGAGGCGACCGTCTGCGCAGTCGCGAAGCTGAACAAAAGGGGCAAAACGGGGCTGATTGCCAGCATTCGAGTGTCCGGTGGTCAGGGCTCTTTGGTATGATAGCGCGCCATGAAATACCTGCGCACACGCATTACTGAAGTCCTCCGACCCGCCCCCAACTACTTCCTTCTCAGATTCGCCGGCGACGAACCGATTCCCGCCCGTCCGGGTGAGTTTGTCATGGTGCGAGGGGAGTGGGGTGTTCACCCGGTCTTGCCGCGGGCGTTCTCGCTGGTGGAGTGCGGCGAGTTCGGCTCCATCATCGTGAAGCCCATCGGCGAGGGCACCCAATTGCTGGCAGATATGGAGGTCGGGGACCTGCTGACGGTATTTGGTCCCCTTGGCAACGGGTATGACATGGATAACGACGGGCGCCGGCCGGTCCTGGTGGCCGGTGGAGTCGGAGTGGCGCCGCTGCTGTACCTGGCCCGGGAGTTTCACGCCGCGGGAACCCGCGCCGTGTTCATCTACGGCGGGCGCACCGAAGACGACCTGCCCCTGTCCGAGGAGATCGCGGAAATCGCCGATCTGGTGGTGACCACGGAGAACGGCGGACGCGGCGAGAAGGGCCGCGTCACCGCGCCGCTGGAGCGGCTGCTGGCGGAAGACCCCAACAGCATCGTCTACAGCTGCGGCCCCGACGGCATGCTCCACGCGGTATCCAATGTGTCGCAGGCGGTGGGCGTGCCCTGCCAGCTGGCCCTGGAAGCGCCGATGGCCTGCGGCATGGGGACCTGCAAGGGCTGCGCAGTCATGGGCACGGACGGGGTCTACAAATACGTCTGTTACGACGGCCCGGTATTCGAGGCGGCGGATATCTTCGAGGCGGCCTCGTGAGCGAACGGCTGCAGGCCACGCTGGGGTCCCTGTCCCTCAAGAATCCCTTTATCAATGCCTCGGGTACCTACGGCTACGCCGTCGAGTACGCGGACTTTGTCGACGTGGCGGCATTGGGCGGCGTCAGCGTGAAAGGGATTTCCCTGGATCCCCGTCCCGGCAACGCGCCGCCGCGCACGGCGGAAACCGCCGCCGGCATGCTCAATTCCATCGGCCTCGCCAATATCGGGATCGATGCGTTCATCGGCGAGACCATGCCGCGGCTGCGGGAGCTGGGTGTCACGGTGATCGTCAACACCTTCGCCACCTCGGTGGAGGATTTTGTCGAGCTGGCGCGCCGCTTCGACGAGGTCGAGGGCGTCGCCGCCCTGGAACTGAATATCTCCTGTCCCAACGTGCATGCCGGCGGCATGCACTTCGGTGTGTCCGGCGCCGCGGCAGGTGAGGTGACGTCCGCGGTGCGCGCGGCGACGCAGCTGCCATTGATGGTCAAGCTGTCGCCGGAAGCGGGTGATATCTGCGAGGTGGCGCGAGCGGTCGAGGCCGCCGGCGCCGATGTCATCACCATGATCAACACCATTCGCGGCATGGTGATCGATGTGGATCGCCGCCGGCCCATGCTGGGCCAGAAGATGGGCGGTATGTCCGGCCCCGCACTGAAGCCGCTGGCGGTGCGTATGGTCTACGAGGTGTTCCAGCAGGTGTCGATCCCCATCATCGGCATGGGCGGCATCGGCAGCCTGCGCGATGCGCTGGAATTCTTCATGGCGGGCAGCGCCGCGGTGCAGGTGGGTACCGCCAACTACGCGGAGCCGGGTATCAGCCTGCGGCTGGCGGAGGAACTGGACGCCTGGCTCGCCGAGCGCGACCTTACTCTCCCGGAGATTGTCGGCGCGGCCCAGGATCCTGCCTGAGCCGCCCGGGACCTACTCCGGGTCCTTTACCCCGTAGATGTAACGATCCAGGGTCTGGTGGAAGTGCCGGATCCGCACTTCGTGGTAGTTTGCCAGCACCACCTCGCCCTCCGGCAGGTTCTTCATGCCGCGCTGGATCTTCGGCATATTGAACAGGTCCTGGTCGAAGATCGTTCCCAGCTTCTCGCCCAGTTCCGGCGCCTGGGAAAACAGCTCGTCCTCGCCCAGCAGGCGCGGTGCCATGTCCGCCGGCCGCTCGCCGCTCTGGGGGAATGGCATCAGCAGGATGATCTCCATCAGCGCGGTTTCATGGTCGTCGCCATTGGGACGGAAGCGGTAGGTGATGTGCGGATGGAAACCCGCCCAGGGTGCGAAGTTGGGGAACACCGAGTAGAGGATGGAGTCCATCATCTCGGCGTCGGTGGTGCGCTCCTCCAGCGGCTCGTCATACAGCGGGCCGAACTCCTCGCGGTTCTTCTGGGCCACATAGTGCCGCACCGGCACATCGTCGGGCACTTTCGCGACTTCGTCGCCGGCCACCAGCGCCGAGGTGCCGAAGATGGCGTCGGCCACATCCTGGGGGGTGGTGTCCGGCCGGTGTGAGCTGGGCTCGGCCATCGCGGTGATCGTGCGGCTGATATGGGGCTCCCACACGTCATACTGGGATTCCGCCTCCGCCGTGTAGGGCAGGATCTGCGGGTGGGTGACCACCGCGTGGTAGGACTCGATGAAGGCCTCCCAGCCCACCTTCCAGTTGCAGGGAATCACCTTCTGCACATGCACGGCCTTGTAGCGCTCCTCGGGCTTCCAGCGCTCGAAGTGCTCGGGCAGGATGCCGAGGTACTCGTTGAGCGGCTGGGCCTCCGGGTCCATGTTGATGAACACCCAGCCTCCCCAGGTATCCACCTGCACCGGCGGCAGGCCGAACTTGTCCGTGTCCACGTGATCGAAATCCCACTGGCAGGGAGCGCCCTTGAAGCTGCCGTCCAGCTTCCAGGTAAAGCCGTGATAGGGGCAGGTAAACACCCGCTTGTTGCACTTCTCGTCCACCAGCTGGCGGCCCCGGTGCAGGCACACGTTGCGGTGTGCGGCCAGTTCGCCGTTCTCCAGCCGGGCCACGATCACTGAGAAACGGGCAATGTCGTAAACCTCGATATCGCCGGGATCGGGCAGCTCGGTTTCCCGGCACACCATCTGCCAGGTCTTCTGCCAGACATGCTCCACTTCCAGTTCGTGAAACTCCCGGCTCAGGTAGCGACTGACGGGGATATTGTCAGAGCCCAGGTAGGGCCGGGTATTGTCGCGGAGACTGTCGGGAACGGGATTGGTTTCAGCATCCAGCAGCTGCTGGTAGCTGGGACCTGCGTATTGCGGGTCGGCCTGGCGTTGCTTGTCCATGGGCACCTCTCTTCGAGCGACTCTGTCCGGGTGATTTGGCGCAGCTTAGCAACGTCAGCAGAAACCGTCAGTTTTGACGGTTTTGAATGTGGAGATTTATTGATCTACGTTAGGTTCCGGCACCCCGGAGGGTGCGGGAGATGGCCGATTTCAGGGCTTGATCCAGATCGGTGAGGAGTAGGCACGCTCCTGGATGGTGTCCGGGTGGTCCGCCGCCTGGTCCTGGCCCAGGGCGATCGCGTCCAGCTTCGAGTGCCGCGCCGTCGGAATCTGCAGGACCCGCACGTAGTAGAAGGCCGGCTGACCCGCTACGAAGTCGGGGTCTGACCAGCGGGCGCTGAGCTGGGGTGCACCGATGCTGTTCTCGAACGCACCGGTCTTCAGGTCTACCGTGTTGCCGACCGCCGGCAGTTTCCCATCCGGTCCCGGTTCCCGCTCGCCCGACCAGCTGACGTTGTAGATCCGCTCCTGCTGCTCACCGTCTGCGCCGAGCCAGCCCTTGACGATCTGGATGCGGTCCAGGTTGGCGCCCAGCGGATCCTTGTCCGCCAGCACCAGGAATTCCGGTGCCGACTCGCCGCCGCTGAGTTCGCCGCCCATGGGCACGCCCGCGGCGGTGGCCTCGGCGTAGAGCGTGGCCGATGCCAGGTCGATATCGCCGAAGTCGCCGGCGCCGAAGAACTGCAGGCGAATGCGCGGACCGGTGGTGGCGTAGGTTTCCTTGCGCTTCATGGCGGCCATGATCGACTCGCGGGTGTTCTCCTCGGTCCACACCGCCGCCAGGCCCGAGGCCGACATGGCCCAGCCGTCCGGTGAGTGCGCGCCTTCCTCCCATCCCCGGCTCTTGTTCTCAGGAATGGAGTCCGTCGCCATTTTCCCCCAGAAGTTGTCCTCCTCCGCGCTGGGCAGGCCGGTGTGGGTGTCGGTGGAGCCGATGACACCGAACTGGTAGGGATTGGCACCGTACTGGCGCTCCAGGTCGAGGCCGCGCTTGAGGGCAGAGCGAACGTAGTCGCCGGGCTTGACCTCGTAGGGGCTCTGCACGACCTGCAGGTAGAACGGAAACTCCTCGAAATCCGCAAACTCGTCATCCGGGGACAGCAGCGGGTGCGTCTCAGAGTCACCCTTCAGCTGGGTGATCTCCGTAATCGGCTCCCATTTGCGCTTCAGTTCGATGTAGGCCGCATCGAACTCGGTACCGCGCAGCCGTGTGGTGTCGAACATAAAGCCTTTCGACACGTTGGAGTTGTGCGGGATGGCAATGAAGTTCGCGCCGGTGGAGGCGCTGGTGGTTTCCAGCCAGGCCCACAGGTCCTCGGGGTACTGGCTATTGATCAGGCTGAAGGGCTGGAACGTCTGGCCGATACTGGCATCGCCGTCGGTGAATACCACCCGGTGCAGGTTGGCCCCGCCCGGAATGGAACTCCACTCCCAACCGAGGAAGGTGCTGAATGTGCCGGGCTTGTAGTACTGGTCGGCCAGCTCGATCTGCGAGCGCCAGGTGTCCACCTGTACGTCCATCATCGGCGGCAGTATGTTGGCGTCACCATCGAGGTTGCCGTCCTTTGCTTCATCGCGCACGGCCCCAGGCGGCGGCAGCACGTTCCGGAACAGCTCCGCGGCATTGCGCTCGTCCAGGCGCCGTTTCAGGTACCAGGCGGCGAACCGCGCCCTGAGGCTGTCCCATAGCCCCAGCTCACTCGTGTCCACCCCCACCTGGTGAATATGGCGAATAACCCCCAGGAACTCCGCGTGATCAGACACCACCAGGAAATCCAACGGCGTCTCAATCTGCACCCGCGTGCGGTTATAAGGATGAATCACCGGCTCCCCCCGAGCATAGCGATAAGCCACGTTCGGATCCGCAGTGAAATTGTTGTTGGTATAGGCGTCAAAGGAATAGCTGGTGTGCAGGTGAGTATCCCCCCACAACAACTGCTTCTCCTGAGCGACCGCGCCCAGGGAGAGCGCCCCGGCAAGAGCCAGAATAATCGCGCGCATGCATATGCTCCGTCTTTTAGTTATCAAGAGAGCATACCGCAGTTTGAGCTATGGGGTGCCCAGCACTCTGAACCAACCCCGCGTTTGCCCCAAGCGAGCGCCAGCGATGCGACAAGATTGAGGCGAGTTTGCCCCCAGGTATTCGGTGCCCAAACTAAAAAGGCCGAGTTACGGATAACTCGGCCTTGTCAGAGGTGGCACGCCCAGGAGAGGGTGAAGCAAGCGTTTACGCTGCACAGCAGCGTGTGCCGCTGAACGCCCGCCAGCTGTGCTGGCGGGCTGGATTAGTCCTCTCGGCTCTGCAAGAGCGCCCGGCGCTCGCCGCAGAGACGTACTCGGGCCTCGAACAAAAAAGGCCGAGTTACGGATAACTCGGCCTTCGTAGAAATATGGTGCCCAGGAGAGGACTTGAACCTCCACGCCCTTTCGAGCACTAGCACCTGAAGCTAGCGTGTCTACCAATTTCACCACCTGGGCAAATCGCAGGTCGGCTGAGCGACTCTGCCTCTACTGAACCTTCCCTAGCCTTCAGCCAGTGTCTACCACAACACCACCTGGGCAGGTACTGAAGCTCTCAGTAGAGGGCGCGCACTTTACTGACCCCCGCCCAAATTGTCAAATTCGCCGAAATTGCCTGGAAATGGCCCAGAACGGCCCCATTCCCGGCCGCCGGCGGGGTCAGAATGGCAGGTTATTCGGCGACGAGCCCATGCCACTCTCTATCGCTTCCACGGCGTCCTCCACCGAGTCGGTCAGCGAGAAGAGTTCGCGGTCTGAATCATCGATCGTGCCCTCCGCGATCATGGAATCCGTGGTGAACTCCCGGAACGGCTCCCAGAAATCACTCCCCATGGCGATGATCGGGAAGCGCTCAATCTTCCCGGTCTGGATCAGGGTGGCCGTCTCGAACACCTCATCCAGCGTCCCCAGGCCGCCCGGCATGACCACGAAGGCCACGGAATACTTGACCAGCATGACCTTGCGAACAAAGAAGTATTCGAATTCCACGAAGCGGTCGAGATAGGGATTGGGCTCCTGCTCCCTGGGCAGTTCGATGTTGCAGCCGATGCTTACCCCGCCGCCCTCGCGCGCGCCGCGGTTGGCGGCCTCCATGATCCCGGGCCCGCCGCCCGTCATTACCGCGAAGCCGCGCTCCGCCAACGACCGGCCGAGTGTGCGGGCCAGTTCGTAGTAGCGGTGGTCTTCCTTGAAGCGGGCGGAGCCAAACACCGTGACGCAGGGGCCCAGGCCGCCCAGGTGCTCGAACCCCCGCACGAACTCAAGGAACACACGGCCCGCCGTGGCCAGCTCGCGCGGGTTGTCGCGGCTGCCGCTGAGAAACCGCTTTTCCTCGTCCGGATCCGGCCGGTTCAGGTCGCTCGTTATTCTGGATTCGTTATCGGTCATAGGTGCCTCCCTTGATCGAGATTAGGGAATACCCTCGCGCGCGTCCACAGCGGCTCCCGCAGTTTTGGCCTCCTTCTGTTTGTCGACTATGTTTACTAGGTCAAACATGGCGGGAGTCAGGAATGGAATCGGGGATCACCAGCTACCGGGGCATCACCAGTATTGTTGGCGATATCGTCAATCTGCGGGTGGGCAATGCCGAGGCCATGAGCACGCCGCCGCGAAACCGCGACCTGGCGGTGATCGAACAGGACGGCCAGCCCTTTTCCCTGGCCCAGATCATCAGCCTGGCGGACGACGAGGTGTCGCTGCAGGTATTCGCCGGCACCAAGGGGCTCGGCAACGACGCCTCGGTGCGCTTCCTCGGCGAGACCATGCAGGCCATTTACTCCGACAATATTTTCGGGCGGGTTTTCAACGGCTCCGCCCAGCCCATCGACGGCGGCCCCGAACTCAGCCACGAACCCAAGGTGCGCATCAACGGTCCCACGGTGAATCCCACCGCCCGGGTGCTGGCTTCCCGCATGATCCGCACCGATGTGCCGATGATCGACGTGTTCAACTGCCTGGTGGAGAGCCAGAAGATCCCGATCTTCTCGGTGGCGGGAGAGCCCTTCAACAGCTTCCTGGCCCGCATCGGTGTCCAGGCCGATGCCGACGTGGTGATTTTCGGCGGCCTGGGCCTGATCTTCGATGACTACTACAGCTTTCGCCAGGCCTTCGAGGATGCGGGGGTGATGTCGCGCACGGTGATGTTCGTGAACCTGGCCTCGGACCCGGTGGTGGAGCGGCTGATGGTGCCGGACCTGGCGCTGTCGGTGGCAGAAAAGTTCGCCTCCGAGGAGGGCAAGCGGGTGCTGGTCCTGCTGACCGATATGACCGCTTATGCCGACGCCATGAAGGAAATCGGCATTGCCATGGAGCACATTCCTTCCAACCGGGGGTACATGGGTGACCTGTATTCGCAGCTGGCCAAGCGCTATGAGAAGGCCTGCGATTTCAAAGGGGCGGGCTCGGTCACCATTTTGTCGGTGACCACCATGCCCGGCGACGATGTGACCCACCCGGTGCCGGACAACACCGGCTATATCACCGAGGGGCAGTTCTACCTGCACAACGGCGAGCTGGATCCCTTCGGCTCCCTGTCTCGCCTGAAGCAGCACGTGATCGGCAAGGAGACCCGTGAGGATCACGGCCAGATCATGAACACCATGATCCGCTATTACTCCGAGGGGGTGGAGGCCGAGCAGAAGCAGGCCATGGCCTTCGATCTCAGCGAGTTCGACCACAAGCTGCTGAAATTCAGCAAGGCGTTCCGCGAGCAGTTCATGCGCCTGGACGTGTCCATGCCTCTCGACGAAGCGCTGGACGCCTGCTGGGACCTGCTGGCGGCCTGCTTCGACAAGGACGAAGTCATCATCAAGAAAGAGCTCAAGGACAAGTACTGGGCGGACGGCAATGGCTAAAGTTGCGCTGAACAAGAGCGCGCTGTCCAAGGAGAAGCAGCGCCGCAGTTCCTACGAGCGCTATTTGCCCTCGCTGGAAATGAAGCAAAAACAGCTGCTGGCCGAGCGCAAGAAGGCCCAGCAAATCCTGGCCGAACACGAGGCCCGCATCGAGGTGGTGGAGGCGGACATTGCCCGGCGCCTGCCCATGCTGACGGTGCAGAGCATCGACCTGTCTGACCTGGTCACGGTGGAGAACGTTCACCTGGACGAGGAAAACATGCTGGGGACGAAGCTTCCCCGGCTCCAGGATGTGACCTGCGCCGTCGCGGACTACGGCCTTTTGGCGCGGCCCCACTGGTTCGACGAATTGACCCTGGCCCTGCAGGAAGTGGTGAGGCTCAAGCTGGAGCAGCAGGTGATGAGCATCCGCACCGCCCGGCTCGAAGCCGCGGCCCGCACCATCACCCAGCGCGTCAACCTGTTCTCCAAGGTGCTGATTCCGGAGGCGAGCGAAAACATCAAGCGCATTGGCCTGTTCCTCTCGGACCAGGAGCGTGCCGGGGTGGTGCGCTCCAAGCTGGCGAAGCAGAAAAACAGGAAGGCCGAGCAGTGACCATTGCGCGCCAATTCGAGCTGACCCTGCTGGGTGACGCCGACCGCAAGCGGGAAATCTGCGACGGCCTGCAGGGCCTGGGTGCCGTGCACCTGGTCCCACTGAATGGCACCACGGGTGAGCCCGGTCCCGATCTTGCCGACGACGCACGCACGGCGCTGACCTATCTGCAGAACACCCGGCGCAAGCGGCGGTCACACCGACCCATCGGCGAGCCGGATCTCAAGGAACTGGTCGATGACGTGTTGCGCAACAAGTTCCTGCGCGAAGACGTCGTCGATCGCATTGAGCTGATTCGGCAGCGCCGCCGCATTCTCAAACCCTGGGGTGACTTCAAGCTGCCGCCGTTGGAGCAGCTCGGCGGGTATCGACTCTGGTTCTACCTGGTGCCGGTGGGCAAGGAGGCGGGCCTGGAGTCGATCAGCCTGCCCTGGAAGATCGTCAATTCCAACCAGCGCTTTCACGACCTGGTGGTGATCGCCCGCGACGAGCCCGATCTCGAGCAGGTGCCCTACCAGCGCGTGCATACCGGCTCCCGTTCCCTGTCCGAACTGGATGAGATGCTCGAGGAAACCTTGATCGAGCTGGAAGAACTCAACGCCGAGCGTGACTCCCTGACCCGCTGGATCGGCGTGCTGCAGGATTCCCTGAACCAGATCCTCGACCGGCGCGACTTGAATCTCGCCGAGCGCCAGGCGATGGATGCCGGCGAACTGTTCGCCGTGCGGGGCTGGATTCCCCAGGCGGCGGAACCGCTGCTGGCAGCGTGGATCGAGACGGTGCCGGCGGCCTATACCCTGCGTGAGCCGACGGCGGAGGACGCGCCGCCCACCCTGCTGGAAAACGACGACCGCCTGGGCGGCGGCCAGGTGGCGGTGAGTTTCTTCCAGCTGCCGGGCTACAGCAACTGGGATCCCTCGCGGCTGATCTTTGTCTCCTTCTCCATCTTCTTCGCCATGATCATGGCGGACGCGGGCTACGGGCTGTTGATGGGTGTGGTGCTGCTGTTCTTCTGGCGCCGCATGTCGGAGCCCGGCAGCACCGCCATCCGCCTGCGCAATATGTGGGCGTCTATTGCCGGCTGCTGCACGATCTACGGCGTGATGGTGGGCAGCTATTTCGGTGTCAGTGCGCCACCGGGCACTGTGCTGGGCTCACTCGTCGTGCTTGATCTCAAGGACTTCGACACCATGATGCGACTGTCCATTGCGGTAGGCGTCTTGCACTTGAGTATTGCCCATGCCGCCGTGTTCTGGACCAACCGCGGCACCCGTGTCGGCATGGTAGCGCTGGCCTGGCTGGTCGGTGTGGTGAGTGGCTTCGGCCTGTGGATGGACTACGTCGCGCGGCCCGACTTCCAGGCGTCCACCAGTGTGTTCACCTATGGCCTGCTGGCCTGGCTGGCCATGCTCGTGCTGTTCTCCGGCCAGCGGCCCTTTGATTCAGCGAAGAATATTGCCCTCAACGTGGGCGCCGGTATCGGCGCACTGACGGGGCTGACCAAGGCCTTCGGCGACGTGCTGAGCTATATGCGCCTGTTTGCCCTGGGGCTGGCGGGTTCGTCCCTGGCGGCGACCTTCAACTCGCTGGCGGTGTCGGCGCGGGATGCCTCCGAGCACGCCGGCTTCCTGTTTTTCCTGCTGATCGTATTGCTGGGTCACACGCTCAATATCGTGCTGACCCTGATGAGTGGCGTCATTCACGGGCTGCGCCTGAACCTGATGGAATTTTACAACTGGGGTATTCGCGACGAGGGCTACCCCTTCATAGCATTCGCCAAGAGAGGAGACTCGAAATGGAAGAGTTCGTAATAGCGCTGGGCTGGGTCGGCATATTTGCACCCACGGCGCTGGGCGCTATCGGCAGCGCCATCGGTTGCTCCCTGGGTGGTCAGGCGGCGGCGGGCGCCATGCTCGACGTGGAGAGCGGCTACGGCAAGTTCATCGGCGTGTCGGCGCTGCCGTCCAGCCAGGTGATCTACGGCATCGTGATCATGTTCACGCTGAACCGGGAAGTGACCGGCGAAAACGGCGGCGGCCTGTTCGGGATCGGTGTGTTGACCGGCCTGGCGCTGATGTATGCGGCGATCTACCAGGGCCGCGCGGTGGTAGCGGCGATCAACGCCTCCAAGAACAAGCCGGAAATCTTTGGCCTGAGTATCGCGCCGGCAGCCATCGTGGAAGGCTTTGCCGTGTTTGCCTTCGTATTTGCGCTGGTGCTGTCCGGCAACCTGCCCGGCTGAGGAGGATCGATCATGAACGATGCAGCACAGAGCCATCTCACCTCCAAGGGCATCCAGGAACTTATCGACGAGCTGCGCGAGAAGGGGGTCAATGCCGGCAAGGAAGAGAGCTCCAAGCTGGTCGCGGATGCCGAGCATCGCGCCGAGTGGATCATTGAGCAGGCCGAGGCGGAGGCCGTGGAAATTCGGGCCAGGGCCGAGAAGGACGCGGAGTTTATCCGCAAGTCGGGCTCCGATGCCCTGGAGATGGCCTACCGCGATATCAAGATGAAGCTGCGGGACGAGCTGTCCCAGCAGTTCGCGCGCCAGCTGGGCAAATTGATCGTGCAGGAGTTGCAGGACCCGGAGACGCTGAAGCAGCTGCTGATCAGCGCCGCGTCGCGCTCGAACCTGCCCGACGAACCCGCCCGCATAACCCTGCCGGAGCGCGCCGTCGGCCTCGAGGAGCTGCGCAGTGACCCCAGCCAGTTGCAGGGCGGCCCCCTGATCGAGATGGTGTCGGCAGTGGCAAGTGAGTTGTTCAGCCAGGGTGTGGAAATCGGCGTCGGCGGCCGCGCCCGGGCCGGCATGACCGTGAGCCTGAAGGACGGTGAAATCAACGTGGACCTGACGGACCAGGCCCTGGTGGACCTGCTGCTGGGACACCTGCAGCCGCGCTTCCGGGCCATCCTCGAGGGCGTGGTGGGCTGATGGGCCGGCAATACATCGAATTGCTCTGTTCGCTGCCCTACCTGGCAAACCCGTTTGTGCATCACCGCCCGCCGATCAGCAATGTGCAGCTGACCAAGCGCCTGAGCATGCTGGACTACGAGGACAGGCAACTGGTGAGCGAGCTGGCCCAGACGTTCTACTGGGGCAGTATCCGCAGGGGCGAAACCGATGAGCACATCGCACGGCATGCGCTGCGGGTAATCTCCCGGGTCGAGCAGGAGGATCTCAGCGAGTGGCTGCACTGGCGCATGGATATTCGCACGGTGGTGGCTGCGCTCAGGCGTCGGCACCGCGGCCAGGATGCGCCGCCGACGGACGATTGGGGCTACGGGCGCTACACCCGCTACCTGGAGCGAAACTGGAGCCATCCCACGTTTCGGCTCGAACACCATTTCACCTGGCTGACGCAGGCCCGCAAGCTCCTGGAAGAGCGCGAAACCTTCGAGCTGGAGCGACTGCTGCTGTCCGCCACCTGGGACTACTACGCGGCCCAGGAGCCCGAGGAGCCCTTCGGGGTATCGGCGGTCTGGCTGTACCTGATGCGCTGGGATCTGGTGGAACGCTGGTGCAGCTACAACGCTGAACACGCCAAGGCGCGTTTTGACGAACTGGCCGCCTCCGCACTGGAGGCGCCGCTAGCCGAATTGAGGAAGATTGCATGAGCCAGGATCCGGCTGCCACTGAGCTGATGACCGCCTCCGTGGTGGCGGTCAGCGACGATGTCATTACCGTGGAATCCACCCCGGAGGCGGAGCGACCCCTGATCAAGAATGAGGTGGTGTTCATCTGCCCGCGAATCTCCGGGGGTGAGGAGAAATTGAAGGCGGAGGTGCTGCGCGTGCGGGGCAAGCGCGCCGATGTCCAGGTCTACGAGGACACCATCGGCGTCGCGGTAGGTGACCCGGTGGAGCAGACGGGTGAACAGCTCTCCATTGAGCTTGGCCCGGGCCTGCTGCGCCAGGTCTACGACGGCCTGCAGAATCCGCTGCACCGGCTGGAAGTCATGAACGGCAAGTTCCTGCAGCGCGGCGCCGTGGCGCCGGGCCTGGACCGGAACGAACGCTGGAGCTTTGATGCCGTAGGCCGCGTCGGCGACACGGTGCGCGCCGGGGACGTCCTGGGCACGGTGCAGGAGGGGCGCTACCAGCACAAGATCCTGGTGCCGCTGCTGCTTCGCGGCGCACTGACCGTCGACTGGATCCAGGAGGGCAGCTTCGGTGTGGATACGGTAGTCGCGCGATTGGCGGACGATACCGGTGAAATCCACGACGTCACCATGGTGCAGCGCTGGCCGGTACGTAAGCCCCTGCCGGTCGACCTGCTGCGCCAGGGGCGCTGTGAGCGGCAATACCCCTCCCAGCCGATGATCACCACCCTGCGCCTGATCGATACGTTCTTCCCCATTGCCAAGGGCGGTACCGGCTGCATCCCCGGGCCCTTCGGCGCGGGCAAGACCGTGCTGCAGAACCTGATTTCCCGCTACTCGGACGTGGACATCGTGATCGTGGTGGCCTGCGGCGAGCGGGCGGGCGAGGTGGTTGAGACCATCACGGAGTTTCCCCAGCTGCAGGACCCCCACACCGGCGGCACCCTGATGGACCGCACCATCATCATCTGCAACACCTCCTCCATGCCGGTGGCGGCCCGGGAGGCGTCGATTTACACCGGTGTCACCATGGGGGAGTACTACCGGCAGATGGGCTATGACGTGCTGTTGATCGCCGACTCCACGTCCCGCTGGGCGCAGGCCATGCGCGAGACCTCGGGCCGGCTGGAAGAGATTCCCGGCGAAGAGGCCTTTCCCGCCTACCTGGAATCCTCCATTCGCAACCTGTACGAACGGGCCGGGGTCATCCAGGCCGCCGACGGCGACAGCGGCTCCCTGACCCTGATCGGCACCGTGTCGCCGGCGGGCGGCAACTTCGAGGAGCCGGTCACCCAGGGCACCCTCAACACGGTGAAGACGTTCCTGGGCCTGAGTTATGACCGGGCCTATAAACGCTTCTACCCGGCGGTGGACCCGCTGCAGTCCTGGAGTCGCTACCCGGCGCAGCTGCGCGACTGGTTCGAACAGAACATGGGTCCCGAGTGGCTGCCGACGATCGCCAACATGGAGCAGCTGCTGCACCGGGGCGAGGAGATCTCGCGCATGATGCAGGTCACCGGCGAGGAGGGTGTGAGCCAGGACGACTTCGTCACCCAGCAGAAGGCGACCCTGGTGGACATGGTGTACCTGCAGCAGGACGCCTTTGACCCGGTGGATGTGTCAAACGACATGGACCGGCAGAAGCAGAGCTTCGGCCTGCTGGCGAAAATCTGTGACGCGGAGCTTCACTTTCCGGACAAGGTCGAGGCACGGCGCTGGTTCAGCCGGGCCACGGACACCTTCCGCAACCTGAACTACGCCGAGGCAGGCACCGACCCCCACAAGGAGAACTGGGCCCAGATCGAGCAGCTGCTGGCCCAGGCCAGCCGCTGACCCGGCCCGGAGGGGCGCTGCACTTCGCCACGTATATCTGTTCCAGCTCGCGTATACTGGCGCGCGCATGAACAAGAAACGCAGCAAGAAAAAGACACCCTCAGCCCCGGTCGATCCCCACGCCGAACGCGAAGCCGGCCGCTACGACAATCCCGTCGCCAGCCGCGAGCTGATCCTGCAGCTGCTGTCGGATGCGGATCATCCGCTCAACCACAACCAGATCTGCCAGCAGCTGCATGTTGAGAGCCACGAAGAGGTCGAGGCCATCCGCCGGCGCCTGCGCGCCATGGAGCGCGACGGCCAGCTGCTGGTCAACCGTCGCGGCGCCTATGGCCTGGTCGACAAGCTGGACCTGATACACGGCCGCGTTATCGGCCACCGCGACGGCTACGGGTTCCTGTCGCCCCTGGACGGCTCCGATGACCTGTACCTCAGCGCCCGGCAGATGGCCCTGGTGTTCGACGGCGACGAGGCCCTGGCCAGCGTCTCCGGCATCGACAACCGCGGCCGCCGCGAGGGCAAGATTGTCGAGGTGATCAAACGCGGGGTCACGGAAGTCGTCGGCCGCTACTACGAGGAAAGCGGCATCGGCGCGGTCATCCCCGACAATGCCCGCATCAATCACGACGTGTTGATTCCCCCAAAGGAAAAGCACGGTGCCCAGCACGGCCAGATCGTGGTGGCCGAACTCACCCATTACCCCAGCCGCCAGCTGGGGGCGAAAGGGCGCATCACCGAGGTCCTCGGCGAGCACCTGGACCCGGGGCTGGAAATCGACGTCGCCATTCGCTCCCACGGCATTCCCCATGAGTGGCCGGAAGGGGTGCTGAAAGAGGCCTCGGCCCTGTCAGACCAGCCCTCGAAGGAAGACAAGCGCGGCCGCGTCGACCTGCGGGACCTGGCCTTTGTCACCATCGACGGCGAGGACGCCCGCGACTTCGACGACGCGGTGTACTGCGAGAAGAAAAAAGGCGGTGGCTGGCGCCTGTGGGTGGCCATCGCCGATGTCAGCCACTACGTGCGGCCTGGCTCCGCGCTCGATGAAGAGGCCATCAACCGGGGCAACTCCGTGTATTTCCCCGAGCGGGTGGTGCCGATGCTGCCGGAGGCCCTGTCCAACGGCCTGTGCTCGCTGATGCCGAAGGTGGACCGGCTCGCCATGATCTGCGAGATGACCATTTCGCGGGTCGGCAATATCGCCGATTACCACTTCTACGAAGGCGTGATTCACTCCCACGCGCGCTGCACCTATACCCAGGTAGGTGAGGTGCTGGAAACCGGCCGCAGCGCAGGGATCGACAAGGCGATCGTCCCGCACCTGGAGCGCCTGCACGGCCTTTACAAGGTGCTGCGACAGGCCCGGGAAACCCGCGGCGCCATCGACTTCGAGACCACCGAGACCCGCATCCTGTTCGATGCACAGAAGAAGATCGAATCCATCGTGCCGGTGGAGCGCAACGACGCCCACAAGCTGATCGAGGAGTGCATGCTGGCCGCCAACGTGGCCACGGCCCGCTTCTTCGAGGAGCAGAAACTGCCCATCCTGTACCGGGTGCACGAGGGGCCCGGCGAGGAAAAGCTCGAGAACCTGCGCGGCTTCCTCGGCGAACTGGGCCTGGAACTGGGCGGCGGCGAGAACCCCTCGCCAATGGAATACCAGGTGCTGCGCGGGCAGATCGCGGACCGGCCGGACACGCATATCATCGAGACGATGCTGCTGCGCTCCCTCAGCCAGGCGGTCTACCAGCCCGAGAACAAGGGCCACTTCGGCCTCCACTACCCGGCCTACGCCCACTTCACCTCACCCATCCGGCGCTACCCGGACCTGCTGGTGCACCGCGGCATTCGCCGGGTGATTCGTTCCGACCTGCCCAGCAAGCGCGTGCTGCGCCAGGACGCGCAGCCGATTCCCGAGAAACGCATCTTCCCCTACGACTTCGCCGCCATGCTGGCCTTTGGCGAGCAGTGCTCGATGACCGAGCGCCGCGCCGACGACGCCACCCGCGAGGTCGAGGCCTGGCTCAAGTGTGAGTTCCTGCAGGAGCACGTGGGCGATACCTTCGAGGGGGTAGTCGCCGCGGTGACCAGCTTCGGCCTGTTCGTGGAGCTGGCGGACCTTTACATCGAGGGCCTGGTGCACATCAGCGCCCTGCCGGCGGATTACTACCACTACGAGCAGGGCAAACAGCGCCTGATCGGCGAGCGCAGCGGGCGCAGTTTCAATCTTGGCGACAGCGTGACGGTGCAGGTGGCCCGGGTGGACCTGGACGAGAAAAAGGTCGACCTGGAACTGCTCGAGGCGAGAAGCCGGCGGGAGACCGCCCGGAGCAAGACCGGTAAAACGGGGAAAAAAGGCGGTAAGAAAAAAGCCGGCAAGAAGAAGAGCGGCCCGGCCCGCTCCGGCATGCGCAGACGCCGGTAAATGGAAAAGGTCTTCGGCATCCACGCGGTGGACGCCCTGCTGAGGCGCCAGCCGGCGGATATCCAGCGACTCTGGGTGCAGTCGGGCCGGCAGGATAAACGTATCGCCGGCCTGCTGGACCTGGCCCGAAACCAGGGTGTCGCCGTGGAGACGGCGCCGCGGGCAGAACTCGACGACATGGTCCCGGGCCGCCACCAGGGCGTGGTCGCCGAAGTCATTCGCAGCGAGCGGCAGTGGGACGAGTCAGCCCTCTGGCAGCACCTGGAAAACCTCGACCACCCGGCCCTGTTACTCGTACTCGACGGCGTCACCGACCCCCACAACCTGGGCGCCTGCCTCCGCAGCGCCGACGCCGCCGGCGTGGACGCGGTCATCGTACCCAAGGACAAATCGGCAGATCTGAACCCCACCGTGCGCAAGGTCGCCTGCGGTGCCGCTGAGGTCATCCCGTTTGTCCGGGTCACCAACCTGGCCAGAACCCTCGACGGCCTCAAGGAACGCGGTATCTGGCTCTACGGCACGGCCGGCGAGGCGGAATCCTCTCTCTACGACACCGACCTGACCGGCCCCGCCGCGATCCTCATGGGCGCGGAAGGCGCCGGCCTGCGTCGCCTCACCCGTGAGGCATGCGACCACCTGGTGAAACTCCCCATGGCGGGGTCCGTGAGCTCCCTGAATGTCTCCGTGGCTACGGGCATCTGCCTGTTTGAGGTGGTTCGCCAGCGGCGCGGATAGGTCACGGTAGTAGGGGTCCGATGGCGAAGCAGGTGGGGGTTGCCGCCCGGACGCTGGTTTGCCTGGCGTTTCAGCCGCTGCGCAACTCGACCATTTTTCGCTTCGCGAAAAATTGGGACTCAGACAGTGCTCGCGGAAAACCCTGAAACGCCAGGCAAACCAGAGCGCGTCCTGATTGGGCGGCAACCCCCACCTGCTCCGCCATCGGACGTGCCACCCTGATACACACTCACGGTTGGTCGGGGGAGGTAAGTGCGTCTGTCCCGCGTATTGACTAGGCGTCACCCCAACCATTGCACTTCATCGGACGTGCCAGCCCCGATATCCGTATTGGCTCGTTGGTGGGGGGAGAAGTGAGTTCGCCTGCCGCGCGGCCCGTTTGAGCGTTTAGCCTTTCGGCGCTTTTCGGGGCTTTCTGCGAGGACTGTCTGAGTCCCAAAAATTGCGCAGCAATTTTGGTCGAGTTCCGCAGCAGCCGAAAAGCGCCGAAAGGCTGCGACCGGGCCGCAAGACCGATGAACTCACCTCCCCCTCGCGACGATGTAAATTGCAGCCACAGGGCGCTTGCGAAGGGTGGAATGAGTCTGTATTATCCGCCGCTCAAAATTTGACCGGTGGCTTCCGCCGCCGATTCTCCTTGCCACACCGCTTCCCGCACGGGATTGACGGGTGGCTTAACCCGTAAGGAGCCGCTAATGCGACACTACGAAATCGTATTCATGGTCCATCCGGACCAGTCTGAGCAAGTGCCCGGCATGATCGAGCGCTACAGCACGACCATTCAGAAGGACGGTGGCAAGGTCCATCGCCTGGAAGACTGGGGTCGTCGCCAGCTTGCCTACCACATCAACAAGGTCCACAAGGCCCACTACGTGTTGATGAACGTGGAAGCCAGCAACGACGCCATGGACGAGCTGACCACCACTTTCCGCTACAACGATGCGATCATCCGCAACCTCGTGATCCGCCGTGATGAGCCCGTGACCGAAGAGTCCATCATCATGAAGCAGGAGAAAGAGCAGCGCGAGCGCAAGAGCCGTTACGAAGAGCGCCAGGCCGCAGAGGCTGCTTCCGAGCCCGCCAAGGAAGAGACCAAGGCCAGTGCCGGTGAAGCCGAGGCTGCTGAAGCCGACAGCGCAGCGCCTGACGCCACCGGGGACGGTGTCGACGAAGGCGCAGCCGACGACGACTCAAACGCATAATCGAGGAGGATTGATCAATGGCACGCTTTTTCCGCCGCCGCAAGTTCTGCAAGTTTACCGCTGAGGGTGTAAAGGAAATCGATTACAAGGATATCGATACCCTCAAGCAATACGTCACCGAGACGGGCAAGATTGTGCCCAGCCGTATCACCGGCACCAAGGCCAAGTACCAGCGTCAGCTGGCGACCGCCGTGAAGCGCGCCCGCTACCTGGCGCTGCTGCCGTACTCGGACGCACATCAGTAAGCGATAAATAGCATCAGGTATCGGAACGGCTCATGCGCGCCGTAGCCGAGTACGTGATGCGGGGCCGCAACCAGGCCCTGTGGGTGTCGGTACTCTGTGCAAGCACCCCGGTTTTATGTTGGCTCAGCGCGGCAATCCTGGCGCTGGCCACACTGCGTCGAGGCCCGACGGAAGGCGCCTACCTGGCCGCGTGGGCGGCACTGCCCGCGGGCTTTGTGCTGGCGGTCATGGGACAGGTCGAACCGCTCGGCCTTGTACTGGGAACGCCGGCGCTGGCCGCGCTTTTGCGCTGGTCGATGTCGTGGCAGCTGACGCTGAACGCCGCGACAGCGCTGGGTGCGCTGTACGGCCTGCTCATGCTGATGCTGGCAGGCAACTACCTGGGAACGGTGGTTGAAGCCTACGGCGAGGCTTACCTGGAGCTTCAGAAGGCATTGGTGCCGAGTGAAGAACCGGCGGCGCTGCAGGCGCACACAGTGGCCGGTGGCGTAGGGTTGTTTTTTGCCCTGACCTTTGTGGGTTGCCTGGGTCTGGCGCGCTGGTGGCAGGCGAGCCTGTACAACCCGGGCGGCTTCAGGCAGGAGTTTCACAACCTGCGATTTGGTGCGGCGATAACCGTACTGTTGGCGGTGGCGATGTTCGCCCTTAGCGCGGGCGGGTTTGCCTACCTGCCCTGGGTGGCGATGATCACCCTGCCGCTGACGATATCGGGATTGAGCGTGGTGCACGCATGGTGTGCGCACCGCGCACTGGGAAGCGGCTGGCTGGCCGTTTTCTACCTGGCCTGGCTGTTTTGGAAGCCGGTGGGTGTATTTGTCATCGGGCTTGCTGTGGCTGACAGCTGGCTGGACTTTAGAAGCCGCTGGAAGCAGCGACCCGATGAAGAAGATTCTGACAACGAGTAGAGGAAAACAGCATGGAAGTCATTCTGCTGGAGAAAATTGGCAACCTGGGTGACCTGGGCGACCAGGTCAGCGTAAAGCCGGGTTATGGCCGCAACTACCTGATCCCGCAGGGCAAGGCCGTGCCGGCGACCAAGGACAACGTGGCCATGTTCGAGGCCCGTCGTGCCGAGCTGGAAGCGGCGGCTGCCGAGCAGCTGTCCGAGGCCCAGGCCCGCGCCGACAAGATCGCCGAGCTGGGCATCATCTCCATTGGCGCCAACGCCGGTGAGGAAGGCAAGCTGTTCGGTTCCATCGGCACCCGCGACATCGAGGAAGCGGTTACCGCGGCCGGCGTCGAGATCAACAAGGCCGAGGTGCGGCTGCCGGAAGGCGCGCTGCGCGAGCTGGGCGAGTACCAGGTTGAGCTGCACCTGCACTCCGACGTCAACGTGACCATCGAGCTGCACGTCGTCCCAGAAGAGTAATTCGGGCCGCCATTCGCGGCTAGCTATAGCGAGCCGGCTGTCCACTGGGCAGCCGGCTTTTTTGTGCCCGGGGTGAATTTTGCGCCCTGGCGCTCAGGATCAGCGCGGCGGCGTTTATTTCCGTCCCCGTATGCGCAACAATCGTGGGTTCCCATGGAGGGCCTGCCAGGGCAATGCAAGAGAACGAATACCCCGCCGACATCGTCCCCTACAGCGACGATCCGGAAATCGCGCGGATCAAGATGCTGCCTCACTCGATCGAGGCGGAGCAGTCTGTGCTGGGCGGGGTGCTGCTGTCCGATGATGCCTGGGATACGGTGGCGGAGCTGGTGTCCTTCGGGGATTTCTACCGCCCCGATCACCGCCTGATCTATCGCCATATGGCCAGCCTGGCCGAGGCCAATGAACCCATCGACCCGGTCACGGTGGCCGAGGCGCTCAATGCCAGCGGCGAGCTGGAGAACGCAGGCGGCTTTGCCTACCTGGCGGAGCTGGCCAAGGACACGCCCAGCGCGTCCAATATTCGGGCCTATGCGACGGTCGTGCGCGATCGCGCCGCCCTCCGGCACCTGATCCAGGCTGCCCAGGACATTGCCGATTCCGGCTACAGCCCCGAGGGGCGCAGCTCCGACGAGCTGATCGACGAGGCCGAGCGCAAGATCATGCAGATTTCCGAGCAGGGCCCCAAGGCGGGCGGCCCCTCGGAGGTCAACCCGCTGCTGTCGAAGGCCGTGCAGCGCATCGAGGAGCTCTACAACTCCGACGGCGATATTACCGGCCTCAGCACCGGCTATACCGAGCTCGACGGCATGACCTCTGGCCTGCAGCCCTCAGACCTGGTGATCGTGGCGGGGAGGCCCTCGATGGGCAAGTGCATTGTGTCCGGCAGCAAGCTGGTGGACCCGGAGACCGGGGAGTTGCGCGCTGTCGACGACCTGGCAGCCGATGCCGAAGTCATCAGCCTCGACAACGGTTTCCGACTGAGCCGCCAGCGAGCCAGCGCGTTTGTGGACGACGGGACCAAGCCTGTCTACCGCGTAACCACCGCGTCCGGTCGCGAGATCGAAACCACGGAAATTCACCCCTTCCTGACCGGCGAGGGCTGGAAATCCCTGGCCGCGCTGAAGGAAGGCGAGCGTATTGCGGTACCGCGAGAACTCCCGGTATTCGGCAGCGAGGATTTGCCCGAGTACCAGGTCAAAACCCTGGCCTACCTGCTGGCAGACGGCGGGCTGACAAACGCCTCTCCCCGCTTCACCAACAAGAATGGCAGGGTATTGGCGGACTTCATCCACGCGGTGGAGCAGTTCCCCTCGGTCCGCTGCCGGCCCGAGAAGTCCGCTGACAGAACGCCGTCACTCCGGGTAGTGGGCTGCCCCATGGGTATTCAACAGCAGCGGACGGTATTTGCCGAGCGGCTGCAGGGAAGAATGGAGGAGCGCTGCGTCACCAACAGGGCGCTTGCAGCTGCCACGAATTCAGCGCCGTCGGCGGTCGGGTACTGGCGGGTCGGGGCCGCTCTTCCGCAGGAGAGCCGCTTTGAGGCAATCTGCACCGCGCTGGCGTGTGACACAGCCGATCTGCTGCCGCAGGGTTTTGCCTCAGCGACTACCAACGGCGCGAATTCCCTCACCACCTGGCTCCGGGAGCTGGGGGTGATGGGGCGATCCGCCCTGGATAAGACGATTCCATCGGCGGTGTTCCGCCTGCCGCGACACCAGCTGGGCCTGTTCCTGAACCGGATGTTCGCCTGCGACGGATCCATCTTTGTCCAGAACGGCGACCAGTACCGCGTTTCCTACGCCAGCTCCTGTGAAACGCTGGCGCGGCAGGTGCAGCACCTGCTGCTGCGCTTTGGCATCCTGGCCAAGCTGCGGCGCAAGGCCAATCACTACGACAGTGAAGGGCCGTCGCCCTGGGAGCTGGAGATCACGGCGCGGGACTCCGTACAGCGGTTCATCCGTGAGATCGGCATCTACTCCAAGGAAGAGAGCGCCCGGCAGGTGGCGGCGCTGTTGCTGTCGAAGGGCGAACGCTGTCACTCTGACTTCCTTCCTGACTCTGTGCTCGATTACATCCTCGAACGCAAGGGTGACAGGAGCTGGCGCGAGCTCTTCGCAGCGAAGGGCATCGCTCTGCCGAGGGGCTTCAATGCGCACCTGGCGGGCAAGAGCCGTCGCAGCCTGACGCGCCGTCGCTGCCGCGAGTTTGCCGAGGTGCTGGACGATAGCTACCTTGCGGCCCTGGCAGACAGCCAGGTGTACTGGGACAAAGTGACCTCGATTCGCTACACGGGCGAAAAGCAGGTCTACGACCTGACGGTGCCTGAGCTCCACAATTACGTGGCCAACGACATCCTGGTCCACAACACCAGCTTCGCCATGAACCTGGTGGAACACGCGGTGCTCAACCAGGACAAACCGATACTCGTGTTCAGCATGGAGATGCCGGCGGACCAGCTGATCGTGCGCATGCTGTCGTCGATCGGTCGCATCGACCAGACCCGCATTCGCAACGGCAAGCTGGAGCAGGAAGACTGGCCCAAGCTGTCGGCGGCGGTGACCAAGATGAAGGATGTGCCCCTATACATCGACGACACGCCGGCGCTGACCCCCACGGAAATTCGTTCCCGCGCCCGCCGCGTGGCGCGCGAGGCCGGTGGTCTCGGCATGATCATGGTGGACTACCTGCAGCTGATGCGGGTGGCGGGATTCACGGAAGGCCGCACCGCGGAAATCTCGGAAATCTCGCGGAACATGAAGGCGGTGGCCAAGGAATTCAACTGCCCCGTGGTGGCCCTGTCACAGTTGAACCGGGCCCTGGAACAGCGGCCCAACAAGCGGCCGGTGAACTCTGACCTCAGGGAGTGTGTCACCGGCGAGACTCGTGTGTGTCTAGCGGATGGACGACCAGTACCGATCAGGGAGCTGGTCGGTTCCGAGCCTGCGCTGTTTGCTCTTGATGACGAAAGACGTTACGAACTTGCCAAGAGCGACAAAGTCTGGTGCGTGGGCGAGAAGCCTGTGTTGAAGGTCAGCCTTGCCAGCGGTCGAAGCATCCGTGTCACCGAAAAGCACCTACTGCTGAGCGGGACGGGGTGGCGGCGATGCGGAGACCTGCAGGCCGGTGACCGCCTTGCTCTTGCACGAAAGATCCCTGAACCGATGAATCCCGTCGAGTGGCCGGAACTTCGTGTGGCGTTTCTCGGCCAGATGATCGGCGATGGCAGTTTCCTTTCGGGCCAACCTATGCGTTACACAACCCAGTCCGAGGAAAACAGCGCGATCGTCAAACAAGCCGCGGAGGAAGAATTCGGATGTACGGTGAAGCGTTACGCGGGCAAGGGCTGCCACCAGCTTCTGATCAGCGGTAACGGTAATCGCTGGCATCCAGCAGGAGCCAACAAGTGGCTCCGGGAACTGGGTATTTTTGGCCAGCGGTCGCACGAAAAGCGAATTCCTGAATCTGCTTTCCAGCTTTCGGACAGACAGATCGGCACCTTGCTCAAGCACCTGTGGGCAACGGATGGCACGATTCATGTTCGCGAGGGTGGCAGTGATGTGATTCAGTACGCCACAAATAGCCCGCAACTTGCACAAGACGTAGCTCTTCTTTTGCAAAGATTGGGGATCATTGCGCGCATCAGACAGACAAGGAAGGGGGACCACCGGCCGGGATATCTGGTCATTATTTCTTCTGTAGAGATGCACCGAGAGTTCTTGTCGAAGGTTGGGGCATTTGGACCCCGCGTCTCCCAGGCTGCTGAACTTCAATCATCGACAACCAGTACTGTTGGCAACACCAACGTGGACACGCTGCCGGTAGAGGTTTTCGATCAGGTAAAGCTGCGCATGCGCGAGCGTGGCGTAAGCCAGCGCGCTATGGCATCCATGCGCGGCACCAGTTACGGCGGTAGCTCGCATTTCAGTTTCGCCCCCTCTCGCGATGTTTTGGCAGAGTACGCTGAGCTGCTAGATGACGATGAGTTGCGCAATGCTGCGTCCGATGACCTGTTCTGGGACCGAGTGGTCGAAGTCCGGGAAGATGGCATAGAAGAGGTCTTTGACCTGACCGTGTTGGACAATGCCAACTGGATCGCAGATGGCGTGGTATCTCACAACTCGGGCGCTATTGAACAAGACGCAGACGTGATCATGTTCATCTACCGGGACGAGGTCTACAACGAGGACAGCCCGGACAAGGGAGTAGCCGAGATCATCATCGGCAAGCAGCGTAACGGCCCCATCGGCACCTGCCGGCTGGCCTTTATTGGCCAGTTCACCCGCTTCGAGAATCTCTCCCGCACGGATTACGGCGACGGCTATTAATCAAGCCGCTGCAAGCGCTTGATAAACCCGCTGCAGGCGCGCAAACCCGCCGTGGGCGCTTGGCCAGCCTGCTCCATAAACCCTCAAGGGGCTCAACATGAACGATGAAATCCGGCGCCTGGTCCAGCAGCTCGCGGACCTGGAGGACGAGTTGCGCGACAGGCTTCACGAGCAGGAAACACGGGTGCTCTACGAGCTGGAAGGCCAGCGGGTGCGCTTCAAGAAGAGCGTGGAAGAAGCCCATGACAAGCTACGCTCGGAACTGTGGTCCTGGCTGGCCGAGTCCAGCTGGCAAAGCTACGCCGCGGCCCCGTTCATCTATGCCCTGATTATCCCCTTTGTGCTGCTGGACGTTTTTGTCAGCACCTACCAGGCCATCTGCTTTCCTCTCTTTCGTATACGCATGGTCAAGCGCTCCCGCTACATCGTGCTCGACCGCCACCACCTGCGCTATCTGAACAGCGTACAGCGCTTCAACTGCCTGTACTGCGGCTATGCCAACGGGTTGATCGCCTATGTGAGGGAGGTGGCCTCGCGCACGGAGCAGTACTGGTGCCCGATCAAGCATGCGCGCCGCGTGACCGGCTCACACAGCCGCTATGCCCGGTTCCTGGACTATGGGGACGGGGAAGACTTTGATGCGAAGGTGGAAGCGCTCCGGGAAGAGCTGAGAGCCAAAGCGGCTTAGGCCAGGTTCTCGCGGATCTTGGCGAGCTCGGCCAGGGCCTCCTCCCGGGAGGTCGCCTCGCCCGAGGATGCCGGCAGCGCTTCCGGCGCTTCAATCACCAGAGATTCGCCGGCCATCACCTTGCCACACCAGTGCCGGTAGGCGTCGCGAAACACCGGCCAGGTCTTGCTTTCCGGCTCATTCGACAGGAAGAACCAGTCTGCCTCCCGGCCCGCGAAATACACCGCCGGGTGACTCCAGGGCTGGGCGGACTTGGGGCTGCGCGCCTCGCAGGCCTCGCGGTAGGCCGCGCGGGCATCGGGCAGGCCGTAGGCTTCCAGGCTGTCCTGGCAGCACTCGATCATGCGATTGAGGGTCGGCAGGTATTCACTGGTTTCGATGGCGCGCTTGGCGCCGCGCAGCAATTGCTCTACCGGGAATTCCCGCAGGGCGTCCAGCCACAGCTTCTTGACCTGGTTCAGCTGCTCGCTGTCCGGGTAGGCCGAGTAGAACTGGTTGTGGTAGTTCAGCCGAAACAGGGCAAACACCTGGTTGATGCAGTCAATCTGCTCCTCGGACGGCGGAGTACGCCCCTCCACAGCCGATGCAGGGTCAGTACCCCGAGCGGTCTTATGAGCGCCCGCGGCGGGTTTGTGAGAGTCAGCCCGCCCAGCTGCGGTCGCTGAGGTCTTCTGCGAGGCTTCGATCCCTTGTGCGACCTGTTGGATGAGTTCCTTGCTGTCCGCCATGTGTCAGTTCGTTGCGTCGTGCCCAATGATATTTTACATGCTGCAGGAACTTGGTGTTCCAGCTCTTGTAGAGCTTGTTGGAATCTTTCCAGAACATGATGAATTCCGGCAACAGGCTCTCGGCGAAGTCCGCATCGATATGCGACATGCGCAGGATGTCGAATACATCCTCGGTGGGCCGCCAGTTCTGCGGAATACGGGTCGGCTCGGTGTCGTGGGTCAGCGATGACTTGTAGCGCGCCCACTGGCTGCGGATGTGCTGGATGAATTTTGAATTCAGCGCTTTCACCTTCGGGTCCTGCTCGCGCCAGTACAGCACGAACTCCGGCACCGCGTCGTCGATAAAGGCCCGCGTGACCCCGGTCCGCTCCAGGATCTCCAGGGCGTCGGCGCTGGGGTACCAATCGTCAGTAAGCGCTTCCTCAGCCGGGCGGAACCGCTCGCCGGCATCCTGCTGGGCCTTGCGCCAGCGCGTTAGAACGTGTTGGCGGAATTTATTCCCCCAGGCGTGTGAGACCTCACCGCGTTCGCGCCAGTAGTAGACAAAGTCCTCGAGCTGCTCCAGCGCGAACTGGCGAGGAATGCTGTGATTCAGCGCCAGCAGCTGCAGCAGCTCTTCATCCGGCGTCCAGCTGGCGCCGAGCAGTCCCGCGCCGCCCTGGCGGGCGGGTTTTGCCTGCACTGATCCCGGCTTTGCTGGCTCGGGTCGCCCGCGTTCCTGGGACTCGTTGAACGCGAACACCAGGGCGTCGGCATCGTGCAGGGGAGGGGATTCCACCAGGATCAGGCCCTTGTCCGCGAGGCTCTTGCTGATCCGGTGCAGGTCCACCGTGGTCCAGAAGGGCAGCGTCTCCAGCAGCCATTCCCGCTCCACCCGCAGCCAGGCATAGCCCCGGTGGGTCTGCGTCTGGCGGTGGCGGAACAGTTCCGCCAGGTGCTGCAGCAGGACCGCCTCTTCCAACCCGATCGCCTGGGCCAGGGCCGGAGAGAAGACCAGCTGGCGCTCGGGAATGAAGGAGGAGTCGGACATGGCGGCCTCAAAAACGTGGGCCGCACAGTTTAAGACAAGTCCGCTCAATTCCCTAGCCGCGTATGGGGTCATGCGGCCTGCTCTGTTAGCATGGCAGGTTCCGACGACACCGGGTGCCCATGGCCAAGACCAAATCCAAGACCGCGTTTGTCTGCAACGAGTGCGGCTCCGAATACAGCAAGTGGCAGGGGCAGTGCAGTGATTGCGGGGCCTGGAACGCGGTGGTCGAGTTCCGGCTCGGAAATCCCGCGCGGGGCGCCGCCGCCGCGCCGAAGAAGGGCGGCTACAGCGGCGCCCTCGCCGAGGCCCAGGTGCTCAAGGACATCGATCTCGATGACCTGCCCCGCTTCTCCACCGGCATGAGCGAATTCGACCGGGTACTCGGGGGTGGGCTGGTGCACGGCTCCGCCATCCTGGTCGGTGGCAATCCGGGGGCTGGCAAATCCACGCTGTTGCTGCAGACGCTGTGTCACCTGGCAAAGAGCATGCCCGCCCTGTACATCACGGGCGAGGAGTCGCCCCAGCAGGTGGCCATGCGGGCGCAGCGCCTGAACCTTGCCACGGACCAGCTGCGCCTGATGTCTGAAACCAGCGTCGAGGCCATCCAGGCCGCAGCCGAGCAGTACCAGCCGAAAGTGCTGGTGGTGGATTCCATCCAGGTGGTGCATACCGACGAGCTGACCTCGGCGCCGGGTTCGGTCTCGCAGGTGCGCGAATGCGCAGCCTGGCTGACCCGCTTCGCCAAGCAGACCGGCACGGTGCTGTTCCTGGTGGGCCATGTCACCAAGGACGGCTCCCTGGCGGGCCCCAAGGTGCTGGAGCACATGATCGACTCCTCCATCCTGCTGGAGGACACCGCCGACTCCCGTTTCCGCACCCTGCGCGGGCAGAAAAACCGCTTCGGCGCGGTCAATGAACTGGGGGTATTCGCCATGACCGGCGAGGGCCTGAAGGAAGTGAAGAATCCCTCCGCCATCTTCCTCAATCGCGCCAGCGAGGCGGCCGCCGGTTCGGCGGTGGTGGCGGTGTGGGAGGGCACCCGGCCGCTGCTGGTGGAAATCCAGGCGCTGGTGGACGACTCCCAGATGGCCAACCCGCGGCGGGTGGCAGTGGGCCTGGAGCAAAACCGGCTCAATATGCTGCTGGCCGTATTGCACCGCCACGGCGGCCTGCAGGTCGGCGACCAGGATGTCTTTGCCAATGTGGTCGGCGGGGTGCGGGTGCTGGAAACCAGCGCCGACCTGGCGCTGCTGTCTGCCATCGTCTCTAGTTTTCGCGACCGGGTCCTCTCCCGGGAACTGGTGATCTTCGGCGAGGTGGGCCTGGCCGGCGAGATCCGCCCGGTGCCCAGCGGCCAGGAGCGCCTGGCGGAGGCGGCCAAACACGGCTTCAGCCGCGCCGTGGTCCCCCGCGGCAATCTGCCGAAACAGCGCATCGACGGCATGGACGTGGTGGGGGTCAGCAAACTCAGCGAAGCCCTCGCGGCGCTGGAGCGCTGAGATGCTGCGGGTCGCCATCGGCTTCCTGGTGATCTGCGCGGTGGTATCGGCGCTAAATTTCGCCCGCAACGGGGCCCCGGCCGAAACCCTGCAATACTCCGAGCAAACCGGCGACTGATAGACTGACTGCGGGAGGACGCGGTATGAAGACCGAGCGCGGCATTCACGAACTCTACCGGGACGATCCTCTCGAGGCCGATGCGCTGGTCCTCGGTCGCCGGCGTTTTATGAGGGGACTGGGGGCCATGAGCGCCGTGCTAGGCGCTGAGGTGGTATTCGGCCGCTTCATGCCGCGGGGATTGATTCCCGCGGCTTTGGCGGAGACCACAGAACCGTTCGCAATACCCGGCAAGCACCCGGGCCTGACCGTGCTGAACGACCGCCCGGTCAACGCGGAAACGCCGCCCCACCTGCTCGACGATGCGGTGACCCCGGCGGAGCTTTTGTTCGTGCGCAACAACGGCATCCCCCCGGTAGCCGTCGACCCGGACAGCTGGGCCCTCTATATCGATGGCGAGTCGGTGAAGAAGCCCCTGCGCTATTCCCTCGCCGAGCTGAAAGCGAACTTCAGGCATTACGATTACCAGCTGACCATCGAGTGCGGCGGCAACGGCCGCAGCGAGTTCAACCCGCCGGCCCGCGGCAACCAGTGGACCACGGGCGCGGTCGGCTGCCCGCGCTGGACCGGAGTGCGCCTGCGGGATGTGCTGAAAGCCAGCGGCATCAGGGACGACGCGGTGTACGTGGGGTATTACGGCGCCGATACGCATTTGTCCGGTGACCCCAACAAGGTGGTGATTTCCCGGGGCGTGCCGATGGCGAAAGCCATGGAAAAGGAATCCCTGATTGCCTGGGCCATCAACGGCGAGGACATGCCGCTGATGAACGGCCACCCGCTGCGTCTCGTGTTTGGCGGCTGGCCTGCGTCGACCTCGGGCAAGTGGCTGACCCGGATCAGCGTGCGGGATCGCGTTCACGACGGTCCCAAGATGGGCGGCTACTCCTACCGGGTGCCCTGCGAACCGGTGGCCCCCGGCGCCGATGTGCCGGAAGAGGACATGTGCATCATTGAATCCATGCCGGTGAAGTCGCTGATCACGTTCCCGAAATCGGGCCTGGTGCACCGCGACGGCAAGGCCCTGGCGGTGCGCGGCCACGCCTGGGCGGGGGACCGCGCCATCAGCGACGTGGACATCTCTATCGACTTCGGCCAGACCTGGCAGCCCGCCCAGGTCAACAAACCCGCCAACCGCCTGGCCTGGCAGCAGTGGTCGACCCCGGTCGAGTTCCCGCAGAAGGGCTACTACGAAATCTGGGCCCGTGCCACGGATACCTCAGGCATCGCCCAGCCCATGGTAGTGCCCGGCTGGAACCCGCGCGGCTACCTAAACAACGCCACCCACCGCATCGCGGTGAAAGTGGTCTAGGGATGGGTATGATGGCCGGCATGGATTCCCGCCTTCGCGGGAATGACGGCAGAAGCATCCCCGCGAAGTTCCTCGTCATCCCCGCGAATTTCCTCGCCATCCCCGCGAAGTTTCTCGTCATCCCCGCGAAGGCGGGGACCCACCTGCTCCTAACGTCCCTATTGCTCCTGCAACCCGCCCAGGCCGAAACCGACCCCCAAACCGGCCTGGTCATCGCCGACGGCTACCCGCAGGTAAAAACCCAGTGCACCATCTGCCACTCCGGCCGACTGGTCGCCCAGAACCGCGCAGACCGCGACGGCTGGCTGCAGATGATTCGCTGGATGCAGCAGACCCAGGGCCTGTGGCCCCTGGGTGAGGCCGAAGACGAAATCCTGGACTACCTGGCCACCAACTACGGCCCACTGCCCGCCGGCCGGCGCGCGCCGCTGCAGGTCAGCTTCGACTGATCACTGTCATTCCCGCGAAAGCGGGAATCCAGTAACCTGACGCAAGTGGGCCCCCGTTTCCACGGGGGTGACGTATCGCGAGTGAGGCCCAAGCATGGAAAACCACCTCCCCCAGATCATCGGCAACACCCCGCTGCTGCACCTGCGCAAGGTCTCGGAACTGACCGGCTGTAATATCTACGGCAAGGCGGAGTTCATGAACCCCGGCGGTTCGGTCAAGGACCGCACTGCTTTGGGCATCATCCAGGCCGCGGTGGCCGCCGGTGACTTGCAGCCGGGCGGCGTGGTGGTGGAGGGCACCGCGGGCAACACGGGTATCGGCTTGACCATCGTCGCCAATGCCATGGGCTTCGACAGCGTTGTGGTCATGCCCCAGGGCGCCAGCAAGGAAAAGATCGACCAGGTGGAAATGCTCGGCGCCGAGCTGATCCTGGTGCCCAGCGTGCGCTACGACAACCCCCAGCACTACATCCACACGGCGGAGAAAGTGGCCGAGGGCCGCTCCCACCAGGAAGCCAACGGCGCCATCTGGGCGCGGCAGTTCGACAACCCCGCCAATACCCAGATTCACTACGACACCACCGGCCAGGAGATCTGGAACCAGACCGACGGCAAGGTCGACGGCTTCATCTGTTCGGTGGGAACGGGCGGCACCGTGGCCGGCGTCGCCGCGGCCCTGCGCGAGAAAAACCCGGACGTGAAAATCGGCGTGGCGGACCCGATGGGTTCCGGCGTCTACAGCTACTTCAAGGAAGGGGAGCCCCGCTGCGAGGGATCATCCATCGTCGAAGGGGTCGGAGTGAGCTTCGTGCCCGGCAACCTCGCCGGGCTGGAAGTGGACTTCGCCTGCCAGGTCACGGACGAAGAGGCGCTGCCCATTATCTACGACCTGCTCAAGGACGAGGGCCTCTGCGTCGGCGGCTCCGCCGGCGTAAACATCGCCGGCGCCATGCGCCTGGCCGAGGAACTGGGCCCCGGACACACCATCGTTACCATCCTCTGTGACTCCGGCGCCCGCTATGCCAGCAAGCTGTTCAACGCCGAGTTCCTGTGGGAGCGCAAGCTGCCTTACCCGGAGTGGATCGCCGCGTAGCCCTCACTCCTCTGCGCCCGGTTGTTTGAAGCACCGGATTCACAATATGATCGAGTGAATGGATTTCTGGAACAGGAGCTAGGGAAGGCGTGTTCGATTTCTTTGATTCCGTCATGGACTCGCTGAGTTCTATCTTTGACCTGCTGGACTCAGTGGGGCCCTTCATGTTTCTCCTGGTCGGCCTGCTGTTCCTTGGGATCGCGGGCGTCATGATCCGTGAAAACCTGCAGTTCGCCAGGGCCTTGCCCACCGAAGGCACCATTGTTTCGGTCAGCGGATCCGGCCAGCGCACTTATGCCACGATCGAGTATCCGACACCAGGCGGTGTCAGCCAGTTCACGTCCAGTATGGCGACGCCCGGGGCCAAAGCCGGCCAACGCATCGATATAGAAATCAACGACGCAGGCAAGGCTCGAGTCAGGTCACCAAGTCATGGGCAGATGGCCATCGTCATCGTTGTCGTTGCTTTGCCCCTGGCCGCGGCGGGTGTTTACTTGATCAGCAAGGGGTAGGAAAAACATGGAACCGGAAAAGTGGCAGGACCCGGCGCTATCGCCTGCGAGCAAGATGCAGCGGAGCCCAGTCTATATTTTGCTGTCGTTGGTTGGTGTCGGGTTGCTGCTGGTTGGCATCCTCGGTTACGCAAGCCCTGGGATATTGCGGCCCTTTGGCCCCTGGCTCCAGTTGCAGGCCGCTGAGCACTCCACGGTGTTGATGGTGTCAGGCCTGGTGGTCTACCTGATCAACGGCGTGGCGGGTTACTTCCGCGCCAAGTCCGGGTCTTGAAGGGACCTGGCTCCCGCGGGGTGACGAGGAGTGTGACGTCATACCCGAAAAGCGGAGCAGGCCCTTCCCGCGAAGGTCCCCGTCATTCCCGCGAAGGCGGGAACCCAGTGACACTGGTGAATGGGCCCCCGCCTACGCGGGGGTGACGAGGAGTACGCCGTCATTCCCGCGAAAGCGGGAACCCATAATGAGTCGCAGCTGGGTTCCCGCCTACGCGGGAATGACATCATTTGAGTTTCTTGTACTTGACCCGGTGGGGCTGGTCCGCGGCGTCGCCCAGGCGTGCCTTGTGGTCTTCCTCGTAGTCGGTGAAGTTGCCCTCGTGGAACACCACGTTGCCGTCGTCCTCGTAGGCGAGGATGTGGGTGGCGATGCGGTCGAGGAACCAGCGGTCGTGTGAGATCACCAGCGCTGCGCCGGGGAAGGCCAGCAGGGCTTCTTCGAGGGCGCGCAGGGTTTCCACGTCCAGGTCGTTGGTGGGTTCGTCCAGCAGCAGCACGTTGGCGCCCTGCTTGAGCAGCTTGGCCAGGTGCAGGCGGTTGCGCTCGCCCCCGGACAGGTCCTTCACATGCTTCTGCTGGTCGGTGCCCTTGAAGTTGAACTTGCCGACGTAGGAGCGCGAGTTGATCTCGTAGCTGCCGATCTGCAGGTTGTCGTGGCCGCCGGAAATCTCCTCCCACACGGTCTTGCTTCCGTCCAGGTCGTCGCGGCTCTGGTCCACGTAGGCCAACTGTACCGTCTCGCCGACGCGCACTTCACCGCCGTCCGGTTCCTCGGCGCCGGTGAGAATTCTGAACAGGGTCGACTTGCCCATGCCATTGGCGCCGATGATGCCGACGATGGCGCCCTTGGGTACGGTGAAGCTCACGTTTTCGAACAGCAGGCGATCCCCGAAGGACTTGCTCAGGTCCTTCACCTCGATCACCAGGTCGCCCAGCCGGTCACCGGGCGGAATGTAGATTTCGTTGGTTTCGTTGCGTGACTGGAACTCCTGGGACTGCAGGTCCTCGAAGCGCTGCAGGCGGGCCTTGCTCTTGGCCTGGCGGCCCTTGGGGTTGGCGCGCACCCATTCCAGCTCTGCCTTGATGGTCTTCTGCAGGGAGGCTTCCTGGCGCGCCTCGATCTCCAGGCGCTTTTCTTTCTGTTCAAGCCACGAACTGTAATTCCCCTCGTAGGGAATGCCGCGGCCGCGGTCCAGTTCCAGGATCCAGCCGGCGGCGTTGTCGAGGAAGTAGCGGTCGTGGGTAATCGCCACCACGGTGCCGGGGAAGTCCAGCAGGAAGCGCTCCAGCCAGCCCACGCTCTCGGCGTCCAGGTGGTTGGTGGGCTCGTCCAGCAGGATCATGTCGGGGTTGGACAGCAGCAGCCGGCACAGGGCCACGCGGCGGCGCTCGCCACCGGAGATCTTGGTGACGTCTGCATCCCAGGGCGGCAGCCGCAGCGCGTCGGCGGCGATCTCCAGGCGGGTCTCGATATTGTGGGCGTCGGTGGCCTGGATGATGTCTTCCAGCTCGGCCTGGCGCTTGGCCAGGGCGTCGAAGTCGGCGCCTTCCTCGGCGTAGGCGGCGTAGACCTTGTCCAGTTCCGCCAGGGCGTCGGTAGCCTCCGAAAGGCCTTCCTCCACATTGCCGCGCACGTCCTTGTCCGGGTCGAGCTGGGGCTCCTGGGGCAGGTAGCCGACCTTGATGCCGGGCTGCGGGCGCGCCTCGCCGATGATGTCGGTGTCGAGGCCCGCCATGATGCGCAGCAGGGTGGACTTACCCGCGCCGTTCAGGCCCAGCACGCCGATCTTGGCGCCCGGGAAAAACGACAGGGAAATGTCCTCGAGAATCTTACGCTTCGGCGGGACGATCTTGCCGACGCGGTTCATGGTATAGACGTACTGGGCCATGGGTCCTCCAATGTGAGGCCCGGAATTTTCCGGTTTATGCCCCGGCTGTCAATGCACAGTGCTGCCCGACGGGGTTTTGCTACCGCTGCCGCCCCTTAATGGAGAGACCCCGGCCGATGGCGTAGTACTCGATGCCCTGGTTGGCGACGTAGTCCGGGTCATAGAGATTGCGGCCGTCGATAACCAGCGGCCGTTTCATCAGTTTCTTCACCTGGTCGAAGTTGGGCGAGAAGAAGGCCTTCCACTCGGTGCAGATCACCAGGCACTCGGCGCGCTTGAGGGCGTCTTCCTTGTTCGCACACAGCACCAGGTCGTCGCGCTCGCCGTAGTGGGCGCGGGCGTTGTCCATGGCTTCAGGGTCGTAGGCCTGCACGGTCGCGCCCTGAGACCACAGTACATCCAGCAGGTAGCCGCTGGGCGCCTCGCGCAGGTCGTCGGTGTTGGGTTTGAAGGCCAGGCCCCAGACGGCAATGCGGTATTTTGAAAGATCCGCCCCCAGGCAGTTGAGCACCCGTTCCCCCAGCTTGTTCTTCTGGCGTTGGTTGGTGTCGTGCACGGCGGTAATGATGGGTGCACCCTGGTCGTGGACTTTGGCAAGGTGTCTAAGGGCCCGGATGTCCTTGGGAAAGCAGGCGCCGCCGTAGCCGGCGCCAGGGTAGATGAACTGATAGCCAATGCGGGGGTCCGCGCCGATACCGCGCCTTACTTCCTCGATGTCCGCGCCCACCGCCTCGGCGATGTTGGCCATTTCGTTGATGAAGCTGATCTTTGTCGCCAGCATCGCATTGGCCGCGTACTTGGTCATCTCGGCGCTGCGCGGGTCCATGACTATCAGCTTGTCGCGGTTGCGGTTGTAGGCCTGGTACATGATGCGCAGCTCTTCGATGGCCTGGGGTGAATCAGAGCCGACGATGATGCGGTCCGGCCGGGTCGCGTCGGCCACCGCCGAGCCCTCCTTGAGGAATTCCGGGTTGGAGACCACGTCGAAGGGAATATCCTCGCCGCGCTCTGCGAGCACTCCGGCGATCGCCTCGCGTACCTTGTCGGCTGTACCCACGGGTACTGTGGACTTCACGATCACCACCTTCCGCTGGTTTATTTCCTGGCCGATGGTGCGAGCCACCTCCAGCACGTCTTGAAGATCGGCGCCGCCATCTGTATCCGAGGGCGTGCCCACGGCAATAAACAGGAAATCACCGGCACGCACCGCGGCGCCGGGATTGTCGGTGAAGCTCAGCAGCTTGTTGTCCATGGCCTCTCGCATCATGTGGGCGAGGCCGGGCTCGTAGAACGGGACGTTGCCCGCCTTCAGGGCTTTGACCCGGTCCTTGTCCACGTCCATGCAGGTGACCCTGTGGCCCACATCCGCTAATACCGCCGACTGGACAAGGCCCACGTAACCGCTGCCGAATACGCTGATTTCCATGATTTTCCGAGTACCGTTGAAAAAGCGGCAGTTTATGTCGGCTATGTTACAGCTTTGCTAAATGGCCATGCACGAGCAATCGTGGCTGTAACGAGACAACGCCGGCGCCAGAGCCTGGTGAGGCAAACCTCCAGAGCGGTTATATAGACAGCGCCGCCCGGAACCAGACAATGGTTTTCTCCAGGCCTTCGTCCAGTGGCACCGTGGGCTCCCAGCCCAGGGTCTCCCGAGCCCGGGTGATATCCGGCTGGCGCTGCATCGGGTCATCCTCGGGCAGCGGCTTGAACACCAGCTCGGAGGAGGAACCTGTCATCGCGATGACCTTCTCTGCCAGCTCCCGGATGGTGAACTCCCCGGGATTCCCCAGGTTGATGGGACCGGTCACGGCGTGGTCGGTCTCCATCAGCCGCACAAGGCCGTCAATCAGGTCGTCGACGTAGCAGAAGGCGCGGGTCTGGCTGCCGTCGCCCTGGATGGTAATCGGCTCGCCCTTCAGCGCCTGCACCACGAAATTCGACACTACGCGGCCGTCGTTCATATGCATATTGGGGCCGTAGGTATTGAAGATGCGGGCCACCTTGATCGGCATGTCATGCTGGCGGCGGTAGTCGAAGAACAGGGTCTCGGCGCAGCGCTTGCCCTCGTCGTAGCAGCTGCGGAAGCCGATGGGATTGACGTTGCCCCAGTAGTCCTCGGGCTGCGGGTGCACGGTGGGGTCGCCGTAGACCTCGGAGGTGGAGGCCTGCAGGATTTTCGCCCCCGTGCGCTTGGCCAGCCCCAGCATGTTGATGGCACCGTGGACGCTGGTCTTGGTGGTCTGCACCGGGTCGTGCTGGTAGTGGATGGGGGAGGCGGGGCAGGCGAGGTTGTAGATCTCGTCCACCTCCACGTACAGCGGGAAGGTGACATCGTGGCGCATCAGCTCGAACAGGGGATTGTTGAGCAGCGGCACCACGTTGCCCTTGTTGCCGGTGAAGAAGTTGTCGACACAGATGACCTCGTGGCCCTGGCCCAGCAGGCGGGCGCACAGGTGCGAGCCGAGGAAGCCGGCGCCGCCGGTCACCAGGATGCGTTTGACCTCAGAGCGCAAGGGGGTCTCCTTATCTTGAAAGGGCTGGAGTATAGCACCGGCGAGGCCCTGAAAAGGGCTCCGGATATGGCGGCGAAGGGCGGTTAGCGGTAGACTTCACGTCTTTGATTTTCCGCGTATTTTCAGGGCGCCAGCCCGGGGGGACACCATGTTTGATTCGAGCCAGACCATCGCCGGTTACGACCAGGAGCTGTGGGACGCGATCCAGGCCGAGAACCGCCGCCAGGAGGAGCATATCGAGCTCATCGCGTCGGAGAACTACGCCAGCCCGCGTGTCATGGAGGCCCAGGGCGGCACCATGACCAACAAGTATGCCGAGGGCTACCCCCACAAGCGCTACTACGGTGGCTGCGAGTACGTCGATATCGCCGAGGAGCTGGCCGCCGAGCGGATCAAGCAACTGTTCGGGGCGGCCTACGCCAACGTCCAGCCCCACTCCGGCTCCCAGGCCAATGGCGCGGTCTTCCAGGCCCTGATCTCCCCTGGCGACACCATTCTCGGCATGAGCCTCGCCGACGGCGGCCACCTGACCCACGGCGCCAAGCCCAACTTCTCCGGCAAGCACTACAACGCCATCCAGTACGGCATCAACCACGACACCGGCCTGCTGGACTATGACGAGATCCAGAAGCTCGCCGATGAGCACCAGCCGAAGATGATCATCGCCGGCTTCTCCGCCTACTCCCGCGTGATGGACTGGGCCAAGTTCCGCGAGATCGCCGACTCCGTAGGCGCCTACCTGCTGGTAGACATGGCCCACGTGGCGGGCCTGTGCGCCACCGGCGAGTACCCGAACCCGGTCCCCCACGCCCACGTGGTGACCTCCACCACCCACAAGACCCTGCGCGGCCCCCGCGGCGGCGTGATCCTCTCCAACGAAGGGGAAGAGCTGCAGAAGAAGCTCAACTCCGCGGTCTTCCCGGGTCGCCAGGGCGGCCCCCTGATGCACGTGATCGCCGCCAAGGCGGTGGCGTTCAAGGAGGCGCTGGAGCCGTCCTTCAAGGACTACCAGAAGCAGGTGGTGGCCAATGCCCGGGCCATGGCAGCCACGTTCATGGAGCGCGGCATCGATATCGTCAGCGGCGGCACCGACAACCACCTGATGCTGGTGAACCTGATCGGCAAGGACTACACCGGCAAGGATGCGGACGAGGCCCTGGGCCGCGCCAACATCACGGTGAACAAGAACGCGGTGCCGAACGACCCGCGCTCGCCCTTCATTACCTCCGGCCTCCGCGTCGGCACTCCGGCGGTGACCACTCGCGGCTTTGGCGAGAAGGAAATCGTCGACCTGACCCACTGGATGTGCGACGTGCTGGAGAGCCTGGAAAACGGCACCAGCGAGCAGGTGATCGCCGAGGTCAAGCAGAAGGTGCTGGACGTGTGTTCGCGCTTCCCGGTCTACGGCGACGCGATCTCCCAGCCCACGGCGATGGCTGCCCAGGGCTAACGAAGCGAAGGCAGGTTCAGTCTGTAGTACACTTTTAGGGACCTGATAGCTTTCAATTGGCGCAAGGATCGCGCGGGTGTTGCGAACGACAAGGATAAATCCCCCACTCTCCAGGACACTGACATCCGCGGCGTTCGCCTGCCTGCTGTGTGCGCTGCCGGCCTGCAAAATCGTCCAGTACGCAGAACCCGGCGGCAAAATCCTGTCCTCCAGCGGGGCCGCGAATTGCCCGCCTGCAACGAGCTGTGAGATAGACGTCGAGAACGGCAGCGTTTACTCGGAGACATTTACCGCGGTGCCGGAAGCCGGGCACGTTTTCGTTGGATGGCGAGAAGGCGCTGGAATGCTCTGTGGGGGTTCGCTGGAGCCCTGTGAGATCCGGGATGTGCCGGGTCGGTTCACGAATAACGACAGGGAAGTCTTCCTCGAGGCGCAGTTCGAGCCAGCGGGCGACGGGGGCATCGCTATTGAAGTCGATGGGCTTGACGAGTCCGTCATTGTCACCGCCAGCGGATACACATACAGCATTCACAGTAACGGTAGATTCAGCGCCGGCGGAATTCCGCGCGGCCTGAGCTACGACTTCTCGATTTCCAGGCAGCCCCAGAATCAGGTATGCCAGATGTTCGATGGCAAGGGCATCGTTTCATCGCGGCAGCGCAACGTTGTGTATGTCGATTGCAGGTACCCCTCATCGCCGCACGAAATTCGAAGACCCGAAAGCGCCAGGGTCCCGTTCAACAAAGCGATTCGCTACGAACTGGACATCCTGAACGTCGATCAGGATCCCCTGGAAGTGACCTGGAAGGTGATTAGCGGTCCGGCAAATGGCGATCTCAAGATTACACCCGGTGGACGGGATAACGTGGCGGTCATGCGCGGGAGCGTGCTGGGCTTGTATCGCGTCAGGGTAACGTTGACGGACGGAAACCACACGGCTGAGGAACTGATTTCAGTGTGGGTTCGCAACATGTCCCCGAATTTACCCACATTTAGCCTGTACCCGCCGGCGCCGCACCCCAGCGATTCGATTCGCGTTGCCAGAAACGGTGAATTGAGCGATCCCGAGGGCGTGGACCTGGCGATCTCTGCAACCTGGACCGTCAATGGCAAGCCCGTCGCCGATGTTGACGGGCTTGAGTTGCCCCCTGGCACTGCAGAAGAGGGGGACGAGGTCGCCGTGACACTGGTTATTAGCGACGGCGTGAACGATCTGGAGGCTCGCGTTAAACCGGTCACTCTGGTGGACGGGCCGCTGGACGTTGAGGTTGTCGGCCTGGATTCCTACGTTGAATACGGCGAAACGGTATCTCTGGCCGTCCTGGGTCGAGACCCGGACGATGACGTGGAAGTGGAGCTGGCCTACGGCCCCGAGACCATGTCACTGAGTGAGGATGGCAGGCTGGAATGGGATGTGAAGAGCATCATGTTCGGCCCATCCCAGTACGTTCATTTCGGACTGCGCAACAAGCTGAAGCCTGAGGATCTCGTGGAATTCAGTGTCGAGGTCAAGGACCCTGCGCGGAAGCTGCCGATAGCAAGGTCCAGTGCATACTCGTCCAGCCTGGACGGAAACATCACCATTGGACAGTTTGATGCCGATCCGGCACCAGAGATTCTTACCACCGACGGATACAACAGAATCATGATTGTCGAGTTCGACGGTCATGGCTTTCGCCAGGAGTGGATGTACCCGTTCAGCGTCCACGGAGAAGACCGCGATGCTTTTGATCGCGTGCGGGTTCTGGGTGCAGACATTGACGCAGACGGCCTCAAGGAAATCCTGGCGCTTACCGAAATGGGGCTCTACTACATCGAGGATCTTGAAAGCCCTGCAGTCCAGTTATTCGAATACAACGGTGAAACCCGGGAGCTGCTGGACATAGATGTCGCCAACCTCGATGACGATGCGGCGCTTGAGGTCGTTCTCCTCTCCGTTCACGGACTGTTTGTCTTGGATGCCCAATCCGGGGAAACCCTTCTGAGCATTGAATACCCCTGGATGTCGGGCCCGCTGGCAGTCGGAAACGTCGATGGTGATGCGGCCCTGGAAGCGGTACTGGGCGATGGCACGGTTTTTGACCTGAGTACCGGAACGCTGGAGTGGACCCATGAGGGCGGATTCGGGGAATCCCTGGCCCTTATGGATAACGATGGCAGCGGGATTCACAAGATCCTGGGCAATTTCAAGGAGCTGAACAGAGCTCGATTCACCAGCGGTGTTTCCCTGTTCGACGCGAATGACCGGTCTGTACTCTGGGTACTCAAAGAATTCCAGGCGTGCTCGGTTTCCGCAGCACATTTTGATGCCGACAAGGCACATGAGCTGATTGTAGGGGGGTGCGATGACACCATCCAGGTCTATGAAGTCTCCAACAGCGGTCTCACAGAAGTACTGACTGTCGCGGCGGAGCAACGCGGCGCCTATGCGACAGCATTCGGCGATGTGGATGGGGATCGTGCGGCCGATCTCGTGTACGGAACCCGCGCCTCAAGCTCACTGGCGGACAAGCTCACGGTAGCGCGCAGTATTGGCGGTGATGTGTCCTTTCACAGCGGTGGTGATCCCCTGCACCTCGGCGGATTTGCGGCGGCAGGTGCTTTTCCCGCCGAAACGGGAGATTGGCGGGCGGTTTTTGTTGTCCCGAACGCCAAAACTTTATTGAGGCGCGCGGCGCAGTACCTTGCGACAGTAGATGCCGCGGGCAATGTGAAGCTGAGTGACCGAGTCTCCGGCAACCTCCACGAGCTTTTCCAGGGTGTTGTAAGAGACTACGACAAGGATGGGCAGGACGAAGTCATCTTTGCCAACGCCAGTTTTCGTGCTGGAATCCAGTTGCAAGTCAGGGGGCTGCCTGACTTTTCTTTTGAGTGGGATGGTCCGGCTTTAGGAAACTTCGGTGAAATGCTGGATCTGGATGTTGCTGATTTCAATGGCGATGGCCGGGATGATGCCCTCATCACTTTCAGCCGGGGCGTTGTGGTAAAGGACATATCCTCGGGAGCAGAGATCTGGTCGCAGGGTTTGCCATCCACACAGGGGGGCGCGGCCGCGGGAGATCTCGATGGCGACGGTATTCCCGAGTTGGTCACCAATACTTCGAGGGCCAAAGCTGATCTCAGAGTGTGGCAGTGGGCGGGTTCAAACTATGTTGAGCGCCACAACCTGGAGCTGCGCAGCAGGTGTATCGATGTGGCTGTGGTCGACGTCGCCGACCTCCCGGGCGGGCAAGTCGTGTGTTTAGGATACGCCACAGGTAAAAGAACCTTCCTACGGATCTATGGAGCGGGGCTTGAACTGGAGCGGGAATTCGAGCTTCCGTTTGGCGCTACTGGTCTGGCCGCGCAGTCGGGTGGCCAGCCGAAAAGGAGCGTGATGATAAGCGGTGGTGTGGATCCCTGGGGCCGCAATGATAGCTTTGTTACCCGGGTGTCCCTGGTCAGTGGGCAGGAGATCTGGCGATCGCCATTGCTGCTGGGTAGCATTCCCCGAGGCAGCCTGCACAGCTTTGTGGGCGAGGACGGTAACCCTGGGCTGGTGATTGGGACCAGGTCCGCAATGTTTCTGACTCGCTAACGACGCAGCGGCCGCGAAACCCAGGGTTTTTTTGTTATACTTCAAGACTTTACGGCGCTTTCCATGTTGTTTGATGCCTGCCGGCATCCGGCGCCTGTCGAGTGAATCACTATGCATTGTCCGTTCTGCCAGGCGGCAGACACCAAGGTTATCGACTCCCGCCTGGTCGCCGAGGGTGACCAGGTACGCCGTCGTCGCGAGTGCCTGAGCTGTTCCGAGCGCTTCACCACCTACGAGGTGGCGGAACTGATGATGCCGAAGATCATCAAGCACAACGGCAACCGCGAGCCCTTCAACGAGGACAAGCTGCGCAGCGGCATCCACCGGGCCCTGGAGAAGCGCCCTGTCGGCGTCGAGGAAATCGAGGCCGCCATTACCCAGATCAAACACACCCTGCAGGCCACTGGCGAACGGGAAGTGAAATCCCGCGTGGTGGGCGAGCTGGTCATGGATGCACTGCGAGGCCTGGACGACGTGGCCTACGTGCGTTTCGCCAGCGTGTACCGCAGCTTCCAGGACCTGGCGGAGTTCCAGGCCGAGATCGAGCGGATGCAGGAAGCCAACCCTGAGGCGGCCCCCCGCCAGAAGGACACCGTCGAGGGCTAGGCCCTCCCTACTACTATGCCTTCACGATTTGACTCACCGAGCCTGGACCGGGAAATGATGGCCCGCGCCATTGACCTGGCCAGCGACGGTATTTATCGCACGCGGCCCAACCCGGCCGTCGGCTGTGTACTGGTCATGGGCGGAGATGTTATCGGCGAGGGCAGTACCCAGCCCGCGGGTGGCAACCACGCCGAGATCGAGGCCCTGGCCGATGCCCGGGCCGCGGGCCAGGACCTGAAAGACGCCACCGCCTACGTGACCATGGAACCCTGCAACCACACCGGGCGCACCGGACCCTGTTCCGAGGCCCTGATCGAAGCCGGCATTCGCCGCGCCGTGGTCGCCCTGCAGGACCCCAATCCCGCGGTGAGTGGTGGCGGCGTTCAGGCCCTGCGCGACGCCGGTGTGGACGTAGAGGTGGGCCTGATGGAAGCGGAGTCGGAAGCCGTCAATGCCGGGTTCCTGAAACGGACCCGCACCGGCCTTCCCTTCGTGCGCTTGAAACTCGCCGCCAGTCTGGATGGGCGCACCGCCATGGCCAGCGGCGAAAGCCAGTGGATTACCGGCCCGCAGGCGAGAGCCGATGTGCAGAAACTGCGCGGGCGCTCGGGCGCGATCATTACCGGCATCGAAACCGTGCTGGCGGATGACCCGGCGATGACGGTGCGGGACAAGTCCCTGGATATACCCGCCCAGCCCCTGCGGGTGATTCTCGACAGCCAGCTGCGCACGCCGGCCACGGCGAACATGCTGCAACAGCCCGGCGACACCCTGGTGGTGCACTGCGGGGGTGAAGCGGACCTGCCCGGCGCCGAATTGCTGGCCCTGCCGGGGGAGGGCGGCGTCGACCTGCCCGCGCTGCTCAAGGAACTGTCAGGGCGGGAGATCAACGAAGTTCTGGTAGAATGCGGCGCCCGCCTGGCCGGGGCCTTTGTGGCCCAGGGCCTGGTGGACGAACTGGTGGTCTACACCGCGCCCACGCTGCTGGGATCGGCAGCGAGACCTCTGCTGGAACTGCCCATCGACGCCATGGCCGATCAGCAGCGCCTGGAGATTACGGATTTGCGGCAGGTCGGCGAGGATGTCCGCTGGACACTCGTCCCTGCGAAGTAAGGAAAACTAGATGTTTACGGGAATTGTTGAAGCGATCGGTGAGATCGCCGACATGCAGCCAGCAGGCGGTGACATGCGCCTGCGCATTCGCACGGGCAAGCTGGACCTGTCCGATGTCAAACTGGGTGACAGCATCTGCACCAGCGGCTGCTGCCTGACCGTGACGGAGTTGCCCGGCGACGGGTACTGGTGCGACGTGTCCAACGAGTCCCTGGCTTTCACCACCCTCGGGGGCCTGAGCGTCGGCGACAAGGTCAACTTGGAGAAGTCCCTGACGCCGCAGAGCCGCCTGGGCGGGCATATCGTGTCGGGCCACGTCGACGGCGTCGGTGAGGTGGTCAGCTTTGAAGACGACGGCCGCTCCGTGCGCTGGGTGATGCGCGCGCCGGACGCGCTGGCGAAGTACATTGCCCACAAAGGCAGCGTTTGTGTCGACGGCACCAGCCTCACGGTCAACGCCGTGCGCGGCGCCGAGTTCGACCTCAACATCATTCCCCAGACTACCGAAGAAACCATCTTCAGCGAGTACCAGGTGGGCACGAAGGTGAACCTGGAAGTGGACGTGATAGCCCGCTACCTGGAGCGCCTGCTTCAGGGGGACGCGGCCGCGGACCCGAACGCCGGCGGCATCAGCGAGAGCTTCCTCGCCGAGCACGGCTTTTTACAGAAAACAAGCTGAGGGCTCCTCAAAGCCTAACCCCATGAAACTGAATACGGTCGAGGAAATCATCAGCGACATTCGCCAGGGGCGAATGGTGGTGCTGCTGGACGACGACGCCGAGAAGGGCGTCAACGAAGGGGTGGTCATGATGGCCGCCGAGCAGGTCGAACCCGAGCACGTGAACTTCATGGCACGCAAGGCCAAGGGCCTGGTGTGCCTGGCCATAACCGAAGACCGCTGCCGCACCCTGGGCCTGCCGCCCATGGCCGACGACCCCAGCGGCGAGAAGTCCAACTTCACCGTGTCCATCGAGGCGCGTGAGGGCATCAGCACTGGTATTTCCGCCGCCGACCGGGCCCGCACCGTGCAGGCAGCGGTAGCACCGGCCACCACGGCCCAGGATATCGTGCAGCCTGGGCATATCTTTCCCCTGGCCGCGGTGCCGGGCGGTGTGCTGACCCGCGCCGGCCATACCGAGGCCGCCAGCGACTACGCGCGCCTGGCGGGCCTGCAGCCGGCGGCGATGCTGGCGGATATTCTTACGGCATCGGGTGAACTGGCCAATGGTACCGAGCTGGCCCAGTTTGCAGCGGAGCACGACCTGAAGATCGGCACCATCGCCGACCTGATTCACTTCCGCGTGGTCAGCGAGCGCACCATTCGAAAAGTTCGTGAAGGCAAGGTGAAAACCGCTCACGGCGATTTCACCCTGACCGCCTATCGCGACCAGGCCAGCGGCGCGGTGCATATGGCCATGAGCATGGGCGATATCAAGCCGGACACGCCGACGCTTGTGCGCGTGCATGCCCCCTCGGCGGTGCGCGACCTGTTCAGTGCCGAGGCGCCGGGCTGGCCCAGCTGGAATATCAACAAGTGCCTGGCGGCCGTCGCCGCGGCGGGCGCCGGCGTGGTGGTGCTGCTGGCGCGGCACGAGCACGAAGACGCTTTGCTCGAAAGTATCGACATCGCCCTGGGCCAGGCCTCTCAGGAACCGGTGACCAGTTCAGGCGGCTCGCCCTACACCACGGTCGGCATCGGCTCGCAAATTCTGCGCGACCTGGGGGTGGGAAAAATCCGCCTGATGGGCGCACCAATCAAGTACAATGCGATCTCCGGATTTGACCTGGAGGTCACGGAGTTCCTTAGCCCTGACGAGGGCTAGTGGCCAAGGAGAGAACACATGAGCGAAATCAGAACCATTGAAGGCGACTTTGCATCCGCGAGCGGCGCGAAGTTTGCACTGGTGGTCGGTCGCTGGAACAGCTTTGTCGTCGAGCACCTGAAGGAAGGCGCCATCGACGCGCTCAAGCGCCACGGCGTGGCGGAAGAGCACATCACCGTGGTGTATGCACCCGGTGCTTTTGAGATTCCCCTGGTCTGCAAAAAAGTCGCCGCCTCCAACGACTACGATGCGGTCATCGCGCTGGGCGCCGTGATTCGCGGCGGCACGCCGCACTTCGAGTACGTGGCCGGCGAGTGCGTGAAGGGCATCGCCCACGTGATCGGCGAGTACGGCCTGCCGGTGGCCTTTGGCGTACTGACCGTAGACAGCATCGAGCAGGCCATCGAGCGCTCCGGCACCAAGGCCGGCAACAAGGGCGAGGAAGCCGCCCTGTCTGCCCTGGAAATGGTCAGCCTGCTGGGCAAGCTCTAAACGCCCACGCTCCGATGTCCAACAAACCCGGCAATCCCCTGGCCGCCAAGCGGCACAAGGCGCGTCACTACGCCATGCAGGCCCTGTACCAGTGGCATATGGCAGGCGCGCCGCTGAACGAAATCGAAGCGGAGTTCCGCACCGAGTATGACTTCGGCAAGGTGGATGGCGAGTACTTCCACACGTTGCTGCACGACATTCCCGCCCAGCTCGACGACATCGAGGACGCGTTCTCCCCCTACATGGTCGATCGCGCCCTGGACGAACTCGACCCCATCGAGCGAGCCCTGCTGCGCATGGGCACGTTCGAGCTGAAAGAGCGCATCGATGTGCCCTACAAAGTGGTCATCAATGAGGCGGTCAACCTGGCCAAGAAGTTCGGCGCCAGTGAAAGCCATAAGTTCATCAACGGGGTGCTGGACCGCGTTGCCCACCAGCTGCGCCAGGTGGAAGTGGCGGCCGACGCCTGACCCCGGGCGTTCACGCCGATAAGAACCGTGACCGACGAGTTCTCCCTCATCAAGAAATACTTCGCTCCGCTGTCCAGCGAGATCGGTGACGACTGCGCGATCATCGACGTGGCGGAAGGCGAGCAGCTGGCCACTTCCACCGACACCATGGTCGAGGGCACCCATTTCTATTCCGACGCACCACCGGACCAGGTCGGTTACCGCGCCGTGGTTACCGCGGTCAGCGACCTGGCGGCCATGGGCGCCGAACCCCGGGCCATGACCCTGGCGCTGACGCTGCCGTCTGCCAATGACGTGTGGTTGCAGCAGTTTTCCCGCGGCATTCAGCAGGCCACCGAGGACTACGGTCTGGAACTGGTGGGCGGCGATACCACCCGCGGCCCGCTGACCATCACCTGCACGGTGATGGGCGCAGTAGAGGAGGGGCGGGCTCTGACCCGCGCGGGCGCCAGGCCCGGTGACAAAGTGTTCGTCAGCGGCACGCCCGGCGATGCCGCCGCGGCGCTGGAGGTGATGAACGGCCGCTGGGATGGTCACAGCCAGTTCAAGGAATATCTGCTGAAACGGTTTTACCGGCCCAGCGCCCGGGTCGAACTCGGCAAGCAGTTGCTGGGCGTGGCGAGTGCAGCCATCGATGTATCGGATGGTGTGCTGGCCGACGCCGCGCACATCTGCGAGCAGAGCGGGGTGGGTATTCGGATCGAATCCGCTGCCATGCCGCTAAGTCAGGCACTGGAGTTGTCACCCGACCAGGAGCGGGCTCGGGGCTGGGCGCTGTCCGGTGGTGAAGACTACGAGTTGCTGTTTACGGTACCGCCTGACCGGCTGGACGCAGTGCCTGACGGTTGCAGGGAAATCGGCGAAGTCACCGAGGGCAGTGCCGTGAGCTGCGATATGGATGTAGAGCGACAGGGCTTCCAGCACTTCGACGAGGCGGCGCCGGGTATCGAACCGCGCCCGCCCGGCAAGCCGAAACCCGTCCGGCCGCGCCCTTTCAAGAGTGCAGCGCAGTTCCTCGCGTTTGGGTTTGGCTCCGGCCTTGCACCGAAAGCGCCGGGCACCTTCGGCACGCTGGCGGCAATCCCGCTATTCCTGTTGCTGGCCCAGTTGGACCTGCTGCTTTACTCGGGCCTGGTCGTAGCAGCCTTTATCGCGGGGATCTTCATCTGCGAAAGGGCCAGCGATGAACTCAAGGTGCACGACCACGGCGGCATCGTCTGGGATGAGTTCGTGGGCTTCTGGGTGGCGATGTGGGCGATGCCGGTGACCTGGCAAACGGTGCTGGCGGGCTTCCTGCTGTTCCGCTTATTCGATATCGCCAAGCCCTGGCCGATTCGTGCCCTGGACAAAAAGGTCAGCGGCGGCTTCGGCATCATGATCGACGACATCGTCGCCGGGGTGTTCGCGGGTGTGCTGCTGCACGTGGGGTGGTTCTACCTGATGGGCGAGTGGCCCCTCGGGTAGCCTTCAGCCGCCCAGCAGTACTCTGAGCTGGGGAATGATCAACACGCTGAAGCCCAGGCCCACCATCCAGAATAAATGGCTCATTCTGCCCTCTAGTCTGGAAAACCGGTCGTCCATATACGCGCGCTGATCGACAAAGCGGCTGTCTATAGCCGCAAAGCGCTGGTCGATTTCATGGAAGCGGCTGTCCATATAGCGATTCTGCTCAGCAAACCGGGCATCCAGGTAATCCCGTGTTACGAAAACTTCTGTGAGCTGAGTGACCATTTCTAACAATATGTCTACCAGTACGGTTGCGTGACCTTTCGCCTGCGTTGAAGGCACATCGAATTCAACGAGCTTGTCGGCGTGTTGCTGCACGTGGGGCGGTTCTACCTAACCGGCGCGTGGCCCCTCGGGTAGCCTTCAGCCGCCCAGCAGCGCTCGAAGCTGTGGCAAGACCAAGACACTGAATCCCACTCCCATCATCCAGAACTGAATTCGGAACTTCCCATCCATGCGTGATTCCAGCGCCTCAAGCCGCGCATCCAGGTAGTCTTTTGTTACCAGTTCACGACGCATCTCATCCATGACAGTGACCAGGCTTTCAGAAATGGCGACCGCCTGTTTCTCCGGCAAGCCTGCGTCCGTCAGGTTGCGCGAAAACTTGAGAGTGTCGAATGCGGTGGACATGTGACGATCTGTTAACCCGAGAAGAAGCCCTTGAGCATTGGGATGATCAGAACGGTGAAGCCCAAGCCGACCATAAGGGAAAGAATATTCAGCTTGTTGCCCAGCCCCATCATGCTGACGTCGGTCTCGGCCTTGGTCTTTATCATCCGACTTTCAAGCTCCGAAAAGCGTTTGTCCATGTAAGCGTGCTGCTCCTGGATTCGCAGGTCCAGATGATCTCTCGTCACCAGTCGATCGGTGACCTTTGTGAGGGTATCTGTCATCACTTCAACAATTCGCTCCGCATGCGCTTCAGGTATGCCTACCTCAGCCAGACGCTTTGAAGACGCACTGATATCTACGAACTCGACCATCATTTAACTCCGATGCCCGGCGCTGGGCAAGCCTCTAGCAAATAACTGTATGTATGTACAGTATAAGCTTGTTGTCAGCTCAAGTAAGACCGGTTTTTCATCATTTTCGGTCAACCCGGCCGGTCATACCGAATAAACGGTGTCAGCTCCGCCACCCGGTCGTAGAGCCTCCGGCCCGCCTCGTTGAAGTGCTGGGTCAGCCAGTACACTTCCGGGCAGCCCGCCTCGTCAGCGGCCGCATACACCGCCTCGATCAGGGCGCGGCCTATGCTCTTGCCGCGCATGTCGGTGTCGACCACCAGGTCTTCCAGGTAGCAGACGTTGTCTTCACTCCAGGTGGTTGGGTGGAAAATGTAGTGTGTCAGTCCCACTGCCTTGTCGCCATCGAGCGCAATCAGGCCGCGCATCTCGTCGCCCGCCAGCAGTCGTCGCCACGTCGACTGGTACACGGCCTCTGGCAGGGTGGATTCGTAGTACTCCAGGTACAAGGTCCAGAGTTGTCGCCAGTCGTTTTCGTCAGCGGGTTCAAGGGGGCGGATGGTGATGGGCGAGTCAGTCATGCAAGGTCCTCCGTCTAGACACCGGGGCGCTCGTACTTGATGAACGGCGTGAGCTCACCGACCCGGTCATACAGGCGCCGTCCCACCTCGTTGAAGTGCTGGGTGGTCCAGTAGACCTTGGGGCAGCCCTCGGCGTCGGCGGCGGCATACACCGCCTCGATCAGGGCCCGACCGATGCTCTTGCCGCGCATGTCCGTGTCCACCACCAGGTCCTGCAGGTAGCAGACGTTCTCGATGCGCCAGCAGTGGCGATGAAACAGGTAGTGGGTGAGACCAACCGCCCGGTCACCGTCGAGGGCGATCAGTCCTTTGTACTCGTTGTCCGCACCTGACAGTAAGCGCTGCCAGGTGGTCTGGTAGACCTCTTCGGGCAACGTGGATTCGTAGTACTCCAGGTACAGGGTCCAGAGCCGGCGCCAGTCGGCCTCGTCGCCGGGCGCCAGCGGTCGGATAGTGAGTTCGCTCATGCTTGTCTCCTCGTATGCGTTTAACTGTAGCACCCCGGAAACTGCGACCCGGGTCGATAGTCAAAGCCACAGCCCTTCGATAGACTCGTATGCCCCTTGGGGAAACGTTGCCATGAAGAACCTGCACCTGATCTGCCTGACCCTGCTACTCGCCCTGTCACCGGCCGCACTGGCCGACGTGGAAGTGCTGGGCCTGTTCAAGGGCGCGGCGCTGCTGAAGCTGGACGGCGAGCAGAAGCTGCTGAAGGTCGGCCAGAAGTGGAACGGCATCGTGCTGCTAAGCGCGAATTCCAAGGAGGCCCTGGCAGACGTTAACGGGGAGCGCATGACGCTGACCGTCTCGAGTCGCATCAGCACCAATTTCGCCGTGCCCGAGAATCGCCAGGTCATCATTCGCAAGAACTCGAACCGCCAGTACATCACTACCGCTAAGATCAACGGCCGCGGCACCCAGGTGCTGGTGGATACCGGCGCCAACATCGTCGCCATGAACTCCGGCGCGGCCCGTGCCCTGGGTGTGGATCTTTCCAAAGCCATACCCAGCCGCGTGTCCACCGCGTCCGGTATCACCAACGCCTACTCGGTGATGCTGCAAAGCGTGGACGTGGGCGGCATCGAGATTCGGCACGTTCAGGCCTCGGTGATCGAGGGCAGCTTCCCGGAGATGGTGCTGCTGGGGGTGAGCTTCCTGCAGCACGTGGAGCTTGAGGAAAAGAATGGCGTGCTGACCCTGACGGCGAAGTTCTAGCCCACCGGCGGTAACATACTCCAGATTCAAATCGCCTGCCCCGCTTGGTACACTACGCGGCTCCGGTGCGTATATGCACCTACCTGTTATCGGAAGCGCCAAACTTGTCACTACGTTACATTGAAACCTCCCGCCTCCCCACCCAATGGGGCGAGTTCGATATGCATGGCTTCGAGGACACGGAGACGGGCAAGGAGCACATCGCCCTGACGCTGGGTGACGTGGGCAACGGTGAACCCGTGCTGGCGCGCGTCCACTCCGAGTGCCTGACCGGTGACGCCCTGTTCAGCCTGCGCTGCGACTGCGGCGAGCAACTGCATGCGGCACTGATGGCCATCGCTACCGAAAAGCGGGGCGTGCTGTTGTACCTGCGCCAGGAAGGCCGCGGCATTGGCCTGATCAACAAGATCAAGGCCTACAAGCTCCAGGACGACGGCGCAGACACGGTCGAGGCCAACGAAGCTCTGGGATTTGGTGCCGACCTGCGTGACTACTCCATCTGCAAACCCATGCTGGAACATCTCAAGGTCACCAAGCTGCGTTTGATGACCAACAACCCGCGCAAAGTGCAGGCGCTGGAAGAACTCGGCTTCGCCGTGGTGGAGCGCCTTCCCCTGGAAATGCCCCACAACCCCCACAACCAAAATTACCTGGCGACCAAGGCGGGCAAGCTCGGGCACCTGATGGGGTGAGCTGAAGGCTCTTGATGGCCCGAGCTGAGCGCAGCTCTCCTGCGGCAACATCTGCTGCGTTCCTTCCAAAACGCGCAAAAAGCTAGCGGCAACTACTGCAAACTTCCTGCAACACTCATGAAAGTTTTTCGCGCATAGCGTGACAGCGTTTCATATGCGGTCTATAACTTTTAGTGAGCGAACAGGGAAACTGCATGGAGTAAACCATGAACCATCCACTGATGCCGGTATACCGTGGGGTACTGGTCCTTCTACTATGCATGAGCGCCCAGGCCTTTGCGGCCGACGGTGTAATTCGGGAAATGTCTGGCGGAGTGTTCGTAAACTCCGTGGCGGCATCCGAAGGCATGGAAGTTAATAGCGGCGATAGCCTCAGCACCGGCCCCGGTGCGTGGGCGATCGTGATAATGACTGACGGTTCGGTTCTGAACCTGAAGTCAGACACCAAGATCGAAATTTCTGACTACGTGTACGACCAGGTCAACCCGGCCAACAACAACATCGACACCGAGATCACAACAGGTACATTGCGCTACGTGTCGGGCTTGATCGCCATCAGCGATCCCGGTGACGTGAAGTTCCGCGCTGGCAATACGACCTTAGGCTTGCGCGGCACCGACTTCGATATTGTGTTCGATGGCACTGATATCAAGGTCGTGGTTTATGAAGGCTCGATCACCGTGCAAACACCGGCTGGCCCGGTCGTTGTATCGGCGGGTCAACAAATCACCTACGAGTCTGGCCAGACAACTGTTCCAGTACCAGAAGCTGGCCCGGCGACTCCGCCCGAAGAAGGTGGTGGTGCAGGTACCACGACACTCAGGATAGAGGATGCTGCGGGCCGTGACACCGTAGTGCTGGCGGCGGGGACAGCTACAAGTGGACCAACAGCGACGATCCCCGCTGCATCAAGTCAAGGTCAATCACAGACCTTCTCTCAGGACCCTGTCACTGGGGGTTTGCTGGGCGGGGATCCACCGCCTGGATCAACCACCATTCCCGGTAGTTGATGCCTGATCGATAGTGCAGCCGAATCCGAACGCCCCCAAGTGGGGCGTTCTTGTCTGTAGTCGTGAGCTGGCTAAAAAATTACTTTCGTAGACATGGTGTGGCAGTGCTTGTTGGCTTGCTGATCACCGCGCTTGCCTCTTGGTTGTTGATAGCAAAGCAGCCACTGGTGCGTTCCGCGGTAAATCGTCTCGACTACCTTGTTTATGACCTACGTCTTAGCTACACCATGCCGCCGCATGATCGTGTGGAGCAAGATGTGATCATTGTAGATATCGATGAGGCCAGCCTGGCAAATCACGGTCGTTGGCCTTGGAGCCGCTACATTATCGCGGACCTGATAGTGCGGCTTAACCAGTTCGGCGCCAAGGCAATTGGCCTGGATATTTCTTTTCCTGAGCCGGAACGCAATCCTGCTGTGGAGCTGCTGCAGTCGCAGGCAACGGAAAAAGCAGATCGCAGTCAGCGTGAGTTCCTAAGGGAGATTGCACCTGAAGTAGATCGGGACGCGCTACTGGCCAGTGTTCTGCCGGGAAGGAACGTGGTCCTCGGTGTTCTATTTCTGGCGGAAGATATTGCAGAGCGCGGTGAACTTCCGCCGCCCTGGTACTATGTCGATTTGGGGAAGACCAACACCTGGCGCTTGCCTGATATGGAGAGCTTCGCCGGAAACCTCCCGCAGCTCACGAGCGCCGCCGCCGAGGGTGGCTTCCTGAACGCCACGCCAGACGACGACGGCGTGTTGAGGCGTACGCCGCTTATAACTCGCTATGGCGAAAGAATATATCCATCCCTCTCTCTGGCTGTAGCCAAGCTCCACAATAGTCAGGTGGCGTTTAAGATCGAGACTGCCACCATCAAGGAAGAGGTGGTCATAACGAGCATACGGATCGATCGACAGGTGATTCCCACAGACCAAATCGGACGAGTGATGGTCCCGTATCGGGGAGGGCGGAAGAGTTTTGAGTACATACCTGCCACGGATATCCTGACGGCATCGTCAATTGATCAGTTTCCGCAGATCCGGGGCAAGTCAGTGCTGGTAGGCGCGACTGCACTAGGTATATACGATCTACGCAACACTCCAATAGAACCTTCTTTTCCTGGTGTAGAAATTCAGGCCAGTGTCCTCCAGGGCCTGATTGATGGAATAGTCTTTCCTCACGAGCCAGACTGGGGAAAGGCAGCACTATTTCTATTAACTCTTGGCCTCGGGTTAGGCCTAAGCCTTCTAGCGCCAATGTTATCTGCAGGCTGGCTGGTAGTTGCCAGCCTCGGAATCCTAATGCCACTGGGAATAGCTGATGTGTGGCTCTGGAAAGAACATCAAATGGCTTTCTCTCCTGTTATCCCTAGCCTTCTGGTGCTATGTGTCAGTGTTTTCAATGGTGCCAGAGGCTTTTTCAGTGAAGCAGAGATGCGTGAAGAAATGCACGATATGTTCGGTCAGTACGTCCCGGAAGAACATATAGACCGGATGCTGGCGCACCCTGAAGAGATAACCTTCGAGGGAGAAACGCGGGAGATGAGTGTTCTGTTTGCAGATATTCGCAACTTCACAACTATCTCGGAAGATCTGGAGGTCAGTGAGCTCAAGGAGATGCTCAACGATTTCTTTACCCCGATTACAGGAATCATCTTCGAGCACCAGGGTACGATCGACAAGTACATTGGCGATCTCGTGATGGCCTTCTGGGGCGCGCCGCTGGAGGACAGAGACCATCGCAAGCACGCAATCAGTGCCGCCATGGAAATGCTGAAAAAGGTAGAGGAACTTAAGCCAGGATTTGAGGCGCGAGGCCTCCCCGAGGTGGATATCGGTATCGGCATTAATAGTGGAACCATGAACGTGGGTGACATGGGTTCCAGCTACAGGCGCGCGTATACCGTGATTGGTGACGCGGTCAACCTGGCATCTCGCTTGGAGGGGCTTACGAAGTACTATGGAGTGAGTCTGCTAGTCGGCGAAGAGACACGTGCGAATGACAGCGAAGTTCTATATCGATTAATTGACAAGGTACAGGTGAAAGGGAAAGGAATACCTATCAAAATTTATGAACCAATTTGTAGAGTAGAAACTGCAGAAAGTGAAATCCTAGAGCAACTGCACCTACACAGCAAAGCGATGCGTTTATACATGGCCGGCAGAATCCCAGAATCGAAACGACTCTTCCTTCAGCTAAAACGTTCGGCGCAGCACAAGCAGTTTGATTTGATGCTAGATCGGATAGAAGAGCTTGAAATTGTTGGTACTGGAGAAGAGTGGAATGGCGCGTACAGGCACACGCAGAAATAGAATATCAGTATGAAGCTCGAAAGTCGGAATAGTAGTTGGAGTGTCTTTTCATCTGATCGATGCGTACTGGGCGAAGGACCTGTTTGGTCCAGCATTCACAATGGTCTTTTTTGGGTCGACATACTCAGAAAGCATCTCTACTTCAAGGACATGGATGAACGATTCCAATGCTGGAATCTGGATTTCCATGCTAGCGCGCTTTCAGTCGAAGATGTTGACACTATCTTCCTGGTTTGTGAGGTGGGGGTAGCCAAATTTAGCCTGTCTTCAGGTATAGCGGAAATCATATGTTCAGTTGAAGAAGAGCTGGATGAAACGAGAAGCAATGACGGTGGTGCGGACCCCTCTGGTCGATTTTGGTTTGGAACTATGGCGTGGAGTGCCGACAACGCCAATGGCTCAATATATAGCTATAGAAGTGACGAGGGCCTTAGAAAACAACTCACTCATTGGGGCATACCAAACACATTTTGTTGGTCACCCGATGGGGAGGAGATGTTCATTGGAGACTCAATGAAATCTCAGATTTACCGATTTGACTACAATCCTGATGAAGGTCAAATCTCCGGTAAAAGCATATTCATTGATGACTCGATATACGAATACGTGCCTGATGGTTCAGTAATAGATAGCCGTGGCAATCTCTGGAATGCGAAATGGGACGGCTCAAAAGTTAGCTGCTATTTACCTTCTGGCGAGATGTCTCTGGAAATCTTTGCGCCGGTACAGCGACCCACTAGTCTCGCCATTGGTGGAAACAACAACGATAAACTTTTCCTAACTTCAGCGAGTGATGGTATTTCTTCAGATCGTCTTGAGAGAGAGCCCTTGTCAGGGTGTGTTCTTATGCTTGATTTACGCGAGGCTCATTGTGCCTGAAGGCGCGGTTGTGGTGACGGGTTCATCCGGAGGCCTTGGTAGCGCGATTTGCGCTGTACTCAAGGACGCAGGTTACGTCGTTGTTGGGATTGATAAGCATGAATCCGGTGAGACGAATGCTAGTACTTTTATACGATTCGACATTTGCGAAGTAATTCACCGTCCAGAATCTGCAGACCGATTAAGGCAGCTTGTGCTAGATAATTGCGTTGAAAGTCAGATTGTAGGACTTGTAAACAATGCGGCCATTCAGTTGCTTGGGGCGACCGGTGAACTGTCATTGGACGAATGGTCAAGGACGCTGGAAATTAATCTCACAGTACCTTTTCTAATGTCTAAACTGTTTCTAAAAGAATTGACTAGTTGCAATGGTTCAATCGTGAATATTGGAAGCGTTCATGGGCAATCAACCAAGCCAGGCTTCGTCGGCTATGCCACGAGTAAAGCTGGCCTGGAGGGCCTTACAAGAGCGATGGCGGTTGACCTAGGCGGTAGTGTAAGAGTAAACGCTATTCGCCCAGCTGCGATCGCCACAACGATGCTGGAAGAAGGTTTTGATGGAAGTCCGCAATCACGCGCGGAGCTTGATTCCTTTCATCCAGTAGGGCGTATCGGCCAGCCATTAGAGGTAGGCAAACTAGTCAGTTTCCTGATTTCCGACTCCGCCGCTTTTATGACAGGCGCGGTTGTTGACATAGACGGTGGAGTATTAAGCAGGTTGCATGACCCGCTTTGAAGAACGAGGTAGGGACGTTGTGGATATAAGCATTATCATCCGAACACTTAATGAAGCGCGCTATCTTGGTGAGCTACTGGAAGGAATACAGAATCAAGAAACAGATGGACTGACCGTTGAAACAGTCTTGATCGACTCTGGATCCACAGATCAAACGCTAGACATAGCCAAGCGCTACGGTTGTGTAGTTCGTCAAATATCAAAACGCGATTTTTCATTTGGCAGGTCTTTGAACATGGGGTGCGAAACTGCCACCGGAAATCTATTCGTGATCGTTAGTGGTCATTGCGTACCTGCCAGCTCCCGTTGGTTAATCGAACTTGTGTCACCTCTGCGCAGTGGCCAGGCTGATTATTCCTATGGCAGACAACTTGGCCGTGACACCACGAAGTACAGTGAAGAGCGTGTGTTCCAGCGATTCTTTCCCGAAGAAGGTGTTGTAAAGGATTCTTTCGATTTCTTCTGCAACAACGCGAATTCTGCGATTACGCGACGCTGCTGGGCCATGTACCGGTTTGATGAAGAACTAACGGGTTTGGAAGATCTAGAACTTGCGAAACGGTATGTAAATGATGGTGGGAAAGTTGCTTATTGTGCAGATTCGCCTGTTTATCACATACACAATGAGTCATGGAAGCAGGTTAAGGTGCGGTACGAACGCGAGGCGATAGCTCTGCAGAAAATATGCCCGGAGATACAGTTTTCTCGCGTCGACATGCTCTCCTATGCGCTGCTGAGCATTATTCATGACTTCAAAGCTGCTGCCAGAGAAAAGAAGTTTTTTGAACACGTGGTAAGTATCTGCGCGTTCAGGTTTTTTCAGTATTGGGGTACCTACGTCGGTAACAATGACCACCGTATGATGTCCGCACGGCTAAAACAAAGGTATTTCTACCCAGACCATAGAGAGGTTCGACAGCTTAGTGAGAACGATAGTCGCACTGTTGCCAATGAAGGCGCACAGTGAACGAATACCTGGTAAGAACTTCAAATTGCTATCTGGAAAACCGCTTTATTCATGGATCCTTGAGTCGTTACTAGACATTCCAGAAATCACAAAAATCATAATTAACACCGACGCACGAAGTGCACTTGAGAGTTCCGGGTTCCGAGAATCGGAGCGGGTAGAAATTCACGACCGACCGGAGGAACTATGTGGCGATTTTGTGAGCATGAATCGAATTATTGAATTTGATATTGAGCAGAATCCTTCAGATTTATACCTGATGACACACACTACCAACCCACTCCTTTCATCAAGCACTATAAGCAGCGCGATAGATGCTCTGGACAGTGATAAAGACAGCGATTCGCTTTTCACGGTGAGCGAATGGAGAACGAGGCTGTATGATGCTCAAGGAAATCCAGTAAACCATAATCCCGATGAACTTCTTCGCACGCAGGATCTAGATCCGCTCTACGAAGAGAACTCATGCCTCTATTTGTTTACAAAGCAGAGCTTTAGCGTGACTCGAGCGCGAATAGGTTCCGCTCCTATCTTGTTTCCCACTTCGAGAGTTGAATCAATTGATATCGACGAACCCAGTGATTGGACGATTGCTGAGGCCCTGGTGACGCACGCAAATGGTAGCGCCGGCGGATGAGGATACTGGTTACTTGCCCACCAATGCTGGCGCTACAGGATGAGTTTGTCCCTGATCTTGAACGGCGTGGTCTCGAGGTGCACTGTCCTGAGGTGGTTCAGACGTTGACCGAAGAAGAGCTAATTCGCCTTCTGCCGAATTATGAGGGCTGGATCATCGGTGATGACCCAGCCAGCAGAGAGGTTGTCGCCGCTGGAAAGTCGGGGCGTTTGATGGCCGCCGTAAAATGGGGGGTTGGCACTGACAACGTAGATTTCGATGCTTTCTCCGAATTCGAAATCCCGATCGTTAATACGCCTAACATGTTTGGACACGAAGTAGCAGACATTGCTATGGGCTATTTGGTTGGCCTGGCCAGACAAACGTTTCTGGTTGACCGCCGCGTTCGTGAAGGAATCTGGTTCAAGCCTCAGGGGATGTCCCTGGCGGGTCGAACCGTCGGTATTGTCGGCCTGGGGGATATTGGTCAACAGCTTGTCAAGCGGGTCCATGCTTCGGGAATGGACGTAGTTGGCTACGATCCCGCAATCACCGACGATTATCAGGGAGTGAAGCTAGCGCAGTGGCCTTCATCAGTAGGTTTGTGCGACTTCATTGTGTTTTGCTGTGCTCTGAACTCGGCGACCAAGAATATGCTGAACCATGAGGTGTTGTCGCAATGCAGGCCGGGAGTCCGCATCGTGAATGTCGCTCGGGGTGGCCTGGTAGATCAAGAAGCGCTCATAGAAAACCTAAGGAAAGGACACGTTCACTCCGCTGCGCTAGACGTTTTCGAATCAGAGCCCCTAAGTACCAATAACGAGTTGCTCACGTTTGAGAACTGTATTTTGGGATCGCACAACTCCTCGAACACGCTTGATGCGGCCCGGCGTACCACCAGTTTGGCTATTGAGAAGCTTGTAAGCGCTATCCTGTAAACCTTGCTAAGGCATTTAGGGCGAAACTACTTGAAGTCCATTCCAGAAATGCTCAAGTCTGCATCGTTTGCAGGCATGCTGGAACTAGCCATCAAGTTTGGCGGTCTTCTTGTTCTTCTCCCGCTCGTCTTGAATGTTTTCGGTGCGGGAGACGTGGCAATCTGGCTACTCTTTAACGCGATTTTCTCGTTCACTCAGCTTCTCAATATTGGCTTGACGCCTACCGTCACGCGTTTCGTTGCCTACAAGCAAAGCGATTCCATAAGCAGTAATGACAGTGTTGTTGCCAGCGAAGCTATTCTGAGCAGTTCTGCGACGTGCCTGGTAAGCTGCGTTGATCAAACGTTCAACAGAATAAGCTGGTCGGCGATCATCGTTTTGATCTCGCTGGGGACGCTAGTGGTTCTAGATCCTGTCGGTGCGTGTAGCGACCAGGCATCAGGGTGGCTGGCATGGCTAGTAATCGTAGTTTCTTCGTCGCTTCAATTGAGAAGCGGAAAGTACCGCGCATACCTTTGCGGCGTGAACAAGGTTGCTCTTGTCGCCCAGGTTGGTGCTGCCCTCAGTTTGTTATCGCTGGTTTCGGGCGTGGTTTGTCTGCTACTCGGTGGACAGCTTTTTGCTTTGGTGCTCGTTAGCCAATTAGCAGTTGTTATTGGATATGCATGCTTTCGGCATTTGGCGCTGAGTACAAAGGAAAAGGTTCTTTGGCGACCGACCTCAAAAATTGAGAAGAGGGTATTGGCCAATATTATGTCGGCTTCATGGCGAAGCATAACCGGAGTTATGTTTAGCCATGGTGTTCTGTTGCTAACCGGAATGATCGTCGCAAATGTCAGCGACGCAAGAGAATCAGCAGCATATCTTTTGGCGATTCGTCTGATTCAAGGAATTTCTTCCGTGAGCAGGGTTCCGTTCTATGTCAAGTTGCCGCACCTGGCGAAACTATTTATTCAGGCGGATACCGACACCATTATCGATGTCGCGAGGCAGAGGATGCTGATCGCAAATCTTTTGCTTGTATTGGGGTGTATCTCAGTTTACCTGTTCGGAGAAACCATTTTGACGGTAATTGGCGCAGACACTGGCTTTGTCAGTAACGGCGTTTGGGCCGTTTTCTCGATGGCAACTATCTTCGAGCGAATTGGAGCTATGCACCTCCAGATGTACACGCTAAGCAATGACGTCGTTTGGCATATAGCCAACGGCCTGGCAGGTTCACTAACCTTGCTCCTTTTCCCGCCAATGCTCTATTCGATCGGAATACTTGGAATCGCAATTACACTATTGTGCTCGAACATGTTTTTCTATGCGCCCTATTGTTACATAAAGAATCAACGACTATTTAAGTTCTCCTTTTGGGAGATGAACTTTTTGCCCAATGTGATTCCTGCTGCGCTAATGTGCGCAGTCTTTTTGGCTCTAGGTTTGTGATGGCCGCACGAACCAGAATTCGATTTTTGTGTCGATTTTGAATTTCGAAACTGAAAAAACTAGGACGGTGTCTCTTTGGTATGAATAAAGTACTAGTAGCGAAAATCCTTGGCTATCGGATGACGAGGATTCTGAAAACTTTACTCAACAAGGGTGGAGTTGACGAAAGCGGATTGATATACGAAACGATTGCCTCCGATGGCCAATCCGGGTTGATGTTGGATGTGGGCGCGCACAAAGGGAGCTCATTGCTTTTCTTTGCTGGTTCTGGCTGGAGCGTACATGCTTTTGAGCCCGATCCGAAGAACAGGACGGAGTTGGAGAAATTCTCGCAAAAGATGACCAATGTCGAAGTAACATCTCTCGCTGTGTCTGACGAAAGCGATCAGGTTCGTGAGTTCTTTTCGAGCGATGTTTCAAGCGGAATAAGTTCCCTGACACCATTCCATAGCAGTCATGAATCAATAGGTAAGGTTACAACGATAACGCTTCGTGACTATATGGCGAACAATGAATTGCTAGATGTCGGCTTTCTGAAGATCGACACCGAGGGGCATGACTTGTTTGTTTTGAAGGGTTATCCCTGGGAGAAATCAAAGCCTAAGGTGATCCTCTGTGAGTTTGAGGATAGAAAAACTGAGCCTTTAGGTTATAAGTTCGAAGATTTGGCGAACTACCTTCTAGAGAAAGGCTACCACGTGATCGTGTCTGAGTGGCACCCTGTAGTCGAGTACGGAACACAGCATGAGCACAATCGCTTTGTGAGCTACCCGTGCCACTTGGAGCATCCTTCTGCTTGGGGAAACCTGATTGCTATTGCCGGGCAATCAGACCTGGCAAAGGCGATATCCGTTATCAGTAAGCGCTTCCCCAGAAGCAGTGCCGGGTTGAAGTCTTGATCGTCTCTGACGATGTCGGATCCGCACTTATAGATGGTCTGTATTTTGCCGTGATCGTTTATGGAACGCTTTTCGGAGGTCTTTCCAGAAAAAAGTCGGAAGGAAGTAAGGGATAGGGAATTTTTGGCTTTTTGATCCGGGCGTTAATTGGTTGAGTGAGTGCGTCAACTCACAACAGAGCATTTCGCAACACTACTGTAGGCCTAATAGGAGTATTTGAAGATCAGTATTTCTAGCTATTACAAGAAAGGACGTGATGCATTTATTGAGCATGGCGTACAAGTGTTTTTGGGTCGATTATTCATGTTCTTGCTAGCGAAGTGCAGGATGATCGTATCTTCGAACCAGCTCGATTCTCAGAAGTGGGAAAGTCTTCGTGGGGCCCAGGTTGGCAAAACACTTTATATCCTTGGTAACGGTCCGAGCCTGAATCTCACGCCCCTATACTTGTTGAAGGATGAACATACCTTCTGTTGCAACAGCTTCCATCTTATGTACGAGCGCTTATCCTGGAGGCCAAACTATTACATTGTCACAGACAACCTGGTTGTTCAGGATCTGGCAGATGAGTTCCCGGCAATTTTGTCAGAAGTCGGTAAGGCTTTCTTTCCTTACATACACCCCTCTAATACAAGCTTCTACAAGTACCTGCCGTCCTCTGACGTAATTTACTGGTTGGATGCAACGCACGCTGGTTTTTCCAGATCACTCCCGAAGTGCGGGATCAATAACACAGTTCTTAATGCCGCCATTCAAGTCGGCGCACACATGGGATACAAGAAGATCTGCATGTTGGGGGTTGATTTAACGTACGACGACCAGCCAGTCAGAAAGGTGAACCGGAGAGATTGGACGTCCACGGCCGATGATCCTAACCACTTTGACGACAGGTATTTTGGTGCAGGGAAGCGATTCCACGATCCCCAACCACTAAAGATGCTCAAGCAATTCGAAGAGGCGAAGCGGTTCTTTGGCGCCGATATTGACCTCGTGAATTGCGGGGTCGGCGGAAGGTTGGATGTGTACCGGCGGCAGGATCTGGCGGAAACGCTCGGCTTGGATGATGAGAGCTTCCTTGATGCCTTCCTTCATGAAATCGGAATCGATGTCCATCGAGACGTAATATCTGAGTTCGCAACTAACGACGCTGAAGATTTGGAGCTATGTGACGGCGCTCTTCTCCGAAAGATTCACGATGCGGGCAAGATCAAGGAGTATTTGAAGGACTACGAAGTAAAAGGCCCATATAGGGACATATTTCTCCTTAGCCGAAGAAAACTAAGCGGTCAGGCATTAGCATGATTTATCATTTGCAGAAAAGTCTTGGAAACGGAACAGATGAGTTGTGTGATAAGCAATTACCTGAACGGTGCAGAATGAGGCATCGAAATTGAGCAAATCGACCAAGAATCAAACCTTGAACCCGTACCGGTTTGCGGCCTACCAGTTTTTGAACCGCTTAAGATGGGATGTTCGTCCGAGGGCGATAGTAGACCGGAAGAAGTTTGCGAGACTTGGGAACAGGTATTTGAATGGCAAGGCGGTAATTCTATGTAACGGCCCTTCACTGAACTCGGTGGATTTTGGTCTCTTGGAGGGTTGTTATGTTATAGGCCTAAACAAGATAAATCTTCTGTTTGACAGAACAGAGTTCAGACCGGATTGCATTGTGGCCTCAAACATGCACGTAATCGATCAGAATCAGGATTTCTACAACACGACAGATATAGAGCTATATTTAGATTGTAAGGCGTATACGCGGAAGATTGTTGCGGCTCGACCCAACGTTACCTACTTTCATAGTGCACTTATCCCAGGCTTTGCCAGGGACTGTAGCTTCAGTATTAACCCTTCCCATACAGTAACAAATACAGCACTACAGATTGCCTATCATATGGGCTTTACAAGTTTGGCAATTGTTGGGGCTGATCATAATTTTGCTGTCAGCGGTGAGCCAAATACTTACGTCCGAGGCATTAAGAAAGACTATTCTCACTTTGATACTTCCTATTTCGCTGATGTTGAATGGCAGTTACCGGATTTAGCGGAGAGTGAAGTGGGATATCTGCGCGCAAAGCACGCGTTCGAAAGGGACGGTCGGCAGATATATAATGCTACGGACGGGGGAAAGCTGGAGATCTTTGAGCGACTGGATCTCGCAGCGTTTATAGGTCTTTAGGTAACAGTTCTACGCGGATGGAAGCTTATGCTGTCATGGCTTAGATACGTATCCATTCCCTCGACTTACATCCTGATTCTACTGTATTCCATTTCGGATGGGGCATTCGCAAAACTCTCGATTGCCGGAGTTTTTGCTGGAACTCTTCTTTTACTTTCTTTGCAGGTTCTAACGGATAGAGAGTTTATAGGGAAATGTAAACATAACCTGCCAAACTTCCAGTATTTGTGGGCCTTTCTACTGCTGTGTACCCTCTTCGTAGTCTCAGTCTTTCGGCAAGTCGTAATTGAGGATCCGCTTCCCACCTTATTTAGACTTTTGTTATTGCTCTATACGCTGGCCGTAAGTATCTACTACCTTGGAACCAGTGGTTCCGATAGGCGGTACATTAACTTCATTGTCTCAGTGTCTTGGATGCTGTTTCTTCCGGTAATTTTGAATGTCTTTCTTTATGCAATTGGTGTCACTGGCGATTCGCTAGTGAGACAACCGGCACTTATGCTTGAGACCGTGGGTATTCACATCGATCGGGTTAGGTTTTTCTTGTCCTATGGAATCAATAGCTATGCGCCAATAGCCTCCTTGTCGTTCTTGGCCTCCTATTTCCTCCTGGTGGATAGCCAGGGTGTCGTCAGGAAGTTGGTCTATTCTGCTATTTGCCTGATCTCGGTTGCTAGCATCTTGATGGTGGATTCTCGTGGCTCGTTTTTCATATGCATTTTCTTGGTACTTGCATTTTCACTCTTGAGGGTTTCGAGAGTTGCTATAGCTGGATCCATTCTATTCGCTCCACTGGTTTTCGCCTTCTTGCTCAGTTTGGACCTCAGTGTGATGAGTATGTTTTCAAGAGGACAGGCGGACGCCGGTTCGCTTAGTGGACGACTGCTTTTTTGGCTGGTGGTGCTGGATTACGTTGGTTCGTTTGACCCTACACACCTGTTTGGGAACAGGCTCTTCTTTCAACCATATAGCTTCGGCGCGTTCTCTGTAGACAATGATTTTGGCATGAGCCATGTCTACTTTACGTTGCACAACTCAGTGCTCCAAATGTTAATGCAGATAGGGTACCTGGGCTTGATCGTCTTCTATGTACTGTTAACTCAGCTCGCAAGGATAACCTCAGGAACTACACCTCGACTTATTGACGGAAATGGCAGGATGTTGGCTTTGGCAATGGTTCTATACATTCTGCTGATTGGAAATATTGAGACAGTCTTTACTCCGTCAGTGTTTATTTTCCCTGCCGTTGTTTTTGTATTCATGTCAGCCGCGCATAGGTCCATGGCGCTCACGTCAAAGAATCTTTCGGACATCAGGCAGTAAATGATGGTGAAGTCAGCTTCCTTCGCCATGGCGTTGATTCGGAAGTCCGGCGTATTCAGGCCAAGGGAGGCCACGGAGAACAATTGATGCAATGTAGTCCCAATTTGTCGCTCAGTGTTGATGCATTACATTTTAGCCAACACATAGCGGCAGTCCGTGAGTCAGGTGCCTCCCTGGAAGCAACACAAGCCGAGACTCAATAAGGGCAAACCAATATGAAATCTGAGCCTTTTTTTTCGATTGTTACGCCCATCAATAAGGTGCCCCCAACATTCCACGTCGTCGTTGAGGCGCTGAGGAAAAGCTCTTTCAAAGACTTCGAATGGAAACTTGTGTTGAACGGTTCTGGAGTCCGAGAACTAGAGGCGGAGATCGTCAATTATGATGTTCCTCGCGCGGTTTTTCTTCGATCCGAAAAAATAGGAGTCTCAGCAGCTAGAAATGCTGGAATACTCAGTTCACGGGGGAAATACATCCTCTTCCTAGACGCCGACGACGTACTGGACATCTGCTTCATGGAGTATATGTATGCGCTACTTTCATCAGTGGATGGCGCTTACGATTGTGTCGCGACGTCAGGTTTTAAGTATCAGTTCCACGAAGGCGTTCCGTCTGTAATCGCGAAGATGAATCTAGTTTTGGAAAGTGGGAAGGCTTCTGATGAATTGGTCTGCCTGAACCAGATAGGATCGCCAACAGGATTTGTAGTAAAGAATGATGATCCGATCTTGTTTGACGAACAGATCAGGTTTTTCGAGGACTATACGTACTTCGTTAAGAACCTGGCAGCGGGACGTTTGATTTATACATGTGACAAGTGCCGGTATTTCTATTACGTACAAGATGATATTTCTGAGAGATTGAGGAAATACGATATCGAGTTGATTGAGGATTCTTATTCGGAGATTTTAAAGCTACTACAATCACTCGGCCTTCAAGCACGCTGTAAGAAGGCAATGCAGCTTCAACTCGGCCGACTCATGAGCCGTTATCGCGGGAATTACCTCAAGTTCTATGCATACACTCTGTCTATGATGATTAGATATCCAAGATATGCGCATCACCTCATTCGAAAGAACATTTCTAGGAACGTTGGGACTTCCTTAAGCGTTCCATGCTAGCTGTAGAGAGCGACTAGATATTGAGGATGGGCGAGGGGATTTGAGGCTAGAGAGCGAGATTGGAGTTATTGAGGCTATTTCTGTAATTCTTGGAACGGCTGCGTGGTTTGAACGGGACTGAGGCATCAGCAATGAGTGTGCCCGATCCACTCACCAGAATAGCTACCGTCGGATATGAGTAGGACGCTGAGCGCTCCGAAACGTGTAGGGGAGTCATGAAATGCCAAATCTTGTTCAGGCAAAAGAGTCATTTCGTAATCCTTAGAATACGTGCCAGTAGGCCACTTGAGCCGCTTCCTGTTGAGAATTGTCCGTCTGAAGAATAGTTGCACTGCGCGTGCGCCGAGAATGCCCTTTGAGCAAGCTTCAAAGTTAGTGAAGAATACCTTTCCCCAGCCCCAACATACTCATATTGCCCTACGTAAGGTTTTGCTCATCGCTGGAGAAAACTCCAAGGCTCAGCAGCCCAACATTCACTGAGATTTCATCGCCATAAATAATGACACTTTCATTATTGGGTCTATACTTTTTTCAGGGAACAGTTCTTGAGCGAACGAGGGTAAGACACCATGGAGTTTCGGGCATCCTGGGTGGCGCTGCCGCTGCTGGTAATTTGCGCTGCACATTCTTATGCAGTTGATCCGGCGAGCATTTCTGCGGGTCCATTTGAAATCACACCAACGCTTGGTTTTGACACCAAGTTCGATGACAACATCTTCTTCTCGCCTGATGATGAAGAGGATGACACGATCTACTTGATCAACCCCAACATCAAGGCTGTGGCCAAGGATGGGGAGAACGAGTACGTCATAGAGTTCGATTTAGTCGATGGGACCTTTCAGGACAGTGGTGACGACGACTTCACCGACTGGAAGATCGATGGCGATATTCACTGGGAACTGAATCGTCGCAATATGATAGACATTTTCGCCGGCTTCCATGACCTCCATGAATACCGGGGCACCGGATTTAGCCAGGGCGAAGTAGCGTTGCTCATCGATGATCCTGATGAGTATGAAGAGGTCGTCTACGGAGGCCACTACACGTTTGGCGGCGCGGATTCCAAGGGGCGCATCAAACTTGGTGGCGATTACTATGATAAGGACTACACCAACAATGAGCCCGTGTCGGATGTGCGCGACCGTGAGAACACCTCGTTTGATGGGACGTTCTACTGGAAAATAGCGCCAAAAACCGACCTTTTGGCCGAAGTTCGCTACACAGAGATCGAGTATCAGACGGAGTTTACTGACGGTACCCCGCAGCTAGATAGTGACGAAATTCGTTATCTCGTGGGTGTCCAGTGGGAAGCAACTGGAAAGACCACCGGCACGTTGAAAGTGGGTATGGTCGACAAGGATTTTGATGACAACGGTCGGGACGACTTTGACAACGAGTTTACCTGGGATGTCGATGTGCTATGGCAGCCGAGAGAGCAGCACATTGTCAACCTCGGTGTCGCGCAGCTTATCAACGAAACTATCGGCCAGGGCGACTTCATCAATACCGAGGAGTATGTGGCTGGCTGGCTTTTCTCCTTCAGTGATCGGCTCGATTTTTTTGCCAATGCGAGATATGCAAACGACGAATACGAAGGCACGCCGCGCGAGGACGATCTTATCTATGGTGAACTCGGTGTGGAGTATGAGTTCCGTCGGTGGCTAGGCGTTCGTGCTTCGTATGCCTACGATGAGCGGGATTCGCAGGATTCCGGCAGCGACCTTGACTACGAGCGCAACGTATTTCTGATTGGCCTCGATTTCAGTCTTTAAGCAAGGGCACAAGAGAGTCTGCCATAATCAAAGGGTTGCCTCGCGGCAACCCTTTGTTGTTTCAGTGCAGAATAGCTAGCTATTACTATTTTTCTATGAGCAATTCATACCTGCTTCTTCCTGACGCCGAGCCCCGCCGGAGCAACGCCTGGCGCTTCATTTTGGCCATATTGCTACTCTACTCGGTCACCGCAATACCGATCGCCCATAGTCAGACTGGACTTTCATCCTACACTCTTGGCGCGGGGGATAGAGTTGCTATCAAGGTATTTGGGGAAGATGACCTGAGCCTTGAAGCTCTGCTCAATGATGCGGGGTCCTTCTCCTACCCGTTCCTCGGCGAGCTTAACGCCAAGGGGCTGACGGTTAGCCAGCTGGAAACGCTGATTATCGATGGCCTTAGAGGACCCTACCTAGTAGATCCGAAGGTTAGTGTCACTATTGTGGAGTACCGCCGTTTTTACGTCCGTGGTGAGGTCAACAAGCCGGGAGGCTTTCCCTATGAGCCAGGTATGACAGTGCAGAAGGCTGTTTCGCTGGCAGAGGGTTTTACTGATCGGGCATCGCGCAGCAAGTTTTACATAGTCTCTGACAATGAAGCTCAAGAAGAGCCTCGACTTGCCAAACTCAACACCCTGATTCGCCCCGGAGACATAGTCACGATCGAGGAAAGCTTTTTCTAATGGAAGATCGAACGTATCAAGATTTTGCAGAAGACGAGATCGACCTGCGACATTATTTGCGGGTCGTCTACGGTCAACGCTGGAACATCTTGGGGCTAGCACTTGTTGTATCGATCATGGTTGCGCTGACTGTATTGGCTATGCGCCCTATCTACCGCTCAACATTGATGCTCATGATTGAAGCAGAGCAGGCGAAAGTTTTGTCAATTGAAGAGGTTTACGGCCTTGGATCAGCCAATAAGGAGTACTTCCTAACCCAGTTTGAGATTCTCAAATCCCGAGAATTGGCAGAACAGGTGGTTCAGAACTTGGGTATTCGTCGCCACCCGGACTATGACCCGGACCTTGACGAGCCTTTGCTGGGCTTGAGTATTGCAGACCTCTGGCCTTTCGACGTCGACATGGAGGAACCCACGGAAGCAGAGCTCGTGGCAGGCGTGGTTGATACTTTTCGAGATTCGCTTTCAGTGTCACCAGTGCGCAACACCCAGTTGGTGAGAGTCAGTTTCGAATCGCACGATCCTGAACTCGCCGCTGCAGTGGTAAATGAACTGGCGCAGGTCTATATCAGCAGCCACCTGGATGCAAAACTGGAAGCCACCCAGCAAGCTGCTGCCTGGCTTAGCGAGCGACTTGAAGGCCTGAAAGCCAATCTTGACGATTCTGAAGTAAAACTACAGGAGTATCGTGAGCGACAGGAGTTGGTAGATGTGGCTGGTGTAAAAACGCTCGCGGCAAGAGAGCTTGATGAAGTCACGGAAGATCTTGTTGAAGCTCGCGCTGAGCGGACACAGGCCGAAAGTATTTTCACGCAGGTTCAAGCGCTGGATTCCACCTCTCCGGAAGCCTTGGCCTCGCTTCCCGCAGTGCTACGTCACCCGCTGATTCAGAAATTGAAGGAGGAAGAGGCACTCGCGGAACGCAACGTAGCACAATTGGCAAAGCGATATGGCCCACTTCACCCAAAAATGATTGCAGCTACGTCCGAGTTACAGGCGTCACGTGAGAACATCCAGCGCCAGGTAGTCCGTGTGGTAGATGGGGTTGAGAAAGACTACCGTGTTGCCGCTGCCAGCGAGAAAGCATTGGAATCGCAGCTCGCTGATGCTAAAGCACGTGTGCAGGAAATTAGTCGCAAGGAATTTAAGCTTCGCGAGCTTCAGCGGGATGTGCAAACTAACCGACAACTCTATGACATGTTCTTCACCCGTATCCGTGAGACCGACGAAGCAGGTGGTATGGAAACTGCACACGCTCGCGTTGTGGACGCTGGAGCTATTCCTCGCGAACCGGTCAAACCCCGAAAGAGACTTTCGGTTATTTTAGCTTTTATCGGCAGCCTCGTAGGCGGCGTGATTCTGGCATTTTTGAAGGACGCTTTGGATAATTCTCTAAAGACACCTGCCGACGTAGAGGATCGTCTGGATGTGCCTATGCTGGGCGCTTTGCCACTTATTCCGGGAAAGCGGCCTGAAAACCCGCTCACGCTGATGTTGGACGATCGTCAATCGCCCTTTGCAGAATCCATTCGCACAATTCGCACAGGTTTGTTGCTATCGGGATTGGACAAGGCCCACAAGGTTACAGTGATCACTTCTTCCGTCCCTGGGGAAGGCAAATCGACGCTGAGCGTTAACTTGGCAGCGGCCCTGGGTCAAATGGAGAAAACTCTGATCATCGATGCTGATATGCGCAGGCCGACACTTGCCAAGACCTGTAAGCTTCCTCCCAACACTCCCGGTCTATCTAACTTTATTGCTGGCACAGAACAACTAAAGAACTGTATCCAGCACTACCAAGCCGCAGCAGTCGATGTGCTCTGCGCCGGTGTGATTCCATCAAACCCACTGGAGTTGATCTCTTCCAAGCGGTTTGTAGATGCGCTGGGCATGCTAAAGCAGCACTATGATCGTATCCTTATCGACTCAGCGCCCACCCAGGCAGTAAGCGATGCACTGGTTTTGGCCTCTTACGCCGACGCAGTCATCTACGTGGTCAAGGCAGACGCGACCCCGTACACCCTAGCGAAGCAGGGAATACAACGGCTGCAGAACTCCAACACGCCTGTTGCGGGTGTGGTGCTTAATGAGTTCGATCCGCGCAAAGCATCCAAGCTGGGTGGTGACTACTACAACTATGGCGGCTACTACGATTATTACGGATACAGCGGAAGCGACGCATCCGACGACGATACCCGTGGCAAGATTCGACCAATCCGCGACAAACCACGGGTGGCATGATTGACCTACACTGCCATCTCCTGCCGGGCGTTGACGATGGTCCCGCCACACTGGAAGAAGCAATTGCACTCGCAAGGATGGCTGTAGAAAACGGCATCACCCACGCCGCTGTAACGCCGCACGTCCACCCTGGGCGCTACGAAAATACCGCGGAGACTATTCCTGAAAGCCTGGCCGCGTTTCGAGCTGCCCTCGCTGAACTGCAGCTCGCCCTGCAGCTCACCATGGCTGGAGAGGTACGTATCTGCCCTGAGATTCTTCCCATGACGGAGCAGGGGCTCATTCCCTTCCTCGGCGAGTGGCAAGGAAGAAATGTGATGCTTTTGGAACTACCGCACAGTCATGTGCCACCCGGCAGTGACAAGCTAGTGCAGTGGCTACAGGACAAGGGCATTCAACCTATGATTGCTCACCCTGAGCGCAACAAAGATGTGATGCGAAGTCTCGACAAGATTAAGCCCTTTGTAGAGCTAGGGTGCCTGTTTCAGCTCACCGCTATGTCGGTGGCAGGTCGCTTTGGCGAGGCAGCCGAACAGCGGGCGTTTGACCTCCTGGAGATGGGTGTGGTCACTATCATTGCGTCGGATGCACACAATGCGAGATACCGTCCTCCCAATCTAGAGCCGGGTCGCGCCGCCGCGGCAGAAGTCGTCGGCGAAGAAGAATCCTGGGCCATGGTGAAAGGACGACCAGCCCAGATCACTGAATCCCGATTTTCCAAGGCGGCTTGATGTCAGTCGGTCTGCGATGGACTTTTGCTAGTCTCGCCGTTGCAATGTTTCTGCTGACGGCCGCTTCCTTGCGCCACTTCCTCGCGGAGATTCATTCGTTCCAGGGCAAACGCTATGAACAATTCTGGCAATCGCGAGGAGGCGTGCCGAGTGCAAGACAGTGGAACCGTGCCGCTGCGCACATGGAGCGTGCAATTGCACTGAATTCGGGCAACCCGGATATATGGTTACGCGCGGGTCGTGTGATGGAGTGGTACACGTTTGTGCCCGATCGCGACACCGAGCTGTTTCGCGAGCGATTGAAACTCGCCAATGACGCGTACGACAACGCGATTGCGCTTCGACCCATGCATGGAGGCGGTCTGTCAGCCAGGGCGCTGTTAAAAGCACGCCGCTGGCACTTGGATGAGAATCTGTCTGAAGACATGGCAAGAGCTGTAGCGGCCTATCCTTGGGAAGTTTATGTCTTAAGGCGTGTCGCCCGCGCCGGCTTGTTCGCGTGGCCGGAATTGGACGAGCAGGGTAAAAAAGTCGTGACTGATTTGTTGCTCAGTGCAAGTGAGTTTCGCCCGCCACTTGCCAGGGAAATGCTAGCAACTGCAAATGAATTTGGGCATGAAGATTCCTTGTGCATTCACGTTTCTGAACTAGACTTTTTGGTGAGCGAACACCAGCGGTATCACAATGTCACGGAGCGGCTTTGCAAGGAGCAATAACTCCCTAATTGCTTTGATTCAGCAGAGCGTGGATATCGTCGTTATCTGGACGACGTTGCTATCTACTTCCTTGTTGTTTGAAATTGAATGGCAACCCATTTTCAGTGGCGCGGTCATTGTCGCGTCATTGTTGTTCTGTCTGCTGGGTCGCCAATATCACCTGTACGGTTCCTGGAGAACGGAAAGCATCGCCGCCGAAGTCAGGCAGGTCCTGGCCACGTGGGTCAGCGTGGTGCTCTGCCTTTTGCTCGTGGCGTATTCACTGAAAATTTCTGATCAGTATTCGCGACGGGTGATGCTGGCCTGGATGGTGCTGGCGCCCTTGAACCTATCCATCTTCCGCGCGTTCCTGCGCACGCTACTGCACCAGGCCCGCATCGACGGTCGCAACTCACGCCGCGTTGCCGTGGCGGGCTGCGGTACGCTGGCGAGAGATTTGGTCAACAACTTTCGCGACAACCAGTGGATGGGCATTCACGTGGTTGGCGTTTACGACGATGAAGGTATGTCAGTTCAGGACGCTGCTGACACCGGTCTCGTTTATCTGGGTGATCTTGATCAGCTGTTGCGGGACACCCGCCGTGGCCACTTCGATGAGGTCTATATCGCCCTGCCAATGACAGCCGTTGAGACGATACGGGAAACGATCGACGGCCTGGCGGATTGCTCTGTGCAGGTCACGCTCGTGCCGGACCTGATGACATTTAAGCTGGTGAACTCGCGCATCCGCAACGTGGGGCCCATGCCCGTAATCAGCGTCTACGATTCGCCACTGGATGAAAGCGGTTACCTGCTCAAGCGGCTTGAAGACCTGGCGGTGGCAAGCGTGTGCCTGTTGATCGTTTCCATTCCCATGCTATTTATCGCATTGGGCATCAAGCTCACTTCGCGTGGTCCGGTGATATTTCGACAGCGGCGATATGGCATCAGTGGCGAGGAGATCTATGTCTGGAAGTTCCGCACCATGACGGTGTGTGAAGACGGAGACCGTATCGTGCAGGCGCAGGCCAACGATCAGCGTGTTACGCGCTTCGGTGCGTTTCTGCGTCGAACCTCCCTCGATGAACTCCCACAGTTCTTCAATGTGTTGCAGGGCAGCATGTCAGTGGTAGGCCCACGCCCCCATGCCGTGGCGCACAATGAAGAATATCGGGCGACGATTGAAGGTTACATGCTGCGCCACCTGGTCAAGCCAGGCATTACGGGCTGGGCGCAGGTAAATGGCTGGCGCGGTGAGACTGACACACTGGACAAGATGGAGCGACGCGTCGAGCACGACCTCTACTACATTCGCAATTGGTCATTGCGGCTCGACATCTTCATCATTCTCATGACAGTCTTTAGAGGCTTCACCGGGAAACAGGCCTACTAGACTTGTAGATGACAGACTCCGCGGCCGGTCACGGCCGATATCTCTTTGGCTTCCTGTTATTCATCGTTGCCTGGGCGCCAATACCCACGGGTAGCTACTGGCCGTGGCCGCTGTGGCTGCTGATCGGGCTGATCTTCCTGCTGGCTTCGGCCGCGCTTTTGCAGTTGGCGCGCGGCAAGCTCCTTCTTTCCCCGCTGATCTGGCAGGCTAGATTTCCACTCGCTTGTCTCGTCCTGGTGCAGCTGTGGGTGTTTGTGCAGACGCTTCCCACACCGTTCCAGACAGATGACTCCTGGGCTACGCGCACGCGTCTGTTCCAGGGCCTGGCATACACCGTCTTCTTCTGTCTCGTGCTTCAGCTCACAACGACACAGCGGCGGATAAGGCAGCTTTGCTATGCAGTGGTTCTGGGCGGGGTGTTCCAGGCGGCCTACGGCGGGTTTATGACCTTGTCAGGGCTGGAGTATGGCTTTTTCTATGAGAAGCAGCGTTATCTGGGTGTAGCAACGGGGACATTCCTGGCGCGTCCTCACCTGGCCGGATTCCTGGTGCTGGCGCTTGCGCTGGGCATCGGACTACTACTGGCGGATCTGGAAAAAGAACCTGCGCACAGCTGGCGAGAGTTCTGGCGCCGCGTGGTAAATACTTTGCTGGGCTCCAAGCTTCGCCTGCGTTTGTTCCTCGCCATAATGGTCATCGGCCTGGTGTTAACCCGCTCGCGCATGGGCAATGCCGCTTTCTTCACCGGGCTGGTCAGCATGGGTTTGCTGACCTTGTATCTGCAGCAACGGCTAACACGTAATGCGCTGATCCTCTTTGCCAGCCTACTGGTCATTGATGCACTGATCGTCGGTAATTGGTTCGGCTTCGACAAGGTTGTCGATAGGCTGGAGCAGACCAGCTTCGCCACAGAGCAGCGAGATGACGTGTCTGTTTACACATTCACGATGTTGAAAGAGCACTGGCTCACAGGAATCGGGGCCGGGACTTTCTACTCGAACTTCCCGCGCTACAAGGGCCCCGAAATCCGGCAGTTCTGGTATCACGCCCACAATGATTACGTTGAGCTATGGGCCGAGTTTGGTCTGATAGGGTTCGCACCCATGGTGGCCTTTGTGGTCGCATCAGGCTGGGCCGCCATACAGGCACAGCGCAGGCGACGCGCGCGCCTGTACAAGTCGATGGGTTTCTCGGCCAGCATGGCCGTCGTGTGGCTCCTGATGTCGTCCTGGGTAGATTTCAATATGAATATCCCGGCCAACGCCTTGACCTTCCTTCTGATCATGGCGCTGGCCTGGGTGGCGCTGTACCAGGAGGAACCGCGACCGCGACGTCGAGCGGCCTACGGGCGGCCCGCTGAAATGGGCGAGGCGAGCGCGCATGCTTGACCGCGGTATTCATGCGCTACTTGCCGTGCTGGCGATTGGCTGGCTGTCCCTGGCAGCCTCTCCGACACTGGCGGATACACAGATCCTGGTGTTCGAAGAAGCACCAGAAGGGGCCATCGAACTGGGCGAAGTCACAGCCACCAGCAAACAATTCACTGGCCGCACCGAAAGCGGCAAACGCAGCTACGTCATCCGCGAGCTGCAGCACCAGGCCGCGAAACTGGGCGCAAATGCGCTGGTGATCACCCAGATGCAGCGTATCCAGACTGTGGAGCCCCGCTACGGGCTCAGGCGCGGCTCCATGCAGTACGAGAAGATCTACCATTTCGTGGGCAACGGCCTCGCCATCAGGGTCTCAGAGGCCCACACGGGCCCGTCTGACGGCCCCTAGACCGCGCGGTACGGATCTAGCCCCGAATAGCTCGGCCACTGGTTATTTAGTAAACTCCCGACGCGAATTGGGGCTCCCCCGGGGATCTAGGTGTATAAGGACGAATTACAAAACCGAGTTGCACAAGGCGACGCGGTGATAGGGATATTTGGGCTGGGCTATGTCGGCCTGCCGCTGGTACTGCGCTTCGTCGAGGCGGGCTTCCCGGTGGTTGGTTTCGATATCGACGACAGCAAGATAACTGCGCTCAGCGACGGTAAAAGCTATATCAAGCACATCGCTGATGCCCGGGTGGCCGAGGCGCTCGCCGGCGGCTTCAAGGCAACTTCGAATTTCTCCGAGGTGGCCTCGCTGGATGTTGCCATCCTCTGCGTTCCCACGCCGCTCAGCCGGCACCGGGAGCCTGACCTCAGCTATATCGAATCCACCGTGGACGCCATGCTGCCGCACCTCAAGGCGGGCCAGCTGCTGTCCCTGGAGAGCACCACCTATCCCGGCACCACGGAGGAAGTGATCCTGCCCAGGCTGGAGAGCCGCGGATTCAACGTGGGCGAGGACTACTTCCTGGTGTATTCGCCGGAGCGGGAAGATCCCGGCAATCCCCAGTTCGATACCAAGTCGATCCCCAAGATTTGCGGTGGGCACACGGAACATTGTCTGCAGTTGGGCGAACAGCTTTACAGCGCCGCGGTCGACCAGGTCGTGCCGGTGTCGTCCACACGCACCGCCGAGATGACCAAGCTGCTGGAGAACATCCACCGCTCCGTCAATATCGGGTTGGTCAACGAGATGAAGATGGTTGCGGACCGCATGGATATTGATATCCACGAGGTGATCAACGCGGCCGCCACCAAGCCCTTCGGGTTCACGGCCTACTACCCGGGGCCGGGGCTGGGTGGGCACTGCATTCCCATCGACCCGTTTTACCTGACCTGGAAGGCGCGCGAGTACGACCTGAACACCCGCTTTATCGAGCTGGCCGGTGAAGTGAACACCTACATGCCGGAATATGTCATCAGTAAACTGGGCGCCGCCCTGAACGACCGCCAGAAGCCGCTGCACGGCAGCAAGGTGCTGGTGCTGGGCGTGGCCTACAAGAAGAACGTGGATGACATGCGCGAATCACCTTCGCTGAAACTGATCGACCTGCTACAGAAGGCCGGTGCCGAGGTCAGCTATGCCGACCCGCATGTGCCGCGCATCCCGCATACCCGGGCTTACCATTTCGACCTGGCTGCGGCAGAGCTGACAGAGGAAGTAGTGGCTGCCCAGGATGCGCTGTTGCTGGCCACGGACCACGACGACTTCGATTACGACAGCCTGCTCAGCTGGGCATCGCTGATGATCGATACCCGCGGGCGCTATCCCGCCGGTGCAGAGAAGGTGGTAAAGGCCTGACCATGAGCGAGAAGCACTTTGCAATGATCGGCGCCGCCGGCTACATCGCGCCGCGCCACATGGAGGCTATCAGCGCCACCGGCAATCGACTGGTCGCGGCACTGGACCCTAACGATTCTGTCGGCATCATCGACCGGTATTTCCCCGACGCGGATTTCTTCACCGAGTTCGAGCGCTTCGACCGCCACCTCGATCTGCTCCGGCGCAAGGGGGAGGGCGTGGACTACGTGAGCATCGCCTCGCCCAACTACCTGCACGACTCGCATATCCGCTTTGCGCTGCGCACCGATGCCCACGCCATCTGCGAGAAGCCGTTGGTCCTGAACCCCTGGAATATCGACGCCCTGGCGGAATTCGAGCAGGATCACGGGCGCCGCGTGTACACCATTTTGCAGCTGCGCCTGCACCCCGCGATCATCGCGCTGAAGCAACGTGTCGAAGCCGCACTGGCGGAAGACCCTTCAAAGCAGTTTGAGGTGGAGCTGACTTACCTTACCAGTCGCGGTCACTGGTACATGGTGTCGTGGAAGGGAAACCGCTCGATGTCTGGTGGAATCGCCACCAACATCGGCGTGCATTTCTTCGATATGTTGGGGTGGGTGTTTGGCGAGCTGACTCACCAGGAGGTTTACCTTGGAGAGAAGCGTGCAGCCTCAGGCATGCTGCAGTTCAAGCACGCCCGCGTGCGCTGGTTCCTCTCCATCGACTACGACTACCTCCCCGCCGAGATCAAGGCGACCGGCCAGCGCACCTATCGCTCCATTACCGTGGATGGTGAAGAGATCGAGTTCTCCGGAGGCTTTACTGACCTGCACACGGCCAGCTACCAGGACATTCTCGACGGCGGCGGGTTTGGGCTCGAAGATGCCCGGCGCAGTATCGAAATCGTGCAGCAGATCCGCGAGGCCGACACCGTCCCCAGGCCGGAAGACGCCCACCCCTTCATTCCCGCTGTCGCCGCCCGATGAGCCAGGCGGCCCAGGTTCACGCCAGTGCCGTGGTCGACGAGGGTGCCGAGATCGGTGCGGGCACCAAGGTCTGGCATTTCGTCCATGTATGCGGCGGGGCGCGCATCGGCGCGGACTGCACGCTTGGCCAGAACGTGTTCGTGGCAGACGGTGTGGTGATCGGGAATCGCGTCAAGATACAGAACAACGTATCGGTCTATGACGGTGTCACCATAGACGACGACGTGTTCTGCGGCCCCAGCATGGTGTTCACCAATGTCTTCAATCCACGCGCCGCGGTAGAGCGCAAGGATGAGTTCCGCCCCACCCGCGTCTGCCGGGGCGCCAGCCTCGGCGCGAACTGCACCATCGTCTGCGGCGTAACCATCGGCGAGTATGCGTTTGTCGGTGCCGGGGCTGTGGTCACCGAAGACGTGCCGGCCTTCGCGCTGGTGGTGGGTGTGCCGAGTCGCCAGACCGGGTGGATGAGTGAAGCTGGCGAAAAGTTGGATTTACCTGTGTCCGGCAAGGGCAGGGCGAGCTGCCCCCGCTCCGGTGTCGAGTATGAGCTGTCCGGCAATACCCTGAGCCGCGCCTGACATGCAGTTCATCGACCTGAAATCCCAGTATGCCGCGCTGAAGGAGCGTATCGACCAGCGCATCCATGCAGTGCTGGATCACGGCCAGTACATCATGGGGCCCGAGGTGGCCGAGCTGGAGCAGAAGCTGGCCGAGTTTGCCGGCGTCGAACATGTCATCAGTTGTGCCAATGGTACCGACGCGCTGCAGCTGGCGCTGATGGCACTGGATATTGGCCCTGGTGATGCGGTGATTACGTCGCCATTTACCTACTACGCCACCGCTGAATCAATCATGTTGGTGGGCGCGACACCGGTATTCGCCGATATCGACGACGCGACCTTCAATATATCCCCGGATGCTCTCGAACAGAGTTTTGCCAGCGCCCGGGAATGCTTTGGCGACAAGCTGAAAGCTGTGATGGCGGTGGACATCTTTGGCCTGCCGGCGGACCTGCCGCGAATCGAGGCACTGTGTGAGCAGCACGGACTGCTACTGATCGACGATGCGGCCCAGGGTTTCGGCGCTGCCATCGAAGGGCGCCGCCTGGGTGGTTTCGGGCAGATCACGACCACCAGTTTCTTCCCGGCCAAACCCCTTGGCTGCTATGGCGATGGCGGGGCGGTGCTGACCGATGACAGAGACCTTGCCGATATCCTGCGCTCACTCAGGGTGCATGGAAAAGGCGAGAACAAGTACGACAACGTCCGCGTCGGCATGAACAGCCGTCTCGATACGATCCAGGCTGCCGTCCTCCTGGAGAAGCTCGCGGTGTTCGAGCAGGAGCTCGGACTGCGCGAGCAGGTAGCGGCCCGGTATCGGGATGCGCTGCCCGAAGGCCTGGTTCCCCAGGCGATTCCCGAGGGGTATTCCAGCAGCTATGCGCAGTTCAGTGTGCGTGCAGCCGATGAGCGCGCAGTCCTCCAGGAAAAGCTCAAATCTGCGGGAATACCGACGCAGGTATACTACCCCGTTGCTCTCCATCTCCAGCCGGCGCTGCGGGACCAGGGGCCCGGTGAGGCCAGCCTGCCGATAGCCGAGGCGGTGTGCAGGGATATATTCAGCCTGCCCATGTCGCCCTATCTCGCATCGGAAGATCAGGAAACCGCACTCCAGGTCCTGTCACAGCTGATGTCTTGACAGGCGGAAGGGTGAGGAAAAATCAGAGCATTGGATTGTTGAGAGAGGAGCTCTAGCTGTGTGCGGTATCTTTGGGTTGGTCGCGAAATCCGGCGCGATGACCGCGGAAGAGTACAAAAAGGTTCTCGACCGATTATTCATTTTGTCCGAGTCGCGGGGAAAGGAGTCCGCCGGGATAGCGATCCGTAGCACCGTCGATTCGACAATTTCTGTCCTGAAAAAAGACATCCGGGCGACAGAGTTGATCAAGACCGCGGGATACCGCAAGACCCTGGATGCGAGCCTCAAAAACGAAGCGCTACCCGCTGCTATCGCGCATTCACGCCTGGTCACGGATGGCGTTAGTGCCAACAATGACAACAACCAGCCCGTTTACCGGGACGAAATGGTGCTGGTCCACAATGGCATCATCTGTAACTACAGAGAGCTCTGGGCGCAGCACCGGGATGATATGCAGCCCCGGACTGAGGTCGACTCGGAAGTCCTGCCGGCGCTTATTCGACACGCCCTCGAAGCAAACGGATCGATCTTCCAGGCACTCAATGAAACTTTCACGCAGATAGAGGGCGCCGCGTCGATTGCCACGTTCCTGGCTGATCGCCCTGTCATGGCCCTGGCGACCAACACGGGCTCGCTGTATTACAGCAGTAGTGAGAGCGATGATGTTTTCGTGTTTGCCAGTGAAAGCTATATTCTGGACCAGACCATCAACCAGACCTGCCTGGCGCGTCTGGGCATGGCGCCTGTCACCTGGTTAGCGCCGAGAAACGCTCTCCTCGTTGAAACGAACACGCTCGCGATCAGCACCTCCGCGCTAGACATTGACCAGGAATGGGCGCCGGCGCCGGCGAAAATCGACGTCTACTCCATTGGTGCTGTTGAAGAATCCAGCTCACAGCCACGCCGAACCCAAGCTGCGCCTGTTGGCACGGCATGCAGTGAGGAGGAGAAAAATCTCGTCTTTGATGAGCAGTCACTGCGCTCTTTGAAACGCTGCAGCAAATGCGTACTGCCCGACTCTTTTCCGTTCATCACTTTCGACGAGGCAGGTGTCTGCAACTACTGCAGAAACTACAAACCCAAGGTGATGAAAGGCGGTATGGATGAGCTGTCCCGAATCATCGATAGCTATCGCGGCAGCGGTGATCATTTTTGCATCGCTGCTTTCAGTGGCGGCCGTGACAGTAGCTTTGGCCTGCACAAGCTGAAAACGGAGCTGGATGTCTCGCCGCTTACCTTTACCTATGACTGGGGTATGGTGACGGACCTCGCCAGGCGAAACATTGCGCGCGTTACCGGCAAGCTGGGTCTGGAAAACATCCTTGTATCTGCTGATATTTCACGTAAACGCGACAATGTTCGCCGCAACATTGAAGCCTGGTTGCGTAGGCCCGACCTCGGGATTATTCCGCTTTTCATGGCGGGTGATAAACACTTCTTCAAGTGGATGAACGTGCTCAAGCGTCAGAATGGAGTGACGCTCAACATCTGGATGCCCAACCAACTGGAAAATACCGATTTCAAGACGGGCTTCTGTGGTGTCCGGCCGGATTTCGACAAGGATGGAGTCGATTCCCTTTCGACGTTCGGGAAGATGCGCATGCCGCTTCACTACCTGGGCGAATTCTTACGTAACCCTAGCTACCTCAATCGCTCTGTCTGGGACACACTCAGCGCGTACCAATCCTACTACTTCGAGCCTCGCGAGGGCTTTCTCTCCCTCTACGACTACGTGGACTGGGATGAAACGACTATCGAGGAAACGTTACAGGCAGAGTACAACTGGGAAACCTCACCAGACACTGACTCCACCTGGCGGATAGGCGACGGAACCGCAGCCTTCTACAACTATGTGTACATGACCATTGCGGGATTTTCGGAAGTAGACACCTTTCGAAGCAACCAGATTCGAGAGGGCCAAGTGGACCGGTCAGAGGCCCTGGAAATGGTCATGCAGGAAAACAGGCCACGCTACGCGTCGATTAAATGGTATCTGGACGTGCTGGGGCTGGATTTCGGCCCGGTCGTCGAGAAGATCAACCAGGCGCCAAAAGTCTACGCGATACCCGGCTAGCCTTTGCAGGCAGACAGGGAGAACTCACCCTTTCGCGCAAAGCGCAGTATCACGTCGTGGCAGTCTCCCAGTAGTAGGATAGCGAGCAGCGACAGTGCTTCCTTGCCCTGGCGGAACGCATTCGTGGATGATTCCTCCGATTGCCAGGTAAGCACCTCACATGCCAGTTCATTCCTAACGCATAGCAGGCGCACGCGATAGGCGTGGGAGGGCGAAGTGATCAGCCGGATCACACCGCCCTGGATCTCGGGTCTCCGACTTAACTCCCTAAGATTGCTGAGCGTGCTGTAGGAAGCCGCCGTACATCTGACTGAGACGCCCTCAGCGAGAGCCTGATCCAGGTAACGAAGTTGTGGAGCGCAGTAGTTAATCTCACCACGGCGCGCTCCACCAATAAGAAGAATCTCATCGAAACGGCGGCGATCCATGGTTTCGAGTAGGAAATCGAGTCGATTGCGCGTCGTGGTGCCGAGGGTTTTGTCATCGCCATTGCCGAACAATACTGCTACATAGTTCTTGCCATCTGTTTCGAGCTTCTCGGCTCGGGCAACACGAAGGCCCTCGGGCACTACAAGTACAGCGCGAACAATCAGATAGAAAACCAGAAAGATCGTGAGGAGCTTTATCGCACGCATTAGCGGCTGCTGCCTGATGGTGCGACGAAGGGACTCAACCGAGATGGGTAATCTTTTCGAATGCGCGGCGCAGGATCAGCCCATCCAGTGCCAACCGAAAACCAAACGACTTGCCCATGTTATTGAGTACCGCAATACCGAAGGCACGATACATCTTCCAGCGCTTGGAGTGATCGCAGTTGAAGCGCCCGCCTGCTTCTAGGCTGTCGAAGCCGAAATCATGCCTGAAAATGAAAGCCAGACTGTCGCTGGCCATTTTGACATCCGGTGCGGCGTCCGCTGGGCAGCGGCTAAGGCCGCTGAACATGCTGTAGTTGACTAGCAGATCGATGTCCCAGAGGTAGATATTGATGGTCGGTCGCCAGATGCGCAAAATGTCCAGCAACCTGATTAGCGCCACATTGTTGCGCTTGGCAATCCGCTCATCGTATTCCCTAGACAGGGCCTGCAGTTCCTCAAACTGGGTCGGGACAGCCTGGTGACGTTCGCGGTTCGGCAGCGATGCCTCATCGGCGTCGTAAGCCTGTAGCGCAGATTCGGAGTCGTGTCCCTCCAGCTCAGCCACATCCAGACTCTGGCCTGGCGCCATTACATGCACCCGGGCGTCGAGTCGGTCCCTGCAGTAGTTGAAGACTTCTCTGATCGGCTTGACGCCTTCATTCAGGTAGAAATTCTCGTCGTGAGAGAACCAGACAAAGCTTGCTGATAGCAGCAGGTCCCGTGGTTTGAGGGCGCCGCAAATGTAGTCAAGCCGGCCAAGCTTTTCGTCCGCGGCATTGAGCAGAGTTTCAGTCTCGCCGGGATTGCCTACCCAGTTTGCGTAGCTGAACTGCGAGATCAGCAGGTCCAGGTCCTGCCCCACTGTCTGTGCGAGCTGCTGCGCCTTGCGCGGATGGTTGACCACGCAGTCATTGAGGTTGAGTACCCGCTTGCCTTCCGCTTCGATCAACAGCCAGGTATCGTAAAACGGTACTTCGCCCATCAGTACCCGAAAGTCTGGGGCGAGTTCCAGCCATTTGCCCTCCTCGAGCTCAACGATTTTGAATCCCTGCGCTTCACAGTACTTTACGACCTTGCGGTCCTCGGTCGCCTTGTAGAGAACGGTGATGCCAGCGCGGGCTTCCTTCGGTATCTGGCGTATCGTCGGGGGGACAAAGTGATCTGGGTGTTCGTGTGAGAACCAGAGATGGGTGCACTCTGCCATGCGCTCAGGCGTGTACTGTGTTTGGGAGAGCAAATCCCAACTGTTGTTCAAAATCGACCCCTCCAGCCATGGGTCGGTCAGCAGGCAGATGTCACCGCTCTCCAGTTCAAAACCTGCGTGATTGATCCAGTTGATCTGCATGGCAGTGTGCCTACTTGTAAACGATTGCTACCGCCTGACCGGTTTCCAGCACGAGCAGAGTCTCGGGCCTGTCTGCGAAAAACTCGTCCGCCGCCAGGCGCGAGCCGTAGGTGCCGGGCTTGCCATAGTCGTCAAACAGGATGATGCCGCCGGCCACCATGCGCGGGTAGACAAAATCCAGGCAGGCATGGATGGACTGGTACTGGTCCAGGTCGATGTGCACCAGGGCAAGCCTGGATTCCTCCAGGCCGGCAAAGGTATCGGGCACGAATCCGGGATGATAGGAGACATTGTCCCCGGCGCCAACCCGGTTTCTTACCTCGTCCAATGAGGTGTTGGACAACTCTCCCACGGGAATATCGTCGTACTCTTCCGTCTGCTCCGGCATGCCTTCGAAGGTGTCGAAAAGCCTGATCTTGCGCTGTGGCTGGCTGGAATCTGTCGCCGCCACGGAAATGAGACGGGAGGTTGCGCCGCGGTAGACGCCGCATTCCCAGATTTCGCCCTCTAGGCGGTCGACCATCTTGGCAAATGTATAGATGTTGTGTGCCGTGCGAACCCTGGAGGTGCTGGCACTGGAAAGCTCCTCCCACTCGCGCTGGAACTTGTCGTCGATACGCCAGGGCTGGAAGAACGGTCGGTAGGCGTGACGCTCACGCGCCCGCTTGTACCACCCTGGGTATATAGAGATGGGTATGGAAAAAGCGGACATCAGCCCGATCACCAGGTTTTTCAAGCCCCCTTCGCCTTGGGAAAAGTTCCTGATCGCCATTATTGAATTCTCCGAGATTTGACGAGGCTCCCTGTCAAAACTGACGGGCTGATGGGCGCTGGGCCCTGCGGAGCGGGAGTCCTTCTAGTAGAAATGGGTGCCATATTAGGTTCGCCACTGGTGAACCGCAAGTGAAAGATATGAGCCGTTGATATAGCCGGGTATTGAGTCCATTTGGCTACCTCTAGGGTGTGAAGCCCAGCTCGCGGCCGGCATATCGGCGTAGGATGAGAGTGGCTACGAGGTAGGATACGGCTGTCGCCAGGGCGGCGCCGATAATGCCGATCAGCGAGACCAACGCTAGGTTCAGCGCCAGGTTGGTCACCATTGCAATGGCTTTGACCCGAGTCTGAAGCCAGGGCCTTCCGATCTGTACCAGTAACATGTCCAGGGGCAGGTAGCCTGCGACCAGCAGGGTGCCGACAACCAGGATATTGAACGCGGGAGTGCTGGCGGAGAATTCCTGGTCCAGGAACAGCTGGATAAACAAGGGGTAGATTGCCATGGCAGCCAGGCCCGCGACCACATAGAAAGCGTAGGAACGGCGCACCGTCTTGCTTAGAAATGCCCTGAGACCGGCGAGATCCTCACTGGTATAGAAACGCGTGATGATGGGATTGACGATGTTGCGGATGACAATTGCCGACTGGGCCAGCCCTTCCGCCAGGGTGGCGGCGAGGCTGTACAGGCCCACCGCTGTGTCAGATGCCAGCAGGCCGATAACCAGGACATCAATGCGGGTATTGATTTCCGAGATGGAACCCGCCAGGACGCCGCGGACACCAAACTGCCAGTGTGCCGCCAGCCAGACCCTCGTCGCATTGAAGGGATTCAATCCCAGGTCTACCAGCAGGTAGATGCAGGCTCCGAGGAAGACTAGCGCTTCCGCGGCAAGCAGGCTGGCGGCTAGATGACCGCCGTCCAGTTGCAGGGCAATGAACGTGACGCAGGTGGCCAGCATTCCGAAAATTCGCAGTGTTTGAAGCACTGCGAACGCGAACATGTGCCGCAGCCCATTGATGGCGTTCAGCAATACCTTGTTGATGCCGAACAGCAGAGCGCCAAAAATGGCCCAGGGTAGGGCCCTCAGCAGCGCGGCACTGTCAAAAAATGCCAGAACCAGCGGTAGAACGAGGAAGAGCAGTATCGTGCTGGCGATACCGATTGCAACGCTCAGCACCACCGCTGAAGACACAATGTGGCGGCAGGTCTCCCGATCATGCGCATGCTCTGCCACGTGCTTGAGTACGGAGAACTGCACTCCGAACACAGTGAGTTGTGAGCTAAAAATGTAGACCGCAAAAAGCTGATTGAATACTCCCAGCATTTCCGCGCCGTAGTATCGACCGATCAGAAGTTGCAGGATGATGCCGCCGACGCCCATCAGCCCGAAAGCCACGGCATTCGCGGCGAGGTCAACGGATAGCGTGCGGGTGGCGCTCATTGTCCCGGTCGTAGAGGGCTATGGGCGGCCCGGATGCTGTAGCTCATGTCTCCGGGACATCAGTTGGCCACAAGCCTTTGGTGTCTCCGGCCGCGGAAGTCACTGACAATCTCTGGATGGCCAGCCATGGACTGCCTGCGTTCCATTCCGACAGGTCACGCATGTTCTCGAGGCGAATCAGCACACGAGTTTGATGCTTCTCGCCACTATCGCAATCCGGTAGCTCGGTGGTCTCTTTCAGGCTGTATATAAACTCCGATGGGTCATATCTCTCTTGCGTCTGGCCCGACGGCATGCTCTTCGCTGCTGTGTGAGAGTCTGGGGAGAGTACCAGCGAGTCTCCCCGTTCCCTTGCTACGAAGCTACCAAAATTTGAATACCACGATTCACTGTCATCACCGCAGCGCTGCTCAGTGAGAATCTGGAAATGTGCGTTGCCAGCAAAGCTGATTTTGATTCCTGCAGGCTCACTGTCGAGGCTGAACACCGGAGAGAACAGGTATTGTGCGGAGCCGCCATGTACCCGCATGTAGACGGAGTTTCCCGCGCCGTGCTGGAGTATTCCCCAGTCTACCAACTGGCTGAATATCCGCAGTTTTACGTCGCTGGTTCGCCAGCCAGACGCCATCAAGACTTTACGCATTCTCGAGCTCACGTCGCTGCTGGATGTCTCTGACAGGGCGATATGCTCCAGGTCCATTCTGGACAGTTCATCGATAGTCACTTCCAGACGTACAAACGCTGTTGCGACACCAGTTCGAAACTGGAAACGTGTTTCCTGAAGGTCGCCAGTCATGCCTGAGAACCAGAGTGGAGAGGTGGAAATCAGGCTCTTCTCAGAATCGTACTCATGGACTTTTACGCGAAAATAGCCTTTTCCCTGATAGCGCATCCCTATCTGGTACGGGGTATCCGCTTGCACTTCAATCGGGTTTAACCCTGCCCCGCTTCCCGGATGAGACCTGCCAATGTACAGGTGTGCAATATTCCTGCTGAGTGGCATTCTGTCCTGCGTCGCGGAGATGGTCACGTACTGATCGCTATATGCTGCCATGGCCGGATTCTTGTCCCTTCCACGTTCACGCAGCGTCCATTCTCTGTCGGTCAGCGAAGCGGAGGAAAAATCGTGGCTGTATAGCACATCCGGCGCTGACCCAAGAGCACCGGCGTTGTCACGAACTTTGAAGATACGAACGCCACTTGAAAACATGACCATCTCCACAAGCCGCTCATCGGCCAGGAAATCCTGAAAGCTGGTCGCGTAGATCGACGGGTCGATGTAGTGCGGCACGTAGACATGTGTAACACCCTGCTCGCGCAACAAATGCCAAGTTTCCTCGGTGCCCGGTGAAGTGGTGAAAAGATCTAACAGAGCCGGGTCGTAGTGGATCAGCAGGTCGGCGTCGGTGTAGTGAGCCACATCGGCGAGTCTAAACGTTAGTAGCTTGTCATCGGGTCCCAGATTTCTGCGGAGGTAGCGTACCGCGTTGTAGATACCCATATCGAAATATTCGAGCTTGCGGTAGTCGGGGTCGAAGACATTTTCCGGTGCCAGTCGAAACTTGGACACGTTGATATACGTCTGTAATAACACGATGTATATCGAGAGCAGCAACATTGCTGTCAGCAGTAGTAGCAAGAGCAGGCGAGACGGGGAATTTGTCATGATCGCACTCAACCTTCCCGCGCCGGTCGCAGGGCATGCTTGCCCTTCTCGGGCCTCGAAGTCGCCAGAAGGCTGCATACCGCGTATGCAGAGACGATTGAGATAAAGGGATGGATTGTAAGGAGGTACCGGTCGTTCTTTATAAGAATGTCCATTCCCATCAACATCGTTACCAGTACAAGGATCCAGAAGACCACGCTGATGACTGCTGCGGCGTAGAACAGGCTGTTATCCTGCAATCGATGCATGACTTCCCGTATTTCCGACAGGAAGCGCCCGCTGAGTAGCTTGAAGAAAAGCGTGCCAAGGAGGGCTGTGATGAGTATCCAGTAGCTGGTTCCGAAGGAGCCGTAGCGACTTATGCCACGGAAAAGCCCCATCACGATCCGCTCCTCATTTGTGAGAATCTGGCGCTGGTAGCGAAAATAGTCACGGTAGCCAAGCTCTTCGACACTCCACAGCGGCACGGAGTCTGCTGCCAGAGAGCCGATAGCGGCCAGGTTCTGGAAATAGAATGGCCCGATGACCACTACAGCAGAGAGTGCGATAGGAATCAGCAATCTGTGCAGAAGTTGCTTGAGCGCTGCGGGCAGGTGCCATCCGGGTATCCGGACTGCGATGACGGTTGCCAGCAGCGGAATGACCAGTAGATTGATGGAATGAGTGAAGAGGCAAAGCCCAACGGAAACACCCAAAAAGATGCCGGATGCCCGGTCCCAGGAAGTCAACTTGGCGGCTATGGCAAGCACCGACGTAAGTGCCGCCACCCGGACCGGGTCGATACTCGCATTGAGTGACTGGCTAATGACCAGGGGTGTCGAGAGGTACAGAACTACGGCGAGGAAAGCCAGGGGCTTGCCTGCATGGCGAGCTGAGCAAAAAATGACCAGCGAGGTCGCCGCGGTGAAGTAGATGCCGGCGATCTTGGTGGCCCCACCGCCACCGGCTATTTCCTGGATGATGTGCCCCCAAACTAGCAGGGATACGTAACCGGGGGGATGTGTCCAAGGTGCGTAGAAGCCGCGAAATGCACCGCTATCTATGATCGGGTAGTCGAGAATGTCCTTTGTCTCGAAAAGGATTCCAGCGACCGTCGCATATTCCAGAGCGTCGTTGGTGTGAAGTGGCGTGATCAGCGCGATGAGTGTACCGATGATGCCGAAGGCCAGCAGGCACAAGACAACGACACCTGTAAGAGGCTCTCGGGCCCAGTACGAGGCCCCGAATTCGACCAGGGTCATCCTGATATGGCTGAATTCGTTTCTCGCATAGTATGCGGCCAGCAGAAAAGGGACCGCTGTCCAGGCCAGCAGAAAGCCGTTGCCACTGTGAGGAAATATCAGCATTCCAACCGCCAGCACCCATCCCAACAGGACCGGCCCCAGGCAGAGACAAATAGAAAAAAGCGTGATGCGGCCTATACCGCGCGCGACGAGATACCTTGCAGCAAGTGCGTATACCAGGAGCGATGCCAGAACGTAGCTAGCCAGCATGAGGATGGAGGGGAGCACGTGAAAGAATAGGGCCATGTCGATCTGGGTCCGGTGACTAGTTGCGCAACTCCTGGCTGCCCGTAAAGGCAGTTACCACCTACATCTACTTGTCATACTGCGAGTCAAACCACATTGCGAAGAACGCGGATTGCATGCTCATCGACGAGCAGAATACCAGACCGAGCAGTGAGATCTCAGGTGCCGATCCCGTCGACGTCCAGATAAATATAACGCGAATAAAGAACAGCAGCGAAAATATGGCCAGCAGCAGTGACATCGCGTAAAACAGCACCAGGGGGTGGAAATCGCGGATGATGTACTTCTCCCGGATTCGCCAGAAGAACAGCTTGATCAGCAACCAGCCAATCGTGAAAACCACCTTCTTGACGTCGATTCCGGACTGCTCGCCAACGTTATAGACCGGTTCTACCGGAACATCCACGACCTTAAATGAGTGCACGTTCAGCTTGACCAGCAGGTCATTGGGTTGGCCGTAGCGCTTGTACATGTGGCCCCAGTTGATGACCTGCAATGGCCTCTTGCCGATTACTGTGTACCCAGACTGCGAATCGGCGACATGCCAGTATCCCGAGGCGATCTTGGTGAGAAAAGACAGAATTGCATTGCCGATATAGCGTACCCTGGGAATTCTCTGGTACGCGTCGTTCCACACCAGGCGGTTGCCCTTGGAATAGTCAGCCTCGCCGCTGGCCACAGGATCGAGCAAGTGAGGCAGGTCATCGGGGTTCATCTGGCCATCGCCCGCCATGACAACGGCCATGTCGATATCATTGTCGCGCATCCATTCGTAGCCCGACGCGATGGCGCCGCCTACGCCCTGGTTCTTCTCATGCGTGACGAGGTGAACATGGTCGTTACCGTCACCGATATGGCGCTGGACTATCTCCCCTGTGTCGTCCTTGCTGCAGTCGTCGATGACCACAACCTTGTCCACATAGTCAGGGAGAGTGGAAAGAACGCCCTCGATCTGTGTAGCTTCGTTATAGCAGGGGATAACGACGCCGACGGTCTTATCCTTGTACATTTATTCTTTTCTTCCCTGGTTTAGAGCTTGGAGGTGAAAAGCGACCTGAATGATATAGCAAACGCACATGCTGGCAACGAATATTTGTATGGTGGCCAGGAAGTTAACACGCCAAAGCCAGCAAAGAGCCAGGACCAGGGCTATCGCACCACTTCGGAATATGTCCCAGGCTAGCTGCATACGCTGCCTTCCCGCGAAGTTTAGGGTCTGGGACAGGGGCACTACTGCCAGTTGTACGCAGTACAGCGCCGACAGCGTCCGGACCAGCTCCACCTGGATATCCCAGTTTTCGCCCAGGAGAAAGCCTAGGTAGGGGGCGCAGGCATAGAGGATTGCCATCAGGATCGCCGCTGTAACCAATAACAACCTCCCGAATAGCATGTAGGTACGCCGGTGCTGCTGCTGGCTATAGCTGCCTTCTGTCGCCACCGCATGGAAGTAGAGCTGAGCGAATACGCCGGACAGCAGAAAACAAACGGCACCAAAGGTTCGCTGAACCACTGACAGCTCGCCGAGGCTGCCGGTCCCAAAACCGTAGGCCAGAAATAAGGGTACGCCGTGCACCGTGATTGCATTTACAAGATAAGCGGGTACCGAGTGAGTAATATAGCGGCGGTGGGTCTTTATGGTCTCGAAATGTTGGCTCATCTCAACCCGTTCGCCAGCCTGATCTCGGCGGAACAGGACTCCGCAGGCGGCGGCATGGGCGAGGCAATAGGCGAATAGGAGCTTTCCGGTCACGGGAATGGCAGCCAACCCGAGACTGATCTGAAAGCCCGGCTCGGATACACTGAGGGCGGCTTTGGCACTGGCGACTCTGTGCACGCGGTTCTCTGCCAGCGATCGCGCCTGAAGTAGTATCAATGTGCCAAATAGCACCGCGCCCAGCAGTACAAGCCACTCCGTCATCCGGAACTCGGTTCTCAGAGCCTGGCTTGCTAGCAATAGTAGAGACAGCACTGCTCCCGTCCCGAGTACCAGGCGATGTGCCAGTGCGAGGATTTCCCGGCGGCTTTGATCGCCGCTGGCGGGAGCCACTGCCAGCTCAAGCTTGCCAGTCATGCAGTTGGCAAGCAGAGCTATTATTGCTACTGCGAATGCAAGCTCACCGAAATCCGACTCGTCATACAGTCGAGTTGCGATTGGCAGCAACAGAACGCCGACAATAGACCCCAGCGTACTCATCGTGAGCAGCGTGGAGAAGTTTCTGAGCACAGAGTTCACGTTTTGTCTTTTTCTGGTGCCATGCCGCTAGTCGTGTAACATCTCACAGGCCAACATGACCGGCAAAGGAACCCTCATGACTTTAGCCCCGGGGCTTTCAAGATGCCCTAGTGTTATCCCATCCCAAAGTGGCGTCAAACTCTCATGCCTGATGAGCGCCTCAATCGGGGATACGGTACTGCCGCGCGGTCGTGCTTTACACACATTGTGTCGCACGTGAAGCTTAAACGATACGACCTGCCTGGGATCGGGCTTGTGGCTTGCTGCCTGGTGGTACTCATGTCGGGCATTACCTGGTTTCTGGTAAACATTGACCGCGGTCTGGACATGACGGACGAGAGCCTCTACATGGTCTCCGCTCTGGTGATGACACAGGAAACTCCCTATCTGATGCGTTCTGGTTTTTACAACGGAATGCTCCTCACCCTCGTTGGTAAGGACCTCGTGCTACTACGCGGATTTGGCGTGATTCTACTTCTGGCGGCGGTACTCTACCTGGTTGCCTCGATCTATCGATCCTGGAAAGTTCTCGCGGGAGAAACCCTGGAGATGTCACAGGTTCTGGGTATGGCTGCAGCAGTGAGCGCAGCGGCTCTCACCTACTATGCAGGGTGGCTGATAACGCCATCGTACAACTGGTTTGCCCTATTCGGTTCACTGCTCGCTATTGCCGGGCTGCTGTGGCTGGCAGCGCAACTTCGCGAAACAGGCTTTGAATTACAGCTGCAACCGGCAGCGGGCGTTTTGCCACATGCTGTAGCAGTGGCGGTTGGCATTGTGATTGCTTTCTTTTCAAAGCCGACGTCCGGTGCGGGCCTGGGCGTCGTGGTATTTCTCCTTGCTCTTGCTGCGGTTCGACTCGATACCCTGCCGAGGTTACTGCTTGTGTTGGGACTGGTGACGCTAGCGATGTTTGCGCTCCACCTCTGGTTCCTGGAGGGAGGCCTGGCGAACTACATTGGCATTGTCGAATGGAGCCTGCAAAAGAGTGAGCTTTTCTTTAGTAGCCGTGAACCCGATTGGCTCATTAGTCTTGCAGTTGAAGACTTGAAGTCACTCCCCGAGGCAATGTTCGATGTACTCCCCACTGCACTCTTCTTTGCGTCAGGGTTGTTGCTGCTGCGTCTGGCATACTTCGCTCTGAAACGTCCTGCGGACAGGATACAGTCGCTTTCGTCGAGTGTACTACTCGGTCTGACGTTGCTTGCAGGTTGGCTCGAACTGTACCAGCAAGACTACTGGAGCGGCGGCCAATACGCCATGTTCGACACCGGCAAGGCTTTTGCCCTGCTTGCATTACTGATGTTGCTATCGGTGGCCATTGCTCCGTCCTGTGCTGAGAAGGCGCGAAACGCGTGTCCCAATAAACGATTGCTGCTGGTGGCGCTACTATTGGTGCTGATGCCACTGTTATATGCATTCGGGTCTTCCAACGGTTTGCTTCGACAGAGTTCGCTTGCCAACCTCTTCTATGCGCTTGCGGTTCTGATGGTTCTCGCCTTCCATGAAATTGGCGCCAGAAGGAAGTACCTGTCCTGGATGGGGTGCCTCCTGGTGTTCCTGGCATCCGCGCAGATCGTGAAGGATGCCAGGAGCGAGCCCTATCGACTTGCCGCGCCACTTGCGAAGCAGGACCAGGAAGTAACTTTGTGGGCGACTGGCACGCGTTTTCGTGTGGACCAGCCAACTTCGAAGTATATTCGCAGCCTGCAGGATGCCGCCCTGCAACACGGATGGGAAGAGGGTACGCCGATTATAGATATGACCGGTGGTACTCCTGCTATCTCTCTAATCCTCGGTGCTACTCCAATGGGTTCGCCCTGGTTGATTGGAGGCTATCCCGGATCGGCGGAGGTAGCCATAGAGGAGCTTGGGAGAGTTGCGCCGGAACTGCTAGATCGTAGTTGGATTTTGCTGGCGAACCAGGGCTCGAGGAGTCTCCCACGGCGAGTCTTGCGTGAGCTTGGTATCGAACTGAGGGATGACTACGAACTCGTGGGGGAGATGGTCACCGGCCACCGTAGCGAGCGGCAGAGGCTTTGGAGGCCTAGAGAGCAGCCCTAACAGAACACTAAGCTTTCCCAGCGGCAAATCTAACCTAGCATCAGCGCGATATAGTGATCCGAGTGGGCGAGTTTTGCTGCTCTGTCTGCCGCCCCCTTCATGCGGGATATAGCTGAAACGGGGATTGTCTCGATAGCGCGTGCGTGCTCAGCAGGCGTCTCTCCTTGCGCGACGACGCCGAATTCGGCGTCTCTAAAGAAACTCTTCATTTCAGAGAGTGGGGAGACGACCACGGCAAGTCTCGCCTGCATATACTCAAAGATTTTGTTTGGTAATGAGTTGTCGAGATTTGATGTGGCCGGCGGCGCCAGGAAGAGCCCGATGTCGTATCGATTTAGCTCGGTTATGAGTTCGGTAAATGGGACCGGTTCATGAAGCGTTACACGAGTCGAGGCTGATGACATTTCCTTTAGCTCTCTATAGTAACGCTCGTCTTTTTTGACGAGGTATAGATGTAGATAAAATCGATCTTCGAGATGCGCCATCATCCTTATCATGTTCTCTAGCCGACGATTGGGTGAAGCATTGCCATGATGGACAAGGGTAATGTGGTCCTCGTCCACTGGACTGGGCTGGAGGTTGTGGTAGTCGGCGTAGGACGGAGCTACGGTAGCCTCGATGCTGTATTCATTTAAGTACAGCTCCCGCAAACCTTCCGACACTGTGCGATTTGCATCGTCGTTGGACAAGTAGTGATGGCAGACGAAATGATTGAGCCGGCCAAACGTCAATCGCCAGAACCAATCGTGCTCAAAGTGCTCCGGGTAGTACTCCCTCAGGTCGACAATCAGGCGCGCACCAGCGAGATTGCGTCTGATGTACGGAAGCAGCAGGATGTCATGACACACAACAATGTCATATTGGTCCTTGGGTCCCGGCTCAATCTCCCACCGTTTTCGTAGATAGTCGTCGTGTTGCCCAAGGAGCAGTCGCAACAAGGCGACGACCTTGGCACGCAATCCAGGCCTGGGTAGAACCTGGAACTGCTCTTCGCCGCGCGCCGGATCGGCACTCATTACGTGGAGTTCGCAGTCACAGCTTTTCAGGAAGCTGTGCAGACGATTGGCGCGGGATGTGTGGGCCAGGTCCGATAACATGGCGAGCAGGACGCGCTTGCCGCGCAGCGAAGCTCTCAGTACATCCATGTCAGGCCCAGGCGTACTCAAGTTGCTTCCATTATCCTGTTCATTACTTCGGCCTGGGCTCGGCGGGAATATGGCGCGGCCGGGTTCCCGGAGTTGCTGCCCGCCGCGAGGGCGTCCTGGAGCCCTGCGGTGATCGCCGCGGTCCCGTTGGGTGCAAGCTGTGCGTTGCCGGCCAGTGCCAGCAGCTTGCAGGCTGCGGAGCCGGGGTCGGCGGTAATAGCAAGAATCGGTTTTCCAGTGCTCATATATTCGAACAATTTGACCGGGAGAATTCCGTCGTAGCCCGGGATATTCACGTCCAGGTAGACCAGTACATCAGCCTGGCGCTGCAGAGCCAGGCTCTCAGGCGCCGGGAGGTTGCCGAGGTCAGTCACATGGTCGGATGAACCCATGCTGGCGGCCATTTTCTCGATCATTAGTCCCGACTGCCCTGCGTAGAAGAAGTGTGGTCGCGGGCCATGTTGGTCCCAATGGCCCAGTGCGCGGAGGAGGGGCGCCATATCTTGGTGCTCCGGGTAGACTGTGCCCGTATAGACCAGCCTGATGGCTTCGCCGTCTACGGCGACGTCGTCTGGAGCAGACCCAGGGTCGGGGTCAGCATCAAAGCCGTTGTAAACAACGGCCACCTTGGCGTTTGGATACGCCATCTGCAAGCGCGCCTTGAGCGGCTCAGATATGGTCGTGACCATGTCGGCGGCGCCGACGACCCTGCTTTCCAGCCTTTTTTCCAATAGGGTAAATGGAAACAGGCCCGGGAACAGGTGATGCTGGGTCCACAGGTCGCGAAAGTCCGCTACCCAGTGCACCGCAATGCCGCGCTTCCGGGCGTACAGCGCCGCCAGGTGGCTGCTATAGGGCGCGTAACTGCTGATGACCCAGTCGTATTCATCGGCCTGGCGTAGCCAGCGCTTGCAGGCCAGGTACCAGGTGTCGGTAAAGTCGGGCATGCGGCCCAGGAATCCCAGCCCGCGCGCGATACGGAACCGGTCAAGGGATGCCATCAGCCTGCCTAAAGCTGTGGTCTTCGAGGCCTTGTGTGCTGGTTCGGCGTCTTTGGGGAGGTCCTTGCGCAGGAATCCGAATTTCTGGAACAGCCAGTTGATGAAGCCTGATTTCACCCGGTAGACCGTATACCCACGCGGATGCGACTCGTGGCCATCGTCCTCGCCGCGAGTCAGCACATGCACATCGTGGCCGAACTCCGCCAGATAGCGGGCGAAGCTCTCCAGCCGCTGGCTGGCGACGGATTGCACCGGGGGGAAGTAGTAGGAAATGATAAGGACTTTCAAGCCAGGGCAAAACCGTCTGATTTCCAGTGAGTTTAACCCCTGTTCAGGTCGCAATACACGGTCTGCGAAGGCAAGTGGTGATCTTCCGGTCGACTCGCACAATTTGATGTAAACTTACGCTATGTTACAGGAAATACCGTTAACCCGGCCTGACACCCCTCTGTTGGACCAGGTGACCTATCCCGCCGATCTCCGCAAGCTGGAGCGGGGCCAGCTCGGGCAGCTCGCAGAGGAGATGCGCGCCTATCTATTGTGGACGGTGGGCCAGACCGGAGGCCATTTTGGCGCGGGTCTCGGGGTGGTCGAACTGACCATTGCCCTGCATTACCTGTACAACACGCCCACGGACCGCATCGTCTGGGATGTGGGCCACCAGACCTATCCCCACAAGATCCTGACCGGCCGCAAGGACCGCATGCACACTATGCGCCAGGCCGGCGGACTGTCCGGGTTCCCCAAGCGCAGCGAAAGCGAGTACGACACCTTTGGGGTCGGCCACTCCTCTACCTCTATTTCTGCGGCCATGGGCATGGCGCTGGGGCTGGCCAATGCCGGTGACGAGCGCAAGGTCTGCGCGGTGATTGGCGATGGCGCCATGACCGGCGGTATGGCCATCGAGGCCCTGGCCCACGCGGGCCATGTGCGCCCCAATATGTTGGTCATCCTGAACGACAACCAGATGTCGATCGGCCATAACTCTGGCGGCCTGGCCAGCTACTTCGCCAAGATGTGGTCCTCCAAGACCTACATCTCCTTGCGTGAAGGCGGCAAGAGCGTGCTGAAGCGCATCCCCCCGGCCTGGGACCTGGCGAAGCGCACCGAGGAACACATGAAGGGCATGGTCGCCCCGGGCACCCTGTTCGAGGAGCTCGGCTGGCACTACATTGGCCCCATTGACGGGCACGACCTGCCACAGCTGCTGCAGACCATCGAGAACATGCAGGATCTGGAGGGGCCGCAGCTCCTGCACATCCAGACCCGCAAGGGCCGTGGCTTCGAGCCCGCGGAATCCGACCAGGTGGGCTACCACGCCATCAACAAGGTCGACCCGGAACCGTTGAAGCCCCCACCCACAGACACCAGCAAGCCCAAGAAGCCGAAGTACCAGCAGGTGTTCGGCGACTGGCTCTGCGATATGGCACTGCTGGACGAACGCCTTATCGGCATCACCCCGGCCATGTGCGAAGGCTCGGGGATGGTGGAGTTCGCCGAGCGCTTTCCTGAGCGCTTCCACGATGTCGCCATCGCAGAGCAGCATGCGGTTACGCTGGGCGCAGGCGTGGCCTGTGAGGGCGGCAAGCCGGTAGTGGCCATCTATTCTACGTTCCTGCAGCGGGGCTTTGACCAACTGGTGCACGATGTGGCCCTGCAGAATCTCGATGTCACCTTTGGCATTGACCGAGCCGGCCTGGTCGGAGAGGACGGTGCCACCCATGCTGGCAGCTTCGATCTGACCTATATGCGCTGCCTGCCGAACATGGTGATTGCAGCGCCGTCAGACGAAAACGAATGCCGTCAGCTTCTGTACACCTGCTACCAGTATGAAGGCCCCTCCGCGGTGCGCTACCCGCGAGGCACAGGTCCCGGTGTGGAGATCAAGAAGGAAATGACTCGCCTGCCGATAGGTGAAGCCATTCCCCGTCGGTTAGGCAGCGGCGTCGCCATTCTCAACTTCGGTGTACTGCTGCCGCAGGCGCTGGAAGCGGCGGAGACCCTGGACGCCACAGTCTACGATATGCGCTGGGTCAAACCTCTCGATGAGGCGCGTATCCTGGAGCTGGCGACGACGCACGAGCTGCTGGTCACGCTGGAAGATAATGCCATTGCCGGTGGCGTGGGATCTGCAGTGAACGAACTGCTGATCCGGGAAAACCTGCCTTGTCGGATTCTTAACCTCGGCCTGCCCGACAAGTTTGTCGAACATGGCAAGCGGGAGTTGCAGATGGAATGGGTCGGTCTGGATGCTGAGGGTATTTGTAGCGCCGTGCGTCAGCGCCTTGAGAAGCAGGGCGACCAGGCTCTACGAGTTTCGGACCTGGCTCACCCCGCCTGATCAAAGCCTGCTTGGCACCTGTGCCGGCCTTCAAATGCGGATGAGTTGTCATATCGACGACCCATTCTCTATCCCAAGTGCGCATACCACGAATCCGGTCACGATAATGATGTTGCCTGCGATCTTGTAGGCATTCATCGATTCATCCAGCAGCATGGCGCTGAGCACCAGCACACCAACGAAGCTTAAACTGACAAATGGATAGGCGTGGCTGAGGTCGAGCTTTGTTAGTGCGGCCATCCAGGTGAGGCTGCCGATAAAGGCCGCGGCAAAGGTGCTGAAAATCCATGGGTCAAATACTGCTTTCACCAAGAATATTGTCTTATCTATAAAGCCGAAGGGTAACTCGCCGAGAGCGTCCATTCTCCACTTCAGGACCAGCTGGCCGTAAACCGACAAGACTATTGTGACAGATATAAGGATATATCCCATTGAGATCACTTCCTGACAAGAATCGTAAAGTCGTACTCCTCGTAGTCATGGAGGAGCGCGACGTTTCTGGAGTAGTTTTGTTTGCAGATGTCGAAGAAATAGCAGGGGTCAGAGTAGTAGAGTTCGTCCTCCATCCTGTCTTGATCTGAGTACTTGGTCAGCATGTTGAACGCGAATCCACGACCCGATGCCCGATCCATGATATTGAGTGTGCTGAGGATATAGTCCAGCCAGTCAGCCTCTTTGGCACTGCCTTTCAAATTGAAGATTCCAGAAGCCACCGTGAAGTCCGCCTTCTCTGGCGATCCGCCGGCCTGGAGGTAGTGAAAGCTGCAGCCACGTGGCTCTTTCAGCCGGTTGCGGGCTCGCTCCAGCATCATCTCTGAAACGTCATAGCCGATGTAACGAAAATCGGAGTATTCCATGCCCAGTAGATAGTCCCAAAAGTGCCCCAACCCGCATCCAATATCATTCAGCGAGAAGTCGCTTGGCGTATCAACTATTTTGACGAGTTGGTCAAACCGCCTGGTCTGTGCCAATTCGTCACGGTACCCAACTCCCTCAGCGCCCGTTCCGCCCTTTTTGAGACGTTCTTCGTAGAACTCGTCGAAAACGAAGCTGTCGTGACTCAATCTAGTCCCCCCGATAAATCTCTTTGACAATGGAATCTGGTCGCCGCTTCGATTCCTTGAAGACCCTTGCTATGTATAGACCTATTGTCCCGGCAGACAGCATGAGTAGACCGCCGATGAACCAGATCGAGACGAGAATACTCGTCCAGCCCTCGGGGATCTCGAAGAAAATTACCTGCAAACACAGATATATAACGCCGATGATCGAGATGCCAAAAATGATCATTCCCAGAAAGAAAATGATCACAAGGGGCATCGCCGTGGATGACGTGATTGTCGTTACCAGTAGCTGGACCTTTCGGAACAGCGTGTAGTCGGAGCTTCCTTTGTGGCCCTTGGACATCGGGACCGATACTTGTTTAAACCCGGCCAGTGAAAAGGTGCACCAAAGGTCGTACTCGGTCTCTTCAAAGCAAAGTACCGCTTCCACAAAACGCCTCTTCATAAGGCGCGCAGTCATAGTGTCTGTGGGATATTCAAACTCGTGAATCAGGAGATTCACCAGACGGTACGCGATCCACCCACTCAGCCGTTCGAAAAACGCTCCCTTTCTACTGATCTGTGTTCCGTGCACTGAATCTGCATCGGGCTCTGATTGCATGGTTTGCCAGAGCACAGACAGTGTTTCAGGGTCTTCTTCCAGGTCCGTATCGATAAGGAAGATGTAATCTCCCGCAGCTTGTTTTAGTCCAGCGCGGATGGCCTTGTGATGCCCAAAGTTTCGGGATAGATCGACAACCACAACGCGTGGATCTTGCCTATGAAGTTCGATCGCCTTCTCAAGTGAGTCATCGGGAGAACCGTCGTTTACAAGCACCAGCTCGAAATCATCTGTAATAGCTTCTGCACAAGAAACCATGCGCGAGTAGAACTCCTCGATATACCCGGAGGAGCGATACAAGGTGGCAACTATAGAAAGCTTCACAGCTCAAAACTCTTCATATATTGGGTCGCTGTCGGCCCTTGATTAAAAATGAGGTCCAGAATCGACACCGCGTGTTCGAAAGGTGGGAAAAGTTGCCCATATTCCGGGTATCCGGAATAGTCCATCCAATGAACATTGATTCCGGCTGCCGCGAACGCTTCCTCATCAATGTACTCTTTTGCAGCTGGGCCAGATAGGTAGGTGTCAGAATTCGTTTGCTTGCACAGGCCGATCAATTTCTCGTTCCTTCCATCTACCAGGTCGTAGTCTGATGAATCAGATATCTTGGTGCGGATTCCCAGAATGTCGTTGATCAAGAGTATAAACGCCTTGTTGATCTCGCTGAGCAAGTCACTGCCGGGATTTTCATACAGATTCCTGAAGGGATCGGCATACTGCCTGAAGTAGGCAGATTTCGCGTAATTTGCCTGAATTGAACCCCAGTGCTTCCGTCCCCAATTCGGGTTGCTTACCTTTGTGCTGGAGATTTTCTGTCCGGATTGACGGCTGACTCTGACAGGAATGCTCAGCCATTCTGCGCCTCTGGGGGTTTTGATCTTGTTTCTATTTCTCCAGTCTCCTCGAGAGTACTCTACGGAATCAAAAAGAATAAACTCATCCACCGTGTTGATGAGATCGAAATAGCCTTTCCAGGGAATGTAGTTGGACTGAATAATGCCTAGAGTCTTCTTCATGAAGCCGTGAGAATTTTTCTTACCTGGTCTACAACCATATTTTGGTCTGCCTCGCCTATTCCAAACCAGAGTGGGAGTCGAACGAGCCGGGACGACTGCTTTTCCGTGACGCGCATGCCCCCATGGGCTTTTCCAAACTTCGACCCGGCGGGTGCGCTGTGGAGCGGCACGTAGTGAAAGATGGCGTTCACACCGTTCGAGTTTAGAGACTCCAGGACTGCATTTCGGTTGAAATGCTCCGCCAGCAGCACGTAGTACAAGTGGCCATTGTGTTCACAATCCGCGGGGATGACAGGTCTTCTCAGCAGTTGCGCCTCTTCAAGCGGCTGCAGCATTTCGTGGTATAGATCCCAGGCCGCTCTTCGCCCCTTGGTTATTTCGTGCGCGTCTTCGAGCTGCGAGGCCAGGAACGCCGCGGTGAGTTCGCCGGGTAGGTAAGAGGAACCGATGTCTTGCCATGTGTACTTGTCTACAGCGCCACGCAGGAACTGGCTTCGATCAGTACCCTTTTCCCTTACGATCTCGGCACGATCGACCATGTCGGATGAGTTGACCAAAAGTGCACCGCCTTCCCCGGATATAACGTTTTTTGTTTCATGGAAACTCAGGCACCCCAGGTGGCCTATGCTGCCGAGTCGACTGCCTCTGTAGCTGGAGAGAACGCCCTGGGCTGCATCTTCGATCACCAGAAGCTCATGCTTGGCGGCAATCTCGCAGATACGCTCCATTTCACAAGATACACCGGCGTAGTGAACTGGGACGATAGCTCGAGTCCTGGCAGTTATCGCTGATTCGATCAGGGACTCGTCGATGTTCAGTGTATCTTCTCGGATGTCGACAAAAACCGGCTTCGCGCCCCTTAAGGCGAAAGCGTTAGCCGTGGATACGAATGTGAATGACGGCATGATGACTTCATCGCCGGGTCCTACATCTGCCAGGATTGCAGACATTTCCAGGGCTGCTGTACAGGAATGAGTCAGGAGTGCTCTACGTGCACCTGTGTCTTTTTCCAGCCAATCGTGGCAGCGGTCCGTGAACGGTCCGTCACCAGCCAACTTACTGTTAGCGTGTGCCTGTGCAATGTATTCGAGCTCTCTGCCCGACATATAGGGTTTGTTGAACGGTACGTACTCGGCCATTTGTGGATTTCTTATTGGAGCCCTTTCACATAACCCTGGTTTGTAGAACCCTGGGTGCCCTTTTTCGCCACTACCAGTATGCTCCCCCCAACGGGCCAGCGAAAAGCCTGCGAAATGCGGGCGTCGATGCTGGTTATCGCTGACATGATGCTGTTCGTTATGCCCTTCACGGAGTACTCGAATTTAACCGAGGTGTCGTTTCCGCCACCGGTGCCTCTATTCTCGCCTCTCAGCACACGTCTCAGGAAAAGCAGCGGAACCAGTGAAAAATAGAAGTACCTTGCGTCGATGATTTGGAAGCCTGCATTCGACAGGTCCCTTGAAATGTCGCGCTTTGTGTATCGCCTGAAGTGGCCGGCCTCCACATCTTCGCTACTCCATAACCAGGCGTGGGCTGGCACCGTCACAAACATATACCCTCCAGGGTGCAGCATTTCTCTTGCCGCCATCAGGCCGTCATGGGGGCGCTCCAGATGCTCAAGGACATCAAACATTCCCAGCGCATCAAACTCATCCTCAAAGGGGTTTCGGTAGATATTGAATCTATAACACGTTTTTAGGCCTGCTGAGCGCGCGTACTGGAGGCCGTTCACATGAAATTCGCCAAGTGCCGCATTCAAGCCCTGTTGCTGTAAAGAAAGAGCAATAACGCCTGTGCCGCCGCCAATATCCAGGAAGGAAGATTCAGGCGTTAGATGTCGCAACACCGTGTTGCAGATCAACCGCCTTCGAGGGCCAAACCAGAAGTGGTGCTCCTCTAGCTCTGCAAGCTGATCCAGTCCTTCTTGGGCATAGCCTTCAGGCTCTGGTGTGCTCTCAGAAAGGAAGTCGATATAGCCATCGACGTGCTTGTATGTGGCGCCTGCTTTGATCAACTTGGGCTTCGATGCGGTTTGCTGTGCCGCACTGTTGGAGGAATTGTATGGGGAGTTCCTGAGAACAGAAAATCTCAGGAAGGAATTATGTCAGCAATGCTGTTTTTCACAAAGGCGAAGAAGCCCGGGTAAAAGGGGGCGGGTATACCTATATGCCGCTACGCCACCCCACCCAGCACCTTGCAGAAACTCCCATCCTCCCGGTAGAACTCCGGGCGCTCCTGCAGCCACTTACGGGCCAGCATGGGGTTCGTGAAGATCCGGAAGGTGCCGCGATCGATCAGGTCCGCAAAGGACTGGACGATGCCGGAGCGGTCTGCCTCGGGCACGATGACCGCTACGCGCGCGGTGGCCGCCATGGGGATGTTCTGGCGCGAGAAATCCACGAAATCCACCAGTTCCGGAATGGTGATATGGGACAGGTTTGCCTGGGAGAGATCGCAAAGGCGATTCAACTCCTTGCGGAAGCCGGGGTCGCGAACCATGAACTCGGCCGCGGCCTTGAAGTCGGCGATTGACGGAGATTGACGCACTTCTACGAAAATACAGCGTTGTTCTTTCAGTATGCGGTGCTGAATCACTGGTCTATGGCCTCGCTCTGCAGATGTTCGTTAGCGTTTTTTATAGTGTTTGCCGTACGAAAAAGGCCCTCACGGGGCCTGTCTTTCTACAAGTCTTCTACATCTTTCACCTGTGGGCAGCATATACGGCCACCTGAACAAGCTTGGATCAAAGGTACTGCAATTGAGCTGCCGGGTCTAGAAATAATTCGGTAATCTCACACAAAAAATTCAATATAAACCATAGCCTTAGCTATGCTTATTGAAGTGAAATAAAGGTGGCATAGTGAAACTTTTGGAGCCTGGCGCGCACCCCGGTAGCGGCGAATTCTACAGCTCCGGCGCCACAAACCCCCGGTGGTGCTGCTCCAGCAGCGAAGCCACCGCTAACGCAGTGCGGTCCTCGAGGTAGTCCGCCACCACCTGCACGCCGATCGGCATCCCCTCGCTCGACAGGCCTACCGGCGCCGCGGTAATCGGCAGCAGGGCATTGAGGGTCAGGCCGGCCCAGCCCAGCACGTCCAGGTAGGGGCGCTCTTCGCCGTTCACGGTCAGCACGCGGCTGTGCATATCCGGGTTGTGATCGTGCGGGAACGCCGTCACGAAGGCGCAGGGGCAGAGCAGGGCGTCGTAGTCGGTAAAGAAGTCCGCCCACGCCTGGCGGATATGCTCGCGCTTTTCGGCCTGCCTTGCCCACTCCCGGTGGCTGGCGGCGATGCCGCGGGCCTGCAGCATGGGCAGGCTGACATCGGCGGGGTCGCCGTTCTCCACCAGGTCTTTCATCATGTCGTAGACCGCTTCGGGCATGCCCGGCCCCATGGCGGCCATCAGCATGATGGCGTAGTTGACCTGGTTCTCCTCCGGGTCGACCCGGGGGCGGGCGTGTCGGTCCACAAGCGCACCGGCCTGCTCCAGGCTGTCGGCCGCCGCTTCAATGGCATCGCGAATGTCGGTATCTACCGGGCAGAACGCTGCATCGGACCACACCGCAATGCGCAGCTTGGCGGGGTCGGTGGCCCGCGCCGGTGGCAGCTCGATGCGGTAGGCCTTGGCGTCCTCGGGGTTGGGGGCGCAGACAATATCCAGCGCCTTTTCCAGGTCCGCCACGCAGGTGCCGATCGGTCCCACCACCGACAGGTCAGATTCGCTGATGACGTTTTCGCCCGGCGGCAGGTGGCCGCGCTGGCTGACAATGCCGAAGCTGGGCTTGTGCCCGTACACGCCGTTGAAGTGGCTGGGGGTGCGAATGGAGCCGCCGATATCGCTGCCCAGTTCCAGCGGTGTCAGGCCCGCGGCCACGGCCGCAGCGGCGCCGCCGGAGGACCCGCCGCAGGTGCGCTCGGCATTCCAGGGATTGTTGGTGGTGCCGTAGACCTCGTTGAAGCTCTGCAGGTCCGAACTCATGAAGGGAACATTGGTCTTGCCGAAGATGATGGCCCCGGCGTCCACGTAGCGCTGCACGGCGACGGCATTGGAGGTGGGAACATTGTCCCTGCACTCGGGAATGCCGCCCACGGTGACGATGCCCTCGGTGCACAGGGCGTCCTTGATGGTCAGCGGCACGCCGTGCAGCGGTCCCCAGTCCTCGCCGCGTCCGGCGGCCGCGTCTGCTTCAGCAGCGCGCGCCCGCGCCCGCTCGGCATCCAGCGCCACTACCGCGTTGAGCTGCGGGTTGATCTGTTCCACGCGGTCCAGAAAGAACTCCAGGACGTCTGCAGAAGTCAGGCGCTGGGCTTTGATGTCTTCGGCCAGGTCGAAGGCACTGCGGTAGAGAATGTCGGTCATGATGGGTATCCGTCGGGGTTTTTGCTTTGCCAGTTCCAGGCGTCTTGTGCCATGTCCTCGATGTCCAGGCGGGCGACCCAGCCCATTTCCATCTCGGCCAGGGCGGTGTCAGCGAAATACATGTCGATGTCGCCGTCCCTGCGGGGGGCCACTTCGTAGGGTATGGGCTCTCCCACAGCTTTTTCAAAGGCCGCGTGTACTTCCAGCACCGAGTAGGGTCGGCCGGTGCCCAGGTTCATGGCCATGTAGCCCCGCTTTTCCTTCAGCAGGTCCAGGGCTGCGACGTGGCCCTTGGCCAGGTCGACCACGTGGATGTAGTCGCGCACCCCGGTGCCGTCCGGGGTGTCGTAGTCGTCGCCGAACACCATGAGCTTTTCACGGAAGCCCGCCGCCACCTGGGTGATAAAGGGCGCCAGGTTGTTGGGGGTGCCTTTCGGGTCTTCCCCGATGAGTCCGCTGGGATGGGCGCCGACCGGGTTGAAGTAGCGCAGGGCGATGCAGTTCCAGTCGCTGTCCTTGTCGTGCAGTGATTTCAGGTGCCGCTCCACGGCCAGCTTGGTCTTGCCATAGGGCTGGGCAGGATTGGTGTCGGCGTACTCGGGGAGTGGCTCGTTGCTGGAGATGCCGTAGACGGTCGCCGAGGAACTGAACACGATGTCCTTGACTCCGTGTGCCTCCATCACGTCGCACAGGTTGATGGAGCCGCCCATGTTGATGTCGAAGTACAGCTCGGGATTTTCGACAGATTCCGCCACCGACTTCAGGCCCGCAAAGTGAATCACGGCATCGATGGGAAAATCATTGAACACGCCGTCCAAGGCGTCCTTGTCGCGCACATCGGCCTGCACGAACAGGAGGTCGCGGAAGCTGATCTTCTCGACCCGGCGCAGCGCTTCCTGGCGCCCAGACTCGAAGTTGTCGACGACAACCACGGCATAGCCTGCCTCCAGCAACTCCACACAGGTGTGAGAGCCGATATAGCCGGCGCCGCCGGTCACCAAGATAGTCTTCAACTGCTACAATCTCTGCTTTATCGCAAATCGAGTCTAGCTCATGGCCCGGGCCAAAAAAATTGATTTCGAATCATCACTGTCGCAACTGGAAGAGTTGGTCGACAGCATGGAAGAAGGCGAACTGACCCTCGAGGAGTCCCTCAAGGCGTTCGAGGCCGGCATGAAGCTGACCCGCGAGTGCCAGCAGGCGCTGAAAGACGCCGAGCAGAAAGTCGAGGTGTTGATGCAGCAGGGCAGCGAGCTGGTGGCGGAGCCCCTCGACCCGGAGGATCTCGACGAGGCATGAGCAGCGCCCCCTCAGATTCTCTCACCGCCCTGCAAAACCGTTGTACCGACGCCCTGGTCGGGCTGCTGGGTCACGGCAACAGCGAATTTTCTCCCGACGCCGGCCCCTACCTGGTGCGGGTGTTCGAGGCCTCGGCCTACGCATTGACCCGCGGCGGCAAGCGGATTCGGCCCCTGCTGGTGTACGGGGCTGCTGCGGCGGTTGACCCGGAAACGCTCGACGGCGATCCGGCCACGCTCGATTACGTGGCCTGTGCGGCGGAAATGATCCACGCCTATTCCCTGGTCCATGACGACCTGCCGGCCATGGACGACGACGAACTGCGCCGCGGCCAGCCCACCACCCATATCGCCTTCGATGAGGCCACCGCCATCCTGGTGGGCGACGGCCTGCAGGCCCGGGCCCTGGAATTGCTCACGGATACGCACGGCCTGGATGCCGGTGTCCGCCTGCAAATGGTCAGGGCCCTGGCGGCTGCGGCGGGGCTGCGGGGCATGGTGGGCGGCCAGGCCATCGATATCGGCGCGGTAGACCTGGAGATCGATGCCACCCATCTCGAAACCATGCACGCGCTGAAAACCGGGGCGCTGATTCGCGCCAGCGTGGCCCTGGGCGGGCTGGCGGCCGGCGCCTCCGAAGAGCAGCTTGGGGCGCTGGACGACTATGCCGACGCCATCGGCCTGGCCTTCCAGGTCTGTGACGACATCCTCGATGCCACGTCGGACAGCGAAACCCTCGGCAAGACGGCGGGTGCCGATGCGGCGCACCACAAGCCCACCTACGTCAGCCTGCTGGGCCTGGAGGCCTCGCGGGCCAAGGCCGAGAGCCTGCTGGCGGAGGCGAATACGGCGCTGGAAGGCTTCGGCGACAATGCCTCGCTGCTGCGCGAAATCGCGGACTATATTGTCCATCGCATCAACTGAAGCTGCGCTACACTGTGTCCATGCCGTCGAAACCAATAATTACGGTCTACGGGGATTTCAACTGTCCATTTTGCTACGCGCTCAGTGAGCGTCTGCAGGTCTATGCCCGGGATTTCCAGATTCGCTGGATGTCGGTGCAGCACCTGCCCTTTGTTGACAGCCATTCCCCCAATTTCCAGGAGCAGACCCAGCTGACCGCCGAGGTCGCGTCTGTGCGCAAGCGCGCGCCGGAAATCCAGATCGTCACCCCCGCCAGCCGCCCCAACACCAAGCTGGCGAACCTGTTCCTCGCCGCGGGCGAGCTGCGCGACGACCCGGCCCTGGCCCAGTTCCGCACCCTGGTCTACCGGGCCCTGTGGCGCGATGGCCTGGATATCTCCGACATCCGGGTCCTGACCCACCTGGCGGAGCAGGCGGGTATGGATCCCATGGCCCCGGGCGACGACGAACAGAAGCTGACCGCCGCCTGGCAGCAGCTGTGGGAGAAGGGAGAATACGATCATCGCGTGCCTTCAATGGAGAATGCCTACGGCGGTCGCATGCTCGGCTTCCCCGCCATTCCCAGGCTGATGCCCTTCCTGCAGGGCCAGGTCGACGACGACGTCATGCTGGGGGCGTCCTGCGAAATCCAGTTCCAGCGCTGCATCCTGGTGGTGGGCAGCAATGTCGGAATGGTGCAGCCGGTCGAGAGCGAGTTCCAGATTCGCCGGGCAGCGTTTTCCGATGACCTGGAAATGCTCGCGCTGGAGGCCGCCGAGGCGGACCTTGTCGTCCTCGACGGCTCTGACGAGCGCCACAAGCCCCTGTGCATCCGGCTGCAGGCCCAGGAGATTACCCAGCATATCCCCATCGTGGTCTACAACCAGAAGGCAGACTCGGCCCAGGAGATCGAGGCCCTCAACCTCGGTGCCATCGACTACATGCACGGCGACCAGGACCCGGTGGTGTGGCTGGCGCGCTCGCGCGGTCTGGCCCGCTACAAGCAGTCCACGGAGCTGCTGGGCAAGCTGGCCCGCATCGACGGCCTCACCGAAATTCCCAACCGCCGGGAGTTCGACCGGGTACTGGAAATCGAATGGCTTCGCGCCATCCGCTCCGGCGAGCCGTTGAGCCTGCTGATTCTCGATATCGACAACTTCAAGGCCTACAACGACGGCTACGGCCACGACGCCGGTGACGAGTGCATTCGCCAGGTGGCCCTGACGGTGCAGGCGACGCTCCGCCGCGGTGCGGATTTTGCCGCGCGCTACGGCGGTGAGGAATTCGTCTGCGTCCTGCCGGACACGGACCGGGAAGGCGGCATCGCCCTGGCCGATGTGATTCGCCGCAATATCGAGGCCATGAATATCCCCCACGAGTACGCCAACGGCGACCGTATCGTCACCGTCAGCACCGGCGTGGCAACCTTTGTGGCGACTGCCCGCAAGTCGCCAGTGGAACTGCTCAAGGCCGCAGACGGCGCGCTGTATCGCGCCAAAGAGGCCGGCCGCAACTGCGTTCGCGTCGCCTGACCGCGTTGCCGCGGTACCTCGCAGCCCTGCTCCTGCTGGTGGCGGCGGTCGCGTCTGCACAACAGGCGTTGCCGCCCCAGCGCATCGCCTCGCTGAACCTGTGCACCGACCTGCTTTTGCTGGAACTCGTCCCGCGAGAGCGCATCGTCTCGCTGACCTACTGGGCCGAGGATCCCGACCTGTCCTACCTGGCGGGCCAGGTCGGCGATATCCACCTTAATCACAGCCTCGCGGAAGAAATCGTGCCCCTGCAGCCGGACCTGGTGCTGGCCGGGCAGTTCAGCGACACCCAGGTGATCGCCCTGCTGCGGGAGCTGGGTGTCAGGGTCGAGGTGCTGGATGTCCCCCTGACGCTCGACGGTATGCGTTCACACCTGCTGGACGTGGGCAGGCTGGTGGGCGAGTCCGAAGCCGCGGCTGGACTCGCGAACCGGATCGAGCGTCGACTGGCCTGGGTCGCAGACGCGGCGTTGGCGACGGAATCCCGACGCCCCCTGGCAGCGGTGTATGGACCCCAGGGCGTCAGCCCCGGCACGGATACACTGATGGACGACCTGCTGACCCTGGCGGGCTACCGCAACCTGGCGGCGGAACAGGGCATTGCCAGCTACGGCACGCTTTCGCTGGAAACCCTGGTCGTGGCCCAGCCGGACGTGCTGGTGATCGACAACCTGTCCTCCAACCGCAATTCGATTGCCCACCACGCCCTGCGCCACCCGGCCCTGCGCGGGCAGTTTGAAATTGGAGATACCCTGGACCTGTCCGCCAGCCTGACCGCCTGTGTCGGGCCGCAAATCGTCGAGGCCGCCGAGCAGCTGTCCGCCTGGCAGGTCCGGTGGAGTCGCCGGCAATGAAGCAGTGGGCGCTGCCGCTGTCCCTGGGTTTGCTGCTGCTGGCCGCGGCGCTGCTGGCGCTGGCCCACGGAAAGGTCTGGTTGAACCCTTTTGCCACCGGCACGGAAGGCTGGGAAGCCACGGTTCTGTGGGAGATACGCCTGCCCCGGGTCCTGCTGGCCATCCTGGTGGGTGCGGTCCTGGGCTTGAGCGGCGCCGCCCTGCAGGGCCTGTTGCGCAACCCCCTGGCAGACCCGGCGATTGTCGGCGTCAGCGCCTGTGCAGCCTTTGGTGCGGTCGTCGTGCTGTATTCGGGGCTCGCGGCGCTGACATGGTTTGCCCTGCCCCTGGGGGGCATGCTGGGGGCCGGCCTGTCGGTCATCCTGGTCTACCTGCTGGCGGGCAGTCGCTCCAGCCTGTTCAGCCTGATTCTTGCGGGCATGGCGGTGAATGCATTCGTGGGGGCGCTGATTTCCCTGGTGCTGAACGTCGCCGCCAATCCCTTTGCCATGAGCGAGATTGTCTACTGGCTGCTGGGGTCCTTCGCCAACCGGAGCCTGCAGGATGTGGCCGTATCCGCGCCCTTCATGCTGGCCGGCAGTGTGTTGCTGTTGATGTCCGGTCGTTACCTGGATGCCCTCAGCCTGGGGGAAGACACCGCCACTTCCCTGGGTTTCAATCCTGACCGCTGGCGCTGGCTGGTGGTCGGCGGCGTCGCCTGTGCGGTGGGCGCCGCGGTATCGGTGAGTGGCAATATCGGGTTCGTCGGACTGGTGGTGCCGCATCTGCTGCGCCCGTTTGTGGGACACCAGCCCCGGCAGCTGCTGTGGGCGTCCGCGATTGGCGGGGCGGTATTGCTGGTGCTGGCCGATATGCTGGTGCAGGCAGTGTCCGGGCGGGTGGAATTGAAAGTCGGCGTGATTACCGCGCTGATCGGCGGCCCGTTTTTCCTCTACATCATCCTGCGCACGCGGAGTACCGACTGGTGAGCGAACTTCGCGCCTCGGGGGTGTCCTACCGTTACCTGGAAAGCCCGGTATTGCGGGAGGTCTCGCTCAATGTGGCTGAAGGGGAGGTCGTTGGCCTGATCGGGCCCAACGGCGCCGGCAAGACCACCCTGTTGCGGGTCATGAGCGGTCTGCTCGAACCCGAGGCCGGCAGTGTGCACTGGGGCGACAGTCCGCTGAAGTCCCTGCCTGAATCCGAACGCGGCCGGCTGCTGGCTTACCTGCCCCAGGGCGCCCCTGCCCACTGGCCGCTGCAGGTGGAACGGGTGGTGGAACTGGGCCGTATCCCCCACCGGGCCTGGTGGCAGCGTTTGTCAGAACCCGACCATGAGGCGATAGAGCGGGCAATTGTCGCGGCGGATGTCGAGCGCCTGCGCGGGCGCATCGTGACGACCCTGTCCGGGGGTGAGCGCACCCGGGTGATGTTGGCCCGGGTCTTCGCCACCGAACCCAGCCTGATTCTCGCCGACGAACCGGTGGCCTCGCTGGACCCGTTTCACCAGCTGCAGGTCATGAGCACCCTGCGCAGTCACGCGTCCGAGGGCGGTGGCGTGCTGGTGGTCATGCACGATCTCAATCTCGCCGCCCGCTACTGTGACCGGCTGGTGGTGCTGGACCGCGGCCAGGTCGCCTGTGAGGGACCGGTCCGTGAAGTGCTGGATAACCCCGCACTGGCCGCCGCCTACAGCGTGCGCATCGATGTGGTCGAAGACCGCGGCGAACTCTGGGTCCGCTACCGCTGACCCCGTCATTCCCGCGTCCCCCCCGCCATTCCCGCGTTCCCCCCGTCATTCCCGCGAAGGCGGGAATCCATCCCTGCCCAGGCATGGACCCCCGCCTTCGCGGGGGTGACGAATACTGGCGGCGGTATCGATGGATTAGCTGCCTGGGTGGCGGTAGACCAAATAGTTGACCAAACCCGACGGACCCGCGCACATCCGTGGCGCGTAACAACCAGCAGCGCTAGATTGTCTTGCCCGGGATAACGCGGAGGAAAACCCATGCGATTCAGCTACCAGATCGGGATGTGCGACGCCAGCCACTACCTGCCCCTTGCGAAGGCGGCGGAGGAGGCCGGTTTCAGCGGCATCACTGTCCCCGACAGCATCTGCTACCCACAGGAGTGCTCCTCCACCTATCCCTACAATGCGGACGGCAGCCGGCACTTCCTTGAGACCGAGCCCTTCATAGAATCCCTGATTGCGGTCACCGCCATGGCCGCCGTCACCGAGCGCATCCGCTTTGCCACGTTCGTCTACAAGTTCGCGATTCGGCAGGCCGCGGTGGTGGCCAAGCAGGTCCAGAGCATCAATGTGCTGAGCGGCAACCGCTTCGATTTCGGGGTGGGCATCAGCCCCTGGAAAGAAGACTTCGACGTGGCCCAGGTGCCCTTCGAGAAGCGCGGCAAGCGGCTTGATGAACAGATCGCCATTTTCCGCGGCCTGGAGACCGGGGAGTATTTCGGCTACCAGGGCGAGGTGCATGACATGCCCGCCAACAAGATGAACCCGGTGCCGAGCCAGCCGACGCCGGTGCTGGTGGGTGGGCATGCAGATGTGGCGCTGAAACGCGCCGCCCGCAACGACGGCTGGATGTGCGCGGGCGCGGGCCTGGATGAGCTGCGTGAGTACGTAGGCAAGATCAATGGCTACCGCGAGGAGCAGGGCACGACCGACCGGCCGTTCCGCATCTTCACCACCGGCCAGAACGCGTTTACCAAAGAGGGAATCGAGGAGCTGGAAGACATCGGCATCACCGATGTCATCATCGCCTTCCGCAATGTCTACGAGTCAGAGCCGGACCACGATCTGGAGACCAAGCTCCAGCAGATCCAGTGGTACGCCGGGGAGTTCATGAAATAGCGTTGCCCGCGCCCCCCGTCATTCCCGCGGGCCCCGTCATTCCCGCGGGCCCCGTCATTCCCGCGAGGCCCCGTCATTCCCGCGAGGCCCCGTCATTCCCGCGGAGGCGGGAATCCATCTCTGCCCTGGCATGGACCCCCGCCTACGCGGGGGTGACGGGGTACGCGGGGGTGAAGTGTGCATGCGATGTGCCCCCGCCTTCCCCCTTCGGGGACAGGCGCGGGGGTGACGTGTGCATGCGATGTGCCCCCGCCTTCCCCCTTCGGGGACAGGCGCGGGGGTGACGTGTGGTGCTGGCGCGGCGTGATGCCGCGCACCCTTAGCGCCAGCTGGTGATGCGCTTTTCCAGGTCCTTCACGGAGTTATCCACCGACCGCAAGCCGCGCTCGCCGGGCAGGTAGAAATCGCCCGGTTGAGTGACTTCTGCGGTAAGAGGTTCCACCTCGTCTTCGTCCGTGAACGCCACCAGTGGCTTGATGTCCGCCGCCTGTTGCCGCTCCTTCAGGTCAAGGAACTCCTGCAGGCTCCCCGTCAGCAGGTAGGGGTTGAATGACAGCTCCTCACGAATGGTGCTGAGCGGCCAGCCTTTGAAGTCCCGGCCCGGGTAGACGATGGTGTCGGGTGGCAGCTTGGCCAGCACATTGACCAGGCTGTCGTAGTGCAGCCGTGGATTGCTGTCGCGCTGGTTGCTCAGCCCCACGGTCCGCACCAGCAGCGTGTCGCCGGTGAACACCGCCCGCTTGTCAGGCCGCTCGATAAGGAAGCAGAAAGAGTCCGTGGTGTGCCCCGGCGTGTGCAGGGCCGTCAACTTCATCTTCCCCACCGAGACGGTCTCACCGTCGCGAACCTGGCGGTCGACGTCATAGCCCTTCCTGCCGGCGACCGTCTTGCAGTGCCACAGGTCCCGCAGAGCGCCCAAGGCGCTCGTGTGGTCGTCGTGGCTGTGGGTCTCGATCGCGACCGTCAGGTGTAGCCCGAACTCGTTGAACAGCGTGACATAGTCGCGCATCTTCTCTTTGACGGGGTCAATGAGAGCCGCGTCCATGGTTTCAGGATCTGCAAGTACATACGTGTAGCCAAACGTAGGATGATTAAATAATTGTCGTAGCAGCATTGTTGGCAGGGCCTCCTGTCCCACCTGTTTTTGTTTTATTGCGTCTCCCTGTGCGCAAGTAAGTTGCCCTATCATAGGCGCGGATCGATTCGGGCGCCACCCTGGCCAGTATTGACTGGCTCAATACATCACCTACGCTAGGCGGGTAGCCCACTGATTCCGGGATCTTCCATGCCAGACACAGTCCCCGGCGCCTGCCTGTGTGGCGCCGTTCGATTTGAAGCGAAACTACCCAGTATGTGGTGCGCCCACTGCCACTGCACCCAGTGCCAGCGTTTCCACGGTGCGCCCGTGGTGACCTGGGTGGGCTTTAACGAGGAGGACGTGACGTTCACGGTGGGCGAAAACAAGGTAACCTGGTTTAGTTCCTCTGCCCCCGCCCAGCGCGGCTTCTGCGCCGTCTGCGGCTCCAGCGTTTTCTTCAAAAGCGAACGCTGGCCCGATGAGCTGCATATCGCCATGGCCAACCTGCTCGGCCCCATCGATCGGGAACCCCAGGGTCATGTCTATTACGGCAGCCACGTGCCCTGGCTTGAGCTCGGCGACGAACTTCCCAAGAAAATTTGAGTACCTGGTTTCTCTACAGCCTCACGGTACTGATCTGGGGTTCCACCTGGATTGGCATCAAGTACCAGCTGGGAGCGGTGGACCCGATGGCCTCTATCGCCCACCGTTTTGCCCTGTCGACCCTGCTGCTGCTCGTCTTCCTGCTGCTGCGCCGGCAATCCCTGCGCATGGCGGCCCGGCATCACCCGTTCCTGCTGTTGCAGGGCCTGTGCCTTTTCAGCGGCAACTACTACTTCGTCTATCACGCGGAGCTGGTGCTCGCGAGCGGCCTGGTCGCGGTGGTGTTCGGGACCCTGATGCTCGCCAACGTCATCAACGGCGCGATTTTCCTCGGCACGCCAATCAGCGCCGCCGTGGTGGCGGGCGGCCTTGCCGGCCTGGTGGGACTGGCCATGGTGTTCTGGCCCGAACTCAACGCCTTCGATTTCAGCGACGCCAACTTCGTGGCCCTGCTGTTCTGCCTGGCGGGTACGCTGCTGGCCTCCTTCGGCAATATCATCGCCGCCCGCAACAAGCTGCACGACATTCCGCTGCTGGTCACCAACACCTGGGCCATGGGCTACGGCGCCGTCGCCATGTATGCCGCCGCCCTGCTCACCGGTGCCCCCATCACCGTGGACTGGAGCCCCGCCTACCTGCTGTCCCTGGCCTACCTGGTGGTGTTTGGCTCCATCATCGCCTTCTGGGCCTACCTGACCCTGGTCGGCAACATCGGCCCCGACCGCGCCGGCTACGCCAACTTGATCTTCCCCTTGGTGGCCCTCGCGATCTCCACCGTGCTGGAGGATTACCAATGGACGCTAATGGCAGTGCTGGGGATGACTCTGGTGTTGGCCGGCAACTGGCTCGTTATGCGCGCCCAACGCACCTAGGGCGGATCCGTCATTCCCGCGCATCCGTCATTCCCGCGGACCAGTCATTCCCGCGCAGGCGGGAATCCATCGCAGGGCGTGGCGATGGACCCCCGCCTGCGCGGGGGTGACGGTTGAGCGCAGAGGTGACGGTTGAGCGCGGGGGTGACGGGTCCAGCTCTGAGCTACACTTGCTCGATAATCAGAATAATTATGCCGGGAGGCACCCATGGGCGGATTCACCGTCAGCCGCACCTATACCAAGCCCCGTGACGAGGTACGCGCCCACGCGGAGGAGCTGGCTCACCAGTTGGAAACCCAGTTCGGGGTTCGAGCCCGCTGGCAGGGCGACACGGTGTCCATGCGCGGCAATGGGGTCGATGGTCGACTGGAAATCGACGATGAGACTGTCCGTGTCAAAGTGTCCCTGGGGCTGATGGCCTCGATGTTTGAGGGCCCCATCCGCCGGGCAGTAAACGAGTATATGGACCGCTACGTCAGCTGACGCGTCCGTCATTCCCGTGAAGACCCGTCATTCCCGCGAAGATCCGTCATTCCCGCGAAGGCGGGAATCCATCACTGCCCTGGCATGGGCCCCCGCCTTCGCGGGGGTGACGGTTGAGGCGCGGGGGTGACGGGTAAGGCGCGGGGGTGACGGTTGAGGCGCGGGGGTGACGGTTGAGGCGCGGGGGTGATGGTTAACGTGTGGGTGTGATGGATAACGTGCGGGGGTGACACCTAGTGAAACGGCTGAACCCCGTCGAGGGGGTCGGAGCCGTCCACCAGTGCTGCCAGGGCCTCACCCAACTCTTCACTGGCCGCGATGCACTGGCCCCAGTATTCCAGCCGTTCCGGCTGGGTCATTTTTCCGAAGTCGTTGCGATCCGGGATCTTGCCCCGGGGAAGTCTTGCCAGGTAGCTCTGCGAGGGACAGATCAGCACCACCCGGTCCAGTAAATCGGGATTGGTGCCGCGCCAGGGCAGGAACTTGTCGAACCAGCCGGGTGTGATGCTGTCGCGGAAGTGGGGGTACAGCACCAGCCCGTCGCCGCGGTGGTTGCGGAAATCGAAGTGGTAGTCGACGATGCCGCCGTCCCAGTAGTGACCGTCCGGCGCGCCGGTGATGTCGCGCTCCCCCGGCATCAGGAAGGGAATCGAGCCGCTGGCGAGAATGGCGGGCTTGGCGTTTTCCGGCGTCAGCGGAATGTGCAGCGTGTCGAAGTCGTCGAACTCGAAGTCCAGGTCCTCGTAGCCGTGGCAGCTGAAGATCACCCGTTGGAACCAGTGTTGCAGCAGCCGGCGGTTGACCGCGTTGCTGACCGCGGCCGCGAACATGCCCGATGCCTGGCCGATGGGGTTCCTGGCGCTGTTGGGCCCGCGGCCCCGGGCGGTGACCACGTGGCTGATGAAGCGGGGGTGGTCGCACATCAGCGCGTAGTCCTCGCCGTCAAAACTGCCGTCGACGACCCACTGGCACTGCTCCCCGACAATCTCCGTGCGCGGGCGGGGGTCCTTGGGGTCATAGGTCTGGTTCAGGTAGCGATCGTGCAGCCGGTGCAGCGACGTCACCGGGTCCCGGGCCGCCAGCGCCGTGTGGCGCCAGGTCCCGATGGACGAACCGATCAGGTGCATCGTGTGGGTGCTGCGCTGCAGGAAATCCGTGAACAGGAAGCGATCCAGCCCCGCGATGCCCAGGAACTTGGGGCCGCCGGAAGCGCCGACCAGGGTGTCGAACAGGGTGGGTAGCCATCCCTCATGAGCAAGCCGGGCCCGTGCGGTGAAACCGGCGTAGACGTTGATCGCCTCAGGCACTATCGCGCGCCTCGCGGGGTGTGTGCCCGGTCCACTTGATGAAGGCGCGGCGGAAGTTGGAGACGTCATTGAAGCCCACCATGAAGGCGATGCTGGCCAGCGGCAGGTTGGTGGTCTTCAGGTAGTGGGTGGCGTGCTCCGTGCGCACCCGGTCCAGTAACACCTGGAACGAAGTGTCCTCGGCAGCCAGGCGCCGTCGGTAGGTGCGCGGGCTGATGTTCAGCATGTCCGCCACCTGCGGCATCTGCGGGTAGTGTCCCTCCAACTTGCGCAGCAGCTGCAGCGTCTGCTCGGTCAGGGAGTCGTCTTCCTCCAGGTCGGCGAGCAGCCGCTTGCACTCCTCTTCATAGAGGGCGAGCAGGGCAGGGTTCGAGGAGGGCAGCTCCGCCTCCAGCCACTGCTCGTGAATCGAGATACGCCCCTCCCGGCAGCTGAAGTACAGCTCGTCGCCAAACATCTCGTGGTACTCGTCCACGTAGTCGGGTTCCGGGTAGGGAAACTCCACCCGGTACTCCAGCGCGGGGTCATTGATCAGCAGGTTCACGCTGTGAGTAAAGGCGGCGAAGAACAGCTCGTAGCTGAACTCGATGGGAAAGTCTTCCCGGGGCGGACGGATCGTGATCCAGCAGCGGCCTTCGAATTGCCGGTAGTCGATCTCCAGGTTGGGGGCGAGGATGCGGTAGTACTTGAAGAAGAAATTCAGCACCTGCTCCAGGTTCTCGCAGGTCATGAAGGCCTGGCCCAGGGTGGCGTGGGCCGACAGGTTCAGGCGCTTGCCCAGATGCAGGCCCAGGGCGCGATCGCCGGTCAGCTGGAAGGCGCGCTCGATGATGGCGGCGAACGTATCCTCGTGTACCCGGGCACCCAGCGTGCCCAGCTCTCCCTCCGACAGTTCCGTGCCCGCCAGCAGCTCCGCGGTCGAGAAGCCGCGCTGGCGAACCAGGTCCAGCAGGATCAGGACGTACTGGGCCGGCGTTGTATGGAAATTGGTGGCCATATATGACCATATTTTGACAATAGATCACCCTGTTCACAAGCCTTTCCGGCGTAGATAGTGAAGTCTGAGAATCTGAGTCCGCGGCATAAATCCGCGGCATGACAGGAGGTTGACCCGTGAAACTCCAATTTCTGGAAGAAACACCCCGCAAAATCCAGAGCTTTGCCGGCTCCGATCGCCGCCAGGGCGATGCCGACGATATCGATGACAAGCTGACCAATGAGCACGTGGATCAGGTCGCCGAGATCTTCTCCACGCCGCTGACCGGCAGCTACAACTGGGACTACACGATCCAGGACAACCGCATCAAGAAGCTCTACGAACTCGGCAAAGAGCTCAACTGGAACGCGGAAATGGACATCGACTGGGACCGCCCCTGGCCCGAAGAGGACTTCGAGCAGGGCGCCGAGCTGATGAACCTGACCGACTACGAGCCCTATAAGGCCCTGAGCGAGGACCAGAAGCGCGAGTTCTGGCTGCACCAGAATGCCTGGAGCCTGTCCCAGTTCCTGCACGGTGAGCAGGGTGCGCTGCTGGTGGCGTCACAGCTGACCTCCTGCGCCCCGACGTTCAACGCGAAGCTGTACGCGGCCTCGCAGACCTTCGACGAGGCGCGCCACGTCGAAGTCTTCAACAAGTACATCCAGCAGCGCATCGGCCTGATGTACCCGATCAACACCAGCCTGAAGAGCATTCTCGACAAGATCCTGACGGACCCGCGCTGGGACCTGAAGTTCATCGGCATGCAGATCATTATCGAGGGCCTGGCGCTGTCGGCCTTCAACACCACCCGCGAGACCACGCCTGACCCGGTGCTGAAAGACATCGTCTACCTCGTCACCCGCGACGAGGCGCGCCATGTCACCTTTGGCGTGAACTACCTCGAGGAGTTCGTGAAGACCCTGTCTGACGAAGAGAAGGAAGAGCGCGCCCAGTTCGCCTACGAGGCCTGCGTGGTCAGCCGCGAGCGCCTGGTGGCCACCGATGTCTTCGCCCACTTCGGCTGGGACGTCGAGGAAGCCCGCGAGCGCGTGATGGAAGGCTTTGTCATGTCCACCTTCCGCGACCTGCTGTTCCAGCGCGTCATTCCCAACCTCAAGCGCATCGGCCTGATGACCGACAAGATCCGGCCGAAGTTCGAGGAGATGGGTATTCTCGACTTCGAGAACCTGCCGGACGACGGCGACATCGACTGGAAGGCCATGGAGCGTCCGCTGGACGTGTCCGAGGCCCAGTCCTACGAACAGGCCGCCATCAAGGAGCACATGGAGCAGGCCTTTGCTGACCGCCTGGCGGAGCAGGAGACCTGCCCGGTCACCGGCCGCCCGATGGCGGAAGTGCTGGCGGAGAAGGAAGCCGCGAGCGCCTGAGCCCTGCTTTCATGACCTGAGCATGATCTGACTCAAGCGGGCTTCGGCCCGCTTGTTGTTTGTGCCATACCCCACGCCTATAGTGGTTTTTATGTGGCGCCCGTTCACAGCCTGCCTTGTCGCGACACTGGCCCTCCCCGGCCAGGCGCAGCTGCTGCGCGACCCTGAGGCAGAGGCGCCGCCCCAGCAGGAACAGTCGGAAGCGCCGCTGGTCCTGCGCGAGGCCGGCAACGAAACCCCACCACAGCCCACCGTTGACGATGCGATAGAACAGCTTCGCCGCGAAATGCGGGAAATCGCCGATGCGGCGTTGACGGAAGCGGAGCGCGCCGACGCCTACCGCGAACTCTACGAGCGCAATGCGCCGATCTTTCGCCGCGACAGCACGCCCGCACCGGCGGAAACGGCGCTGACAGTCGACACCGTGGTGCAGCAGCTCGAGACCCTGATATTTGAAGTGGCCCTCGACGCCGCGCCCGACGAAGCGGCCCGGCAGCGGGTGCTGGATGATGCGCCGCGCCACCTGATGCTGGAGCCGCATCGCCCGGTCAGCAGTGTCGACCGTCGCCCCGTGACCCCGGTGTTTATCCTGCGTGACCCCGAAGCGGAAGGGGACTGGTGGGGCGACGCACGCGTGGATGCCGAGGCGCTGGCACTCGATGAGGTGACGGAATCGCCTGAGGAGCAGCTCGAAGCGGCGGTGGAAAACCTCGACAAGGAAGACAAAGAGGACACTGCCGTCGCGGTAGAAGTACTGGTGGATGAGAAGACCACCGTGGAACTGCACGACACCGCCACGATTCTGCGAGAAGTGGAAAGCGACGCCGGTGACCTTGTGTTGTTCGACGCCCTGCATGTCTGGGCCGGTGGCGCAGTCCAGTTCGACGCCTACAGCTTTGACGATGTCTTCAATGCGAACAACGGTGGCGAGAGCAAGGACTCCACGTCCACGCGCCGCGCTGAAGTCATCGTCCGCTCCACGCTGCTCGACTTCGGCGAGATCAGGTTGCAGTACGACCTGGACGGCGATTTCTGGCGCGACCTCTATTACCGCTGGGCAGACACGGAACGGGACTTCGTCCTGACTGTCGGCAACCAGACCGAGCCCATGTCCCAGGAGAGGATACTCGGCAACAAGTTCAACGCTGCCATGGAAGCGTCGGCGCCCAGCTCAACGTTCGCCAACTATCGTGGCCTGGGCGTCTCCGTGAACAAGTGGTTGCTGTCGAGCGGCGACGAGCCGTTCCTCGGCCTCTTGACGAAACCCGAGACCGCGGTGACGGCCGCCTTCGGCATCTTCGGGGAAGATATCGAGAACACCAACGACACCGACCTGGCGGCCACCGGGCGCCTGACCTGGGGGCGTCTGGGCACGGATGGCGTCGGACTTCACCTGGGACTGTCCGGGACGTACCGCGACGGGGAGTTCGATCGCATCAACCCGCGTCCCGAGCTCGCCGAGGCCGACAGAATCATCCTCGCGGCATTCGACGCGGACCGCGCTGCCGTGCTGGGTTTTGAAGCCCTGTACACCAAGGGCTCGCTGCACGCCTCATCGGAGTGGTATCTCGCCGACTATCACGGCGGTGAAATCGACGGCCAGGGTTTCGGGGGGTTTTTCGAGGTCGGTTACTACCTGACCGGTCAGGAGCGCCGCTACCGCCCCAAGTGGGGACTGTGGGCGCCGCTGCAGGTGGGTGCCCGCAATATCTTCGAAGTGTTTGGCCGGGTCAGCTATACCTACGGCGATGCCGACGAGCAGTCGTCAAACGACCTGGGCATGATCACACTGGGCGGCAGCTGGTACCGCCACAAATTCCGCACCAGCATCAACCTGCTGTACGGCAGTACCGACAACCAGATCGGGGGTGAAGATAGCGGCTTCGGCGCCAGTATGCGGGTGCAATACCTGTTCTAGACAGCCCGCCATGAACTGGTCAGGGGTTCCCTTGTCAGGCATTATTGCGCGTCCGTTGAAATCCGAGCCTTCATGAGCGCCGAAAGCCTGACACTCATCGCCTACTGCGTGGCCATTATCGCCGCCTCCCTGCTGGGGGGATGGCTGCCGTCGCTGGTGCGCATGACCCATACCCGCACCCAGCTGATCATGAGTTTCGTGGCGGGCCTGATGCTGGGTGTGGCGCTGTATCACCTGCTGCCTCACGGCCTGATGCACATTGAACACAGTGGCTCGGGATCCGGTTCGCCTGCCGACACCCTGGTGTGGTGGGCCATGCTGGGGTTGGTCACCATGCTCCTGCTGCTGCGCCTGTTCCACTTTCACCAGCACGATTTCGACGACGACGGTCACGACCACCAGCACAATGAGCACTGTGGCGATGCCCACCACGATGTGGCGAGCGCGCACCCGCTCAGTTGGATGGGGATCGCCCTCGGGCTTGGCCTGCACACGCTGATTGACGGGATAGCCCTGGGCGCCAGCGTCAGTGGCACCGCGGCGCACCCAACGGGCGACGGGTTCAGTAGCGTGGGGCTCGGTGTTTTCCTCGCTATCCTGCTGCACAAGCCCCTGGATGCCCTGTCCATCACCAGCATGATGAAGGCGGGCGGCTGGGACAGTCGCGCGCGCGGGCTCGCCAACCTCGGCTTCGCCATGCTTTGCCCTCTGGGCGCGCTGCTGTTTGTCTGGGGTGTCGGCATGCTCGACAACCAGGCCTTTGTGATCGGCTGTGCCCTGGCATTTTCCGCCGGGGTGTTCCTGTGTATTTCCCTCGGGGACCTGTTGCCTGAAGTGCACTTCCACAGCCACGACCGCATCAAGCTGACACTGGTATTCCTGGTGGGGATCGGCCTGGCCTATGGGCTACGATTTGTCGAATCGCCTTTGACTCACAGCGTCGTCCACCTGCACTAGGAGCCTGCCATGACCGAGGAATCGACCAGACCGCAACGCCTTATCTATCCACCGGTCTGGCTGGTGATCGGCCTGATCGTGATTTTCTGCCTGGACCAGTATTTCCCGTTGGCCAGGTTTACGGGCCAGGCGGCCATGGCAATCGGCAGCCTGGCCATCGTGATTGGGCTGCTGCTGCTGGTCCTGGCCGGCGGCCTGTTCAAGCAGGCCGACACCGAGATGATCCCCTTCCGCGAAGTCCGCGCCCTGGTCACCACCGGCGTGTACCGCTACACCCGCAATCCCATGTACCTGGGCATGGCGCTGATCCTCCTGGGCGTCGCCTGCACCACCGGCATCGCCTCGGGGCTGCTCGTGGTCCCGGTTTTCATGGCCATCATCGAGTTCCGCTACATCCGTCCCGAAGAACAAATGCTGCGAGGCATATTTGGCGAAGAGTTTGAGGTCTACTGCCAGAAAGTTCGTCGCTGGCTCTAAGCACTAGCTCCTGCGTTGCCAATGGAGGCTCCAGTCCAGGATGCCTCCAGGGTCACGTGGAAAATTTTCCCTGGGAAAACTTTTTCCACGGGGCCCGGGATGTCTACTACCTCGACAGAGAAGCCACGAGTGGTAGGGCCATCGAGGGATAGTCGGTGATGACACTGTCGACCCCCAGGTCGTGAAGTCGCTTGATCTCACTGGCATCGTTCACCGTCCAGGTACTGACATGGATGCCGCGCCGCTGGTAACGCTGCACCATTTTTCGATCAGTCAACGTCTTGAAGTGCGCGATCAGGTAGTCGCAGCCGCATTCGTCCAGCACGGATTCCGGTTTCTCCGTCGTGGAAACGAAGCCGGTCGCCTGCCGGGGCAGTGCCTGCTTTACCGCCCCAATCAACTCCGGCTCCAGCGAGGTCACGACCGCCTTCACGGAATGGCGCTGGAGCCAGTTCACCGCGGCGGCGGCCAGGTCGGCATTGCGATTTTTGCTGCCCAGGTCCTTAAGCTCCAGCTGCCAGTGCTTTATCTCGGGGACGGCTTTACACAGTGCGGTGAGCGTCGGCGTGCCTGTGCCGCGCTTGTTGGGCCAGGGCGGGCCGTCATGGCGGTTGTCGAGTGTTGCCAGCGCGCTTTTGCCGGTATCGGCCACCTTGCCGGCGACACCCGCGGTGCGGCGCAGGGTGCTGTCGTGTACGACCACCAGCTCCTTGTCCGCTGACAGCCGCAGGTCGATCTCCAGGTGCCTGACACCGCGCGCCACCGCGTGGCGGGCGCCGGCCACGGTGTTCTCCGGCGCCTCACCGCGCGCGCCCCGGTGTCCGTAGACGATCACAGCAGTTCGATCACCGGGGCGACTTCTTCGGGCGGATCCGTGGTCAGGATCGAGAAGCCCTCGAACTCATACTCGCGCCCGCTGTTGGTCTGCTCGAAGGAGGCGCTGCCGTCGATGATGGCCTGAAAGGCCGCATCCAGCTTCTTCAGGTATTTGCCTTCCGCCAGCGGCGTGTTGTGGCTCATCAACAGGTAGTCGATATCGTCCGCCATCGCCGCGAGCTTCTCGGCGCTGGCCGCGTAGTCGGCAAAACTCGCGCCCTCGATATGCGCGTACAGCGGCGCCAGGTAGAACGTGTCGCCCGTGAACATGAGCCGGCGCTGGTGGTCCACCAGCACCAGGCTGTCCGGGGAGTGGCCCGGCGAAAAGATGATTTCCAGGCTCACGCCCCCCAGGTCGATGAACTGGCCCTCTTCGACCCAGCGGCTGAACTCCCAGGGCTTGATGGCGTATTCCTTGGCCAGGAAGTCAGGCGGGTGGGTTTTCCATATCCAGTCCCCGCTGGCGTACTCGCCCACCTCCTCGTTGGGCAGGCCTTTGGAGCGTCCCAGCGTGTAGGGAAGGTTGCGGCCCAGGATGATGTTGAACTGGTGGTTGCCGCCCACGTGATCGTAGTGGGAGTGGGAGTTCAGCACGACGACAGGTTTCTGGGTCAGCTGCTTGGCCACGCTCAGCATGTCCCCCATGCCCAGCCCCGTGTCGAACAGCAGCGCCTGGTGGCGGCCGGTGATCAGGTAGGAGATGACTTCCTCGAACTGCCCGGGCTCATAGATGGCGTAGACGCCGTCCATGATGCGATAGACCTCGAACCAGGGGTTGAGGGTGTCGATCTTTTCGAAGTCGGACCAGGCATCGCGGGGCAGCGCGGCCCACCACTTGTCGGAGTCCGCGGCGGCCTGGTTGCCGCGGTTCTCGATGCCGGCGTCTGGCGCTGCCTCGAGGGGTGCTGTCTCGGCCGGACGTGCCTCCGCGGTGGTCGGCGCTTCGTCCTCGCTGCAACCGGTGAGCAACAACAGGAGTAGCGCGGCTGGCCACAGTGCATGTCTCATCGCATTCCCTCAGTCATTTTTTCCTACCATAACAGAAGCCCTCGACAGGGCGCATGCCAGTACCCTGGGCTACGCTGTTTAAGTCACAACGGGGAGGAAAAACTGTGAGCGATATCCAGATACCAGAAGGACTGCCGGATTGGATCAAGACCCACCTTGAGCTGTACCTGGCCGATGGTGAGGCGGGGCACCTGTGGGACGCATCCGACGCGGGTGGCGAGGGCATGCTGACCACGCTGCTGCTATTCACCACCGGGCGGAAATCCGGCAGGACATCTATCCTGCCGCTGCTTTACCGCCCGACCGGGGACGGCGGCTACTGCATCATCGCCTCCAAGGGTGGCGCACCCTCACACCCGGCGTGGTATCTGAACCTTGAGGCTGACCCCAATGTGCACCTCAAGGTGGTCAACGATGAGTTTGACGCAGTCGCGCGGGTGGCCGAGGGAGAGGAGCGCGAGCGCCTGTGGCAACTGATGGTGGAGTTCTATCCGCCCTACACCGACTACCAGGCGGCGACAGATCGCCAGATACCGGTGGTGGTGCTGGACCCGAAATAGGGCGCAACAAAAAAGCCCGCGCGGTGCAACGCGCGGGCTGGTCAGGGGACGTTGAAGGAAGGTCAGGCGGCGGCGGGAATAGCGGCGCTGTGACCCTCGCGCTGCTGCAGACTCTGCGCAACGACGCGGTCCAGCGAGAGTGCGCCGGCACCGCTGAAGGTCAGGGATACCGTGGCCGCCAGCAGGGCCAGCGCAAACTCGTAGCCGTTGTTGCTGACGAACAGCCCGTTACCCAGGTGCACGGTCATCGCGACCGCCATGGTGAACGCGGCCACCGCGGCGGCGGGGCGGGTCAGCAGGCCCAGGACCAGGGCAATACCGCCGAAGAACTCGGCGCTGCCCGCCAGCAGGGCCATCAGGTAGCCGGGCTCGAAGCCGACCGATGCCATCCACTGGCCGGTGGCCTCGAGGCCGTAGCCGCCGAACCAGCCGAACAGCTTCTGGGCGCCGTGCGCCGCCAGGGTGATACCGACCGGAACGCGCAGTACCGTGGCCGCGAAGCCGGCGTTGCTCTTGAATACTTCAGTAATATCAAAGTTCTTGCTCATGATGATTTCCTCCTGGGAGTTCAGTATATGCTTGGGATGCTTCACAGTGTAGGGTCTGGCTGGGGAGAAAAAAGCGGAATAGAATGACCAATATATTCAGAATATTTGAATAAAAAGGAATGAGCCGACTCAGCCTGGAAGCCATCGAGGTCCTCGACGCCATCGATCGCAAGGGCAGCTTTGCCGCCGCCGCGGCGGCCCTGTACCGGGTGCCCTCCGCGGTGACCTACAGCGTGCAGAAGCTGGAGGAGGACCTGGGCGTCACCCTGTTCCGGCGAGAGGGGCGGCGCTCGGTGCTGACGCCCGCGGGCCGTGTGCTGCTGGAGCAGGGGCGGGAAATCCTGGAGGCCGCCGACCGGCTGGTGGAGACCACACGGCAGGTGCACAGCGGCTGGGAGAGCCGGCTCAATATCGCGCTGGATTCCCTGGTGGAGATCGAGCAGGTCGCCCCGGCGCTGCAGACGTTCTACGCCACGCATCCGGAAATCGAGATCACGCTCAGCGAGGAAGTGCTGGGGGGCGCCTGGGAGGCGGTGATGGAAGGCCGTGCCGATCTCGTGGTGGGCGCCGCGGAGCGCCCGCCCACGGCGACCGGCCTGAAATCCCGGCCGTTCATGGAGGTGGATTGGTTGTTTGCAGTGCACCCGGCACACCCGCTGGCCAGTGCAACGGCGCCCCTGACCCGGGACGACCTGGCCGACCACCGCGCCGTGGTCGTGATGGATTCCTCCCGCAGCCTGCCGCCACAGACCTCCCAGACCCTGCGCATCTTCGAACGCCAGGCGGTGATGCGTGTCGAGACCGTGCAGCAGAAAATCGATGTGCAGTTGGCGGGGCTGGCGGTAGGATTCTTGCCACGTCACCGGATACGGCATTTACTGGAGGCGGGTGACCTGGTGGCGTTGGCTGTGGACCCCCCCATACCGCCCGCGGCGTTGCAGCTGGTCTGGAAATCCGGCAGCCGGGGTCGCGCCCTGCGTTGGTTTATCGAGGAGTTGAGTAGCAATGAGGCTTAGGCTTGGCGCGGTGGCGCTGTCCGTTGTACTGGTGGCGACGGTGATCGCGGGCCGCTGGCTGGCAGGCGCACTGGCGGTCGCGACCGGGTACTCCGCCAAGCAGCTCTGCTCGGGCGTGTTTGTCGCCGGCTTGCCGGCGGATTTCGTGATCGAGAACGATATCCACCTGAGCCTGGCGACCCTGGGGCCGCTCCTGCCCAATCTCGAGGTGGTGGTCGACCGCGAGGCCGGTACGGCCAGGTCATCGCTATTCGGCGCTGAAGCGCAGGCGGCGTACCGGGGCAATGAAGGCTGTGTCCTGCACCCGGGTTTGGAAGGCGGCGGCGCAACTGCGTCCATAGCTGCAGCCGAAGCCTCACGGCCTCGCGACATCGATCCGGACCTGGCGCCGGTGCTGGAAGAGGCCTTCGCCGAACCCGGCCAGGGCCAGCGCCGCACGCTCGCTATCCTGGTCAGTCATCACGGCCGCCTGGTGGCGGAACGCTATGCGCCACCGGTGCAGGCAGACACCCCGCTGCAGGGGTGGTCCATGAACAAGAGTCTCATGGCTACCTGGGCGGGCATGCAGGTGGAGCAGGGCCTGCTGGACCTGGATGCCCCCATCTCACCCCGGGTGGCAGAGATCGACCCGGGCCTGGCGCAGAAGCTCGATTCCGAGCTGAACCTGGGCCACCTGCTGCACATGGAGAGCGGGCTCGAGTTTGAAGAAACCTACTTTCCCGGCGATGACGCCACCCGCATGCTCTATCGCAGCCCGGCCATGTGGCGGGTGGCGCCGGGCAATGGCCATCGCTATCTACCCGGGGAATACTTCAGCTATTCCAGCGGCGATACCAATCTCGCCAGCTGGATCTGGCAGGGCAGCCTGGACCGGCCCTACTACCAGTGGATCGCACAGGAGTTCGCGGAGCCGCTGGGCCTGACGGGCATGACGTCGGAACACGACGCCAGTGGTGTGCAGGTGGGGTCCTCCTACACGTACATGACCGCCTCCGACTGGCTGCGGGTCGGCGAGTTCTGGCTGGATGCCTGGCACGGACGCTCGCCCCGGCTGTCCGCCGACTGGATGCGCAGCGCCACCACGCCTCGCGAGGCCGCGACCCGCGGCAACTACGGCCGCGGCTTCTGGCTCAACACCCAGGGTGTCGATTTCCCCAACCTGCCTCGCAACCTGTTCTACGCCTCGGGACACAATGGCCAGTACGTGGTGATGTTCCCGGACCGGGAACTGGTGGTGGTGCGGCTGGGCCTGTCCAGCAACGGCTCCGCCACCGGTCTGTCGACACTGCTTGAAGGCGTGCTCGCTACGCTGCCCTTGGCGCCAGCGCCGCCTCGCCTCGAAGTCGCTCGGCAACCAGGTCGATAAACGCCCGGATCTTGCCGGGGGAACTGGGTCCGGAGCGGTGGATGATGTGCACCGGCAGGGGGTCTGTCTCGAATGCCTCCAACACCACCTGGAGGTCGCCGGCCGCGACTTCATCGGCGGCCTGGTAGGACAGCAGGCGGGTAATCCCGAAACCGTGCATGGCGGCCTCGATGGCGGCGTCGTTGCTGGTCACGGTAAGCCGCGGGCGAACCCGCAAGGTCTGCTCCCCTTCCGGAAGCCGAAAGCGCCAGCCGGCGCCAAAACTGCCGGCGCTGGAAGCGATCAGGGTGTGCAGGGCCAGGGCGTGTGGTGAGTCCGGTATGCCGCGCTCGGCCAGGTAGTCCGGTGAGGCGACCAGCACGCGGCGGATCGACCCGACCCGCAGGGCCCGCATCGAGGAATCCGGCAGTTCGCCGACGCGAATCCCCACGTCCACCCCTTCCTCCATCATGTTGACGTTGCGGTCCAGGAACAGGGCATCCACCTGCACCTCCGGATAGCGCTGCATGAACTCGACAATCCCCGGCATGACATAGCGCCGCCCGAACATCAGTGGCGCGGTCACCGTCAGCAGGCCGCGGGGGGTGGCATTGATACCGGCAGCGGCTTCTTCCGCGGCCTCTACCTCTGCGAGGATGCGGCGCGCGTCCTCGAGAAAACGCTCGCCCGCCTCGGTGGCGCGCACGTAGCGGGTGGTCCGGTTCAGCAGCTTTACCCCCAGGTGGTCTTCAAGGCCTGCCACGGCCCGGGTCACTGCGGGGGCGGACTGGTTGAGGCGCCGGGCCGCCGCGGCAAAGCCCTGTTCCTCGGCTACCGCCACAAACACCTGCATCTGGGTGAGTCTGTCCATGATTATTTCAATTTGAGAAATAATAAATTGCGATTCTACGGGATTCTTACGTGCAGGGGAATTCGGCATAGTGACTCCATCGAAACGGAACGCCCCACGCGGGCTCAGACAGAGGACAGAACGATGGCGCACAGCTACCACGAAATCGCGTTCACCCCGACCATCCTGGACCTGCAGGCGCAGGCAGGTAGCCGCGAGGGCTATGCGTCCATGAGCGAGGGCGATCGCTACGCCCACCGCCTCAGCGCACGCGAGACGGATTTCATCGGCCAGCGCGACAGCTTCTATATGGCCAGCGTCAGCGAGACCGGCTGGCCCTACGTGCAACATCGCGGCGGCCCGAAAGGCTTCATGAAGGTGCTGGACGAAAAGACCATCGGTTTCGCTGACTACTCCGGCAATCGCCAGTACGTCAGCACCGGCAACTTCCGCAAGGACGACCGCGTGTCCCTGTTCTTCATGGACTACCCGAACCGTCGCCGGCTGAAAATGCTGGGCCGCGTTCGCGTCGTCGAGCCCCACGAGACCGACATTCTCGAGCAGCTGGAAGATCCAGGCTACGCGGTGCAAATCGAGCGTGGCTTCCTGATCACGGTGGAGGGCTTCGACTGGAATTGCCCGGCGCACATCACGCCGCGCTTTACCGAGAACGAAGTGCGCGCGGCCATGGACGAACTGGTCCAGGAGAATCGCCGCCTCACCGGCCTGCTGGAATCGCGTGCCGCCAACGAGGGCGAGGCCGCAGACACCGTGCTCGGTGACGGCCCCCTTGAACTGGTCATCACCGGCGTGCGCCAGCTGGCGCCGAAGGTCCGCGCCTTCGAACTGCGGGATCCCAACGGTGGCGAGCTGCCGCCGGTAGAGCCCGGTGCGCACCTGAAGGTGCCGGTGCGGCTCGCCAACGGCGAACTCAGCGAGCGGCACTACTCGATCGCCTCCAACCCGGCCCGGCGCGATGCTTATGAAATCGCGGTGCTGCGGGAAGACGAGGGTTCAGGCGGGTCGCGCGCCGTGCACGCAAGCTTTGATATCGGGATGACCCTCCGGGTCGATCTGCCCGAGAACCACTTCCCCCTGCATGTGGATGACCGTCCCGCGGTGCTGATCGCCGGCGGGATCGGCATCACCCCGATCAAGTCCATGGCCCAGGCCCTGGAGAATCGGGGCAACGACTTCCACGTGCATTACGCCGGTCGCAGTCGCCGTGAGATGCCCTTCCGCGATCGCCTCGAGCGCCAGTTCGAGGAGCGGATCAGCATCTACAGCGGCGCAGACGGCGAGCGTCTCGATCTCGAGGCCGCGCTCAGGGATGCGCCCGCCGACGCGCTGGTCTACCTCTGCGGCCCGGACCGGCTCATCGCCGGCGTGATGGCCGCAGCGAAAGCTGTCGACTTCCCCCGCGAGCGCATTCGCCTGGAACGTTTTTCATGAACCCCTGGCCCGGCAAGACGGGCCTGTAACCACCATCCCCTGGAGGAGAACCACCATGAGCAACATCACTCTGTACCGCCACGCCCTGTCCGGGCACTCACATCGGGTCGAGCTGTTCCTGTCGATCCTCAACATCGACGCAGAGCTGGTCGACGTGGACCTGTTGAGCGGCGCCCACAAGCAGCCGGACTTCCTTGCCATGAACCGATTTGGCCAGGTGCCGGTGCTGCAGGACGGCGACACCGTCCTCTCGGATTCCAATGCCATCCTGGTGTACCTGGCCAACAAGTACGACCGGACCGGCAGCTGGCTGCCGACCGACCCGGTGGCGGCTTCAGAGGTGCAACGTTTCCTGAGCGTGGCAGCGGGCCAGGTATCCAGCGGACCGGGTGCGGCGCGCCTGTACAACGTGTTCAATGCGGACCTCGACCACGCACGGGCCCTGCGTATTTCCCACGACGTGCTGGGTGTCCTGGACGGCCACCTCGAAGGACGCGACTGGCTGGTAGGCACCCGTCCGACCATCGCGGACCTGTCCAACTATGCCTATATCGCCCACGCGCCGGAAGGTGACGTCGACTTGTCGGCCTACACCAACGTGCGTGGCTGGCTGCGGCGTGTCGAGAACCTGCCGGGCTTTGTGCCGATGCAGGCCACCCCGGCCGGGTTGGCTGCCTGATGTTTGATATAGGCTACGCCCTGTCCCTGGCTGCCGGCGGTGTGCCCGCCGGCATGCCGGGGGCGCCTGTTCAAGAACCTGGAAGCCCCCAGTGTTTGCGGGGTCGCGGCTCAGCGCTTGCGGATGTAGAGCGCGATATTGGGGAACGCGTTGGGGTTGGTTTCGATCAGGAAAATGACCTGGCCATCCGGCGAGATGGCGCCCTGCCGGTACTGGGTCTCCAGTTCCCCGCCGAAGGTCACCAGCATGTAGTTCACCGGGAGTATGTAATTCCCGTTGCCATAGGAATCTCGCAGCACCAGCTCGCCGGCGGCGCCCTCGTTGGTTACTCCCAGTTCGGTCACCCCGGTGAGCAGCGGCGACCGAATCTGGACCCATGCTCCGTAGTAGTTGCCAATCACTGACGCCGGGGTCTTGTCGAAGGAGGACTTCAGGCAAATCGCCGTGCCCTTGCGGCTGTCCACCATCTCGGAGCCAACAAAGACCGTTCCATCTGCAGACAGCGAGCCGGGCACCTGCAGTACCTGGTTCGAGAGCCCGAAGTAGCTCATGACCGCGGTGCCGTCACTTGAGACGCTGTAGCTCATGGGCGCAGTGCCATTCGTGCCCCAGGCGTCACTGATGATCTGCATCAGGCCTGAGCCATTGCCGTCCATGGTGGCGCGGAAAAATCGTGCATACCCCGCATTGACGCCAAACGCCCAGGTGCTGATATGGCCGCACAGGTACTCACCGAAGAACTGGGTGTTCTTCGCATCCTCCTGCTTCGCCTGGAGGAAGGCCACAGAGAATTCGTCCTGACCGGTACCGTCGTCGGTGTCTACCATGGTGACGAGATTCGCCGCTTCCGTGGCCGCGCCCCCGGAAACCGGGTTGCCGCTGGAGTTGCGGACTACCACCTGTCCGTCCGACTGGATCTGGTAACTGATCGGGCGTCGCTCAAAGTTGTCGCGGGTGCCGAATTGCTGGCCGGTGTAGCGGTAGTCGCCTTCGCTGGTCAGCAGGGCGTCGAGCAGGGTGGCATAGGCGAAGGAGCCCTCACCGCCAAACTCCGAGGCGACGTAGGAAAGGCCGTTCAGGGTAGCGCCGTCCTGGGTGAACACGGCCCGCAGTGGGGGCAGGGAGTTTTCCCGGGGCTTTCGCTCCCAGGCGTCCACAAAGCGCTTCTCGTAGTTGTGCAGGCAGTCATCGCCCTCGGATTCGGGCTCGCAGACGCCTTCCCAGTGGGAGAAGCGCCAGCCCGGCCGGGGCAGGGCGCGATAGACGGCGGTTTCGTCGCCGGTGACTTCATTGTCGGTGCAGCGTGGAAACCCGGCCTGGAATTCCTCCAGCGCACAGCCGCGCACGCCGTTCACCATTTCGACGATGTCGCCCTGGCCTTCGACTTCAAGGGTGTGTTTACAGGCGGCGAGCGCGAGGGGCGCCAGCAGGACTGCCAGTGTCTTCAGCACTCTGTCGGGCTGTTTCATGGGTACCGCAACCGCAAATGGTCTTGGTCGGATCATACAACAAGCCTGTGTCGCGGATGTAGCGGCTGGGCATATTCACAGTCTGCCGGTTAGACTGTCGCGGTTCGAGATAAAAGCCGAGCAAACGAATGCCCCAGGACAGACCCGACCCCCTGAGCCCCGAGGTCCAGAACAGCGGCCCCCGCGGCCTGGATCCGTTCCTCAGGCGCTACCTGGTCGGCATGGCCGTGCTGCTGGTGGCGGGAATCGTGTACTTCCTTACGCAGCAGGACAGCCGTCTCAGCGAAATCAACGAGAAGCTGGCCACGTCGCCTTCACTCTATGACTACCCCTATCGCTTCCGCGTGTTGTCGCTGGAAAACGGCGTGGCGGTGATGAGCAGCCCCCGTTCCGCCGACATGGGGCCCATGCATTTCCTGCGCGTCCTCGATCCGGCCCTCAAGGCGGTGGATGTGCTGCACCCGGATATGATGGCGGCCCAGGACCTGTTGGCGCAGAGGCAGTCCGCGGCGGCGCGCATCGTCAGTGACGAGCCGGACGTCAGCAGCATTCGCTGGCAGCTTGACCGGCAGTGGTACCGCGAGCACGGGGTGTTTCTGCCCGAATGACAAAGGCTCTACAGGAGAAGGAATCATGAGCACACTGGAGCCGATTGCGCTGCACGGATCGAACATTTCCTACTTCACGGGAAAACTCGAAAACTACTTCAAGCTGAAGGGGCTGGCCTACGAGCTGCACTCCATGGCCTTCCCCCAGGACGCAAAGCGCATCCAGGAGGACCTGGGGGTATTCCAGATGCCGGTCCTGCAGCTGGCGGACGGGCGCTGGATGATCGACAGCACCAAGATCATCCAGTGGTTCGAGAAGGAGGTGCCCGCCAATCCGGTGATCCCGCCGGATCCGCTGCAGGCGTTCGTGTGCTACCTGCTGGAAGATTACGCCGACGAGTGGCTGTGGCGGCCTGCCATGCACTTTCGCTGGTACTACGACGAGGGCGCCTTCTTTGCCAGCCGCCACCTGGCTGACGAGCACATGGGCGCCATGCCTCTGCCGGGCTTCCTCAAGCGCTGGAACCTGCGCCGCCGGCAGCGCGGCGGCTACACCGCCGGCGACGGTGTCACCGAGCAAAACCGCCCCGGTGTTGAGGACATCTTTTTCCGCACCCTGCAGCAGCTGCAGGCGATATTCGAGCAGCGGCCGTTTTTGCTCGGGTCTAGGCCCAGCCTCGCCGACGTCGGCTTCTCCGGTCCCTTCTTCCGCCACTTTGCGCTGGACCCTGTCCCGCTGGAGATTATCCGCCAGCGGGCGCCGGCGGTGTTGGAGTGGGTGGCCCGCTTGTGGAACACCCCGCTTGAAACCTGTACCGGTAGCTGGGGCGAGGGCATCCCGGACGACCTGGGGCCGATATTCGATGAGATCGGCACCCACTACCTGCCCTACCTGTGCGCAAACGTCGACGCGGTGGCTGCGGGCAAAAAAGTATTCGATGCGGAGATCGGCGGGGTGGACTACCGTGCCGCGCGCTATTCGCGCTACCGGGTGTGGTGCATCAGGGAACTGCGGGAGCAGTTCGAGGCCATGCCTGACACCGCGCAGCAGGAGGCTCGCACACTGCTTGAGAGACACGGCTGCTGGGAGCCCCTGTGGCGCCACGCCGACCTGCCCCTGTTGCCGGGGCAGGAAGAGGAGTTGCCGTTCAAGGCCTCCACCAAGATGGTCGGCGCCCACGAGAACATGTAGTGGACGTTCCGGCCAGTTACCTCGAAGCCGCGGGCGGACACCGCCTGGCCTACCGCCACGTGTCGGGCAGTGAACCCGGCATCCTGTTCTGCGGCGGCTTCCACTCCAACATGCAGGGAGACAAGGCCCTGGCCCTGGATGCCTGGTGCCGCGAGACCGGACGCCAGTTCACTCGCTTCGATTATTTCGGCCACGGTGAGTCCAGCGGCGAGGCGGCCGAGGGGCGTATCGGCCGCTGGGCGGAAGACGCGACCCAGGTACTGGACCAGGTGTGCCGGGGACCGCAGATCATTGTGGGGTCTTCCATGGGCGGCTGGATGATGTTGCTGGCGACCCTGGCGCGGCCCGAGCGGGTCTGCGGCCTGGTGGGCATTGCCAGCGCGCCGGATTTTTCGCGGGCCATGAAGGATTCCCTGCAGGCCTCCGGCGCCTGGCAGCAGATCGAATCCCAGGGCTACTACGATATGCCCAGCCACTATCCCGGCGAATCCACCTACCGAATCGAAAAGGGCTTTATCGAGGAGGCGGAACAGCACTGTCTTCTGGATACGACCGTTCCGATTTCCCTGCCTGTGCGACTACTCCACGGCCAGGCGGATGCCGACGTACCGTGGCAGCGTTCCATGTTGCTGGCGGAAAAGCTCGCAGGCGATGATGTCGAGATCACCCTGGTCAAGAACGGCGATCACCGACTGTCGCGACCCGAGGATTTGCAGCGCCTGATCAGTACCCTGGCAGCGCTTGCCTAGAAAGCGGCGAACCAGAGGTCCAGCCGGCGGATGACTTCCGCGAGAATATCCCCTTCCAGGTTGGCATTGGCCGAGGCGTAGACCTCTTCCTCGGTGAGTACGGTGGGATCGGGGTCGACTTTGACGCTGTCGTCGGCATTGCTGACATCCAGCACCACCGCCTTGAAGGCCCCGTCGCCGTTCACCCAGGGTTCCCAGGTGGGCAGGCTGTTGCCGTTGGGGTCGCTTGACCAGGCGAAACTCGACCAGTAGTTGACCATGATATCCGCCATGGTCATGCGGCTGGCCTCGTTGTTGTTGGTGTAAAAGAACGGGCCGAAGTCGGGGAAGATAAAGACATCCTCGTTCCCCATCATGAATGAGATTTCCGCGCTGTGAAAAGCGCCACCGGTCTCGCCGAAGTTGCCAGGAAGGGGGCTGTCGCCGTTCTCATCTGGTGAACCCCAGGCAAACCGGTAGACATAGATGTCGGGCTGGATCTCGACATTGCGCAGGGTCGTGGCCAGGTCATCGGCGCCGGTGACCCGCCAGGCGTCACTGAGGTAGCGGCCTACGGCCTCCTGCAGTTCGGGCGGTCCGTCCGGGTACTCGTTGAAGCCCAGGGGATTGGTGTAGAGCTTGTACTCGTCGCGGTTGGTGCCCAGCAGCAGCGGGACGTAGTTGCCGAAGGTGCCGGTGGACAGGAGGTCGAAGCCACCCTCGGGGATGAGCTCGCCGTCACCGATGATCTGGCTGGTGTTGGCGAGGGTGAGGATGGTTTCCGCGTCGAAGCCGCGCAGGAAGGCGGCAATCTCCTCGTCAGTCTGCGGTTCCTCCGGAACACCGGAGAAGGCGACGAGGTCGTCCAGCAGTGCGTCGGACTGTGCCAATGCCACGTCCCGGTCGGTGACGCGCCCGCCCAGGCTCTGGATGATGCCTTTCTGGAAGAGGCGCGATGTTCTGTAGCTGATCACCAGTGAGAGCACGTTGGCGGCACCGGCGGATTCCCCGGCGATGGTGACATTGCGGGCGTCGCCGCCAAACGCGTCGGCATTGTCCTGCACCCACTCCAATGCCGCGATCAGGTCCGCCGTGCCATAGTTGCCGGAGCTGTCCAGGGTGCTGTCGGTCGCGAACGCCGGATGCAGCAGCCAGCCCAGGGCGCCCAGCCGGTACTGCACCGTGACGACGACCATGTTGCCGCGCTCCGCCAGGCGTGCGCCGTCGTAGGCCGGGGTCTCCTGGCCTGTGTCGCCGTTGTTGTTTCCACCGCCGTGAATCCAGACGAAGATCGGCAGGTCGCGCTCCTGTGTCTGCGGCCTGAAGACATTCAGATACAGGCAATCTTCACTGCCGGCGAACTCGTTGCTGAAGTACAGGAACTGGGGGCAGAAGTTCGGCAGCTCCTGCGCCAAGCGGGTTTCTGTCCAGGGCTCCACGGGCTTGGGTCCTTTCCAGCGCAGCTCGTCTACCGGGGGAGCTGCGAAGGGGACGCCCAGGTAGGTCCAGGCCGCCGCCCGTTCGCTGTCGATGCCCTGGATGGGGCCGCTGTCGGTTGTCACCGAGAGACCAAGCGGTTCCGGTTCGGGCTCCGGGGGTAGCGGGGGTAGGTTGAAGCTGCAGCAACTGCCGCCGAAGGGGTCGCAGCCAGTGAGTAATGCCACCAGTGCGAGGGGGAGCAAGCGAATCATGTGGAACCTCCATGTAATCCGTCCCTGGACTGAGGTTTAGTTTGGCAAAAAATTTGGGGTTGTGGGGGGATTTGTTGGGGGTGTGTTGGGGTGGTGTGGCGGCACCCTTCCGGGCGGCATGATTCGCACGGAAGGTACTTCACTGGGATAAGTCGCCCTTTGGGCGACTGGAATTGTGTCAGACTGGACGGGGTCCAGTCTGACGACCTCGCTGCGCTCGTGGCATCCCTCCCGGCCATCCATGGCCTCCGGGATGCACCCACATCCTGTGGGCGACCCGCGCCCTTCCGGGCGCCGGCACAATTCCGGCGGGCCTCCCATAAACGAAAAGGGCCACCCTTTGGGTGGCCCTTTTCGTTTATATGGTGGAGGCGGCCGGAATTGAACCGGCGTCCGCCAGTACTCTGCCTTCAGCTCTACATGCTTAGATTCCGTCTACTAATTTAGCCGCACACAGCCCGACGGGCAGGACGTGATTGGCGATTCCGGTAAGAATCTAACAGCGCAGCCCCGGACAAGCGTTGCTGCGATCCAGTTCTATATGACAGTCAGTAGCGCGGTACTGGCACCTTGCTAAGGACTGCTAGCGGGGTTTATGCCGCCAGAGCGTAGTTGTCGTCGTTGGCAACTATCAAGTTACAGCTTTGGATTAACGTGATTCGCTGTCATCACGGCATGCACATCAGGTTTCGTAACCGTCGTCGAATCCAAATCGCCCCCATGGGGAGCGGGATTATAACGCATTTGCAGTGTTTCGCGGCGCTATGTCCCGTTTGCTTGATATGGGGCTATTGCCCGCGAATTCAAGCCGGTGGGCCACTGGTCTCGCCGTTGACCCCGCCGTATGCTGTGCCGACGCGATTTTTGCCAGCAGCGAGAGGTTGTCATGCAGCGCAGAGTCGGGAGCTATGTCCTGCCTGCTCATCTCCATACCCAGCGGGGAACGCCCCGCCATGTGGGCTTTGAGATCGAGTTTGCCGGTCTGGAATTTCGCGGAGCCGTGGGCGTCCTCTCCAGTGTGTTCGGCATCCAGGCGGAAACTCACACCCAGGCCGAGGCAACCCTGCGGCATCCCCGCTGGGGCAAATTTACCGTTGAAGTGGACAGCGAACTGACCAAGCAGCTGGCCAAGGCCCGGGCGGGATTTCGCAAGGCCGATGCCGCTGACGACCCGCTGGCGGAATGGCTGGTCAGCCTGACCACGGAGCTGGTGCCGGTGGAAGTCGTCTGTCCGCCGATTGCCATCGGCGAGCTGCCGGGCCTGGATGCCCTGGTACACGGCCTTCGGGAAGCGGGCGCCGAGGGGACTGCCGAGTCGGTGGTCTATGCCTTTGGGGTGCACATCAATACTGAACTGCCGTCGATGGAGCCCTGGACGATCGCCCGCTACCTGAAAGCCTACGTCATCGCCCAGGACTGGCTGGTGCGTCGCCACCGGGTGGACCTGACCCGTCGCTTTACCCCCTATATCGACCTCTACCCCGCGGGCTACCGCAAGCGCGTGCTCGGCTACGACGACAGCGTGTCGCTGGACACGTTGCTGGCTGACTACCTCGAGTACAACGCCACACGCAATCGCTCGCTGGACTTGCTACCGCTGTTTAAACACCTGGCCGAAGAGGAGGTCGTTGCGGCGGTCCCGGACACCCGGGTCAACGCGCGGCCGACATTTCACTACCGGCTACCCAACTGCGAAATCGAGCGCGGCGACTGGAAACTGTCCGAGAGCTGGAATCTCTGGTGTGTGATCGAGGCCCTGGCTGACGACGCGGATCAGCTGGAAGAGTTCTGCTACCAGTGCCGCCGATTCGATTCTCACCTGATCAACCTGACGCGGGCGCCATGGCACAAGTCCCTGGACAGCATTCTTCACGACCTGTTATCGGCGTAACCGGCACCGCCAGGCGCTTGTCGCCGGCCTGGCAGGCGATACGCCTGGCAGTGTGGATAGCTGGCGGCTGGCCCGTGCGCATCAACGTCAACCGGCGCCACCCGGTCGAGCATCTCGACGGGGTGATCGTCTCCGGCGGTGACGATATCCACCCCGGGCTCTATGGCTCCGAGCACCTCGCGGACGAGGAGTACGACCATGACCGGGACGCGCTGGAACAGTCCTATATCCGCTATTCCCTGGATGAAGAGCTGCCGCTTATGGGGATCTGCCGCGGCTACCAGCTCATCAACGTGATGATGGGCGGCAGCCTGCACGTGGACATCCGCAAGATGCGCTCGAAGACGTCCAACTTCGGCACCATCTTTCCGCGCAAGGCGGTGATTCTGGAAAGCGACTCATTCATCGCCAGGCTCACCGGGCGCCGGCGCCTGTGGGTCAACAGCCTGCACTACCAGGCGGTGGACCGGGTCGGCCAGGAACTGCGGGTGACCGGGCGCGACCTGGATGATTTCATCCAGGTGCTGGAGCACGACAACGGCGCGCCGATCCTCGGCGTGCAGTGGCACCCGGAATATATGTGCTATCTGCCCAGCCATATGAAGCTGTTCCGGTGGCTGGTCGGGCGGGCGGCCGAACGGCAGGCCCAGTGAGCGCCTACGCCATTCTGTTCTGGACCGCTTTCGGGGCGGCCACCATCCTGCCCTTCTATTCCGAGGTGGTGCTGGTGGGCATGCTGGGTGCCGGCTATGACCCGGGGCTGCTGTGGCTGTCCGCGACCATCGGCAACACCCTGGGCGCAGTGGTCAACTGGGCCATCGGCTGGCAGTTTGACTACCTGTTGGGCCGCCGCTGGATGCCGGTGACCGAAGCCCAACTCGAGCGCGGCCGGCAGTGGTTCGGTAAGTACGGCTACTGGAGCCTGCTCCTGGCCTGGCTGCCGGTGGGCGGCGATGCGCTGACCTTTGTCGGCGGCATCATGCGGGTGCGACTGGGTGTGTTCCTGCTGTTGGTGGGGTTTGGCAAGGGGGCGCGCTACGCCGCGATCATCCTTGCCTACGATTACCTGCCCGGTACCTGACGAGCTTTGGTTCAGCTTGTTGGGGTCCGGACGGCCTTGCCTCCCGTATGAATGGCCATGACTGATACTCGACTCATACTGGTCCTGGGCGACCAGCTGTCCCTTGATAACCCCGCCATCGAGGCCGCACGCCCCGGCACGGACGTCATCCTCATGGCGGAGGTGGCGGAAGAGGCCGCCTACGTGCGGCACAATCGCCACAAGATCGCGCTGATCTTCGCCGCCATGCGCCACTTCCGCGACACGCTGCGCGAGCGCGGCCACCGTGTTCACTACTACCCGTACGAGCAGGGTGTGGAATCCCTGGAAAACGCCGTCGAGGCCGAGCTGGCCCGGGCAAATTTCTCGAGCCTGCAGATCTGCGAGCCCGGTGAGCAGCGCTTGCTGGACGTCTTCCGCAGCTGGTCAGACGCCTACGGCGTCGACGTCGAGTTGCTGACCGACACCCGCTTCCTGTGCACCGTCGACGAGTTCAATGCCTGGGCCGACAGCCAGAAGGGCCTGCGCATGGAGTACTTCTATCGCAACATGCGCAAGCGCTACGGCCTGCTGCTGGAAGTGGACGGCAAGCCCTGCGGCGGCAAGTGGAATTACGACCAGGACAACCGCAAGGGCTGGCGCAACCAGGCGGACATCCCCGAGCGCCCGACCATCACACGGGATGCGATTACCGGGGAGGTCATCGCACTGGTCGAGTCGGCGTTTCCGGACAATCCCGGGGATCTCTCCACGTTCAATTTCGCCGTGACAGCGGAAGACGCCCAGGCGCAGCTCGACTGGTTCTGCGAGTATGGCCTCGAGAACTTCGGCACCTACCAGGATGCGCTGGCGGAAGAGTCCCCCTGGCTGTTCCACAGCCTGGTATCCATGTACATCAACATCGGTTTGCTGAACCCGCTGGCCGTGTGCCAGCAGGTGGAGCGGGCGTGGCGGGCCGACAAGTGCGGCCTGTCCGCGGCCGAGGGTTTCATCCGCCAGGTGCTGGGGTGGCGCGAGTACATTCGCGGCGTGTACTGGCGTTTCATGCCGGACTACAAGGAGAAGAATCACTTCGACGCGCGCCGGCCGCTGCCCGACTGGTTCTGGACTGGCGACACGGACATGCGCTGCCTGTCACAGGCCCTGAAGCAGTCGCTGGACCTGGGCTACGGGCATCACATCCAGCGGCTGATGGTCATCGGCAATTTCGCCCTGTTGGCGGGGCTGGATGTTGAGGCGGTTTGCGACTGGTACCTGGCCGTCTACGTCGACGCCTTCGAGTGGGTGGAGCTGCCCAACACCCTGGGCATGGCCCTGCACGCGGACGGCGGCGTCATGGCGAGCAAGCCCTATGCCGCCAGCGGCAAGTACATCCAGAAGCAGGGCAATCACTGCGCCGAATGCCGCTACAGCCCGGCCCAGGCCACCGGCGAGGGCGCCTGCCCCTACAACTCGCTGTACTGGCACTTCATCGACCGGCACCTGGGCAAGCTCGAAGGCAACGGCCGCATGGGCCTGGTGCTCAACAACTGGAAGAAGCGCAGCGACGGCGACAAGACGGCAATTCTCAAATGGGCTGAGCATACCCTCGACGAGGTGCTGGCATGAGTACTGCGCTGGCGCAAACCGGCATCAATGCGGTGGTCGCCGGCAGCGGCGGTATTGGCGCGGCGGTGGCCGAGCTGCTGCTCGCCCATTACCCGGTGGAAAAGCTGTTCCTGTTGCAGCGCAGTGATCGCTATGAGGGCGATGACCCCCGTGTGATCACGCTGCCCGTGGACGCTGCCGATGCGGACAGCATCCGCGCCGCCGCGGAAGCGATCGCCGGCCGGTGCGACCGCCTGCACCTGTTATTCAATGCCGTCGGCATGTTGCACGGCGAGGGGTTCAGGCCGGAGAAGCGTCTCAAGGATGTGACCCTTGAAGCGCTGACCCATCTCGCCATGGTGAACGCGTTCTTCCTGCCCCAGCTGGCGGCGGCACTGGCGCCGCTGCTGCGTCACCCGGAACCGTCAGTGCTGGCGTCGGTCTCGGCGCGGGTAGGCTCCATTGCCGACAACGAAATGGGGGGCTGGTACAGCTACCGGGCCAGCAAGGCGGCCCACAATATGCTGCTGAAAACCCTGGCCAGGGAGTGGCGTGTCAGCCACAAGCATTGCGCGGTGGTCGCGCTGCACCCGGGCACGGTCGAGACTGACCTGTCCATCCCCTATACGCCCGCCAACTACCCGAAGCGCGTGCTGAGCCCGGCGGAAAGCGCCGAGGCCATGCTGACGGTCCTGGAATCCGTGGATGCGGGCAAGAGCGGATGCTTCTATGCCTGGGATGGGGCCGAAATCCCCTGGTGATCAGCGCCGCTTGTTGCGGCGACAGCGCTCCGAGCAGTAGACCACCTCGTCCCAGTTCTTCTTCCATTTGGCGCGCCAGCTGAACGGCCGTTCGCACACCGGGCAGGTCTTCTGTGGCAGGTCGGCCTTGCGTCTCATGCGATCGGCCAGTCAGCGGCATCGGTCACATAGCGCGGCTGGGCGTCGCGGTAACCATCCCACTTGGCGGTAAACGTGCCGTCAGCATCATACTGTGCTGCCTGCTTCTCGATATTGAAGTGGCGCCCGCCGCGGGGGTCAGTGCCAACGCCGGCAATGTACTGCCAGTTGCCGTAGTTGCTGCCGACGTCGTAGTCCACCAGGTGCTTTTCGAAGAAGGCGGCGCCGTAGCGCCAGTCGTGGTTGAGCTCGTTGACGAGGTAACTGGCCGCGATCTGGCGGCCGCGATTGCTCATCCAGCCGGTGGCGACCAGCTGATGCATCAGGGCATTGACCAGGCCGCTGTCGGTCTCGCCCTGGCACCAGCGCGCGAAATCGCGAGCTTCGAAGGTCTTCAGGTGCTTCTTGCCGAGGATGCCGCCCAGGTGGAACAACTTCGCCTCATCGACGCGGGCGCGCCAGTGGAAGAACTCCCGCCACAGCAGTTCCATGTAGAGGTGCTCGGTAGACTCGTTGCCGCCGTGTTCTGCCTCGTAGTGGAACAGGGCACTTGCCACCTGACGAGGCGAGAGCGCGCCGGACGACAGCCAGGGTGACAGCACGCTGGAGCCGTCGAGTCCGTCAAGATAGTTGCGGGTGTACTTGTACTCCGCCACCAGCTTGCGCTCGAACATCCACTGGCGCAGCCGCCGCTCACCCTCCCGGGTGCCGCCGCGAACCGGGAATGCCGGGTGCGGCTTGACCGGTGAGACCGTCAGGGGCCTGAACCCCGCGTCAGACGGTGGTGCCGGCAGCGCGGTGGGGGCGGGCAGGGGTTCGCCCACGGCGATGTTCTCGACCTTGCGCCGGAATGGCGTGAACTGCTTGGGGAATTTCGACAGGGGGCCCGGCAGCTGAGCTTCCGTGAACAGGCTGCCGCTTTCATGCACCTCCAGCGGCACGTTCAGCTTGTCCTGCAGCTCGCTGAGCTGGGCAGTCTCGTAGTAGCCCGGGGTGGCGGAGGTGGCAATCCGGTCGATCTTGAACAGCTGTACCAGCCGGGGGATCGCGACCCGCGGGTCGGTGTGCAGCACCAGCAGGCCCTGGCCCAGCTGTGCCAGTTCCTCGTGCAGGGCGCGCAGGCTCTCGCGCAGGAAGCGCTCGCGCTGCTCGCCCAGGCCGGTGAGGTTGCACCAGGCGGGCGCCGCAGGCCAGCAGTACACGCACAGCAGGCGATCGCCGTCCGCCAGCGACAGCAAACCGGGATTGTCGGCAAGCCTCAGGTCGTTCCTGAAGAGATAGAGATGACGGCGTGGGGAATTGTTCATATGCGACATACGTTCCCGGTTATCGCGCGGATTGTCCCGATGCGTTGTGGTCGTGCTGCCTGGCGCCTAGAATGCGGGCTTTTTCGAGCCGGGGTCCTGTCATCGAAAGCATTCTGGGTATAAGCGCCCTGCAACTGGGGTTGGTCCTGCTGGTCACCTGCGCCGCCGCCATGCTGCGGGCATTTACCGGTTTCGGCTTTGCCCTGGCCGCGGTGCCCGTCTACGCGCTGTTCCTGGCGCCCCCGCAGGTGGTGTCGCTGTGTGCGGCACTGGTCTGCCTGCTGGGCGCGCACACGTTTCGGCAGTATGCCGGCCATATCGATGCGCAGCGGGAGTGGCCCCTGTTTGTGGCGGCAATACCGGGCAGCGTATTGGGAGCGACGCTCCTGAGCCAGGCTGACCAGGACCAGTTCAGGCTCAGCCTGGGCGTGCTGACGATCGTGGCGAGCCTGGTGCTGGCGCGCTTCAAGCCACACCCGCGGCCTGCGAACCCGGGCCTCCAGGCCGGTACCGGGCTGGCTTGCGGCGTTCTCGGTGGCGCGTTCGCCGTGCCGGGCCCACCGCTCATCGTCATGGTGATGGCCACCGAGTCCGACCCGGCCCGCAGCCGCGCCCTGATGATTGGTTTCTTCTCCTTCGCCGCGGTGCTGGGCCTGGTCAACTACGCCTTCCTGGGCTACGTCTCCTTGCAGACCCTGTGGCTGGCGCTGGCGGCCTATCCCGCCATGTACCTCGGCGACCGCGCCGGTACCCGCCTGTTCCTGCAATACGGCGGCGCCCAATACCGCCCCATCGCCATCGCCACCTGCCTCCTCATCGGCGTCGCCATCACCCTCCGCGCCATTTTCTAGCAGCAGCGTCAAAAAATCCGGGCCGCCAGGAGGCTCGGAGTGCAGAAAGAGGGCACCAGACAGTCATCCAGCGCCTCCCAACGATTCGAGAGTGACGATTTTTGGCGGCGGAGAAAGAGGCCACCAGACGGTGACGTAGCGCCTCGGTGGATTACGAAGCCATTGAACTTTAGCGGTCTTTTAAAAAAGCAAGGCAGGTGGCTAACCGAGGTTGCCCCTGCCTTCCTGTCCTCCTCCATGGGAGGGCTTCGCGGTATTGCTACCGTGTACTAATAAATATGGTCGCGGTTCGCGGTCTCTGCAATGTGGTTTTTAGACTGAGTTTGCCTAAACGGCAATTTCGATAGATCGCGGGCTTCCTACTGCTTCACGTTTTCTCGAACGATGCGCTGTTTCTGCCGGTTCCAGTCCCGGTCGCGCTGGTCGTGGCGCTTGTCGTGGGTCTGCTTGCCGCGGGCCAGGCCGATCTTGGCCTTCACCAGGTGGCCCTTCCAGTACAGGGCCAGGCACACGCAGGTCATGCCCTTTTGCTGGGTGGCCGCGAGTATCTTTGCCAGTTCGCGCTTGTTGAGCAGCAGCTTGCGGGTGCGGATCGGGTCGGGCACGAAGTGGGTCGACACCGTGTTCAACGGCGTAATTTGCGCGCCCAGCAGGAACGCCTCACCGTCCTTCATAAGCACGTAAGTATCGGTAATCTGTACCTTGCCCTCGCGCAGGCTCTTTACCTCCCACCCGGTGAGGGCGAGGCCGGCTTCAAAGGTCTCATCGATGTGGTAGTCGAAGCGTGCGCGTTTGTTGAGGGCGATGGTGTTGTCAGCCACCTTGGGCTTTTTCTTGCTCATGGCGCGCAGTATGCAGAATTTTCACGCTTTGTCAGCCTCGTATTGCGAGGCGCTACGCGGTGCCGCAAAATCCGGGTATGAGCATCGCAGTACGCTCCAACACTGGAGTGTGGGGCAGCAGGACCACTCTCGTTCTCGCCCTGACCGCATCGGCGATCGGACTGGGCAACCTCTGGCGCTTTTCCTACCTGCTGGGCGAGCAGGGTGGCGCGCCGTTTTTCCTGGCCTATCTGGTTTGCCTGTTCCTGGTGGCCGTTCCCGTCCTGATGGCGGAACTTCTGCTGGGCAGTCACGGCCGCTCCAACCCGATGGGTTCCCTCCTGTACACGATTCACCGCTCGGAGATCAGCCGCGCCTGGATCATCGTGGCCTGGCTGGCCAGCCTGGCGGCACTGCTGGTCCTTGCCTATCACAGCGTGGTGGCGGGCTGGACCATCGCCTACGTCGACAAGCTGCAGGCGGGGGTATTCTCCGACGCCAGCGCCGCGGATGTTGGGCGCGAGTTCGGTGAGCTGCTGGCGAATCCCGACGCGCTCATTCAATGGCAAACCCTGTTCATCGCGCTGGTGTTCGTGATTTCCGGCCTCGGTATCTATCGCGGACTGGGCGCCCTGTTCTGGCTGCTGGGTCCCAGCCTGCTGGTGGGGCTGGGTGTAGTGATCGAGTTTGCCCTGACGCACGGTGACCTCGAGGCGGCCGGCGAATTCCTGTTCTCTTTCTCCAGCTACGACTTCACCGCGACGTCGATCCTGGTGGCCATGGGGCAGGCCTTTTACACGCTCGGCATCGGCGTCGGCGTGGGTATCGCCTTCGGCGCCTATGCCCCCGACAAGATTCCGCTGGGCCGGGCCGTGATCGCGGTGGCGCTGTTCGACGTGCTGATCGCAGTGGCCGCCGGGGTCGCCATCTTCCCGCTGGTATTCGCCAACAATATGCAGCCAGCGATGGGGCCCGGCCTGATGTTCATCGGGCTGCCCTATGCCTTCGGCAACATGGTGCAGGGCGAGCTGGTGGGGTCGGTGTTCTTCATCATGGTGTCGGTGGTCGCGGTCGGGTCGGCGGTGGCGCTGGCGGAGCCTGCCATGTCCTACCTGTCCGAGCGTTTCCGGCTCGCACGGCCGCTGGCGGCCGTTCTGCTGGGCGGCGCCACCTGGATCCTGGCCCTGGGCTGTGCGCTGTCCTTCAACCACTGGAACAACGTGTACTGGGTCGGCGAGATGACGTTTTTCGAGACCCTGGAGGCGCTGACCACGGTGGTGCTGATGCCGACGGTGGCCTTGCTGACTGCAATCCTGGTGGGCTACCGGGTGCGGCGTGAAATTTTGCGGGTGGAGATGTACCGCGAGAGTCGCCGGTTCGTTTTTCTCTGGCGCGCCTGTTTGCGCTATATTGCGCCACCGGTGATCCTGGTGATCATGCTGACAGCGATCTTGGAGAACCTGTAATTGAATCCAGACCATGACCCGCATTGACCGCAGCGCACTGCTCCCGTACCCGGCGCGTCAGGTGTTTGACCTGGTCAACGACATCGAGGCCTACCCCCAGTACATGGACGGCTGCGTGGGGGCGAAGATCCTGCGCCAGGAGGACAACCTGATAGAGGCACGTCTCGACCTGGCCCGGGCCGGTATGGCGCACAGTTTTTCCACACGCAACCGCGCCTCTGCGCCGCATTCCATCGAGCTCGAGCTGTTGGAAGGACCGTTTGATCACTTTGCCGGCTGCTGGCGCTTTCACGCGCTGGGCGATTCCGCCTGCAAGGTCAGCCTGAGCCTGGAATTCAGTATGCGCAACAGCCTGGTGGGTGCAGCCAGCGGCAAGCTGTTCGAGTCGGTGGCCAGCCGCCTGGTCGACGCCATGGGGCTGCGCGCCCGCGAACTGTTCAACTGAGAGATGCCATGACCGAAGCCGACAAGATCCCCGTGGAAGTGGCCTACGCGCTGCCCGACAAACAGCAGATCGTCATGCTGGAGGTGGTGCCCGGTACCACCGCGCGGGAAGCGGTCATGCAGTCGGGGCTCGACAAGGAGTTTCCCGGCCTGGATCTGCAGGGTTCGAGCCTGGGGATATTCGGCAAGGCCGTGAAAGACAGCCAGCAACTGCGCGCCGGCGACCGGGTGGAAATCTACCGGGACCTGATCGCAGATCCCAAGGAAGTGCGCAAGCGCCGCGCCGCCGAGGCCAGGGCTCGCCGGGAGAAAGCCTAGCCGGCGTCTTCCTCTTCCGCCGCACCCTCGCCGGGCTCAGGCGATTCCGCCACCTCGCTGGAGGGGGGCACCGAGCTGGTGAAATGGATCAGCGTGTCGTCCTCGAAGAACACGGTCAGGCGCCGTTCGGCGATGGTCGTATCGCCGTTGCGGATCATGTACATGTACTCCCACCGGTCCGGGTGAAACGGGTCCTCGATTAGCGGGGTGCCCAGCACGTAGCGCACCTGGCGGCGCGTCATCCCGGGCTTGAGCTGGTCGAACATCTCCATGGTGACGATGTTGCCCTGTTCCACATTGATGCGGTACACGCCCGGGAATCCCCACGTGCCACAGCCCGTCAGCAGGACCGCCAGGGCGCCTGCGGCGAGCAGGGATAGCCTGCTGTTCATGCGGTTTTCAGGGTCGGTGGTGCGGCGCATGGGGTTGTGCTTTGACTTCCAGAAAAGGGGTGGCATGATACATCAGCAAATCACCTGAATACAGAGAAGCACTCGATGTCGTCCGAAAACCAGGAGCTTCGCAAGGCCGGCCTGAAAGTTACGCTGCCGCGCGTGAAAATCCTGCAGATCCTCGAGGGCGCCAGCCCGCAGGACCAGCACATGAGCGCGGAAGACGTTTATCGCGCGCTGCTGGATGCCGGCGAGGATGTGGGCCTGGCGACGGTCTATCGCGTGTTGACCCAGTTCGAGACCGCAGGGCTCGTCACACGCCACAACTTCGAAACCGGCCACTCGGTATTCGAGCTGGCAAAGGGCGAGCACCACGACCACATGGTCTGCATGGAGTCGGGAGACGTTATCGAGTTCGTCGACCCGGTCATCGAGAAGCGCCAGCACCAGCTTGCCGAGGAACACGGCTACGAGCTGGTCGACCACTCCCTGGTCCTCTACGTCAAAAAGAAAGCCTAATTGGGGTCAGAGTAAGATTTTTTAGCTGTTCAAAAATCTTACTCTGACCCCAATTAGGCTCCCAGCATTTCGCGGGCGGCCTCGCGGGTCTTCTCGGTAATATCGATTCCGCCCAGCATCCGGGCGATTTCTTCCACCTTGGCGCTGTCGTCGAGCCGTGACAGGCTGGCCAGCGCCTGCTCGCGGTCCGCAGATTTGCTGACCTGAAGGTGCTGCTGGCCCTGGGCTGCAACCTGCGGCAGGTGGGTCACGCAGATGATCTGGCTCGCCGCCGACAGGGCGCGCAGCAAGCGCCCCACGACTTCTGCCACGGCGCCGCCGATGCCGACGTCCACCTCGTCAAACACCATGCTGGGCACCGTGTTGACGCTGGCGGAGATAACCTGGATCGCCAGGCTGATCCGCGACAGTTCGCCGCCCGAGGCGATCTTGCCCAGGGAGCGCGGTGACTGGCCAGGGTTGGTGCTGATCAGGAACTCCACGTCTTCCATGCCGTGGGGGTGCGGATTGCCGGACTCCCGCGACGTCAGTTCCACCTGGAACTGGCACTGCTCCATCGCCAGCTCCGCCAGCTGCTTTTCCACCAGCTTTTTCAGTTTCGCGGCGGCCTTGGAGCGCGCCTTCGACAGTTTGTCTGCAGCGGCGCGGTAGTCCTGCTCCAGCTGGTCGAGCTCCGCCGCCAGTTCCTCGATGCGCTCGCCGCTGCCGGTGAGTCCGGCCAGTTCCTCACGCAGGTCCGCATGCAGGCTGGCCAGGTCGCGGGCCTGTACCCGATGCTTGCGGGCAATGTCATGGATGCTGTCCAGGCGCTTGTCGACCTCTGCCAGCCGGCCCGGGTCCAGCTCTACCTGGTCCAGGTACCCGCGCAGCTCCGCCTGGGCTTCCTGTAGCTGGATCGCGGCGCTGTCGAGCATTTCCCGCACGCCGTCGATCTGTGCTCCTGACATGGAGTCTTCCTGCAGCAGTCCCAGGGCAGAACGGGTGCCGCTTTCCTGCTGGTCGCAGAGCTCCATGGCCTGTTGGCCGGCGTTGAGGATCTGCTCGGCGTTCGACAGCTGTTTCTGTTCGGCCTCCAGCGCTTCCAGCTCGCCGTCTCCCAGCGCCAGCTGGTCAAGTTCTTCCACCTGGTAGGCCAGTAGCTGGGCGCGGGCGCTCTGCTCATCCCGTGCGGCGCTCAGCTCGTCCAGTTCACGCTTGCGACGCAGCCAGTCGGAGGCCAGCTGCTCCAGGGTTTTCGCGGCGCTGCCCTGGCCCGCGTAATCGTCCAGCAGCTGGCGCTGGGTGTCGCGGCGCAGCAGCGACTGGTGTGCGTGCTGGCTGTGAATATCGATCAGCAGTTCGCCCAGCTGTGCACAGTCCTGCAGGGTGCAGGCATTGCCGTTGATAAAGGCCCGTGAGCGCCCCTCGCGGGTGATGACCCGCCGCAGGATGCACTCGTCCCCCGCGTCCAGCTCGCGATCCCTGAGCCAGCGGCTCGCCGCGGGAATGTTGCTGATATCGAAGGTGGCGGAGATTTCCGCCCGGTCCCGTCCGGCCCGCACCGCGGCGGGGTCGGCGCGGTCACCCAGGCACAGGCCGAGGGCATCCAGCATGATGGATTTTCCGGCCCCGGTCTCCCCGGTGATCACGGTCATGCCGCCGGCGAGCTCCATATCGAGTTCGTCGACAATGGTGTAGTCGTGGATCTGTATGTGGGCGAGCATCGGCATCTTATACCGCAGTTGCCGAGGCACGGGAACCGCCCTGAGCGCTGGGGATGGTTTTTTCTCGCGGCGCGTTGATAGAATCGCGGATATGTCACATCAGGAGCTGTCCGAGCGCGCGCGTATCCTGCTGAAAACCTTGATCGAGCGGCACATACGCGATGGTCAGCCAGTGGGATCGAAGACATTGTTGGAGGAGGCCGGCCTGCCGGTATCCGCGGCCACGGTACGCAATGTCATGTCCGACCTGGAAGAGCGCGGCTACCTGGCCTCACCGCACACCTCGGCGGGCAGAATACCGACCTCTGCCGGCTACCGGCTGTTCGTCGACACGCTGCTGCAGGTCCAGCCCATCGAGCTCGGCGCTTTGCCCAACCTGCGCGAGGAGCTCAATCCCGACCTGCCCAGCCGCGAGCTGGTCCAGTCGGCTTCCCAGCTGGTGTCCACCATTACCACCCATGCGGGCCTTGTCACCGTGCCCCGCAAGAACTCGAGCCAGCTGCGGCAGGTCGAGTTCCTGCCGCTGGACGGCGATCGGGTGCTGGTCATCATGGTGGTCAACGAGCGCGAGGTGCAGAACCGCATCATCCATACCCAGCGTGTGTACACGGAAGAGGAGCTGCGGCTGGCGACCACCCTGGTGAACCAGCGCTTTGCCGGCGCCAGGCTGGACCAGATCAAGCGCCAGATCATCGCCGAGATGGAAGCGGACCGGCAGAGCATCGACACCTACATGCAGGCCACCATGGACCTGGCCAGCCAGGTCTTCGAGGACAGCGAAGAGCCGCAGGAAGATTACGTGGTGGCGGGGGAATCCCACCTCGTCGGCAGTGCTGCCCCGGAAGAGCTGGAGCGCTTGCAGGAGCTGTTCGAGGCCTTCCAGCACAAGAAGGACCTGCTGCACCTGCTGGAGCGCTGCACCCGGGCCGAAGGCATCCAGATCTTTATCGGCGAGGAAGCGGGCTTCGAGGGCCTGGGCGGCTTCAGCGTCATCACGGCCCCCTACACCGACGGCGCCAGCACGCTGGGCGTGCTCGGGGTAATCGGGCCCACCCGCATGGCCTATGAACGCGTGATCCCCATCGTCGACGTTACCGCCCGTATTCTCTCTTCGGCTTTTTCCGCCGACCCCCCTTGAATTCCCGGCGCCAGGCGCCATATCCCACAAGAGTCATGCCCGGGCGCCGGAATCCTGCCGGCCCCGGCGTTTTTCTGTTCAAAAATTGATCAATAGGAGCAGTGAGAACGTGAACAAGGAACAGCAGGCGGACGTCGAAGAGAACCCCGAGGCGGAAGTCGAGCATACCGCGGCCGAGGAAGCCGCCAGCGCTGCCGAAGACGCGGCGGAAGCCGCGGTCGATATCGCCAGTGCGGAACTTACCGTCGAGCAGCTGCAGGACGAGCTGGCCACCGCCAAGGATACTGCCCTGCGAGCGGCGGCTGAGGCCCAGAACGCGCGCCGGCGCGCCGAGCAGGACGTCGAGAAGGCCCGCAAGTTCGCCCTGGAGCGCTTTTCCGGCGACCTGCTGCCGGTCGTTGACAACCTCGAGCGTGCGCTGGAAGCCGCCGCCGAGGCGCCGGAGGCCAATGCCATCGCCGAGGGTGTGGATTTGACCCTCCGCAGCCTGGTGGACGTACTGAAGAAGAATGGCGTCGAGATGGTGGATCCCGCCGGCGAACCCTTCGATCCGCAGCTGCACCAGGCCATGACCATGGTGCCGAATCCGGAGTTGGAGCCCAACACCGTGATGGATGTGATGCAGAAAGGCTTCACGCTCAACGGGCGCCTGATTCGCCCAGCGATGGTGGTGGTCAGCAAGGCCGCAGAATAGGCCGCAAATCCCCTTGAAATCGGGGGATTGGGGCCAATATAGAAACCAGTTTCAGTGAATTCGGTTGTTGAAGGCCCCGAGGGCGCGGCAGCCGACAGTTTGGAGAACGACAATGGGCAAGATTATTGGCATTGACCTGGGTACGACCAACTCCTGTGTGGCCGTACTCGACGGTGACACCACCAAGGTCATCGAGAACGCAGAGGGCGATCGCACCACGCCGTCGATCGTCGCTTACACCGACGACAACGAAATCCTGGTCGGCCAGTCCGCCAAGCGGCAGGCCGTGACCAACCCGAGCAACACCCTGTTCGCGGTGAAGCGCCTCATCGGCCGCAAGTTCAAGGACGATGTCGTGCAGAAAGACATCAGCATGGTCCCCTACACGATCGCCGAGGCTGACAACGGTGACGCCTGGGTCGAGGCCAAGGGCGAGAAGATGGCACCCCCACAGGTGTCTGCCCAGGTGCTGATGAAAATGAAGAAGACCGCCGAGGAGTATCTCGGTGAGCCGGTGACCGAAGCGGTGATCACCGTGCCCGCCTACTTCAACGATTCCCAGCGCCAGGCCACCAAGGACGCCGGCAAGATCGCCGGCCTCGAGGTCAAGCGCATCATCAACGAGCCCACCGCCGCGGCCCTGGCCTACGGCATGGACAAGTCCAAGGGCGATAAGACCATCGCCGTCTACGACCTGGGCGGTGGTACGTTCGATATCTCCATCATCGAGATCGCCGAAGTCGACGGTGAACACCAGTTCGAAGTGCTGTCCACCAACGGTGACACCTTCCTCGGCGGTGAGGATTTCGACCTGCGCCTGATCGAATACCTGGCAGACGAGTTCAAGAAAGAGCAGGGCATTGACCTGCACAATGACCCGCTGGCCCTGCAGCGCCTGAAGGAAGCTGCCGAGAAGGCCAAGATCGAGCTGTCTTCGAGCCAGCAGACCGAGGTGAACCTGCCCTATATCACCGCGGACGCCACGGGTCCCAAGCACCTGGTGGTCAAGCTGAGCCGTGCCAAGCTGGAATCGCTGGTCGAGGAGCTGGTGGCACGTTCCCTGGAGCCGATGAAAATTGCGCTGAAGGATGCGGATCTCAACCCCAGCGAGATCGACGAGGTGATCCTGGTGGGCGGACAGACCCGCATGCCGCTGGTGCAGGCGAAAGTGTCCGAGTTTTTCGGCAAGGAGCCCCGCAAGGACGTGAACCCCGACGAGGCCGTGGCCATGGGTGCTGCCCTGCAGGGCGCGGTACTGTCAGGCGACGTCAAGGACGTGCTGCTGCTGGACGTGACCCCGCTGACCCTGGGTATCGAGACCATGGGCGGCGTCGCGACGCCGCTGATCGACAAGAACACGACGATTCCCACCAAGAAGTCGCAGATCTTCTCCACGGCGGAAGACAACCAGACCGCGGTGACCATTCACGTGGTCCAGGGCGAGCGCAAGCAGGCGCAGGGCAACAAGTCCCTGGGTCGCTTTGACCTGGCGGACATCCCGCCGGCGCCGCGCGGCATGCCCCAGATCGAGGTGACGTTCGACCTGGACGCCAACGGCATCCTGCACGTATCGGCGAAGGACAAGGCTACCGGCAAGGAGCAGTCCATCCGCATCACCGCGTCTTCCGGCCTGTCGGACGACGAGATCGAAAAGATGGTGTCCGACGCCGAGGCCAACGCCGAGGCGGATGCGAAGTTCGAGGAACTGGTCACCGCGCGCAACACCACCGAGGGGCTGGTGCACGCAACCCGCAAAACCGTGGAGGAAGCGGGCGACAAGGCCACCGACGAGGAGAAGTCCGCGATCGAGGCCGCCTGTGCCGAGGCGGAAGAAGCGCTGAAGGGCGACGACAAGGACGCCATCGAGGCGGCCGGCCAGAAAGTCGCCGAGGCCTCTGCCACCCTGGCCCAGAAGCTCTACGCCGAGCAGGCAGCCCAGGCCGAACAGCCCGGCGCCGGACCCGAAGCGGAAGCCCAGCCGGCGGAAGACGTGGTCGACGCCGAGTTCGAGGAAGTCCGAGACGAGGACAAGAAAGCCTCATAGCCCGTCATACCCGATAAGCGGGGCAGGCTCTCCCCGCGAAAGCGGGGACCCAGGCTTTCGAGCTATACTCTGCCGCTTCGTTTACGAGCGGTACTTGAATGTACCCCCACTCCTGTGGGGGTGCTGCTGTAAGGGATAGATGGATTCCCGCCTTCGCGGGAATGACGGAATGGGTTCCCGCCTTCGCGGGAATGACGGAGTGGGTTCCCGCCTTCGCGGGAATGACGGAATGGATTTCCGCCTTCGCGGGAATGACGGAGTGGGTTCCCGATTTTGCGGGAATGACGGAATGGGTTCCCGCCTTCGCGGGAATGACGGATAGGATTCCCGCCTTCGCGGGAGTGACGTGGAGCTGGATGTCAAAGCGCGACTACTACGAAGTCCTGGGCGTGGACCGGGGTGCCGACGAAAAGGAGATCAAGAAGTCCTACCGTCGCATCGCCATGAAGTACCACCCGGACCGCAATCCGGATGCCCCGGACGCCGAGGAGAAGTTCAAGGAGGCCAGCGAGGCCTACGAGATTCTCTCTGACAGCGAGAAGCGCGCTGCCTATGACCAGTTCGGCCACGCCGGCGTCGATCCGCAGATGGGCGCGGGTGCCGGCGGCTTCCAGGGCAGCTTCAGCGACATTTTCGGAGACGTCTTCGGTGATATTTTCGGCGGCGGTGGCGGCCGCGCCCGCAGCGGCCCCCAGCGCGGCGCCGATTTGCGCTATACCCTGGAAATTTCACTGGAAGATGCCGTTCGCGGCACTACCCAGAAGATTCGCGTGCCCACGCTGGTTTCCTGCGACACCTGTGAGGGCAGCGGCGCCAAGCCCGGCACCTCGCCCACCACCTGCACCACCTGTGGGGGTGTCGGCCAGGTGCGCATGCAGCAGGGATTCTTCCAGGTCCAGCAAACCTGCCCCAACTGTCGGGGCAAGGGCAAGATGATTACCGATCCCTGCACCGACTGCTATGGCCGGGGCCGCATCGAGGAAACCAAGACCCTGTCGGTCAAGATTCCCGCCGGGGTCGATACCGGAGATCGCATCCGCCTGAGCGGCGAGGGCGAGGCCGGGCCCGAGGGCGGTCCCCCCGGCGATCTCTTCGTGCAGCTCTCGGTGCAGGCACATCCGATTTTTGAGCGCGACGGCAAGCACCTGTACTGCGAGGTGCCCATCAACTATGCCGACGCTGCGCTTGGCGGCGAACTGGAAGTACCGACCCTGGACGGCCGGGTGAAGCTGAAGATTCCCGCGGGCACCCAGACCGGCAAGCTGTTCCGCCTGCGCGGGAAGGGCGTCAAGCCGGTGCGCGGCGGCCCCGAGGGCGACCTGATGTGTCGGGTTTCGGTAGAAACCCCGGTCAACCTGTCGAAGCGCCAGAAAGAGCTGCTGGAAGAGCTCAAGGAGACCATGAGCGATTCCGGCGAGCGCAATTCGCCGCGCCAGTCCAGCTGGTTCGAGGGCGTGAAGAACTTCTTCGACGACATGAAGATATGAGCCTGCGGGTAGGCGTTACCGGCGCCGGCGGCCGTATGGGCCGCACGCTGATCGAGGCGATTGCCGCCGCGGATGATTTGGAGTTGTCGGCAGCCCTCGAGCGTGCCGATTCCAGCCTGCAGGGCGCGGACGCAGGGGAACTTGCCGGACTGGGCCAGCTGGGCGTAGCCGTGAGTTCGGATGTTGCCGGCGCCGATTGCGACGTGCTGGTGGATTTCACCCTGCCCGATGCCTCACTGGCCCACGTGGATGCCTGTGTCGCCGCCGGTCGCGCCATCGTGATCGGCACCACCGGATTCACCGAGGGGCAGCTTGGCCGTATCGAGCAGGCTGCGGCAGCGATACCCGTTTGCAAGGCCTCCAACTTTTCTACCGGCGTCAATCTCTGCTTCAAGCTGCTGGAACTCGCGGCGGAAGTGGTGGGGGAGGACTCCGATATCGAGATCTACGAGGCGCACCACCGGCACAAGGTGGATGCCCCCTCCGGCACCGCCCTCAGTATGGGCGAGGTCGTGGCCAACACCCTCGGGCGCGACCTGTCGAAGGTGGCGGTCTACGGCCGCGAGGGCCAGACCGGCGCCCGCGACCGTGACACCATCGGATTTGCCACCGTGCGCGCCGGCGATATCGTCGGTGACCACACCGTCACGTTTGCCGCCGACGGCGAGCGGGTGGAAATCACCCACAAGGCCTCGAGCCGGATGGCTTTTGCGCGAGGCGCGCTGCGGGCCGCGGGCTGGCTGCAGGGCCGGGAGCCCGGCCTGTACAACATGCAGGACGTACTCGGGCTCTCTACAAAACCGCTCAGCAACTCAAGGAATAGCTAGCCGGGAGGCGCTCCCCACCGTCAGCAAGGACATTCAATGAACGACTTTATTGTCGAGATCAACGAAACCAATGCCCAGCAGTACCTCATCGACGAGTCGATGAACCGGCCCGTGGTCGTGGATTTCTGGGCGGACTGGTGTGAGCCCTGCAAGACCCTGATGCCCCTGCTGGAGGGGCTGGCCAATGAGTACGCAGGCCAGTTTCTGCTGGCCAAGGTCAATGCCGACGAACAGCAGATGATCGCCCAGCAGCTGGGGGTTCGCAGCCTGCCCACGGTCATGGTGATCAAGGACGGCCAGCCCGTGGACGGCTTTGTGGGCGCCCAGCCGGAAACCCAGGTGCGGGAACTGTTGGACAAATACTTGCCCAAGCCCTGGGACGGCATGCTCGAACAGGCCCAGCAGCTGCTGGCCGAGGGCCAGGCGGCGGAAGCCCTGCCGCTGCTGCGCCAGGCCTGGGAGGAGTCCGGCCAGCGCCACGACATCACCCTGGCCTATGCCGGTGTGCTGCTGGAGTGCAATCGGCTGGATGAGGCGGACCGGATGCTCGGTGAAGTGCGCATGGCCGACCAGGACGCGGCCTGGGAGCAGCTGGTTGCCCAGGTCAAGCTCAAGCGCGAGGCCGCCAAATCGCCGGAAATCGAGGCCCTGGAGCAGCAGGTCAACGAGAATCCCGACGACCTCGATGCGTTGCAGAAACTGGCAATCCAGTACGGCACCGCCGGCATGCACGCCGAGGCCCTGGCAGCCCTGTTCTCTATTCTCGAGCGCGACAAGGAGCACCACGACGGTGGCACCCGCAAGGCGCTGCTGGACATGATTGCCTCTCTCGGCAAGGGTGACCCCCTCGCAGCGGAGTACCAGCGCAAGCTGTTCGGCCTGCTCTACTAGCCAGTTTTTGGTCTTATCCGGCCGCCAGCCTGGCGGCTGAACGCAGTAACGGTGCTGGCTGCAAAGCCCTCAATGGTAATTTTCCACATTATCTGGGTGCGGAAATCGCATATTCTTAGCGGCGATTAGGCTAGGCCGATAACAACTACACAAACGGCCGCTTTATATGCCTTTCATCGGTAGGGCAGGGAGAGCGGCAAAGTCCGGCAGCTATGGGTTGGGCGCCGGCAGTGTCTCCCGCTTAGACCAAAACAAGCAAAACACCACGGAGACACACATGAAACCGTTTACACCCAAGAAGCTGGCACTGGCCATCTCTGCGCAGATGGCAATGACCGCCGGTGTTGTACCGGTGGCCACGGCCCAGGAGGGCGCCGCCCTCGAAGAGGTTGTAGTCACGGGTACCCGTCGCGAAGCGCGTACGGTATTCGACTCTGCAGCACCCATCGACGTAATCGGCGGAGACGACTTCCGCAACCAGGGCGGCACCGACCTGACGGACCTGCTCCGCACCTCGGTCCCCTCGTTCAACGTCAACACCCAGCCCATCAGTGACGCGGCAACGGTTATCCGCCCCGCCAACCTGCGTGGCCTGGCCCCCGACCACACCCTGGTCCTGGTCAATGGCAAGCGCCGTCACCGCGCTTCCGTTATCACCTGGCTGGGCAACGGCGTATCTGACGGCTCCCAGGGTCCGGACATCTCCGTGATCCCGGCTATCGCCCTGAAGCAAGTGGAAGTGCTGCGCGACGGCGCCGCTGCCCAGTACGGTTCTGACGCCATTGCCGGCGTGATGAACTTCATCCTCAAGGATGACAGCTCCGGCGGCACTATCGAGGCCAAGTACGGCGAGTACGATGAAGAAGGTGAAAACATCTACTCCATCGCCGGTAACATCGGCCTGCCCTTCACCGACAACGGCTTCTTCAACGCGAGCTTCGAATACGGCGAGCAGGACGACACCGACCGTTCCGTGCAGCGGGACGACGCTGCGGGCCTCATTGCCGGCGGCAACACCGCGGTAGCCAACCCGGCCCAGATCTGGGGCTCCCCCGAAGTCAACGACGACATCAAGACCTTCTTCAACATGGGCGTGGACCTGAGCGACAGCCAGGAATTCTACATGTTTGGTAACTACGCCTATAAAGAAGTGGACGGTGGCTTCTACTTCCGTAACCCCGATACCCGCGGTGGCGTATTCAGCCCCGACGGTGGCGAAACCCGCCTGGTGGGTGACGTGACTCCCGACGGCACCGGCAACTGCCCGGATGACCTGGCGGTGGGCGATGACGCCGGCCTGCAGGCTGTGATCAACGACCCGAACTGCTTCGTGTTCAACGAGCTGTTCCCGGGTGGTTTCACCCCGCGTTTCGGTGCTGACACCTACGACGCCAGCCTGGTCATGGGTCTGCGCGGCAGCCTGGACAACGGCCTGAACTATGACTTCAGCGGTAGCTTCGGCTACAACGATGCGGACTTCTTCATCTACAACACGGTGAACGCGTCACTGGGTCCGCAGACGCCGACCTCCTTCGATCCGGGCGACTACACCCAGACCGAGTACAACTTCAACGCCGACTTCAGCTACGCGCTGGCGGTTGATGCATTCGCCTCTGACCTGAACATCGCGGGTGGCTTCGAATTCCGTAACGAAGAATTTGAAATCACCGCCGGTGACCAGGCCTCCTTCACCTTCGGTGACCTGGCAGACCAGGGCTTCAGTGCCGCGTCCAATGGTTTCCCCGGCTTCAGCCCGCTGATCGCCGGCGACTGGGATCGCGAGAACATCGCCGTTTACCTGGACCTGGAAGCTGACGTGACCGAGCGCCTGCTGCTGGGTGCGGCGGTACGCTGGGAAGACTTCGATGACTTTGGCAGCACGGTGAACGGCAAGTTCTCCGCGCGCTTTGATGTCACCGACTGGCTGGGCCTTCGCGCCACCTACAGCACCGGCTTCCGCGCACCGACCCCGGGTCAGTCCAACGCGTTTAACGTGTCCACCACGTTCGACCTGGAGCTGGGCGACCTGATCAACGAAGGTGTGGTACCGCCTACCAACCCGGTATCGCAGACTCGCGGTGGCGAGGAGCTGGAGGAAGAGGAGTCCACCAACATCTCTGCCGGCTTCGTACTGCAGTGGGAAAACCTGAGCCTGACGGTCGACTACTTCAACATCGAAGTGGATGACCGGATCGCCCTGTCCCAGAACTTCCAGCTGACCGATCAGGAACGTGAAGACCTGATCAACTCCGGTGTAACGGCTGCGGCCAACATCCGCGACTTCCGCTTCTTCGTGAACGATTTCGACACGGAGACGGAAGGTGTTGACGTTGTCGCTACCTACAGCATGGATTGGGACCTGGGTATCACCGACCTGAACCTGGCCTACAACTACACGGACACCTCCGTGGAGAGCTTCAACCCGGATATCATCGACGCTACCCGTATCGCTGAGCTGGAAGAAGGCCTGCCCGAGTCTCGCTACACCATCAACGCGACTCACCTGATGAACGACTGGCGCTTCATGCTTCGCTTCAACTGGACGGATGAGTGGTACGACGGTGAAGACTTCGGTTCCGTTGAGTTCGGTGACCCGGTTGAGACCTACGACGACTACTGGACCCTGGACGCCGAGGTGGGCTACACCTTCGCTGACCTGGGCCTGACCGTGGTTGTCGGCGGTAACAACATCACCGACGAGACCCCGGACGAGAACGCAGGCGCCGCTGCCGGCGTCGGCAACCAGTACAGCCAGTTCGCCCCGCTGGGCTTCAACGGCGCGCTGTACTACGGCCGTGTGATCTACAACTTCTAAGTTGAAACAACTAAAGCGGTAACAAATGAGGGCTCCTTCGGGGGCCCTTTTTTTTGCCCGTCATTTTCACGCTGCACCCGTCATGCCCGAAAAGAGGGGCAGCCCCTTCCCGCGCAAAACCCCGTCATGCCCGAAAAGAGGGGCAGGCCCTTCCCGCGAAGGCGGGAATCCATCCACGGCCCCCACGCTGAATTGTGTAAACTGACAACAACAAAATCCCAGTCAACGGGAGGAAAGCCCATGAGCACTCAGGTGAAGTCAATACTGGGCGGTGCAAAGCTCGTGTTCGACGCGGTCGAGGGCGTGACCAACGCCGTCGAGCAGATGCATGCGAATATCGCCTCGACACCGACGCGATTGATAACCGGCGCCCCGCCATCGACAGCCAGCCCGGGCCTTATCGCGGCCGGTGTCTACAAGGGCATCCGCGGCGTCAACGCCGCGCTGAGAGGAACGGCAACGGGCGGCGCTCGCTTGATTCCGGCAGAGGGTCAGGCCGCGGAGGACCACTCCACTATCAAAGCGACAGCAGCGCTCAATGGCGTCATCGGCGACCACCTGGAAGCCACTGGCAACCCGCTGGCCACGGACATGCAGCTGCTGGCAGACGGACAAGCACTCGATCTTGACGCCACAGGTCTGACAGACGCTTTCCCGCAGGCAAGTCCCCATATTGTCGTATTCGTGCACGGGCTCACGTTGTCCGAATTGTCATGGCAGATGAAGGGCCAGCCCGGCCTCGGTCACAAGCTGTCGGCGGAACTGGGCCACTCCGCCCTCTATCTGCGCTACAACACCGGCAGGCATATCTCCACCAATGGGCGCGAGTTTGCCGAGCTGCTGGCAGAGCTGTGCGCCGCGTGGCCAACGCCGGTCGAGTCTTTGTCGCTGATCGGCCACAGTATGGGCGGACTGGTGATTCGCAGCGCCTGCTGGTACGCGCAACAGGCGCAGGCCCGGTGGCTCGAACCGCTGCGGCGCATCGTTTGTCTCGGCACGCCGCACCACGGCGCGCCGCTGGAGAAAGCGGGCCACCTGCTCGACCGGATGATGCTGGCAACCCCCTATACCGCCCCGCTGGCCTTCGGCCGCAATCGCAGCGCCGGCATCAAGGATTTGCGCCACGGGAATTTGCTGGATGAGGACTGGCAGGGATGGGACCCCGACGTGCACGGGGCGGATACCCGGCGGCCGGTTCCGCTACTCGAGAACGTGGACTATTACTTCGCAGCGGCAACGCTCGGCCGTGACCTGCAGGACCCAATCGGCCATGCACTGGGTGACCTGCTCGTTCGACTGGGTAGCGCACTGGGCTCACACCCGGACCAGCTGCGTCGGGTCGGTATAGATCCGGACAAATGCAGGGTCTTCCATGAGCGGCATCACTTCGACCTGCTCTACGATGAGCGCGTGCACCGCCAGGTCGTCGCCTGGTTCAATGAGTCCGGTGACAGTTTGCCTGTTCCTCCACGCGCTGGCGGGGATGTAGTCAGCGGAAAGAATAGCGCAGCGTGAACCACCAGCTTTCCAGGTCAGAGACCTCTCCGTAGGTGACCCCAAGTCCGACACCGTTGTTGAAGGTATAGATACCGCCCAGCTCGAAGTAGTCTTCGCCATCAACGACGTCGCCCACATCCAGGTAGCCCGCCTCGCCGTTCAACTCCAGTCCCCTCCAGATGACGGAGCGAATGCCTACACCCGCTCGATAGCCGGTATCGTCTTCCTCCACGGTGAAGCCCTTGAAATCCCAGTCTTCGAAGTTGATGGTCCCGTAGAGGTCGGTCGTCTCGTTGAGGCTCCAGATGCCGCCCACCCCCAGTGACAGGATCTGCAGTTCCAGGTCCAGGAAAAGGCCTTCAAAACCTTCATCCTGGTCGGAGTAGGAGCCGCGCGCGTAGGCCCAGTCGTGAAAGCGCCAGGCGCCTTCGACCTCCCAACCCGTGAAATCCTCGTTCCCCGGGTCCGACACAGACAGCTCCGTGTAAAGGTAGGAACCCTCCAGATAGGTCCAGTCCGGGGAGTCCGCCGCGACAGAGATTGATGAAGTGAATGCCGCCGTGAATCCAACGGCGAGTGCTGATTGCCGCATAGAAGTCTCCTTTGTCTTTTGCCGAATCCGTTCGTTAAAACGCGTAGCGCAATGTCACCCGCCAGCTCTCAAAGTCGTCAATCTCCTCGTAGCTGACACCGATGCCGACGCTGTTGCCAAAGGTGTAGATGCCTCCCAGCTCGAAATAGTCTTCCCCGTCGACAACGTCGCCCACATCCAGATAGCCCGCTTCGCCATTCAGCTCCAGCCCTCGCCAGACGACTGAACGAATGCCGATCCCGGCCCGGTAGCCAGTGTCATCTGCCTCCGTATTGAAGCCCTGGAAGTCCCAGTACTCGAAATTGATGTTCCCGTAGAGGTCGGTGGATTCGTGGATACTCCAGATGCCCCCCACTCCGAGGGAGAGAATGTCCAGCTCCAGGTCCTTGAGCAAGTCATTGAGGCTCTCCTCCTGGTAGGAGTAGGAGCCCCGGATATAGGCCCAATCGTGGAATCGCCAGGTGCCTGCGACCTCCAGCCCGGAGAAGTTATCGTCCCCGGCATCCGGCACGTTCAACTCCGTATAGAGGTATGAGCCCTCCAGATAGGTCCAGTCCGGGGAATCCGCCGCGACAGAGATTGATGAAATGAATGCCGCCGTGAATCCAACGGCGAGTGCTGATTGACGCATGGAAGTCACCTCCGTCTACTGCCGAATCCGTTCGTCAAAACGCGTAGCGCAATGTCCCGCGCCAGGACTGCACTTCATCGATTTCCTCGAAGCTGCCGCCGATGCTGAAGCCTCTCCAGAACTTGTACATGGCACCTACCCGGAAATAGCCCTCGCCGTCAGCGATGTCGTCCACATCGAAGTAACCCACTTCGGCATTGAGCTCCAGGCCTCGCCACACCACAGCGCGGCCGCCGACGGCGGCGCGGTAACCTGATTCATCTACTTCAATGTCGGCGGGGTCGTTGGCCTCCAGGCTCCAGTCTTCATAGCTCACTTCTCCATAGAGGTGTGCCACCTCAGTGAAGCGCCAGATGGCGCCGCCCCCCAGCGACATCACCTCCAGGTCGATGTCCACGTCGAAGTTCAGCAAGGTATCTTCCTGTTGATCGAAGTAAGACCCGTGAACGTAGACCCAGTCCCAGACGTTCCAGGAAGCGGCCACCTCCCAGCCATCGAGGTCCGAGCCCAGGTTGTCGATGTCGGTGCTGATATACCCGCCCTCGACATAGTTCCAGTCGGGACCGTCTGCAGCGAGTGTGGGAATTGAAATGATGATCGCCGTCACGCCGACGGCAAGTGCTGACTTGCGCATGTGCTACACCTCCATTTGCCGCGAACAGCGTCGCGTACCGCTCCTGTGCTCAAGTGTAGCTGGTAACTGCTTGTACGCCCGCAAACCGCAAGAGTGTTGCACACTCCACGTGGAGCGCCCGTATTCACCACCGCGTACACCTGTGGAATACCCTAATTGCTGAAACGCTTCACTATCAAGGCGCAGGTAGCACTGAAGACGAACGCACCTGCCAGCGCCACGAGGGCAAACTTGGGGACTGCACACCACCAGGCCAACCCGGCGTGTAACCGGGTCGGGCCGTACAGCAACTGCTGAATGAGTGCGAAGTTTTCAATGGCATCCAGCGGAATTGCCAGGAGCACAAGCCAGGAGGTCAGGAAAGCCGAGCGCTGCCAGCTGCCGCCGATTCGCTTGCCAAGATAATCGGAAGCCAGGGAAAACCAGGCGGGGTATACGAGCAGGTAGAGGTAGTCGATGCCCTGGACCAGCATCGCAATAGACTTCGCATGCTGGGACCAGGACTGGAGGATGGCGCCGGAGCGCTCCAGGCTCCTCGCGAGTTCGAAAGAAACAATGCCGTTGGGAGCGGCATTGGTAACAAGCGCCCTGTCCAGCCAGAACAGCAAGGCCGTCATGCAGACGACCAGGACCGTAAGGCTCACCAGAAGTGGTTGCTGCGCGTCGTGATTAATCCAGTCGAACGGCCGGTTCTTGATCAGCATTCGACGGCGCCCTGAATTGAGCCGCTGCTGACGCTCTTACTGTGGGAACACCCGCCGGCCGGCCACGTAAGTCGCCTTCACCTCGTTCTTCCAGATGTCCTGCGCCGGCACCGTGAAGAAGTCATCCCGCACCAGGATGAAGTCCGCGGCGTAGCCCGGCATCAGCTTGCCGATCACATCTTCCTGGTGGGCCGACCAGGCGGCCCACTCGGTGAACAGGCTCAGGGTCTCGTCGCGGTTCAGTTTCTCGGACGGCAGCCAGCCGCCAGGCGGCTCGTTGGACTGGTCCTGGCGGGTGACCGCTGCATGCAGGCCAAAGAAGGGGTTGGCGGATTCCACCGGGAAGTCGGAGCCGCCCGCCAGGTGGGCGCCGCTGTCCAGTAGCTTGCGCCAGGCGTAGGCGCCGACCAGGCGCTCCTCGCCGAGTCGATCACCGGCCATGTTCTTGTCGCTGGTGGCGTGGGTGGGCTGGATGGAGGCTACCACGCCGATCTCCGCGAAGCGGGGAATGTCTTCCGGCCGCACAATCTGCGAGTGTTCGTTGCGGTGACGCAGGTCGCGGCTGTCGTGCTTCTTGATCAGGTCTTCCAGGAAATCCAGCACCCGCGCGTTGGCCTTGGTGCCGATGGCGTGGATGTTCACCTGGTAGCCCGATGCCATGGAGCGGTCGATATGCAGGTCGAGCAGCTCATCGTTGAGCAGCAGCAGGCCCTTCTGACCGGGCATGTCGCTGTAGTCCTTGAACAGGGCCGCGCCGCGGGAACCCAGTGCCCCGTCGGCAGAGATTTTCACGCTGCGAATGTCGAACATGTGCTTCGGGTCGATGATCGGACCCTGGCGCAGGTAGGCATCATTCGCGGGGTCGAGCACGCTGAGCATGGCATAGACGCGGATCGGCATCTGGTTGCGATCTCGCAGGGACTGGAAGGCGCGCACCTCCTGGGCAGAGATGCCCGCATCGTGCACGGAGGTCACGCCCAGGCGCGCCAGGTCTTCCATGGCGGTCAGGGCATAGGCAGCCATATCCGCATCAGTCACCGGCGGCATCACGGCGTATACCAGGTCCATGGCGTTATCGATCAGGACGCCGGTGGCGCGGCCGCTGTCGTCGCGGATGATCTGGCCGCCGTCGGGGTCAGCGGTATCCGGGCCGATGCCCGCCAGCTCCAGGGCCTTGCTGTTGGCCCACATGGCGTGGCCGTCGATGCGTTCCAGCGCTACCGCGCGATCGCCGGAAACGGAATCCAGCCCGGCCCGGTCCGGGAACTGCTTGCCGGGCCACAGCACCTGGTTCCAGCCGCGCCCGCGGACCCATTCCTGGTCTGAGTGGGCGTCGATGAACGCCTTCACCCGCGCCACGGACTCCTTTTCGCTGCTGCTGCCCACCAGGTTCACCGCACTGAGCGCGCGGCCGTGCGAGGTCACGTGACCGTGGGCGTCGATCAGCCCCGGGAGCAGGGTAGCGCCGGCGCCATCGATGCGGGTGTCCGCTTTGCTGGCTTTCACCGAGGCCTCGGTGGTGTGGAGCTGTGTGACCACGCCCTTGTCGTATTCCAGCCCCACGAACTCGACCCGCTTGCCGTCGTTCATGGTGTAGCCCTTGACGTTATGCACCAGGGTTGCGGCCCCGGACGTTGCTGCGGCAATGGCCAGAAGCAGGGCTGAAAGAAGGGTCACTGTGCGGGTCATACCTCGGTTCCTGTATAGCGTTTCGCGATGGCGGTGATGTCCGCCGTGTTGTAAAGGACCAGTCCCCGGTCCCGGAACGCCGCCAGGTCGGCGGCATCCGGAAAGCTGAAATACTGGCCTCCGGGCGGCTGGTCCCGCGTGGGTAGCGGCTCACCGCGGTCCACCTCAGCCACACAGGCTAACAGCTTTTCGCAGGCGGGGGCATACAGCGCCAGCACGTTGGCCAGGTAGGAACTGTCGCTGTCGAGCGGCTGTTCCGTCCGGGCGATGATGTCGCCGGTATCGATACCCGCGTCGCGGATGTAGTGGAGGGTGGTGCCTATGGTGGTCTCGCCGGCCAGCATCGCCTGGAACGTCGCCATGACGCCCCGGTAGTCGGGCAACGCGCCGGAGTGCAGGTTGATCACGCCCAGCGGCGGGATGCCGATCGCCTCGTCCTTCAGGATGCCGCCATAGCGGATGCTCAGGACCAGGTCCGGCGCGGTGTCACGCAAGGTCGCGAGGCCCTCGGGCCGGTTGATGCCATTCAGCGAGGCCACCGGGCCACCGGTGAAACGCTCCAGGCCCCTGAACGTCAGCAGCTCGCCCTGCTGTTCCCCGGCATCGACCAGGGGAAACAGCAGCTCGTTAAACAGCGTTTGCTCAAAATACTTCAGGTGCTGGAGTTCGGGCGCCCGCGCGGCCTTGCCGCCCACGGCATCGGACAGGAACACCCGCAGCCTGTGGCGGTCTGCAAGGCCGGGGAGGAGATGGTTGAGGGCGAGATTGCTGGCCAGGTCCCGATTGGCCAGGAGGGTGATGTTCAACAGCGCATATCCAGTTGCATGACCAGGTCGGTCTGGCGGTCGCTCCCGAGCATAAAGTCGTCCTCGCCCACGTCAACAAAGCCCTGACGGTGGTAGAACTCGATCGCCCGTTCATTGAACTCCCACACGCCCAGCCACAGGGTCTGGAAACCCTCGGACTGGGCGATCTTGATGGAGGTGTGCAGCAGCGTTTTGCCGATACCTTCACCAATCAGGCAGGTGTCTGCGTACATGCGCTCCAGCTCCACGGGTTTGGGCCCGGTGATGCAGCCGCGAATGGTGCCGCGCCGCAACTTGGCGTAGCCCGCCGGGATGCCGGTTCGCTCGGCCCAGATAAAGGTGCTGGCGGGGTCCTGCAACTCCGTGAGCAGCTGCTCGTCCGAGAAGGCGCTGTCGACGTAGCTCGCCATATTGTCGGGCGTATTGAATTCGCCGAAGGCGGCGATGAAGGTGTCACGGGCCAGCGTCGCCAGCCGCTCGACGTCGCCGGGCACCGCCCTGCGAATATCCAGGGTCACCCGGCGGCCCCCTCGGCCAGGGCCGCCAGTTCCGGATGGGTCATGCGATACCCGACCCACTCGCTGAGGGCTTTCGCGCCCAGGCCCTCGTAGAAGTCGATGGCGGGGGTATTCCAGTCCAGCACGCTCCACTCGAAGCGGCCACAGCCTCGCTCCACCGCGATGGCCGCCACCCGCTGCAGCAGGGCCTTGCCGGCGCCCACGCCCCGCTTGTCGGGGGTGACATACAGCTCTTCGAGGAAGATGCCGTATTTTCCCAGCCAGGTGCTGTAGTTCATGAAGAAGATGGCGTGACCGATCGGTTCCCCCTGGTACTCGCAAATCAGCGCTTCCACCCGGGAATCCGGCCCGAACAGGTCCCGGCGCAGGTCATCTTCGGTCGCGAGCACCTCGTGAGAGGCCTTCTCGTACTCCGCCAACTCCCTGACAAAGCGCATCAGCAGGTGGGCGTCATCGATGACTGCGGGTCGGATATGCACCATTTTGGGGTCCAGCGGGCGAGGTATTCATCAGGATAGCTTATCGCCAACTGCCTGCACAAAAGCCGGACAGCCGTGGTCCCCCGCATTTGAACCGCTCAGTATGTTAACGGTGTCAATACTTGAAAGCGCGAAAAACATACTGTAGGTTCAAATTCCTTTTTCAGGAGGTAGCTATGGATACCAGCTTTTCTCAAGAGGACCTCGCGTTCCAGGCCGAGGTACGGGACTTCTTCGCCACCGAGTGGAATGACGAGGTCATCCGGGGCCTGACGAACCCCGAGACGTTCCGGGAAGCCATGACCGCATGGCACCAGAAGCTCTACAACAAGGGCTGGGCGGCCCCCAACTGGCCCGAAGAGCACGGCGGTCCTGGTTGGACGTCTACCCAGAAGTTCATCTTCGACTCCGAGCGCGCCGCCGCGGGCGCCCAGAGCCTGATGCCCTTCGGCATCCAGATGGTAGGCCCGGTGATCTTCAATTTCGGCAACGAGGAGCAGAAAAAGCGCTTCCTGCCGGTGATCCTTGACGGCACCGAGTGGTGGTGCCAGGGCTACTCCGAGCCCGGCGCGGGTTCCGACCTGGCGTCGCTCAAGACCAAGGCCGAGCGCGACGGTGACCACTACGTGGTCAATGGCGCCAAGATCTGGACCAGCTACGCCCAGATGGCGGACTGGATTTTCTGCCTGGTGCGCACCAGCTCCGAGGGCAAGAAGCAGGAGGGGATCAGCTTCCTGCTCATCGACATGAAGTCCGAGGGGATCAAGGTGAACCCGATCCACACGATCGACGGGCACCACACCCTCAATGAAACCGAATTCAACAATGTAAGGGTTCCGGTTGAGAACCTGATCGGCGAGGAGAACAAGGGCTGGACCTACGCCAAGGCCCTGCTGGCCCACGAGCGCACCGGCATTGCAAACGTCTCCGATTCCAAGCGCAACCTGGCCCAGGTCGTTGAGCTGGCCCAGGGCGAAATGCAGGGCGGCCGGCCGCTGATGGAAGACACCGCGTTCCAGCGCCGGGTGTCTGACATCGAGATCGACCTGATGGCCCTGGAATACACCGAGCTGCGCGTACTGGCCTCTGTGGCCACGGGCGGCGCGCCCGGCCCGGAATCCTCCCTGCTGAAGATCAAGGGGACGGAAATCCAGCAGGCAATCCAGGAGCTGCGGATGGAAGTCGCCGGTTACTACCAGGGGGTCGCGGTGCCGGAAGGTGGCGAGAACCTCAGCGGTCACGACTACGGCGATTTCGCCCGCTACCGCTACATGTACGGCCGCGCCGCCACCATCTACGGCGGCTCCAACGAAGTACAGAAGAACATTATCGCCAAGGCCGTCCTGGGCCTGGGCTGAGAGAGGAGATCCAGACAATGAATTTCGATTTCAGCGAAGAACAGGTAATGCTGCGCGACAGCGTGGCTCGCTACGTCCAGGACGACTACGACTTCGACACCCGCAACAAGGTGGTGGCGTCCGACGAAGGCTTCAGCCGCGAGAACTGGCAGACCTTCGCCGAACTGGGCTGGCTGTCCATTCCGTTCGCGGAAGAGAACGGCGGTTTTGGCGGCGGTCCGGTCGACCTGATGCTGGTCATGGAACAGCTGGGTCGCGGCCTGGTGGCCGAACCCTTCATCCCCACCGTGCTGCTGTTCGGCGGCCTGGTGGAAGCAGCGGGCTCAGCCGCCCAGAAAGAAGCGCTGCTGCCGGCGGTCATCGGCGGTGAGTTGCAGGGGGCGTTTGCCTACCTGGAGCGCAAGACCCGCTTCGACCTGGACGCGATCGAGACCGCGGCGACCGGTTCCGGCGATGCCTACACCCTGTCCGGCGAGAAGACCGTCGTGTTCAACGGTGTTGCGGCCGACAAGCTGGTGGTATCCGCCCTCAGCGACGGCGGTGTGTCCCTGTTCCTGGTGGATGCCGGCGCCTCCGGCATCGACAAGACCACCTACCGCCTGATGGACGGCCAGGTGGTCGCCAATATCAGCTTCGACAACACCCCGGCAGAGCTGCTGGGCGAGGCGGGCAAGGCCCTACCGGTGATCGAGCAGGTGGTGGACAACGTGATCCTGGCGCTCAGCGCCGAGGCCGTCGGCATCATGGGCAAGCTCAACGAAATCACCGTGGAATACGCCCGCACCCGCGAGCAGTTCGGCGTGGCGATCGGCTCTTTCCAGGCCCTGCAGCACCGCATGGTCGACACGTTCATGTCCTACGAGCAGGCCAAGTCCCTGTTGTACTGCGCGATCTGCGATCGCCTGGCCGGCAAGCCCGATGCCAAGCGCAGCCTGCACGCGTTGAAGACCATGGTCGACCGCAGCGGCAAGCACATCGGCGCCGAGTCTATCCAGCTGCACGGCGGCATGGGCATGACGGAAGAGATGTCCGTGGGCCACTACGCACGCCGGCTGATGATGATCAACACCACCTTCGGCAACGGTGACTACCACCAGCAGAAGTTCAGCGCCCTGTCCTACGGCGCCGACGCTCCTGCCGCGGCAGCACCGTCCTCGCAGGAAGCCGCCAACGCCGCCTGACGGCAACCCAAATGAAAAGGCCCCTTACGGGGCCTTTTTTGTGTCAGTCATTCCCGCAGCCGCCCGTCATTCCCGCAGCCGCCCGTCATTCCCGCAGCCGCCCGTCATTCCCGCAGCCGCCCGTCATTCCCGCAGCCGCTCGTCATTCCCGCAGCCGCCCGTCATTCCCGCGAAAGCGGGAACCTACCCGTCATTCCCGCGAAGGCGGGAATCCACCCGTCATTCCCGCTCAGGCGGGAATCCACCCGTCATTCCCGCGAAAGCGGGAACCTACCCGTCATTCCCGCGGAGGCGGGAATCCCTGGTTTTCCCGGTATTGGGAATGGGTCCCCGCCTGCGCGGGGATGACGGTTAATCGCGGGGATGACGGTTATTCGCGGGGACGACGGTTAACCGCGGGGACGACGGATTTATCAGTTGTCGAGCACGTCCCGGGCGACCAGTTCCCGCATGATTTCCGAGGTGCCGCCGTAGATGCGCTGTACGCGCGCATCCGCGTAGGCGCGGGAGATCGGGTACTCCTTCATATAGCCGTAGCCGCCGAACAGCTGCAGGCACCCGTCCACGACCCGGCACTGGGCCTCGGTGGAGGCGAGTTTGGCCATGGATGCCGTCGGGGCATCGAGTGCGCCAGCATTGAACTTGTCGATGCACTCGTTGATGAAGGCCCGATTGAGTCGATACTCGGTCTGCATGTCGGCGATGCGGAAGCGGGTGTTCTGCAGCTTGGCAATCGGTGCGCCAAAGGCCTGGCGCTCATTGACGTAGTCCGCCGTCATTTGTAGCGCGCCCTCCATGGCCGCCACGGCGCCCACGGCGAGGCCCAGCCGCTCACGCGGCAGTTCCGTCATGAGGATGATGAAACCCTTGTTGAGCTCACCCAGCAGGGCGCTCTCCGGCACTCGCACGTCCTCGAAGAACAGCTCCGAGGTGTCCGCCGCGTGCAGGCCCAGTTTTTCCAGGTTGCGGCCGCGGCTGAAGCCCGGGGCGCTGGTGTCCACCAGGAACAGTGAGAGACCGCGGGAGCCGGGTGCATCCGGGTCGGTGCGGGCGACGGTAATCACCACGTCGCAGTGCTGGCCGTTGGTGATAAACGTCTTGGAGCCGTTGATGACCCACTCGTCGCCGTCCTTCTTCGCCGTGGTGCGCACTCCCTGCAGGTCACTGCCGGCGCCGGGTTCGGTCATGGCAATCGCACCCACGCATTCACCTGTCACCATTTTTGGCAGGTAATGCTGCTTCTGCTCCTCGGTGCCGTGGTTGAGGACATAGGGCGCGACGATGTCGGAATGGACGCTGACATTGCCGCCCAGGGAGCCGTAGCCGGGACGAATCAGCGCTTCGCAGATCAGCATGCTCATGTCGAAGCTGCCGCCGGGACCGCCGTATTCCTCGGGGATATCGGCGCACAGGAAGCCGGCTTCCCCCAGCTTGTTCCAGATTTCCCTGGGCATGATCTCGTCCCGCTCCCACTGCTCGTAGTGGGGCGCGACCTCCGCCTCGATGAAGCGGGCGACCATGTCTTGCAGCACCTGCTGCTCTTCGGTACTGAATTCCGTAATAGCGTTCACGTGATGACCTCTGTGTTCTCTACTGGCGCGCTTCGCCGTGGATGGCCTCGCGCAGGGCGGACTCGATGGTGGACGTGGTGTGCACGGACCCCAGGTCGATGCCCAGTTCGGTAATGGTTTGTGCAATGGCCGGGGAAATCCCCGAGATGATGGTCTTGCAGCCCATCAGCACGGCGGCCTTGGCGATCTTGATGAGGTGGTTGGCCACCGCGGTATCGACGACCCCGACGCCGCCGATATCCAGCATCAGCGTGTGGGCGCGGTTGTCGACGATGCTGGACAGCGCCTTGTTCATGATGTCGCGCGACCGGCGCGAGTCCACGATGCCGACGATCGGGGCGAACAGCACGCCGTCCCAGATCTTGGCTACCGGCGTGGACATTTCCAGCATGGCCAGGCTGCGGTTCTGCACCTCGGTGGTGATGTCGGTGGCGAATTTCAGCACCTTGACCAGGCGGCCATCCTCGTCATAGATGGGGTTGTAGGAGGCCTGCAGCCAGACCTCGACGCCGTCCTTGCTGAGCCGCTTGAACTCACCGATGAAGTGCTCGCCGGCGCCCAGCTTGCGCCAGAACTCCGCGTAATCGTCGGATTCCGCGTAGCTGGGACTGCAGAAGATGCGGTGGTGATGGCCGACGATCTCGCTTTTCTGGTAGCCGAAGAGATTCAGGAACAGGGTGTTGGCATCAGTGATCGTCCCGTCGGGATCAAACTCGGCCACGGCCTGGGAGCGGTCCAGGGCCTGGACGATACTGTCGAATTCCGCGCTGCGGCGCTTCTCCGAGGTAATGTCGGTCGCGAACTTCACCACTTTGGTCGGTTTGCCAGCTTCGTCGAATACCGGGTTGTAGGAGGCGCGAAGCCAGACTTCACTGCCGTCCCGGGTCTGGCGCTTGAATTCCTGGCAGAAGAAGTCGCCGCGGCCCAAACGCTGCCAGAATTCCTTGTACTCGTCTGACGCGGCGTAGTCAGGCTGGCAGAACATCGAGTGTGACTTGCCCGTGATCTCCTCCAGGGTGTAGCCAAAAAGGTCGAGAAAGTTCTGGTTGGCGGTGATTACCGTGCCATCCAGCTCGAATTCGATTATGGCCTGGACGCGATCCAGCGCCTGGTAGACGGCGGCGAGATCGGCGGCGGATTTGGTGTCGGCAGCTATGTTCATGGGCTTCTTCTGCATGTTCGCGGAAATCTGTAGTCAGGGAAGCATATCCTATTTCCAGTGATCTTCCAGATACCGGTAAATACGGGGTCCGCACCCCTGATCCGGCCTGCGTATATACTCCCGAGCACCCTGAGAATCTTCCCAATTGCGAATCTTCCACTGGCGCCACCAATGAGTGAATCCAACCGAATACTTGTGCTGTTTGCACACCCCTCCCTGGAGCGATCGGAGGTCAACCGCGAGCTGCTCGCAGCCTCGCGGGACCGTGAGGGGGTCACCCTGGTCGACCTGTACGCGGAATACCCCACGTTCCGCATCGACATCGACCGCGAGCAGCAGCGGCTGCAGGATCACGACGTGGTCGTGTTCATGTTTCCCCTGTTCTGGTACTCCACGCCCGCCATCCTCAAGGAGTGGCAGGACCTGGTGCTGGAGCACGGCTTCGCCTATGGCAGCGGCGGCGAGGCGCTCCACGGCAAGACCTTCCTCTGCGCCATCACCGCGGGCGGCAGCGAGTCCGCCTACCGGGAGCAGGGCTACAACCACTACACCATTCGCGAGCTGCTGCGCCCGCTGGAGCAGACCGCGGTGCTCTGCGGTATGCGCTACCTGCCGCCCTTCGCGTTGTTCGGCGCGCGCACGGCGCTGGATGAGGGCAGAGTTTCAGAGCACGTGGCGCAGTGGCTGACGGTGCTGGACAAGCTCCGTGACGGTCGCTTGAAACCGCAACAGACCGACAGTTTCGCACAGTTGCAACAGTACCTGGCGGAAGAGGGGGCGGCGCTGTGACCGGCTATCTCCTCAGTGCGTTCATCTATCTGTGTGCGGCCGTGGTGGCGGTGCCGTTGGCCAAGCGCCTCGGCCTGGGCTCCGTACTGGGCTACCTGGTTGCCGGTGTGGTGATCGGCCCGGTGCTGGGCCTGGTGGGTAGCGAGACTACCGAAATCCAGCATTTCGCCGAGTTCGGCGTGGTGATGATGCTGTTCCTGGTGGGCCTGGAACTGGAGCCGCGTATGCTCTGGAGTATGCGCAATCGCCTGCTGGGCCTTGGCGGATTACAGGTATCCGCCACTGCTGCGCTGTTTGCCGGCGCCGCGCTGGCGTTCGGGCTGGACTGGCGCATGGCGGTGGCGGTCGGGCTGATCCTGGCCCTGTCTTCCACCGCGATTGTGTTGCAGACCTTCCAGGAGAAAGGCCTGGCCGCCACTGAAGGCGGTCGTTCAGCCTTCTCGGTACTTTTATTTCAGGACATCGCGGTAATCCCCATGCTGGCGCTGATCCCACTGCTGGCCATGCCCGGGCATTCCGCCGATGGAGGTGCCGGGCACGGCGGTGGCCACGGGGAGCTGAGCCTGGTGGCGCACCTGACAGGGTGGAGCTATGCGCTGGTAGTGGTCGGCGCCGTGGCAGCGGTGATCGTGGTCGGTCATTTCCTGAGCCGGCCCCTGTTCCGGTTTGTGGCGGGGACCGGGCTGCGCGAGGCGTTTACCGCCACCGCCCTGGCCCTGGTCATTGGCATCGCCGTGCTGATGAGCCTGGTGGGCCTGTCGCCGGCACTGGGCACATTCCTGGCCGGGGTGGTGCTGGCGACCAGCGAATTCCGCCACGAACTGGAAACCGATATCGAACCCTTCAAGGGACTGCTGTTGGGGCTGTTTTTCATTACCGTCGGCGCGGGCATCCAGTTCCCGGTGCTGATGGAGAACCTCGGTATGGTGCTGGGCCTGACGGCCGGCGTCATGGTGGTGAAAGGCGCGATCCTGTTCGGCCTGGCGCTGCTGTTCAATACCCGCCGCAGCGATGGCTGGCTGTTTACCCTGAGCCTGGCCCAGGCGGGTGAGTTCGGCTTCGTGCTGCTGAGTTTCAGCCTGCAGAATCACGTGCTGACCCCGGAGCTGGTGTCGCTGCTGTCCATGGTGGTGGCCCTTTCCATGTTCCTGACGCCGCTGTTGTTCATCTGCTATGACGCCATCGTGCTGCCGCGCTACCAGGACAATTCCGAGCAGCGGGAGCCGGATGAGATCAGCGAGCGGGGCCCGGTGATCATCGCCGGCAGCGGCCGGTTCGGCCAGGTGGTCAACCGGCTGCTGCGGGCCAACGATATCGCCTGCGTCGTGCTGGACCGCAACACCCAGCAGATCGAGAATATGCGCCGCATCAGGATTCGCAGCTACTACGGCGACGCGACCCGGCCCGACCTGCTGCACGCGGCGGGAGTCGAGAGCGCCAGCCTGTTCGTGGTGGCGATCGATGACCAGGAACAGGCGGTGGCGTTGGTGCATCACCTCAAGCATGTCCACCCGGAGCTGAAGGTGCTGGCCAGGGCCTTCGACCGGGGCCATCACTACCAGCTGCGCGACGCCGGCGCCGATTTCGTGGTCAACGAAACCTACTACTCTGCCCTGGAAACCGGCACCGAGGCCCTGCGAGCCCTGGGCTACCACCCGTTCCGCGCAGAGAAGCTGCGGGTTGCCTTCGACGACCAGGAGCGGGAAGGGCGCGAGGCCCTGTACGCGGAATGGAGTGATATGTCCGAGGGCGAGCGCTTCAGCAAAAGCTATTTCCAGCTGTTCATGGATCTGGAGGACGTGCTGGGCGATGTGATGCAGTCTGACCGGGATGACCGTCACGCCCGCAGCGAGCGCGGCTGGACACCGCCGCCGAAGCACTACACGGACGCCATCGACGCCGCCGCTGACCCAGCCTGATACTTGAACACCCTATGGACATACTGTAAGTTCAAAAACCTTTTTCGCAGGGCCCACCCGCCCGCCACCACACAGGAGCAGTCACCATGAAGCTTGGCTTTTTGATGGGGTATTCCGGCAAGCAAATTCACGTACCGATCGATCTCATCAAGCACGCGGAAGGCCTCGGCTACGATTCCGTGTGGACCGCGGAGGCCTACGGCTCCGACGCGGTGACCGTGGCCACCTGGGTGCTGGCCCAGACCGAGAAGATTCGCGTGGGCACCGCCATCATGCAGATGCCGGCCCGGACCCCGGCCATGGCGGCGATGACGGCCATGAGCCTGGCGCAGATGTCCAACAACCGCTTTATCGTGGGCCTGGGCGCCTCCGGCCCCCAGGTGGTCGAAGGCTGGCACGGGGTTCCCTACGGCAAGCCGATCACCCGCACCCGTGAGTACATCCAGATCATGCGCAAGATCATGGCCCGGGAAGGCCCGGTCGAATTCGACGGCGCCATGTACCAGATGCCCAACAAGGGCGAGGGCACCACGGGACTGGGCAAGCCGCTCAAGTCCATCCTGGAAGCCAATACGGATATCCCGATCTACACGGCCTCCATCACCCCGGCGGGCCTGAAGTGTGCCGCCCAGGTGGCCGACGGCGTGTTCCCGGTGTGGATGGACCCGGACAAGTACAGCCTGTTCGAAGACGACTTCAACACTGGCTTCGAAAAAGCCGAGGGCGACAAGAGCCTCAAGGACTTCGACGTAGCGCCGTTTGTCTCGGTAATGATGAACGACGACCTGGACCTGGCCTTCGACTCCCTGCGTCCCTGGCTGGCGCTGTACATTGGCGGCATGGGCGCCAAGGGCAAGAACTTCTACAACGACTACGCCACCCGACTGGGCTACGGTGACGCCGCCGAGCAGATCCAGGACAAGTACCTGGCTGGAGAGAAACTGGAAGCCGAGAGCCTCGTCCCCAACGAGCTGCTCGACGAGGTGGCCCTGGTGGGACCGAAGGACCGCATCCGCGAGCGCCTGTCCCGCTGGAAGGAAGCCGGCAAGCGCGGTGAAGTGGGCAGCATGCTGGTCGGTGCCCAGGATCCCGCCGTTCTGGAGCTGCTCGCCGAAGAGATGCTCTGATGCAGGTGCGGGACAAGGTCGTTGTCGTCACCGGTGGCGCCAACGGCATCGGCAAGGCATTGTGTGAACGCTTTGCCGCCGAGGGCGCGCGCCTGGTGGCGGTTGCCGACCTCGAGGAAGACAATGCCAATGCCGTGGCCCAGGCCATCGGCGGCGTCGGCTTCGGCGTCAATGTGCGCGACGAGGCCGAGATCAAGGCCATGGTCGACGATATCCAGCGCGAGCACGGCCCCATCGACCTGTTCTGCAGCAACGCAGGCATCATCGCCACAGACGGCGAGCCCTGGTGGGCCACCTCTGCACCCAACGACACCTGGCAGGCCATGTGGGATATCCACGTCATGGCCCATGTCTACGCGGCCAGGGCCTGCCTGCCCGTCATGCTGGAGCGGGGCGAGGGCTACTTTCTCAATACCGTGTCTGCCGCCGGCCTGCTCAACCAGATTGGTGACGCCGCCTATTCCACCACCAAGCACGCGGCGGTGGGCTTCGCGGAAGCCCTGGCCATCACCCACGGGGACGACGGCATCAAGGTGTCGATGATCTGCCCCCAGGCAGTGGCAACCCGCATGATCGGCGATTTCGAGGGCGGCGGTAGCGCGGGGGTGGACGGCGTCCTCACCCCGGCGGACGTGGCCGAGGCGGTGATACAGGGGCTCGACGAGGAGCGCTTCATGATCCTGCCCCACCCGGAAGTGGAGCAGTACCGCCAGAACAAAGCCAAGGATTACGACCGCTGGATCGGCGGCATGCGCAAACTCCGCCGCCACTTCGGCAACCCTGAAACCTGATCTCTACGGGAATTACTCATGGCAGCTATCGACCTGTTTCGACTCGACAACAAGATCGCCCTGGTCAGCGGCGCCAGCCGCGGTATCGGCGAGGCGATCGCGCACGGCATTGCCGAGCAGGGCGCCCACGTGATCGTTTCCAGCCGCAAGCTCGACGGCTGCGAGGCGGTGGCCCAGGCCATTCGGGATAACGGCGGCCAGGCCACGGCCCTGGCCTGCCATGCGGGCGATCTCGAGGCGATCGATGCCATGTTCGCCGAGGTGGTCGAGACGTTCGGCGGCCTCGACATCCTGGTCAACTGCGGGGGCACCAACCCCTATTTCGGCCCGGTGGCGGAGACGCCCATGTCGGCCTTTGACAAGACCTTCGAGGTCAACTTCCGCGGGCCCTTCTACATGAGCGAGAAGGCCGTGGCGATCATGAAGGAGCGGGGCGGCGGCAGCATTCTCAACGTCGCGTCCATCGACGGTATCAGCGCCGGCACGTTCCAGGGGGTGTACAGCACCACCAAGGCCGCCATGATCAGCATGACCCAGTCCTTTGCCCTGGAGAACGGCCCCCACGGAATCCGCGTCAATGCGCTGTGCCCGGGCCTGACCGAAACCAAGTTCACTACCGTGTTCATGGAGCAGGAGGGCTACGCTGACACGATCCAGCATTTGCCGCTGCAGAAGGCGGCGCAGCCCGTCGATATGGTGGGCGCCTCCCTGCTGATGGTCAGTGACGCCGGCGCGTGCATGACCGGGCAGACGCTGGTCGTCGACAGCGGTGGCCTCATTTCGCACGGGCTCTAGCCGAACGGTATACTTGCTGCCGTGGAAACCTCGCAGCGCTTCGCACACACCATCCTGAACGGCTTCGAGTCGTACTTCGCCGATTTCCAGAATATTACCCTGGCGGCGAAGCCGCGCTTCGAGAATGCCGACTGGCAGGGCATTCACGCAGCGGGCCGCGAACGCATCGACCTGTACAAGGTCAAGGTGAACAAGGTCATGGACTATGTGCGGCTGATCGCCGGGGAGCATATCCGTGACCTGAACTTCTGGACCGACGCCCGTGCTCACTACGCGGCGCTTATCAAGGGCCACAACAACTTCGAGATTGCCGAGACCTTCTTCAATTCGGTGTACTGCTCCAGCTTCGAGCATCGCAAGATCCGCAATGAGTACGCCTTCGTGTTCTCGTCCCAGGGGGACATGCCGCCGGTGGGCGAAGCCCGAATCCTGCGCAACTATCGCTCCCCGGACGGGGTCGAGGCGATGTTTTCCCGGATGCTCGACGAATATTCTTTCTCCATCCCCTGGGAGGACCGTGCACGCGACGCCCGCAATATTGCCACCGCCCTGCGTGAGAAACTGTTCCCGGATTTCCCAGTGGTGGAGCACCAGCTGCAGGCGCTGACCCTGGAGTCGGTATTCTTCCGCAACAAGGGCGCCTACATCGTCGGCAAGCTGATCGCGGGACGGGAGTCGATGCCTTTCGTGCTGCCGATCCTGCACACCGAACAGGGCAGCCTGTTCGTGGATACCATCCTGTTCGGCTCCGACAAGGTGAGTGTGGTATTCAGCTTCACCCGCAGCTACTTCCTGGTGGACGCCGAGATTCCGTCGCAGTACGTGCTGTTCCTGCAAAGCCTGATGCCCGCGAAGCCCATCTCAGAGATCTACAGCTGCATGGGCTACAACAAGCACGGCAAGACCTACTTCCACCGCTGCGCCTACCGCCATATGGCGAGCACCACCGACCAGTTCATCACCGCGCCCGGCATCAAGGGCATGGTGATGAGTGTGTTCACGCTGCCGAGCTATGACTTCGTGTTCAAGATCATCAAGGATCGCTTCACCCCGCCCAAGGACATGACCCGCGAGGAGGTCATGGAGAAATACAGGATGGTCAAGCGCGCGGACCGGGCAGGCCGCATGGCGGACACGCAGGAATTCAACAACCTGGCGTTCGCCCGCAACCGGTTTTCCGACGAACTGATGGAAGAACTGCGCGAAGTTGCTCCGTCGATAATCGACGAACATGGCTCTGCCCTGATCATCCGTCATGTCTACGTGGAGCGACGCATGGTGCCGCTGAACCTGTACCTGCAGGACGCCACCGACGAGCAGGTGTGGGCGGTGATGGACGAGTACGGCAACGCCATCAAGGAACTGGCGGCGGCCAATATCTTCCCGGGCGACATGCTGCTCAAGAACTTCGGGGTCACCCGCCACGGGCGGGTGGTGTTCTATGACTACGACGAAATTGTGCCGCTGATGGACTGCAAGTTCCGCGAGATCCCGCCGCCGCGCAATGAAGAAGACGAGATGTCGGGAACGCCCTGGTACTCGGTGGCGGCCAACGATATCTTCCCGGAAGAGTTCCGCCTGTTTTTCAGCGGCAACCAGCGCGCCAGGAAGGTCTTCGACGAGCTGCACAGCGAGATCTATGAGGCCAGTTTCTGGCGGGGCCTGCAGGACAATATCGCCGCCGGCTTCGTACAGGACTTCTTCCCGTATCGCCGCAAGCTGCGCTTCACGCGTCAGGAGGAGCCGCTGCAGCGGGTTTACAATGGCTAGTATCTACCTGATTCGCCACGGCCAGGCGTCGTTTGGCACGGATGACTATGATCGCCTGTCGGACCTGGGCTGTCGCCAGGCCGAAGTGCTGGGGGAGTACTTTGAGCACCGCGGGTTGCACTTCGACGCGGTCTATACCGGTGAGCTGAAGCGACAGAAGAAGACGGCGGCCCTCGCCGTCGGCCATCGCGTGCCCGAGGGCGAGCACCGGATCGACGCGCGTTTCAACGAGATCGACAATGCAGGCCAGCTGGATGCCATCACGCCGATCCTGCTTGAGGCAAGACCTGAGCTGAAGGAGTGGGCGGACAAGGCATTCCACTCCAGCAAGGACTACCAGAAGCTGCTGGAGCAGGTGTTCAACTACTGGGTAAACCTCGGCGAGGACTCCCCCGAAGGACTGCAGAGCTGGCCCGAATACTCCGGTGGCGTTCGCGATGCGCTGTCAGAAGTGATGCGTGATCAGGGTCCCGGAACCAATGCCGCTATCTTCACCTCCGGGGGCACGATTGCTACTATCGTCGCCCAGGTGCTGGGGGCCGGCGATGCCGGGACCTACCAGTTTTACGAGCCCGTGATTAACTGCTCGGTCACCCAACTCTTGTACAACCCCAGGAAAGTGTCCCTGTCCTATTACAACGACCATTCCTTCCTCGACCTCATGGGTCGCCAGCGCGGCGAGCAGCTCATTACCTATCGCTGATGGTTGATATTTTCCTGGTTCGCCACGGTGAGGCGGCGGCATCCTGGGGGGAAGACCCCGATCCGGGCCTGAGTCATCTCGGGCGCCAGCAGGCCCGCCAGGTTCGCGACGAGCTGGAACGCTACGAGAGCCTGCACATCGTCTCCAGCCCCCTGCTGCGTGCGAAGGAAACCGCCCAGCCGCTGGCCACGGCGCTGCGCACACAGGTACATCTGGACGAGAATTTCCGTGAGATTCCCTCGCCCGTGGGCATCGATGACCGCCAGGCCTGGCTGTCCGGGTTCATGCGCCAGGAGTGGCAGGAGCAGGGCCCCGAGGTGCTGGGCTGGCGAGACCGGGCCTGGAATGCCCTGTTCGAGCTGGAACAGCACACGGCAGTGTTTACTCACTTCATGATCATCAACGCCATCTGTTCACGGCTGATGGAAGCGCCGGAAACGGTGTGTTGCGTACCTGACAACGGGTCTATCACCCGCCTGAAGCTGGCGGCGCGATCCCTGGAACTGGTCGACGTAGGGCGTCAGCAGCAAACTCACGTTGTGTAAGTGGGTTGTGCGTGTACTGCCCGACCCCCTGACCGGGGCGCATTTGGCCTGCCAGGTCGCCCACTAATGCGACATACGCGGCATTTTCAGGCAAATTACTTGCGCTCCTTGTCTATTCCGGCATTTTTGTTAATGCTAGCCAACACGGGCCGGCCACGACTCGGTGAAAGGCGCCACGGGCCCATATAATTGATTGATGCAATAAGCTGTGACGGCGGGGGAGCCGCTGCAAATCCATGACAGACAATACCGTCGAGTACAAGCTTGTCGCTGATGGCATTCTGCCGGACCAGGATCATGACAAGGTCGCCATTGCCTTGTCAGGGTTGCTGGAAGTCGACCTGGCCGAGGCTCTGAAACTGCTGGATGGTGCGCGCACCGTACAGGAGGGGCTCGACCTGTCCTCCGCCGTAAAGCTCCAGACGCAGCTGAAGGATATTGGCGTCAATGCATCCGTCTCGCTCAAATCCGCGGAGGAAAAGGCTGCGGACAGCGATGAGGCGGAAGAAGACGAACACGAGGCGGAATCTCAGGCTGAGCCCGAACCGGAGCCCGAGCCCGAACCGGAGCCCGAACCGGAGCCGGAACCCGAACCCGAACCCGAACCAGAGCCCGAACCCGAACCAGAGCCCGAACCCGAACCCGAGCCCGAACCCGAACCCGAACCCGAACCCGAGCCGGAGCCGGAGCCGGAACCCGAACCCGAGCCGGAACCGGAGCCTGAACCGGAGCCTGAACCGGAGCCGGAGCCTGAACCCGAACCCGAACCCGAGCCGGAACCCGAACCCGAACCCGAGCCGGAACCGGAGCCGGAGCCCGAACCGGAACCCGAGCCAGAGCCTGAAGAAGAAGTAGAAGAAGCACCCGTGCTCGACGTCGTGCCCGAAATGGGCACGGAGGCTGAGGACGACTCTTCACAGGACCTGCTGGAAGAGTTTGCCCTCATGGAGGAGCCGGAACTGGAGCCGGAACCCGAACCGGAGCCGGAGCCCGAACCGAAGCCCGAACCCGAGCCCGAACCCGAACCCGAGCCCGAACCCGAACCCGAGCCCGAGCCCGAGCCCGAGCCCGAACCAAAGCCAAAGCCGAAGCCAAAGCCAAAGCCAAAGCCAAAGCCGAAGCCGCAGCCAGCGCCCGAACCGGCGGCCCCGTCGCTTGACCTGGACGAGCAGCTCCTCGCTGATACAGAGGCGGATGCCCCGGGGCTGGATCTGGACGCACAGCTCGATGCCGACGTCCCGCCGGCAGCAGATTCGCCAGCGCTGGACCTGGATGAGCAGCTCGATGCCGATTCCCCCACCCTCGAGCCCATGGAGGCGCCCGCCGAGGAGGCACCTGCCGAGAGCGAGAGTCCCGCGCGGCCCGTCTCCCGGTCAATGGAAGCGACAGAGCCGGGATCGACCATGCTCTGCCCGGCCTGCAATACCCTCCAGCCCCGAGCCGACCGCTGTACCGCCTGCGGCGCAGACATGGCAGGGCTGAGGGATGCGGCGGCCGGGAAGAGTGGCGCGGGGCTCCCTGCTGCGGCTATCGGTGGTGCAGTCGCCGCCCTTGCACTGATGGCTGTCGGCATCTTCCTCCTGCTCTCTCCGCAGGAACCCGCAGAGCCGCCGGCACCCCCACCGCTGCCGTCCGCTGAAGAAATCTGGTCCGACACACGCGCAACTGAGTGGTTCAAGGAAGCCCGGGACGACGCCGAGCTTTACATGACGCTGGATGGTTCCCCTGCGTCGGTGCGCCAGTTCATGGTGGAGCGGAAGTACACCATGGGCAATGCTCCGGCAGAGGTCTCCGAAGATGAACTGCAGTACTTCTACAAGGTGGACTCGGAAGATCTGAAGTGGATGGTGGAAAACCAGCCCGAATTCGACGCCTGGAGTGCACGCATGCGCGGGCACCTGAGCGGGCGCCGGCGGGCCGAACTGAAAGCCGCAATGCCCCGTCCCAGCCCGACCGCGAGCGTTCCGAAGTTTAGCGTTGTGGGCCTGATCTGCCTGGTGGCCGGCGTTGCCGCCGGCATCTGGGCTGCCCGCGCGGTTTCCAGGAAACGCCGCTAGGGTTTTGCAGGTGGGCGCAGCAGCGCCTCCTGGGCCACCGAGGCCACCAGCCGACCATCCTGTGTATAGAAACATCCCCGGGTAAAGCCGCGCGCGGCCATGGCCGCCGGGCTGTCCTGGTCGTACAACAACCACTCGTTGGCGGCAAAAGGCTGGTGAAACCACAGGGCGTGGTCGAGGCTGGCGAACATGAAACCCTCGCTGCGCGTGGTTTTCGGATGCGGGTTGAGGGCGACCCCCAGTAGCGACATATCCGACATGTAGGCCAACAGCGTCTGGTGCCCGATGGGATCGTCGGGCAATTCGCCGATCGCCCGCATCCACACCTGCTGTGTCGGCTCGCGAATGTCCTGCTCCGGGTGAATGTAGTCGCGCCGATCGACATAGCGCCGGTCGATCGACCAGGACTGCAGTGGGTCAAAGCGTCCCGGGTGCTCTTTCGACATGCGCTCCCAGTAGGCCTGGTCGGTTTCCAGGTCTTCCGGGTCCGGGGTGTCCGGCATCTCAAAGTGGTGGGCAAAGCCGGGCTCTTCGATATGGAAGGAGATGGACGTATTGAAAATGGCGCGGCCATTCTGCTTGGCCACCACCCGCCGCGTGGTGAAACTGCGCCCGTCGCGGATGGGGTCCACTTCGTAGATGATCTTGTGGCTAGGATCACCCGGCCGCAGGAAGTAGGCGTGCATGGAGTGGGCCAGCCGGTCGTTCTCCTCGACCGTGCGAATCGCCGCATTCAGCGCCTGTGCCAGCACCTGGCCGCCGAACACCCGGCGCGGGCGGCTCGGGCTCTTGCCCACGAAGAGGTACTTGTCCAGCTGCTCTACCTGCAGGTTTCGCAGCAGTTTCTCCAGATCGCTCATGTTGTTCTCGTTGCGGGGGCTCAGCCGTCGGCCTTCAGCCCGTTGAAAAACACCTGGTAGTAGTCGCAGGAGGCGGCGTTTACATCCTCCATCTTGCGCCACAGCGGCAGGTCCATGCTGGCGTTCATGGCGCCGCTGATCAGCTCGTTGGCCACCTCCACATTGATGGCGCGTACGCTGCCGTCGGCGATGCCGTCGCGCATGAACTGGCTCAGGCGTCCCTTTGACTTGTCGGTCAGCGCCAGGATTTCCTTGCGGCGCGGCACCGGCAGGGCCGTGATGCTGTTGTAGCGGATCATCGGCCCCTCGTCGGAATTCTGCACGTGGAAGACCCGCCGCAGGGTGTAGTCCACCTTGTCCATGCCGCGGTCCAGGCCGTCGGCGCGGTCGTGGATGCGGCGCGAGATGTCCAGGGACCGGGTGTAGCAGCTGTAGAGCAGGTCTTCCTTGTTGCGGATGTGGTAGTAGAACGCCCCCTTGGTGACGTCCAGGGTTTCGGCGATCTCGTCCAGCGATGTGCCGACGAAGCCCTTCTTGTTGAAGAACCAGGTCCCGGTCTTGAAGAAGGCGTCCTGCTTGAGGCGGTTCTGCTCTTCCCGGTCGAAGCTCTGGCCGCGGCCGGCGTCGTCGCCGCTGAAATCGAAGTCGCCGAACCGGAACGGCTTCGCTGCGATACCGTGGGTGACCAGGTCCACCGCGTCTTCGACAATCTGGTCGAACTGCTCCAGCGGTACCGTGCGCAGCCAGTTGAAGGACCACTGGGTGGAGCCTATCAGGCTGAGGGTGGCGGCGGTGCTTTCGATATCGCGGATGCTGCCCTCGGCGATGCCGTCACGGATGTACTGGCGCAGGCGCAGGAACATTTCAATGTAGCGCTTCTCGACTTCCTCGCGGTGCTGGTCCTTGAGTGAGGCGATCTCCAGCAGGGCGGCGGTGTGATTGCGTTTGCCCTGCTGGGCGTCGCGCCAGTTGATGAAGTGCGCCCGGATCATGGCCTGCACCCGCTCCAGTGCGTCCTGGTGCCGGGTTTCGATCGTATCGAGGCCGCTCATGATCTGGTCCAGCGCCGCGATATAGCACTGGTAGATCAGCTCTTCCTTGGTTTTGACGTAGTAGTACAGGCTGGTCTTGGTCAGGCCCAGGCCCTGGGCGATATCCAGCAGGGTCGTCGAGCGCGAGCCGCGGCCGTTGAACAGCTTCGCCGCCTGGGACAGGATCGCGGCCCGCTTGGCGTCGTGCTGTGCCGTGCGGTTGAAGGGCGAGCTGCCGTTTTTACTGTCGGAGGTCTTTGCTTTCGCCACCAGGGTATACCGGGGAGTCTAGGGTTTTACTTTCGAGTATTTTTTTTAACCCTGTGAATCATACCCCGGGGACTGCTAGCGAGCCAGCGCTTTGCACTCCTCGTGCCGGAAACAGTCCACCAGGTGGTCATTGACCATGCCGGTGGCCTGCATATGGGCGTAGACGATGGTGGAACCGACAAAATTGAAGCCGCGCTTCTTCAGGTCCTTGCTGATGGTGTCTGACAGCGGCGTGGAAGCCGGCAGCTGATCCAGCGACGACCAGCGGTTCTGGATGGGCTGGCCATCGACGAAATTCCACATGTAGTCGGAGAAACTTCCCACCTCGTCCTGTACCCGCAGGAAGGCGCGCGCATTCTGGCGGGCGCTGTAGACCTTGAGCCGGTTGCGGATGATGCGGGTGTCCGCCAGCAGCGTGTCCAGTTTCCTGTCGGTGTAGCGCGCCACCTTCTCCGGGTCGAAGCCATCGAACAGGGCCCGGTAGCCCTCCCGCTTGCGCAGCACGGTAATCCAGGCCAGCCCGGCCTGGGCCCCTTCCAGCATCAGGAATTCGAACAGGGCCTGCTCGTCATAGAGCGGCACGCCCCATTCGGTATCGTGATAGTCCACGTAGAGTTCATCGGTGCCGCACCAGTCACAGCGTGTGGTCATGCTGCGTTCTCCTCCCAGAGTGCTCGAATGGTCGCCACAAAGTCCTCCGCGAACTGGCCTGCATTGCACAGGGGCGAGTCCAGCAAGCGGCCTCGCAGAGATTGACGCAGCTCGGACAGCGACGGCAAGTCCGCCGCGGCCCCCACGGCGCGTTCGACATAGGCATCCGGGTCTGCGGCAATCCAGTCCGACAGGCCGGTAGTGCCGGCAATGCTCTCACCGACCCGGGACAGGAAATGGAATCCCTCCAGGTTGATGACCGGCACACCCATCCAGTAGGCCTCGCAGCTGGTCGTGCCGCCCGGATAGGGGAATGGGTCCAGGGCGATGTCGATCTGCCCGTAGGTAGCGAGATGCTCGCGCCGGTCAGTCGCGCCCAGCAGCAGCAGGCGATCGGGCTCGATGCCCAGGGACAGGTAGCGCGCCCGCACTGCGTCGGCGGCGGCGCTGTCATCGAGCTGCGGGGACTTCAGCAACAGTCGCGAATCCTGCACGGCGTCGAGTACCTGCGCCCACAATGCCGACACCTCGTCACCCATCTTCGACAGGTTGTTCAGGCAGCCAAACGTAACGTACCCGTGCTGGTCGGCAGGCAGTGGCGTCACGTCCAGATCCAGGGCAGGCGCTGTGAAGCACAGGTAGCTGTGAGGCAGGGTGGCGATGCGTTCACCAAAGTGCCCGGCGTCTGTTGACGGCGTCACCCGCGCGTCGCCCAGAATGTAGTCCATGCTGGCAATCCCGGTCGTGGCGAAATAGCCCAGCCAGGTGACCTGCACGGGCGCACAGCGCGCCGCCAGTGCCGTCAACCGATGGCCCGCCGTATGCCCCGACAGGTCGAACAGTATGTTCACCTTGTCGCCGCGTATCTGCTCCACCAGTTCCCTGTCCCCCAGGGTGTGCACCTCGCGCCAGCGGCAGGGCAAGTCCATGAACGCCCGTGTCAGTGAATCCTGCCGGGCCTCGCTGCGGTTGGAGTACAGTACGACCTCGATGTCCTGTGCCTGCAGGCGCGGCAGCAGGGCCCTGAGGAATGACTGCGTGAAGTGGCCGACCGGATGCAGGCCAAAATCTGCGGAGAGGAAACCCAGGCGTTTGAGGGGTCCTGTGGCAGGTAGATCCTGTGTGAACGCCTTGCAGCGCCTGGCAGCAAGTGCACCGAAGGTCTCCGACTTCTCCCGCAGGTCGGCGGGCGACGTTGAACCCTTGTAGCCCAGGACGAAGATCAGGCTGGACAGCGCGTCTGCATAGTCTGGTTTGGCGGCGAGGGCAGCTTCGAAACACTTCAGGCTGTCGTCGAAGGCGCCGAGCGCCATGAATGCCAGCCCCTTCTGGTAATGCGCTTCCGCGCTGTCGAGCGCCAGTGCCAGGGCCCGGTCTAGCGACTCGATCGCTTTGCTGGCTTCACCTTTCTCGACCAGGGCAGTGCCGAGGTTGAGATGAGCCTTCACCAGCTCCGGGTTGGCGAGAACGGCCTTGCGAAAGCACTCGATGGCCTCGTCATAGTGGCGAAACTGCGCCAGCACATTGCCCAGGTTGAGCTGCGCGGTCGCCGACCCTGGCTGCAGGGCCACGGCGCGTCGGTGACTGGCCAGCGCTTCCGTGAGCATGCCCATTTCCGCCTGGGAAGCGCCGAGGTTGCTGTGTGCTTCGGCAAAGTCCGGTTTCAGCTGGATGGCAACGTTGTAGTAACCCAGTGCCGCCTTGTGCTGGCCGAGCCGGCCGTGGATCGCCCCGAGCATGTTGTAGAGAAACGGCACCTGGGGGTAACGGGTGCGGAGTCTTTCGGCTTCCTGCAGGGCTTCCTGCAATCGTCCCGACTGGAACAGGCCGGTAAGGCGGGTGACCTCGTCCGGTTTCACCGGTTGGCCGTACTGTCGGGCCGGTCGTAGATGTGCTCCCCGTGAAGAAAATCCGTCAGCTTGCCCTGGTGCTCGATCAGGATCTGTTCCACCTCGATACCGCACTCGGCCATTTCGCTGACGATGTCGGCAGCGCGCCACTGGGGCGGGATGATCAGCACGTCCACCGGGTGCTCGAGCAGGTAATCGCGATAGCGAATCTGCTGGCCGGTTCCCGGTACGTGGGTGTCGACTTTCATGGGGTCGGAATCCACCACGATGGGGAAGCGCTCGCTGTCCATTCCGTAGCGGCACAGGAACGCCGCCGACTTGCCGGTGCCGCCCCACACGGCGATCGGGCGGCCGCTGGCGTGGAGCGCTTCCAGTTCAGCGCCGATGGTGGCAAGGGCAGTGCCGGTCGCTTCGTGGAAGATTTCCGCCTCCTGCGCCAGGTGGTGATGGCTCTGGATGTCGCCGATGCGAACCAGGCCAAACACGACTTCGCCATCGTAGCCGTGGCCGATTTCGAGGACCTCTACCCCGGCCCGGGACAGCATGGCCTCGAAAGACCGGGTGGTGAACTGGGAGCTGTGTTCATAGTAGAAATCCACGGTGCGACGACTGGCCAGCGCGTTGTCGATACAGGGGACTTCGAAGTAGGCCAGCGGCGCCCGGCCCAACAGGGTGGCTGCGAAGGAAATCTCCTGCAGGAAGCCCAGCGGATTGTGCAGGTGCTCCAGCACATGGCGGCTGATCAGGATGTCGGGCGCCAGTTCCTGCAGGTGCTGCGATGGCTCGAATAGCTCCTTGCGGGTTTCAATGCTGCCGTCCGGGGCGTTGGCGCCGTGGGGGTCGAATCCCACGTAGCGACCGCCCGGCGCCAGCGCGGCCAGCGCGCCGAGGAAGCCGCCATCGCCGTAACCCACCTCGACCACTGTCGGTTGGGCAGGCAGCTCGGCGACGATTTTCTGCTGGGTCTCAGCGAGAAACCCCGACCAGATCTTGCCCGCGTTGAACATCAGGTTCGGTTTGCGCGAGTAGGGAACCTTCGCGTAGTCGAACCCGACGTTGAAGACGTGCCCGCAGTCGACACAGCGCACGAAGTCCAGCGCATGCCGGTGCATGGCGCTGGCTTCCTCTGAACTTTCGGGCCAGCCGAGGGTGGCCAGCGGCTGTTCGCCGCCATCGAAAAAGTCCACGGCGACGTGATGGGTACAGGCGGGACAGGCGGCGGTGCGGTAGTGGGGCGTGTTGCTCATGGGTACGGGTGACGATCGAAAGCGGCAATGTTGCCACAGCTGGCAGGATACACAAGCAAACACGCTGGCCCGGCCGGCACCAATCGCTGTATGCTTCGCGGCCATGACCGACAACGTCCAGCTCGATCGCGACGGGCACGTGGCCCGCATCGTCCTCAACAACCCCGACAAGCACAATGCCCTGGGGGAAGAGGAGCTTTCGACCCTGCAGAACCACCTGGCCGAGGTGGAAGCCGATACCGAGCTGCGCGTGCTGGTGGTCACCGGTCGCGGCGACAAGACCTTCTGCGCGGGCGCCGCGCTGCACCAACTGGGCAGCGGCCGGATCAGCGGCGATTTCTTCCAGCAGACCACCGACCAGCTGGCGGCCCTGAGGGTGCCCACCATCTGTGCACTAAACGGCAGCGTATTCGGCGGCGGCGTCGAACTGGCCCTGAGCTGTGATTTCCGGGTGGGTGTGCTGGGCGCGCGGATGCGGGTGCCCGCGGCGCAAATCGGCCTGTGCTATCCGATCAGCGGGATCAACCGTTTCGTCGAGCGGCTTGGCGTGAACCGCGCCAAGCGCCTGCTGGTGGCGGCGGAGGAGTTTGATACCGACGGCATGCTGGCCATCGGCTTCCTGGACCACGTAGTCCCGGGAGAGGAGCTGGCCGTGCATACCATGGCCATGGCCAAAAACATTGCCGGGCTGGCGCCGCTGGCGGTTCAGGCCATGAAAGCCATTTTGCAGCAGGCAGCCGCCGGTGAGATCGACCTCGATGAGGCCCGCGCCCTGTCACGGCGCTGCCTGGAGTCCGACGACCTGCAGGAGGGCTTTGCCGCGCAACGCGATCGCCGCCCCCCGAACTTCTCCGGCAAGTAGGCGCCACTCCGTCCATCCCGCTCAGCACCGCCCATTCCGCACCACTCCCGTCCATTCCGCGCAGCCCCGTCGTTCCCGCGCAGCCCCGTTATTCCCGCGCAGCCCCGTCATACCCGAAAAGAGGGGCAGGCCCTTCCCGCGCAGCCCCGTCATTCCCGCGGAAGCGGGAACCCAGATTAACTACGGCAGGAAAAGTCTCGCCAGAGCGTCTACAACTACTATGTCACGCACCGATTGTTGCACTTTCGGTGCCGTCCCCTTCACCGTAGGTGATCGAAATCCAGGAGCTCATTATGAAAAAAATACTCTGCGGCTTCGTTACCGGGATGCTGTTGCCACTGATGGCGTTCCCGGCCTTTGCACTGAACATTGTCCTTACCAACGACGACGGCTTTGAAACGGAATACATCCAGGCCCTGTTCAATGCGCTCACTAACGCCGGCCACAATGTGGTGATGTCAGCCCCCTATACCGGCCAGAGCGGATCGGGCGGCAAGGTTAATTTCCTGCAGCCGATTTTCCCCACGAGCGAACCGTCCGAGGGAGGGCTTCTGCCCCCAGGGTCACCCGGGGTAGGGCCGACAACCATTGCCGACCAGCAGTTTTACGTGGACGGATCGCCGGTCGATGCCGTGCTCTACGGCCTGGACATACTCAGCCCGGCCGAGTTTGGCGGCAACCCCGACCTGGTGATTTCCGGGCCGAACGAGGGACAGAACCTCGGCCTGGTCACGCCACACTCTGGCACGCTGGGTGCCACGGTCGCTGCATTGAACCTGGGTATTCCCGCCATTGCGGTCAGCGCCGACAGGACACCGACTGCAGGTGAGGCGGAAATCATCGCCGAACTGACACTGCAGATCGTCGACACCATTAGCGGCAGGAAAGGCATCGATTTGCCGGCTGGCATCGGGCTCAGCGTCAATATCCCGGACATTGACCCTGCAACACAGACCGCGGGTGTCTTTGAGTTTCGGCAAACCCGCGTGGGCCTGGCCTCCAATATCGGACCGCAGTTCTATGAGCGCATCGGAGAAAGCCCCGTTGCCGTCCTTTTTGGCATACCGGCTGGCCTGCCGCTGCCCGGGGTTTCGGTAGAGGTCCCTTACACCACTGCCGGCTATCCGGAAGATACGTCCAGGAAGAGCGAGGGAAATGTCATCGATGACCTGGTGGTCACGATCAGTCCTATCCAGGGTACCTATGCCGCCGACCGCCGGGTCGAGGATGATGTAGAGGATGCCCTCGAGTCGCTGACCGATCCTGATGACGACGACGATGACGACTGAAGCCGGCTGACGTAGGGTCTGAGGAAGTCGGGTAGGGAAGAAAAAACGCGATGGCCGTGACCGGCCATCGCGGGGAATCGCACCTAAGAAGGGTGCTTAGAAGGTGTAGCGGATGCCGAGGTCGATGATCGTGGCTTCGGTCTCGATATCGAACTCTGCAGGCAGCAGGTCGGAGTTTACTTCCGCATCGTCAGTCTCGCGGTAGCGCACGGAGCCGACCACGTGGAAGTTGTCGTTGATGCTGTAGCTCACGCCGCCCATGATCTGCCAGGCAAATACGTCGTCATCGTCGTCGATAATGCCGACGTTTGAGGGCTCGTATTCAACTTCGACATTCGAGTAGCCGATACCAGCGCCGATGAACGGGGTGAAGGCAGTGCTGTTCTTGAAGTCGTAGTAGCCGTTGACGAGGAACGTGGAGGTCTCCACTTCGCCCTGGCCGTTGGCAACCAGGTCGCCCACCGTGACGCCGAGGTCGCCGACGTTGCCGGTCAGCAGTACGCCGGCATCCAGGCCGTCGAGGGCGATGCCTGCGGCCGTGACGTTGTCGTGGCCGTCCACGTCGTTGCTGGTGGCGGTGTATTCGAGTTCAACGCGGAAGGTCTCGAAGATCTGCTTGCCGATCACCAGGTTGAAGGCGTCGCCGTCATCGATCTCGGTGCTCCAGCGAACGCTTTCGCCGGCGGGGATGGTCAGGGGCGGGTTGACCTCAGAGGTGGTGCCGGTGGTGAAATCGGACGTGAACGTACCATCAGTTGAGATGTCGTCCATATCGACGTAGCCGTAGCCGGCGCCGATGTAGAGGCCGTCGGTAAAGCTGTCAGCTTGTGCAACGGATGCGCCGGCGAGCATGACACCCAGGGCACAGCGGGTCATTAACGGATTGAACTTCATTTATACACTCCAAAAATGTAGGTGAATGCTCCACAAACTGGACCTGGATGGGAGCTGCACCGACAAATACGAGTGCAAATATTCTGCGGATTTCGTGAATACTGCCGTGGTCGGCTTTTGTGGAGGCTGTGTTCAGTTTCCGGCCCTAAGCCGCAAATATTTGTGACCGCGGTCATGTCTGAACCGCGTTTGAGAAGTGCCTAGCGGAGCACCCGGTCGACGAACTTGCCCATCAGGGCATTGGACTCTGGGGTTTCCACGGCGTTGTCCAGTACTTCTGCCAGGTGGTCGTCGCCGTCGGTGTAGTGATCCTTGTAGATGGTCAGCCGTTCGACCAGGATGTCCCGGTCCACCTCGGCGTGAAACTGGCAGGCCCAGAAGCGGCGATCCTCTACCTTGAAGGCGTGGCAGCAGGGCTCGGTGTAGGCGAGCTCGATGGCCCCGGGAGGGCAGTGGACCGAACGCTCGCGGTGCACTGCCACCGCGTGAAAGCCGTCGGGCACATCGTGAAACAACAGGTCGTCGGCGGCCGCCGGGCGCAGGGAGATTGGCAGGCTTCCCATCTCGAAGTCTTTCTCGTCGCGGATGATCTCTCCACCGAGCGCCAGCACACCGAGCTGAAACCCGAAACAGGAGGCGAACACGGGGTAGTCCACATCGATGCAGTGTTTCAGCAGGTCGATGCAGTAGGGCACCGCGGTGTAGGTTTCAGGTTCCAGCACGCTGGCTTCACTGGCGCCGCCCACCAGCAGGGCGTCGTAGCCCTTGAGTACCTCTGCGCCGAACTGTGGTGTGTCGAACACATTCAGCACGTCCATTTCCTCCGGCGCCAGCCGGCAGTACCGCAGGAAGCTCTCGGTTTCCTCCCGACGGACCTTGGGGTCCTGGCGAATCTGTAGCAGTAGGAGTCGCATGGGTTTCTCTTGTCTTTGCGGGGGAGTATAGCGGCGATTCAATGTGCCGGTGCGATGCTGCCATGGCAGGCCAGGTCTGCATCCACGGCGAACCAGGGCAGCCCCAGGTTCGCAAGCCAGCTGAGTGCCTGGTCAGCAGGTTTAAGCATTGCGATCGTTGCCGTGCTTCCGGCCACCAGGCACTGCGGGGCCAGCACGCTGACTGCCAGCAGGCCCTCCACCGGCCAGCCGGTGCGCGGGTGCAGGATATGACCCAGGCGTCGGTCGTCGATCACGATGCAGCGCTCGTAGTCGCCGCTGCTGGCAAGCGCCAGGTTGGCCAGTGGCACCCAGGCCATTGCACCCTCGCCCCGGGGGTGGCGAATGCCCACCTGCCAGGCGGTTTCGTCCGGCGGTGCACCCAGCGCCACCATGTCTCCGGCCAGGTCTATGAGGGCGCTGCCTATGCCCCTGTCGGCGAGCACGCGCGCGACGCAGTCGCAGGCGTATTCCTTTACCACGCCGCCGAAATCCAACTCCATGCCGGCCTCCGGCAGGGAGACACCATTGTCATTCCATTGCACCCTGTCCCAGCCGATCAGTGGCAGCACGGCATCCAGTGCATCCTGGCTGGGCGGCTTGCCGGATTTGAAATCCCAGGCGTGGCGCAACACGCCGGCGGTCAGGTCGAACAGGCCGCCGCTCTCGCGCCAGACGGTATCGGCATAGCGCAGCAGCCCCGCGGTTTCGGCATCGATGGCGACACTCTCGCCGGATCCGGCGGCGCGATTGATGGCGCTGGCCAGGGAGTTCGGATCGTAGCGGCTGTAGCGTGCTTCCAGTCGCCTGACTTCGCCCTCTGCCGCGGCGGCGGCCTCGGACAGGTCGTCGCCATGCAGGCGCAAACGACAGGGACCGCCCATGGCGGTGAAGCGGTGTTCCAGGCCGGTCACGGCGGGCTAGCGGAAGCTGTAATTGAAACCGACGGAATAGCGCCAGTACTTGACCAGGGCGGGGGATTCATCGCCGCTGGATATCGCCCAGTCTTCGCTGGAGGTGTAGCGTTCGCCGGTCGCACTGAGCGTCCAGTTGCCCAGGGTGTGCTGCACGCGCAGCCCCGTGGTGATGGCGCCAAAGGTAGACAGGCGGTGGTCGTCGGCATAGTAGCGCTCATTGAAGTCCACCAGGTTGGCGAAGAAGTCCGCCTCGTCCTGAGTGTAGTAGCGCACAAAGGGGACCACCTGGGTGCGCGATCCGAAGTTCTGGTACCAGGACAGGTCGACGGTGTGGGAGACGATGTCCCAGTCGTCGTCGAAGTAGCGATAGTCGACGTGCAGCGCGGCGTCAGGCCCGGTGAAATAGTGCCGGTAGCCGACGCTGGCGACCCATTCCTTGCGCTCGTCCGGGCGCTGGTCGTTGAGCTTGTAGGGGTCGGTCAGGAAGCCGTCGCGGTAGGTATAGCTCAGGCCGAAGCGCATGATGGCGCGCTTGCTGATGATGCGCGACACGCCGATCCAGGCGCTGCGAATATCCTTGTTGTCTTCCTCGGTATTGGTGGGGGTCATGCCCTGGGTGGGCTCGAGGTCGTCGAAGGAAGCGCTGATCGCGGCGGACCAGGTAGTCATCCCGTCGGCGCTGTTGAACGACCCGTCCAGGCTGAAGTAGTCCGACTCGTAGTCGTCTTCGTCGGAGCGGGTGTAGTTGAAGCCCGCGTTGCCCCGATCGTAGTAGTAGCGCGTGGTGACCCCCACCGTGGTGCGCGTGTCCTCGATGCTGGCGCCGCTCATGAATACCTGCGCGCCGCCGTCTTCGGCCAGGCCCACAAACCAGGGCGAGGCCCCGCTCATGTCTTCCCACTGCACGTCGAGCGCGACGGACCAGTCGTCACTGACCGGCGCCAGCAGGTAGAACTGGGCGACGTCGATTTCGTAGCGCTCGCTGGAGCCGTCGAAGGTTTTGCCCGCCTGGGTGTCGTCTTCCTCGTAGCGGGAGTAGCTCATGCCCATCTGGGTATATTCGGGCGGTGCGTCGGCGCGCGCGCCCTGGTAGGCGGGCAGCAGAAGGGCACTGGACGTCAGTGCCAGCAGGGTGGGGTGAGTGTCTCGCGGGGCGGCCATCAGTTGCAGCCGCAGCCGCCCCCGGCTGCGCCGCCGCCCCCGGTGGACGCTTCCTTGCTGTAGTGGATGTGATTGCGCAGCGTGGCTTCCATCGGGTCGGGATTCCACTGCATCTCGGGTTTCGCCAGCGTGCCCCGCTCCCAGGGCTTGACGGTGCTGCAGCCCGTAGCGAAAACGCAGCTCAGGGCAAGGACAGCCAGCAGGCGGGCGTGCTTGTTCACCGCTCAGGACTCCAGCAGTTCGAGAATTTCGGCGCGCAGCTTCTTGCCGTCGCTCTTTCGGAAGCCCTGGTGCACCTTGTACACGGTGCCGCTGCGGTCGATCAGGAAGCCGGTGGGCATGCCGATGATGCCAAAGGCCTCGGGAGTGGCGCCTTCGGCGTCGTACAGCACGGGATAGCTGACGGGCAGCTCATTGAGAAATTCGAGGGCGTCTTCCGGGTACTCGTCGACGTTGATTGCCAGTACCTCGAAGCCCCGCTCGCCCAGTTCGGCGCGGATCTCATCGAGAATCGGGAACGAGATCCGGCAGGGCCCGCACCAGGACGCCCAGAAATCCACGTAGACGACCTGGCCGCGCATTTTCGCAAGGTCGTAAACCCGGCCTTCTTCGGTGAGGCTGGGCAGGCTGACCGCGGGCGCGGCCTGGCCCTCTTTGACGCCGGCGGCCTTGGCCAGTAACGGCAGGCCCAGCAGGGGCAGGCAAAGGGCCAGCAGGGCGGTCCATTTCAGTGCGGTGTTCAGCGCTCTATCTCCAGTTGCAGCAGCGTCCAGGTGTTGAAGCCATGGTTGTACACGTGGTACTCGACCTTGCTTCCCTCGGGGGCATCGAAAGGCAGCTCGATGCGGGTGTCGAAGATGTCCGCCTCGGCGGGAATACTCACCTCGGCTTCCCAGACCAGTTTCCCGTCAATGCTGACGGCCGCGTGACCGGTGGCCGGTTCCTCGAACACCAGGTCGCCGTGCCACAGCACCAGGTGCAGGGTGTCGCCGGCACTGATGGCCTCGAGGCTGGGCTGTGCCAGGGACAGGTAGTTGCAGTACCCGGTCTCGACTTCCAGGGCGCCATCCTCGTTGTACCAGCTGTTGTCGGGGCAGATCACTTCGTCGGGCCGGCGGTCCGCCAGGCTGTCTTCCGCCGCGGACTGCTGCACCCAGCTGTCCACGTCGACCAGCGGCGCATCGCTGTCGCCGGTGCCTTCGACAATCTCGATCTGCACGCGCTTCTCCACACCCAGTGAGTGGTGATCCGCGCCCCGAAGGTTCACACGCAGTTCATGAATACCGGGCAACAGCTCATCGGGCAGCTGGAAGTAGTAGATATCATCCCAGGCCGTGAGGTGGTCGGCGTCGTCATCCTCGGTGTCGAGGTATACGTGGTAGTGCCCCTCGTAGACCTGAGAATGGTCGTCCCCCATGCCGCCGTGGTCGCCCCCGTGCATGGCCGGGTCGTCGTGGTTGTGCTCGCCGGGATCGTGCAGCGAGAAGTTGTTGAGTATCAGCCGCAGCGGCACCAGGTCGCCGGGCTCGAACTGCTGCAGGTACACTGGCGACTCGATGTGCAGGGTGGGCTTGTGCATGTAGTCCACGCCGTCTTTCACGGGCGTCATGAACACCGACATCAGGCACATCTCGTCCTGGGTGCCGTCACCCCATTCCACGTCGCGGGTTTGCAGCTGGACGCCGTTCACGAATTCCTGGTTCTCCTGGGAGTTGTCCCATGTACATTCCAACGTGATTCGGTCGCCACGGTTGACACGGACTTCCTCGACAAAGTTGTAGGTGCCCTGCCAGTTGAAGTCCCAGTCGCGAATGTCCAGCAGCACCTGCTCGCTGCCATCGCGGCGTTGCACTGTGGTCCGGCCGCGCACGCCCAGGTTGTGCATGTGCAGGAAACCCTGGTGGATGACCCAGGGGTCGCCTGCCTCCACTGTTGCCTCTTCCCCGAATATCGACGCCAGTGCATTGGTGGGCACTGACCAGCGGTGAGTGACTTCCGGATCGCCCGCCGGGATCGGCATGCCGCCATTCGACAGCCACTCCGGGTTGGCCAGCAGGAAGCTGCGGGCGGGCCGCTCGACCTCGTCTGCCGTGGCAAACAGGATCGTGGACTGGTCGGGCTTCGGCTCGGCGACCAGGGTGTTGTAGTGCATCTGCACCACCACCACGGAGCCCGGTTTGATCTGAAGGCCGGTGCCTTCCGGGGTCGGTTCCCGGCCGGCGCCGGGTACCCAGCCGCCCACCTGTTTCGGCAGCGGTGCCCCGGAGACGCCGCCGGCGCCCAGGCAGTACCAGCCCGGCCGGCCGTCCTCGCCCTCGGCGGCATAGTAGAGATGCGCATCTTCCGGTTCTGCGACCGAGACAATCACGTGGTGCACCACATCCCGCTCCCCGGGCACGACGTCGACATTGGTGATAAATGTCGTCGCATCCAGGGGCCACTCGATAGCAAAGCAGCGGTGGTCATCAGGCTGCAGGAACGGCGTGTAGGGCTGGGGCATGGTGAGTGAGACGTCATAGCCAGACAGGTCAGTCGCAGCAACGGCCGCCGTCGGGCCGCTGTCATAATCCGCGGGATCGCCTTCCTCCATGGCGCTTTCGAGCCAGGTCAGCAGTACAAACTTCTGCTCCGGGGTAAGTGAGCGCTCATTCTGCAGTTCCGTGTAGCCCGCTGTCGGCGGCCAGGGCGGCATGGTGCCGGCCCGAATCGCATAGGCGGCGGCCGCGGCAAACGCCTTGACGTCGTCGTAGCTGTCCAGGGCGAAGGGCGCGATATCGCCCTCCTGGTGGCAGGTGACGCACTTCTCGTCCATGATCGAGCGCACGTCCTTGTGGTAGGTAAAGTTACGAGACACCTGGCGCGGCGGGGGTGGTTCTTCCGCCGGGGGATCATCCGCCGGAGGATCGTCCGGTGGGTCCTGCGAGGGTACCGGAGCTTCAGCGATGGATGGCCCGCTGCCCGAGCCGCCACCGCCACAGGCGAGCAGTGAGGAAAGGGCCAACAGGAGTGCAATGCGAGGTATTGATTTTATCGTCAACATAGTCGGGTAAAGCTAGCACGGCCGCATGACAGAGTCAGCTACGTGGCTCATAATCCGCCCCCATGAAAATCCAGATTTTTTCGGTCGGTGGCACCATCGACAAGATCTATTTCGACGCCAAAAGCGACTTCCACGTGGGGGAGCCCCACGTGGAGGAACTGCTGCATGAGGCCAACGTCACCTTCGACTACGAGGTGACTTCGCTGATGCGCAAGGACAGCATCGAGATGACGGATGAGGACCGGCAGTTGGTAAAGGAAGCAGTCGAATCCTGCGACGCCGAGCGCATCCTGATCACCCACGGCACCGACACCATGGCGGATACCGCGCGGGCCCTGGCCGGCGTACCCGGCAAGACCGTGGTACTGACCGGCGCCATGCAGCCGGCGCGCTTCCGGGTCAGCGATGCGATCTTCAATATCGGCTTCGCCATCGGCGCCGTGCAGATGATGCCGCCGGGCGTGTACGTCGCCATCAATGGCCAGGTGTTCAACCCGTACCACCTGGTGAAGAACCGGGATGCGTACCGGTTTGAGGTGAGCGAGGACTAGACCTCGAAGTTGGCAGAGGGGATTTTGATGATGAATCTGGCCCCCGGAGCATTATCGAAAGCCATTTCGGCGTTCAATTTTTGTACAGATCGCTTTACCACCTCCATGCCCAGGGTGGTGGGATGATCCGGACTTATATTCGAAGGCAGGCCCGGCCCGCTGTCTAATAACTCGAGCTGCCAGACACCTTCTTCTCGCCGTTCATCGAACCTCACCGTAATGCATTCGATGCCCACCGCACCTTCGAATGCATGCACCACGCTGTTGGTCATCAGTTCGTGGGTGAGCACCACCAGGGGCATGGCAACGTCGATGGGAACCAGGGTTTCCGTGCACTCATTGGCGAGCACGATTTCGCATTCATGCTCGGGCGCGGCCTGAATGATGCCTGCAAACACACCGTCGACCGTGTCCCGGAAGTTCACTTTGAGAATATCCCGGTGGAAGTCCACGCCGGATTCCAAGGCCCGCAGACACTGCAGGCGCTGGCGGGTGCGGCCCAGCGTCTCCAGTGCGAGGGGGTCGTCGATTTCCTCTGACTCCAGGCTGAGCAGCTCTGCCAGAGTGTCCATGGTTTCGGTCGCATGTCGGCGAAGGTTCCCGACCAGGCGCTGCTCCACCATGAGCTGATCCCGCAAATCATCCATCGCCTGTGTAGCGGTGATCGTCATTGATTTTGCTTGCTTCGCAGCCGCTTCCTTCAGAACCCGTGTGTCGTAATAGCGTTTGATCAGGGTTATCAGCGCCAGTGCAGCGAGGCCGTAGAGAGTGAAGGCCCACCAGGTCAGCCAGGGCGCCGGCAGCACCCGGATGGGAAGTGAGATGCCATCGTAGTTCCAGACGCCGTCTGAGTTGGCGCCAATCACCCTTAAGCGATAGTTGCCCGCTGGAAGGCTGGTGAACGTCGCTGTGTTGCGACGGCCGATGTCGACCCAGTCGCCGTGAAAGCCCTGGAGCATGTACTTGTACCGACTTCGGCCGGGACTGATGATGTCCATTGTGCTGAACTCAAAGTCTACCGTGTGATCGTTGTGGTTCAGGACCAGCTCTGGAATATCTACGTAGGCCGGGTCGTAGGTCACCGGTTCGTTGGAGATCGCGATCTCTGTCAACCGGAGTGGGGGTGGTGTACGCGCTGTTACAAAGTCGCGAGGATCGAATCGACTGAAACCATGGTTACCGCCGAAGTAGAGGTAGCCTTGGTCGTCTTTGAATGACGCACCAAAATTAAATTCTTCGTCTAAGAGACCGTCAGATCGGTCGTAGATCGAAATGTTTTTTGAATCGGGGTCGAGACGCACCAAGCCATTATTGGTAGACAGCCAGATCATACCGAGGGAGTCTTCCTCGATGGCGTATACTGACTCATCTGGTAGCGGGGGCTTTGTCGTAACTTTCTTAAAATTCAGCTCCCCGGTGCTATCCGGTACCCAGTTGTAGAGACCATCGAATAGTGTGCCGACCCAGATGATTCCCCTTGAATCAATTCTAATCGGCATGGTGTCTGCTTCGGGTAGATATTGAGTTACTCTGCTAGTCCCCGTAGCTTCTTCTGAGTTAAAGACAAAAATTCCATGGGCTGATGCAGCTGCAATAGAACCTTCCGGGAGTGCTGCTGCAGATATGATTGAGTTTCTACGAGCTGCAGTTGGTCCAATCGACAAAACGGTAACTTGATCGCTGCCATCTGCATCATGCTTAAAGAGGAATACCCCTCTTTCGTAGTCGCAAACAGCGACTGTGGACTCCGACAACGGCTCAATGCAGCTAACGTTTTTGGGGCCGTTATCTGTTGTATCCTGAGATACTTCCGATTCTCTTGCGATATCAATTTGTTGTATACCTTCACCTACGTAGCCTATCCAAAGTTCATCTCCAACTGACGCGAGAGACGTCACAGATGATGAGCGCAGCTCGGTTTGCGCATACTTCCCTTCTAGATATGAAATACTTCGATCGTTCAAATCTAGTTCGTACAGACCGCCGAAAGTGCCGGCAATTACAGATGTGTCGGAGTCTTGAGCGAAGGATGTGACAAAGGTGTTCAAGAGACCTTGCTCCTTACCGAAACTCTCGAACCGAGCCTTTTGTGCGACGTATAGTCCATCAAAAGTGCCTACTAGAAGTACCTTGTCATATGCTTCATGCAGAGTTTCGACATATGGACTCACCAATTTGGAGTTCTCGGGAGTGAACCTGGCGATTTCAGCATTTTCTGAGAACGCAAAAACTCCGAGATTTGTACCAACCCAAAGCTCTCCATCTTTTGTCCAGGCTTGGGATGTCGTATCGACTACGCCCTCAATACTCGCCGTTAGCAATTCAATCTCATCGCGGCTAGTCTCTAACTTATAGAATCCACGCGTTTTTGTTGCTAGCACAATCGCCTCTTGAGAGTAAGTGTCGACGCCTTTGATCGAGGCGTTGCGTAGTTTCTCACTGAGATCCCTGATTGAGCGTTGTTCGCAGGAATACCGCTTTCCTCTACACCTAAACAAATACCCGTTTGCTGAAGCGAGCCATACGTCTTCATTCAGTGCTTCACTAATTCCAACAATATAATCACCGACGCCTAAATAGGCTGAGGTATCGATGCTGGGCAGTGGCTGCATGACTTCAGTATCTATCCTATGCACTGCTCCAGAACGGGTGCTGATCCATATTGTGCGATTCCCATCGTGTCTCATCGCTGCAATGCCGGTATCGACAACCTCTTCGAGCGTAAATTCTCTTGCTTCAATAGTTGAGGAAAAGCCTCTCAATTCGGGCTTGTAAGTCATCAGTCTCTGGGAGTCGGTAAACCAAATTCGTCCCTGGGGATCTTCCAGCAGCCTTGGCAAGACGGTTTCATAAAGAGGTGCGCCAGTAACGTTGGAAAATCGATAAAGAGTCTCCAGCCGATAGCCATCAAATCTATGCAGCCCCAATAGTGTCTCGACCCATAGAAAGCCGTGGCTATCAATTAATAATTCAATTGGTGAGTCTTGCGGGAGGAGGTCTGAAACTGGTGAACGCGATAGAAGATATCGCTCCTTCGCACAAACAGTGGATGACATAAGAATGGCGCATGCAATGAGTGCCGCTCTGAGCATGTATGAGGGCTCCCTCATGCCGCGTAACTCATCCACCAAAAATAGATAGGCTTTAAGTCTAGCAATCGGCCAACACAGTGGCTGATTTTCTGTCAGCCTCTTCAAACAATCTACCGCAGCTTATTTGCGCCTATTGTCAATTTCTGACCCATATGGGTCATGTACGCCAATTTTTGACGCCCGCAACATGAAATCGCGCTGTGTAATCAGCGTTTGAGCGAACAAAACAAACAATATTCGCATGCTGCAGATGTGTTGCAGCAGATTTAGGAGGCGGTCATGGTTTTTCTTTCGAGGAGTGGGCTTGCGCGTGTTGGAGCCTTTTTCAGCATAGTAATGTTGTCGGCACTCGGGCCGGCGGAACTGCAGTCGTCCACTTCTGTCGATGAAGGCGCTCAGCCTTACGTTTTGCAAGGTGGCAGCTCTGCTCAGCTTGCTGAACTCGTCGAAGCGGTGGGCGGCATTGTTAGCTATGAAATTCCTGCTCTCGACTCAGTAGGAGTTGAATTGACGGAAGATCAGATAAAACTTATCAGCAGAAGTGCTTTGGTCGAACGTGTCTTCGATAACTCATCGACCGATGAAAACATCAAGTCGAACCACGTAGCTGGCAACTTCTTCTGGGATAAGTGAAATAGCGAAGGTAGAGAGCGCGTTTTTGCTCTCTCGTCACTAGCTACAGCGTTTCTAGCGCAGCTATCAGCGAACGGAAAGCCATGTAATCCTTGCTGATTATTTTTTTCATGGGGCGCATAATGGCTCCATGTGGCTCAGGGGCGCATCCATTTTCCTGGTTTATCTCTGCATCGCTTCCCAGGCGATCGAGGCCTATGCTTCTTCTCGATCAACCTACTTATTTTCTCAGTCAGAGCTGACTAAAAGCCTTAGCCAAGTATCTGCGTCTGAAATCTTTCAGGATTCGCAGGGGTTTCTCTGGGTGCTCACCCAAGAGGGTCTTAATAGGTTTGATGGGACCCAAAATCAGATATTTCGTGCGGACGTCAATATCTCAGATTCTCTGAGCGGTGACAGCATGCGCGGGGTCGCGGAGGATTCTCTCGGCAATTTGTGGTTTGGCACTTCTGCGAGCGGGATCAATAAATTTGATCCGGCAACGCAGACATTCGAAGTTTTTCGTTCTGGGTCAGACCACAGTAGATCTCCCCTTTCTGATCGTATTAGTGTGCTGTACTCGGGGTCAAACGGGTTGGTTTGGATCGGATATGAGGATGGAGGATTCAGCCAGCTTGATCCAGTTACCGGTTTATACCGACACTTTTCGCCAAATAGATATCAAGCCCTTTCGTCTTTCGCTGTCACATCCATAGTGGAGGTTGCTGACGGGGTCGCGTTAATAGCGACCGAAGGAAACGGAGTTCTTAGGCTCAATGCGTCGCGCGACAAGATCACTAATTTTGCCGGCGTGTCGGGAGCTGAGATCACTATTGGATCAAACAATATAGCGGCGCTCTTCGTAGGAGGTGCCGGTGATATCTGGGTGGGCACCAAAGATTTTGGTGCTTACAAGATTGACCTGGGCCTGAAAGTGGAGACATTCCGTGAAGTTATTGATTCACTGACTGGTGCTCTGAGACCCCTCAGTGCTGTGTTCGGATTTCTAGAAGCGAAGAATGGTGATCTTTTACTAGCGACAAGTAGTGGAATTGCGAAGCGGGCTCCTGGTTCTGGCACTATTGTTTCAATCCCGACACGAGGTCATGACAGTTCTGCTGAGAGAATTGTATCCATTATCCAGGACAAAACTGGTTTGTACTGGGCTGGCGGCTTTAGAGGCGTCTTCACAGGTTTTGAAACTTCGATTACGACGCTAAGTCGAAGAAACGGTTTGCCAGCGGACAACATTTTGAGTGTTGCGCGCACAAGTAGTGGATGGCTTCTCGTCGGCACTTTTGCTGGTGTACATGCCATGCCACTTCAGTCCACGGTCCTGGAAACACAGCTTCTTGTGCTTTCGGAAATTGGACAGGTTCCAGTAACCGCGATACTTGCTGAGGAAAATCAACTTTGGATCGGCGCGTTTCAGGAGGGCCTCTTTAGAATCGATCTTCTCACCTCTGAGACACAAGTCTTTCACCCGAAAAGTGAGAGTGAGTTCCGCTTAAGCGATGACACCACTACCGCCATTTTCCGCGACTCTTTTGGCAATCTCTGGGTGGGCACCTACGCCGGTGGGCTAAACATGATGCCCGCTGGTGAGAACGAGTTCGTGAGTTTCAGGAACAATCCAAACGACGGGTCCTCGATTAGTAGCAATGCAGTTTTTTCCATATACCAGGAAAAGAACGGCGATCTCTGGGTTGGTACGGAAGAGGGACTAAATCGCTTCAACTATGACCTCCAGACGTTTGAGCGCTTTTTTCCTGACACTGATATCAAGGGAACGATATCCAGCGGAACTATCTACTCAATATATGAAGACTCCAAGGCCAGGCTGTGGATAGGAACAGCGGGCGGCGGATTGAACATGTGGGAGCCTTTTGATCGGAAGCGTTCCGTCAATAGGTTCAGCTATTTCCAGTCAAATATCGGTCTTCCGAGCAGTACGGTCTATGCGATCCAGGGAGATGACCAGGGAAACATCTGGCTCTCGACTTCGGGTGGCATTACCCGGTTCAACTATGACCAAAATCAATCCAAGAACTTCACAGTAGACGACGGCTTGCAGTCCAATGACTTCAACCTTGGCGCTTCGTACCGTGACTCAGAGGGGCTGCTGTATTTCGGTGGTACCGAAGGCCTGAATTACTTCGATCCAGCCAGGATCACTACGGAGTCCGTCGCGCCGAGTATTGCGTTGACCCGCATATCGCTTGGAAACGAACAGGTTTTCTTTGATGTGCCCTACAACGAACTCGAAACAATCGAATTGCAGCCTGACGACTATTTCCTGGGCTTTGAGTTCGCGGCACTCGATTTTCGTGCGCCGCACCGGAATCAATATCGTTATCAGATGGTCGGGCTGGACAAGAACTGGGTCGAGCTCGGCAATAGACACACGCTCGACTTCTCCAAGCTACCCATGGGGCAGTATGTACTGAGAGTTCAAGGCTCGAACCCCTATGGCACATGGAGCCCCGAAGGCATCGCCCTGAATATCGTTGTGCACCCGCCTGTGTATCTGACCTGGTACGCGTTCGCGACCTACATCGTGGCGCTGTTGCTACTTGTGGCGGCATTCTTCTATCGACAGCGGCTCCGCGCTCAGGAGCAGATGCAGTACCAGCTCCAGCTCGAGGACGATGTGCGCGCCCGTACGCTGGATCTGCGTCGCTCCAATGAGAAATTGCAGATCGCTGCCGAGGAAATGGGCCGCGCCCGGCAGGATGCGGAGCTGGCCAACCAGGCCAAGAGCGAGTTCCTGGCTGCGCTGAGTCACGAGATTCGCACGCCCATGCACGGCGTGCTCGGTATGACGGATCTGCTGCTGCACTCCGGTCTCAATGACCGCCAGCTGAATTTCGCCGAATCGGCACATGGCTCGGCGAACGAGCTTTTGGGCCTGATCGACAATATCCTCGACTTCTCGAAGATTGAAGCGGGCAAGCTGGAGCTGGAGGAGACCACGTTCAACCTGCGCGAGATGGTCGAGAACCTCTGCTATCTCTACGGTGAGCTGGCGCAGTCCAAGAATCTGGAGCTCAATCTGATCTTTAACCTGGACCTGCGCCGCCAGCTCTACGGGGACCCGGTGCGTCTGCGGCAGGTGCTACAGAATCTGCTAAGCAACGCCATCAAGTTCACCAAGCGCGGGTCAGTGAACCTCACGGTCAATGAAACCTACCGCCGCGACAAGACGCTGGGCATTCAATTTCGTGTGGAAGACACCGGCATTGGCATGAACGAGGAAACGCTCGAAAACGTGTTCGAGGCGTTCTCCCAGGCGGATTCCTCCACGACGCGGCAGTTCGGCGGCACTGGCCTGGGGCTCTCCATTGCCAAACAGCTCATCGACCTGATGAACGGTGAGCTGGAAGTGAACTCTCGCCCGGGTGTCGGCACGACTATGTCAGTCGATCTTTCCCTGGTCGAATCCCCCATCTATACCGAGCAGCTGTCCACCGATGGTCTTGAGGAATACTACGCCGAAGTGGTGGCCCCCATGCCGGAAACTCGCGCCATGTTCCGCAGCCAGTTGGAAGCGGCAGGACTACGCGTGCACGACTGCGAGCAGCTGGAAGATCTGGCGGCGGTGGCGGAGCATCCCAGGCTGGTACTGATCGATACCGGCTGTCTCTATGATGGTCCCAGCTTCGCCCAGGTGGAGAACTTCACCCAGGACGCCTCCACCTTCGTGGTGCTGATTACACCTCTGTCCGGTACCGGCATTCCGGAAGAGCTTAAGCATTTGCCGCACACCACCAAGCCGGCGCGACTGTCGGGCCTTCTCAGTGATTTGCGCGCGGCCGAGTCCTGGGAGATTCAGGAGCGCGACGATCAGGTCATGAGCCTGCTGCGCTTCGACAAGCGCATTCTCCTGGTCGAGGATATTGCCGCCAACCAGGAAATTGCACGCGCGATGCTCGAATCGTTCGGTTGCACCGTGGCTGTCGCACGCAATGGCGAGGTGGCGCTGGAGATGTTCCAGCAGGATGATTTCGACCTGGTGCTGATGGACTGCCAGATGCCGGTCATGGACGGATTCGAGGCGACGCGTCATATCCGCAAGCTGGAAACCCAGCGCCCTCGCGGTATGCGCATGCCGGTGGTGGCGCTCACGGCAGGCAAGACGGAAACGGAAAAGGAACGCTGCTACGCCTGCGGCATGGACCGCATCCTGTTCAAACCCTACTCGACGGCGGAGCTGAACGAACTGCTCTCGCAGTACTTCCTGCCGGTGGGGCAGGTAGAGCCGCGCCGGTACGAGAAATCGATACCGACATCGACCGACCTGCTGGACATGAAGGCCCTCGACAATATCCGCAATATCGATGCCGATACGGGCGGTGCTCTGTTGGCGGCCGTCTTCCAGAACTTCAAGTTCGACGGCAAGCGCAAGCTCGATGAACTGAGAGAGCACAGCGAAGACGCCGCCATGCTGGGTGCCGGTGCGCATGCTATCAAGTCCATGAGTCTCAATATCGGCGCCAAGGCGCTCAGCGAGTACTGCCGCCGCTGTGAGTCACGCTGGAAGTCCGGCCGTATCGAAGATGCCCCGCGTGAGATCGAACTGCTTGCAGGCCACTTCCGCGATGCCGCCCGCGCCCTGGAGCAGCTCCTCGCCGCCGATGGCGAAGCAGTCGATTAATACTCCCTGAGCAGAAATGATGTGAACGGTCCACGTGGGCCGCAAAGTGCAAGAACTTTGCACACTCCACGTGGAGTGTTTCTCTCTATTCGAAACGGCTCACGTGAGCCGTTATTGCAAGAACCTTGCACGCGTCACGTGATACCCGATCAAGCGGGGCAGGCTCCGGGTCAGCATCGGCGTCGTAGCGGTCTATGGCCAGAAGCCTGCCACTTCTAGTCTTTGTTTTTCTGCCTCTGACGTATTCTTGTCGTCGGCAATGCCGGTGATAGCCCATACGCTTTCATCGACATGAACTCGCCAAACGTATCGGCCATCCCGGTCGGTCCAGACCACATCCCGCGCATTGTCTGCCCAGATTATTTTGCCGAGGGGTTGGTTGATCAGGTCGTAGTGGCCCTGCCAGCTACTGTAGCTTGGCAGCCACTCCGGCCGTGGTATTTCGATACCAGGGTTTTCCCTGTCCAATCTTATCGAGGGCTCGCCGTTAAGGAAGATCACCCAGAGTTCCACGAAGTCAGGGTCTTCCTCATAACAGGCTGCGATAATTCGCTCATGCTTTGGGTCGATATCTGCAGCAAACCAGGCAATACCACTACTGTTCTCCAGCGCCAGTTGCCGAATTTCGTCAGCGTTCATAATCCGCCCCTTATCCCGATCCACGTGGACCGGGTTGTATTGCACGGTCTGAGTGTTGCGTCATTGCAAATTACTTGCATGCGTTACGTGACGCGTCAGCCTTCAGCTTAATAGTGACGTGCCTGGTAAGTGTGACCAAGTTGCTTCGACAGCAATCTAAAGTCGTGTAAAAACCCGCTTCTTTTCCTGCTTGCGATAGCAAGGCCATTCCCGTCTGGATGGAAACACACCGATTGCGCTTCAGGCCAATGGATCTTTGAGACTAGCTCCATCCTCTCAGAATCGAAGAATAGGAGATGTTCGGTTTCATTCTCGTTTTTCCATTGCTTCCATTTGCCAGACGTGAGCTTGCTATCTGAATAGGTGTGAGCGACGGCTGCTATCGCGGCGCCGTTAGACGCCATGGAAGCGATGCGTATGTTTGGGGCTTCCAATTGCGCGAATTTGTTTGCGCCATTGTCCAGATTTACTCTGGAGATGAGGCCGCATTCCCCTTTTGGCCTTACGGAGAGAAAGAGAGAAGGGCCATTGGCACAGGCCGCGAAAGTATCAATGTCGTGCCAGGTCGTACCATTCTTCAACTGCGAATTGTCTGGATGCATCTCGTCAAATTTGAGAGGTGCTGGTCCGTCACAAAATGCATAGAGGCGTGAATGGCCTACGCTTGGGTGTTTTGAGCTGGTTGAAAACACGTACATTTGGCGATCGTTGAGCTTTAGTAGCGCTGACAATGTCCAACCATCAAAGTCGTACTCGTCAATGCATTTCGCAAACCTGGTATCCCAGACTTTTAATCCCCCGCGCCAGGTTGGGTCATAGAGGAGCGTGCCATCGCTGCAAAACTGGGGTTGCGAGCCTTCTCCATAGTGATGAAATTTGCCAGTGTATGACACCCTGGCTCCGTCAAGAGTTTTGAAAAAAGCGATTTCTCCATTGGTGTTCTTGGAGAACATTAATTCTTCGTCTTCTGAGAAGCCTATGTAGCTATCGTTTGTAATGACTTTATGCTCTGCGACCAGCTCCCTTTCTTGAATGTCATAAATCGAGATTCTCTGACCGAACTGGGCGAGGAATCTTCCAGAACGCGATATGACAACGCTTGTGCAGTTTTTGGTGCTGAACGATGGCTTGGTGAATCTCACGGTGCTACCCATCTGCTCTGCCAAACCATGTGATAAGCCGGTCAGAGTACCTGCAGTTGTCCGCTGCTAACTTGTAGAGTTGGAATACGTCTTCCCTGCGCCGGAAGAAAAATGCTTGTTTCAATCCTGGAGGAATAACAACATAAACATTGCGCTCCTGTTGCTCCACATGCCTTCTCGCAAAATTGATGACAGACTGGCCTGAAATGGCCGCCGGGTTATTCAGGACTCCCGCGTCGTAGCAATGCTGAAACGCTTGTTTAAAAAGGTCCTTGTTGAATTGAACGACAGCTGCGATGGAGCCCCGCTTCCAGTCTCGATCTCTCCAGAACTCCAGATTGCTGGGGTGAGTAAGCCTGTCTCTGGACGTAACTATGTAGTGCTTCCGGCGTGCTTCCAGAAAACCCTCACAGCCGGATAAGAACTCATTGTCCGGATTGCCTGCAAGATCGGGGTAGAGAAAAACCGATTCTGACTCAGAGATTATCGGGTCAACAATAAGGTCCAGTATTTTTCTCGCGGTAACTTTCGAGGGTTGATTTGCTCTCAGCTTCTCAGGGTTTAGAAAGTAAGCGATGAAAAATCGCTTTTCGATAACGTATGGTTTTGCGGCTCCGGGATAGTCTTTCAGTGAAGTGGGAAGCATAGCGATCGTCCGGGCATGTTCCAGCCTAAAGAATTAAGCGGTCCACACGGCGTCCGATATGGCTGGGTAAGGCCGCAGTGAGTGGAGATGCATTTCATGCGTCACGTGATACATCAGCTGGCCTTTCTATTTTTCACCTTCTGAATGCGCCTTATGCCAGTATGCGGCTTCTTCCGTTGTTTGTTTGATGATCGAATCACCCTCGTTGGGGTGAGCCCAAAACTGGACAAGGTACCGTTGGCCCGGGATGGGTTTTTCGTAACCTTCCTTGTCACAGTCCTCCGGGTAGTCCTTATCGAGGCCATCTATTGAGTAGCGAACGCGATATTCGCCAGGAGGTAGAGTCAACGGAAACACCTCTTCGTGAGCCCACTGGCACAATAAGACTGGCTCGACGCCGCGCGTGAACGGCACCTCGACGATGTCCCCATAGGTGGAATCAATCGGCGGTTCGCATGGCCACAGTTGTATCTGAAGCTCTATGGCGGCGTCTTTGGGTCTCGCAGTAAAAAAGAGTCTTTCAGGTTGAGCCGCACCACACAGTCCATTCACCTGGCCAGCGTGGACGTCAGGTAAACGAACGGAATCGTCAGGCTCCTCACTTTCAATGGAGAACTGGCTAAAGTAGATATCGATATTGCCAGAGAATAGTGTTTCGAAGTTTGACGCTGTCATCACGGTCCTTGTGAAGCACTACTCCATAGTCCAACCCACTGGGTCGCCACATCATCACGATGTGAAATTTACTTCTTATGCCGTCGCGGCTTCTTCCGGCCCAAGCTGGAACGCATTGGCCATCAATTCGGGAATCTTCTCGGCGGGCACCGCGTGGCTGAAATAGAAGCCCTGCAATAGATCGCACTGCTTGCCCAGCAGGGCGTTGAGCTGTTGCGCGTCCTCGACGCCTTCGGCAACAACTTGCAGGCCCATGGTGCGGGCCAGTGCAATGATGGCGTCGATGATGCCGGCGCCGTCAGGGTTCTCCATATCGGCAATGAAGCTCTGGTCGATCTTGAGGGTGTCGATGGGGAACTGCTTCAGGTAGTTCAGCGATGAGTAGCCGGTGCCGAAGTCGTCGACCGCGAGGGAAATGCCCAGGGTCTTCAGGGCGCCCAGGCGCTCGATGTTGAGCTCGGCGTCGGTCATGATGGCCGATTCGGTCAGCTCGAATTCCAACTTGCTCGGGTCCATGCCCGACGTGGCCAGGAACTGCTGCACGTAGTCAACGAAGTTGGGTTGGTTGAACTGCAGGGCCGACACATTGATGCTGATGCGGAAGCTGCCCAGCTTTTCGGCTTCCCAGGCCTGGCTCTGTCGCGCGGCTTCCTGCAGTACCCAGTTGCCCAGGTCGGCGATCAGGCCGCTGCGTTCTGCCACGCCAATGAACTCCCCGGGATAGATCAGGCCGCGCTCCGGGTGCGGCCAGCGCACCAGGGCCTCCATACTGACCATGCGCCCGGTCGTGGGATCTATCTGGGGCTGGTAGTACAGCGCCAGCCCGCCGTTGAGGATTGCGTCGCGAAGCTCTTCCTCCAGCTTGAGGTGCTCCACGGCCATGGCGTTCATCTTTTCGTTGTAGAAACGGAAGCAGGACCGGCCCTGGGCCTTGGCCGCGTACATGGCGGTATCGGCATTGCGCACCAGCGTGTCCGGGTCGGCGCCATCCACCGGAAAGATGGCGATGCCGATACTGGGGGTCACCACCGGCTTGTGGGTCTGCAGCGGAATGGGTTCCGACAGCCCCTCGAGGATGCGTCGGGCCACGGCCTCGACGTCGGAGATGTTCTCCACGTCAGACAGCACCACGGTGAATTCGTCGCCGCCGAGACGGGCAATCTCGGTGCTGCCGTCGTGCTCGACGTCGTCGTTTTCCGACATGTAGCTGATGGCGTCTTCCTGGCGCAGTTCCATGGTCAGGCGCTTGGCAATTTCCACCAGCAGCTTGTCGCCGCGGCCGTGACCGATGCTGTCATTGATGCGCTTGAAATTATCCAGGTCGATAAACAGCAGCGCCGCGTTGCTGTCGCGACGGCGGGCCTGTTTCAGAATGCGGCTCAACTGGTCGTTGAAGCTGCGCCGGTTCGGCAGGTTGGTCAGGGGGTCGTAGTAGGCCAGGTACCGCAGCCTGTCTTCCTGCCGCTTCAGCGCGTTGAAGGCGTTGCTGGCGCGGAGCATGTACTGCACGTCGCGGCTCAGCAGCGACCAGTTCACGGGCTTGGTCTTGTACTGGGTGGCCCCCGCATCGAAGCCGTCGTCGATAGAGGCGCGGTCGTCCGAGCCGGTAACGATCATGATGGGAATGGCTTCGCCCTGGGGCAGGTCGCGCAGGCGCCGGCAGACTTCCAGGCCGTCCATCCCGGGCATCTCCACGTCCAGAAAGACGAGGTCGGGACGTTCCAGCAGGAACAGTTCCACTGCTTCAGGCCCTGAGGCTGCCTCCACCACGTCCATTGCGTCAGCTTCGAGACAGCGCCTGGTCAGCATGCGAACGTTGGCGTCATCGTCGCAGACCAGGATCTTGGGCTTATGGTGAATTTCACCGTCCCCAGCCATTACACGCCCTGAGTAATTGTTATACGCTACAAATCTACCACCACCCGGCATGCTACACAAAAATGCTATAAAGACCGGGGGCGAGGAAAAGACCATGGGACCGCAGCCTGCTGCATTACTGCGACTCATACTGCCTGCCCTGTTCCTGGGGCTGGTGGCGCTGGGGCGGGTACTGCTCGAGCGCCTGAACGAAAAACAGCTGGAGCTGGTGGGGTACACGCCCTACCTGCTGGCTGCCGTGTGCGTGGTGCTGGCCTACCAGTTCAATCGCAGCCGGTTCATGCTGCTGGCCCTGTTCACAGCCGGCGCCTTCTGGGTCATTCGCGACCAGCTGCAGGCACCCCTCACTGATCCCCATACGCTGGTGGTGTACCAGTCTCTTGCGCTGGTCTGGCCGCTGGCCATGTTGTTCCTGTTGGTCGTGCCCGAGCGCGGCATCGGCAACCGGTGGGGTTTTCTCTATACCGTCTCCATGGGCGTGCTGGTGCTGTCGGCGCCGCACCTGCTTAATCTAGCGACTACTCTTTTTTCCACCCACCCCGAGTGGTTCGCCATCTGGCCGCGCGAAGGCCTGGTATTGCCGCCGTTCATGTTGGCGCTGTTTGCCGTCACCGCCGCGGTCGGGCTGGTCCTGCTGGTGTGGCGTGACGACGGCAGCGAGGTCGCCACGCTCAGCACGCTGGCGGCCGGTGGTGTCGTGCTGGGAGCGCTCCACCTGCCCAATATCTCTATGGCCATGCTGGTGGCGGCCAGCCTGCTGCAGGTATCCGGCATTCTGCGCAGCTCACACGCCATGGCCTATCGGGACGAACTCACTGGCCTGCTGGGCCGGCGTGCCCTCAATGAGCGGCTGCAGGGCCTGGGGCCGCGCTACAGCCTGGCCATGCTGGATGTGGACCACTTCAAGAAATTCAACGACACCTACGGCCACGACGTCGGTGATGAAGTCCTGAAGATGGTGGCCACGCGCATCGCCCGGGTTCGCTCCGGGGGCACCGCGTTTCGCTATGGCGGCGAGGAGTTCTGCGTAGTGTTCCCGCGCAAGGGCGTAGAGCAGTGTGTCGACGCGCTGGAGGCAGTGCGCGAAGCCGTGGCGGCCTATCACATGACCCTCCGGGACAAGGGCAAGCGGCCGGTCAAGTCAAAGGACGGCCAGCGCAAGCGCGGCACCATGGCGACCAAAATCAAGCACGGCACCGTGGCCGTTACCATCAGCCTGGGGCTTGCGGAGCGCAGCGAGGAATCGCTGACGCCGGAAGAGGTCATCAAGGCCGCGGACAAACAGCTCTATCGCGCCAAGAAGGCGGGTCGCAACAAGCTCTGCTACTAGCGCGGGGGGGCGTTAGTGGACGTTGGCGATCTTGAACGCCTGCTCTTCCACGAACCGGGGAATATCCACCAGCGGCACCGCGGGGCTGAAGTAGTACCCCTGTACCTGCTGGCAGCTGACCTCATTGAGGAAGTCGATCTGGTCCTGGCCCTCGGCGCCCTCGGCAACCACCACCAGGTCCAGGCGCTGGGCCATGTCGATGATCATCATGCACACGGCCTGCTGGTGCCGATTCTCGGTGACCTCGCGGATGAAGCTGCGGTCGATCTTCAGCGCCGAGATCGGCAGGTTGGTCATGTGCGACAGCTGCGAAAAGCCGGTGCCGAAATCGTCCAGCGAGAAAGAGTGGCCGCGGGACTTTAGCTCGTTCATGCGCAGGCGGGTTTCCGAGGGGCACTTCAGCACCGTGCTCTCGGTGAGTTCGAATTCCAGGCGGCTGGGGTCGATGCCGGACCGGGCGACAATCAGCTTCACGATCTCGGCAAACTGGTCGTCCTGGAACTGCGAGAACGACACGTTCACGGCGATGTCAATGTGGTCCAGGTTCTGTTCGTTCAGCCAGCGAATAGCGTCACAGGCCTTTTCCGTGACGCGGTAGCCCAGCTTGCGCATCAGGCCCATGGTCTCGCACTGGGGCAGGAACTCGTCCGGTGCGACCAGGCCGCGCTCCGGGTGATTCCAGCGCAGCAGCGCCTCCAGCCCCACCACCTGCTGGGTCGGCAGGTCGATGCGCGGCTGGTAGTGCAGCTCGAATTCGTCCCGGCGCATGGCCTGGCGCAGCTCTGCCTGCAGGCCGTTGACGTCGCCCTGGCTGCCGAAGCTGAGCTGTTCGCGGAAGAAGAAGTAGCGGCTGCCGGTCACTGTCTTGGCCTGCTGGGTGCAGCTGTGCGCCGCCTCGATCAGGTCTTCGAAGCTGGTGCCGTGGTCCGGGCACAGGCAGCCGCCGACCGACACGTCGATGGCGAGCTGGCGCCCGTTCACGGTCATGGGCTCCTTGATGGCCTCGATCAGCTTTTCGGCAATGGCGCCCATATTCGCCTCGTCGCGCACGTCCTCCATGCACACGGCAAACTGGTCCGCGCCCAGGCGGGCGATGCTGTCGGTGCTGCGCTTCTTGGCTTCCAGGCGGTTGACCACCACCTTGATGGCCTGGTCGCCGGCGCCCTCGCCGTACTGATCATTGATTTGCGTGAACGCGTCGATGTCGAAGTAGAGCAGGCCGGTCTTGAAGTGATAGCGCTGTGAGCGCTCGATGGCGCGCTCCACGTGGGCGCGCAGCCCGGTGCGGTTGAGCGCCCCGGTCAGGGGGTCGTGGTTCGACAGGTTGCGGATCTGCTGATAAGCGCTGCCCAGTTCGATGCTGTAGTCGAGAATGCGGTGCAGCAGTTCGTCCTGCAGGTTGCCGCGCTGGATGAAGTCGCGGGCACCCAATTCACGGAAGCGCTGACGGCTGGCCTCGCTGGCCTCCGACAGCAGCAGGATGATGGGGATGCCGATGCCGTGCTTCTGGGCCAGTCGCAGCAGGTAGTCCGTCTCCGGTGCCTGGGCGAGGATGGCGGCATCGAATTTCTGCTTCATCAGCAGGTCGATGGGCCGGTCCAGTGCAGCGGCGCTGGTGACGGTGAACCTGCGCGGTGTCGCGCGCTCCAGGGATGCCTTGATGACGAGATGGTCGCCCTGGTCCTCGGAAATTATCAGTATGTTTTTCGCGCTCACTAGCGATTCCTAATGGTCGTACGAGTTGCTTACCCCGTGAAATCCGCCCCTAGTAGCGGAATTTCGTGAAACTCGGTTTTCTGACATTTGTCCTTTTCTTGCGCTGTAGCTCTCGGATCGGAGCTTTGGAATCACGTCAAGGTCGGGGAAAATGTCCTTTTATTCTTTGAATTACAGGCAGTTATACGCGGTTACTTAGAAGATTTCTAGCATCTGAAGCCAATTTTCTCAAAAAATCATACCCGGGGGGCCTGATGCTCGCCGCGGGCGGATTCTTCATTGCACCGTGAAGGTGCGTGGCTATATTGGCAGGACCTTCCTGTGAGGATGCTCCCGCCGTGGCGACCAGCGACGAACTCCAGCTAGACATCCAGGACGCGACCGCACTGGTCACCCTGAATCGGCCCGATCATCACAACACCCTCACGTCTGCCATGATCGACGCCCTCGGTGAGGCCTATCGCGAGTGCGATGCCCGGGACGACGTGCGGGCCGTCGTGGTGACCGGCAGCGGCGATGCCTTCTGCGCCGGTGCGGACCTGTCCGGTGGCGGCGACACCTTTGATGGCGAGGGCACCGGCTACGATTTCAGCTCCTGCCCGCTGCCGTTCCAGGCCTGGGATGTGCGCAAACCAGTGATTGCCGCCTGTAACGGTCACGCCATCGGTGTCGGCCTGGGCATTGCCCTGCAGGCCGACCTGCGCATCTTCGCGGAGGAGGGCAAGTACGGGTTCCTGCAAAACCGCCGCGGCGTAGTGGCGGATTTCGCGGTGGAATACCTGTTGCCCAGGCTGGTCGGTGTCGAGCGCGCCTTCGAGCTGATCGTGCGGGCCCCGAGATTAAGCGGCTCGGAAGCGGGGGAGTGGGGTCTGGCAGGGCGCGTCCTGCCCGCCACCCAGGTACTGGATGCCGCGCTGGAAATCGCCAGCGACATGGCCGCCCACTGTGCGCCGCTGGTGATGGGCCTGCACAAGCGGCTGCTCTGGCGCGGCCTTGGCATGAACCTCGCTGAATTTGTCGAACTGGAAACCCGCGCCCTGCACCACAGCATGGCGCAGCCGGATGCCGTGGAAGGGGGCATGGCGTGGTTTGAACGGCGCGACCCCCGCTGGACCGGCTCGGTGAGCCGCGACTGGCCGGAATGGATGAAGTAGCAATGAGCACGCTGGCGATCGATGCGTCACTGATGGCAGACCCGGTGCAGGTTCGCGCCATGGCCGCCGAGCTGGAAGCCGCCGCCTTCGACGGCGCCTATGCCTTTGAAGGCCAGCACGACCCGTTTGTGAGCCTGGCGGCGGCCGCCACCAGTACGGAACGGATGGCCCTGATGACCTCGATCGCAGTCGCCTTCGCCCGCAACCCGATGAACCTGGCCTACCAGGCCAACGATCTGCAGCTACTGAGCCAGGGGCGCTTCATCCTGGGCCTGGGTACCCAGGTCAAGGCGCATATCGAACGCCGTTTCAATATGCCCTGGTCCAGGCCCGCCGCGCGCATGCGCGAAATGGTGCTGGCGTGTAAGGAAATCTGGCGCTGCTGGGCGACCGGTGAGCGGCTGTCCTTCGAGGGCGAGTTCTATCAGCACACGCTGATGTCGCCGACGTTTTCCCCGGGACCCAATTCCTTCGGGCCGCCGCCCATCTATATCGCGGGGGTGGGCCCGCTGATGACCCGCACCGCCGCGGAAGTCGCCGAGGGACTGTTTGTCCACCCGTTTCACTCCGAGCGCTCCCTGGCCGATCTGACCCTGCCCGCGGTCCAGGCGGGCCTGGACACTGCCGGTAAGACCCGAACGGATTTCACCATCGCCGCCCAGGTCATTACGGCCACCGGCCGCACGGAAGAGGAACTCGAAGCCGCCATCGCGTCGGCGCGCAACCAGATAGCGTTTTACGCGTCGACGCCTGCCTATCGTCCGGTGCTCGAGGTGCACGGCTGGCAGGACCTGCAGGCCGAAGCCGGCGCGCTGGTGAAAACCGGTGACTGGGCGGGGCTTGCGGCGCTGGTGAACGACGACGTGCTGCACACCTTTGCGGTGGTGGGGAACCCCGCCGAGGTCGCCTCGGGCATCCGCCGGCGTCTCGGCGAATCCGTCGATCGGGTCAGCCCGGTAGTGTATGCACCCAGTCCGGACCTGTTGCGCGCGCTGCTCGACGGGTTCCAAGCCGCCTGATGCGCGCATTCCTGTGGCTGTCGCTGGTGGGCCTGGTGGCGGCCTGCGGGACCGAGTCGCCACCGGAGTCGGTGTTCGATGCGGTGGACCTGGCCACGGTACAGCCGCGTCCCCCGGGACAGTGCGATCACTACACGCCGGAGCGCAGCGCCTTTTTCGGCGATCTTCACGTGCACACAATGCTGTCCAGCGACGCCTACAGTTTTGGCGTGCGCGTCACGCCGGACGGCGCCTACCGCTACGCCTTCGGCGAGGAAATACACCTGCCGCTGGTGGATGACCCCAGGGCGCGGTCGGTGACCATCGACCGGCCCCTGGATTTTGCCGCGGTCACCGACCACGCCGAGTTCCTGGGCGAGGGCGCCCTCTGTACCAATCCCGACAGCGCGGTGTACGGGGCGGATTTCTGCCAGGCCATGCGCGAGGGCAGCGGCCGCGAACCGGCTTTGGTAGCCCGAATCATGGCGCCCTTCAGTTTTCGGGACCGGGAGGTCTGCGGCGCCGACGGCAAGCGCTGCGGTGTGGCGGTGGAGGGCGTTTGGCGGGATATCGTCGCCACGGCAGAGGCCTGGAACGACACCAGTCCGCGCTGCGAGCGCACCACCTTTGCCGCCTACGAATACAGCTCCTTTCGCCTGGGCTCCAACCTGCACCGCAATGTGATCTTTCGCAATGCCGTAGTGCCGGCGCGGCCGGTGTCCTACCTGGATGCCATTCGCGAGTGGGACCTGTGGCGCATCCTCAGGGAGCGCTGCATCGACGGTGACGAGCGTTGCGACGTATTGGCGATCCCGCACAACTCCAATATCAGCAACGGCCGCATGTTCGCGGTGGACTACCCGGGCGCGGGGAACGACGCCGAGCGAGCGGACCGGGCGCGACTGCGCGCGGGCCTGGAACCCGTGGTCGAGATCATGCAGCACAAGGGCGACTCCGAATGTCGCAATAATGTCCCGGGTGTACTCGCGGCCACGGATGAGCTCTGCGAATTCGAGCAGTTCGAAGACCTGGCGTTTTCCCGCGGTGAGGCCGACGTTGAAGTAGACGCCTGCTACGACGGTCCGTTTGCAGACTCGGTGCCACACCTGGGCCCCGATTGCCTCAGCCGGCTGAGCTATGTGCGCAATGCGCTGATAGAAGGCCTGGCACAGGAACAGGCCCTAGGCGTGAATCCGTTCAAGGTGGGCATCATCGCCAGCACCGACACCCACAACGGCCTGGCGGGCGGCGTCAGCGAACGTGATTTCCCCGGGCACCTGGGGCTCGGCGATGCAGAGCCCTGGCAGCGCGTGCAGTACACCAGCGACATTCCCGGCAACAGCAGCAATGGCCCGGGCGGCCTGGTGGGCATCTGGGCGGAGGAAAACAGCCGCGATGCCCTGTTCGATGCGCTGCGCCGCAAAGAGGTGTTCGGTACCAGTGGGCCGCGCATCCAGCCGCGGTTTTTCGGCGGCTGGGACCTGCCCGAAGATCTTTGCGATGACCCGGACCGGGTGCGGCGAGCCTATCAGCTCGGTGTCCCCATGGGCGGCGACCTGCCGGCGCGTTCCGGGGCGTCCGCACCCCAATTCCTGGTCGCCGCCGCGGCGGACCCGGGTACGCCATCCGCTCCCGGCGTGCCGCTGCAGCAGCTCCAGGTCATCAAGGGCTGGGTCGATGCCGAGGGGCAGCACCATTTGCAGGTGTTTGCCGTGGCAGGCAATCCGGACAACGGCGCCGGCGTCGATCTGGACACCTGTGAAACGACCGGGGACGGAGCGGCGCAGCTCTGTGCGCTGTGGCAGGACCCTGAATTCGACCCGGAGCTCAGTGCCGTCTATTACCTGCGCGCCGTGGAAAATCCCAGCTGCCGTTACACCGCCTGGCAGTGCCTGGCACTGCCGCCGGAAGAGCGGCCGCAGGATTGTGCTGCGCCACCGGTTTCCCCAGTCATCCAGGAGCGCGCCTGGAGCTCACCCATCTGGTACAGCCGCTGATACGTAAGGGTTTGTGCTAGACTTCACGACCCCCAGGGTACAGCACAACCAACGCCCATGAGCATTGCCAACGACAAACTCGAAGCCATCCGCAAGCAGGTCGAGGCGCACCTCGATCACGCCGAGAAGCACACGCTGTCCGATGAGCAGGCCGAAGCCCTGCGCAACCAGATCAAGCAGCGCCTGATCGACGAAGATGCGGTGCTGGTGGCGCACTACTACACCGCTCCCGAAATCCAGGCGCTGGCCGAGGAAACCGGCGGCTGCGTCAGCGACTCCCTGGAGATGGCGCGCTTTGGCCACGACCACGCCGCCTCCACGCTGATTGTTGCGGGGGTGCGCTTCATGGGCGAGACCGCCAAGATCCTCACCCCCGACAAGCGGGTGCTGATGCCCACCCTCGAGGCGACCTGTTCACTGGACATCGGCTGCCCCATCGACGAGTTCTCGGCGTTCTGCGACCAGTATCCCGACCGCAAGGTCGTCGTCTATGCCAATACCTCGGCGGCGGTGAAAGCCCGCGCCGACTGGGTCGTTACCTCCAGCATTGCCCTGGATGTCGCGGAACACCTGCACGCGCAGGGCGAGAAAATCATCTGGGCACCGGATCGTTACCTCGGTGACTACGTCAAGCGCCAGACCGGGGCGGATATCGTCATGTGGGACGGGGCCTGCATCGTGCACGAGGAATTCAAGGCCCGCGGCATCCAGGACCTGAAGAAGGTCTATCCCGATGCGGCGGTGCTGGTGCACCCGGAATCCCCGGCCAACGTCATCGAGCTGGCGGACCGGGTGGGCTCGACCACGCAGATCATCAAGGCCGCCCAGGAAATGGAGCAGCAGCAGTTCATCGTCGCCACGGACCAGGGCATCTTCTACAAGATGCAGCAGACGGTGCCCGACAAGGAATTGATCATTGCACCCACCGCCGGGCACGGGGCCACCTGCCTGTCCTGCGCGAATTGCCCGTGGATGGCGATGAACGAGCTCGAGACCCTGGCCCAGGTCTTCGACCGCGGCGACAACGAGGTATTCGTGGACCCCGAAGTGGGCAAGAAGGCGATGATTCCGCTGAATCGAATGCTGGGTTTCGCGCGCCAGCTCAAGACCGGGGTGCTGGCGGCGGATTAGTTCGCGTTAGCCGAACTCCTCCATCCGCGCGCGCATTTCAGAGATATCCCGCAGCCGCTGGCTGATTTTTGCCGACGTGTGGTAGTCGTTCTTTGACAGCCGCATGGCGTAATTGAGCTGCCGCTCGGCCTCGTCAAAGATTCCGTTCAGGATGAAGTACTCGGCGCGGGCCTGGTGCAGGCCGGCAATGTTCCCCGACAGGCCCTGCACCTCGGCCAGCAGGTACCACAGGCCCGGGTCGCGCGGGCGCACGTGACTCTGCTCCAGCAGGACTTCTTCCGCGATGTGGGCCTGGTCGTTCATCAGCAGGGCGCGGGCATAGGCCATGGTCAGCGCGTGGTTGCCGGGATACAGGCGCAGCTCCCGCTGCAGTATTCGAACGGCGGACTGCGCCTCGTTGATGCTCATGTCCAGGTCCGCCTGGGCAATCACGTATTCCAGCCGGGTCGGGTCGTCGGCCAGCAGCTTGTCCAGTTCCCTCTGGGCGTCCTCCGGCCTGCCCGATGCGGTCAGTGCCAGCACCAGGCCGTAGCGGGCGGCTTCCGGCGACGGGGTCACGCCGTCGAGCCTGTCGCGGAATGACTCCGCGGCGCGCTGGGGGGTGTCGGCATGATGCACCTGCATGCGTGCGCGCATCAGGTGAAAGTTGAGGCTTGGGGGGCGCTGCGTTTTCGGGTACTGGCGGGCGCGGTTGCGGGTATCGGATATCCGGCTTTCCGACAGCGGGTGCGTCCGCAGGAACTCGGGCACCCGTTTGGCGCTGGAATAGCGGCTGTTCTGCAGCATGCGTTCGAACATGGCGGGGGCGGCGTGGGGGTCCATGCCGGCCTTGACCATGGTCTGCATGCCGATACGGTCCGCCTCCTGCTCGGCGGCCCGGCTATAGCGCAGCTGCGCGTCCATGGCGGCGGCCTGGGTGGCGGTCATGGCCGCCAGGCCGGCCCCGCCGGTGGTGGCGATCAACACGGCGCTGGCGAGCATGCCGGCCAGTGTCAGCGGTTGCTGCGCCTTCTGGTATTCGATGCGGCGCGAGAAGTGCCGCTGGCTGAGGTGCGCGATTTCGTGGGCCATGACAGTGCCCAGCTCGTCCTCGGTCTGGGCGTAGAGCATCAGGCCGGTGTGAACCCCGATCACGCCGCCCGGCACGGCGAAAGCGTTGATCACCGGGTTGTCGACGATGACCAGCTCGATGCGGCGGTCCTGCAGCTCGCTGTGGGTGACCAGGTTATAGGTCAGGTCCTCCAGGTAGTCCTGCAGCAGCGGATCGTCCAGGGTCGGCGCCTGGGACCGAAACGCGCGCAGCCAGGCGCGCCCGAGCTGGTATTCCTGCTCCGGAGAGAACAGGCTGGTGCTGCTTTCGCCTAGGTTTGGCAGCTTCAGCTTGTCGTCTGTTGTGGCGCCGGCGTTGAAAACGACGAACGCCAGCAGTAGCGGTAGCAGAGTTCGGGTCACAGCGTGAAAGACGCGTTTTGCGAGGTGGGTCACTACTTTATGGGAGAGGACTTGGAGTCGCAACACGGGGGGAAGTTCCCCTTGTCCGGCCTCGTGGCTATACTTGTCGCCCCTTTATACCGTAGGAACGACCTTGTCGGATTCAAGCCTTACCGAGCTCGATGCACGCGGTCTCGAGTGCCCCATGCCGCTGCTGAAGGCCAAGCGCGCCCTGAACGCCCTGCAGGGCGGGCAGCGCCTGCGCGTGCTGGCAACCGACAAGGGCTCCGTTCGGGATTTCGAAGTGTTTTCCCGGCAGTCCGGCCACCCGCTGATTTCCAGTGAAGAGCAGGACGGGGTATTCATCCACGTGATCGAAAAACTCGAGGCGGAGGGCTGACCGTTGCTGGAGATCTTCCGCAAATGGGGCGACCGCTACTTCTTCGAGGAGGAGTCCATCCTGCTGGTGGTGCTGCTGGCGGTGGGCCTCGCCATCCTGCTGACCATCGGCAATATCATCGCGCCGATCATCGCCGCCATCGTGCTGGCCTACCTCATGCAGGGCCTCAGTGCCTTTTGTGTCAGTCGTGGCATGCCGCAGTGGGCCGGTGTAAGCATTTCATTCCTGGTATTTGTCGGCCTGTTCTTCGGCTTCCTGTTCCTGCTGCTGCCGCTGGTCTGGCAGCAGACGGTGAGCCTGCTCAGCGAGCTGCCGCGCATGATCGAGCAGATCCGCGGCTGGGTGTCGGTCCTGCCCGACCAGTATCCCGATATGATCTCGGAGCGGCAGATCTCCGAGGCGGTGTCCCTGGCACAGCGCCGGGTCGCGGAGCTGGGCCAGTCGATCCTCAGCCTGTCGCTGGCGTCGATTCCGCTGTTCGTGCTGGTCCTGATCTACGTGATCCTGGTGCCCCTGCTGGTGTTTTTCTTTCTGAAGGACCGCGACAAGATCCTGGCCTGGTTCGGCGGCTTCCTGCCCAGCGAACGGCCGCTGCTGACCCGCATCTGGGTGGAAATGAACGAGCAGGTATCCAACTATGCGCGGGGCAAGCTGATCGAGGTGCTGATCGTCGGCGCCGTCAGCTACGTGGCTTTCACGCTGCTGGGCCTCAACTACGCCGAGCTGCTGGCGGTGCTGGTGGGCCTGTCGGTGATCATCCCCTATATCGGGGCCACCGTGGTCACCATCCCGGTTGCGCTGATCGCGCTGTTCCAGTTTGGTCTCGGATCCGACTTCTACCAGGTGCTGTTCTGGTACCTCGTGATCCAGGCACTGGACGGCAATTTCCTGGTGCCGGTGCTGTTCTCTGAGGCCGTCAACCTTCACCCGGTGGCGATCATCTTCGCGGTGCTGTTCTTCGGCGGTATATGGGGAATGTGGGGCGTGTTCTTTGCCATCCCCCTGGCCACCCTGGTCAAAGCCATCATCAATGCCTGGCCCAGGCCCGTTGAGCCAACGCCCGGCCTTTAGTTCCACAATAGTTTGTCACTACAGGGATATTGCCGCGCCGCCGCGGGTCTATAAGGCCGCAAGCTGCGTAAACACCCTGCACGAATACTGGAGACACCCACAATGCGAAGCCCACTCCTGAAGTCCTGGTCCCTGCTGCTGGTGGCGCTGGCGGTACTGGTCGCCTGTACCCAGCAGACGCCGCAGGAGCCTGCCTTCCCGCTCTCGCCCGCCAAGAGCCCGAATGACGACAAGGAGTATCGCTACATCAAGCTGGACAACGAACTGCGGGTACTGCTGGTCTCGGACCCGGATTCCGAGAAGGCGGCGGCGTCACTGGACGTCTATATCGGCAGCGCCAGCAATCCCGCGGATCGGGGCGGGCTGGCCCACTTTCTCGAGCACATGCTGTTCCTCGGGACCGACAAGTACCCGGATTCCGGTGAGTACGCGCGCTTCATTTCCGAGCACGGTGGCTCCCGCAATGCCTACACCGGCTTCGAGCACACCAACTATTTCTTCGATGTGGACGCCGGCCACCTGTCCGAGGCGCTGGATCGCTTCGCCCAGTTCTTCATTTCCCCACGCTTCGATGCGGAATACGTCAGCCGGGAAACCAACGCGGTCCACGCCGAATTCCAGATGGGGCTGAACACCGACGCGCGCCGCAACCTGGATGTCTTCCGGGAGACAAGCAATCCCGAGCACCCCTACAGCATCCTGGCGGTGGGCACCGCCGAGACGCTGGCGGACCGGCCCGGGGACTCGGTGCGGGAAGACCTGCTGATGTTCTATGACCAGTTCTATTCCGCCAACCTGATGACGCTGACGGTGCTGGGCAATGAGAGCCTGGATGAACTCGAGGTCCTGGTGCGGGAGATCTTCGCGCCGGTGCCCAACCGGAATATCGAGGTGGCGGACATCACGGCGCCGCTGGTGACGCCCGACCAGCTGCCGCGCATGGTGTATATCCAGCCTCTGGCGTCCACCCGCAGCCTGATGCTGTCCTGGACCATGCCGGACTACCGCGACCGCTATCACGCTAAGCCGCTGGTCTACATCGGCAACCTGATCGGCCATGAAGGCGAGGGCAGCCTGCTGTCGCTGCTCAAGGAAGAAGGCTGGGCCGAAGGCCTGGGCGCGGGCATGGGCCTCGCCTACCGGGGCGGGGCAGCGTTCAATGTGAGCATCAATCTTACCGAGCAGGGGCTGGCGCAGCGCGACGATGTGATTCGCAAGGTGTTCGAATACATCCGCATGCTGGAAGCGGCCGGCCCCCAACGCGAACTGTTTGACGAACAGGGCCAACTGGCGGCCCTGCAATTCCGTTTCCGCGAGGATCAGCAGCCCATCAACTACGTGGCCGGGCTCAGCAATGACATGCACCTGCTGGCGCCTGAAGACGTGCTGCAGGGCAACTTCCTCATGACAGAGTATGACCCCGGGCTGATCCAGCAAATTATCGAGAACTACCTGGTGCCGCAGAACGTGCTGATCACCCTCACCGCGCCGGACGTGCCCGTGGACCGGGAGAGTGAGTTCTACGGCACGCCCTACTCGGTGGAAACCGTTGACCTGGCAACCGTGTCCTGGGACGACGTGACCGTGGCCTCTATCGATGAGCGCCTGCACCTGCCGGCGCCGAACGAGTTCGTCGCCGAGAACGTCGAGATGCTGCCGCTCGCGGAGGACAACCCGGACGTGCCCCGCCTGACGGTGGAGGAACCGCGCATGCGCGTCTGGCAGCGGCAGGACAGCAAATTCCGCGTTCCGCGTGGCGCGCTGTACGCCAGCTTCCGCACCGCCCACGTCAACGGCACCGCCGCCGAGGCGGCCGCCTCCCAGCTCTACGTCGAGCTGTTGAGCGACGCAGTCAACGAGTTTACCTACCCCGCCTACCTGGCCGGGCTCAATTTCGGTATCGGCGCCGGCGACCGCGGCATCACGCTGTCGGTGAGCGGCTATAACGACAAGCAGATGGTGCTGCTGTCGCGGATCGTGGACTCCATTACCAGCGCGGAGCTGGACAACGGCCGCTTCGACAATATCCGCAAGGACCTGATTCGCAGCCTCGAGAACGTCAAGACGGCGCGCGCCTTCCAGCAGACTGTGGGCCAGGCGCGCCGCGTGCTGCTGACCGGGCGCTACCCGGAAGCCGAGCTGATTGCGGAGCTGGAGAAGATCACGCCGGCGCAGGTGGCGGCCCACGGTGAAAAGCTCTGGGATACCAGCAGCGTGAATATCCTGCTGAACGGCAACTATGCACCGACTGAGGCGGCCGCGGTGCAGAAGGCGCTGGCTCCCCTCACGCGCAAGTCGCAACCCGCGGCGCCGCCCGAACTGCGGCTGGCGCGGCTGGCCCCGGGTGACAACTTCGTCTACCGGGCCGACGTGGAACACGAGGATTCCGTGACGTTCTGGTACATCCAGGCCGGCGACGACGGCCTGCAGAACCGCGCGATGGCAGCGCTGACCGGGCAGGCGATCAAGGCAGACTACTTTGAGGACCTGCGCACCGAGCAGCAGCTGGGCTATGTGGTCAGCGCGTTCCCCTGGCCGCTGCTCGACGTGCCCGCGGTCGCCATGATGGTGCAGTCACCCAGCGCCAGCGCCGCGGCGGTGGTCGATGCATCGCGCAGCTTCCTGGAGCAACAGGTGGGAGAGGACGGCATCAGTGATGAGCAGTACAGCCGGCACCGCGCTGCGCTGCTGCGCGATATCCTGCAGCCGCCGAAGAACCTGTTCGAAGAGTCGGACTATTTCTGGCGCGAGATCAATCGCGGTTCCTTCACCTTCGATACCCGTGAGCGTCTCGCCTCCACCGTCGAAGCCGTCAGCTTCGAGCAGTGGCAGGACTGGTACCGCGAGGCCATCCTCGATCAGCCCGCATCGCTGATATTCGTGGCGCCGGGTCGTTGGGATGAAATGCCCGAAGGGAAGCCCATAGAAAGTGCCGGGGAATTCCGCGAAGCACAGCCCTTTTTCTCCCGCGACTGACTTCCGGAAAGCGCCTGCAAAAAGTACGCAGCGAACACATTCCAAACGTATTCATTCCGTTTCATCGCAAATTGCTGCGATGAAGCGGTCGCTTGCTTGAATCGCCACCTTGGCGGGGTAAAATCGTCTGCCCATTTGAGTATCTGGGCAGGAGACCCCGATGATCGAGGACAAGGACCCCATCGAGACCCAGGAGTGGCTCGACGCTCTGGACGCGGTGGTGAAACACGAGGGTCCCGATCGCGCGGCCTTCCTGCTGCGGCGTCTGTCAGAGCAGGCGGTGATGCGGGAAACCCGCCTGCCCATGGCGATCACCACGCCGTTTCGGAACACGATTCCCCCGACCTCCGAAAAGCGCATGCCCGGCGACCTGTTCATGGAACGGAAGATTCGCTCCCTGGTGCGCTGGAACGCCCTGGCGATGGTCATGCGGGCCAACGACAACGATGAGGGCCTGGGCGGTCATATCTCCAGCTTCTCCTCCAGCGCCACGCTGTACGATGTCGGCTACAACTATTTCTTCCGCGGGCCCGAAGGCGGGCACCCCGGCGACCTGGTGTTCTACCAGGGTCACAGCGCGCCGGGTATGTATGCGCGCTCCTACCTCGAGGGGCGCCTGACCGAGGAACAGCTCGATAACTTCCGCCGCGAGGTGGACGGCAACGGCCTGTCCTCCTACCCGCACCCCTGGCTGATGCCGGACTACTGGCAGTTCCCCACGGTCTCCATGGGCCTTGGCCCCATCCAGGCGATCTACCAGGCTCACGTCATGCGCTACCAGCAGAATCGCGGACTGGTGGACCACGGTGACCGCCGGGTCTGGTGTTACATGGGTGACGGCGAGAGCGATGAGCCGGAATCCCTGGGCGCCATCTCGCTGGCCGGCCGCGAGAAGCTCGACAACCTGACGTTTGTCATCAACTGCAACCTGCAGCGGCTGGACGGTCCGGTGCGTGGCAACGGCAAGATCATCCAGGAGCTGGAAGGCATCTTCCGCGGCGCCGGCTGGAAAGTCTTCAAGGTCATCTGGGGTCGCCACTGGGACCCGCTGCTGGAGAACGACTCCTCGGGCCTGCTGCAGCAGCGCATGGACGAGGTCTGCGACGGCGAACTGCAGAACTACAAGTACAACGGCGGCGCCTATACCCGCGAGCATTTCTTCGGCAAGTACCCGGAAACGCTCAAGCTGGTGGAGCACCTGTCGGACCAGGACATCATGTACCTGAACCGGGGCGGCCACGATCCCTACAAGGTCTACGCGGCCTATGCCGAGGCGGTGGCCACCGAGGGCCGGCCCACGGTGATTCTCGCCATGACCGTGAAAGGCTACGGCACTGGTGAAGCCGGCGAGGCCAACAACGAAACCCACTCTCTGAAGAAGCTGGATATCGAAAGCCTCAAGGCCTTCCGCGACCGCTTCGGCGTGCCGATCAGCGACACCGAACTGAAGAACGTGCCCTACTACCGGCCCTCGCCGGACAGTCCGGAGATGCGCTACATGCGCGAGCGCCGGGAAGCGCTGGGCGGCCAAATTCCCAGCCGTCGCAACGATTTTGATGCGTTGGAAGCACTGTCCCTGGAAGACCTGGGCGGACAGCTCAAGGGCAGCGGCAAGCGCGAGATCTCAACCACCATGTCTTTCGTGCGGACGCTGTCGACGCTGGTCAAGGACAAGAAGATCGGCGAGCGCGTGGTGCCCATCGTGCCGGACGAGGCGCGCACCTTCGGCATGGAGGGCATGTTCCGCCAGCTCGGTATCTATTCCTCCGTGGGCCAGAAGTACACGCCCCAGGACGCCGGGCAGATCATGTTCTACAAGGAGGACATCAAGGGCCAGATCATGGAGGAGGGCATCAACGAGGCGGGCGCATTCTCCGCCTGGCTGGCGCATGCCACGTCCTATTCCACCAGTGGCTTCCCGATGATTCCCTTCTACATCTTCTATTCCATGTTCGGCTTCCAGCGCATTGGCGACCTGGCCTGGGCGGCGGGCGACAGCCAGGCGCGCGGCTTCCTGATCGGCGCCACCGCCGGTCGCACCACGCTGAACGGTGAAGGCCTGCAGCACCAGGACGGGCACAGTCACCTGCTGGCCGGCACTATCCCGAACTGCGTGTCCTACGACCCCACCTACGCCTATGAGCTGACGGTGATCATCCAGGACGGGCTGCGGCGCATGTTCGCCGAGAAAGAGAACAAGTTCTATTACATCACCACGATGAACGAGAACTACGTTCAGCCGGAAATGCCGCCCGGGTCGGAAGAGGGCATCGTCAAGGGCCTGTATGCCCTGCGCAAGAGCAAGAAGCGCGGGAAGCTGGCGGTAGACCTGCTGGGCAGCGGCACCATCCTGCGCGAAGTCGAGGCCGCCGCTGACATGCTGGAGAAAGACTACGGCGTCGCCGCCAGCGTCTGGAGCATGACCAGCGCCAATGAGCTGGCGCGCGAGGGCAAGTCCGTGGAACGCTGGAACTCGCTGCACCCGGAAGAGGAGCCGCGCGTTCCCTATGTCACCGAGTGCCTCGGCGCCGGCAAGGGCCCGGTCATTGCGGCCACCGACTACATGAAGGTGTACTCGGACCAGATCCGCGAGTTCATTCCGCGCCGCTACGTCACCCTGGGCACCGACGGTTTTGGCCGCAGCGATACCCGCGGCAAGCTGCGCAAGCACTTCGAAGTCAGCCGCGAGTACATCGTACAGGCGGCGCTGAAGGCCCTGTGCGACGAGGGCAAGCTGCCTGCCAGCGAGGTGAAGCAGGCCATGAAGTCGCTCGGCATCAAGCCGGAAAAACCGGACCCGTACACGCTGTGAACGGCGTGCACACTTTGACCTGGATAAGGATCCTGACGTGGCAACAGAGACGCTGAAAATCCCGGATATCGGCGGCGCCGAAGACGCGGAGGTCATCGAGGTAAATATCTCGGTGGGCGACAGTGTCGAGCTGGAGCAGGGCCTGATCGTGCTGGAGTCGGACAAGGCTTCCATGGAAGTGCCGGCGGAGCTGGCGGGCACGGTGGTCGAAGTCCTGGTCAAGGAAGGGGACAACCTGAAGGAAGGCGACCCGATCGCGGTGCTGGAAACCGGGGCGGCTGCGGCCGAGCCCGCGCCTGAACCCGAGGCGGAACCTGCGGCTGCACCCGAGCCGGCTGCGCCGGAACCGGCCGCGGAACCCGCGCCCGAACCTGCTGCCGCAGCGACCGAACAGCCCGTGCACGTGCCGGATATCGGCACCGACGAAGCCGTCGACGTGATCGAGATTTCCGTGCAGCCGGGTGACAGCCTGGAAGAGGGCGATACCATCCTGGTGCTGGAATCCGACAAGGCTTCCATGGAACTGCCGGCACCGTTCGCCGGCGAAGTGGTGAGCCTGGCGGTCAAGGAGGGCGACCAGGTTCGTGAGGGCGACCTGATTGCCACGGTGAAAGGCGGCGCCACGGCGCCCGCGGAGTCACCCGCACCGGCGCCCGCGGCAGCACCTGCACAGGCGCCAGCATCTGCACCCGCGGCAGCGCCTGCACCGAAGCCGGCAGCTGCACCCGCGGCCGACACACCGGCGCCGGATATCAAGGGCGGGGAAATCTATGCCGGCCCCGCCGTGCGCAAACTGGCCCGCGAATTCGGCGTCGACCTGAATGCCGTTCGCGGCAGCGGTCCGAAGGGACGCATTCTCAAGGAAGACGTCCAGGAGTTTGTGAAGCGCGCGCTGGATGGCGGCGGCAAGGGCCCGGTCACCGGCATGGGCATCCCGCCGGTGCCCGAAGTCGACTACGCCGCCTTCGGCGAGATCGACATCCAGCCCATGACCAAGATCGACAAGGTCACGGCGGCCAATATGCACCGCAGCTGGGTCAACGTGCCCCACGTCACCCAGTTCGACGACGCGGACATTACAGAATTGGAAGCCTTCCGCGCGGATATGAAAGCAGAGGGCGAGAAGCGCGGCACCAAGCTGACGCCCCTGCCGTTTATCCTGAAGGCCTGCGCTGCGGCGCTGCAGGACAACCCGAAGCTCAACCGGGCGCTGTCCGGTGACGGCGAGAACTGGATCTACCGCCAGTATGTGAATATCGGCATGGCGGTGGATACCCCCGCCGGCCTTGTGGTGCCGGTGATTCGGGACGTGGACAAGAAAGGCCTGTGGGAACTGGCGGAGGAAACCGTGGAGCTGGCGATGAAGGCCAAGGACCGCAAACTCAAGCCCGCCGAGATGCAGGGCGGCTGCTTCTCGATCTCCAGCCTGGGCGGGATCGGCGGCACCGGCTTCACGCCGGTGGTGAACGCGCCGGAGGTGGCCATCCTCGGCGTATCCAAGCTTGCCGTGAAGCCGGTCTGGAACGGCAGCGAATTCGAGCCCCGCAAAATGCTGCCGCTGTCGTTGTCCTATGACCACCGGGCGGTCAACGGCGCCGATGCGGGCCGCTTCACCACCCAGCTGTGTGCACTGCTCGCGGATATCCGCCGCCTGCTACTATAAGTTTTCTGTAAACCGGAACACCAGACATGATCATCAAACCGAGAGTCCGCGGCTTTATGTGCATTACCACCCACCCGGTGGGCTGCGAGGCCAACGTCAAACAGCAGATCGACTACGTCAAGGCGCGCGGCGCGATCGACAGCGGACCGAAGCGGGTGCTGGTGATCGGTTCCTCCACCGGCTACGGACTGGCGTCCCGCATCACCTCCGCCTTTGGCAGCGGTGCCTCCACCATCGGCGTCTTCTTCGAAAAGGAAGGTACCGAGAAGAAGCCCGGTACGGCGGGCTGGTATAACTCCGCGGCGTTTCACAAGTTCGCCGATGCCGAGGGCCTCTACGCGAAGAGCATCAACGGCGATGCCTTCAGCGACGAGATCAAGCAGAAGACCATCGACCTGATCAAGGAAGACCTGGGCCAGGTGGACCTGGTGGTCTACTCACTGGCCGCGCCCCGTCGCCAGCACCCGGTGACCGGCGAGGTACACAACTCGACCCTGAAGCCGATCGGCAAGGACATTACCTACAAAAGCCTCAATACCGACAAGGAAGAGATCGGTGAGCTGGCGGTGCCCGCGGCCTCCCAGGAAGAAATCGACAACACTGTCGCCGTCATGGGCGGCGAGGACTGGCAAATGTGGATCGAGGCGCTGAGCGAAGCCGGCTGCCTCGCCGAAGGCGCCAGGACCACGGCCTATACCTACCTGGGGGAAAAGCTGACCTGGGATATCTACTGGCACGGCACCATCGGCGAAGCCAAGAAGGACCTGGACAAGCGCGTGGTCGGCCTGCGCGAGAAACTGGCGCAGTCCGGCGGCGATGCCCGCGTGTCGGTGCTGCAGGCGGTGGTCACCCAGGCCAGCTCGGCGATTCCCGCCATGCCCCTGTACCTTGCGCTGCTGCTCAAGGTCATGCGGGACGACAACGCATTCCAGGGCTGCATCGAGCAGGTGGACAGCCTGTTCCGCGACAGCCTCTACGGCAGCGACCCGCAGCATGACGACGAGGGCCGCCTGCGCGCGGACGCCTGGGAAATGCAGCCGGACATCCAGCAGCGCGTCGAGCAGATGTGGAACGACACCACCACGGAAAACCTTTACGAGGTGTCGGATTTCGCAGGTTACAAGCGCGGCTTCCTGCAGCTGTTCGGGTTCGAGGTCGACGGCGTCGACTACGAGGCAGACGTCGACCCGGTGGTTCCCATCGCGGGCATGGTCTGACCGAAAACCCATGAGTGGCGAGTTCGAACCCGGCAAGCCGGTTCAGCTGAACAGTCGGGTGCGGCGTATCACCGCACCCAATCCCGGTGTCATGACCGGCCCCGGCACCAATACCTACCTGCTGGGCAGTGACGAGGTTGCGGTGCTGGACCCCGGCCCCCTGATCGACAGTCACGTCGAGGCGATTCTCGACGCGGGAGCGGGGCGCATTCGCTGGATTGTGGCCACCCATACCCACCCCGATCATTCGCCGGCGTGGTTGCCCCTGAAGCAGGCCACCGGCGCCGAGGTGATTGGCGCCCGGCCGTGGGACGACATGTTCCAGGACGACACCTTTGCCCCGGAAATCGAGGTCAGCCACAACCAGCTGCTGGCCACGCCGGAGTTCCAGCTGCGCGCCGTGCACACGCCGGGCCACGTCGGCAACCACTACTGCTTCTTCCTGGAGGAAGAGGGCATGCTGTTCACCGGCGACCACATCATGAGCGGCTCGACGGTCGTCATCGTTCCTCCCAGCGGGGATATGAAGCTGTACATCGAGTCGCTGGAGCTGCTGCGGGACTACCCGCTGCAAACCATGGCGCCGGGACACGGCGCTGTCATCGAGGACCCGATGGCCACCGTCGACTGGTTGATCGGCCATCGACTCAAGCGCGAGCAGAAGGTGGTGGGCGGCCTGGAGCAGCTGGGCACCGCTGACCTCGATGAACTGGTCAAGGTCGTCTACGACGACGTGGACCCCGATATTCATCATATGGCCAAGCTCAGCCTGACCGCGCATCTCATCAAGCTGGAGCAGGAACACCGGGCCGGCCGTAACGTTGACGATGAGTGGTCGTTGACGGGCTGACGGTCCTGGCGTTTGTGTCCGCGCCGCGATGTTGACGGCATGAGCCCCCCAACAATACAGGAGAGCGTCTATGTGCGATGAATACACCAGCAGGGATGAGCAAGCATTCCTGAAGCAGCGCGGCATCACCCGCCGGGAGTTCGGCGTCGCCGGCGCGGGCGTGATGCTCGCCGCGATGCTGCCGCCCGTTGCCAATGCCCTCGACGTCGTCGAGCAGGATGTGCTGGTGCCGACGCCGGACGGCAAAGCGGACTGTTACTTCGTTCACCCTGCCAAAGGGAAGCATGCCGCGGTGATCGTCTGGCCGGATGTCAAAGGTATCCGGCCGGCCTTTCGGGCCATGGGCAAACGGCTCGCGGAATCCGGCTACTCGGTGCTGGTGGTCAATCCCTACTACCGCACCCACAAGGGAAGGCTGGTATCCGACGGTGAGACCTGGGGCGACCCGGCCGTGCGCGAACGCCTGATGCCGCATGCCAGGAGTCTGTCACCCGAGACCTGCGTGACCGATGGGCGGGCCCTGGTCACCTACCTGGACCAACAGGCCTCTGTGGACACCGGTCGCAGGATCGGCGTGACGGGTTACTGCATGACGGGTTCCTACACCATGCGCCTGGCGGCAGCGATACCCGAGCGCATTGGTGCCGGGGGCTCTTTCCATGGCGGGGGACTGGCCACCGACAAACCCGACAGCCCCCACCTGCTGGCGCCGCAAATGAAGGCCGCCTTCCTGATCGCCATCGCCGAGAACGACGATGAGCGCAATCCCGACGAGAAGGTGCTGCTGCGCAAGGCCTTTGACGATGCAGGCGTGGAGGCGGAGATCGAGGTCTACGCCGGTTCCAAACACGGCTGGTGCCCACCGGATTCCGCCGTGTACGACGAGAAACTGGCAGAGCGGGCCTGGAGTCGCCTGCTGGTCCTGTTCGAGCGAGAGCTGGCCTAGCAACCTTCATCTTGCCCCGCACCAGCCTCGCTACTAGTATTCCGGCTCTTACAGAAAACCAGCTCAGGAGAACCCCATGCACGGACTGATGATGGACCAGCCATTGCTGGTCAAGTCGATTGTGGAATTTGCCGACCGGGTCAACCCGGATGTGGAGATTGTCTCCTTCACGTCTGACAACCCGCGCCATCGCTATACCTACAAGGATGCCTTTGCGCGAGCGCGCCAGCTCGCCAACGTGCTGACGGGCTGGGGCCTGTCTGAAGGTGACCGCATCGCCACCCTGGCCTGGAACGACTATCGCCACTTCGAGGCCTACTACGGCATCAGCTGCTCCGGTTTCGTGGCGCACACCATCAACCCGCGGCTGTTCCCGGAACAGGTTGCCTGGATCATCAACCACGCCGAAGACCAGTACGTGTTCGCCGACGAGATGTTCATGCCCATCATCGAGGGCATCGCCGAGCACTGCCCCAATGTGCGCGGCTGGATCATCATGACCAGCCCCGACATGATGCCCGAGACGACGCTTGCCAATGTCCACTGCTACGAGACCCTGCTGGAAGGCCAGAGCACGGAGTTCGAGTGGCCGGAGCTGGACGAACGCGCCGCCTGCGCGCTCTGCTACACCTCCGGTACCACCGGCAACCCCAAGGGCGTCATGTATTCCCATCGCTCCACGATCCTGCACGCTTATGCTTCGGTGATGCCGGACGTGATGGGCCTGTCCTCTTCGGATGTGGTGCTGCCGATCGTGCCCATGTTTCACGTCAACGCCTGGGGCAATCCCTACGCCTGCCCCATGACCGGCGCGAAGCTGGTGTTCCCGGGCCCGAAAATGGGCGACGGTGCCGAGCTGACGAAACTCATGAACGAAGAGAGTGTGACCATGTCGGCGGGCGTTCCCACCGTGTGGCTCAACCTGCTGGCCCATCTGCGTGAGAGCGGCGAAACGGTGGAAAGCCTCAAGCGCATCCTGGTGGGCGGTGCGGCCTGCCCGCTCTCGATCATGCAGGAGTTCGACAAGCACGGGGTCGAGACCCGGGTTGGGTGGGGCATGACCGAGATGAGCCCGCTGGGCAGCGTCAATGCGCCCACGCCCAAGGTAGCGGCGATGACCGGCGAGGAGTGGGATGTGATGCGCCTCAAGGCAGGCCGCCCGGTATTCGGTGTCGACATGAAGATCGTCGACGACGAGGGCAGGGAACTGCCCTGGGACGGCGAGGCCTTCGGCTCACTCAAGGTGCGCGGGCCCTGGATCTGCTCCAGCTACTTCAAGCTGGACGAAAGCGACGGCCACGCCGAGCAGGGCTGGTTCGAGACCGGCGACGTGGCCACTATCGATCCGAACGGATACGTGGCCATCACCGACCGCACCAAGGATGTGATCAAGTCCGGCGGCGAATGGATCAGCTCCATTGACGTGGAGAACGCCGCCGTCGGCCATCCCAAGGTGGCGGAGGCGGCGGTTATCGGCCGCTACCACCCGAAGTGGAGCGAGCGCCCCCTGCTGATCGTTGTGCGCGACAAGGGGGGTGAGGACCTGACTGCAGAAGAGGTTCTGGCGTTTTTGGACGGCAAGATCGCCAAGTGGTGGACGCCGGATGCGGTGGAGTTCCTGGATGAACTGCCCCACGGCGCCACCGGCAAGATCCAGAAGGTCGAACTCAGGGAGATCTTCAAGGACTTCGCCTTCGAGGAATAAAGGGCTTTCCCCTTATCGCGATTAGCAATATTCGTAGAATATTGAACTGATTTCTACGAATAGCAATTGTCATCGCGCTATTTGCTGACTATTATGCGGGTCAGTATCCATGTGGAGGCCCGCAATGACTGAATGGCGCACGATGCCCGGCGTGGTATCCGATGCTGCCGCCGAGCATGGCGACCGTATCGCCATTCGCGAAGGCGATGTCGAAATCAGCTTTCGCGAGCTGGACCGACTGCGGCGCCGCTCCGCGGCCGCTTTCCTTGCCGCCGGCCTCGGCCACGGCGACCGCATCGCCATCTGGGCACCCAACATCCACGAGTGGATTCTCGCCGCCATCGGCGCCCAGAGCCTGGGCATTGTCCTGGTCCCCATCAATACGCGTTGGAAGGGGTCCGAGGCCGCCTACGCCCTGAACCTGAGCCAGGCCAAGTTGCTGTTCACCGTGGGCGAGTTCCTGGGGCAGGCCTACCCCGCCATGCTCGAGGGTCAGTCGCTGTCCCACCTGCAAAACACGGTGCTGCTGCGAAACCACGCGGAAACCCCGGACCGGGACGGCGACTGGGCCGCTTTCCTGGCTGCGGGCGATGCCATCAGCGACGAGGACGTGGAGGCGCAGGTAGCCCGGGTCAGTCCCGACGATGTGCTCGATATCGGCTTCACCTCTGGCACCACCGGCCATCCCAAGGGCGTGGTGACTACCCACGGCCAGAACATCCGGGTGTTCGAGACCTGGAGCGGCACCGTCGGCCTGCGGGCTGAGGACAATTACCTGATCGTGAATCCTTTCTTTCACGCCTTCGGCTACAAGGCGGGCTGGCTGTCGGCGATTATTCGCGGCGCACTGATCCTGCCGGTGCTGAGTTTCGACCTGGATGCAGTGATGGCGCAGATCGAGCGGGACCGGGTCAGCATGCTGCCGGGTGCGCCGACGATCTATCACTCCCTGCTGGCCCACCCCGACCGCAACCGCTACGACCTGTCCAGCCTGCGCCTTGCGGTGACCGGTGCTGCGCCGGTGCCGGTGGAACTGGTCAACCGTATGCGTAAAGAACTCGGTTTCGAGGTCGTCGTCACCGCCTACGGGCTTACCGAGACCTGCGGCACCGTGACCATCTGCCGTCCCGACGACCCCGCCGAGATCATTTCCGGAACATCCGGCCGCGCCATGGAGGGTGTCGAGGTCAGGTTGGTCGATGCCGAGGGTGTCGATGTACCCGAGGGCGAACCCGGGGAAATCTGGGTACGCGGCTACAACGTGATGCAGTCCTACCTCGACAACCCCGAGGCCACCGCCGAGACGATCACGCCGGACGGCTGGCTCAAGACCGGTGACGTCGGGGTGATGACCGCCGGCGGCTATGTGCGCATCACCGATCGCATAAAGGACATGTTCATCGTCGGCGGCTTCAACTGCTACCCGGCTGAGATCGAGAACCAGCTCTGCTCCCACGGCACCGTGGCCCAGGCCGCGGTCATCGGTATGCCCGATGAGCGCATGGGCGAAGTGGCCTGCGCCTTCGTGGTGCCCCGTCCCGGTGAGAACGTCGACCCCGAGGGCCTGGTGGCCTGGTGTCGCGACAGCATGGCGAACTACAAGGTGCCCCGCGCCGTGCACGTGGTGGATGCCCTGCCGGTCAATGCCTCGGGCAAGGTGTTGAAAACCGAGCTGCGGGAGCGGCTGTCCGCGTGAATGCCATCGAGTTCGACGACACCGACGAGCGCATCATCGCGATGCTGCGGGAAGACGGACGGCTGTCCTGTCGGGCGCTCGCTGGGGAGTTGGGCGTGACCGAGGCCACCGTGCGCACCCGGGTGAAGCGTCTGGAAACATCCAACGCCATGCGAGTAGTGGCGGTAACGGATTTTCAGGCGGCGGGCTACGAATTGATGCTGGCGGTGGGCATCCAGGTGGACGGCCACTCGCCGGAGGAGGTCGCGGGGGAACTGGCCGCGATTCCTGAAGTGTTCTCGATCAATGTCGTGGTCGGCAGCTGCGATATCGAGACCCTGGTTGTGGCGCGCAACCAGGCCGCACTGACCGAGCTGATCTACGAAAGGCTGGCGCGCCTGCCGGGTGTGCTGCGGGTGTTGCCGTCGCTGGCGATCGACGTCATGAAGAACCAGCCCGATACGGTTCCTTTTTATAGGACCGCTGGAGAACACGACTCCTCGGACCTGGGAGGTGCGTCGTCTCGTGCGTCCGCTGTAGAAGCGGGTGCCTCAGACTCAACCGGTGCTATGTCGCCTGCTGAATCACGGCTTGATGAGCTTGATCGGGAGATCGTTGCGCGGTTGGGCGAGGATGCGCGGACGAGCAATCGGCAGATTGCCGAGGAAGTGGGTGTGACCGAGGGGACGGTGCGGTCGCGCATCCGGCGCATGCTGGAAGAAAAGCAGATACGCATTACCGCGGTGACCAATATCGATCGTTACCGGGATGCGGCCATTGCCTATATCTGGGTGGAGGTGGAGCGCAGTGACCAGGCCGAAAAGGTGGCGCGGCAGCTGGCGGACATGCGCGAGTTCGGCTTCGTGGGCCTGATGATGGGGCGCCTGGACATCCTCGGCATCACCATGGTCAGGAACACCGAGCATCTCTCCCGCTTCGTGCACCGGCATATCAGCAGCTTGCCCGGGGTGCGACGCACCGAGAGCACCCTGGGGGTGAACTTCGTGAAACACGATTACCGGATGAGCCGGATCGTTGGCTAGGAACGAGACAGATGGATAAACGAATGACGGCCCGGGAGGTCATCGACCAATTGCAGGACGGGATGACCCTCGGGATCGGGGGCTGGGGCCCGCGGCGCAAACCGATGGCGCTGGTGCGGGAGATCCTGCGCTCGGACCTCAAGGACCTGACCATCGTGGCCTATGGCGGCGCCGACGTGGGCATGCTGTGTGCGGCGGGCAAGGTGAAGAAGCTGGTGTTTGCCTTTGTGTCGCTGGATTTCATTCCCCTGGAGCCATTCTTCCGCCAGGCGCGGCAGGCGGCCAGCATCGAGGTGCGGGAAGTGGACGAGGGCATGATGCTGCTGGGCCTGCGGGCGGCGGCCTGGGGGCTGCCGTTCATCCCCACCGAAGTGGGCCTGGGCACAGACATCGTCAGCAGGAATCCCGACCTCAAGATCGTCGACAGCCCCTACGACGACAAGGAGTGGGTCGCCATGCCGGCGTTGAAGCTGGATGCGTCGCTGATACATGTCGATCGAGCGGACGCCCGGGGGGTCTGCCAGATCGCCGGCCCCGATCACTACATGGACGACATGTTTGCCCGCGCGGCGGACAAGACATTCGTTTCCTGCGATGAACTCGTGGACACGGCGTTCTTCAACGACCCGGCCCAGGCGCGGCTGGTGTTCTGGGAACGCGCCGCCACCACCGGGGTGGTGCATATCCCCGGCGGCGCGCACCCGTCCTCCTGCAACCCGCTGTACGGGTTCGATGTGGCGCACTTCAAGGAATACGCCGGATTTGCGAAAGACGAGGCCGGGTTTGCCGGCTACACCGACAAGTTTCTCGGCGCGAGCGAGGACGACTACCAGGCTGCCGTGGGCGGGCTGGACGGCATCCGCAGCCTGCCGCTGCCGGTTTATTAAGGGGAGGGCGCATTATGAGCTACACACTGGCTGAACTCTGTATTTGTGCCGCCTCCCGCGCGTTCGAAGGCGACGGCGAGGTGCTGGCGACGGGCATCGGCGTCATACCCCGGCTGGCGGCAAGCCTCGCCATGAAGACCTGCAACACCGACCTGATGATGACGGACTCCGAGGCCTACATGCTGGCGGAGCCGAACCCGATCGGCGACCGCGGTGAGCGCTACGCCCAGGCCAACGAGAGCTGGATGGGCTTCTCGCGAATCTTCGACAACGTCTGGAGCGGCAGGCGCCATGCCATGCTGGGCCCGACCCAGGTGGACCGCTTCGGCCAGAGCAATACCTCCGCATTGGGCGGCAGCTACGAGCAGCCCAAGGTGATGATGCTGGGGGCGCGCGGCTTCCCCGGCAATTCCATCAGCCATCCCAACAGTTTCTTCGTGCCGGCTCACTCGACCCGCGTGTTCATCGACGGCGAGTGCGACTTCGTCTCGTCGATCGGCTACAACCCTGACCGGCTGCCCAAAGGCCATTCCCTCGATGACGTGGACATTCGCCTGATCGTCACCGACCTGTGCGTGATGGATTTCGGCGGGCCCGGTCACCAGGCGGAGCTGGTCTCCCTGCATCCCGGCATCAGTGCAGAACAGGTCCAGGAAAACACAGGTTTTCCGCTGCATATCGACGGCGACGTGCCGGTGACCCCGGCGCCGACGGGTGAGCAGCTGGAGATCATCGCGGCGATGGATCCGCACAACCAGCGGGCCATGCAGATAAAAGATAACCCGGCGGGAGATCGTTCCTGATCATGCTGGAGACGCGCTTGACAGAGCTGCTGGGCTGCCGCTACCCCATCGTGCAAACGGCGATGGGCTGGGTGGCGGACCCGCAACTGGTAGCCGCTACCGGCAACGCCGGCGGTTTCGGATTCCTGGCGGGCGCGACGATTCCGCCCGAGGAAATCGAGCGGGACATTCTCAAGGTCAGGGAACTGACGGCAGCGCCCTTCGGCGTGAACTTCCATATGTACCAGCCCAATGCCGCCGCGATCGTCGACCTGGTGATTCAGCACGGCGTTCGCGCGGTCAGCTATTCCCGCTCGCCGGGCCCGGAGTTCATCCGCAAGCTCAAGGACGCCGGCGTGGTCTGCATGCCCACGGTGGGATTGCCGAAGCACGCGATCAAGGCGGTGGAGCTCGGCGCGGATGTCGTCACGGTCCAGGGTGGGGAGGGCGGCGGCCATACCGGCGCGATTCCCACCACGGTGCTGCTGCCCCAGGTCATCGAGGCCGTGGGCAACCAGGTACCGGTGGTGGCCGCCGGCGGATTCAAGGACGGCCGCGGCCTGGTGGCAGCGCTGTCCTACGGCGCAGATGGTATCGCCATGGGAACCCGTTTCCTGCTGACCAGTGACAGCCCCGTGCCGGAAGATACGCTTCGCGCCTACCTGGAATGCCGCGATCCCGGCGCGATTATTCGCTCCACCGCCATGGATGGTTTGCCCCAGCGCATGATCATGAACCAGGTGCTGACGGAACTGGAGCGTGCCGGCCCGCTCAAGAAACTGTGGCTGGCGGTGCGCAACGGCCTGGCCTTTCGCCGCCACACGGGCGCCAGCCTGCCGGGACTCATGAAAGCGGCACTGCAAATGCAGCGCGACGACGGCCTCACACCTGCCCAGGCCATCATGTCCGCCAATGCGCCCATGATCATCCAGCGCGCCATGGTGGAGGGAAAGCCCGCCGAAGGCGTGTTGCCCAGCGGCCAGGTGGCCGGGGTGATAGATGAATTACTGAGTTGCCAGGAGCTGATCGACAGCATCGTGGCGGACGCCGAAGCCAGGCTCAGGAGCCTCGCAGGGAGAGTGACAGCATGACTGACGTATTCCGGACCAGTGTTGCGGACGGTATTGCGGAGATGATTCTTGACCACCCGCCGGTCAACGCCTTCGACAGCGCCGGCTGGTTCGCCATCGCTGAAGAAATCGACCGGCTTGGTGCTGACGACAGCGTGCGCGTCATCGTGATCGGCGGTGAGGGCAAGGGCTTCTGCGCCGGTGTGGATATCAAGGAGCTGGCGGCGGACAGCAGCCGCATCCTCGACGTGAACCGCGGCAACTACGAGACGTTTCGCGCTATCCATCGCAACCCGAAGCCGGTCATCGTCGCGCTGCACGGCTTTGTGCTCGGCGGCGGTATCGGCATGGCCGGCGCGGCCGACATCGTGGTCTGCTCGGAATGCGCCCGCTTCGGCGTCCCCGAGATCGACCGCGGCGCCATGGGCGGCGGCGCCCACCTGCAGCGTCTCTTCCCGGTCCAGAAAGTTCGCTACATGTATTTCACTGGCGAGTTCATCGACGCCCAGGAGGCCTACCGGCTCGGCTCGATCGAACGGGTCGTACCGCGCGACCAACTGATGGACGCAGCCCGCGAGATCGCCGCAAAGATCGCCGAGAAGTCCCCGGTCATGATCAAGATCGCCAAGGAGTCCCTCACTGGCATCGAGGATGGCAACCTCGAGGACAAGTACCGCTGGGAGCAGGGGTTCACGTACGAGGCCTACACGCATCCGGATTCCCAGGAGACTCGGGATGCCTTTGTCGAGAAACGTGATGCCAAGTTTGATGATTCCTGAGTTCGTCGTGGTGCGCGGACGCTGCGTGCCTGCGCTTCCCGGGACACGCCGTGAACCCATCCATGGGGGCTCGGAGGCGACATCCATGTCGCCTACGGTCCCGGGAAGCGCAGGCACACATCGCCCGCGCCCAAACATCCAGCTATCGAACCTGCATTCGCTCTCATATGAGTGCCACCGGGCATGGGCTTCAGCTCGTGAGCAGCGCCCATCGTATACCGCTGCCAGTAAACAAGAACCCATCAGGTTGGCACGGAGTCGACGGATGGTGTGCCCCTCCTGTTGGGACCGTGGCGCGCATGGACGCGCGCCCCGAGCCCCCATGGATGGGTTCACGGCGTGTCCCAACAGGAGGGGCACATCAGCCGGCGACGTCCCTGGAGCAAAGCAAACATGGATCTGAGGTTCACTGATCAACAGCAGGAGTTCCGCGAAGAGGCGAGAACGTGGCTGCACTCGAACGTGCCACAGGAGCGGTTGCAGAGCTTCGATACCGAGGAGGGTTTCCAGCAGCACCGCGAGTGGGAGGCGAAGCTGAACGAGGGTCGCTGGGGGATGGTGACCTGGCCCGAGGAGCTGGGTGGTCGCGGCTGTGATTTGATCGAGTGGCTGATCTTCGAGGAAGAGTATTACCGTGCGGCTGCGCCGCTGAGGGTCAACCAGAACGGCATCTTCCTGCTGGGGCCGACGCTGATGGAGTATGGGACCGAGGAGCAGAAGCAGCGCTTCCTGCCGAAAATGGCCACGGGCGAGGAGATCTGGTCCCAGGGCTGGTCCGAGCCGAATGCCGGGTCGGATATGGCGGCGATTCGGTCGCGGGCAGAGCGGGACGGCGACGAGTATGTGATCAACGGCCAGAAGACCTGGTCCACGCGTGCGGTGTGGGCGGACTGGTGTTTTGGCATGTTTCGCACCGACCCGGAGTCGGAGCGCCACCGCGGCCTGACGTTTATCCTGGTGCCGCTGGATGCGCCCGGGGTCACCGTGCGGCCGATTCCCCAGCTGGACGGTCTGCCGGGTTTTGCCGAGATCTTTTTCGATAATGTCCGGGTGCCGGCGGAGAATTGCCTGGGCGGTGAAGGGGAGGGCTGGGCAGTCGCCATGGCCACCGCGGGATTTGAGCGCGGGTTGTTGCTGCGCTCGCCCGCGCGCTTCCAGGAAACGGCGCGGCGGCTGGTGGAGTTGTACCGGGAGAACCGCGACCGCGCCGACCGCGATCCGGCGGTAAGGGATGCGGTGATGCGTGCCTGGATGGATGCCGAGGCCTACTGCCTCACCACCTACCAGACCGCCTGCCGGATGATGTCCGGCGGCAAGATCGGCGCTGAGGCGTCGACCAACAAGATTTTCTGGTCGGAGCTGGACCAGGCCATGCACGCTACGGCTATGAGCATTCTTGGCGCACGGGCGGAGCTGTGGCCCCACGCACCCGATGCCGAGGGTGTCGGCCACTGGCTGGATGGTTGGCTGTTTTCCCAGTCGGGTCCGATCTATGCGGGAACCAACGAAATCCAGCGCAACATCATTTCTGAACGCATGCTGGGGATGCCGCGCTGATGGACTTTACCTTCACTGAAGACCAGCTGCTGTTCCGGGATTCTGTGCGGGACTTCCTGCGCAACGAGGTCACGCCGGAGCGCATCCGCACGGGCTGGGAAAACGATGGCAGTGAGTCGTTGTGGCCGCAGCTGGCCGAGCTGGGCCTGACCGGCATGACTGTGCCGGAAGAACACGGTGGCCTCGGTATGAGCGCCCTCGACTTCGTGTTGCTGGCAGAGGAGTGCGGCTACGTCGCGCTGCCTGAGCCGCTGGTTCACAACGTGCTGGTTGTGGCACCCCTGCTGGCGTCGCTCGGCGGGGATCTGGCCGCGAACTGGTTGCCAAAGATTGCTGCCGGTGAAGCCCAGGTGGCCGTGGGCCTCGCGGAAGCCGGGCTGGTCGCCGATGCGGACCGGGCTGACCTGCTGCTGTTGCAGCGGGATGGCTGGCTTCACGCAATGGCGCCGGGCGATGCCACTCTCAGCCGCAACGAGTCCGTGGACCCGTCGCGGCGCCTGTTTGCGGTTGAGTTTGAGAAAGAGGCTGCCGTTAGCGCGGAGTTCGCACAGCTGGCGCGGGCATTCGACCATGGCGCCCTCGGCGCCGCGGTCGAGAGCCTCGGCCTGGCCCAGCGCATGGTCGACCTGTCCGTGGCCTATACCAGCGACCGGCAGCAGTTCGGCAAGCCGGTGGGTTCTTTCCAGGCGGTGAAACACCACATGGCCAACGTGGCGGTGCGGCTGGAGTATGCCAGGGCGCCGGTCTACCGTGCGGCCTGGTCGCTGGCCCAGGGGCTGGCAGAGGCTGCCGTGCAGGTCAGCCACGCCAAGCTCGCGGCCTGCGAGGCGGCGGCACTGGCGGCAAAGCACAGCATCCAGGTGCACGGCGCCATGGGCTACACCTGGGAAGTGGACCTGCACATCTATATGAAACGCGCCTGGGCGCTGGCCGGCGCCTGGGGCGATACCGGTTTTCACAAACAGCGGGTTGCCGACGCCCTGCTTGACGGCGACCTGCCGCTGGGCGCCGGAGCAACGTTCTGAGGAGAAATGATTTATGCCTGAAGCCTTTATTGTCGACGCGGCGCGCACGCCTACCGGAAAGCGGCGGGGCGGCCTGGCCCACGTACACGCTGCGGACCTGGGGGCGCACGTTCTTAAGGCCCTGGTAGAGCGCAACCCGATCCCGGAGGTGGACTACGACGATGTGATGTTCGGCTGTGTCGACACCATCGGTCCGCTGGCCGGCGACATCGCGCGCACCTGCTGGCTGGCCGCGGGCCTGTCCCAGGAAGTGCCGGGGACGACCATCGACCGGCAGTGCGGCTCCTCTCAGCAGTCGGTGCACTTCGCCGCCCAGGCGGTGATGTCAGGTACCAACGATGTGGTCATTGCCGGCGGCGTGCAGACAATGAGTTCCATTCCCATTTCCTCGGCGATGCTGGCGGCACAGCCGCTGGGCTTCGAGAATCCGTTCTCCGGCTCCCAGGGCTGGACCGCGCGCTACGGCGATGTGCCGGTGTCCCAGTTCAACTCGGCCCAGATGATTGCCGACAAGTGGGAGCTCTCGCGCGAGGAAATGGAAGCCTTTTCACTGGAATCCCACACGCGCGCATTGCGCGCGATCGAAGAAGGTCGCTTCGACCGGGAAGTCGTTCCACTCGAGGGAGTGGACATGGATGAAACACCCCGACACACCTCCATGGAGAAAATGGCGGAACTGGAACCGCTGGCAGAAGGCGGCACCATCACCGCAGCGGTCTCCAGCCAGACTTGCGACGGTGCCTCCGCCATGCTGATCGTCTCGGAAGAGGCGCTCAAACGATACGGCCTGACGCCGAGAGCACGCATTCACCACATCAGCGTGCGCGCCGAAGATCCGATCTGGATGCTGACCGCGCCGATCCCTGCGACTGCGCGCGCCATGGAGAAGTCAGGCATGAAGCTCGACGACATCGACCTTGTAGAAATCAACGAGGCCTTTGCCTCGGTGCCCATGGCCTGGCTTAAAGAGACCGGCTATCCACATGAGAAGACCAACGTAAACGGCGGCGCTATCGCACTCGGTCATCCACTGGGTGCTACCGGCACCAAGCTGATGACCACATTGCTGCATGAACTGGAGCGCACCAAATGCAAGTACGGCCTGCAGACCATGTGCGAAGGCGGTGGACAAGCAAACGTCACGGTCATTGAGCGTTTGTAACTCCGATGTCCGAGTCGCCGTGCCTGTATATGCCTGTCCGGGACCGTAGGCGACATGGATGTCGCCTCCGAGCCCCCATGGATGGGTTCACGGCGTGTCCCGGACAGGCATATACAGGTGCGGCGACACCTCGTGGCCATCAGAATTATTCAGAGGAATTTGATAGATGACGGGAATACTTGAAGGCCGCGTTGCAATCATCACCGGCGCCGGTGGTGGTCTGGGTGCAGCCCATGCGAAAGTTATGGCGGCGGAAGGCTGTGCAGTGATCGTCAACGATATCAATGTGGAAGCAGCCGAGGCCGTTGTTCAAGAGATCGAGGCGGCGGGTGGCCGTGCCGGCGTCAACCACTCGGACATCACCAACTACGACGACAGCCTCAATGCGGTCAGGCAGGCCATAGAACGGTTTGGCGACCTGCACATCGTGGTCAACAACGCCGGCAACAATCGCGATCGCATGTTTGCCTCCATGACCGAGGAGGACTGGGATGCGGTGATGGCAGTGCACCTCAAGGGGCATTTTTGTATCAGCTCCCACGCGGTGCATTACTGGCGAGGAAAATCCAAGGAAGGTGCGGCGGTCGATGCGCGGATTATCAACACCACCTCCAACGCCGGCCTGCAGGGCTCCATTGGGCAGTCCAACTACGCTGCCGCCAAGGCAGGGATAGCGGCGCTCACCCTCAACCAGGCGGCGGAACTCGGCCGATACGGTATCACCGCCAACTCCATTTGCCCGGTGGCGCGTACGGGGATGACGACGGCAGTGCCGGAGATGGCCGAGCGGATGAAGAAGCCGGAGGACGGCGGCTTCGATCACTTTGCTCCAGAGAATGTTTCTTCTGTCATTGCCTGGCTGGCGTCTGCCGAGGGCGGCAAGGTGACGGGGCGCATCATCGAGGCAGAAGGCGGGCGCATTTGCATTTGTGACGGCTGGCGCACGACCGAGGGTGTGGATCGCGGTGACCACTGGGCGCCTTCCGAGATCGGTGACGCCATGACGGAACTGTTGGCGAAGGAGACGCCGGCCCAGAAGGTCTGGGGCACCTGAATCATGGACTTCCGCTTTACCGACGAGCAGCAGATGATTCGCGATACCGCCGAGGCGTTCCTCGCGGAGCAGTGCACCAGCGACGCGGTGCGAAAAGCGATGGAAGGTGAGGCCGGCTACGATGCTGAACTCTGGCAGCGTATCTGCGCCGAGCTCTACTGGCCTGCCCTGCACATTCCCGAGGCGCATGGCGGCATGGGACTTGGCTATGTCGAATTGTCGGCAACCCTGGAGCAGATGGGCCGCTTCCTGCTGTGTTCCCCGTATTTCGCCAGCGTCTGTCTCGCGGGCAACGCCCTGCTGGTGGCGGGCAGTGACAGCCAGCAAACCGAATACTTGCCGAAACTGATCGAGGGGCAATCGGCAACACTGGCCTGGTGTGGCAACCAGGGCGGGCGTGATCCGCAGTCCGTGGAACTCATCGCAACCCCTTCGGGCGATGGCTATGTGCTGGACGGCAGCTGCCGTCATGTCATCGACGGCCACACGGCGCAGTGGATTGTGGTGGCAGCGCGGGCACCGGGAAGCGAGGGCGCTGAGGGCGTCAGCCTGTTTATCCTGCCGGGTGATTCGGCGGGGCTTTCCCGGCAGTGGCTGCCGACCATGGACCAGACCCGCAGGCGTGCCCAACTGGACTTTGAAGGCGTGCAGGTGTCCGCTGCCGGCAGGCTCGGCCCCGAAGGTGAAGCCTGGCCGCTGCTGGAGAACATCCTGGATCTAGCCACCATCGCCCTGGCGGCGGAGCAGGTGGGGGGCGCACAGCAGGCGCTGGATGCCACGGTTGCCTATACCCAGGAGCGGGTACAGTTCGGCCGCACGATTGCCAGCTACCAGGCGGTCAAGCACAAGGCGGCCGACATGATGGTGAAGGCGGAAGCCGCGCGCTCCGCGCTCTACTATGCCGCCTGCGTTGCCCAGGAATACTTCGAGGGAGGCGGTATGGCCGACCAGTTGGCGGAAGCGGCCAGCGTCGCCAAGGCCTGGTGTTCCGAGGCGTATTTCTTCAATGCCGGCTGCGGTATCCAGCTTCACGGCGGTGTGGGCTTTACCTGGGAGTACGATATCCAGCTGTTTTTCAAGCGGGCCCAGTCCTCGGATGCCCTGCTGGGTAATGCCGCCTGGCACCGCGAGCGGCTCGCGTCGCTGCTGCTGGACGAGGAGGTCGCATGAAGCTCAGCTTCAGCCCCGAAGACGAACAGTTCCGGGAGGAAATTGCCGACTGGCTGGCGGACAACCTGGGCGGGGAATTCGCCGCCATCCGTTTTCGCGGCGGTCCCGGGGACGAGCACATGTTCGCCGACGAGCGCAAAGCCTGGGAGCAGCGCCTGGCCGAAGGCGGCTGGACCTGCATCGGCTGGCCGGAAGAGCACGGCGGTCGCGGCGCCAGCATCGAGCAGCAGGTGATCTTCCACGAGGAATACGCCCGCGCCGGTGGTCCCGGCCGCATGGGCCATATCGGTGAAGGCCTGACGGGGCCGACCCTGATCGCCTTTGGTTCCGATGAACAGCGGCAACGCTACCTGCCGGGCATCCTCGCCGGCACGGAATTCTGGTGCCAGGGCTACAGCGAGCCCAGCGCGGGCTCGGACCTGGCCAACGTGAAGACCAAGGCCCGTTTCGATGAAGCCGGCGGCCAGTGGCGAATCACCGGTCAGAAGGTGTGGACCTCCCTGGCGCGGGAATCGGATTACTGTTTCGTGCTGGCGCGTACCGACCCCGACAGTGTGGGCCACAAGGGGCTCGGTTTTTTCCTGGTCAGAATGGACAGTCCGGGCATCGAAGTGCGGCCGATCATACAGATGACCGGGACCAGCGAATTTAACGAGGTGTTTTTCGACGAGGCCGCCTGCGACGGGGGAGACATCGTCGGCGCGCCGGGAGATGGCTGGAAAGTGGCCATGGGCCTGCTGGGTTTCGAGCGCGGCGTGTCCACCCTGGGGCAGCAGATGCTGTTCCAGAACGAGCTGGACGAGATTGTGCGCATTGCCAAACAGAACGGCGCGGCCAGGGACCCGGCGATTCGCCAGCGCATCGCCGACGCCCACGTGGGCCTGCGGGTCATGCGCTACAACAGTATGCGAACCCTGTCCGGCGGTGGTGACGACGGGGCGCTGCAGCGCGAGGCCATGATCTACAAGCTGTACTGGTCCACCTGGCACCGTAACCTCGGCAAGCTGGCCATGGATGTGCTGGGCCCGGAAGCGGAAATCTGCGAGGGCGGTCCCTACGAGCTGAGCCGCCTGCAGAGCATCTTCCTGTTCACCCGGGCCGACACCATCTACGGCGGCACCAACCAGATTCAACGCAATATCATCGCCGAGCGCGCCCTGGGCATGCCCCGGGAGCCGCGCGGCTAGAGGACGACCCATGGCACTCAAGGAACCCCCACCCTACGTACCCGCCCACAATTTGCTGTCGGGCAAGAGCGTGCTGGTGACCGCGGCGGCGGGGGCCGGAATCGGCTTCGCCGCGGCCACCCGCGCGGCGGAGGAGGGCGCCCGGGCAGTGTTTATCAGCGATATACACGAGGGCAGGCTTGAGAAGGCGGTTGCGGCACTGAAGGAGAATACGGGGCTGGAGTCGGTCCACGGGCAGCTTGCCAACGTCACCGATGAAGGCGAGGTGCAGGCCCTGGTCGATGCTGCCGAGTCGGCGATGGGCGGCGTCGACGTGCTGATCAACAATGCCGGTCTGGGCGGTACCCGCCTGCTGGTGGACATGGAAGACGACGAATGGGACCGGGTGATCGATATCACCCTGACCGGCACCATGCGTATGACCCGGGCGATGCTGCGCAAGATGCAGCCCCGTGGCGCCGGCGTGATTGTGAACAATGCCTCGGTGCTGGGCTGGCGTGCCCAGAAAGAGCAGTGTCACTACGCGGCGGCCAAGGCGGGCGTGATGGCGCTGACCCGCTGCTCGGCGCTGGAGGCGGCGGACTATGGGGTGCGCATCAACGCGGTGTCGCCATCCATCGCGTTTCACGAATTCCTGAAGAAGACCACCCCCGAGGAGCTGCTGGAGGAACTCGCCAGCCGGGAGGCTTTTGGGCGGGCGGCCGAGGTGTGGGAAGTCGCGAACGTCATGATGTTCCTCGCGTCGGATTACTCGGGCTACATGACCGGAGAAGTGGTAAGCTGCTCGTCCCAACGCGCCTAGGCGCATTCCAAACCTCGTTCCAGTAGCCGTTCCGATGGATGTTGAAGCCCAACTCAGGGTCTTGTTGCAGCAGGGCAAGATCAATGAAGCGGTCGTGTTGTGCCAGCGCGTTCTGGCCGCCCAACCTGAGAACTTTCCAGCGCTCGACTTCATGGCACGGCTCTGCGTGCAGAAAGGCGACCGTGCCAATGCCCTGGTCTTTGTAAGGCGCATTCTCAATTCCCCGGCGGACATCAACCGGGTCATGTACCTGAAACTGACCGGCGAACTCTGCGGAAAGCTCAAGGATTGGCAGGGTTCCCTTGACGCCTACCGGGAAGTACTCGAACTCGTACCGGACGAGCTGGAAGCAAGGGTGAATGTCGCCAGCCTGCAACTGCGCCTCGGTCAATACGAGGAAGCCCGGGAAAGCGCCACGCGGGTGTTTGAGCAGATTCAGTCAACCGAGCCCTCTGCCCTGCCGAAAAGCGCACTGGGGATCTGCATCTACCGTGTGGCGGACCTTTTCAAGGGTTCCCGTGCCCGGGAAGTACTGGAGACCGTCCTGCCCCTCAAGGATGCTGTCGAATGCGGTTTCCTCGAGCAGGATTTCAATTACTGGTACGGGCTGGGCGTGCTGCACGACGCACTCGGCGAGTATGAGCCGTCTCTGGCCGCGTTTCGCAAAGCGAATGCGCTGCGCAGGGAGCAGGCGCCCTTCGATGTCACCGCTACCGTCGCGCAAATCAGGCAGATGGTGTCGGTATTTGACAAGCACTACTTCGATTCGGTGGCTTCGGAGCAGAACGCCGACGATGTCGTGCCGATATTCATTGTCGGCATGCCTCGTACCGGCAGCACGCTGGTAGAACAGATTCTGGGGCGTCACAGCGCGGTGGCGCCCCTCGGTGAACTCGATGCGATGAACAGGTCGCTGGGAGAGGTCCTGGCGGCGGGAGGCCAGGGTCGCTGGAACTTCAACGAGCCCGGTTCACTGGATGAGGAATTCTTCCAGCGCTTTCGCGAGGCTTACCTGTCCAGGTGTCGCCGCGGAAATGCGCGCTACTTCACCGACAAAATGCCCTGGAACCTGATGTACGTCTGGCTGGCGGCCGGAGCATTCCCCAATGCCCGGGTGATCTATACGCAGCGCGATAAGCTCGCGACGGTTATGTCCTGTTTTACGACGAACTTCGGTGATGAGCTGCGATTCACGGAGTCCATGGAAGATTCGGTGAGAATGCACGAACTGTTTGAAGAGGTGGCAAGCAACTGGGCGCCACTGCTGGGCGAGCGCATGCGCGTACAGTTATACGAAGACCTGGTCAGCGAGCCCGAGCAGGATATTCCAAGGCTGCTGGACTTTGTGGGTCTGGAGTTCGAGCCCGAATGCCTTGAACCCCACAAGTCGCAGCGGACGGTAACAACCGCCAGCATGTTCCAGATCACCCAGCCAATTTATCGCCATGGTAACGAGCGCTGGCTGCCCTACCTGGAATTCCTGGGAGGGGGCCGCTCCCTGTTCGAGCAGGCGAAATAACCATGTCAGTTGCAGAACTGGAAAAAGCGGGGAAAGCCCTGACCCAGGGCAAGGTGGGTCTTTGCGAGCAGATCTGCCAGCAGGTGCTGTCGAAGAATCCCGCGTCGCAGCAGGCGCTTGACCTGCTGTCTCGCAGCGCCGCGATGCGCAGGGATTTTCCAAGGGCTGTTCTCTTTGCCGCTCGCCTGTTGGCGCTGGCCAACGGCCAGGTGAGGCTGCAATCGCGACTGCATGCAAGGATTGCCGGCTACCAGAAAATGTCGGGCAGCCTTGAAGAAGCGGAAAAAAACTACCGGGCAGCCATAAGCGCGGACCCGGACTATCCGACGCACACGGCGCTGTTCCTCACCTTTCTCTACGATCATGCTCGATTCAATGAAGCGCGCGAGCTGGCGCCGAGGCTGCTGAAACAGCTCTCCGTCCCCGTCGCCGATATCAGCGAGGAAGACTACCGGCCTATTGCGCCGGCCCTGTACCTGGTTGCCCAGCTGGTGGAGACAGCGGATCTTGAAGACTATCTTGCAGCATTGCGGGCCCTGGAAGCTGGCGCTGATCACGCTGCGCTGCGGGCCGACGCTTCCTTCTATTTTGCAGAAGCAAGTTTGCTGGATCGGCTCAAGCAGTACCCGGAAGCCCTGCACTATTTCCTGGAAGCCAATCGAATGCGGCGCCTTGAATCGGGCTATGACGTCGACCCCGTGCTGCGGCAGATCCAGAATATTAGTGACCTGTTCGGCCCTGAGTTTTTCGCAATACCTGCCGAAGCGGAAGTTGCCGCCGGGGATCCGCGAGTCATCTTTATCGTTGGAATGCCGCGTTCGGGTACATCGCTGGTCGAACAAGTCTATGCGGCCCATAGCGACGTGACCGCGGTGGGTGAAAGTGAGAGCCTCGCCAGGTCGGTGGCGGCCGAGTTCAAGCAGCGACCCGACTGTAACCCCGCCAAACCGGAAAGCTTCGATGCCGCTTTTTTTGCGGACATCCGAAAGAAGTACCTGCGCGGAGTGGGTTTCAAGCCGGGCCAGAAAATCATCACTGACAAGATGCCGGCAAATCTCATGTACGCGTGGGCGATCCGGAAGGCATTCCCCGACGCGAAAATCGTGGTCTGCGAGCGGGAGAAAACCGCGACGGTGATGTCCTGCTTCGCCACCAATTTTGCCAACCGGAACTGCTTCAGCGAGAGCATCGAGGACTGTGCCCGCTACTACGACAAAATGTATGAATCCGCCGACCGCTGGAACGAGCGGATTGGCGACAGGGTCCTGCAGCAGTCCTACGAGGACCTGGTGAATCATCCCCGGGAGCAGATCGGGCGCCTGCTCGACCACGCCGGCCTCGCTCACGAGGAACCATGCTTTACGCCTCATGAGTCAAAGAGAGTGGTGCCCACCGCAAGTCGTTTGCAGGTCACCCAGCCCATCTACAGGACCGGAAACGAACGCTGGGAGCCCTACCTCCCGCACCTTGGCGACGTGGCGCAATTATTGGCCTGAGACACCCGTCGCAGCAGGCGGATTTCCTGCGGAACCATTCTCCGAATTCGCTGACTAAGCACTCTGCGGCGTACCTCGATGTGAAAGCGCTTTGGTATACTCCGCGACGAATAAGACTGGGGGAAACATGGGATCATTTTTGGGGGATGCGCTCACCGAGCGCGGCCTCGTGGCCGCTGATGATATCGAGCGTGCGAAGTCTATCCAGGCCGGCCTTGGCGGGCGGCTGGACTCTATCCTCATGCGCCTGGGATCTGTCTCCGAGGACAAGCTGCTACCGGTTCTCAGCGAGCTCTACCAGGCTCCCATGCTGGCGGCCACGGAGCTGCCTGTCAGCCGCGAATCCTTCGCGGCGACCGTCGAAGCCAGCGGGCTGGATATCGACTGGTGGCTGGACCAGGGTGTTGTGGCCTGGCTCGATGAAGGCCGGGTTCACTGCGTCGGCCCGCATGTCTGTGACCCCACTATCTCGGAAGTGCTCGAGCGCGCCTTTCCCGACAGCAGCCTGAGCTGGTACCTGATGCGCAGCTATGACCTGGAGCGGGCGGTGGAGGCCGTCTCCCCGGACGCCGGCGGCGAGATTTACGGTGACGACGCAGAGCATCTGCGCGAGCTGGCAGAAGAGGCGCCGGTCATCGAGTTCGTCAACAACATGCTCGCACAGGCCTACGACCAGAACGCCTCGGATATCCACGTCGAGCCCGGCGAACACCAGATGGAGATTCGCTTCCGCGTCGACGGCGTGCTCTACAATCGCTATACGCTGCCCCGGGAGCGTTTTGCCGCAATATCCAGCCGCGTAAAGCTGGTATCGGGTATGGATATTGCCGAGCGTCGGCTGCCCCAGGACGGCCGTTTCAGTGCCCGCCTGTCCGGACAGGAAATCGACCTGCGGGTGTCGGCAGCGCCGGGTGTTCACGGCGAATCCGTGGTGATGCGCCTGCTGCCCAAGGACAACAAGACGGTCGACCTGCACAAGATCGGCATCGCAGACGACAACATGTCGGTGATCGAGCGCCACATTACCCAGCCCCACGGCATCATACTGGTGACCGGTCCCACAGGCTCCGGTAAATCGACCACCTTGTACTCGGTACTCGACAACGTCAGCGACGACAGCAAGAAAATCATCACCGTGGAAGACCCGGTGGAATTCCAGCTGCCTGGCATTACCCAGCTGCAGACCCATGCCGAGATCGGCTACACCTTTGCTACCGCGCTGCGCTCGGTGCTGCGTCAGGACCCTGACGTCATGATGGTGGGGGAGATTCGCGACCTGGAGACAGCGGAAATCGCCATCCAGTCTTCACTGACCGGTCACCTGGTACTCTCGACTCTGCACACCAACGATGCGGTCAGCGCATTTACCCGTCTCATCGACATGGGAGTGGACCCCTTCCTGGTGGCGACGCCCGTGAGGATGGTGATGGCCCAGCGCCTGGTCAGGGTACTGTGCAAACACTGCGCGGTGCCGGCGGCGCCCACGGAATCGATCACCGAGGTCGTCAGCGGCCTCTCCGGGGTCGGAACCGAGTGGAGAGAGGCCGTTGGCTGCAGCCACTGCTTCGGCCATGGCTACAGCGGCCGGACCGGTATTCACGAGGTGGTGGAAGTCACGCCCGCCCTGCAGGAGATGATCCTGCACGGCGCCAGCCAGCAGGACATGCTGAAGCAGGCCCTGTCACAGGGCACCCGCACACTGCGCATGGACGGCCTGCTGAAGGCGTCCCAGGGCATTACCAGCGCGGATGAAGTGCTTCGCGTAACCGCGGCGGATCACTGATGCTCTTTTCCTACAAGGGAATCAACCTGCAGGGCAAGGTTGTCGCGGGCGAGCTGGAAGCCGCCAATGACAAGACCGCTGCGCGACAGCTGCGCAAGGAGAACCTGCAGCTTATCGAGCTCAAGCCGGCGCGCGCATCTACCCGGCGGCGCGGCAGCTCCCGGCCCGACCGGGCCGACGACTTGCAGCTGGTGATCTACCAGTTCTGCTCCCTGCTGGAGTCCGGCGTTTCCCTCGAGGTGGCGGTCTCATCCATCGGCGAGTCCACGCCGAATGAACAGACCCGGGAAGCGTTTCAACGCATTGCCAAGGCGGTGCGCGGCGGGCAGAATTTCTCGGCGGCGCTGCGCGATTCCGGGCTCAACATTCCGGGGTACTTTCACTCCCTGGCGGAGTCCGGTGAACTCACCGGCCAGCTGCCCCAGGCGCTGCGGCGCGGCGTCGATCAGTGGGCCTACGAGCTGGAGACCGACAAGGAGCTGCGCAACGCGCTGACCTATCCGACCATCCTGGTGGTGTCGGGTATTTCTGCAGTGATTCTCATCTTCATCATGGTGGTGCCCAAGTTCACCAACCTGCTGGACAAGGCCGATACCAGCGAAATCCCGTTTCTTGCCCTGGCGGTGCTGGGCACCGGCAAGTTCTTCAATGACAACCTGCTGCTGCTTGCCGTCGGCTTCGGTCTTGCGGCAGTCCTGGGAGTGGGCTGGTATTCGAAACCCGACAACCGCCGCCAGTTCAAGCAGCGGCTGTATGCGCTGCCGCTGGTCGGCGAGTGGCTGGCGGAGGCCGCCATCGGCCGCTGGGCGTCGCTGCTGGGAACCTTGCTGGAAAATCGCGTCGAACTGACCCAGGCGCTGCGGCTGGCGGAAAAGGACGTGGAGTACGAGGCCATGAAAGGCCGCCTGCAGCAGGTCGAGCGCTCCGTGCGCGGCGGCCAGAAGCTGGCGGAGAGCCTGCAGAGCAACCGCGTGGTCACCGACATAGGGTACAATCTGGTGAAAGTTGGCGAGCAGAGCGGCCAGCTTCCCCGAATGCTTGACACACTGGCGACCATGCACGGCAGCCAGGGCAAGCAGAGAATGAAGAAATTCCTGCAACTGATCGAGCCGGTATCGATCCTCCTGATAGGCGCCGCTGTGGGCGTCATCATGGGGGGTGTGATCCTGGCGATAACTTCCGTAAACGACGTGGCACTATGACGATACTCACCCCAAACCGAACCCCGGGACGACAGGCCGGCTTCTCACTGCTGGAGATGCTGGTGGTGCTCGTGATTATGGGCATGCTGGCTGGCCTGGTCGGTCCGCGCATGTTTGGCCAGGTGGACGCCTCCAAGGCGAAGACCGCCAAGACCCAGATCAAGATGCTGAAAAGCAGCCTCGAGACCATGCGCCTGGACACCGGCCGTTTCCCGACCGAGGAAGAAGGCCTGGACACGCTGTTCGTGAAACCCCAGGCGGAGCCGGCCCGTTCGCGCTGGCGCGGCCCCTACCTGGACGAGGCGGTGCCCCTGGATCCCTGGGGCAATCCCTACCAGTACAGCATTCCCGGCGCCAACAGCCAGCCCTTTGCACTCTACTCACTGGGTGCGGACGGCCAGCGCGGCGGCAGTGAAATCAATGAGGACATCGGCTACTTGCCTACCGACGAGGGCTGATCGGCAGCGCCGGCACCACGCCGGCTTCACGCTGCTGGAGCTCCTCGTCGTGCTGGCCCTGATGGCGGCCCTGACCGGCCTGGTGCTGCCGCAGCTGGCGAAGCTCTTCGACGCTGGTCAGCGCAGCTTCGAGCGCGCCCAGGCCATCGACGCGATGGCGGCGCTTTCCTACGAGGCGTTCGTGCAGCAGAAAGGGTTCACCCTGGTCGAATGGCCCGGCCAGGCGGATGAAATACCGCTCGAATTGCCCGAGGGCTGGACGTTGAAAGCGGCCGGCGAGGCCGGGGTGCGCTACCGCAGCAACGGCTTCTGCTCCGGCGGCACGGTGCTGCTGGACAATGGCTTCGCCGTCGAGGAGTTTTTCTTGCCGGCGCCGCTCTGTGAGCCGCTGCAGCGATGAACAGCCAGCGCGGCTTCACCCTGCTGGAGGCGATCGTGGCGATCACGATCTTTGCCACCTCTGCGCTCGGAATCTACGCGTGGATCAATTCCATGATGATTGGAACTGCTCGCTTCGCGGAGATCGCGGAGGAATCCACGGACGTGGACAACGCCATCGACTACCTCACCCTGGTCAATCCGATGGAGCGACCCAGCGGCACTCACAGGATCGGCGAGATGTCGCTGACCTGGTCCAGCGAACTGGTTGAGCCCGTGCGGGACGGTGTCATGACCCCGTCCTGGGTGCTGGGTCTCTACGAACTCGACGTTACCCTGAGTCGGCCAGGGTTTGAGGACCGGCGACTGGAGCTTCGCCAGGTGGGCTACCGCTTCAATGAAGACAGGCTCGACTATGGGATCTAGGGCCGCGGGATTCACGCTGCTTGAGATGCTGGTGGTGTTGGCCATCACCTCCATGATCAGCGTGCTGCTAATCGATGGCGTCAGCCAGGTGCTGACGATCGAGCAGCGTATGGGTGTGCGAACACGGGAGTTCCGGGAGGCCCAGCTTCGCCAGCACTGGTTTCGTCAGATCATCGCCGGCGCGCAGGCCAGCAGGGACGTTCCCTTCGAGATGACCGACCGCGGCTTCCGCGGTTTGACCCTGACGCCGCTGGTAGCCGATCAGGGGGTGCCGACGCCGTTCGAGCTGACGCTGCACAACACCGGTGTGGCGACCGAGCTTCGCTACCGGGAGTCAGAAGGCGAAATCTACACCCTGATGTCTTTCGACAATGCAGACACCACGGCGCCGCCGCAATTTCTGGTGTTACTGGAGAACGGAACATATGGCACCAGTTGGCGGTCAAAAGTGGACAGACTGCAGTGGCCTGAGGGGCTGGCACTGAGGGTGCCGGGTCTCGACGGGGAGCTGATCTGGCATGCGGCCATCCTGGGGGTACGCCAGCCGCCGCCGGATATCGAGGACATGCTGGGGATATGAACAGGGACAATAACAGCAATATGCGGGGCTACGTACTGGTGTCCACAATCTGGGTACTGGCGTTTATGACGATCGCGGCCGCGTCGATCGGCGAGTGGTACGACCGCTCCCTGGCGGTTGCCGCCGGGCGTGCCAGTGATGCCAACGCCAGGGTCGAGCGGTTCAGCACCCGCGCGACACTGCTGTACAGGATCACCACGGCCGACGTGGGTAACGCCGGTATCTTCTTGAGTGATAGCGTTGGTGAGGCGAGTCAGGTCAGCGACGACCCGATGAGCGGCGGCGACGGCATCCGGGCCGGCGTTCCCGACCTGATTTTCGATGGCGCAGTTTACCGCGGCGTCGGCGAGATGCGCTTCTCCCTTCAGGACGAGAGCGGCCTGTGGGGCCTGATTCCCGAAACCCCGATGCGCACGCGCAGTTTGTTGATGAGTCGCGGCGTCGAGTTTCAGCAGGCCGATATTCTCGCCTCACGGCTGGCGGACTATGCAGATGAGGATGACCTGGTCAGGATCAATGGTGCGGAAGCCATGGATTACCGCATAGCCGGGCTTGAGCCGCCACCCAACAAGCGCCCCCAGTCAATCTACGAGCTAAAGCAGGTGTTGGGCTGGAGCGACCTGGACGTGCTGTGGGAGGACAATGCGCTGCCCAATGTGGTCAGCATGGCCTGGGGCGGCGCGCCAAACCCGGGCACTGCCCCCCGTGAAGTGCTGCAACGCATGCCGGGTGCAACCCCCGAACTGGTCGATACGCTGCTGGCGATGCGCCGCGGCGATGAGCAGCCGGACGGTGACGTGTCGGTATGGATCAATGAGCTTGTCAATCGGGAAGTCTTTGCGTCGATGCTGCGGCCTTCCCTCAGGCTCAGAATGCGCTTCTGGCGCGAGGGCGAGCGACAACTCAGGGAATATTCGGTAAAGTTCGCGCCGGGCGACCAGGTGCCGGCTCCCTGGGTAATAGAAAATAACTACCGCCTCCCCATTTCCAGGGAACTCGAGAGTGAACGTGCAAGAATTGCGCAAATACCTGGTTTCGTCCTGTAGATACCTGCAGACGGACGCGGGCGTCGTGCCGCCTGAGAGCAATGCTCTCTGGGTGGAGTGGGTGATTGCGCGCTCCGAGTGCGTGTGCCGTTCTGTCGATATCAGCGCGATCGCCGCGGGCGAAGTCGAATCGGTCCTGAATCTACAGGTGCGGGAATGGTCTCCGTTCCATTCTCCTGAATATCACTTTGAAGTGCTGGGCAACCGAGCGCTGGTCTGGGCATGGGATGGCGACAACCGTCGGCGGCTCTGCCGTGAGGCCGGTGTCAGCCCGGATGTGCTCCTTCCCGAGTCATTGGTGCTGCAGGCGTCTACAGAGAGTGAAGAGGAGCCGGTGATCCTGGTCCAGTGTCTCGAGGGCTACGAGGGTCGTGCCTATCGCGGTACCCGCCAGGTGCAGTCGCGCTGGTGGAAGGAGCTTCCCGACCTGCGCAGCTGGAACCAGTTTCGTATGTTGTTCGACCTGACTCCGGTCGAGAGTTTGCCCGCCCCCGTTTCCCCGTCCATGCCTGTCGGCGGGGGTGTCTCCCTGCAATCCATGGTGTTGCCCTTCCTGCGAGCGGAATCGACGCTGTTTGTCCTGTTTTTCGCGCTGTTCCTGGTGGCGGCGGCCTACCAGGGCGGTTCGATCCTGTATTCGACGGTGGCGATAAATAGTGCCGAGTCGCAGATTGAGGAACTCAATCAGGCAGTGACCCCGGTGCTGCAGGCGCGGGATGTCGCACTGGGCGCGATGGAAACCATCGAAGACATCCATTCCCTGCATACGGGACCGCTGCAGCTGCAGTACCTCGCCGACCTGCTGGCGCGCCTGGAAGCGACGCGCAAAGCCGGGCAGGACGTCACGCTTGTGGCCTGGGACTATCGCTCTACCGGGGTGTCCATGTCACTGCTGGCCAATGACCTTTCTGCCGAGGAGCTGCTCAGCATTTTCGAGGCGATTCCGTGGCTCGAGGGCCAGCGAGTGGGGGAAGACGCGGCCAAGGACAGAACTCGCGTCACGGCCAACCTGGTGCCGGGCTGGCAGTTCGAGGAATCCACCGGCGATACGGTGGCCGGCACATGAACCTCGCGCCGATCCTGGAAAGACTGCCCCTGGACGAGCTGCAACAGGCCCGGGACGAATGGGACTCTAATCAGCGCCTGCGGCTGGGCCTGCTGGCGATCTGGGCTCTCTTCCTTCTATATCTTGCGCTGGTGCTGTCCGACGAGGCGACGGCGGCGCGCGGTGAGCTGTCGGAGATGAACCAGCGGCTGGAGCGCCTGCAGTCAATCCACGCACAACAGTACTGGCTTGAGCGGGCAGAGCAGGGCGAGGCCGCGCTCGCAGAGCTGCAGAGCTCGTTCCCGGAAGTCAGCAGCAGCGGTCGGGCCGAAGCCCAGGTCCGCTCAATGGTAGAGGCGGCTATTAAGCGCACAGGGAATCGCAAGCTGCGCCTGAATATGCAGGACGCCCGTCCTCTGCGGGATGGCCAGATGTGGCAGGTGAACGCGGCGGTCAGTGGCGTGGTTCCCGGTGAGGTCGCGCGGGACCTGCTTGTCGACCTTGAGACCGGCGCACAGCACGGCAGGGTGCAGCGATTGAACCTGATACGCGGCAATACCGCCAAGAAAGTGCGAATCGATGTCGAACTCGAATACCTGTTCAGGGCGGCCGGGCCATGATGCGCAAGTACCTGGTCATTCTCGCCGCCGGCGCACTCCTGGCTGCCTTCAGCGCGGTGCTGGGCGTCGGGTTTACTGCGCTGCTGAGCGGAGGTGAATCCGGTGGTGCCGACGCGCAGGAAAGCTGGCTGCCCGGCCAGGTCGCTGTGCGCGGCGAGGAGGCTTACGACCGAGCAGCCGCCGGTTTCCGCGAACGTTTTGGTTGGCTGGTGGGCGGCGATGAAAAGCCAGATGCCGATGCTGAAGCAGCAGCCCTCGCCGCGGCTGCCAGTGAGCCACCGCCGCCACCGCCACCCCGCTGGGATTTCGTGGGCGTGCTGCTGGAAGAGGCCAGCCAGGTCGCCCTCGTGGCCGAGGCGGGCAAGGTCAGGAAATACAAGGTTGGGGATGCCTTTGCCGATGGCACCCTTTTATTGGCTGTCAGTGAACAGTCAATGCGGGTGTCCAAGGCCGGGGAGGAGCGCGATGTGTACCTCTACCGGCGAAACTAAAAAAATGCGAATCAGGGATATGAACACAAGACCATTACTCAGCCTGGCGCTGCTGGCGGCACTGACCGCCTGCCAGGCCTGGCAGCCGCAGAACCAGCCGCGCGAACCGGATGATTTCGATCGCTACCTGGAAGCCAACGCAGGGCCGATCGAGGAGGATGAGATCGAGACCGCACCAGCCATCGAGGCAGCGGGTGGGCCACGCTTTACCAGGACGCCGCCGGCGCCAACCTACGACCCGGAAGACCTGGTCGAGATCGAGTTGCCGGATACGGACTATGCCGACGTCCAGATCGAGGTCAATTTCAACGGGATTCCCCTGCCGGCGTTCATCAACGAGGTGTACGGCAACCTGCTGGGTGAAAGCTACACCATAGATCCGACTCTGCGGGAGGCTACGGACCTCGTAACCCTGCGAGCTGTCGGCAAGCATAGCCTGGACGAACTTGCTGACATGTCCGCCGAGGTGCTTGGCCACTACGGGGTAGGCATCGCCCGCGAAGGCATGCTGATACGCTTCTACCCCAAGCTGTCCCGGGGCGCGGACCGGCCGCCGCTGCTGGTAACAGGTACTGCCCTACCCGATGTGCCGCTTTCTCACCGGACGATATTCCAGTTCGTACCGCTGAAAGTGGTGCGGCCCGCCAATGCCACCAACTGGCTGGAGCGCATTTTCGCGGGCAAGAATCTCCAGGTATTCAATGACCTCGAGCGCAATTCGCTGTTGCTCAAAGGCCCTCCCGAGATGGTGAGCTATGCGATCGAGACCATCCGGGTGCTGGACCAGCCGCTGATGCGCGGTAAGTTCAGCGTATCCATTGCACCTTTTTACCTGAGCGCAGATACGCTGGCCAAGAAGCTGGTGGATGTGCTGAAGTCAGAGGGATACTCGGCCTCGCTCAATCCTCCCACGGGATCCGTGATCGTCCTGCCGATTCCGGAGTCGGAGTCTGTGGTGGCCTTCGCCGGGGATCCCGCCACCCTGGACCATATCCAGGACTGGGCGATTCGGCTGGACGTGCCCAGCAATAATAAAGATGAAAGACTTCTTCATTATTACCAGGTACGCAACACCCAGGCGACGGACCTGGCGGCAGCTATCTCCCAGTTGATGCCGGCCCTCACCAGCGTCGAAGCTACGGCGGGCGACGGCAACCTGAGCGGCTCCCGCCGCCAGGAAGGCAATATGGTGGTGGTGGACGAGAATCGCAACGGCCTGGTGCTGAATATGACGGCGGCCCAATGGGAAAAGCTGTTGCCTATTCTGCGCAAGATGGACCGGCCGGCGCGGCTGGTGCTGGTGGAAGTGACTCTCGCCTCGGTCACGCTCACGGACAATTTCGCCTCGGGCATCGATTGGCTGGAAGCCAGCGCGACACTGTTCGATTACGACATCGATTTCCAGTCCCTGCTGGCGCCGGAGGCGGGCAGCCTGACGGCCAGGGTGCTCAATAACGCCGGGGATGTAAAAGCGATATTGCGCATCTTTGACCAGGACAGCCGGGTCAATATCCTGTCGCGCCCCCATGTGATGGTGAAGAGTGGTTCCGAGGCGCAAATGGAAGTGGGGACGGAAATCCCGGTTGTGACCAGTGAGGTGTCCGCCCCCGATATTCCGGATGCGAGTGTGAACCGGAACATTCAGTATCGCCAGACTGGCCTGATACTCAGCGTCACGCCAACGGTCCACTCGGGCGACCGGGTCGACCTGGAGGTCGAGCAGGAAGTCAGCGAGGCCCTGGCCAGTACGGATGCGGACAACCCCAGCATCTTCAGCCGCAAGGTGGTATCCAATATGATCCTCAGCAACGGCGGCTCTGTCATTATCGGCGGCCTGATTGCCGAGAACGAAACCTTTGGCTACACCCGCATTCCCGTGCTGGGGGATGCGCCCCTGATCGGGCCGTTTTTCCGCACCGATCAGCGCGAAAAGATCCGCAACGAGGTGCTGATCCTGATCCAGGCCTACGTGGTGGGGGATGACGGTGAGGCCAGGGGTGCCACCGAGGCCCTGCGCAGGCGTTTCCGCGAGGCCGACCAGCTCAGCGGCAAGCCCTGATCACGGCGGTGTTGAGGGCCTGCGTCGGGCGCTTTTCTGCGTAAGAAATGCACGCTGAAAACGGGAATATTTCCGCTTCTCGTCCTTAGTGAGACATTATTCACAGTTTTGCCTCTGAAAAGGTGGGGTAAGGGGGTAGACGGATTTGTATTTGTCACATTTATGGTCTATAAAAATCACCGTTACCCCGGAGTCCGCGGATTTGCAGGGATGTGTCAGTAGCTGAGTGTGTAGCTGGCACTCTGTAATGCACTGACGGCGTTCGCGGGTTAGCGGTGCTTTACATCGCTTTTTCGAGGGTGTAACGTTGGCTTCGACTAGCTTTGGCAGGCCTCCCGGCTTGTTTCTCGGCTACACCGGAGTCGCTGGGATCAGGGGTTTCCTCCTGGGGTCTGGCACCAAAAAAGGATTGCTTTTTTATCCACCTGAGCTCTACTCGCGAGGGGTGAAAAATCAATTTGTGAATAAACAATTTCTTCCTAGGGGAAATGAGACATGAAAAAAAGCTTGATTGCATTGACTGTTGCTAGCGCTGCGGCAAGCACTGCCTACGCACAGGTGGATCTGGACGATCCCACCAGCTCTGGCTCAGCTATCTATGCGTCTGAAATCGACGTGTCCGGTACCGGTGTCGAAGTTAACACCACCGAAACCGCGTTCGCAGAGGTTGGCTTCTCAGTAACTGACGCCACTTCTCGTTACTTCAGCTTCGCACTGTCGAACGGCGGCAACTTTGTTGACGATCCTTCGATCGCTTTCGCCAACACGACCTGTGCCAACGCGGCGACAGCTAACGAGATTGCCATCACCAAGTCTGCTGGCGGTGACGGCAACAGCGACGTGCTGTTCGAAGTAGCGACTGACCCGACTCGGGTTATCTGTAACGACGCGACGGTTACCCTCAGCTTCAACGCTGGTACGGACGCTAACCTGGGCCTTGCTGGTACGACTGAGGTGTCCTACACCCTGTTCAGCAATCCCGACCAGACGGGTGTCCTGGCAAGCGCTGGCCCCAACACGTTTGCACGGTTCTCCCCGGCAGTTGCCATCGGCACCACCACCCTCACCGGCGGTGCGGCTGATGACGCTACGGAAGTGCCTCGCCTGATCGAAGTCGCTGACGACTCACTGAACTTCGAAGGCGGCGGTGTGGACACTGCGCTGGGCAGCCTGTTCGTAGCCCTGAACGATCCGACTCCGTTCGACACTGACGGCGCTGCGATCACCATGGCCGACATCCTGACGTCCCACACGGTGGAAATCGCTGGTGACTTCTCTGCGGCCGATGCGGTAACCCTGCACCTGGACAGCGACGGCACCACCGAGTGTGGCGTGACCGCTCCTGTGTTCACTGCGACCCTCAACACCGACATGAACGTGGCTACCTTTGCTCCGCCGGTTGGCGAAGTGGGTGACCTGAGCACCGACGGTGTCGAGACGGCTGCAACCGTCTGTCTGGAAGTGACCGGCAGCGATGTGATCAACGAAGGCACCTACATCGGTACGTACAAGCCCGTTGATGCTTCAGGTTACACCCTGGACGACGCCGTGTTCACTCTGGGCGCCCTGGACAACACGGGTACCACGATCGAGCTGAACCTGACGCTGACTCCGCGTCCTTCAGGTGGTGTTTACCGCAACCTGATTCGTGTGACCAACACGTCTTCCAACAGCGGTCGTGTGTTCTTCCGCATGGTTAACGACGCGGGCGAAAGCTCTCCGACTGTAACCCTGGGTGAAGTCACCGGTGGCACCGACATCGTTGTCTCTGAGGGTTCTTCCCCGCAGGTCAACATCGACGCTATCTACGCTGCTGTACAGGCTGCTGATCCGACCTTCATGGTTGGCGCTGCTCCCTCCAACAAGCTGCGTACGATCGTTACCGGTGAGTTCGGGTCTATGGATGTACAGACCTACACCGTGTCTACGGACAACACCACGTTCTCAACCTTCTAAGCATTGTTTAGAAGCTAGAAACGAAGCAGTACGAAAGGCAGCCCCTCGGGGCTGCCTTTTTTTGTGCCCCGGTTTTGAGTCGGGATATGCTTTAAGCCACGCCCTGAATTCCTGAGATCTCCAAGGACCAGATGCACGTTCTCCATCTTGGCAAGTACTTCGATCCGTTTCGCGGCGGTATCGAGAATTTCACCCGGCTGCTCGCACTGGGTACCCGGGACGCCGGGCACCAGGTCAGTCTGCTGGTCCACGCGCACGAGGGGGGTCGCAGCGAGGAAGTACTGGAGAGCGGAATCAGGCTGGTCCGCAGCCGGGTGCTGGGGCGATGGATGTACACACCGCTGGCCCCGTTTTTTCTGTTCGACCTCTGGCGGCTGCTGTCACGCAACCGCCCGGATGTGCTTCACGTGCATCTGCCCAATGTCTCGGCGTTCTGGTTGCTGCTGTGCCCTCCCGCCTGGCGCATACCCTGGATACTGCACTGGCATTCGGATGTGGAGTTCGACAGTGACGAGCGTCTGGGCCGCTGGCTCTACCGCTGGTGCTACCGACCGCTGGAATGGTTGCTACTGAAGCGCGCTGCTGCGGTCATATGCACCTCGCCCAACTACCTGCGGGCAAGCGAGGCCCTGCAGGCCTTTCACGGCAAATCCCGTATCGTGCCCCTGTCCTGTGAGGTGGCGGCCGAGGGTTCGGCTGAAAACCCGGAATGGCCCGCCGGCAAGCTGCGGCTGTTGATGGTGGGACGCCTGACTCCCTACAAGGGCCACGGCGTGCTGCTCAATGCGCTGGCCGAACTGGAGGAGCGCGGGATCGAGGTCGCGACGGTGCTGGTGGGGGCGGGCAAGCCGGAGGCAGAGCTGTTTTCAGCGGCCCAGTGCCTGTTCCTGGAACGCAGGGTGAGCATGTTGAGCGGGCTCGATGACGGGCAACTGTCGGCTCTTTACGACAGCTGCGACCTGGTTTGCCTGCCATCCCTGAACCGAGCAGAGGCCTTCGGCATGGTGCTGCTGGAGGCCATGACCCATGGCAAGCCGGTGGTGGCCAGCGAACTGCTGGATTCCGGTGTGTCCTGGGTCGTGGAGCATGACCGCACAGGCTGGCTGTTCCCGGTCGCCGACAGCGATGCGCTGGCAGAGCGGCTGGCCTGGTGCCTGGAGCACCCGGAGGCATTGCGCGAAGCCGGCGAGCATGCGCGCCGCCGGTTCGAGGAACGCTTCGCGCGCGAGCAGGTGCTGGGCGAGACACTGCAGTGTTACTCGGAGGTTTTGTGTGACCGTGGTCGATAGGCTGGCGCAACCGGTCTGGGCCGTGGCCGTTCTGGTACTGGCCTGCGTGGTGACCTATGGGCACACCCTGGATGTGCCCATGTACCTGGACGACATCTCCTCTATCAGCGACAACCCGGCCATCCAGGACGCGTCCGACTGGTCGGCCATCTTTGGTTTTTCGCCCATGCGTTTCGTGGGCTACCTGAGCTTTGCCCTCAACTATGCGGCCCACGGTGTGGATGTCACCGGCTACCACCTGGCGAACACACTGATCCACCTGGGCGTGGCTTTCGCGCTGTATGTGCTGCTGACGCTGCTAGCCCGCAGCCCGGCCCTGTCTGGTACCGAGCTGCGCCAGCGGATGCCGGTGGTAGCGCTCTGCGTATCCCTGCTGTTCCTGGTGCATCCCCTGCATACCCAGGCGGTGACCTACATTGTTCAAAGGCTTGCCTCCCTGGTGGCGCTGTTCTATGTGCTAAGCCTGCTGGCCTACGTCTGGGGCCGCTTGCAGAGCCCGGGTCGCGGCTGGCACGGCTATGTTGCATGCGCGGTATTCGCGTTGCTGGCGCTGCTGACCAAGCAGAATGCTGTGACCCTGCCGGCGGCGCTGCTGCTGGTCGAGTACACGTTCTTTGCCGCGGACAGTCGTGCCAGGCGTCGTGTCGCTCTGTCTGGGCTTGCGCTGCTCGGAGTATCCCTGGCGTTGTTGCTGGTCCTGAACCTGTCGGGACTTGTCACCCTGGAAGCCCTGGACAGCGGCTCTAGGGAAACCCTGCGCATTTCCCGGGCGGACTACCTGGCCGCGCAGATGCTCGTGCTGTGGCGCTACCTTGTGCTATTTGCCTGGCCGGACCCGCTGGTACTGGACTACGGACTCCAGCCGGTCTGGTCCTGGGGAAGCTGGCCGGTACTGGCCGCAGCGGCGCTGCATCTGCTGGTGATCGCCACCGCCGCCGTCAATCTGCGGCGCCTGCCACTGGTGGCGTTCGGCGTGCTGTTCTACTACCTGGCCCATGCGGTCGAGTCCGGCCTGATTCCCATCAAGGACCTGATGTTCGAACACCGCGCCTACCTGCCGGACGTCGGTTTGATGATTGTGTTCGCAGGTCTGCTGGCGAGGCTCAAGCCTGCCCATGCGCTCGCGATGACGCTGGTCCTGACGGTAGTTCTGTCCATTGTGACCTGGAATCGCAACAACCTGTGGCGGGACCAGGTGGCCTTCTTCAATCACGCCATCGAGCATGCGCCTGAGCAGCCGCGGAACTGGGTCTACCTGAGCAAGGTCTACCACAAGGCCGGTGAGAACGCGCGTGCGCTGGAATTCCTTGAGCGGGAACTCCGCGCCAACGAGCAACGCCATGGCCGCCTGCGTACCGATGTTGCCACCCGTCTGTACTGGGCCAAGTTGCTGCGCCTTAACGGCCAGGAGGCGCGTGCCCGGGAGCTCGAAAACCAGCTCGCAAGCTCGTCGATGACCCGCGTGCAGCAGCTGCGCCTGCTGTTGCAGCAGGGCAATGCCGCGCTGCGTGACAGTGATTTCGCCGCCGCGGAGGCGGCCTACCAACGCATCCTGGAGATCGACCCTAAACAGTCCAGCGCCGCCATCAACCTGGGTGTTATCGCCATGCAGCAGGGCCGCTATCCTGAGGCCATCGAAATTTTTGAGCGCTTCCCCGACCACCCGGTGGCCAGGGAGAACCTGCCGAAGGTCAGGGCGGCCATGGAGGGCAGGCTGCGCCTCGAGGGCCTCGAAGAGCGTGTGATCGAAAAGGCTCAATAGCGCACAATGCTTCTTGCGCTGGCCCGTCACCCCGTGGACAATACGCGACCTTTATTCCCGCTCCGCCAATGGAGCGTCAATCCCGGGGTAAGCTCTTGCGCGGCGCGGTAGTTATTCCAGCATTCAATGAAGCGGCGACGATCGGCGAGGTCGTGGCCGAGGTGCGCGTGGTCGCACCGGAGCTGGATATCATCGTGGTCAACGACCTCAGCACCGACGCCACCGGGGAAGTGATTGCCGCGCTGGATGTGATCGGCATCAACCTGGTGGTCAATCTCGGGGCCTGGGGCGCTACCCAGGCGGGCCTGCGCTATGCCGAAGCCCACGACTACGACTTTGTCGTCACCATGGACGCCGATGGCCAGCACCTGCCCAGCACCCTGCCGGTACTGATCAGCCGCTTCCTGGAAGACCCGGAGGCACTGGTGATTGGCGAGTGCGTAACCCGGGGTTCCCGATACCGGCGCTTTGCCTGGCGCTACTTCCGCGCCATCACGGGACTTTCGGTGGAAGACCTGACCTCGGGCCTGCGGGTCTACGGCCGCCGGGCCATAGGCCTGCTTTCTTCAAAGGAAGCCACCATGCTCGAGTACCAGGACGTGGGGGTTCTGCTGCTGTTGAAGGAAAATGGCTTCCCGATTCACGAGGTGTCCATTCCCATGCAGGGCAGGGCAGTGGGCGGTTCCCATGTGTTTCGCAGCTGGATGAGCGTGCTTTACTACATGGTCTATACCTCTATCATGTCCGTGTCCAAGCTCTCCAGGTAAGCCCTTGCAACTGTTCAACCTGCTCACCGCGGCATTTGGCCTCTGCTTCCTGATCAGCATCGTGATATTGATTCGCCGCGACCACCTGCACGTTCGGTACTCAATCTGGTGGCTTTGCGTTGCCGCGGTGGTGGCGCTGTTCGGGGTCTTTCCCCAGGTCAACGACACCCTGGCACGGATGTTGGGCATCGCGTATCCGCCGATCCTGCCGGTGATTGCAGGCGTCCTGCTGCTGTTGTCGCGACTGTTTCTGTCGGACATCGATAGTTCACGGCGCACCGTGCAGTTGACGCGTATCGTCCAGCAGCTGGGTATTCTCGAGCGGCGGATCGATGCGCTGGAAGCGCGAGAGGAAGGCGAGAAGGCGGACTAGCCGCTCTCGAATCAGGACCGGCGGTTGAATTCCGCCAGCGCGCGACGAATCTTTTTTTCCTGCCGTCCCAGGGTAAAACTGTCCCAGCGCCGCCGCCACCGGGACCGCGGCACTGTGGGTGCTGCATCGGTCCAGGTGAAGTTGCCGGGCTCGCAGGACGGGCAGCAGTCGGGCACGCTGCGCTGGGTCCACAGGTTGAGTTCGTGCTCCCTGGCGTGCAGGTAGCGTTCCAGGGAACGGAAGCGCACGACCCGCGCCGGGTTGCCCGCCACCACCGCCAGCGGTGGGATGACGCCGCTGACCACCGCACCCAGCGACAGCACGGCGCCCTCGCCGATATGCGAGCCCGGGGCAATCATTACGTTACGCCCGATCCACACGTTGTCTTCTATCACCACAGGCTTGCGCACGCGGGTAAAGCCGTAGGGGATACAATCTTCCTCGTAGTGATGATTGATCGACCAGATCACCGTGTCTTCACCGATGGCGACCTGCCGCCCGAGGGTGACACCGCCGCCGGCCTGGATGGTAATGCGGTGACCCAGGTGGAGGTTCTCGCTGTAGGAGAGGCCCTCGGGGTTGTCGATGATGACATCGTCCTTGATGCAGACGTTGGTGTCGGGGTTGAAGCTCATGCCAGGTGCTCGTAGCCCATTCTCGCGCAGACTTCGCGCAGTTCAGGGTGTATGCATTTGCGCTGGAATTCCTGGATGCGCTCGACCAGAAAGGCCTTGTGCTCGTGCTTCTCAGTGCTGGCGACCTTGTGACCAAAGATTTCCAGGGCAAGCTCGGGGGTGTCCAGCCCCAACATGCCGAACACATCGTCCATGTGTTTCTTCGGGTCGCTGACAAGATCTTCGTAGCGCAGCAGGTAGAGGTTTTCGCCCAGGTCTTCCTCGTGCTCCAGCAGGTAGCGGTACTTGGAAGCCCAGCGCATGAAGCGCTGCCAGACGGCTTTGCGGAACGTCTGCTCGTCGGCCATGATCTCGTCGGGCTGCTCCCAGGCAGTCAGTCCGCTGGCAATGGTCTCTGCCGGGTTGCGAAACAGGAAGACGAAGCGAGCGTCCGGGAACAGCTCTCTCAGCATCCAGATGACCCGGTGGCCCTCAAGGTAGCGAATCTCCTTGAAGCCCCAGTGGACCTTGTCAGTATCGACATCGCTCGCCAGTAGTGAGAGCAGGAAGCGCTTGTACTCGCTGTGGACGGATTCGGCGGTGAAGCTGTTGACCCAGCAGATGTCCGCCTGCAGGTCGCTCAGCTCCCCGTGAACCACCTCCGGGGGAATCGCTTTTTCGCTGAACACGAAACGCTGGATATCCTGGGTCTGGGTCAGCCGGTGGTAGGAGTTGGCCAGTGGCGCCAGGAAACCCTCGTGCTCGCCATACATCACCACCTCCGGGTGCGCGTTCAGTGCGCGCTGCAGCAGGGTGCTTCCGCAGCGACCGCTGCCAAAGAGGAAAATCGGTGATTTCATTGCGTTCAGGCCAGGGTTACCATCGTTTCAATGGGCGTCGGATTGTAGACGAATTAGCAGGGAGGCTCTAGCCGTAGCGTGAGAATTGCCGTCGATGCACGCCCGCTGTCGCCGCCGATCACCGGCATCGGCGTCTACACCCGCGCCCTGCTGGAACAGCTGCTGGACAGTGATCACGACTGGCTCCTGTACAGCGACCGGCCCCTGGTCGAGGGACCCTGGACCGGCCACCCCAGGGTGACGGTGCGGCACGGCAACGCACCGCCCCGCAGCCTGCTCAGTCTGCTCTACGCCAACGTCCACTTCCTGCGCTGGGCGAAGCGCGACCGCGCACAGGTTTTCTGGTCGCCGCGACATCACCTGCCGTTCCTGCTGCCGCGACGACTGCCGGGGGTGGTTACCGTGCACGACCTGCTGTGGCGTCGCTACCCCGACACCATGCCCTGGAGAAACCGCATGCTGGAGCGGGCGGCGATGGCTAGTTCACTGCGTCGTGCAAGCCACATCATCGCCGTGTCAGATTTTACGGCGGGGGAGCTCGCTCACTTCTATCCCGATACGCCGCAGCGGAGCAGTGTCATCCACGAAGCGGGCAGGGACCTGGGCAAACCGGAGGTTGTGGGCTTCGACTTCCCCTACTTCCTGTTTGTGGGTACGGCGGAGCCTCGCAAGAACACGGAGCGCCTGTTCCGAGCCTTCGCCCGGTTCCTGGCCGGCGGCGAGTACGCGCACTGGCTGGTGTGTGTCGGTGGAACGGGCTGGGGCGACGTTGACCTGGCCCGCGACAGTGCGGCGCTGGGAATCCGTGACCGGGTTATCCTGGAAGGCTATGCCAGCGATGAACGGCTGGCCGGGCTGTATTCACGGGCGCAGGCATTGGTGCTGCCATCCCTGTATGAAGGTTTCGGCCTGCCGGTGGTGGAAGCCATGTCGAACGGTATTCCCGTGATCGTGTCTGACGGGGGAGCGCTGGCCGAGGTGGCGGGCTCGGCGGGCGTGCTGGTGGATCCGGCGTCCGAGCATTCCATTGCGAGTGCCTTACGCGAACTGGCCACAGATCACGAGCGAAGGCGCGCGCTGGGGGCCAATGCCCGGGAGCGCTCCGGCGAATTCAGCTGGGCCCGGGCTGCGCGCGAGACCCTGGCATTACTGGAGTCGGCGGGGAGCTGAGGCCTCAGCCCGCCTGTGCGGTGTCCGTGTGCTCGGTGATGTCCCGGATGCGGGCAAACAGTCGCGCACCGATGGCCGCCGCCGAGAAGTCGGATTCAATCGATGCCCGAGCTGCAGCGCCCAGCCTTTCCTTCAGGCCGGACTCCAGGCAGAGACGGCGAATGGCCGCACTCGCCTGGCCCTGGTCGGGCTCTGCCCAGTGCCGCCCGGCTTTGTAGGGGCCATGGTCCTCGGCGAGTTCCACGACCTGGGCGTCGACCAGCAGCGCGTTGTTGCTGTTCATGAACTCCATATTGCCGGACCAGGCCGTGGCGATGCAGACCTTGCCCAGCAGCATGGCTTCGGCCAGGCCAAGGCCAAAACCCTCTGCCCGGTGCAGCGACAGGAAGGCGTCGCAGCTCTGGATCAACCGGTAGATGGTTTCGCGGTCCAGGTAGCCTTCCACCAGTGAGATATTGCCCTGGCCCGCGATGCGCTGGCGCAGCCGGGCGGCGTGGGCGGGCGTCTTGTCGAGATTGCTCACCTTCAGCACCAGGTGCGCGTCGACATCTCCCGACGCGGTCGCGGCGAGGAAGGCGTCGATGGCGGCTTCGGGGTTCTTGCGCTCCGGCACGCTGAGCGCATCGTACATGCTCAGGAATACGGTGGCGTCGGTGGGCAGCTGGAACGCCGCGCGATCGGCTTCCGGCGCGGGGGAGGCGGGGTGAATGGAGTGCGGTATGCACACGACCGGGATATCCGCCTTGGCGGCAATGGCTTCCCGGCAAAACTCCGAGGGCACCCAGATCTCGTCCAGCAGTTCGATGGCCGGCAGCCACTCATCGGGAAACTCCGGGAGTTCCCAGGCCCAGTAGCCGACGTTGTAGTGCCCGCTCAGCACGTCCGCGCCCAGGTGCTCGATGGCGCTGACGGTCTGGTCCGCGTTGATGTGGAACAGGTTGATGCTGTAGCGGGGCTCCGAGGCCAGGTCGTCGGGTATCTCCGCTTCCATCCGCGAGACGTTGCCGGCGCGGAAATCCACAACGGCCAGGGGAATACCGGCGGCCAGCAGGTTGTCGATGTTGGAGCGGGCTGACTGGCCGATGCCGCTCTCGGCGCGAACGTAGCCGTACAGGTTTACGCCCCAGGGCAGCTCGGGGTCTACCCCGGTGCGGGCAACGCTTGCGGCTTCCGGTTCAGCGGCCCCTGCCGGGGACAGGTTCTCCACCAGCCGCACGTGCATGCGCTGTCGCACTGCGGCAGGGATCAGCGGCCGCACCAGGTGCCGGTAGCGCCAGGCCACGCGGTACAGCTGGCGGTTCAGCCAGCGGCGCGCGCGTGTCGTCAGCGCAGCGGGCGGCTCGTCGCTGCCAAGCTGGGACAGGGCGTGGCGTACCGGTTCAATGAAACAGTCGTGAAACTTTGCCTGTTCCGCAACGCTCTGGACATACCAGTCAGCAAACAGCTTGCCCTGGGCGCCGGCCAGGTCCGGGAAAGCGGCCTGCAGGTCCGGGCGCGCCTGGTAGAGCTTGTAGCCCAGGCGCGTGATCCAGGGCAACCGCGTACCCTTGAGGGTAATGGGTTCGTTGAGATAGCCCAGGTAGTTGGCGCAGCCGGCGTCCTCGTAGGGATTGTCGGTGCTGCGTTCCCAGTCGTAGTCCTCCCGGTATATGTAGCGGGCAAAGTCGGGAATGGGGGTACCGTCCGCGAAAAAGCCGTAGGCGTAGGGAATCCGGGTGACCACGCCGTCGCCGTTGTCGGTGAGCGACTTTGCGTAGTCAGAGCACAGCTGTTCGACTGCCGCCCCGGCGGACTTCTTGGTGTAGCGGTCCTGGTGTTTGCTCAGGGTAGACGCTGCGCCATTGAATCCGGAGAAGTGGAAAAACAGCAGGGGCTCGCCGTTGACCTCGAAGCTGTCTCCCGCCCGGGTGACCTGGCGGTGCTTGAGGTTCCAGTAGGCGACGTTCCAGCTCGGGTCGCGATTGATGTAAACGCCCGGGTACATGCCGGGCGCCATATCCACCCACTTCTGGTCGACGAACAGGCCGCGCTCCAGGTCGACGACGCAATCGGTATAGAGTTTGTCCTCCCACCAGTGGGCGAAGCGCTGCATGTCGGGGGTGTTGCGCAGGCCGATGTAGCCCAGGTTGTAGGTGCCGCTGACCAGGATGTTGAGCTCGCTGGGCAGCTTGTCGTCGTCCAGCGGCCCGGTAAGGTGTGGCGTGAGCAGCATCTGGTGCTCGTCGAGCAGGCCCAGCATCCCGTCCAGGTTCCGGTAGACGCGGATGTCCGGATCGAAGTAGATGACCTTGTCATAGCCATCGTCGAACAGTTTCGAAATGATGTAGGGCTTGATGGCGGTGTTCAGCTCAAGGATGGTGTAGCGGAAGATGAACTTCTCGATGTCCGGGATATCCAGCGACTTCATCTCCAGGACCTGGAAGTTTTCACCGGACAGGTCGACCTCACCGATCTCATCGCACAGCCCCACCAGCCGTTCCGCCCCGGGCGCATGCTGCTCGATACTGTTCATGAGGGTTCTCGCGTAGTGCAGATAGTTGCGCGAGACGATGGTGAAAATACAGGTCCTGCTACTCATGTTTCCCGCTTTGTCCTTTCAGTATTCTGCTCAGCCGTATGAAGAACCGGAACCTGTGCTCGAGCTCGGCGATGTACGCGCTCTTGCTTTCAAGTTCGGCGTTCAGGGACTGGGCGTAGGCTTCCCGTCGCGCCACGTCTTCCTCGTGGGCGGCCACAAACTCCTCGTGGCCTGCACGCTCCTCATGCAGCGCCGCCTGCAGTGACGCCAGCTCACTGTCTTTCTGCTCGACGGCGGTGCTGAGAGATTCGACGTACCGGGCACGCTCTTCGAGATCCGCACGCAGCGCTTTCAGCTCCGATTCCGTAAATGCCTCTCGATGTTTCATTTCCGCTTCGAGTGACTCAATGAACTCTGCCTTTGTCTCGATATCCGCATCGCGGGCCGCCATTTCCTGTTCGAGGCTCGAGGCATAGGCCTGCCGCTCTTCCAGCTCCTGCTCCATCGCCACGATGTAGCTGCGGCCGGTCTCCAGCTCCCGCTCCATGGAGCCCGCATACTGCTTGGCGTCCTGCGCCTGCTCAAATAGCTGCCGCTCCCTGGCGCTGGCAAGCGCCTCCTCTGAGAGGCTCTCAGGTTCGACAGACTGCCGCGACAGATCACTTTCCAGTTGTGCCAGTTGCTCCGCCAGGGGCAGGAGGTCTGCCGCGTACCAGGCCGGTACTTCCTTATGACCCGCGCTCAGCAGTTCGTAGAGCGAGGTGCTGGCGTCGTTGGGGAGGTTTTCCTTGTGGTGCCTGAGGGCCGGGTTTACCAGGCCGACGTCCGCGCTGGCCAGTGTGAGGCCGCAGGTATCGGCCAGTTCCCCCAGGACGCGCTCGGGTTCCTGCATCACGGTCTCGTAGCTGGTCCGGTAAAGCGGGATTCCTTCGCAGTGCGCGATCATATCCAGGTTGTAGCGCAGCCAGAGCGCGCGCCCGTGCGCCTGCCCCAGGCTGTCTCGCTTTGCGAGGGATGCAACCACCTCCGGCGCCGGGCGAACGATACTGGCACAGGCGAGGTCCACCTGCAGTTCCTTGCACAGGTCCCGCCACAGGGGTAGAAGACGGCACAGGCGCGGGTCCTTGATACAGAGCGGGCGCTCGCCGTCGAACTCTTCTTCCAACAGTGCTTTCAGCTCACTGCGAAAGGCCTCGACATCCTCGCTCTGCTGCCAGCCCTCGGGCAATTCGGCAAAGGAAGACCAGGTCTGGCCCAGCGAGTTGAGCAGCTGCTCGTGGAGGGCCACGATGCGCGCATTCTCATGAAACCCGCTGGGGTTGTCCTCAGCGGCCTCCATGATCGACTTCCCCAGGTCCAGCCCGGCGTTCGACAGCAGTCCGCTCAGCAGCGACGTGCCGCTGCGGTGCATGCCCAGCACCAGCAGGATGCGGCCAGGCGAACCTGGCTTACTGGCTGGCATGGTGCCTCGAGGAAAGGTTCATGGACTGTCGTTTGAAGGCCTGTGAATGGGCGCGGATGGTAAACGATTATACAGGGTGGCACTAGCGGCGATATCCAGTGGCCGTTTCACGAAATATGTCACCAAATGGCATTTTGCCTTGCCCTTTCAGCCCGGGGATAATGACGCTTTGAGAAGCATGCGTTGTCGATGAAAGTCCTCCACGTCTACCGCACCTATTTCCCGGATTCGCAGGGTGGCCTCGAAGAGGTGATTCGCCAGATCTGCCTGAACACCCGGGACAGCGGTATCGAAAGCCGGGTGTTCACCCTCAGCCCCGATCCCAGCCCGGCGACTATTGAGGTCCCGGAGGGTCTTGTTGTGCGCGCCAAACAGAGCTTCGAAATCGCGTCCTGTGGTTTCACCTTCAGCGGCATTGCGGAGTTTCGTCGCCAGGCAGCCTGGGCAGACGTGGTGCACTATCACTTTCCCTGGCCCTATGCCGATATCCTGCATGCGGCTGCCGGCCATCCCGCGCCGGCGGTGGTGACCTACCACTCGGATATCGTGCGGCAAAAGGCGCTGGCCTTCCTGTACCGGCCGCTGATGAATCATTTCCTCGACAGCGTCGACAGGATTGTGGCGACGTCTCCGAATTATTTTGCCACCAGCGACGTGCTCAGCCGGTACAGCGACAAGGTGGACATCGTCCCAATCGGCATCGACAGCGATTCCTACCCGGAACTCGCGCCGGACAGCCCGGAGTTTCGCCGGGTCGAGGCCGATTACGGCCGCGGCTTTTTCCTGTTTGTCGGTGTACTGCGTTACTACAAGGGCTTGCACATCCTGCTCGACGCCATGCGCGATGCAGCCTATGAAGTGGTCATTGTCGGTTCCGGGCCCGTCGAGCAGGCACTGCGCCGGCAGGCGCGTGAACTCGGGCTCACTAACGTCCGCTTCTGCGGCTACGTCGAGGACACGGTAAAGATGGCCCTGTTCCGGCTGTGTCGCAGCGTGGTCTTCCCCTCGTACCTGCGCTCCGAGGCATTCGGCGTCACCCTGCTGGAGGGCGCCATGTGTGGAAAGCCGCTGATATCGGCCGAAGTCGGGTCGGGTACCAGCCATATCAACGTCGACCGGCAGACCGGGCTGGTGGTCACGCCGGGGTGTTCGCGTTCCCTGCGTGAAGCCATGGATCACCTGTACGGGCATCGCGCCGAGGCTGAGGCCATGGGGCAGCGCGCCAGGCTGCGCTATGAAGAGCTGTTTACCGGCGTGGCCATGGGCAAGCGCTACAGTGAAGTCTACCGGGACGTCGTGCAGGAGCACGGCGCCCAGTCGCGCCTGGCTCTCGGTCGAACGGAATAATCCTGTGCGCATTGCGGTTGACGCCCGGCCGTTGGCGGCGCCCCTAACGGGGATTGGCCGCTACACACGCGCCCTGCTGGAAGCCATGGTGGAGCGCGGTCACCAGTGGTTCCTCTACAGCGATCGACCCCTGCACGTGTCGGTGCCCGAGAATCCCAGGCTGTGGGTACGCCACGGCGATGCCGTCGGCGGGACTCCCGGCAGCCTGCGCTGGGCCCAGTGGCAATATCAGCGCTGGGCGGTACAGGACGTAGTCGACCTGTTCTGGTCCCCGCGGCACCACCTGCCGCTACTGCTGAACCGGCGCATCGCCTCGGTCGTCACCATACACGACCTGGTCTGGCGCCAGTTCCCCGAAACCATGCGCCCCAAGAACCTGTGGCTGGAGCGGGCCCTGATGGGGCCGTCTATTCGCGTGGCGGATCGGATCATCTGCGTGTCCCGCTTTACCGCCAGCGAGGTCTCCCGTTACTACCCATCCGCGGTCGGGAAGTGCCAGGTCATTCACGAGGCGGCGGAGCAGGACATCGCCGTGAGTCCCTATAACGCCGACCTGCCTGCGGAGTATCTGCTGTTTGTCGGGACCCTGGAACCGCGCAAGAACCTGCCGCGCCTGCTGCGAGCCTATGCGACCCTGAAAGAGGATGCGGCGGTGCCGCCGCTGGTGATCGTCGGCGGTGGCGGCTGGGGCGGCGAGGACCTGCCCAGCGTGGTCGATTCGCTGGACCTGGGCTCGCGCGTGCATTTGTGCGGCTACGTCTCCGACGCCGAGTTGCAGGCCATCTACGCGGGCGCCCGCTGCCTGCTCATGCCGTCACTGTACGAGGGCTTCGGGCTGCCGGTGCTGGAGGCCATGCAGCACGGGGTGCCCGCGATAGCCTCTTCCACCAGCTCCCTGCCTGAAGTGGTCGGCGACGCGGGTGTACTGGTGAATCCCTACTCGGAAAAGGAACTGGCGTCGGCCATCACCAGAATCGTGCACGAGCCGGGCCTGCACGAGGATCTCTCGCGGCGAGCGTCAGCGCGAACCGAACAGTTCTCCTGGCAGCGAGCGGCGGAAGAGACCCTGGCGCTGTTCGAATCCACCCTGGCCGAACACCGGCCTCGCTCCTACAAGTACCGCGCCCTGGAAGAGTCCGTTGACTGAGGCGGCGGTCAGCTGGCAAGAGGCGATACTCAATCGCCGCATGCTCATTTGTGTCTTCACCGGCTTCGCCTCCGGCATGCCCCTGTACGTCATTATCCAGTTGATGCCTGTGTGGCTTCTGGAGGGGGGCGTGAGTATCGGTGAAATCGGCCTGTTTTCACTGGTCGGCTTGCCCTACATCCTGAAGTTCCTGTGGGCGCCGCTGATGGATCGCTACCTGCCCCCCTTCCTGGGGCGCCGCCGGGGCTGGATGCTGGTCACCCAGCTGCTGCTACTGCTGTTCATCGGCACCCTGGGCATGTTCGAGCCTGCCGTGGATCTCGACGCCATTGTTGTCGTCGCCGCAGCTGTCGTGTTGGCCAGCGCCAGCCAGGACATTGTTCTGGACGCCTATCGGCGAGAGATCCTGCCCGATCACGAACTGGGCCTGGGCAACTCCATTCACGTGCAGGCCTACCGTATCTCGAGCCTGGTACCCGGAGCGCTTTCGCTGGTATTGGCGGACCACCTGCCCTGGAGCAGTGTGTTCTGGATCACCGGCGGATTCATGGCCGTCGGTCTCGCCCTCAGCCTGGCGGCTTCGGAACCCGAAACGGAGCTGCCACCGGCGCAGGGCCTGCTGGGATCAGTGATAGCGCCTTTCCTCGAGTACTGGAAACGTCGCGGCTGGCGATCGGTGCTGTTGGTGCTGTCCTTCCTGTTCCTGTACAAGCTGGGCGACAGTATGGCGACGGCGCTTTCCACGGTGTTCTACCGGGACCTGGGATTCAGCAAAACCGAAATCGGGCTGGTGGCAAAAAATGCAGCGCTATGGCCGGCCATTATTGGCGGTCTGCTGGGTGGCCTCATCATGATTCGGTTGGGCATCAACCGGGCGCTGTGGCTGTTTGGCGTCGTCCAGGTTGTGAGCATCCTGGGATTCGCAGTGCTGGCGGAGGCGGGTGCGGTGCTGTGGTTGCTGGCGGTCGTGATCAGCTTCGAATACCTCGGGGTGGGCCTGGGCACCGCCGCTTTCGTGGCGTTTATCGCCCGCGAGACCAGCAAGACCTACGCGGCGACCCAGATCGCGCTGTTCACGGCGATTACCGCGATCCCCCGCACCTTTGTGAACGCCTCGACGGGATATATCGTCGAGTCCATCGGCTGGACCGAGTTTTTCCTGCTCTGCGCGCTGGTGGCGCTGCCGGGTATGGTGTTGCTGTGGTGGGTGGCGCCCTGGCGCGGGAATGGCGAAGAGATTGCCTAGTCTGTACCTCTCCACCAGAATCCCGAAGAACTTAGCCGGCCGTTCTCGTTGAACGTGACCCCCTCGGCCTTGAGCCGCTTGCGCTGCTCCCGGTAGCCGCGGGACCCTTCCGGCATGGAGATACGGCCCTGGCTGTTGATCACCCTGAACCAGGGGATTTTGGTGTCCCGTGGCAGGTGGCGCAGGGCCCAGGCGGTCTGGCGTGCGCCGTTGGGAATGCCCGCCAGTTTGGCCACCTCGCCGTAGCTGCAGACCCGCCCCGGGGGTATCGCATTGATCACCTGCCAGATGCGCTGGCGCCGGTCCGCCTGGGCGCGGTCCTTTTCCTCTTTAGAGGCGTATTCCACCATCGGTTTCGATCACCCGGCCGGTGATGTAGTCATTTTCAAACAGGAACACGGCGGTGTGGGCGATTTCCTCGGGCTCTCCGACCCGACCCAGGGGAATCTGCGACTCCATTTTCGCCAGCGCCTCGGGCTTCATGGAGGCCACCATTTCGGTACCGACAAAGCCCGGTGCAATGGCCGCGGTGCGAATGCCGTACCGCGCCAGCTCCTTGCCCCAACTCACCGCCATGGTGGCGACGCCGGCCTTGGCGGCGGAGTAGTTGGTCTGGCCCATGTTGCCGGCCCGCGATACGGAGGAGATATTGATGATCAGGCCGCCGCTGCCCTGCTCGATCATCTTGACCGCGGCCTGGCGGCCGCACAGGAATACCCCGGTGAGGTTCACGTCGATCACCGCCTGCCACTCCGCCAGGCTCATGGTCTTGACGATCTCGCCGTCCTTCACCTTGACCAGCATGCCGTCCCGGAGGATTCCGGCGTTGTTGACCAGGCCGTCCAGGCGGCCGAGGTCGGCGACCACGCTGTCGAACAGGCTGACCACCTCATCTTCGCTGGCAATATTGGCGATATAGGCGCGGGCGTCGCCGCCGGCTTCCTTACACAGGGCCACGGTTTCGTCGAGCCGCTCCTGGTTGAGGTCTGCCAGCGCCAGCACTGCACCCTTGCCGGCGAGGCCGACGGCGATGGCGCGGCCCAGTCCCTGTCCGCCACCGGTGACCACGATGACCTTGTCTTTCAAATCCATGGTGAAATCTCCCCGTTGGTGGCGGGGCAGTCTACACCAAAGGGGGTCACTATGCCGGGATCCCGCCTGGCAGGAGCGCCTTGAACTCCTGCCCACCCGACCCCATAGTGAGCATATGCCTCTGATCTTTCTTCTATTCCCCTTCCTGGAGCTCTGGACGCTGATAGAGCTGGGCGCCGCCCAGGGCGCTTTCGTGGCCCTCGGCTGGGTAGCCCTGACCATCTTCGTCGGCCTGGGCATGATTCGCCGCCAGGGCCTCAGCATGATCCGGCAGATTCAGCGGGAGGCCGAGGGCGGCCTGATCAGCACGCGTTTCCTGGGCGATGACCTGGCGGTCGTGACCAGCGGTATGCTGCTGATGATCCCAGGGCTGATCACCGACTGTATGGCCATCATCGTCCTGATCGGGCCGCTGCGACGGCGACTAATGGGCGCTGCCCCGGCGCATTTCCCGCCCGTGGATCGTGTGACGGTGACTCGCCGCTATACCTCAGACGGCGGGAAGACCTACACGGAAACACGCACCTTCACCGATTCCAGCACTGATTCCGGCACCGATTCTGGCACCAGGTCCCGGAACGACGACGCCAATGTGACCGTCGAGGGCGACTTTCGCCGCCTCGACGACTAGCCCCCGGGTGTCTTGACCTCGGCAAATTCCTGACTATGATTAGCACTCCCCGGGGGAGAGTGCTAATTTTTTGGCAATCTTCCCTGAAAGTGCCAGAACAGGGCTTGAAATCCTGACAGCCGTCCCCAGAACACCGGGCATCCGGCGAGTTCCGCGACAAGATACGGGAACCCGGCATAACAAACCGTCATTTGGAGAGTAAAACCGATGAATATCCGTCCGTTGTACGACCGTGTAGTTATCCGTCGTAACGCAGAGGAAGAAACCACGGCCGGGGGCATCGTCCTGCCCGGTTCCGCCAAAGAAAAGCCCAACCAGGGCGAAGTGGTTGCTGTTGGCGAAGGCAAAGCCCTCGACAGCGGCGAGACCCGTCCGCTGGCCGTCAAGGTCGGTGACACGGTGGTCTTCGGCCAGTATGCCGGCAGCAACACCATCGAGCTGGACGGCGAAGAGCTGATCATCATGGGCGAAAGCGAAATCTACGCGGTTGTCGAGTAAGGCAACAGGCCCCACCAACGAATTTGCAACGAGAGTAAAGGAACAGAATCATGGCAGCTAAAGACGTATTTTTTGGCGATGACGCCCGCAGCCGCATGCTCAAGGGTGTCAACGTACTCGCTGACGCCGTCAAGGCGACCCTGGGCCCGAAAGGCCGCAACGTAATCCTGGACAAGTCCTTCGGCGCACCGACCGTGACCAAGGACGGTGTCTCCGTGGCCAAGGAAATCGAACTGGAAGAGAAGTTCGAGAACATGGGCGCGCAGATGGTGAAGGAAGTCGCCTCCCAGGCCTCTGACCAGGCTGGTGACGGCACCACCACCGCGACGGTCCTGGCCCAGTCCATCCTGAACGAAGGCCTCAAGTCCGTCGCCGCGGGCATGAACCCCATGGACCTCAAGCGCGGCATCGACAAGGCAGTCGCCGCTGCCGTCGCTGAAGTCGAGAAGATGTCCGTGCCCTGCGAAGACAGCAAGGCAATTGCCCAGGTGGGCTCCATCTCTGCCAACGCCGACACCTCTGTGGGCGAGATCATCGCCGAGGCGATGGAGAAGGTCGGCAAGGAAGGCGTTATCACCGTCGAAGAGGGCTCCGGCCTCGAGAACGAGCTGGACGTGGTTGAAGGCATGCAGTTCGACCGCGGCTACCTGTCTCCCTACTTCATCAACAACCAGGACAGCATGAGCGCTGACCAGGAAGCACCGTTCATCCTGCTGGTAGACAAGAAGATCTCCAACATCCGCGAGCTGCTGCCCCTGCTGGAGCAGGTGGCCAAGGCCTCCAAGCCGCTGGTGATCATTGCCGAGGACGTTGAAGGCGAAGCGCTGGCGACCCTGGTCGTCAACAACATGCGCGGCATCGTCAAGGTTGCGGCCTGTAAGGCACCGGGCTTCGGCGACCGCCGCAAGGCCATGCTGCAGGACATCGCGATCCTGACCGGCGGCACCGTGATCTCCGAGGAAGTGGGTCTGGACCTGGAGTCCGCCACCCTGGAGCACCTGGGCCAGGCCAAGCGCGTGACCATGGACAAGGACAACAGCACCATCATCGACGGTGCCGGTGACCACGACGCCATCACGGCCCGTGTCAACGAGATCCGCACCCAGATCGAGAACACTTCTTCCGACTACGATCGCGAGAAGCTGCAGGAGCGCGTGGCCAAGCTGGCCGGCGGTGTTGCGGTCATCAAGGTGGGCGCTGCCACCGAGATCGAGATGAAGGAAAAGAAGGCCCGCGTTGAAGACGCCCTGCACGCTACCCGTGCAGCCGTCGAAGAAGGCGTGGTAGCCGGTGGTGGTGTCGCGCTGGTACGCGCGGTCAACACGATTACCGACCTCAAGGGTGACAACGAAGACCAGAACCACGGTATCGCAGCCGCGCTGCGCGCCATGGAAGGTCCGCTGCGCCAGATCGTCGACAATGCCGGTGACGAGGCCTCCGTGGTCCTCGACAAGGTCCGCCAGGGCGACGGCAACTTCGGCTACAACGCCGCGACTGCCGAGTATGGCGACATGATCGAGATGGGTATCCTCGACCCCGCCAAGGTCACCCGCACGGCCCTGCAGGCCGCTGGCTCCGTTGCCGGCCTGATGATCACCACTGAGGTGATGGTCGCCGACGCACCGGAAGACAAGGCTGCCGCTGCGCCGGCAATGCCCGACATGGGCGGCATGGGCGGCATGATGTAAGCCACCTGGCACCTTGCTACTGAAAAGCCTCGCTCATGCGGGGCTTTTTTTCGCTTGATGGTTTATCTTCGTAGCTGGGAACGGGTGAAGCGTGCGGGCGGTCTTCGGAACGGGCGCGGGTGATGGTCCGTTTGCGGGCTGCTGCGGAACTCAACCATTTTTCGCTTTGCGAAAAATTGGGATTCAGACAATCCTCGCAGAAAGCCCCCGCAAACGGACCATCACCCAAGCTGCGCCCTGACTGTTCCGAATACCGCCCGCACGCTCCACCCTCCGAGCCAACGAATAATGTTCTTCAGCAAATACCCGTCGATCTTTTCTTATTCAAGATGGCGTTTTCGTGGGTGCGTTTTGGCCTTGCAGCGGGGTTTGCGAACAATCAGGGTGCTGCTTGGGTGAAAAGTAAGACTGTCCTCGCCAGAAGATATGGCGTTGATGTGGGGGCGCTTCGGCCTGGTCGGGGGGTATGCGAACAATCAGGGTGCCGCTTGGGCTCTGCCCCGGTTTCAGGAGCTTTCTGCGAGGACTGTTTGAATCCCAATTTTCCGCGAAGCGGAAAATGGTTGAGTTCCGCAGCAGCCTGAAACCGGGGCAGAGCCCGCACCCGTTCGCATACCCCCCGACCAGGTCGAAGCGCGGGCTCGATCCAATCAAGCCATGTTAGAAGCAGCGAACTTCCAGTTGACCACCGCCCAGAAGGCTTCCAGATAAGCAGGTCGTGCGTTGCGGTAGTCGATGTAGTAGGCATGCTCCCACACGTCGCAGGTGAGGAGGGGGGTTAGGCCATCCTGGGTCAGCGGGGTTTCCGCATCATCCGTGTTGACGATATCGAGGGTGCCGTCGGCGGCCTGGACCAGCCAGGTCCAGCCGGAGCCGAAATTGCCGGCGGCGCTGGCGCTGAACTGTTCCTTGAAGGCCTCGACCGAGCCGAATGCGGCTTTGATGGCGTCCGCCAGGGCGCCTTCCGGCTCGCCGCCGCCGTTGGGGCTCAGGCTGTGCCAGTAGAAAGTGTGGTTCCAGATCTGGGCGGCGTTGTTGAACAGGCCGCCGCTGGAGTTCCTGATGATGTCTTCCAGGGATTGGTCTGCCATGTCCGTGCCTTCCACCATGCTGTTTAGCTTGTCGACATAGCTGGCGTGATGCTTGCCGTAGTGGAAGTCCAGGGTCTCTTCGGAGATGTGGGGCGCCAGCGCATCGCGGGCGTAGGGAAGTTCCGGCAGTTCAAAGGCCATGCTGTGCTCCTTGCTTGGATATTGGCTCGGGTGAGAATCGCGAAGGATACGCATATCTGGAGCGTGCCGATCAGCTGTGTAAACCACGTTCCACGGCACCGGGCTGCGTGTATAATTCGGGCGGGTTCGAATTGAATAATAGAAACATGGAGGAAATGTCATGACTGGCGACATCGTCGAATTCATTTTTCGCTGGTTCCACGGGATCTTCGGTATTGTCTGGATCGGCATGCTGTACTACTTCAACTTCGTGCAGACCGAGTACTTCAAGGAGGCGGAGGCCGACGCAAAGGCCGATGCTATGAAGAAGCTGGCACCCCGGGCGCTGTGGTGGTTCCGGTGGGGGGCGATGTTCACGTTCCTGACTGGCCTGATCCTGCTCTACCTGACCGGTGCACACAGTAATTTCAAGGCAGCGCCTATTATCTGGATTGGTTCGGCGGCGGGGATACTGATGTTCCTCAACGTCTGGCTGATTATCTGGCCAAACCAGCAGGTGGTGCTGGGCATGAAAGAGGGGGACGGCCCGTCTTCCGCGGCCAAAGCAGGCCTGGCCTCGCGCACCAACACCCTGTTCTCCGGCCCGATGCTGTTCGGCATGCTGGGTAGCCAGAGCTTGCCGGTACTCTGGGGTAGCGGGGAGAACGCCGTCTACGCAGCACAGCTGAACCCTGTCGCCGTGTGGATCTGCCTTGGCCTCATCGCACTGCTCGAGCTGAATGCCCTGTTCGGCAAGACGGGCCCCATGACGTCAGTCGTCGGCGTGATTCACTGCAGCATTGGTCTGGTTGTTGCCATCTGGGCCATACTGGTTCTCGTCTGATCATCCCGCCGGGCCCTCGGGCCCGGCCCAATTCCTGAGTAGCACTGCGGTATGAGTGAGAAGGCACCCGGCGGCAAAACCGGGGACATCAGCGGCATCCCACCGATTGTTCCAAGCCGGGACGAGGTCGCGAGCCGGCAGCAGGCGCGCAAGCCAGCACGCGGGAATCGCGGCGGAGCCTCGGCCGGCGGCGGTGCCGGCCTGCTCGCTCGCCTGTTTATCTGTGTCGCCCTGGTCGTGGCCACCGTGGCCTGTGCCTGGGCCTGGCAGCTGCAGCAGGAGCTGGACACGGCCGAGGATCTGCTGGTCCGCTATGAGAGCCGTATCAGTGACCTCGAAGACCGCTTGTCCGATACCGACGAGGGCATGAACCAGTCCTCGGCCAAGCTGGCGGCTGATATCAAATTCCTGAAGTCCGAAGTCGACAAGCTCTGGGGATCTGCCTGGCGGCGCAACAAGGCGGCTATCGCCGACCTGCAGAAAAGCCGCGACGATCTCAGCAGCAAAGTCTCCACGCTCACCCAAACCGATACCGCCTATTCCCGACAGCTGCAGGCCCTGGGTTCCGACATCCAGAAGCTGCGGGCCGTGGCCAGCGACCTGGAGCGGCTGGTGACGACAGCCGACGCCAACCAGGCCCTGCTGGAGCGCCTGGGCGATGACGTCAGCCGCGCCACCCTGGACCTCGCCAGGCTGCAAAAGCGCATGGACAACGCCGAGGAATGGCAGGCGTCCGTCGATGCCTTCCGCAAGCAGGTCAACCAGAGCCTGCTGCAGCTGCGCCAGGGCATGTCCGGCGCGCCACCCACCGCCGGCGGCGAGTAAACCGCGCGAAACGGGTGGGAAAGCACCGGGCTGTGTTCCCGGTGGTTATCGCATTCGATGTACAATAGCCGGCTACCCCAGTGATGTTTTGTGAGGCCCCCCTCGATGACGGTCATTCGCCAGGACGACTTTATTGACAGCGTCGCCGACGCGCTGCAGTTCATTTCCTACTACCACCCGCTGGACTACATCAAGGCGGTACACCGCGCCTACGAGATGGAGCAGAATCCCGCGGCCAAAGACGCCATGGCGCAGATCCTGATCAACTCGCGTATGTGTGCCCAGGGCCACCGCCCCATCTGCCAGGACACGGGCATCGTCACGGTATTCCTCAAGATCGGCATGGACGTGCAGTGGGATGCCAGTATGTCGGTAGCGGATATGGTCAACGAAGGCGTTCGCCGGGCCTATCTCAACCCGGACAACGTGCTGCGCGCCTCGATCCTCGACGATCCCGCCGGGGCCCGGAAAAATACGAAGGACAACACCCCTGCAGTTATCCATATGGAGGTCGTCGAAGGGAATACCGTGGACGTCCAGGTTGCTGCCAAGGGCGGCGGCTCCGAGAACAAGTCCAAGCTGGTGATGCTGAATCCTTCGGACAGCATCGTCGACTGGGTCGTCAAAACCGTGCCCACCATGGGTGCAGGCTGGTGCCCGCCGGGTATGCTCGGTATCGGCATCGGTGGCACTGCCGAGAAGGCGGCAGTACTCGCCAAGGAATCTCTCATGGACCCGGTGGACATCCAGGAGCTGCGTGAACGCGGCCCGTCCAACCGCATCGAGGAGCTGCGGCTGGAAATCATGGATGCAGTGAACAAGCTGGGTATCGGCGCCCAGGGCCTGGGCGGATTGACCACGATCGTCGACGTGAAAATCAAGGACTACCCGACCCACGCGGCCTCGCTGCCGGTGGCGATGATCCCCAACTGCGCGGCCACCCGCCACGCACATTTCGTGCTGGACGGCAGCGGGCCCGCCCTGCAGACGCCGCCCAACCTCGATGACTGGCCCGAGATCACCTGGGAAGTGGGTGAGGGCGTGCGCCGGGTGAATCTCGACACGGTGACCCGGGAAGAGATGGCCCAGTGGCAGCCGGGCGATACCCTGCTGCTGTCCGGCAAAATGCTGACGGGTCGCGATGCCGCCCACAAGAAGATCAAGGAGCTGATCGAGTCCGGCGAGGGGCTGCCGCCGGAGGTGGACCTGAAGGACAAGTTCATCTACTACGTGGGCCCCGTGGACCCGGTCCGCGACGAGGTCATGGGCCCCGCCGGTCCCACCACCGCCACCCGCATGGACAAGTTCACCGACTTCGTGCTCGAGCACACGGGCCTGATGGGCATGATCGGCAAGGCCGAGCGCGGTCCCACCGGGCTCGACGCGATCAAGAAACATGAGGCCACCTACCTGATGGCGGTGGGCGGCGCGGCCTACCTGGTATCGAAGGCCATCACGGCGGCGAAAGTCGTGGCCTTCCCCGAACTGGGCATGGAAGCGATCTACGAGTTCGAGGTGCAGGACATGCCGGTCACGGTGGCCGTGGATGTGAAGGGCGAATCCGTGCACCAGACCGGCCCCGCGATCTGGAAGGCGAAAATCGAGGAACAGGCGCTGGAGCTGATTTGAGCAGGCTGTCGCCAGGCCGCCCATGGAGGGGCGCATGAGCAACACGTTCTACTGGCACGACTACGAGACCTTTGGCACGGACCCCAGCCGGGACCGGCCGGTGCAGTTCGCCGGGCTGCGCACGGACGAGGCACTCAACGTGATCGGCGAACCCCTGGTGCTGTTCGCCGCCCCCGCCAGCGATGCATTGCCCCACCCCGAGGCCTGCCTGGTCACGGGAATCACGCCCCAGCGGGCGCTGGCGGAGGGGGTCCCCGAATGTGAGTTCATCCGCCAGGTGCACGCTGAGCTGTCCCGGCCCGGCACCTGCGGCGTCGGCTACAACAGCCTGCGTTTCGATGACGAGGTCACGCGCTACACGCTGTACCGCAACTTCTATGACCCCTACGCCCGCGAGTACAAGAACGGGAATTCGCGCTGGGACCTGATTGACGTCGTGCGGCTGACCCACGCGCTGCGGCCCGATGGAATCGAGTGGCCGGTGGACGACCGGGGCAAGGTCAGCTTCCGGCTGGAAAAATTGACCGAAGCGAACGGTATCGGCCACGAGGCGGCTCACGATGCCCTCTCGGATGTGGAGGCCACCATCGGCATGGCGCGGCTGATTCGCGAGCGCCAGCCGCGACTGTTCGATTACGCCCTGAAGCTGCGAGACAAGCAATTCGTGCTGTCCCTGCTCGACATGGCGGCGATGAAACCCGTGCTGCACGTGTCGGGCATGTTCGGAACCGACCGTCACAACATCGCCCTGGTAGCGCCGGTGGCCCGGCACCCGGTCAACAAGAACGAGATCATCTGTATCGACCTGGACGCGGACCCGGAACCGCTGGCGTCGCTGTCCCCGGAGGAACTCGCCGAAAAGCTGTTCGCGCCTGCCGGCAGCCTGCCTGAGGGTGAAGCCCGACCCGGCATCAAGACCCTGCACATCAATCGCTCGCCGGTGGTGGCCACCCCCAAACTGCTGGATGAAGCAGCCGTGGAGCGGCTGTCCCTGGACGTCCCCCGCTGTCGGGAGCACCGCGCAAGGCTGCAGGCGATTCCGGGCCTGGCGGCGAAACTGCAGGCGGTCTACGGGCAGCGGCATCTGCCCGCGATCGAAGACCCTGATCGCATGCTCTACAGCGGCGGATTTTTTTCCGACGCGGATCGCCGCACCATGGACCGGCTGCGCGAGGCCAGCCCCGCAGAGCTGGCCAGCCAGAGTTTCGTCTTTGAAGATGCCCGGGTCCCGGAAATGCTGTTTCGCTATCGTGCACGCAATTTCCCTGAAAGCCTGTCGCCGGAAGAGCGGGCGCAGTGGGAGGAGCACCGGTTCCAGTACCTGACGGACCCGGATGCGGGCGCCTCCATCACCCTGGAGGCTTTTCAGGAGCGGATCGAAGCGTTGTCCGAAGACGCCGGCCCGGACCAGCGCCACATCCTGGAGCAGCTGCTGGAGTACGGCGACAGCCTGCTGGCGGCTTAGGGCCCGTTCCCCAGGTACAACTATTTCCGTTCCGCGCCGCGGGCCTCGGCTTATAATAGGCGGGAAAAAGGCAGGGAACTCCCATGCGCTTTGCGGGCCAGCACATTCTCACCGTAAACCAGTTCGAGCGCGGCGATATCGAGTCCATCTTCTCGGTGGCGGATCGCATGCTGCCCTATGCCCGCCGGCAGAAGATTACCCGGGTGCTGGAAGGCGCCATCCTCGGCAATATGTTTTTCGAACCCAGCACGCGCACCCGGGTCAGCTTTGGCTGCGCCTTCAACCTGCTGGGGGGTGAAGTGCGCGAGACCACGGGGTTCGAGGATTCGGCCATCGCCAAGGGCGAGTCGCTCTATGACACCGCCCGGGTCATCAGCGGCTACAGCGATGTCATTGCCATGCGGCACCCCGAAGTGGGATCGGTCGCGGAGTTCGCGACCGCCAGCCGGGTTCCCGTGCTCAACGGCGGCGACGGCGCCAATGAGCACCCGACCCAGGCGTTGCTGGACCTGTACACCATTCGCAGCGAGATGCAGGCCCGCGGCGGCGGCATCGACAGCCTGCGCATCGCCCTGATCGGCGACCTGCGCTATGGCAGGACCGTGCACTCGCTGTGCAAGCTGCTGTGCCTGTTCCAGGGTTTGGAAGTGCACCTGATCTCGCCGGTCGAACTGCGCATGCCCGGAGAGATCGTCGAGGCCATGCAGGGCGCCGGCCATCAGGTCTCGGAGACCGAGGACCTCGAAGATCATATCGCGCACGTGGACATCGCCTACTCCACCCGCATCCAGGAGGAGCGCTTCGGCAGCCGGGAAGAAGCGGATCTCTATCGCGGCCGTTTCCGCCTCAACCAGAATATCTACACCCAGCACTGCGAGCCCAACACGGTGATCATGCACCCGCTGCCCCGGGACTCCCGGGAGGGCGCGCGCGAGCTCGACGACGACCTCAACGACAACCCCAACCTGGCGATCTTCCGGCAGACGGACAACGGTGTCGTGGTGCGAATGGCGCTGTTTGCCATGGTGCTGGATGTGGTCGAACAGGTGGACCGCGAGGCCCGCGACGTGACCTGGTACACGGGCAGCCGCTTCCAGTAGCCATGAATCTCAAGTATGGAGCCCAGGATGTTCGCGTCCTCGATGACGTGGAGGTGTTCAGCGGACACTACCGGATGCGGCAGCTCACCCTGGAGCACCGTGCCTTCGAGGGCGGCTGGAACGGCCCGATCAAGCGGGAGCTGTTCGATCGCGGTGACGCCGTCGGCGTGCTGCTGTGGGACCCCCGCCGCGACGAACTGGTCATGCTTGAACAATTTCGCGTCGGTGCGATCCGGGGCGGTGACAGCCCCTGGATGCTGGAACTGGTGGCGGGGGTGGTAGAGCCCGGCGAAACCGACGCCGACGTGGCCCACCGCGAGACGGTTGAAGAATCCGGCCTGGAGCTGACAGCCCTGGAGCCCATCGCGTCCTTTTTCCCCAGCCCCGGCGGCTGTTCCGAACAGGTCAGGCTGTTCCTGGGCCGCGTCGATGCGGAGGCGGCCGGCGGCCTGCACGGCTGTGCCCACGAAGGCGAAGACATTCTCGTCCACCGCCTGCCCAGGGATGGTGTGATGGCCATGCTGGACGAGGGCCGCATCAATAACGGCCATACGCTGATCGCGCTGCAGTGGCTCAGGATTCACGGGGAAGCGCTCCGCGAGCGCTGGACCTGATGCGCCTGTTCCTGGGATTTGCGCCCGCCAGGGCCGAACGCGATATCTATGGGCTCTGTGATCGCCTGGGTTCACCGAATGGCCTGCCGGAAGAGCTGCCCCTGCGTTGGGTGCCGCCGGAGAACTGGCATATCACGGTGGTCTATCTCGGCAACGTGGCGGAGCGTGCCCTGGGTCGCCTGTCCGATACGGTGGCAACCGTCATGCGCGACCAGCCCCATATGAGTGTGACGCTGGACGGCCTGGAGTGGTTTCCCTCGCCCCTGAAACCGCGCTTGCTGGCAATGCACGTGGCGGCGCATCCGCAGCTGATGGAATTGCAGGCGGCCGTGGCGTCGGCGCTGCGCCGGGAGGGCTTTCACAGCGAGCAGCGCGCCTACCGACCGCATCTCACCCTGGCGCGCCTGAAAGGTTCCCGCAAGCTGCTGGATCCGCCGCCACTGCCGCCCGCCAAGCCCATCAAGGTGGAACTGAACGAACTGGTATTGTTCGAAAGCCACCAGGGATCGCGACCCTACACGCCACTGCAGCGTTTCGGGATGGCCGCATGAGCAGCGAGACGGCAGCCGAGCTGGGGGGGCAGGACGCGGGCCTGCTGAAATCCAGCGCCGTGGTCAGCAGCATGACCATGATTTCCCGGGTGCTGGGCCTGCTGCGCGACATTGTCATCGCAGGCTTTGTCGGCGCGACCGCCAATGCCGACGCCTTTTTCGTGGCCTTCAAGGTGCCCAACTTCCTGCGCCGCCTGTTTGCGGAGGGCGCGTTTTCACAGGCCTTCGTGCCGGTACTGGCGGAATACCGCGAGCAGGGTTCGAAAGTGCTGGTGCGGGAACTGCTGGACCGGGTGACCGGTGTCCTCGGGGGCAGCCTGCTGTTTCTGACCAGCCTGATGGTCATCGGTGCGCCGCTGGTGACCGCGGTGTTCGCCCCGGGCTTTCTGAAGGACCCCTACAAGTACGCGCTCACCGCCGACATGATCCGGGTGACATTCCCCTACCTGTTCCTGATCTCGATGACGGGCCTGTGCGGCGCCATACTCAACAGCTACGGCCGCTTCGCAGTGCCCGCCTTCACCCCGGTGTGGCTCAACCTGTCACTGATCGGCGCGGCGCTGGTGGCGGGCCCCTGGTTCGAGGAGCCTGTATTTGCCCTGGCCTGGGGGGTAATGATGGCCGGCATCGTGCAGCTGCTGTTCCAGCTGCCGTTCCTGTACAAGCTGGAACTGGTGCCCCGGCCGACCTGGGATACGAAGCATCCCGGCGTGCGCCAGATTGCGACGCTGATGATACCGGCCCTGTTTGGTGTCTCCGTCAGCCAGATCAACCTGTTGCTGGACACGGTGCTGGCATCTTTCCTGCCCACCGGCAGCGTGTCCTGGCTCTACTATTCCGACCGGCTGACGGAGCTGCCCCTGGGCGTGTTCGGCATCGCGATTGCCACGGTGATTCTGCCGCGCCTGTCACGGCTGCAGGCCGGCGACGAGGCAGAGCGCTACTCGGAAACACTCGACTGGGCCATGCGGGCGGTGCTGCTGATCGGTTTCCCGGCCAGCGTGGCGCTGGTGCTGCTGGCCGAACCCATCCTGGTGACCCTGTTCCAGTACGGCGCACTCAAGCCCACCGATGTCACCATGGCCACTTTCAGCCTGCGCGCCTACTGCCTGGGACTGCTGGCGTTCATGCTGGTGAAGGTGCTGGCGCCGGGCTTTTACGCCCGGAAGGACATGGTGACGCCGGTGCGTATCGGCATCATCGCCATGGTCGCCAACATGGTGATGAACCTGGCCTTTGTGATCCCGCTGTACCTGCTCCTGAACCTGGGCCATGTGGGCCTGGCCCTCGCGACCAGCCTGGCGGCGTGGCTCAATGCCGGGCTGTTGTTGCGGGGGCTGCTGCGGGTCCAGGTACTGGTGTTCCAGCCCGGTTGGGGGCGTTTTCTGCTGCGGCTGCTGGGGGCAACCCTGGCGATGGCGGCAGCGCTGTGGCTGTTGATGCCCGACACCGCGGACTGGCAGGCCTGGAACTGGTGGCAGCGGGCTGTGGAGCTGGCGCTGCTGGTGGCCGCGGGGCTGGCCAGTTACCTGGTTTGCCAGCTGCTCCTGGGCACTCGCCCGGGTGATTTTTATACGCAAATTCGCCGATGATTTGGCTATAATGGCGCGCCTGACCTGGCACCAACCCCTGCATTCATGGAGCTGATACGCGGTCTTCACAACCTGCGGCCACGGCACCGTGGGTGCGTCGCCACCATAGGCGCTTTCGACGGTGTGCATCACGGTCATCGCGCCGTGATTCGGCATGTGCTGGAAAAGAGCGCAGAACTGGAACTGCCCTCGGTGGTCATCCTGTTCGAGCCGCTGCCGCGGGAGTATTTCGCGCCGAAGGATGCGCCGGCCCGGTTGATGAGCTTTCGCGAGAAAGTCGAGGCCCTGGCGGCCCTCGGCGTCGACCGGGTACTGCGAATACGCTTCGATGAGGACCTGCGCAACATGTCGGCGCTGGACTTCATCCAGCGCATCTTCGTGGACGGGCTCGGGGTGCGCTACGTGGTCATGGGCGACGACCTGCGCTTCGGCCGCGGCCGCGAGGGTGACTTCGCGCTGATGGAAGAGCAGGGCGCCGTGCACGGGTTCGAGTGCATGCACACGCAAACCCTGGATGTGGGCGGGGAGCGGGTGAGCAGCACCCGGATCAGGGAAGCCCTGGCGGCGGAGGATTTCGCCCTGGCGGAACAGCTGCTGGGCCGGCCCTACAGCATTTCGGGCAAGGTGGTGTACGGCGACCAGCGCGGGCGCACCCTGGGCGTGCCAACGGCGAACCTGCAGCTGCACCGCCTGGAGGCGCCCCTGTCGGGTGTCTACGTGGTCGATGTAGCCGGCGCCGCGGATGCATCGGTACCGGGAGTGGCCAACGTGGGCTTCAGGCCGTCGGTAGGAGAACAGCCCCGGGCCAGCCTGGAAGTGCACCTGCTGGATTTCGATGGCCATCTCTATGGAAAGCGCCTTCAGGTGACGTTCCTGGAAAAGGTGCGCGAAGAGCAGAAATTTGAATCGATCGATGCGCTTCAGGCGCAGATACACAATGACATCGCCTTCGGGCGCCAGTATTTCGAGCTATGAGTGACTACAAGAACACCCTGAACCTGCCGCAGACAGAGTTCCCCATGAAGGCGAGCCTCGCCCAGCGTGAACCCCAGCGCCTCAAGCGCTGGCAGGAACAGGACCTGTACGGGCAGATTCGCGAGGCCAGTGCCGGGAAGCCGAAGTACATCCTGCACGACGGCCCGCCCTATGCGAACGGCGAACTGCACGTGGGCCACGCGGCCAACAAGATTCTCAAGGATATCGTGGTCAAGTCCCGCACGCTGATGGGTTTCGATGCCCCCTACCTGCCGGGTTGGGATTGTCACGGCCTGCCCATCGAGTTGAATGTCGAGAAAAAGGTGGGCAAGCCCGGGGTGAAGATCTCCCCCCACGAGTTCCGCGATCGCTGCCGTGCCTATGCTGCCACCCAGGTGGACGGCCAGCGCGAGGACTTCGTGCGCATGGGCGTGTTGGGGGAGTGGGACGATCCCTACCTCACCATGAACTACCGCTTCGAGGCGAACATCCTGCGCACCCTGGGCGAGATTATCGCCAATGGCCACCTGCACAAGGGGGCCAAGCCCGTGCACTGGTGCCTGGACTGCGGTTCGGCGCTGGCCGAGGCCGAGGTCGAATACGAGGACAAGACCTCACCGGCCATCGATGTGGCCTACCGTGCGGTGGATCCGGCCGCCATGCTGGCGCTGTTTGACGCAGCGGATCTCGATGTGGCCGTTCCCATCTGGACAACGACACCCTGGACCCTGCCGGCGAGCCTGGCGGTCACCCTGCATCCGACCCTCGAATATTCGCTGGTGGCCAAAGATGGCAAAGGCCTGGTTGTGGCCAGCGAACTGGTGGAAGCGGTGTGCGCGCGGATCGGTTGGGAAGATCACAGCGTGCTCGGTACGGTCGAGGGTTCGGCGCTTGAAGGCCAGCTGCTGCAGCATCCGTTCTATGAACGCCAGGTGCCGCTGATCCTGGGTCAACATGTCACCACTGAAGCGGGAACCGGCGCGGTGCACACCGCACCCGGCCACGGTCTCGACGACTACGTCGTGGGACAGAAGTACGGGCTCGAGGTCCTGAACCCGGTGGGGGACAACGGCGTCTACCTGCCGGATACGGAGCTCTTCGGCGGCCAGCATATCAACAAGGCCAACGACAACATCATCGAGGTGCTGCGGGAGCGGGGTGCACTGCTATTCAGTGAGCCCTACCAGCACTCCTACCCCCACTGCTGGCGGCACAAGACGCCGGTCATTTTCCGGGCGACGCCCCAGTGGTTCATCAGTATGGAGCAGGCGGGCCTTCAGGAGCAGGCGCTGGCCGCCGTGGACGAAGTGAGTTTCATGCCCGACTGGGGGCGCTCCCGGCTCATGGCCATGCTGGAGGGCCGGCCGGACTGGTGTATCTCTCGCCAGCGTACCTGGGGTTCCCCGATTCCGCTGTTTGTGCACCGGGAGACCGGCGAGCTGCATCCCGACACGCCGGCGCTGATCGAAAAGGCCGCCCAGGCAGTCGAAGAGGGCGGCATCGATGCCTGGTTTGAGCTGGAACCCGCGGACCTGCTCGGCGACGAGGCGGACCAGTACGCCAAGAGTACCGACACCATGGACGTCTGGTTCGACTCCGGTGTGACCCACGCCTGTGTGCTGCGGCATCGCGAGGGGCTGCAATTCCCCGCTGACCTGTACCTGGAAGGTTCCGACCAGCACCGGGGCTGGTTCCAGTCCTCCCTGCTCACCGGTATCGCCGCGGTGGGGCAGGCGCCCTACAAGGCGCTGCTCACCCACGGCTTCACTGTGGACGGCGAGGGTCGCAAGATGTCCAAGTCCCTCGGCAACGTCGTCTCCGCGAAGCAGGCGCTGAATCAACTCGGCGCCGATATCGTGCGCCTGTGGGTGGCGGCCACGGACTACCGAGGCGAGCTGGCCTGGTCCGATGAGATCATCAAGCGGACCTCCGACTCTTATCGGCGCATCCGCAACACGGCGCGATTCCTGCTGTCCAACCTGAGTGATTTCGATCCCGCGGTGAATGCGGTGGCGGCCGACGACCTGCTGCCGCTGGATGCCTGGGTCATCGGGCGCACGGCGCGCCTGCAGGAGGAGATCATCGCCGCCTACGATGACTACCAGTTCCACCTGATCTACCAGAAGCTGCACAACTTCTGCGTGACCGACCTGGGCGGTTTTTACCTGGATATCATCAAGGACCGTGCCTACACCATGCAGGCGGACAGCCTGCCGCGCCGGTCCGCCCAAACCGCGCTGTACCAGGTGGCAGAGGCGCTGGTGCGCTGGATCGCGCCGATCCTCAGTTTCACCGCGGACGAGATCTGGGAAAACATGCCCGGTGAGAGAGGCGCCTCCGTGTTCCTGGTGGAGTGGTTTGAAGATTTCAGCCAGCCTGGCAAGTCTGATTTTGATGACGCCTACTGGGAGCAGCTGACGGCGGTGCGCGATGCGGTGAATCGCGAACTCGAGAACCAGCGCAATGCGGGCAATCTGCGCGGCGGCCTCGATGCCGAGGTGACGCTGTACTGCAGCGATACGCTGGCCGCAGACCTGGAGCGACTGGGCGATGAACTGCGTTTTCTGCTGATCACCTCCGGAGCGCGGGTAGCACCGCTGGCGGACGCGCCCGCCGATGCGGCGTCCAGCGACCTGGAGGGCCTGGCCCTGTCCGTGGTGGCCAGCGCCCATGAAAAGTGTGAGCGCTGCTACCACTGCCGGGCCGATGTCGGCAGCAATAGTGCCCACCCGACCATCTGCCTGCGCTGCGTCGAGAACGTGGACGGCGACGGGGAGTCGCGCCACTTTGTCTAGACGCACTGCCCTGGTGGGCTGGTTTGGCCTGGCCCTGGTCGTAGTGATCCTGGACCAGTGGACCAAGGGCCTGGCGCTGCAGCACCTGGACTACGGCAGGCCGGTACCGCTGCTGCCGGTGCTAAACCTGACATTGCAGTACAATGAGGGGGCGGCATTCAGTTTTCTGAGTGACGCGGGTGGCTGGCAGCGCTGGTTTTTCAGCGCCGTCGCCTTTATCGCCAGTATCGTGGTGTCTGTGTGGCTGGTGCGCCTGAAGCGCGACGATGTGCTGCTCGCAGCGAGCCTGAGCCTGATACTGGGGGGCGCCATCGGCAACCTGTGGGACCGGCTGCAGTACGGGTATGTGGTGGACTTCATTTCCGTGCACTACGACACCTGGTACTTTCCGACCTTCAACGTGGCCGATTCGGCAGTGTCCGTGGGCGCTGCCCTGATGATCCTGGACGCGGTGCTGCAGTCCCGGTCCGAGGCCGGCGAGGCCACCCCGAGATAAACCAGAGTTTTGGAGAGCTATAAAGAGGATGCAGCAGAGTAGTGTGACGATCGGCGAGGGCACCCGGGTTTTCCTCAATTTTGCCCTGAGCCTGGAAGACGGCTCCGAGATCGACTCCAATTTCAGCAATGAGCCGGTGGACTTCGTGGTCGGTGACGGGAGCCTGCTGCCCGGATTTGAGCAGCTGTTGTTCGGCATGGCCGCCGGGGAGCGGCAGATTTTCAGCGTCGAGCCGGAAAACGCCTTCGGAATGCCCAATAACAGCAACGTGCAGGAAGTGCCCATAGGCCACTTTGACGATGAGTCAGGGCTGGAGATCGGCGTGCTGTTCTACTTCGCGGACGCCGGCGGTGGCGAGGTGCCCGGCCTGGTCGTGGCCATCGATGAAGAGGCCGTCACCGTGGATTTCAATCACCCGCTGGCGGGGCGTCGTATCCTGTTCGACGTCCTCATCCACCGCGTGGAAGCAGCGGAACTGCACTGAGGGCCGTCGCGTGAGCGCAGAGGTCAAGATGGCGAATCCCCGGGGCTTCTGCGCCGGCGTCGACCGCGCCATCGCCATTGTCGACCGGGCCCTGGATGTCTTCGGCGCACCCATCTACGTGCGCCACGAGGTGGTTCACAACAAGTTCGTGGTCGACGGCCTGCGCCGCCGCGGCGCTGTTTTCGTCGATGAACTGCACGAAATTCCCGATGACAGCACGGTCATCTTCAGTGCCCACGGCGTGTCCCAGGCGGTGCGCCGGGAGGCCGCGGAGCGTGGCCTCAAGGTCTTCGACGCCACCTGCCCCCTGGTCACCAAGGTGCATATCGAAGTAACCCGCTACTCCCAGGACGGCCGCGAGTGCATCCTGATAGGCCATCGTGGGCATCCTGAAGTCGAAGGTACTATGGGGCAGTACGATGGCTCTGCCGGTGGGGATATCTACCTGGTAGAGGATGAAGAGCAGGTACGCAAGCTCGAGGTGCGCGATCCGGACCGGCTGTGCTATGTCACCCAGACCACCCTGTCCATGGACGATACCGCGCGGGTTATCGACGCCCTCAGGGCTCGATTCCCGAACATCGAGGGGCCCCGCAAGGACGACATCTGCTACGCGACCCAAAACCGGCAGGACGCGGTCAAGGACCTGGCCGGCGACTGCGACCTGGTGCTGGTGGTGGGCTCACCCAACAGTTCCAACTCCAATCGCCTGCGCGAGCTGGCAGAACGTATGGGCGCCGACGCCTACCTGATCGACAATGCCGAGGCCATCGATCCCGCCTGGCTGGAAGGCAAGCGCCGCGTGGGCGTCACGGCGGGTGCTTCGGCGCCGGAAATCCTGGTCCAGCAGGTGATCGCGGGGCTGTCGGCGCTGGGTGCCCAGGCGCCCGTGGAGATGGACGGGCGGCCCGAGAACGTGACTTTTTCCATGCCGCGAGAGCTTCGAATCCCCTCTGTAGACCTGAAGTAAGTACCCACTCAGGTTCAGCCTGGCGGGTACTGCATCACACTTTCAGTAAAAAACCCGCCGTTTATCCCCCAATCGGGCCGTTTGTCCGCCCTTTGGCTTGCATAAGGGCCCGAATTGCTATCCTGACCCAAATTTCGATCACAGGGCCAAACCCGTGATGAGTAATACAGTCAGGACAATCAGTAGCGCGAACCGCCCCCGGCGGCTCATCGCGACATCGGCAGCGGGATACACCCTGCTCGAGCTGATGCTCGTGGTGGTGATTGTCGCGCTGCTCGGCACCCTGATCGGACCCACCTTCCAGGATTCGATCACCCGCAACCGCCAGCAGGGCGCCCTCGGCGACATGTTCGGCATGCTGGGCACCGCCCGCACCGAGGCGGTCAACCTGCAGTCGACCGTCACCGCCTGTCCCTCCACCGACCAGGACACCTGCGCCGGAAACAATTGGGAGACGGGCTGGATCCTGTTCGTCGATGACGGCAACGGCGGCGGCACTGCGGGAGACGGCGACCGCCAGGCGGCGGAAGTACTCATCCGGGTCGGCCAGGCCGGTAGTGGCGATATGACGATACGCAGCCGCAACTTCAACGACGCCGGCGCCATCAGTTTTAACCAGGAAGGTTTCGCCGACGAGCGGGGCACCGTCGTGATCTGCTCCGGCGATGCCGAAAACGCCAGCGCCATCATCCTCAACCTGTCCGGCCAGGCACGCCTGGGGGTGGATGAGGATGGCAACGGCACTATCGACGAAGACGACGGCACGGAGATCGCAGAATGTCCATGATCGCACGCAAGCCTCGCGCCCTGGCAAAGACACAGTCTGGCTTTACGCTGATCGAAGTGCTGGTGTCCACGCTGGTGCTGACAGTCGGCATTCTCGGCGTTGCCGCCATGCAGATGGTGAGCTTCCAGACCAACCAGAGCGCCTACATGCGCTCCCAGGCCATTTTCCTGGGCCAGGACATCCTGGATCGCATCCGCGCCAACCGCGCCGGCTTCCAGAATTCTACGGTCTACGACAACGTCGATACCACCGATACCGGCACGATTCCCGCGAGTCCGGCCTGTGTCGACAACGCCAACGGTTGCACGGCCATCCAGATGGGTGAGCACGATATCCGCGAGTGGGCGCAGAATTTTATCAACGTGGAAGAGGTGGCAGGTTACCGGCCGCGCCTGCTCAACGGCAGCGCCGAGCTGGAGCGTGAAAACGGCACCAATGCCTTCACCGTGACCGTTTCCTGGGATGACCGTGACTTCGATACCGAGGGCAACCTGACGCGGGACACGATCTCCCGCTCGGTCACTCTCACGGCCACCATGTTCTGAGGCGCAGACGATGACTACCAGAATTCGACAGAAAGGTATGACGGTTATCGAACTCATCGTGGCGATGGGCCTCGGCGTGTTCCTGATCACCGGTGTGATCAACGTCTTCCTCTCCAACAAGGCATCTTCCCAGATAGAAACGTCCCTGGCGCGGCTGCAGGAAAACGGCCGGATCGCCATGGACATGCTGGTGTCCGACCTGCGTGACGCCTACTACATCGGCTGCCTGAGCCGCTCCCGCTTCGTCGACGAAATGGCGACCGGCGTGGACTGGGAGGGCATGCTGGGCTGGGAACGCCTCACCGGCGGCTGGTCGCCGGCGCTGCCCGGCGGCCTCAATGGCGCCATTGGCGGCGAAGCCCGGGTCGGCAGCGACGTGCTCTACGTAGCGCATGGCCGCCGGCTGGTGGCGCAGACGACCGCCACGGTGAACAGCCTCAGCAATTCGATACCGCTGTCCAGCAACCTGGAGTGCATATCCGACGGCGAGACGGTGATTATCGCCACCTGCTCGCACGCGTCCCTATTTGAAGTGACGAATACGCCTGCCTGCGACGGCAGCGCGACCACCTTCGAGTTCGACGCCACCGGCAACTCCAAGACCAACCTGGACACGGACTACCCGGCGGGCACCGAGCTGTTCCAGACCTTCGACAAGGTCTGGTATGTGCGCGATACCGATCGCACCCGCACGGCGAATGATATTCCCGTGTTTGCCCTGTATCGCCGCGCCAATGGCCAGGAAGAGGAAATGGTCGAAGGCGTTGAGTACCTGCAGGTGCTGTACGGACAGCGCCTGCCGAACTCCAACAACACGCGCTACGTGCCTGCCAGCGACGCCAACCTGGACCTGGCCGATGACAACATCGTCAGCGTGCGGGTCGCGGTGCTGATGCAGAGTTTTGAGCCGGTGCTGGACGCGAATGACGCGAACACCTACCAGGTGCTCGATGAGAGCATCGGTGACGATACAACCTATGCGCACAACGGCGACCGTACTTTGCGCCGTGTGTTCCAGACCACCGTACTGATGAAAAATCCGGGGATCTGATCGCCATGAAGATGAAGCAGTTGCAAAGATCCAAGAACCAGCGCGGCGCAGTGCTGCTGGTGTCGCTGATCATGCTGTTGATCACGACATTCGTGGGCTTTTCCACGATGGAAACCAGCAACCTCGAGGCCAAGATGGCCACCTCCCGCGAGATCAAGGAACTGACGTTCCAGGCCGCTGAGACGGCGATCGACATCACGCTGGATACCGAGACGCTGATCGGTGAAGCCTACAACGCCGGCCTCACGGGCGGGGACAACCCCACCGGGGATTACCAGCTCGACGATGACGACATGACCTCCGAGGTGGAGGTGCAGTACTGGGGTGATTTCCACACCCCGGGCTTCAGCATCGTTGAAGGCGACGGTGGCGGCACCAAGATGGCAACCATTTACTACACGGTCGTCGGCACCGGCGGTCGTACCAATACCAATATTGAAAGTGAGCACACACAGGGAATTTTTGTGGTGCAACCGAAAGCGAACTGAGTGTCGGGGATACTCGGAGGATTCTGCTATGAAACAGGCAAAGTCGAACATCAAGGCCATGGCTGGTCGAACTATCAGGAGTGTGCTCGGTAGGGAGGGACGGCGCTTCGCCGCGGCCTTCCTTGGCGGGCTGGTGACGGTCGCCCCCGTCTGGGCTGACGACACGGAGATCTTCTTCGGTGATACGTCCGCCGGCGGTGTAGCGCCGAACATGCTGCTGGTGGTGGATACCTCCGGTTCCATGAGCAACACCGTGAGCGGCACGGGCAAGACCCGTATGCAGAACGTGCAGGACGCCATGCACATCCTGCTGAACAGCCTCAACAACGTGAACGTGGGCCTGATGCGTTTCAGCAACCCCGGTGGCCCGGTGCTCTACCAGATCGACAACCTCGATCGCAATGTCAATGAGTTGACCGGCATTGTCGATGTGTCTTCTACCGTTGAACAGGGCAGCGATGATGCCCAGCAGGTGATCGGCGGCAGCGTCGCCACCCTCAAGGATATCTTCGACATCATCACCGGCACCATGATCATCGACTCGAGTCGTCTGGATATCACCCGTGCGGTGGTGGGTTCCGCGGACGTCTACACCCGTGAAGTCCAGGACTTCAGTGACGACGCCGAGGAAGAAGTCGGCGAACCCGGCGACAACGTCCTGCGCGGCAATAACGACCTCGAGATGACCCACGACGACGGCAACGCCAGTGAGCTGCACGTGGTCGGCGTACGCTTCGCCGGCACCCAGGTGCCAGCGGGCGCGACGATTACCAATGCCTATGTCACCTTCAAGGTGGACAACGTGGGCGCCGGCGGAACGGCCGAGATGACCATCAGCGGTGAATACGGCCCCTCCGCCCGTTTTGCGGATCTCAACGACGACATCAGCAGCCGGACCCGCACCGCGTCTGCGGTACAGTGGGACCTGGCCAACCCCGCGGGCAACTCTATCGTCAATACCCCCAGCCTGACGGCGGTCGTTCAGGACATCGTCAACCATCCGGACTGGAAGGGCGACGGCACCAACATTTCCGATATGACGTTCATCTTCGAACGTCGCGGCGGGTCGACCGCCGTGGCGGAGCACGACTTCCAGGCCTATGATCGCGGCGACTTCATTCCCACCCTGACGGTGGAGTACTACGTCGGTTCTCCGCCCGAAGAAAAGGATACGGTGACCGGCCTGCGCTTCACCAATGTGGACGTACCCAAGGGTGTGACCATCACCAACGCCTTTATCGATTTCACCGTGGCGCAAACAGACTCTACCGAGACCACCAATCTGCTGATCGCCGGTGAGCTTAGCCCCAATCCCGCCACGTATTCCGATTCCGCGAAAATCGCTACACGCGCGCGTACGACAACGCTGGTCGAGTGGACGGATCTTGAGGCCTGGACGACGTCCGGCGAGACCAAGACCACGCCGGACCTCAAAGAAGCCGTGCAGGAAATCGTCAACCAGAGCGACTGGTGTGGCGGCAACCCCATGGCATTCATGATCGCAGGTGAAGGCCTGCGCAGTGCCTGGGCCAAGGACGCAGACAACGGCCTGCAGCCTGTCCTGCGTGTGTCCTATGATTCAGAAACCATCGTACCCGGCGCCTCCTGCTCTGTGGCCAGCATGGCCATGCAGATCACGGATTCCGACGACGACGTCGAGGAAGACGGCAGCGATGTCTGGACCAGCTCCGATGACCTGGACTTCCAGAGCACCAGCCGCCACGTGGGCCTGCGTTTCCCCAACATCAACCTGCCCAAGGATGCAAAGATTCTCGAGGCCTGGATCGAGTTCGTGGCCAAGAACAACTACTCCGGCAACACCACGGTGAAGATCGAACCCGAGCTCACTGACAACTCAGTGGCCTTCGGCAGCGGCAACGGTACTGTCGACAGCCGCACCTGGGGTACGGCGCTGGACTGGAACATCACCGAGAACTGGGTGGATGTACAGACCCACCGCACCACGGATATCTCCAGCCTGGTGCAGAGCACCGTGGAACGTGCCGGCTGGAGCCTGGGTAATGCCATGGCCTTCCGCATGTACAAGTCCAGCGGCACCACCCGGGCGGCGGACAGCTTCAACCGCGACCCCGTGCGCGCACCGCGCCTGGTGGTTCGCTACCAGGACGACGGTACCGCTGCGGCGGACGTACGCCTGGTGCGCCAGGAGATCCTGGAAGAGGTGGACAAGCTGAACACCTCCGGCTACACGCCGATCCAGGACACGCTGTACGAGGCGGCCCTGTACTACACCGGCGGCAAGGTCGACTTCGGCAAGAAGCGCGGTGGCCCCAACGACGGCGGCCCCCACGCCTATACCCGCGTTTCCGTCGGCGGTGCCATGGTCAACGGCACCTACACCAACAACTACCCCAGCGGCTGTAGCGCCGACAACCTCGGCGACGGCGACTGCCGTAACGAGACGTTGACGGGTGCGGCGGGCAGTGACCCGACCTACAAGTCGCCGATTGTCGACTGGTGCCAGAAGGAGAGCCACATCATCCTGCTGACCGACGGCCAGGCCAACCGCCCCCACTCCGAAGCGAAGATCAAGGACTTCATCGACAAGGACAGCTGTGACGGCACCGGCGTGAACTCCTCCGAGATCTGTGTGAAGGAGCTGGTGAGCCATCTGTACAAGACCGACCAGTCGGACCTGAAGGAAGAGCAGATCATCCGCACTCACACCATCGGCTTCAACTTCTCCAGCCAGTGGCTGAAGGATGTGGCGGAAGCCGGCGGTGGCCAGTACAAGGAGGCCACCCAGGCATCTGACCTGGTTGCCGAGGTCCAGGAGATCCTGACCGACGTGCTCAAGGTCAACAACACCTTCGTGGCGCCGGTGGCGGCAATCAACCAGTTCAACCGCCTCAACCACCGCAGCGAGATCTACTTCGCGGTGTTCCGTCCGGAGGAAACCCCGGGCTGGCCCGGCAACCTGAAGAAGTACCGTATCGGTGGCGTGGAGAACACCATCCTGGATTACTCCACGGAAGAGGGTGAGCCCGCGATCGATCCGGCAACCGGCTTCTTCAGCGAGACTGCACAGAGCGCCTGGGGTGGCATCACCGACGGTGCCGAGGTGGACGTTGGCGGCGCCAACAAGAAGATGCCCATCTACACCGATCGCAAGATCTACACCTACTATGCGGGCTCTACCAGTACGACCCTGTCGGACACGGTGAACCTGTTTACGACCAACAACGCCAACCTGACCAAGGCCATGCTCGGTGTCGAGGGTTTGGACAACGACCAGTTTGCTGAGCATATCCAGTGGATTCGCGGCCGGGACATGGACGACGAGGACGGCAACTCCGCCACCAACGAGAACCGCTATATCCTCGGCGATCCGCTGCACTCCAAGCCGGTAGCCGTGACCTATGGCGGCACCGAGGCGGAGCCGGATATCACGGTGTACTTCGGTAGCAACTCCGGCTTCCTGCATGCGATCAATGCAGAGACGGGTGTCGAGCGCTTCTCCTTCATTCCCGAAGACAGCTACAAGAAGCAGGTCACGCTGCGTGAGGCCAGCACGGCTTCCAAGCACGTCTACGGCATCGACGGCAGCGTCACCGCCTGGGTCAACGACGCCAACAATGACGGCAGCATCAGCGGTGACGATGAGTTTGTCCGGCTGTTTGTCGGCCAGCGCCGTGGCGGCAGCAACTACTACGCCCTGGACGTGACCGATCGCGACAATCCCAAGCTGATGTGGCAGATCAATGGTGGCTCCGGCGACTTCGCCGAGATGGGCCAGTCATGGTCCCGCCCCGTCCGCGGCGCGATTGACGTCGACGGCGTGGTCAAGGATGTGCTGTACATCACCGGCGGCTACGATCCCGACCAGGACAACACCAAAATCCGCGCAGAGGACAACGAGGGCAGGGCGCTCTTTATCGTCGACGCGCTCACCGGCGAGCTGATCTGGGATGGTGGTCCTACCCTCTCCGGCGCCGTCGAAGAGTTCGCGGCGATGAAGTACTCCATCCCGGCTGATGTCGCTGTGGTCGATATCACCAGCTCCGGCCTCGACAACATCCTGTTTGTCGGTGACGTCGGTGGCCAGATATGGCGCTTTGATATCCGCAACGGCGCGGAGCTCGACAACCTGATCACCGGTGGCGTCATCGCCGACCTGGGTGTCAGCGACGGCGACAATGTCGCGGCAGACAATCGTCGCTTCTATCACTCGCCTGACGTGGCGCTGGTGATTGTCGACGAGGATGGCAGCGACGTGCAGAAACTGGCGGTCGCTTTTGGTTCCGGCTACCAGGCCCACCCGCTGTCCACGGAGACCGATGATCGCTTCTACATGATCCTGCAGGACGAGCCGTACGCGATTCCCGAGACCTACGTCACGCTGACGCATGACGACCTGTACGACGCGACGGACAACGACGTGGGCGAGGGTGTAGACGGTGCGGCCGTGCTGCTGGAAGAGGCGGAGGGCTACTACTTCAATACCCCGAACCTGGGTGAGAAGGTGCTGAGTACCCCGCTGATCTTCAACAACACGATCACGTTCACCACCTACGAGCCGAACCCGAGTAAGGATACCAGCCGCTGTATTCCGGCTGCCGGTGTGACCCGTGTCTACCAGGTCTCCCTGCTCGAAGGTGCACCGATCAATGACTGGGACGATGTGGATGGCCTCACGGAAGAGGATCGCGCTGTCGAGCTGAAAACCACCAGTATCGTCGACGAACCGGTTATTATCTGCTCTGGCGGTACCTGCGAGATCTACGTGGGTCCCGAGACGCCGCCGTCTGACCTTGTGACCCAGGACCGGATCTACAAGACGTTCTGGCGCAAGGAATAACAGCAGATAACCAGGTAGAGGTGCAGGATGATGATTAAACGGATGCAGGGTTTCACTTTAATCGAGGTGATGATCGCACTGGTGATTGTGGGGATACTCGCCGCGATTGCGTTGCCCAGCTACAACAACCAGGTAACCCGGAGCCGCCGCTCTGACTGCATGGGCGTGTTGCTGGGACTCGCCCAGGCCATGGAGAAACACAATGCGGTGCAGTTCACGTACCTGGGCGCCGCCGACGAAGGCGCGGATACCGGCGCACCCGCATCCACCCTCTACCCGGACACCTGTCCGATCGACGGCAACGCGACGTTCTATAACCTGACGATTGCCGCCGCCACGGCGACCACCTTCACGGTGCAGGCTACGCCGGTTGCCGGCAGCCCCCAGGCCGGCGACGGCATACTGCAGGTGAACTCGCTGGGGCAGCGTGTGTGGGACGAAAACGGTGACGGCGATATTGCCGACACGGACAGGAACTGGGAACCGAATTGACCTGGCTCGCGCTGGCGAGCGGAGGAGAGAGCTATGAAATTCATTCGAAACACGGCAATGCTGCTGTTGCTTGTTCCGGCCGCAGCCGGAGTGCAGGCTGACGACGGCCTGATCAAGAGCCGGTCTTCAGACGAGATCGTCAATATGGACCAGGTGCCCGAGTGGGTGGCCGAAACGGCCCGCGAGGCCAGGCCCGGCTCCTATGTCACCCGCGTCACCCGCAAGCTCAAGCGCGACGACGAGTTCTACTACCAGTTCGACGCCAGCCAGGTGGGCAAATTCTGGGTTATCGTGGTGCGTGCCGATGGCAAGCTGATGGATGTCTACGAGTCTCCCAGCCCGCCTGCCTCCCTGCGGGACTGATAGCAGGGCTATCTGCAGCGACGCCCCGCCGGATCTGCAAGGTAGGGGCGTCCACCCCGATTCACGGTCAGCACACGGTCTGCGGGCTGGCCTCTTCCGTCATAGCAAAGATAGAAACTGCCGTTCTGGTAGGTGCTGCCGAAGGCGCTGAACACCAGATACCGGCGTCCCAGGGCCGCCCGCCACTGCAGCAGGCCCCGTTCTTCTTCCCAGTGCGACCACCGCAGCAGTTCGCTCTCAGATGGCGCGCGGTCTTCGTCCCGATCGTGGAACACGGCGATATCGCGGCCTGACCAATCACGGCTGCAGCGGCCGGCGCTGTCCACCGCACAGAGTGTTACCGCCTGCTGGCCGCTGACAGCCTCCGCACGGGCGTAGTGCACCAGGCGCTGAAGCTCGGCCAGCTCGAAGTAGCGTCGCTCTCGTACAATCAGGCCACCCAGTCCCATGCCCGCGGTGATCACGACCGCCGCGATGGCAGTCGTCACCAGCAGTTCCAGCAGGGAGTAACCGGCAGCCCCGCTGCTGCCTCTTGAATGCTTCACCGCACGTCGTCGTCCATGACTCCCATGCAGTGTAGGCAGCCGGGGGGTGACCCCGGCGGGGGAATATCACCCGAAGCGCTTAATCGTCCAGTTCGAGTTTCTTCAGGCGGTAGCGCAGTGAGCGAAAGCTGATACCCAGCAACTTGGCCGCGGCAGTCTTGTTCCAGCGCGACTGTTCCAGGGCGCGGGTCAGGACTTCCCGCTCGATGTTTTCCAGGTAGGCGTCCAGGTCCCCGAACGCCTCCTCGACCGGGGGCGGCCCAGCCTCGGGTCGAACCTCCTGGCGCGGCTCGATCTCGATGCCCTGGTTCAGCCGCAGGTCATCGACCTCGATGGTGTTGCCGCTGCACAGGGTGCAGGCGCGCTCCAGCACGTTTTCCAGTTCCCGCACATTGCCGGGGAAGGAATAGGCGGACAGCGCATCCATTGCCGCATCCGATAGCTTGTGAACCTCATTGGTATCGGAACCGGCCAGTCGCTGCAGGATGAAATTTGCCAGCAGCGGAATGTCCTGGCGGCGCTCGCGCAGGCTGGGCACATGCAGCCCGATCACGTTGATGCGGTAGTAGAGGTCACTGCGGAACCGGTTCTCGGCGACCTCTTTGGCGAGGTCCTTGTGCGTGGCACTGAGTACACGCACATCGGTGGCGATTTCTGATGATGCGCCAATGGGCCTGACCGCCTTTTCCTGGATCGCCCGCAGCAGTTTTACCTGCATGGACAGCGGCAGGTCGGCGACCTCGTCGAGAAACAGGGTGCCGCCACGGGCCGCCTGGAACAGGCCGGTCTTGTCATCGGACGCGCCCGTGAAGCTGCCCTTGGTGTGACCGAACAGCTCGCTTTCCATGAGTTCGTGGGGGATGGCGCCGCAGTTGACCGGGATGAAGGGGCCGCTGGCGCGGGGACCGCGGGAGTGAATGAGGCGCGCCACGATCTCCTTGCCGCTGCCGGACTCGCCGCTGATGTAGACCGGCGCCTGGCTGCGGGACAGCTTGGTCACCTGGGCGCGCAGCTCGGCGATTTCCGGCGTTTCGCCGATCAGCGTGGTGTCCTGCGGATCGGCGAGCCCTTCGGTGCGCTCCAGCTTGAGCGCGTTGCTGACCAGCGTGCGCAGGCGCTCGAGTTCTATCGGCTTGCTGATAAAGTCGAAGGCGCCGGCCTTCAGGGCCGTGATGGCTGTCTCCACGCTGCCATGGGCCGTGATCATGGCGACCGGGGTATTGGGGAAGTGCTGCTGAATATGCTCGACCAGGTTGATGCCGTTGCCATCCGGCAACTTCATGTCGGTCAGGCAAAGATCCGTGGACTCCGCCTCCAGCGCCGCGTGTGCTTCCGCAATGTCGGCAGCCGTTCGGGTTTCCAGGCCCATGCGGCTCAGGGTGATGTCGAGCAGCTGGCGAATATCCGGCTCGTCGTCGACAATCAGTACGGTTTTCGCGGTCATGGTCCTGCCTATATCAGTTGCGTCACCGCGACCCGGAAGCAACTCTCTCCCTCCTCGGTGGGGCGGTACGTCAGTGTGGCGTTATTGATTTCGCACAGCTCCTTGCTCAGGTAGAGCCCAAGTCCCGTGCCCTTTTCGACCGTAGTATAAAATGGCTCAAACAAATTTGCGCGTGCTGCCTCGTCGACACCCGGACCGTCGTCTATGACATCTATCAGGCAGCGCTGGGCGGCGGTGTCTTTCTCCACGTGGACTTTTACACGCCCGTTGCCGCTGTCGGTGCGGCTGTGGCGCAGGCCGTTGTTGAGCAGGTTGCTCAGTACGCGCTCCAGGTGTGAGGTGTCGAAGCTCACTTCCAGCCATTCTTCCGGGACTTCCAGCTCGATCTCTGCCGCACCGGCCTGGGTCTGCCGGTACTCTTCCAGGAAGTGCTGCAGCCACCCCTTGAGCGCCAGCCGCTGTGGATTGGGCGGCTGTCGGCGGCTGATCTGCAGGACGTTTTCGATCACGTCATTGAGCCGCTGGGTGTGATTCTGGATGATGCCCGACAGGTGTCGGTCGTCGTTGGAGAGCTGTTCGGATTCATTGAGCAACTGGGCGGCGTGGCTGACGGCACCGAGGGGATTGCGAATTTCATGGGCGATGCTGGCGGTCAGCCGGCCCAGCGACGCCAGCTTCAGGGACTGTGCCTGCTGGGTCACCGCGGTGTAGTCGTCCAGGAACACCAGGGCCTCGTTGACGCCGGAATCCTGCAGCTGGCGAAAGTTCGCCATGACCTTGGGCGCATCGTCGGCAATATGCAGCGGGGTCGCCGAGTGAATGCCTGACGACCGCCATTCCTCAAACTGCTCCGCCAGCCCCGCGTTGTAGTGCTTGAGTTTGCGGCCGTGCTCGAGGGATGCCGGGCGCTGCGGGTCCAGCAGTCGCGCCGCCGCCTGGTTCATGACCCGTACCAGGCCGTCCGCGTAGACCAGAAGGATGCCGGTTTGCAGGTTCTGGACGATTTGCTCGTTGAGGCGCTGCAGGGTGTACAGGTCAGTGGCGCGCTCCCGCGCCAGCTTCTCGGCCCGGCCAAGCCGCCTTGCGACCAGCTGGATCAGCAGCGAAACGGCGAATATCAACGCGCTCAGCAGGCCCGCCGGCAGCAGGTTGCTGAAGGGCAGCACGCCCTCGTTTATCAGGCGCAGGGTATCCGCAATGATGGCGATGACGCTCAGCGCTGCGATCAGGGTGGCGATGGGGCGGTTGGTGATCAGGACGGATGCGGCGGCGGCAGTTGCCAGCAACAGGATGGGCAGTCCACTGGCCATGCCGCCGCTGGTGTCGGCCAGCACCGTGATGGCAAGAATGTCCACGCAGAACACCGAGTACAACATGCCCTGGCTGCTGACAAAGCGTGTCTGGATCATTGCCAGCAGGATGAGGTTTGTGGCCAGGAACAGGCTGGCCACGATCAGGTACAGTTCAGGGTTCAGCTCGCCAAACAGGGGCCTGCTCTCGTCCCACAGCGCGCTCAGCAGCAGCACGATGGAGAGCACCGATCGATACGCCACGTAGATGCGGAACAGGATGATGTTCTGCCGTTCTGAGGAATACTGGGCCGGGGGGTTGAGGATGGCCGGGGCCTGGGGCATGGGGCTCTCTGCAGATGCGTTGCGCGTAGTTTACCCGCTCGCCACTTTGCTTAGTATCCGGCTTTGCAAGACAATAGGCGCCCCTTTTTGCAGGATCCAGGCATGCCAGGCTTCGATATCATCATGGCGCAGGTCAACACCGTGGTGGGTGATTTTGACGGCAACGTCGCGCAGGTGCTCGACACGGTCGCCCGGGTGGAGGCGTCGACGGGACCTGCGGTGGTCGTATTCCCTGAGCTCACCCTCTGTGGCTACCCGCCGGAAGACCTGCTGCTGCGCCCCAGCATGGAGCGCAGGGTCCAGGCCGCCATCGGCGCACTGTGCGACGCTGTCGTGGAGAGCCACGTGGTTATCGGTTATCCCGGCATGCGCGGCGGACGCCTGTACAACATGGCCGCCGTGATTCACCGGGGCGAGGTGGTGGCGGAGTACGCCAAGCAGTGCCTGCCGAATTACCAGGTATTCGACGAGAAGCGCTATTTTCACGCAGGCAGCAGCGCCTGCATCGTGGATATCCACGGGGTGCCGGTGGCGCTTACTGTCTGTGAGGATATCTGGGAGCCAGAGCCCCTGGCCCAGGCCGCCGCGGCCGGGGCCGCCCTGGTTCTCAATCTCAATTCCTCGCCGTTTCACCGCGGCAAGCAGCAGGAGCGGGAAGACGTTGTCGGCGGCCGCGCCGCCGACAACGCGCTGCCGGTGGTCTACGTCAACCAGGTGGGCGGCCAGGATGAGCTGGTGTTCGACGGCGGCTCCTTCGCCGTCAATGCCGATGGCACGGTCTGCGCGCGAGCGCCCAGCTATGTCGAATCGGAGCTGGCCCTGCGGGCCGAGATTTCCGACGGGCGCTGTGTGCTGTCCGGGACAGAGATGGCACCGCCGCTGGAGCCGCTGGACAGCGTCTACCAGGCCCTGGTGCTGGGCGTGCGGGACTACGTCAACAAGAACCGCTTCAAGGGCGTGGTGCTGGGCTTGTCCGGCGGTATCGACTCTGCCCTCACCCTGGCGGTGGCGGCCGATGCCCTTGGGCCCGAGCGGGTCGAGGCGGTGATGATGCCGTTCCGCTACACCGCCCAGATGAGCGTGGAGGATGCCGCGGCCCAGAGCAGGAACCTGGGGGTGTCTCACAAGGTGATTTCCATCGAGCCCATCTACGACGCCTTCACGGCGAGCCTGGCGGAGGAATTTGCCGGTCTGGAGCCGGATATCACCGAGGAAAACATCCAGGCCCGTTGCCGCGGCGTTCTGTTGATGTCGATCTCCAACAAGAAAGGGGTGCTGGTGCTGACCACCGGCAACAAGAGCGAGATGGCTGTGGGCTACTCGACGCTCTATGGGGACATGGCCGGCGGATTTGATGTGCTCAAGGATGTCCCGAAGATCCTGGTCTATGAGCTGGCCCGCTACCGCAACACCGTGTCGCCCATCATTCCGGAACGGGTCATCACCCGGCCTCCCTCGGCGGAGCTCCGGCCCGACCAGAAAGACCAGGACAGCCTGCCGGACTACGACGTGCTTGATCGCATTCTCGAGCTGTATATCGAGCAGGATATGAGTGCACACGACATCATTGCCGAGGGGATGAAGCCCGAGGACGTCGAGCGGGTCATCCGCCTGGTGGATCTCAATGAATACAAGCGCCGGCAGGCGCCCATCGGCGTGCGAATTACCCGCCGCGGCTTCGGCCGCGACCGCCGCTACCCCATCACCTCAGCCTGGAAGATTGGCGACTAGAGCGAACCGTCCCTGGGGCGGTTATCGAACTGCGGCGGCGTCGGCTTGTCGAACAGGCCAAAAGACGCGCTGTTGATCCATGAACGCTCGAGGCCCTCGGCCGTGTAGCTGCTGATGAACTTGCCGTTGTCATCCACTGCCGGGTGATCGGGATAGTTAAGCACCAGTACGTCCAGGGAGTCCTGGGCCAGTTCATCCAGCCCCAGCAGTATGTAGCCCTGCACCATCACCGCGAGACCGTCTGCCACCGCCGGCGACTGCGGGAAGTTCTCCACCACGTAGCGTCCGCGGTTGACGGCGGCTACAAACGCGCCGCGGCGGAAATAGTAATTGGCCACGTTGATCTCGGCGCGAGCCAGCAGGTTGCGAAGGTGGACCATGCGCGCGCGGGCATCGGGCGCGTAGGGGCTGTCCGGGAAGCGCGCCAGCAGCTGGGCAAACTCCGCGAACGCCTCCTGGGCGTAGCCGGTATCCCGGTTGGTCTTGTCCCGCGGCACCCAGCGATCCAGCAGGCCTTCATCCTGGGTGTAGGCCGCCAGGCCCTTCATGTAGAAGGCGTAGTCCACGTTGGGGTGCTGTGGGTGCAGGCGAATGAAACGGTCTGCCGCTTCGATGGCCGCTTCCGGCTCGTAGTTGTTGTAGTGGGCGTAGATCAGTTCCAGCTGCGCCTGCTCCGCATAGCGCCCAAAGGGATACCGCGACTCCAGCAGCTGCAGCGCCCGGACCGCGAGATCGAAGTTCTTGCTGCGCAGGTAGTTCTGCGCCTCCTGGTAGAGCTCATACTCCGAGGAGTTTGCTCCCGGCGGCAGGTCCAGTTCTTCATTGCTGGAACAGGCGGCCAGGGCGGCCAGCGTCAGGGCCAGGCAGAGAGTGCGTGCTAACATGTTGATTTTGGCTGTTTTCGAGCCGCGTATTTAATCACAGGAGCCCCCTCACCGCCATGCCGGAGCGTGTCGAACAGCAGGCTGAAGTCGCCGAGTCACAGCACGGCAAGCGGCTCGACCAGGTCGCTGCGGAGCTGTTTCCGGACTTCTCCCGCGCCCGCCTGCAGGCCTGGATTCGCAGCGGGGATCTGCGCTCCGACGGCGAGCAGATGCGGCCCCGTGACAAGGTCAATGCAGGCGCCCAGCTGACGCTGGCGGCAGAGCTCGAGGACGAGGTCAGCTGGCAGGGCGAGGATATCGCGCTGGATGTGCTGCACGAGGATGCAGACATCATTGTGCTCAACAAGCCCGCGCGGCTGGTCGTCCACCCCGCGGCCGGCAATCGGGACGGCACGCTGGTGAACGCCTTGCTGCACGCCTACCCGGAGCTTGCGTCCCTGCCGCGAGCCGGCATCGTGCACCGGCTGGACAAGGACACCTCGGGGCTCATGGTGGTTGCGCGCTCGCTGAGGGCCCATACACAGCTGGTGGAGCAATTGCAGGCCCGCAGCGTGAGCCGGGAATACGCGGCGGTCTGCATCGGCGCCATGACCGGCGGCGGCACCATCGATGCGCCCATTGGCCGCCATCCGCGGGCTCGGAAAAAGATGGCGGTCGTCGCAGCGGGCGGCAAACCCGCGATCACCCACTATCGGGTGGAAGAACGCTTCGAGCATCACACACTGGTGGCGGTGAACCTGGAAACCGGGCGAACCCACCAGATTCGCGTGCATATGGCACACCGCCACTATCCCCTGGTGGGGGATCCCCAGTATGGGGGCCGGCCGAGATTGCCGGCGGGGGCGGACCCCGAGCTGGTCGATGCGTTGCGCGGCTTTTCTCGGCAGGCACTGCATGCGCGAAGGCTTGGCCTGCAGCATCCCGGGGACGGCCGGGATTGCGAGTGGTCGGTACCGCTGCCGCAGGACATGCTGTCGCTGCTGGATTGCCTGCGGCGGCTGGATCCGCCCTCATGAGCCTGGTCTGGCCGCAATGGCCCGCGCCCATCGGTGTCGTCGCCTACACGACAACCCGTGAAACATCGGAAGATACCCGCCCGCCACAGCTGGCAGGCGCGATCCTGCCGCGCATTCGACAGGTGCACGGCGCTACGGTCCTCGTGGCAGATCGTCTGGTCGGGGAACTGGAGGCGGATGCGCTGATTACCACCGCCTCGGGGATCGGCTGCCGGGTAGTGACCGCGGACTGCCTGCCCATCCTGCTCTGTCATCGTGAAGGTGAAGAAATCGGTGCGGTACACGCCGGCTGGCGCGGACTGGCCGCGGGCGTGCTGGAGGCCGCTCTCGATGCCATGCAAAGCCAACCGGAGTCGCTGCTGGCCTGGATCGGCCCTTCCATCAGCCAGGCCTGCTATGAAGTGGGAGGCGAGGTCAGGGAAGCCTTCCTGGCGTCGGCGCCGGCAGAGCTGCGGGCGCTGTTGGACGCCTGCTTCGCGCCCCGCGACGACAAATTCCTCGCCGACCTGGCGGGTCTCGCCCGCGTAAAACTGGCGGCTGCGGGGGTTCTACAGGTCTATGGGGGTGAGCTCTGCACCTACTCCGATGAGACGCGATTTCACTCCTGGCGGCGGGATGGCGAGGCCGCGGGCCGCATCGCCACGGTGATCTACCGTCGGCCGGGAACGCGGTAAACACCTACTTGAAACAGGGCCTTGCGCCCCCATATCTGTGGCAACGAGAGGATGCCGCGGAATGCGGCCCAGAAGAGGCTCAATCCAATGCGAATGGACAAACTGACCAACCCGCTGCAGATGGCGCTGTCGGACGCCCAGTCCCTGGCCGTGGGTCGCGATCACAACTTCATCGAACCCGTTCACCTGCTGGCAGCGTTGCTGCAGCAACAGGGCGGCGTCGCAAAACCGCTGCTCTCCAAGGCGGGCGTCAACACGGCGGGCCTTGAGCAGTCGGTCGAGCAGGCCCTGTCGGAATTGCCGCGGGTAACCGGTGGCGCCGGTGATATCCACCTCAGCAACGACGCGGGACGGGTATTGAACCAGGCGGACAAGCTCGCCCAGCAGCGCGGCGACGCCTATATCTCGAGTGAAATGGTTCTGCTGGCGATGCTGGCCGCGGGCGGTCGCGCCGCCGAGCTGATGCAGGCGGCCGGTGCCAACGACGCGGGCATCAACCGCGCCATCGAAGAGGTGCGCGGTGGTGAGGCCGTCAACGATCCCGCCGCGGAAGAGGCGCGCCAGGCCCTGGACAAGTACACCATCGACCTGACAGCGCGGGCGGAAGAGGGCAAGCTCGACCCCGTCATCGGCCGCGACGATGAAATCCGCCGCTGCATCCAGGTGTTGCAGCGCCGCACCAAGAACAACCCGGTGCTGATCGGCGAGCCCGGCGTGGGCAAGACCGCCATCATCGAGGGCCTGGCGCAGCGTGTGGTGAACGGCGAGGTGCCGGAAAGCCTGCGTGACAAGCGCATCCTGTCCCTCGACCTGGGTGCGCTGCTGGCCGGCGCGAAGTTCCGGGGCGAGTTTGAGGAACGCCTGAAAGCGGTCCTCAACGAACTCTCCAAGCAGGAGGGGCGCATCATCCTGTTCATCGACGAGCTGCACACCATGGTAGGCGCCGGCAAGGCCGAGGGCTCCATGGATGCGGGCAACATGCTCAAGCCTGCGCTGGCTCGCGGCGAGCTGCACTGCGTGGGCGCTACCACGCTTGACGAGTACCGCCAGTACGTCGAAAAGGACGCCGCCCTTGAGCGCCGCTTCCAGAAAGTGCTGGTGGACGAGCCCAACGAGGAAGACACCATTGCCATCCTGCGCGGTCTCAAGGAGCGCTACGAGGTCCATCACGGGGTGGAAATCACCGACGGTGCCATTATCGCCGCCGCCAAACTTTCCCAGCGCTACATCACCGACCGCAAGCTGCCGGACAAGGCCATCGACCTGGTGGACGAGGCCGCCAGCCGCATTCGCATGGAGATCGACTCCAAGCCCGAATCCATGGACCGGCTCGAACGGCGCCTGATTCAGCTCAAGATCGAGCGGGAGGCCGTGAAAAAGGACTCAAGCGAAGGCGCCCGCAAGCAGCTGGAAAAGCTCGAGGACGATATCGCTGAAGTCGAGAAGGAGTACGCCGACCTCGAAGAAATCTGGAAGGCGGAAAAAGCCACCGTCCAGGGCGAAGCGCAGATCAAGAGCGAGCTGGAGCAGGCAAAGCTGGAGCTGGAATCCGCGCGCCGGGCGGGAGATCTCACCCGCATGTCGGAACTCCAGTACGGCCGCATTCCCGAACTCGAAAAGCAGATGGAACAGGCCGGCCAGGCAGAGGCCGCCGAGAAGACCCTGCTGCGCAATAAGGTCACTGAAGAAGAAGTGGCGGAAGTCGTGTCGCGCTGGACGGGTATTCCCGTTGCCAAGATGCTGGAGGGTGATCGCGAGAAACTGCTGCGCATGGAGGAGGCTCTCCACCAGCGGGTAGTGGGCCAGGACGAGGCGGTGCTGGCGGTCTCCAACGCGGTGCGCCGGTCCCGGGCCGGACTGTCCGACCCCAACCGGCCCAACGGCTCGTTCCTGTTCCTGGGGCCGACGGGCGTGGGCAAGACGGAACTGTGCAAGGCTCTGGCGGAATTTTTGTTCGACTCCGAGCAGGCCATGGTGCGTGTCGATATGTCGGAGTTCATGGAGAAGCACTCGGTCGCCAGGCTGATCGGCGCGCCCCCGGGCTATGTGGGCTACGAGGAGGGCGGCTACCTGACCGAGGCGGTGCGCCGCCGTCCCTATTCGCTGCTGTTGCTGGACGAGGTCGAAAAGGCCCACCCGGACGTGTTCAATATCCTGCTGCAGGTGCTGGACGACGGGCGCCTCACCGACGGCCAGGGCCGCACGGTGGATTTCCGCAACACGGTGGTGGTCATGACCTCCAACCTGGGGTCAGACTTGATCCAGGAGCTGGCCGGGGAAGAGAACTACGAGGCGATGAAAAGCGCGGTAATGGGCGTTGTCGCGACGCACTTCCGCCCGGAGTTCATCAACCGCGTCGACGAGTCGGTGGTGTTCCACCCGCTGGTCCAGGAGCAGATTCGCGGCATTGCCAAAATCCAGCTGGCTGGCCTGCTGGCGCGGCTGGCGGAGCGGGAGCTGTCGCTGGAGATCGATGAGGCACTGCTGGACAAGCTGGTCGAGGTGGGCTTCGACCCGGTCTACGGTGCGCGGCCCCTCAAGCGCGCGATCCAGCAGCAGCTGGAAAACCCGCTGGCCCAGGATATCCTGGCCGGGAAGTTTCCCCCTGGGACGACCATCCGAGCCAGCCTGTCCGGAAACTCTGCGGTCTTTTCCGCGGAACAGGCTGCATAGCCAGGGGCCAGCTGCTGGGCGCCCTCGCGAACGGGGGCAATCTGCATACCCGCTGCAGGCTGCTGCGGAACTCAACCATTTTCCGCTTCGCGGAAAATTGGGGTGAGACAAGCGATTGCGAAGCACCGCTTCGCGCGCCGTCGAACGCCGCCAAGCTGTGCTTGGTGGCCGGGGCACGAACAGTCCTCGCAGAAAGCCCCTGCAGCAGGGATGCAGATTGAGCAGCCCCCTGATTGTTCGTGGGGGCCCTCAGCAGCTGTCTCCACTACCCATCCGCCACGTCGCCGATAAGGCAGCTCAATTGGGAAACGCCTAAATAATGCCGGCGCGTGATTTGGCTGTGGGTGTAATGGAAAGAAGCAAGAGGGTGGATTAGCGCCTCGGAATGCTCTTAGAGGCGCGGAACCCGAGCGGTCTTATCAAGAGCCGCAGTGGATGGAGATGACGTTCTCGGCGCGCTTGCGCTGGTCGGCTTTTTCTTCTTCGGTGAGGTAGCGAATGCCTTCTTCGTCGCGGACGCGTACCCGGGCCTTGGAGTTGAGCGTTTGGAGGTTGGCCTTGGCCTGCTCACACTTGGCGGGGTCTTTTTCCTCGGCGACGATGGGCTCCTTTTCACTGGATTTTCCGTAAGACGGGGGTTCGGCGGTGCCGGCTTCGCGTGACTCTTCGGCGGATACGCGGCGCTTCATGCCGGTGTCGGTCGAGACGAATTCATACTCCACGCCCATGGGCGGGGGGCGGTCGCTGTGCTGGGGGTTGCCCCGGGAATCGAGCCACTTGTAGTAGCCTTTTTCGGCCATGGCATTGCCCGCCATCACGCTGGTGATCAGCGCGAGACCGAGGCAGCTTGCTTTGAGCGAGCGCTTGAACAAGTGGAATCCCCTATTTCCTATATTGCCTCGAAAATACCCCATGCCCACAGGTGGTGCAACTTGGGTTTCCCAAGAGTTGACACAGGTCCGCTAGAGGGGAAAAATACGCGCTCCCGAGGGGTTAGAGGGCACAAAACGTACCGTTTTTGGCCTCCTCGCCGGCCCAGGTTGTGAGCGGCGCGGACCTCCGGGTACCCGACAGCGGTGACCGCCGTATTGGCGTCTACCGTGGCCACCATCTGCGCTACCTCGCAGGGCGACCAACAGCGGGCTCGTGTGCATCTCGGCACACCCCCCGTGGGCGTGCGTCACGCGAGCTGAACAGCTGGTCGCCGAGCGTAGCGGAATTTCCGCTTCTAATTTGAACCCGCGTGATCGTATTGATCCCGCGATCCCCGCGACGTACCTGTTCGCGGGGCTGAGAAGAGGTGACAACGGTGGAACTACTCTCCGGTGGCGAGATGATCGCCAGGGCTCTGCAGGACGAGGGCGTCGAGTTTATCTTCGGCTATCCCGGCGGCGCGGTGCTTCATATCTATGATGCCCTGTTCAATGAATCGGACATCCCCCACATCCTGGTGCGCCACGAACAGGCGGCCACCCACGCGGCGGACGGCTATGCTCGCGCCACGGGCAAGCCCGGTGTCGTGCTGGTGACATCGGGCCCCGGCGCCACCAATGCCATCACCGGCATCGCCACGGCCTACATGGATTCCATTCCCATGGTCGTGCTGTCCGGCCAGGTTCAGTCCCACCTGATCGGTGAGGACGCGTTCCAGGAGACGGACATGGTCGGTATCTCCCGGCCCATCGTGAAGCACAGCTTCCTGGTGCAGCAGGCCGAGGAAATTCCCGGGATCCTCAAGAAGGCGTTCCACATCGCCTCCTCGGGCCGCCCCGGCCCGGTGGTGGTAGACATTCCCAAGGACCTGACCAAGCCCGACGACAAGTATCCCTACGAATATCCCGATTCGGTGAAAATGCGGTCCTACAATCCCGCCAGCCGCGGTCATTCGGGCCAGATCAAGAAAGCCGTGAAGATGCTGCTGGGCGCAAAGCGCCCGGTCATCTACAGCGGCGGCGGTGTGATCCAGGGGGAGTGCTGCGAACTGCTGACGGCGCTCACCCAGAAGCTCAATTACCCGATCACCAATACCCTGATGGGGCTCGGCGCCTACCCGGCCACTGACCGCCAGTTCCTGGGCATGCTGGGCATGCACGGCTTCTACGAGGCCAATATGGCCATGCACCACGCCGATGTGATTCTCGCCGTCGGCGCCCGGCTGGACGATCGCGTTACCAACACGGTGGACAAATTCTGTCCCGGCGCCAAGATCATCCACATTGATGTCGACCCCACCAGCATCTCCAAGACCGTGTCTGCCCACATACCGATCGTGGGACCCGCGGAGGTGGTGCTGGAAGAAATGATGTCACTGATCGACCAGCACCAGGAGCAGGCCCCGGACCTGCCGGACGCGGTAGCCCTGGAGAAGTGGTGGCAGCAGATCGAGCAGTGGCGCTCGGCCCACGGGCTGTGGCATGCGCCGCGCTACGAGCAGACGCCGCATATCATCAAGCCCCAGCAGGTCATCGAATCCCTGTACCGGGTGACCGACGGCGAGGCCTTCGTGACGTCAGACGTGGGCCAGCACCAGATGTTTGCGGCCCAGTACTACAAGTTCGACAAGCCGCGCCGCTGGATTAACTCCGGCGGCCTCGGCACGATGGGCTTCGGCCTGCCCTCTGCCATGGGCGTGAAACTGGCCTTCCCCGATGCCGACGTCGCCTGCGTCACCGGCGAGGGCAGCATCCAGATGAACATCCAGGAGCTGTCCACCTGTGCCCAGTACGGCATACCCGTCAAGATCGTAAACCTGCGCAACGGCTACCTCGGCATGGTCAAGCAGTGGCAGGACATGCAGTACGAGGGGCGCTATTCCGAGTCGAGCTATGCGGACTCGCTGCCGGACTTCATCAAGCTGACCGAGGCTTTCGGGCACGTCGGCATCCTGATCGACGACCTGGCGGACCTGGACGCGAAGATGGAAGAAGCCTTCGCCATGAAGGACAAGCTGGTGTTCATCGATGTGCTGGTAGACCCCGCGGAGCACGTGTACCCCATGCACGTGGCACCCAACGGCTCCATGGCCGACATGTGGCTCAGCAAGACGGAGAGAACCTGATATGCGACGCATCATTTCCGTCCTGCTGGAAAACGAGCCCGGCGCCCTGTCCCGGGTCGTCGGCCTGTTCTCCCAGCGCGGCTACAACATCGAAACCCTGAACGTGGCCCCCACCGAAGACCCGACCCTGTCCCGTCTCACGGTGACCACCATCGGCGACGACCGCAAGATCGAGCAGATCACCAAGCAGCTCAACAAACTGGTGGACGTGGTCAAACTCGTGGACCTCACCGAGGGCGCCCATATCGAGCGCGACCTCATGCTGATCAAGGTCCGCGCCACCGGCGCCCAACGCGCCGAGATCAAGCGCTGCACCGACATCTTCCGCGGCCAGATCGTCGACGTGGGTCCATCCGTCTACACCATTATGCTGTCCGGAACCGCCGACAAACTCGACTCATTCGTCGAGGCCATGGGGGATGCCTCAATTCTCGAAGTCGTCAGGAGCGGTGTTGCGGGAATCGCGCGGGGCGAGAAAGTCCTGCGCCTGTAGCTATTAGTTGGTGAAGGCTATGGAGTTGGTTCCGGGCGGATGCCTGAACAGGCCTGATCCGGACCGTCGCCAGCCATGGATGGCCGGCGTCCGAGCGCACATGGATGTGCTTGTAGCGTGTCCGGAACAGGCCTGTTCAGGTAGCCGACCGGACACTCGATCTACCCAACAGACACACCAAAAAAAAGGCCGGCTAATGCCGGCCTTCTTCGTATCGGGCTGCGAGTCGATCAGGCGCTGAGGGCCTTGACCTGCTCGTTGAGGCGGCTCTTGTGACGAGCGGCCTTGTTCTTGTGAATGATGCCCTTGTCAGCCATGCGGTCGATGACCGGTACAGCCTTGTCGTAGGCCTCTTTGGCCTGGGCAGCGTCGCCTGCAGCGACGGCAGCGTTTACACGCTTGATTACAGTACGCACCAGCGAACGCAGGCTGGCGTTATGTGCGCGGCGCTTCTCGCCCTGGCGAGCGCGCTTTCTGGCTTGCGGAGAATTAGCCAAGTTGACACCTCTAAACACTAATTTTTAAGGAGGCGCGATTATTCACATTTAGGGGTTCACTGTCAACGCCGCAGGGGGGCTGAAACCCCCGGGTAGCGTGGCTTCAGAGGTCGACCAGCAGGTGTTTTGAAAGGTCTCCGAGCAGGCGCGGTTCGATCCGTCGGCGGGTAAACGCCCAGCGTCCCTCGAGTCGCGCGAACTCGTCCTGGTAACGGCCTGCAATGATGGTCTGCAGGGGGAAGTCCGGGAGTGCCTGCAGCACTGTGAAAAAGCTGCGGGCGCTGGCGGTGCGCCCCTGTACGTCGATGACCAGGTTGCTGGTGACATGCTGGGTGCACGGTGTCCCGGTATCCGGGTACAGCCGGGTGCTGCGCTCGTACAGGCGGCGAACGTTTTCCGCTCCGTGGCACTCCGTTCCATCGGGCCCCACGATACAGCCAGACTCGAAGAGCTCGCCGAGGGCGGCGAAATCCCCATCATCAATAAGCTCCGCGTAGCGGAACACCAGCTTGCTGATTTCACGCTTTGCCGTCATGGGCCACCCCGGGTGTTCTTGGTATTACTAATGCCTATTAGTTATTATCCGCCCATGCCGGATTCTGACAAGCCTACCCCCCAGCGCATACTCGATGCCGCTGAAGACCTGTTCGCGGAGCGGGGCTACAGCGCGACGTCGCTCGGTGATGTCGCCGACCGGGTGGGAATACGCACCCCCAGCCTGTACAACCACTTCCGCAACAAGGAAGCGCTGTACCAGGCGGTGCTGGATCGGCTGTTGCAGGCGTTTGTAGCGCCGCTGGAGGCATTGCGCGAGGAACCGCTGACCCGCGACCGGATCTACCAGTGGCTGGAAATCACGGTGCGCCTGCACCACGAACGTCCCAACCTGGCTCGCCTGCTGCAGCATGCGGCCCTGTCCGGTGAGCCACATGCTCGTGACCTGGTCCAGGGGCTGTTCCGGCCGATGTTCGACACGCCGGAGCAACCGGTGGGGCAAATGCGCGAAGACCTGCAGCCCTGGGCGGTGATGGGCCTGAACAATATGGTGATGTCCTATATCACCATGGCGCCCATCTACCGCGATCTGCTGGGGGAAGACCCGCTCAGTGACGCGGCCCTGGAAAAACAGCTCGAACTGATTCTGACCCTGGCTCACCTCGTCATAGACGGTGGACAGGCGCAGCCGTCGGACTAGCCGACAGGATTGAGAAAGATCTGAGGGAGTTGGAGATCGCTCCCGGGAGAACCCCGGGAGCGAGGATGCGTTGAGGAGTATCAGGCAGCCTTGCAGGCTTTCTTGGCAGCCTTGATTTGCTTCTTCTCGCAGTTCTCGGCAGACGCCTCGCCCACACACCACTTCTTGCGGTTGTCCCAGGCGGTCAGCGGCATTTTCTTACCGTTGGAGCACTTCACGTGGTAGTTGCCGTACTCGGTACCGTCGGCAGTCTTGCCGTTGGAGTCGAAGACGATGCTGGTGGGCTTGGCCGCGAAGGCACTGGCGGACAGGGCCAGCAGGCCACCGGCAACGACGGTAGAAACGATATTTTTCATGGTGTATCCCCTTAACAATAATGGTCTAACTATGGAACCGCAGCGGATTCTACCGGCTCTTTACGGCCTGGTATGTGGCGCGGATCAAGAAATGGAACACGCACCAACACGGCGTCCTGGCGCACCGGGAAAGTGCGCCACAACTCATTGATTATTAAGAGAAATTTCGCGGACTAAGGCGATTTTGAAGTTTATTAAACTTTGTTAATAAACCCGTCAGTGAGGTGCTTGTGGGCGTTATTGGGGGGTCAGAAGGCCAGGATGATCATGACCCAGCCTACCGCCGCCAGCGCAATGGATTCCCCGGCCTTGTCCAGACGGAACAGGGCGTAGATGTAGGACAACGGCGGCAGCAGCAGTGAACACAGGCCCCAGGCGTAATCCTCTCTCCACGAGGCAATCAGCAGCAGCACCCAGCTGGCCAGCAGGATGGCGGCGCCAAGGGTCATGAGCAGCGCGTTGGTGGCTTCCATAAATACTCCGGTGTGAGGCCTCAAAAAGCGGGCGCAAGCATACCACGATTGTTACCTGGTTGAACGGGTAGTGAGACGCGGATGACTATCGTGGCGCTTTCCGATAATGTGTGCGCCTTTCCGATGGATCATCCCACACGCATGGACCAGTTCGCCGACATTCGGCCCTACAATGATGCGGAAGTGTCCGCTGTACTCGAGGGCCTGCTCGCTGACCCGGAGTTCATTGGCGCCATTTGCCGGCTCAAGTTCAAGGGCCTGGCCGGCTGGCTGGGCCTGCCCCTGCGGGCGCTGGTGCGGCGGGTTCTGCGCCGCGAGCTGTCCGGGGTAAACGACGTCCGCACGTTCCAGCTCGTTATCGAGCGCTATATGTCCGGAATGATCGAGGACAGCACCGCGGGCTTCAGCGTATCGGGGCTCGATGGCCTGGAGCCGGATACCCCCTACCTGTTTATGAGTAATCACCGGGATATCACCCTGGATCCGGCGTTCACCAACTACGCACTGTGGCACAACGGGTTTGACACCGTGCGCATCGCCATCGGTGACAACCTGCTGACCAAGCCCTATGTGTCTGACCTCATGCGGCTCAACAAGAGCTTTATCGTCAAGCGCTCCGCCCGCGGTCCCCGCGAAGTGCTCAAGGCCTACCGCGAGCTGTCTGCCTACATTCGCCACTCTATCCAGCAGGAGGGCGCGAACATCTGGATTGCCCAGCGGGAGGGGCGGGCCAAGGACGGGATCGATCGCACAGAGCCTGCCATCATCAAGATGCTGGCCATGAGCCAGGACCGGAAGCAGGAGGGTTTCGGGGAGTTCATCGCTTCATTGAATATCGTGCCGGTATCCATCTCCTACGAACTCGATCCCTGCGATTCACTCAAGGCCCTGGAATTGCACGAGCTCGCCACTAACGGCAGCTATGAAAAAGCGGAGCACGAGGACGTGGCGAGTATCGCCACCGGTATCAGCGGCGACAAGGGCCAGGTGCATGTGGCCTTCGGCACACCGCTGGGCGCCGGGTTCGACACACCCGAGCAGGTCGCGGCGGAGATGGATCGCCAGGTCATACAGAACTACTGCCTGCACAACACCAACCTCTACGCCTGGCGCATGCTCCACCAGTCCGACCCCGAACTGCCGCTGCAGGACCTGGCCGGCAGTTGCAGTGAAGAACGCTTCAAGCAGCGTATGCAGGCGATTCCCCCGGCGCATCGCGACTTTGCCCTGGGCATCTACGCCAACGCCATCGCCAGCAAACAGCTGCTGCGGGAACAGGAGAGCGAGTCTTCCGTTGCTGGCTGAGGAGTCCAAGCAGGAAATCCGGGACGCCTACGCCCGCCTGATCGAAGGCAAGACCCTGAGCCCGCGCTGGGGCCAGCGGCAGATGATCGCCGAAATCGCCAATGCCCTGGCCCGCATGGATGGTGAGGGCGACGAATCCTCTCCCCACTGCGTCATCGAGGCCGGTACCGGTACCGGCAAGACCATCGCCTACGCGGTGGCAGCGATTCCCCTGGCCCGGGCCCATGGCAAGACCCTGGTGATTTCCACTGCGACTATTGCCCTGCAGGAGCAGCTGGTGCTGAAAGACCTGCCCGATATCCGGCGGCACAGCGGCCTGGACTTTGACTTCGTGCTGGCCAAGGGGCGCCGCCGCTATCTCTGCCTGTCACGCCTGGACAAGCTGCTGGAGACCGGAGGCGACGGCGATCCCGTTATGCCGCTGTACCCGGACGAAGTGGGCCCCGTGCTGGCGCGGGATGCGCTGCCGGTGTACGAGTCCATGGTGCAGGCCCTGGGCCGCGGCGAATGGGATGGCGACCGGGATAGCTGGAGCGAGGAGATCGCCGAGGATATCTGGTTCAGTGTGACCACCGATCACAGCCAGTGCAGCGGTCGTCGTTGCCCGAATGTGGGCCAGTGCAGCTTCTTCAAGGCGCGCGACGCCCTCCAGCATGCGGATGTGATTGTCACCAACCACGACCTGGTGCTGGCGGACCTGGCACTGGGCGGCGGCGCCATCCTCACGCCGCCCGAGGATACGGTCTATATCTTCGATGAAGGCCATCACCTGCCGCCGAAAGCGCTCAATCACTTCGCGGCCTTTTGCCGGGTCGGATCCACCCTGCAATGGCTCGAGGACTGCCAGGCCCAGCTCGCACAGATGGGCAAGGCGCTGGCGGAGTTGCCGGAATTTGTCGATGCCCTCGAGCGCCTGGCGCCACAGTTCGAGGGCATTGGGGTGGAGTTGGGCGAGGTGGCGCAGCTGCTGCCGGGACTGCCCGATATGCCGGTGCCGGCGGACCGCATGGACCGGTCACACCTGCGCTTTCCCGAGGGGCGGGTTCCCGAGGAACTCGCCAGTCTCGCCGAGCCTCTGTGCCGCCGCTTCACCGAACTTCACGACCGTCTACAGCGCCTGGCGGCGCGACTGGAAGATGCCATGGACGGGGAGGTCAGTGGCTTCGACACCGCTGAGGCCGAGGGCTGGTTTGCCGTGGTCGGTGCCATGCTCAACCGGGCTGAAGGGAACCTCGCTCTCTGGAGCGACTACGCGTCCGAGCCCCGGATTACGTCCGATACTGACTCGCCGGTCGCGCGCTGGGTCAATGTCTCACTGGCCGGCGGACTGCCCTCCTATGAATTGCGGTCCAGCCCGGTTCTCGCCGCTGAGATTCTGTCGGAGAACCTGTGGCCCGAGGCGGCGGCGGTCGTGGCTACGTCTGCCACCATGACGGCGCTGAACAGTTTCGAGCGCTTCATACTCCACTCCGGCGTGCCGCGCACCGGGTCATTCAAGGTCGTGCCCAGCCCCTTCGACCACCAGCATGCGGTGCTGCGTATCCCCGCCATGGACTGCGACCCGGGCGACGCCGAAGCACATACCCAGAGCCTGATCGAGCAGCTGCCGCAGTGGCTGGATGACGCGGAAGGCAGCCTCGTGCTGTTCTCATCCCGCCGACAGCTCAATGATGTCTACCAGGGGCTGCCGGATGACTGGCGCGAGCGCATCCTGCTGCAGGGGGATTACAGCAAGCATGAAATCCTTCGCCGCCATCGTGAAAAAGTCGATACGGGAAGCGGAAGCGTGATCTTCGGCCTCGCGAGTTTTGCCGAGGGAGTGGACCTGCCGGGCGACTACTGCAAGCACGTGCTGGTTGCGAAAATCCCCTTCGCGGTCCCCGACAGCCCGCTGGAATCTGCGCTCAGTGAATGGGTAGAGCGGCAGGGGCGCAACGCCTTCATGGACATTACGGTCCCGGATGCTGCCCTGCGCCTGGTGCAGGCCTGCGGCCGCCTGCTGCGCACGGAGCAGGACACTGGTCGCATCACCATTTGTGACCGGCGGCTGGTGACCCGCCGCTACGGCAAGGCCCTGCTGGAGGCGCTGCCGCCATTTCGACTCGAAGTTGAGTGACAGGTACAATCAGGCCAGGACTCAGGGGGACGATTTGGCGCAGGCAGACGAAGTCGCGGCACTGTTGATCGACGTGGAAGCCCATCTCCGGCAGATGGGTCTGTGGCAGGCCGAACCACCCCCCGCCGAAGCCTTTCTCAGTACCCAGCCGTTTGCCATCGACACCCTGGGCTTCGACCAGTGGCTGCAGTTTATCTTCCTGCCGACTATGTACGAGCTGATCGAGACCGGCAGCGACCTGCCCACGGAGTGCGCCATTGCGCCGATGGCGGAAGAGTTCTTTCGCGGCAGCGCGCTGCCGAGCCTACCGCTGGAGAAGGTGCTCGCCCGGGTGGACAAGCTGCTGACCGCAGGTTGAGGCGGCGCTACTCGGCGTAGCCGAACTGCTCGATGAAAGGCTGCAGCACCGGCAGGTACTCCGCCATCGCAAACTCGTAGTTCTTCCAGCGGTAGCTGCTGCTCTTGTAGATTGGTTTGGACACCTGGCGAAAGGACGGCGTGCGTACCGCACCTTTTTTAGCGGTAGTTTCGTGGTAGTTTGACTGGCTCTCCTCGATTTCCAGGCCCAGGAAATCCATGAGGCTGGCGAGCTGTGTATCGAAGTCGGAGACGAGGTCCTCGTAGCGAAGCTGATGTTGATTCAGGGGCAGGTGCTGGCAGTAGGTGTTCCATAGCTTGAATACGTCAGCGTATCGGTCAGCAGCATCGCTCAGCGACAGGAAGTAGGCCATTTCCGGGTTTCGTCGAAAGTTCTGCATGAAGCAGCTCAGCGTGCAGTCCGCGGGGTGGCGCAACGCGAGGATAAATTTCGCCTTCGGGAAAACCAGTTGAATCAACGGGGCATGGACCATGTTGAGCGGCAGCTTGTCGATCGTCAATGCTGCTGGATCCAACTGCATACTAGCCAGCTCACCGCGATAGATGTCTTCCAACTCCTGTAACTGGGCTTCCTGCAGGTCGCAGAGCTTCTGCGGGTATTTCTCCCATCCCCCAAGGTGTTCGGTGACTTTGTACAGGAAGTTTACTTCGGGCAACGCGTTGATTTCTGAATGACTGTCGAGTACGCGTTCCAGCAGCGTGGTTCCGGAGCGGGGAAATCCGACCAGGAAACACAGGTCCGCGCCGGCATCCCGCCGCGGTTTCAGGGCCAGTGGTTCCAGGTAGTTTTCCTTCTCCAGAAGTCGCTTGTGAGCAGCAACGGAAGCGGACTTTCTGACTCTCTGTGTCTTGTACCTGTGCCGCTGTTGCTCATTGGACCTTGCAAACGCGTCGAAGGCCTCCCTGAAATTCCCTTGCTTATCGTGGACAGTACCCATCTCGTAATAGATATCCGCCAGCATTTCATGGGTTTGCTTTTGCTCTGCCAGGGATTCCAGCAGAGCAATAGCATCATCCAGTTTGCCTTCCTCGACATCGCACCGCACGACCTGAAGTGCCAGAGGTACGCTTGAGGGGTAGAGAACCAGACCGGCGGTAGCAAGCGCTCTCACGTCACGATAGCGATAGTGGTGCTCCAATATGTAACAGGTCTCTTCATGCTGGCTCAGTGTCAGCGTCTTTCGCAGCGCGAGCGACAGGAGTTCGTCCAGCGCCTGATCCACATCGCCTGACTTGTAGCGACACTGCAACGCGAGAAACTCGATTTCTGTTTTGTCTTCGAAGGTGCCTAACAGGAGTTTGCAGACCTTGATGGCTTCCTCATAGCGTTGAAGTTTCTCCAGGCATTTCGCGAGGTTCTTTCCCGCCTCGGAGGAATCCGGCCTCGCGTTGTACACTTTCTGGAAGCAGTCAACAGCAGCTTCGAGGTCACCCAGCCCCTGGTAGGCGAGCCCCATGCTGTGCACGAGCTGATTGGACTGTGCTGGACTCGCTCGCTGAAGGAGCTGCTTCAGCTTTTTGAGGCTGCGGGCGGGCTGTGATTTGCCGATATCGAGCAGCGCGCTGGCGTGAATTGCATCGAAGTTGTCCGGGTCTTTGCGGAATACTTTCTTCAGAAGCCTTTCGGATTTTTCGAACTGGCCTGCCAGGATAAGATCAACAGCTTCCAGGACAGTTTCAGGGATATTCATATCGCGTTGCTTAGCTCTACAGGGGCGGCACAGTATACGGAAATTTGGGGGAGGGGTCGCCGGGGCCCTGGCGGGCCACCGGGCGGAGTGCGGGGCGGAGCCGCTTGAAAGGGGACCGGCCTAGTGAACGGTGTTGTTCGTATCCAGCGGCGTCATGTCGCCGGCGGCCTCGGTCTTGCGAGTGGATTCCTGTTCCTGCAGATAGGTCCGTAGCCTGCCTACCACGCTGGTCATGACATCGATGGTCTGGCTGATCTGGTCGAGGGCCATCAGGATGGTTTCGGTGTCGGTGGTGGCTGTCTTGTTATCGCTCATGCTCGATCCTCACTGGTATCGGCTGATTATTTTTTGCGACCCTGGGCTGACCCGGGGTCGCGCGTTGTTGCCACTATCTGCGGGCTAGTCCCAGCTCAGCGCACCGCCGGTCTGGTACTCGATTACCCGGGTTTCGAAGAAGTTTTTCTCCTTGCGCAGATCCATGATCTCCGACATCCAGGGGAAGGGGTTCTGCACGCCGGCAAACTGCTCCGGCAGGCCCAGCTGGGACAGGCGGCGGTTGCAGATGAAATGCAGGTACTCCTCCATCATCGCCGCGTTCATGCCCAGCACGCCGCGAGGCATGGTGTCCCGCGCGTACTCGATCTCGATCTGGGTGCCTTCCAGGATCATCTGCGTGACTTCTTTCTTGAAGTCGTCCGTCCACAGGTGCGGGTTCTCCAGCTTGATCTGGTTGATCACATCGATACCGAAGTTCAGGTGCATGGACTCGTCGCGCAGGATGTACTGGAACTGTTCCGCAACGCCGGTCATCTTGTTGCGGCGGCCCATGGAGAGGATCTGGGTGAAGCCGCAGTAGAAGAAGATACCCTCGGTCACGGCGTAGAAGCCGATCAGGTTGCGCAGCAGCTCCTGGTCCGCCTCGGGCGTGCCGGTGTGGAAGTTCGGGTCGCTCAGTGCGTGGGTGTGGCTGAGGCTCCAGGCCGCCTTCTTGGCCACCGAGGGCACTTCCCGGTACATGTTGAACACCTCGCCCTCGTCCATGCCCAGCGACTCGATGCAGTACTGGTAGGCGTGGGTGTGGATCGCCTCCTCGAAGGCCTGGCGCAGCAGGTACTGGCGGCACTCGGGGTTGGTGATGTGACGGTAGATGGCCAGCACCAGGTTGTTGGCGACCAGGGAGTCGGCGGTAGAGAAGTAGCCGAGGCTGCGCAGCACGATGCGGCGCTCATCCTCGGTGAGGCCGTCGGCGCTCTTCCAGGTGGCCACGTCGGCCGTCATGTTGATTTCCTGGGGCATCCAGTGGTTGGCGCAGCCGTCCAGGTACTTCTGCCAGGCCCAGTCATACTTGAAGGGAACGAGCTGGTTGAGGTCGGCCCTGCAGTTGATCATGGCCTTCTCGTCGACGGAGACACGCGCGGCGCCCATCTCGAGTTCCTCCAGACCCGGGGCTACATCCATGTCGGCGATAGCCTGGTTGGCCTCCTCGATCAGGGAATTGGCGGCGGCCAGCGCTTCTTCGGCTTCGGCATCTGCCGCAACCGGCGGGGCGGCGTTCAGCTCCTGCTCCATGGCTGCCTGGTCGATGGTCTCGACAATCGGCGTCGGCAGCGGCTCGGAAGACGTCTCTACTGCCGCTTCTACCGGCTGGCTCTCAGCTTCGGGTGCGCTGTCTGCCTGTACCGCGGCGGGTGCAGCAGGAGCACTGCTGCGTTCTTCTGTGTTGTAGTCATCCCAACTCAGCATTGGTGTTTCCTCTCCTACCTGTTTTCACTTTTTGTGTGGTGGTGCGTCCTGATGGTCTTCGCTGCGGCGCGGTTCACTGGCAGGCCTCGCAATCCGGGTCGTCTAGTGAACAGGCCTTGGGCACTTCTGCAGGGGTGGGCTCGCCCGCCGACACTGCGTTCAGTGCGCCGGTATCGATGGTGGACTTCTCGGTACCGGTAGCTGCCAGCGACCGCAGGTAGTACGTGGTCTTCAGGCCGCGGAACCAGGCCATCCGATAGGTCACGTCCAACTTCTTGCCGCTGGCGTTGTTGATGTAGAGGTTCAGTGACTGGGCCTGGTCGATCCACTTCTGGCGGCGGCTGGCGGCGTCCACCAGCCAGCGCGGCTCCACCTCGAAGGCGGTGGCGTAGATCGCTTTCAGGTCCTCGGGCACACGGTCGATGTTCTGTACGCTGCCGTCGTAGTACTTGAGGTCGTTGACCATGACCTGGTCCCACAGTCCGCGAGCCTTGAGGTCCCGGATCAGGTAGGGATTCACCACGGTGAATTCCCCGGACAGGTTCGACTTCACATACAGGTTCTGGTACGTGGGCTCGATGGACTGGGACACGCCGGTGATGTTGGCGATCGTCGCCGTGGGCGCAATGGCCATCACGTTGGAGTTGCGCATGCCCTTGATGCGTACGCGCGCCCGCAGGCTCGACCAGTCCATGCTCTCGCTGGTGTCGACCTCGATGTAGTCCGCACCGCGCTCTTCCGCCATGTTCTTCAGCGAGTCGATCGGAAGGATGCCCTGGCTCCACAGCGAACCGTCGAAGCTCTCGTAGGTGCCACGCTCCTCTGCCAGGTGGCTGGAGGCCTGGATGGCGTAGTAGCTGATCGCCTCCATGGACTTGTCGGCGAAGCTCACGGCCGCGTCGGAACCGTAGGCGATGTGCTGCTTGTACAGCGCGTCCTGGAAACCCATCAGGCCCAGGCCCACCGGGCGGTGGCGGAAGTTGGAGTTCTTCGCCGTGTCCACCGAGTAGTAGTTGATGTCGATAACGTTATCGAGCATGCGCACCGCGGTGCTGACGGTCTGCTCCAGCTTCTTGACGTCCAGACCGTTCTCGTCGACGTGCTGGGGCAGGTTGATCGACCCCAGGTTGCACACGGCGATTTCATTGTTGGCGCTGGTGTTGAGCGTGATCTCGGTGCACAGGTTGGAGGAGTGCACCACGCCGACGTGCTGCTGCGGCGAGCGCATGTTGCACGGGTCCTTGAAGGTCATCCAGGGATGGCCGGTCTCGAACAGCATGCCCAGCATCTTGCGCCACAGGGTCGGGGCGGGAATCTTCTTGTGCAGCTTCAGCTCGCCGCTGGCGGCCATGGCCTCGTACTCTTCGTAGCGCTTCTCGAAGGCGTCACCGTACAGGTCGTGCAGGTCCGGCACATCGTTCGGGGAAAACAGGGTCCAGTCGCCGTCGTCGAAGACCCGCTTCATGAACAGGTCGGGTATCCAGTTGGCGGTGTTCATGTCGTGGGTGCGGCGGCGATCATCACCGGTGTTCTTGCGCAGCTCGAGGAATTCCTCGATATCCAGGTGCCAGGTCTCCAGGTAGGAGCAGACGGCGCCCTTGCGCTTGCCGCCCTGGTTGACGGCGACCGCGGTGTCGTTCACGACCTTCAGGAACGGGACCACGCCCTGGGATTTTCCGTTGGTGCCCTTGATGTAGGAGCCCAGCGCGCGCACCGGCGTCCAGTCGTTGCCGAGGCCGCCGGCAAACTTGGACAGCATGGCGTTGTCCTGGATGGCGCCGTAGATGCCGTGCAGGTGGTCCGGCACCGTGGTCAGGTAGCAGGAGGACAGCTGCGGGCGCAGGGTGCCGGCATTGAACAGGGTTGGCGTGGAGCTCATGTAGTCGAAGGAAGACAGCAGGCGGTAGAACTCGATGGCCCGCGCGGTGGGATTGTCTTCCTCGACCGCCAGGCCCATGGCGACGCGCATGAAGAAGATCTGCGGCAGTTCGAAGCGGACCTCGTTACTGTGAATGAAGTAGCGGTCGTACAGGGTCTGCAGGCCGAGATAGGTGAACTGCAGGTCGCGCTCCGGCGCCAGTGCCTCGCCCAGCGCTGCGAGGTCGAAGCTCTTCAGCTCGGGGGCCAGCAGCTCCAGCTCCACGCCGCGCTCGATGTAGGCGGGCAGTGCCGCGGCGTACAGCGTCGACATGTCGTGCTGGGTGGCGTTGTCGGCCACGCCCAGGAACGAAAGCGCCTCGGCGCGCAGGGTGTCCAGCAACAGGCGGGCCGCGGCGAAGCTGTAGTTGGGCTCCTTCTCGATCAGGGTGCGAGCGGTGATCACCAGCGACGTGGACAGCTCTTCCTGGGTTACGCCGTTGTAGAGGTTCTTCAGGGCCTCGTCGATGATGTCGGCTTCGCTGACGTCTTCGAGGCCGGCACAGGCTTCCTTGACGATGGTATTGATGCGGGTGATATCCAGCGGTACCTGGCTGCCATCCGCCTGGGTCACGTTGATACCGACATGGGGCGATGCGCCGGCGGCATCGGCCTGCTCACCGCTCTGTTCCGCCCGCTCGGCGCGCATGCGCGCGTGCTCTTCCCGGTAGATCACGTAGTCACGGGCGATCTTGTGCTCGCCGGCCCGCATCAGGGCCAGCTCGACCTGGTCCTGGATATCTTCAATATGGATGGTGCCCCCGGAAGGCATGCGGCGCTTGAACGTTGCCGAGACCTGGTCCGTCAGTTTGGCGACGGTTTCGTGGATCCTCGACGACGCGGCGGCGGTGCCCCCCTCGACCGCCAGGAACGCCTTGGTGATGGCGACAGAGATCTTGCTGTCGTCATAGGGAACCACCGTGCCATTGCGTTTGATGACACGAATCTGTCCCGGGGCGGTGGCGGAAATATTGGATGAGGTGGTGGTGCCGGACTCAGTAACCGGGTCCAGGCTGGGGGTGGATTGCTCAATCTCAGTCTGCATGTCTACTCCGGAAGTATGGGCTTGGCATCCTCGTCTATGCTCTCTTACAGCTTTGAAACGAGGTCTTGATGCCGGTTCTGCTCTGTTATTGACCGGGAATCGCTCCCGGTTGGTTTTTGATTCGCATAAGCCTTCCGTCGCCGCCGGGGGAGCCACCTTGAAATGTGTTCATCGCCATCGCTCAACCCGCTGTGGATAAGGTTGCACCTGCCTCCCGCTGGCGCGCCCCTGGCACCGTGCCTGAACTGGGTCTTTCCCCGATTCAAGGCGCCTGAGTTGAGCTATCCCCGTTGGCATTTTAGGAAAACGCCGCATTCAGCCTGCCGCGAACCCGCTTATTCTGGAGTTTTCGCCGCCGTTGCCCCCGAAGTGGTCGGAAGTGGCCGCTCAACCCTATATATTGGGTTCGCCGCGAAGCTTGGGTACAAGATAATGCGCTTTGGGGGCGATTGCAAGGCTGCAACACTGGGGTTTTATTGTGGATAAGCTGTGCGCAAACGGAACAGTCTGTAACCACTAACCCGCCAGCCCGCAGTTCATCAAAGTCTATAGAAATCAGGCGCTTGCGTGCCCGAATTAAGGCCTTCTATCGATTTGTTCTAAGGGCGGGGTCGAAAATTACCGGTTTGTTATTAAGGCGCCTGAAGCAGGACAAATAGCGGACAGTGCGGCCGCCCGTTCAGGCACCCGCGGAGGCCCTGGCGGGAGTCTGGCCGCCGATGAACTCGCTTACCAGCTCGCTGATACCGTCGATCAGCAGTTCCGCATCGGCGTCGCTGATGATCAGTGGCGGCAACATGCGGATCACATTACCCGCCGTCACATTGATCAGGATGCCCCGGTCCAGCGCTGCAGCCACCAGGCCGCCGCAGGGTTCCGCCAGTTCGATTCCCATCATCAGGCCGCGCCCGCGGATGTCCACAACGCCGGGCTCACTGCCGATGCGCTCGCGAAAGCCATTGAGAATGCGTTCACCAAGTTCTGAAGCGCGGGCGGCCAGGCCATCCTGCTCCATGGTGTCGAGCACCGCCAGGGCGGCGGCGCAGGCCAGCGGGTTGCCACCGTAGGTGGAGCCGTGGTGGCCGGCCTGGAAGGTTTCCGCCGCGGCGGCACCCGCCATGCAGGCGCCGATGGGGACACCGTTGGCCAGTGCCTTGGCCGTGGTGATGACATCGGGCACCACACCCTCTGCCTGGCAGGCATACCAGTACCCGCTGCGGCAGTTGCCGCACTGGACTTCGTCCAGCATCAGCAGCCAGTCGTGTGCGTCGCAGGTTTCCCGCAGGGCCGCCAGGTAGCCGGAGGGCGGAACCCGCACACCGCCCTCGCCCTGGATGGGTTCAACCAGGATTGCACACACGTTGTGGTTGTTCTCGGCAATGGTGCGAACCGCCTCGATGTCGCCATAGGGCGCCCGAATGAAACCGGCGACCAGGGGTTCGAACCCGGCCTGGATCTTTCGGTTGCCCGTGGCCGACAGGGTGGCCATGGTGCGGCCATGAAACGCGTGCTCCATGACGATGATGGCGGGGTTCTGGATGCCGCGGCCGTGCCCGTACAGCCTGGCCAGCTTGATCGCCGCCTCGTTGGCCTCGGCGCCGGAGTTGCTGATAAAGCTGCGGCTCATGCCTGAAATCTCTGCAAGGCGCCGTCCCAGCTGTTCCTGCAGCTCGATGTGGTAGAGGTTGGAGGTGTGGATCAGCTGGCCGGCCTGGGCGCTGACCGCCGCGGTCACCGCGGGGTGGGCGTGCCCGAGGCTGTTGACACCGATGCCGGCGATGGCGTCGAGATAGCGGCGGCCGTCGGTGTCGACCAGGTAGGGGCCTTCACCGTGGGTGAAGCTGACATCCAGCCGCTTGTAGGTGTTCATCAGTGCCGAGCTCATGGCTTTCTCCTTGCGCTCATGGCTGTCTCCCTGCGCTCAAGGCTGTCTCCCTGCGCTCAAGGCTGTCTCCTGGCGCTCCAGGTTGGTGTGTAGTCAGGGCGAAAAGCGGCATGGTACTGGGTGCCATACGGCCGTGCAATTGCCCCCTGCGGCGCGCTATCCGCTATAAACATATAGATAGATGATAGATAGCGAGTGGGCCACATGCGGTTACAATACGTACTCGACTTCAAGACTCCCGGACATCAACAGTAGCGGTACCCGAAACATGGATATCAACGACACCATCAAAGAACAGATTGAGAACAACGCGGTCATCCTTTATATGAAGGGATCGCCCAACCAGCCCCAGTGCGGGTTTTCCGCGCGCACCTCCCAGGCGCTGATGGCCTGCGGCGAGCGTTTCGCCTACGTGGACGTGCTGAGCAATCCCGAGATTCGCGCGAACCTGCCTGCTTACGCCAACTGGCCAACCTTCCCGCAACTGTGGGTACAGGGCGAGCTGATCGGTGGCTGTGACATCGTGCTGGAAATGTACGAGAGCGGCGAGCTGCAGCCCCTGGTGAAGGAAGCCGCTGCGGGTGCGGAGCAGGCCGACGCCTGACCCCCGCCGTACGCAATCGGAAAGCCCGCTTCATGCGGGCTTTTTTTTTTGGCTCAGGCTGTTTTTGGCTCAGGCTGTTTTTTGGCTCAGGCTGCGCGGCTGCTGTTCCGCTTCGGCGCTCTGTAGAGTGCTCGCGGCCTGATCAGGCGCGCTTCAGGCCTAAACTCCAGCGCGTGGGCGATATAGCCCCAGCACCGTGCCATCGCAAACATGGCGGTGAAACTGTCCGTCGGTAAGCCCAGGGCGTGGAATACCGCGCCCTTGTAGAACTCCACATTCGCCCTGAGGGTCTTGCCCGGCTTTTCCAGCCGTTCCACGCAGCTCGCTTCGATAGCGTCCAGCGTGCGAAACAGTCGGTCGCTGCGCGGGTCTTCTGCGCACAGGGCGGCCGCCATCGGTTTGAGGATGGTGGCGCGCGGATCGGTCACCTGGTATTCACGGTGGCCGATGCCCATGACACGGCCGCCGTTCGCCAGCAAGTCCGCCACGGCATTGTCGGCGCTTTCCGGTGCGCCCACTGCCATGGCGAACTCGAGTGCCGCCTGGTCGGCGCCCCCGTGAAGCTTGCCAAACAGTGTGCCGATCGAGGCTGCAATGCTGGATTCCACCGGTGCCTGCGCGCTGAGGACCACGCGGCCGGTGAAGGTGCCGGCGTTGTAGCTGTGCTCCATCTGCAGGACCTGGGCCGCGGACAGGGCCTCGACCTGGCCGGCACCGGGCTCGCGACCGTTGAGGCTCGCCAGGAAGGCCTGGTGTGGGTCCAGGTGCTGGCTGGGGCGCGGCCAGTCCAGCCCCTGGCGCCGGCGCAGCCAGGCCGCCAGCAGGGTGGGCAGGCGGGCGGCAATAATCAGTCCACGCCGGGCATCTTCCCCGCCGGGGAGCTCTATGTCGCTTCGCGAGGCAAAATCCAGCACCGGCACCATACCCTGCAGCATGCGCATGGGATGGATGTCTGTGGGGAGCGCTGCCAGCAGGGTCCGTTCGTATTCTGCCAGGGAGCGATGGGACAACAGGAAGTGGGCCAACTGCTGTTCCTGCCGCAGGCTGGGCTCATCCCCGTACAGCAGTAGCCATGCCACCTGCAGGAAGGGGCGGTGGGTGAGCTCGGCGATGTCCACGCCGCGATAGCTCAGGTTTCCCCGCTCGCCGTCCACATGGGAGATGGACGTTTCACCGACGACGGCACCCTCCAGGCCGATGTTGATCTCGTTCATGGCTGTGCTCCTCTGATGGAAAGTGGGCGCAGTATCCGGAAGACACCAATATAAGTTAAGCTCAATATACTTATATATTGATAAGCAAAGTTGATAGTAGCCGATGCGCCTCGAAACCCAGGAATTGCGCGTACTGGTGGCAGTGGCGGAGCACCGCGGCTTCCGGCGCGCCGCTGATCATCTGAGCGTCAGCCAGTCTGCCGTGTCCCAGGCGATTACCGGGCTGGAACAGAAGCTCGGGCAGAAGCTGCTCCAGCGCAGGCCGTTGGAACTGACGGATGCAGGTATGCGATTGCTTACTTATGCCCAGAACCACGCCCGCGAGGAATCGCAGCTGCTGCGCGATCTCGACGGGATCCGGCAGGGCGGTCAGGCGCGCCTGTCACTGGCGGTGAACCCCACCATCAACCGCTATCACGCCCCGGACCTGGTGATTGCCTATTGCGAGGCCCAGCCCTATGCCCGCCTGCAGCTGGATGAGCTGCCCTCCCGGCAGGTGATCCAGGCGGTGGTCAGCGGCGCTTCCGAGCTGGGCATGGGACCGTTTCAGCGGCAGATGCCGGCGCTGGAATGCCTGCCACTGTACGAGGAGCTCAGGACCCTGGTGGTCTCCCGGGACCACCCGGCGCGAGAACGGCTGGCCGCGGAACCGTTGTCGGCCCTGGTTCAGTTACCGCTGGTGGCGTCCTACCTGGACGATGCGCCCGACCGGCCCGGAGAGAGCCGCCTGCGGGATCACTTCAGCCAGGTGTGGGAAGTGCGGTCCATCAGCCTGCGCCTCCGGCTGCTGGCCGCGGGACAGGCGCTGGGTTATGTTAGCGACCAGGTGCTGGTTCGGGAGCCGCTCTGCGAAAACCTCGAGGAGGTGGCGGGTCTGGCGTTTTCGCGCATCCCCCGCAGGGTGGGCCTGTTCTACCGCAAGGACGCCACCCTGTCCCCGGGCGCCCGGCGTTTTGTGAAGCTCTGTCGTGAGAGGTGGAATGCGTGAGATCACTGCTTGGATTGTTCCTGATCCTGGCCGCGGCCCAGGCCACGGCGGGAACGCTGCTGGTCGGCAACAAGTCTGCGGCCAGCGTCTCCCTGATCGACCTGGCCAGCGGCCGTGAAGTCGCCCGGGCCGAGACCCAACCGGGGCCGCATGAAGTTGCGGTGTCAGGCAACGGTCAACTGGCCGTGGTTACCAATTATGGAGTCAGCGGCAATCCCGGCAACACGCTGTCGGTTATCGAGGTCGCCCAGGGTCGGACCGTGGGCACGATCGACCTGGGCGACCATACGCGCCCCCACGGTATCGTCTTCCTGCCCGACAACCGCCATGTCCTGGTGACGACAGAGGGCTCACAGTCTTTGATCACGGTCGATGTCTGGGAAGGAAAAGTGGTGGCATCGGCGCCAACGGGGCAGATGGTGTCGCATATGCTGGCCTACGATGAGGTGGGTCAACGGGCCTATGTGGCCAATATCGGCTCCGGCACCGTCAGCCTGATCAATGTGCCCAGGAGCGAGCTGCTGTCATTTCACGACTCCGGCCGCGGCGCCGAGGGTATTGCACTGTCACCCAACCGGCGCGAGCTGTGGGTGACGAACCGGGCCGAAGACACGGTCTCCCTGTTCGACGCACGCTTCCTGGACCTCAAGGCAAAAGTCGATGTTCCCGGGTTCCCGATTCGAGCCGAGGCCATGGACGACGGCACCATTCTGGTGACCAGTGCCCGCAGCGGGCGGCTCAGCATCATCAAGCCGGGCGCGGGGGAGGAGGGTGCGCCCGGCGTGGTGGACACGATCAATATCTCCCTGGAGCAGGAGGGCGGCACCATCCTGGGCCAGGCGTTCAGCGGCAGTTCGGTGCCGATCGGTATCGAGATTTCGCCGGACGGCCGGCGCGTGTGGATTGCCCATGCAGCGGCAGACACCGTGCAGGAACTCCAGGCAGGCACCTGGCGCCAGTTGAGGTTGCTGAAGACCGGCGACGAGCCGGATGCGATGGCGTACTCACCCCTGCGCGTGGCAGGGGTGGAGGGTGTGAGGCGTCAGTAGGCCTCTCAGGTGGGGCTGTCCATGACGCTGCCCACGTCGACGAATTGGGCGCTCTGGATGTAGTTCTGAATGCCCATCTTGTCGATGAGGCTGAGCTGGGTCTCTATCCAGTCGACATGTTCCTCCTCGGAATCGAGGATCTCGGTAAACAGGTCTCGTGAACCGTAGTCCCGCACGGACTCACAGTACTCGATGGCGTCGCGCAAATCCGGGATGGCCTTCATCTCGAGCTTCAGGTCGCAGTTGAGCATTTCCTCGACGTTTTCGCCGATCAGCAATTTGCCCAGGTCCTGGAAATTGGGCACACCCTCCAGGAAGAGAATCCGCTCGGTCAGCTTGTCCGCGTGCTTCATCTCGTCGATGGATTCGTGGTACTCGTGCGCCGCGAGCTCCTTGAATCCCCAGTCCTGGTACATCTTGCTGTGCAGGAAGTACTGGTTGATCGCAATCAGCTCATTGCCGAGCACCTTGTTGAGGTGTTCGATAACCTTGGGGTCGCCTTTCATGGTGCTTGCCTCCGTGGCTTGTCTTGTTGCCGGGAAGTATAGGAACAGGCAAGGAGGAAAACAACGCTAAGTCGTTGTTTTTGCTAGTAAAATGGAATGATAATAAGAGCGATTCCCAATCGTATCGCGGGGGAGATCAGCTCACGGCGTAGAACAACTGTTCCTGGTCGGCGTTGTCAATGAGGCTCTCACGCAGGATTTCCCGGGTCAGGATGCCGCACTTGCCGCACTGGCTGGCCACGCCCAGGGATTTGCGCACGTCACGCAGGGAACTGGCGCCGTCTTCAACCGCGGCGCGAATCTGGGTATCGGTAATTCCCTTGCAGAGACAGACGTACATGTCAGGCGTGTTCCCTATGAGTGATGGGTAAAAGTTAATGTGAATGAGAATGATTGTCAATAAGATTCTGCCCGGGAGAAAAAAGTCTTGACCTGGCGCACGGAACGCCCGGCAGAACGGGGTCATCAGGTATAATTCCGCGGAAATTGGTGGGGCGAGAGCGCATGGACCTCATTTCATACATGCAGGAAACCGGCAAGGCGGCGCGCGAGGCGTCGGCGGTGCTGGCGGCTGCCTCCACGGCGACCAAGAATGCCGCCCTGGAGGCCATGGCCCGCGCCCTGGCGGCCGCGCATGAGGACCTGGTGGCCGCCAACGCCGAGGACCTGGCGCGGGGCCGCGACAAGCAGCTGGATGCACCGCTGCTGGACCGCCTTGAACTCACCCCGGCGCGCATCGATGCCATGGTGTCCGGTTTGCGCCAGGTGGCCGGGCTGCCGGATCCTGTCGGCGCCATCGACAACCTGCGGGCCATGCCCAGCGGTATCCAGGTCGGGCAGATGCGCGTTCCCCTGGGCGTTATCGGCATCATCTACGAGAGCCGTCCCAATGTGACCATCGATGCGGCCAGCCTGTGCTTGAAGTCCGGCAACGCCACCATCCTGCGCGGCGGCTCCGAAGCGCTGGCTTCGAACCAGGCCATTGCCCGCTGTATCTCGGCGGGGCTGAAGGAGGTCGGTCTGCCGGAGGCCTCTGTGCAGGTGCTGGAAACCGCGGACCGCGCCGCTGTCGGCGAACTCATCACCATGCCGGAGTACGTGGACGTGATTGTTCCGCGCGGCGGCAAGGGCCTGATCGAGCGCATCAGCGCCGACGCCAGCGTGCCGGTGATCAAGCACCTCGACGGCAATTGCCACGTGTACATTCACAGCGAGGCGGATCACGCCATGGCCCGCGACATCGCGGTGAATGCCAAGACCCAGCGCTATGGCACCTGCAACACCATGGAATCCCTGCTGGTGGATGCGACCGTGGCCGACACGATCCTGCCGCAGCTGGGGGAGGACTACCGATCGGCCGGGGTGGAGTTGCGCGGCTGCCAGCGCGCCTGCGCACTGGTGGCCGACATGGTGGCAGCGCAGGAGTCGGACTGGTACGAGGAATACCTCGGCCCCGTGCTCGCCGTGAGGATCGTCGACGGCCTCGACGAGGCGATCAGGCATATCAACCGCTACAGCTCGCAGCACACTGACGCGATCGTGACGAACGATCACGGCGCCGCCATGCGCTTCCTGCGCGAAGTGGATTCCAGCTCTGTGATGGTCAATGCGTCGACCCGGTTCGCCGACGGCTTCGAATACGGCCTCGGTGCCGAGATCGGCATCTCCACCGACAAGCTGCACGCCCGCGGCCCGGTGGGCCTGGAGGGCCTGACCTCGCAGAAATACGTGGTACTCGGTGAGGGGCAGACCCGGCAGTGAGCGGCGGCCCCCTCGGGATCTTTGGCGGAACGTTCAATCCCATCCACAACGGTCACCTGCGTTCCGTATTGGAAACCCGCGAAGCGCTGGGCCTGGAGCAGGTCCTGCTCATGCCCTCGGCGCAGCCGCCCCTGCGGGATGCGCCGGACGTGGACGCCGCGCTGCGCGCCGACATGGTCGAGTGTGCCATTGCCGGTGAGCCGGGCCTGGCCTGCGATCGTCGGGAACTTTCGCGCTCCGGTCCGTCCTACACCTATGACACGCTGGCGGAATTGCGAGAGGAACTGGGTCCCGGGCGCAGCCTCTGCCTGATTCTCGGTGCAGACCACCTGGATAGCCTGGACCGCTGGTACCGTTGGCAGGAACTGCTGTCGCTCGCCCACCTGGTGGTGATGGCCAGGCCCGGCTGGCAGGCGCCCGTGAGCGGGCCGGTGGCCGACTGGGTGGCACAGCACTTGACGGCGTCGGCGGAGGATTTGCAGCATAGGCCCAACGGCGCAGTGCTCGCCCACCAGCAGCGGCAGCTGCCTATTTCGGCAACGGAAATTCGCGAGCTGATTGCCGACGGCCGCTCTCCCCGCTACCTGCTGCCGGACCCGGTGTGGGACATGATCAGGCAGCGCGGACTGTACGGCGGCGCCACACAGCAACAGGAGAAACATGGAATCGGCTGAACTGAAGCAACTGGTGATCGATGCCCTCGACGACCTCAAGGGCGTCAACGTGGTCGAACTCGACGTGCAGGGCCTGACCGATGTGATGGACTACCTGGTCATCGCCAGCGGCACCTCCAATCGTCACGTAAAATCGCTGGCGGACAATGTGCTCATGTCGGCGAAACAGAACGGCCACCGCCCCCTGGGCGTCGAGGGCCAGGACGGCGCCGAGTGGGTGCTGGTGGACTTCGGCGATGTCGTGGTCCACGTGATGCAGCCGGCGACCCGGGACTTCTATGACCTCGAGCGCCTGTGGTCGGCCCCCGTGCAGAGTGCGGAACAGCCGGAGTGAAATTGACGGTGCTGGCGCTGGGAACTCGCATGCCGAAGTGGGTGGAAACCGGGGTCGACGAGTACCGCAAGCGGCTGCCCCCCGAGTTGAAACTGGTCATCCGTGAGTTGCCCCTGGCCAACCGCGGCAATACCTCGACGGCCGCGGTCGTCACCCGCGAAACCGACGCAATCCGCAGCGCCGTGCCCGACCGCGACAGGCTGGTGGTGCTGGACGTCACCGGCCGCGGCCTGTCCACCGAGCAATTGGCGGAGCGCCTGGCGGACTGGCAGATGTCCGGCGACAACTACAGCCTGGTGATCGGCGGGCCGGACGGTGTGGACAAATCACTGCTGCAGCAGGCCGACCTGTGCTGGTCGCTGTCGCCGCTGACCCTGCCGCATCCGCTGGTGCGAGTGGTGCTGGTGGAACAGCTCTACCGGGCCTGGTCTATCAACGCCGGCCACCCCTACCACCGGAGCTGAAATGGCCAGCGTCACCCTCAAGGATCCCTACAAGGAGTCGCGCATCTACGGGGCCAGGACTGTGTTCATCGTGGTGCTGGTGCTGGCGCTCGTGAGTATCCTGCTGGCGCGCTATTTCTCCCTGCAGATTCTTCAGCACGATGAGTACCAGACAGAGTCCGACCGCAACCGCGTGCAGTTGCAGTCGCTGCCGCCGAAGCGCGGGCTGATCTATGACCGCAATGGCATCCTGCTGGCGGAGAACCGCCCCAGCTTTGTGCTGTCACTGGTGCTCGAGCGCGTGCCGGACCTCGAGCAGACCCTGGCACTGCTGGATGAAATGGTCGAGCTGAACGAATCGGATCTCGAGAAGTTCGAATCGCGCAGCCGGCGCCGCCGACCCTACGAGGCCGTGCCGCTGCATTTCCGTCTCAGCGAAGAGGAGCGCGCCCTGCTGGCGGTCAATCGCTACCGCCTGCCCGGCGTGGTCGTGGACGCCCAACTCGTGCGCCACTACCCCCACGGCGAGTTGTTTGCCCACGCCCTGGGCTATGTGGGCCGGATCAATGAGGAGGAGCAGCGCGAGCTGGACGAGGTGGACTACCGGGGCACCAACCACATCGGCAAGATCGGCCTCGAAAAGTATTACGAAGAGCTCCTGCACGGCAATGTCGGCTACCAGAACGTTGAAACCAATGCCCTCGGCCGGGTGTTGCGGGTGCTGGAGCGAACGGACCCGCAGCCGGGCGCCGACCTGACCCTGTCCCTCGACGCTGAAGTCCAACGCACCGCCTACGAGGCGCTGGCGGGGCAGCGCGGCGCGGTGGTCGCCGTGGATCCCGGCAACGGCGAGCTGATCGCACTGGTCAGCACGCCCGGCTTCGACACCAACCTGTTCGTCAACGGCATCAGCTCAGCTGACTACAGCAAGTTGCGGGATTCAGAGGACCTGCCACTGTTCAACCGTTCGGTCCAGGGGCAGTACCCACCCGGCTCGACGGTGAAGCCAATTTTTGGCCTCGCAGGGCTCGAGACCGGTGACATCACGGCGGACACCACCATACGGGATCCAGGCTGGTACGTCCTTCCCGGAGAGGAGCGGCGATTCCGGGACTGGACCCTCAAGATCCGGGGTACGGGGCACGGTGAGGCGGTCGATCTGCACCAGGCGATCGAGGAGTCCTGCGATGTGTACTTCTATGATCTCGCCCATCGCATGGGTATCGATCGCCTGCACGACTTCAGCACGTTTTTCGGCTTTGGCGAGCCGACCGGCCTGGATACCACCAATGAGCGGCCGGGCATCCTCCCTTCCAGCGAATGGAAGCGGACCACCCGGGGAGAGGTGTGGTACCCGGGCGAGACGCTCAACGTCGGCATCGGGCAGGGCTACATGCTGGCGACGCCGGTGCAGCTGGCCGTGGCGACTTCCATTGTCGCGAGCCGGGGGGTACATCACAGGCCGAGAATGCTGCGATCCGTGGATGGCGAGCCGGTGGTCTATCCGGAGCCGACCCTTGTGCAGGCGGAGGACGCGAACTGGGAGATCATTCACTGGGCGATGCACGATGTCTTTCACGGCAAGCGCGGCTCCGCCCGCGCCGTCGGTCGCGGCTCGGCGTTCACCATGGCGGGCAAGAGCGGCACCGCCCAGGTCGTGGGTATCGCCCAGGACGAGGAGTACAACGAGGATGAGATCGAGGAGCGCTACCGCGATCACGGCCTGTTTATTGCCTTCGCACCCTACGAGGATCCCCGCATCGCCGTGGCGGTGGTGGTGGAAAACGGGGGTGGCGGCAGCACGGTGGCAGCCCCGGTCGCCCGGGAAGTCATCGAGCGTTACCTGATCGGACGGGAGCTGGCTGACCGTGGCTGAATACGTTCGCCAGATGCCCTCGGCGTCCAGCGACCTGGCGCGGCGCCCGGCGATTTCCGAGCGCTTTCATATTGATTTCCCGCTGCTGTTCCTGCTGTTGGCGCTGACGGTCTACGGCCTGGTCGTGCTCTACAGCGCCAGCGGACAGCGGCTGGGGGCGGTCGTCCGTCAGGCCCAGTACTTCGTGATCGCCTACACGGTCATGCTGGCTGCGGCGCAGATCAGCGTGCAGCGATACCGGCGCTGGGCGCCGTTTCTCTATGCTGCGGGGCTGGGGCTGCTGGTCGCGGTGCTGGCCTTCGGGGTCGGCGCCAAGGGCGCCCAGCGCTGGCTGTCGATCGGCGGCTTTCGATTCCAGCCTTCCGAGCTGATGAAGCTGGCCATGCCGCTGATGCTGGCCTGGTTCCTGGCATCGAAGGTGCTGCCGCCCCGGTTTGTGCCGATCCTCGGCAGCCTGGTGCTGATTGCCGTACCGGCGGCGCTGGTGATTCGCCAGCCCGACCTGGGCACGGCGCTGCTGATCGCGGGCTCCGGCCTGATCGTGCTGTTCATGGCCGGCATCAGCTGGCGTTTGATCTTCGGCGCCGGGGTGCTGGCGGTGCTCTCGGCCTGGCCGGCCTGGGTGTACCTGCTCCACGACTACCAGCGCCAGCGTATCCTGACCCTGCTCAACCCGGAGCGTGACAAGCTCGGCACCGGCTGGAACATCATCCAGTCCAAGACCGCCATCGGTTCAGGCGGCTGGAGCGGCAAGGGCTGGCTCAACGGCACCCAGTCGCAGCTCGACTTCCTGCCGGAGAGCCACACCGATTTCATTATTGCCGTGCTGGCGGAGGAGTTCGGATTGCGCGGCGTGATCCTGCTGATGGCACTGTACCTGCTGATTTTTGTGCGCGGGTTCTGGATCGGCATGCATGCGCAGGACAGCTTCTCCCGGCTCGTGGCGGCAGGACTGACACTGACATTTTTCATCTATGTCTTCGTGAACATGGGCATGGTCTCCGGGCTGCTGCCGGTGGTGGGTGTTCCGCTCCCCCTGGTCAGCGCGGGGGGGACCTCCGTCGTCACGCTGATGGCCGCCTTCGGCATCCTCATGGCCATCAGCACCGAGCGGCGGCTCGTGGTTCAATAGGCACACTGGAACAAGGAGCGCAGCAGGCGTGAGCAACTGGAGCTGGCTGAAACGGGCCGTGTTTGTCGGGTGGGCGGGCGCCCTGCTGGCGCAGGCGGCATTGGCCGAGGGAGAAGGCTACGCCGAACACCCCCAGGCACAGTCCCTGATCGACGAGATGGTCAGCGAGGAAGGCTTTGATCGCGCCGAGCTGGAGGCGGTATTCGCCGGTGCCCGGCGCAAGGATTCGATCCTGGAAGCGATTGCCCGGCCTGCCGAAAAGACCAAGCCATGGCACGAGTACCGGGAGATCTTTGTCACCGAGGATCGCACCCGCCAGGGGCTCGACTTCCACCGGAAGTACGCCGATACCCTGGCGCGGGCAGAGCAGGAGTTCGGCGTCCCCACCGCGGTCATCGCCGCGATCATTGGCGTCGAGACCCGCTACGGCAGGCACAAGGGGCGGTTTCGAGTGATCGACGCCCTGTCGACCCTGGCCTTCGATTATCCACCGAGGTCGAAGTTCTTCCGCGGCGAACTGCGTGAATACCTGTTGATGACCCGCGAGCAGGGCCTGCCGATCGATGAGCTGAAGGGCTCCTACGCGGGCGCCATGGGCTACGGGCAGTTTATTCCCAGCTCCTACCGGGCCTACGCGGTCGACTTCGATGGAGACGGCGTCACCGACATCATCCACAATCCCGTGGACGCTATCGGCAGCGTCGCCAACTATTTCAAGCAGCATCGATGGCAGTCCGACGCCCCGGTGACGGCGCCTGCCAGGGTGTCGGCGGACTATCGCAGTGAGTGGATGAACGACGGTCTCAAGCCGAAGCGCACGCTGGCGGTACTGGCCACCGGCGGCATATTCCCCACCGTGCAGATGCCGGCCCACACCATGGCGACGCCCATGGCCTTCGATGCCAAAGACGGCAAGGAATACTGGCTGGGCTGGCACAACTTCTATGTGATTACCCGCTACAACCACAGCGCCATGTACGCGATGTCGGTGTACCAGCTCAGTGAAGCCATAGGGGAGCGGCTGTAGTGCTGCGCAGGATCCTGTTGCCGGGGCTGTGCCTGGCGCTGGCCGGCTGCGTCGCGGTTGAACCCCAGGACGGCGAGCCGCTCTATACCCTGTCCGCGGACGAGGTGGTGGAGCCCGTGCCGCGGCCGGAACCAGTGCTGGCGGCGGGCAATACCAGTCCCTACCGCGTCAATGGCGAGACCTACCGCGTGATGCCGAGCAATGCGGGCTACCGGGAGACGGGGCTCGCCTCCTGGTACGGCCGCAAGTTTCACGGCCGCAAGACCGCCAACGGCGAAACGTTCAACGCCTACCGGGCCACCGCGGCGCACCGAAGCCTGGCGATACCCAGCTATGTACGGGTGACCAACCTTGAAAACGGGCGCAGCATGGTCGTGCGCGTCAACGACCGCGGCCCCTTCCACCCGGATCGCATCATCGACCTGTCCTATGCGGCTGCGGTGAAGCTCGGCTTTGACCAGCAGGGCACGGCCAACGTCGAAGTGGTGGCCCTGGACGTGCAGGGCAGCGAGGACCTGCGGGCCGGCGCGAAGCCCGTGGACCCGCTGTTGGGCAGCTGGACCAGCGATTACCGCTACATCCAGGTTGGCGCCTTCAGCGAGCCCGCGGCGGCCCACGCCCTCGGTGAACTGCTCAGAGAGCAGATGGAGGCACCGGTGGCGGTCTCGCAGACCCTGCTCGGCGACGATGCCTTTTACCGGGTGCGCGTTGGCCCGGTGGCTGATCGCCGGCGCCTGCTGGCCCTGCAGGATCGTTTGCACGAGCTAGGCTACCCCGAAGCGCGCCTGATGCCAGAGTAGGTGATTTTCGAACCGACCTCGCTTGAGGTAACATTCGCAGCCAGCGGCTGTGCCGCAAAATGTCATTAAGAAACATAACGGTCCCATGATTCGCAGTTTTGTCCTCCTGACCAGTGTCTTGCTCAGCTCCCTGCTGCTGGCGCCCGCGGGCGCGGCGGTATTGCCGCCGCCGCCTGAACTCGCCGCCAGGGCGTGGCTCCTGATCGATGCCGATACCGGCCACGTCATCGCCGAGCGCAATGCCGATGAGAAACTCGGCCCGGCCAGCCTCACCAAGCTCATGACCAGCTATGTGCTGTCCGCCGAACTCGCTGCCGGCCGGGTGAGCAATGACGATGTAGTGCAGGTCAGCGAGAATGCCTGGGCGCAGAATCCGCTGTTCGCCGGCTCCTCCCTGATGTGGATCGAGCCGGGCAGGCCCGTCACGCTGCTGCAGCTGCATCGCGGCGTGGTCATTTCCTCGGGTAACGATGCGACGGTGGCGATTGCCGAGCACGTGGCGGGTGCCGAGGACGCGTTTGCCGACATGATGAATGCACACGCCCTGGAGCTGGGCATGACCGGCACGCACTACGTAAATTCCCACGGTCTGCCGGACCCGGAGCACTACACCACCCCCCGTGACCTGGCAATCCTGGCCGAGGCCCTGATCACCCGCTTCCCGGAAGAGTACGAGCTGTACCGGGAGCGCGAGTACACCTACAACGGCATTCGCCAGTACAACCGCAACGCGCTGCTGGCGGAAGATCCCAGCGTCGACGGTCTCAAGACCGGCCACACCGAGGAAGCCGGGTATTGCCTGGTGGCGTCTGCGAAGCGCAACGGCATGCGCCTGATTTCCGTGGTGATGGGCGCAGACAGCGAACGCTCCCGCAAGGCGGAGTCGCGCAAGCTGCTCAACTACGGCTTTCGCACCTACGAGACCCTGTCCCTGTACACCCCCGGTGAGGAACTGGCCAGCACGCGCCTGTGGATGGGCGAAAAGGACAGCCTGTCACTGGGCGTGGGACGCACGCTGAGAATGACGATTCCCCGCGGTCGGCGCGACGACCTGGACGCGGTCATGGAAATCGACAAGACCATCAAGGCCCCGGTCGCGGCGGGCGACAGCCATGGCCAACTGATCGTGAAACTGGATGACCGGACCCTGCTCGAGGAACCGCTGGTGTCTTTGGAGACGGTCGAACAGGCGGGTTTCTTCGCGCGCCTCTGGGACAGTATCAAGCTCTTCTTCATCGGCCTGTTCGGGAACTGACCGTGCGCGACACCGAACCACCGAAAATCGAATTCCCCTGCGAATACCCGGTCAAGATCCTGGGTCGCAGCGTGCCCGAGTTCGAGCCCGCCGTGATCGAGGTGATCGAGAAGCATGCCCCGGGCTTTCCCCGTGACAGCATCAGCCTGCGGGCCAGCCGCGAGGGCACCTTCGTGTCCATGACCGTCCAGATCATCGCCACCGGCAAGCCCCAGCTCGAGGCCCTGCACGAAGACCTGATTGCCACTGGCCTGGTACAGATGGTGATCTGATGCAGATCAGGCGACCGGGCCTGGTGGACTACCTGGAAACCTGGCGCGCCATGCAGGATTTCACCGACAGCCGCGACGGCAATACCGACGACGAGCTGTGGCTGCTGCAACACCCCTCCGTATTTACCCAGGGCCAGGCCGGCAAGGACGAGCATCTTCTGATGCCCGGCGATATCCCGGTCGTTCAAAGTGACCGCGGCGGCCAGGTCACCTACCACGGCCCCGGCCAGTGGGTGGTGTACCTGATGCTCGACCTGCGCCGCCATCACCTGGGGGTGCGCGACCTGGTGGACCTGATCGAGCGGAGCGTGGTCACCGTGCTGGCGTCTTACGGCATCGACGCGGCGCCGCGCCGGGATGCCCCCGGCGTGTACGTCGACGGTGACAAGATCGCCTCGCTGGGGCTGCGTGTGAGACGCGGCTGCAGCTATCACGGCTTGGCGCTGAATGTGGACATGGATCTGGAGCCGTTCTCGCGCATCAATCCCTGCGGGCATGAAGGCCTGGCGGTCACCTGTATTCGCGATTGCCTCCCGGAAGGGGAAACACAGCCGACCCTGGAGGAAGTGGGGGAAGCGCTGCTGGCAACCCTGCAGTCGGAGCTGGCAGCTAGTCGCTGATCGGCAGCCGGACGCGGGCGCTGGCGCCGCCGTCGGGGCGATTGTTAAGTTCCAGCTGGCCGTTGTAACGAGAGATGGTGGCGTGGCTGATAAGCAGGCCCACGCCCAGGCCGGACTTGCCCGGCACCACGACCGCCTTGCCGCCCTGTCCCAGCAACTCCTGGGGAAAGCCGGGGCCCCTGTCATCGACCCGAATGTAGCCGTATAAACCGTCCCAGCTCACATCCACGCGGATCGGCTTGTTGGATACGTCGGCCGCATTGTGCAGCAGGTGCTCCAGCACCTGGGCCAGCCCCACATCCACCTGCAGGCGCGGCGAGTCGCCGTCACCCGATACGGTCACTTCGATCTCCGCCTGCGGGCGCGTCCTGAGCAGGTGCCGCACGGTTGACTCGGTAAAGCCCACCAGTTCCACCCAGTGCTTCTCGCCGCCCTCCTCGGTCAGGCGGGCCGTGCGGGACAGCTTGTCCAGCACCTTGCCGCAGTGCTCGAGCTGCTCCGCCAGCAGATGAAAATCTTCGCGGTGCTTTTCCTCAGCGGCGTAGTGGGCGAGGTCCTCGACCAGCGCCGACATGGTCGCCAGCGGCGCACCCAGTTCCTGCGCCGTGCCGGCAGCGATCCTCGCTACCGCGTTGAGCTGCTGCTCGTCCGCGTCGGCGGACGCATCGCCGCCATCTTCCTGTTCCTGGGCGGCTGCGATATCCACCGCAAACCAGCCGATTACCGCTGCACAGAACACCAGCGCCCCCCAGATGCCGAGCAGCTGCAGGTTCGGGTCGGCCGGAAAATGCGGCACCGGGATGTTCAGGAAAATCAGTGTCACCAGGCTGACGCAGGCCAGCAGGGTGATGGCCCTGGCGAAGGCGGTGGGTAGCAGCAGCGCCGCGAACACGACGGGCACCAGCAGGTAGATCACGGCCGGGTTGTAGGCACCGCCGCTGAAGTACAGCAGGGTCGAGATGCCGGCCACATCGATGACCAGTTGCAGCAGGAATTCGAGTTCGGTGACCTCCCAGCGCGCGCTCAGGCGCAGAAAGCTGGCGACGGTGATGAGGGTCAGCGCCCCGAGGCTGATCAGGAACCCGTCGCCGGGCGCCTGGTCAACGCCGCGCGACATCAGCAGGAACAGCATCACGGTCAGGCCCAGGATGGCCACGCACCTCGCCGTCAGCAGGTTGCGGAGGTGCTCGCCTTGCAGGCCGTGGTTGTTAATAACCTCATCCATTGTGGGAGTATACCGCCAGCCGCGGATGACCCAATACTGGCAGCTTGAACCAATCTGCGTATAATCCGCGATCGTTTTTCGCGTCACTACCGAGCCCGATGTCCAACCCCAATTCCAATGACCTGTCCCGCCAGATTGAGGAGCGGCGCACCTTCGCCATCATCTCCCACCCGGACGCGGGCAAGACGACGATGACCGAGAAGCTGTTGCTGCTTGGCAGCGCGATCCAGGTGGCGGGTAGCGTCAAGGGCAAGCGCGGTCCGCACGCGACCTCTGACTGGATGTCCATGGAGCAGGAGCGGGGCATCTCCGTGACGTCTTCTGTCATGCAGTTTCCCTATAACGGTCGGGTTGTGAACCTGCTGGACACCCCGGGACACGAGGATTTTTCCGAGGATACCTATCGCACCCTGACGGCGGTGGATTCGGCGCTCATGGTAGTGGACGGCGCCAAGGGCGTCGAGGAGCGCACCATCAAGCTGATGAACGTGTGCCGCCTGCGGGACACGCCGATCCTCAGCTTCGTCAACAAGATGGACCGGGATATCCGCGAGCCCATCGAACTGCTCGACGAAATCGAATCGGTGCTCGATATCGCGGCGGCGCCGGTCAACTGGCCCATCGGCATGGGCAAGCAGTTCCTCGGTGTCTACGATCTCTACAGCGACACCATCTTCGGCTACACGCCGGGCAAGGGCCACGCCATACCCGAGGATCACCGCATCGAGGGGCTGGACTCCGACGAGGCTCGCGCATTCATCGGTGACGGCTACGAGGACTTCGTCGAGGAAGTGGAACTGGTGCGCGGCGCCAGCCACGAATTCGACCTGGAGGAATACCTGTCGGGCAGGCTGACACCGGTGTTCTTCGGCACGGCGCTGGGCAACTTCGGGGTACGCGAAATGCTCAACCACTTCGTCGACTGGGCGCCCGCACCGCTGGACCGCGGCGCGGAGCAGCGCGACGTGTCCGCCCGCGAGCCGAAGTTCTCCGGCTTCGTCTTCAAGATCCAGGCCAACATGGACCCCCGGCACCGGGACCGCATCGCTTTCATGCGCGTCTGCTCCGGACGTTACGAAAAAGGCATGAAGATGCGCCACGTGCGCATCGGCAAGGATGTGAAAATCGCCGACGCGGTCACCTTCAAGGCGGGTGAGCGCGAGCTGGTCGAGGAGGCGGTCTCCGGCGACATCATCGGCCTGCACAACCACGGCACGATCCAGATCGGCGACACCTTCACGGCCGGAGAAGATCTTCGCTTCACCGGTATCCCCCACTTCGCCCCAGAGCTGTTCCGCCGCATCCGCTTGGCGGACCCGATGAAGTCGAAGCAGCTGCAGAAGGGCCTGCAGCAGCTCTCCGAAGAGGGCTCCACCCAGGTGTTCGCGCCGATCAGCACCACGGACCTGATCGTCGGCGCGGTCGGCCAGCTACAGTTCGACGTGGTCGCCTACCGGCTCAAGGACGAATACAAGGTCGAAGCCATCTACGAACCGGTCAACGTCTACACGGCCCGCTGGGTCTACTGCGACGACCCCCGCAAGCTCGAGGACTTCCGCAAGAAGGCTGCCGACCAGCTATCCATCGACGGGGGCGGCCACCTGACCTACCTGGCTCCTACCCGGGTGAACCTCCAGCTGATGGAAGAGCGCTGGCCGGATATTGAGTTCCGGTCTACTCGGGAACATTGATCGCGTCAGTCCGCGTGGACGGGTGTCTGCAGCGTTCTGTAACGACTGCTGCGTTTCACCCCGTGGCGGCTGCTGCGGAACTCAACCATTTTTTGCTGCGCAAGAAATTGGGATTCAGACAATCCTCGCAGAAAGCCCCGCCACGGGGTGAAACGCAAAGCGCAGTCTGATTGTTACAGAACGCTGCAGACACCCGCCCACTCACACCGAGTGTTAAATGCAAAATCTCCATTGTTCCTGAACGACTGATCGCCAACACTTCTGGCGGGATCCTGATCGCCGTTCTGGAAGTGTTCTCAGATGTTCGAGTTCGGCGCGGTTTGCACAGCTCCTGGAACAGTCAGACCGCGTCTAGCCCGTCGCCGTGCGGCGGGGCTTTCTGCGAGGACTGTTCGAATCCCGATTTTCCGCGAAGCGGAAAATGGTTGAGTTCCGCAGCAGCCGCCGCACGGCGACGGGCTGCGGTCGTTCCAGGAGCTGTGCAAACCGCGGCGAACCCCTCGAAAACCTGACGAAGCAGATCCTAGAGGAGCGCCGAGATCTCGTCTTCGAGCTGGGAGGGAGTGACCTGGGGGGCGAAGCGCTTCACGACGTTGCCTTCGCGGTCGACCAGGAACTTGGTGAAGTTCCACTTGATGCCCTTGGTGCCCAGGGCGCCGGGGGCTTCCGTCTTGAGGTGTTTGTAGAGCGGGTCCGTGGCGGAGCCGTTGACCTCGATCTTGCCGAACATCGGGAAGCTGACGCCGTAGTTCAGCTGGCAGAATTCCTGGATTTCGTCGTTGCTGCCCGGGTCCTGGTGGCCGAACTGGTTACAGGGGAAGCCGAGGATTTCGAAGTCCTGGTCCTTGTACTTTTCGTAGAGCTCTTCCAGGCCCGCAAACTGCGGGGTGAAGCCGCACTTCGAGGCCGTGTTGACGATCAGCAGCACCTTGCCGCGAAACTCTTCCAGGGAGCGGTCAGAGCCGCTGCCGGTTTTGCAGGTGAAATCGAATACGGCAGTCATCAGGCGGCCTGTAGTTGCATCATGAGGAGCTCAACGCGTTTGCGCTGCATTTTCACAGAGTATTCCAGCTCGCGCAGCCTGGTGCGGATCGCGGCCTGTTCCCACTTTTCGACCAGCGCGGCGCGCTTCTCGGCGAGTGCGCCTTCCAGTTTCTCGACCCGGCGCTCGTAGCGCTCCGACTGTAGTTCCTTCCAGCGGTTCAGCGACTCCGTGAACAGCTGGACCTCGCGCTCGAGTTTCTCGCGCAGGGGAGCGGCCACGTTCTTCTTTTCGATGTGGTCGCGGGCATGCTTGAGCTGCATGGACAGCATGGCCTGCTGGATCTTGACGCTGGGGACGCGGTTCAGGTTGCTGGCCAGGCCCAGCCAGGTGCACAGGTTGATCAGCCACTTGGTCGGGTCCCACTGGTACCAGCGCACGCCGTTGCGGTAATCCGCCTGAAAAATGTGGTGGAAGTTGTGGTAGCCCTCGCCGTAGGTCAGGAAGGCCAGGAAGCCGTTGTCCCGGGCGCTGTTCTCGTCGGTGTAGGGCTGGCTGCCCCAGTAGTGGGCCAGGGAGTTGATGAAAAACGTCACGTGGTGATTGAGCACCAGGCGCAGGAGGCCGACCAGCAGCAGGCCGCCGATCACGTCGCCGGCCCACCAGCCCACCAGCATCGGCAGGGCCACGTTCATGAACACCGTCAGGGCGATGTAGTTCCGGTGCTGCCACATCACGATCGGGTCGCGCTGCAGGTCCGGTACGTTGTTGAAGTCGTCGGCGTTCGTCGGCCAGTCGCGCAGCATCCAGCCCATGTGCGAAAACCAGAGGCCGCGGCCGGCGGAATAGGGGTCGACATTGTTGTCGTCCACATGGCGGTGATGACGGCGGTGGTCAGAACCCCAGACCAGGATGCTGTTCTGCAGGGCGCCGGCGCCCCACAGGGCGAAGAACACCCGCAGCACCGGGTGAGCCCGGTAGGCATTGTGAGACCAGAGCCGGTGATAGCCCGCGGTAATGGACAGCCCGTTCAGGTACAGGAACAGCAGCGCCATCCACCACAGGGTCGCGTTGTAGCCGTGGTAGAGGCCCCACAGGGGCACCAGCACCAGCGCGGCCAGCGGCAGGCCCACGAAGATGGCCACGTTCACCGGGATCAGCGGGGGCTTGCCGGGTTGTTGAGTTGATTCCATGGGTTCCATGTACGCGGTGTCCTTGCTCTGGTCAGGGCTGCCTCAGGGTCAGCATAGCCGCCGGGGCCCTGGTCTGCTCGTAATCTGGTCGGGGGAGAAAACAGTATATGTAATAGCCGCTCAATGATACCGTGTCCCGCTTCGCCGCTGCCAGTGCGGTGGTTCACGTTTTTACCGATTCAGGAACCCGTCCAGGAACGCCAACTGTCGATGGCACGCGCCGTATTTACACAGGGCTCAACCCTGCGCCACGTGGTGACGATGACCGCTGCCAGTGCCGTGGGTCTGGTCGCCATGTTCACCGTCGACCTGGTGGATATGTATTTCCTCAGCCTGCTCGGTGAGCAGGAGCTGGCGGCTGCCGTGGGATACGGCGGTACGCTGCTGTTCTTCCTGACCGCCGTCAGCATCGGTTTGCAGATCAGCATGGGCGCCCTGGTATCGCGGGCGGAAGGCGCTCATCGCCGGGACCTGGCGGGGCGCTACTGCAGCAATATCCTCATCTTCAGCGGCACTGCGGCGGCCGTGATCAGCGGTGTCGGTTTCCTCTACCTGGAAGAGCTGCTGATGCTCCTGGGAGCGAGTGGCAAGACCCTGGAATACGCGCTCCAGTACAGTCGCATCATTATTCCCAACACCCTGGTGCTGGCGCTGGGCATGTGCGCCGCCAACGCCGCACGTGCCCTGGGGGATGCGCGCCGCTCCATGTACGCGACCCTGGGCGGGTCTGCAGTCAACGCGGTGCTGGACCCGATACTGATTTTTGGCCTGGGCTGGGGTATCGAGGGCGCCGCCATCGCCTCGGTAATCGCCCGCTATGTGACCCTCTTGATTGCCCTGCATGCAGTATTCCGGGTGCATGCACTGCCGCAGCCCACCAGCATGGCGTGGCTGCGCGAAGACATGCCCGCGATCATCAAGGTGGCGGGCCCCGCGGTACTGACCAACCTGGCCACCCCGATTGGCGCCAGCTTCGTGCTGCGCACCATGTCCCAGTTTGGCGACAGCGCGGTCGCCGGTGCGGCCATCATGGGTCGTATCTGGCCGGTGGCGTTCGCCGCGGTGTTTGCCCTGTCCGGGGCCATCGGCCCGATCATCGGCCAGAATGCCGGCGCCCTGCGCTACGACCGTGTGCGCCGGGCCCTGCTGGACGCGATCCTCTGCAATGTCGTGTACGTGCTGGCGGTCTGGCTGATCCTGTGGTCGGCACAGGACTTCATCGTCAGCGCGTTTTCTGCCAGCGAGGATGCCGAGCGCCTGATCCGTTTTGCCCTCACCTGGCTGGTGGGTGGCTATATCTTCAGCGGCATGCTGTTTGTCGCCAACGCCAGCTTCAACAACCTGCACAAGGCGCACCTGGCCACGCTGTTCAATTTCAGCCGCGCGCTGCTGGGTACGATCCCCTGCGTCTACTTTGGCTCGATCTGGTTCGGCGCCCCGGGCGTCATGGCCGGCGAGGTGGTTGGTGCCGTGGTCTTCGGCAGCCTCGCCTTCGCCGCGGTGCTGTGGCAGGTGCGGGTCCTGAGTCGTCGCCATCTCGAGGTGCAGGCGGAGCGCCAGGGCGAACTGCTAAACTGATCCAAACTCACTCCGGGAGTCCCCATGAGCTGTCTGTACCGATTTGCCGCTGCCGCACTCTGCAGCGTCCTCACCGCGTTTTCGCACGCCGGCGAACTGCCTGCACCCTTGCAGGGGCTGGGTCTGCGGGAGCACAAGGTGGCCTCCCGGGATATGCCGGGCTGGGAGAGACCTGGGCGCGTCGTGGTCCGCAACCTGTTTGGACAGGACGCGGTACCGATGCTGCAGAAAGTCGCTCCCGGCGTGGAGATTGTTTCGGTCACCACCCTGGACGAGGCGCGCGCAGCCGCCGGCAATGCCCAGGTACTGATCGGCTACTGCGACCAGTCGGTCTTCGAGGGGGCGGAGGCACTGCACTGGGTACAGGTGTATTTCGCCGGCGTCGAAAACTGTGTGAACCAGCCCGCCATGAAAGCGGGCGGCCTGGTACTGACCAATGGGCAGCGCCTCGGCAGCCCGACCCTGGCGGATCACGCCATTGCCCTGATGATGTCCCTCACCCGCGGCCTGTACCCCAATCACGTGTCCCAGCAGCGCGGCAAATGGGAACCGGCCTGGGGCAAGCCGCCACCTGCGTTCGGCGAGGTGCAGGGTCGCACCATGCTGGTGGTGGGCCTGGGGGGAATCGGCAGCCAGGTGGCCAAACGGGCACACGGGCTGGGCATGCGCGTCACCGCAACCCGCAACAGCCGGCGCGAGGGACCGGACTACGTGGCCTACGTCGGGCTCGCCGACGAGGTGCTGGAACTGGCGGCAAAAGCCGACGTGGTGGTGAACGCGGCACCGCTGACCGACTCCACCCGCGGCATGTTCAACAAACAGTTCTTCGAAGCCATGAAGCCCAGCGCCTACTTCATCAGCGTGGGTCGCGGCCAGAGCACGGTGACCGCGGACCTCATCGAGGCGCTGGAATCCGGCCGGATCGCCGGCGCGGGGCTCGACGTCACCGACCCGGAACCGCTGCCGGAGGGCCACCCCCTGTGGACGGCGCCCAACGTGATCATCACGCCCCACGTGGCGGGACGTTCCCGCGAGGCCTTCGAGCGGGTCGGGGCCCTGGTCGCCGAGAACCTGCGCCGCTACGTCGCCGGCGAACCGCTGCTCTCAGTCGTAAACGTCGAGCGCGGCTACTGAGGGATTCAGATCAGGTTCAGCGCGCACAAGCAGGATTGCTGGACGTAGCACCAAAGCCGCGCGCGCGGCACCCGGGGCCCTTTCGGGACGCGCTAAAAGCATGACGTCCATGTCTCGCTCGACTGCGGCCGTCCAGGCCGCAGACGGTCCCGAAAGGGCCCCGGGTACCGCACGCGCTCCCTCCTCATTACACCCAACTCTGAGCTTTGATTCTGACTTACTGGAACCGAGCACTGTCGGAGGGCGTGAGCTGGGCGTATGTCTCCACGGACCGTCAACGGCCAGGGACGGCCGTTGCCGAGCGCGACATGGATGTCACGCTTTTAGCGTGTCCGTGGAGACATACGCCCAGTTCGCGCCCGGCCTACGGAGCAGTTTTCCGAGACACCAGTCACTAGCTTCAGGTAGACCCGTGATGGTCCTCTGCGGGCGCCGTCGCGGGGGCTAGAGGCGTTCCAGGTAGGACTGGTATTCGAGTTCACTGATGCGTGCGCGGAACTCGGCGTTTTCCTGCAGCTTGCTGAGGGCGTAGATGCGCTGCAGTTCGTCGCCCAGGTTGCGGGCGATGAACGTTGATTCCTCGAACAGCTTGATCGCCTCCGGCAGGTACTGGGGCAGTTGTTCACCGGCCTGCTCGTAGCCGTCTCCCTCGATGGGCTCGCCCGGGTCCGACTGCTGGGCAATCCCCTCGATGACCGCCGACAGCATGGCGGCGTAGACCAGGTAGGGGTTCGCATCCGCACCCGCCACCCGCAGTTCCAGGCGCCGCGCCGACGGCTTGCCCGCGGGAATCCGCACCGACACCGTGCGATTGTCGTAGCCCCAGCAGGGGGAGGTCGGCGCGTGAGCGCCGGGCTGGAAGCGCCGGTAGGAATTGAAGTTGGGAGCAAAGATCGCCATCGACTCGGCCATGTACTGCAGGCAGCCCGCCACCGCATGACGCAGTAGCTCGGTTCCCTGTGCGTCGCCGTTGTCGAAGATATTGTTGTTCTGCTCGTCGCGCACGCTGCAGTGCACGTGCATGCCGTTGCCGGCCTCGTTCTCGAAGGTCTTGGCCATGAAGCTCGCGATGAGGCCGTGCTTGGCAGCCACGCCCTTGATCAGTCGCTTGATCATCATGATCTGGTCTGCAGCCAGCACCGGGTTGTCGATGTGCTGCATATTGATCTCGTACTGGCTGGGAGCGGATTCCTTGACGATGCCGTCGAAGGGAAGGTTCTGCATTTCGCAGGCTTCGCGAATTTCCTTCAGCATCTCGGCGTTGTTGTGCAGCACGTCGACGCCGTAGGTGTTGCCGCCGATAGGCTCGTGGCCGGCGGGTACCGGGCAGCTGTGACGGATCCCGCGGCGGTCGTAGTGCACCAGGCTGAACTCGAGTTCCGCGGCCACAACCGGGCGCCAGCCGGCGTTGTGGAAACGGCTGAGCACCTGTTTCAGGACATTGCGGGGGTCGCCGAGATAGGGTGAGCCGTCGTTGTTGTACAGCGACAGCATGACCTGGCCATAGCTGGCGTCGCTGGCCCAGGGTGTGGTCAGCAGGCTGCCCTCGATAGGGCGACAGACACCATCCGCGTCACCGGATTCAAACACCAGGCTCTCGACGTCCCGACCCCAGATATCAAGGCTCAGGGCGGTCAGTGGTAGCTTGAACTCTCCCTGGAAGACCTTTTCGAGTTTGTGGCGGGGTAGCCACTTGCCTCGCATCACGCCGTTGCAGTCCGGCAGCAGCGCTTCAATCGTGGTGATATCGGGGTGGGCGCGCAGGAACCAGTCCGCTTCAACAGACATCAACGCACCTTCACGATCAAACCCCGATGATCAAGATGGTGCAAAATACTGGCAATGCCCCACATGGGTCAGGATTGCGCACTCTGCTTGCTGGCCGGGCTCAGGTAAACGCTGAGCGGATCGTTCACGCCGGCTTCCCCGAGATAGGGCAGCGTGGCGATAAACAGGGAGAACAGGTCGGTCTGGGAACTCACATCGAGCTTGCGGTAGATGCTCTTGCGATGGCGGCGCAGGGTCTCCATGGCAATGCCGAGCTTGTCCGCCGACGCGTGACTGGAATAGCCGCGCAGCATAAGTTCCAGCACGCCTTTTTCCCGTGGCGACAGCAGCGACGCGCCGAAGGCGCGGAAGGCCAGGTCGATCACCCCGGAGATGTCCGGACCCAGCAGGTAGCGGTGACTGAAGTCAGACAGCTGGCTGTGGCTGCGCAGCAGCTCCGACACCGGCGCTGCCAGCGCCTTGAGGAAGTCGTATTCACTTTTGTCGAAACGGCCGTGGCCGTTCTTCCGCATCAGGCTGATATTGATGACACTGCCGTCAGTGAGCCGCGCCAGGAAGATGATCTCGTCTTCCGTGGCCGTGTCCCGGTAGTAGGAACGATAGTAGTTGCTCTCTTCCAGCGACCCATTGATCAGGTCCGACAGCCGGTAGAAGCGCCCTCGCGGCTGGTGCATGGATATCTGGAAGAAAGGGTCTTCCCGGTAGGGGCCCTCCAGGTAGAGATCAATCTGTGAACGCTGGGCGTACTCCGGGATCTCATGGTAAATGCACTGGGGCGGCAGGTCCGTGTGGTAGAGCCATACCTGCGGGTAGTCGACCTTGATGTCGCGGCAGATTGCGTGAACGAGGGAGGGCAGGAAACGGTCGCTGCCGAGATGCGCGATGGCCTTGGACAGATCCCGGTTCCACCGGGCCAACGATTCAGTTGAAGCCATTAACTCCTACAATACCCCCTGACCTTGTATCACCCCTCCGGCCAAACCGGAGCTCTGAACCCGACCATTCGCTACAGCGCGCGAGCGGTGGTCTAGCGCCTCGAAGCTCTATTCTGGCATGGGCCCCTGAGCGGTTCTAGAAATCGACAGTACTTAATTTGCGTTATTAGAAGGCGCCATGCGCCTGTGGCACAATCATTGTCGAGCCGGAGTCGGCTTGTCAATTTTTACGAGGCACCCCATGACCAGCATTGTTCCGGAGCGTGCAGGCCAGGACTGGCAGGCCCTGGATAGCAGCCATTACCTGCATCCGTTCACTGATTTCAAGGAGCTCGCCCAGCAGGGCAGCCGCATCATCACCCGCGCGGACGGCGCCTACATCTACGACGACCAGGGGCGTGAAATCCTCGATGGCATGTCGGGTCTGTGGTGCGTGAGCCTGGGCTACGGCCAGCAGCGCATCGCCGAGGCGGTATACCATCAGCTGCAGGAGCTGCCTTATTACAACAGCTTCTTCCAGTGCGCCCACCCGCCGGCTATCGAGCTGGCCCGTCGCCTCAGCGAGGTGACCCCGGCGCATATCAACAATGTGTTCTTCACCGGCAGCGGTTCAGAGGCCAACGATACGCAGCTGCGCATCGTACGCCGCTACTGGGATCTCTGTGAAAAGCCCGACAAGCGCTTTGTAATCAGCCGCAAGAACGCCTACCACGGCTCCACCATCGCCGGCGCCAGCCTCGGCGGCATGGGCTTCATGCACAAGCAGTTCGAGACGCTCAGCTACGTCAACCATGTCGACCAGCCCTACTGGTTCGGTGAGGGGGGCGACATGGACCCGCAGGAGTTCGGCCTGCAGGCGGCCCGGTCCCTGGAAAAGTGCATCGAAGAGCTGGGTGCCGACAAGGTCGCGGCGTTTATCGCGGAACCGGTGCAGGGCGCCGGCGGCGTCATCGTGCCGCCGGAAAGCTACTGGCCTGAAATCCGCCGCATCTGCACCGAGCACGACATCCTGCTGATCGCCGACGAGGTAATCTGTGGCTTCGGTCGGCTCGGGGAGTGGTTTGGTTCGGACTACTACAAGCTGGACGCCGACCTGATCTCCTTTGCCAAGGCCGTCACCAACGGCTACCAGCCGCTGGGCGGTGTGCTGGTCGGCGACCGGGTCGCGGACGTCATCAAGGCTGACGGTGGCGAGTTCGCCCACGGTTATACCTATTCCGGCCACCCGGCGGCCTGTGCCGCGGCGCTGGCCACGCTCGATATCCTCCAGGAGCAGGACATCATCCGCCAGGTTCGCGAAGAGAAAGCGCCTTACCTGCAGCAGCACTGGCGTGAACTGGCCGACCACCCGCTGGTAGGCGAGGCGCGCGGTGTTGGTTTTGTCGGCGCCCTGGAACTGGTCGCCGACAAGGCGACCCGCGAGCGTTTCGATGACGACGGCAGCACCGGTGCCCTGTGCCGGAACCTGTCTGTCGAGAGCGGGCTGGTCATGCGCGCAGTCGGTGACACCATGATCATCTCTCCGCCCCTGACCATGAGCCTGGAGCAGGTAGACCAGCTGCTGGAGCGCGCCCGCACCGCCCTCGACAAGACCCAGGCCGCGCTGGGTCGCTGATGGCGGAGGCGCCGCGTCTCAAGCAGCTCAATGTCTCCTATGTGGACGTCGAGGACCGTATCATGCTCAAAGTCTCGACCTCTGACGACAAGGAGTACCGGGCCTGGTGCACCCGGCGTTTCACCCGCATCCTGATGGAGCGCCTCGAAAGCATGTTCGAAGAGGAGGTAGACGAGGCGCAGGTGGTACCGGAAGAGACGCGCAAGGAGGTGGCGCGGATCAAGCATGGCGACAAGGTCTCGGAACCGTCGTTCCAACAGCCCTACGAGGCAGAGCCCACCGAATATCCGCTGGGAGAGCAGGGCGTGCTGCTGACCACCCTGCGCTACAACCGGCTGGAGAGCGGCATGCTCGCCCTCAACCTCAGCGACAGCGACGGCAGGGGCGTCACCCTGAATCTCGACCAGAACCTGCGCCACCAGCTCTACGAGCTGTTCCAGCGCGGCGCCGAACGCGCGTCCTGGTTTGACAATGCAGCCCCCGCCGCAAAGCCTGTGGTGCACTGACGCCTGACCACCTTGCCGCTCCCGATCGGCCACTTCTATAGTGATCAGAAACCCGGGGGCGACTCATGATTACCAACTTCGACGACTACTGCATTCACCAGACCGCCGCGCCGGTCGCGCAGCCATCCCAGAGCGACCGAAATTTTTACGACCGCTACTGGATGAACGGGCTGGATGCCGGGGGCCGCTATATCTTCGAGGCGGGGCTCGGGCTCTACCCGAACCGGCGCATCATGGACGCCCACTTCAGTGTGTCCCTGGGGGGCAAGCAGTACGCCTTTCACGGCTCCCGGCGTGCCCCCAAGGAACGGGGGGAAACCGTAGTGGGGCCGCTGGCCATCGAGATCGTCCAGCCCATGCGCCAGCTGCGGCTGCGGCTTGCGCCCAATGAGCACAATATCGAGTGCGACCTGCTGTTCACCGCCGCCAGTGTTCCCCACGAAGAACCCCAGAGCGTGATGTACGACGACGGCCACCTGATCATGCAGACCTCGCGCTTTACCCAGATGGGCTACTGGGAGGGCTTTTTCTCAATCGATGGTGAACGTGTGGCCGTGTCACACGCGGTCGGTACCCGCGACAAGTCCTGGGGGGTGCGGCCTGTGGGCGAGCCCCAGGGCGGTGCGCCGGGGCTGCTGAACGACGAGCCCGGCGTCTACTGGTGCTGGAATCCCATCAACTTCGGCGATGTCTGCACCCAGATGGGCACCTTCGAGGACCGCGACGGCAACCCCACCCAGGTCAGTGCCGACCTGCTGCCCCTGTATGACAATCCCGATGACATACCGGCGGGTGAAGACCCTGGCCTGGTACGCATGGTGGAGGTGAAGCACCGGATCCACTGGCAGCCGGGAACCCGCCGCCCGGCGTCGGCGGAGCTGAGCCTGGCAGACAAGCACGGCAACCGCTATGAAATCAGCATGGAGACGGGGCTCCGTTTCCAGGTGCTGGGCCTGGGTTACAACCACCCGGAGTGGGGGCACGCGTACTGGAAAGGCGAACTGGCCACCGGCCGCGATGAGTGGGACCTCGATAGTCTCGACCCGCTGGCGTACGAGAACCTGCATGTGCACCACCTGGTCAGGGCCCGCATGGGCGACCGCGAGGGCCTGGGAACCCTGGAGAATATTGCGATTGGCCGCCACGACCCGTCGGGATTCAGGGACCTGTTTGACGGGGCTCCCTAGCCGGGCGCCCTTAGCAGGAGTATCGTATCCCTTTAACTGCCAGCGGGACGAAGCGTGAGTAAAGAACAGGTTTACCAGGATCTCTCCAGCCTTCTCGACGAGGTCGACCACCTGCCACTGGAAGATGCGGAGCGAAAGCGCCTGCACGGGCTTATCAGCGATATCGAGCGTCACCTGGACGACCAGGAAGACACGCCGGCAGAGCTGGATGTGGTGGATACGGTGGATGAGCTGGTCACTCGACTGGAAGCAGATCACCCGGCATTCACCGGCATCCTGCGCCGGGTGATGAATACGCTTAGCAGTATGGGGGTGTAGGCAGCAGGCGCCGGCTCAGACGCTGACCTTGTCCTTGATTTCGCTGAATATCGCGTTGGTGATTCCCCGCACCTGGCGCAGGTCTTCCACCGAGTTGTAGGGGCGGCTGGAGATGATGTTCTCCGCCGTAACCGCACCGATGCGCGGCAGGGTTTGCAGCTTCGCCTTGCTGGCGCTGTTCAGGTTGACCGAGGCGGCCTCCTCTGCGGCAGATGTCCCCAACACGTCCCGATTGCCCAGGGACTGTTCGATGCGTGACACCAGCTGGTTCAGCGTTGTCTTGAGGCTGCGCGCCCGGTCGTTGCTCTCGGTCAGGTCCTGGTGGAGTGTCCACAGCAGCCAGGCGATCAGCAGTAGTAGCAGGCTGTTAAAGTCCATCGATTCTCCCCTTCATTTTCTTCCATGATAGCAGCACCGGCGCCGCCTATTGCCAGTTGAGCGGTTCCGTACGCCAGTGGCTGCGCCAGGCCCGTTCGACCTTGTCTGTATAGACGCGACTGCCCGCGCTGCCGTTGTAGCGCGCCAGGGCCGTGGCCAGCCGCCCGTCTTCCTTCTGCAGGTAGAACTGCAGGATGCGGCAGCCGTAGGACAGGTTGGTGCGAATATCGGTGAGGTTATCCTCCGGCCGGCCGATCTCGTCCTTCCAGAACGGCATCACCTGCATCAGGCCCTGCGCGCCGACCCGCGAGACTGCGAAGCGATCAAAGTGGCTCTCGACCTCGATGACGGCGAGCACCAGCTCCGGGGGCAGGTCGCTCTGGCGGGCGTGATAATGGATGGTTTCCAGCAGGGCGAGGCGCTGATCGGGGTCCTTTACATAGATGGAAAGGCGATTGGACATATCCAGCAGCCAGACCTCGGCATCGTAGCGATCCTCGAAACTGGTGGCCCGGTTGATGGTGGAATCCAGGAACTGCCTCAGTTCCACGCGCTCGGCTTCCTGGACGGAATTGACCATCATGCTGGCCTGGGCCAACACCAGTGTCACGCCTATCGCACCGAGCAGGTTCATTCAGTCTCCGAGCAGCTCCGCCAGGAAGTCCATGATCTCGCTTTTTGGCACCATACGCGAATCCGCGTCGCGGCGTCCCTTGTATTCGATATTGCCCTCAGCCAGGGCGCGATCGCCGACCACGATGCGGTGGGGGATGCCGATCAGCTCCATGTCGGCGAACTTGACCCCGGGGCGCTCGTTGCGATCGTCCAGCAGCACCTCGATACCGCGGTCTGTCAGTTCGGCGTAGAGCTCTTCGGCGCAGCTCGCCACCGCCTCGGACTTCTGCATGTTGAGCGGCACGATCGCCAGCTTGAACGGCGCCATGGCCTCGGGCCAGATGATGCCGCTGTCGTCGTGGTTCTGCTCGATGGCCGCGGCGACGATGCGGCTGACGCCGATGCCGTAGCATCCCATGGTCACCACCTGGTTCTTGCCGGATTCATCCAGCACCTGCGCCTTCATGGCGTCGCTGTATTTGCAGCCCAGCTGGAAGATATGGCCGACTTCGATGCCGCGCTTGATCTCGAGTGTGCCCGCGCCGTCGGGGCTGGCGTCGCCGGCCACGACTTCGCGCAGGTCTTCCACCCGCTCCAGGGGGCAGTCCCGCTCCCAGTTCACGCCGGTCAGGTGGACACCCTCCCGGTTGGCGCCGCAGCAGAAGTCTGCGACGTGGGCGGCGGCCCGATCCACCAGCACCGGAATGCCGAGCTTGACCGGGCCGAGTGAGCCCACACCGCAGCCGACGGCGGCCTTGATATCCGCTTCGTCGGCAAAGGCCAGGGGGCTGGCGACTCCCTCGAGCTTCTCCGCCTTGATCGCATTGAGCTGGTGGTCGCCGCGCAGCACCAGTGCGACCAGCGGCGCCGTTTCACTGTCACCCTGTACCACCAGGGTTTTCACGGAGCGCTCGACGGGCAGGTCCAGGAACGTGCAGACCGCCTCGATGGTGTGCTGCCCGGGAGTGTCGACTTCCGCCAGGTCTTCGGAGGGCGCCGGCCGCTCCCCGGCGGGCGCCAGCGCTTCGGCCATTTCCACATTGGCCGCGTAGTCGCTGGAATCGCTGAAGGCGATGGCGTCCTCGCCGGAGTCCGCCAGCACGTGAAATTCGTGGGAGGTGCTGCCGCCGATGGCGCCGGTGTCGGCGATCACCGGCCGGAAGTCCAGCCCCAGTCGCGTGAAGATTGCCGTGTAGGCGGCGTGCATGCGATCGTAGGTCTCCTGCAGGGATGCCTGGTCCAGGTGAAAGGAATAGGCGTCCTTCATCAGGAATTCCCGGGCCCGCATGATCCCGAAGCGCGGCCGGATCTCGTCGCGGAACTTGGTCTGTATCTGGTAGAAGTTGACCGGCAGCTGCTTGTAGCTCTTGATTTCGTTGCGGACCATTTCCGTGATGACTTCCTCGTGGGTCGGTCCCAGGCAGAAATCGCGCGCGTGTCGATCATTCAGTCTCAAAAGCTCAGGACCGTACTGTTCCCAGCGGCCGGATTCCTGCCACAGCTCTGCAGGCTGCACCACCGGCATGGAGACCTCCTGTGCACCAGAACGGTCCATTTCCTCGCGCACGACGGCTTCGACCTTGCGCAGCACGCGCAGGCCCGTGGGCAACCAGGTGTACAGGCCCGACGCGAGCTTGCGGATGAGGCCCGCGCGCAGCATCAGCTGGTGGCTGATGACTTCGGCATCAGAGGGTGTTTCCTTGACCGTGGCCAGGAGAAAAGTGCTTGCGCGCATTACTTCGGTCCGTGCAGATGGGAGCGGTATTCTACGATTGTTGCAAAAAAACTGTCGAGGTCAGCCTGACGGGATGCATTTAAGATGCGCAAGCGCAAATAAATCCAGCAATTTAAGGCGCAAGCCTTGTATTAGCAGGTACCTTGATTTATACATTCATCAGGCGCCACACCGGTGGTCAGCTGTATCCCACATCACTTTATTTCCAAGAGACACAGGAAGGACCAAAATAACATGGCTACGAGAAAAGCGGCGGTGAAGAAGAAAGCTCCTGCCAAGAAGAAGGCTCCGGCCAAGAAGAAGGCGCCTGCCAAAAAGGCAGCAGCCCCGGCCAAAAAAGCCCCGGCGATCAAGACCAAGATGACCAAGAGTCAGATCGTGGGAACCATTTCCGAGAGCACCGAGCTCAGCAAGAAGCAGGTTTCCGCTGTACTGGACGAGCTGGAGACTCTCATCGAGCGCAGCATCAAGAAGCGCGCCATCGGTGAGTTCACCCTGCCCGGCCTGATGAAGATCACCACCGTCAAGAAGCCGGCGCGCAAAGCGCGCAAGGGTATCAACCCCTTCACCGGCGAAGAGACGATGTTCAAGGCCAAGCCTGCCAGCGTGGCGGTCAAGGTTCGCCCGCTGAAGAAGATGAAGGAGTTCGCGGACTCCTGATTCGCGTGCCTGCCGCGCCGCTTCCCGCGGCGCGGCGGCCATCACCCCCACCTACCCGGACGCAATGGCCGGGATGTATTTCTGACCCCCGGTGATTTTCACACCGGCTTACCTGCCTTCGACGCTACCTGCACGCCCTGAATTGGGTTAAAATCCGCGCCCGTCATCAACCGTGGGCATACAGCGGGCCTGATATACATGCCGATTTACGAGTACCAATGCCAATCCTGCCAGCATGAGCTGGAAGCGCTGCAGAAGATCAGCGACGCGCCCCTGCGCGACTGTCCCGCCTGCGGCGCGCCCGAGCTGAAGAAGAAAATTTCTGCGGCTGCCTTCCGCCTCAAGGGCGGCGGCTGGTACGAGACCGACTTCAAGTCCGGCGACAAGAAGAACCTCGCGGGCGACAGGGCCGCCAACAGCGGCGACGGCGGTGACAGCAAGAAAGCTGATTCCAACACCGGCAAGGACAAGAAAGACTCTTCCGGCGGAAGCTCCAACAACGCCAACGCCGCCGGCTGATCAGCCGGCGGCCATCCGATACAAGTTTTTACAGGACCGCCAATATGCGCACTCATTTTTGTGGCGAATTGACCACGGCAGAGATCGACCAGACCGTAACGCTGTGCGGCTGGGTAGACCGTCGTCGAGACCACGGGGGTGTGATTTTCCTGGATCTCCGTGATCGGGAAGGCATTGTCCAGGTGGTCTTCGACCCCGACACGGAAGAGCATTTCGAACGGGCCGACCGGGTTCGCAGCGAGTACGTGCTCAAGGTGACCGGTCGGGTTCGCGCCCGCGGCGAGGGCACCGTCAACCCGAACATGAAGACCGGAGAGATCGAGGTGCTGGGCAAGCAGCTCGAAATTCTCAGCACCGCGGAGACGCCGCCTTTCCAGCTGGACGAATACACGGCAGTGGGTGAGGAAGTGCGGCTCAAGTACCGCTACATGGACCTGCGCCGCCACGAGATGCAGGAGCGCTTCCTGGCGCGCTCGCGGATTACCCTGGCCGTGCGCAGCTTCCTGGACCGGGAGGGCTTCCTGGACATGGAAACCCCGATCCTGACTCGCGCCACACCGGAAGGCGCCCGCGACTACCTGGTCCCCAGCCGCACCCACCCGGGACAGTTTTTTGCGCTGCCCCAGTCGCCGCAGCTGTTCAAGCAGCTGTTGATGGTGGCGGGCTTTGATCGGTACTACCAGATCGCCAAGTGCTTCCGCGATGAAGACCTGCGCGCCGACCGGCAGCCGGAGTTCACCCAGATCGATATCGAGGCATCCTTCGTCGACGAAGACGCCATCATGGACATCACCGAACGCATGGTGCGGGAGGTGTTCTCCGCGGTGCTGGACGTCGAGCTGCCGAGCTTCCCGCACATGAGCTATGCCGAGGCGATGGAGCGCTACGGTTCCGACAAGCCGGACCTGCGCATTCCCCTCGAGCTGGTCAGCGTCGACGACCTGATGGCCGAGGTAGAGTTCAAGGTATTCAACGGGCCGGCTACCGATCCCGCCGGCCGTGTGGCGGCACTGAAGGTTCCCGGCGGCGCCACCATCAGCCGCAAGGAGATTGACGACTACACCAGCTACATCGCCAACTACGGTGCGAGGGGCCTGGCCTGGATCAAGGTGAACGACCTTGCGGCCGGGGTCGAGGGTCTGCAGTCGCCGATCCTCAAGTTCATGCCCGAGGAGATCGTCGCGAAACTGATGGAGCGCCTCGGGGCCGCGGACGGCGATATCGTGTTCTTCGGCGCCGACAAGGCCATGGTGGCCAACGAATCCCTGGGCGCGCTGCGCGTGCGTATCGGTCACGACCTGGACATGATCGAAGAGGGCTGGGCGCCGCTGTGGGTCGTGGACTTCCCCATGTTCGAGGAGGACGGCGACAAGCTGTCGCCCCTGCACCACCCGTTCACCGCGCCGGCCTGTGACGTGGAAACGCTCAAGGCCGAGCCCGCGACAGCCCTGTCCCGTGCCTACGATATGGTGCTCAACGGCACCGAGCTGGGTGGCGGCTCGATCCGTATCCACGACCGTGAGATGCAGGAGGCGGTATTCGGCATCCTCGGGATCGACGAGGCGGAAGCCCGGGAGAAGTTCGGCTTTCTGCTCGACGCGCTGAAGTACGGTGCGCCGCCCCACGGCGGCCTGGCCTTCGGCCTGGACCGCCTGGTCATGCTGATGACCGGCGCGCATTCCATCCGCGATGTCATTGCGTTCCCCAAAACCCAGACGGCACACTGCGTCATGACCGATGCCCCGGGCGATGTCGACGCTCACCAGCTGCGGGAGCTCAACCTGCGCCTGCGGGAGACGAAGAAGGAGGCCTGATATGGCGGGACACAGTAAATGGGCCAATATCAAGCACCGCAAGGCGGCCCAGGATGCCAAGCGCGGCAAGCTGTTTACCAAGCTGATTCGCGAGCTGGTGGTGGCCGCCAAGCAGGGCGGCGGCGAGCCCGCGGATAACCCGCGCTTGCGCGCTGCCGTGGACAAGGCCCTCGGTGCCAACATGACCCGCGACACCATCGACCGGGCTATCGCCCGCGGCGCCGGTACCGGCGATGCGGACACCATGGAGGAGCTCACCTACGAGGGCTATGCCCCCGGCGGCGTGGCGGTGCTGATCGAGGCCATGACCGACAACCGCAATCGGACGGTGGCCGAAGTGCGCCACGCCTTCAGCAAGCGCGGCGGCAACCTGGGCACCGACGGTTCCGTGGCCTATCTGTTCACCCGCAAGGGCCAGTTGAGCTTCCCCCCCGGCGTGGACGAGGAAAAGCTGATGGAAGTCGCGCTGGAGGCGGGCGCCGAGGACATCGAGATGAACGACGACGGCTCGATGGACGTGATCACCCCCTGGGAGGACTTCAGCGCCGTCAAAGCCGCACTCTCGGATGCCGGGCTCGATGCCGAAGGAGGCGAGGTGACCATGATCGCCTCCACGTCGGTGGAGCTGGACGCTTCCGGCGCCGAGAGCATCATGGGCCTGGTGGACGCCCTCGAAGACCTCGACGACGTGCAGAACGTCTACACCAACGCCGAAATCCCCGACGCGGTGCTGGCCTCGCTGGCCTAGCTTGGCAATAATGGGCGGGTGACTGTCCCGACCCAACGCCATGGCCATCATCCTGGGAATTGACCCCGGTTCGCAGAAGACCGGTTTCGGGATCATCTCCCACCAGTCCGGTCGCAGCGAGTACGTGACCAGCGGTGTCATCCGCCTGCCCCAGGCCAGCATCCCCGAGCGCCTCAAGATTATCTATGACAGCGTCTGCGAGATCGTGGCCGAACACTGCCCCCAGGAGCTGGCCATCGAGGAAGTGTTCATGGCCCGGGATGCCAAGGCCACCATCAAGCTGGGTCACGCCCGGGGTGCGGCCATCATCGCCTGCGTCAACCAGCAGATGCCGGTGTATGAGTACGCGGCCACCTCGATCAAGCAGGCCGTGGTGGGGAGCGGCGGTGCCGACAAGGCCCAGGTACAGCACATGGTTAAAACCCTGCTGAAACTGCCCGGCGCACCGGCCGAGGACGCCGCCGATGCCCTGGCCGCGGCCCTGTGCCACGCCCATACCCAGCAGGCCCTGGTGCGGCGTGCCCGCAGCCTGCGCTCCCGCACGATAAAGGGCTGACGCGGCGCCCGATAATGGCGCCGGCGATGGCGCTGAAGTACCATTGTCCAAACTCACGGGACCAGCTGCATGATCGGTCGCATACGCGGACTGCTAGTCGACATACAGCCGCCGGATATCCTGCTGGATGTCGGTGGCGTGGGGTACGAAATCCAGGTACCCATGACCACACTCTATGAATTGCCGGAGCTCGGCAGCGAAGTCAGCCTGCACACCCATTTCGTGGTGCGGGAAGATGCGCAGCTGCTCTACGGTTTTCTGCATGAACGCGAGCGCGGCCTGTTCCGCAACCTGATACGGGTCAACGGCGTGGGTCCCAAGCTGGGCCTGGCCATACTCTCCGGCATGGACGCGGACGCCTTCGTGCGTGCGGTCCAGCGCGACGACACCAGCACCCTGGTGCAATTGCCCGGTGTGGGCAAGAAAACCGCCGAGCGGCTGCTGATTGAGATGCGTGACAAACTCCAGGACTGGTTGCTGGAGCTGGATAGCGCGGCGCCGGTGACAGCCGGCGCAGACCGCGATATCCAGGCGGAAGCGGAGAGCGCGCTGGTGGCCCTGGGCTACAAGCCCGCCGAGGCCAGCAAGGCCGTGGCGGCGGCCAATGACGGCAGCATCGACCGCAGTGAAGAATTGATCCGCCGGGCCCTGCAATCGATGGTGAGTCGCTGATGATTGAAACCGATCGCCTGGTCGCGCCGGAAGACACCGGCGGCCGCGAGGACGCCATCGACCGCGCCATCCGGCCCAGGACGCTCGATGAATACGTCGGCCAGCCGGGCGTACGCGAGCAGATGGAGATCTTCATCGCCGCCGCCAGGCAGCGCAGCGAAGCGCTCGATCACACCCTGATCTTCGGTCCCCCCGGCCTCGGCAAGACCACGCTGGCGCATATCATCGCCAACGAGATGGAGGGCGACCTGAAGAGCACCTCCGGCCCGGTCCTGGAAAAGGCCGGGGATATCGCCGCTATCATGACCAACCTGGAACCCGGCGATGTCCTGTTCATCGACGAGATTCACCGGCTGTCGCCCTACGTCGAGGAAGTGCTGTACCCGGCGATGGAGGACTACCAGCTGGATATCATGATCGGCGAGGGCCCCGCGGCCCGCTCCATCAAGCTCGATATCCCCCCTTTTACCCTGGTCGGCGCCACCACCCGGGCGGGCCTGCTGACCTCACCGCTGCGGGATCGCTTCGGCATCGTCCAGCGTTTGGAGTTCTACTCGGTCGCAGACCTCGCGCGCATCGTGCAACGCTCCGGCGCCATCATGAATGTCGGCGTAGCGGATGAGGGCGCCGTGGAAATCGCCCGGCGCTCCCGTGGCACGCCGCGCATCGCCAACCGGCTGCTGCGCCGCGTTCGCGACTATGCAGAAGTGAAGGGCGATGGCAGCGTATCCCGCGAGATTGCCGCCGCGGCCCTGGACATGCTCGACGTGGACCAGGTGGGCTTCGACAACCTGGACCGGCGCCTGCTGCAGCTGCTGATCGAGAAATTCGACGGCGGGCCCGTGGGCGTGGAAAGTATTGCGGCAGCCCTGTCCGAGGAGCGCAGCACCATCGAGGACGTGATCGAACCGTACCTGCTGCAGCAGGGCTACCTGATGCGCACCAACCGGGGGCGCATGGCCACCCGCAGCGCCTGGGAGCATTTCGGGAAGGTCGCCCCTGCCGGGCCGGGCGCGGATGCCACCATCCCGCTGGCGCTGGACGGAGAGGATTGACGCGCCAGTGTCCGCTCCGGAATTTTCCCTGCCTCTCCGGGTCTATATCGAGGACACGGATGCCGGCGGCATCGTCTACTACGTGAACTACCTGAAGTTCATGGAGCGTGCGCGCACCGAGTACATGCGCAGCCTGGGCTTCGGCAAGGAGTTCATCTTCAACACGGACCTGATGTTCGTGGTGCGGGACGTGGCGTTGACCTACCTGGCGCCGGCGCGCCTGGACGACGAGTTGACTGCCACGGCCAGTGTGGTGAAAAGCGGCGCGGCCTATATCGACCTGGCCCAGACGGTGAAGCGCGGCGACGAGGAGCTGGTGCGGGGCGAGGTCAAGATTGTCTGTGTCGACAAGAACAAGCTGACACCAAGAAAAATGCCGGCGGAAGTGCTGGCGCAGCTGCGCGGGGGCGCGGGCTGAGACCAGAGGGGGACCCAGTGAACGAACAGTTAAGCCTGATTGACCTTATCCTGAGCGCCGGCCTGACCGTGCAGGCGGTAATGCTCACGCTGTTCGCGGCATCGGTGGTCAGCTGGTTCATGATTGCGCAGCGCCTGATCTACTTTCGCAGCGTGCGCGACGAGATGTACGGCTTCGAGGACGAGTTCTGGTCGGGTATCGACCTGAGCCAGCTCTACCGGGACGGCAATGAGCGTGCCGAGGAGGGCCACGTGCTCGGCATGGAGAGTATTTTCCGCGCCGGCTTCAAGGAATTCTCACGGCTGGCCCAGCAGGGACTGGAGAGCGATACCGTGATGGACGGGGCCCAGCGCGCCATGCGGGTGGCACTGCGCCGTGAGGAAGAGCGGCTCGAGCGCCACCTTCCGTTCCTCGCCACCGTGGGATCCACCAGCCCCTATATCGGCCTGTTCGGCACGGTCTGGGGCATCATGAATTCGTTCAGGGGCCTTGCAAATTCCACCCAGGCGACGCTGGCCACCGTGGCGCCGGGCATCTCCGAGGCGCTGATCGCAACGGCGATGGGCCTGTTTGCGGCGATTCCCGCGGTCATGGCCTACAACCGCTTTGCCGCCAAGCTCGATACCTACACCGGCCGCTACGAGGGTTTCGTGGACGAGTTCTCCAGCATCCTGCTGCGGCAGGTTGCGGCCATGCAGAAGCGGGCGAAAAAGGCCTCCTGACATGGCGCGCAAGAAGCATCGGCCGATGTCCGAGATCAACGTGGTGCCCTACATCGACGTGATGCTGGTGCTGCTGGTGATCTTCATGGTGACGGCGCCGCTGCTGATGCAGGGCGTGAAGGTGGACCTGCCGGAGGCGAACTCCGACCCGGTGGAAAACCAGGATCCGGAACCCCTCATCGTCTCCATCAATGACAAGGGCGAGCTGTTCCTGAACCTGGGCGCGGACCAGGAGCAGGCGCTGTCCCTGGCGACCGTGCGGGACCGGGTCGGCGTGGTGATGCGCCGCAATCCGGACAAGCCGGTGATGGTCTGGGGTGATCGCAACGTTCCCTACGGTGAGGTGGTGGTGTTGATGACCGCCCTGCAGGACGCAGGTGCTCCCAGCGTCGGCCTGGTGACGGAGCCGCCCCGGTGAAAGCTTACGCGGGCAAGCTGATCTTCTGGCGCCCGGCGGTCCTGACCCTGCTGCTGCACGGACTCCTGGTGTACGCGCTGACGATCAACTGGAGCAGCGCCAACGAGGCGGTGGTGAAGCCGGTCAAGACGCCGCGCTACATCCAGGCCCGCCTGGTCGAGGTGGAGCCGCCCAAGGCCAAGCCGAAGCCGAAGAGCAAACCGAAGACCACGGCGCGCACGTCGAAGCCAGCGGCACCGAAACCCAAACCGAAACCCAAGCCCGTCGCCTCCACACCGAAGCCGCCCGAGCCGAAGCCCGCCGAACCCAAACCCAAACCGCCGACCGCCGCCGAGCGGGCCGAGGCCGCTCGCGACGAACTGGCCATGGCCATGGAAGCGGAAGACCAGGTGCTGGAAGCCATGTCCGACGATCAGCTCACCGCGAGCTACATTGCATTGATCGCCCGGGCCGTGGAAGACAACTGGAGCCGGCCGCCCAGCGCCCGCAACGACATGGAAGCGGAACTGTTGATACAGTTGATTCCCACCGGTGAAGTAGTCAGCGTCACGCTGTCGCGCTCCAGCGGCAACAGCGCCTTTGATCGCTCCGCCGTGGTGGCGGTGCAGAAGGCGGCACAGTTTCCGGAACTGTCGCAACTGGAGTCGCGCCTGTTCGAGAAGAACTTCCGCAGGCTGCGGCTGAAATTCAAACCCGAGGATTTGCGTTACTGATGATACGTTGCATGCTTTTGCTGTGCGCACTTTGCGCGGGGCCGGTTCACGCCCAGCTCACCATCGAGATCACCCAGGGGCGGGACAACCCCACTTCGATCGCGGTGGTTCCCTTCGCCTGGTCCGGCTGGGGCACGGCCCCCGAAGATGCGGCCGGCGTGATCAGCGACAACCTCGAGCGCAGCGGGCTGTTTGCGCCGGTCAAGCGCAGCAACATGCTGAGCCTGCCGACCCGTGAGGCCGACGTGTTCTATCGGGACTGGCGCGCCACCGACGTGGAGTACCTGCTGATCGGCCGCGTCGCCGGCGGCAGCACCATGACCCTGGAGTACGAGCTGTTCGACGTGTTCCGCCAGCAGAAGGTGTTGACCAGCCGCCAGACCGGGCCGGTGGAAGAGCTGCGCATGCTGGCGCACCGCGCCAGTGATGAAATCTATGAAAAGCTCACCGGTATTCGCGGTGCCTTTGCCACCCGCATTCTGTACGTCGCCGTCACCCAGCGCTTTTCCGCCCCCAGCACCTATCGGCTGACGGTGGCGGATGCCGACGGTGCCCGCTCGCAGGTGGTGTTCGAATCGGAGCAGCCGGTGTTGAGCCCGACCTGGGCGCCGGATGGCAAGACGATCGCCTACGTCTCCTTCGAGACCACCCGGCCGGCGGTGTTCATGCACGACCTGGAAACAGGCACTCGGGAGCAGCTGACCAACTTCCGCGGACTGAACGGCGCACCGGCCTTCTCACCGGACGGCAACAGCCTTGCAATGACCCTGTCCAAGGACGGCAACCCGGATATCTACATCCTCGACCTGGGCACGCGCCAGCTGCGCCGGGTCACCCGCCACTATGCGATCGATACGGAACCCGCCTGGATGCCGGACGGGCGCTCGCTGGTGTTTACCTCGGATCGCGGCGGCCGCCCGCAGATTTACCGGGTGGATATCGCCTCCGGCAAGACCGAGCGGGTGACCTATGAAGGCCCCTGGAATGCGCGAGCCTCGCTGGCGGCGGACGGCCGCACCATGGTGATGGTGCAGCAAAAAGAAGGCCAATTTCACATCGCGGCGCAAGATTTGTTGCAGGGTCGTGTTCAAATCTTGACATCAACCACATTAGACGAATCTCCCAGTGTCGCGCCCAATGGCTCTATGCTATTGTACGCAACGAAAATCGACGATCGCGGTATTCTCGCAGCGGTTTCCGTGGATGGCGGCGTAAAATTCAGGCTTCCTTCACGGGAGGGGGATGTGCGAGATCCTGCGTGGTCGCCTTATTTGGGGTATCCGTGATACCGGGGTTGCAAGCTGCAGAGCCTTGCTGAAAATTTAACGAAGTCCAGGCTTCGAATGTCCAATAATCTGAATTAAGGAAAGGGCTATGAAAGACGTCACCTTCGCCGGTAAGGCGCTGTCAGTTATGTTCGCGGTACTGTTTATGGTCGGCTGTGAGACTACTTCCACCACCGATGCAGACGCAGCCGCCGCTGAAGCCGAGGCCGCCGCGGCCGCCGAAGCTGCCGCCGCTGAAGAGGCTCGCAAGGCCGAGGAAATGCGGAAGATGAAGGCGCTGCAGGATGCAGTCGATGCCGCCGGTAACGTGGTGTACTTCGATTTCGACAAGTCCACCCTGACCGCCGCGACCCGCCGGGTACTGGATGCCCACGTCGCGCTGCTGAAGACCAACACCGACAGCGTTCGCCTTGAAGGCCACACCGATGAGCGCGGCACCCGCGAGTACAACATGGCCCTGGGTGAGCGTCGTGCCAAGGCCGTGGCCGACTACCTGTCCGTCAACGGCATCGCCCGCTACCGCCTGGAGACAGTGAGCTATGGCGAGGAGCGTCCCGCGATGGCCGGCAGCAACGAAGCCGCCTGGTCCAAGAATCGTCGGGTAGAGATCAAGTAGGAAACTTTCCTCAGCAACAAGCGGTCCTATTACCTGTAAATAGTAGGACCGCTTTTTTCATTGCTGATTGTGTACCGGTTGTTCATGACCAAGCTCTCCGCTTTCTTCAAATTTGCTTTCAAATTTGTTGCCAAAATTTTTGCAGGCGGACTGATCCTCTGGGTCAGCCCGCTTTTTGCTCAGGACTACATCGACGTCGAGGCGGAGCGCCGACAGGCTGAACAGGAAGCCGAGCGGCAGACCTATCCGTCTTCCGGCTACCAGGACCCGCAGCCCATTCAGCAGGGCTATCCCTCTGACACACAGACCGTACCGGTGAATCCGACCCCGATCGCCGGCGGCTCCGATCCGGGCGAACTCTACTACCAGCTGCAGCTATTGCAGCAGGAAGTGATGGAACTCCGGGGCCGGGTGGAAGAGCAGGAGTACCAGCTGCGCCAGCTCAGGGAGCAGAGCCTCGAGCGTTACCTCGACATTGACAAGCGCCTGAAAGAGGGCGGTGTGGCCACCGGCGGAGACGGAACAACCACCACTGCGCCCACGCCCACGGTGCCGGGTACCGCACCGGCGCAGCCGCTTGCGGGCGAAGCCGATGCCTATCGCGCGGCTTACAGCCTGGTCCGCGGGCAGCAGTTCAGCCAGGCGGTGGAGGCCTTCCGTCAGTTCCTGGTGGACTATCCCGGCGGCCGCTATGCACCCAATGCGCACTACTGGCTGGGAGAGCTGTACCTGGTCATCGTGCCGCCGGATGATGAATCCGCGCGCCGTGAGTTCAACCTGCTGTTGGAGCAGTACCCCAATAACAGCAAGGTCCCCGACGCGCTCTACAAGCTCGGCAAGATCTACTATGACCGCGGCAATCGCGACCGCTCGAAGGAATACCTGGAACGGGTGGTCAACGAGTTCGGCGGCAGCGGCAGCTCTGCGGTAAAATTAGCGACCGATTTCCTGAGCCGCAACTTCTAGCAACACCACAGCCATGTCCCAATCCGCGTCGCAGGCCCTCGACGAGAGTCTGCGCATCACCGAAATTTTCTACTCCCTGCAGGGCGAGGCCCGCACCGTCGGCCTGCCCACGGTATTCGTGCGCCTCACCGGCTGCCCGCTGCGCTGCGTCTACTGCGATACCGAGTACGCGTTTCACGGCGGCGAGCAGAAGACCCTGCGCAGCATTCTCGACACGGTGGCGGATTGGTCACCCACCTATGTGACCGTGACCGGGGGCGAGCCGCTGGCCCAGCCGGGCTGTATCGACCTGCTGCGGGTGCTGTGTGATGCGGGCTACGACGTGTCGCTGGAGACCGGCGGCGCCATGCCTGTGGCGGACGTCGACCCGCGCGTGGTGAAGGTACTGGATCTGAAAACGCCGGCTTCCGGCGAGATGGACCGCAACGACTACGACAATATCCCACACCTCACGGAGCGCGACCAGGTGAAGTTCGTGATTTGCGATCGCGCAGATTACGAATGGGCGCGATTCAAGCTCGACGAGCTGGGGCTGGTCGGCCGGGTCGCGGACATCCTGTTCTCTCCCAGCTTCGGCCAGCAGGACGCCACCGAACTGGCGGACTGGATTCTCGCGGACCGCTTGCCCGTGCGCATGCAGCTGCAGCTGCATAAACTGCTCTGGAACGACGAACCCGGACGCTGAGGAGTCCACCGATGACCGAGAAAGCCGTAGTCCTGGTATCCGGCGGCCTGGATTCCACCACCGTGCTGGCCATGGCCCAGGATGCGGGCTACGAGTGCTACACGCTCAGCTTCGACTACGGGCAGCGCCATCGCTCCGAGCTGGCCGCGGCGGCCCGCGTGTCCGACGCCATGGGTGTCGCGGAGCACAAGGTGGTGCAGCTCAACCTGGACAGCATCGGCGGCTCCGCCCTGACGGATATGGATATCGCCGTGCCGGAAGAGGAAACCGAGGGCATCCCGGTCACCTACGTGCCCGCGCGCAACACCGTGTTCCTGGCCATCGCCCTGGGCTGGGCCGAAGTGTTGGAGGCGCGGCGCATCTTCATCGGGGTGAACGCGGTGGACTACTCCGGCTACCCGGACTGCCGGCCCGCCTTTATCGAGGCCTTCGAGGCAACGGCGAACCTGGCCACCAAGGCCGGCGTCGAAGGCGAGAAGCTGACCGTGGAAGCGCCGCTGATCGAGATGGGCAAGGACGCGATCATCCGCACCGGCCTGTCACTGGGCGTCGACTACAGCCTCACCGTATCCTGCTACCAGGCCACCGCCGACGGCAAAGCCTGCGGCAAGTGCGACAGCTGCCGCCTGCGCCGCCAGGGCTTCGAAGCCGCCGGCGTCCCCGACCCCACCCGCTATATCTAGTCGGGGCCGGCCCGCCGCAAAAAACCCCTTGAGTTTTCCCCGCCAATCCGTAACATACGCGCCCTCGGGTCGTTAGCTCAGCTGGTAGAGCAGTTGGCTTTTAACCAATTGGTCACTGGTTCGAATCCAGTACGACCCACCAAACAAACAAAAAGGCCGCCCCCATCGGGGGCGGCCTTTTTGTTTGTCCGGCGGGCCGTCTGATTCGACCAGCGTTCGACAAACTCGCCTCCAAGGCGAGTTTGGACGCTCGCAGCGGCAGCGCCGCGGAGGGCGCCCCGAAGGGGTCATTGCGCGGGAGGCAACCGCGCAATGATCAATCCAGTACGACAACTCGATCTGAAGATCCAGCTACCGGCACACTCATCAATCCAGTACGCCAACTCGATAGCTATCAATAGCTAGCCCCCCAGTCCCCAATCCAGCACGACAACCCAACCACGCGAAACACGTCACAGCTGCCCCCCCCGAAACGAGCCTAAACCGCCATTTTTCTATACAATTTGGTTGTATAAATTCTCCACACCCTATAACAGCACGCCATTCCCCAATGTTCCTGACCACCATCCTGGTTGCCTCCCTCGCCGCGCAGATCGCCGTTGTCGTTCTGGCCGTTCGGCTGGTGCCCGTAGAGGGCCAGCGCCTTGCCCGGGGGATACTGGTAGCGGCGCTGGCCATCATGGCGATTCGGCGCGGCATCACGCTCTATTACGTGATGTCGGGCCAGCCGGCCGCTGAGCTCACCGCCACCTCGGAATTCCTGGGGTTGTTTGTGTCACTGGCCTTGCTGGTGGGTGTGGCCTGGCTCGGCCCGATGCTGCAAGCCACCCGTGAAGCCGAGGAAGCGGTGCGCGCCAGTGAGGAAAAGCTCAGGTCCGCCCAGCGTGTCGGTCAATTCGGCCACTGGAACTACGAGTTCGGCACGGATCGGCTGGAGTGGTCCGACGATGTCCTCAAATTGTTCGGTGTCGGCCCCAATGACCCGGCCCTGACCTTTGAACGCTACATTGAAATCCTGCACCCCGAGGATGTGCCGCTGCTGCAGAAGGCTTTCGAGGAAGCCGGGCAGGGCGATGCCAGGTACGACTACGTCACCCGGGTCATCACCCCGGAGGGCGATATTCGCTACCTGCGCATCATCGGGGAAGTCGTCTACGACGAGCAGGGCCATCCCGTGCGTGCCCACGGGACTTCCCAGGAAGTCAGCGGGCAGCAGCGGCGAGAGCAGGAACTGGCCCGCTACCAGCGCATCATCGCCGACTCCCTCAACGAGATATACCTGTTCGACGCCGACTCCCTGAAATTCATTTACGTCAATCACGAGGCGGCGCGTAACCTCGGCTATTCCCTGGATGAGTTCAGCAGCATGTCTCCGCTGGATATCGAGCCGCAGTTCGATTCGGAATCCTTCGCCAGGCTGACGGCACCACTGTTCCGCGGCGAGGAACAGCAGATCGTTTATGAAACCGTGCACCAGCGCCGCGACGGGTCCCGCTATGACGTCGAGGTGCACCTGCAGCGGCTGAGGTATGCGGAGGAGGATATCTGCGTTGCGCTGGTACAGGACATCACCGAGCAAAAACACGCCGAGGGTGAACGTGCCCGGCTGGAAGCCCAGGTCAGGCGCGCCCAGAAATTCGAGAGCCTGGGAACCATGGCCGGCGGCATCGCCCACGATTTCAACAACATCCTTACACCCATCCTGGGATTTGCCGGGCTGGAGATGCGTCGCCTGGAGCCTTCCGACCCACTCTACGAGCGCTTCGAGCAGATATCCGTAGCGGCCAGGCGCGCCAAGGAACTGGTGGAGCAGATCCTGCTCTTCAGCAAGCGCATCGAAAAGGAGCGAGTGCCCCTGCGTCTCGATCGCAGTATTGAACAGGCGCTCAAGCTGCTGCGGCCGTCTATCCCCGCCACGGTCAACATTCACTGGTCTTCCGACCATTCGGCTGTGGTGCTGGCGGACGAAACCCAGATCCAGCAGGTGATTCTCAATCTCTGTACCAACGCCTGGCAGGCCATGGAGGAGCAGGGGGGTGACCTGTACATCAGCGTGGAGGAGAGCGCCGCGGGCTCAGAATTGCCCTGCCTCGAAGCTGACCTCGCTGAAGGCCATGATTACGTCTGCCTGTGCGTCCGCGACACCGGTCCGGGAATCCACAAAGCCGCACTGGAGCAGATTTTCGAGCCGTTTTTCACGACACGGGATACAGACGGGGGCAGCGGCCTGGGCCTCTCGGTAGTGCACGGCATCGTGCAATCCTACGGCGGTGACATCGCGGTCAGCAGTCGACCGGGAGAGGGCACGACGTTCTCGGTCTACCTGCCGGCCTACCACGGCGACGTGGAAGAGAGCCCCCGCAAACCGGTGGTGGTGAGCGGCGGTGACGAGCGCATCCTGGCGGTGGATGACGACCCTGCCATTTGCTTCCTGCTCGACCAGATGCTCTCCAGCCTCGGCTACCGGGTAAGCGCGTTCGAGAGCAGTCCCGACGCGCTCGAGGCTTTCCGGGCGCGGCCGGGGGAATACGACATGATGATTACCGACCTTTCCATGCCCGCGATGACCGGCGTGGAACTGGCGGGAGAGGTTCACGCCATCCAGCCGGAGTTACCCATCATGATTCTCACCGGATACCCGGACCACACGGTTTCTCCCGATGCGCGGCAGGCCGTAGGGGTTCGCAAGGTACTGGTCAAACCGGTCAGCATCGATACGCTCACCGGCGCGGTACGCGAAGTGCTGGATGAGGCCCAGGAGCAGCGAGACGGCAGCTGACAGCCGCCTCGTCAACCGGCGGCGGCAGTAACCCCCCGCCGCTCATCCACACTCTGCAACATCAACAACCCCACCACAAAAAACACCAGCGTAGACAGCAGCGCCAGCCGGTGATCGCCGCCGCTGATATAGGTCACCAGCCCGTAACTCATGGGTCCCAACAGTGCGGCGAGGCGATTGGCCAGCCCCCACAGGCCGAAGAATTCCCCGGTCCGAGCCACCGGCGTGAACTGCCCCACCAGGGCCCGGCCAATGGACTGGCTGGCGCCCATGGCCAGCCCCACCAGGTTGCCGACAATCCACAGTTCGTATTCCTTGTCGGCAAAAAAAGCCAGCGTGACCGCCGCGATCCAGATGGTGAGACTCATGCCCAGCGCCCTGACCGAACCGATACGGTCCTGGAAGAAGCCGAACAGGAACGCCCCCACCGCCGAGGTCACATTGACCACGATGATCAGAATCAACAGCTGCTCGGTATCGAAGCCCATGGCTTCCTGGGCATACACCGCCGCCAGCACCACGACTGTGATAACGCCGGACTGGTAGACCGTGATGGTGAGCAGCAGTCGCGACAGGTCCTTGAATCGCTGAACTTCGTGGAGGGTTTTGCCCAGGCGCGAGAACACGGACCGGACCAGGCTGGCGGTCGGGTCCGGTCTCGGCTGTGGTACCGCACGCTCCCGCAGGAACAGGAATGTCGGGGTTGCGGCCAGGGCGAACAGCACGGCGGTGATCAGCATGCTGCCGGCAATGGCATCCTGCCGGGGCAAGCCCTGGCCGGCACTCCACTGCACGTAGAGTAAACACAGGCCCAGCGTCAGCACCCCGCCCACATAGCCCAGGCTCCAGCCGTAGCCGGAGATGCGTCCCATGTGATCAGGCTCTGCGATTTCCGGCAGGAAGGCGGCGATCAGTGACTCACCGCTGGCAAACATGATGGTGCCCAGCAGCACGATGGCCATGGCCGCGACGTAGTCCCCCGGCCCCACCAATGACAGCAGCGCCGTGGCGGTGACGCAGCCGACGGTGGTGACCAGGAGCAGGCGCTTCTTTATCGCCTGCTGGTCGCCGAGCGCGCCCACCACGGGTGCGGCCACCATGACCAACAGATTGGCGGCGGCGACCGTCGAGGTCCACATCAGGGTGGCGGTGCCTTCCTCCAGCCCGCCTGCGCCGCCCGCGATGGCGCCGACAAACCAGGCATTGAAGATGGCGGTCATGACCACCGTGGTGTAGCCCGAGTTGGCGAAGTCGTACATGGCCCAGCCGAACAGCTCGCGCCGTGCGACGGGGGCGGAATTTGAATGGCTGACGGGCGTGCTCCTTGCCAACGGGGGACCACCGCTAGCATTCCCCATTGCGAGGCACGACGCAACGATAGCGACTACTAGCTTAAACTGTGAACCACTGCTTGTTTTTTGCACTGCGCTTGAAACGACGTGCCCCTGCGGGATGGAAGCGCGGAAAGATCAGCTATATTTCCAGATATGACAAAGCCGTGGCGATCAGACCCGGCAGAAAATACCCAACCTGGCTACGTATTAGGAGAGAGTTATAGCGACCTTTTAGGGGTAAGGGATGAAGTCTGTTTCCCGAGAACAGAAAGTATTATTTGTGCTGCTGGCGCTGGGCCTTGTCCTGGCGGTAGCCATGGGTGTGTTCCTGCAGCGCCAACTGCTGCCGGCCATCAAGTCTTATGAAAGCGAGGGTGCCGCCAACGCCGTTGCGCGTGTCGAGCAAGCCCTGGCCGGCCGACTGGACTTGCTGGAGATGCTCAATCTCGAGTACTCCGAGTGGACCGAGACCTATAACTTCATACTCGACCCCGAGGGCAACGCCGACTTCGTCCAGGACGAGATGTACCCGGAGGACTGGTCCGCCGTGGGCATCGAACTGGTCATGCTGCTGGACGCCGACGGTGACTTCGTCTGGGGCCACCTCACCGAGTACGCAGGCGGACCCGAAGTCACCCTGGACGATGTGGTGCTGCCTTTCTTCACCGAGAACCCGCTGCTCAACTCCAGCGCCGGCGTCAACAGCCATACGCGCGGCCTGGTGCATACACCCGTGGGCGTGATGCTGATCGTGTCCAAACCTGTCGTGCACGATGACATTCCCGAGCCTGCGGCAGGCAGCCTGCTGATGGGCAGTATTCTCAGCGGCGAGCTGGCCGCCGACATTGGCCGGGCGGCCGAGGTCGACCTGTCGATCTTTGCCCTCGCCAACCCCGATCTGTCTGACCGTCTGAAAGACGTGGCGCAACGGCTCGACGCCGAGGGCGCGCCGTTTTTTGACGCCAACCTGAAACAGAAGCGCTATGCTGTAAGTCTGCTGCGGGACCTGTACGGTGACCCGGTCGCCGTGGTGGAATCCATCTGGGACAAGCGCGGGCCGATGGCGGGGGACACCCTGTTCAACCAGCTCCAGATCTACTTGTTCCTGGCGGTGGCGGCCTACGTGCTGGTGGCCTGGCTGGTCATCCTGTTACTGACGCGAGGCCCGGAGAAGAGCAACAACCCGGGAGACTAGTCTTGAGCAACAGTCCGGTGGACTACCAGGCGGCCGACCGCGTCGCCACCATTACCCTCAATCGACCCGAAAGACTCAACGCGATCAACGCGGAATTGCCCGGCGCATTGCGCAAGGCGGTGGAACGCGCCGATCGGGACCCCGATGTCCACGTGATTGTGCTGCAGGGGGCGGGCAAGGGTTTCTGCGGGGGCTACGACCTGCAGGAGTACGCGGAGACACCGGGCGAGATGCACGGCAACCAGGACATGCCCTGGGACCCGACCCTCGACTACGCCATGATGTCGAGCAACACCGATGACTTCATGTCACTGTGGCGCGCCGGCAAGCCCACGATCTGCAAGATTCACGGCGCGGCCGCGGCGGGCGGCAGCGACATCGCCCTGTGCTGCGACCTGATCATCATGGCGGAAGACGCCCGCATCGGTTACCCGCCGGCGCGGGTCTGGGGCATTCCCACCACCATGATGTGGGTCTACCGGCTGGGGATCGAGAAGGCCAAGCGCATGCTGTTTACCGGCGACCTGGTCACCGGTATTGAAGCGGCGGAAATGGGCCTGGTGCACCAGGCGGTGCCGGCGGAGGAACTGGATGCCGCGGTCGAGGCCCTCTGCAATCGCATCAAGGGCGTCCCGTGCAACCAGCTGATGATGAGCAAGATGGTGGTCAACCAGGCCTACGAATCCATGGGCCTGGCCAATACCCAGCGCTTCGCCAACTTCTTCGACGGCGTGGCGCGCCACTCGCCGGAGGGCCTGTGGTTTCGACAGCGCGCGGTGGATGTCGGCTTCAAGCAGGCGGTGGCGGAGCGGGATTCCGGCGATCCCATCGCCGAGGGTCACAGCAAGCGCCTGGGTCCCGCGCGACCCGACGAATCCTAGGCCATCTCCGTGTGCTGCCCGTCCTCCCACTGCTGGCGCAGGGCGAACTTCTGGATCTTGCCGGAGCCGGTCAGCGGATACTCCGCCACTTCGAACCAGTAGCGCGGAGTTTTCTGCGGCGACAGGTGCTCCCGCAGGTAGGCGAACAGTGCGTCCTTGTCGAGTGACTGCCCCGGCGCGGCGCGCAGGAACGCGGCAACTTCTTCCCCCATGCGCTCGCTGGGCAAACCCACCACCGCGGCTTCGCCCACCGCCGGGTGCTTGAACAGCAGTTCCTCGATCTCGCGCGGATAGATGTTCTCGCCGCCGCGGATAATCATGTCCTTGAGCCGGCCCTCGACGGTGCAGTAGCCGCGCTCGTCCATGGAGCACAGGTCGCCGGTGTGCAGCCAGCCCTCGGCATCGATGGTTTTGGCGGTGGCCTCCGGGTTCTCGAAATATTCATGCATGACGTGGTAGCCGCGGGTGCAGAACTCTCCCATCTGGCCCGGGGGCAGGGTGGCGCCGCTTTCCACATCGATGATCTTCACTTCCACGCCCGGCATGGGTGGGCCCAGGGTTTCGGCCTTGTCCTCGATCGTGTCAGCGGGCTGTGTCATGCAGGCCACCGGTGAACACTCGGTCTGCCCGAATACGATGGTGAACGGGGCGCCCACCGCGTCTTCCAGCCGGCGCACCAGTTCTGCCGGCACGGTGGAGCCGCCGGAGCAGATCGCATGCACGCTGGACAGGTCGCGGCGCTCGAAGTCCGGGTGTTCGATCATGGCAATCAGCATGGTGGGCACGCCCAGCATGGCGCCGGCCCGGTAGGTTTCCATCAGTTCCAGCATCAGCCCCGGCTCGAACTGTTCCACCAGCACCAGCGTGCCCCGCAGTGACAGGCAGCCCAGCACCGCCAGTACACAGCCGCCGGTGTGGAACAGCGGCATATTGCCCATATAGGCGCAGCCTTCCTTGGCGCCCATGCGGTCGACCGTGTGGGCGCCGTTGTTCACCAGCCCGCGGTGGTGGAGCAGGGCGCCCTTGGGAAACCCGGTGGTGCCGGAGGTGTACTGGATCATGCAGTCGTCGAGCGGCTTCACCTCGGGCAGCGGCCGGTCGGCGCTGCCGCTGTCCAGGAAGGCCTGCCACTCAGTGAACAGCACCGTCTCCCGCAGCTCCGGGCAGTCCCCGCGGGCTTCTTCCAGGTGGGTGAGCATCCGATTGCCGCGAAACTCCGGCAACAGGAAGATACCGGCTGACCGGGATTGCTTCAGGACGTAGGCCAGTTCTTCCGCCTGGTAGGACGGGTTGACGGTTACCAGCACGATGCCCGCCAGCGCGCAGCCGTACTCCATCAGCACCCACTGGGGAATATTCGGCGCCCATACTGCGACCTTCTCTCCGGGTTGGAAGCGCTCCAGCAGGGCGCGAGCAACCTGCTCGGATTCTGCCAGCAGTTCATCGTAGCGCCACTGCCGGCGTTCGGCGGGATCGGGGGAACCGGCGATCATGGCAAGGCGCTCCGGGCAGTGCGCCACCACTTCGCGCAGGGCGTCCCCGATGGTGATGTCGCGCACGGCGGGGCTGTCGGGCCCGCTGGCGTAGGATTCCGTCAAGCTCATGGGCAGTCTCGCGCTTGTTATTGTGTTTTCACGACATTAGCAGCGGTGGCCGGCCCCTGCAAAGAAACCGGGCACCGTGCTCAGGATGCTGCCCGGTGTAATGGTGTCACCGCTTCGGGACCCACCGCGTACACCCGGTCCCGGCGAGACTTTCGAATATTGAAGCCGCCGGTGAGACCGCCGAAGGAGGGCAGCACCATGCCGTCCGGCCGCTGCCAGAAGACCGGCATGCGCAGGGAGTCGCCGCGGGTGGATACACGCACGACCGGGTGGATATGCCCGGCCAGGAAGTAGCCCTCGCCAGGCTCATCCGGATCGTGCACCAGTCGGAACGGCTCGAGTTCGAGGCTCCGGTGCCAGCGGATGCCGGGTAGCGCGCCGCGGTCCAGGTGGACGTCGTGATTGCCTAGGACCACATGGCACTCAATATCGTGCCGTGCCTGCCAGTCATTGAAGCGCCTGTAGAAGTGGTGGCCGCGGGGCAGGGCGCCGTGTACGAAATCCCCGAGGATATAGAGTTCACGGGCGCCGTGATCGGTGAGCAGGTCGGAGATTGTCGACAGGTCCTCGTCGTCACTGCCTTCCGGCAGCGCCACGCCCTCGCGGCGGAATACCGCGCTCTTGCCGAAATGCGTGTCGGCGATCAGCACCGCGGAACGGTGCGGCCACGCCAGCGCCCGGCGATGGTCCAGCAGCAGGGGCTCTCCTTCGAGTTCGATCTCGATCATGACGCCGCCGACCGGCGCCGCCTGGGCGGAACTTCCACGGCGCGGTTCAGGGTGTCGAGCATACGCTGCAGGCGGTCCTGCCATTTCTCCGAACTCACGGTCTGTGCCCGAATACGCTCGGCCCACAGGGGGAAAGCCAGCGGCGTCAGGCGCTCGGGCTCGGTGAACACCCACTCGACGCCGGCGATGCGGTCCAGGCTTTCCCGCAGGCGACCGAACTCCAGCTGGTAGCGCATCACTTCTTTCAATGCCTGGTCCACCAGCAGATTGTCCGGGTCGTACTTGGCCAGCACATCGTAGATGAGCCCGCTGGAGGCCTGGATCTGGCGGGTAGACTTGCCGCTGCCCGGGTAGCCGGTGAACACGAGGCCTGCGACCTGGGCGATTTCGCGGAACTGCCGCTTGCTGGTTTCGGCGCTGTTGATGCTCTGCACCAGGTCGTCCAGCAGGTTCTCCGCGGCCAGCGCCTCGCGCAGCATGTCTTCAGGGTGGTCCAGCTCGCTTTTGGTCAGCAGCTCGAAGCCATAGTCATTGGCCCAGGCCCTGAAAGTGGCTTTCTGGCTGCGGGTCAGGCGCCAGGCCAGCAGTGCCGCCAGGCCCTCGTTGACGGCGCGGCCGGCAAACGTGAATACAAACAGGTGTTGGCCCTCGCGGGTGTGCACCTGCTCCAGCAGCAGCTGATCCTCTCGCGGCAAGGCCGACCAGCGGCGCTGAACGTCGAGAATATTGCCCAGGGCACGCAGCTCGGCAGCTTTCACCGAGGCCGGGTCACCCAGCAGGCGACGGGTGTAGTCCGACAGCTCTGTGGACAGCGGCGCCTTGCCGCCCTGCCAGCGCGGCACGATGCGGGTCTGCTTGCCGGCCAGCTTTACGTAGGCAGTCATCTCTTTCACCCGCACCAGTTGCAGTACCCGGCCGTTGAACAGGAAGCCGTCGTCTTTTTTCAGCCGGCTGATGAAGCTCTCCTCGATCGTGCCCAGCTTGCCGCCGCTGGTCCACTTGAGCACCATCACCGAATCGCTGGTAATCGTGCCAATGGCCATGCGGTGTCGCTGGGCGACGCGGCGATTGTCCACCCGGTAGCGACCGCCGTCTGCCACCACCCGATGGTATTCCGGGTAGTGCTGCAGGGCGGCGCCACCCCGGCTGATAAACAGCAGCACCCACTGCCAGGCGTCCTGGCCCAGGTTCCGAAACGCATGGGTTCGCAGGACTTCCGCGTACAGGTCGTCCTCGGTAAAGCCGTCGCCCAGGGCCAGGCTCACACAGTGCTGGACCAGCACATCCAGGCACAGGTTCATGGGGCGGCGACTCTCGATGATCTTTTCTTTCGCCGCCTGGCGGGCCGCGGCAATCTCCGCCAGCTCGAAGGCGTGGGTGGGTACGCACAGCACCTTGCTGGGCTGGCCGGGGCTGTGGCCGGAGCGGCCGGCGCGCTGCAGCAGGCGCGCAATCCCTTTCGGCGAGCCGATCTGGATCACCTGTTCGACCGGGCTGAAGTCCACGCCCAGGTCCAGGGAGGAGGTGCACACCACGCAGCGCAGGCTGCCGTCCTTCAGCCCCGCCTCGACCTGGTCGCGCACCGAACGGCTGAGTGAGGCGTGGTGCAGGGCGAACTGCCCGATCCACTCAGGCTTCGCCTTGAGCATGGCCTCGAACCACAGCTCCGCCTGGGAGCGTGTGTTGGTGAAGATCAGGGTCGACTCGGCCCCCGCCACCACGTCCAGGACTTCCGGCAGCAGCTTCAGCCCGATGTGCCCCGCCCAGGGAAAGCGCTCGATGTTGTCGGGAATCATGGCCTCGATATCGATGCGCTTTTTCTGCTTCGCCACCACCATCGTCGGGGGCGAGGGATGCTCCGGCCCCAGCAATACTTCAGCGGCCTCGTCCAGGTTGCCGATGGTGGCGGACATGCCCCAGGTCTGCAGGCCGGGATTGAGGCTGCGCAGCCGGGCCAGGCACAGTTCCAGCTGCACGCCGCGTTTGCTGCCGACCAGTTCGTGCCACTCGTCGACCACCACGCAGTCGAGCTGCTTCAGTTTCGGCTGGAAGTCCCCGTAGGTCAGCAGCAGCGACAGGGATTCCGGGGTCGTGATCAGTGCGGTGGGAGGCGACTTCCTGAGCTTCGCCCGCTGGCTGGTCGACGTGTCGCCGGTGCGGCGGCCCACGGTCCAGCCCAGGTCCAGTTCGGCGACGCTTTCCGCCAGGGCCTTTTCCGTGTCTGCCGCCAATGCCCGCATCGGTGTGATCCACAGGATGCGCAGCCCGCCGGGTTCGCGCTCGCCCTGCTTCAACAGTTTGATCATAGGCCCGAACCAGGCCGCCAGCGTCTTGCCGGTGCCGGTGGGCGCGTGAATCAGGCCGGACTCGCCGCGCTGGTAGGCTTCCCAGGCCTGGCGCTGAAAAGTCGCCGGCCTCCAGCCCCGCCGCTCATAGAAGGCGCTGATATCCTCAGGCAGTCGCATCGGGCCGGTTTCCGTACAGGTTCAAAAGGTCGCGTACCTGGGGCAGGGAGTCCGCGTCCGCCGGCGCCAGGTCTGTGCGCCAGCGCGCAATGCGCGGGAAGCGCAGCGCAATGCCGCTTTTGTGCCGGGTGCTCTCGTTGATGCCCTCAAAGGCCAGTTCGAATACCTGTTCGGCAGGTACCGACCGCACCGGGCCGAACCGTTCCAGGGTGTTGGCGCGGATCCAGCGGTTGAGGGTGTTGATCTCCGTGTCCGTCAGGCCGGAGTAGGCTTTGGCGATCGGTACCAGGGTACGCTCCCCATCCTTTTCATCCCAGACCGCGAAGGTGTAGTCGGTGAACAGGGTGGCGCGCCGGCCGCTGCCCGCCTGGGCATAGATCATCACCGCGTCGACGGTCAGCGGGTCTACCTTCCACTTCCACCACGCCCCTTTCCTGCGCCCTACCTGGTAGGGGGAATCTGCGGCCTTGAGCATCAGTCCCTCGACGCCGCGTTCCCGGCTTGCCTCCCGGGCGGCGGCGAGGGTGTCCCAGCTGTCCTCTTCCACCAGCGGTGACGGCGCGATGCGATCAGGTCTTGCCGATGCCGACAGGGTTTCCACGGCTGCCCGTCGGAACAGCATGGGCTGCTGGCGAATGTCCTCACCGCGGGCCTCGAGGCAGTCGTAGGCGAGGAAACGGGCGGGTACGTCGGCCAGAATCTTCTTGCCCACGGTCTTGCGGCCGATCCGCTTCTGCAGCGCCGCGAACGGCAGCACATCGTCTTTCCAGCCGAGAATCTCGCCGTCCAGCACGCAGTCGTCGAGGCCGGCCGCCGCCTCGACGATCTCGGGAAAGCGTTCGGTGATCAACTCTTCCCCGCGGGACCACAGCGCGATATCGCCCCCGCGTTTGACCAGTTGGGCGCGGATACCGTCCCATTTCCATTCCGCCAGCCACTGGCTGCGTTCCCCGAGAGTGTCCGGCGCGGTCTCCAGCGGTGACGCCAGGTAGAACGGGTAGGGGCGGGAGCTGAGGTCCGCCTGGATATCGGGATCGACCAGGGATTCGAACCAGGCGGCGCTGGGAGTCCACTCCCCCATGAGGCGATGGGTGATCACGTCGCGCGGAATGTCCGCGTATTCCGCCACCGCCCGGGCCACCAGTGTCTGGGATACACCCACGCGGAGGCCGCCGGTGATCAGCTTCGTCACCAGGAAACAGCTGAGCTGTGGCAGTTCGCGCCACCACTGGCCGATCTTCTCCGCCTTGCCGACATCGTCCAGGTCTGACAAAGGCAGGATTTCCTGTTCCATCCAGTGGCTCAGTGAGCCCCGCGCCGCCTCGCCGTCGACTTCCCGGCACTCCGCCATCAACAGGGAAGCGGTCTCGGCAAAGTCCCCCACGGTGGCATAGGCATCCAGCACCATCCACTCCGGGTAGCCAGTGAGCTCCTGCAGGGTGGCCTTGAGCAGCGGCCTGCCGACCAGTCGTTTCGCACGCCGGCCGGAAACGATGTAGATCGCCCAGGCGGCATCGGCGGGCGGCGCTTTTTCCAGGTAGGTCTTCAGTGCCGCGACCTTGGTATTGGTGGCGGTGGTGGTGTCCAGGCTGACGAAAAGATCGGTGAAGGCCTGCACTATGCTGCGTCCTCGGCATCCTCGTCGCCGAAGCGGGTCTTGAGTTCCGCCGCGTCCACACCGCGTTCGCGCAGGTAGCGCACCAGGATATCCGAGCGGCCGTGGGTGGCGAGCACCTTGCTGGCGCCGCATTCCTCGATGGTCTTGAGCAGGGCAGGCCAGTCCGCATGGTCGCTGAGTACGAAGCCGCGGTCGTAGCCGCGGCGGCGGCGATTGCCGCGCAGTAGCATCCAGCCGGAGCAGAATCCGGTGCCACAGTCGCCGAAGCGCTTCATCCAGGCGGTCCCATTCGCGCCCGGCGGGGCGATGATCAGCTCTCCCGCGAATTTTTTCGCCACTTCAGCTTCGAGGGCGGGCTCCGTCGGCAGCATGGCAACACCGGCCTCCCGGTAGAGTTCGGTCAGGGGCACCACGGCGCCGTGCAACAGTACGCGCTGGTCGGAGAGTTCTGCGAGGGCTGACAGCACGCGCTGGGCCTTGCCCAGGGAGTAGCAGAACAGCACGCTGGCCCGGCCCTGTGCCGCGTTCCCCTGCCACCACTGGAAGATATCCTGTGCCACGGGCGCGATATCCGGCCAGCGGTAGATCGGCAGGGCAAAGGTGGCTTCCGTGACCAGGGTGTCGCAGCGCACGACCTCAAAGGGCGCACAGGTGGGATCCCGGTCGCGCTTGAAATCGCCGGTGACCACCCAGGTTTCATCGTCTACCTCGACGCGAACCTGGGCCGAGCCCAGGATGTGGCCCGCAGGATGCAGGCTGACCCGTGCGCGCCCCAGGGCCAGGCTCTCCCCGTAGGCGAGGGGATGCGCCTGGATGTCCTGTCCCAGTCGGTGCCTGAGGATGGGCAGGCCGCTGTGCTCGGCGAAATAGAGGCCGCTGCCGCTGCGGGCGTGGTCCGCGTGGGCATGGGTGATCACCGCCCGGGGCACGGGGCGCCAGGGGTCAATATGAAAGTCGCCGGCAGCGCAGTACAGGCCGGACTCGGTCAGCTCTATCAGGGCCACTTCAACAGTGTAGGAGGAAACGCGACAGTATCTTATTCGCGGTATCCCTGCCGATCGGATTATCGGTATTCGGGCCTATGGACAGGCAAAAATCACTCGCTATAATTTATTCAAACGAATGATTAAATTTTATTGAGGTCTAAATGCCGCAATCCCTGAAGACCAACGCTCGATCGGCCCAGACCCGCGAGGCCTTGCTGGCTGCGGCTTTGGAGATATTTGGCCGGGACGGCTTCCACGCGGCCAGTACCCGGGCCATCGCCGAGACCGCGGGCGTCAACCAGGCCCTGATCGGCTACCACTTCGGCGGCAAGGAGGGCCTGTACCTGGCGGTCTTCGAAGCCATCATGGACTCGATGCAGGAGCATATGGGCCCCCTGCTGGAAACCATGAGCATCGAGGTCGATAGACTCCGGGGCAGCACCCCCGAGGGCAGGCGCCAGTGTCTCGAAGCCCTGGACCGTATTATGACCGGCGCCGTCACCATGTTCAGCCAACCCGATGCGCGGGGCTGGACCCGGCTGTTTATGCGCGAGCAGCAGGACCCCGGAGAGGCCTTCGATATCATCCACGGCGGACTTTACGGGGAGATGCTGGAGATCTTCACCCAGTTGGTCGGCAAGCTGGTCGATCGCTCCCCAACTGACACCTCCACCCGCCTGCTGACCCTGACATTGATGGGCCAGCTCATGGTGCCCATGATTGCCCGCGGCACCACCACGCGACACCTGGGCTGGGATGAGATCGGTGAAAACGAAATCCGCCTGCTCTACCAGCAGGTCAGGGAGGGGCTCTACGCCCGCTTTGGCGAGGAGGTGCCGGCATGAAGAAACCGTTACTCGCACTGGTGGTACTCGCGCTGCTGGGCGGCGGCTACTTCGGCTACCGGCAGTGGTCGGCAGCCGCCAACGGCGACGAGCTCACCCTCTATGGCAATGTCGATATCCGCGAGGTGCAGCTGGGTTTCCGGGTGTCTGGCCGGCTGGCCAACATGGTGATGGAAGAGGGCGACCGGGTACAGGCCGGCGTGCTGCTGGCGGCCCTGGATGACGAACCCCAGCGGCTGGCCCTGGCGGCGGCGGAAGCCTCGGTCGCGGAAGCCCGCGCCAACCTCGACCGCGCCAATACCGGTTCCCGACCCCAGGAAATCCAGCAGGCAGAAGCCGCGGTGGAAGAAGCCACTGCCGCACTCGACAACGCCAACAAACGGCTCGCGCGCCAGAAGGATCTGTTCAAGCAGGGCCTGAACAGCCAGCGGGCCCTGGACGATGCGGAGTCGAGCCAGGAACAGGCCCAGGCGCGGCTGCGTTCTGCGCGCGAGGCCCTGGCCCTGGCCGAGGAGGGCTTTCGCAAGGAAGATATCGCCGCGGCCGCCGCTGCGCTCGCCGCCGCCGAGGCGAGCCGGGACCAGGCCCACACGCAGTTTGAAGATACGCAGCTGTTTGCGCCCAGTACCGGAACCATCCAGGTTCGCGCCCGGGAGCCCGGCGCCATGGTCAACGTGGGTGAGCCGGTTTACACCCTGTCCCTGACCGACACGATCTATGTTCGCGCCTACGTCGCCGAGACCGAACTCGGCCGGGTGGTGCCGGGCAGTGCCGTCGAGGTGCTGACGGACTCCAGTGACGAAGTCTTTTCCGGCTCGGTGGGATTTGTCTCGCCCCGGGCAGAGTTTACCCCCAAGACGGTGGAGACCCCGGAGCTGCGCACCGACCTGGTTTACCGCCTGCGCATTGTGGTCAGTAACCCGGATGAGAGCCTGCGGCAGGGAATGCCGGTGACGGTTCGATTGCCCGGGGCGGGCTGATGACCGTCGCGGTCGAGATCCGCGAGGCCGGCAAGCGCTTCGGCGATGTCGAAGCGCTCAAACCCATCTCCGCCGATATTCCCGCCGGCAGCCTGATGGGCCTGGTCGGACCGGACGGCGCCGGCAAGACGACCCTGATGCGCATCATGGCGGCGCTGATGACACCGACCCAGGGTTCTGTGCGGGTGGCCGGTCACGACGTGGCGGGTGACCCCGAGTATATTCATCGCATCACCGGCTACATGCCCCAGCGCTTCGGGCTCTACGAGGACCTGACCGTCCAGGAAAATCTCGACCTGTACGCCGATCTGCGCGGGCTCGATCGCCGTGAGGCGTCGGAGCGATTCGACCAGCTGTTGTCCTTTACCGGCCTGGCGCCGTTTACCCGCCGCCTGTCCGGACAGTTGTCCGGCGGCATGAAGCAGAAACTGGGCCTGGCCTGCGCGTTGATGGCCAGGCCCCGCGTGCTGCTGCTGGATGAGCCCAGCGTGGGCGTGGACCCGGTGAGCCGCCAGGAACTCTGGCGCATGGTGCAGGAACTGGCGAGCGAGGGGATGTCCGTGGTCTGGGCGACCGCCTATCTCGATGAAGCGGAACGCTGTGACGACGTGATCCTGCTGGACGAGGGCGAAGTGGCCTATGCGGGCAGGCCCGCGGACCTGACGCGCCGACTGGCCGGGCGTAGTTTCCTGGTGTCGGGCCTCACCGGCGATCGCCGCGAATTCCTTGTCGACGCCCTGGAACGGGAAGGCGTGGAAGACGGTGTCATCCAGGGCGCTTCCGTGCGCCTGGTGCTGGAAGCGAGTGTGGATGAAAGCGCTGTTGAGGACCTCGTGGAACGGGGTGGCGGCACGCTGAGCCCGGTATCGCCTCGATTTGAAGACGCCTTTATCGACCTGCTGGGGGGCGGTGCGATGGGTCGCTCGCCCATCGCCGAGCAGATGGACCCGGTGCGGGCTGACCGCGACATCATGGTTGAGTGCAGCGACCTGACCAAACGCTTTGGCGACTTTACCGCCACGGACCGCATCAGTTTCCAGGTCCAGCGCGGCGAGATCCTGGGCCTGCTGGGTCCCAATGGCGCCGGCAAGTCCACCACCTTCAAGATGCTCTGCGGTCTTCTCAAGCCCACCGCGGGCCGTGCCGAGGTCGTGGGCCTGGACCTTCGCCACTCCAGCACGGAGGCCAAGCTGCAGCTCGGCTACATGGCGCAGAAATTCTCACTCTATGGACTGATCACGGTGCGCCAGAACCTGGAGTTTTTCTCCGGGGTCTACGGCCTGCGCGGCGATGCCCGGCGTCGGCGCATCGACGAAATGATCGACATCTTCCATCTGCAGCCCTTCCTGGAGGAGTCGCCGGACCACCTGCCGCTGGGCTTCAAGCAGCGTATGGCGCTGGCCTGCGCCTTGATGCACAACCCCAGCGTGCTGTTCCTGGACGAGCCCACCAGCGGCGTTGACCCTATCACCCGTCGCGAGTTCTGGTCGCATATCACCGGGCTCGTGCGCAAGGGGGTGACCGTGTTGGTAACCACGCACTTCATGGAAGAGGCGGAGTACTGCGATCGCGTGGCGCTGGTCAATCGATCGCGCCTGATCGCGCTGGATACCCCTGACGCGCTTAAGGCCAGCGCGGCCGGGCCCGACTGCCAGGACCCGACCATGGAAGAGGCCTTCGTGCGGCTGGTGTTGGAGCAGGATCGCGCCGACGAGGAAGCTGCGTGAGCATATGGCGCGACATGTCGAGGCCCCTGTCCTGGACCCGGCTGCGAGCCCTGTCGATCAAGGAGAGCTGGCAGGTATTGCGCGACCCCGCCTCCCTGCTGATCGCCTTCGTGCTGCCGCCGATGTTGTTCTTCCTGTTCGCCAACGCAGTGTCCCTGGATATCGAGGACGTGCCCCTGGGTGTCGTGCTGGAGGGGGAGGGCCCGGCGGCCCAGGAACTGGCGGCCGCCTATATCGCCACGCCCTATTTCGAGGTCACCACCGCCCGCGACCGCCGCGAGGTGGAGCCGCTGCTGACCGCGGGTGATCTCAAGGGCTTCGTGGTGATCCCGCAGGACTTCGATCGGCAGTTGCAGCAGGCCTACACCGCTCCCCGGATACAGGTGGTCACCGATGGCTCCCAGCCCAACACCGCGAATTTCGTGCAGGGCTATGCCCAGGGCGTGCTCAACAACTGGTATCAGCAGTTTGCACAGGGCCAGCCACCGCCCATGACCCTGGAGCAGCGGTTCTGGTTCAACCCGGAGCTCGACAGCCGACGGGTCCTGATTCCCGGCGCCATGGCCATCATCATGACCATGATCGGAACCCTGCTGACGGCACTGGTCGTGGCGCGGGAATGGGAGCGCGGCACCATGGAGGCCATGATGTCGACGCCGGCGGCGACCCTGGAGCTGCTGCTCAGCAAGCTGGCGCCGTACTTCCTGCTCGGAGTCCTGGCGACACTGGGGTGTACCTTCATGGGGGTGGTGCTCTATGACATCCCATTCCGTGGCTCCATGCTGGCGCTGCTGGCGGTCACCGCCATGTTCCTCGTGCCCGCCCTGGGGCAGGGCCTGCTCATTTCCACGCTGGCCCGCAACCAGTTTGTCGCTGCCCAGGCCGCGGTGTTCTCAGGCTTCATGCCCGCCTTCCTGCTGTCAGGTTTCCTGTACGAGATCGACAGCATGCCGGGATGGCTTCAGGCGGTCACCCAGGTGATCCCCGCCCGTCACTACGTGGAATCCCTCCAGTCGATTTTTCTCGCCGGTGACCTCTGGCCCCAGCTCATCAGCAATATGCTCTGGCTGCTGGGCATAGGCATGCTGTTTTTCGGGATTACCCTGGCGCAGTCCCACAAGAGGCTGGACTGATGTGGTTCCGGCTGCGCATTGCCATCGTCAAGGAGATGATCAGCTATCTCCGGGACCCGGCGACCCGTCGCCTGCTGATCGGGGCGCCCATCCTGCAAACCGTGGTGTTTGCGTTTGCAGGCACGCTGGACGTGGAAAACATCGACGTGGCGGTACTGGACCAGGATAACGGCCGCTGGTCCCACGAGCTGGTGGCGCGTGTCGATGGCGCCTGGTTTACCGACGAGATCATTCCGGTGCACAGCAGCGCGGAGCTCGAGGAGCTGGTGTCAGCGCGACGGGTGCTGGTGGCGCTCAGGCTCGACCCCAGCTTTTCCCGGCGGGTGGAATCCGGGCAGACCGCGGCGGTACAGGTGATCGCCGACGGCCGCCGGGCCAATGCCGGGCAGATTGCGGTCAGCTACCTGGGCTCGCTGGTGGAGGAGCTGGGCGCTGAATTGGTGCCGGCCGACGCGCGAGCCTTTCCCCAGCTGCTCGAGCGTCACTGGTTCAACCCCAACCTGAACTACCAGTGGTTCATGGTGGCCAACCTGAGCGCGGTGCTCGGAATGATGCTGTGCCTGGTCGTGACCAGCCTGTCGATTGCCCGGGAACGGGAGATGGGCACTTTCGACCAGCTGCTGGTCTCGCCGATAACATCCACGGAGATCATCCTGGCCAAGGCCATGCCCGGCATGCTGGCGGGTTATGTGGTGAGTTCGATCATTACCCTGCTGGCGATCTTTGCGTTTGGCGCGCCCTACACGGGCAACCTGCTGATCTTCTCCTTCGCACTCGCCCTGTTCGTCATGAGCGTGGTCGGGTTCGGCCTGTTGATTTCCTCGGTCTGCAACACCCAGCAGCAGGCGATCATGGGCGCGTTTTTCAGCTCGATTCCCTTCGTCCTGACGTCGGGCTTCGCGACCCCGGTGGAAAACATGCCCGTCTGGCTGCAACACGCCGCCGAGCTGAACCCCCTGAAGCATTACCTGCTGGTGGTGCAGGGCAGCTTCTTCAAGGCGCATTCCGCGGCGGAGGTCGCCGCCAACCTGTGGCCGCTGCTGCCGCTGGCGGTCGTGACCCTGTTGGTGGCTTCCGCGTCGGTCAGGAGTAAACTGCAGTAGCGGAGGGACTATGCACTGCTTCGAAGCGCGCCAACAGGTAGTCGACTATTGCCGGCGGCTGGCCGCCAGCCCGCTGTCGGTAGGCACCAGCGGCAATATCAGCGCCCTCGACGGCGAGGCGGGCCTGGTCGCCATCTCACCCAGCGCCATGGACTACGCCGACATCGCCGCCGAAGACGTGGTGCTGCTGGACCGCGACGGGCAGCTGGTGGACCCGGGCCGGCGCCCCTCGTCTGAGTGGGCCATGCACCTGGGCTGCTATCGGCTGCGCGACAACATTGGCGCCGTGGTCCATACCCATTCGCCGGCCGCCACTACCCTGGCGGTGCTGGGACGTGAATTGCCGGCGGTGCACTACATGATTGCGCTGAACGGTACCGATCGCATTCCCCTTGCCCCCTATCACCGCTTTGGTTCCGCCGAGCTGGCCGAGGCGGCTGTGGCAGCCATGGGGGAGGGCTGGGGCTGCCTGCTCGCCAATCACGGCGTGCTGGCCACCGGCCCGGACCTGCAGTCCGCCTGGGACCTGGCCGAACATATCGAGTTTTGCGCCGAGCTCTACCTAAGGGCGCTGGCGGTGGGCGACCCCAACATACTCGACAGCGACCAGGTCGACGAGGTGATTCGCGCCCTGGGCGCCTATACCCGCCAGCAGTAGTCAAAAAGGGCACAGCCCGTTTTATGATGGCCGGTTTTGACCATGTATAAGCCGGTAGCGCTCACGATATAGTGTGCGGATACCCGCAAGTTCGGTAATGAAACCATGTCTGTAGCTGAATCCACCCTGGCCCAGGATGCTTGGTCCGTCCCCCTCGAATCCATCGACCTGGCGCAGCCCGGCCTGTTCGAGAACGACACCATCTGGGCCTGGTTCGAACGCCTGCGCCAGGAAGACCCGGTGCACTTCTTTGAGCACGAGGAGTTCGGCCGCTACTGGTCCGTGACCCGCTACGAAGACATCATGTACGTGGACACCCACCACGAGATCTTCTCCTCCGAACCCAATATCACCCTGCGGGATCAGCCAGAAGACTTCACGCTGCCGATGTTCATTGCCATGGACGAACCGCGCCACAGCCAGCAGCGCGGTGAGGTGAACCCGGTGGTGGGTTCGCGCAACCTGCCGAACTTTGCCGAGCTGATTCGTGAGCGCACCCGGGAAGTGCTGGACAACCTGCCGGTGGGTGAAACCTTCAACTGGGTCGACGAAGTGTCGATCGAGCTGACCACCCGCATGCTGGCGACCCTGTTCGATTTTCCCTACGAGGAGCGACGCCGGCTGACCCGCTGGTCCGACGTGGCGACGGCGCTGCCCGGCGGCGACTTTGTCGAGAGCGAGGAACAGCGTCGCGCGGAACTGCTGGAGTGCCTGGAAGCCTTTACCGAGCTGTGGAACAAGAAGGTCAACGAGCCGATGCAGCCCGACATGGTGTCCATGCTGGCCCACGGCGAAAACACCCGCAATATGCAGCCGCTGGAGTACCTGGGCAATCTGCTCCTGCTCATCGTCGGCGGCAATGACACAACCCGCAACTCCATGAGTGGCAGCGTACTGGCCCTGAACCTGTTCCCCGCCGAGTGGGATAAGCTCAAGGCCAACCCGAAGCTGGTGCCCTCCATGGTGTCGGAAACCATCCGCTGGCAGACCCCGCTGGCCTTCATGCGCCGCACGGCGCTGCAGGACACGGAACTGGGCGGCAAGACGATTCTCAAGGGCGACAAGGTCGCCATGTGGTACATCTCCGGCAACCGGGACGACAGCGTCTTCGAAAATCCCGACGACTTCATTATCGACCGGCCCAATGTGCGCAAGCACCTGTCCTTCGGCTACGGCATCCACCGCTGCATGGGCAGCCACCTGGCCGAGCTGCAGCTGCGCACGCTGTGGGAAGAAATCCTGGAGCGCTTCGACCGCATCGAAGTGGTCGGCGAACCGCGCCGCTCAAACTCCATCTTCGTGCACGGTTACACCGACCTGAACGTCAGGCTGCATCCCAAAACCTGATTGCGCGACAGCGGGCGGCCGGCGTGTATAATGCCGGTCTTTCCTTTCTCTGCGAGCGATTTCCCGTTGAAAAAAGTCGGTGACTTCTGGGTGCCAGACGTCGACATGAGCCGTTTCAGCCGCTTTGGCAAGAACCGGCGCAAGACCATCCGCTACTACAGCGAAGGCGGCCCCAAGCTCGAGGACCTGATCGAGGTGCTGGCGCTGCTGCCCCACGGCCGTCTGGCCATCGACGGCGGCGCCAACGTCGGCGCCTATTCACGCATGCTGGCGCAGCAGTTTGACCGGGTCATGGCCTTCGAGCCCAGCCGGGATACTTTCGAGGCGCTGCGCGCGAATATCCAGGACTGGGGCCTGAGCGACCGTGTGCAGACCTTCAATGCGGCACTCACCGATCACTGCGGCACCGTCGGTATGAAACTCAACTGGGGTCGCCGTTCCCTGTCTCGCCGGGTCGAGGGTTCAGGAACCATCGCGGCGATGACTCTGGATTCACTCGGAGTCGACGAGGTCGATTTCATCAAGCTCGACGTGGAAGGTTCCGAGTACGCCGCCCTGACGGGCGCCGAGCAGACCCTGGCCAAGTGCAGGCCCGCGGTGCTGTTCGAGGACAAGCCCGGCAAGCGCGACCTCGACGATACCGAGCGCGATCCCCATCGCTACCTGCTGTCGGTGGGTATGGAATCCCGCGGCGCCTTCGGCCGCGGCAAGTTTGACTGGTTGTACACCTACCCCGAGGACAGACCCCCGGGAGCCTAGTACATCAGGCTTTCCTTGTGAGTCACCAGCGGCTTGCCGGTGACCAGGCGCTTGAACTTCTTGGCCGCCATCTTCAGCGGCCGGTGCTCCTCGAACACCACGATAAACACCTTGCGGAAATAGCCTTCCGGGCAGTTGATCTTGCGCACCCCGTGCCAGGAGTTGCCCCGGCGCCCGAACAGCAGGCTGCGGTTGTCGACGGTCTCCGCGGGATACTCGGCGTCGAAATCCTCGAAGGCGGGGGCGTTCTCCGGCTCGATGCGGCCGCAGTCGTCGAGCACTACCGTTTCGCCGCCCCAGTCCGGGTTCCAGTCATTTTCCGTGTTCAGGTAGAAAATCTGCGAGCCGATCTTGCCCTTGGAGTCGCAGTGGGGTGTGACCACGCCGCCATTGGGGGTGTAGTGCCAGTGGAAGCGGAAGCGCACGGTGCTGACTCCCAGCAGCCGGCACACGAAGTCGCGGTACACCGGTCCGCGCATCTCGTCGACCAGGGTCTGCCAGGGCTCGGCCAGTTGCATGCCATCCTCGTAGTCCAGCACGTAGCGGTCGTGGGTGCCCTGGCCGTGTTTGCGCTGCTTGCCGAAGAAGGCGCGGAATTCGCTGACGTCGGGCATGGTCTCCAGCAGTTCCGGGTAGCGTTCCGGCACGATGAAGTACTGGGGGTTCACCCAGGGGTAGGGGTGCTGCCCCTGGAAGCTCGAGGTCTCGATGGCGTCCAGCACGCTGGTGTTCAGGTAGCGGACGGACGGTTGCGCGGTCATGGTGATGCTCTGGCGGGTGTTTGAAACGGCGCAATTATCCGCTTTCCCGGCGTGCATTGGTAGCGGGTTTAAGCCTGCCAGGAAGGTAGGATTCTTGAATGTCAGCAAAACATACTGTATGTTCAAATCCCTTTTTTGGAGGACCCCCCCATGAGCGATCTCGAGCAATTTCGCCAGGAGACCCGGGCCTGGCTGGAAGCCAACTGCCCCGAATCCATGCGCGCCCCCATGCGCGGCGACGGCGATGCCTACTGGGGCGGCCGCGACCCCGAAATGAATCACCCCGACCAGAAAGTCTGGGCGGATCGCATGGGCGAGAAGGGCTGGACCACGCCCGAGTGGCCCGCTGAATACGGCGGCGGTGGCCTGTCCAAGCCCGAAGCGAAAGTGCTGCGCGAGGAACTGTCTCGAATCGGTGCCCGCAGCCCCCTGCAGAGCTTCGGCATCAGCATGCTTGGCCCGGCGCTGATGAAGTACGGCAGCGAGGAACAGAAGCTTGAGCACCTCCCGAAAATCGTACGCGGGGAAATCCGCTGGTGCCAGGGCTACTCCGAGCCGGGCGCCGGCTCCGACCTCGCCAGCCTGCAGACCCGCGCGGAAGACAAGGGCGACCACTACCTGGTCAGCGGCCAGAAAGTGTGGACCTCCTACGCTGACAAGGCGGACTGGATCTTCTGCCTGACCCGCACCGACAACAGCGGCAGCAAGCACGAGGGCATTTCCTTCCTGCTGTTCGACATGGCCTCCGAGGGCGTGACCACCCGCCCGATCAAGCTGATCTCCGGCAAGTCGCCATTCTGCGAGACGTTCTTTGACAATGTCCGCGTACCCAAGGAAAACCTGATGGGGGAAGAGGGCAAGGGCTGGGAGATCGCCAAGTACCTGCTCACCCACGAGCGCGAGATGATTTCCGGCTTCGGGATCGGCGGCGCTCGCCGTACCCTGGCGCAGATGGCCGCTGCCGAAATCGGTACCGACGCCACGGGGCGCCTGGACAACGGCGTACTGCGCACCGACATCGCCCAGTTCGAGCTGGATGCGCTGGCCTTCGCCGCCACCATGGAGCGGGTCCGGGATGAGGCCAAGGCCGGCCAGGGCCTGGGCGCCGCGTCCTCCATCTTCAAGTACTACGGCACCGAGCTGAACAAGCGTCGCTACGAGCTGATCATGTCGGTCTATGGCGAGCAGGCCCTGGGTTGGGACGGCGAGCAGTACAACGGCGGCGATACGCCGCGCGCCTGGCTGCGCACCAAGGCCAATTCCATCGAAGGCGGTACCTCCGAGGTGCAGCTCAACATTATCGCCAAGCGTGTGCTTGGCCTGCCCAGCTAAGGAGGTCGCGACATGGCACTGGTATTGAACGAAGACCAGCAGATGCTGAAGGAAGCCGCCGCCGGCTTCCTCGCCGAAAAAGCCCCGGTCGCGGAGCTGCGCCAACTGCGCGACGCGGCCGATGCCACCGGTTACAGCCAGCCCCTGTGGAAGGAAATGTCCGAGATGGGCTGGGGCGGCATTGCTGTCCCCGAAGAATTTGGAGGTCTTGGCTTCGGCTATGTGGGCCTTGGGGTGGTACTGGAGCAGATCGGCCGCAATCTCAGCGTGTCGCCGCTGCAGTCCTCCATCCTGGTCTGCGCCACGGCGATCGCGCGCCTTGGCACGGCGGCCCAGAAAGAGGCCCTGCTGCCGGCCCTGGCCGGCGGCGAGATCACCATGGCGCTGGCCCTGCAGGAAGGCAATCACCACGCCCCCCACAAGACCGCCATGCAGGCCACCGCTGACGGCGACGGCTATGTGCTGGACGGCCGCAAGGTGCTGGTATTTGACGGGCACACCGCCGACAAATTCATTGCTGTTGCCCGCACTGCGGGCCAGTCCGGCGAAGATGCGGGCTTGAGCCTGTTCATTGTCGACGCAGACGCCCAGGGTGTCGGCGTTGAGCGTGTCATGATGCTGGACAGCCGCAACAGCGCCACCGTGAGCTTCGACAAGGTGAAGGTGGGCGCGGATGCCCTGCTGGGTGAGCTGGACGGGGGCTACGGGCCCCTGCAGCGGGTGCTGGATATCGCCAATATCGGCCTGTCGGCGGAGCTGCTCGGCATCTCGCTGGAAGCCTTCGAACGCACCATGGAATACCTGAAGGAGCGCAAGCAGTTTGGCGTGGCCATCGGCTCCTTCCAGGCGCTGCAGCACCGCGCCGCCGAGATGTTTTCCCAGCTGGAGCTGGCGCGTTCCATGGTGGTGAAATCCCTGCAGGCCATCGACGAGGACGCCGATAACCTGTCCAGCCTCGCCAGCGCCTGCAAGGCGAAGCTGTGCGAGGTGTCGGACCTGGTCACCTGCGAGGCCATCCAGATGCACGGCGGCATCGGCATGACCGACGAATTCGATATCGGCTTCTTCATCAAGCGGGCCAAGGTTGCCCAGCAGACCTATGGCGACTACAGCTACCACCTCGACCGCTTTGCCCGCCTGAACGAGTACTAGTGGAAGGGATTCAGCAGCTTGAACAGGCGGTCGCAGCGTTGACCGCTGACGACCAGACCTTCGCCCTGGAACAGGTCGAAGTGCGCGGTGACACCTACCTGAGCTACCGCAACCAGCCCGCCAATCTCGCCCGGTACTTCGCGCTGATGGCGAACCACGGCAACAAGCCCTTCGTCGTGTTGAACGACGAGCGCTACAGCTACGCCGAGGCCCTGGCCCTGGGCAGCCAGTTTGCCGCGGCCCTGCAACAGCGCTTTGGACTGGCCCCCGGTGACCGGGTGGCGATTGCCATGCGCAACAATCCCCAGTGGCTGCTGGCCTTTATCGGCACGGTGCTGGCCGGTGGCATCGTGGTGCCCATGAACTCCTGGTGGACCACCGAGGAGCTCGAATACGGCCTCGAGGACTGCGGTGCAAAAATTGTCGTGGTGGACCCCGACCGGGCAGCGCGGATAGAACCGTTCCGGGAGAAGCAGGGCCTGACCCTCGTGGGTGTCGGAGACTTTGGCGATCAGCCGGTGGCGGATTTTATGGGCCTGGCCGCAGAGTTCGAGGGCAGTGAACCGACCGCCAGTGAAGCGAAGCCCGATGACGACGCCTGCATCATGTATACATCCGGCTCCACCGGGCACCCCAAGGGCGCGGTGCAAACCCATCGCAGCGTGCTGGCGGCCCTGTTCAGCTGGCTGCTGCTTGGCAGCGCTTCCAACAAGGTCGCACCACCGGAGGGGGAGAAGTTCCCGCCGGCGACGCTGATGAGCGTGCCGCTGTTCCACGCCACCGGCAGCCACAGCCTGTTCATGCTGTCGCTGATCGTCGGGCGCAAGATCGTGCTCATACACAAATGGGACGTACAGGAAGCCATGCGCCTGATTGAGGCGGAGCGGATCACCAACTTCAATGGCGTGCCGACCATGTCGGCGGAGCTGCAGGCCGCGGCGGCGGACAGCCCCTACGACCTGTCGAGCCTGAAGGAAATCTATGCCGGTGGCGCCGCCCGCCCGCCGGACCAGGTGAAGAAGATCACCGACCGCTTCAAGGGCTCCAGCGCCGGCATCGGCTATGGCCTCACCGAGACCAATGCCCTGGGCTCAGTGAACAGCGGCGCCTTCTACCTGGCCAAGCCCGGCAGCGCCGGCCGGCCGGTGCCCGCTGTCACGGAGTTCAAGGTCGTCGATGAGTCTGGCAATGAGCTGCCCGCCGGCGAACGTGGCGAGGTCTGTATCAAGAGCCCCGCCAACGTGCGCGGCTACTGGAACAAACCGGAAGCCACGGCGGAGGCATTTCGCGGCGGCTGGTTCCACACCGGTGATGTAGGCTATATAGATGAAGACGGATTTGTATTCATCGTCGACCGCATCAAGGACATCATCATCCGCGGCGGCGAGAATATCAGCTGCATCGAGGTTGAGGCCGCGATCTACCAGCACGACGCGGTCGTCGAGGCCGCCGTGTTCGGCCTGCCGGATGAGCGGCTCGGAGAAATAGTGGGTGCTGCGGTGGTATTGCACCAGCCCGGCAGCCTGGACGCAGAGGGTTTGCAGGCTTACCTGGCGGACCACCTGGCGGGATTCAAGATTCCCGCCCATATATGGTTCCGGGATGAGCAGTTACCGCGCATCGCGTCCGGTAAGATTTTCAAGAGACAATTGAAGGCGGATTACGCCGCCGAACTGATGGGGGAGAAGTAATGGGATCAACGAGCCAGAAACTGGACGTGGCAGGCGCTGTCGAAGGCGCCATGGACCTGGGGGTCAGCGAACGTATTCGCCCGATCCTGGAACAGGTGAAGCAGTTCATTACCGATGAGGTCATCCCCGTCGAGCAGGAATACTACGAGGAGATCGGCAAGGGCGACCGCTGGCAGTGGACACCGCGCCAGACGGAGATTCTCGAGGACCTCAAGGGCAAGGCCAAAGCCAAGGGCCTGTGGAATTTCTTCCTGACCGAGGGCGATCGCGGCTACGGCCTCAACACCGTCGAGTATGCCTACCTCGCCGAGGAAATGGGCCGCTCCCACCTCGCGGCGGAGTGCTTCAACTGCTCGGCGCCGGATACCGGCAATATGGAAGTGCTGGAGAAATACGGTACTGAAGCCCAGAAAGAGCAGTGGCTGGAGCCCCTGCTGAACGGCGAGATCCGTTCTGCCTTCGCCATGACCGAGCCGGGCGTGGCCTCTTCCGATGCCACCAATATCTGCACCGAGGCGAAGCTGGAAGGTGACGAATGGGTCATCAACGGCGAGAAGCACTACATCTCGGGCGCCGGCGACCCCCGCTGCAAGATCCTGATCGTGATGGTGAAGACCGACCCGGAGGCGCCGAAGCACCTGCAGCAGTCGCAGATCCTGGTGCCCATGGACACGCCCGGGGTCGAAAACATTCGCCCCATGCACGTGTTCTCTATGGACGATGCTCCCCACGGCCACATGCACATGAAATTCACCGACGTGCGCGTACCGAAGGAGAACATCATTCTCGGACCGGGCCGCGGTTTCGAGATTTCCCAGGGCCGCCTCGGGCCGGGCCGCATCCACCACTGCATGCGCGCCATCGGCGCGGCGGAGCGCGCCCTGCGCCTGCTGTGTGAGCGTGCCACCACCCGCGAGGCCTTCGGCCGGCCCCTGGCCAAACTGGGAGGCAACGTCGACATCATCGCCAATGCCCGCATGGACATCGAGATGGCGCGGCTGCTGACCCTGAAGACCGCCTGGATGATGGATCACGTGGATGCCAAGGAAGCCCGGGTCTGGATTTCCATGATCAAGACCGCGGTGCCGAATATCTCCATCCGCATCGTCGACGAGGCCATCCAGGTCTTCGGCGCCACCGGCGTCTCCCAGGACACGCCGCTGGCAGCCATGTACATGCACCAGCGCACCCTCCGCCTCGCAGACGGCCCCGACGCCGTGCACCGCATGGTAGTAGGCCGCAACGAACTCAGGCAGTACGTAGTACAGGACGCCGTCAACGCAACCTTCAGAGACGGCTGACGCCTCTCTCCCGTCATCCCCGCGGAAGCGGGGACCCAATTGGCGGATACATGGATTCCCGCCTTCGCGAGGATGGCGAGGAGTGGCGTCACCTCCGAGAGGGCCCCGTCACCCCCGCGCAGCCCCCGTCACCCCCGCGTAGGCGGGGGTCCATCCCGACGAAACAAGGAACCTTCTGCTTGCCATCGGGCCAGATAACGGTAGTGTTATCCGGAATGAGACACCAGAGCGACTCGATGTTCAGCCGCACCAGACCAATATTCACCACACTCCTGCTGGCCCTCTTGCTGGGCGCCGGTCACACCACCGCCGAAGACTTCCCGCGCCCGCCGCCGCTGCAACCCGCCGTCGATTTCTGGGTCAAGGTCTATACCGAGGTCGACACGCAAAGCGGCTACGTCCACGACGCCGACAACGTCGGCGTCATCTACGAGGTGCTCCAACTCCCCGGCGACTACTACGCCGATCGCCGGGCCATGCGCGCGGCCAACAAGCGCTACGCATCGATTCTTCGCCGCCTTGCCGAGAGTAGGGAAGGGCTCTCGGAAGAAGAGCAGCGGGTGCTGGCACTGTGGGGACCCGAGGTTTCGCCCCAGCGGCTCGAGGAGGCGGCCGCCAGTGTGCGCTTCCAGCGCGGCCAGTCCGACCGTTTCAGGGCGGGCCTGGTGCGCTCTGGTGAGTGGAACGACTACATCGAATCCGTGCTGCGCGAGCGCGGCCTGCCGCTGGAGCTGGGCATCCTGCCCCACGTGGAATCCTCCTTCAATCCAGCCGCTTACTCCAAGGTAGGGGCCGCGGGCATCTGGCAATTCACCCGCGGCACCGGGCGCCGCTACATGGACGTGGACTACGTGGTGGACGAGCGCATGGACCCGTTTGCCGCCACCGTCGCGGCGGCCCAGCTGTTGGAACACAACTACCAGCTCACCGGCACCTGGCCGCTGGCACTGACCGCCTATAACCACGGGGCGGCGAGCATGCGCCGCGCCACCCGGGAGCTCGGCACCACGGACATCGCCGAGATCATCAAGGGTTACGACGGCCGCCGCTTTGGTTTTGCCTCGCGCAACTTCTACCCGTCATTCCTCGCCGCACTCGAAGTCAGCACCAACAGCGAGGCCTATTTCGGGCCTGTCGCCATGGCGGCCCCCGTGCCCTATCGGAATATCGAACTGCCAAAATTTATAGGCGCCGATGCGGTTGCCCAGGCGCTCGGCGTGGAGATGAAAGTGCTGAAGCAGCACAACCGGGCCCTGCTGGACCCGATCTGGCAGGGAAATAAACGTATTCCCGCCGGATACACATTACGTGTGCCCGTGCAGTATGTGAATGGCGAACCCGCGGAACTGCTGGCGATCATCCCTGACGAGCAACTGCACGACGAGCAGACCCCGGACCTGTTCCACAAGGTGGTGCGCGGCGACACAGTGTCGGAGATTGCGGCTCGCTACGGACACAGCATTCGTGAAGTGGCGGCAATGAACGGGCTGAACCGGCGCTACTCGATACGGATTGGCCAGGTCCTGAGGTTGCCCTATGAGGGCGAACTGCCCGAAGTGGCCGCAGTGGAGACGCCCGCGGCGGAACCCGTAATCGAGGTTGCCAGCACAGAAACGATGGAAACCCTGCCCGGTGAGCCCCGCCCCGAGGACGAACTCGCAGACGCGGAAACACCCGCTTCCGAGGTCGAGGGGCCGCAGCCCGAGGAGTCCATGCTCAGCGCCATGGAGCCTGGAACGCCCGCCGTGGACACCGCGCTACTGGCGGACCCCAGCGACTACTCCGTGGCCGCCAACAGCACCATCGAAGTGCAGGCCATGGAGACCCTGGGCCACTACGCGGAATGGCTGGAGCTGCGCGCCAGCCAGCTGCGGCGCATCAACAATCGCCGCTACGGCGTGCCGCTGGTGATCGGCCAGCGCCTCAAGCTTGATTTCTCACGGGTGACGCCGCAGGAATTCGAGCGGCGCCGGGTGGCCTACCAGAAAGATATTCAGCAGGCGTTCTTCATGACCCGGCACATCGAGGGCACCAGCAAATACGTGATCAGGTCGGGCGACTCACTCTGGGACCTGACCCGTGACCGCTACGAAGTGCCCCTGTGGCTGCTGCGCCAGTACAACCCGGAGCTGGACCCCGATCGCCTGCGCCCGGGCATGGAGCTGGTAATCCCCGCCGTAAAAGACGCCTGATCCCTTCGGCATACCCGAAAAGCGGGCCAGGCCCTTCCCGCGCCTGTTCGTCATTGCCGCGAAAGCGGGAACCCATTCATTCGCCGGATGGACCCCCGCCTGCGCGGGGGTGACGGGTCCTGCGCGGGAATCCATCCTCAACCCGCGAGACAGCGGTCAACCGTCTCGTGAAAGACCTTCAGGCTGGTCTCATTTCCGCCACAGGTGAACTCGGTGTTAGCTCCCGAGTGGAGTCCCGCCTGGGCTCCGACACACACCGCGATATCTTCCGCCTGGAAGACTCCCGCATCGATCAGTTCGAAAGAGCGGTCGTAGTGATCCCGCGCCTTGTCGGTCTCCACCGGTTCGGGCACCAGCATGATGTGGTTGAACACAGTTTCACCGGCTGACAGCGGGTACAGGCTCAGCAGGCTGGTGTAATCCGGATGCATGATGATCACGCTGTTGGGGAACACCGTGTAGGAGAACGAACAGTGCTGGCGCATATCCCACTGTTCCACCGGCAACTCTGCAGCCTGATAAATCTCGTTGCGCGCCACCGCTGAGCGGATATGGTCCCCCAGCGTGTCGGAGGCCGCCAGGCAGTCCGGGAAAAACCGTCCCACCGTGTCCTTGTGCAGCCGCACCACGTGGTAGCCGTCCAGGAAGGCTTCCTGCACCAGCTTCCAGTTGCAGGCGATCACCCGCTCGTGCTGGCGGAAGAAGTGCAGGTCCGGGATGCCGAACTCGTCCAGGTCGTTGCCCAGTCCCGCCAGGTGGGCATCAAGGTCCATGCTCTCGTTGGGGGTGGCTTGCATCCAGACAAAGCCGTGGCGTTCCTCGGTGGGCAGGCTCACCAGGTTGAAGTCTGCGGGGTCGATATCCGCGAAGGTCTCCTGTAGCGGGATGTTGCGCAGCTGCCCGTCCAGGCCATAGGTCCACTGGTGATAGGGGCACACAAAGGAACGCAGTTCAGTGGCGCCTGCATCCTTTACCAGCCGCATGCCGCGGTGGCGGCAGACATTCATGAACGTGCCCACCTGGCCCGCCTTGTCGCGCACGGTGACCAGCGGCAGGCCGAGCCAGTCGTGAACGATAGCGGCACCGGCTGAGGGCAATTGTGAGCTGTGGGCCAGGGCCAGCGGCCGTTTCCGGAACAGCTGCTCGCGCTCGCGCTGGAAGCGTTCCGGGTCCTGGTAGATGCCGACGGGTATCCTGTAGTTGAAGGGCTCCGGTCCCGGCGCATCGCCGCGGGCGCGCTCGATCAGCTGCCCGAACAAGTGGCGGGGAGGGGTATATTCCACGCTGCTCATGGGGTCAGGATAGCAGCTGCCAGACCGCCAATATACTTGAAAGTTGAAAATTCATACTGTATGTTCAAATGCCTTTTCAGCAAGCCCCTGGCCCTGTCTGAACTACACTGAAGGGCTGCTCCACCCACCAATCAAGGAATCCTTTTCATGGGCGTACAAGTCGTACCTAAAGAAGAGTTTTTGAGTTTCGTCGGCCACAAATTCGAGCCCGGTCCCTGGATCGAACTCAGCCAGCAGCGCATCAACGAGTTCGCCGACTGCACCGACGATCACCAGTTCATCCACGTCGACCTCGAAGCGGCCAAGCAAACGCCCTTCGGCGGCACCATCGCCCACGGTTTCCTGACCCTGTCCTGCCTGGTACCCATGTGCACCGGCATTGGTGTGGCACCGGAAGGTGTGGCTATGGGTGTGAACTACGGCTTCGACAAGGTGCGCTTCCTCGCGCCGGTACATGCGGGCAAGAAGGTACGCGCCCACATCGAGATTGCCGACATCCAGCAGAAGGACGACAACCGCTTCCTGATCAAGCAGAACGTCTCTGTAGAGATCGAGGGTGAGGAAACGCCGGCGCTGGCCTGCGAGTGGCTGTCCATGGTGTTCACGGCTTAAGAGTGGAGTTGAAGAAAGAACGATGAGTATTTCATACGAAGGCAAGGTCGCCATTGTCACCGGTTCCGGCGGCGGCCTGGGCCGCAGCCACGCGATTGAGCTTGCGAAGCGCGGCGCGAAAGTCGTTATCAATGACCTGGGCGGCGCTGCCGACGGCACCGGCGGTTCCAGCGAAGCGGCCAAGGCCGTGGTCGCGGAGATCGAGGCGCTGGGCGGCGAAGCGATCGCCAACGGCGCCAATGTCGCGAAGTACGACGAGGTCGAGGCCATGGTCAAGCAGGCCGTGGACCAGTGGGGCCGCGTCGACATCCTCGTGAACAATGCCGGCATCCTGCGCGACAAGAGTTTCGCCAAGGGCTCCCTGGAAGACTTCCAGATGGTGCTGGACGTGCACCTCATGGGCTCCATCAACTGCACCAAGGCGGTGTGGGAGGTTATGCGTGAGCAGGCCTATGGCCGCATCGTCATGACCACGTCCTCCAGCGGCCTGTACGGCAACTTCGGCCAGACCAACTACGGTTCGGCCAAGATGGGCGTGATCGGCGCCATGAACACACTGGCGCAGGAAGGCGCGAAGTACGACATTCGCATCAATGCCCTGGCGCCCACCGCGGGCACCCGCATGACCGAGGGCCTGATTCCCGAGAAAGCCTTCGACCTGCTGACACCGGAAACCGTCACCCCGGCAGTGCTGTTCATGGTCAGCGAAGACGCACCCAACCGCACCATCATCGCCGCCGGCGCCGGCTGCTACTCGCTGGTGAAACTGGTCGAGACCCAGGGCGCCTACCTGGCGCCGGAAGACCAGACGCCGGAAGGTATCGCCGCGAACTGGGATGCGATCAGCAACCCCGCGGGCGAGACCGTGCCCCAGGCCGGTTTCGAGCAGACCGTGAAGTTCACCGGTATGGCCGCCGAAGCGCAGGGATTGGATTTGAGCTGAGCGCCGCACCGTCACCCCCGCGGAGCACCGTCACCCCCGCGGAGCACCGTCACCCCCGCGGAGCACCGTCACCCCCGCGCAGGCGGGGGCCCAGACGGACAAATGCTGGGTTCCCGCTTCCGCGGGAATGACGGAAGGTCCGCGGGAATGACGGAAGGTCCGCGGGAATGACGGAAGGTCCGCGGGAATGACGAACAACTTCGTAAGAATGACGGTAAAAAATTATCGCGCCCGTGTAGACGGGTGTTCAAAGGAGCAAAGTAATGACTGACGCAGTAATTGTTTCCACCGCCCGTACCCCCATCGGCAAGGCCTACCGGGGCGGCTTCAACAACCTGTCCGGCGCCAGCCTGGGCGCGGCCTCCGTATCCGAGGCGATGAAGCGCGCGGGCATCGAGCCCGGCGAGGTCGACGACGTGATCATGGGCGCCGCCCTGCAGCAGGGTGCCACCGGTGGCAACATCGCTCGCCAGGTAGCCCTGCGCGCCGGGTGTCCGGTGACCGTGTCCGGCATGAGCATCGACCGCCAGTGTTCCTCCGGCCTGATGGCCGTGGCAACAGCGGCCAAGCAAATCATCCACGACGGTATGAGTGTTGTCGTCGGCGGTGGCCTGGAATCCATCAGCCTGGTGCAGAACGAGCACATGAACCTGCACCGCGCCGGTGACGAAGAACTGATGGCCATGCACCCGCACATTTACATGCCCATGCTGCAAACCGCGGAGGTGGTTGCCGATCGCTACGGTGTTACCCGCGAGCAGATGGACGAGTACGGCCTGCAGTCCCAGCAACGCACCGCGGCAGCCTACGAGGCCGGCGCGTACGACGACGAGTTGGTGCCGGTCACGTGCACCCGCAAGACCTGGGACAAGGAAACCGGCGAAGAGGGCGAGGCGGAAGTAACAGTCTCAGCCGACGAGGGCGTGCGCGCCACCACCGCCGAAGGCCTTGCCGGCCTGAAGACGGTAATCGAGGGCGGCACCATCACTGCCGGCAACGCGTCGCAGCTGTCTGACGGGTCTTCCGCCCAGGTGGTCATGGACGCAAAACTCGCCGAGCAGAAGGGCCTGGAGCCCCTGGGCATCTACCGGGGTATCGCCGTGGCAGGCCTCGAGCCCGACGAAATGGGTATCGGCCCGATCTACGCCGTGCCCAAGCTCCTGAAGCAGCACGGCCTGTCCATCGACGACATCGGTCTGTGGGAATTGAACGAGGCCTTCGCGGTACAGGTCATCTACTGCCGCGACCAGCTCGGCATCGACAACGACAAGCTGAACGTCAGCGGCGGCGCCATCTCCATCGGCCACCCCTACGGCATGAGCGGTTCCCGCATGATTGGCCACGCCCTGATCGAGGGCAAGCGCCGCGGCGTCAAGTACGTGGTCATCACCATGTGCGTGGGCGGCGGCATGGGTGCGGCCGGCCTGTTCGAGGTCGCCTGATGCGCGCACTGGTCTGCCATGAACTGGGCGCGGGGAACGCTGACAAGCTGGTCCTCGAGCCCGAATGGGCCACGCCTGAACTCGGTGAGCACGATGTTCTGATCGATGTGAAGGCGGCGGGTCTCAATTTTCCCGACGTGCTCATCATCCAGGGAAAGTACCAGTTCCAGCCGGAACTGCCTTTTATCCCCGGGGGTGAGTTCTCCGGCGTGGTGGAAGCGGTGGGCGACAAGGTCACCCGCTACAAGGTCGGCGACGAGGTGATTTCCATGGGCGCCGTGGGCGGTTTCTGCGAGAAAGCCGCGGTGCACGAGATGGGCGTATTTCCAAAGCCTTCGGCCCTGAGCTTCGAGGAGGCCGCGGGCATCGCCATTACCTATTTCACGTCCTACTACGCGCTGAAGCAGCGTGCGCAGTTGAAGGAAGGGGAAACACTGCTGGTGCTTGGCGCCGCGGGTGGTGTCGGCACGACTGCAGTGGAGCTCGGCAAGCTGATGGGCGCGAAGGTAATCGCCGCCGCCAGCAGCGACGAGAAGCTGGAGACCTGCAAGGCGCTGGGCGCGGACGAGGTCATCAACTACTCCGAGACTTCACTGAAAGATGCCATCAAGGAACTCACCGACGGCAAGGGCGTGGACGTGGTTTACGACCCGGTCGGCGGCGACTTCTCGGAGCAGGCCCTGCGGGGCATGGCCTGGAACGGTCGCTTCCTGGTGATCGGTTTTGCCGCGGGCGACATTCCCAAGGTGCCGCTGAACCTGGCGCTGCTGAAGGGCTGCGCCATCGTCGGCGTATTCTGGGGCCGCTTTACCGGCGAAGAGCCGGAGGTGAACCTGGCCAACATTACCGAACTGTGGGAGCTGTTCGAGGCGGGCAAGCTCAAACCTGTGGTCACTGACTGCTTCCCGGTGGAGCAGTACCGCGACGCGTTCACCTGCATGTCTGAACGCCGCGCCCGCGGTAAAGTGATCCTGACCTTCTAGGAGAGCGATCGTGCAGGCCTTCACCTTCAACACTGCCGGTTCAATTGTCAGCGGCCCCGGTACCAGTCTCGCGCTGGCGGACCAGTGCCGGCAGCTGGGTATTGCGCGGCCAATGCTGGTCACCGACCCGCAGTTGGTGGCCATCGGCCTGCTGGAGCCGGTGATCGCGGCGCTGAAGGCCGAGGGTTTCGAGCCGGTGCTGTTCGACCAGGTGCGTGAGGACCCGCCGGAAGCGGTGGTGTTGTCCGCGCTGGAAAAGGCGCTGGCGCTTGAAGTCGACGGTATTCTGGCGGTGGGTGGCGGCAGTTCCATGGACGTGGCCAAAGTCGTCGCCGTGCTCATGAAGTCGGAACAGTCCCTGGCAGACATTTATGGCGTGGACCAGGTCACCGGCGGGCGGCTGCCGCTGATCCTGGTGCCGACCACGGCGGGCACCGGTTCTGAAGTGACCCCGGTAGCGGTGATCACTACCGGCGAGACCACCAAGGCGGGCGTGTCCTCGCGGGCGCTGCTGCCGGACGTGGCGGTGCTGGACCCGGACCTGACCCTGGGCCTGCCGCCCCGGGTGACGGCCATGACGGGTATCGATGCCATGGTGCACGCCATCGAGGCCTACACCTCGAAGCACAAGAAGAACCCGCTGTCCGACAACCTGGCGCGCCAGGCCCTGGGCCTGCTGGCAGGCAATATTCGCACGGCCGTGCACGAGGGCAACAACCGCGAGGCCCGCGCCAATATGCTGCTGGGCGCCATGCTCGCGGGGCAGGCCTTTGCCAATGCCCCGGTGGCGGCGGTGCACGCCCTGGCCTATCCCCTGGGTGGCCACTACCACATCCCCCACGGTCTCAGTAACTCGCTGGTGCTGCCCGCGGTACTGCGCTTCAATATGCCCGAGGCCGGCCAGATGTATGCGGCGCTGGCGCCCATCCTCGGTGGCACTGACGGGGAATCCCTGGTGTCTGCCCTTGAGGCGATTATCCGGGACACCGAGCTGCCGGCGACCCTGTCCCAGGCGGACGTGCCCGAGGCCGACCTGCCTATGTTGGCAGAGGACGCGATGCTCCAGCAGCGCCTGCTGGTAAACAACCCCCGCGAGGTCAGCGAAGCGGACGCCCTGGAGATCTACCGTGCCGCCTTCTAATCCGACCCGGGCTGACTACAGCGTGTTCTACCCGATCACCACCCGCTGGAGCGACAACGACATCTATGGCCACGTCAACAACGTGGTCTACTACTCCTACTTCGACACGGTCGCCAACAACTACCTGATGGAAGCCGGCGGCATGCAGATTCCCGATGACCCGGTGGTGGGTTACGTGGTGAATTCCGGCTGCGACTACCTCAGCTCGATTGCGCACCCGGAGCCCATCGAGGGCGGCCTGCGTGTGGACCGGCTGGGTACCAGCTCGGTACAGTACGGCATCGGCATCTTCAAGGAGGGGGAGGACTCCCCCGCGGCCTTTGGGCATTTCGTACATGTATTCGTGGACCGGGCAGCCAACAAGGCGGTGCCCATTCCGGAAGGGATTCGCAGCGCGCTCGAGAAAATACTGGTCGAGTCGTAGGCGCGTGCGGCTGTTTGTCGCGCTCTCACTTGTCTTCTGTGTGCCGGTTGTCCTGGCAGACTCCGCAATGCTCTCCCAACAGCTGTTGGTTGATTCCGGCGAGTCCGCACAGGACATCGCCGACAACTTCAGTCGCCGCCTGTCCGATGACCTCGACTTCAACCGGCCCCCTGCGGTGTTCCGAGCCGCGGCCGACGACCCCCTCGGATTCCTGCGCCCGGCGGAAGCACTGAGCGAGCGCCTGGTCGATGTAGACCTGGTCTCCGCACTGGATGAGTGGGCGGCGCAGTACGACTTCGAGCCGGGCTGCCTGGCAGGTTCCAGCGAACCGCCGGTATCCCTCGAACAGGCGGCAGACAGTCTGCTGGTTTACGCGCCGATGGCCTGGGTCAATCACAGGGCGGTGCTATCGGAGCGCGACGGCGAACGCCTGGCTAGAGACTTTGACCGGGTAGCCGCCTATCTTGAAAACCCGCAGCCGTCGAACCTGTCCTGGGGCGAGCGTCGTCGCCTGCGGCGTTTCCTGTCGCGGTTGGACGAAGCGGACCTGGGCAAGTTGTACTGTGCGACTCACATGATATTGCCCTTGCTCGATTCGGCGTGGCTGGCCACGGTAGAGCGCCTGATGGCGGAACACCCGCGCGCTGAAGAAGACGTCATTTACCAGCGCGAGACGCCCATGGGCAGGATCATCTTCGCCGGCCGTGCAGATTCGACTCACCGCGGCGACGATGTGCTGGCGCTGTTTGACCTGGGCGGGAACGACATTCACGCCATCGAGTCCCCGGGGCATTTCAACTTCCGGCCACAGCTGCTGGTCGACTTCGCCGGCAATGATCGCTACGAGAGTACCGGCCCCGGAGGTATTGCCGGCGCTGTCGGCCGCATTTCCCTGCTGCTGGATGTATCCGGTGACGACGTCTACCTGAGCCATTCCTTTACCCAGGGCAGCGCTGTGCTCGGCGTGGCAATGCTGCACGATATGGCGGGCAACGACCAGTACGATGCCCGCCTGTTCGGCCAGGGCATGGCACTGGTGGGCGTGGGCTTGCTGCGCGATGACGCGGGCAATGACCGCTACGACCTCTTTGCCCTGGGCCAGGGCCTGGGCATGTTCGCCGGGATTGGCCTGCTAACGGACAGCGTTGGTGATGACGACTATCGCGCCCTCGGTGGTTCGGCCACGCTTTACGGCGATCCGGGGCTCGCTGATGCCTGGGCCCAGGGGGTGGGCCTGGGCCTGCGGGGGATGGCTAGCGGGGGCGTGGGCCTGCTGGTCGATGGAGACGGCGCCGATATCTACGACGCTGGCGCCTTCGCCCAGGGCGGCGGATACTACCGCGCCGCCGGAATGCTGCTGGACCGTGGAGACGGCGACGATGAATTCACAGCAACCCGCTATGGCCTGGGCTGGGGTGCCCACGGTGGCCTGGGTTTCCTGGACAACGAATCGGGCGATGATCGCTATCGCACCCGCCACAGTGTCATTGCCGGGCTGGCCTGGGATTACAGCCTGGCCGGGTTCCGGGACCGGGACGGCGACGACGACTACCGGGTTGGGGATTTCAGTCTCGGCGCCAGCGCCCATGGCTCCGTCACCTGGTTTATCGACGAGTCCGGCAGCGATACCTATACCGGCACCCGGCCCGCGCGGCGCAACGAGGGCGGCCCGAACTTTTCCCTGTTCCTGGATGAAGGGGCCGGCGACAACCAGCTGGATGGTCGGCGCCCGGAACCCGGCTGCCGCTACTCCGACGACCATGGGTTCGAAATCTGGAGCGACGGCGGCGCCCTGCCGGAATGCATAGCGCAGTAGGCTGGCGCGCATTCGCGTTTGCGCTCGCCCTGGCGTACTGGATGGCCAATGCCGGACTGCACCTGGTGTTTTCGAACTGGGTGACCAGCCCGCAGCCAACCCCCTTCGGCGACTGGGTGCCCCTGCATTCGACTCGTGAAGTCGCCTGGCTGGTCAGCGGCGGGTTATTGGTGTGGCTGGCCTGGCGGGGCCGCGGCAACTCATGGCCGACCTGGTGTGCCTGGCTGCTGCTGGCAGTGGCGGTACTCGCCAGCAACCGCTGGCTGCTGACCACCTACGTGGAGGCCATCCACTATCCGCAGTACGCCATCATCACGCTGTTGTTTGCCTGGGCGCTGGACCCGGCGCGGGAACGCTGGCCGCTGCTGGAAGTCTGGCTGCTGGTTTTCTGGCTCAGTGTGCTCGATGAGGCCTACCAGTACCTGTCGCTGGCGGCGCGGCAGGGCACCTACTTCGACTTCAATGACCTGTGGCTGAACCAGCTCGGCGTGCTGGCCGGTCTGTTGCTGTACTACGGTTTTCGGGAGCGTCCCGAGTCTGCCATGGGTATGCCGCGGGTCCGGCGCTGGCTGCTGGGAACGTCGGGAGCGATTGCGCTGAGTGCAATTACGCTGGGGGCAACGGGCCGGCTGATCCTGAATCCCGACCGGGACATACCGCCCGGGGGCTTCCATCCGGACGACACGAATGTTCGCCTGTACCTGCAGCGCGAGCCCGGGCTGTATGGAAACTGGCAGCGCACGTTCACAGACGGGTACTACTTTGTGCTGTCGCCGCTGCAGGGCACCATCCTGTTGGTTCTTGCGGGCATCCCCTGCCTGCCGCGACGGCGCTCAGCGCTTGCTGTTGCGGTCCAGTAGCTGGGCGCGCGCCGCCATGGTGTGGCGGGCTTCCTTCAGCGCTTTCATGCCCTCGGCAAACAGGTCCGTATTCAGTTCCGCGGCGGCATCCTTGGCGGATCGCTCGTCGGGCCCCAGGTCACGGTCGACCATGGTCAGCAGGCCCCGGTGCATGATGCTGTCGTGCCAGGTACCGAGCTGCTCCTGCAGCAGTTTACACAGGGCGATGGGTTCGTCGACGTCGGTCTGTGACAGGGTGTCCAGGCTGTAGCGCAGATCCTTGATGGCAACGCGAAGCTTGTGCCATGCCTGGCTGTCACCGCGCTCCTGGGCCCGCTCCCAGGCCTGGTTCACGCGGAGGCTGGCCTCGCGAATGACCTGCTCGGGTTCCACTTCCTCGCGCTCGGGATCGGCAACACTGATAAAGGATTCCATGCGCGCCGTGGTTTCGTCCCACTGGGGATTGCGCAGCGCGCGCAGAACATCTTTCCAGACCTTTTCGCGATGGCGCTCCACAGCGGCCATCAGGCCAACAGGCTGCTCGTTCTCAGGCAGTTCCTCCAGCCGCTCGGCCAGCGTGTCCCAGTCCCGGGCGGGATTGGTGTGGCTGACGAGGTATCCCCATTCCCGGCGCAGCTGCCAGGCCTCGGGGGATTCCTCGAAGCGCAGCAACCCACGCATACGGCGCACGGCGACGCGCAGCTGGTGCAGGTCGTACTCCGTGTACTCCTCCTGCAGCGCATTACGGCGCGCGCTGATGGTCTTGATTAGTTCACCCAGGCTATCTTTCACGCGGTTGTTCCCCGACTCGCTCTCATCATGATGAATACTAAGATGAATACCGCTCCACTGAAAATACTTGGCAGTGAAGAACCCTGCTGATAGAGCAATCCGCCCACAATCGGGCCCGCCACGAAGCCGATGGCGGGGCAGGAGGCAATGATGCCTGACACGGCGCCCTGTTCCTCCGGCGACACCGCCACCGAGGCGGCCGCCATAAGGCTGGGCATCGCCATCCCCGTACCCAGGCCCATAAAAGCCATACCCACCGCCAGGTACGCGAGGCTGTCGAAACTGCCGATAAAGCCCGCCGCCAGGAACAGTGTACTCAGTCCCGCGAGGATAAATTGCTCTGGTCCCAGGGTGAGTCGTTGGATCAGTACCCGCTGGGCGAAGAAAGCAAAGGTAGCCGAGACCATAAAGGCCCCGCCGGTGTATTGGGCCGTCTCGATTCCAGACAGCTGCAGCTTGTCCTGAATGCTGAAGCCCAGGGTCTGCTGGATGGCCCCGAAGCCGGAAAACAGCCCGATGGCGGTGGCCACGTAACGGAAGATGCGCGGGTCACGGTAGCGGAGATGGGCCTTTGTCGAGCGCGACTTGCGCGCCACCGCCGGAATAGCCGGCAGTTTCCACCAGACCAGCAGGGCGGCAATGGCCGTCAGCAAGCCGGCGAAATACAGCGGCGCCAGCAGGCCAACAGTCGCCAGTACCCCGGAAACCGCGGGCCCCAGGATCATGCCCAGGCTATTGGCGGCCCCCAGCCGGCCCATGGCGCGCATGCGCTGGTCCGGGGGTGTCAGGTCGGCGGTATAGGCCGAACAGGCGGGCGGCGTGGCGGCCATGATCGAGGACTGGCTGCAGCGGGCGACGATGGCCAGCAGCCACAGGGGCATGCCCACCAGTAGGCCCATCAATCCCGCCTGGAACACACTGGCAAACAGCACGATACCGATGGTGAACCCGGTCAGGCCGATCAGCAACACCGGCTTGCGGCCGCGGTGATCGCTGTAGCGGCCCCAGCGTGGGGAGATCCACCCATAAATGATGGCGGAGATCGCAATGATGGACGTGATTTGCACTTCCGTCATATTCACTTCCCGCCCCAGCGGCGCCAGCAGGGCGAATACCAGCGACTGACCGATAGCGACGGTCAACAGGCTGAATACCAACAGGGATGACTGGGTCCGGGACAGGCCCACGTGTTCGCTCATGTATTGGTCAGGCCACGAAGCTGGAGAAATCGGGCCCCCGCCGCAGGGAGTGGCCCCCGTCGACGTTGATGCACTGGCCGGTGATCCAGCGGGATTCCGGCCCGATGAGGAATCTGGCCAGCTCCGCCACGTCTTCGGGCTGGCCCACATCGTTCATCGGCGTGTTCTCGATATAGGACCGGTAGACTTCGCTGTCCTCGGGAATGCCCGCCATGATTTCTGTGGCAATGAACCCCGGGCGGATGGCATTGAAGCGGATGTTCTCGCGCCCATATTCGTCGGCGGCGTTGCGCATCATCGCCTCGATGCCCGCCTTGCCGGCACAGTAGGCATGAAAATAGGGGTGGGTGATATGGCCCGCCAGGGACGACATGCCGACAAAGGAGCCGCCCCTGGCCTCCTGCATCATGGGAATGGCGTACTTCATGCACAACATGGTGCCAAGCACATTGAGGTTCAGTACCCGCATAAACTCGTCCGTATCCACCTCGCCGTAGGGCATGGGCATGCCACCGCCCCCGGCATTGGCGATCACACCGTGCAAGACTTGACCCTCACCCCCGGCCAGTAGGGTGACTTGCTCCACGTCCGCTTCCACGGTGATATCGGCAACCGTGTATTGAATGCTCCCCGGCAGCCCGGCGGCGGAAATACCCTCGACCGTGTCGACCAGCTTGTCTTCCGTACGCCCGCAAATCGTCACCGCCGCACCATCCTGAACCAGACGCTTTGCGCAGGCCTTGCCGATACCCGTGCCGCCGCCGGTGACAAGGACGCGCATGTCTTTCAGGGCGGGAGCCGCCATGAGGAATTCTCCGTTACAAGGTGGGCCGGTAGTGTAACCCGCTCGCTACTGTGCGTCCTGTTTTGGCTGGCGCCCTGTCCTGGTGAGTCGGAGAGAGCGTCTGGGCACCCGGAAGTCCTGCAGGTCGAGGTTATTTACGAGCCCTGGTTTTGTATTGACGGCAATCAACGACAGGCGGGAACGTACTGGGCAGGTCCAATTGGACTAGTATCCTATTTAGTGCGGTATCTAAGGTTCTACACACTGGTGATCGCTGGATGAACTCAGACAACATAGCCCAGTACAACGTTGTCGAATCCAATGACCTTGACCATTGGAGTTCCCTGCCCGGCAACTGGGATACGCAGGTTACCCAGCTGTCCCCGGAGCCATTCTCCAGTCGCGTTCGCAGTATTACGCTTCCCGATGTGGCTGTTTACAGGAACCAGATGGGAGGCGCCTGCCTGTTTCATGGAAGCGGACCCAAAGGCTGGGTGATGCTGGGTGGTGTCGTGGCGCCGGAGCGGGCCACAGCCCATTTTTGCGGACAGAGAATTGAGCGGCGCGACCTGGGTCTTACCAGCGGCGGGAGTAGAGATTCCCTGGACTACAGCGTGGACAGCGGCATTTACACCAGCATGCTTTTGATCTCCCCCGGTTTGCTGCGTAAAACGGTCGGCGAAGAGTTGACAGAGCGTCTGTGCGGTTGGCACAGCGTAAATGCCGGCGAGGCGGCTCGTGGGCTCGTCGAACTGGAAGGACGCCTGTTGGCGTTCATAAGTGACGATCCCGGTGTGCTGTCCAACCCGGTGATTGCCGCCCAGGTACGATCTGACCTGTTACGTGCAGTCGAAGAGTGTTTTGCGCATCTCCAGCCTGAACAGGAACCCCTGTCTCGCAACCGTCGTGAAGAAGTGGTGTATCAAGCTGTTCAGCATGCGCGGCAGTCCCGCAAGCCCGTCAGTGCCTTTGAGTTGGCGCAGTCCTCCGGTGTCAGCCAGAAGGCCCTGGAATCCTCTTTCAAGCAAGTCATGGGCATTACACCGGGGAAGTACCTGGTGATCTCCAGGCTCAATGAAGCGCACCATGCTCTGGCCAGCGGGGAGAAAGGCAAGACAACGGTGACGGAAATCGCGAATGCGCACGGGTTCTCCCATGTTGGTCGTTTCACCCGGAATTACAAGAGGATCTTTGGCGAGCTGCCGTCGCAGACACTGGCAGAGGGGTGTTCCCTATCGTGAAGTATTCAGGGCTCATCAGATTGGTGTTTACCCGATGAGCGAGGGCGACATTGCCCAATACAACGTGATCGAGTGCCATGACCTGGACAACTGGCAGGCCAGGCCGGGTCACTGGGATACCCGGGTCATACAGCTATCGCGGGAACCTTTTTCCAGCTGCGTTCGCAGCATCACATTTCCCGACCTTGTGCTGTACAGAAACCAACTGGGCGGCAAATGCCTGATGCAGGGGGAAGCGCCGCCGGGTTGGGTGGCGCTGGGTGGCGTCGTGTCGCCAGAGCAAGCTGTGATGCACTATTGTGGCCACCGGGTGGATCGAGGCAGATTCTGCATCGCTTCAGGCGGGTCGGGTGAATGCCTGGACTACAGCGCGGAGTCCGGCACGGAGATGAGTGTACTGCTTGTCTCCCACGCATTGCTGCGCAAGTTGGCCGGCGAGGAGGAAGCGGATCGGGTATGCCAAAGCCGCTGCATGGACTTGGGCGAAGCGGGAGCACAGCTGATCGAACTCGAGGGCCACATGTTGTCTCTGTATGGAGCAAATTCAGACTTGCTGTCCCGCCCCGAGGCGGCCACCCGGGTGAGATCTACCCTGCTGCTCGCGCTCGAGGAGTGTTTTCCGCACCTGCAAGCAGAGCAGACGCTGCTGTCTCGCAACACTCGTGAGGAAGTGGTCTATCGCGCTGTTTCGCATGCGCGTCAAAGCGGAAAGCACGTGAGCGCCTGGGAGATGGCGCAGGCCGCTGGAGTCTGCCGGAGAACACTCGAATTCGCCTTCAGGCAAATCATGGGCATTACACCGGGCCAGTACCTGATCATGGCCAGGCTCAGTGAAGCGCACCATGCGCTGGCGAGAGCGGAGAAAAGCGAGATCAGGGTGACTGATATCGCCAATGATCACGGATTCACCCATGTAGGTCGTTTCAGCCAGTCCTACAAGAAGGTATTCGGCGAGCTGCCCTCTCAGACGCTTTCCAACTAGGCTGCCGCCACATCGCACCAGGTCGCGCTGGCCACCGGTCAACCCCTGCGTGGCGCATAAAAACAAAAGGAGCGCGATATGCTGGATTCATTTCTCTGGGGCCTGGTGGCCACATCCTCTTTGGTGGTCGGCGGCCTGATCGGCTGCTTCATTCCTATCGGTAAGCGCCCGTTGGGCCTAGTCATGGCCTTCGGGGCCGGCGTGCTGATTTCCGCGGTGGCCTATGAGCTGGTCTTCGAGGCCATTCGCATCGGCAAGGGCACCGGTGGCATCGCCTGGGGGATTTTCCTGGGTGCGCTGACCTTTTACTTCGCAGACCGAATCATCAGCGGAATGGGCGCTGAAAATCGCACGTCTATCGAGGGCGCTGCGGGGTCTGCGCTGGTCGTGCCGATGCTGCTGGGCATCATGCTGGACGGCATCCCGGAGTCCACGGTCATCGGCCTGGGAATTCTGGAAGGCGGCGCGGTGAGCATCGCCATGCTGGTGGCCATCTTCATCTCCAACCTGCCGGAGGCTATAGCCGGTACCTCCGGGATGAAGGCTGGCGGCTGGAGCACCGGCAAGATCCTGGGTCTCTGGATTGCCATTGCCGTGCTTTGTGCTGGCTTCACTGTTGCAGGCTACTCGCTATTCGGGGGCGCCTCACCGTTCATGTTGGCCTTCGTCAACGCCTTCGCCGCCGGCGCCATCCTTACGATGCTGGCCAACTCCATGATGCCGGAAGCCTTCGAGCACGGCGGCAAGCTGGCGGGCCTGGTGACGGTGCTCGGATTCTCTACGGCGGTGCTTGTGGCGCTGCTGGAGCAAGCCCAGGCGGGCGGCTAGGCGAGGGCAGGGAATGACATCGACAAAGCCCATTCTCGGCGTCCTCGCGGGACTGTTGGCTAGCCCTATGGCGTTTGCCGGTGGCCCCGCATTTACTGGCCTGTTTGCCACCGCCAACGATGCGGAAACTGTGTTCGCCAATCCCGCGGGCATGAGTCTGCTGGAGGGCGAGCACAAGACCGGTAGCCTGATCTATGTCCACAGCTGGGGAAAGTTCGACGTGGACGAGAATAACACCGATGTGGACGGCGGCAGCCCGCGAGACCCGCAGGCCGCGGTGATTCCTTCGGCTTATTACGCGCGCCCGATCGGCGACAAGTGGATGGCGGGGGTGTCCTTCAATATCCCCACCGGATTCGGCAGCTTCAACGGCCCCAACTGGGCGGGGCGCTACTACAGTGATTCATTCAGCCTGGTGTATGTATCCCTGGCGCCGGCGGTGTCCTACCAGCTGACGGATGATTTCAGCGTCGGCGTCGGAGGCCAGTTGATGTATGCCGCCTCCGATATCAAGACTAAGATCAACAATGATCCCTTCGAGCCCGGGGCGCAGGACGGTCGACTTCGCGCAGATGCGGATGGCGTGGGTTACAGCTGGTCGCTCAGCGCGCTGTACGAATTTTCCGAGAACACCCGTATCGGCTTCCTCTACCGGGCTGAGACCGATGTGGATATGGAAGCAGACCTCGACTTCCGCGACGCGGTGCGGCCCGAGGGTATCATCGAGGCGCTGGAGGGCGAGACCATCGACATCGCCGACACCGTGCCGGTAATCGCCGGGGCGGGGCTGTTCCATCGCTTCGATAATGACTGGGAACTGACCCTCGACACGGTGTGGGTGGAGTTCTCCCAGTTCGGAGTGACCGAAATTCACCTCGACGGCGAGGACATCAACGTTCCAGAGGGCAACTTCGACGATTTCTTCATCTACAGCGCCGGGCTGACCTGGCCGCTGCTGCACGGAATGCGCGGCGGTGTCGGCGTCATGTACATGGAGCAGGCAATCGACGACGAGGACCGCAGCTTCGGCATCGCCCTGGACCGGGTCTGGGGTATAGGTGCGGGGGTGTCCATAGAGCGCGGCAGGGGCAAGGTCCTGGACATCAATCTCAACCTGCTGGACACCGGCGAAGCACCCATCGACACCGGCGAATCACTCATCAAGGGCCGCGTCTCTGGCGAGTTCAAGGACCACTATACGTTGGCCATCGAATTCACCTACCACTGGCAGTGACCCGTCATTCCCCCGCCCCTTCGTCATTCCCGCGTAGGCGGGAATCCATTCTGAATCACAGGAAGGCACCCCTATGACAGACCCAGGCCTACTACTTGCCAACCTGCCCACGGTAGCTGGCTGGGTGCTAATCCTGGTCTTCCTTCTAATCGTGCTCCAGGAAGCAATCAACGGCTTCCATGACGCCGCCAACGCAGTGGCCACGGTCATCTACTCCAACTCCCTGACTGCGCCAAGGGCAATCGGCCTCTCGGTTGTCTGCAACTTCTTTGGTGTATTGCTGGGTGGCACCGCGGTCGCCTTCGGCATGGTGTTCCTGCTGCCAAAAGAGATGGTCGCCGGGATCAACACATTGCCAGAAGCTTCGCTAATGCTGGCCCTGGTACTGACCGCCGTACTGTGGAACCTGGGCACCTGGTGGTACGGCATCCCCAACTCCACCACCCACACCTACGTGGGTTCGATCATCGGGGTATCCATGGCCCATGCGCTACTGATGGGTACACCCGTGGCAGAGGCCATCAACTGGCACCAGGGAGAGAAGATCCTGCTCACGCTATTTTTCTCGCCGATTCTTGGCGGCCTTCTGGCGTGGTTCCTGTTCAAGCTGATCAAACGAATGCTGCGCGATCCCGCCATGCTGGAACCGCATCGCGAAGGCGTAGTACCCGGGCGCGGCGTGCGCGGCCCACTGATCGGCGGGCTGATTGGCGTGTCCTTCCTGCATGGCACCAATGACGGCCAGAAGTCCATCGGCCTGATGCTGATGGTGCTTATGGGCCTGCTGCCCGGGCTCTATGCCATCGACCCGGTGAGCGACCGGAAATCCTACGAACATGCCGTTACCGTTGCCAATGACATCGAATCGGTGGTGATGCGATTTGGCGAGCACGAGGTGCTGGGCCCCAGGGCCACGGAACTCATGGCGGAGCTTGAGCATATCAAGCAGGTGGCAAAGCGGGATTTCGAGGCGGCGCCGCTGACTGAAGAAGAGAAAATTCGCTTCCGCTCAGAAATCCTCGATGTACACGAGGCGGTCGGCCGGACGCTGAACCGCGCCGATGTGATGGGCCTGCTGAGTCCAGACGAGAAGCGCAAGATGCAGCACGCCCACGACGCCCTGGTCCGTCTAATCGAGGATGTGCCGTTCTGGCTGATCGTCCTGTCAGCCACAGCGCTGGGGCTCGGTACCGCAGTGGGTTACAAGAAGATTGTCACCACACTGGGAGAGAAGATGGGCAGCAGTCATATGAGCCCCGCCCAGGGTCTGGCGGCCCAGACTGCGGCCGTGGCCAGTATCGCCGCCGGCGACCTCGGCGGCGCACCAGTCTCAACGACTCATGTACTGACTTCGGGTGTGGCAGGCGCGGTAGTGAGTTCGGGCGACAGCCTACAGTGGAATACGCTCCGGGCCATCGTAGTGACCTGGTTCACGACCCTGCCGGGGACGGTGGTGCTCTCATTCGGCATGTCTATAGTGCTGCATGCGGCGCTGGTCTAGCGCACTCGACTATCGATCTTCCCTGCCGTGCCAGATCCTTAGAATGTAGATTTCTTCTTCCAGAACGATATAGCGGACGATGTAGCTGCCGGCTATCAGGTCCCTTACACCGGGGAGGCCCTGAACCTCCACCCCCATTTCCGGTTGATCAGCGAGGCGGCGAATAGACCCCACCAGTATTTGGCTGATTCGCCTGGCTGCCCCGGGATTCTCCTCGGCAATGAAGTCACGCAGTCGCATCAAATCCCTTTGCGCGCTATGGGTGAACTGTAACTTCATAACTTGGGCGGCGTTTTCTCCTTGTCATCTCCCCAGGATTCGAGCCAATCCAGGACATCATCGCCTTCGACTACGCGGCCTGCACGGATATCGGCCAGGGCCGCGCGCGTGTCTTCGAGCATCTGGTTGCTGCGCTCTTCCCTGGCCAGGTATTCACGCACGGCATCGTTGATGATCCAGCCCTTGGAGCGGCGCATCCGTTCTGCGGCCTCTTCGAGCTGGGCCAGCAGTTCATCCGGCATTCTGACGCTGGTTACTCCCATGATTTGGCCTCTCATGCTGCAATGTATTACAAAGCAGTATAGTGCATTCTAGCGACGGTAACCTGGCGTGGTCCGCCGCGAAAATTTAATAGGCAGCCTCTTCTCAAAAATCGCCATGTAGTAAGGTACTTTAATGGCTTGGGGCCTCTGAATTGAGCTACTGATGGCAACATGATGACAATTGATGAAAAATTCACTCGCTTCACGCAGGAAGCATTAGATTCCTGGATTGCGTACCAGGAAACCGGGCGACACCTGGATTTTCAGGAGGTACGTGCTTGGCTCTGCTTGTGGGGCACTGATAGAGAGATGTGTATCCCCGATAGTCACGGGTAGTCGCCGACTACCACTCTAGCGACCCAGGGAATTCCTAGCCGGACACCAGCCGCAGGTTGTGGCCTTCAGGGGGCGTCGCTTTTTCGGCCTGCTCGGCCACCACGTAGCAGTTCTTGCCCCGCTCCTTGGCGGCGTACATGGCGCCATCCGCGATTTTCAGCAGGTTTTCCAGGTCCTGGTCGTGGTGGGGGAATACGGCGATGCCAATGCTGGCGCTGATTTCCGCCATGTCTCCGTCCAGCCAATAGGGCGCGGCAATCGCCTTGAGCAGGCGGTCCGCCACCAGTGTGAGGGAGTTCTGGCTGGAAGGATTCATCAGGAACACCACGAACTCGTCACCGCCCCACCGGCCCACGGTGTCAGAGCCGCGGAGTTCGTCTCGCATGCGCTGGGCCGCACCTGCCAACAGCCTGTCACCCGCGGCGTGCCCCAGACTGTCGTTGACCGCCTTGAAGCCGTCCAGGTCGATGAACAGTACCGCCATCTGCATATCGAGCCGCCGCGACAGGTTGGAGAACTGCTCGAAGCGTTCCCGCAACAGCGCTGGGCCCGGCAGGCCCGTAAGATCATCATGCAGGGCCTGGATACGGGACTCGGTTTCGATGCGCATGTGAGTCGCGAGGCAAATCGAGAACAGCAGCACATGCAGCACGAAGCTGACCTTGGCCAGCTGCACGATCAGCATCATGTTGCCCGCTTCCTGTAACAGCAGTACCGCCTGCGCCACCGCGCCCACGGTGGGTAGCAGTAGTGCAATCAGCAGCGGTATGGCCAGGCGCACTTTGAGCATGATGCCCCTGATACAGGCGGCAAAGCCCGCCAGGATGCCGATTCCCCACACCCACGTAGCGAAATAGGTCGGCAGCTGTTTCACCCCGAACAACGCTACCGCGACAAACGTCACCGCCAGCAGACCGAGCACGATCTTGCAGGCACGGAAAAAGCGCGGCGAGATCGCAGCGATGCCCAGGAAGCTGGTAATCGCCAGCAGTCGCGCGCCGGCCGACACCATATTCAGGCTGTGCAGCATGTGATCGTTGAGGTGGGGCGCGTTGGGCCAGAGGTAGTAGAACCCGAATCCCTCCGCGGTGGCCAGGGCGAGCATGACGCTGGCGACAAACACGCTGTAGTAGGCGTAGGCGCGCCGACGCAGGGAAATGGCGATACTGGCATTGAACAGCAGCAGCGTGCCCAGCGCCGTCAGGCAGACCAGGTTGAATGCCAGGTAACCGCTGCGGCCGCCCTCGTAAGTGTCCTCGTTCATCAACACCCAGGGCAGGGCATTGGCGCCCGGTCCACCCACCACGCGCAGGTAGATATCGGACCGCACCATTGCGGGGATGACTTCGAAGCCATAGCGTGGCGTGTCTACCTCCCGTGACCTGGCCGGGTAGTCGTTGCCGGTGAGTAGCGTTTCGTATCTGCCGCTGGCGTCGGGCCGGTAGATGCGCACGTCGTAGAGGTTCTCCGACATGGCAAACAGGTAATGCTTCTTGCCCAGCTTATGCAGGGGAAAGCGCAGTTTCAGTCTCAGCCAGACCGGTTCGTAGCTGGCGGCGGGTTTGCCTTCGGCACTGGATTGCCAGTCAAAAGCCCTGGGATTGGTAAGGAGGTCATCGAGCTGAATCTGCCCTGTCGGGTCCACCAGGTACTCGAACTCGTCGCCCAGCTGATAGAAGTGCTGTTTGACTTCCAGGGCGCTGGCTGCCTGAGTACACAGGACAAGAGCGCACAGCAGGATGCCGCGCAATAGCACGGTGGGCCTGCGGCTCTGTGGCAATGCGGCAAGGCTGATGCGGACTGGGAAACGGTCTTCCATATACCGTATTCGTCCGCTCGGCGGAAAACTTAACTGTCACCAGTTTCCCGGCGCCGGCGTCAGCCGGTTCTGTGAACTACTTCACAGCTGTGCGTCGCTGACGGCCGACCGCTGGGACAGCTCGTTGTCGATCATCAGCAGGCCGTAGCCGTCGTCCTTGACCAGTTTCAGCTTGGAGATGATCTCGCCCACGGTGGCTTCCTCCTCCACCTGCTCGTTGACGAACCACTGCAGCAGGTTGTAGGTGGCGTGGTCTTTCTCCTTGAGCGCCTGGTCGCTGAGATCGTTCAGGTTGGCGGTCATTTTCTGCTCGTGCTTGAGCGACGACTTGAACACTTCCAAAAGGGACCCGAAATCATTCTCCGGCTGGGCGATAGGCTCCAGTTCGACGTGCACCCCCTGGTCGATCAGGTAGTTGTAGATGCGGGTGGCGTGCTGGTGCTCCTCGTCGTACTGGGTCTTGAACCAGTGGGCCGCGCCGCTGAATTCCTGGTGGCTGCAGTAGGCCGACATCGCCAGGTATAGATACGCCGAGAAAAACTCATCGTTGAGCTGGCGGGACAGTGCCTTCTCCATGGATGCTGAAATCATGGTGTTTCCTTGGTGAGCTTGCGAATCCGCATATTCTAAAGGTATCTACTCCGGAGTGAACCAGATTGGTGATGTGTAGGCCCGCTCCTGCTGGCTGGTGGGCGCGCCCTCGGGCAGCTCGGTGCCAAAGCGGAATACGTCATACAAGTACCAGGGCGGCGTTGGTATCTCGATCACCCGTGCATAGTAGAAGGCGCGCTCGGCCGGGTCGAAATCAGGGTCGATCCAGACGGTGCCCAGTTCCGAATCGCCGATGCTGTTGGTCCATGACGCTGTAGCGACGTCCACCGTGTTTCCTACCGCTGGGAGTTTACCGTCGGCGCCGGGTGAGCGATCACCCGACCAGGCCACGTCGTAGACCTTCTCGTGCGTCTTGCCGCGCTTGTCCAGCCAACCCTTTACAACCTGGATGCGGTCCAGGTTGGCACCAGCGGGATCGCGCAGGGCGTAGACCATAAAGGTCGGCGCGCTCTGGCCTTCGGCCTTGGGCGGGAGGTTGGCGCCCATAGGTACGCCTTTTTCGTAGCCACGGAATACCGGTTCCCGGCTCTGGATGTCTTCCTCGGTGTAATTCCAGCCCCCAAAAAACCGCACCAGGATGCGCGGCCCGGTGGTGGCGTAGATCTCCCGGCGGTCCATTGCATCGAAGATAGACGCCCGGGTGTTTTCATGGGCGTAGACGGCGGTCAGCCCCGAGGCCACCTGCTGCCAGCTGGCCAGCTCGCCGTTCTCGGTTTTGACGAAGGGGTGGGTGAGTCGCTCCTCGGAGGGCTCGTAGCCGGCGTGCTTGCCGAAGTAGTTGTTCTCTTCCGCCGTGGGCAGCGAGGTATGGCTGTCAGTGGCACCGGCCATGCCGAACTTGTAGGGGTTGGTGCCGAATTTCTTCTCCAGCGCCAGGCCGTTCTTCAGGGCCTCACGGGCGTACTCGTACTGGAGCATGTCCTTGGTCTTGGCTTCCGACAGGTCCAGGTTGCCGACATCCCAGGTACCGTAGTCCGCAAACTCGTCATCGGCTGAAAGATAGGAATGGGTTTCCCCGTCGCCCTTGATCTGGGTGACCTCGTAGGTGCGCTCCCACTTGGCCCGGGCCTCCACATATTCCCGTGTCAGCCTGTCGCCGTTGTAGCGCCGGTCAGTGGGGAACATGATGCCGTTGGACAGGTTGCCGTTGTGGGCCAGGGCCATGATCGACCCGTTGGTTTTCTCCTCGTAGGCCTCGAGGTAGTTGTACAGGTCCATGGGGTCCGGGCTGCCGGCTGGCGCTACCATGGTGAAGGGGACCACCTGGCGCGCCCGGTCGGCACCGTCCCGAAAGATCACATTGCGATGCATGTTGCCGCCCTTGATCAGTGAGGTCCACTCGAAGCCGATCAGCGCGGTGAATTCCCCGGGATCGTTGAATGCCTCAGCAGCCTCAATCACCTGGTCCCAGACTGTGGCATAACGTCGCGCCCCCGGCGAGTACTGGGCGAACATCTCCTGGTTGACCGTGCCCTGTGAGAAATTCTTGATCAGGTCCAGTGTGGCATTCACAGCGGTCTGGCCACCGGCCCGCATACCCTCGGACCAGCGTGCACCCTGCTCGTACTTGGTCACCAGGGGCGAGCCCGCCAGGGTATCGACGATAAAGCCCATGCCGTCCGAGTGGTCGGTAATTGCGAGCCAGTCCAGCGGCTGCCCCAGCTTTATGGGCTGCCCGGAGGAGGCCATGATCTGCTCTCCCCGTGCCACCCGGTAGGCCTGCTCCGCATCCAGCCGGTTGCCGAAGCCGCCTGCATCCAGGGACAGAGACGTATGCAGGTGGGAGTCTCCCCACAGCGGTACCTGCGGGAAGTTGCGCTCCGCGTAGGGAGAATAGGCTTTGCCCGCATAGCGCGGAGACAGGTGTTCTGCGCTGGGCATTAGCTGCGCCTGTGCACCGCCGCTGGTGATGGTAGCAAGTGCCGTTGCTGCCAGGAAAAGCCTGCCAATTGACATAGCCACGCTCCGTAAGAGTTTAGTGAATAACAGTCTAGCTGACTTCACCGGTAGCAGCCCAATCGTCGACTGTCAGCCGGACTCCTGCGCAGGCTCTATATGCTCAAACCGGTCTTCATTCAGGTTCACTGCTCAGGCCTACAGACCGCGATGGTACAATCAGGCTGGTTTCGGCGCGGCACATGACGCGCAGAGAGATTCGCGGATATGAGCAATAAAAAGGATAGTCTCAGAGAAGAGTACGATCCGGCACTCATTAAGTCAGGTGCACGCGGAAAGTATGCTGCGGACTACCACAGTGGTTCGAACATTGTTCGTATCGACCCAGATTTGCGTGAGTCGTTTCCAGACTCGGCTTCAGTCAATCGTGCGCTTCGCGAATATCTGGAGAATAAGCGGCGCGCATCCTCCTGAGATGGCTGGTGTTCTCCCCCGCGAACCTGATGCTTTCCGGTGAACCACGTACCGCAGGCAATGAGGGCCCTGTCTGACTCAGGGCCCCACGTGCGTCCGAGGTCTTTAGTTGTGAACGTGCTCGGAGACCTACTTGAGCGCATCACCAACGCTGAAGCTGGCCGGAGATTGAGTGTCTGACCAATCTAGCTGTCTTCAATATGGATGGTGACTTTTTCGACCTGGCCGCTGAATTTGAAGGGTGCCTCGTAGCCCTGGCCGACGGCGCCTGACAGGTCCATACCGACATCCATTTCATCGAAGCCGAACTTGCCCGGGATGGTGCGCTCAATACGGCCCTGTCCGGCTTGTTCTCCATTGATGTAAAGCGTGGCAGTTCCACCTTTACCGGGGCCGCCACCGTCGTATTTGAAGTCCATCTTCAGTTCGACGTTGCCGGAGGGCACATTCGCCGTCGACGTGACCTTGTAGTGGCTATACGAGTAGTAATTGAAGGCGTAGGAGAGTCTGTTGTCTTTCACATAGAGAACGTAACCGCCTTCATCGCCACCCATGGCGAGCAATGCGCCTTCCGCACCACCCTCGGGAATGACAACGTCGGCTGTAATGGTATGAGACTTGCTCTTTACACTGGGGGCGACGGCCTCTGGCAGACGAACGGCACCGGGGAAAAATTCGAAGTGGTTACGCCCGGTAACGAAGCTCGGCCGATTGATGCCGTTCGGGTTGGCGAATCGGGCGGCTGCACGATCGTCCAGGGGAAAGACATTGTACTTCTCGGCTTCTTTCTCGAAGAGCCTCTGCATTTGCTTGAGCTTTCTCGGATTTGCAGCTGCCAGGTCGTCGGCCTGGGTGAAATCCTTGGAGATATCGTACAACTCCCAGGTGTCGCCATCGAAGGGCTTGGTTCCCGCCGTGTTCCACGGTTCTTTGTGTTGCGCAGATGCCATCCAGCCATCGTGGTAGATGCCTCTATTGCCGATGAGCTCGAAATACTGCGTCTTTTTCCGCTCAGCAGCCTTGGCACCATCGTCGGCGAAGGTGTAGGCGAAGCTAACTCCCTCCATGGGCTTTTGCTTGATGCCATTGACGTACTTCGGCTGTTCGAGGCCGATGACTTCCAGCAGAGTGGGGGTGACGTCGTTGATGTGGTGGAACTGCTGGCGCAAGCCGCCAGTGTCCTTGATGCGCGCAGGCCAGGAAACCACCATGGGGTTTCTAGTACCCCCGAAGTGCGACGCTACCTGCTTCATCCACTTAAAGGGCGTGTTCATCGCCCATGACCAGCCGACCGCGTAGTGCACGTCAGTACCGGGGTCGCCCCAGGTATCCAGAAACTTCATCGTTTCTTCCAGTGGGAACTGGACTCCATTGAGCATGGCGACCGCACTGGCCGTACCGGTCATGCTGCCCTCGGCACTGGCGCCATTGTCTCCGGCAATGAAAATAATCAATGTATTGTCGAGTTCGCCGGTCTCCTCGATCGCGTCGACAATGCGTCCTACCTGCGCATCTGCAAACTCGTAAAAGCCGGCATAGACTTCCATCTGGCGCTCGTAGAGCCTTTTCTCGTCGGCGCTCAGCGTATCCCATGCGGGGATAGCCTCATTTCGCGCGGTGAGTTTAGCGTCTTCGGGAATCACGCCGAGTTCCTTCTGCCGGGCGAAGGTGATTTCCCGCTGCCGGTCCCACCCGTGGGCGAACTTGCCCTTGTACTTTTCCGCGTATTCCTTGGGCGGATGGTGGGGGGAGTGTGTGGCGCCGGGTGCATAGTAGATCAGGAACGGACGGTCCGGCGCGATCGAATTCTGATAACGCATCCAGTCGATTGTCTTGTCGGTGATATCGATGCCGAGGTTGTACCCCTCTTCAGGACTGCCCCACGCCTGCACCGGGTTCTGGTTCTCATAGATCGTCGGGTACCACTGGTTCATCTCGCCAGACATGAAGCCGTAGAAATAGTCGAAACCAAGTGCGTTGGGCCAGCGGGTGTGTGGTCCTACAACGCTCGACTGTACGCCCGAGGTATTGTGGTTTTTGCCAATCCAGGCGGTGGAGTAACCATTGTCCTGCAAAATTCTCCCGATCGAAGCCGTATCCTGCGGAATGATGCCGCTATACCCGGGGAACCCGGTCAAGGTTTCCATGATGATGCCGGTCGCCGCCGAATGGTGATTGTGACCAGTCAACAACGCCGCGCGTGTTGGCGAGCAAACCGCCGTGGTGTGAAAGCGGTTATAGCGCAGGCCTCCATCTGCCAGCTTTTGCAGCGTCGGCGTGTAGCTCGGGCCGCCAAACGTACTGCTGGCGCCAAATCCCGCGTCATCGATCAACACCAGCAGAATATTTGGCGCTCCCTCCGGTGCCGATCGCGGCAGGAACATGGTGGGGTCTGCCTTGGAGTCGTGATAGGTCCGTCCAATCTTGCCCTTAAACTCGGGGTCAGGATGAGGCACGTTGTTCTGCGCTAGCGCGTGGCTCGTCATGAAAAATGTACAGCAGAACAGAACTGCACCCAGCAGAGCGCCGGGCTTAGATTGATCTTGGCGAATCATCATTTCTCTCCGTAGTAGCAATAGTTCCCCGATAATGGCGAAATGGCGAAATGGCGAAATGGCGGCGCAAACCGCCATCTCGCAACGTTTGGAGTCTCGCTTACATCACTTTGTCTGCGAGACTTTGACGGCGCCGAGTGTGCCGCCGCGGAAGTGGTTGTTCGGCGCCTCACCGTACTCCGCCACGACGGGTGTTTCAGAGTCGTGCCCCACCCCGAAGGCCTCGGTGCCCATCACCAGGGGTTGCGTCTTTTCAATACGGCCCTGGCCCACCTGTTTGCCACCTACGCTGATCGTCATCGTGCCGCCCTGGCCGGGCTTTTTCCCACCCTCGTAGGCGAAATCGAAGACGATGGTGTTCTCGCCCTTTTTCAAAGATCTCTTGCCGCGAATGGTGTACTGCTCCATGGCAAGATAGTTGTAGGTGAAGACCGGCACGCCCCGGTCTAGCCAGGCAGCCCAGCCGCCGAAGGCGCCGCCGGCCGCGAAAATCACGCCCTCAGGCTTGCCTTTTTCAACGGTCACCTCGGCCTCGATGCTGAAGGACTGGTTCTTCACGTTGACAAACGAGAACTCCGGGAACGACATACCCTCATACACGGTCATCTCGGTGATGCCGCCGATAAGATCGGGCCGTCCGGCCAGTTTGGGGTTGAGCCGTTCAATGCGGCGATCGTCGAGCGGGAAGACGTTGTTCTCCTCACCGACCTTCTGGAAGAGGTCCTGCAACTCCTTGAGCTTTTCCGGGTACTCCGCAGCGACGTCATTCACCAGGCTGAAATCCTTGCTCGTGTCGAACAGCTCCCATGTGTCCTCCGAGAGCGGGCGGTCCGGCTTGCGCTCCCAGGGCAGGAAGTGGATCACGCGGGCGAACCACCCCTCGTGATAGATGGCGCGGTTCCCCATGATTTCAAAGTATTGCGTGGGGTGGGTCGTCTTGGCGCCTGGATCCTCGATCGCATAGAGCATGCTGACGCCCGCCATCGGCTTCTGCTTGACGCCGTTGACCATGGTGGGTTCTGGCAGTCCAGCCGCTTCAAGAACGGTAGGCGCGACGTCCACGACATGGTGGAACTGCGAGCGGACCGTCTTGTCACCTTCAAAACGTGCAGGCCAGCGCATGAGCATCGGGTTGCGGGTTCCACCGAAGTCAGACGCCACCTGTTTCGTCCAGGCGAAGGGGGCTGCGGTGGCGTGTGCCCAGCCGGCGGCCATATGCGGGTAGGATTCCGGTCCTCCCCACCTGTCCAACTCGGCGGTGTTGCTCTCTACCGTCGCCGGGACGCCGTTGAAGTAGGCCATCTCATTAAAGAGCCCGACCATGCCGCCTTCAGCGCTCGATCCATTGTCGCCGATGATGGTGATCACCAGCGTGTTGTCAGCGTTCGGGAGTTCGTCAATCGCGTCGATAAGCCTTCCGAGGTGCTCATCCAGATGCTCACCGAAGCCGCCCCAGACCTCCGCCTGGTGGGTGAAAAGGCGCTTTTCATCTTCGCTGAGATCGTCCCAGGCCTTGATGTCTTTGGGCCGCGGGGCGTTCACGGTGCCTTCAGGCACCCAGCCCAGCTCGATCTGGCGCGCCAGGATTTCCTCGCGCATCGCGTCCCAGCCCTGGTCGAAGCGGCCCTTGTTCCGCTTGATGTATTCTTCAGGCGCATGGTGGGGCGCGTGGGTCGCGCCCGGTGCGAAGTAAACGAAGTAGGGGCGGTCCGGGGTTATCGCCTCATGCTGGCGAATCCAGCTGATGGCTTTGTCGGTGATGTCCTCGGTGAGGTGATAGTCAGGATTGTCCGCGGCCGGATCGATCAACTGGTTCTGATCGTACATCATCGGGTGCCACTGGTCGGTCTCACCACCCATGAAGCCATAGAAGCGGTCATAGCCCGCCCCGGTCGGCCAGCGTGTGAACGGTCCCACCGGGCTGTTCTCCCAGGCCGCCGTCTCGTGCGCCTTGCCGAAGTGTGCTGTGCTGTAGCCGTTCAGCCGGAGAATCTCCGCAAGGAAGGCCGTCTCCTCCGGGCGACGTCCGGTATAGCCGGGGTAACCCGTTGACCATTCCATGATATTGCCCATGGCTGCGGCATGGTGGTTGCGCCCGGTCTGGAGCGCGACCCGTGTCGGCGAGCAGAGTGCAGTCGTATGGAAATGGTTGAATTGCACCCCCTCGGAGGCGAGCTTCTCGATATGTGGCATGTGCATGGGCCCGCCGAACGCAGTGGGCGCGCCGTAACCAAGGTCATCGATGAGGATAACCACCACATTGGGTGCGTTCTCCGGAGCGCTGACGCCAGCGTAGCTTTTGGGCTTTTTGGCGTTGCGAACATCGAGCTCCGTAAACTTCTCCTCTTTTGGATTCGGTACCGGCAGGTACGTTCGATCGGTCGGTGGCGAACCACTCTGGGCAAACGCGTTGATCGCAACGGAGAGCGTAACAGCGAGCACGCCAACCTGAGCAAATGTTGTCTTGAGCGATGAGGATTTCATGCGGGTCGACCTCTTGGCTTTATATTCTCAACTAAGTGAATTTGGATATGTCGTATTCAGACGCGGTATCGCTGGCTATAGCAACTTCACCACCGCACCGGTGGCATTCACGCGCACGGTGACATCCTGGCCATGGGTGCGAATGTGTACCCGCACACCTTTTTCATTTTCGAACCAGAAGCCCTCGGCACCCTCGCCAGCCCCAACCTCAGCCGCCTGGAGCTTATAGGTGCCCTCGAAGTCACTGACGTCATCGACGTTGTACACATCGCCTTCCAACTGGATGTCGCCGGGGCCAACGCCCGCCAGGGTCATGTTGCTGGCCTCGAAGGAATACTGCCAGCCGCGTAAGGTGAGGGTGCCCCGGCCCGTGCCGCCAGTGGCGAATCGCAGGACCTGCTTCTCCCGAATCACCAGGGTGCCGTCAGCGCCTTCAGCCGCGCTCACGGGTGTATTGGGATGCGATGAGCATGCTGCCAGTACGGTCAGCAGCAGGGCAGTTCCCAGGTATTTCAGTGGATTCATGATCTTGCCCTCCTGACTTATTGCGGCAACAGCCAGCCGACCTGGAACTTGAAAGTCCACTCGGCCGACACCCGGTTGTCATCTTTCTCTTCGGGGTTGTAATAAACCCCGCCGAACATCTGCATGGGCTGCTTGCCAATCGGGAACACTCGCCCAACCTGTAAGCCGAGGTTCAGCGTCCACTCCTCCTCTTCCCAGTCGTAGTTCTGTGGCGTGTCGGGCAGGCCGACATACCAGCCACCGGGGAAGTGTTGAAAAAAGATGGGCTGGATAAACGTCGAGTTAAAATCGGCGGCATCGGAGCGGATGTCGTAGGTGTCCCACTGGTGGAACACCAGCGCGCCGATCTGCATGCCTTTGCGCGGTGAAACCATGAAGACACCAGCCGGTCCCATTTTCCAGGTACCTGAGCCGGTGAATTCATCGTCACCCGCGGTGGGCACATCGATGGCTGCGCCCCAGCCCCAGATCGTCTTTGGCGGCGCCTTTTTGGGTACCGCAAAGGCCAGTACGTTGGTGTCGCCCATGCCGTGTTTGCGCCCGACCCCATCGATTTGGGGCGTGGATACGTAGGGCAGCGTCGCGCGAACCACGATCCCCTGCAGGCTGTCGAATTTCGCAGCCAGGGACGGTATCGGCGTGACGGTTTGCACGATGCCTGCGTTGGACCAGGAGTCGGCATTGTAGCTTTCCCAGCTGTACTGGTTCTGCAGGCGGAACTGGACCAGGTTGGCCACCGGGTTGGTGGCGGCCTCAGCGAGGTCGGCGCTGGCACTGTGCCCGAAGGTCAAGCCTGCCATCAGCCCCAGGATGCTGGCTGCGTGTTTTGCGCTGTTTCTCATAGGTGCTGCTCCCTGTCTGGAGTTTGCAATTTCTGTCTTTAACGAAAATCCGTCTGTCTCAATCCCAACTCGCATAGAACGAGATGAAATACAGACTCACATTGCTGTACTTGCCGTGGGTCCGGCCGTCGCGGCTGCCCACCTGGTCTTCAATCTCCAGGTTGCCCTCATATAGCCAGGTAAAGCCGCCGCCGATCGTGAGACCATCCCGACGCTTCTGCTTGAAGCCGACGGCGTAGCGGTAAAGCGCGCCGAGGGGAATGGCCAGCGGCCGCGTGCGCTGTGACGACATACTGGTGTCGTAGCTGATGCCCGCGGTGAGTTGCAGGTTCGGTTTCCACAGGTATTCGGCACCGACACCGAAATGCCAGGTATCCCGGAAGTCTGCATCGATGGTCGTGCCGGGGATGCCGTTGTCATCGATGTTGACCTGGACGTGGGCGAACTGGGAGATCTCGTCCCAGCCGATGCTACCCAGCAGGTTCAGCCTTTCGCTGTAGGTGTGATGAACACCGGCAATCACGCTTTGGGGCATGGTCACGCCCAAATCCAGGGGCACGGTGGGGTCGCCAAGTTCCCGTCCAATCGGGTCACGCCAGGAGGTCTGTGGGTCGTCCTCGAAGTCCAGGTCAGTCTCGCTGAGGTAGCGGAGACCGATGCGGGTATGGTCCCAGGGTTGAATCATGATGCCGAGGTTACCCTGCACCGCGAAATCCGTGTCAGAAATGCGGGTTTTTGCGTCTGGCCAGTCTCCGGGTGTGAGTGGATCCGGGCGAAGCTTGTCCGATACGTAGCCCAGGGTCAGGGCCGCACCGGCGCCTACGCTCAGCCAGTCATTGACCTTGTAGGCGAGGGTCGGCTGTACCTGCGGCGCCAGCAGGGCAATGTTGACGGAGCTGGCGCGGCCAACCCAGTCGCCCGGCCAATCAATGGCCAGGCCAAAATAGTTCTGCGCACTGACACCCCAGGTCCATTTGTCGTTGATCGGCTTCAGGTAGGAGAAACTGCCCGCCGGGACGACGCGCTTGTTGACGTGCCCGCTACCCCCGGGGGAAGTGTTGTTGCCGTTAGTCTGGAAGCCGCCGTCAATGTAAACGCCGATGCCGCCTGCCAGCATTTTCGAGTCGTCGAAACGGGTCATCCCCGCCGGGTTGGAGTACACGGTGCCCGCATCATTCGCGCGGGCGACCATGCCCGCGCCACCGTAGCCAGGCTCGGAGGCATTGCTCATCTCGTAGATATACAGCGCCCCAGCTGAGGCAACACCCGGCGCCACCAACAGTGCCGCCATCAATGTCGAGCCTGAAACTGCCCTGAACACCCCCATATTGGGTCCCCTTGTAGATAGGCGAACGCGTCTAAGTCATTCGTCCAATTGTATTTCCCAAGACTATCCGAGGGACGGCGGGCTGCAATATGACAAAAAGCGAAAGCCTTGACTCGAAACTGGTGGTTTTGATCGAAGTCAAACCGCTAGGGGCTCCCTGAGCCTGAACAAGAAGTGAACAAAAAAAGGCCGGACCGCAAAGCGGCCCGGCCCTGGTTGCGCGGCGCTCCCGACTACATGCTGTCGAGGATCTGCTGCTTCTTGGCCTTGTACTCTTCCGGCGTGATGTAACCGCCAGCGGCCAGCTTGTCCAACTCCTCCAGCTTCTGCTGGGTGGTCTTCTGCGCGGGCGCGGCGGGTGCCTGCTGTACGGGCTGGGCCTGCTGTTGCTGGGCCTGCTGCCGGGCGTAGTAGGCCTGCTCCTGCTCAGCGCGGGTCCGGGCGCGCATATTGCTGCCGATACGGGCCGCCATCACGCCGCCGATAAAGGCGCCGGCATCATCGGCTTGGGCGGGTGCGGCAATGAAGGACACTGGCGCCGCCATCAACACTGCGAGAGCGCCAGTCATTACAGATTTACGAATTGACATAGTCTTCTCTCCTCACAGTGTGGTGCAGGCGCCCATGATCATGAAATTTACGTCCGGGCCGGTGGCGGACAGGGTAAAACTGCCGTCCATCTTGTCAACTGCCAGGGTCCAGCCGCGGTGATTCTCATAGCCCTGCATGATGGCGGACACGTCAGTAATGTCGGTGGTCTTGATGGCCGAGCTGACGGACTTGCCGCCTTCCTCCACCGCACGGATGGACTTGGCCTTGACGTCGATAATCATGAACGCGGGTAGTTCAAATGTGTTGGTGTTGCCCTGCATGCAGATCGGGCCGTCGATGCAGGCCATGACGTCCTGCGACGCGCAGATCACGTTCTTTTTGCCCGTGATCATCGGCGTCTCCTGGGCGCCTGCGCCGGTGGCGGTCACCAGCGCTGCCAGCGCAACTGCCCCGGTGAGGTTGTGCACAAAGCTCATTATTTATCTCCTATCGGTTCGGGCTTGTTGGTTAGAAGCCTTCGAGAAGCCTAGCGCCCTTGAAGAAATTCCGCCAGATGGATGCGGCGAAACTCCTGCGCTCGATCAAGATCACTGGCGGGCTGGGTCCGTTTCCGCCTGCGCGGCCTGCCATCGAAACGGAGCCAGTTGCTGGCCCAGCCAGGATTTTGGGAAGCGCGACAGTTGATTTCCGAGGCCGATCTCGCCGGTATCCTGGCTGACCGGAGGCAGGTAGCGCGTGCCAAACAGCGCATCGAACACAATCAGGTTGTTGCCGTAGTTGCTGTTGCACTCCTCCGGCCGGGTGGAGTGATGCCAGCGGTGCAGCTCTGCCCCGGCGAACACCCAGTTCAGCCAGCCCAGCTTGTAGTGCACGTTGGCATGCTGCCAGGGCCCGTGCAGGCCGGTGAAGATGCCTACTAGGTATGCCACCTCAATGGGGGCACCGCACAGCGCCAGCATACTCGCACTGACCAGGCTGTTCACCAGCGCGTCGAACACGTGAAATCGGTTGGCATTCAGGAAATACACCCGCGTAGGGCTGTGGTGCACGGCGTGCAGTCGCCAGGCGGGCTGCCAGACGTGGAACAGTCGGTGGCGCCAGTAGTCGGCGAACTCCGCCACAAGCAACCCCATTATCGCTTGCATCCACAGCGGCCAGTGGCCTGGCCACACGGGCAAGGCGAAATCCTCGGCAGTGCGGTCGATCAAAAGAAAGAAGCCGACCACGAGAAACACGCGGATGAACTGGGCGATGAAGCTGGTCAGGAACTGGTGGGCCACATCGGTCAGGATGTCGCCGTGGGATTTGCGCCAGTCCTTTGCGAATGGCTGAACCCATTCGAGAATGCCGGTCGTGAACAGGCTGACAAAAGCAAAGGCCGCAAGCAGGCCGGTGTACTCGACATCAAAGTTCGCGATCAGCCAGGCGATTGGCAGCAGAACCAGCAGCGGGTAAGCGGTCCAACTAAGGGCCGCCCGCCAACGGCTGCCCCCATAGTCATTGGGCTCCGTGTCAGACATGTCTGTCGCTACTTGGCCATGCCATCCTTATCGAGCCGCCAGCGCAGGGTGTCAATGCGATCCTGCCCAAAGAAGGGCTCGTTGTTGTACACGAACAGCGGAACGCCCTGGTGATTGGCGATGGCCTGGTGCTCCTGGTTTTTCTCCACCTCCGCCTGGTGGTCGGTGCCGTCACCGATGGTGGAGTCCATGTCGGCCAGGTCCAGCCCGGCGCGAGCGGTAGCCTCGGCCAGGTGATCGCCCTGGTCCCAGCCCTGGGTGCCGCCGAAGATCAGGCGGGAGACTTCCGCCGCGAATTCGATGCCTTTGCCGCGCCGCTCTGCTTCCACGCCCAGCCACACCAGCCGGTAGATGTAGGGCTGCTCCTTGGCGATGGTGAAGGTTTCGAAGTCCTGCACGATCGGGTCGGGGGAGGGCCAGCCATTGGGCATACCCAGCATTTCTGCGCGGCGCACCCAGTCGATCAGGATGTACTTCGCTTTATACATGTTCTCAGGGCTGAAGAACTCGGGTTGCCGCACCGCCAGCGGCAGGACCGGCCGCAGCGTGACTTCCACATCAAAGTCTTTTTCCAATTGCAGGGCGCCTGGGGTGGCGAGGTAGCTGTAGGGGCTTCGGAAGGAGAAGTAGAGGTCAATGTTGGCGGTCATGGTGGTGTCTTTGTCGAGTGTGTCAGGGCGTAGAGTCTACAGTACTTGGCCGGGATGGACCCCCGCCTTCGCGGGGGTGACGATGTGCTACGCGGGGGTGACGAGGAATTACGCGGGAGTGAGGTCACCCCGTGATACCCGAAAAGCGGGGCAGGCCCTCCCCGCGAAAGCGGGGACCCGGTGAGTCCGTCATCCCCGCGAAAGCGGGGACCCAAGGAGTCCGTCATTCCCGCGAAGGCGGGAATCCATGGTTGGACGTGCTAGTCACCTGCTTTCACCAACACCGATGCTGTGGTGCCCACCCGTAGTTTCACATGATCCGGCACCGTGTCCAGGTGAATGCGCACCGGCACCCGCTGGGCCAGCCGAATCCACTCGAAGGTGGGTTCGATCGCCGGTAGCAGTTCGAAGCTGGTGCTGCCGTCGGCCTGGGCGATGCCCCAGCCGATGCTGTCCACGGTGCCGGTAAGCGTCGTGTCCGGGTAGGTCATCAGCGTGACCCGGGCTTTGTCGCCGGGTTGGATGTCCCTGATCATCGTCTCCCGGAAATAGCCGTCCACCCAGAAGCTGGCTCCGTCCACCAGTGCCATAACGGGCTGGTTGGCCACGACCTGGCTGCCGATGCGCAGGTCGAGGTTGGTGATGAATCCGTCAACAGAGGCGCGTACCTCGGTGAACTCCAGGTCCAGTCGCGCGGATTCCTTGTTGGATTTGGCCACATCGTAGGCCGCAGTTGCCCGGTCGTAGTCGCGTTTGGAAATGTCGCCGGTCTTGATCAGGTCCTGGCCCCGCTCGAAGTCGGCCGCGGTGCGGATTTCCTCAGCAGTAGTGCTGTCGAGGTTTTCCTGGAAAGTGCGCGGGTCAATCTTGAACAACAGGTCGCCAGCGCTCACCGCCTGGTTGTCGATGATTGGCAACTCAACGATGGGACCTGACACCCGCGGCGTCACCTGGATGACGTTGGCGCGTACCATACCGTTACGGGTCCAGGGATTGTTGAGGTAGTCCCAGTACTTCCAGCCCGCGGCGAGCGCGGCTACCAAGACGACTGCGGCGGTGGGTGCATGCTTCTTGATCATGTCCATCATGTCGGGAACACCGTTGAGCCAAACAGCACCGTGTAGATGACCATTAGGCCCACAAACGTGAGCGGCGGATTCGAGAACATTGCGGCCATGCCATGTCGATTGATCGCCTGGGCCGTGAAGGAGGCGGCCAGCATGCCGGCGATCCAGGCTAACAGCAGCGGCGGTATGTACACGCCCATAAGGTTGAAGTCATTCGGCATGGCAGCTCCTTATAGTTCTTGTCGCCACTCAGAAACCGGGTCGCGGCCAGGCGGCCCAGTCGATCCCATTATAAACCTCGGATAGCTTTTTTATGCTCCCCGACTCGGTCTCAGACCGCAGCAGCTCTGACTGGCACTCCGCGATTGTCTGGAGCAGCGAATCTACGTCGGCTTTTGTCTCTTCGCTCAAGCAGGGCGTCAGCCTCGGCATCCAGGCCTTGAGCTTGGCCGGAATCGTGGTGACCTCGTGTCGGTGGTAGCCCCGGCGCCATCGCTCCAGGACATTGCGAGGCGGGTGCGGGTACGCGAGGCAATGGGCGCTGACCTTGAATCGCTCCAGCAGGCCAAGGAACTGGGATTCCGGGCGCGCCCGAACCGGCACCGACGCCGTGATGTGCAAGATGACCAGGACGAAAGTGAAGATCAGCACATTGTTGCTCACTGCTGCAAATGTATAGGCCTGGTCATTGTTGACACCGGTCAGCGCGGCAAAGATGGCCAGGATGAACAGTCGTGCCAGGGTTTCCTGGGGCGCGTAGAAGCGGTACGCGGTCGCGAAGCCGAACAGGAAAATCAACACGGCCAGCGCCCCGAAACCCTCCAGCTTCGGCATCACCAGCATATACAGGATGGAAGCCAGCAGTAGTCCCATGACGATGGGAAGCCGCAAGGCCTTGACCGGCACCTGGGGTGTCGCGCCGATCACCATGACAAAGGGCGCCAGCGGCGCCAGGAAAGCCAGGCCCGTGGGGAAGGCAGGAATGTAGACCACACAGAGGAACGCAAGCCAGTAGGCGATGAACACCCTGACCGCGGCAATGACCTGGTCCCAGTCAGGAAAGAACAGCTCCGGCACGGTCTGGGCCTGCGGATCGCTTTCCGGCTTCACCCGCCAGATCAGCAGCGCGACCAGGGTATAGACGACGACGCCCAGGCCGGTCTCCAGCCCCCTGTCTATAGCCAGCATGAATGAGTTCCCCTGCACGTTGGCCGCAGTGGTGGCGATGATCGCGCAAATGAAACCGGCGCAGTGCCACATGTAGCTGCGCTGTGAGAAGCCCATCATGTAGGTGCAGGCCGCCATCCACAGGCTCAGCGCCAGGATGAACAGCCAGCGGTCCTGGGGAAACAGCGCGATGATCAAAATCGCCATGGAGGCGCCCAGTGCCGTGCCCAGAATACGCTGTGCCGCGCGGGCCAACGACATGCCGACATGGGGCATCGCAATAGTGGCCACGGCAAAGGCCGCCCATTTGGGTCGCTCCCAGTCGAAAAGCAGCGCCAGCCAGTAGGTAATGACCAGCGCCAGGGCGAGCTGGAACGCGTAGACAAACCTTGGCGGCGGCCGGTGGAAGAGCGCTTTTTCCATGACTGCAAAATAGCACTTAAAAGCCTTAAAGGGGTCAGTACCCTTTTTGCCAAAAAGGGTACTGACCCCTTTAAGGTCGCTCAGCCGTTGCCGGCAATGCGCAGGTGCGGCAGGTCCTGCCGGTAGGTGAGTCCGTGCACCTCGATGTGCTTCTGGGAAATCAGGATGGAGCGCAGGTAGTCCAGCACTTCGTTGCTGATGACCTGACCGGGCACCAGTACCGGCACGCCGGGCGGGTAGGGGGTGATCTGGTCGGCGCTGATGGTGCCTTCCAGCTCACTGTTCAATTCGGTGGAGGAATCCATCAATTGAACAACCTCGCCGCGCTCGAAGAACACGTCGCGCGGCAAGCGTGCGATTTCGCCGGTGGGCGGCAGGGGCGGGGGTGGTTTCAGTTCCAGGCCGTCGCCTGTTTCCTTCGCGTCCTTCGCCATGCGCTTGAGCGCATTCTCCAGCCGCATGACCTTGCCCAGGGTGGTGCCGATGGTCAGCAGCAGGGTGATGGTGTTGAAGGTGGTCTTCTCCACCTGGATGTTGAACTGCTCGAACAGCTCCACCTGCACCGCCTCGGCAGTGCGGCCGGTCTGGCTGATGTCTACGGTGATCTTGGTGGGATCGAGGCGAATGCCGTCTTCCGCCAGTTCATCCGGCAGCATGTCGGGCAGTTCCAGCACCCGGAATACTTCCGTGGCGTTGATGGATTCTCGCAGCCGCTCCGCCAGCTCCAGGGTGCGTTTGATCAGGGCGTAGCCTTCCATCCCCATCTGCTTCCTTGCCACGTCCAGGCTCGCGATGATCGCGTACTGGGGGCTGGTGGACGCGTGCATATTGAAATGCTCGCGGAAGCGCTGCTCGTCAAAGTCCGGGTCGTTCACATGGGTCATGCTGGCCTGGGAGAAGGCCGACAGCATTTTGTGGGTGGACTGGGTGACGTAGTCTGCGCCGTACTCCAGCGCCGTCGGGCGCAGGGCGTGATGGAAGGCCGCGTGGGCGTACCAGGCCTCGTCGATTATCACCTTCATGCCGCGCTCGTGGGCGCGCTCGACGATGGGCGCGAGGTCGTAGCGCATGCCGTCGTAGGTGCAGCTGGTCAACAGCAGGGCTTTCGCGTCGGGGTTCTCATCGATCGCTTTGAAGATGCACTCCTGTGTCACCGGCCCATAGAGGCCATAGCGCACCCGCAGGGAGGAGGGCAGGTACACCGGCATGGCGCCGCACAGGATGATGCCGTGGTGGGCCGACTTGTGGCTGCCCCGGTCCAGCAGGATTTTGTCGCCCGGGTGCAGCAGGCTCTGCAGGATCACCTTGTTGGCGGTGGAGGTGCCGTTGGTGGAAAAGAAGGTGTGCTTCGCCCCGAAAGCGCGGGCGGCCAGTGCCTGGGCTTCCTGGATGACGCTGTGGGGTTCCAGCAGGCTGTCCAGCACGTGCACCGACACCGACAGGTCCGCGTCGTAAATGTGTTCGCCCAGGAACTGGTAGAACTCCGACACCCAGGGGCTGTCCTTCATGCTGTCGCCGCCGGAGTGCCCCGGTGTGTGCCAGGCATCCTTGGCGCTGCGCACGTAGTCCCGCAGCGTGTCGGCGAAGGGGGTGTCCGCTTTGTGGTCGATGGCCGCCAGCACTTCCCGCAGGACCTTGAAGAAATCCTCTTCTGACTCGTCCAGGTAGCCGTCGATGGGCTCATCCAACAGGTCGTCGATGCGGCCCCGCTCGCTCTGGGGCAGGAACACGAAGTGGTTCACGTGAGGCCGCCGCTGCAGGCAGCGCGGTACAACCTCGGTGGGCGATGCGCTGTTGATCAACAGGGCCTGCAGGTGCGGTTCGCTCAGCATCGCACTCAGCTGGTCCGCGTCGGTGGCCTGCTTCACGTCGATCTCGCTGCGGGGGTAATTCTCCTCCAGCGAGGCCCACAGCCCCTGGCGCCAGCGTTCGGCAAATAGCGGATCGTCGCTGTAGACAGCGATAAGAATGGTGGGGGTCATCGGTTCAGTCTAGCTTAGTGCCGCCCACCAGTTCCCTGACTTCCTTACCCCCGATCCAGCCGAAGATCTTCGGGTAGGAGACGGGGAACAGGCGGCTGATCAGGGTAATGATTTTTGCGTCCCGGCCGATGAGCAGTCGCAGCTTTCGGCGCTGAATGGCGTTGAGAATCTGCTCCGCCGCGGAGGCGGGGGTGGTCGCGGTCATTTCCTCGAATTTGTCAGCCATTCGGGCGTGCTCTTCCTCGCTGCCGAAGGAGCGTGCCGCCCGGGCGATATTGGTGGTGACACCCCCGGGGTGTACGCAGCACACGTGCAGGCCTGACTCGGCGATTTCCTGCTCCTGGCGCAGCGCTTCGGTATAGCCCCTGACTGCGAATTTGGACGCATTGTAGGCGGTCTGCGTGGGTACGCCGATGATGCCGAACACGCTGGAAATGTTCACGAGGTGGCCGCCACTGGACTTGTGCAGCAGGGGCAGGAAAAACTTGCTGCCGTAGACCACGCCCCAGAAGTTGATGCCCATCAGCCACTCGACGTCCTCGATGCTGTTCTCTTCAGCGGTGCCGCCCAGTGCCACGCCGGCATTGTTGATCACGATGTCCACGTGGCCACGGCGGTTGCCGATGTTCGATGCCCACTGTTCCATGGCCAGCCGGTCCGCAACGTCAACCCGCTCGACCTGGCAGTCGAGGTCCTGCCTGCCGAGGCCCTGTTTGGTCTCTTCCAGGTTATCCAGGTTCACATCCGACAGTTCCAGCACACAGCCGGCCGCATTCAACGCATCGGCCAGCGCCCGCCCGATCCCGGAACCCGCGCCGGTCACAACCGCAATCTTCCCCTCAAAATAACTCATTCTTCTTATCTCCCCCGATAGAAGCGGCAGATCATACCGGCACAGCCACTCCGGCGAAACACTGTAATCCCCGCGCATTCGTCATTCCCGCGAAGGCGGGAATCCATGGGTGCCGCCAGGGGGATGGATCCCCGCCTTCGCGGGGATGACGGTGCTATCGCGGAGATGACGGTGCTATCGCAGGGATGACGGTGCTATCGCAGGGATGACGGTGCTATCGCGGGGACGACGGTGCTCTCGCAGGAATGACGGGTGCACGCGCGAAGGGCCTGCTCCGCTTTTCGGGTATGGCGGGTCGAAAAGTAGACACCCGCCAGCCTATCCCGTACACTCCCGCTCCCAGAATATTTGGACCGGAGCCCAATGTTCCGGGCGACAGGAGTCGGTGAGCGCGAGTGCCAAAATCTGACGAGAAAAAGCGAGATGGATTAGTCATCTCGCTTTTTTTTGGGCTCGTAAAAAGCGCTGTACCCCTGTTTAGCCCGCCCCGCGGCGGCTCCCACGGCAACATTTTCTGGAGGTGCGCTTGAGCACTAAGGCCATTCTGGCCCTCGAAGACGGCAGTATCTTTCGGGGCATATCCATCGGCGCAGAGGGCGCGTCTACCGGCGAGGTGGTGTTCAATACCGCCATGACCGGCTACCAGGAGATCCTCACGGATCCCTCCTACGCCCGGCAGATCGTCACCCTGACTTACCCCCACATCGGCAATACCGGCACCAACCCCGAGGACGAGGAGTCCACGGCGATCTGGGCCTCGGGCCTGGTGATCCGCGACCTGCCGCTGCTGGCCAGCAGCTACCGCAACGAGCAGGGCCTGTCCGACTACCTGAAAGAGCGGGGCATTGTCGCCATTGCCGATATCGACACCCGCCGCCTGACCCGCATCCTGCGGGAGAAGGGCGCCCAGAATGGCTGCCTGCTGGCGGGTGACAACCCGGACGAGGAAGAGGCGCTGGCCCAGGCCAGGGCCTTTGAGGGCCTCAAGGGCATGGACCTGGCGAAGGAGGTGACGGTCTCCGAGTCCTACGAATGGCGCGAGGGCAGCTGGGTATGGGATGAAGGCCATTCCACCCGCGCAGACGCCGACCTCCCCTGGCACGTCGTCGCCTACGACTACGGTGTGAAGCGCAACATCCTGCGCATGCTGGTGGACCGCGGTTGCCGCCTGACGGTAGTGCCGGCCCAGACCCCCGCCAGCGAGGTGCTGGCCATGAATCCCGACGGTGTGTTCCTCAGCAACGGCCCCGGCGACCCGGAGCCCTGCGACTACGCCATCGCCGCCATCAAGGAGCTGCTGGAAACCGACATCCCGGTTTTCGGCATCTGCCTGGGCCACCAGCTGCTGGGCCTGGCCAGCGGTGCCGAGACCATGAAAATGAAATTCGGCCATCACGGCGCCAACCACCCGGTGCAGAACCTCGATGACGGCACGGTGCTGATCACCAGCCAGAACCACGGCTTTGCGGTGGACGAGGACAAGCTGCCGGATAACCTTCGGGTGACCCATAAATCCCTGTTCGACGGATCCCTGCAGGGCATCCATCGCACCGACAAGGCGGCCTTCAGCTTCCAGGGCCACCCGGAGGCGAGCCCCGGGCCCCATGACGCGGCGCCGCTGTTTGACCACTTTATTGAATTGATCGAAGCGCGCAACGGCGCCCACATGGAGGAAAGCGCCTAATGCCCAAGCGTACTGATATCCAGAGCATTCTGATCCTCGGCGCTGGGCCCATCGTGATCGGCCAGGCCTGCGAGTTCGACTACTCCGGCGCCCAGGCCTGCAAGGCCCTGCGGGAAGAGGGTTACCGGGTGATCCTGGTGAACTCCAACCCGGCCACCATCATGACCGACCCGGCCATGGCCGATGCCACCTACATCGAGCCTGTGGAATGGCGCACGGTTGCGAAGATCATCGAGAAGGAAAAGCCCGACGCCCTGCTGCCCACCATGGGCGGCCAGACGGCACTGAACTGCGCCCTGGACCTGGCCAGGGAAGGCGTGCTGGAACAGCACGGCGTGGAGATGATCGGCGCCACCAAGGAGGCCATCGACAAGGCCGAGGACCGGGAGCTGTTCGACAAGTGCATGAAGCGCATCGGCCTGGAGTGCCCCCGCGCGGCCCTGGCCCACAGCATGGAAGAGGCCTTTCAAGTCCTGGATCAAATTGGATTCCCCTGCATCATCCGGCCGTCCTTCACCATGGGCGGTTCCGGCGGCGGCATCGCCTACAACCGCGACGAGTTCGAGGAAATCTGCACCCGTGGCCTGGACCTGTCTCCGACCACCGAGCTGCTGATCGACGAATCCCTGATCGGCTGGAAAGAGTTCGAGATGGAAGTGGTTCGGGACAAGAACGACAACTGCATCATTGTTTGCTCCATCGAGAACTTCGACCCGATGGGCGTGCACACCGGTGACTCCATTACCGTTGCCCCGGCCCAGACCCTGACCGACAAGGAATACCAGATCATGCGCGACGCCTCGCTGGCGGTGCTGCGCGAGATCGGCGTCGAGACCGGCGGCTCCAACGTGCAGTTCGGGCAGGATCCGAAGACTGGCCGCCTGGTGGTGATCGAGATGAACCCGCGGGTCTCCCGCTCCTCGGCGCTGGCCTCCAAGGCCACCGGCTTCCCCATCGCCAAGGTGGCGGCCAAGCTGGCGGTGGGTTACACCCTGGACGAGCTGCAGAACGACATCACCGGCGGCGCCACGCCGGCTTCTTTCGAGCCCAGCATCGACTACGTGGTCACCAAGATTCCGCGCTTTGCCTTCGAGAAGTTCGACGGTGCCGATAGTCGGCTCACCACCCAGATGAAATCCGTGGGCGAGGTCATGGCCATCGGCCGCACCTTCCAGGAATCTGTGCAAAAGGCCCTGCGCGGCCTGGAAGTCGGCTCCGCCGGCTTCGAGCACATGCTTGATGTGGACGCCGAGGACGCCCGCGAAGAGCTGGTCAAGCAGCTGACCATCCCGGGGCCGGAGCGGATCTGGTACGTGGCCGACGCCCTGCGCTCAGGCATGAGCATCGACGAGATTTTCGACCTGTGCGGCATCGACCCCTGGTTCCTGGTGCAGATCGAGGACATCGTCCACGCAGAGAACCGGCTCAAGCAGGTGACGCTCTCGGACCTGGACGAGGACGATATGTGGCGCCTGAAGCGTCGCGGCTTTTCCGACAAGCGCCTGGCGGTGCTGCTGGATGTCACCGAACACGAGGTGCGCGCGCATCGGCAGGGCCTGGGCATACGCCCGGTCTTCAAGCGGGTGGATACCTGCGCGGCGGAGTTTGCGACTGCGACGGCCTACATGTACTCCACCTACGAGGAGGAGTGCGAGGCCAACCCGTCGGACCGCGACAAGATCCTGGTGCTGGGCGGTGGTCCCAACCGGATCGGCCAGGGCATCGAGTTCGACTACTGCTGCGTGCACGCGGCGCTCGCCATGCGTGAGGACGGCTACGAGACCATCATGGTCAACTGCAACCCGGAGACCGTGTCCACCGACTACGACACCTCCGACCGGCTGTTCTTCGAGCCGGTGACCCTCGAGGATGTGCTGGCCATCGTCGACCTGGAAAAGCCCAAGGGTGTGATCGTGCAGTTTGGCGGCCAGACGCCGCTGAAGCTGGCCCGCGACCTGGAAGCTGCCGGCGTGCCCATCATCGGCACCACCCCGGATGCCATCGACGAGGCGGAAGACCGCGAGCGCTTCCAGCAGATGATCGAAAAGCTGGGCCTCAAGCAGCCTCCGAACATGACGGTGCGCAGCACCGAGGAAGCGCTGGAGGCCGCCGAAAGCCTCAAGTATCCGCTGGTGGTCCGCCCCTCCTATGTGTTGGGCGGGCGCGCCATGGAAATCGTCTACAAGGAGAGCGAGCTGCTGCGCTACCTCAACGAGGCGGTACGCGCCTCGGAGGATTCCCCGGTGCTGCTGGACCACTTCCTCAATGCCGCCATCGAGGTGGATATCGATGCCGTCAGCGACGGCGAAGAGGTGGTGATCGGTGCGATCATGCAACACATCGAACAGGCCGGCGTGCACTCTGGCGATTCCGCCTGCTCGCTGCCGCCCTACAGCCTGGACGAGTCGGTTCAGGATGCCATGCGCGAACAGGTCAAGCAGATGGCGCGGGCCCTGAACGTGAAAGGCCTGATGAACGTGCAGCTGGCCTACCAGGACGGCGAGATCTACGTGATCGAGGTCAACCCGCGGGCCTCCCGCACGGTGCCTTTCGTGTCCAAGTGCATCGGCAAGTCACTGGCCAAGGTGGCCGCCCGCTGCATGGCCGGCCAGTCTCTGGCGGACCAGGGCTTCACGAAGGAAGTAGTGCCCGAGTACTTCAGCGTGAAGGAAGCGGTGATGCCGTTTAACAAGTTCCCCGGCGTGGATCCGATCCTCGGCCCGGAAATGAAATCCACCGGCGAGGTAATGGGCACCGGCGATACCTTCGAGGATGCCTTCGCCAAGGCCCAGCTGGGCGCCGGCGGCGCCGCACCGGAGTCCGGCACCGTATTCATCAGCGTGCGCGATGTGGACAAGCCGGGTGCGCTCGACGTGGCCCGCGACCTGCTGGCGCAGGGCTTCGACATCATCGCCACCCGGGGCACCGCGGCGTTCCTGGAGGAGTCCGGCATCGCCTGCAGGCAGGTGAACAAAGTGCTTGAGGGCCGCCCCCACATTGTTGATATGATTAAAAACGATGAAGTAGACCTGATCGTGAACACCACGGAAGGCCGACGCGCGATCGCCGACTCTGCATCGATTCGTTCCAGTGCCGAGGCCAACAATGTTTACTACACCACCACGCTGGCGGCCGCCGAGGCCATCTGCGCGGCGATGAAGCATTCCGGTGACGACCAGGTGAGACGCCTGCAGGACCTCCACGCCAGCGTCGCTGCCTGACAGCAGCCCGACGCCCGGTTGACCGTCCTGCCGGCGGTCAACTGTGGGAGTAGCACATGAACAAGGTACCCATGACCGTTGCCGGTGAAGCGGCCCTGCGCGAGGAGCTGGAGCACCTCAAGAAAGTGGAGCGCCCGCGAATCAGCCAGGCGATCGCCGAGGCCCGTGAGCACGGCGACCTCAAGGAAAACGCCGAGTATCATGCCGCCCGCGAACAGCAGAGCTTCGCCGAGGGGCGCATCATGGAGATCGAGAGCAAGCTGGCCGAGGCCCAGGTCATCGACATCACCAAGATGACCAGGACCGGCAAGGTCATCTTCGGCGTCACCGTGGACCTCATCAACACCGAGACCGACGAAGAAGTGCGCTACCAGATCGTCGGCGAGGACGAGGCAGACATCAAGAACAACAAGATCTCGGTCACCTCACCCATAGCCCGCGCCCTGATCGGCAAGGAAGAGGGCGAAGTCGTCGTAGTAAAAGCCCCCGGCGGCGACATCGAATACGAAATCGACCAGGTCAGCCACCTCTAAACCCCGTCATTCCCGCATTAGTTCGTCATCCCCGCACTAGTTCGTCATCCCCGCACTAGTTCGTCATCCCCGCGAAAGCGGGGACCCATCATCTACCTACAAATCGACTCCCAAAGGTCCGCCCAGTTGGGATTCGATGCCTCGATAAGCTGTATCTTCCAGGCACGATTCCACTTCTTGAGTCGCTTTTCTCGGAGGATTGCACTTTCCATCGAGACGTGTGTCTCGTAATACACGAGCCGGTGCAGCCCATATTTTCTCGAGAACCCGGGCACGGAGTTACTTCGGTGCTCCCAGATTCTTTTGACGAGATCGCTGGTCACACCAATGTAGAGCGTTCCATTTCTTTTGCTGGCGAGTATGTACACGGAGGGTTGTTTTGCCATCCTTTGCTACCCATCGTGCTGTTCCCGAGGTAAACGTAACGGATCCTCGTCTTCGTGGGGACGAGGGTTTTCTACGGATGCGTGCAGATAGTGGGCATGGGTCCCCGCTTTCGCGGGGATGACGAACTAATGAGTGGATGACGGGGCTGCGCGGGGATGAGGGATGGGTCCCCGCTTTCGCGGGGATGACGAACTAGTGCGGGGATGACGAACTAGTGCGGGGATGACGAACTAATGCGTGGATGACGGGGCTGCGCTGGGATGACGGGGTCCTCGCGGGGATGAGGGATGGGTCCCCGCTTTCGCGGGGATGACGAACTAGTGCGGGGATGACGAACTAATGCGTGCATGATGGGGCTGCGCGGGGATGACAACTTTCGCTGGTGAGACCGGCTGGAGAAAGCTGGCCTTCGGCTTGCTGCGTATTCTTTATAAACAGCTGAACCGATGCCGGATGCAACGTGTCCCACAGCACAATTTTTGCAGTCGAAAGTGGGATATTTACCCTTGTTCGAAATGATCTGATACGATCAAATGCGCGTTTGAAAAACGTTGTTTAGTAAGCCTTCGATACCAATGAATGCAGACAATTCCGAACAGTTACGCCTTGATGCACTGACCCGCTACCAGGTGCTGGACACCGCGGCGGAAGAGTCCTTTGACAACCTGACTCGCCTGGCCGCCGCGATCTGTGAGGCGCCGATCAGCCTGGTCAGCCTGGTGGACGCGGAGCGCCAGTGGTTCAAGTCCCGGTTTGGCCTGGATGCCACGGAAACGCCCCGGGACCAGGCGTTCTGTGCCCACGCCATACAGGACGACGGGGTTATGGTTATCGAGGACGCCACCAGCGACCCGCGTTTTGTCAACAACCCGCTGGTCACCGGCGACCCTGGCATTCGCTTCTACGCCGGCGCCCCCCTCACCGTTGAAGGCGACCACAAGCTGGGCACGCTCTGCGTGATTGATCGCAAACCCCGCTCCCTCTCTGACGAGCAACTCACCTCCCTGGCGATTCTGCGTGATGCCGTGGTCAGCCACCTGGAACTGCGTCGGGCCATGGAAGAAATGAAAGCCATGCAGTCATTGCTGCCCCTGTGTGCCTGGTGTCGCAGCGTGGAGCGTGAGGACAGCGGTGAAACCCGCTGGCAGCCCCTGCACGAATATGTCGCCGAGGTCACGCCCGTCAGTCACAGCATCTGCCCCTCCTGCAAGGAAAACCTGGAGCGCACCACCAAGCGCTGATTGCGTCAGTTGACGCATTTTTGTTCAGGTTTCGATCCGTTCGCATTTAAGTTTCCGGCAGTTGCGTCGGTTATTCAGATACCGTATAAGCAGTAGTGCGCGGAAAACAGGCATGAAACTTGCTTTGCTTTTTCCGCCAGCACGACACGGAAACGCACCAAATAATAAGCGTTAAAAAAACGACGGAGTCGTGACCATTGGAAGATAGGATCGCCAGCCTGCCCAGGGCGGAGCTGCAGTTCACCAACGATGCAACAGCGGACGAGTTGCAGATCGCCGTTGAAAACTCCATGACCGGCATCTCATGGCTGGACACCGACGGTGTATTCCGCGTGGTCCGCGAGGGCTATGCCCAGATGCTCGGCTACGAACCTGAGGAACTTATTGGCAAGTCCTGGGAGGTCACCGTCGTCGAGGCCGACCGTCCCGGAGGCCGGGCGGCCTTTCCCACCATGCTGCGCGATGGCCAGGTCAACGTGGAATCACGGGCGGTTCGCAAGGACGGCTCGATCTTCTACAAGAAACTGCTGCTGGTGAAAACTACCGACGCCCAGGGCCAGCACAGCGGCCACTACTGTTTCATGAGCGATGTCACCGAGCAGGTGGAGACCAAACGGCGCCTGGATGAGGCGGAGCGCCTGCGCACGGTGGGCATGCTCGCCGGCGGCATTGCCCACGATCTCAACAACCTGCTGTCCCCCATTCTCGGTTTTTCCGATCTGCTGACCCGCGAGCCTGAAAAAGTTGTCGGCGCGGTAGAAACCATCCGTGAGGCCTCCGAGCGGGCCCAGAAGCTGACACAGCGCCTGCTGGAGTTCAGTAAGGCGGAGAGCAGCCACGTCGACAACCTGTGCCTGAACAAGATTGTCGATGTCGCCACCAAGTGGGTGACCGGATCGCTGCCGGCCGGTGTCAGGGTTGAGGTCGAATCCGATGCCGACTGCACCCTGGTGCGCGGCGAGGAAGCGCGCCTGGAAGCGCTCATCATGAATCTCATGGCCAACTCCGGCTACGCCATGCGCGAGACCGGCGGCACTATCAGCATTCGCGTCAGGAATCCTGACCCCGGTACGGTTGAACTGACCGTCGCCGACGACGGGCCCGGTATCCCGGTCGAAGACCAGCCGCGTATATTTGAGCCGTTCTTCACGACCAAGCCGGTCGACAAGGGCTGCGGGCTGGGGCTGTACATGGTAAAAGATACGGTAGACAGCATGGGCGGGAGCATCCACCTGGTGTCATCGCCAGGAGCGGGTACCTGCTTCGCCATGACGTTCGAATGCACGCAGGAGCCGTCAGCAGCAGTGACTTCAGACACCCCGGACGACAGCCCAGCCGCATCCCTGCGGGTGCTGGTGGTAGATGATCAGCTGTCCATGCTGAGCGTCTGCGAGGCGATGCTGAACTACCTGGGCCATACCTGCGAACTGGTCACCAACCCCGACGAGGCGCTGGCGAAGGTCGGCCCGGACTTTGACCTTGTCCTCTCTGACTACCGCATCGGCGGCTCTTCCGGGCTTACCCTGGTGGATGAACTGAAGGAGACCGGCCTGCCGGTCATACTGATGTCCGGCCACCTCGACGGTATTGAATCACTGCCCGACGCCGTGGTTGCGCGACTGCACAAGCCTTTCGACATCGAGGCGCTGGAAGCCGCGCTGCAGGAAGTCAGCACTAACTAACCCCCTACGCTCGCTCTCTATAAGGCTTTTCACCCTGGCGGGTGTGAGCGCCTCGCTGTCGCCCGCGCACCGCTGCAGGAATCTGTCCAGTACCCCTCAAGCCCCGCGGCCAGCGGTCGATAACAGTCCTGAAGCAATCCTTGAGACCAATGGATATGGCCAAACCGGGGCGAATGGACAGCGCATCCCACAGGCGGAGTACAAAAATGAGGCAGGTCGGGGCAGACTCGCAGCCAACGGCGGGTTCCCGCGGGCCGCGCTGTGCCAGCGATCGTGAGCTCTCCTTCACGCTGGGCAACAACCAGGCCCTGTGGGATGCCGATCTACTGGATGCGCTGGACCGGGCACTGGAAGACGGCATCCGTCTGCTCAAGGCCGACAAGGCCTCCGTGTGGCGCTATCTGCCCGATGGCTCAGGTATTGTGTGCGTCGCCCAGCGGCATCGCGACAAGGGTCGCCTGCCGGCGGAGGGTGAATTGAGTGCGGAGCGTCATCCGGCCTATTTCCGCGCGCTCGCGCTGGACGGTTTCATCAACGCCTCTGATGCCCTGCTGGATCCTCGCACGGCAGAGCTGGCGGATGGCTATCTCCGGCCGGAAGGCGTGTGCGCCCTGCTAGACGCCTCGCTGCGCCGCGAGGGCCGGGTGTTTGGTGTGGTGTGCTTCGAGCAGCGCGGTCACAAACGCTACTGGACCCAACAGGAGTGCGGGTTGGCCGTCGATATCGGCAGCCTGATCAGCCAGGTGTTCCTGATGGACGAGCTGCGCGGCCAGAACGAGCTGCTGCAGCTGTTGAACCAGCTGACCATCGGCCTCGGCTCCGCCACCTCAACGGAAGAATTTGCCGCCCGCGCCCTCGATCTCATGGCGCGCCAGAATCCGCGGGCTCACCTCGGCTTCTATAGTTACCACCGGCAGCGGGACGAATTCGAGCTGAAAGCGACCGCCGGACACGACTGGACCGGCACCATGGCCCAGGAGTTTTCCGCGTCTTCGACGGCCCACGACAGCGTTTGCCGCCTGGTGCTGGAGCGTCGCGACGTGGTGGTCATTCCAGAGTGTATCGAGTGCCCGCAGTTCAGTGCCGATGCCCGCCAGCGCGCCATGGAGCTGGGTTTGCGCACGGCCATCGGGGTGCCGTTGACCTACAACGACAGACTGCTGGGCTGCATTGTCCTGCTGTCCGAGGTGCCGCACCCGGTCGACGACACCCAGTTCCAGGCGTTCCATACCATCAGCCACACCCTGTCTGTGGGTCTCGCCAATGCCCTGGTGATGACGGATACCCGTTTCCGGGCACTGCACGATTCCCTTACCGGCCTGGGTAACAAGGACCGGCTCCACGATGATTTCGAGTTGTTCGAGAAACGCTCGGCCACTCTGCTGCTGCTCGATATCAAGGACTTCAAGCAGGTCAATGACACCTTTGGCCGCGCCCACGGCGACAAGATCCTGCTGGAACTCGCCCATCGTCTCGACGAAGTGGCCACGCAGTTCGGTGGCCAGGCCTACCGCCTCAGCGGCGCGGAGTTCGCCGTGGCGTGTGAGGCAGTAGATCCGGGTGAAACCACGCGCAAGATCGCGCCCGCCATTCACACGGCCCTGGCGGATCCCGTCGCGCATGGTGGGGTGTCGCTCGGCTTCAGCGCCAGCATAGGCGTCGCGCATTATCCGAAGCACGGGCCCGACCTGAACTCCAACCTGCGCTGTGCGGATATCGCCCTGAGCCTTGCCAAGTCATCGCGGGCGGCGGTGCAGGTTTACGATGACGCCTGTAACGCGGCCCGGCCCAGGAACCTGGAACTGCTGACCGAGCTGCGCAAGGCGATGGATGGCGGCCCCGGCGGCGAGCTGTCTATGGTTTACCAGCCCAAGCTGGACCTGGCGAGCAACCAGCTGATCGGCTGTGAAGCGCTGCTGCGCTGGCACCATCCCGTTTATGGCTTTGTCGGGCCCGACCGCTTCATCCGGGTCGCGGAAACCGGCGACCTGATGGCACCGCTGACCCAGCGGGTGCTGTCCATGGTATTCGAGGACCGGCGCCGCTTCGTCGAAGCGGGCATTGACCTGACGATGGCCATCAACGTGTCGGCGAACAATATCGTGGATGAGGGCTTTCCCGCCCAGGTCAGCGCGCTGCTCGATCGCTTCGGTGTGCCACCGTCTTCCATTCGGTTCGAGATTACCGAGACCGCGCTGATGCATGATCCCAAGCGGGCAGGGCGCTCGATCGATGTGCTGTCCGAGCTGGGCATCGCCTTCGAGGTGGATGACTTTGGCACGGGCCACTCATCCCTGGCCTACCTGCGCAACCTGCCGCTGGAAACACTCAAGATCGACCGCACCTTCGTGCGGGAAATGGTGCGCCAGCGCAATGACCAGATCATCGTCAAATCGACGGTCGGCCTGGCCCACGGCCTCGGGCTGAAAGTGATCGCGGAGGGGGTAGAGGATGCAGAAACCCTCAGCCTGCTGCGCGCCCTGGGCTGCGACCAGGCCCAGGGCTACCACATCGCCAAGCCCATGAGCGCCGAACTGTTCATGCAATGGGTTGCAGACGCCGGAGCGGCGTGAAGACCTGAAGCGTCGCGTCGGCTAGCTGTCCCGCTGTGCCTGGAACATCCGCACTTCGGCCATGACCAGTTCCGCAATCAGGCGAATGACCACGGCGTGGTTTTCGTCGCGGATATGCTCAAGTCCCTGGCGAATAGACTCCCGCAGTGATTCCGCATCGGCGTCCGAAACGCCCTCGGGCAGTGAAACACTGAAGCTATAGTTCTCCGCCTCGATGGAGCGCTCGTAAACCCGGCGGGTGGTTTCCGCCGCGAAGTCGATCAGCTCCTCGTCGGCGCCGCGGGCCCGCAGCAGTTCGCGAATCTGCTGGTCGAGGAATGCAAGGCCCTGCATACGCTGGGAGGGAAACTCGATGACACTGGCCATCTCAGAATCTCAGCAGGTTGGACAGCCGCGGGTCGGGCTGCGCCGAGCGCCTCAGTAGCAGCAGCATGCCGCCGGTCGATTGCACCAGCTCCGCACCGGTCCCCGCGCAGATTTCCTCGGCGACGGCATCCCGGTCAGTCTTGCCGCCCACGGCGACTTTCACCTTGATCAGTTCGTGATCCGACAGGGCGCGTTCGATCTCTGCCATCACCCCCTCGGTCAGGCCCTTGGCCGCCACAATGACGATGGGCTTGAGTTTGTGTCCAATGGCGCGCAGCTGTTTCTCGTCGCGTTTGCTCATATTTCCTGGCTTGTCGTTTTCAACGTCGGGCGGGGCGCGGTATTCTACGCCAACGGGGCCCGCAGCGCAGGCCCGTTGCCATCTATTTCTCTCTCACGGCGCCTTCATGCCAAAGAAAAAGTCCTCCAGCCGCGCCTGGCTCAAGGAACATCGAACTGACCAGTACGTGCAGCGAGCGCAGCGCGAGGGCTATCGCTCCCGGGCCTGCTACAAGCTGCTGGAAATCCAGGAAAAGGATGGGCTCATCCGCCCGGGCCACACGGTCGTAGATTTAGGAGCAGCCCCCGGCGGCTGGTCCCAGGTGGTGGCCGAGATCGTGGGGGACCGCGGACGGGTCATCGCCTCGGATATCCTGCCCATGGACAGCCTGGCCGACGTGCAGTTTATCCAGGGCGACTTCACTGAGGACAGCGTGCTGGCGGAGATCCTCCAGGCAGTAGGTGAAGAGGGCGCCGACCTTGTGATTTCGGATATGGCCCCCAACATGAGTGGTATGAACGCGGTCGACCAGCCGCGGTCTATGTACCTGGTGGAGCTGGCGCTGGACCTGGCCCGGCAGGTCCTCAAGCCTGGCGGCGCCTTTCTCAGCAAGGTGTTCCAGGGTGAGGGCTTCGATGAATTGCTGCGCGACGCGCGCTCGAGTTTTGACCGGGTGCTAACGCGCAAGCCGGCGGCCTCCCGACCGCGCTCCCGGGAGGTGTATCTGCTGGCGACCGGTTTCAAGGGTGAATAAGGGCGTAACCCACTGAATTTAAAGCGATTATTGCTCGTGGTGATGGTCGCTCAAAACTAGTAAGATTGAAGGTTCGTCCCGGCAGGGAATGATGAGGTAGAAGGCCTTGAACGATATGGCAAAAAATTTACTCCTGTGGCTGGTTATTGCGGCTGTGCTGCTTTCGGTTTTCCAGAACTTCAACATGCAGCAGCCGACAGAGCAGCTGGACTATTCCAAGTTCATCCAGGAAATCCAGCAGGACCAGGTGCAGAAGGTCGTCATCGACGGTCTGACCATCACCGGCGAGCGCTACAACAACACGCGCTTCGAAACCATCCGGCCGATGCTGGAGGACCCCAAGCTGATTGATGATCTGCTCGCTCACAACGTCGAAATCGTGGGCCGCAAACCCGAGCAGCAGAGCCTGTGGACCCAGCTTCTGGTGGCCTGTTTCCCGATCCTGATCATCATTGCCGTGTTCATGTTCTTTATGCGCCAGATGCAGGGGGGTGCCGGTGGTCGCGGCGGTCCGATGAGCTTCGGCAAGAGCAAGGCGCGGCTGCTGGGTGAAGACCAGATTCACACGACTTTTGCCGACGTGGCCGGTGTCGACGAGGCCAAGGAAGACGTGCAGGAGCTGGTGGAATTCCTGCGTGATCCCGGCAAGTTCCAGCGCCTCGGCGGTCGTATCCCCCGCGGCGTCCTGATGGTGGGCCAGCCCGGCACCGGTAAGACGCTGCTGGCAAAGGCCATCGCCGGTGAGGCCAAGGTTCCCTTCTTCTCGATTTCGGGCTCCGACTTCGTGGAGATGTTCGTGGGCGTGGGCGCCTCCCGCGTGCGTGACATGTTCGACCAGGCCAAGAAACAGGCCCCGTGCATTATCTTCATCGACGAGATCGACGCGGTGGGCCGCCACCGGGGCGCGGGTCTTGGCGGCGGTCACGATGAGCGTGAGCAAACGCTGAACCAGCTGCTGGTGGAGATGGACGGTTTTGAGGTAAACGACGGCGTCATCGTGATTGCCGCCACCAACCGACCGGATGTACTGGATCCGGCCCTGCTGCGACCTGGGCGGTTTGACCGCCAGGTAGTAGTGGGCTTGCCGGATATCCGTGGCCGTGAACAGATTCTGAAAGTGCACATGCGCAAGGTCCCGCTGGCGGATGACGTCAAGGCGGCGTTGATTGCGCGCGGTACGCCGGGCTTCTCTGGCGCCGACCTGGCCAACCTGGTGAATGAAGCGGCCCTGTTTGCCGCCCGCGCCAGCCGTCGCCTGGTGGGCATGGAGCAGTTCGAGCTGGCGAAGGACAAGATCATGATGGGCGCCGAGCGCAAATCCATGGTCATGTCGGAGAGTGAAAAGCGGAATACCGCCTATCACGAGGCGGGGCACGCCATCGTCGGCCGGCTGATGCCGGAACACGACCCGGTGTACAAGGTGAGCATCATCCCCCGGGGCCGCGCCCTTGGCGTGACCATGTTCCTGCCGGAAGAAGACCGCTACAGCCACAGCCGTCGCCATATCATCAGCCAGATTAGCAGCCTGTTCGGCGGTCGTATCGCTGAGGAGATGACCCTGGGCAAGGAAGGTGTAACCACCGGGGCGTCCAATGATATCGAGCGCGCCACGGATATTGCCCGCAACATGGTGACCAAGTGGGGCCTGTCGGAAAAGATGGGACCGCTCAAGTACGACGAGGGCGGTGAGGAAGTCTTCCTGGGCCGCAGCGCGGCTCAGCCGAACCATGCCGTGTCCGCCGAAACCGCTCGGCAGATCGATGAGGAAGTACGCAGCATCATCGACGAGTGCTACGCCACGGCGGAGAAGATTCTCGAGGAGAATCGCGACAAGCTCGACCTGATGGCCGATGCGCTCATGACTTACGAGACGCTGGACTCCCACCAGATCGACGCGATCATGGAAGGCCGCGAGCCCGATCCCCCCAGCGAGTGGGGCGACGACGGTACCGGCGGCAGCGCGGTGGGTCCGGACGAGGGCGAGTCGGACGGCTCCCGCGACGAAGGGCGCGACAGCCCCATCGGCGGTCCCGCCGGGGAACACTGAAGACACCTATCCTGTTCAGTTCAGGTCTACACGTGATGGGGGTGATGAATATCACCCCCGATTCATTTTCTGACGGCGGAAATCTGTATCGCGGCGGTCCACTGCTGGACGACGTGGTACGGCGCGGCGAAGCCATGGCGGCGGACGGCGCCGCCATTCTCGATATCGGCGGGGAATCCACCCGGCCCGGCGCGGAGCCGGTCAGTACCCAGGAAGAGCTTGATCGGGTCATCCCCTGCATCGAAGCGCTGGCCGCGTCGGTCGACATCACCCTCTCTATAGACACGAGCACCCCGGCGGTCATGCGCGAGGCTGCGGCGGCCGGCGCTGGCCTGATCAACGACGTCCGCGCGCTCACCCGCGACAGCGCCCTGGCGACGGCGGCAGAGCTGGACCTGCCGGTGTGCCTGATGCACATGCAGGGAGAGCCCGGCAGCATGCAGGATGCGCCGACCTATGACGATGTAGTCGTCGAGGTAAAGAGCTGGCTGTTGCAGCGGGTTGAGGCGGCGGTCGCGGCGGGCATCGATCGCGACAAGCTGCTGCTGGACCCGGGCTTTGGCTTTGGCAAGACCGTGGCGCACAACCTGGCGCTGCTGGAGGGCTTGCCGGAGCTGGCCGCAACCGGGTTTCCGCTGCTGGTGGGCCTGTCCCGCAAGTCCCTCATCGGCAAGCTGATTGGCCGCGATGTAGACGAGCGCCTGCCGGCCAGCCTGGCGCTGGCGGTGTTGGCGGCTGAGCGCGGCGCCCGCATAATACGCACCCATGACGTCAGGGAAACCGCCGACGCACTGGCGATGGTGACTGCCCTGGCGAACGGGAACAGTTCAGGAGAATAAATGAAGCGCTATTTCGGGACCGACGGCATTCGCGGCCGGGTCGGCGAATCACCCATTACCCCGGATTTCATGCTGAAGCTGGGATGGGCCTGCGGCAAGGTGTTTGCCTCGGGTGGCGATGCGCGCAGTTCGGTGATCATCGGCAAGGATACGCGGGTATCCGGCTACATGTTCGAGTCGGCGCTGGAGGCGGGACTGGTCGCCGCCGGTGTCGATGTGAAGCTGCTGGGTCCCATGCCCACGCCCGCCGTCGCCCTGATGACGCGAACCCAAAGCGCCAGCGCGGGTATCGTGATCAGCGCCTCTCACAATCCCTTTGACGACAACGGTATCAAGTTCTTCGATGCCAGCGGCCACAAGCTTCCGGACGAGGTTGAACTCGCCATCGAGGCGCAGCTGGACCAGCCGCTGGAGACGGTGGCCTCGGATGCCATCGGCAAGGCCGTCAGGGTTGTGGACGCAGCCGGTCGCTATATCGAGTTCTGTAAATCCACGGTGCCGGACGAGTTTTCGCTGCGCGACCTCAGACTGGTTGTGGACTGCGCCCACGGCGCCACCTACCACATTGCACCCAATGTCTTTTCCGAACTCGGCGCCGAGGTGATCACCCTCGGGGTGGAGCCTGACGGTTTCAATATCAACCAGGGTGTCGGCTCCACCGATATGACGGCCCTGTCGGCGCACGTTATCGAGACCGGCGCCGCTGCCGGCATCGCCTTCGACGGCGACGGCGACCGGGTCCTGTTCGTCGACAACAAGGGCGAGCCCGTCGATGGCGACGAACTGCTGTTCATGATCGCGCGACACCGCGGCAGCCGCGGCGTTGTGGGGACGCTGATGTCCAACCTGGGTATGGAGCTGGCGCTGAAGGAGCTGGGCATCGAGTTCGCGCGCGCCCGGGTCGGCGACCGCTATGTGAACGAAATGATGCTGGAGCGCGACTGGGACCTGGGCGGGGAATCCTCCGGCCACATTATCTGTGCCGATCTCACCACCACCGGCGACGGCATCGTGGCGGCGCTGCAGGTGCTGGTGGCCCTCGACGCATCGGGCTCTGACCTGGCCACGCTCAGGTCCGGCATGCAGAAGTATCCGCAGCACATGATCAATGTGCGCGTCGCCGGCCAGGTCGACCTGGACGGCAACCCGGCCATTCGCGAGGCGGTTGCCGATACCGAGGCCGAACTGGGTGAACGCGGTCGCGTACTGCTGCGGGCATCCGGCACCGAGCCGGTGGTGCGGGTCATGCTGGAAGGCCGCGACCGGGGCGAGGTCGAGACGCTTTGCGGGCGGCTGGCGGAGCAGGTGTCCGGCCTGTTGGGCGGCTGATCCACCGGGTGTATGTGGTTGTATGTTAAAGGCTTCTTGGTTAAGATTGCCGCCCGTTTTTGCCGGGGTTAGTCATGCGTCGTAAGGTCGTAGCAGGCAACTGGAAGATGCACGGGACTGCGTCCTCTATCGAGGCACTGGTCTCCGGCCTCACGGGGTCCGTTTCAGCGGATGCCTGTGATGTCATCGTCAGTCCTCCGTTTCCCTACCTGGAGCTCGTACACCGGATGGTGGAAGGGTCGGGTATCGGGTTGGCAGCGCAGAATTGCAGCGCCCACGCCCAGGGTGCCCATACCGGGGAAGTCGCGGCGGACATGCTGGTGGACCTGGGCTGTGAGTGGGTGATTTTGGGTCACTCCGAGCGGCGCCAGGCCGGCGAGAACGACGCGGAAGTGGCCGCCAAGGCAGTGGCCGCGCGAGCCGCCGGTCTCAAACCCATCCTCTGTGTGGGCGAGACGCTGGAGCAGCGTAAAGCCGGTGAAGCGGCAGCGGTGGTCAACAGCCAGCTCGACGCGCTGCTGGATGACCTCACCGACGGCGACATGATCGCCTACGAGCCGGTCTGGGCCATCGGCACCGGTGAGACGGCAACGCCGGAACAGGCCCAGGAGATGCATGAAGCCATCCGGGCGCGACTGGCGGAGCGCCAGCCTGGGTTGGCGGAAACGACGCGCCTGCTGTACGGCGGCAGCGTCAAGGGGAGCAACGCCGAGGCCTTGTTCTCGGAACAGGATATAGATGGTGGCCTGGTGGGCGGAGCTTCACTCAAGGCCGATGATTTTGGCGCCATTATCGAGGCGACACGGAACTGATATGGAACAACTGCTTTTGATTGCACACCTCCTGATCGCCCTGGCGATCATCGGCCTGATCCTGCTTCAGCAAGGCAAGGGCGCGGAGATGGGTGCTTCTTTTGGTGCGGGTGCATCACAAACCCTGTTCGGCAGCGCCGGCGGCGGCAACGTGCTGACCCGCTTTACGGCGATCCTGGCGACGGCTTTTTTCGTCACCAGCTTCGGCCTGGCGATCGTGGCCAAGGAAAAGTCCGCCGGTCCCACCGACCTGGCCATACCGATGCCCGCGGAAGAGGAAGTGGTTCCCGCGATGGAGAGCGACCTGCCCATGCTGGAGTCCGACCTCCCGCCCGAGGTGGTCGACCAGGAGGAGCTCCCGGAAATCCCGGAAGTAGAATAAGCTTCCGTTCACAGTATTAGCCGAAGTGGTGGAATTGGTAGACACGCTATCTTGAGGGGGTAGTGAGCTTTGCTCGTGCGGGTTCAAGTCCCGCCTTCGGCACCAATCTTTCTAGGGGCTCCAAGTTGGGAGCCCTTTTTTGTGCACCATACGTAACTCGATTCGCGGGACTAATCCAGTCCTCGCAAGCATGCTCGCAGCTTAGCTGCGAGCGCTCGGCCGCGAATTGCGTTGCAATTCGCCCCGCCTTCGGCGTGCCAGCGAAGAGGCTTCACCGCTTCGCGCGTACCCGTTATTCCCGCGCCCACCCCCGTCATTTCCGTGCACCCCGTCATTCCCGCGAAAGCGGGAACCCATCGCCACCGAATTCGCATCGCCTTCGACTCGCTCGCACCCCGTCACTCCCGCGCACCCCGTCATTCCCGCGTACCCCGTCATTCCCGCGTACCCAGTCATTCCCGCGAAAGCGGGAACCCATCGCCACCGAATCGCATCGCCTTCGGCTCGCTCGCACCCGTCATCCCCGCCACTCCCCGTCATTCCCGCGCAGGCGGGAATCCATGGTTTATCGACACAAATGGATCCCCGCCTGCGCGGGGAGAGCCTGCCCCGCTTTTTCGGGTATGACGGGTGGCTCATTTGGCTTGTCTGCGGAACTTTGGGGATTGCTGGGTCTTGAGGGTGCCGGTGATTCAAGGGGTTTTGGGTGACCGTATGCGCCATGGATGGCGCATCCGAGCCCCCATGGACGGGTTCACGGCGTGTCATCCAAAACCCCTTGAATTATCGGCACCCACCTCGGCGTAAATAACTGTTTTTACTGTCGGTATAGCTGTTGACCGGAACTGGGGTGGTCCCTATAATTAGCGCCCTTTCGAGCAGCCCGTAGGGCAGTTCGATGACAAAATGCCTAAGGGGCTTTTGTCAGGAAGACGAGTTTTGATGCGGGGTGGAGCAGCCTGGTAGCTCGTCGGGCTCATAACCCGAAGGTCGTCGGTTCAAATCCGGCCCCCGCTACCAAACTTGCCGATGTTGTCGCGATGCGCGGTGACCGGCAGACAGCGAGACGCGTGGTCCGATTCCCGCACTCGCTGCCAGCAACGCACCGACGTTGATAACGGTGCGAAGGAAGAAGCCCCTTATTGGGGCTTTTTGTTATGTGCGGAAAACACAGGCGGCCGATGGAACACCGGGCCGCGGCAGGAGACGAGGCGAGTGGCCAGTCGGGAACAGACTATCGAGGCGCTGCTCAAGCCGACCGTCGAAGCCCTGGGCTTTGAGCTATGGGGTCTCGAGTACCTGTCGCAGGGTCGCCATACCATCTTGCGGCTTTATATAGATGGTGAAAACGGCGTGACCGTCGACAACTGTGCCGAGGTCAGCCGCCACGTCAGCGGTGTCATGGACGTGGAAGACCCGATTACGGGCGAATACACCCTGGAGGTGTCATCGCCGGGGGTGGACAGGTTGCTGTTCCACCTGGACCACTACCCGACCTATGTCGGCGAGTGGATAGAACTGCGCTTGCGCACGCCGTTTGAGGGGCGACGCAAGTTCAAGGGAACCCTCAAGGGAATCGAGGGAGAGGACGTGGTAGTCCAGGTGGATGACCACGAGTTCCTGCTCCCACACAGTGCCATCGAACGGGCACAGGTGAGGCCGCGGCTGTAAGCGGCGGACGTACAGAGCACCCCAGGGTGCACAGGCGAGACGAGAATGACCAAGGAAATCTTGTTAGTAGCCGAGGCGGTTTCGGCAGAGAAAGGTGTCTCCGAAGACATTATCTTCGAGGCCATCGAGCTGGCGCTGGCCACGGCGACCAAGAAGCGCTACGACGAGGAAGCGGACATCGAAGTGACCATCGACCGGGAGACCGGCGACTACGTCACCAAGCGCCGCTGGCTCGTGGTGCCCGATGACGAAATGGCGCTGCTGGGTACGCAGTTCACCACCGAGGAAGCCGCTGAAGTTGACGGCAACCTCCAGGTGGGCGATATCCACGAGGAAGTGGTCGAGAACGTCGAGTTCGGCCGCATCGCCGCACAGACCGCCAAGCAGGTGATCGTGCAGCGTGTGCGCGACGCCGAGCGCGCCCAGGTGGTCGAGGAGTACCAGGATCGCGTCGGCGAGCTGCTGGCCGGCACCGTGAAGAAAGTCACCCGCGACAACGTGATTGTCGACCTGGGCAACAACGCCGAGGGCCTGCTGCCCCGCGAGCAGCTGGTGGGCCGCGAAACGTTTCGGGTCAACGACCGCGTGCGCGCGATCCTCACGGAGATCAGCGAAGAGAGCCGCGGGCCGCAGCTGATTCTCAGCCGCGCCTGCGCCGACATGTTGATCGAGCTGTTCAAGATCGAAGTGCCGGAAATCGCTGAAGAGGTGATCGAAATCCGCGCCGCTGCCCGCGACCCGGGCTCACGCGCCAAAATCGCCGTGAAGACCAACGATGGCCGTATCGATCCCGTCGGCGCCTGCGTCGGTATGCGCGGCTCACGGGTACAGGCCGTATCCAACGAGCTGGATAACGAGCGCGTCGATATCGTCCTGTGGGACGACAACCCGGCCCAGCTGGTGATCAACGCCATGGCGCCCGCGGAGGTCGAGTCAATCGTTGTGGACGAGGACACCCGCACCATGGATGTCGCCGTCAACGAGGAAAACCTGGCCCAGGCCATCGGCCGCAGCGGCCAGAACGTGCGCCTGGCGAGCGAGCTGACCGGTTGGTCCATCAACGTCATGAGCACCGAGGAAGCGGCAGACAAGCACGAGCAGGAAGCTGGTGCTGTGATCAACGTCTTCTGCGAGCAGCTCGACGTCGACCAGGAAGTGGCCGAGATCCTGGTGGAAGAGGGCTTCACCACCCTGGAAGAAGTGGCCTATGTGCCGCTGGAAGAGATGTCCGGCATCGAGGGCTTCGACGAGGAGATCGCCGAAGAGCTTCGCGCCCGTGCCAAGGATGCGCTGCTGACCCAGGCTATTGCATCCGAAGAGCAGCTGGGCGAGCACGAGCCCGCGGAAGACCTGCTGAACATGGACGGCATGGACCGTCACCTGGCCTACATCCTGGCCAGCCGCGAGATCATCACCATGGAAGATCTCGCCGAGCAGGCCGTGGAAGACCTGCTGGAAATTGAAGATATGACCGAAGAACGCGCCGCCGAATTGATCATGACGGCGCGCGCTCCCTGGTTTGCCGAGGCCGAAGCGGCCGAGGGCGAGGCAGCCGCGGCCGAACAGGCCGAGGCTTCCTGAGACTGTCACAGGCAACCCGGGTTAACAGGAGACTATTGAATGGCGCAAGTCACAGTACAGCAACTCGCTGAAGTTGTAGGAGCATCGGTAGACCGTCTGCTGACGCAGATGGGCGAGGCCGGTCTGCCTCACACCAAGGCCGAGGAAGCTGTTTCTGATGAAGACAAGAAGACCTTGCTCGCCTATCTCAAGCGCAGCCACGGTGAAACCACCAAGGCGCCGAAGAAGATTACCCTGAAGCGCAAGACGCTGAGCACGCTGAAGAGCCCAAGCTCCCAGGGGAAGAAGACCGTTAATGTCGAGGTGCGCAAGAAGCGGACCTACGTCAAGCGCGAGCAGCCGGAACTCGAAGAGGCCCCGGTAGCCGAGGTTGTCGAGGAAGTGGCGGAAGTTGCCGAGGTCGTGGAAGCGGCTCCGGCGGCCGAGGCGGCGGCCGGCAAGAAGATCGAGATCGATCCTGAAATTCTTCGTCAGCAGGCGGCGGAAAAGCGCCGCAAGCTGGAAGAGGAAGAGCAGGCGGCCCGCGAGGCTGCGGCGAAGCAGCGCGAGGAAGACGAAAAACAGCGCAAGCTGGCCGAGGCCCAGGCAGCAACCGAGGCCAAGGACAAGCCCGCCGCCAAGCCAAAGCGCCTGCACGAAGCGCCCAAGCCGGAGGCCGATCGCTACGCGAAGAAGAAGCCTGGTCGCGGCGAGCGCCCGCAGGAGCACGTGCGCGGCAAGCAGCGCGGTCACAACCTTTCGATCAACCAGCTTGAGGCCGCCGAGCGTGGCACCGTGCGTCGTCGCGGTGGCCGCAAGAAAGCCGTTGCCCGGACTCACGAAGAGCACGGGAAGCACGGCTTTGAGTTGCCGACTGAAGAGAAAGTGTACGAAGTGCAGCTCGGGGACAATATCAGCGTGGGCGACCTCGCCCAGCAGATGTCCATCAAGGCTGGCCTGATCATCAAAGAGCTGATGAAGCTCGGCGTCATGGCCACCATCAACCAGATGGTCGATCAGGATACGGCGATCCTGGTGGTCGAAGAACTCGGCCACACCTACAAGACGGTAAGCGAGGATGCGCTGGAAGAGGAGCTGACGGAGGCACTGGCGCAGCATGAAGGTACCGACGAGGCGCGCGCGCCGGTGGTCACCGTCATGGGTCACGTCGACCACGGCAAGACCTCCCTGCTGGACTACATCCGCAAGGCCAAGGTCGCCGAGGGCGAAGCCGGCGGCATTACCCAGCACATCGGCGCCTATCACGTGGAAACAGGCCACGGCATGATCTCTTTCCTGGATACCCCGGGCCACGCGGCGTTTACCGCCATGCGCGCCCGCGGTGCCAAGAGCACGGATATCGTCATCCTGGTGGTGGCGGCCGATGACGGCGTCATGCCCCAGACCGAGGAAGCTGTGCAGCACGCTCGCGCGGCGGAAGTACCCCTGATTGTCGCGGTCAACAAGATCGACAAGGAGGGCGCCGACCCGGACAAGGTCAAGAACGAGCTGTCTGCGAAGGACGTAATTCCGGAAGACTGGGGTGGCGACACCCAGTTCATCAATGTGTCCGCACACACCGGTGAGGGTATCGATGAACTGCTGGACGCCGTGCTGCTGCAGGCGGAGATTCTCGAACTGAAAGCGCCCCGCGACGTTCCCGCCCAGGGCCTGGTGATCGAATCTCGCCTGGACAAGGGCCGCGGCTCCGTGGCCTCGCTGTTGGTGCAGAGCGGCACCCTGAACCAGGGCGATATCGTACTGGCCGGCCTGCAGGTGGGCCGTGTACGCGCGATGCTGGACGAGAACGGCAAACCCATCAAGGACGCCGGTCCATCTATCCCGGTCGAGATTCTCGGCCTGGACGGCACGCCTGACGCGGGCGACCCCTTTGCGGTGGTCGAAAGTGAAAAGCAGGCCCGCGAGATCGCGATGTTCCGTCAGGAGAAGACGCGCAGCTCGCGGCTGCAGCGCCAGCAGGCGGCCAAGCTCGACAACATGTTCGAGAGCATGACTGCCGGCGATCGCAAGACGCTCAACATCGTGATCAAGGCGGACGTGCGCGGCTCGCTGGAGGCGCTGAACAACGCGCTGCTGGAGCTGGGCAACGAGGAAGTCGATGTGAACATCGTGTCCTCCGGGGTCGGCGGCATCGCCGAGACCGACGTCACCCTGGCCATGACCGCCGGCGCCGTCATCTTCGGCTTCAACGTGCGTGCCGACAACGCCGCCAAGAAGCTGGTGGAAGAGGAAGAGCTGGACCTGCGCTACTACAACGTGATCTACGACCTGATCGACGACGTCAAGCAGGCCCTGGCCGGCATGTTGGCGCCGGAGCTGCGCGAAGAGATCGTTGGAATCGCGGAGGTGCGCGACGTGTTCAGGTCGCCGAAGTTCGGTCAGATCGCCGGCTGCATGGTGACGGACGGAGCGGTTTCTCGTTCGAAGCCCATTCGTGTACTGCGCGACAACGTGGTGATCTACGAGGGCGAGCTGGAATCCCTGCGCCGCTTCAAGGACGACGCCAACGAGGTCAAGAAAGGCCTGGAGTGCGGTATCGGCGTGAAGAACTACACCGATGTGCAGGTCGGCGACCAGATCGAGGTGTACGAGGTTAAGGAAGTTGCGCGCAGCCTGTAAGGTCCCGGCCTGATGGCCCGGGAGTACAACCGCACTGATCGCGTGGCTGACCACCTGCGTCAGGAGCTGGCGACCCTGATCCAGCTTCAGATGCGGGACCCGCGTGTGGCGATGGTGAGCATCACCGACGTCGAGGTCAGCAAGGACCTGGCCCACGCCCGGGTGTTCTACACCGTGCTGGGCAAGGACAGCGCCGACGAGGCACAGGACGTTACCGCGGCCCTGAACAAGGCGGCAGGATTCCTTCGCAGCCAGTTGTCAAAGGAGAGCACCCTGCGTATGGTGCCGACCCTGCGCTTCAAGTTCGACGCCAGCGTCGGGCGGGGGCGTTACATGGAAGACCTGATCGAGCGCGCGGTAGCGTCTGACCAGGTCGAGAACGAAGAGCCGAAGCAGGTGGGCGAGTAATGGCTCGCCGGCGCAAGGGGCGCCAGGTAGACGGCATACTGGTTCTGGACAAGCCTCATGGCATGAGTTCGAACCAGGCCCTGCAGACCGCGAAGCGGCTGTTTGGCGCGGCGAAGGCCGGACATACCGGCAGCCTCGACCCCCTGGCCACCGGCGTGCTGCCGCTGTGCTTTGGCGAGGCGACCAAGTTTTCCCGCTTCCTGCTGGACGCGGACAAGGCTTACACCAGCACGTTTGTGTTGGGTGTGAAAACCGCCAGCGGCGATGCCGAGGGCGAGTTGCTGGCCGAGCAGGATGCCGGGCATATTGGCGAAGCCGAGGTGCTGGCGAAGCTGGATGGGTTTCGCGGCGAAATCGAGCAGGTGCCGAGCATGTACTCGGCCATCAAGCACCAGGGCCAGCCGCTGTACAAGCTGGCCCGGAAGGGCCAGGAAGTCGAGCGCAAGTCGCGCCGGGTCTTCATACACGAGCTGGAACTCACAGGTTTCAGGCCGGGCGAACACCCGGAAGTGGATGTTCGCATTCACTGCAGCAAGGGGACCTACGTGCGATCCATCGCCGAGGACCTCGGCGAGGCGCTCGGTTGCGGCGCCCATGTGGCGGTGCTGAGGCGGACCCAGGCGGGGCCCTTCGACGAGCGCTGCATGGTTTCGCTGCAGACGCTGGAAGCCCTGCACGAACGCGGCGCCCAGGACGAGTTGGACGCGCTGCTGCAACCGCTGGACGCGGCCCTGGGGGAACTGCCCCTGGTGCGGGTCAGCGAAGCGGGCGGATTTTATATTCGCCAGGGCCAGCCGGTACTGGTACCCAATTCACCCTGCAGTGGCATGGTGAGAATGGGACTGGAAACCGGCGAGTTCCTGGGCGTAGGAGAGATATTGGACGACGGGCGCGTGGCGCCGCGTCGCCTGATTGCCGGCTCCCGACAATAAGGTCGGGCCGGCGCGAACCTGTCTGTAAATATGCACGGGCAGGCTCTTTGTATAACCGGGTGAGCGAATTCACCCCAGGCATATTAACTGAGGAATAAACAATGGCACTGAGTGCATCTGAAAAAGCCGAGATCGTCAAAGAGTACCAACAGGCAGAGGGCGATACCGGCTCTCCCGAGGTACAGGTAGCCCTGCTCACGGCAAATATCGAACAACTGCAGGGACACTTCTCGTCTCACAAGCACGACCACCACTCCCGTCGCGGACTGATCCGCATGGTGAACCAGCGCCGCAAACTGCTGGATTACCTGAAGCGGAAGGACGGCGAGCGCTACAGCTCTTTGATCAAGCGCCTGGGTCTGCGTCGCTAGGTTTTACGATTCCGCCGGTCAGTACACCGGCGGTTTCTTTATAGGAATTGGAGAATTAAATGAATCCCGTAACAAAAACGTTCAAGTACGGTGACCATACAGTCACCCTGGAGACGGGTCGTATCGCCAGGCAGGCCAGTGGCGCTGTACTGGTCACTGTGGAAAACACCTCCGTGCTGTGCACGGTCGTGGCCGAGAAGTCCATGCGCCCCGGCCAGGACTTCTTTCCGCTGGGTGTGCACTACATCGAGAAGACCTACTCCGTGGGCAAGATCCCCGGCGGTTTCTTCAAGCGTGAGGCACGTCCTTCCGAGAAGGAAACCCTGACCTCTCGCCTGATCGATCGCCCGATCCGCCCGCTGTTCCCGAATGGCTTCATGAACGAGGTGCAGGTGGTCTGTACGGTCATGTCAGCCGACTCGGAGATCGATCCGGATATGCCGGCGATGATCGGCACCTCTGCCGCACTGGCGATTTCAGGTATCCCGTTCAACGGTCCCATCGGCGCAGCACGCGTTGGTTTCACCGATGACGGTGGCTATGTCCTGAACCCGACGTTCAGCCAGCTGGAGAACAGCAAGCTGGACATGGTGGTGGCCGGCACGACCGACGCGGTTCTGATGGTCGAGTCCGAGGCCGAGGAACTCAGCGAAGACCAGATGCTGGGTGCGGTGCTCTACGCCCACCAGGAAATGCAGACGGTCATCAAGGCCATCCAGGAGCTGGCAGCCGAGGTTGGCAAGCCGGCCTGGGAATGGGTTGCCGAGGAAGTTGACCAGGCGCTGCTGGAACAGGTCGAGAGCAGCATCAAGGCCGACCTGGGCGATGCCTATCGCATCGTCGACAAGGCCGAGCGCTACACCCGCGTGGGTGAACTGCGCGACAAGGTCGTGGCCGAGCTGTGCACCGGTGAAGACGGCGCGCCGGCAGCTGACGACGTCAAGGACCTGTTCAAGAAGATCGAGAAGAACCTGGTTCGCCAGCGGATTCTCAACGGTGAGCCGCGCATCGACGGCCGTGACGGCCGCACCGTGCGTGCCATCGCCTGCGAAGTTGACGTGCTGCCCAAGGCCCACGGTTCCGCCCTGTTCACCCGCGGTGAAACCCAGGCTATCGGTGCAGTGACGCTGGGTTCTACCCGCGACGCGCAGATTATTGATGCACTGCAGGGTGAGCGACGCGATCCCTTTATGCTGCACTACAATTTCCCGCCCTACTCAGTGGGAGAGGCCGGTCGTGTCGGCTTTACCAGTCGCCGCGAAATCGGCCACGGCCGCCTGGCTCGCCGCGGCCTGGCAGCGGTGCTGCCGAGTGCTGAAGACTGGGCCTACACGACGCGTGTCGTATCTGAAATTACCGAGTCAAATGGTTCCAGCTCCATGGCATCCGTCTGTGTTGGCAGCCTCGCCATGATGGCCGCCGGCGTGCCCCTGAAGGCGCCGGTAGCCGGTATCGCCATGGGCCTCGTGAAGGAAGGCAACCAGTTTGCCGTCCTGACCGATATCCTCGGTGACGAGGATCACCTCGGCGACATGGACTTCAAGGTGGCCGGTACTGCCGACGGCGTGACCGCCCTGCAGATGGACATCAAGATCGAGGGCATCAACGAGCAGATCATGGAGATTGCCCTGCAGCAGGCCCTGGAGGCGCGCCTCCACATCCTGGGCCAGATGAACGAAGTCATCTCTGAAGGTCGCACCATCGTCAACGAGAATGCGCCGAGCATGATCAGCTTCAAGGTCGACCCGGAGAAGATCCGCGACATCATCGGCAAGGGCGGCGCCACCATTCGTGGAATCACCGAGCAGACCGGTGCCTCCGTGGATATCGACGACGACGGCACCGTCAGCGTGTTTGGCCAGAACCAGGCCATTCGCGATGCGGCGGTAGCCATGATCGAAGAGATCACCGCGGAAGCCGAGGTAGGCGAGATCTACACCGGCATCGTGGCGCGCATCGTCGACTTCGGCGCATTCGTCACCATCCTGCCCGGCAAGGACGGCCTCGTGCACATCTCCCAGATCGCTGAAGAGCGTGTGGAGAATGTTGAGGACTACCTGAAGGAAGGCCAGGAAGTGCAGGTCAAGGTGCTGGACATCGACCAGCGCGGCCGCATCAAGCTGTCCATGAAGGAAGCCGCTGAAGACGCGGCCCTGGCTGGACCGGCCGACGACGAAGAAGAAGCAGAGGACCTCGCCCAGGCGGCTGAGTAATTCTCGCGCACTAAATGAGAAGGGGGCCTCCGGCCCCCTTTTTTTCGTCATACCCGAAAAGCGGGGCAGGCTCTTCCCGCGGATTCCCGTCATTCCCGCGCAGGCGGGGATCCATCGCCCAGCCGACGCATGGATTCCCGCCTGCGCGGGAATGACGAGCTACGCAGAGAGGGCCTGCCCCGCTTTTCGGGTATGACGGGGCTTGCGGGAAGAGCCTGCCCCGCTTTTCGGGTATGACGGGGCTTGCGGGGAGGGCCTGCCCCGCTTTTCCGGCATGACGGGCCTCGTGGGTATGACGGTGGTCGCGGTAGGCAGTGCCAGCCCTGCTCCGCTATTATTGACGGTTCATAACTATAACTTCAGGAGTCCACATATGACCCGCATCCTGCTTGCATTCCTGGTGCTGGGCCTGACCGCCTGCAGCAAAGATCAGCCCGCCGAGACAGCTACTTCGCCCGAGGGCAGCGGCCCCGCGGCAGTGAACGCCGAGCGCCTGCTGGCAGCGGACAGCGATAGCGCCAACTGGCTCAGCTACGGCCGCACCTACAGTGAGCAGCGCTACAGCCCCCTCCAGACGGTAAGCGATGAGAGCGTCGGCGAATTGGGGCTGGCCTGGAGCTTTGACTTCAATACCCAACGCGGCATCGAGGCGACCTCGCTGGTAGTCGACGGGGTTATGTACACCACCGGTTCCTGGAGCATCGTCCATGCCCTCGACGCCCGCAGCGGCGAGCACCTGTGGACCTTCGACCCGGAGGTGGACCGCGAGAAGATCAAGCACGGCTGCTGCGACGCGGTGAACCGCGGCGTGGCGGTTTGGGACGGCCAGGTTTTTGTCGGCGTCTTCGACGGCCGCCTGGTGGCGCTGGATGCCGCAACCGGCGAGGTGAACTGGACGGTGCAAACCGTGGATTCCGAGCTGCCCTACACCATTACCGGCGCGCCGCGGGTCATCAACGGCAAGGTGTTGATCGGCAACGGCGGTGCGGAGTACGGCGTGCGTGGATTTATCGGCGCCTATGATGTGGTTACCGGTGAGCAGGCCTGGCGCTTCTACACGGTGCCGGGGAACCCGGAACTGGGCTTCGAAAACGACGCCATGAAAATGGCCGCTGAAACATGGAACGGCGAGTGGTGGGAACTCGGCGGCGGTGGCGGCACGGTCTGGGATTCCATGGCCTATGACCCGGACCTGAACCTGCTCTATATCGGGGTCGGCAACGGCACGCCCTGGAACCGTGAAATCCGCTCACCGGGCGGCGGCGACAACCTGTTCCTGTCCTCGATCGTGGCGCTGCGGCCCGACACCGGTGAATACGTCTGGCACTACCAGACCACACCGGGGGAAACCTGGGATTACACCGCCACCCAGCACATCATCCTCGCGGACCTGGAAATCGACGGTAAAACCCGCCAGGTGCTGATGCAGGCGCCCAAGAACGGCTTCTTCTACGTCATCGATCGCGCCACCGGCGAGCTGATCAGCGCCAACAATTACACCAACGTGACCTGGGCCACCCACGTCGATATGGAAACGGGCCGCCCGGTCGAGGCCGAGGGCGCGCGCTACATCGACTCACCCTTCCTGGTGACGCCGTCCTACCTCGGCGGTCATAACTGGCATCCCATGTCCTTCAACCCGGATACGGGCCTGGTGTACATCCCGGTACTGGATTTCCCCGCTGCCTATGGCCAGCCGGAAGATTTCCTGTACCGGCCAGGCGCTGCCAACACCGGCGCCGATGGCGTGGTGGGCAGCCTGCCCGACTCCCAGGCAGAGCGCGACGCCATGCGGCCGCTGATGAAGGGCCGTCTGCTGGCCTGGGATCCGAAGACCCAGAGCGAGGCCTGGCGAGTCGAGCACAACGGTCCCTGGAACGGCGGCACCCTGTCCACGGCGGGCAACCTGGTGTTCCAGGGCACGGCGGACGGCAAGTTTGCCGCATTCTCCGCGGACACCGGCGAGCGCCTGTGGGACTTTCCCACCCAGACCGGCGTGGTCGCCGCACCCATGACCTACGAGATTGACGGCGAGCAGTATGTCTCGGTGGCGGCGGGCTGGGGCGGCGCCTATGCGCTGGTGTTCGGTGAGTTCGTGCAGGCGGAGAGCATGCCCAACGTGAGCCGGGTGCTGACCTTCAAGCTGGGCGCCGACGGCGAATTGCCGCCGGTCGAATGGAAGCCCTCAGTTGTCTTCAATCCGCCGCCGCGCACCGCCGACGCCGATACCGAGCAGGAAGGCTTCGCTTTGTACCAGGATATCTGCATGGGCTGCCACGGGCTCAACGCCGTATCCGGGCTGCTGGTGCCGGACCTGCGCGGCTCGGGCCTGATTCACGATGCCACCGCCTGGGACAAGGTGGTGCGCGAGGGCATCCTCGCGAAGCGTGGCATGGCCAGCTTCGCCGACTACCTCGATACGGAACAGAGCGAGGCGATTCGCGCCTACGTCATTCGCGAGGCGTGGCGCGGCAAGGAGCTGCAGGAGGCCCGCGCCTCGACCAATTAACCCGGCAGCTGCCCCATATGCTGTCCGCCGGACAGGTCGATCACCGAGCCATTCACGAAGCCTGATTGCTCGGGATCGGCCAGCCACACCACGGCGCCTGCCAGGTCCTCCACGGTGCCCATGCGCCCGGCGGGGATTTGGCTCACGAACATCTCCATCAGCTCGGGCATCTGGAAGAAGCCGGCCGTCATGTCGGTTTCGATCAACCCCGCGGCGATCGAGTTGAAACGCACGCCCTGGCCGCCGTACTCCACGGCCGCCACCTTGATGGCATAGTCGATGCCGGCCCGCGCGCCTGCGTATACCGCGTAGCCTGCGCCAGGCAGGCGCGCCGTCAGCGACGAAATCGTGATCACAGAGCCGCCCTCGGGCATGGCCGCGGCCGCGTGCTTGAAAAACAGCAGGGCACCGGTGAAGCTGATTTCCAGGGTAGGCAGGACCTGTTCCCGGGTCAGTTCCGCGATCGGCCCGTGGGCGTGGGTGCCGCAGGAGTTGATGGCCACGTCGACCCTTCCATAGGCATCCTTGGCCTGGGCAAACAGGTTTTCGAGCTGGGCCTCGTCGGTGATGTCGCAGGCCACCGCCAGTCCGCCGATCTCTTCCGCCAGCGCCTTGAGAGGGTCGAGGCGACGAGCCGCGACCACCACCTTGCAGCCCGCGGCCGCCAGCCGCCTTGCGCTTTCCGAGCCGAAGTTCTTGTCGCCTGAGGCGCCCAGTACGACGGCGACCTTGCCTTCCAGATTACTCATGTCCACGTGTCCTTTGTTATTGGTGCTGTGTCTGCATGATAGACGGAGATCAAGCCCTGCAGAACTTTGACTTGCAGTCGCTACCGCAAGTATTAGGCTTTAAGTAACCCCACATTAATCAGGGTTATGCGTGTAGATATGCTGATACCCGTGCCGGGCTGCCGGTTGCTGCCATCGCGTGTCCTGGCGCTGTCGTTTGGCCTGCTCGCCTGTTTCCTGTCTGTCCACCCGGCCGCCGCCCGGGAGGACGCCCCCGAGGCGGAAATCATCAGCCTCTACGGGCAGGGCGACTACCGGGAAGACGCCGGGGCAGCCTGGCGCGGCGCCCGGGTTCAACAGGGGCTGGAGGGTGGCAACTATGTCCGCACCGGCGCCTACAGTCGACTCGGCCTGCTGTTTCGCGATCGCACCCAGCTGAGGCTCAACGAGAAAACCATCCTGCAGATCCGGGAGGTCAGTACCCCGGACAGCGGCAGCACGCGCCTTCGGCTGGAACGGGGGCGCGCCTGGACCCGGGCGAACCTGCTGCCCCGGGGCCTGGAAATGGATACACCGGCGGCCACCGCCGCCATTCGCGGCACGGACTGGGAACTCGAGGTGGCGGAGGACGGCACGGCGACAGTCACCGTACTCAGCGGTGAGGTGCGGTTCTTCAACCCCCTGGGAGAAGTGACTGTCGGTTCCGGTGAGCAGGCGCGGGCCGCGCCCGGCAGTCCGCCGGTGAAGATCATTGTCGTGAGGCCCCGCGATCGCGTGCAGTGGGTCACCGCCTACCCGATCGAACCCTGGCGCCACCTGGATTCGGAAGACCCCGGCGCACTGGCCGATGCGATCACATTCATCGAACGCGAGGACCTGGCAGCGGCAGTCGCTGAACTCGATCCTGAGGTGGCCGCGGGCAACCAGGCCGCCGTGCTCATCCGCTCCGATATCTTTATCTTCCGCGGTGAACTGGACGAAGCCCGCCGGCTGCTGGAGTCTGCGCTGACGAAGGCCGGGGAATCGCCCCGACTATTGAGCCAGCGGGCCCGGGTCGAACTGCTGGCCGGCGAACTGCAGCAGGCGCAGACCTGGGCAGCGCGTGCCGTCGCCAGTGATGCCAATGCTGTGGAGGCCTGGCTCGCAACCGGGGAAGTGGCTCGAATTGCAGGCGATGCGATAAACGCCCGCCAGGCCTTTACCCAAGCCGCCGAAATCGCCCCGGAGGATGATCGCCCCTGGTATGGCCTGGGTGTTGTCAGCAGCGAACGGGAGGAAGTGCGGCGGGCGGAGCGGTATTTCGACAGGGCGCTCGCGCTGAACGAGACCGGGGCGGGGTACCGGGGAGCGCTGGCCACGCTGGATTCCTTTGCCTGGCGGCTGGAGGCAGCGGACACGGGCTTTGCGCAGGCCCTGGAGCAAAATCCGGGCGACGTTACCGCACTCGCCGGCCAGGGCGTGAACTGGCTGAAACGCGGTGACATCGATCGCGGACTCGATTCCCTGCTTCGCGCACAAACCCTGGAACCGCGCTACACCCGCGCACATCTCTACGCGGGCGTTGCCCACTACCAGGCCGGGCGTCGCGATCAGGCCCTGGAGGAGCTGTCGCGGGTGAAGGAACTGGATCCGCTGGATCCGACACCCTGGCTGCTGGAGAGCGTGATCCGGACCGATTTCCTGCAGCCCGCGGAGGCGGTGGCCGCTTCCCGCGAGGCGCTGGTGCGCATGCCCAACCTGAAATCCCTGAACCAGATCGCCAATGATCGGCGCGGCTCCGCCAATGTGGGCCGGGCCTTTGCGTTCTGGGGCCTGGAGGAGTGGGCCCGCAGCTACGCCCAGGAGTCCTACTACCCGTTCTGGGCGGGCAGCCACCTGTTCCTGGCAGACCGCTACAACGGCCGCTTCAACAAGAACTCCGAGCTGTTCCAGGGGTTTCTCTCCGACCCGCTGGCTTTCGGTGCCAGCAACCGCTTCAACACCCTGATGAAGCGCCCGGGCAACTACCTGAGCAGTTCCATGCGCTACTCGGAGAGCGACGACGTCGATGGCACTACGCCGTTCATCCAGGTCAATGGACTGAACTGGAACGGTGTGCCGACGGCCTACTTCCTCGGTTACTCCCGGTTCGACCTGGATTTCGACGGCGATGATCGGGAGACGGAGCACGCCACCGTGGGCTTCGGGTTTCAGCCGCGCCACGACATCAGCGTGTTCCTGTTTGCCGACAGCAATGACCTGGATGACGAAACGGTCTTTGAAGACCCCTTCTTCGCACTGGATACCGAACAGGACCTGTCCACGGACCGCATCGACCTGGGCACCCACATCAAGTTCACGCCGCGGGCGCAGCTCTGGCTGAAGGCGGGCCACTTCGATTCCAACGACCGGGTCGAGGGCAGTCTTGCGGTGGCCGGGGGGCCGGACCAGGCGCTCAGCGTGGACGAGGACATCGACCAGCCCGATGTCTCCGGGCGTTTCACCTTCGAGGTGACCGAGGGCCACGACGTCAGCCTGGGGGTCGAGTACGTCGACCGCGACACGGATTCCCTGGGCCTGCTGGCCATCGCCGAGCTGAGCTTCCTGGGCGTCGACTCTCAGTTCGACGAGCGCTTCCGCGAGTCTTCCCTGGAGCTGTACCTGGCAGACCGGTTCAATGTGAATACTAACCTGCTGCTTCACGGCGAAGTGGGCTACCAGGACCAGGACCGTGAAAAGACCCTGGTCGAGGCCATCGTTTTCCCGGGCTTCCCGCCCATCGAGTTCGAACCGGAGCGGTCGGACCGCTCCCGCAGCGGCTGGTACTACCGGGCGGGCGCCGTCTATCGCTTCGCGCCCGAGCGACTGATCAGGGCCGCCTACCAGTCCTGGATGCGCCCCCTGTCCTTCAGCACCCTGGGCGATGTGGCGACCGCGGGGATTCCCCTGGACGACCGGCTGGTGGCACCCGGCGGCGAGCTGGACCGCGGTATCCTGCAGCTGGAGTGGGCGCTGGGCAGCCGCAGCTTCATGACCGCCCATGTGGACTACCGCGAGATCGACAGCAACCGCTTCGACTTCCGCGCCCTGGATTTCGTCAGTAAACGCGAGGTGGAGAGCCTGCAGAACCTGCAGCAGCGTGACCGTGGCTCGCTGGCCCGGGACGATATGCTGGAGTTTGTCAGTGTCCCGGAATTCAGCGAGGGTGAGATCCTCGAGGCGGGCGCCACCTTCAATCGCATCCTGTCGCGGGAGTGGAGCGCCTATGCCCGTTACATCTACCGCGACACCGAGAATACCGGCCAGGAATTTCGTGACAACGAGCTGCCCTACCTGCCCGAAGACACGGTGGCCTTCGGCGCCACCTGGGTCCGACCCAATGGCTGGTACCTCGCCAGCCGGCTGATCTACCGCTCGGACCGCTACACCGACGAGGCCAACCTCAGCGAGCGGGAATCCGGCTGGAACTTCGCGGCCGACCTCTACTGGGAGTCCATCGACAAGCAGTGGCTGCTGCGTTTCTCGGTCGACGACGCTTTTGACGAGGATCTGGAAACGCTCTATACAGGTGAGATCAACCTCAGGCTATAGGGGGATTCAACCTCGGTGCAGGTAAATGGGGAAGGCGGCCGCCGCCGGCTGAAATGGCTTCCCGCCTGGCAGGCGATTGCCGTCCTGGCCGTTGCCGGCTCACTGTCTTTCCTGCCGGCCTGGCAGTCCATCGAGCGGCTCGGTTTCGACCTGCTCACCGTGACCTTCCCCCCGGAACATGAGGATTTCCCTCTCGTGGTCGTGGGCATCGACGAGCCTTCCTTCGCGGAACTGGGCATGGCCTGGCCCTGGCCGCGCGGTATGCACGGCCGATTGGTAGAGGCCCTCGATCGGGCCGGGGCGGCGGTGGTGGCCTTCGACGTGGTGTTCGCAGATCCCACCACCCGCGACCAGGACCAGGCCTTTGCGGAAGCGATTCAGCGCCACGGTAACGTGGTGCTCGCCGGCGACCTCTTCTATCAGCAGGATCCGCGCTTCGAACAGGTGGTTCGGGTGGACCCGCTGGGGCGGTTCCTGGAAGCGGGCGCTGCTACCGGCATCGCCAGCGTCACGGTCGACAGCGACCTGGTCGTGCGCCGGCTACCCGCGGCAGACGACGCATTCTGGCGCGAGATTGTCAGGGCCTGGAATCGCAGCACAGAGGCGCAGACCGCCGGCAACCCGGACCTGCCCGCGGGTGCGCTGATTCGATACCTCCCGCCCGGCGTGGGTTTCAGCTACGCCTCCTATTACCAGGCGGTGGAAGGGGAGGGCATGCTGCCACCGGGATTCTTCCGCGACAAGATCGTGCTGGTGGGTCTCAATCTCAAGGCGTCTCCGGAACCTGGCAAGGCGGGGCAGGACCAGTTCGCTACCCCGTTTCTCGGCAGCACCGGCTGGCTCACGCCGGGAGTCGAGCTGGTGGCCGTGGAGGTGGCCAATGGCCTGATGAACCGACACGTCACGGCGGCTCCCGCCGGACTCGTACTGATGTTAAGCGCCTTGTCACTGGCGCTGGCCCTGCGCCTGATGTGGGCCTGGCAGCCGCTGCGAAGCGGCCTGGTTGCCGTTGCAATCATGCTGGCCCTCGGCATGGTGTCGGCCGGGCTGTTTTCACAATGGGACTACTGGCTGCCGGTGTTCGCGCCTGCGCTGGCGGTCGTCGGCTACTACCTGTTGCGGGGCGGGACAGCGTTTGCCGTGGAGCGCCAGCGGCGCCGGGCGATCCGCCAGGCCTTTGAGCACTATGTTCCACCCTCGGTGGTGTCAGAGCTGCTGCACCACCCGGAGCTGCTGTCTCTCGGCGGTGAGCGGCGTCCGATCACGGTCATGTTCACCGACCTGGCGGGATTTACCAACGAGGCCGAGAAGCTGGAGCCGGAGGCCGTGTCAGGGCTGCTCAACGAACACTTCGATGCAATGGCGTCGATTGTCATCGATCACGGCGGCACCATCGACAAGTTCATCGGCGACGCCATCATGGCGTTCTGGGGCGCGCCGCTCGAAGACGAGAAGCAGGCCCTGCACGCCTGCGAGGCGGCGCTGGCGATGCAGCAGGGTATGCGCCAGCTGCGCGAGAGCCTGAGGCGGCGCAGGCTGCCGGAATTGCGTATGCGTATTGGCGTGCATACGGGTGAAGCAGTGGTCGGCAACATGGGCGCGTCCGCCCGCTTCGATTACACCGCCGTGGGTGATACGGTGAACCTGGCCTCGCGCCTGGAGGGCGTCAACAAACTCTACGGCACCGAATTGCTGGTGACTGAAGATGTGACACAGCAGCTCGAGGGCTGCCTGCCCCTGTACCCGCTGGACATCATTCGCGTGAAGGGCAAGCAGCAGCCTGTCGAGATATTCACCGCCTTTGGCGATGCCACCCTGGGCGAGCAGGTCGCGGGCGCCGTCGCCCTGTTCCGCGAACGGCGCTGGGCAGACGCGATGTCGCAGTGGCGGTCGCTGGCGAACAACCCCGCGGTCGCAGTGATTGCCGAGCTGTACATCCGGAGATTGGAAGAGATCAACCGTGCGCCGCCCGCGGCGGACTGGGATGGCGCCTATGCGCTGGAAAAGATGTAGCCCCGACAGTCCTTTCGAAAACTCCCTTGCATGATTCCTCCCCGGGTTCGTACTCTTGGGGTTCGACAATCAGTTGAGAATGTTTGTCCCCATGGCGCGAATAGAGTTTTTCTACGACCTGACCTCACCCTGGACCTACCTGGCCTTCACCGGCATCCAGCCGATGGCGGAGCGCTACGGCGCCACCATCGAGTGGCGGCCGATCCTGGTGGGCGGGGTCTTCAATGCGGTCAACCAGGAGCTCTACGCCAAACGGGAGGCCGCGTTCGGCAACAAGCGGCAGCTGGGCTATATGCTCAAGGATCTCTCCGACTGGGCCCGGGTGCGCGGCATCGAGATCAACTGGCCCGAGTTCCACCCCGCCAACGCCGTGAAGTGCCTGCGCGGCTGCTTTGTCGCCGAGGATAAAGGTTTATTGCTGCCCTACAGCAAGGCCGTGTTCGAGGCCTACTGGGGCCGCTGCGAGGACATCAGTGATGACGCCGTGCTCGCCGCCGTCGCGGAAGGGGTAGGGCTGGACGGCGCCGCTTTCCTGGAGGCGATACAGCAGCAGTCGGTAAAGGATCGCTTGCGGGCGAATACCGATGAAGTGATCGAGCGCGGCGCTTTCGGTTCGCCGACTATCTTTATTAATGGTGACGACATGTATTTTGGGAATGACCGGCTGCCCCTCGTGGAAGCAGCGCTGAATTCGAGCCAGGAGCACAATTGATGGGCGGCTTCAAACGTATTGGTGCGATCCTGTATCCAGGCTTTGAGATGCTGGACACCTTCGGTCCGCTGGAGATGTACAGCGTCCTCGGCAAGGATCTGGTAGAGATCGTCACGGTGGCAGAGCAGGCGGGGCCGGTCGCCTCCGCCCTGGGCGCCGACGGCCCGTTGGCGCCGCGGGTGGTCGCAGACTACGATTTCGACAATGCGCCGCTATTGGACATCATCCTGTTGCCGGGCGGGTTCGGTACCTTTGCCGAACTCGAAAATCCCGCCATGCAGGAGTACCTGGTGCGGGCCGCCGGGGAGGCCGAGATCGTGACCTCGGTCTGCACCGGTTCGGCACTGCTGGCAAAAGCGGGCCTGCTGAACGGGCTCAAGGCCACCTCCAACAAGCAGTTCTTCGCCCTGGCGCGCCTGCAAAGCGACGCCGTCACCTGGGTGGAGGAGGCGCGCTGGGTGGATGCAGGTAAATACGTCACGTCCTCCGGCGTCAGCGCGGGCATGGATATGACCCTGTCGATCATCGAAAAAGTCTGGGGCGAAGAGGCCGCCCTCAATGCCGCCAGTTTCGCCGAGTACAGCTGGCAGCGGGATCCGCGCATGGACCCGTTCATCGAGGACCTCGACAAGGGTTCGCAGCTGCTGGGGCTGGTTTCCGATTCCTGAATTGTTACTCACAGAAGAGAGAGCACCGTGAAGAATAAAAAGATTGTATTGAAGCGCTATGCCGAAGCCCTGCCCTCGGCGGATCTGATGGAACTGGATGAGGAGGATGTCCCGGCGCCGGGTGACGGCGAGGTGCAGGTGGCGGTGGGCAGCCTCTCCATTGACGCGTGGATCGGCACCACCATGAGCGAGGGCTGGCTGCACACGCAGATTCCGCTGGAGGCCACGGTTCCCGCGCTGGGCGTGGGCAAGGTGATTGCGAGCAACAGCCCCGATTTCGCCGAGGGCGACGCGGTTTTCGGCCCGCTCGGTGCGCAGCAGGTGGCGACCTTGCACGGCTCCATGTTCGAGAAGCTCGACCTGGAGCGGGCGCCGCTGTCCGCCTACCTGGGACTGCTCTCGGTGACCACCGGCCTGACCGCGCTGTTCGGGGTGCGGGACGTGGGCCAGGTCACGGACGGCGACATTGTTGTGGTGTCCGCCGCTGCCGGCGCGGTCGGCTCTGTGGCCGGCCAGATGGCGAAAGCCCTTGGAGCCAGCCAGGTGATCGGCATTGCCGGCGGACCGGCCAAGTGCAGCATTCTCACCAATGAGCTGGGCTTCGATGCGGCCATCGATTACAAGGGCGAGGACGTCCACCAGCGGCTGGGTGAGATTGCCCCGGATGGCATCTCCATGTTCTTCGATAACGTCGGCGGCCAGATCCTCGACGACGTGCTGGATCATATCCAGGAGCGCGCCCGGGTGGTCATTTGCGGCGCGATCTCACAGTACTCGGACCACAACGATGTGTACGGCCCCAAGCGCTACCTGCGCCTGGCGGAACGCTACGCCCGCATGGAGGGCTTTACCGCCTTCCACTTCGCCGATCGCTACGCGGAAGGCCGCGATGACATCGCGAAGTGGATGGCCGAGGGCAAGCTGAAAATGCTGGAGCAGGTGGAGGAGGGCGTCGAGTCCTTCCCGCGCGCCCTGGAGATGCTGTTCACCGGCGGCAACACCGGCAAACTCATTGTCCACGTCGGGGATTGAGACCAGCCGCTGAGGGGTTCCAGGGATGGAGAAGGACGGCGAGTTCTACAACCGCGGCGGTGAGACTACCCGGCTCGAGACCTTCGTCGACGCGGCGTTTGCGTTCGCGCTGACCCTGCTGGTCATCTCCTTCGATGCCGTCCCCGAGAGCTACGAGGAGATGGTGCAGGCCCTGCGCTCGGTACCGGCTTTTCTGTTCGGCTTCCTCATACTGATGATGTTCTGGCTGGCGCACCGCAAGTGGTCGATTCGCTATGGTCTCGACACGACCACGGCCAACCTTCTGAGCCTGGCGCTGGTGTTCATCATCCTGATCTACGTGTACCCGCTGCGCGCCATGGCCCAGTCCGCGGTCAGTGCTATCACTGGAGGCTGGCTACTCCCGACCTTCCAGATCACGTCTCTGCAACAGTTGCGGGAAATGTTTGCGATATATGGAATCGGTTTCCTGGTGGCTAATCTGTGTATCGCGGGTCTCTATGTGCATGCATTCAGGCAGCGCGACGTCATCGGCCTGAGCGAGCAGGAAATTCACCTCACCCGCGACGAGATCTGGACCTGGCTGCTGTTGGGGGCGGCGGGTCTGCTGTCCGCGACCCTGGCGCTGTCGCTGCCGGGCAAGCTGGTGGGGCTGGCGGGCTGGCTCTACTTCTCGCTCATCATCGTCATGCCCCTCTGGCACCGGTGGCGCCATCAGGCGTTCCTGGCAGCCTTTCCCGGCACGCAGGACTGACTTCGGTCAGCGGTTCGCCCGGTTGTCGACCAGGTCGTCCACCACGGCCGGGTCGGCCAGTGTCGAGGTATCCCCCAGGCTGTCCAGCTCGTTCTCGGCGATCTTGCGCAGGATGCGGCGCATGATCTTGCCGGAGCGGGTCTTCGGCAGGGCCGGCGCCCACTGGATCACGTCGGGCTTGGCGATGGGGCCGATCTCCTTCACGCAGAGATCGATCAGCTCCTTACGCAATTCCTCGGTGGGCTCCACGCCCAGCATCGGTGTGACGTAGCTGTAGATCCCCTGGCCCTTGATGTCGTGGGGAAAACCCACCACGGCGGCTTCGGCGATATCGTCGTGCAGCACCAGGGCGCTTTCCACCTCGGCGGTGCCCATACGGTGGCCTGACACGTTCAGCACGTCGTCCACCCGACCGGTAATCCAGTAGTAGCCGTCCTCGTCGCGGCTGGCGCCGTCGCCGGTGAAGTAGTAGCCGGGGTACTGTGAGAAATAGGTGTCCACCATGCGCTGGTGGTCGCCGTAGACCGTGCGGATCTGGCCGGGCCAGGAGGCCTTGATGACCAGGTAACCCGCCGCTGCGCCTTCCAGTTCGTTCCCCTGTTCATCGAGCAGGGCCGGCTGCACGCCGAAGAAGGGCCGGGTAGCGGAGCCGGGCTTCAGGTCGATAGCGCCGGGCAGCGGGGTCAGCATGTGGCCGCCGGTCTCCGTCTGCCACCAGGTGTCGACGATGGGGCAGCGGCCGTCGCCCACCACGTTGTAATACCACTCCCAGGCCTCGGGGTTGATGGGTTCGCCCACGGTCCCCAGCAGCCGGACGCTGGCCCGGGAGGTTTTCGTGACGAACTCGTCGCCCACGGCCTGCAGGGCCCGGATCGCGGTCGGCGCCGTGTAGAAGATATTGACCTGGTGCTTGTCGCACACCTGCCAGCAGCGTGACGCGTCGGGGTAGGTGGGCACACCCTCGAACATCAGGCTGATGGCGCCGTTGGCCAGGGGTCCGTACACGATATAGGTATGTCCGGTGACCCAGCCCACGTCGGCGGTGCACCAGTACACCTCGCCCTCGTGGTAGTCGAACACGTACTTGAAGGTCATGGCCGCATGCAGCAGGTAGCCGCCGGTGGTGTGCAGCACACCCTTGGGTTTGCCCGTGGAGCCCGAGGTATAGAGGATGAACAGGGGGTCTTCCGCGCCCATGCTCTCCGGCTCACACTGGTCCGCCTGTGCTTCGACCAGGTCGTGGTACCAGACGTCGCGATCATCGTTCCAGTCAATCGCCCCGCCGGTCCGCTTGACGACGATGCAGCTGTGAACGTTGGGGCATTCTTCCAGGGCCTGGTTGGTATTGGCCTTCAGTGGAATGTTGCGGCCGCCGCGGATGCCTTCATCTGCGGTGATAACCACCTGGCAGTCCGAATCGAGGATGCGTCCCCGCAGTGCTTCCGGCGAGAACCCGCCAAATACCACCGAATGGACGGCACCGATGCGGGCGCAGGCCAGCATGGCGTAGGCGGCCTCGGGAATCATCGGCATGTAGATACAGACCCGGTCGCCCTTCTTGACGCCGCGGTCGCGCAGGCCGTTGGCGAGCCGGCACACGCTTCCATGCAGCTCGGCATAGGTGATGGTCTTGTCGTCCGCCGGGTCGTCACCCTCCCAGATCAGCGCCGTCTGGTCGGCGCGCTCGGGCAGGTGCCGGTCGATGCAGTTGACGCTGACGTTCAGCTTGCCCCCGGCGAACCAGCTGGCCTCACCCTTGCGGAAGTCGTACTCGCAGACGCTGGTCCAGGGTGCGTCCCAGTGCAGGAACTCCTGGGCCTGCTCGCTCCAGAATCCGTCCGGATCGTCGACGGAGCGACGGTACATCGCCTCGTAATCGTCGGCGGTGATATGGGCGCTGGACTTGAGTGCTTCCGGGACCGGGTGAAGGGGAAATTCAGACATCGTGCGACTCCGCATTTACGCATTAATCTGCGATTAGCATAGCGGCCGAACGCACAGGCTTCCAACGGCGCAGGCCGCGCCGTTGGCTCAGATCAAGAAAGCGTGAGGAAGTGTCGCGCGCGCTAGCGGGTCGCCAGCATGCCCCAGTCGGTGACGGGGTTCAGGGCCAGGCGCACATTGTCGATCAGGCGCGGCTTGCCGAGCCGCGCGGCGGCGAGGATGGCGATTTCTTCCGTGTCCTCGGTCACCTTGCCCAGGGTGCGGGCGTCGCGGATCTCGAAATAGTCGGGCTCGAAGCCGGCCTCGATCAGGCGGGCCCGGGCGTGGGACTCGAGCTCCCGGTAGTTGTCGAAGCCGCAGGCAATCGCCTCGCGGACCTCCATCAGGGTCTCGTTCAGGAACGGCGCTTTCATGCGCTGCTCTTCCGTCAGGTAGCCGTTGCGCGAACTCAGCGCCAGGCCGTCTTCGGCTCGCGCCGTGGGGACACCCACAATCTTGATGGGCATGCACAGGTCGCGGACCATCTTGCGGATGATCGAGAGCTGCTGGAAGTCTTTTTCGCCAAACACGGCGACGTCCGGCTGGACGATGTTGAAAAGCTTGGTGACCACCGTGGCGACGCCGGTGAAGTGGCCGGGACGGCTGGCACCGCACAGGGTCTCTGACAGCAGGGGGACGCTGACCGCGGACTGAACGCCCAGGCCTTCCGGGTATATCTCGTCGGCTTCCGGCGCGAACAGCACCTGCACGCCTTCGGCGAACAGCTTCTCCTTGTCGGCGGTCAGGGTGCGCGGGTAGGCGTCGAGGTCCTCACCGGCACCGAACTGCATGGGATTCACGAAAATACTGACAACGACGATATCGCACAGCTCGCGCGCCTTGCGCACCAGTTCCAGGTGGCCCTCATGGAGGTTGCCCATCGTCGGTACGAAACCAATGGTATTGCCCCTGCCGCGCTCTTCACGCAGCGCACGTTGCAGTTGGGCATTGGTCGTATAGGTCCGCATCGTTACCCTCGTTTCGGGAGGCCGCAGCCTCGTCACTCGCCAGGAATACCGCCGCTCATTTTCCCGTGATTTTGCCCGTCTTGCGCTGCCTTGCCGCGGGCGCCCCGGGGGCGTGCAGCGGTGCGCCAGACTGGCGCAAATTGGTATTTTTACCAATTTGGGACGGCGAGTATGCACGACGAATGGGTAGCGGGCAACGGCTTTTCACGAAAAGTTCATCACTTTTTGTTACCAAACGAAGCAGTCTTATGCTTCTTTTGGCACAAGTGTTACCGAAGGTGATGAAGTTAGTACCAACTAACGTGGCAGCCCATTGCGCACGTCGCTGGTGCGAAAACGCTACTCGTAGGCGTGCTCGGGGCGGGGGTAGGTGCCGCTTTTTACCGCTGTCACGAAGGCCTTGAGGGCGTCCTGCACGCTGCCCTGGCCGGTCATGAAATTCTCCACGAAGCGCGGCTTGTGTTCACCCAGGCCCAGCAGGTCATGCAGCACCAGCACCTGGGCATCGGTGCCGGGACCCGCGCCGATGCCGATGACCGGGATGCTGAGCTTGGTGCTGATGTCCGTAGCGAGCTCGGTGGGGATACATTCCAGCACCAGCAGCGAGGCACCGGCGTCCTGGATCTCCACCGCGTCGGCGAGGATGTTCTTGGCGCCCTTGGGGGTGCGGCCCTGGACCCGGTAGCCGCCGAACACGTTGACTGACTGCGGGGTCAAACCCAGGTGGGCACAAACCGGGACACCGCGCTCCACCAGCGCGTGGATGCTCTCGCTGAGCCAGGTACCGCCTTCCATCTTGACCATGTGCGCCCCCGCCTGCATCAGCTCGGTGGCGTTGGCCAGGGCCTGCTCGGTGTTGGTGTAGGCCATGAACGGCAGGTCCGACATGATCAGCGAGTTGACATTGCCGCGGGCGACGCAGGCGGTGTGGTAGGCCATTTCCTCGACGGTGACCGGGATGGTGCTGTCGTGGCCCTGCAGGACCATGCCCAGGGAGTCGCCCACGAGCATGGTTTCCGCGCCCGCCTCGGAGACCAGGCGCGCGAAGGTTGCATCGTACGCGGTGATGCAACAGAACTTTTCGCCGGCCTCTTTCATGGCCTGCAGCGTGTTGATGGTTACCTTGGACATGCTGCGCCTGTCGTGACCTTCTACAGGAAGGTCGGGTTGAAGTAGTGGCGCCCGTTGCGGATATCGAGCAGGTAGTCCACAAGGTGCTCGTAATCCCGTTCGCCGTTCACCAGGTCGATCTCGCTGGCGTTCACAATCAACAGAGGGGCGCCATCGTAATATAGAAAAAATTCACTGTACACTTCGTTCAGCGACTCGAGATAGTCGCGGTTGATGTGTTGCTCGAAGTGTATGCCGCGGGATTCGATCCGCGACAGCAGCACATCGGTCGAGGCCTGCAGGTAGATCACCAGGTCCGGCCGCGGCGCATCGATGGTCAGCTGCTGGAACACCTTCTCGTAGAGTTCGTATTCGTCGCTGTCGAGATTGATCCGAGCGAACAGCGGGTCCTTTTCGATCAGGAAGTCAGAGACGCGCACCGGTTCGAAGATATCCGACTGCCGCATGTCCTGGATCTGCTGGGCGCGCTGGAACAGGAAGAACAACTGGGTCGCCAGCGCCGCCTGCCGGCGATTCTGGTAGAACCGCTCCAGGAACGGGTTGTCCTCGGCGGCCTCCAGCAGGGCCTGGTAGTTGAAGGTCTCGGCGAGGCGCTTCGCCAGGGTGGTCTTGCCGACGCCTATGGGCCCTTCCACTGCGATGAATGCGGGCGGCGTGCGGCCTCTCAAATCGATCCCCGGTGTCTCAGTTTGCTGGTTCAAACTGATTTCCCGCTGGCTGTGCGTCCTGGCGCAATGGTATCTCCTAGTGCCTGCAGCCCCGCATCGGGGCAGCGCGCTAATAATGTACTAATCGGGGTGCCGCATGGAAGGGTCAGGTCCGGGTCCAGGTCGCTCAGGGGCACCAGCACAAAGTCGCGCTCTGCCATGCGCGGATGCGGCACCGTGAGCGAAGCGTCGGACAGCGTCTGGTCCCCGTAGAGCAGGATATCCAGGTCCAGGGTGCGGGCGGCCCAGCGTTCGCTGCGCCGGCGGCCATGATCGCTTTCGATCCGCTGCAGCGCCTGTAGCAACTCGTGTGCGGGCAGGGCCGTTGAGAGTCGCGCGACCAGGTTGAGGTAGTCCCGCTGTTCGCCGGGCCCGACGGCTTTGCTCACGTACGCTGGTGATACGGATTCGAGATCGGTTCCAGGCAATTTGGCCACAGCGGCGAGGGCCGAGCTGAGCAGGGCGCGGGAGTCGCCCAGGTTGCTGCCGAGGGCGATATAGGCGTTGATCATTGCGGGCGCTTGCGTCGCCGGCGCCGCCGCCGTGGTTTTGGCGGCGCGTCGTCCGCGGGGCCGGTCTCCACCACCACGTCGGGGTGTTTTTCCTGCATCTCGGTCCAGTACTTGCCCAGGCCGCCCAGGTCTTCGCCGGAGGCCTCGCGCAGCAGCAGGAAATCGTAGGCGGCGCGGAAGCGCCGATGAGAAAGCATCTTCACGGCGCCGCGTCCGCGACGCTTGACCAGCCGCAGTTGGAACTCCCAGATCTCGCGCATGGGCGTGGTAAAGCGGCGGGGGATCGCGATGTGGTGCAGCTGTTCCGAGATCAGGGACTGGGAGGCCTCGGCCAGTGCGTCCAGCGGCGCCATGCCGTTGTCTTCAAGCCGCTTGCGAAGCTCGTCCACGGAGGGCCACAGCAGGGCCGCCAGGATGAACGCCGGCGTGACCGGCTTGTCCTCGGCCACGCGGGCGTCGGTCGACGCCATGGCCGCCTCGATCAGGTCGCCGGCGCGCGGTGATTCCTCGATCTCGCTGGCGGTGGCGGGGAACAGGTGCTCCAGCAGCTGGTACTCGCACAGCAGCCGGAACGTGGGTCGCGCATACCCCGCCATGAACAGCTTGAGCATTTCGTCAAACAGTCGTGCCGCCGGTATGGCTTCCAGCATGTGAGCCAGACCGGCAATGGGCTCCGCCGTCTCGTCGGCAATGGTGAAGCCCAGCTTGGCGGCAAAGCGAACCGCGCGCAGCATACGTACAGGGTCTTCCCGGTAGCGCTTTTCGGCATCGCCGATGATGCGAATCTCCTGCATCTCGAGATCGCGCAGGCCGTCCACGTAGTCGTAGACGCAGAAATCCTTGCTGGAGTAGTACAGGGCATTGACGGTGAAGTCGCGGCGCACCGCGTCCTCTTCCAGGCTGCCGTAGACGTTGTCCCGCAGCAGCATGCCGCTATCAGCCTTTTTCGCCGAGGGTTTGCGGCTGTCCGCGTCGGGATCATCGCTGTCGTGGTGCCCGCGGAACGTGGTGACCTCGATGATTTCCCGGCCGAAGCGCACGTGGACGATGCGGAAGCGACGGCCGATGATGCGGGAGTTTCGGAACAGCTCGTGCACCTCTTCCGGCGTGGCGTCGGTGGCCACGTCGAAATCCTTGGGGTGCCCACCCAGCAACAGATCGCGCACAGCGCCGCCCACCAGGTAGGCCTCGAAGCCCTGGCTGGACAGCCGGGACATGACCTTCAGGGCGTTGTCACTGATGTGCTTGCGAGAAACAGGATGCCCGTCCCGGGAAATGCGGGTGGCTGCCTGGCTGGCGGATGTCATGGGTTGTTGGATGCTCTCCGGCAAAGGCGCGCAGTCTACCATACGGCTGGCGGGGCAAGAACGATGACGGGGAAAACGAAGTTTTCCCCATCCAGGTCTCACAACGGAGTCTTATTGTTATTTATCAGTGCTTTTTATTGTTAGTGTCTGTCGAAAATCCAGGACAAATCCCCAGACACACAGCGGTATTTCTTGGCGGGTGTCTTCTTGTTGGCCCCGATATTATTCCGCTTCTCAGATAATTCTATATTTTTCAGCACGTTAACAGTTTTACCGTGAACCCGTTCACAAAACTGTCACCTGCTTTGTTACTTTTCCCGGTCCCAGCCACCCCCAAATGTGGCAGCCAGTAACATCATATTTCCACACGCCAGCTCGATACCGATCGAGCAACGTGCTCAAAAAATAATCAGAGGAAAAATCACCAGAACTCGCTCATTCGATCCCGCACTACCGTCTTGCTCTGATCAGTAGTCGATCAACCTGGCTCACAGGCACCGTGTTTCAAAGCGCCGAAAGTGACTACGCCCCTCGGTCCCGAGAGCCGCTCAAGTCTTTAGCGGGGTTATAAATGAACGAAGGGGAAACAAAGTTTCCCCATCCAGGTCCATAGTTAGAGTCATTATTGTTATTACCGCTAGATTGTTATTTTTATTGTTTAAGCTGTATGACAAAGAGCAGGTACCGTGCCAGAAACGTGTTTATCCAATAAAAACAATAAGTTAAAAAAATAAGAGGTCGCTTCACATTGGCTCAAAACCGCACAACGTTACCGATCTACACCGGTATTTGTAACGACGCAACGCAAAGGTAACGTGGATTCATAGGCTTTCAGGGCCCGAATTCCGCGGGTTTCAGCCGGATTTGGCCCGTTTGGAGGGGGTCTGGCGCTTGGCCGCACCTTTTTTGCGGGGGATGCCGAAGCGCTGCCGGCGCTCCCACAGGCACTTGCGGCTGACACCGAGCTTCTGGGCGAGCTCGGTCTCGCTCATGGAGTCCTGGTGTTCCAGCACAAAGCGCTGAAAGTAGTCTTCCAGGGACAGGTCTTCCGGGGGGTCGTAGTTGGTCGCCACGCGCGGTGTGCTGCTGCCGGTCACCTCGCCGACCTGGCGCCCGCGCAGCTGGCTCACCTTGACCAGCTCAAGGTCGATACCCAGCAGCTCATTGTCGATTTCCTCGGACTCGCTGAGGATCAGCGCCCGCTCCACGGCATTTTCCAGCTCCCGGACGTTGCCCGGCCAGGTATAGGTGGTGATGGCCTGGATGGCTTTCGGAGAAAAATAGCGTGGGCCCCGGTCGAGCTGGGCCGCGCGCTGGTCGAGAATGTACTCGGCCAGCTGCAGGATGTCCTTGCCGCGCTCGCGCAGTGCCGGCAGCTGCAGGCGCATCACGTTGATGCGGTAGTACAGGTCCTGGCGGAACTTGCCCTCGTTGGTGAGCTGCTGCAGGTCCCGGTGGGTGGCGCAGATCAGGCGCACATCGACCTTGCGGGACTCCACGGAGCCGATGCGCCGAATCTCGCCTTCCTGGATAAAACGCAGCAGGCGCGCCTGGGCCTCCACCGGCAGTTCGCCGATTTCATCCAGGAACAGGGTGCCGCCGTCCGCTGCCTCGATAAGACCGGTGCGGTTGGTGTTGGCGCCGGTGAACGCGCCCTTTTCGTAGCCGAACAGCTCCGATTCGATCAGCGTTTCAGGAATAGCGGCGCAGTTGACGGAAATCAGCGGCTTGTCGAGCCGGCGGCTGTGGTGGTGGATGCTGCGCGCGACCAGTTCCTTGCCGGTACCGGTTTCGCCCAGCACCAGCACGGTGGCGTCTGTGGGTGCGATTTTGCGCAGGTGGTCGAACAGCGTGACCATCTCGCCGCAGCTGCCGATGAAGCCTTCCACCGCGCGTTCGGTTTCCGTGGAGCTTGCCGCCGCCCTCTCGCTCAGCTGCTCGCGGCTGCGCTCCCGCTCCTGCAGGATGCGGCTGACCGCGGTGATCATGTCATTGTGGTCGAAGGGCTTGGCGATGTAGTCCACGGCCCCCATGCGCATGGAATCCACCGCGGAGCGGAGGCTGGCATAGCTGGTCATGATCAGCACCGGCACATCGCCGGCGCGCTTGATGAGGTCGGTGCCGGGTGCGCCGGGCAGGCGCAGGTCACTGATGATGAGGTCGAAGTTGGCGAGCTTGTGGTTGCTCTCCGCTTCGCTGACCGAGGCGGCTTCCTTGACGCGGTAGTCGTTGCGCTCCAGCAGCCTGCGCAGGGCTGAGCGAATGACGGACTCGTCTTCCACGATCAGGATTTCAGGTGTCGGCACGCGTTCTGCACCTCGGTGTTACCAAAGTGTGTACAGGCTACACAACCTGTGGCCCCGGTGCCAGTTGTGCCTGTGTGTCAGCGGTACTCTTCACCATAGCGGGCGCTCACCAGGGATACGGTGAAGCGGGTGCCGCGGCCGTCTTCCACGGGGCTCTGCAGGCTGATACGGCCGCCGAGGTTTTCCAGGATGCTGTAGACCAGCGACAGGCCCAGGCCGGTACCCTGGCCGGTTTCCTTGGTGGTGAAGAAGGGCTCGAACACCTTGTCCTGGATGTCTTCCGGGATGCCGGTGCCGTTGTCCGTCACGGTGACGCTGAGGTTCCCCTCGGCTTCTGTCGCCTCGACCCGGATGACACCCCGGGGGGCGCTGGCGTCGCGGGCATTGCCCAGCAGGTTGACGAAGACCTGCAGCAGGCGCTGGCTCTCCGCCAATACCAGCTGCTCGCGATCGCAGCGGTTGTCGAAGGCCACGGGCTTGGCGGCGCGATCCAGTTCCAACAGGTGCACCGCTTCATCAACGCAGTCCGCCAGGTTCATCGGCTGCAGGCTGGCGGGGTCGACGATGTCGCGGCCGGTGTGGGAGAAGTTGACCAGTGATTCCACGATGCGTGACACGCGCTCGGTCTGCTTGAGAATTTGCGTGGCCGCGTCCGGTACCGCGTCGATGTCGTCCTCTACCTCCAGGTTCTGGGCCAGCGAGGAAATGCCGGTGATCGGATTGCCGATTTCGTGGGCGACGCCGGCGGCGAGGCGACCGATCGAGGCAAGGCGTTCGCTGTGCAGCAGCTCCTGCTCCAGGATCTCGTAGTCAGTGAGGTCCTCCACCACGATGACCCGGTCGCCGGAGGATGACTCGACGGCAGCCTTGTGCAGGCTGATCCAGCGGCCCCGCGTCGAACTCTCTGGCAGGTGCAGTTTGTGCTCGGCGGCCTTGTCGGAGTCGGCAAACTCCTCGAGCATGGTTGACCAGGTGGAGGGCAGGGAGCTCAGGTAGGAACCGACCACGCTGTCCGCCTCGATCCCGGTGGTTTCCTCCATGCAGCGGTTCCACATCAGCACCTCGCCGTCCTTGCCCAGGGAAAATACCCCGATCGGCAGGTCGCGCAGGGTTTCCCGGTGATAGCGGCGCAGGTTGTCGATATCGGCGACAAGCCCTTTGAAGCTGTGATGTTCGCTGTCCAGTCGGCGCTCGATCTGGCTGAAGTCCTCGCTGGTCTCCGGCGCGTCCAGCTGCCAGGGGAGGCAGCGCTGCATGATGTCGAAGGCCACGGCGGGACCCAGCAGGCCGGACAAATTGGCCTCGATGCGATCGCGCAGCTGGCGCAGGGCGTAGGGGCGGTTTTCGTTCGCGCCCAGCCGCAGGTCCTTGAGCGCCCGGTCGACCTCGGCATTGGCGGCGTTCTCGCCCAGGGCGGCCGCGAGGCGCTGGCGGAAGTCCTCCGCATTGGCCAGGCCCAGGGAGCGCCGCAGGGGGCGCAAGGGTTCGTCCATGGAGCAGATTTCGGCGCTGGCCCGCTCCTCGTCGCTGGTGCGGGTCAACATGGACACCACCACGAACAGGGAGATATTGATGCCCAGCGAGCCGATGCCGCCCGCGGTCCACGGTCCGCTGCCGTCGCCGAACCAGTCCAGCAGGATGCTGCGCAGGGCCGGCTCGGTGCCGTACAGCAGTGGAATCACCACGACCAGGTACCAGGTCAGGAATCCCGCCAGCAGTCCCGCTGCAAGGCCTGCCTTGTTGGCCCGCGGCCAGTAGACCGTTGCCAGCAGTGCGGGCAGGAACTGAAGTGTGCCGATAAAGGCGGTGAGGCCGAGGTCGACCAGCAGGCCGTCGGTGTTGACCGCCTGGAAGAACAGGAAGCCGGCAATAATGATGGCGCCGGAGAGTACCGCCCGCAGCCAGTTCAGGGTGCTGTAGATATCCGGTGTCGGGTCCAGTTCGCCGCGCAGTTGCAGCGGCAGCACCAGGTGCTTGAGGCACATGTTCGCCAGCGCCAGCGTACTGACGATGATGACAGCGCTGGCCGCTGACATACCGGCGATGTAAGCGATCAACGAGAAGCCCCGCGACTGGGTCTCGATACCCAGGGCCAGCGCGCTGTAGGCCTGGGGCAGTTCACCGCCCAGCTTCATCGCTGCCCAGGTGATGGGCAGGATCGGCAGGCTCAGCAGGAACAGGTAGCTGGTCAGCCCCCAGCTCGCGACCCTGAGGCGCTGCCCGTCCGGGTTTTCGCTGAAGGCCATGTGAAACATATGGGGCATGGTGACCGCACCGGCAAAGAACACCAGCAGAATGGCATGGGCGGAATCCCGTCGCAGCGGTGAATCCAGCATGGCCACCACGTCGGGATGACCCGTCAGCCAGCTCTCCAGGCCGCCCAGGCCATCAAAGATCCCGAACACGGCATACAGGCCCAGGGCCAGCATCGCCGCCAGCTTGACGACAGATTCAAAGGCGATTGCCGCGACCAGGCCCTCGTGCCGCTCGCCGGGCTCGACGCGGCGCGTACCGAAGTAGACAGCGAACGTTGCAATGACCGCGCAGAACACCAGCGGAAGCATGCCGTGCAGGCTGCCGCCGTGGCGCAGCGTACCGCGGTCGCCGCTCATCAGGTGGGCGACATCCGAGACCACCTGGATCTGCAGGGCCAGCAGCGGCAGCATGGCCGCCAGCATCATCACTGTGACGAGTGCACCGACCCAGGGGCTGCGAAAGCGGAAGGTGAGCAGGTCGGGCAGTGAGCTGAGCTGGTAGATGCGGCAGATGCGCATCACCGGGAACATCAGCAGCGGCGACAACACCAGCATGGCGCTGATGCCGGCATAGTAGAGCAGGAAACCGTAACCGTACTGGAAGGCCAGCTGAGAGGCGCCGTAAACCGCCAGGCCGCCGGCAATCACGCCCAGGGACAGCACGTAGACCATGGGATGGTCCAGCAACCTGGCGGGCAGCTTGCCGCGGTCGGCAAGCCAACCCACGGCAAACAGCAGTGCCAGGTATATCAGCATGCTGCCGAGCAGCTGGGGGATGCTAAAGATCATCGCCGTAGCTATTTCGCTGGTTCCACCAGGCGAACACAATGATGACGGCCCAGATCAGGTAGGGGCGGTACCACTCGGTTCCGCCACTGGTCACCCATTCCTGGGCGGAGGGCAGGAAGACGATGGCGAAGGCCAGCAGAAGCAGCAGTGTGCGATTGATATACACGCCGCGAATGGTAGGGCACCACTCACGGGTTCGGCAATGCCGTTAGTAGAGTGTGCTCTCCGCGATGCCCGCGCAGCCCGGCACCAGGGCCCGGCTCCAGCCGGCGACGGCAGACTGCAGCAGGCTTTCCACATCGCGGCAGTTGGCGGCGGGTTCCGGCTGCCCCAGGAACTTCAGCGCCACGCGCAGGTTGTCCAGCGCATCGGCGTCCTCCACAGCGGGGGCGTGAGTCTGTTTGCTGAGCTTCTGGCCCTCGGCGTTCTCGATAACCGGGATATGGGCATAGGCGGGGGTCGGCAGCCCCAGCAGTCGCTGCAGGTACAGCTGGCGGGGGGTGGAGTCATACAGGTCGCTGCCACGCAATACCACGTTGATGCCCTGGAACGCGTCGTCCAGTACGACCGCCAGCTGGTAGGCATACAGCCCGTCCCGACGCTTGATGACGAAATCGCCGACGTCCCCCGACACATCCTGTGACAGCGGCGCCTGCAGCGCATCGTCCACGGTGATGTCGCTGTCCCCCCTGACTATTACCCGGATGGCGGCGTCGGTCTCGCTGCCCAGGTTGCGGTTGCGGCAGTGGCCGCGGTAAATGCCGCCCTGGGCCTGCACGCTGGCCCGCGAGCAGTCACAGCGAAACGCGAGCCCCTTGTCGAGCAGTTGCCGGATGGTGGCCTCGTAGGCATCGTGCCGCTCGCTCTGCCACAGCACCGGGCCGTCCCAGCGCAGGCCGTGAACTTTCAGGGAGTGCAGGATCTGCTCGGCGGCGCCGGCGGGTTCTCGCGGTGGATCCAGGTCTTCCATGCGCAGCAGCCAACGGCCGCGATGCGCATGGGCATCGAGGTAGCTGGCGAGAGCACAGATAAGTGAGCCCAGGTGAAGTGGGCCGGTGGGCGAGGGCGCGAAGCGCCCTACGTAGCTGTCGGTTGACTCAGCCGTGTTCCTGCTTTTCCTTGATCTCGTCAAGGGTTTTGCAGTCGATACACAGGTCTGCCGTGGGACGCGCCTCGAGACGCTTGATGCCGATTTCGACACCGCAGGCATCGCAGAACCCGTAGTCGTCGGCGTCGATCCGGTCGATGGTGCCGTCGATCTTCTTGATGAGCTTGCGCTCGCGGTCGCGGGTGCGCAGTTCCAGGCTGAACTCTTCTTCCTGGGTGGCGCGGTCTGCCGGGTCGGGGAAGTTGGCGGCCTCGTCCTTCATATGGGACACGGTCCGGTCAACTTCTTCCATGAGTTCCGCTTTCCAGTTGAGCAGGATGCTGCGGAAGTGCGCGCGCTGGCGCTCGTTCATGTATTCCTCGCCGCGCTTCGGCTTGTAAGGAACAAAGTTCTTGAACTCGGATGTCGCTGCGGCTTTCTTTGATCTGGCGGGCATGGTGACTTCCCATCAATGACATAAGGCGATCGGTCCCGGAATCCGGATTGCCGGTTTTCCGAGGGCGGAGAAACTACCAGATTACGACTGCGGGTGCCAATAAAAATTCCACCCCGCTGAGTTGAACATGCGGCCTGTCAAGTTACTGCTAGAATGGCGACTTTTTCAGCTTCGAGGCAGCCCGTTCCACTCATGACCTTTGACCCGCTGATACCGGCCACGCTGGTGCGACGCTACAAGCGCTTCCTCGCGGATGTGACACTGCCCGACGGAAGCGAGTTGACCGCGCACTGCCCCAATACCGGCGCCATGACCGGTTGTGCAGAGCCCGGCAGCCCGGTGTGGCTCTCGGTCAGTGACTCAAAGACACGCAAGTATCCTCACACCTGGGAGCTGGTGCAGACCGACCAGGGCATGGCCTGCATTCACTCCGCCCGCGCCAATGCCGTGGTCGCAGAAGCGGTGGCGGAGGGGCGGGTCCCGGGTCTTTCCGGTTACGCGGAGCAGAAGCGGGAGGTCCGCTACGGGAACGGCAGTCGCGCCGACCTCTGCCTGACGGATGCAAGCCGCGATGACTGCTTCGTGGAAGTGAAGTCCGTCACCCTCTGCGAGGGCGATGGGATCGGCGTATTCCCCGACGCTGTCAGTGACCGCGCCCGTAAACACCTGGAGGAACTCGCCGCAGTGGCGCGGGATGGCGGCCGCGCGGTGATCTTCTTCTGTGTGTTTCACGCCGGGATCAGCGAGGTGCGGCCGGCATGGAATATCGACCCAGCCTACTGCGAGGCGCTGCTCGCGGCACAGGATGCGGGTGTGGAGGCCATGGCCTGGGCGGCGGAGATCTCCCCGGCGGGCATCACCCTGGACCGGGAACTGCCGGTGGTGACAGCGCGTGACTGAGTGGACGGCGGCGCAGCTCACCGGGCGCGATGACAGTCACCTGGAATATCGGGATGGTATGGGACTGACCCCTGCCTGCTGGGCAGCGTTCGACGCCCTGTGCCGGGATGCCCGCGAGGCCGGTTTCGACCTGCAGGCGGCCAGCGCCTACCGCAGCTTCGAGCGCCAGCTGGCAATATTCAATGCCAAGGCCGGGGGCGAGCGACCGGTACATGACGATAGCGGTGAGCCGATGGACATGGCCGCACTCGACGATCGGGAAAAGCTGCATAACATCCTGCGGTTCTCGGCCCTGCCCGGCACCTCCCGCCATCACTGGGGCACCGATCTCGATGTCTTCGACGCTGCCAGCCTGCCCGAGGGTTACCGGGTACAGCTGACGCCACAGGAAGTGGCCGAGGACGGCATGTTCGGCCCGCTCCACGCCTGGCTGGACGCGCGCATCGCGGCCGGGGAATCCCACGGCTTCTATCGACCCTATGACGTCGACCGCGGCGGCGTGGCGGTCGAGCGCTGGCACCTGAGCTTCGCGCCGGAGGCTGCGACCTGCGAAGCGCTGCTGACCGTCGATATGCTTGCCGCCGAGCTCTCCGACTGCGATCTTGCGCTGGCAGAGACGGTTAAGGGGGAGCTGGTGCAGATACTCGAACGCTACGTACAGTCGGTGTCGTCCCCGTGAGCTTGTGCGCCTTCCGCTAGTTTGGGTAGACTCCCTGCACCCACAAATAAGCAAACATAACTAATACAACGGGAGTCCTATGACTTTTAACCTCATTCTGCCCCCGGTTCTCGGCGTGGCAGGTCTCGTTATCGCATTCATCATTTATCACATCATGTCCAGCCACAACCATGGCGAGGACAAGGTCAAGGCCATTGCAGACCAGATTCACCTTGGCGCCATGGTGTTCATGCACCGCGAGTACAAGATGCTGATCATGTTCGCGGCCGTGCTGGCAATCGGCCTGTACGTATCGCTGGGCACAGACACGACCATCGCTTTTGTCGCCGGTGCCGTGTCTTCCGCAACTGCCGGCTACCTGGGCATGTACGCGGCCACCAAGGCCAACGTCCGCACCGCGGTTGCGGCCAACAACTACGGCGCCCCCCAGGCTCTCAACATCGCTTTCTACGGTGGTTCCATCATGGGCCTGTGTGTGGCGTCCCTGGGCCTGATCGGCCTGGGCGGGCTGTACTACTTCTTCGGGGGTGATCCGAAGACGGCGCATGCTATTCACGGGTTCGGTATGGGCGGCTCCGTCGTGGCCCTGTTCTCCCGTGTCGGCGGCGGCATCTACACCAAGAGCGCCGACGTGGGCGCTGACCTGGTGGGCAAGGTGGAAGCGGGTATCCCGGAAGACGACCCCCGCAACCCGGGCGTGATCGCCGACAACGTCGGCGACAACGTGGGCGACATCGCGGGTATGGGCTCCGACATCTTCGAATCCTACTGCGGTTCCATGATCGCCTGTATCGCCATCGCGTCCACCATGGCCATCGCCGCCGATGTGCAGGGCGCCATGATGGCGCTGCCCCTGGCCCTGGCCAGTGTCGGCCTGATTGCTTCCGTGATCGGCATCCTGATCGTGCGCTCCCGCTCCAATGCCGCCCCGGAAGCGGCGCTGCGCAGCGGTACCCTGGGCGCGCCGGTGATTTTTGCCTTCTTCGCCTGGTTCCTGATCAAGTCCATGGGCCTGGAAAGCAACATCTTCTGGGCAGTGATCTGCGGCGCCGTCGGCGGTGTGGCCATCGGCCTGATCACCGAGTACTACACGGGCGCTTCGCCGGTGCGCAAGATTGCCAAGTCCGGTGAAACCGGCCCGGCCACAGTCATGATTACCGGCCTGGCGGTCGGCATGGAGTCCGTGGTGGCACCGGTACTGTTCCTGGCGGCCATTATCTTTGTCTCCACCAGCCTGGCGGGACTCTATGGTGTGGGCATTGCCGCGGTCGGCATGCTGGCGACCGTGGGCATCACCATGGCCATCGACGCGTATGGCCCCGTTGCGGACAACGCCGGCGGCATCGCCGAGATGGCGGGCATGGGCGAAGAGACCCGCGCCATCACCGACGGCCTCGACGAGGTGGGCAACACCACTGCGGCCATCGGCAAGGGCTTCGCCATCGGCGCGGCCGCGCTGGCAGCGCTCGCGATCATCGCGGCCTTCGTGGAAACCGTCTCCGTCAACAAGCCCGAATTCAGCCTGCAGCTCTCCGAGCCGCTGGTACTGGTGGGTGTATTCATCGGCGGCACCATCCCGTTCCTGATCGCGTCCATCACCATGACCGCGGTGGGCGAGGCGGCCTTCGATATGATCAACGAGATCCGTCGCCAGTTTAAGGAAATCCCCGGCCTGCTTGAGGGCAACGCCGAGCCGGACACCGCGCGCTGTGTAGACATCGCCACCTCCGCGGCGCTGAAGCGCATGATCGTCCCCGGCACCATCGCGGTACTGGCACCGATCTTCGTCGGCTTCGGCCTTGGTGCCGAATCCCTCGGCGGCATGCTGGCAGGCGGCCTCCTGGGCTGTGTACTCATGGCCCTGATGATGGCCAACGCCGGCGGCGCCTGGGACAACGCCAAGAAGTACGTTGAAAAGGGCAACCTCGGCGGCAAGGGCTCAGAGACTCACGCCGCCGCAGTCGTCGGCGACACGGTCGGCGATCCCTTCAAGGACACCTCCGGCCCGTCCATGAACATCCTCATCAACGTGATGGCCATCGTCAGCCTGGTGATCGCACCGCTGCTGTAACCCGCAATCCGCGCGCGTGCTGTTATCCCTGCACGCGTGCCGTCATCCCCGCGCGCGTGCCGTCATCCCCGCGAAAGCGGGGACCCATACCTCCGTCATCCCGGCGCACTCCTCGTCATCCCCGCGTAGGCGGGGATCCATCCAGCGTCATCTCCCTTCATCTCCGCGAGCGTGTCGTCATCCCGGCGCACTCCTCGTCATCCCCGCGAAAGCGGGGACCCGCACGCCCGTCATCCCCGCGAAAGCGGGGACCCACCGTATTTCCAAATGGATTCCCGCCTGCGCGGGAATGACGTGGAGCCCTGTAATGACGGCTGTCCGACTGGGTTCCCGCTTTCGCGGGAATGACGAGGAGCTCCGCAATGAATGACGTGGAGCCCTGTAATGACGGCTGCCCGACTGGGTTCCCGCTTTCGCGGGAATGACGAGGAGCTCCGCAATGAATGACGTGGAGCTCTGAGATGTCGGCTGCCCGACTGGGTTCCCGCTTTCGCGGGAATGACGAGCATTGGGGGGAATGACGAGTGCCCGAAGGCTCAGACTTTGAAGCGCTTTTTGAGCTTCTTCGGGACCAGTTGGTTTTTGAGGGTCACGTACTGGGGCATGCCACCCTTGTAGGGTGGGTAGTCCTCGCCCTGGATCAGCGGGGCCAGATAGTCGCGGGCGGCCTTGGTGATGTTGAAGCCGTCCCGGGTGATGAAGCTGCGCGGCATCATCTTCTCGACGTTGGCGACCTGGTCCAGGGGCGCCTCGCCGATGGACCAGCTGTAGCGCTTGCCCTTGCCGCGCACGATGGCGGGCATGATGGCGTTGTGCCCCTTGAGGGCAAACTCCACACCGGCCTTCCCGACCGCATAGGCCTGCTCCACGTCGGTAGCCGAGGCAACGTGGCGCGCCGCCCGCTGCAGGTAGTCCGCCACCGCCCAGTGGTACTTGTAGCCGAACTGTTCCTTGACCATGGCCGCCAGGGTCGGCGCCACCCCGCCCAGCTGGGCGTGACCAAAGGCATCGCGGGTGCCGGCGTCCGCCAGGAACCTGCCGTCGGCGTACTGCGCGCCCTCGGAGGCGACGATGACGCAGTACCCGTTCTTCTGGACCATCCGGTCAACCTTTTGCAGGAACGCCGGCCTGTCGAAGGGGATCTCCGGGAACAGGATGATGTGTGGGGCGTCGCCGGCTTTCTCCGCGGCGAGGCCGCCTGCGGCGGCGATCCAGCCCGCGTGCCGGCCCATGGCCTCGAGGATGAACACCTTGGTGGAGGTATCGCACATGGACGCCACGTCCATTGCCGCTTCCCGCGTCGAAATCGCGATGTACTTGGCCACCGAACCGAAGCCCGGGCAGTTGTCCGTCAGTGGCAGGTCGTTGTCCACGGTCTTGGGAATGTGGATGGCCTGCACCGGGTAGCCCAGCTTTTCTGAGAGCTGGGACACCTTCAGGCAGGTGTCGGCAGAGTCGCCGCCGCCGTTGTAGAAGAAGTAGCCGATGTTATGGGCCTTGAAGACCTCGATCAGGCGCTCGTACTCGGCGCGGTTTTCCTCGAGGCTCTTGAGCTTGTAGCGGCAGGAACCGAATGCGCCCGACGGCGTGTGCCGCAGGCCGGCGATAGCGGCCTTGCTCTCCTTGCTGGTATCGATCAGTTCCTCGCGCAGGGCGCCGATAATGCCGTTGCGGCCGGCATAGACCTTGCCGATCTGGGCGCGATGGGCGCGGGCGGTTTCGATGACGCCGCAGGCGCTGGCGTTGATCACGGCGGTGACTCCGCCAGACTGTGCATAGAAGGCGTTCTTGCGTGCCATGGGGGCTCCCGGGTGCAGTGAAACAGAATGCTGCATGATACACTGCCGCAACGATTTCTGAGGAGCAAGCTTGGCCCACCACGTCCATATTCTGGGCATTTGCGGCACGTTCATGGGAGGCCTCGCGCTGCTGGCGCGAGAGCTGGGCCTGCGCGTGACCGGCTCCGACGCCAATGTCTATCCGCCCATGAGCACGCAGCTGGAAGCGGCGGGAATCGAGCTGATGGAGGGCTATGAGCCCGCGCACCTGGACCCGGCCCCGGACCTGGTGGTGGTGGGCAATGCCCTGTCGCGCGGCAATCCCGCCATCGAGTACCTGCTCAACAGCACCATTCCCTACACCTCGGGTCCCCAGTGGCTGGCAGAGCATGTGCTGCAGAACCGCTGGGTGCTGGCAGTGGCGGGCACCCACGGCAAGACCACCACCTCCAGCCTGCTGGCCTGGTTGCTGGAGCAGGCGGATATGGCACCGGGTTTCCTGATCGGCGGCGTGCCGGGGAATTTCGGGGTGTCGGCCCGACTTGGCGGCAGCGACTTTTTCGTGGTCGAGGCCGACGAATACGACACGGCGTTTTTCGACAAGCGCTCGAAGTTCGTGCACTACCGCCCGCGCACCCTGACCCTGAACAACCTGGAGTTTGACCACGCCGATATCTTCCCGGAACTGGCCGCCATCCAGCGCCAGTTTCATCACCTGCTGCGCACGGTGCCGGGGGAGGGCCTGGTGATTCACCGCCAGGGCGATGCGGCCCTCGACGAGGTGATTGCCCAGGGCTGCTGGACGCCTACCCAGGGCTTCGCAGTGGATGGCCCTGCGGATTGGGCCGCGGAGCCCTTGAACCCGGAAGGGAACAGCTTCGATCTAAATCATGGCAATGCGTCCGTGCCCGTCTCCTGGAACATGCTGGGCCGTCACAACCTGGAAAACGCCCTGGCGGCGGCCGCGGCGGCGCATCATGTGGGACTTTCCCTCGAAGTGATTGCCGAGGGGCTGGCCAGCTTCGAGGGGGTGAAACGCAGGCTGGAGCTGTTGGCGGATGTGGACGGCGTGCGGGTTTACGACGACTTTGCCCACCATCCCACCGCCATCGCTTCCACACTCGAGGGCATGCGAAAGGCCGTCGGTGACAGCCGCATCCTGGTCCTGATCGAGCCGCGTTCGAATACCATGCGCCTGGGCCAGCACCGGGCGGCACTGCCCGACTCGGTGGCCGCCGCGGACCAGGTGTTCTGGTATCAGCCCGCGGGTCTCGACTGGGACCTGGCGGATGTGGTCTCCGAGAGTGCATCGCCCGCCGTACTGCGCGACGATATTGATGCCCTGGCAAACGAGGTGGCCGGCCTGAGCCGCCCGGGCGATCACATCGTAATAATGAGCAACGGTGGGTTCGGTGGAATCCACGATCGCCTGGTCACGGAACTTCGCCAGCGAGCGGAGTCTCAGGCTTAAGGTCTTACGAACAAGAAATCATGCCATCCCGAACGAACGCACTTTACGATCGCTGGATCCTGCAGCGACCCATCCTGAGCCTTGTTCTCAGCGCGCTGCTGGTGGGCGTACTGGCCGCGCACGCGCCGACCACGCGCATCGATGCCTCCGCCGATACCCTGGTGCTGGAGGGCGATGAGGACCTCGAGTATTTCCGGGAGATCGGCAAGCGCTACAGCTCCGAGGATTTCCTGGTGGTCACCTTCCAGCCGCCGGGAGATTTGCTCGGTGACGAGTCGCTGGAAACCCTGGCCGGCCTGCGGGATGACCTGGCGGCCCTGGAGGGCGTCTCCGGCGTCACCACCATGCTGGACGTGCCGCTGCTGCAGAGCCCGCCCATCGCGCTGGCGGATGTGGGTTCCGACACCGGCATGCCGACCCTGGCGGACCCGGATATCGACCGCGAACTGGTGCGGCGTGAGTTCCAGGAAAGCCCCATCTACGAACAGCTGCTGGTGAGCCCCGACGGCAGGACTGCGGCCATCCAGGTCAATATCGCGCGGGACGATCGCTATTTCGACCTGCTGCAGCGGCGCGAGTCACTGCGCGAGCTGGAAGCCGTCGGCGAACTCACCGCGGGCCAGCGTGCCGAGTTGCGTGAGGCCGAAGCGGAGTTCAAGGCCTACTCGGCCCAGTTCCAGCAGCGCTCCAGCGACCTGGTCGCAGAGGTGCGCGCCGTGGTGGACGGCTACCGCGACCGGGCGAAGCTGTTCGTCGGTGGCGTGCCGATGATTGCCGCCGATATGGTCGCCTTTGTGCGCAGCGACCTGGTGACCTTCGGCGCGGGCATTCTGGGCTTCATGTTCGTGATGCTGTCGGTAATTTTCCGCCAGCCGCGCTGGGTCGCCCTGCCCATGACCACGGTGCTGGCGTCGGCGACGTTCATGCTGGGCCTGCTGGCCTGGCTGGACTGGCGCATGACGGTGATCTCGTCCAACTTCGTGGCAGTGCTGCTGATTGTCGGCCTCGCCATCGCCATTCACCTGGTGGTGCGCTACCGGGAACTGCAGCTGACCATGCCCGACGCCGACCAGCACGAACTGGTGCGTGAGACCGTGCGCCTGATGTGGGTGCCCTGCGCCTACACCACGCTGACCACTGCGGTTGCCTTTGGCTCGCTGGTGGTGAGCGGATTGCGGCCGGTCATGGATTTCGGCTGGATGATGACCATCGGGATATCCGTGGCCCTGCTGCTGACCTTCGTGGTCCTGCCCTGCATCCTGGTGCTGCTCCCGCGAGGTAAGACCGCGGATCCGGGCAAGCGCCTGTCGGGCCTCACCCCGGCCTTCGCCCGCTTCACCGAGAAGCACGGCACCAGCATCCTGGTGGTGTCCTCACTGCTGGTGGCCACGGCCGTGTTCGGGATCAGCCGCCTGCAGGTCGAGAATCGCTTTATCGATTACTTCCACGAGAGCACCGAGATCTACCAGGGCATGGAGCTGCTGGATGCCCGACTCGGCGGCACCATCCCGCTGGACATCGTCATCGACGTGAGCGAGGACGCGCTGGGCCCGGTATTCGCCGAGGACACCGGAGATGCGGAAGCTTTTGAAGAAGAAGAGGCTCTGGAAGAAGACGATATGTTCGGCGACGACCCCTTCGCCGACGACTTCGACGAGGGCTTCGCGTCCAGCGGTGATGACTTCGAGCAGAGCTACTGGTTCACCGTGCGCGGCATGGAGCAACTGGAGGACATCCACGAGTACGTGGACTCACTGCCCCAGACCGGCAAGGTGCTGTCGCTGGCGACCACCTACAAGGTGGTCAAGCAGCTTTGGGACGGCGGCGTCGGCGATGTCGAGCTGGCGCTGGTGCAGAAGAGCCTGCCTGACGATGTGGCCAACCTGATCGTTGACCCCTACTTCGATGCAGACACCGAGCAGGCGCGCATATCCATGCGGGTCAAGGAGACCAGCCGCGAGCTGCGCCGCGACGAGTTTCTGAAGGAATTACGCTTTCACCTGACCAACCACATGGGCCTGGAGGAGGATCAGGTACACTTCACCAATATGCTGGTGTTGTACAACAATGTGCTGCAGAGCCTGTTCCGGTCACAAATTCTCACCCTGGGCGCGGTATTCGCGGCCATCGTGATCATGTTCTTCATCCTGTTCCGGTCCCTGGGCCTCGCCCTGATCGCCATCGCGCCGAATATCCTCGCCGCGGGCATGGTGTTGGGCATCATGGGCCTGGTGGGCATACCGCTCGATATCATGACAATCACCATCGCGGCGATCGTGGTCGGCATCGGTGTGGATGACACCATCCACTACGTGCACCGGTTCAAGCGGGAGTTCCCGAAAGACCGCAACTACCTGGCCACCATGCATCGCTGTCACGCGAGCATCGGCCGCGCCATGTACTACACGTCGATCACCATCATCGTCGGCTTCTCGATCCTGGTGTTCTCGAACTTCACGCCCAGCATCTACTTCGGTCTACTGACCGGGTTCGCCATGTTCGCGGCCCTCGTGGGCGCGCTGTTGCTGCTGCCGCAGCTGCTGATCACCTTCAAACCTCTCGGTCCCGAAAACTGATGGAAATCCCGCTTTTTCCCCTCTCCAGTGTGCTGTTCCCCAAGGGTCGCATTCCGCTGCAGATCTTCGAGCAGCGCTACCTCGACCTGGTGCGCGGCTGCATGAAGGAAGACACCGGCTTCGGCATGGCGTGGATCGCCAGCGGACTGGAAGTCGCTCACCCCAGTGCCGGCCAACCCAATCTGGGAGAGTGGGGCTGCTACGCCCGCATCGTCGACTGGGATTCCCTGCCCAACGGCCTGCTCGGCATCACCATCGAGGGCAATGAGCGCTTCAAGCTCACCGGCGCCCGCGCCGAGGAAAACCAACTGGTGATGGGCGAAGTGGAGATGGAGCCGCTGCGCGCAGCGGAACCCATGCGCGAGGAGTGGGACTCCATGCTGGACGTGCTGCGCAACCTGGAAGAGCACCCCCACGTGCAGCGCCTGGGCGTGCGCCCCGACCACAACAACGCCTGGGACGTCGGCTGCGTGCTTGCACAGCTGCTGCCGGTGGACGAACGCATCAAGTACAACCTGCTGCGCCTGGACGACATCGAGGAGTTCATGGCGCAGATGGATTCCATCCTCAACCAGCTCGGTGGCTTCGACGCATAGATGCTCACGGTTTCCTGTCTGAGGTTTGTTGTGTACGCCCGCCTCAGGGAATCGATACTTCTTACGTTGCTGTCTTTTGTATTCCTGGTTGGAGTGGCACAGGCTTACAGTTTCGACGATAAGAACAGTGAGTTTTGGGTGCGTCAGAGCTTCCTTGTCTTTGATCGATTTTTTATCGATATAGCTTATCCACCAACAGCATGGGAAGGCCGATATACCAAGCTTGCTCTAAGTAAGGATGATGCGAAGAGTAACAACACATTGATCTCTCTTAGTTATGACTATGACAAGGAAAAGAGAGTGATGCCACGTTCGCACTTGTCTGTCGGAGTATCGTCCACAAACGCCTATATGAGTCCCGATGCGGCCGTAACGATAAATGGGCGCAGGTGGTTCCGCACGCAGTTTGATTCCCAGAGTTCAGGGGTAATCTGGAAAACCAGATTGGATGAGAGCTATGCCTTTTATGTGACGCTAACCTTCGATAGAAAGGACAGCGATGATGACAGTTTTCGCACTCCTCGTGTCGAAGTACTCAGTAGGATTATCGACTCTGCAATCATCGAAGATAAGTCTGAGATTCTTCGAATACAGTCCGAATGATGGCTTAGAGCGAGTTGGTAGGGACAATCACCTTTCTTGATGCGCGGCTCCCACTAGCTGCCGATTCCGCTTTCCTTGTAGATACACCTGCGCCGCCGCGACCGGGAACACCAGCCCGCCGTAGAGCAGCATCGTAAACAGCACCAGGTCGCCCACCGGGTCTGCGACGCCGACGACAGCCGGGAAGAGGGACGCCTTGATCAGCAGCCCCAGGTTGATGTTGCGGAAAGTGACCTCGATATTGATGGCGGTACTGTCTGGGCCGCTCAAGCGCAGCAGGCGGGGCACGTACCAACTGAATATCGCGAGTCCCAGCACAAACGCCAGCAGGATCAGGATTTCCGAGCCGGCGAATTTCTCGATATCAACGCGACCCGCGCCGGTGGCGCCGATCACGATCAACAAGATGATGAAGATCGAGCTGCGGATGCAGATTTTCGAAAAGCGCGCGGAACCATTGGGCCAGACCGTCAGCACACCCATGCCGATCAGAAGGGGCACCATCAGCACCAGCGTGATTTCCGTGGCGACCTTGGCCGCCGGCATCTCGAATTCGCCCGGTAGCTGGGCGGAAATCAGTAAGCCCAGCACGATGGGCGTGGTGACGAGGCAGGCGAAGGAGCAGATGGCGGTGAGCGCGATCGAGAGCGCCACGTGGCCACGGGCCAGGAAGGTCAGCACGTTGGACATGGTGCCGCCGGGGATGGCTGCTACCAGTGCCAGTCCGACGGCCAGCCCGGTGGCGGGGTTTGTAAGGCTGATCAGCGCCCAGGCGAAGAGGGGCACCAGGATGATCTGGACGCCGATGCCGAATAAGAGCGCGCGCGGTTGCATCGCGACAGCGACAAAGTCCCGCACTTTCAGGGTCGCCCCCATGCCCAGCATGGCCAGGGCAAGCTGGGTGGCGGCGAACCAGTACTCGTAGCGGATGTAGAAGTCGAACATGGGTTGCTAGCCTCGCACGGACAGGTCTGTTTCGGAAGGAAAAACAACCCGGCGGCTTGGGCTATGCTTCTGTCATGAAAGATAAAAAGAACGACGGCATCACTCGGCGGCAATTCCTCAACGGAACGCAGGTTGCGATTGGCGCTTCGCTGCTGAGCCCCTGGGCCGAGGTGTTCGGATCGGCCAATTCCGCGGCGTACTACCCCCCTGCAAAGACTGGCATGCGCGGTAGCCACGACGGTGCCTGGGAAGTCATGCATGGCCGGGTGTCGGGAAAGACATGGCCCCAGGGCTCGCCGGAGGAATCCTATGACCTCGTCATCGTGGGTGGCGGCATCAGCGGATTGGCGTCAGCCTTCTTCTATCGCCAGTCCAAACCCGATGCGCGCATTCTTATCCTGGACAACCACGACGACGTTGGTGGGCACGCCAAGCGCAACGAATTCCAGGTGGGCGCAGACACCCTCATTGCCTACGGCGGCACGGAATCCATCGACACACCTTCATCCTATGCGAAGGTCTCCCGCCAGTTGCTGCGTGATGTGGGAATCGATACCCAGCGTTTCTATGACTACTACGACCAGGATCTCTACGACAAGCTGGGCCTCGGGTATGCCGTGGCTTTTGACTCCGAGACCTATGGTCAGCGCAAGCTGGTCAAGGATTACGGATCGGTATCCTGGGAGACGTTCGCGGCCCAGGCGCCGATGACGGACAAGGCCCGGGCCGACCTGGTGCGGGCGTTCACGGCGGAGGTGGATTACCTGCCGGGTATGAGCCGGGCAGAAAAGATCGCGCTGCTGAAGCGCACCAGCTATCGCGACTACCTCAAGAACTACGTGAAGGTGGACGACCAGGTGCTGGCGCTCTACCAGCGCTGGGGCATGAGCTACTGGTGCGTGGGCATGGACGAAGTGCCGGCCATCGATATTCTCTATTACGGCGACGGCGGTGATCTGCCCGGTCTCAGCCATACCTTGTCCCGCGAGGGCGGTAGAGGCACCGAGCCCTATATCTTCCATTTCCCCGACGGCAACGCCTCGATCGTGCGCCTGCTGGTGCGGAACATGGTGCCCGGTGCGCTGCCGGGTGAGACCATGGAAGACAGTGTCACCGCGCGCCTCGACTACAGCGCACTGGATCGCGCCGGCAATGACCTGCGCATCCGCCTGAATTCGACCGTGGTCAATGCAATCCACACCGCCGATGAGAAGGCGGTGGATGTTACCTATGTTCGCGATGGCAAAAGCCACACCGTGCGCGCCGACCATTGCGTCATGGCCTGCTACAACAGCGCCATTCCCTATCTCTGCCCGGAACTGCCCGAGCAGCAGCGGGCCGGGCTGGCCTATAACGTCAAGGTGCCGCTGGTATACACCAAGGTGGCCGTGCCCCACTGGAAGTGGTTTGCCGATGAGGGCATGCGCTTCGTTTACTACACCAACGACTTCTATAAACAGGTGGAACTGGACTACCCGGTGTCCCTGGGCGGCTACCAGTTTGGCAGCTCGCCGGACGAGCCCATGGTGCTGCATATGTGCCATGTGCCCCTGTTCGATGATATCCGGGGACCTGCCCAGTGGCGGGAAGGGCGGCGCCAGATGCTGGGGCGGTCATTCGCCGAATTCGAGCACCATGTGAAAGACCAGCTTGACCAGGCCATCGGCCACGCGGGCTTTGACGCGGAACGCGACATCGCCGGCATCACGGTCAATCGCTGGGCTCACGGTTACTCCTACTCGCCGGACCTGCTGTGGGAGCCGGAATACGCGAAAGAGGCTGACAAGCCCTGGGTGCAGGGTCGCCAGCCTTTCGGACGCATCGCCATTGCCAACTCCGATGCCGGCGCCGCCTCCAATACCAACTCGGCCATCAAGCAGGCCTGGCGGGCGGTGCAGGAGACACTGGCCTGACCGCAGTCAATCCGGACCGGATGCACTGTCTAGCCTGGGAAATGCCAAATTTGCACCCTTGCAAGAGTCCTGTGGCTGAATTAGTTTGAACTAGCGTTATGTCACCAGGGTTGGTGCACCATAAGAACAGGGATGAAGCAGGATCGCATTCGTCTCCGCCAACCGCATACACATGGCGCAGGGGAATAGCAGGATGCTTGTCAGGGACAGACTTCTTCGTTTTCTCGGCTCAGCCGGCGCGATGGATCGCGTCACTGAGGAGCCTCCCGTTTTCTGTTTGAGATTCGCTCATATGCTGTCGGCCATCGTCGACGGCAGGCGGAACTGTCTACGCCGGGTCAGTCGACCCGTTCATAACAAGGAGAGTTATATGAAGTCGATACAGAGAGTAAAAGCAGTCGGGATGTCTTTGGCGCTGGGCATCTGCTCGGCAGGTGCCACAGCGGAAACCCGGTACGAGATTTCCGGTTTCATTGACGAAGCGTCGATCCTGCTGCTGGAAGACATCGAGCAGTTTGGAGGCGCGACGTTCTCAGGTGTGATGTCCTACGATTCCACGCGCGCTCCGTTCTTGACCGATCCGACCTCTGCCGCCTATGACGGCGCCAGTCTTCAGCTGACGCTGACAGACAATTTCGGTGGCACTTTCTCGATCACGATCGAGAACGGCACCTCGGCCGCCATCGATGATTTTGACGGCGTCGACTACCAGACGCTCAACAGCGAGCCACCGGCAGGTTATGGCATACCGACCATCACCACGACCACGCTACCCGGGTATGCAACGGATCCCACCCTGGGTGTCTCCGTCACATTGATCGATTACGACAGTGTGGTCTTCATGGAAGGAGAGCTGTACCCGAATATCGATCCTGATCTCTGGGACGTGAGGTCCTACACCATCCGTACGCTTGTCCCGGGTACAAACCAGGTGTCCCGTTCCATGTCCGGGACGATCACATCCATGACACTGATCTCGCCGCCGCCGGACGCCGATGGCGACGGTGTGGCCGATGCCGATGACAATTGCCCCCTGGCGCCCAACCCCGAACAGATTGATGAGGATGGCGACGGCATTGGCCGCGGTTGCGTGCCAGTACCGGCGGATGCCTTCTGTGCGGGCGGTGTATCCACCGAGGCGTCGAGCAAAGACAGGCTGCGCGTTTTGAACCGCAGTGTTCTGACCGGTGATGCGCTGGCTAGAGCCGGCATCCGTGTGGCACGCCGGGCAATCCTGACGGGGACAGCTACGGAGTTCAACCAAAGCGCTGCGTTCGCGCCGATCGACGTTCCCGCCGACGCGGAAGCCCTTGGGCCCGTGAGTGTGACCGGCGGAACCCTCACGCTCGGCGCGGGAAGCTATGTGGCTGACGCCATGACCCTTGGTGCCGGCGGCCAGTTGGCGGTCGACGCACAGTCCAACGCACCCGTAATCGTCTACATACCGTCCGGCGCCATCAGCTTCGCGGCAGATGCTGCGCTCAATGCAGGCGGGGACCCGGGCGCACTGGTGTTGGTAGTCGGGGGCGGCCAGCCGGTTCAACTGGTGGGCAGCAGCAGTCTCACCGGCAAGCTGTACGCGACCAACAGCGTCGTCAATCTGCGTGAAAATGCGTCAGTGACCGGAAATGTCGTTGCGCGCCGGCTTTTCCTGCGGGATAGGTCGCAACTGGCGGAAGAACGCACGCATTGCAACGAGTGAGTTTAACGCCAGCAACACAGGGTAGGGGCGCATCGCGCCCCTCTTTGTTTCCGCCCCTTCAAGCTTTGTGGGTTAGCTAGTCAACACTCATCTCGAAGTTGGCCTGTGGCTAGCAAAAACTGCCTGCGAAATCATCACCTGTTCCTGAAAATTTTCGGGCGATTTTCGATTCCGTGAGGCACATTGCATTTCCTGCGTTCAGCTTTGCTCCGGCCTGAATCCCTGCACAAGATATCGCCGCTCCATCCGATAACGATTCAGTCAAATTACGGAAGCTGCGAGGCAAGGACATGCGCATCACCCCCTGGTTGGAAACTCTCGCCAAACACGGCGGCTCGGATCTCTACCTGTCTACCGGCGCGCCGCCCTGCGCCAAGTTCCAGGGCAAACTGAAGCCCATCTCCAAGGAGGTCCTCGGTCCCGGCGAGATCAAGGACATCGCGTACGAGATCATGGACGAGACCCAGCAGGAAGAGTTCGAGCTGGAGCTGGAGATGAACCTGGCCATCTCGATCAACGGGGTAGGGCGCTTCCGCATCAATATTTTTGTGCAGCGCAACGAGGTGGGGATTGTGGCGCGCAACATCGTCACCGAAATCCCCAGCGCCAAAGACCTGAACCTGCCGCCGGTGCTGCTGGATACCATCATGGCCAAGCGCGGCCTGATCCTGATGGTGGGCGCGACAGGGTCCGGCAAGTCTACGTCGCTGGCGGCGCTAATCGATCACCGCAATTCCAACAGCTCCGGGCATATCATCACGATCGAGGACCCGGTCGAGTTCCAGCACAAGCACAAGAAGTGCATCGTCAACCAGCGCGAGGTGGGGGTGGACACCCGCAACTGGCACGCGGCGCTCAAGAACACGCTACGCCAGGCGCCGGATGTGATCCTGATTGGTGAGATCCGCGACCGCGAGACCATGGAACACGCCCTGGCCTTTGCCGAGACTGGCCACCTGGCGATCTCGACGCTGCACGCCAACAACGCAAACCAGGCCCTGGACCGCATTATCAACTTCTTCCCGGAAGAGCGCCGGCCCCAGCTGCTGATGGACCTGTCCGCCAACCTGCGGGCGTTCGTGTCGCAGCGCCTGATTCCCACCGTGGACAACAAGCGCTGCGCCGCCATCGAAATCCTGCTGGGTACGCCGACGATCTCCGAGCTGATCCTGCGGGGTGAGTTCGAGAGCATCAAGGAGATCATGGAAAAGTCGAAGGAGCTGGGCATGCAGACCTTCGACCAGGCCCTGGTAGACCTGTACAAGGCGGGCACCATCACCAAGGAGGAGGCGCTCAAAAACGCCGACTCGGAAAACGCGGTGCGCCTGTCCATCAAGTTCGCCGAGGATCATCCCGAGGAAGAAGAGGGCTCAGGCCTCAACCTGTCGCTGGAGTCCCTCGAAGAAGACGAGTCCGAGGACGGCGTGGCCGCCTGAGCGGCGTTGCACTCGCCTCTACGCGGCGAGGGCGGTCATGCCCGATGTGGTAACCTCGGGGGCATAAAAAGGATACCGGGGGTGGCAGATGGAATTGTTCGCCGTATTGATCGTGCTGGGCGCGATCGTCGGGGTCATTGGCGGCTTCATCAGCATTTTTAGAATTCAAAGGATGAGCGAGCGCCTGGAAGCCTTCGAGCGCGAGCTCGATGAGCTCCGCCGTTCCGCTCCCGCCCAGGCGCCCGCGCCTCCGACCGCAGAGCCCGCGCCTCCCACGCCAAAGCCCGCACCTCCCGCGGAGCCAGCAACACCTCCCCCACAGCCTGTGATTCCCGACAACTGGCGCGAGGAATTTCCCGCGCCGGAGTCCGCGGCGGCTTCCAGGCAGGCTGAACCTGAACCTGCAGCCGTGAAAACTTCGCCCCGGCCGGCGCCTGCCGGATTCGATGTTGCGGCACACCTGGAACGCTGGTGGATGATCTGGCTGGGTGGGCTGTGCGTCGCGCTGGCCGGTATCTTCCTGGCCCGCTATTCCATCGAAATGGGCCTGCTGGGCCCAAAGGCGCGACTGACCCTGGGCGTCATTCTGGGGCTGGCGCTCTATGGCGGGGCGGAGTGGCTGCGCCGCCGTACCGGCGAGGTCCATCCCGCGTTCGCGGCAATGGCCGGCGGCGGCAGTATCACCCTGTTTGCGGTACTGTTGTCTGCCCTGCACCTGTACGGTTTCATCGGCCCGCAAACGACGTTTGTACTGCTGGCGCTGGTGGCACTGGCCACCATGTGCCTGGCCTATATCCACGGCCCGGCGCTGGCGGCGATTGGCATACTCGGGGCCTACGTGGTGCCCATCCTCGTCTCCACCGGCCAGGGCCAGATTCTGTTTGCGCTCGGTTACAGCCTGGTAATCAGCGCCAGCGCCCTGTTGCTGATGCGCTACGTGTATAGACCCTGGCTGTGGTGGGGCATGATGGCCGGTGCCCTGGGTTGGTGGTGGATCTCGCTGTCGACCGGCATGGCCGACGGCGCGCGGGGCTGGTATCTCACCGGCGTCGGCTACCTGATCCTGGCGGTACCGGGCTTTGACTGGCGCCTGTCACGTGCGGTGGCGGTGGCCGGCGAGGGCTATGCTGCCCTGCAGAAGATCAGCCTGGGCAAGGATCCCGAAAGCCAGGTGCCGGTGTGTTTCCTGTTGCTGATTGGGGCGCAGGTCCTGTCGGTAATGAGCGAGCGCAGCCTGGACGGTGCGGCCTGGAGCTGGAGCCCGCTGATGCTGCTGTTGCTGGTGGCGGCCCGTACCCGCGAGACCCTGACCGTGATGCCCTGGCTTCTGCTGGTACTGCAGATCGCGGCGATCATTGTGGGGCAGCTGCACACGGTCGGCGGCCGCTTCACGCTGGCGCAGCTGGACGGCGCGGAAGCGGGCCATCTGTTTGCGTTTGCCGGTGCCACCAGCCTGTTCCTGGTGCTGTTCTCACTGCGCAATTCCATGCAAAGCCGTTTCCTGGCTATCTGGAATTCCCTGCTCACGGTGGGCCCGCTGCTGCTGATGGCGCTGGCCTATTTGCTGACCGAGCGCTTCGTGGTGAACTGGCAGTGGGGCATGATCACGGGCGTGCTGGCCCTGGTCTACCTGGCGGTGGCGGTCAGTTCCCTCAGGAAGAGCTCGGTGGAATCCCTGGTGGTCTGGCTGTTCTTCGGCGGTCACTTCGCGTTGTCGCTGGCGGCGGTCATGGTCCTGCGCAGTGCCAGCCTCACGCTGGTGTTTGCGCTGCAGATCATTTCCGTGAGCTGGCTGATTTCGCACTTCCGACTGCCGTCACTGGGCTGGGTGCTGAAGCTGCTGGTGGCGATTGTGATCTTCCGGCTGTCCTTCAATCCCTGGATTGTCGGGTACCCGGTGGACGTACACTGGTCCCTGTGGACCTTCGGCGGCGCCACACTGTGCTGCCTGGTCGGTCGCCACCTGCTGAAGCCCTACCCGCAGCTGGCGAAATGGACCGAGGCCTCGGCCATGCACCTGTTCGTGCTGACCCTGTGGTCCGAACTGCGCTACTGGCTGCATGACGGCCAGGTTTTCGCGCCGGAATTCACGGCCCTGGAGGCCGGGCTGTACATGGTCATGTTTGGTTCCGTCAGCCTGGTCTACTACGCACGCAGCCTGGTCAGTGAGCACCTGGCAACTTTCTGCCGGGTCTTCTCGCGCGTGCTGCTGGCGCTGGCGCTGCTCAGCTATGTCATCATTCTCTTCGCCACGCTCGGCAGCGCGCAGTGGCTGTGGGGCGACGTGGGCAGGACGCCCCTCTTCAACCTGATGTTACTGCTATACGGTATGCCGGTTGTGCTGGGTGTGCTGACGGCGCTGCTTCACGAGCCGCGCTTCCGCGCGCCGGCGACGCTGTTCAGCGGCATTGCCGGCTTTGTCTTCATCTCTCTGGAGATTCGTCACCTATGGCAGGGCAGTGTCCGCCTGTCCCTGCCCACCAGTGACGGCGAGCTGTATACCTACTCGGCGGTCTGGCTGGTGATGGCGGTGGCTGCGATACTCGGCGGTACCTGGCGCTTTGGCCCGCAGGTCTACAAGGCGGGCATGATCCTGCTGGCGCTGGTGATCGCCAAACTGTTCCTGGTGGACATGTCGGACCTGCAGGGGCTGTTACGGGTGGCCTCGTTCCTGGGGCTGGGTCTGTGCCTGCTGGGGATTTCCTACCTGCACCAGAAACTGAAAGCCCAAACGACCTGAAGGGTCAGTTGTTCAACCAGTAGGTCATCACGCTGTGCTCCAGCCCGCGCACATTCACCTCTGTGTTGGCGGTGCAGGCAAGGTCATCCTTGATGAGTTCGTAAGTGGATTCCGAGATAAGAATCTGGTCTGGCGAACCCTCGGCCTGCAGGCGCGAGGCGACGTTCACTTCGCGTCCGATGATGGTGTAGCCCATTTGCAGTTCGCTGCCGAAATTGCCCACCGTGCATTCACCGCTGCTGATACCGACACGAATGGGAATGCCCATTTCACGGGATCTGGACACCATGGCCTGCGCCATTTCCACGCAGGCGACGGCATCTTCTTTTTCGCCGCGGGTATCAGGCGCGCCAAAGAACACCATCATCGCGTCGCCGATGTACTTGTCGAGGGTGCCGCCATGGCTCGTGACAATGAACGCCATCTCGGTGAAGTAATGGTTGAGCCATTCGGTCAGCTCGCCGGGCTCCCGTGTTGCCACCATCTGTGTGAAGCCCGCGATATCCGTGAAACAGATCGTCAGTGGCCGCTGCTGTGACTCGATTCGAACGTCCGATTCTCCGGCGAAGATGGCGTCACAGATCTGGGCCGGCAGGTACTTCGACATGTTCTGTGCCACCCGGTCGAGCCGCTGAACGAGTTGGGTCAGGCGAACCTGCGTTTTGACCCTGGCGAGCAGTTCGACCTCGCTGAAGGGCTTGGTCACATAGTCCACCGCGCCCAGCTCGAAGCCCTGGGCGATCCGGTTGGACTCCGTTTCAGAGGTCAGGAACAGGACGGGGATGCTCTGGCTGGCAGCGTCGCCCTGCAGGCGCAGGCAGGTCTCGAACCCGTTCATTCGCGGCATTTCCACATCCAGCAGGATGAGATCCGGAGGCGAGGCTTCCACACTCTCCAGGGCAGTCACGCCGTCCTCGGCTGTGCTCACCTGGTAGCCGGCGTCCTCGAGCATGATCCGCAGCAGGCTTCTCAGCTCTGCGGCATCGTCCACAACGAGTATGTGGATTGGCGTGGTGTCTTCCATCAGCGAACGCGCACCGGTGCATCCGCTGTCGGCGTAACGGACTCGCCGAAGGGGCGTTGAAAGCCGGCGGGAAGTTCCTCCGTCATATCCAGCAGCGCCGCCATCCGGCCCATACCCACATACAGGGCGCAATGCAGCATCAACTCGATAATCTCGGCTTCCGTAAAGTGCGCTTTCAGGCTCTCAAAGTAGTCGTCATCGATGGACAGGTGATTGGTCGCAAAGCGCTCCCCGAAATCGATGGCCAGCCTTTCCCGCTCGTCCAGGTTGTCTGCCTCGGCGGGCCGCTCCAGGCTGCAGACATCGTCTTCAGTAAAGGTGTCCGCGGCGCTGGAATAGCGAATCGCCATGCAGCTCTTGCACTGGTTGTGGAAGGCGATGCGCAGGCGCATCAGCTCGATCAGCCGCTCCGGCAGGGTGCGGTTAAGCGTGACGGCGGCCCCGAACTGTAGCGGCCCCATGGCCGCCTTCGGCGCGTGGGCCAGCATGCGGGTGATGCCCAGCTCGATATCGGTGGCGCTGTCGGCTGCGGCAAAGGTGCGCAGTTCTTCGCTCCACTGCTCGGGCGGCAGTTTGCTGATTCGGCTCATGGTGTTGCTCCCGGTACTGTGCCTGAGTCTGGCGTGTAAGTGCCAGTGTTCAGGAAGAGTCTAGCATTCAGGCGTCGGAGCAACGTGTCAAAAAATGTACCGACCACTCATTTTCATTTTTTTACTCTACACTCAGGAAGTGTTTCGAGTGAGCAGCGCGCATGGAAGACCAGAATCCCCGCTATGTCAGCCGCCTGACCAAGGACACGCTCGCCCTGATCCTGGCCGGCGGGCGTGGTTCACGGCTCTACGAGCTGACCAACTGGCGAGCCAAGCCGGCGCTCTATTTTGGCGGCAAGTACCGCATTATCGATTTCCCCCTGTCCAACTGCATCAACTCCGGCATTCGCCGCGTGGGCGTACTGACCCAGTACATGTCCCATTCGCTGGTGCGTCACGTGGTGCGCGGCTGGAGCCATTTCAAGCAGGAGCTGGGAGAATTCGTGGAAATTCTTCCCGCCTCCCAGCGCTACGGCGAAGACTGGTACCAGGGTACGGCGGATGCCATCTACCAGAACCTCGATATCATCCGCGCAGTGAAGCCCAAGTACGTGCTGGTGCTGTCGGGCGACCACATCTACAAGATGGACTACGGCGCCATGCTGGTGGACCACGTCGAGAAAGACGCTGACATGACCGTGTCCTGCCTCGAGGTCCCGGTGGAGGAGGCGGCCGGTGCCTTTGGCGTGATGAAGGTCAACAAGAACATGGGTGTGGTGGCCTTCGAGGAGAAGCCCGAGCACCCGTCGCCCATACCCGGGCAGGAAGACCTGACCCTGGCCTCCATGGGCAACTACATTTTCAATACGGAATTCCTGATGGACCAGCTGTTGCGGGATTCCCGCGACCAGGCCTCCTCTCACGATTTCGGCAAGGACATCCTGCCGAGGATCATCCAGGAATCCACCATTAATGCCTTTCCGTTTCGCGATCCGGAGACCGGGGAGCGCGCCTACTGGCGCGACGTCGGGACACTGGATTCTTTCTGGAAGGCGAACATGGAGCTGGTGCAGACCGTGCCTCCGTTGAACATCTACGACGAGGAGTGGCCCATCTGGACCTACCAGGAGCAGCTGCCGCCCGCGAAGTTCGTGTTCAATGACGAGGAGCGTCGCGGTACGGCGCTGGAGTCGATGGTCTCGGGCGGCTGTATCATTTCCGGCGCCATTCTGCGCAACTCTATATTGTTTTCCGGCGTCCGCGTGGAGGCGCACGCCGAGGTGGACGAGTCGGTCGTTCTGCCCGATGTGCGGGTTGGTGAGGGCTGCAAGATCCGCCGGGCCATTATCGACCGCGCCACCGTGCTGCCGCCCGGAACGGAGGTGGGGCTCGATGAGAAACAGGATCGCGCCAACGGATTCCGGGTCACCGCCGGTGGGCGCGTGCTGGTCACTCGCGGTATGCTTGGCCAGCCCGAGGGCTACGCCTAGCCCGCCTTGTCAGGAAACACTTGCATGGACGTCGTTACCGTCTCAACCAGCCCGTTCGAGGGCCAGAAACCCGGCACCTCCGGCCTGCGGAAAAAGGTCGGGGAATTCCAGCAGCCCGGCTACCTGGAGAACTTCGTCCAGTCGATCTTCAACACGCTGGGTGACTGCAGCGGGCAGACACTCGTCGTCGGTGGTGACGGTCGCTATTACAATCGCCAGGCCATCCAGGTGATCGCGCGCATGGCGGCCGCCAACGGCTTCGGCCGCCTGCTGATCGGGCAGGGCGGTATCCTGTCCACGCCGGCCGCCTCCTGCGTGATACGCAAGCACGGTGCGGCCGGCGGCATTATCCTCTCGGCCAGCCATAACCCGGGTGGGCCCGAGGGCGATTTCGGCGTCAAGTTCAATGGCGGCAACGGTGGTCCGGCTACCGAGACAGTGACCGGCGCTATCCACGAAGCCACACTGGGGATCGACAGCTACAGGACGCTGGAGACTGACGACATCGACATCGACAGCGTCGGGGAAGCGTCACTGGGCGGTGCCGTTGTCCAGGTCATCGATCCGGTGGCGGACTACGCCGAACTGATGGAATCCCTGTTCGACTTCGAGGCCATGGCGGCGCTGCTGGCGCGGCCCAAGTTCACCATGTGCTTCGACGCCATGCACGCGGTCACCGGGCCCTATGCGGTAGAGCTGCTGGAACGGCGATTGGGTGCGGCCGAGGGCACGGTGATTAACGGCCAACCGCTGGAGGATTTTGGCGGCGGCCATCCCGACCCGAACCTGGTGCACGCCCATGAGCTTGTCGAACTGATGAACGGTGACGACCCGGTGGCCTTCGGTGCTGCCTCTGATGGCGATGGCGACCGCAATATGGTGCTGGGGCAGGGCTTTTACATCAATCCCTGCGACAGCCTTGCCGTACTCGCCGCCAACGCCACCCTGGTGCCGGGGTACCGCGATGGCCTTGCGGGTGTTGCGCGCTCCATGCCCACCAGCCGGGCGGTGGATCGGGTGGCCGACAGCCTCGAAATTCCCTGCTTCGAGACGCCCACCGGCTGGAAGTACTTCGGCAACCTGATGGATGCGGGCAAGATGACGCTCTGCGGCGAAGAGAGTTTCGGTACCGGCTCTGACCACGTGCGGGAAAAAGACGGGCTCTGGGCGGTATTGTTCTGGCTTAACGTGATTGCCGCCCGCCGTCAGCCGCCCCAGGCTATCGTGCGGGACCACTGGGAGCGCTTCGGCCGCGACTATTTCACCCGCCACGATTACGAGAACCTGGACAGTGCGCCGGCGCAGGCAATCGTTGAAGGCCTGCGGGCACGGCTCGGCGAACTGCCGGGGCAGAGCTTCGGCGAACTTGAGGTGGAGTCGGCGGACGACTTTCACTATCGCGATCCGGTCGATGGCTCCGAGAGTGCACACCAGGGCATTCGCCTGTATTTCACCGACGGCAGCCGCGCGGTGCTGCGCCTGTCCGGCACCGGCACGGGCGGCGCCACCCTGCGCGCCTACTACGACAGTTACCAGACCGATCCGGCCCTGATGAGCATCGCGCCCCAGAAAGCCCTGGAGCCGACCATCGACGCGGTAGAAGCCATTGCCGGTATCCGCTCGACCACCGGGCGCGACGGTCCCGACGTCATTACCTGAGGTGTCGATGAACATCCTCATGATTGCCGCTGAAAACGGCGCACTGCCGGGCGGCAAAGTCGGCGGTATTGGTGATGTCATTCGCGACCTGCCTCGGGCGCTGGCGGGACACGGCCACAAGGTGACCGTGATCACTCCGGGTTACCAGGCCCTGTCGCTGCTGCCAGGCGCGAAGGCCCTTGCGCAATCGGTGGTGCCGTTTGCGGGGGAGGAACTGCACCTGGACTGGTATCGGCTCCCCGCCGCGGACACAGGCATCGAGTTCAGGCTGGTGGAACATCCGGCCTTCGCCGCCTGCGGTACTGGGAAAATCTACTGTGACGACCCGCCCGACCGGCCCTTCGCGACCGATGCCAACAAGTTCGCACTGCTGTGCCTGGCCGTGGCAGAGGGACTCATGGACGGCGCCCTGGACATACCCGACGTGCTGCACCTGCACGACTGGCACGCGGCGCTGCTGGCGCTGCTGCGCGCACACCATCCACGCTATGCCGCACTGCGCGACGTTCCAGTCGTATACAGCATTCACAATTTGTCCCTGCAGGGTATTCGCCCCTTGGCCCACAACGAATCGTCCCTGGCCAACTGGTTTCGGGATATGGACTTTCCGCGGACTGACATCGTCGACCCGCGCTACGGCGATTGCATCAACCCAACCCGGGTGGCGCTGCGATTGAGCGACGGCGTTCACGCAGTGTCGCCAAACTACGCCCGGGAAATCCTCGTGCCCAGCGATCCCGACCACGGCTTTGTCGGCGGTGAGGGGCTGGAGCTCGACCTGCAGGAAGCACAACGGGAAGGCCGTTTGGTGGGGATTCTCAATGGTGTGGAATACACCGACGAACCGCCGCCCCGGCCGACCCAGGACGAACTGCTGGCAGAAGCCGAAAAGACGGTGGCGGACTGGCTCAAGCGAGGAGGCAGCGAGATTCACAAGCAGGCGGCGCAGCGTATCGCGGCCTGGCGCAAGTCACCCGGCGACGATGGCATCCTGTTGACCTCCGTGGGCCGCATCACCTGGCAGAAACTCAAGCTGCTGATGGAGCCGATAGAGGAAGTCACTGCGCTGGATGCGCTTCTGGCACTGCTGGGAGATAGTGGCCGTCTAATCGTTTTGGGCAGCGGCGACCCTGAGCTCGAGCACAGGCTCGCGGACGTTGCCGCCCGCTGCGACAACCTGCTGTTCCTGCGCGGCTACGGGGAATCCCTCGGCCAACTTCTTTACGCCGGCGGCGATATGTTCCTGATGCCCAGCTCCTTCGAGCCCTGCGGGATCAGCCAGATGCTGGCCATGCGCGGCGGGCAGCCGTGCTTCGTCCACGGGGTAGGCGGGTTGCATGACACAGTGGTGCACGGTGAAAACGGCTTCGTCTTCGTCGGGGATACACCCGCGGAGCAGGTCCGCAACATGTTGGGATGCTTTTCCGAAGCGCTCGACTTCTGGCGTACCAACCCCGAAGGCTGGCAGGCCTTGCGCACCGCCGCGGCGGCGGAGCGCTTCTCCTGGGAAACTGCCGCCACCGCCATGGAGCACTTGTACAAGGCCAGCGCCAAGACGTTAGAACTGCGGATCGCGGCTGCTCAATCTGGAAGTCCGGAGAACATCACTTAGCCAAAGCACTGCTCCGGGCAGTCAATCGATTTGATATCGGAAATCACACTCGCATTGCAAGATTGTTGCGTGTGATGAGCCAAAACAGGCTCCGGCGCTTGTATTCCGAATACGGCGTGCTAGCTTTCGGTCAGGACGTTATACACAAATGGATTTGTGATAGGTCGTGAAAGTTTTTCTTTTCCCTCCGCTTTCCCCATTACCTGCTGTGTGCATCGTTTTCTCGCGCGTTGTGAATACCTCTGCGCGAGTCATCAATCCCTTGCTGCATATCCTCGTGATGGGAGACGCCCATGTACCGCTTTCTCTCCGGCCTTGTCACTGGCCTGTTTCTGTTGTTGAGCCCCATATTCGTATCTGCACAGGTTACCGATACCGCAGTCGCCTGTCCTAATGGCTATGACTACTACGCGGGCGGGTGCTTCAAAAATGACCCGCCGATAGACCAATGCCCAGGTAATCGATTCCTAACCGAAGATAAGCAGTTCTGTACGGAAGTCGGCGAGTTTGAATTGGATTGCCAGCCGGGCTACGCGCTTCTCGATGGAAACTGCTTCAACAATATTCCGTCAACGCGAAGGATCCGATACAGCTGTTCAGGTGGGCGGATCTTGACGCCTGATAATCGTTACTGCACTTCGGTTAGAAATCCGAGCTACAGCTGTCCCGCCGGATATTCGCGAAGTGGAACGACCTGCAGAAGGAACGAAAGCATTTCCGCAACGCCGAACACCAGGTATGAGTGCCCGCCAGGGCGTGTGCTGACGCCAAATCAGCAAAACTGCTCTTCTGTTCGCTCGCCTACACCAGGCACGACCAACTGTCCGGCAAACTACGTCTACTACCTTGGGAATTGCTACAACAATATCCCTTCGACGCCTGTCACTAGTTATAGCTGCCCAACCGGCTACTCATTGAGTAATACAAGTTGCAACAGGACACTGACCGTGGCTGCCACGGCCAGTTGTCAAGGCGGCTACAATCTTTATCAAGGCTCCTGTTTCAACAACATTGCATCTACGCAGACCCCTTATTACGAATGTGACGATAACCGGGTGCTGACACCCAACCAGCTGAACTGCACGGCCGTTACCGACCCTATCATCACGAATGACTGTGAACCCGGCTTCGTGGAGTTTGAGGGTGCATGTTTCAACAACATTTCTTCGGATGGGCATATTGGCTGCCCCGCGGGAACGACACTTACAAGCGACAAGCAGAACTGCTACGCGCAGGAGCTCGTCACAGAGCTAACCGTTTCATGGGATATGGAGGAGATTATCGAAGATGACTCTGCGACATTCTCATGGTCCGCTACGAATGCGGAGGGCTGCGAGGATGATATGAATGCAGGCATCCCTGCATCTGGAAGCCTTACGGAAACTCTTTCCACCAGTAAAACCAGATCTGTGACTTGTGGTGTGCCCCAGGGGCAAAGCGTTGTCGCACAGGTCGCGATTGACGTTGTGCCTCGGACGACAGTCAACGCGTACTGGCAACCTGCCCAAATCGAGGAGGGCGAATCTTCTACGTTGTTCTGGGAGTCCGAGAATGCAATCAGTTGTACGGGGAACACAGGTAATCCTGTAGCGCTTACTGATAGCTCGCCGGAATATCCACCCGCGACCGCTACTTACACGATTACCTGTGAAGGATTGGCTGGCCAGGTTGTGCAGGGACAGGCATTGATAACCGTGACATCCCCGGGTTCTCAGCTAGAGGATGGAGTTTATGTTGGACACCTTAGCCAGGACGGACAGCATGATTTTTATGTGCACCAGGCCTCTACTCCGGTTTCAGATGTCGGCAGCTTTATCCTGGAGAACGATGCCAACGGCACTACGATCCGTTCTCCTCTGACTCCATCACAACTGGCCGAGGTTCGAAACTGGCAGCGTGTGGCTGTAGATCTGATCCCTGCGGATCTCAATGCCGATGGCAAAATAGATCTGATGATTGATGGAATCGAGGGCCTGAACGTCGGGGGAGCGACCGTTACCGAATTCGATCAGATTGTGTTTGCAGCGGCCCCGGGAGCTTCCCAAGTTCCAACATCAGCGGCTCTCACGCCGGTACTCAAGAAGTTCTTCAATGAAATCTTCTCTTGGATGCTCAATCCAAGTTTCTTCCAAGAGAATGCAGATCCAATAACGCAAACCTATGAGAGATTCCCGACGGGCAGTTTGGAGATCTATGGTGATAGTAATCCTGCAAACAGTGGTGCCGTCCTGGACCAGTGCGAACGTGAATACACCTGGTGCACTGAGTGGGGATACAAGCCTTTAGGGCTGATACTTAGTAGCGCCCAGTGCCTGGACTACAGGCTGGAAACAAATTTCACTTGTTTGGATACCAGTCGTTATCGGGTGGTCGGAAGCAACACAGTCGCCTTCAATGTCGAAGTGATTGTGGGGTACGACTACTCAGCCTTTTATCAGGAAGCCATGGACGCTGCATTAGCACTTGGTCCGATTTATGGCGATGAATCCATTGCTGAGGTCAACCCTGCAGCTGTATCACAGCTTGAGCAGGTCCTTGAGATATTGTTGGATACAAGTATCGGGCTCAACTCTGGAATTCTTTATGCGGAAACGCTCCCCGTGGAACTCCCAGTGCAGTTCGGACTCTGGCCAGCATATGATCCCACCACTGCGGAGAACCTTCCTGATACTGTTCCTGCAAAAGTAGGAATTCTGGGCAGGATCATTTCCACCATTGGTTGGTACGTATATGCCGCTGTAATGGGTCCGGAAGAGGCCGAAAGACTCCAGGAGATCGTGGTATCTCAGTACGGGCATAGGGCAGCGCTGGATAAAGCAAGAGAGTGGGTTGGCATAGCTGAGACAAGAGCTATGATCGGTGAGGAACAACTTCGCGTTGATGTCGCTGCGTTGGAGTATGCGGCCATGACAGCCAGTATGGTCTGGCCAACGGCACTTGAACAAAAAGACGGGGAATTCTCCCCCGAGCTCGAGGAACTCGCGTTGGCGTTCAACAAAGGTTGGATCGCGGGCGTCATGGCCGCCAGGTTTGACATCCTTGATATCGGTCGCCCTGTTACACGTGTCGGCCTTGCGGTCAGCAAGTTTTATCGACTTGAACGATTAATGATCATCGCATATGTATATCCGAAGAGGATTCCCATTGCGTACACCGATACGGTCAACTGGAATTATTATTGAGGCTGTGTTTGCTCGATGAAGTCGGGATGAGCGGTCAGAGCTGTTTCACTTCACGGCCATGTGGTCGTAGGGGCAGTGCCGACAGCCACTGCCGCAGCAGTATCCGCGACGGCGGTGGAACAGCTCGGTGAATACAAGGTAGCCGGTTTCAGGATCCTTGTAGCTGTCCAGGCCCGCCTTGCAGGCGCGCGTGTGCGCCGCAATGATGCAGTCGGATAGTGGTTGAGGAGTTGCGTTGGACACGCTCAGTGTTACGCAGACTGGTCGGCTTCGGTTTCACCGTCGACATTGTCTTCATCGCCCTCGGAAGTGGGGGGTGTCCACCCACCCAGGTCGTTCCACCGGTTGACAATGCCGCAGAACAGCTCGGCGGTTTTTTCGGCGTCATAGGCCGCGGCGTGCGCCTCGCTGTTGTTGAACTCGATGCCGGCTTCCTGGCAGGCCTTGGCCAGCACGGTCTGGCCGTAGGCCAGGCCGGAGAGGGTGGCGGTGTCGAAGTAGGAGAAGGGGTGGAAGGGGCTGCGCTTGGTGCCGCAGCGTTCTACGGCGGCCTGCAGGAAGCCCGCGTCGAAGTGGGCGTTGTGGCCAACCAGGATGGCGCGCACGCAGCCTTGCTCCTTCATCTCGGCCCGGACGATCTTGAACAGGTCTGACAGGGCTTCCTTTTCATCGACGGCCTCGCGGAACGGGTGCCAGGGGTCAATGCCGGTGAAGTCCAGGGCGGACTGCTCGATGTTGGCGCCCTCGAAAGGCTTCACATGGTAGTTGTGGGTGGCGTGGACCTTGAGTTCGCCGCTGCCGTTCATACGCATGACTGTGCCGGCGAGTTCCAGCACCGCATCCGTGCTCGAATTGAAACCGCCGGTTTCCATGTCGATCACCACCGGCAGGTAACCGCGGAAGCGGTCCTTCATGGCCGTCACCGGGCGACAGCCCAGTTGACGGCTTCTCCGGCGCGCAGCGGTGTCAGGACGGAGTCGCCCAGGGGCAGCTGTCCCGGCACTTCCCAGTCCTGGCGTGACAGGGTGATGGTGTCGGTGTTGCGAGGCAGGCCGTAGAAATCCGGGCCGTGGAAGCTGGCAAAGGCTTCCAGCTGGTCGAGCTTGCCCGCCGCCTCAAACACTTCCGCGTACAGCTCGATGGCGGCGTGGGCGGTGTAGCAGCCGGCGCAGCCGCAAGAGCTTTCCTTGTCGGCGGTGGTGTGGGGTGCGGAATCCGTGCCCAGGAAGAACTTGGGGCTGCCGCTGGTGGCCGCCGCGATCAGCGCTTCCTGGTGGCGGTTGCGCTTCAGGATGGGCAGGCAGTAGTAGTGCGGGCGAATGCCGCCCACCAGCATGTGGTTGCGGTTGTACAGCAGGTGGTGGGCGGTGATGGTCGCCGCCACGTTGCCGGGCGCCTCGCGTACGAAGTCCACCGCGTCGGCGGTGGTGATGTGCTCCAGCACCACTTTCAGCTGGGGGAAGGTGTCGACGATGGGTTTCAGGTGCCGCTCGATGAATTCCGCCTCGCGGTCGAAGATATCGATCTCCGCGTCAGTCACTTCACCGTGCACCAGCAGGGGCACGCCTTCGCGCTCCATGACGCCGAGTACCGGGTAGAGGGCGTCCAGTTCGGCCACGCCGGCCTCGCTGTTGGTGGTGGCCCCGGCCGGGTACAGCTTCACAGCGTGCACAAACTCCGAGGCGGCCGCTTCGACGATGTCCGTCTCACTGGTCTGGTCCGTGAGGTACAGGGTCATCAGCGGCTCGAACTGGCGCGGCAGCCCGTCCATGGCGGCGAGGATGCGGTCCCGGTAGGCGGCCGCGTCAGCCACGGTCGCCACCGGGGGTGTCAGGTTGGGCATAACGATGGCGCGACCCATGTAGCGCGCCATGTCGGCACAGGTGTGGGTCAGGAATGCGCCGTCGCGCAGGTGTACATGCCAGTCGTCAGGCCGGGTGAGTGTCAGTTCGCTCAATGGAATTCCAGGTTTTTCGCGGGTGTAAAGAATGCTACCGGAATCGGTGCATTGATTGAAGCAAACAGGGCGCAGGCGTAGAATTGGCCGCCGTTTCAAAGGACATCAATATGAGCGACATCAACAAGGTGGTGCTGGCCTATTCCGGCGGGCTGGATACGTCCGTCATCGCCGGCTGGCTCCAGGAAACCTATGGCTGCGAGGTCGTCACTTTTACTGCCGATATCGGCCAGGGTGAGGAAGTAGAGCCCGCCCGGGCCAAGGCCGAGGCCCTGGGCATCAAGGAAATCTACATCGAGGACCTGTGCGAGGAGTATGTGCGGGACTTCGTTTACCCCATGTTTCGCGCCAACACCATCTATGAGGGCGAATACCTGCTGGGCACCAGCATCGCCCGCCCGCTGATCGCCAAGCGCCTGGTGGAGATTGCCGAGGAAACCGGCGCCGATGCCATTTCCCACGGCGCCACCGGCAAGGGGAACGATCAGGTCAGGTTCGAGCTGGGCGCCTATGCGCTAAAGCCCGACATCCACGTGATCTCGCCCTGGCGGGAATGGGACCTGGGCTCCCGCGAATCCCTGATGGCCTACTGTGAAGAGAACAACATCCCGGTGGACTTCTCCTCCAGCAAGAAGAAGTCACCGTACTCCATGGACGCCAACCTGCTGCACATCTCCTACGAGGGCGGCATTCTCGAGGACCCCTGGGCCGAGGCCGAGGAGGACATGTGGCGCTGGAGCGTATCGCCTGAGGCCGCACCGGATACGCCGACCTACATCGAACTGGAGTTCAAGTGTGGGGACATCGTCGCCATTGACGGCAAGAGCCTGACCCCGGCCCAGGTGCTGAAGAAGCTGAACGAGATAGGCGGCGCCAACGGTATCGGTCGCTCCGACCTGGTGGAAAACCGCTACGTGGGCATGAAGTCCCGGGGCTGCTACGAGACCCCCGGCGGCACCATCATGCTCAAGGCCCACCGGGCAATGGAATCCATCACCCTGGATCGCGAAGTGGCCCACCTGAAAGACGAGATGATGCCGCGCTACGCCAAGCTCATCTACAACGGCTACTGGTGGTCGCCGGAGCGGCGCATGCTGCAGACCGCCATCGACGAGACCCAGTCAGTGGTCAACGGCATCGTGCGGCTGAAGCTGTACAAGGGCAATGTCATGGTCGCCGGCCGCAAGAGCGACGACAGCCTCTTCGACGAGAGCATCGCCACTTTCGAAGACGATGCGGGCGCCTACAACCAGGGCGACGCCGAGGGTTTCATCAAGCTCAACGCCTTGCGCCTGCGCATCGCCGCCACCCGGGGTCGCAGCCAGCGCTGAGGCTGGATATGGCATCGGATCCGGAGACCAACGGCGCTGCAACCGGCCTGACCATCCACACCTCGGATGATGGCTGGCTGGCCAAGCTGGCCGCTGCCTACCGGGAAGAGCGTGAGGTGCTGGTGGTCGACGATGCGGGCATCGGCCTGGACCCGGAAAACCAGTCCCTGCTGGGAATGGGTCGGGCCGCCGGGCTGTCCCGCCGGGACTGGGGCGGCGTCGGTGTGTCCCTGGGCCTGTCCGGTGTGGGTCTGTGGATGGTGGTGGCGGCGGTTGTGTCGCCCGAGCCCACCAGCAAACTGGGCCTGCTGATCGGCGGCGGCTCGGTGCTGATGCTCAGCGGCGGATTCTCGGCGATACGGTTGCTGACCGACCGGCGCCCGCCGGTGGTCGAAGTCACCCGGCTGGGTGTGCGAATCTCCTGGGAGGATTAGGTGGCTGACTACCAGCTTGCACAGCTCAATATCGCGAAGATGAAAGCCCCACTGGAATCGCCGCAGATGGCGGAGTTCGTGGATAACCTCGATCGCATCAATGAGATTGCCGAGGGATCTCCGGGCTTTGTCTGGCGTCTGCAGGACGAGGAGGGCAATGCCACCGGCATCCGGCCGTTTGGCGACGACCTGCTGGTCAACCTGTCGGTCTGGCAGGACCTGGACAGCCTCAGGAACTTCGTCTTCGAAAGTGCGCATGCCGATATCATGAAGCGCCGCGCCACCTGGTTTGACCGCATGGGCGATGCCTACGTGGTGCTGTGGTGGGTGCCCGCCGGGCACCACCCCAGTGAGGCGGAGGCGGGCCAGAAGCTGGCGCTGCTACGCACCCGCGGCGTTGGCCCGGACGCTTTCAACTTTCGCCAGGCTTTCGAGCCGCCGACGTCCTAGCCAGCGGCGGCGGCACTCTGTGCAGCGGGCATCTCCAGCGCTGAGGCGAGTTCGTCCAGGGTCGCCAACGCCGTGGCGGGTGTCAGGGTTGCCAGTACGACGCGATCCGGCCGCACCAGCAGCACTTCATTGTCACTCAACCCGGCAAAATCCTGCAGCTGCGGCGGCAGTGGCACGATAGCCGGCTGCAGTGTCTGCCACAGGGAGTGTGACGCGACGGTAGTCGGGACTTCTCCGTTCACCAGTGCCACAAAGCCACTGCCCAACTGCTGGTCGAGCGGTTTCCCGTCAATAGCGGGCTGTGGCAACAGGCGCCCGGCGCAGTCGTCGCTGCCCAACCAGCCCAGTCCCATGCGCACCTCCCGCAGGGGGGCGACCACGTCGTCACTGAAGGCTTTCGCGGCGGCGGCATCCTTGTTGATCTCGGCAAACATGGCATCGCGCTCGGCTGCCGCGGCGGGGTCGGTGGGCTGGATCTGGTCGCCCAGCATGACCGCCACATCGACCATTTCCCGGGCGGCGTCGTGGCGCTCTGTTTGATAGCTATCAAGCAGGACAGCAGGCAGGCTGCCATCGATGACCCTGGCCAGTTTCCAGGACAGGTTACGCACGTCGCGAATGCCGGCATTGAGGCCCTGACCGGCAAAGGGCGGCGTCATGTGCGCGGCATCGCCGGCCAGGAACACCCGCCGGTCGCTGAAGCGCTCAGCCACCACGGCGCTGAAGCCGTAAACGCACTTGCGGTAGATATCGACGTTTTCGGCGTCGGTGTGCGCGGCAAGCAATGCGCGGATGCGGCTGTCTTCCAGCATTTCTTCATCGGTCTCGCCGTCTACCAGCATCCACTCCCAGCGGCGCTCGCCCTTCGGGCGCAGCAGCGTCATGCCAGGCCGCGCCGGGTCGCAGAAGAAGCGGCACTCGGGCTCACCGGTCAGGTGCGGGTCGACGGTGTCGATCACCAGCCACTTCTGCGGCAGGCGGTCTCCTTCCATGGCAATGTCCAGCTGCTTGCGTACGCCGGAGCGGCCGCCGTCACAGGCCACAAGGTAGTCAGCTTGAACCTTTTGCTCACCGTCCGCATTGCCCAGGCTCGCGGTCACGCCGCTGTTGTCCTGCGCAAAGCTCTCCAGGCTGGTGGAATGCACGACCGAGACGCAGTCAAAGCGCTCCAGGCCTGCCAGCAGCTGCCGTTCCAGGGTGGGCTGGTCGAAGCTGTTCTGCAGGCAGAAGCCGTAGGGGCGGGGATTCATGTCCAGGGAGAACAGGAACTCGCCGGCACCGTTGACGTACTCCGCCACGAAGCCCTCGTGCACCGTGGGCAGCACGGTATCGATAAGTCCGCAGGCCTGCAGGGTTCGAAGTGACTCGCCGTCGATGCCGATAGCGCGCGGCTCGGGCACGCAGCCCGGATTGCGCTCCACCAACAGGGAATCGATACCCTCCATGCCGAGCAGGTTGGCGAGTGTCAGGCCGGTGGGTCCGCCACCGACAATCAGTACCTGGGTCTTGTTTGGAATAGTCATTGGCTGGCCTGCGCGACAATGGTGTTGTGGTGCTCGCCGAGGTCGATCACCCCGTCGGCGGTTTTCGCGACCGCGTGAATGCGGTCGCCGTCCTTGAGAAAGTCGGGGTCCTGCAGCGCGCCTTTGATGAACATGGGCCAGCGCTTGCTGTCCGGCAGAAGGCGGGCGATGAACATCTTCAGCGCGCCGGGCGCTTTCACCGCGGTACCGCCGGGAGTGCCGGTGACTACCAGGTCACCCGGGCCCAGGTCCTGGATTTCCGAGAGTTCGGTCAGGGTCTCGGCGGGCTTGTAGGACAGGTCCGCCGCCAGTGTCTGCTGGCGCAGCTCGCCGTTCACCTCCAGGCGCATGTCGATCTCGTTCAGTCGCGCCAGGTCCTCGGCGTCGACGAGGGTGAGCCACGGCCCGGTGGGGCCGAAAGTGCGATAGCTCTTGCCCTTGTAGAACTGCACCTGGGGCAGCTGAACGTCCCGGGCCGACACATCGTTGTGCAGCACCAGGGCGCCGACGTAGTCCGCCAGGTTGTCCTCGGTGACCTTGACGGGCCCATTGATGGGTTTTTTCAGGACCAGGCCCAGCTCGACTTCGTAGTCCAGCAACCGCACGTGCTTTGGCCTGACGATATCGGTGTCTGCCGGCGCCATGCAGGACGAGGCCTTGCGAAACAGGGTGTTGAACGGCAGCTTGCCGGAGGCGATGCCGACTTCCCGCAGGTGAGAGGCGTAGTTCAGTCCCTGGGCGATCAGCTGGCGGTCGGTGGTAACCGGGCACAGCAGCGTCAATTCTGCCAGTTCGCGGTCCGGCGCCGGGCTGGCGGCCGCGGCTTTTACCGCATCGATGTTGTTCATCAGCGTCGCGGTGGAGCCGGCATCCAGCCCCAGGGTCTGTACCCGGTCGCCCAGCAGCAGGCCCCAGCGGGGGGTGCCGGCGTCATCAAAGCGAACGATATTCATGGCCATGAGAGGATCTCCGTGTCGTTATTGTGAGAGCGAGGCGTGGTTGTCGGCGGGGCTCTCGGGCACGCTCTTGCTGCGCATTGCCGCGGCGAGCAGCTTCACTTCCCGCAAGCCGAAGCCGGAATTTCCGAACAGGTTGCGCAGCAGCTGGCCGAGTTCCCGCAGGCCCAGTCGCGGGCGCACAAAGGCGGCGGGCAGGGGCGGCCCCCATTGGGCCAGGCCGGCGCCCGACATGCCGCTGTACTGGGTGGGGTGGTTGGCATCAAACAGGTCGCCGTCGGCGAAGTGCTCGAACTTGCGCCCGTCCGGGCCGTACCAGTAGTCGAAAATCTGGCTGCCGAGGATGTGGCGCCCGATTCCCCAGGCCCGGCGGAATCCGCCATGGCGCAGGGCTTCTCCGCCCATGCCGACGTCATCCAGGTCCGGCACTTCGAAGGCGGCGTGCTCGAAATCCAGTACCGGCAAGCGCCCCACCACGAAGGTGTGGTGGTCAGCCGACTGCTCGCCGCGGTCGCAGCGCAGGAAAGCAATCGCGGGACGACCATCCTCCAGGCACTGCACATCCGAGGGGATGAGCCCAAAGGTGTCGATATAGAAGCGGGCAGTCTCCTCCCATTTCGGGGTGCCCAGCACCATATGACCCAGTCGCAAGATCCGAGACGGGCGGCGCTCCGGCCGCACGGTGCAATTGACGCGCTGGCGATCGTCGCCGCGGTTGGTCGCGGTGGCCTGGCCGCAACAGGGCAGGTCGCGCCAGTCATCGAAGTACGCCACCTTGACCGCGACACCGTTGGGGTCGGTCAGTTGCACGCCAGGGGGCGAGCCGGGCAGCGGCAGCGGCGCCGGTGCTTCGGCGCCGGTGCGCTCGGCCAGCCTGTCGAGCTCCGCGGGGTCGCGAACGGCAAAGGTGGGGCCGATGAATTCCGCGTGCCCCGCGGGGCGGTACACCACGGCCACTGGCGCGCCAGCTTCTGCCGCAAACAGCAGCGTACCGTCGGCTTCGCGGGTGCCGCTCAGGCCGAAACTCTCGAAGAAGCACCAGGCCTTGTCGCTATCCGGGCCGGCGAATTCGATCGTGGCCAGGTCGTACACCTTCACGCAGGGATCGGCCGCGCGGGAGACGGGTTGAAAGGGAGCACCTGAGTCAGGATGCAGGGCAGGAGCTGTCATGCTGTTCACCTTATTTTTGGCAACTGACGAAAATAATAGTTGTAAATTTGTCAGGTTGCAAGTATTTTGTTTCCATCAATATCCAGAGGCCACAGCCGATGCCCGACACCGCCACCTCGCGTCGCCCCCAGCAACGCGCCATCGAGACCCGCAACGCCCTGCTGGATGCCGCCATAGATGTCTTCAGCACCCGCGGCTTCGAGGGGATATCCGTGCGGCAGCTCGAGGAGCTGGCCGGGGTCAAGCGCGGCCTGGTGGCCTATCACTTCGGCGACAAGGACGGTCTGTGGAAAGAGGCGGTGGACCGGCTGTTTGGCGAGCTCGCGGACGATTTCCTGGCGCGGGTCGAGACCCTGGTCGATGTGAACCCGACCGAAGCCGCCCGCGGCATGGTGCGCGCGTTTGTGCGCTACAGCGCCGCGCGTCCCGAACTCAACCGGATGATGATCCAGGAGTGCGTGGTCGAATCCTGGCGGGTGTCCTACATCGTCGACGAGAAGATCGGCCCGCTGCTGGACAACCTCTACGCCATGATGCCCGACGCCGCGAGGCTGCTGTGGGGCGAGCGCGACCCGCACCGCTACTACCTGTTCGTGGGTTCCAGCGCTTTCGTGTTTTCCGCAGAGCAGGAGTGCCGCAAGCTGTTCGGCGCGGCGCCGCGGGAGCAGGCCTTTGTCGAGCGCCACGCCGATATGGTGGTGGAGATGCTACTGCCTGATTAGTCCTGGTGATCGCCGGTGAGGGGCACAAAGCGTACCGGGAGCACCGAGCGCTCTTTGGTGCTGCCGTTCTCACCCTTCTCCACCAGTATCAGTTCCTGGAAGCCGCCGCGGCCCTCCACCGGGATGATCAGCTTGCCGCCGGGCTTGAGCTGCTCCACCAGGGGCGGCGGAATATTGTCGGCGGCGGCCGTGACGATGATGCCGTCGAAGGGCGCGTGTTCGGGCCAGCCCAGGTAGCCGTCGCCGGTTTTCAGGGTGATGTTCTCGTAGCCGAGTCGGCCCAACACCTCACCCGCCGATTCGGTCAGCCCCGCGATGATCTCGATACTGTAGATATGTTTGACCAGGCCAGAGAGCACGGCGGCCTGGTAGCCGGAGCCGGTGCCCACCTCCAGCACCACGTGGTCGGGCTCCGGGTCGAGGAAGTCGGTCATCAGGGCGACGATGAAGGGCTGTGAGATGGTCTGCCCATGGGTGATGGGCAGGGCGGTATTGAGGTAGGCCCGGGACTTCATCGAATCCGTGACGAATTCGTGCCGGGGCACGGCCGCCATGGCGGCCATCACCCGGTCGCTGAGCTTGCTGCGCCCGGTGTAGTCCACTGTGTCCGCGGTGGAGTCGCGAATTGCCTCCAGCATGTCCATGCGCGCCTCCCGGTACCCCTCCAGCGCGACCAGTGCAACGGCGACCAGCATCAGCGCCAGCACAGTCACCAGGCGGGTAGGTGCGTTGCGTAAGTTCAGTCTGCGCATAACATTCTTCTATAAATATAGACCCTGCAATGACCGCTGTCGGCCGTTTGCCGTAGAATGCTGCGCAGTGACCAACAACGGGAGTTGCCATGTACGCCTCACGCCTGCCTGTCCTGAAAACCCTGCTCGCCCTGGTGCTGACCGGGTTCACGCTCGTCGCCGCAGCCGCCGAGCCCCTGCGGGTGGCCCTGTCGCCCGACTACATGCCGCTGGCGTTCAAGCAGGACGGGAAACTGCTGGGTATCGAGGTCGACAACGCGCGGGAGGTCGGCAGTATCCTCGGCCGCCCGGTGAAGTTCGTGGAAATGACCCAGGACGGCTACATCGATGCGCTGAACAGCGGCAAGGTGGACGTGGTCATGTCTGGCTACAGCATTACCCCGGAGCGCAAGGCACAGGTCGCCTTTGCAGATTCCTTCATGCAGATCGGGCAGATGGCCATTATTCTCGCCGAGCGCGCCGGGCAGCTGGCGTTCCCCCGCGCCATCTACCAGAGCGGGATGCGCATTGGCGTGGAGCCCGGCACTACCGGCTTCAAGTTCACCCGGGACAACTTCCCCGGTGCCGAGATCCTGACCTTCCCGGAGCCCGATGCCGCCTTTGACGCCCTGCGCAAGCGCGACATCGACTTCTACATCCACGATGCACCCACCAGCTGGAACCTCGCGTCGAGCAACGACAACCAGGACATGCTCAGCCTGTACCGGCCCCTGAACCGGGAGGAACTGGCCTGGGCCGTGCGCAAGGACAATGCCGTGCTGCAACAGCGGCTCAACGCGGCACTGGCGGAGCTGCGCGCCAACGGCCGTTTGATGGCGATCCAGAACTACTGGATTCCGGTCACCGTGCAGGTGAGATAGACGTAGAAACGGGCCCAGGAATCATCTTCACATAAAAAGAACGATCACAAAGAAATAATCAATTTCACAGAATGATGCGCTCCCGCTAATGTGGCGGTATTGATAGCGGGAGATGTCATTCATGCCCCAATTTCCTACCCAAAACAGCAAGCCTGACGGGCGTGGCCTGAAGCTGGTGCACGCCTCTGACACTCGCCCCCTGCGGGTGGCGTGCTCGGGCCTTGCCGTGGAGCTGGCGCCGCATCTGCAGCAATTACTGCGGAAGGCCGGTGCCCAGCTGTCGCTCGACACCGATACGGCGGCCGACAATGGCCACCACGGGTTTGTACTGGACCGCTGGCGCGGCGCCCCCGCTGCGACTGAAATTGGTTTGTACCCGATACAGGGGCTGCCGGGCACGTTGAAAGGCCTCGCCCCGCGGCTCTCCCTGCTGGTGGCAACCCTGCCGCGCAGCGCGAGTGCAGACGTCATCCTGGCCCTTTCGGGCCTGGCGGGACGCGCACTGCCGGAGCAGCCGAGAATTGTTGTGGTGGACCAGCCGTTGGCTGCGGACATCCTTGCGCAGCAATACCCGCTGGCAGAAGTGGAAACCCTGTCGACACCGGATACGGTGGATACGCTGCTTGCATCGCCGGATCGCATCGATCTGCTGGTGCTGCCGGAGCTGCTGGGCCCGCTGTTTGCCAGGCTCGCCCTGGGCCTGGCGGGAACGCGCGACGTCAGCCTGGACCTGAGAACTCACGGTGGCGCCCTGCACGTGGGCCATCGCGCCGAGACCGGTGGCGAAGTCGAACCTGCAGCCCTGGTGCTCTCGGCAGTCTGGCTGCTGTTGGCGCTGGGCCGCCCGGAAGCGGCGGAAACGCTCCACAACGCCGTTCTCAAGACCCTTGAAGAAGGTGTTCACACCAACGCCCTGGAGCCGCTGAATCCCTACAGCACCTGGGTCGTCCCCGAGCGCATGATCGAAGCGATCGAAGCGCGCCTTGGGCAAAAGCCCCGTCGCCTGGAAGCAGTACGCTACACCAAAGAAGCCGGGGCAGTGCGCCCCGGCTCACATCTCAAGCGAGTCGTTTAAAAAAACGAAGAAGTGATTAATGACGGGTGGTCGCGAATGCGCCCACCCAGAGATTGCGAGCGTCTTCGATCTGCTCGTCAGTGACTTCGTGCACGTTCCCCGCGATAAAGTTCACACCTTCCACCAGCCACCATGCCAGCCGGTCTGAGGTAAGGTCGTAGAGCCTTATCCGACCCATACGCTTTTCCTCCACCAGCCGCTTGTTGCGCAGCTCTGCGAGGTGCTGTGATACACGGGTCTGGGGCAGCGCGAGTTTATCGGCAATGCTGGTAACGCTGTGCTCGCCGCGACTGGCGAGCAGCTGGACGATCAGGATGCGGTCCGGGTGGGACAACACTTTCAGCAGCCCACCCAGTTCCTGAGCGACGATCCTCCGGTTCGGCATATCAGGCAGCCTCGCTCTGTTGGCTGCCAGTGGCGTCGCGGTCGATGACCCGAACCCAGTTGCCGCCGCCACGGGGGCGGCGCCACAGGGCGCCCGCATCGTCGATGGCGTGCATCTGGATCCAGCCATTGTCGACCAGGCGTGCCAGGTCTTCGTGCTTCTCCACGATGCGGTCGATCGCCGCGCGGGGCGCTTCGATCACCGCTGACAGGCGCAGCGGTTCGTGAATGTAGTCCTGGCCATCGTGCAGTGACTGCATGGGCAGGCCACTGCGCAGGTCGCCGCCCACGCCCTCCAGCACGCCGATACCGCTCACCACGTTATGCAGCGTCTTGTCGCCGCTGCCAAAGCAGCGGTTGTCGACGGTGGAACCGTAGTACTGCAGCGTAATCCAGCTGGCGACCACCAGCGGTGCCGTGAGAATCGTCTCCAGCACGCCGTAGTCGTTGTCATCCTGGTGCCGGTACTCGTGCAGGAAACTGCGACCCTCCAGGGACAGGCCCCGGGTGCGGGTGCGAGGCGCTGCGATAAACGCGTAGCAACCGGCCAGACCCCACTCCGGTCGAACCTGGGACCAGTCTCCGGCGCGGCCGATGACGCTGGTCTGCAGGGACTTGCCGGGTTGGACGCCGAGATCGGCAGCGCGCTCGGCGCGCACCTGTGCAGACGCCCGGGCGAACTCCGCCTCAAGGGCTTCCACCTGGCGCTGATGGCCCTCTGCGAAAGAATCCGTATCCAGCAACCGCACCTCATCGGTGGTGGTGTCGTGCAAGGCGGCGGCAAAGGCCGTATCCGAGGGAATGTCGATCCCCCGCTGCAGGAGACCGGCGCGAACAAAGCGGTCGTTCAGCAACTGCGCCGCGAGCCGGGCGTTGATATCGCCGGCGTGACCGCCACAGGCGCCGCAGTCGAGGGCGGAGGCATGGGGATTGTTTGTCGTCGTCGAGCCGTGGCCGGCGAAGACCACCAGCGGGGCGAAGTCCCGGGTGAGCGACATACCGCGAAGCATGCCCTCGGCCAGAGAGACCTTTTCCGACAGTGTGGCGTTGAGGGTGTGGTGGTGCCCGTCGCAGCTGCTGGACTGGGTCTTACTGCCCAGCAGGGCCGCACCCAGCTTCCACAGGTAGCCAAGTCCCAGGGCTTCGACATAACCGAAGCCGGCGACGCCACCGCGCTGGAATCGCGCCCAGCGGCCTGCCAGTGTCTTGTCTTCAAGCTGGCTGGTTTTCCAGGCGCCCTGGTCCAGCGTGCACTCCTGGCTTTCGAAGCCGGGTTCCAGCAACACTGGACAGCGCGCGCTGAGATCTTCGGTGGCGGACTCCACCTCGACCGCGAGTCCGAAAAAGCCCGCGAAGCCCAGGGTATGGACATCCATATCGCCGGCTTCCAGGGCGCGACGCAGGCGCTCCGAGCGAACGTCGATGCAGAATACCGCCTGCGCCTCGGGCCGTGCGCCGCTGTTTTGCAACGTTGCGCGGGTTTCTATGTCGGCCGCCAGTTCGCGCTGGGAAACGCGCTCGAAAGCGAGTTGCAGGACCTGGTCGGTGGCACTCAGTGCGCGCCACAGTGAGCTGTCGGTATCCAGGTAGTGCTGGCAGCAGGCAACGAGGTCGCTGTCGCGCAGCTTTGCACTCGGTGACGAGAGCAGAACCAGCTCCCAGGCGGCGCGAATTGCCAGCAGCTGGCGAGCGGCGGAGCCCTCTTCACCGCGAAGTTCACGGGTCCAGCCGCGGTAGCGTGCGTATCCCGCCCAGCCGGCGACGTCTGCCAGCAGCCGGTGGAAGTAGGGCACCAGTGCCTGGTCGGGCAGCTGCAGGCGCTCCACCAGGGCCGTCAGGACTTCGATGGGCTGGGTCGGCAGCGAGGCGAATGTCTGGCGGGCCTGCTTGAGCCCCAGCAGCTCGGCGCTGCGATCGATGCTTGCCACTTCCCGGTAGGAGGACCAGGGGTCGGCATGGGTGGGCGCGGCGGACCAGACGGCAATGCCCTGGTCAAAAAAGTCCGCGGCCCAGTTGGAGATGGCGCCTTCAATCAGCTGTGGCCAGTCGACGTCGCTGCGCCGTGCGGCCAGCGTCGCCACAGTGGGCAGCCGGAATCGTTCAACCGGAACATCGGACTGCAGGACTTCGGCCCTCACGCGCTCCACGCTGGTCTGTACGCCCAGCTCGCCCGCCAGTTCCGCAATCGCGCCGGCGATGTCGCGGTCCTGGATGCGTCCGGCGTCGAGCAGGGACGCGTAGTAGGCGCGAGGCATGGTCAGCCGGGCGCCAAAGGCCTTGGCCATCGTGCGCGCGCTGCCGGACAGGGTTTGTCCGGCGACGCCCAGCAGCGGGTTGACTGCGACGAAGTTGGACAGCGGCCACAGGGGTGCAATCCTGGCGCCGGCCTCGGAGGCCGCCTTGTCCACGGCGCGCCGCATGGCGGCGGGATCACGTGTAGACCCGGCTTCGGTCGCCAGGTGCCCAGTGTTTTCTTGGTCCGGTGAGTACATGGTGTCTCCCTCAGTCAAAAGATGCCCGGCCGGCGCGGAAGGCTCCGAGCCAGCGGTTTACGAGAATGTTGATATAGAGGCCCTGGGCCAGGTGTACCCGCAGCTGCTGCCAGGCTTTTGCCTGCAGGGGCCTGCCCTGCAACAGGGCGATGACCAGGCAGCCAATGACCACGACAGCGAGGATGGCGGCAGTCACCAGGGTCGGCATCGCGGCCTGTGCAAAGAGATCTGCATAGAGCAGTGCAGCGGCACGTTGCAGTCCCAGGTAAGCCAGTGCCGTTCCTGCGACGCTGGTCACGAGGCGCATGCCCGCCTTGAAGCCCGGTTGGGGCGCATCCAGGTATAGCCAGAGCCCCAGCATCAGAACCAGCCCCAGTGACAGGACTACGGCGTCCTGCAGCCAGTCGTAGCCAAGCATGGCGGCGAAGCCGAGATAGCAAGCCAGAATCAGGCCGAGTAGGGGCAGGCCCGCAGCGAGCGGGGTGGCCCGGGTGCCGCGACGCCACCCTTCCGCGTGCTGCCGGCGAACGGCGTCGCCGCTGGTCAGGAAGGCGTGGGCCTTGTAGAGCGAATGGCCGACAAGATGGACCATGGCGGCGCTGTAGGCGCCCAGGCCACACTGCAACATCATGAAGCCCATCTGGCCCACCGTGGAGTAAGCCAGGGCAGACTTGATATTGGATTGGGTCATCATGATGGCCGTGCCGATGATTGCGGTGGTGCCACCGAGTGCAGCTACCGTGAGGCTGATCGTGGGAGCCGCGGTCATCAGGTCTGAGAACCTGAGCAGCAGGAAGCCGCCCGCGTTGACAATGCCCGCATGCAGCAGGGCCGACACGGGAGTCGGGGTTTCCATAACTTCCACCAGCCAGCCGTGGGTGGGGAACTGCGCGGATTTGAGCACCGCGGTCAACGCGATCAGACCCGCCGCCAGGCCCAGCGCACCGGTTTGCTCTCCCGCTGAGATATGCGCCAGCAGGGCGGTGATATCCGCAGTGCCAAAGGCAGCGATAAGCACGCCAAAAGCGATCAGCAGTGAGGCGTCACCGATGCGGGCCAGGATGAACTTCTTGCGTGCCGCCAGCACCGCCCGGGGGCGCTCGCGCCGGAATACAAGCAGCCGGTTGAGCAGCAGGCTCATGCCCACCCAGGCGCCGATCATGAGATAGAGATTGCCCGCGATCAGCAGCGTGGTCACGGCCGCGAGGGTCAGCGCCATGTCGCGCATGAATTCCCCGTGGCGGCTGTCGCCGGCCAGGTACTGGCGGCTGTACTGCAGCACCGCCAGGCCGAGAAAGGTCACCAGAAGCAGCAGGGTCGCGCCCAGGGCGTCCAGGCGTACCGAGAGCCCGATGCCGACAACGCCCAGCAGCGGGCTCTGTCCCTGCCCCTGGGCCACCAGCAGGGCGATGGAAAGAAGTGAAGCTGCCAACGGCGCTGCCGCCAGCCACAGGGGCCAGCGCGCCGGTTGCCGGTAGAACAGCAGGGCCAGCACCGCATAGAGCGCTGGCGCGGCTGCCGGCAGAAAATACAAGTAGGCCTGGTTCATGGTTCCGCACACCAATTGATTCAACTGGGCGCCAGTGTGCAGAAATTCTTTTCATTGATAAAATTGAAAGATCACAATATATCGTTCACATTACGAGAACGAAGAATCCAGGGTGAGAAGCCATGCGACTGAACTACAACCACCTGCGCTACTTCTGGGCCGTGGCCCACAACGGCAACCTGACCCGCACGGCAGAGCAGCTGCACGTGTCCCAGTCGGCGCTGTCGCTGCAGATCAAGAAACTGGAGGAGCAGCTGGGCCATGATCTGTTCGAGCGCCGCGGCAAGCAGCTGGTGCTGACCGAGGCCGGCCGACTGACGCTGGACCACGCGGATGTGATCTTCGCCAGCGGCGCCGAGCTGTTGAACACCCTCAGCGGCGAGGCGTCCGCCTACGAGGTGCTGAGAGTGGGCGCCCTGTCGACCCTGTCGCGCAACTTCCAGATCGAGTTCCTCGACCCCTTGGCGGGGCGGGAGAACACGTCGGTCATCGTCCGCTCAGGCAATCTCGCAGACCTGCTGGCACAGCTGGAGGCGCACCGGCTGGATGTGGTGCTCACCAATATCGCGCCGCCGCGCGACGCTGCCACCCCGTGGATTGTGCGCCCGCTGGCCAGCCGGCCGGTGAGCCTGATCGGCTATCCGGAACGCAAGGTCAAGCGCCGCTCCCTGGAGAATACCCTCAAGGAAGAACCGGTCATCGTTCCCACCCTTGAGACCGCCGTGCGCAGCGGCTTCGACACCTACTGCGACGAGCACGGTATTCGGCCCAGCATCGTGGCCGAAGTCGATGACATGGCGCTGCTGCGGGTGCTGACGCGACGCAATTTCGGCGTCGCCGTGACGCCGGCCATTGTCGTGCGCGACGAAGTGAAGAGCGGGCAACTGGTGGAGATTGCCCAGTTCCCGGAGCTGCAGGAGCGGTTCCTGGCGATTACCCTGGCGCGGCAGTTCCCCAATCCGCTGCTGAAAGCGCTGTTTGAGGCGATGGACGACTGAGGATCAGGAGCGCGCCGCCAGCCAGGTGGCGGACTGGATCAGGACGCCCATGAGCTCGGAAAACACCGGGACGTAGATACCCTGTGAGGGATCCAGCTTCTCCAGTTCCCGCTCCGGGAAGCCGTGCAGTCGCGCGGCGTCGTGCATGATTTGCAGGTAGCGGCGGGATGGCTTCTCCGTGGCGGGGTTGTCGGGCACGGCGACCAGGGTTTGGGCTGCCAGGTGCTGGCCATCGCTGGTCATCACCGTGACTGTCTTCCACCCATATGCCTCGCCCTCGCTGCCTGCAATCATCCGAATTCCCTCTTCGGACAGCTGGTGGACGACGCCCATGGCAGAACCGCCCGGGGCGGGCCGCAGGTTCGCGAAGGCGGGTTCCAGCCGTCCGATACCAGGCAGGCCGAACTCCACCCGGTAGTCTTCCAGTGTCGCAGCCGCCGACCATGGCACCTCGACACCACGAATATGGCCCAGGTACTGGGGGCTCATGTTGGAACCGTAGGCGAAGTAGTACGCCGTGTGATCCGAGGAGACGGCATACTCGGGGGGCGGGCCGGACAGCATGGCGACGAACCACAGGTGCAGTCCCAGCGGGAGCATCAGCACACCCACTACGGTGCCAAGCGCTATCTTCCTGATGGCGGTCATCGAATCCCTCCGCAGAGAGCCGCTACAACCTCACCATCATAGCAACACGCAATAGTGTGTCCGCAGGCACGGATCGGAGGGGGTTTTACTGAGTTAACGCAAATAAAAAAAAGCCGAGCTCATGTGGGTAGGACTGAGCCCGGCCGATGCCGAGGACTCCAACGGCATGAAGAGGGTAAAAGCTGCCACGCCCACGCCCAGGAGAGGGCGCCGGGGTGGCAGAACAGGGGTCATTACAGGGGTGACTCCTCAAGAAGGGGTTTGGACTGGATGGGGGTGTAGTTCCGGGTATCGAGTTCCGGTTGGACGCTGGCCGCCCCTGTCACCGGTACTTGTTGGAAGCCGAGGCCCATAGGAGGGCGTCCACTAAACTCCGTGGCCCAGAACTCCTCGGCTTCCAGGATGATCTCCATGCGCGCCGCGTCGGCAGCGGTCATTTGGACAAGCTCGCGCTGGAATGGCGCCGGCGCAGGGGTAGGGACACCCCAGGCCTTCACCGTTCCAGACTCGCCCGCGGCGGTGGGCAGGGACAGAAGCGATGCGGCAAGGCCTGCGATAATTACTGCTTTCATCGTGTGTCTCCTTGTCTGCGCGACACGCTCCGCGCTGTTCAACTTGGAAAGCAGTGTAAGCGCTCGTGGCGAAATACCTGATAAAAACGCTCAGACTTTGTGATAAAAAATACCTATCACCAAAAACATGTAATCGTGAATTTCCTAATCAGGCAGATTGGGCCCTTCGGCCCGGGGTGTCGCGGTGGTGGCGTCAGGCCCGGTTGTCCAGCACCTGGATGACATCACCCAGCTCATTGTCCAGGACCTCGCGCATGTCGCTGGCGAGCTGCCGGAAGAACACGCGTGCCGGTGAGGTGGTGCGCCAGGCCAGGCCTATGATGCGGGCGAAGGATTCCCCCTCGATCTCGCGCACGACCAGGGCGGAATCGGCATTGATTTCCGTATGGATGTACAACGCCGGCAGTAGCGCCACACCCATTTCCATCACCACCATGAGCCTGAGGGCATCCAGACTGGTCCCCTGGTAATCGCGCAGGATCTCGGCGCCAAAGCGCGCCGCGATCTGTTCCGTCAGCCGGGTCAGCTTATGGCCCTCCTGGGTGGTCAGCAGCTGCATACCGCGCAGGTCTTCACCGGTCAATTGAGGCTTGTCCGCCAGCGGGTGCCCGGCGGGCAGTACCAGCTTTATCTCTTCACGCAGCAGTTGCTCCCCGTCCAGTTCGCTGGAGTTGGTGGGAAATGCAGTGAGGATCAGGTCCAGCTCACCCTCCTCCAGGTTTCCCTCCAGCAGGGAGGGCAGCAACTCGCGCACGTGGAGCTTGAGATCGCGGTGTATCCCATGGATGGCGGGCATGATGCGTGGCAGCACGTAGGGGCCCAGGGTGGACTTGACGCCGAGGCGGTAGGTGGCGGCGCCGGTGCCGGCGGACCCCGCAGTCTCGACCAGGTCGTCCAGTTCCTCCAGCACCTTTCTCGCCATGGGCAGGATCTGCCGTCCCGCGGGGCTCAGTGTGGCACCCGAGCGGCCACGCTCGAACAGCACCGCGCCAAGGGATTTCTCCATCTGTGCCACCTGCGCCGTGATGGTCGGCTGGCTGATGTCGAGGTCTTCGGCGGCGCGGCGAAAACTCCCGCAGCGCGCCACCGCGAGAAAGTACTCAAGCTGCTTTACCGAGGGGCGGGACACAGGCCAGTGGCTATCCTGTCAGTTCGCGTCCGCGACCCAGTTGCCGTGGAAGCCGTAGGGGACACGCCTTGGCAATTCGATCGTGGCGACGGGCTCCCCGTCGAAGTCCTGGGCATTGAGAATGACCACGTCACTGGCGTCTTTCTGCTCGTCGTAGACATACGCCATGATCCAGCCGTCCTCCTCATCGGCGTCATCGTGGCGCGGCACGAACACCGGTTCGAGAAAATGCCGGTGGGCGCCCTGGCTGCAGGTGCTGACGCGGCCCTCCTGGAGGTCGTGCTTGCGAATACCCAGGGACTGGAACTCGCGGCCAATCTCGGCGCTGTAACCGTAGCGGTAGGCTTTCCCCGCCAGGCGCTCGTCCATACGCGGAAACTCCTGGGGATGATCGTCCAGGCAGGACTCCGATACCTTCGACTGCGCGGGGTCGATGATCCAGCGGTCGAGGCGCGTACGGCCCTCGTTGGGGCCATGCCGGTCAGTGGCGAACATTCTCGGGTGGCGCGCAACGTCCATCACGACCCGGCCCTGCTTGTCTTCAAATGCGTTCATGGGGTGGAAGACATAGCAGAGGTCGACCTCGTGCCAGCTCACATCACCGGCCTCGCCGTCGCGCGGCAACAGCCCGACGCGAGCGCCGTAGTCCGGGTCCCAAAGGTAGGGGAAGGGCAGCCCCTCGACCATGGCGCCCTCGTTGAGGGTGCAGGGCAGATCGAGCAGGATGAAATAGTTTTCGGTGAACATGCAATCGTGGACCATGGGCCTGCCCGGGGTCGGAACGTCCACTCGCTTGCGGACGTCGCCCTCCGGGCCGACGCGAACATACTGGATGTGTTGCCACATGGGGGAATAGACCGCGGTGTGCAGCTCCCCGGTGTCGGGATCGCGATGGGGGTGGGCACTGAAGCCGCCATTCAGTCCGCCGTCGAAATTCGTGCGGCCGATCGTTTCCAGCTCATAGTCCAGTTCTACCGGCAGGTTGCCCGCTTCGACGATAGCCAGGGTTTTGCCGGCGTGGCCGATGATGTTCGTATTGGCGACGCCGCTACCGATAGACAGGGCGGCCTGGGGCCCCTCGACCGGTGGCCAGTGGAAGTGCTCGGTCAGCTCGTCGTCGCGCACGTAGCGGGCCCGGTACCATTCCGCCTTGCCGTCGCGCAGGCGCAGACCGTGCACCATACCGTTGCCGAGGAACCAGTGGTACTGCTCGGGGATGGCGGCCACGGGATTCGGGCCGATGCGCAGCAGTCGGCCGCAGAGTTCCGGGGGAATCTCGCCCTCCACCTTGAGATCGGTGGCCGTGATCTCATCCTCGATGGGTGCGAAGTTGCCTTGCAGGTAGGGGTTGCCGCTCATATGTCCGCTCCAGGTGGGTTCTCTAGTCTAACGGCTCCCATCGCTGTCTCCCACTTAACGTCGTTGGGTGCTCGAACCAGTGCCAACTTTATTGCGCGCTCCACCCTGGCGCTCGCGCCGGGTTTCCCGCTCTCTCTGGCGGTACTCCTCCAGCTCCCGCTGGATTTTCTGTTCGTACTCCGGCGTGCCGGGCTCAGGCCCTGCCTGCTGGGTTTCCGGGTCTGCTGGTGCCGGTGCGGGTGGCCTGACCTGCACAGGGTCCGCCGGGTTGGTTGGCGGAATGATCACGGGCCGCGCGCCCTGTGAAGGGACGTCGCTGTATGAGGGAACGCCTTCCTCGTCTTGCTTTTCGTACACCTCGATGTCGTCCCGAAACTGGGCCGCACTCTGACCGGCCACGGTGGCAAGAGTGATAAAGATGATGAGTGTGCTTAGCTGCCGCATGTTCCCTCCCCTGAGGACAACGCCAGCGCCCGCTTCGTAGCGTGGCGCTCCTCTCTGAATCGGTACAGCCTAATCTGCCGGGCGAGCTTTGGGTAGCTGCCGGCTTTCACCGGGGGTCAGTGTAATAAACGTCTCGGGTGGGAGTCCCGCCTCGGCCAGCGCCACCTGGAGGTCCTGTTCCGGCTGGTCGATGGCCTCGTAGGTGAGCTGGAAGGTGTTGAAGTGCATGCCGATGCTGAAGGCTGAGTCCAGGTCCTGGTGCGCTTTGACCGCTTCCGCGGGATTGACGTGCACATCCTTCATGAACCAGCGTGGGTCGTAGGCACCGATAGGCAGCAGCGACAGGGCGAATGGGCCGTGTTTGCGGCCGGTGGCGCCGAAGTGACCGCTATAGCCCGAGTCGCCGGCAAAATAAATGTTGCCGGCGGAGGTCTTGATCACGAACGCGCCCCACAGCGTCTTCATCTGGTCGCCGATGCCGCGGCCGGAGCGATGTCGGCACTCCGAAAACACAAACTCCACATCGCCGACCCGGTGAGACTCTTCCCAGTCCATGTCGCGCTGTGTCGTGAATCCCCAGCGCTCGAACAGCCGGCCATTGCCAAGGCCTGCCAGCAGCACAGGCTGCGAGTCGGCGGCGTAGCGCTTGAGGGTGGCCTCGTCCAGGTGATCGTAGTGGTTGTGGGATATAAGGATCACGTCGATGGGCGGCAAGTCCTCGAATACTACGCCGGGTGCGTGAACCCGGGCGGGGCCGGTCCACTGGAACGGGCTGGCGCGTTTGGAATAGATCGGATCGGTCAGGATGTTGAGCCCGTCGACCTGCAGCAGGAAGCTGGCATGGTTGATGTACGTTACCCGCAGGCCGTCATGTACCCGGTCATCGGCAACCGGCTGCGGGTCGACCTCGACCCAGTCCGGCCACTGGGCTGCCTCGGTGACCGCGCCCCAGCCCAGCCTGAGCATGTCGCCGGCATTCTTGGACATGGGTACCGTGTTGGTGAAACGGTCACCGTCGAAGTGGGCAGTGCGTGGACCTGAATAGCGAGGTGCGCTGGTACAGCTCACCCCGGCTACGATCAGCGCAAGCAGGCAACCCAGGCTTAAAAGTGTTCGCATACGGGGTCGTACGCAGCGCCTTCTGCGCCCGGATTAGGCCCGGGAGGGCTCCTCCAGGGCTCGCCATACCCGGTCAATGAGCTGGGAGGGCGTGAAGGGCTTCCGCAGGAGTGGAATTGCGCCGGTGTCGATATCGTGTGCTTCCAGGCGATTGTCCGTGTAACCGGACATGAACAGCACGGGTATGTGAATATCACGGGCCAGCATCTCCCTGGCCAGGGCAGGGCCGCTCATGTCGGGCATGATGACGTCGGACACCATCAGGTCAAATTCGCCATCGTCGGCGGCGCGCAGGGCGGCCTGTCCGCTGCGGGTCAATTTCACCTTGAAGCCCGCCTCTTCAAGGGCGCTGTGCAGCAAGGTGCCCGCTGCCTCGTCGTCTTCCACGACCAGCACCCTGCGTCGGGCCGCTTCCCGGATGGATGAGATCGCCGTAAACCGGCTGGCCGGGCCCTCGCCGGCGGCCGTTTCGTCGGCCCCCCGGGTCAGGGGCAGGCAGATGCGTACCACGGTACCGGAGCTCGGCGCGCTGTCGATGCCGATACTGCCACCGGCCTGCGTTACCAGGTTGTAAACGGATGCGAGGCCGAGTCCCGTGCCACTGCCAATGCCCTTGGTGGTGAAGAAGGGTTCGAAGACGTGCTTCAGGGTGTCGCGGTCCATGCCGCAGCCGTTGTCCTGTACAGTCAGCATGGCTTCGGGCTCCGCGCCTGAATCGTAGCGGAGAATCGACAGCTTGATGCGGCCGCCGTCCTCGATGGCATCGCGTGCATTGCTCACCAGGTTGAGTACGATCTGCTCGATATCGCCCGGCGAGAGGTAGACCTGCAGGGCGCTGTCGGCGGGTTCGAACTCGAAGTACACATCTTCACCGATCAACTGGTGCAGCATCTCGGAGAGCTGGCATACCACCTCGTTGAGGTCAGACACTTCCAGTTCCTGGCGCTCCTTGCGACTGAACGCCATCAGGCGTTTGACCAGCTCGGCGGAGTGGGTGGCGGCATTGTTTATCCAGCCAATGTATTCCAGCAGTTCGGGCGATTCCTTCAGGTGGGCGCGGAGGATTTCGGAGTAGCCCAGGATCGGCATGAGCTGGTTGTTGAAGTCGTGGGCCACGCCGCCGACCAGCTTGCCGATGGCCTCCATTTTCTGCGCATGGCGCAGTTCTGATTCGAGGCGCTTGCGCTCGGAAATGTCGCGCCAGGTGGCGTGCAGGTAGGTGTGGCTGTCCCGCGACAGCACGGTCAGCATCACCTCGACGGGGAACGTGGTCCCGTCGATGCGGCGGTGCTCCCATTCGAAACGATGAGTGCCCTGCTCCATGGCGATGGCGAGGTTCTGCTTTTGCGCGGCGACCGACGGTGTTCCGTCGGGCTGCAGCTCCGGGGAAATCTGCCACGGCTCCATTTCCAGAACCGCCGATTTGTTGTCCGCACCCAGGGCCTCGCAGGCAGCTTCATTGCAGTCAATGAAGCGATTGTCCTCCATGATGAGAATGGCGTCCGCAGACCGTTCGAACAGTGACCGATACCATTCGTAGGACAGTGTACTTTCGCTATGTCTCGCCATTGCCAATATGCCAGGGGGTTCATCAGACGGGCGCAGGCCAGCGGGATCCGCACGCGTCTCGGCTAAAGAATCGACCACTTTGAACAATTCTTGACCAGAATCCCAGATTTTTCCTGCGGAATCGACTGGCTTGTTCATCGCATCGCACCCGTGAAAACGCGTGGGCAGCCGATCTGCGCTCCACGCAAACCGGCGCATAGTGCTCAAAAATTGTACAAATGTCCAGTTTTTGCATACGTATACATTGCGCTCAAGGCGAGGGGAGGGGGTGTCGATACTGGAAGTGTAAACGTAGAAAGCCCACCGGATTCAGCCAACAGCATACCTTGGCTGCATCCTGTGACATGACCCGAAAACTATGACACTCAATCACCAGGAAGTTCGTGAATTGACCGATCACCAGGACCTCGGGGCGGTGCTATCGAGCAAGGGATCACCTCGCAACATCAGCGAGATTCTCACCACCTACCTGGATCGGGATAGCGAAACAGACGAAGATCATCGCGATCGCCTGTTCCTCAAGGTGTTAATGAGTATTGCGCTTAACGTCTTCGCGATCCTGCTGATATTTCAGTTCCTGTTGCCTACCTCTGCGGCGGGTGGGCCAATCGGACGCCTGCTGTTGTTGGCGGTGCTAAGCCTGGTTGGTGGAATTGGCCTGGTGTTCCTCAGGTTCGGCCACCGCCACCTGTGCGTGAACCTGCTGCTGTCGATCCTGGGGGCAGTCCTGTTTTTCGGCAGCTTCTATGTGGGAGGAATGCGTGCACCTACCATTGCAGCCCTGCTGCTCCTGCCGGTGCTGGCTGCAACGTTGATGGACAGCCGCTGGACCTGGTTATGGACACTGGTGGCCCTGGGCGCCTGGTTGACGCTGGTCATACTTGAGACCAGTGGCTTTCCTATAGAGCAGCGCACGAAACCGGAAAACATACCTATGGCGCACGGTCTGGCCCTGTTCGGCACGCTGTTGGTGGTGATGGCAGTGATGAACTCCTACATCCGTTCCAGCACGGAACTGCGCAACCGGATGGCGGAGAAAAATCATCGGCTGGACCACCTGGCCTCCCATGACACGCTGACCGGCATTCCCAACCGGCGCTATTTTTTCGAAGAAGCGCAGCGCAACATGCTTCGCGCCAAGCGCCTGGGCAAATCCATGGCGGTGCTCATTATCGATCTGCGCAAGTTCAAGCAGGTGAACGATCGCTTTGGTCACTCCGTGGGCGATGCACTGCTCTGCAACTTTGCCGAGCGCCTCAAGCAGGGCTTCCGGGAATCTGACTTTGTCGCCCGCCTCGGCGGCGACGAGTTCGCGGTGATCCTGTCCGTTGTCGAGGGCGAGGAAGGCGTGGATCGCGCGATCACTCGATTCCTGGCGACGCCTGAGCTGCCCGTGGAAGCCGATGGGACCCGCATTCACTGTGATTGCGACATTGGCGCCGCCCTGTACCCGGAGCAGGCCGAGAACCTGGTTGAGTTGTACGACATCGCAGATCAGCGGATGTACCAGGTCAAACACGAGCCCGAGTAGTACAAGCCTCGATCCGGAAATTTGCTCGCAGCGGCCACGTCTGCTATCAAAGCGAAGAGTCGGTACGTCCTTCTGTATTAACCAATGGGTGAGCTTGCCATCAGAAAGCCGCGGGACACGCGCGAAGCGCGTGCGTTCACGCGGGCGATTGTCCACGATATCCAGGCCTTGGAACGCCTGATCGAACTCGGTGCGATCGAGACCGGTATCCAGCGCATGGGTGCCGAGCAGGAGATGTACCTGATTGGCGACAACTGCCGCCCAAAACCCTGTGCTACCGAGCTTCTCCGGCATATCGCCGAGCCTCACTTCACCACCGAGCTGGCCCGCTTCAACCTCGAGGCGAACCTCGACCCCTGCCTGCTGAGGGGCGATTTCCTCGCCACACTCGAACGCGACCTGACCCGAAAGGTCGGCCTGGCAAGGCAGGCCGCGGCAAGCCTGGGTGCGCGCGTGCTGCTGACCGGCATATTGCCGACCCTACGGTCGGAAGATCTCGGTGCCGACAGCCTCACGCCGGAGCTGCGCTATGAAGCCCTGAGCGATGCGATGCTCAAGCACCGCGGTGCTCTCAACGTGGTCATCGACGGCATCGACCGCTACGAAGGCAGCTACGACAACGTGTCGCTGGAAGGCGTCAACACCAGCTTTCAACTGCACCTGCAGGTGGACCCCGCCGAGAGCGCAGGCCTGTACAACCTGATGCAGTTGATTACCGCACCGCTGCTGGCGGCGGCCTCCAATTCCCCGGTGTTGCTGGGTCGGCGCCTGTGGCATGAAACCCGGGTCGCTGTGTTCGAGCGTGCGTTTGACTCGCGCAGTCAGCCGGAGCTGGCGCGCGGCTCCCTGACCCGGGTCTCATTTGGCCATGACTGGGTGAAGGATTCGGTGCTGGAGATTTTCCACGACAATGCAGCGCGCTTCCCCGTGATCATGACGCGGGAGCTGGAGGGCGACGCCCTCGACCTGGTTGCGTCAGGCGAGGTGCCGAACCTGCACGCCCTGAGCCTCCACAACGGCACCGTCTGGCGCTGGAATCGGCCCTGTTACGGCGTGGCAAACGGGGTCGCCCACCTCAGGATCGAAAATCGCGTCCTGCCCTCTGGGCCCAGCATCATCGACGAGGTGGCAAATGCCGCCCTGTTCTACGGCATGATGACGGCGCTGCCCTCGCGTTATGGCGATGTCAGCGAGCAGCTCCCTTTTGCCAAGGCCCACGCCAATTTCCTGAACGCGGCCCGCTATGGCCTGGAGGCGCAGCTGGACTGGCTGGGTGGCAAACAGGTGGACACGAGGACCCTGCTGCTCGAAGAGCTGATTCCCGCTGCGTACCAGGGCCTGGACCAGCTCGACGTGCCATCAGCCGACAGTGAGCGCTACCTGGGCATTATCGAAGCCCGGGTGCAGAGCGGACAAACCGGTTCCCGCTGGCTGCTCAACACCTTTGCCCATAACCGGGACCGGGAACCCCATCGGGTGTGGTGCGACGCGGTAGACGCCATGCTGGCCGAGCAGGCTGCAGGCCTGCCGGTCCACGAATGGGAGATTCCCAGGGAATCGCGGGCTGCCGCCGCGCAGCCCGATGTCGCCGCGCTTATGACTCGTGACCTGTTCACACTGCAGGCTGATGACGTCGTTGATCTCGCGGCCAGCATGCTGGACTGGAAGCACATCCGGCATATCCCGGTGGAAAGCGAGGACGGCAGGCCGGTGGGGCTGATCACCGCCCGGGAGCTGATCGGCATCGGGATTTCCGACACGGACTCCGGCGACGATCCGCCGGCGGTGGGCAGTGTGATGCGTACCGACTTCCTGGCGGTGGCGGCAGATACGCCCATCGACCGGGCCATTGAGCTCGTGCTCAGCTCCGATACCGGCTGTCTGCTGGTGGTCTCCGATGGCAGGCTGGTGGGCATCGTCACCGAGCGCGACCTGCTCGCGGGGACTGCGCAGTCCTGATCCGGCCGGCCCCTGCGGTCAGTGGAAGTCCCGGCTCTTGAGATGCAGCGCCTTCAGCGAGGCGCTGTAGTCGTACAGCGCCCCGGCAATGATGTGAATGACGTTGTCGCGGGTTTCCAGCGTGCCCTTCACCAGCAATAGCTGCGAGGTCATCAGGGCCTGGCGGAACTGCTCCTGCACCCGCGGCCACACCACCACGTTGCTGTTGCCGGTCTCGTCTTCCAGGGTCAGGAACAGCACGCCGGAGGCGGTGCCCGGCCGCTGGCGGCCGGTGACCAGCCCGGCGATGCGAATAAAGCGGTTGTTGCCGATGTCCGGCAAGTCCTTGTGCCGTTTGCAGCGGTTGAAGGGATGGCTGTGGCGCAGCAGGGTCATGGGGTGGGGCCGCAGGGTCAGCCCGGTGCTGCGATAGTCCGCCAGCACTTCCTCGGCGACGCCCGGCGCGCGCAGGTTCACCTCGTCATTGAAATACCGGGCCGGCTGGTGCTGTTCGTTTTCCAGCAGCGGCCGCTTTGCTTCCAGGGCCATGATCTGCCACTGGGCCTGGTGGCGGTGTCCGGACAGGCTCACCAGCGCATCGGCATCGGCCAGCGCTTCCATGTCGCGCTTGTCGAGCTGGGCCCGGCGGCGCAGGTCGCTGACGTGGGCAAAGGGCTGCAGGCGCGCCTGGGACATGATTCGCTCGGCGCCTTCCCGGCTCAGGCCCTTGACCAGGCGCAGGCCCAGCAGCAGGGAGTGCCTGGTATCGTCCAGTAGCTGGTGGTCCCAGTGGCTGGCGTTGACGTCGATCGGCAGTACCGCCACATCGTGGCGGCGCGCATCCTGCACCAGCTGCGACGGCGTGTAGAAACCCATGGGTTGGCTGTTCAACAGGCCGCAGTAGAAAGCCGCCGGGTGGTGGCGCTTGAACCAGGCCGACACGTAGGCCAGCAGGGCGAAGCTGGCGGAGTGGGATTCCGGGAAGCCGTAGCCGCCGAAGCCCTTGATCTGGCTGAACAGCCGCTGGGCGAAATCCTCGTCATAGCCGCGTTTGAGCATGCCTTGCACCAGCTTGTCTTCGAAGTGCATCAGGTTGCCGTTCTTGCCCCAGCTGGCCATGGCCCGGCGCAGCTGGTCCGCCTCGCCGCCACTGAACCCCGCCGCCACCATGGCCAGCTTGATGGCCTGCTCCTGGAAAATGGGTACCCCCAGGGTGCGTTCCAGCACCGCCTTGATCTCGTCGTTGGGGTAGGAGACCGCCTCCTGGCCCTGCCGGCGCCGCAAGTACGGGTGCACCATGTCGCCCTGGATGGGCCCGGGGCGGACGATGGCGATTTCGATCACCAGGTCATAGAAGCAGGCGGGCTTCATGCGCGGCAGCATGGACATCTGCGCCCGCGATTCGATCTGGAACACGCCGACGCTGTCGGCGGCCTGCAGCATGCGGTAGGTGGCGGCGTCCTCTTTGGGAATGTCCTGGATGACCCGGATGCGGGGCTCGTAGCGGTGCACCAGTTCCAGGCTCTTGCGAATGGCCGACAACATGCCCAGGGCCAGCACGTCGACTTTCAGAAGACCCAGGGCCTCGATGTCCTCCTTGTCCCACTGGATGACCGTGCGGTCTTCCATGCTGGCGTTTTCCACCGGCACCAGGGTGGAGATGGGGCTGCGGGTGATGACAAAGCCCCCCACGTGCTGGGACAGGTGGCGGGGAAAGCCGTGAATTTCCTGTACCAGGTCGTAAAACTGCCGGGCGCTGCGGGAGCTGCCGGCAATGCCCTGTTCGGCAAAGCGGTCTTCCAGGTCCTTGCGCTTGTCCCACCAGGCGAGACTCTTGGCCAGGTCGTCTACCAGCACCGGGTCCAGCCCCAGGGCCTTGCCGACATCGCGCACGGCGCTGCGTGAGCGGTAGGTGACCAGGGTCGCCGCCAGGGCCGCGCGCTTGCGGGTGTATTTCCCGTAGATGTACTGGATGACCTCTTCGCGGCGCTCGTGCTCGAAGTCCACGTCGATATCCGGCGGTTCGTCCCGCTCCCGGGAGATGAAGCGCTCGAACAGCAGCGAGACCTGGTCCGGCGACACCTCGGTGATATGCAGGCAGTAGCAGACCACCGAGTTGGCGGCGGAGCCGCGACCCTGGCAGAGGATGTTGCGCTCCCGGGCAAAGCGCACCAGGTCGTAGACCGTGAGGAAGTAGTACTCGTAGTTGAGCTCCTCGATCAGGGCCAGCTCGTCCTCGATGCGGGTAAGCACTTCCTCACTGGCGCCGTCAGGCCAGCGCAGCATGCAGCCTTCGCTGACCAGTTCTCGCAGCCAGCTGCCCGGGTCGTAGCCCTCGGGCACGACTTCCTCCGGGTACTCGTAGCGCAGCTCGTCCAGGCTGAAGTCGCAGCGGGCCGCCACCGCCAGGGTCTGGGCCAGCAGGGCGGGGGGATAGAGCTGCCTGAGTTGGTCGAGGCTGCGCAGATGCTGCTGGCTGTTGCTGTGCCGCTTGCGGCCCAACTGCTGGATGCTGGTGTTGAAACGAATGGCGGTCAGTACATCGTGCAGGGGCTTGCGGCGGGGGTGGTGCATCTGCACGTCGCCGCAGGCCAGCATGGGAATCTCCAGGGATTTGGCCATTGCCAGCAACTTCAGGTAGCGCCGCCGGTCCTGTGCCCGGCGCAGGTGGTGCACGCCCAGCCACAGGCGGTCCCTGCACAGGCGTCGGAGCTGCGTGCCGAAAGCGCGGTTGCTGTCGCTGTCGCCCTCCGGCAGCCAGATCAGCAGGCAGCGCTTCAGGTGAAAGATCACGTCCCGCAGCGCTACCTGGTATTCCCCCTTGGGGCTGCGACGCCGGGCCAGGCTGATCAGGCCGGACAGTTCCGCGTAGGCGGCGCGGCTGGGGGCCAGCGCCACCAGCCTGATGCCTTCGACCAGGTTGAACTCGCTGCCGACAATCAGCTGGATATCCACGCCTGCGGCGGCCAGGTCCTTCGCCGCCACATGGGCCTTGACGATGCCCGCCAGCGAGCATTCGTCGGTAATGGCAATGGCGCGGTAGCCCAGTTCCGCGGCGCGCAGCACCAGCTCGCGGGGGTGGGAGGCCCCCCGCTGAAAGCTGAAATTGCTCAGGCAGTGCAGTTCTGCATACATTCTGGCTGATGGAACCCTTGCGAAGCTGTTTGCAGCGGTGAGAGTGCGCGTAGTTTATACTGTACGTATATACAGTATCCGAAGGCAGGGAAAATGCAAGCGGGGTATCAGGTCGGTATCGTGCGAGCCGCCTTTGAGCTGCTTTGGAAGGCCTGGCGCGGCTGCGCGCGATGTGAGCTTAAAGCCTACAGCCTGGCGGGTGGGTGGGCTAATATGAACTCAGGTATTGAATTTCCCGGTGTGCGCGTGAGTGCGTATCCCCGGGATGACTATGGAGATTTTTGGTGCATGAAGCACATTCGCCTGTTGTTTGTTTACCCAATATTCCTTGTTCTCCTGCTCCCCGGCTGCAAAATCCTGGTAGACGTCCCGGAGGGTGGCAGTGTTGCTTCCCGAACGGGGGAAAATGACTGCGCTGCGGGTACCACCTGCAGCATAGATGTCGAGAATGGGATTACATTCTCGGATACGTTCACCGCCGTACCGGCACCAGGTTATCAATTTGTCGGCTGGAAACAGGGTGACCGACTGTTGTGTGGCGGAAGCGCTGAGCCCTGTGCCCTCGAAAACGTTCCCCCTGAATTCACAGACCGTGATATCGAGCTGCGCCTGATTCCACAGTTCGAGCCTGACGGCTCTCCTGTTGAGGTGGCAGCAATGTTGTCGGGCCGCCTTGCCGATGCCTCTGTCACCCTGACAGACCTGAGTACCGGAGAGACGACGTGCAGCGCCAGGACGGGCTCCGCGAGTAGTGAAGAGCCTATCGGTGTGGCGATTTTTGCAAGCACCTGCCTCGGTGACGGCGCACTCTACCTGGTGACCGTATCGGGCGGCACCGACACGGGCTCGGACGAGACTGAAAGCAATGTAAACGTTGGCCAGCCCATTACAGGCTCATTTCACGCCCTGGTGAAGAAAACGCAACTACGCAGCGGAGACACCATCGCCAGCGCAGTCAGCGAAGCCGCCTACCAGAAAGTAAAATTCCTGCTCGAGATCGGATACCCCGAGGCGCTTATCCTCGAGAACCTGGATGTCGTGGCTCGCCGCCTGATTCGCGATGACCTCAGCGGAGATGGAACCGTTGACCACAAGGACCAGTCCGCCTGGAACGCGATAGGGAATGCGGCGCAATTCCGTGGCGACCCGGACACGCTGAACTCACTTGTAGATTCTATTGCGGAGGCCACCAGCAATGGCCTGGATGCTCTCACACTGACCTCGAGCGCAGCCACGGTGCGGTCGAGCATCAAATTTGACCAGGCTACCTCCAAGCTCGCCTTTTACAACAATGACCTTGTGGCCCTCAGTGCGCCGGTGAAATACAACGGCTACGGAAGGAATACGTTCGTGCGGACTCTGAACCTGTCAGATACCGGTCGACTGTCCCAGTCCGGGTCGTTGCTGGAAGTGGAATGGCGCAACATGGTCGACGTTGAAATAGAGGGTGACCGGGCCTACGTGATCGGCTTGACACAGGGCGCACTTGCGGTTGCCCTGTTGGATCTTTCCGTTCCCGGATCCCCCATTATGTTGGACAGGACCTTCTACTCACCCTCGGGATGGAATGTGATGGAGTTTTCGGTGGATGGCGACCGGGCATTGGCGGCCCTTAGGTCGAGAACTTATCCCTACAGCCATCGATTGCAGCTGCTGAATCTCAATGCTCCGCTGACCCCCTCTGTCCTTCAAAACATCGATTCAGAGGGTGAGGTCAAGGAAGTTATCCTGGAAGGCGACTATGGCTACGCGCTCTTTGACCGGGCCACGGAACCGGGCACCGGGCAATTGCTCAGCAAGGCGAATGTGAGCATTTACAGCAATAAGAACCCCGATGAACTCCTCCTCCTTTCCGCCGTCGCTCTGGACAATCCCTGGTACGCGGCGCTCGGCGATGACAAACTCTATGTGGTCGAATATCCCAGATTCTGTTGCGGCGGAGATAGCCTGACCGTTGTCGACCTGAGTGACAGGACTCAAGCCACTGTCGTCGGCCGCGGGGAGATTGGCAATTCTGTAGTGGGCGGTGTAAGCCTGATGGGTGATCGTCTGTACATGGGCCACTACAGCGGTGTTGTCGCGATGGACGTGAGCGATCCCAGGGCGCCCTCTGTCAGTGACAATATCCCCACCTCACGTGTAAAAAGCCTGCTCGCAAGAGACGAGGTACTGTACGTGGCCGTCGACACGGGAAAGGTGATGGCTCTGGATGTCAGTCGACCCGCCGAGCCACTTAATGTCGGTATATCGCAAAGTAATTTGGCTCGCAGCGCTACGCTGCACAGTGAAGGACAATATGTGCACTCGCTAAGCACTTCGGGTCGCTACTCACTCATCGACACTTCGAACCCGGATACACCGGAGTTGGTTGGCCAAAGCCCCGGTTACGTCTTTGTCGGCAATCACCTGGCGAAGTCTGGCGACAGCCTGTACGCCAACTTCGGAAGCACGCTTGGCGTTGTCGACGTCAGCGACGCATACCAGGCTTCCTCAAAGACGCTTGCCTGCCACACCACGGGCAGCGAGTTTTTCTACTATGGCGAGAAAAAGATTGTGGGTAGCTTAATGATCGGTGTGGGAGATGTTGTCCCAGCGAACTGCACCAGTATCTCTCGCGAATCACTCGACCTGGTCATCACCGATATCAGTTCGCCCGATACGCCGGTTCTCGAGGGTTCGGTTGATTTGGACAGCTACTGGGATGGCGGAGTCGAGATCGTGGGTGACACCGCGCTCGCCGCTCTTCGGGACGATGGCCTGGCTATCATTGATATCAGTAGCCCCAGAAATCCAGTGAGTGTCGGCAGGATGGGTACGAGCATCCATGGCGTCGATAGCGACGGATTCTACGACGTGGAGCTGGCAGGCACATCGCTACTCGCTGCTATGGGTGGCGATGGGCTGGATGTGCTCGATGCCCAACCCATCCTTGATGGCGCTGTTACAGGAAATTTCGCGTTGCGATTGCGCACCAATCTCCCGACCCTCCGGTTCTTGCATCGGGTCAAGGTCGACGGCAACGTGGCCTATCTGATGGCGGGGGACTTACTTTACGTGGTCGACTTCAACGATCCGGCGGACCCGCAGATACTGGCGGTGATTGAAGCCAATGACTACATCGTAGACGTGGCAATCACCGATACGGCGATTGTTCTGTCCACCAGCCAGATGATGCTCTCCTATAGAAAACCACATTGAACGGGACGGCCGCTCAACAGGTACCGCTGTCGCCCGAACTGGCGGGTGCCGCCTGTTGATGACGCCGAGTGGCAGGTTACCGTGGCCGAGTTAAGCGGTGGCGAAGTAGTGGAGGTTGCGCTGGAGAGGCTCTATGCGGTGTACAGCGCGTTGCCGGAATTTGCCAACAAGGAGCCGCTGGACTCCCTGCGCCAGCGGGCCGGTGACCGCTACCTGGCCCTGGTTTACTGCGTCGATGGGCAGGATGTGGGCTTCAAACTGGGGTTTGCGCTCAACAGCGAAGAGTTCTACAGCTGGCTTGGGGGCGTGCTGCCCGACTTCCGGGGCAGCGGTGCGGCCCAGGCCATGCTCGACACCCAGGAAGCCTGGGCCCGGGGTGAGGGGTTCCAGCGCCTTCGCGTAAAATCCATGAACCGCTATCCTGCCATGCTGCGCCTGCTGATTCGCAACGGCTACCAGATCGATGGCTTTACACCCGGCGACGGGCGTGTCGGCGGCAAGATTCATTTTTATAAATCACTGATCGACACCTGAAATCGACACCCGAAAAGGAAAGCCCGATGAGTTACCAACCCGTCAACATCGCCGAGAAACTGTCGCTGATCACCGACCAGTGGCAGCCTCGCGTGGTGGCCGAGATGAACGATTACCAGTTCAAGATCGTCAAGCTGCAGGGAGAGTTCGTCTGGCACAGCCACCCGGACACGGACGAGACCTTCATCGTCGTCGACGGTGAGGTTCGCATCGACTTCCGCGACGGCGCCGTGACCCTGGGTTCCGGCGATATGTACGTGGTGCCCGCCGGCGTCGAGCACAAGCCGTTTGCGGCGGAGGAGGCCAGCGTCCTGCTGATCGAACCCCGCGGCGTGATGAACACCGGCGATACGGGCGGCGATATGACCGCGGAAAATGACCGCTGGATCTAGGGCTATACTACAACCCATCCGCGGGCATGGCTCCGCTATTGTTTAGAGGTAACCTGATGAATTTAAAACACTTTTTCCTCGCGACTGTCCTGGCCCCGCTGGTTGCGGCCTGTGCTGCGGAAGGGACTGCGCCGGCCGTGGCGGAACCCGCCAGCGCCGTCGACAGCGAGAAGCTGGCAGCCGTGCTGGCCCTGCAGCCTGATGAGCGCAAAGAGCGTTATGGCTCCCGCCATCCCCAGGAGACGCTGGAGTTCTTCGGTATTGAGCCTGGCATGACGGTGGTGGAAGTGTTGCCGGGGCGGGGTTGGTATTCGCCGATCCTGGCGGCCTACCTGGGTGAGGAAGGCAAGCTGGTGGGTGTGGATTACCCGCTGGACCTGTGGCCCAACTTTCCCTTTGCCACCGAGAAGTTCATCGCCGGACGCCGGGACTGGGTGAACACCTGGCCCGAGAGCGCTGCGGAGTGGCCGGGGGAGGGCAAGGCGCCGGTTATGGCGACTCGGCTGGACGAAATGCCCGATGAGATGACAAACAGCGTCGACGCGGTGCTGTTTATCCGCGCCCTGCACAACCTCAATCGCTTCGAGGCCAAGGGCAATTTCCGCACGGTGGCCCTGGCCGAGAGCCTGCGGGTGCTGAGGCCCGGCGGGATTGTCGGGGTGGTGCAGCACCGCGCACCGGATGATGCTGCAGACGAGTGGGCGGACGGCTCCCGCGGCTACCTGAAGCAGGCCAACGTGATTGCCGTGTTCGAGGCCGCCGGCTTTGAATTCGTTGCAGAGAGCGGAATCAACGCCAACCCCCGCGACATCCCCGGTGAGACCGACATCGTCTGGCGGTTGCCGCCGAGCCTGAATACCAGCAAGGAAAAGCCGGAGCTGCGAGCGGAGTACCAGGCCATTGGCGAGTCCAACCGTATGACATTGCTCTTTATGAAACCCGCCGCAAGCGCTTCAGAAAGCCCTGGCATGGGCGTAAGAACAGCACCGACTGAGTGATGCCGATCTGGGTCGACGCCGATGCCTGCCCGCGGGTGATCAAGGACATACTGTTCCGGGCGGCAAGTCGCACCGGCGTCGAACTGACGCTGGTAGCCAACCAGCCGCTGCCGACGCCGCCCGCACCGAACATTCGCGCCCTGCAGGTGTCCTCCGGCTTCGACGAGGCCGACAATCACATCGCCGAGGCAGTCTCCGCCGGCGACCTGGTGATTACGGCAGATATTCCGCTGGCCGCCGAAGTGATCGAGAAGGGGGCACTGGCGCTCAATCCCCGCGGTGAGATGTACACGGCGGACACCATCCGCTCGCGTCTCAACATGCGGGACTTCATGGATACCATGCGCGCCAGCGGCGTGGAGCTGAGCACCACGCCGGCCCTGAACCAGCAGGACCGCCAGCGCTTTGCCAACAGCCTCGACCGCTGGCTGGCAAAACAGAAACAGGAGGGCTGAGACATGGGAAGAATAGTCATAGCCGCGTACCGGCCGAAACCGGGCAAGGCAGATACTCTCAGGAGCCTGATGCAAAACCATGTGCCGATCCTGCGAGAGCAGGGTCTGGTCACGGACCGGGAGTCGATTCTCATGGAGGCAGAGGACGGCACCATCGTTGAGGTGTTCGAGTGGATGTCCAAAGAAGCGATCGCCGCGGCGCACGAGAATGCCGCGGTACAGGCGATGTGGGGGGAGTATGCCGAGGCCTGCGACTACATTCCCGCCGGTGAAGTCGCGGAAGTCCAGAATCTCTTCTCAGAATTTGCGGCGCTGGACTGATGTGGCAGTACACCGGCGTTGAACGGCCGTCCTTTGCGGAAGAACCCGGGCCTGGCCAGGAGTCGGTCTGGGACTACCCGCGTCCCCCGGCCCTGGTGACCAGTGACAAGCTTGTGGTGGTCGAGGCCGGCGGCGTGGAACTGGCCCGGTCGTCCCGCTGCTTCCGGGTACTGGAAACCGCCAGCCCACCCACCTGGTACATCCCGGCGGAAGACGTGAATTTCGAGGCGCTGGTACACGCGCCCGGCAGTTCCTTCTGCGAGTGGAAGGGGGCGGCCAGTTACTGGGCCCTGGCCACCGGTGGCGAGGAAGTCGCCTGGAGCTACCCGGATCCCAGCCCGCGCTTTGTCGCCATTCGCGACGCGGTGGGTTTCTATCCCGGCCGCGTCGCCTGCACCGTCGATGGGGAGCGGGTTCGGCCCCAGCCCGGACATTTCTACGGTGGCTGGGTGACGGACGACATTGTGGGGCCGGTCAAAGGGGAACCTGGTACGGGGCATTGGTGAGCACTGGGGCTTTCAGCGGCTCCATACCCCTGGCACGGGACATTGGTAAGACCGAGCTCTGCCAGCAACCACATACCCCTGGTACAGGGCACTGGTGAACCGGGCGATTCTGCCCTGGAGGCCTCATGTTTACTGGGGTTGGCGTCCTCACTCCACCAATGCAAGAAATAAGTAATGCGCGTGTAATATATCTGTAACGCAATATTTGTAACCTGCGCGCCATCAAAACTTCACGTGGCAGTCACGCATGAAATTCCCGGTTTCCGCTATAGCCTTTGCCCTCGCCCTGACCTGCAATACGGCCAGCGCCCTGGAGCTCGGCCCCGAAGATTTTGTCGCCGCCCGGCAAATGACCTGCGTTCTGGCGCAGGAGAGCCTCGGTTACCTGAGTGAAGACGAGTACGCCGAAATGGCGGAATCCGTGCTGTCCGACTACGACCAGGCCCAGGGCGACGTGGTGTACGCCCAGGCGCTTGGCTACTTCGATGGCCTGATGTTCGGCCTGCAGGCCGACGACTCGCGTGAAATCAGCGCCCGGCTCCAGGAGTACGTGGCCAGCTCCGCCTGCACCCGCCTCACGGGGCTCGAAGGTGTCAGCCTGACCCTGTAAACCCGGATGTTGTAAACTCGGGCAGGTGAACTACTTCGCCTACGGCTCCAACATGTCCCTGGCGCGTCTGCGCCAACGGGTTCCCTCGGTACAACGTCTCGGTACGGCATTGCTGCGCCACCACGACCTGCGCTTTCACAAGCAGGGCCGCGACGGCTCCGGAAAGTGCGATGCTTTCTTCACGGGGCGCCTGTCCGACGCGATCCATGGGGTGCTCTATCACATCGAGCCCGAGGGCAAAGCGGTGCTGGACCGCATCGAAGGCCTGGGTGCCGGCTATGACGAGAAGCGGATCGAACTGGTGCACGAAGGCGGCGCGCTGGAAGCGGTGACCTACGTGGCGACCCATATCGGCAACGATCTGCAGCCCTTCGAGTGGTACCTGGAGCACGTGCTGGTGGGCGCCCGTGAGGCGCAGCTGCCCGGGCACTACGTTGACGAACTCGCCCGCACCGCCGCCGCATCGGACCCTGACCCCCTTCGGCATCACCGCGAGATGGCGATTCACCGCTGACCCTAGTGGAACACACCCTGCAGGTACCAGTGATTCTGCAGGCGATCCCGGTAGATCCAGTACTGCTGGCCTGAGCCGTCCCGGGCGATGTAGTAGTCCCGGCTGACGGCCTGGTCCCACCAGTTGTCCTCGATGCGCTCGGGGCCCTCCAGCAGGGCCAGGCGGCCGTTCCAGCAGGGTTTGCCGTCGTATTCCTCCAGACGCTGGGGTTCCTGCATCAGCCAGAATGGGCGCAGCTCGCCGTTTTCATCCGCGGGCAGGGTGCCGGGCCGGGTGTCCAGGCTGCAATAACCGGCGAATTCCGGCAGGTGTTCCTCGCGGCAGGCGATGGTACTGACGGATTGCAGTCCCAACCGGCTCTTCAGCCGGTCCAGCAGGCTGTGCAGGGGCTCTTTCTGGCCGGCCTGCTGGAACAGGTCGCCGCTGGCGGCATTGCCCGGCGTCAGGTCCAGGCATTCCAGCCCCACCCCCTCGATGCTTTCGTCCAGTTCCAGTTGCTCGACTTTCAGCTGGGCCAGCCGGTACCAGGCCCGCCAGTCGGTATGTGGCTGGGAGCTCAAAACCTCAAAGCGGTGGATCCTGCGGTTGATACCGTAAAGCAGCCAGCCCTGTCGCTGGGACTGCAGCTGGGTGTTCCGCAGGAAGCGGCACAGTGACTGCAGCAGCAGCTCCACTGCCGGCAGCAGTTCCTGGTTGGCCTTGACCTCGTAGCCGAACCAGTAGTGGTCGATGAACTCCCGGGGCGGTTGGAAGTTGGGGCTCAGGTCTTCCGCCGTACCCAGCAGCTGTTCCAGGTAGTGAACAAACTCGCGCCCGCAGCGCCGGCCCAGGGCCTGCCGGGGCAGGGCCATGATATCGCCGAAAGTCCACAGCCCCGCCCGGGCCAGGCTGTCCACCTCTCGCGGGAATTCCTCCAGCAGCTTCAGCGGCAGCGGCGCCAGCCGCTCCTCCAGCGTCAGTCCTTCCTGATCATGGCTATGAGAGTGGGTACGCCCCTCCGCAGTCAATTCGACAGCACCGACATCGAGCGGTCCTGAAGAAAGGCTATGAGCGTGGCTGCGCCCATCTGCTGTCGATTCGTCAGCACTGACATCGAGCGGTCCTGAAGAAAGGCTATGAGCGTGGCTGCGCCCATCTGCTGTCGATTCGTCAGCACTGACATCGAGCGGTTCTGTAAAAAGAACAGCGGACTTGGGCGTCGGCCCAAGGCCAAAATGGAAAGAGTAGCCCCGATGAGATAGCTCCTGGCGAATACGTGTCAGCAGCGCTTCGACACTGCCGTACAGGCGCATGCAGCTACCAATCTCCAGCAGCAGGCTGTTGTCGCGGTAGGGGTAGAGCGTGGGACTGATACTGTAGGCCCAGCAGCACAGCTGCTGCAGGCAGCGCTGCTCCGCGCCCGGGTCACGCTCCAGCAGGGTAATCCCTTCCGCCAGGGCACGTGCCGTCGCCGTGCCCATACCCGGTTTGACTCCCAGCGCCGCCGCGGCGTCGTTAGCCACCAGCACCCGCTGCTTCTCCAGCACCGCCACCGGCTGTGTCCCCGCCTGAACGAGGGCACCTGGTGCTACAGCGCCATGAGAGTGATGTAGCGCCTCCGCACTGTCTTCATTTGCCAGGGCCTCGAGCGTGCCCGAATCAGAAGCGGGCTCTTGCTGCCCCATATTCCCGGATTCGAAAGCCACCGCACCTAAGGGAAGTGCCTCAAAATGAAGGGCAAGCCATAAAGAGTTTCCCTGCTCCACCGGGTCGCATCCTTTCGATCCCGGGCATTACGCCCCGAACAGGGGTACCGATACGGGCCGCTCGGCGGGGTAGGCGGGCAGCTCCCACATCTGGGGCTGGCCGGGCACGTCGTTTTCCTCGCCCAGGTGCACATCCACGTACTGGTTGCCGCCGCGCTGCTTGAGAATATGCACCTGGCGGTAGGCATTCATGTCCAGCCGCAGGCTGGCCGGGGCGTGGTTGTGGGCCGCCTGTCGCGGCCGGAACAGCACCGACAGGGCGTCGCTTTCGGCAGCTGCCAGCTGCAGTTTGCGCAGCTCGGCGTAACGGAACTCGGCAGCCCCCATCCAGGCGAAGACGGCACTGCAGGTGGTGCTGCGCAGGGCCTGTTCGATGCTCCACAGCAGGTCCTGGCGATTCTGGGGGTGCACCAGCAGGACCTGCTGGGTGTCGATGCCGCGGGCCGCCAGCAGCGGGGCATAGGGCATATGGGGCGGGGCGATGAATACCTGCCAGCGGTTTTTGGCCGTGAGCTGTTCCATGGCCGGCAGGAACAGGCCCATGGCGCCCAGTCCGTGGCTGTCGCTCAGCAGCTCGATGGTCTGGCCCAGGGGCCAGCCGCTGCCGTAGAGCGCTTCGTCCAGCTGGTGAAAGCCGGTGGCCAGGCCCTCACGCGGGCTCTCAGCGCCGCGACCGCGCCAGGTGTCGTTACGGCGCATGACCTCTTCGATATCCACCGCATCGAGGTCTACATTGAACGAGTTGGCGGCATCCAGCGCCGCTTGCTGTGCGAGGCGGTCGGCGCCGCCCCCGTTTCCATCAATAGCGAAATGGGTCATGGTGTGCTCCCCACAGGGGTTACTGTATGAATATACAGTAGTCCGGCAGCAGGGAGAAATCAAGCGGGATTTTTATCGATCTTTAAAGGGCTATCCCGCCTGGATGGCAGTGAACAGTTCCGCCAGGTCGTCCGGTTGGATGTCGTAGCTCAGTGTGTCAGAGGGGATCTCGACCCAACCCTGCTTGCGGCAGGTCCAGATGTGAACGTCCGGGCGGAGTTCACTGGTGTCCTCCAGCAAGCCCGCCTGTAGGCGCCAGATGCCGGGGGTGGAACTGGACTCCCCGAAAATGATGTTGCCGCAGCCGGCGCAGTTGTGACGGGTGTTGGTGTTGCCCTCGTCAGAGGTGCGGGTTCAGTCCATGAGTTCGCCCTCAACGTCTACCGCATCTCCGGCCACCACCAATCCCATGGAAAAAGCGCTGCCAGTACGCTTCTGGCAGTCCCGACAATGGCAGGCGTAGGTGAACAGGGGCGGGGTAGTGAGTTTCAGTTGTACCTGGCCGCACTGGCAGCTACCGCTGGCGGGATAGTTCATGCGCGTCTCGCCTCCCTGGGTTGCCCCTGGCTGAGCGACAGCACCAACTGGCTGAGATGGTCCCAGGGGTTGCCCGCCGCCAGGCCCTTGATGCTCTGGTCGGCGAGACTGGCCTGGCCCAGCAATTCGCCCAGCGCCTCGGAACTGTGGCGGCTCAAACCGGCGGAGACCACCGGCACCCGTTTGTCCCAGACACGGTTCGCCTTCATCACCTGTTGCTGGCGTTTGCCGCGCTGGATATCGGTCTGGCACTGCAGCAACAGGCGAATTTCCCGGGCCAGCGCCCACAGGATCACCGGCGGCTCGGTACCTTCGCCGCGGAGGCCCTGCAACATTTTCAGTGCCCCCGCCGCATCGCCCAGCAGCGCCTTGTCCACCAGGTCGAACAGGTTGTAGCGGGCGTTGTCCGCCACGGATTCGGTGACGGCTTCCGGCGTAATGCGGCCCCCGGCGCAGAGCAGCTTCAGTTTCTCGACTTCCTGGACTGCGGCGAGGAGGTTTCCTTCCACCCGGTCGCAGAGCATCAACAGGGCGTCGTGGTCGATGGACATGCCCGCGGCCTCGACCCGCTGCTGCAGCCAGCGCGGCAGCTCCCGGGCGTCCACCGGCCAGATCTGGATTACGGCGCCTGCGGAATCCAGGGCCTTGAACCACTTGCTGTTGGTGGATTGTCGGTCGATCTTGCCGGCGACGATCAGCAGGATGTTGTCACTGGGCGGGGCGTCCAGGTAGGCCAGCAGCCCTTTGCTGCCATCGGTGCCGGGCTTGCCGCTGGGCAGCAGCAGCTCGATCAGCTTGCGTTCGGCGAACAGCGACATTTCCGAAGCGGACGCCACCAGGTTGTCCCAGTTGAAGCGATTGTCTACCTGCATCACTTCCCGCTCGGCGCAGCCCGCTTCCCGGGCCTTGCGGCGAATGGCGTCGCAGGCTTCCTGCACCAGCAGGGTTTCGTCACCGGTGACGAGGTAGACGGGCAGCAGGTCCTGCTGCAGGTGGCGGGCGAGTTGCTCCGGTCGCAGCCTCATCAGGCCGAGGGCCTTTCCTCAGCAAGGAAGCGCAGCTTGCGCAGAATCTGGTTCACCAGCGACACGCGCATCTCGTCGCGCAGCAGGCGCGCCTCTTCGGCCTTACCGGCGATGTTCTCCGGGTCGTTGGTGATGATCTGCACGGTGCGCACCTCGGTGAAGGGCAGCAGCTCGTTCCCCTCCCGGTCGATGACCCGGATGCGGGTGCGCATCTCCAGTTCGAACTCCGCGGCGCGGGCATTGGTGCCGATGGTCAGGTTGCGGTTCTGGAACTGCTCGTTGCCCAGCTGCACGATGTAGTTGGCTTCGCTGCGGTCCTGCCAGCGGATGCCCGCCTGGCTGGCGCGGTTGCGCAGCAGGTTGCTCAGTTCGCTGTTGGGGCTGGTGCTGTCCAGGTGCAGGGCCTGCCATTCCGGCGGCAGGTCAATGGTGCCGCGCAGCTGGAAGCCGCAGCCGGCCAGCAGCAGCGTGAGGCCGAGGACTATGGCGTACCTAGTTCGCAACGATATTCACCAGCTTGCCGGGGACCACGATCACCTTGCGCACGGTGTTCCCTTCAATGAACTTCTGCACATTGTCCTGCTCCATGGCCAGGGCCTCGATGGAGTCCTTGTCGGCGTTGGCCGCCACGTCCATGCGGGCGCGGACCTTGCCGTTGACCTGAACCACCATCTCGATGCTGTCGCGCACCAGCGCGGATTCGTCCAGCTCCGGCCAGGCTGCGTCCATGACCGCGCCTTCGCCGCCCAGCATGGGCCACAGGGCGTGGCAGATATGGGGCACGATCGGCGCCAGCATCAGCACCGCCGCCCGCAGGGCTTCCCGCTCTACCGCCAGGTTCTGGCCTTCGCGATTTTCGAGCCTGGACAGCTCGTTGCTCAGCTCCATCACCGCGGCAATGGCCGTGTTGAAGGTCTGGCGGCGGCCGTAGTCGTCGGCGACCTTGGCGATGGTCTCGTGGGTCTTGCGGCGTACGGCCTTCTGGGTGTCGTCGAGGCTGTCGACCGCCAGTGCCTCAACTTCGCCGGCAGTCACGTGATTGCTCACCAGTTTCCACAGCCGCTTGAGGAAGCGCTGGGCACCCTCGACACCGTCGTCGGACCATTCCAGTGACTGGTCCGGCGGTGCGGCAAACATGCTGAACATGCGCGCGGTATCGGCACCGTACTTGTCGATCAGCGCCTGCGGGTCGACCGTGTTGCCCTTGGACTTGGACATCTTGGCGCCGTCTTTCAGCACCATGCCCTGGGTCAGCAGCCGGGTGAAGGGTTCATCGGAATTGACGATGCCCTCGTCACGCATCAGCTTGTGATAGAAGCGTGCATACAGCAGGTGCAGAATGGCGTGCTCGATGCCGCCAATGTACTGGTCCACCGGGGTCCAGTAGTTGGCTTCCTCATCCAGCATGGCCTGGTCGTTGCGCGGGCAGCAGTAACGGGCGTAGTACCAGCTCGACTCCATGAACGTATCGAAGGTGTCGGTTTCCCGGGTGGCGGGGCCGCCGCACTTGGGGCAGGTGCACTCGTAGAACTCCGGCATCTTCTTGATGGGAGAGCCCACGCCCTCGAACTCCACGTCCGTCGGCAGCACCACCGGCAGGTCGCTATCGGGTACCGGCACGGTGCCGCATTTGTCGCAGTAGATAATGGGAATCGGCGCGCCCCAGTAGCGCTGGCGTGACACGCCCCAGTCCCGCAGGCGGAAATTCACCGTGCGCTCGCCTTTCCCGTCTTTCTCCAGCCGGTCGGCGATAGCATCGAAGGCAGCCTGGAAATCGAGGCCGTCGAACTCGCCGGAGTTCACTGTGACCACGTTGTCCTTGTCTGAATACCAGTCCTGCCAGGTGGCGGTGTCGTAGTCGAAACCCTCGCCGTTCTTCGCAATGACCTGCACGATGGGCAGCCCGTACTTGCTGGCAAAGGCGTGGTCGCGTTCGTCGTGGCCAGGTACCGACATGACGGCGCCCGAGCCATAGCCCATCAGTACGAAGTTGGCGACCCAGATCGGCACCAGGTCGCCGGTCAGCGGATGCACGGCCTTCAGGCCCGTGTCCATGCCCAGCTTTTCCATGGTGGCCATTTCGGCCTCGGCCACCTTGTGGTGGCCTTCCTGCTCGATAAACGCCGCCAGCTCCGGGTTGCCTTCGGCGGCTTTGACCGCCAGCGGGTGCTGCAGTGCCACCGCCATATAGGTCGCGCCCATGAGGGTGTCCGGCCGGGTGGTGTAGACCTCCACATCGCCGCCGTCTTCCAGGCCAAAGCGCAGGTTCACGCCCTCGGAGCGGCCGATCCAGTTGCGCTGCATGGTGCGCACCTGCTCGGGCCAACCCTCCAGTTTGTCGAGGTCATCCAGCAATTCCTGGGCATAGGCCGTGATGCGCAGGAACCACTGCGAAATTTCCCTGCGTTCGACCGGTGCGCCGGAGCGCCAGCCGCAGCCGTCGATCACCTGCTCGTTGGCCAGTACCGTCTGGTCGACCGGATCCCAGTTGACGACGGCCTTTTTCTTGTAAGCCAGGCCCTTCTCGAACAGGCGGGTGAAGAACCACTGCTCCCAGCGGTAGTACTCCGGGTGGCAGGTAGCGACTTCCCGCGACCAGTCCAGGGCAAAGCCCAGCTGCTTGAGCTGGCTGCGCATTTCGTCAATGTTCTGGTAGGTCCAGGTGGCGGGGGGCACTTTGTTCTGGATGGCGGCGTTTTCCGCCGGCATGCCGAATGCGTCCCAGCCCATGGGCTGCAGCACGTTCTTGCCCTGCATGCGCTGGAAGCGGGCGATCACGTCGCCGATGGTGTAATTGCGCACATGCCCCATGTGCAGCTTGCCGCTGGGGTAGGGCAGCATGCTCAGGCAGTAGAACTTCTCCCTGCTGTCGTCGTGCTCAACGCGGAAGCTGCCGTGGTCTTCCCAGTACTGCTGGGCCGCGGCCTCGATGTCTCGGGGCTGGTAACGCTCGTCCATTTCTCGGTAATCGGGTTCGTAAAAAGACCGCGCATTCTAGCAGCAAAAACGCGGTGGCTGTACGGTCCCGGCGTGCTTGGGTGTGGGTCTGTGCTACTGCTCGGCCTCTGCGTCCTTTTCGGCGTAGGGCGTCCAGGTATGCCAGTCCGGCCCCGTCATGAGTGAGAAGCGGCCTATACGGCCTATCCATGCCCGACTGTCCTCCCAGATGTATACGTCGGGATCGATCCTCTCTATCTCATCATGCAGGGCCTGCAGCAGATCGGAGAGTTTCCTGTTCTTTTCCTTTCCATTCTCTTCTTCTTTTTTCTTCTCGTCCGCAATCAGCTCCTTCAGGGCAAGAAGCAGCCGGGTACAGGCCGGACCGAATGGCACTTCGCTACTTAGCTGGGTCTTTTCGTAGAGATGACGGAGAAACTGGTTCGCCACCTGCGGTCGCCCGTACAGGATGGCCAGCAGTAGCAGTACCAGCTGGTGGTGGCCGGCCTTGCTGGCCTCCAACTTGGCGCGTTCCTCTGCATTCAGCGGGGCTTTCAGCAGCCGGTAGACATTGACCACGCGCTTGGCCTGCCTGGGCGTGTCTAGGAACGTGTTCAGGGAGGCCAGCACCTCACGCTCCGAGCGGGTGATGATCAGCGGGTTGGTTTCGGGGCGACCGGTCAGGGCGACCCAGTCGGTGAGGGTGTCGGTGGCCTGCTCCTGCGCGTCAGCAGCGGTTCCACTCTTGCTACCGTCATCCGGCGATATCTCCGGCGCAGGTTCCGGTTCGGGGCTCTCCGGCTCCGCCGATTCAGGCGCTGCCAGGGAAAACAGGTTGTCGAACTGCTTCTGTGAGTCTTCCGTGCTCAGCTCGTCCACATTGCCACCTCCCTCCGCCAGCGATTTCATGTAGTCGCTGAAGTGATCGGATTGCATGGGTGCCAGCGCAAAAGTCACCTGGAAGATCTTCTCCAGGTAGTTCTGGGGCGTGGTACGGCGGTAGTCCTCACTGGCTTCCTTGCTGTTGCCGTCGATGAACAGCAGGTCGTGATAGTGCACTTCGAGGGATTTCAGCAGCCAGCGAGAATCCACCGCGACGATGACGATGAACAGTTCAAACGACAGCAGGAGGTGGATTGCCTCGAGCACTTCCACCACCCGCTTGGGCGGACATCGATCGAGATCGTCGATGTACAGCACGATGCGATCGACGTTAAAGGTGGACGCCGCCTTTGGGTTCGCCTTGCGCTCGCTGTCGCGATCCTTCATGAGGGCTTCGAGCTTCCTGAAATCCTGCCGCACCAGGGAAATCAGGCCCTGCTGGCTGGTGTAGTCGCTGGACTGCGCGCGCGACTCGATAAAGGAGCGCAGACGTTCCCCGGAGGCGATGTCCTTTTTTTGCCGCTCCAGGTCGCTGAGGTGATCCTGCGCGTCGGCCAGTTTTTTCACCAGGCGATCGTGACTGTCGTAGTCGCTCTGCAGCCTTTTTTTCCGGGAAATAAGGGGTTTGCTCTTCGCCTGTGTCTGCTTGATCTTATCGATAAAATCCCCAGCAACTCTGGTTGCACTGGCGAACACGGCTGCGACAGAGCCCAACAGGGAACCCAGCACGGTCACAACCGCCGCTATGCCCTTCAGAGTCTCCTCCAAAAGCGGTGATAATGCGTCAGCCTCGGAAACCTTGGTAATCAGCAGACCGACAACTACCGCCGCCAGCAATGTCAGGAGCACGATGCGCAAGTAGGGGGTTTGGGGCAGGGCGTTCATCACCGCTGCCCAGCTGCCGCGAGTCTCCTCTGCCCTCTCCCGAAGGGTCTCCAGGTCCAGCAGACCCTCGGGCGCAGTGAACCCGAGACCCTCTGCATCTGATTGCAATCCTTCGACTTGCTTTTTGAAGTCTTCAAGATCCAGCTTTACTTGCGCGAGTATGGCGGGATCCTCAGGCTCTGCCTCTTCATCTTCCTCTTCACCTTCTCCGGTACCCTTTTCAGGTTTCTTGAGCGTGGCCGCTATCGCCTGGATGAATTGAGTGAACTTGAGTTTCTCCTCAACTGCAGCCAGTTCCTTCCGGGCTTTATCCACGGAGATCGCGGCTACCTTCAGTTCACGCTTTGCTTCCGCCACGGCGCCGTCGGCATTTTCGATCTGCCTTGCGAGTTCGTCCGCTTCGGCGTCCTTCTCCGGCAGCAGCTCCTGGAAAATGTGACCCACCAGGCTGGCCCAGAGGTTGCTGTCCAGCATATGCCAGGCGTTGAATGGGATTTGACGAACCTCGGTGCAATATCCATTGGTGCCCTTCAACTTGTCGACATGCTGTTCAATCAGGTTCATAAAGAAGGACTTTCCCGACCCCCAGTCGCCCAACAGGCCGATGGACAGGGGTGGAATGGTGTTCTTGTCCGCGATAAGCCGCGCAAAGGCAATGGCATCGGATTCGACGCCCAGTTTGTCTTTGGCCCGGGTGTTCTCCGCCGAGTAGCCGGTGCGCGTGGGTAACTCTTCGTCCCCGAGAAAGCCCGCGTCGTGCCACCAGTTATCCCAGTCTTCGGGCGCATAGGGCTTTGGCGAGCGCTTGATGAACTCACGCCAGCGTTCACGCGTCGTTTGCGAAGTGGACGCGACACCGGACAGCGCCTGCTCCAGCGCAGGATCCCCACTCAATAGCAGCAGGGTGATAAGGTCGCGCCCCCACATCTTTCCCTTCCCCTGGATGATGTGGACCTGGCCCAGGTACCAGGACATGAACAGCCAGGGGGACAGCGTAATTTTTGCTGTCGCCTTCGTGTCAGCTTCTTCGGAAGCGAACCCGGCCGGCACAATCTGGCTCAGCTCCTGGAACGCTTCGCTGATCCCGGTGAATTTTTCGCTGAGAATCCCTGCCAGCAGGTGTGCTCCATTGATTACCGGGGCTTCTGCTGCGAGATGGTTGGCTCGAAGCAGTGCCCCCGCCACATGACCCTCGAGGGCATCTGCCTCAAGTTGGATTGTCAGGTCCTGCAGCAGCGCGCCCCTGGCGATTTCTGACAGGATCGAGCGCTCCTCCTCGTGGTCGAGTGACAGGATGACCCTGCGTGGACGCCTGAACCTGTGGGTCGCCAGCGCCAGGTAGGTCAGCACTACGGACTGCCGGGCCGTCAGCTTGCCGCTCCCGGTGCCCATCAGGCTCATCCATACGGGAACGTCTTCGGCCACGGTGTCATCGATAGCCCGCAAACTGTGAATCAGTCCTCGCAACAGCAGGCCCTGGGTCAGCGTTGTGTTGCCTATATGAGACCGGGATACGGTGGGGAACACGAGGATCGGGAACTCACCTGAGTCGACTCGCGCAATTTTCTCGCTGTAGTCCCTGGGCAGGTCCTCCGCGGCGTCCAGGCCCGCAGCTGTAAAGACGAACCTGTTGAGCGACCCGGCTCCGCCTTTATTGTCCGTACTGCACAGCGCGATACAGTTTTCCGTTGGCGGCTCTTCCACCACCATTTCGATAGTCACGCCGTTGGGGAGCGTGATGGACGTGGGCTCGTCAGGCCCGGGAGGCTCTGCCCCCGACTTCAGCGGTTCGACGCCGGCTTTGGTGGCTTTGATGGGTTCAGCGGCTTCTGACACCGGGTCACATCCCTGACAAGCATCTTCCTGAGTCTAGGAGTGAAGCGCGAAGCTTGCAATTTGGGTCCAGTGCTTTGGAAAAACCTAGTCTATGAGGCTGCGCCCCAGCAGTCGCAGCAGGATCAGCCGGCCCGTCGCCAGGATGGGATAGAGCACACGGGAGAGACCCGCGTGGCGGAACACATGGTAGTTGAGGCGGTTGAACAGGCCGCTGCGGCTGCTCATCAGGGCGAGGGTCTGGATGGCGCGATCGGCGAAGTACACTTCATCGCCCACGAAAAGCACGAAGCCCTTGTTGAGGTCCAGCCCCATGTCTTCGACGCGGGTGCGCTCGGCGCTGGGCTGGCGCGCATCCAGCAACCGCAGGTCCCCGAAATCCTGCTTGAGCCGCATGCGGCGCACGAAGTTCTTGCAGACGGGGCAATCGCCGTCGTACAGCAGCGTCAGGGGTGCAGACTCACTCACCGGTATCCACGCGAGCCCAGCCGATGATGCGGTTGGGCAGCTGCTCCTTCAGGGGAAAAATCCACGTGTTCATACTGTCTGTACGTTTGATGGTGGTCAGGTCGATCTCCGGGTTGACCTGGGCGGTATGCGGTCGATAGTTGAGTGAGCACCGGTTTTCCGCGTGGACCGCGGGCGCATCGATATCCAGTTCTCTCTCGAACTCTTCTGAAAGGAAGCCCGCGAACTGCAGAATCATGTCCGGCCTGCAGCGCATTTTGCGGACCTGCTTGCTCGTCAGGTAGTCGTAGGGATCCACCAGCCAGGCCTGGTTGCTGGCCCTGTCGCGCACCAGGAACATGATGTCGCCACGCTGGGACCGCAGCTTCATGCGCCAGGAAAACAAATGCCCCTTGTCGTTCCAGGCCACGTCGCCGTCGTAGGTGAAATGGCGCAGCGGCAGCAACACCTGCACGGTGAGCCAGATCGCGATAAAGCCAACCAGCAGCGGGGTCATGGACATGGCCGGCGCGGTGACCGGCTGCGGCAGGTATTGGGCGCCGGAGACCTTTGACCAGGCGCGGCGCGGCCAGTCGGGCTCCAGGCACAGCAGGCTCGCGAACAGGGTCATCCACGGGAAGATGCCGATGGTAAATACAAAGTGGTTGAGGCAGTGGAAGCTGGCATAGACCACCAGCACGTAGACCCGGGTCTGCTTGAACAACAACAACGGCGCGCCGACCAGGTGCAGTGCAATGACGCCGTAGGCAGCCAGCGCGACCGCCCAGCGCTGCGTAAAGAGCTCACCGACCAGCCACAGGTCATCGCGCTTGGCCAGCCACTGTTCCAGCGGCGCAAGGTTGAGCCAGTCCGGGTTCAGTTTTACCAGGCCCGCGTAGATCAGGATGATCTCGAGCTGCGCCACCAGCAGCCATCGCGCCCAGACGGGAGACACGGTCGAGCGCTGCACCCGTCTCAGCCTGGAATCCAGTGACCACATCCGGTTGGCGGGCACGATGCACATGATCACGCAGAACAGCCACACCATGTAGAAGTGGTTCAGGTACTGGGCGCGGTCCATCAGGAAGAACCAGGTGAAGCCCAGTGTAAAAAGAAGGGTGGCCCAGCGGTAAAGGAAACCGGTCGCGATCATCGCCGCCAGTACGGCCAGCCCGGTCAGCAGCCACTGCAGGCCGTCACCCGGGGGCGCCTCGACCCAGCCGAAGCCCAGGTACTTGAAGTGGAAGTCGGTGTTTGCGTAGCGCTCTGAGACGTTGAAGTACCAGCCGTAGCGGAGCATGTCGAAAAACATGATCAGCCCGAAGCCCATGCGGAACACCACCAGGGCGGACGCGTCCTCCGGCTGCGAGAGCCGGGTCCTCAATCGGTGCAGTGTAGTCCTGAGTTCCAATGCTATTTTCTCTTTCTATGTTGCGCCCTGCGTCAATGATCTTAGCAGAACGGGATGCCGACAGTGTTGGCGGGGGCCTCACTCGGCGTGGCGCCGACGCCCGTAAGTGCCGTAAACTCGGACCCCTGTACTACCGGGGAACACCATCATGTCCGAGCTGAGTATTCCGGACCGGCCCCAGCTGGAGCGCTGGTTGAAAGAATCGCGCATCGACTTTGAGGACTGCGGGCGCTGCGAGGGCCTGCACCTGCCGCCCCTGCGCGCTGTCGAGGGCGTCATCGACAGCCGCCTGTTCCTGGAGCGCTACGGCCTGCTGCTGACCACCGAGCTGGAAATCCGGCCCATGGCGGTGCTGCCGCTGGCTGCTGACGTCGGCCGCCTGAACATGGACTACCCGACGGTGAAGGTGTTCCTGGACATAGCCGATGACGCCATTCCGCAGCTGGTTATTGCCGGCGTGCTGCCCTCCGGCGCCGGCCTCGCCCCAGAGCAGGTGGCGGCCTTCGTGGAGCTGACCCTGGAAGAGACCCGTCAGCTGGCAGGGGACTGCCTGCAGCTGGACTACCTGTTTGCCGAGCCCGAGGGCGGACGAAGCAGCAGTTCCTCCCGCGCGCTCCATTAATGGAGTACCTGCGCGACGATATCGCCAGTCTGCCCCCCAGCGGCATCGCCAAAATCGCCACCCCGCGCCTGGGCGACCCCACGGTTATCCCCCTGTGGTTTGGCGAGGGGGACATGGTCACACCGAAGTTCATCCGCGATGCAGCAGTAGCAGCGCTGGAAGACGGTGAGACCTTTTACAACTTCACCCGCGGCACCCTGCACCTGCGCGAGGCCATTGGCGACTACCTGGCCCATACCTTCGGCGTCGAGGTGCACCCGGATCGAATCACCTGCCCGGGCTCCTCCATGCTGTGCGTGACCATCGCCGCGCAGATGGCCCTGCAGAAAGGCGACCACGCGGTCGCCGTCGCACCCCACTGGCCCAACATCGAGATGACCCTGCGCATCGCCGGCGCCAAAGTCACGTCCGTGCGGCAGCGCCTTGAGCCGACCGGTTGGGAGCTGACCGCCGAGGAAATCATCGCCGCGGTGGAGCCCAATACCCGCTGCATCTTCGTGAACTCGCCCTGCAATCCCACGGGCTGGGTGATGAAGGCAGAGGATCAGCACAGCCTGCTGGAATTCTGCCGGGAGCGGAAGATCATGCTGATCGCTGACGAGGTGTATCACCGCATGGTGTACAGCGGTGCGCCCACGGCGCCTTCGTTCCTGAACATCGCCCGCAACGACGACCCGATCATGATCGTCTATGGCCTCAGCAAGAGCTGGGCGATGACCGGCTGGCGCCTGGGTTGGGTGATCACACCCCGTGAAGCGGCCAGCCGCTGGCAGATTATGTCGGAGAATTTCAATACCGGCGCCACGGTGTTCACCCAGCGCGCGGCCGCCACAGCGCTGCGTGACGGCGAGGAACTGGTGGCCGAGCGCCTGGCCCACTATGCAAAGGGCCGCGATATCGTCATGGAGGTGCTGGGCGACCACCCGCGCATCACGCTCAGCGAACCCGAGGGTGCCTTCTACGCGTTTCCGAAAATCGAAGGCATCAACTCCAGTCTCGAGTTCGCCCAGGGATTGCTCGATGCCGAGGACGTCGGCGTGGCGCCGGGCTATACTTTCGGTGATCAGAACGAGCAGCACATCCGTATTTGTTTTGCACGCTCACATTCGCAGTTGGAAGAGGGTCTGACGCGGATGCTGAGGTATATCGATTCGCGCTGCTGATCCTGTCGCTGATTGCGAACAACGGCTTCCAAGCCAGGTGGTCCGACCATGAGCCGCTTGCTTTTCTCCAAGAGTCTTCGCCTGCTCGTATTGCTGTTTCTGCCCCTCGTGTCCGTCGCACAGGAGAATGCAGCGGTGGGCGAGCCAGACACGGCTCTGGAAGAGCTGCTGTCAGACGAGTGGGCAGATATCGACCCCTGGGAGCCAATGAATCGAAAGATCTGGGCTTTCAACGAAACTTTCGACCGCTTCCTGTTGCGACCGGTTTCCACCGGCTATCGAAACGTGATGCCGGACGCCGCAGAGCGCGGTGTCTCCAATTTCATCTCCAATATCTACGAATTCAACTCCATGTTTAACGGACTGTTGCAGGGTCGTCCCTCTGTCGCGGCGACTAGCGTCGGCCGCTTCATGGTTAACTCTACGGTGGGTGTATTCGGACTGTTCGATGTGGCTACGAGGATGGGCATCGAGGAGCAAAAGGCGGACTTTGGCCAGACGCTGATGGTCTGGGGAGTAGAGAGCGGCCCCTACGTTGTGCTGCCGCTGTTTGGGCCCCGCACTGCGCGCAGTGCAACCGGCTACTTCGTCGATACCTACACATCGATCCCGGTGATTGCCTGGGAGCCGGAACAGGCGTACGTGTTCTGGACTGTTGAGGCCATCAGCTATCGCGCCGATTTTCTGGACTACGATGAGCTGGTGACGGGTGATCGCTATGTCTTTTACCGCAGTGCTTACCTGCAGTCCCGCGCCACGTTCCTCAACGGCGGTGTGCCACCGGAAGACGATTTCTCTGATTTCGAAGACGACCTGGACTGGGACGAGGAGCTCTGACCGGGCTTTCCCGGCTAGTCGTGCTGCAGCTTGAGCCCCATGCTGCCGGCGCCCAGAACCAGCACCAGCAGGAACGCGCACAGGCCGATTACCGGCATGGACCCGAACTGGGTGAAAGGCGTTCTGCCCAGCATCACCCGAACCTCGCCCTCGAGGCTGGCGCGCTCGAACTGCGGAAGCCGGGCGGTGATGTTGCCCTGCTCGTCGATGATGGCGGTAACGCCGTTGCTGGTGCCACGAATCAGATAGCGGCCGTTTTCCAGGGCGCGCATCCGCGCCATCTGCAAATGCTGCAGGGGGCCGATGGAGTCGCCAAACCAGGTGTCGTTGCTGATGGTGATCATGAGATCAGCGCGCTGGGCGTACTCCCGCACCAGGCCCGGGTAGACGATCTCGTAGCAGATGAAAGGCGACACACGGAAGTCGTGGACCAGAAGCGGCTCTTGCTCGCGCCTGCCTGAACTAAACGCTGACATGGGCAGGTCGAAGAATTCGATGGTGCCGCGCAGCCAGTCCTCCAGCGGTACGTATTCGCCGAAGGGGACAAGCCGCTGCTTGTGGTAGACGCCGGAGCCCTGGGCCAGGGCGACGATGCTGTTGTAGTACTGCGGGCTGCCGTCGGGTCGCCAGGGGATGCCGGTGACCAGCGCCGAGCCCTTGTCATAGGCGCGCCGCGCCAACGGCAGCAGGAAACCCTGGGCGCGCTGGTAGTAGGCGGGTATCGCAGCTTCCGGCCACAGCACGATGTCCTTGCCCAGCAGGGGCTCGGTCATGCTGCGGTAGATCTCCAGAGTCGGTTCGAAGAACTCCCGCTTCCATTTCAATTCCTGGGGAATGTTCGACTGCACAACGCCCACGGTCAGGACGTCCGCGCTGGCCGGCGCTACCCAGCGGGCATTGCCCAGCTGCCAGCCGATCAGCCAGAGGACGGCGATCATGGTGCCGTAGACCAGGTAGGCCTGCAGGTGTCGGCGCATATAGGCCAGGTACAGGCAGCTGGCCGTGAAGGCGATCAGCAGCGACAGGCCAAATACGCCGATGACGGGCGCCCAGCCCTCGGCCCAGGTGTCGAGGCCGGCATAGCCGATATAGAGCCAGGGGAACCCCGTGAGCAACCAGCTACGCAACCATTCAAACAGAACCCAAAGCGCGGGAAAGCCCACCAGCATGCCCGCCATCAGTCCGCGCAGGAAGCGCGCGTAGATCCAGGCGAACAGCGCCTGCAGCAGGGCCAGGCCCATGCAGAAGATCGCAGTCAGTGCGATGGCCAGCGGCACGCCGGCATTGCCGTGCACGTGGATGCTGACATAGACCCAGGAAGCGCCGGTGCCGAACTGGCCCAGGCCGTAGAACCAGCCGCGCCACGCCGCCTCGCGCACGGTGCAGCGGCGCAGTAGCCCCAGGTACAGGCACAGGCTCAGGACCGCTGCGGGCCAGATATCGTAGGGGGTGAGGGAGAGAGTGACCAGGCTTCCGGCAAAGGCCGCCAACAAGCCCGGTCCAAGCTTGCCCAGCCAGTTCACGGGCGGGCCCTCATATTGTGCCTGCAACCCGATTGCCGGCGAGATTCGCAGCCGCTGTGGCGCCGGTTTGGAGCGAGAGCGATAGCAGACGCTATCGCTAGAGTGAAAACCAAGCCACAGCGAGCGAGAATCCGCCGGGAACGGGTTAGGGCAACGCCGAATGAGATCCCACCTGACTGGCTCATCTGATAAGTCTTGGCATCCATATCTGCAATCACTGGCACCAAGGGGAAGGCGTTGCCCGGCTGGTGCAATATGAGGGCCTAGTCTTCCTGTTGTCGTACGCGCAGGCTGTGGATCTTGCGCTGGTCGGCGTTGATGACGGTGAATTCCAGGCCGTCGATCTCGGTGCTCTCGTTGTGGCTGGGCAAGTGGCCGAACTGCTGCATGATCAGCCCGCCGATGGTGTCGAACTCGTCGTCGCTGAAATCCACCTCGAAGGCCTCGTTGAAGTCCTCGATGGGTGTCAGCGCCCGCACGATGTGGTCGCCGTTGCCCAGCTGGCGGATAAAGCTGTCGGTTTCGGTGTCGGTTTCGTCCTCGATCTCGCCGACGATTTCTTCCAGCACGTCTTCGATGGTCACCAGCCCCGCCACGCCGCCGTACTCGTCGATCACGATGGCCATGTGGTTGCGGTTCTGGCGGAACTCCCGCAGCAGCACGTTCAGGCGCTTGCTCTCGGGCACCACGTTGCAGGGGCGCAGCAGGCGTATGAGATTGAAGTCGTCGTCTTCCGGCGCGAGGATCTGGGCCAGCAGGTCCTTGACCAGCAGGATGCCGAGCACATCGTCCGGGCTCTCACCGATGACCGGGTAGCGGGAGTGGGCGCTCTCGATGATCTGCGGCAGGAGCTCCCTGAGCGTGGCATCCGCCTTGATCACCTCCATCTGCGAGCGGGGGATCATGATGTCCCGGGCCTGCAGGTCGGCGACCTGGATGGCACCCTCGATAATGCTCTGGGCGTCGTCGTCGATGACCTCGTTGTCGCGGGCCAGCTCCAGGACTTCCGCCAGGTCCTTGCGGGTGCGGGGCTCCGAGCTGAAGACCAGCGCCAGGCGTTCGAGCCAGCTCTTGTCGCTGGGCTCGTTGCTCGATCGCTCTTCGTTCATGCGATTACCCCCGCCGGTTCGGCTGCGTAGGGGCAGGGGTGGCCCAGGCCACTCAGTATCAGGGTTTCCAGGGCTTCCATTTCCTCGGCCTCGGCCGGATCCACGTGGTCATAGCCCAACAGGTGCAGGCTGCCGTGGACCAGCATATGGGTCCAGTGTTGTTCGGTGGTCTTGTGTTGCTCTGCGGCCTCACGGTTTACTACCGCCGGGCAGACCACGATGTCACCCAGCAGCGGGTGGTCGATGCCTTCCGGGAGCTGCGCGGGAAAGGACAACACGTTGGTGGAGCCGGCCTTGTCGCGGAACTGGGCGTTGAGTGTGGTCATTTCATCTTCACTCACCAGGCGCACGCTCACCTCCGCCTCATCTTTCCGACCTTCGAGGGCCGCCGCGATCCAGCCGCGTATATCGTCCTCGTCGGGGGCGGGGTCGGCCGTCGCCGACTGGATGTCTACCTGCAGGTTCACGAGCGGGACTTGTCCAGGCTGGTGGTGGTGCTGGAGTCAGCGCGGTCATAGGCCTCGACAATGCGCTGTACCAGCGGATGGCGCACCACGTCCCGTGACTGGAAGTAGGTGAATCCGATACCGTCGACGCCGTCGAGCACATTCATCACGTGGGTCAGGCCCGACTGGGTGCCGCGGGGCAGGTCGATCTGGGTGGCGTCACCGGTGATGACCGCGGTGGAGCCAAAGCCGATCCGGGTCAGGAACATCTTCATCTGCTCGCGCGTGGTGTTCTGGGCCTCGTCGAGAATGATGAAGGAGTTGTTCAGCGTGCGGCCGCGCATGAAGGCCAGCGGGGCCACCTCGATGATGTTCCGCTCGATGTACTTGTTGACCGTCTCGAAGCCCAGCATCTCGTAGAGGGCGTCGTAGAGCGGCCGCAGGTAAGGGTCGATTTTCTGGCTGAGGTCGCCGGGCAGAAAACCCAGTTTCTCACCCGCCTCGACCGCCGGGCGCACCAGCAGGATGCGGCGCACTTTTTCGCTGATCAGTGCTTCCACCGCACAGGCGACCGCCAGGTAGGTCTTGCCGGTGCCGGCGGGGCCGATACCGAAATTCACGTCGCAGCGGGCAATCTGGCGCACGTAACCCTGCTGGTTCTTGCCGCGGGGCTTGATCGACGCACGCTTGGTGCGGATGACCGCGATGTTTTCCACCGCGCCGTCGCCGGCGGCAGCGTTATCATCAGCTGCGGCGCCGTTCTCCTCCACCAGCGTCTCCAGGCCCGCCTGCTGCAGCTGCAGGTGCAGGGACTCGGGGCTCAGGATAATGCCGGTACAGATTTCCGCGTACAGGTCTTTGAGCAGCGCCGCCGTGACTGTCACCGCATTTTCGTCGCCTGAGACGGTAAAGTTGTTGCCGCGCGCGCGCACGGTCACGCCCAGACGCTCTTCGATCTGTTTCAGGTGTTGGTCGAACTGGCCGCAAAGTGTTGCGAGGTGGCGGGCGTCGCTGGGTTCCAGCTGGAAACTCAGCTGATTGGGAGGTTCGTCGCTATTCAAATTCGTTGTAAAGCCGCGAACGGCGGTCACTCATGAGCTAAGGATAATCGGGAATTACGCGCAGTCAACTGCCCGTTCGGGGGTATGCAGGCTGCCGCGCAGGGAGTTGGGAAGCGCCTCCTCGATCAGGACATCGGCGAAGTCGCCGATCAGGCCGTGATCGTCGCAGCGGAAGTTGACCACCCGGTTGTTTTCAGTGCGGCCCTGGAGCTGCCCGGGGTCCTTCTTCGACACGCCGGTCACCAGTACGCGCTCCATGGTGCCGACCATGCGGCGGCTGATTTCCATGGCCTGCTGGTTGATGCGGGTCTGCAGGATCTGCAGGCGCTGCTTCTTGACCTCTTCCGGCGTGTTGTCCGGCAGCTCTGACGCCGGTGTGCCGGGGCGGGCGCTGTAAACAAAGCTGAAGGAGGTGTCGAAGCCGATCTCCTCGATCAGCTTCATGGTGGCGGCAAAGTCCGCCTCGGTCTCGCCGGGGAAGCCGACGATGAAGTCGGAAGACAGGCTGATGTCCGGGCGGTGCTTGCGCAGCCTGCGTATCTTGGACTTGTATTCCAGCGCCGTGTGGCCGCGCTTCATGGCCATCAGCACCCGGTCGCTGCCGCTTTGTACCGGCAGGTGCAGGTGGTTCACCAGCTGGGGGATCTCGGCGTAGGCGTCGATCAGGGCGTCGGAGAACTCCACCGGGTGAGAGGTGGTATAGCGGATGCGCTCGATACCGGGGATGCGCGCCACAAGGTGCAGCAGCTCCGCGAAGTCGACGATCTCGCCGGTGTGGTCGTCGCCCCGGTAGGCGTTGACGTTCTGGCCAAGCAGGTTGACCTCGCGCACGCCCTTGTCGGCGAGACCCGCCACCTCGGCGATCACGTCGTCCAGCGGACGGCTCACTTCCTCACCGCGGGTGTAGGGCACCACGCAGAAAGTGCAGTACTTGCTGCAGCCCTCCATGATGGAAACGAAGGCGCTGGGGCCGTCGACGCTGGGCTCGGGCAGCCGGTCGAACTTCTCGATTTCCGGGAAGCTGACGTCGACTACCACCGTGCCGTCGGCCTGCTTCGATTCATTGAGCATTTCTGGCAGCCGGTGCAGGGTCTGGGGACCGAAGACCAGGTCCACGTAGGGGGCCCGCTGGCCGATGGCCTCACCCTCCTGGCTGGCCACACAGCCGCCCACGCCGATGACCAGGTCCGGGTTCTTCTGCTTCAGCCGCTTCCAGCGGCCCAGCTCGCTGAACACCTTTTCCTGGGCTTTTTCCCTGATAGAACAGGTATTTAGCAGCAATACGTCCGCCTCCTCGGGGGTTTCCGCGGGGATCATGTCGTGGCTTTCACCCAGCAGGTCGCGCATACGATTGGAGTCGTATTCGTTCATCTGGCAGCCGTGGGTCTGGATGTAGAGCTTCTTGGGCACCGGTGTGTCATTGATCAAATTTTGGGCGGCGGATTATAGCCGTAGGGCGCTGGCGGGGCTACCCTGAATAAATGGAACGGTGGTAGTATTGCCGCCCATTTTTTGACCAGACAGCGAACCGCGCGAAAGACCATGCCACAACCGATTTACAAGGTGATCTTCCAGAACCAGGGCCAGGTGTACGAGGTGTATGCCCGACAGTTCTACAGCAGTGATGTGTGGGGGTTTATCGAGGTCGAGGAATATGTCTTTGGCGAGCGCAGCCAGCTGCTGGTGGATCCCTCCGAAGAGAAGCTCAAGAACGAGTTCGCCGGCGTCACGCGCAGCTATATCCCCATGCACGCCGTCATCCGCATCGACGAGGTCGAGAAGCAGGGCACCGGCAAGATCAGCGACTCGCCCGGTGCCGGCGGCAACGTCTCTGCCTTCCCCCTGCCGGGCATGATGCCCACGCCGTCGTCCGAGGAGTAGCCCGCTCTACTTCTTTGCGGTAACTATGGCTCGTCTCGGAGCCGGATAGCCTTCTATCGTTTTGCCCGGGTCGTCCGGGTCCAGGAAGTTCGCCAGCGAGTGAAACTGCATCCAGTCGGTGGAACGCTGCTCCTCTATGGAAGTCTGGTTCACGTCCACCAGCGCGGGCCGTTTGAAGCCCAGTTTGCCAAGCCATCGCAGCAACAGGTCGGTGCTGGGAAGAAACCAGACGTTGCCCATGCGCGCGTAGCGCCCTGAAGGCACCAGGCAGGTGTTCACGTCGCCCTCGACCACCAGGGTTTCCAGCACCAACTGGCCGCCGTCGCGCAGGGCACCGCGCAGCTCCATCAGGTGCTCGATCGGCGAGCGGCGGTGATACAGCACGCCCATGGAGAACACCGTGTCGAAGGCGGCAAGATCGGGCGGCACCTGTTCAATGCCCAGCGGCAGCACCCAGGCCGCGTCCCGTTGTATGTATTTTTGAAGGGCCAGGAACTGCAGCACGAACAGGGGCGTCGGGTCGATGCCGATGACCTCCTCTGCACCGGCGCCCAACATCCGCCAGCAGTGATAGCCGCTTCCGCAGCCCACATCGAGCACACGCCGTCCCGCCAGGGGCTCGAGTGCAGGCAGCAGCCGATCCCATTTCCAGTCGGAGCGCCACTCGGTGTCGATGTGCACACCAAACAGGTCGAAGGGGCCCTTGCGCCAGGGGTGTAGCTCACGCAGGGCCGTTTCCAGTGTCTCTCGATCTTCTGTGGTGATGTCTCCCGCAACACGCACGGTGGCGCTGTCCAGTTCGACGGCGTCCGGCTTGATGTCCGGCAGCCGGGCCAGGGCCGCCTCCCATTTGGGCAGGTCGCCGTAGCGCTCCGCATGAAAGAAGCGCGAGACCTCCGCTTCCAGCGTCGCCGCCCAGGGATGCAGCTCCGAGTCGCGCCAGCGTGTCGCCAGCGGTGAGAAATCGATCATGTCCGAGCCCGTCAGGCCGAGCCTTTGAGGCCGACCAGCGAGGCGAAGTTGAAGCACTGGAACCAGACGTCGCAACTTGAGAACCCTGCATTGGTCAGCCGCTCCCTGTGGGAGTTGAGGGTCTCCGGTACCAGTACGTTTTCCAGGGCCTGGCGCTTCTGCGCAATCTCCAGATCGCTGTAGCCATTGGCGCGCTTGAACTGGTGGTGCAGCTCGATGTTGAGCTCGTTCAGGTGGGGGTCTGCAAACAGGACCTTCTCCGATAGCACCAGGATGCCGCCGGGCCTGAGTCCTTCGGCGATTCGCTGTATCAGCGCCGCACGACGGTCGAGAGGAATAAACTGCAGGGTGAAGTTCAGCACGACCACTGACGCGTTCTCGATAGCGACGTCCTCAATATCCGTACAGTGCAGCTCCACCGGGGTATCGTGACTATCGGTATCGATAACGCTGCGGCAGCGCTGCACCATGGCCTGGGAATTGTCGATGCCGATGATTCTGCAACCCTCCGCTCGCAGGTGCTGGCGCATGGACAGGGTGGACGCGCCGAGGGAGCAACCCAGGTCATAGCAATTCGTGCCGGGCTGGGCGTAGCGCCCCGCGAGCAGGCCGGTCATGGCGATGATGGTGGTGTAGCCGGGCACCGAGCGCTTGATCATGTCGGGGAACACGCGCACCACCTCTTCGTCGAAGGCGAAGGCGGCGGGCTCTTCAATAGGAGACGCGTAGATGGTGTCTTTCTGGTCCGACATTCCGGTGCCTGGCGATGCTGCGGCGCCGCAGTTTAGCACAGCAGCCTGTTGCGAAGAGTTGGGGCTGACGGCAGGCAAAGCATGGGCTAGTCTGTCCTGAAGGCGCCCGTAAGTTGCGCCAATAAAAAGCAGGTTGCTATGTCAGGAGTGACGATGGACTGCCCAAAATGCGGTGCCGCGATGGAAACCAAGCTCTACGGACCGAACATTTCCCTGGAGCGGTGCACCCAGTGTTACGGGCTGCTGGTGGAAGAAGAAGTGCTGGAGGCGATGAAAGGGGAGTGGATGGTAGAGGCCTTCCTGGACATCGGCCACCCGAAAGTGGGCAAGGAATTCGACAAGATTGACGATATCGAGTGCCCGGTCTGTCACCAGTGCATGGACAAGATCACGGATGACACGCAGACCCACATCTGGATGGAGCAGTGTGGTAACTGTCAGCGGGTGTTCCTGGATGCAGGGGAGTTCAGTGACCTGAAGTACGAGACCTTCATGGACAAGGTGAAGGGGCTTTTGAGGCGCAAGCGGCCGGATTAGGCTGTGCGGCCCGATCCCGGGCCGCCGGAGAGCAATCTAGCGAATGATGTATGGAAGGCGCTGGGCCGTCAGCTCAGTTGCTGGACAGTACCGTGTGCTGGTAGTCGTCCATCGGCGCTACACCGGAGTAGCGCGAGCGGTTCACTGCAAAACCCTGTTCGGAACGCTCCTTGGCCCTGGCTGTGCGCTTGCCGCTAAATTTGATGCTGCGGACGAACTCGGCGAAGGTGGCGCGAGTTTCCTTCCTGCTGTTCTTACCCTGTTCCATGACTGCCTCAAAAATACTTTCGGTGCCCGATCGTGCGCGGGCACTTTCCTTAAGCTTATTATCGGCGGGAAGAAACAGGAGTTAAGGGAAATAATGCCGAATAGCAGTGTGAATAGTTGCAAAAGACCTGCACTGCGTCCCTCCCACAGGGGGGCCGAAGAGTGCGCAGCTCAGGCCGCCTGAACCTCGTTCTTCACCGCGGCATTGATCGCGCCGAGAATGCCATCCAGGGATGCCTGGATGATATCGCCTGACTGACCGACGCCGCAGACTCGCTCGCCGTCGATATTGAGCTGGATGTAGCAGATCGCCTCGGCGTCGGCGGAGTGGCTGAGGGCGTGCTCGGAGTACTCCACCAGCACGATGGACTTGCCGATGAAGCCCTCCATGCCGTTGACGAAGCTCTCCACCACGCCGCTGCCGGTGCCGCTCAGCGCATGGGTGATGCCGTCTTTCACCAGGTCCGCCTGCAGCTTGTCGACGCCGTCCTCGCGGCTGACCTGGTAGTTGCCGAGCCGCCAGGGGCCGGCATCGAAATAGATGGCCTGGAACAGCTCCCAGATACTCTCCGGGGCCACTTCAGACTCGATTTTCTCCGCGTGCCTTTGTACGGCGCTGGAGAAATCGATCTGCAGCCAGCGTGGCAGTTGCAGGCCGTAATCCCTGTCCAGCACGTAGGCGATACCGCCTTTGCCGGATTGGCTGTTGATGCGCACCACTTCCTGGTAGGAACGGCCGATGTCGGCGGGGTCGATAGGCAGGTAAGCCACCTCCCACGGCTCGGCATCATCGCGCGTGTCCAGGCACTTCTTGATGGCATCCTGGTGGCTGCCTGAAAATGCCGTGAACACCAGTTCACCTGCGTAGGGATGCCGCGGGTGAACCGGCATTTGGGTACAGTCCTTGTAGGTCTGGATAATCTCGTCCATCCGCTCGAAGTTGAGCTGGGGGTCCACGCCCTGGCTGTAGAGGTTCATGGCCATCGTCAGGATGTCCATGTTGCCGGTGCGCTCGCCGTTGCCGAACAGCGTGCCCTCCACCCGGTCGGCGCCGGCCATCATGGCGAGCTCCGCAGCGGCCACGGCACAGCCGCGATCATTGTGGGTGTGGGTCGAGACGATAATGGAATCGCGCCGGTTGACCCGGTCGCAGAAGTACTCGATCTGGTCGGCGTAGATATTCGGGGTGCTCATCTCCACCGTTGCCGGCAGGTTGATGATGCACTTGTGTTCAGGAGTCGGCTGCCACACGTCGATGACGGCGTTGCAGACCTCGATGGCGTAGTCGATCTCGGTGCCGGTGAAGCTCTCCGGGGAGTACTCGAAGATCCACTCGGTATCCGGGTGCTTGTCGGCGTACTCCTTGACCATGCGGGCACCGTCGACAGCGATCTTGATGATCCCCTCCGGGTCCAGCTTGAACACCTTCTCGCGCTGCACGGTCGAGGTGGAGTTGTACACGTGGAGGATCGCTTTTTTGGCCCCTTTCAGGGCCTCAAACGTCTTTTCGATCAGCTCGGGGCGCGCCTGGGTCAGCACCTGCAGGGCGACGCCGTCGGGAACGCGGTCGTTGTCGATAATGTCGCGGACAAAGTCGTAGTCGTGGCTGGAGGCAGAGGGGAAGCCCACTTCGATTTCCTTGAAGCCCACGTTCACCAGTTGGTCATACAGGCGTGACTTCTGCGAGGCCGTCATGGGCTCGATCAGGGCCTGGTTGCCGTCGCGCAGGTCGACGCTGCACCAGCGGGGCGCCTTGTTGATGACGGCATCGGGCCAGCGCCGCGATGCCATGCGGAGGGGCTGGTAGGCCGGATACTTGCCGTGTTCAAACGCCATGGTGAATTCCACTAAAAATATTGACGATGGGAGGGAGTATAGGCCAAAAGAGCTGGCGAACAATCGCTAATTCGCCACTAAATAGCGTCGATTCAGCAATAGTTCGCGGAAAAACGATGATCCAGGAGTGAAATTCACTCCATTTGCGGGAAAGTGCGGAGTTCAGGGCCTAATAGAGGAGGGGTACCCCGGCCACCCACTTGTGGCCCCATATAAAGGCACCGGCGATCACCAGGCCGATCACCACGCCGATGATCTCGACCGCCCAGGAGGGTGGCTCCGGCTTCTGGAATGCGCCGTCACGCTTGTTGATCAGCAGGATCATCAGAATGCACCAGGCCGTGAAGCCGCCGAACAGCACCACCGAGCGACTGTCACCGTTGGCCAGCAAGTGGGCCACCGCCCACAGCAGCACGCCGGTGAGCTGCGGGTGCCGCACGATGCGGCCGATGCGGGTGGGATGGTTGGCGGCCGCCATCAGCACGAAGCCCAGGATAGTCAGGCCGATGGCAACAGGGCGCAGGGCGGGCGGGGGGATATAGATAGATTGAGGCACGGCACTGCGCCAGCCAAAGATCATCAGCGCCATGGCACCCAGCATCAGGACCGAGAATGCCCCCTTGTACCCGTTCTCACCCAGGCGCTCTATGGCGGCCTGGCGCGGCCCGCGCATTCCCACGGGTACAAAGTGCAGTACGCTCCACAGAAGAACCCCGGCGATCAGCATGCCCATGGCGCTGTCCTCTTTTTGTTTCGCTTCAGGTTAGCTTCGCGTCCCTGCGGTGTAAACGCTGTGGACGCACGTCCCTTCATAGCGTACAGTCCCGCCGCTATGGGAGTTTTCAGGACATTGCGCATCACAGGCTACCTGCCGGCATTAATGCTGGCTGCGCTGCTGGGCGCCCAGGTCCTGCAATTTGCCCACATTCACGCTGACCATGGGGTGCCGCACGACTGCATCCAGTGTCAGTCCGACAGCGGCCAGGCGCTGCTGCCGGAGACCGCGCACGCCCCGATGTTCGTGGCGCCCGCGGGTAACGATCGGCCCGTCATCGCGCTGGCGCCGATCTCCAACTTCTACCATCTCGACGCCAGAGGCCCCCCACGCATTTCCTGTTAGTTCGTTTTCGCGTTAGATCAAACAACAGGAGATAGCTGTAATGAATCGCACCCTTATCGCGTTGCTGGTCGGTGCCAGCAGCCAGGCCATGGCACAAGAGCCGGAAAGACCCATCGAGCACGTACTCGTATCCGTGCCCATCCACAAGAAAGCTTCCGAAACCGCGCTACCGGCGACCATTTTGTCCGGTGAGCAACTTCGCCGCCTGGTAGCCAGCAGCCTTGGTGAAACCCTGGGCGACAAACCCGGTATAACCAATTCATCTTTTGGCCCGGGCGTCGGGCGTCCGGTGATTCGCGGCCAGGCAGGTCCAAGAACCCTGAACCTGCAGAACGGAATCTCGGCAGCAGATGTGTCCAGCCTCAGCCCGGACCACGCGGTGAGTGTCGAGCCCATGCTGGCTGAGACCATCGAAGTGCTGCGCGGTCCGTCCACGCTGCTGTACGGCGGCGGCGCCATTGGCGGTGTGATCAACACCATCGACAACCGGATTCCCCGCGCACCTATCGAGGGTGTGCAGGGTGCTTTGGAGTACCGCTACGACGATGCCTCGGAAATGGACACCTTCGTCGGCAAGCTGGAAGGCGGCACTGGCAACTTTGCCTTCCACCTGAGCGGTTCCACCCGCGACTTTGACGATCTCGACATTCCCGACGAGGCCATTGACGTGGGCGCCCTGGAGGAGCAGGAAGAACTGCTGGGCGGCCATGAAGAAGAGGAGCACGAGGAAGAGGAAATCGAGAACACAGACGGCTTTATCGCAAACACCGACGGTGATGCCGATGTGTTCACGATCGGCGCCAGCTACCAGCTCGGCGAAAAGGGTTTCTTCGGCTTCGCTTACAACAGCTTCGAAACCGAATACGGCATTCCTCCCGGTGCGCACGAGCATGAGCACGAGGAAGGCGAAGAAGAGGAGGAAGAGGAAGAGGAAGAAGAAACAATCCGTATCGACCTCGAGCAGGACCGCTATGACGCGAACCTGCACCTGCACGACCTGGTACCCGGTTGGGTGGATATTGCCCGCGGCTTCCTGACCTACACGGACTATGAGCATGTGGAGCTGGAAGGTGTGGAAGTCGGCACCCAGTTCGAGCGCGAGACCTGGGAAGGTCGCGTGGAGCTGGTGCGCGAGGCTGACAATCACAGCGTACTGGGCCTGCAGTGGCTTGATGACGAGTTTGAAGCGGTCGGTGAAGAAGCCTACGTACCGGAAACCGACTCCACCGAGTTCGGCCTGTTCTTCGTTCAGGATTTCCACATGGGCGACTGGCAGTTTGAGGTCGGCGCTCGCGGCGACTGGGTCGAGCGCGACCCGGAGGCGATGACGGCAGACGACGAGGACTTCACCAGCTTCAGCCTGTCCGGCTCCGTGATTCGCGATCTCTCACCGGAGTGGACGGCCAGCCTGATGCTCTCCCGCTCTGAGCGTGCGCCGGCCACCGAGGAGCTGTTCTCCAACGTGGACAATAGCCTCGCGGACGAGTCACTGGTGACCCACGCGGCCACCGGGGTAATTGAAATCGGTGATCCGGATCTCGACGAGGAATCCTCACTGAACGCGGATCTGTCCTTCACCTGGGAGCGCGATCTGTCCTATGCCCAGGTGACCTTGTTCTACAACAGCTTCGAGGACTACATCTTCCTGCGCAACACCGGTGAAGACCAGGATGAAACGCCGATCTTTGCCTATGACCAGGACGACGCGGAGTTCTACGGCGTGGAACTGGAATCCAGCTTCCACCTGGCGGACCTCTACGGCGGCCAACTGGCACTGGGCGTGTTCGGTGACTTGATCAGCGGCGAATTCGACGATGCCGGCGACGTGCCGCGCATGCCGCCGCGTCGCATTGGCGCCGAGCTGTCATGGGCGGGCAACAACTTCAGCGCGTTCGTGAAGGTGCTCAACGCCGACGACCAGGACGATCCCGGTGATTTCGAAACCGAGACCGACGGCTACACCCGTTGGGACCTGGGTGTCGACTACCGCTTCAGCCTGATCGACGACACCGAGATGTTGGCCTTCCTGAAATGGAAGAACATCAGTGATGAGGAGATTCGCCTCAGCACCTCCTTCCTGCGCAACTTCGCGCCGGAGGCAGGGGAGTCCGTCGAAGCGGGTCTGCGCTTCACCTTCTAGTCAGGGACTACGCTCCCACTCCGCAAGGATATCCGCCCGGCTGCTGGCACGACCCAGCGCCAGGCGGGTATCCACCAACAGCGGCTGAAGCACCTTCAACAGCTCGGCCGGCAACACGTTTTCCAGGTACTCGATGCCCGCACCGCGTTTCGCTGCGGAGGTTTGCGCCAGTGAACGGGTGGCGAGGATAGTCGGCTGCTGATCGAGAACAGTCAGGAGCAGGCTGGAGATATAGCTGCTGCCCTGAACCACGCGGCGCCCGTCGGCAGATTCCAGGGCCGGGGCCGCCGAGAGGCGCGAGTCCAGCGCGACTCGTGAGAACCAAAGGCGCTGGCAGATGCGCGCCTCCTGTTCCGCCAGCTCAAAAATGCGCGCCCGGTCAAAATGCAGGTCGGGATTGCTGCGCCGGATACGCAGCAGGCTGGCAGCCATGCGCAGGCGCAGCGCCTCCTCGACCTGGTCGATGATTGCCAGCAGGCCGTCCACGCATCGCTGCGTCGACACGCGCCCCAGGATGCTGCACAGGCGGCGCCGGGCGGAAATATCGATATCCTCGCTGCGCAGTGCGTCCAGGAGCGCTCCGACATGAACCGGCGCTACATAGCGCAGTGCCGTCTGCGCCTGGTCCGCTGTGGTGGGATTGGCGAGCAATTGAATCGTCGGCTCCACCAGCACCCGGGGCAGCGGGTGTTGTTCGGTCAGTACCGCTGCGACGCGATCAGGGTCACCGGAGTGCAGATCGACCAGCGCGTGTGCCAGGGCGCCATCGCCGAGCGTGCCCTCTTCCTGGGTGTGCGCAGCAGCCAGCGGCGCATAGTTCCAGGATGGCACACCTTTGGCGTCCGTCTGGCGTGTTTTGAGGTATTCCCGCAGCGCCGAGCGTGTCATGGCTTCGTCGCGGGTCAGCGTTTGCCGGGCCACAATCGACGGACCCCTCTCGAACGGCTGCGGTAACGCCGCCCCGGGTCCCGGCGTCAGCGCGCGCTGTTCGGAGCCGAAGGCTGCTTCCTCCAGGTCGATGTTCGCGGCTTCGAGGGTATCCGCCAGGGACTGCACATAGCCAAAGCGGATCAGCCGGGTCAGGTAGAGGCCCGCGATGCTGGCGGCCATTCCCGCGATGACCAGCACCGTGTTCGCTACACCGGGGATCGTGGCCAGCACCAGGAAGGCAGCGGCGGCGCCGAGCACGCCCCCCGTCATCTCCCCGCCCACATCGATCACCGTCTTGGTGGGGCGCTTCTGGTCCGGCAGCACCGGTGTGTAGAGCAGTTCATAGCCCGACCGGAATACGGAATTCTCCACCGCGCCGATACTGCCGCGCATGGCCATGGCACTGGCCAGTCCCGGGAACAGCAGCCCGATGGCGCCGAACAGGATGCCGGTGCCGTGCAGGGAGCCTACGGTAAAGCTCAGGCCGTAGCGGGTCAGCACCCGCCGGGTCAACAGGTTCTGGATCAGGAAGGTCACGACATTCAGGCCCATGTAGAACAGGGCGAAAAACGACACCAGCTCGCTGCCGTCTGTGTAGACGGCGGCCACGGTGGACTTGAACACGTATTCGTAACAGGCCTGGCAGAACGCACCCAGGGCCACCAGCAGCGCCAGGTTCCGCAGGTAGGAATGGCCAGCGAGGATAGACAGGGCGCCGGCTTGTTCCTCTGCCGCGCCTTGCACCGGCCGGCTGCCGCGCCCGAGGCGATTGACTCCCACCGCGCACAGGGCGTTGATCAGTGCCAGTGCCAGCAACATGCTGGGCACATCGATGCGCTGGGCGGCGGCCCAGGCAACGACACCGCCCAACACGCCGCCCAGGGTGGCGCCGCCGGCGATGCGGCCGATGGAGAGCTTGGCGGTGTAGGGATCGAAGCGCTCATTGACTACCGACCAGAAACCCGAGGCCACCAGCAGGCCAATGCTGACCACGTGCAGGTACAGTCCAATTGCCGCGACCGAGGGGTAGTAGCCCGCCAGTAGCCACTCCAGGGTGTATAGGAAAGCACTGAAGCCGAATATCCAGGGCACGCTTTGGGCAGGCGGAATACCTCGCAACAGCCTGCCGCTTAACAGCACCACTGTCACGCTCAGCACACCCGCCGCCATCATCATCATGGGAAGATCGCTGGCCGGGAAATGCGTCAGGAAAAAGCCGTCGCGAACCGCCCGGCTGGCCACCAGTTGACCCACCGTGGCCAGGGCCACGAACATGGCAATCCAGACCGCTCGCCGCGTCTGTTCCTGTTCGGTGAGCAAACCGGGGCTCTCCCTAGAGCTGCCTGGCGTCGACCAGGACTTCAATACCGCCGGCGGCCGTTGCCGCGGGGATCGCACCCGGATCAACGGAGTGACAGGAGGTTTCGCCATAGCTCTGCCACCAGCGCCGCGCATCCTCCTGGGTCCAGGCGGGGACATCGAGCGTCTCGAGGGCGGCGGCCAGCTCGATCACGGAAGCCGGCCGATGGTCGGGTTCCTTGGCCAGACAGCGCATCACCAGCTGCTCCAGCTCCTGCGGCAGGGCACGACCGAGCCGCTCGGAAGGGAAGGGGATGGCATCCTCCAGTTGGGCGGCGAGAATTTCAAGGGGCTCAGCGCTGTCAAACACGGATTTCCCACACAGCATGTAGTAGGCCAGGGCGCCCAGGGCATAGATGTCGGACCGCGGGCTGAATGCCTCTGCTGAAAGAATGATTTCCGGCGCCATGTACATCGGCGTACCGACAACGGTGTCCTGCTCGCCGCTGCTGTCCACGGCCAGGTCCAGCGCCAGGCCGAAGTCCAGTACCTTGACCCGGTCGCTGACACCACCCAGCTCTGTGAGCATGACGTTGGAGGGCTTGATGTCCCTGTGCAGCAGGTTGCGCTCGTGGGCTTCCTGCAGGGAACCGCACACCTGCTGCAATATGTTGACCACACGGCCGGGGTGCACAGGTCCGGACACGTCCACCAGGGTGTCGACGGAGAAGCCCTCGACATACTCCATGGCGAAGTAGAAGATGCCCGCGGGGGTTTGGCCGTAGTCGTACACCGCGATGGTGTTGGGGTGGTTCAGCTGGCTGGCGAGCTTCACCTCGTTCTGGAAGCGCTGCTGCGCCGCCAGGTTTCCGGCACTGATCGCGCTGATCAATTTGATCGCCGTGGGTCGCCGCAGCATGGCGTGATGCCCCAGGTAGACCTCACCCATACCCCCGCTACCGATCTGGCGTTCCAGTTCGTACTGGCCCAGCAGGCGGGCTTTTTCCAGCACGTTGGCTACCTGCGCTTTCAGCCGCCAGGAATAGGACAGGGATCCCGCGGACAGCAGACCCATCAGCACCGCCAATGCTGTGATCATGTAGCTGCGGGTCGTCAGCTTGCTGGAGCGCTGTTCCATGGCGACTACCTGCCCGGCCACCAGCTCACTCGTCAACTCGCGCGCGCGCCTGACCAGGGGTTTCGCGCGCTCCATGAAATAGCGCTCCGCGACGTCATCGGGGCTGGCCGCGTGGACGGCGAGGATTTCGGCGGCCAGCAGGCTGCCGGCGATGTATTCATCCATCGCGTAGTGCAGCGCTTCGCGGCCATCGCCCGCCGTGTGCAGATCGATCTCGCTCCTGATGCGTTCCGCCAGCGAATCCAGACCCTGGCTCAGGCCGGCGTAGTTATCCCGGAAGATCACGTCATCCTGAAGTATCACTTCCTGCAGCCACCAGTAAGACAGCAGCAGCGAGGCGTGAAACTCCATCAGGTTGCCGAGGAATTCGGGGTCAGCCTGCTGCTCCCCGGTGCGTCGGTAGGCCGTGGTCGCCCCTTGAAGCGCTCTGAGAAGCTTGTCGCGCAGGGGCTTCAGGCCCGATTGGTATAGCTGCAGCGCCGGATTATTGCCTGGCGTGTGGGCCACATCCTCGATTTGCCACTGCACCAGCTTGAGTTCCCGCAGTGTCGCTTCGAGCCCGGCAATACGCTCGGCAGTCCCCGCCACCTTGGCTGCTCCGGCCAGGGCCGTCAGTTCCGCCAGGTCGGGTTCGATCCGGTTCTGCCAAATATCGCGGCGCTCATGGCGAAACGTGTCGTCGCCATAGGAGATCCAGCCCCGCAGTGCCGCCAGCGATTCATTCAGCGACGTCTCCAGGTCGGCGGAGATATTGGTCATGGGTGTGGTGACCAGGTTCTGGTGGCGCTGCTCCAGGGCAAACCACGCGAGGAAGGCAATGGTGAGCAGGGCGGTGACCAGGCCGACCGCGGCGATCGTTCCACTGGATGACGACAGCTTTTCGGTCACACCCGCGCCGGAGCGTCGCAATGAGGTTTTGGTGCCCGTTGATGTGTTCATGGCTCAGGGGGCTGCGGCGACATCCCGATCATCACTCGCCGCCACCAGGTCCTGCAGGATAAGGTTTAGCAGGCCTACGCGCTGGTAGATGTGGGAAACGAATTTCTTGCCGGGATAGTAGGCGGCGGCTGCCGGCCCGGCGTCGGAACGGGCGTGGATGCTGCTGAGTTCCTCCACCAGCAGCGAGGCCATGTCACTGGTGTCGTTCTGGCGGATGACCATGGCTTGCTCGTTGCTGACCTCCAGCTCGAGGGTCTCAACGCCCTTCTGCGTTGCCAGCGACCGGATCAGGGCATAGCACTCGCGCATTCGCGAAAATACTTCATAGTGACTCTTGTTGGGTTCGAAATCGGGCTCCTCGGGGAAGGTGGGACCGTTGGGCAGAGCGACATGAAGGGCAGCTGCGATATTGACCGCGGCCGTGACGGCCTGGAACGTATCGCTGGGCCCGGTTTCCTGCACCAGCAGCCGGTTTATGGCGCTGCCGGCTTCAACGATGGCGTTGAAGACATCCGCCGGCGCCGTATCCTCGGGCGTGGGTATCTCGACCACTGGCGTATCGATCCCCAGTTCGCGCTTCACCAGCAGCACCGACTCCAGCACAGAGTCCATTACCCGGAACACGTCCTGTGCCATCACGTCGCGTTCGCGCGGCTCGTATACCGGTCGCAGCACCCGGGCCTGTTCAAAGACGAGACGGTTGGCCCGGAGCTGCAGGTTCAGGGCCTGGGAATAGGCTTCCCGGGGGCGGGCGGAACTGACCCGCAGCACCGGCTCCACCGGTTCCGCCTTGCCCATGTAGAGGCGGATGAGCTCCAGGTTGGCCTTGATCAGTTCCACCCGGGCCAGCACATCCGCCGGCAGGACGGCGGCGCGATCCTGCGGATCCCGGCCGCTGATGGGCGGCGGGGTAACGATTTCGGTGGCTGCGGACGCCGGGGGCGCGACAGCCAGGATCATTGAGAGTCCTAGCAGCAGGGCAATCGAGCGCAATACGCAGTTGGGCTGACTTGTCATTTGAAACACTTCACCGCTTGGCTACCGCCAGAATAAAGCACGGTTGCAGGTGAACGCACAACCCGCAATGGCGTTGTCCGGCGAGATCCGTGCGAATTGCGCCTGTTCCCGCCATCACCTGGCTGAAGGCAGGGTCACTTGACCGCCTCACCGAGCACCTTGCCGACTGCACCCGAGGGCAGTGACACACCGGCTATTGTCGACAGTGTCGGCGCGATATCGACGGTATGGACACGTCTGCTGACCACCTGGGGCTTCAGTCCGAAGCCTGCGAATACGATGGGTACATGAGTGTCATAGCTCCAGGGCGACCCGTGGGTCGAGGCGACGGTCAGGCCGTCGAAATCGTTGATGAAATGGTAGGGCTCGAACACCACGTAGACATCCCCGGAACGCTTGGGGTGAAAGTTGTTGACCACCGCGCGCATCAATTCCGTGTCTGGCAGCCGTCCGCTCCGCAGTGCTGTGCTGGAGACGGCAATGGCGACCCCAGAAAACCTGGACAGCTCATCGACCACGGCAGCCTCCAGTGCAGCCAGGTCGATTTTGGGGTTGTTTTTAACACTTGTGCTGAAGTACAGGTATGGGTGCGAGTAGGTTTCAAAGAGTTCGCCCTTGATCCGAAACTGCCGTTTCAGGCGTTCGATGGCCGCGGATTTATCCCAGCTTGACGGGTCGATGTAGCCCGCTGGAATGTTCAGCGCGTTCAGGTAGCCCGGAGCATCCGGCCCGCCGTGGTCGGCGCTCAGTACGATCAGTGTATTGTCGAGACCAACTCGCGCATCAACGGCGCCCAGCAATTTCGCGATCGTGCGGTCAAGGTTCAGCAGGTTGTCCTCCGCTTCAAGGCTCGACGGCCCGAACACATGGCCCACGTAATCGGTGGATGAAAAACTGACACTCAAGTAGTCGGTGACCTCGTCATCCCCGAGCTGCTCCTCCTCCAGCGCCCTGAGCGCGAAGTCGAGCACGAGGCGGTCGCCTGCGGGGCTCAGCGTCAGCCAGGTCGTGAACAGGGGACTGGTGCCATCGCCGAAGTCGTGGGGGAAGACCCGTCCAAATCCGCGAACGTCCGTCTCCCAGGGACGGTCGTCCGCATCGCCAAAGAGATACGTCGACCGGTCATGCATGAGCGTCCATTTGCGATTGGCGTATGCCTGCGCAGGCCGCGCTGCGTTGTGGTCGGTAACCCAGTCCGGATAGCTGTCCAGGTAATAGGTGCTTGAAACAAATTCACCGCCGGCTTTGGAGAACCAGTAGGCAGCGCCCGCGTGCCCGGCCATGGAAATGGCGCCCCGGTCTTTGACGGAGACACCGATCGCCCTGGCGTGCCCGCCGGTGCTGCTGATGAGCTCATCGGAGAAGGTCGACACCAGGATTGCCTTCGGAGAGCGGCCCTCGCTGCGCGCCGCCCGCTGGGTCGGGTCGATTTCGGCGTTGGCATCGACGTCCGCGCCGACCGTAAGCAACCGGTAGTCAGGATCCTCCACGTTATAGGTAGTGAAGCCCGTCTCACGATCAAACCACAGGTTCCCGACCATGCCATGGCGCGACGGATGTGCGCCGGTCGCAAGGGTCGTATGCCCGACAATGGTTTCCGTGTTGGCATGCGCATGGTGCGCGTCCGTGTAAACGACGCCGTTCTCCCAGAGATAGCGAATCCCGCCTTCGCCGAGTCGATCGTAGAAGCGCGTGGGGAGATCACCGCGCAGCTGATCCACCGTGATTTGCAGGATCAGCTTCGGCCTTTTTTTTGCTGCCGCCTGGACGGTATCGACCTGGGCAATACCCGCGATACACAGAGCCCAAAGACACACAATGGCAGGCAATCTCATAAGAGCATCTCCCGATTTTCCCTGGTCGCCCATGGTGGGACCGAGCAAGCCGCGGCCTATCGCCTTGAAAGCCTTTGAAACGCTTCGCTCGCTGGCCACTGGCAGAACACTGTCCAGTTGCAGGTTACCGCACAAGTTGCGCTAGCGCTCGTTGCGGGGTTGATGCAGGTCATAGGCGGGATTATTTGTGCGAAGCTACACTTTCGGAAGTTTAGCACTTGAGAAGATGAGGAAGAGCCATGTGTCGTTGGCTGGCGTACTCGGGATCACCCCTGCGGCTGGATGAACTGCTGTTGAAGCCCAGTCACTCACTGATAGACCAGAGCCTGCATTCCACGCTGGGCGCCACGACCACGAACGGAGATGGTTTCGGCATCGGCTGGTACGATGCCGCCGCCAGGCCGGGGCTCTTCCACAGCGTCGAGCCGGCATGGAACGATCGTAATCTAAAGGAACTGGCTCAGCACCTGGTGTCACCCCTGGTCTTTGCCCATGTCCGCGCCTCCACCGGCGGAGCGATTCAGCAAACCAACTGTCACCCGTTTCGCTACGAACGCTGGCTGTGGATGCACAATGGCGTCCTTCGGAATTTCGACCTGATCAAGCGCGATATGGCGCTGGCCGTTGATCCGTCCCTGTTTCCGCTGATCGAGGGGTCTACCGACTCTGAGCTGTTTTTCTTCCTGGCGCTGAGTATGGGCCTGGAGGACGATCCGCTGGCCGCCGTCGAGCGCGCGGTGGGCTTTATCGAGGCGGCCGGCCGCAAACAGGGGGTGGAGAATCCCGTGCAGATGACAGTGGCTACCAGCGACGGCGACAGTCTCTGGATCTTCCGCTATTCCAGCGAGCGCGAGTCCCGCTCGCTGTTCTACAGCTCCGACATCGAAACCCTGCGCGACCAGTACCCGGATCACCCGGAGCTGCACAACCTGTCCACCGACGCGCGGCTTGTGGTCTCAGAGCCCCTCGGTGACCTGGCCGGCGCCTGGAACGAGGTGCCGGAATCCAGCTGCGGGGTTATCCGCCAGGGCCAGGGCGAACTGCGGCCTTTCACGCCACAGGCAGCCTGAGGACGCACATCCATCCAGCATCGCTGCTCTAGGTCAAGGTATGCATAGCAAGGCGCGACGGGATTCCCTGACCGCACAGGCGCTGTTGCTGGGTTCGGGGATCTCCGCGCTGGTCTACCAGACCCTGTGGGTCAAGCAGCTGTCACTGGTCGTCGGTGTGGATGTCTATGCGGTAACGACCGGGGTCAGTGCTTTTTTCGCGGGCCTTGCCCTGGGCGGCGCGCTGTTCGGTCGCCTGGCGGACCGGGTCGATTCACCGCTGCGCCTGTATGCGGCTCTGGAGCTGGCCATTGCCCTGGCGGGACTGCTCAGCACCCTGGCACTCGCCAGATCGGCTGCCCTGTTCGTCGCCCTGGAATCCTCTCTCGGTATGCTCGCGTGGGTGCTGCCTTTCCTGCTGGTGGCGCTGCCCGCCGTATTGATGGGTGGCACACTGCCGCCGCTCCTGGCCGCAATCAAGCCCGGGGATGACCTGGTAGGCCGCAGTGCCGGCCAACTGTACGCGGCCAATACAGCGGGCGCGATCATCGGGGTATTGCTCTGCGCGTTTCTGTTGATTCCGGTCTTCGGTGTGACCGGCGCCGCGATTGTTGCCGCGCTGCTGAACGCACTTCTGGGGGTGGTGGCGATGTGGTACGCGCGCCGGCAGGCACCCGACCAGCAGCGCAGCGCTGCTTTGCAAGCGGGTCCTGAGGTCGCCCGGTTGTCGACGGACGCCCGGCTGGCATTGACCCTGTACGCCCTGGCAGGTGGCGTGGCGCTGGGTTATGAAGTCCTCTGGACACAGGCGATCGTACAGTTTCTCAGTACTCGAGCCATAGCATTCAGCGTCGTGCTGGCGACCTACCTGACGGGCCTGGTGGCCGGCAGCTACCTGTATGCCCGCGTTGCCGACCGCATCACGGCTCGCTGGACGCTGTTCGGCTCGCTGATCCTGGGCGCGGGTTTGGTGGCGCTGGTCACGTTTGCCGCCCTCGGGCCCTGGCTCGCCGAGGCGCAGCAGTCCCTGGGGAGTCATGTGTACACGCTGACAGGGAGCCGGATGGCAGAGATGTGCGCGCGTTTTGTGCTGGCGGCCGCGGTGTTGATTCTCCCGTCAACACTGCTGCTGGGAGCGGCTTTCCCCGCCTCGGCCAGGTTGGTCGTCGATGTGGCCAGGCCAGGCCAGGATATCGGTCGCGTGTTAGCCCTGAACACGGCCTGCGGCATAGCCGGTACGCTGCTCACAGGATTTATGCTGGTGCCCAGGCTGGGACTGGCGAACAGCCTCGCCGTACTGGCCAGCGTAGCTGCTGTTATCGGTGCCGTCGCGATGGCACGTGACACGCGCGGCGCCGTCCCCGTGCCGGCACTGGGTCTGGGTGCCGTGGTGCTGTTGCTGGCCGTCTACGTCCCCAAAGATGGACTGAGCCGGATGCTGGTCCAGGCCCGGGGGGGAGAGCTGGTCTTCTACGACGAAGGCCCGGCCGGCACGGTGGCAGTCCTTGAGCAGCAAAGCAGCCGCGGCAGTTTCCGCCGCCTTTACATCCAGGGCGTGTCCAATACCGGGGATGCACTCCCCTCGTTGCGGTATATGCGCCTGCAGTCCTTACTGCCGCTATTGGTGCATCCGGGAGAACCGCGATCTGTCGCCGTGGTGGGTCTGGGCACTGGCATAACCAGCGGCGCGCTGCTGGCCTACCCGAACCTGGAACGAAGGCTGTGTATCGAGTTGATGCAGCCCGTCGTGGACGCAGTCAGCCTGTTCCGGGGCAATCTTGGCGCCGGACAGGACGCACGGCTTGAAGTACGGGTCGCGGATGGCCGCCACGAACTGATGCGCGAACAGGAGCGTTTTGACCTGATTACCCTGGAGCCGCCACCGCCTGCCGCCGCCGGCGTGGTGAACCTGTACTCCTCGGACTTCTACCGTCTGGCACAAAGCCGGCTAAACGAGGATGGACTGCTGGCCCAGTGGCTGCCGATCGCCACACAGAACGACAGCGATACCCGCTCACTGGTACGCGCCATGCTGGATGTGTTTCCACATCTCACGCTGTGGACCACCGAAGCCAACGAGATGCTGTTGCTCGGCGCCGCGCAGCCGCTGGACCTGGACTACGCGCGCATCGAGCAGCGATTCCGCACAGGGGAGGTGGCAGTAGCCCTGGAAGAGGTGGGTATTCTTTCCACGGCCGACCTGCTGGCGACCTACGTGACAGACCGGACCGGCCTCGAGCAATACGCCGGCACAGCGCCGCCGGTGACAGACGACCGGCCCCGGATCGAGTACGCCGCCTGGCTGCACGCGGAGGAAATCACCCGGGTGCTGCCGGTACTGCTGGAGCTCCGCAGCGCGCCACCGGTCAAGGCTGATGCAGCGGAAAAAGCGCGCATCGAGGCCTCCTACCAGCGCCTTATCGACTTCTACCAGATCTACCTGTTCGCCACCATGGGAGACAGGGAGCGCTGGGGTCGGAGCGTAAGGGGCTTCAGGAGGGACAGCTCCGCGAATGCCTACTACGACTGGTTCCTCTCGCAGGCGAGCGAGCCGAGGTAACAGCGACACATGCTCACTTCCGCTTGCATGCCGGGCCGGAGAGACTGGCGCACAAGTCCAAGCACATGCAATCGCTGGTCTTTTCCGGGCACTGATTTCGCGGTTTACTCTCGAAAAGGTTCTATGAACTGTGGTCAGGGATCTGTGGCTTTCTGACCTGCATCAACAGTACGAGGGCGGCAGGGGTTCTTATGGCCGAATTCCATGAAGTGCAGAAACGCAGGCACCTGCTGTCGTGGTGTCTGCTATGGGTCGTCGCCCAGCCGTCGGGCCACGCGGCCGAAGGTGGCCTGAGCAATTACATCCCGGGTTTCTACGGGGATGTGGCGCTGGCCGTCATGCCGCCCGAGGGGCTTTCCTTTCGCAATGATTTCCTCTTCTACAGCGGTGACGTCGGTACCAGCTTGCGGTCCGGCCAGTTGCTTGCTGAGGCCGAGGTGAACCTGGCCTATGACTATGCGACCTTTCTCTACAACCCCGGCCTTGAGTTTCTGGGCGGGCAGTTGGCGTTTGGAGCAACTCCCGCCGTGGGCCGCCCCGACATCAACGCAAGCCTGTCAGCTGGCGACGTCGGCAGGGGAACGTCCGATGACCGCTTCGGTATCGGCGACCTCACCCTGGCCGGCAATGTCTACTGGCAACAGGACAAGCTCCACCTCATGTGGGCCAATTTCCTGGTGACACCCACCGGGCGCTACGACGAGGATGATATTGCCAACAGCGGCCTCAATTACTGGACTCTGGAAACAGATGTCGCCGTCACGTACCTGAATCCCGAGACCGGGCAGGACTACAGCGTGGTGGTGGGCTACTCCTACAACACCGAGAACAATGACACCAATTACAAGAGTGGTGACGAGTTCCATGTTGATGTGGTCCTGAACCAGTTTTTCTCGGAGTCATTCGGTGTCGGCGTCAATGGGTACTACTACCGGCAGCTCAGCGGGGATACCGGCAGGGGCGCCAGGCTGGGCGACTTCAAGGGTGAGGCCTCCGGCATTGGCCCGGCAGTCTATTACATCCGCGAATTGGGTGGCCGCGAGGTCTACTTCAGCCTTAAATGGGTACACGATTTCAATGTGGAGCGCCGCCCGGAGGGTGACTACGTCTACGCCTCCTTTTCTCTTAGCCTCTAGGCCCGGTTCGTCTCGGGCCAGGGGCTGCTCCCCAGAGACGCCCAGAGAGCAGATTCGCTAGCGGGCCCAGTTATTCGATAATCTGCTGTATCCCATCGTTTCTTTTCCCTGCGTTATGAATTTGTGCAAGTATTCGCTGCTGATCAGGGGTCGGCGGCGAGAATGAAGAACGAAATTACCAAGGTGCTAACCAGCCGCAGGATGCTGCACATCGCCGGTGTTTACCTGGCGTCGGCGTTAATCATCCTGCGGTTGATCGAACAGCTCAGCAAGATGTTTGACCTGCCGGCAACTGTCGGGCAGTTTGCTGCCGTGCTGCTGATCGCAGGTCTTCCCGCCACCATTGCACTGATGTGGGGCCAAGAGCCCTTGCTGAGCGTGGACGAAGACGGCGTGGAACCCGTCCGCCCCGCCCAGTCCGAGGTGTTTGATGAGGACGGCAACCTCAAGCTTTCAGCCCGTCTCAAGGCCCGCCTGGTGGATTTCGCACTGGGAGTGTTTGTGGCCGTAGTCGTTATAGCGGTTATCGCGGAGCAATTGATTTCGTCGCGGATCGAGGACGAATTGGGCGCGGACCTGGATCGGTCGATTGCCGTGCTGCCATTCGTGAATATGTCGGCGGATCCCGATAACGCGTTCTTCTCCGACGGACTTAGCGAGGAACTCCTGAATCTGCTCACCAAGATCCCGGAACTGCGCGTCACCGGCCGCACCTCTGCGTTTGTCTTCAGAGACGACAGTGCCGATATCACCGAGATTGCCGCCAAACTGAACGTGGCGCATGTGCTGAAGGGAAGCGTGCGAAAGTCAGGCGACAAGATCCGCGTCACGGCCCAGCTTATCAATGCCGGCGACGGCTACCTCCTCTGGTCGGAATCCTGGGATCGCGAACTCGACGATATTTTCCTGATTCAGGACGAGATTTCCGCAGCGGTCGTCGAATCACTGAGAATCGAACTGCTGGGTGATATGCCTCGAGCCATTGTCACGGACGTACGGGCATTCGAACTCGAGCTCAAGTCCCGCGCCGCCGCCAACCAGTTCACGCGCGAGGGTCTCGAGGAGGCGCAGGCGCTGACAACAGAGGCGCTCGCCATCGACCCAAGCTACGCAGATGCCTGGTACGACCTCTCCATTATCTACTCGAACATGGTAAGCCGCGACTTCATGGCGCCGCCTGACGGCTTCCCAAAGGCCCGTCTGGCCGCCCTGCGCGCGCTCGAAATTGACCCCGATCACGCCGGCGCCCTGTCCAGCCTCGGTTGGATTGCCATGTTCTGGGAGCGGGACATGGACGCCGCCGCGCGCTACATGCAACGAGCACTACGGATTGCACCCCATCACCCACGTGTCCTCAATGCATACGGAACCCTGCAGTCTGCCTTCGGGCGCGTCGACGAGACGATCAACTACTATCGGGAAGCCCTGGCCCACGACCCGCTGTCGGTTCCAGTGCTGTCAAACACGGCACTTGCGCTTATGGAGGCTCGTCGGTTCGAAGAGGCACGCGAGTTGATTGCGAGGATCCAGGAAGCACGGCCGGAGTCTTACTTGCATGACAGGAATATTGCCTGGCTCAAGCTCTCCGAAGGCAAGCTCGAGGAAGCAATCGCGGGCTTCGAGAAACTGCCCGGCCTGATCGGCAAGTGGGGCCTCGCCCTCTCCTACAGCGCCCTCGGTGACATCGAGAGATCAGACCAGGCGCTGGAAGCTATTCGGGATGACCCTCGCTACACCGTTGCCGTCGCTGGCGTCTTTGCCACTCGCGGCGCGAACGATGAGGCCTTTGACTACCTCGAGCGAGCGGTGCAATCCAACACGGATGCTCTCATGGAGATTCGCATGTATTCAGCGTTTTCGCCGATTCATAGCGATCCACGATGGCTAAACCTGCTCGAGCGACTGGGCCTGAGCGACGCCGACGCAGCTCGACTGGACTTGTAACCAGTTTCACGGACCGCAACGGTTTATGAAAAGCTGTGGTCGGCCGCACAGGTGGATACTTGCGTGCCGCTGCGCTCAGGTTTGCAGGTGAATCGAAATCGCGTCCATGGCTGCCACACCCGCCAGGTGCATTTCAGGAATCTCCGCCGCTGGCTGCGACGAAAATTTCACAATCACGGTATTGGTAGTCAGGTCGGCAAACAGCGCCTGCCCATGTATGCCCAACCCGAGAATGACATCGCGTCCCAGCGCTGGAATCCAACACTGGTTACGGTAGTGCCAACCTGGCATGAGCTCGCCGTATTTGCCTGATTGAAACCTGGCCTTGCAGTCATTGTCGCCTCTCAGGGTGTCCGCAATCCAATCGGCAGGAATAACCTGTTGACCATCAATGGCGCCATGATTTACGAGCATCAGACCGAAGCATGCCAGGTCTCGGGCCGATGTATTGAGGCCTGCCCCCACGTAGGGAAACCCCACCTCGTCAATGACGACAGCAGCATCGCTTTCAGCGCGCATTCTCTGCCAGAGTTCTTCGTGCAGCAACACCGTCAATGGCCTGCGCATCGCCTGTTCAACAACCATACCCAGGACGTTGGTGCATACCGTTCGATAGCAGTATTCCTCACCATGAGCCGGTTCCGCCGCCTCTAGCGCGCCGGCAAAATCGATCAGCGAACCGCAATGCCTGTCGCCGGGCATCGCAGGTCGCCATCCGACCAGGGCAGATTCTTCACAAAAGCCGGAGCCCGGCTCGTCGTAGACCTCGTCGTACGCGACGCTGGCGTTCATATCCAGCAACTGCCGGATGGTCGCGCTCGCCCAAACTGAATCTGCCAATGCAGGGACATGATCTTTCACCACGTCATGCACATTCATGTGTCCGCGAGCCACGGCAATCCCCGCCAGCATGCCGACGAAGGACTTCGTCACGGAGTTCAGCAGGTGACGCTGATGGGCAGCCATGCCATTGAAGTAGTGCTCTGCGATGATCTTCTCGTTCTTTATGACCAGCAGTGCATCGGTATGCGTTGCCGCAAGTAACTCTTCAACCGTCTGTCTCTCGCCCACTTCTGTGTCTACCGGCACGCAGAGAATATCCTTGGGGGCTGCCTCAAGCCGCCTGGGTGCCGTGGGATGGCCGTGCAAAGTTGCGCATTGAAATACCTTATCAACGCACTGAAAGCTCGCCGCAATATTGGCTGGCTGCTTCCAATTTTCAGCTGAAAAAACGGCGTCGCTCAATCGATCACCTCATCAGATCTATCCGAAAAACTGCCGTGATGACAAAGATGCCCGGCTTGCCCTCGCAGCATCTCGCGACACGTGCAATCCCCAGATTTCTTGAATTGAATCGGCCACCTATGGGTGGCAGCCGCACTTGGTATGAAAAAGCTACACGGATTTCCTTGCCGCGACTTGACGCGGCGCGACACCGGGCTTGATATCTGGCGCCACAGGCTCGTTATCCAGGCCTGCGTGAGCAGGACCCGGCACCGGGCACCTGCTAAGGCACCCGGTAACCTGACGACGTTATCAGTTTGCTTTGATGTTGAAGAAGATGCAGTAGAGAGTCGGCACCACGATCAAGGTCAGGATCGACGCGAAGCCCAGGCCCGCCATCATGGTCACAGCCATGTTCACGAAGAATACATCGGGCAACAACGGAATCAGACCCAGGATGGTTGTGGCTGCTGCCAGAATCACGGGCCGCATGCGACTGACCGCGCTGTCCAGCACCGCATTGAGTGCATCCTCCGGATGCTCCTCCGTTTGCTGGTCCATTTCTTCGATCAGCACAATCGCATTCTTGATCAACAGTCCCATCAGCGATAGCGCACCGAGAATGGACATGAAGTCGAAGGCACCGCCGGTGCTCAACAAGCCGGCCGTTATACCGATGATGGCGAGAGGTACCGTCAACCAGATAATGATCGGCTGTTTCAATTTGGCAAACAGCAGGATGGTGGCGAGAATCATCATCGATATGCCGACCGGCAGCGCGCCGGCCAGGCCGGCCTGGGCATCCACTGCATCCTCATACTCGCCTCCCCACGCCAGGGAGTATCCCGCCGGCAGCTCCATGGCCTCGATCTGGGGTCGCAAGCGGGCAAACAGGGGATCCGCCAGTGGGCTGACAGGATTACAGGATGCAATGATGGTCGGTATGCGGTTACGGCTGCGCTGCACCGAGTTTTCCCAGGTAGTACGGTATTCCGACACCAGCTGTGCCAATGGTACGGAACGCTCCAGCACCGGGCTCCACACCTGTGCATCCCTCAAGTTATCGACATCGACCCGCTCCTCGTCGGGTGCGCGTAACTTGATGGGCAGCAAATGAATACCATCGCGGTAGGTACCCACGGTTCTACCCTCAAAGGCCGATTTCAGCGCACCGCCGAGGTCCTCACGCGTGACGCCGAGTTGGCGACCCACCTGCTCGTTGTATACCGGTGACACAACCTTGACCGGAGAGCGCCAGTCGTCACGGACATCCTTGGCATCAGGATCCTCGCGCATGATGGCCTTGGCTTGCTCTGCCAGGTTGCGCAGCACCTCCGGGTCGGGTCCGGAAAAGCGTGCTTCAATTTTGGCATCCCGCCCCGGCCCGATACGCAGGGGCTTGATGACCGGGTCCAGCCAGGGCATCTCCGTTTTCATATACGTCTCAACCGCATCCCAAACGGCCGGAATCTGATCGCGGGTTTCTGTCTGCACAATAATCTGGGAATAGGCCGGCGAAGGCTCCTTGGAAATGTATACCAGGGTAAACCGCAGGTGCGCACCACCCACCGCGGTGGAGGTCTGAACCACACCCGGCTGCTTGCGCAGGAACTCGCTCACCCGCAGGGTATCGTCGCGAGTCCGCCGGAAATCCGAGCCTTCGGGTGTGTAGATGTCGACAAAAAACAGCGGCGTGTTCGCCGCGGGGAAGAAACCGCTATTCACATAGCCAAAACCGATGACCGCTGCCACGAACAGGGCCACGGCCGTTCCCACTGTCGTCCAGCGAAACCGGATGGCGGCCTTCACCAGCCCGCGATAAACCTGGAAGGGCTTTGCAGAGTAGGCGTCCCCTTCTTCGGCGGCACCATCACCCGTCTTCAGCAATAGCGCGCAGAGCAACGGTGTGGTGCTGACCGCCGTAATCCAGCTCAGTGAGAGGGAAATCAGGATGACCCAGAACAAGGAGCTGGCAAACTCACCGGTACTGTCAGGTGACAGGCCGATAGCTGAGAAGGCAATGATGCCGATGGCGGTCCCACCCAGCAGGGCCCACGCCGTCTTCCCAACGGTTTCGCCAGCGGCCTCGGCGGCAGACATGCCTTTCTGCATGCGTACCATCATGCCCTCGGCCACCACGATGGCGTTATCCACCAACATCCCCAGCGCAATGACCAGCGCACCGAGGGATATGCGTTGCAGCTCGATGCCGTAGATGTCCATGATGAGGAGCGTGCCGGCAACGGTAATCAACAGCACAGCCCCTATGATGATGCCGACGCGCAAACCCATGAACAGCAGCAATACGCCAATAACGATGGCGACTGCCTGGGCCACGCTGACAATGAACCCACCCACAGACTTATCAACTTCGGTAGGCTGGTCGTAGGTTATAGAAAACTCCATGCCTACGGGGATGATCGTGCCCAGATCGTGCGCACGACGCTCCAACAGCGCGCCCACCTTGACCACATTCTCACCACCCAGCATGGAAACACCGATGGCAAGCCCGGGTTTGCCATTGACGAAAAACTGTTTCTGCGGCAATTCATCATAGGCCCGGGTAATGGTCACGAAATCCTTGAGACGGACCAGGGCGCCTTCATTGGAGGCGATCATCAGATCACCAATTTCCTGCACCGTCTTGAAATCACCGGTCGGGCCAATACGCAGGTAATCGTCTTCAGAGCGGACCCCACCGGAATCCACCACGGTGTTCTGCTCGTTCAATACGCGCGTGATTTCCCTCATGCTGATGCCGAGCTCAGCCATGCGGGTACGGGAGATATCCACATACACCACTTCCTGTTGCGCGCCGTCGATCACAACCTTGCGTACACCGGGCACCAGCAGCAGCTGTTTCTTGAGTCGGTCTGCGACATCGAACAGGTCGCGCCAGGTGTAGCCCTCACCCGTCAGAGTGGCATAGATCCCGTAAACATCTCCGAAATCATCCAGGATCATGGGTTCCAATGAGCCTGGCGGCAGCTCTGGCGCTACATCGGCAATCTTGCGCCGCAGCTCGTTGAAAATGTTCGGGAAGTCCTCTGCCCGGTACTTGTCCTTGAAGTCGATGAGGATGTCTGACATGCCCGGCCGGGACACCGTCATCTTGATGTTCTTGACCTGCTCCATGTTCTGGATGGCATTTTCCAGCTTGTAGGTCACTTCATCTTGTACTTCCTCGGCCGTGGCGCCGGGATAGAGGGTGATGATCTTGGCCGACTTAATGGTGAAGGGGGGGTCTTCGAGTTTACCCAGGCCATCGAATGCCAGCAGGCCGCCTCCGACCAGCACGACCACCAACAGCCAGGAGATGACCGGCCTTATTACAGAATACTCACCGATATTCATCAGATTGGATCATCCTTGCGGGGGGTAGCCTGTTCCGTTATCTCCATGCGAGTGACGCGCATTCCCTCTGACAGGTAATGCGCGCCCACGCTGACGATCTCTTCACCACCAACCAGCCCGGTTGTGATCTCGACACTCCCGCGAGCTATGCGGCCAATAGATACGGGAAGACTCGACACCGTCATTGTGTCTTCGTCGAGAATCCAGACCTGGGCCTCCAGGCCACTGTTGGCCTGGACCGCTGACTGAGGCACCCAAATAGTCCCTTCGGCCGCTTGCAGAACCGCCGAAAAATCAATCACTACTTCGGCAGTCATACCCGGCAGGACAACGAAGTCGTCAGGCGCGTCCATACTCAGGGTCACGCGGAACGTTTGTGTCTGTGGATCAGACGTGGTCGCCACCTCTTTTACGGTAAGCCGGAAACTGTCATCGCGACCCTCGAAACGCGCCTTGGCATCCACCATGGCCCGCATTTGCCTCTCCTCCTCTTCCGTTCGGGTGAACCGCGTATTGCGCACCAGCGCCTCGGGCAGGTCGATCTGGATGTCAAATTTGTCCGTGTTCTGGTAGCGGAAAATCCTCTGCTTCGCGGCAACTTCCTCGAAGTTCTCAACTTCCCGACGACCAATGGCTCCGTCGAAGGGTGCACGCAGGTAGGTGTAATCGAGATTTTGCTTGGCCTGGGTTAGCGCTGCCCGGGCAGAGCGGAACTCAGCCTCCATGCGATCGAAATCCAACCTGGAAATATTGCCGTCGACTATCAGTTCCTTGGCCCGGTTGAAATTTCTCTGGGCATTGTCGAAAGTCGCCTGCCGGTCGTCCACGGCAAGCTGGTAATCTGTCGGGTCCAGCCTGGCCAGCACTTGGCCCGCTTTGGCGGGGTCGCCCTCGCGCAGCAGAATCTCCTGTAAGCGGCCGGGCACCCGGAACGAGAGGTCGGCCCGTTCTGATGCTTGCACACTGCCAGGGAAGCGGCGTATCGCGGAGCCAGCCAGGTCTTCTACCGCAAAAATCTTCACGGGGCGGGACGCCGGCGGAGGCCACTCTTCCGTTTTTTCGCAGGCGGTTAGCAGCACACTGCTCAGTGAAAACAATACGGCCAGGTAGCTCTTGGACACGGGGACGCTCCTCTTTTTACGTCACTAAAGACTAGCATCATTGGTGCGGGGGATTGCACCAGTAAAGCATGAGGTAGGTCATGCTTTCGGAGTGAAAAGTGTGGGCCTCGGAGGCCCTCAGAGCCACTGTGAGGGGACCCTGCCAGACGCGGGCTATTTATACTGGGCCCGTTCCCAGATCTGCATCCGCTCCGTGACGGTTTTGAAAGTCCAGTCGCCGGGGACCTGCCTAGGCGGGAACTCCTCGAAGGTTTTCAGGAATGTGATGACAGCCTCGGCGGCCGGCGCCATCATGTACATGCGATCAACCCACCAGCGCCCATAGGCGCCTGCCTCGATAGGCGCTGACTCATAGGGGTCCTGGCGTAGATTGAAAATGTAGGGTGCACGTAAGGGAACCAGCGGGCAGCGCCACACGTCCAGGCCCTCGCACTCCTGCGCCAGGTAGAGCATTTTCCAGTCACCCATGCGAATTGCGGCCACATCGCCGCTGTCAGTCACGTAGATGTATTCCTTGCGTGGCCAGTCTGAATTATCGTCGGCGGTCGTGTTCCTGCCCTGCTCCAGGGCGGGCAGGATATTGTAGCCGTCCAGGTGCACTTTGAAGCGCTTCCTGCCCAGGCGGGTGCCTTTCTTCAATTGCTGTTTGATCTCGGAATTGCCGGCAGCTGCCAATAATGTGGGCGCCCAGTCGTTGTGGGCAGTCAGCTCATTGACCACCTGGCCCGCCGGAATCCTCGCCGGCCAGCGAATCATCGCGGGCACCCGGAAGCCACCTTCCCAGGTCGTGTTTTTTTCGCCCCGATAGCGCGCCGTGCCGCCATCCGGCCAGCTGAACTTCTCGACGCCGTTGTCTGTTGAATAGAGCACAATGGTGTTTTCGGTGATCCCGAGTGCGTCCAGCTTGTCCAACAGCACGCCGACGTGGTTGTCGTGTTCGACCAGTCCGTCGCCATACAGCCCGCCGCGTCCTGAAAGACCGACGGTCGCCGGTTTCAGGCGCGTCCAGACATGCATCCTCGAAGCGTTGAACCAGACGAAGAACGGCTTTCTCGCCTCGTGTGCCCGGTCGATGAAGTCAAGCGCGGCAGCGAGGAACTCCTCATCTACGGTCTCCATCCGCTTCCTGGTCAGTGGGCCGGTATCCTCCGGTTGGCCGTCCGCGGTAGCACGCAGGACGCCTCGCGGGCCGAAGCGCTCAGCCCTGCCGCCGGTCATGAATCCGGCGTAGTCGATGTTTTCCGGCTCCTCTTCGGCGTTCAGGTGGTAGAGATTGCCAAAGAACTCATCGAAACCATGGTTTGTGGGTAGGTGTTCATCCCGGTCCCCGAAATGGTTCTTTCCAAACTGCCCGGTGGTGTAGCCCAGCGGCTTGAGCATTTCCGCGATGGTCGGATCCTCGGCTCGGGCCCCCTGGGACGCACCGGGGATGCCAACCTTGGTCAGCCCTGTGCGCATGGGGTGCTGGCCAAAAATGAAGGCTGCCCGGCCGGCGGTGCAGGAGTTCTCGCCGTAGTAATCGGTGAACATGACACCTTCTTTCGCAATGCGATCGATATTGGGTGTCCAGTGTCCCGCCTGGCCCATGGTATAGGCACTGAGATTGTCCTGGCCGATATCATCGCCCCAGATCACCAGGATGTTGGGCTTCTCGTTGGAACTGGCGGCCCAGGACAGGGCGCAAAGTAAGACCGTCACCATGATTCGTTGCAAGCGTAGATACATCCTGAATCCTCCCGTTTTGAGTTACAGCCCCTGGCACGGCACCCGGAGGTTGCGGTGTCACGGTTCAAGCTTCGCCGCGCCGCAGGCTCCTGGCTTCCTCCAATATGCTGGTACGAAGATTCAAATGTGGCCAGCTATACTGATATCCAATTTCTGCAATGCCGCGTTGGCGGTAGAAGGGATTACCGGTGGTGCACCGGGTGGTGATCAATGGAAGGCACGGTCGAAAAAATCGTTACAGATGACCTGATGCGCCTGGAAGAGGTCTTTGACGGTTGGGACGAGGAACATACCCAGCTCGACACCGGGCCGTTCCATGGTGCCGCGCTTTTCAGCCAGGTGGGAACATGCCAGGTCATCGGGAATTACTGGAGTAATCGGGTTTATTACCGTGGTACCTGTCCGCCCGGTGCCTTCGGGATGGCACTGACCCTGAAGCAGCACGGCAGCTCTCGATGGATGGGTATCGACGTCGGGACAACCGGGCTGATTATTCAAAAACCGGACTCTGAGGCTGAGTACATTGGGGCGCCTGATTGGCAAGCCCTGGTGGTGTCCATTCCTGCGCATGAGTTCAAGCGTCAGGTGGCTGCCCTGACCGGCTCCAGCGAAAGTGCGCTCCCCGAGGTCAGTAGTCTCGCCCAGCTCAGTGCCAATGCCCATGCGCGTCTCACTCGCCCTGCGTGGGAGTACCTGCTTGCACTGGCTGCCTGTAAAACAGTCACCTTGCCTGCGTCTGTTCAGGCTATGGGGCGGTCCCTGGTGGAAGCTGTGTTCATGGAGCTAGTGTCCACGCTGCCGCAGGAGGTCGAGATTCCGTCGCGGCAAAAGCAGCGTCAGCTGGTGTGGGACGCCGATGATCTCGTGGCCGCGCAACCGTGCCGGGTGCTGCGACTTGATGAAGTGTGTCACGCGTTGCGCGTCAGCGAGCGCACCCTGCACTACGCGTTTGCAGATACGCTTGGTTATTCGCCGGCGCATTGGCTGAAATTGAGAAGGCTCAACCGGGTGCGTGAGAAATTGCTGCATCCCCGGCCCGGGAGCCTGGTGAAGCAAATTGCCCTGGAAGAGGGCTTTGGCCATCTCGGGCGATTTGCGGCGGAGTATCGCGCACAGTTTGGGGAGAGACCCTCAGAGACGCTGTCCCGAAACGTGGCGGGATTTGCCTAGCGGATTCAGCGGGGGCAGGGTTCCGCCCTGTCCCATCAATTTGCGCTGTTCCTGACTGCGGGTCCTGGCGGCGCGGAACGCTCGCTCCACAGCGCCCCAGTCTGCGGAGTTTGCGGTTTTGCCGCGGCCGTAGCGGGCGCTGCCTACCTGGGCGAGCGCGCCTTGCAGCTCATGGGTGTCGGGCACGGCGCCCGGTGCCAGGCGCTGCAGCCAGGTGTCGATGTGTTTGAGCGTCGCGTCCAGGTCCTTGTACCGAATGGACTTGATGGCCTGTCGGGCCGAGTAGGCGGCTGACTGTTGGTAGCGATGGAGAGCCGCCGCATAGCGCTGTCGCAGTCTGGCCAGCAATGCGGGGAACAGGCGCGTAAACAACCATGCCAGCAGGCCCAGCGATACCGCCGCCGCAGCCACGCTGCGCCAGTGTCGTTCGAACTGCTGGGCGAGTGTGTAGTCTGCGGCAAACGCATGGGACGGGAGCCTGGCTGTTTCGATCATGCCGGTGGACAGGTTAAACCAGCGCAGCTCCACGGCCGGCAGGGTAAAGCGGCCGCCGCGCTCCACCGCATAGGAGATGGACTCCACGCGAGTGCCGCCCACCGCGCCCTCGCCGCTGGACTCGTCCGCGAGGATGGGCTCCGTCGGATAGGCCGCCACCCCCGGCGCCGCCCAGTCCGGGAGCAGCGGCGGCAGGAACAGGGGAGAGGTCCCGCGAATGGTGGCGGTCACTTCCCGCCGGAAGGCGCCGCCCACGGTCATGTCCGGCTGCCAGCCTTCCAGGGTTTCCGTCAGTTCCAGCGCCTCGGCCGCTACAAATGGATCCAACCCCTCGGCCGCCGGGGGGACCACCCCGAACAGGCGCACGGTGTCGGTCATTATCGTGACATTGACCGGTGCGCGGGTGTCCGCGTCGGCATAGGTCACCAGCAGTGGGCGCGGCGGGATCACGTACTCCCCCGGCAACATCGGGTACAGCAGGTACTCACGAGCCACGCCGACCCACATCTGGCCGTCTACCCGCCGCCGTGTGGAGCGCACGGAGTCGGGGGGCTGGCGCACCATAAGGTGCGGCAGTTCAAAATCGGGAAACGCTGCCGGCTCCGGCATCCAGGTGGGTACCACCACCGAAATGGAGAGCTTTACCGGCGTGCCCGGCATCACCTCGTCCGCGGACAGCGCCATATCCAGGCGGGCCTGAACCGGTTGGGACTGCGCCTGCGCGAATCCGGAGAGAACCAGCAGGGCGATAACGGCGCAAATCCGCTTCATCGCGATACCTCGCTGGCTTCCAGCAGGAAGCGCTGCTGCAGGAAGTCAGAGGCCCGGGTGTCGACACTGCGCATCCACTGCTCGGCAGAGAGCATCGTGGGCCCGTCGGTGGGAAGGTCAGAGGCCAGCACATCCTCGCCGCCCTCGGCTTCCTTGTCGTAGACCACCGCGTCGGCCCCCTCGGAGCCGCTGCCGGTATCCTCAGCGGCCCTCACATCTTCGACGTAGGCCAGTAGCGCGCGCGCAATGGACAGGTTGCGCGCCGCGGCCCGGTTGTCGGGGTCTCGCTCCAGGGCCAGCTTGAATGCCTCGATCCCGGCGCGATAGTTCAACGCGCGGGTTTGCGCCATGCCCTGGATAAAAGCCGCTTCGCTGGTGGCCAGGCGGTCCAGCGCCGCTACCGCCTCCGGATACCGTCCCGCCTGGTAGAGTGCATACCCCTTCCACAGCGGATCCTGAAATCGGTCGGCGGCCTCTGAAAAGTTTCTGTCCTCGTAGATCAGGCGGGCCTGCTGGTCGGGAGTCAGGACCCAGTCCAGCAGACCCTCGGCCTTGACGGTATCCGGTGCGGATAACAGCAGTACCAGCCCGGCAGTGGCGGGCCAGTGCATCACCCACCCGCGGCGGAAGTAGAGCAGCGTCAGCAGCGCTGCCGGCCAGGCCAGAAGGCCGCCCCGGTCCCGCCACTGCAGGCTGTCGTCCCCGGCCAGCGCCTTCCGGTAGGCCTGGGCGGCGTAGCGCTCCACTTGCCGCACATCGGCATCGTCGGGGGTGAGTTTGATGACCCGGGCATCCGCTATGTTGTCCAGTACCTGCAGGTCTTCGGGCGTGCTTCCCAGCGTCAGGAAGATCATGCGGGGGCCTTCCTGCCGGGCATGCTCCTCGAAGGCTGGGATATCGGCACGCTCCAGCCGGTCCAGCACAAATACGATCGCCCCGGCTACGGCTTCGCCGGCCAGGCTCTCGTTGGCCAGCGCCAGCGCCGCCGTCGCATTGGCACCCGGTTCCGGCATGATGTCGGTACTGAGACCTTCGATGAAGGGCTTGAGAACCTGCGGATCCTCGGTCAGGGGCACCACCCGGTGTGCCGTGCCGGCATAGGCAATGAGTGATGTGCGTGCGCCGGAACGCAACTGGCTCAGGTCCAGCAGTTTCTGTCGCGCCCGCTCCAGCCGGCTGGGCGCCACATCGGTGTTGTCCATGCTTTCCGTCACGGCCAATACCATGGCCAGTGGCGATGTCTGGGCCACCAGGGGATTCGGCACTTTGCTCCAGGTGGGTCCCGCGGTCGCCGTAATCATGAGCAGGCCGATCAGGGCGAGCCCGTCCAGCGCGCGCCAGCGCGACAGGCCGCCCCGGCCCGCCGTGAGGGCTTTCACCAGGTGAGGCGCTATCCCAGCCGGCGCCGATTCGGCGGCGCGGGACAGCCGATGCATGCGCCACCAGGTCCAGGCCAGCGGCAGCAGCAGCGCCAGCCAGGCGGGCCGCAGGAAGTGGAAATACTCCAGTGAATCCAGCAGGGCGCTCATGCCGGGTCCCCGGCACGACGGCTGAACTGCTGCAGCAGTGCATAGAGGCAGAGCAGCAGGCTGGCGGCGGCCAGTGGCATGAAAGCCAGTGGCCGGCGCGGTTGGTAGGACAGCACTTCAGTTTTTCGGGGCGCGAGTTCGTCGATACGCCGGTAAACGGCCTGCAGCGCGTTTTCGTCGCCGGCAAAGTAGTACTCCCCCCCGGTTTTTGCGGCAATCTGCTCCAGCGTGACAACGTCCACCCGGTTCTCCGTGCCCGGCCGCGCATCCGGGTCGCCTACCGCAATGGTAAATATCGACACCCCGTTCTGCGTGGCGATCGCGGCCGCATTCAATGGCGTCATCCGGCTGCCGGTATCGGCGCCATCACTGAGCAGGATCAACAGGCGCTGATCTACCTCGCTGGCTTCAAAGGTCCGGATCGCGAGGCCAATGGCGTCGCCGATCACCGTGTTGGGTCCCGCCATGCCCACCTGGGTCTGGTCGAGTAGCTCGCCGACGGACTGCAAGTCCTCGGTGAAAGGGGACTGTATATAGGCGTTGGTGCCGAACACGATCAGCGCTACCCGGTCGCCCTCGCGCTGCGCGACGAACTCACGCACGACGCGCTTCACCGCCAGCAAACGCTGCACTCGCTGCCCGTCTGTGGCAAGAAAATCCTGTACATCCATGGAGCCCGAGATATCGATGGCCAGTATCACGTCACGGGCTGCCTGGCTGACCTCCACGGGTTCACCGAGTCGCTGGGGGCCGGCGAGGGCGATCAGCAGCAACAGCCATAACAGTAGCGCCACGGCGGTGTCCGAGCGGCGATGGCGCTGGATTACCGCTCCCTCGCGGGGCGTCTCGCCAATGGCGGCGACCAGCGCCCGGAAGAAGGGTGCACGGAGTCCCCGCACCCGCTCCCTGAACGGCGGCACCACCCGCCAGACCAGGTAGGGCAGGGGCAGCATCAGGAATACCCAGGGGCTCGCCCACTCGATCACGACGGCTGCTCCGCCGGTACCCGGTGGTGACGGACCCAGATTTGCGCCAGCTTCTCGAGCCCCTCGCCGCCAGTCGCCGCTGTCGCCGGGTTGTAGGGTGCGCTTGCCAATGCCGACGCCGCTTCTGTGTCGAAGCCTGCGCCCGGGCAGGTGCCATCCAGGAAATTCAGCCAGTCACTGCCGTACAGACTGGCCACATGATGACGCGGAAATGCACACAGGGCCGTGCGGCGCAAAATCGCCGAGAGGTGCGCCGGGTCTTCTCCGGCTCGAACAATTTCGGCCAGGGCAGCGCGGCGGTAGGCGTTGCGGCGCCAGTGCTGCCAGCGCCGGTACACCAGGCGGGCAACAACCAACAACAGCAGGGCGCCAAGCCACGTCCACAGCGCAGTCTGTGGCCACAGGGACACGGGCTCCGGGGCCGGCACGGGTTCGAGCTGATCCAGCAGCTCGACCAGGTTCAGACCCAGGAGATCTTCGGGAATCGGTTCCGGCGCCACCGGCCCGGCGGTGTCAGCCGCCGCCATCGTATCCGCCCAGCAGGGCGCGGACCTGCTCCAGCGTATCCTCGCCCGTGGTGAGGGGGAGTACGGGTACCCCGAGTTGCTGCTGCCAGCCGCGGACGCGTGCAAAGCGTTCGTCCAGCATCGACCTCAGGGCAGTCTGCGCCCGCGGATCGCTGGTATCCAGCAGCGCTTCCAGGCGACCGTCGGAGATGACCAGGTTCCAGTTGGTCTCCACGTTATGCGCCATGGGGTCGCTGACCAGGCAGAGCAGCAAATCGTTGTTCTGGGCAATCCCGCTGAGCAGGTCGTCGGTATGCTCGTCCATATCGTCGAAATCGCTGATGATGATCACCAGGTGGTTGCTGCCCGCGATCCGGGCGGCGGCCTCCAGGGGTCGGTTCAGCGGCATGGAGGCGGCGGGGATGGTATCGGCGTGCATGCGGCGGTTGGCACGGGCCAGCGACTCCAGGAAGAGGCTGGCATTGGCCCGGCTCTGTCGCGGGCGTATTTCCTCCAGGGTCTCGTCGCTGAAGACGATACCGCCCACCCGGTCACCCTGGTTCTGCACCATGAAGGCCGCGATTGCCGCGGCCTCGGCGGCAGTGACCGACTTGGTGTTGAGGCGGGAGCCGAAGAACATGGACATGCGCTGGTCAACCAGGATCAGCGCCGGGCGGTCTCTCTCCTCGGTATAGACCCGCACGTGGGGCTTGCCGGTTTTTGCGGTGACCTTCCAGTCGATGGTGCGGGAATCGTCGCCGGGCAGGTAGGCCCTTAGCTCCTCGAAATTCAGCCCGCGGCCGCGCAGGCGGGAGGCGTGGCGACCATTGAGAATACTGCGGGCAGGCTGCCTGGGCAGCAGGCTGAGATTGCGCGCCAGGGGTTCCAGGCCCATCAGGTGGCCGAGGTCCACATGCACGCGGCGGTCGAGCTTGTCCGGGGGAGCCTGTTTGCCGGTCAGCCCCGTGCGGACCCGGGCGGCGTGGTCGCGCATATCAGCCCCGCTGTCCCGGCGTCAGGTGAGGGCCACCTGGGCCACAATGTCATCGGTGACCCGGTCGGGGGTCACACCCTGTCCCACCGCGGCATAGCTCAGTGACAGGCGGTGGCGCAGCACATCGTTCACCACCGCCCGCACGTCCTGGGGGTCGACGTAATCGCGCCCGTGCAACCAGGCATGGGCGCGACTGGTCTTGTCCAGTGCCAGGGACGCTCGCGGGCTCGCCCCCACGTCTATCCAGCGATCCAGCTCTTCGCTGTATACCTCCGGGGTCCGGGTGGCATACACAAGATCCGCCATGTAGCGTTCGATCGCTTCCGATACGGCGATGCCGGCAATCTCCCGGCGGGCATCGAACACGGCCTGCTGCGGAACCAGGTCGGGTGATCCAGTTTCGCCGGCGCTGTCATCCTTGTCCGTCTGATTCGACACTGCGGCTTCTTCCCCCCGCACCAGGCGGATGACCTCGACCTCGTCCTCCACCGGCGGATAGTCGATATGCACGTGCATGAGGAAACGATCCATCTGCGCCTCGGGCAGGGGATAGGTGCCCTCCTGTTCCACCGGGTTCTGTGTCGCCATGACCATAAACAGGGGCGGCAGCTTGTGGGACGTGCCCGCCACAGTGACCTGGCGCTCTTCCATCGCCTCCAGCAGGGCGGCCTGCACTTTTGCCGGTGCGCGGTTGATCTCGTCCGCAAGCACCAGGTTGGCGAAAATGGGCCCTGCCTCGAAGCGGAATTCCCCGGCCCCCGCCACCTGGTGATACACCTCGGTGCCGGTGACGTCGGATGGCAGCAGGTCGGGGGTGAACTGGATGCGATTGAAGTCCGCGTCCATATTGTTCGCCATGCTTTTCACGGCGCGGGTCTTGGCCAGGCCAGGCAGGCCTTCGACCAGCACGTTGCCGTTGCACAACAATGCGATCAGGAGGCGTTCGACAACGGCCTCCTGTCCGATGATCGAGGCCTGCATGCGTGCCTGCAGAGCCTCGATGTGTTCACGTGGCGTCACCGCACCTCCCTGAGCTGTTCATCCTGCTCGAGCCACATCGAAGCGCTACTTATTGCCGTCGATATGGGCTTCCATAATGGCCTGGACATTCCAGGAGGCAGGCGGCTGGCGCTGTGGGAAGTCGTCAAACGTCCGCGCAAACTCCGCCACCACCGTGGCGGCCCACTGGAACATGAAGCCCCTGTCCGACCACCAGTCCCAGTAGGTGTTGGAGCTGGTATAGGCCTTCTCGTAGGGGTCCATTCTGAGGTCGAACAGCAGTGGGGCCTTGAGTCGATCCAGTTCGCGGGCCCAGACTTCCATGCCCTCGTAATCCTGCACCATGTACATGGCCTTCCAGCGGTCGGCGAAGCGTACTGCCGCGACATCGCCCCCGTCGGTCGCATAGATGAAGTATTCGCGCGGCCCCTTGTCAACCTGGCCGGTCAGGCGAGGCAGGAAGTTGTGTCCGTCCAGGTGCACCTTGAAGCGCTTGCCCGAGGCGCGGCAACCCTTCTTGCAGGTGGCCACGATATCGGGATTGCCCGCCGCCGCCATGAAGGTGGGCAGCCAGTCCAGGTGGGACATCACATCGTTGGAGACACTGCCCGCCGGTATCTTGCCGGGCCAGCGCACCATGGCCGGTACGCGGAATCCGCCCTCCCAACTGGTCGTCTTCTCGTTGCGGAATGGGGTCACGCCGGCATCCGGCCAGGTGGCCTCGTGTACGCCATTGTCCGAGGTGAACAGCACAATCGTGTTGTCGGCGATGCCCAGTTCGTCCAGCTTGTCGAGGAACACGCCGACCTGGGCATCCAGCTCGAGCATGCCGTCGGCGTATTCATTGAGGCCGGACTTGCCGCGGTTGGCGTCCCGTACATGGGTCCAGAAGTGCATTCGCGTCGAATTCATCCAGGTGAACCAGGGCTTGCCCTGCTTGGTGTTGGTCTCGATAAAGTCCAGTGCCGCGGCACCAAACTCCTCATCCACCGTCTCCATGCGTTTCTTCGTGAGCGGCCCGGTGTCCTGCACGCTGCCGTCAGACGCTGCCTTGATGACACCGCGAGGGCCCTTCATGGGCGGGTTGTCGGGGTAGTCCTCATTCTCCGGCTCTTCCTCGGCATTCAGGTGATAGAGATTGCCGAAGAACTGGTCGAAGCCGTGATTGGTGGGCAGGTGTTCATCCAGGTCGCCCAGGTGATTCTTGCCAAACTGGCCGGTGGCATAGCCCCGGGCCCGCAGCAGGTCGCCCATGGTGGGATCTTCCGCCTGGATGCCCACCGAGGCGCCCGGCATGCCCACCTTGGTCAGCCCGGTGCGGATCACGTGCTGCCCCGTGATAAAGGCGGACCGGCCCGCGGTGCAGCTCTGCTCGCCGTAGTAGTCCGTGAACAGCATGCCCTCCTTGGCGATTCGGTCGAGGTTGGGGGTCTGGTAGCCCATCATGCCGCGGCTGTAGGCGCTGATGTTGGGGATGCCGACGTCATCACCCATGAATACCAGGATGTTGGGCTGGTCGGCTGCGCCGGCAAGTCCCGGGAATGAGAGGGCGGCTATCGCCAGTGAAACCATGTACGCGCGTAATCTCTGAATCATCTTTAGCTGCTCCGGATTTGCGGGGGAAACCAAGCGTTGGCTCCCGGGGTTTTCGTTATATGAGTCTAGTCGGGTCTGTCGCATCTACTGAAAGCGTCAGTCAAAAAATCTCGGCAGGAAGCGGCCCCAGGCGATGCGGAAGTTCCACTTGGGCCCATAGTCATCGTTCCGATCGGCGTACCAGTCGACTTCAAACAGCAGTCGATTGGGTGTTTTGCCGGTAAAGAATGAACGGGTAATGCCGATGCCGATCGGGATGGCGGTCTGGTCCGAGTCTTCCCAGTCAAAGGACATGGTCGGCGCCGCACCGATGCCCCACTTCGGCGTGAAATTGTAAAAATAGAAATACTGCAACGTGCTGGATTGCACGCTGTTGCGGTCGCTGTCCCCGGCAAAGGAAAACAGGTTCTGGTTCAGCACACCGACGCTGAACTTCTTGCTGGAATACAGTGCGATGGCGACCGCGCCGGCACTGTACTTCTCCGCGCCCAGGTCGCTGCCGCCGGTGGGAAAGCGGAATATTGGTCCGGCGCCCCAGATAAACCCCGCGCCGCCGCCCAGGTCGGTGGCCGGGGGTGAAAAGGCCGCGAAGTAGGTGATGTCGCCCAGGCCCTTGTTGCTTTCAAAGCCGTTGGGCGGGTCCGGGATATGCAGGCTGGACCACACCGGGACGATGGGGCGGTGCACCAGGGACCAGCCTGAATCGCCCACACTCATCGGGACCAGCGGATCGAGGATGGTCACGTTGTTAATCCGGTTCCCCGATACGGCCTCGCCGCCAAACTGCAGGGCATTGTTTTCCGTGATGAACAGGGTCGCGGAGGCAAGAGGGTTCGCGAACTGCTGGTTGGCGGCCTGCAGGTCCCCATCCTGGGCTGCGGTGTCGAGCACAACGGCACTCAGAAGAAACAAAACTGCGGGTCGCAACTGTCGTGTCAGCATCTTGCGTGCTCCAATGAATCTCGTGATGGGTGGGGGGCTCACCACGTACATCCGTGAAAGATAGCAGCCCGAAAAGAACATGTTATCCAAAATCCGACAGTCTTGCCGCCTGCTCACACCAACAGCCGGTTTGATCACAAAAGTCGGCAATGGCACCTCAAATCAAGTCAATTGGCGCGCACTGTCAAGCATGCCGGGTCGCCGATCAGTAGTCTTCCGCTATTCGGCGCGACTGCGACTTTTCGCCAGCCGCCTTACCAACAATAAGCAGGAGATCGCCCGTGTCCCGAGACAAACATCCTGATTCCCCCGAAATCGGTCGACGCCGCTTCCTCAAACAGGCCGGCGCGGGCGCCCTGACCACCGCCGCTGTCGCCGGCCTCGCGGGCGGCCCCTCGCAGGCCGTCGAACGCAGTGCGAACGTTAGGAAGCAAGGCTGCGACTATGACGTGGTGGTGCTGGGCGGCGGCTTTGCCGGTGCCGCGGCGGCCCGGGATTGCAGCGAGAACGGCTACAAGACCCTGCTGCTGGAAGCCCGCAACCGGCTGGGCGGCCGAACCTTCAGCTCGGAGTTCGAGGGGCACAAGGTGGAGATGGGCGGTACCTGGATTCACTGGACGCAACCCTATGTCTGGGCGGAGAAAGAGCGCTACGAACTCGAGATCGTGCAGACACCCGGCGCGGTGCCCGAGCAGATGATCCTGTTTATGGACGGGGAGACGCGGGCGCTGACCGAGGCTGAACTGATGTCCGTGGCGCAGGCCTTCGCAGCCTATACCGCCGACGCGCGGGAGCTGCTGGAGCGGCCCTACAACTTCGGGCACACCTGGGACAAGCTGATGGCGGTGGACGAGATGTCCGCCCAGGACCGGCTGGACCAGCTCGAGCTCACGCCGCTGCAGAAAATGGCCATGCAGAGTCTCATTGCGTCTTCCTGCCACAACACCGCTGACCAGATGTCCTACATCGAAGCCCTGCGCTGGTTCTCGCTGGCGGGCTTCAACGACATGCTGATGTTCTTCGATGCCATCGCGCGCTACAAGCTGAAGGACGGCACCATCAGCCTGATCAACGCCATGCTGGCGGACAGTAACGCCGAGGTGCGCCTGTCCACGCCGGTCAAGTCGGTGGAAGACCTGGGCGAGCGGGTGCGCATTACCACGCGCAGCGGCGAGCAGATCACCGCCGCCGCGGTAGTCAGCACCCTGCCCATGAATACCCTGCCCGAAGTGGACTTTTCGCCGGCACTCGACCCGGTGCTGGCCGAGGCCGCGAAGGAGCGGCACACCGGCCAGGGCGTAAAAGTCTACGCCAAGGTAAAGGGCCGGCTGGGCAAGATCTTTACCCTGGCCCCCCAGGACCACCCGGTCAACACCTGGGTGACCTACTACGAGGGTGACGACCACACCCTGCTGGTCGGCTTCGGCTCAGACCGCGACAAGGTCGATATTTACGACGAGGAGTCGGTGCAGACGGCACTGCGCGCTTTCCTGCCTGACGCGGAAGTCGAAAGCGTGTTCGGCTACGACTGGGTGCTGGACCCGTTCTCCCGCGGCACCTACGCCAGCTACAAACCCGGCTGGCTGGGCAAGTACCACAATCACTTCCAGAAGGATCGGGGCCGCGTCATTTTCGGCTCGGGCGATCACGGCGACGGCGGTTGGCGCGGCTTTATCGACGGCGCCATCGGTTCCGGCATCAAGGCCGCCCAGCGCACCCAGGCGCTGCTGGGCTGATCGGGGGCAAGACACATGGCTAATACCGTATCGAAGCTGCTCGGCAGCCTGGTCCTGTTCGGCGTGATTGCGCCGGGCGTTTCCGCCAATTGCGATGTCGACGCCGGGCGCAAGGTGTTCAACAAGTGCGCCGCCTGCCACTCGCTGGAACCGGGCGTGCAGATGATGGGGCCCAGCCTTCACGGGCTCATGGGCAGGCCGGTGGGCGGCGTTGAAGGCTTTGCCTATTCCGCCGCCCTGCAGGAGGCCGATTTCACCTGGGACGCAGAGACCTTGTCTGCATTCCTGGAACAACCCATGCAGTACCTGCCCGGTACCACCATGCCGTTCGCGGGGCTGAGGAAGGCGGAGCAGCGCGAGGCGCTGGTCTGCCTGTTCGAGAACGACAGCAGCAATCCATAAAGACAATCAGGGGTTCAGAAACAATGATTTTTCAAAAACGTATGCTCAGCGCCGCGATCGGCGTGCTGGCAGCCTCCGGGGCGATCAACGCCCAGGCACAGTTCCTGGAAGAAGTAGTGATCACCGCCCAGAAGAGGACCGAGAGCCTGCAGGACGTGCCGGTATCGGTATCCGCCCTGTCGGCGTCGGATATGGAGGGTCTCAAGTACCGCGACGCCGGTGACATTGCCTCACAGGTGCCCAACCTGCAGCGGATCACCACCGGCGGTGACGGCTTCCCGATTTTCTCCCTGCGCGGCGTGTCGATGAGCGACTACAGCTTCAACCAGAGCAGCCCCGTTGCCAGCTACGTGGATGAAGTCTACAAGGGCAATCCCGCGATCCAGGGTGTACAGATCTTTGACCTCGAGCGCATCGAGGTGCTGCGTGGACCCCAGGGAACCCTGTTCGGCCGCAACAGTACCGGCGGCGCGGTGAACTTCATTACCAAGGCGCCCAGCTTCGAGCGCTCGGGGTACTTCAGGGCCGGCGGTGGCAACTTTGATCGCAAGGAAGCCCACGGCGCCTTCGAAACGCCGCTGGTCGAAGACGTACTGGCAGTGCGACTGGCGGGCACCTGGATCGAGCAGGACGGCTGGTTCGAAAATGAAAACCCGGGCGTCGACGATGGCAATGCCATCGACGAATACGGCCTGCGCGCCACGCTGCTGTGGGAGCCCAATGACGACCTGCAGATGGTGCTGCGGGCCTCGACTGGCGAGCAGGATGCGGTGAACTACGGCGTCCAGGCCTTCAATATCACGCCGGACGGCGTGGGCGGTCCGCTCTACAGCCTGTACAACCTGCTGGGCGCCACCGATGCGCTGGAATCCACTCGCCAGGGGCTGGACTTCTTTGAATTCGAATCCGACCAGGATGAAAAGCGCAACGTCGACAACGACGCAGTGTCCCTGACCATCAACTGGTCACTGAGCGACACGCTGACCCTGACGTCAATTACCTCCTGGGACGATGGCGAGATCTTCAACCCGGAAGACGCTGACGGTACCGCAAATCTCGTCGTCAGGCCGTACTACGGTGGTGACGCAGAGCAATACACCCAGGACCTGCGGCTGACCTCCGATAGCGGCGGTCCCTTCGACTACATTGTCGGCCTCTACTATGCCGAGGAAGATGTCTCCAACCAGACCACTATCGGTTTCTGGAACGACCTGGACCTGAACCTCGACGGCGGCGTTGATTTCCAGGACTGCCTGGACGTGGCGGGCGTCGCTTTCGGCCTGGGTCCGCAAACCCCGGCCGGCGCGGTCACAGAGGGCATTCTCAACGGCGAAGGCCTGAGCCTGGGGCTATTTTTCCCGGCCGGCTGCCAGATCCAGAACGACTTCGACCAGGAGCGCACCAGCCGCGCGGTCTATGCCGACACCAGCTACGCAGTCAACGATGCGCTCACCCTGCGCCTGGGCCTGCGCTATACCAAGGATGAAACCGACCTGGAAGGCTTCTCTGCCCGGATCAACGGCAGCGATGAGACGCCGCTGTTCAACACCATCCCCGGCGACCCGGTCGACCCCTTCGCCACCAGCGTCGACGATGACATCGATGACGATGAGGTGACCGGCAAATTCGGCATCGACTACACGCTGGCGGATGACACCCTGCTCTACGCCAGCTACAGCCACGGCTATCGCAACGGCGGCTTCAATGCCCAGGCCTTCTTCGATCCTTCGGAGCTGACCGAGGTCGAGCCGGAGACGCTCGACGCCTGGGAAGTCGGTTTCAAGACCCGTCTGCTGGATGAGCGCATGGAGCTGAACGGTTCGGCCTTCTTCTACACCTACGAAGACCAGCAGTTCCTCAATGTCGACCCGGTCACCCTGGCCCAGACCCTGATCAATATCGAGGAGTCTGAAATCATGGGCCTGGAACTGGAAATGCGCTACCAGGCCACTGACACGCTGTTCCTGCGCGCCGGCCTCGGCCTGCTGGACACAGAAGTCGAGGAAGGCACACTGAGTGGTGTTGACCTGGAAGGCAACGAGCTGCTGATGGCGCCGGAGCTGAACTTCAACGCCGCGCTGGACTGGGATGTTCTCACCACCGACCTGGGCACCCTGGTTGTGAAGCTCGATACCAGCTACGTGGACGATCACTACTTCGAGATCTTCAATGTCGATCGCCTGCAGCAGGACGGCTACTGGTTGCACAACGCCCGCCTGCAGTTCGACGCGGCGGATGACAACTGGTCGGTAGCGGTATGGAGCAAGAACCTGTCCGACAAGGAGTATCGCACCTCGGCGATCGACCTGCAGGCCAGCTTCGGTTTCGACTACAGCCACATCGGACCGCCCCGGACCTACGGCGCGGAGTTCACCTACCGCTTCTGACGGCCGGCTATCGGGTATAGCGATTCTGTGCCATGCTTGCCGCCCTTCGATCAGCCGTGTGCTGGAGGGCGGCCAAGCATGGCGACAATCTTCTCCGAAAGGATGTTTTCCCGCTGGGAAAGCGTGCTGGGCGACAGTGCCGACCAGCTCGGCCTGACGCGGGAGATCTTTCGCAGGCCCGATGTCGAATACCCCATCGAGCAGTATACCCGCCTGCTCGAGACCGCCTCCCGCCAGTCCGAGCCCGCCATTGGGCTGGCGGTGGGTTCCAGCTCGGATCCGGGTGACCTGGGCGCCCTCGGGCACGCGACGGCAGCCGCCCCGACCCTGGGACAAGCCTTGCGTTTGCTGTCCCGATACCTCTACGTTCTGGCACACGGCAACGCCGTCCGCCTGGATGTCGGCCAGCGCCGCGCGGTCGTCAACTACTACCTCAAGGACGAATTTACGGCCATCCACACCCAGGACATCGAGTTGGCCACCAGTTTTATTGCTCGCATGATCAGAACCCTGAGCGGGAAGGGCATCAACCCGCTGCTGGTTGAGCTGGAGCGCGCGCAACCTGAGTACGCCCGCGAGCTGCAGTCCTTCTTCGCCTGCGAAGTTCGCTATGGCTGTAGCAGCAACCGACTCCACTACCGCAAGGAAATGCTGGAGGTCCCCTGCCTATCCAGCGACCCCAGCCTGCTGGAGGCACTGGAATTCTTTCTCGCCGATCGCATGAAAGTGCGTGATGTCGACGAAGACCTGGTCGCCCGCGTCAATCACCTGATCAGCGCGGCACTGGAAAGCGGCGCCCCGGACATCGGCCATATCGCCTCCCTGCTGGGATTGAGTCGCCGCACCCTGCAGCGGCGCCTGGCGGCCGACAAGCTGGTCTTCAGTGACATGGTCGAAGATGTGCGCCGGACGATTGCGATGGACTATGTATCCGGCGACGAGTACAGCCTCACGGATATTGCGCATATGCTGGGGTACAGCGAATTGAGCGCCTTTTCGCGGGCGTTTCGGCGCTGGACCGACCAGAGCCCCCAGGAATTCAGGGATGCCGCAACGGCGGTTTGATTGACCCGCCGGCAGCGCCTCCTCACCAGATCCTCTTCTCAACAGAGCGCGTTATTGCAGGCCCGGACGCCCACCCCGGGCTGTACCTGTTTGCGATAGAGCAAGAATTTGCAGCCAATTTGTCGGATTTCGGATAACGCTGCGCGGGACGCTGTGTCAGCATTTTGGTGGTAGCCACGTCACCAGATGGCGGGAGAGACATATGGAAGATTCAGGTAATGCGTCACGCGGAGGTTCTCCTGTGACTATGGTTTTGGGAATCGCAGTCCTGGTTCTGGGCCTGTTGGCCATTGCCATGCCCCTCATTACAGGTGTAGCCGTCACACTGCTCATCGGGGTCATTCTGATCGCCGCCGGTGTGGCGCATGTTATCTATACCTTCAGTTCAAAATCCTTCGGTGAGGGCGTCTTTCGCTTTCTGTTCGGCTTACTGGCGGTGGTGGCGGGCATATCCCTGCTGACCCAGCCGGATGCCGGTCTGGCTACGATCACCTTCTTTCTGGCCATTTGGTTCATCATTGATGGTGTCATTACCTTGATTCAGGGTTTCCGCTGGCGGCCGTTCGAGGGCTGGGGCTGGATGATATTCAGCGGAGCCGTGTCCATCCTCCTGGGTATTCTCGTGTGGGCCCAGTTCCCCGTTTCGGCAGTCTGGCTGGTGGGTGTGTTGGTCGGTATTCGACTGATGTTCCTGGGATGGATCATGATCTTATTGAGGTCGGTGGGCGAAGCATAAGCCGACGCTTTAGCAAAACCGGAGGAATCCTGATGGGACTTTTTGGCAACGACCAGCAACAAGATGAACGGCTGGACGCTATCGAGGGATGACTGCAGGGCCTGACCGCCGTAGTCCAGCAGTACAAACTGGACGCCCTCGAGCAGAAGCTCGAGGTGATGAAACTGAAGGCCCAACTGGGCGAAAAACTGTCGGAACAGGATTTCGACCCGGCGATCCTGAAGCTGAGTACCGGGCTCACCGAGGCGCGAGAACTGGCCCGGCAGGCCGCCGGTGCTGCGGAGGAGGGCTGGGGGAAGTTGCAAAAGTCCGCAATGGATGCGCTCGATCGGCTCGAAGCAGAGCTGGAGGAAGCCGAGAAACGAAACCTCACCGGATAGCGGCGCCAATGGTTCACCCGGTCAATCGGGACCATGAGTTTGCGCAATGGGAAATGCGATCTACCCTTAGTCAGTCATGATTTGGTCCAGGGGCGCTGTGATCCGGCGCCGCTGGTAACGTTGGGAGGAGCAAATCGAGATGCAGAAAATCAGGAAGCGTAGCCGATTCGCGAGTTCGCGGGTGGGAGTTGCGAGTGTTGTGGTGATGACGGCGGTCATGGCGCTGAGCGGTTGTGCGATGAACGAAACTCAGGAACGGGTCGTCGGCGGCGCAGCAATTGGAGCGTTGGCGGGGGCGGCCATTGGAACCAGTCGCCAGAGTGCTGCCATTGGGGCAGCGGCCGGTGCGGCCGGTGGCTATCTTTACGACCGGCACCGGAAGAGCCAGGACGCGCATGCGGAAAACGAGCGCCTGCGAGCAGAGAACGAACGCCTGCGACGTGAACAGGGTAATCGCTGATGAAAAGGTCGAACGTAACCAGGAGAATGGCTATGAAAACCAGATCGTGGACTACTGGGCTGGTGGCGGCCTCAATGTTGTTCATGGCGTCCGTGCAGGCGACGGAGACGATGACCAGTGACGGGTACTCGGTGGAAGATTACCAGCTGCAAACGGCGCAAGACCTGGTAGACATCTGCACGATCAAGAAAGGGCACCCGGATCACGATATCGCCAGGTCATTCTGCTATGGGTTCTTTGAGGGCGCGATTCACTATGACACCGCGCTGGAAGGCACGCCGGCCTACGTGGACATCGTTTGCAGCCCTGAGGGGACCACGCGCACCCTGGCTGTCATCGTGTTTGCCAAGTTCATGCAATCCAATCCCCAGTACGGCTCGGACAAGCCCATCGACGGGGTCTTTCGTGCCCTCGGCACCAAGTGGCCCTGCCCGGAGTAATCAATCCGCGCCCGGGTTCGGGGGCCCATCAAAGCTGGCTCTCTATCGGCAATAGCCGGTAGAAGCCGGCCATGAATCGCTTCCAGAATCCCGTTTCCGGCTCCCGGGTATACACCTTCGCGGTATTCCCGTACTGGTAGTGCCAGCGCAGGCGGCTGTTTTCATCGAGCTGCAGCTGGTAGGTATAGCGCGGCAATGCGCCGTGCACCTCTGCGAGATAATCCCCAGCGATCTCTTCGCTATCGATAAACAACCCGACTTCCGTATTTAATGCCACCGAACGGGGGTCGAAGTTCAGGGAGCCGATGAACAGCTGCTTGCCGTCGATCACCGCTGCCTTGGTATGCAGGGTGACGGAATCCGGGTTCACATTTCGCCCCTCTGCCTGGGCAGATGCCGCTACTTTCAGTTCGCGGAGATGGACGCCGGCCTCCAGCAGTTGGCGCCGGTAGCGGGCGTAGCCGGAGTGGGCGGCGGTATGGTTGTTTGAGGCCAGGGAATTGGTAATGACGGTAACGCGGGTGCCGTTGGCCAGGATGTCCCGAATCCACGCCATGCCGTCCTTTTGCGGCACGAAATAGGGCGTAATCACGAGGATCTCCTCTTCGGCCTCGTTGAAGCGTCTCATCAGTTCATTGGCGAGAATGCGTTGTTCGGTATCGTGGCGCGAGACCTTGAGCTTGTCCGGCGTATCGTAGAACAGTTCAGCCGGCGCCGGTTTTGGAACGATCTCACCGGAGTCAATTTGTGCCAGCAGCGGACGGCCGACCGCCGCCGCGTAGGCGGAAGGGCGCTCGCCGCTGACGACCGCGGCCATCCGCTCGCGCCACACGCCCAGCCTTTCCTCGCGGGTGGCCGCGCCGAACGCCTCCATCGGCACCGATAGCTGGCTGTTCCAGTAGGTGTCGAAACTGCGGCTCACCTCCGGCACGAGGTCGCCGATCATCATCACTTCCAGGTCGTCGAAGTCCTGCTGCGGCTTCAGTTCGAAATATTCCTCGGCGATGTTTCGCCCGCCCATGATGGCGATGCTGCCGTCGACGATGAACGTCTTGTTGTGCATGCGGCGGTTCACGCGCCGGAAGTCCAGGATGAAGTTCCAGATCTGCGGGCTCTGGCGCGACAGGGGATTGAACAGCCTCACTTCGACATTCGGGTGCGTGCTCAACTGCGCCAGCGCGGAGTCCATGCGGGGCGTGAAGATATCGTCCAGGAGCAGCCTTACGCGCACACCGCGGTCCGCCGCGCGCAGCAGCTTGCCGAGAAACAGCTCCCCGGCCTGGTCCGGTTTAAGCAGGAAGTACTGGGCATCGATAGAGGAGCGGGCGGCCTCCATCAGCGCCAGCCTTGCGCCCAGCGCATCGATGCCATATTCGAGCGGAACAAAACCGGATTTTTCGCCGTGGACCTGCCGCCACTCTATAAGTTCCTGTCCCAGGGCGGTTGTCTCGAGCGGCGGGATCGCCTCTGACGCGGTTTTCGGGTAGTCGAACGGCACCGAGGTACAGGCGGCGAGACTGAGCCCGATCCAGAAAACTATTGTCGTTCGCAGTGTTACCGTCATACCAGCCTGTCCGGAGTTCAGGGCGGTGCGAAAGCGAGCCTTTCCGGGGCATTGCCTCCAATCACCTTGTAGGCGCGCGCTGTCTCGTCGCACCTGCCCTTGCTGGCAGTATAGCGGGGGTCAACGGGCATGGAGAGATTGAACGCTCCGGCCTATGTGCCGGGGCGCTCCCTCACCCATTGGCGCCGCACTTTACCGGGCAGGCCGGTTCGTCTTTGCGCTGGAATCCATATTACAAAATATGGTTTTTCAATGGGCTCGCCGCGGCAGTGAGATCATTGACCTAACTCATTTCAACAAGTCACCACATGCCCTAGCCTGAAGATATGAAGGGCTAATGTGGATTGTGCAGATGATCTCAGAACCGGGAGTTTGTGATGGTGTCGACTTTGGCGGGGAAGCTGTCGATCAAGTCGACGGCCCCGGCGAGTGCATGAATTATGACGGATTGACGATTGCCGTCCCCTCGACCCAGAACTATTCCTTCACGAGCGTTGAGCAACTGGACGATGTGCAACACGATCTGGGCTGGTTGACCGAGTATCGACAGCTCAAGCCGGGCCCATTCCACTCCGCGTTCTCGATCCTGGAAAATGGCACGTGGTTCCTCTTGGAGGAAAAATCTTCCTGCCAGCTGGAGCTGCTGTCTCCTACCTTTCCTGGCATGGTTGTCCTGCTGGTGCTTGAGGGCAAGCCGGGCATCGTGAACGGTCAGGAGTTCAGCAAGGATCATCTTATGGTGTTTCCACCCGGGTGTGATTTTCGCGCTGCAATGCCGGCGGGTATCAGGGTCACCCAGCTCGGGGTTCCAGTAGAAGAATTCGAGCGTGTGTGTCGCGCTGTCTCGCCCCAGCTGTGCCTTCTGGATGAAGGGATCCGCTCCATTCCCCTCACGCCCGGCAAGTTGGCGGGGCTGGCTGCGTCAATGCGAGTACTACTCATGTCGCCGCCGGACTGTATCGAGACCCGGGACGAGTGGGCTTCGGCGATCCTGACGCAGACCCTGTCACTGGCATGTCACTGTCATGCGACACCTCAAAGAGACAGCATGCCCCGCGTCGCAGCCCGTCGTGCCATGAACAGGGCAATCGAGTACATCGAGGTCCACCTGGATGAGGCGATCAGCGTCGCCACCCTCGGCGATAAGGTCGGAGCCACTACCCGATCGCTTGAGCGAACCTTCGCCAGGGAACTGGGCGTGTCGCCCCAGCAATACGTGAAAGCGCGTCGCCTCAATGCCGTCCACCGCTGTCTCCTCAACAATGGCAGTGAGGAAAACGTCAGGATAATCGACGTGGCAACACGCTTTGGCTTTTCACACATGGGGCGGTTTGCCGGTGAGTACCATCGCTACTTCGGCGAGTGCCCACGGGATACGCTCCTGGGCAGTCAGCTCGATCCCCCGTCCGAGAAGGCGAGATTGTCGCGGAGCGGATAGCTCATTTTGCAAGCTATATGACATACTTCGGCAACGGGTTCGCTGTGGTGACAGGTGGCGGCTTCCTGCGGTGAATGAGTCCGTTCCCTGTCAAGACCAACAACAGGGTTGTTCAGTGCGCACCCGGTTCGCGGACCGGGATGGAAAGCGATCTGTGATGACGAAAATTCTAGCGAACAAGCTTTCGTGTTTCTCCGTTGAAGAACTCGACGAGACGCAACACAAACTGGGGTGGCCCACCGAGTACAATCAGCTCGACCCGGGCGCTTTCTCTGCCACCATCGCAACACTGGAGGAGTCGCACTGGTTTCTGCTGAATGAACAATCAGCACAAACAGTGGAAGTGCGCGCGCCCGCACCATCCGGAAAGTACATCATCGCGCTGGCGGAAGGCGCGCCCGGTGCGGTCAATGGCCGCCTTATCACGGACGGGCACGCCCTGCTTGTGCCTCCCGACGCCGACTTTCGGGCCACCCTGACAGGGGGGATGTCGGTCCTGGAGGTTGGAGTCGATACGGAGATATTCGATCAAGTTGTTCACGCGGTCGCACCTGACCTGTCGCTGGAGGGCGCGGGCGTCCAGTCTTTTGCCGTCGACTCACACATATCGGCGAGCCTGCGAAAAGCCATGAGGGCGGCGCTCTTCACCCCGGCAAACCGCGCCGCGGCCAGGGAGGAACAGGTCGTGGAAATTGTTACGGCGACGCTGCGCGCTGCTCTCGATCGTGACGAGGCGCCCTCTTCACACTTCTTGCACACCCCCACCGCCCGCCAGACCCTGGCGAAGGCCATGGAGTACATTGAGGCACACCTGCATGAGACGCTGCGCATTGCCGCCCTGGCGAACGAACTGGGCGTCACAATCCGTTCGCTCGAGCGAATCTTCAAGCGCGAAGTGGGTATGTCACCCCAGAACTATGTGAAAGTTCGTCGCTTGAACGCCGCGTACCGCAGCCTTCGCAACGCCGACCAGGCACACGTCCCCCGCGTTGGCGACGTGGCCGCCCGCCATGGTTTTAGGCACAAGGGCAGGTTTTCCGTGGATTTCCATCGCCATTTTGCCGAGTACCCGCAGCAGGTGCTCCACGGCCGGTAGGCCGACGCTGCAGTCTTTCCCAAACCCGGTCGGGATTCACTTGGCCCTGCCCCGGGATTCTTGTTGCGACAGAACAGGAATTGGGCGTTAATCTGTCGCATATCGGATAACGCGGCACACAGTGCTGTGCCAGCATTTGGCTAACCGGTCGATCACGGCCCTTCCGCAATGCGAGGTCCTCACGATGTCACAGTTTGCACGCGCCAGGACATGTCTTGTTGCACTGGCAATTTACGCTGCTTCCATGGCTTCGCAGGCCGCGGACAGGCCCAATGTGGTGCTGATGGTCATGGATAACCTGGGCTGGGGGGAGATCGGCGCCTACGGCGGCGGCATTCTCCGCGGGGCCGAGACGCCCCGGCTGGACGCGCTGGCCAATGAAGGCATGAAACTCCTGAACTTCAACGTGGAGCCCCAGTGCACGCCCTCGCGGGCGGCCTTGATGTCCGGCCGCCACCCGATTCGCTCCGGTGCGACCAGGGTGGTATGGGGCCTGCCCTATGGCCTGGTCGGCTGGGAACAGACCATGGCGGAAGGCTTCAAGGAAGCCGGCTATTCCACGTCCATGTACGGCAAGTGGCACCTGGGCGACCAGCCGGGCCGCTGGCCCACTGACCAGGGCTTCGACGAGTGGTATGGCGTTCCCAATACCACCGATGAAGCCATGTATACCAGCCAACCTCACTTCGACGCGTCAGTGGTCGAGCCGCCACAGATCGTGTCTGCGACGGCGGGCAAGAAGCCCAGGGACGTGAAGCTCTACGACCTCAAGACCCGACGCACCATCGACCGGGAGCTGACTGACAAAACCGTTGCTTACATCAAGAAGCATGCCCGGTCCAGCAAGCCTTTCTTTACCTACCTGGCCTACACCCAGCCACACCTGCCGGTGCTGCCACACCCCGACTTTGCCGGTAAGACCGGCAACGGCAACCAGGCGGACATGCTCGCCGAGATGGACCACAACGTGGGTCGCGTGCTGGACGCCATCGAGAAGGCTGGCATTGCCGACAACACGATCGTTGTCTGGATGAGCGAGAACGGGCCGGAGGAGGCCCCCTCCTATTTCGGTACCGCCGGCCCCTGGCGCGGGCACTATTTCACTACCCTGGAAGGTTCGCTGCGCACACCGTTCCTGATTCGCTGGCCGGGCAAAGTCAAGCAAGGCTCCGTGAACAACGAGATCGTGCACATCACAGACCTGTTCACGACCTTTGCCAACGTGGCCGGTTACCAGGTGCCCGGTGACCGGATGATTGACGGGGTGGATCAGACGGCGCTGTTTACCGGGAAGTCGAAAGAGTCTGCCCGCGAGGGCTTCCCCGCCTACAACGGCCCCAACATGCAGTCTTACAAGTGGCGGAATTTCAAGATTCACTACTTTGACCAGCAGAGCATGTTCGACGCACCGGTTCGCTATAACTTCCCGCGGGTGCACGATTTGCTGAAGGACCCCAAGGAGATCTATGGCATCTACGGTGGTAGCAACGGGAGTGCAAATGGTGTCGAACGGCTGACCTGGGTGATGCCGGCGGTAACCTACGAGGTGCTCAAGTTCCAGAAGTCGCTGCTGGACGAGCCGCCGGTGCCGTTTCCGGCCCCTGAGCCCTATACACCTCCGGGCAGGTAGGTGACCTGCTGCAATGACGCACCTGGCGGGAGATGCCGGCGGGACTGGGCGACTGGCGAAAATTTGAGGCTGGATTAGTCTTGTAAATGGAAGAAGGTCACGGTGTGCCTGCACTTGCGATAGGCGAGGGTAGGAGACAAGAAGCCTTCGAATAACCCGCTCAGCGGGAGATAACAACACATACGTGGGGGAAGCGGCCGCAATGCGCCTTTATTCGTTATGTTCTCGAGCGTCACTGGGATGCCTGGTGGTCCTGCTGTCCGCCTGCGCGATGGTGGGTCCCGACTATGAAACGCCCGAGACCCAGGTGACCCAGCAATGGGCCTCGGCGCGAGCCGAGGCCGTCAGTGCGGGAGCAGCCGATCACAGCGATTGGTGGACCAACTTCAACGACCCGGCCCTCAATGAGCTGATCGATCGCGCCTATGGTCAGAACCTGGGGCTGCAGATTGCGGGCCTGCGGGTCTACGAAGCGCGCTCACTGCTGGGTTTTGCCGCCGGCACCCTGTATCCCCAGGTGCAGAGCCTCAATGGCTCCGCCGCCACCATTGAAATCAGCGAGAACGCCGATCCGGTAACCAGTTTGCCGCCTGGCCTGATCGACACCTCCTTCGACCGCTACGGCACCAGCTTTGACGCCGCCTGGGAACTCGACTTCTGGGGCCGTTTCCGCCGCGGAGTGGAATCCGCCGATGCCCTGTTTGCCGCCAGCCTGGCGAGCTATGACGATTTCCTGGTGACACTTACCGGCGATGTGGCCAGCGCCTACATCCTGCTGCGCACCCTGGAAGAGCGGCTCGATTACGCCGAGAGCAATGAGAAAATCCAGCAGCGCAGCCTGGAGATCGCCAGCGTTCGCTTCCGCAACGGCCTGGTGACCGAGCTGGACGTGCAGCTGGCCAGGTCGTTACTGGGCAACACCCAGGCGCGAATTCCAGTGTTCAAGCGCGGCATTCGCCAGACCCGCCTGGCCCTGAGCCTGCTGCTGGGTATGCCGCCAAGCGACCTGGAGGACATTCTCGGCGGGCGCGGGATGATTCCCAACACCCCACAGCAGATCGCCGTGGGTATACCCGCTGACCTGCTGCGACGGCGGCCGGATATTCGCCAGGCAGAGCTGCTGGCCGCCGCCCAAAGTGCACGCATCGGCGCTGCGACAGCGGATATGTACCCTTCGTTCCGCCTGATCGGTACGGTGGGTTATGCCGCTGAAAGCAGTGGTGACGTGTTCGACTCCGGTAGTGACCTGAGCCTCGGCGCCTTCGCTTTCAACTGGAAGTTCCTCAACTATGGACGCCTTCGCAGCAAGGTGCGCATCGAGGACGCCCGCTTCCAGCAGGCGGCCACTGCCTACCAGAATTCGGTACTCAATGCGGCCCGGGAAGTGGAATCCAGCCTGGAAGGCTTCCTGCGTTCCAAGCAGCAGGTGACAGCGCTGACCGAGAGCGTTGATGCAGCCCGGCGCGCCGTCGACCTGGCACAGACCCAGTATCGCGAAGGCAATATCAGCTACACCCTGGTACTGGATGCCCAGCAGTTCCAGTTGCTGAACGAGGACCAGCTGACCGCCGCGCGCGGCGAAGTCGCCCGCAACCTGATCGCCACTTACAAGGCGCTGGGCGGTGGTTGGCAGATGCGTGAAGGCCGCGACCTGATTCCAGACGCCACCCGCGAGGAAATGATGCAGCGCACCAATTGGGGCGGATTGCTGGAGGCGGATGCCGTTGAGCCCGTTCCGGCCGAAGAGCGCGGCAGCTGGCGACTGCCGGATTCCTGAGCGGACCCAAGACACATGTATTTCAACGTCAACGACACAGAACAGGCGAGCAAGGCACTCCTATGAAGCAATTCATCACTTCAACCGGTTCATCCCTATCCCGCATGCCACGCACCGTGCTGGCGTGCTTCGCGGCGTTGCTGCTGGTGGCCTGCGCGGAGGAGCCGGCGCCACCGCCAGCCGCCAAGTCGGTATTCGCCTTGCAGATCGAGGATCTGGGCGCCTTTGCCGAGCGGTCCTTCCCGGGCCGCGCCCGGGCGGGCCAGCAGGTCAATCAGTCCTTCCGGGTGGCAGGTCCGCTGATCGAGTTTCCCGTGTCCGTCGGTGACGAGGTCGAAGCCGGCCAGCTCCTCGCGCGTATCGACCCCAAGGATTACATCAACCAGCTGGCAACGCTGCAGGGCCAGTTGGAGCGGGCCCAGTCCGTCTCGACCCGCGCGGAAGCAGATTTACGCCGGATTAAAAACACCTACCGGGAAGATCCCGGCGCCACCAGTGAAGCGGCGGTGGACATGGCCCAGCAGATCCGGGACTCCTCGGTCGCCAATGCTCGCTCGCTGGAAGCCTCGGTGAAAGAAGCCCAGGACCGATTGGATTACACCTACCTGCGGGCACAGTTTGACGGCGTGGTTGTGGAGACCTATGTGGAGAACTTCGAGACCGTGGTGCCGCGTGAGCCGATCCTGCGGGTGCTGGATCCCTCCTCGATCGAGTTTGTGGTGCAGGTTCCGGAAAACCTGATTGGCCTCGCTCCCTATGTGGAATCGGTAGCGGTCCAGTTCGACGCCTTGCCGGGTGTTGAAGTGGTGGCCACGATCAAGGAAATCGGCCGTGAAGCCTCCCAGGCCACCCGAACCTATCCCGTCACCCTGGTAATGAACCAGCCTGAGGGCGGAGAAATCCTGCCCGGCATGGCGGGGCAGGCGACTATTCGCAGCAAGCCGCCGGAGACCCACGCGCTGGGCCTGGTGGGCATCGATATCCCCATGACTGCGGTCTTCAACCCCGAACGGGGCGGCGCGAATTACGTCTGGGTGATCAACCGCGACACCAACACCATCAGCCGCCGCGAGGTCACCCTGGGCCGTCTGTCGCGGCTGGGCGTGCTGGTGGACAAGGGGCTTGAAGCGGGCGACTGGATTGTCACCAAGGGCGTGAACACGCTGAGCGAGGGACAGGAAGTCCGTATTCTCGAAACGTCGCAGCGGGGCACTGCTTCATGAACCTGCCGCGCTTTGCCGTCGAACACCAGACCTTCATCAATTTCCTTACGGCCCTGGTGTTTATCGGGGGTGTATACAGTTATTTCAACCTGGGCCAGCTGGAAGACCCGGACTTCACGGTGAAGATCGGCGCGATCATCACCGCCTACCCCGGCGCCTCGCCTGAAGAAGTGGAGCTGGAAGTCACCGACCGGATCGAAACCGCGATCCAGGAAATGCCGCAGATCCTGCGCCTGACCTCCTACTCCAAGGCGGGCGTGTCCATCATCCGGGTTGAGATGCAGGAAGAATTCTGGGCTGATCGCCTGCCCCAGGTCTGGGACGAGATGCGCAAGAAGATTCGTGACATCACCCCGCAATTTCCCCCGGGCGTCATCAAACCGGAAATCATTGACGATTTCAGCTTCGTATTCGGCTTTGTGCTGGCGGTCACCGGCGACGGCTACTCCTATGCGGAACTGGAGAGTTACGCCAAGGGCATTCGCAAGGAGTTGAACCTGGTGCCGGGCGTTGCGCGTGCCGACCTGTGGGGCGTGCAGCCCAAGGTCATTTACCTCGACGTGTCCGAGACCCAACTGGCTGAGCTGAAGATCACCGCCGAGGACATCATCACTACACTGGCGGCCCAGAACATGGTGGTGAATGCCGGCTCGGTGGAAACCCGCAACAAACGCATGCGAATCGAGGCCACTGGGATGTTCAGCCGCCCCGAGGACATCGGTGAGCTGGCGATTCGCCGTTCCGGGGAAGACGCGCTGCTGCGCGGGCTGGCGGAGTACAGTCCCTATTCCCGGGAGAGCGAGGCCTCGTCTCCGCTCGGCCTGGCCGAATCCGGCAGTCGAGCAGGGGTGGTCACCGGGGAGCTGATCCGCATCAAGGATGTGGCGACGGTGAGGCAGGGCTACCTGGACCCGCCCTTGCAAATGATGCGCTTCAACGGCGAGCCAGCCCTGGCGATCCAGCTGGCCAATGCGCCCGGCGGCAATATCGTGGTAACCGGTCAGGCCCTGGACAAGCGCCTTGAAGAGATTCTGCCGATGCTGCCGGCCGGTATCGAAGTGGAACGCTTTGTCTGGCAGTCAGACATCGTCACCGAGTCAATCGGCAACTTTGTGATCAACCTGGCCGAGGCGGTGCTGATCGTGCTGGTGGTGGTGGCCCTCACCATGGGCTGGCGCAATGGCATCATCATTGGCTGGGCGCTGATACTCACCATCAGTGGCACCTTCATCGTCATGTACTCCATGGACATACAGTTGCATCGCGTCTCCCTCGGGGCGCTCGTGATTGCCCTGGGAATGATGGTGGACAACGCCATTGTGGTGGCGGACAACGCCGCGGTGGGGATGGCGAGGGGGCAGGACCGAGTAGATGCCTGCGTCGATGCGGCCAACAAACCCAGCATGGCCCTGATCGGCGCGACGATCGTCGCCGCCATGGCGTTCTTCCCGATTTATTTCGCCAAGGCCAATTCCGGCGAGTATGCACGGACCCTGTTTATCGTGGTATTCGTGTCCCTGATCTGGAGCTGGCTGATCGCCATGTTCGTCACGCCGCTGAACTGCATCAAGTTCCTCAAGCTGGAGGAAAAGGATCCAAACGCGGAAGCCGTCGACCCCCTGGATACCCCGTTCTTCCGGGCCTACAAGGCGGCGCTGCAGACGCTCATTCGCTTTCGCGGTATGACCATCCTGGTCGCCACCGGGGTGCTGGTAGCGGCGATAATTGGCTTCAACGATGTTCCCAAGCAGTTCTTCCCGGATTCGACCCGAACCCAGATTCGCGTGGATTACTGGGCAGACCAGGGCACGCCGATAAAGACGACCTCAGAAGTCGCCCGCCTGATCGAACAGCGTCTTGACGGTGATCCGCGGGTGAGGAATGTGGGCACATTCGTCGGCTCCGGTGGGCCGCGCTTCTACCTGCCGGTAGACCCGGAATTTCCCTACCCGGAATACACACAGATCATCATCAATACCCACACCTTTGCCGACGTCGATCCGCTCTACGCGGAGCTGGAGCCCTGGCTCAATGAAAACATCACCGAGGGATTGACCCGGGTGCGCAAGTACACGGTGGGCCCGGGTGATGAATGGCCCTTCGAGCTGCGGATCAGCGGTCCCGCCGAGGCGGATATGGCCACCCTTCGGCGACTGGCCGAGGAGGGGATGGCAATCCTCAACGGCACACCACTGGCCAGGCATGTGCGCACTGACATCCGGCAGCGGGTGCCCAAGGTCGTGGCGGAGTACAACCAGGAGCGGGCGCGCTGGTCCGGTGTCTCCCGCAACGATATTGCCATGGCCACCCAGCGGGCCTTCGACGGTACCCCGGTTGGCCTCTACCGGGAGGGGGATTCGATTTACCCGATTATTGCCCGCAATATCGACGAGGAGCGGGACCGGGTATCCGCCGAGCTCGACCTGGTGCAGGTGCAGCCGGCTCTCGGCTTGAAGACCTTGCCGCTGGGCCAGGTGACCAGCGACATCGCGGTGGAATTCGAAGACCCGATCATCGTTCGCTTCCAGCGCCGCCGCCAGGCGGCCATCCAGGCCACGCCCAATAACACAACCTACCCCGCACTGAGGGCGGCAACGCAGGAGCAGTTCGACGAGCTGGAGGCCAGCCTGCCGCCGGGCTACAGCTTCTACTGGGACGGGGAGTTCGAGAGCACGCAGACGGCCCAGCTGTCCCTGGTGCCGGGCATGATACCGGCGGTGGTGATCATGGCGATCATCATGGTGGCGCTGTTCAATTCCGTCATGCCGCCCCTCGTCATCGTGCTGACCATCCCCTTTGCGGTCATCGGCGTGACGGCGATTTTGCTGCCGACCCAGACGGCCTTCGGGTTCATGGCGCTGCTGGGCGGCATGAGCCTGGTGGGCCTGATGATCAAGAACGCTATTGTGATGATGGACGAGATCGATGCCAACAAGGCGCTGGGCAAGACACCCTACGACTCGGTGATCGACGCCGGCCTGTCGCGGGTGCGGCCGATTTGCGTGGGCGCTGCCACCACCATCCTCGGGGTGATACCGCTGCTGACCGATGCCTTCTGGGTATCGATGGCGATGACCATGATGGCGGGCCTGACCGTTGGTACGGCGTTGACCTGTCTGCTGTTGCCGACGTTTTACGCCACCCTGTACCGCATTCCATCCCCGGGCAGCGTCAAGGCCTGAACCAAAATAAGAATAGCTGGAGAACCGCCCTATGGAATCTACATTCCTCGTTGAAGGTCCCAACCTCCTCATTGCGAGCATCCTGGTGCTGGCGCTCGGGAATTTCCTCACCGACAAAGTCAGCTTTTTAAAGCTCTATAACATCCCCTTGGCGGTCTCAGGGGGGTTGGTGTGTAGCGTGCTCCTGACCATTCTGTTCAAGGGTTTCGACATCAAGGTGGATTTCGATCTTGAGCTGCGCAATACGCTACTGCTGGCGTTTTTCAGCACTATCGGCCTGTCGGCGAAGTTCAGCGCCCTGGCCTCGGGTGGCAAGACCCTGGTGATACTGTTGGCCATCGCGATCCTTATGCTGATCTTCCAGAACCTGGTCGGCGTCACCATCGCTGTGCTCTCCGATGTTCAGCCGGCCTACGGTTTGTTTGCCGGCAGTATCTCCTTCGCCGGCGGGCACGGCACGTCGATTGCCTGGGGCCAGGTGGCGGACACTGTGGGCCTTGAAGGTGCGGGTACGCTTGGCATCGCCTGTGCCACTTTTGGCCTGGTGGCGGGCGGCTTGATTGGCGGGCCGATCGGCGGCTACCTGATCAAGAAGTACGATCTCAGGCAAAGTGGCGAGACTCAGCACCTGTATGAAGTGGCGGAAGAGGCGCCGATGGATGAGAACCCGGACATCCTGCCGCTGGACGAAGGCTTCTATACGCTGCTCATGCTGGCCATCTGCGTCGGTGCCGGCTACAACCTGAATGTCTGGCTTTCCGGGCTCGGCGTGGATCTGCCCGAGTTCCTGACGGCGATGTTTATCGGCATCATACTGACCAACCTGGCGGACGCGTTCAAACTGAAATTGCACGTGCCGTCCATTAACCGGGCGGGGGAGCTCAGCCTGCACCTGTTCCTGGCGATGAGCCTGATGTCCATGAAACTGTGGCAGTTGGCGGACGCGATCGGCGTGCTGTTAATCGTCCTGATGGCGCAGATGCTGGTGATATCCCTGCTCGCCGTCTTCCTCATCTTCCGTTTCTGTGGGCGGGACTACGACGCCGCGGTGATTTCATCGGGTTTCCTGGGCCTGGGACTGGGCGCGACGCCGGTGGCAATGGCCAATATGCAAGCGATTACAGAGCGCTTCGGCCCATCAACCAAGGCCTTTATCGTGGTGCCCCTGGTCGGTGCGTTCTTCATGGACCTCAGCAACGCGGTGATTATCAAGACGTTTACCTCGATGCCGCTGCTCCAGCAGGGCCTGGATCTTACCGGGCAGTAGTCTGTGGCGAGTGGAGCGAAACGATGGCTGCTGATACTTGCAGTACTATTGCCGGGAGTTCTGCAGGCACAGGACACCGGGCCGGAGTACCTGGAGAATGAAGCCGAACAGGACCCCCTCAAGCAGAGTTTCGAGCTGTTTGCGTTGCCCTTCGAGCGTGATCGGGTCAATACCCTGCACCTGCGGACGTTTTACCAGGACCGGACCTTTGACGGCCTGGACGACCGGGAGAACTGGGCAGGTGGCGGCTGGTTGAACGTAGTGGGCAGCTACTTCGACCAATCTTTCAAGCTGGCCGCAACCATGTACACGTCGCAGAAGTTGTATGCCGACCAGGACAAGGACGAGACGGGCGCGCTCAAATTCCGTCATAACGGCTACTCGCAGCTGGGAGAAATTTACACCAGCTTCAACCTGGACAAGGTGGCGGCTCAGGTAGGCCGTTACGAGGTAAACGTTCCTTACATTAACAAGCACGACATCCGCATGACGCCGCAAACCTTCCAGGGCGCCCAGGGGGTCGTGCAGCCGCTCGAGGGTTGGGACATAGGTGTCGGCGTGCTGACGCACATCAAGCGGCGCACTCGCGAAGGCTTCGATTCGCTCTACGAAGCGGCGGGGCTCGATGAGAACGAAGACGTCATCGTGGGAGCGTCAGTCTATGAACTCGAGGAAGGCACGTATTTCGGCGTCTACGCCATGCATGCGCCGGACTATCACGACGGCTTGTACCTGGAGGCCAGCAAGCGGTTCAATCTTGGGCTGGATCGCCATATCCAGATATCCGGCCAATACACCCGCCAGGATTCCGAGGGTGACGAGCTTGACGGCGATTTTGAGGTGAACCATTACGGTGCGAGGATCACCTGGCAAGACGGATGGTACTCCGGCTCCCTGGCCTATACAGATTACCCGGAGGAGGATCGCCTGCGCAGCCCCTGGGGCGGTATTCCCGGCTACACCTCGGTGTTGATCAGCGACTTCGACCGCCCGGAAGAAAGCGCCTGGCTGCTGGGGGGGACGGTGAATTTCGATTCGCTGGGTGCGCGCGGATTGTCCGTCAACGCGAAGGCCATCCTGGGCGATACACCTGACTGTGGCGTCAGCGCCAGCCCCGACCGGGACGAGTACAACGTGAATATCAACTACCGGCCGAAGTCTTTTCTCGATGGGCTCCTGCTGCAGTTGCGCTTCGGTTGGGTGAATTTCGATGATACCTGTGACGGCGAAGAGGGTGCGGACATCGAGGAAGTGCGCTTCGTCACCAACTACGCTTTTGATTTTTAGTACGTAGCGACTGGACCAGAGCTTCAGTCGCCTGAATGAATTTGTGCTGGAACTTCCCTGGAGGAACACCATGAGATGGATGCAAACTTTTTGTGCAAGCCTGTTGCTGGCGCTCACCGGAGCTGCCAACGCCCAGGAGCTCTCGGAGCTGACCTGTGACGACTTCCGGCCGACGCCGGAAATGACGGCGCGCTTTCCCGACCTGAAGGGCGCCTGTGAGGCCATTGTCGAGCGTGACGGCGAGCTGTTCGGCAAGTTTTCCGCGGTCGTGCGTCGTGCCAGGGGCAATAACGTCACCCTCTACCTGCCTGCGACTGACCACACGTTCAGCGTGACGCCGGATTCCTCGGCACGGGTACTGGTAGATGGCCGCAAAACGCGCGTCCGCAACCTGCAGCGCGGCCAGGAAATCAGGATATACCTGGCGGTCCGGGAGTTCGGCAAGCCCGACATCCAGGAAGTCATCATGGTGAGCGACGCCGAGGTACTGATCAACGTGCCGGTACAGCCTGCGCGTCTGCCCTCTACGGCGAGCACGCTGCCCCTGGTCGGCCTGCTCGGTGGCGGACTGCTGCTGATCGCGGGGATGCTGCGTTGGCGCCGGCTGCGGCACGCCGCTACGAGCGCGCTGGTCGTGGTAGCACTGTCTGCGGTATTGGGTGGCGGCGCCACCGAGGCCATGGCGGATAGCCACAAGGCCGTGAAGCCCGCTCGACTGGTTTCCAGCATGCTCCGGACCGGTGCCATCGTGGAGAAGGTCGACAAGGAGACCCGGGAGCTGAAGCTGATAGATGCCTCCGGCCGTCGTTTCACTATTCGGGTCGGTGACGAGGTGAAGAACTTCGACCAGATTGAACCCCGTGACCGCCTGATCGTGGAGTACCTGGAGTCCGTGGCGCTTGTGGTGGTACCGAAAGGCAGCCCGGAACTGGGCCAGGGTGTCGCCGTGCAAGTGGCCGCCAAGGGCCAGAAGCCGGGCTTGCGCGCAGTGGAATCCTATATGGCCCGTGCCAAGGTACTGAAGGTCGATCTCAGCGAGCGCCGCGCAACCCTGCAGTTTGCCGATGGAAGCGTCGACACGATCAAGGTGCCGGAAGACAAGCCGCTGGAGCTCGTGTCTGTCGGCGACGAGGTCCGCATCCGGGTAACCCATGCCCTTGCGGTGTCGGTGCGTAAGGTCGACGAAATCTAGAACGCGGTTTTTACGTGAGCAGCTAAATCTCGGGAGGTTGCCATGGCCAGTATCATGCCTTTCAGGCGCAGCGGGCGCTTGATCCACGATATCGATGAGTTCCTGGACCGATGCGGTGAAGCGGTGCTGCTGTTGGAGACCACCGTGCAGCAGTATTTTACCCAGGGCACAGAAGAGCAGTTGCAGCAGCGCGTCGACCAGATACGCAGTATCGAGGAGCGCGCCGACGAGCTGCGTCGGAACGTGGCGAACACCATGTACACGGAAATGCTGATGCCCGATACCCGGGGCGATGTTCTCGACCTGCTGGACGCGATAGACGGCGGACTCGATGAGTCGACCCACCTCCTGGTCAGGCTGGCAATCGAGCGCCCGGAACTTCCGCAGGAGTTTGATGCCGACAGCGAGGCCCTCATGCGAGAGGTGTCAGCCGCCAGCAAGGCCCTGTTGGGCGCGGCACGGGTTTATTTCAAGGACCCCCTCGCGGTCAGGGGCGCAGTCCATCCGGTCAGCTTTCACAACAAGGAAGCCACCAATATCGGCCTGCGACTGGGCCGGGCGATTTACGACTCGGAATTGCCGCTAGAGCGAAAACTGCAGCTCGGCGATTTCCTCGCCGCCGTCCGCTCGCTGGCCTCCAGTGCGGAGGATGTTGCTGAAAAGCTGGTGATCTACGCAGTGAAGCGCCTGGACTGACCGGCCGCGCCGCATGGATTTCACGATCTTCATATTTCTTTCCAGCGGCCTGTTCCTGGGCTGGTCGCTGGGCGCCAACGACGCGGCGAATATTTTCGGCACTGCGGTCGGCAGCCGCATGATTCGCTTCCCGACGGCGGCGATTGTCTGCGCGATATTCGTGGTGCTGGGTGCGGTGATCGGCGGCGCCGGCGCTGCGCACGGCCTGGGAAAGCTGGGGGCCGTCAATGCCATCGCCGGCTCCTTTATGGTCGCACTCTCCGCTGCGATCACGGTCTATGGCATGACCAAGCTGGGCCTGCCGGTCTCCACGACCCAGGCGGTGGTGGGGGGCATTATCGGCTGGAACCTGTTCGGCGGCTTCCTCACCGATACCGCGACCCTGTCAAAAATCGTGGCGACATGGGTGGCCTGCCCGATCCTGGGCGCCCTATTTGCCGCAGCGCTCTACAAGCTCACGACGGCGTTTCTCCACTGGGCAAAGATCCACATGATCCGCATGGACGAGATCACCCGCATCGCGCTGGTGATCGCCGGCGCGTTCGGCGCCTACAGCCTCGGCGCTAACAATATCGGCAATGTCATGGGCGTGTTCGTGTCGTCGTCCCCGTTCGAGACCCTGGATGTGTACGGCCTGTTCACCCTGTCTTCGATTCAACAGCTGTTCCTGCTGGGCGGGCTGGCCATCGCCGTGGGTGTGTTCTACTCGAAGCCTGTGATGATGACTGTGGGCAACTCCATCCTGCCGGTCAGCCCGGTCGGCGCCTGGGTGGTGGTGATGGCGCAGTCCATGGTGCTGTTTATCTTCTCCTCCAATGAGCTGCTCAGTTTCTGGGTAGGCCTGGGACTGCCCGCCTATCCGCTGATCCCGGTGTCCAGTTCCCAGGCGGTGATTGGCGCGGTGATCGGAATCGGCATGACCAAGGGAATGGCGGGTATCAGCCAGATTCGCTGGGGCGTGCTGGCGAATATCGGATCTGGCTGGGTGTCCACGCCGATCATCGCGGCGGCGATCAGCTTCTTCTTTCTTTTCTTCCTGCAGAACGTATTCCAGCAGCAGGTCTACACGGAGGTGAAGTATCGGTTGTCTCCCACGGTGATCGAGCACGTTGCAATCAGCGAGACGGCGGCCGGGTCTTTGGAGGACCTTGTCGACAGTGACGTTATCTCCGCGTCGGCGTTCCGTGACGCCGTCAGAAAGCGGGTCGAACTGCCCGAAAGTGAGGAACTGGACCTGATCGCGGCCTCCGAGGTGTATCCGATTGCCATCACCGAGGAATCGCTCGCTACCCTCGATGTTGAGTTTATTGGCGATGACAGGGCGCAAGTGCTGCCGTCGCTGCTTGGGCAACGCTACCAGTATCGCTGGCAGCTTCTGGAAGCCCTGTCACGGGCTTCCGAGGCCTGGCGGTCCAAAGCGCCGTCACCGCTGACAAATGTCTATAACAAGCGTCTGGAGAAACACCAGGACTATGTGCTGCGGCACTTTGCTGACGACTAAAGCCCCTGGCCCTGAACCGGGCCTATGAGCGGCGTACAGCAGCGCAAGTCCGCGATCGAGGCGGCGTCGCTCCTCGAGGAACCACACTTCCTCGAGGAGCTTGCCGGCGCTGCCGCCGAGGCCGGCAAGAATGACGAACAGGCGCGCAAGTACGCGCACAAATGCCTGACGGAGATTGCGGCCAGGCCGACAGACTCCTGGTTCAGGCCGGCGGCGCGTCTTGCCCGGTTCATTTACACCCGCAACTACGAGCCGCAGCTGGACATCAACCTGTCGGCACTCGATGAACTGCGCAGCTTGTCCCGGGACAACCTGCTGTTGTTCGTGTGGTCGCACAAGTCCCACATGGACAGCTTCGTATTCCTGCTGTCCCTGTTCGACAACGGTTTCAGGCCCATGCCCCTGGTGTTCGCCGGCATCAATATGAATTTCCTGGGCTTCGGAGCACTGGCGCGACGCGCGGGGGCGATTTTCCTGCGCCGCAAGTTCCAGGATGATCCCATCTACAAGCTGGTGTTCAGGCACTATATCGATTTCCTGATCCGCAACCGGTTGCCCCTGACCTGGTCGATCGAGGGTACCCGCTCACGCACCGGCAAGATGTCCCTGCCGAAGCTGGGCATTCTCAACTGGGTGCTGGAGGCCTGTGAGAGACAGGACATGCGGGACACGAAACTGGTGCCTGTTTCCATCGCCTTCGACCGGATCGCCGAGATAGACGACTACGTGTCCCTGCAGCGAGGTGTGCCGAAGCGCAAGGAGTCCCTGAGCTGGTTCCTCGACTACGTGTTTGGCAGGAAAGAGCCCCACGGCAAAATCTATGTTCGTTTCGCCGATCCCGTCGATATCCGTGAGGTGGCGGGCACGGGCCCGCTGACAACATGTCGGGAAGGTCCGTCTCTGGCCATGCGGCTGGCGTTCGAGGTGTGTCACCGAATCGAGGAGGTCACGCCGATCAAGTCCGCAGACGTCCTGGCCATGGTGCTGCTGGGTGCCGATGACAGGGCCCTTAGCGGGGAGGAAATTTTCCACCGGGCCAGTGAGATCGAGGAAATGGCGCGGGAACGCGGGTTTCCGCTGGCTCGCAGCTTCAGCCTGGATGACGAAGAGGAGGTGGCCGCCACCCTGTTGGCCATGCGCGGCTCAAAGCTCGTGCGCGAGTTCAGTAAGGGAAGCACACCGGTCTATTACATCCCCGAGGAACAGCAGCTCGCGGCCGCCTACTACCGCAACACCATAACGCACTACTTTCTCGCAGCAGCCCTCGGTGAGATCGCCCTGGCGCTGGGCGATGACGACGCTGGTGGTACGCGGGAAGAGCAATTGCGCCGGCGGGTAGGGGGGCTCCTGGACCTGTTAAAGTTTGAGTTCTTTTTTCCGCCGCGGGAGAAGTGCTTCCAGGCAGTGCAGCGTGAAGTGGCCGATCGCTACCCACAGTGGGACAGCGATGCCGTGCCTTTGTCAGGACAGCTTGAAGCGGCTCCGCCGCGATTCGGCCATGCCATCCTTCGTTCAATCGCGGAAGCCTACCACGTGGTTGCGACAACCCTCTGCGCACTCGGTGCCACGCCCATAAACGACAAGAAGGCGTTTACGAGGAGCCTGCTGAACCAGGGTCGCGAAATGCTATTGCGCAAGCAGATCAGTGGCGAGTCAGCCATCTCCAGGGAGTTGTTCAGCACCGCGCTGCAGCTGGCTGAGCACCGGCAGTTGCTTGTTGAGGGGACGGATAACCTGGAATCGCGCCGGGCGGAATTCGCGATGGAGACTCGCCGGGTGCTTCACGCCATCAACCTGCTGCAGCGAAGTTCCGATCAAGCCTGGATTGATTCGGTTGCTCTCGCGGCGCACCACGGTAATTCGACGGCGCAATGATGTGGGGTCGATATGATCCAGTTTACCTGTTGACGCTTCGCGGTATCTGCAGAGCGCCTTTTTTAGGCCAGCGCAATCAGGTAGCTATACTTCGCTTATAGCGATGGAGATTGATATGGCAACTGAAAAATCAGAAGAAACAGAGGTACACCAATTCCGCCGAGACGCGAACCTCGATAAAGACGGTATAGCGCAGGTCACTCTACAGGAGTACGTGAAGCATCAGTTACCCTGGCTACTCCAGATCAAGGAGGAAATGGATGCAGGAAGGCGTATGACCAATGGTGAGTTGGAATTGATGGACGCGATACTCAAGGACGCAGAGCAGGCCAGTAAACTCGTCCATGCAAACCCGGAGTACGAGGAGGTTGTGGCCAAAGTCCTGGCTCTGCTCGGGGACATCACAACCAGGGGATTGCAAAATGAGCCGGGACGCGACTGATGCCCGGGACTCCTATGCCCGATAAGGGGCAAGCGATGGGCCGCCGTCGTCCAGGTCACCGCACTGTAGTGGCGCCCTCAGGCTGAAGGCTCCTTCACTTTCGTCCCCATGAGCACTGCAATCCAGTTGAAGTCGTCGCTGTGCGCAAGAATTATCTTGATCAGCATTGCAAGTGGAATGGAAAGGAGCATGCCCGCGGGACCCCAGACCCAACCCCAGAATACCAGGAAAATAAATACGACCAGGGGGGAGAGTCCCAGCCCGCGGCCCAGGTAGATGGGTTCGATTAGATTGCTTACAGTGACATTCACCACGATGTAGCCGCCCGCCACAATCAAGGCACTCACCGTCCCGTACTCGGCCAGAACAATAATCAGGGCCGGTATGGCGGCGACTATTGAGCCGACCACGGGGATAAAGTTCAGGAAAAACGCCAGGATCCCCCAGAGAACGAAGAAAGGCACCCCCATCACCAGCGTCCAGGCCGCGATAAGAAGCCCCGTCAAAGCACTTGTCCCCGTTTTTATGAGCAAATAGCTTTTGACGTCCTCGGAGACCTCTTCAAAGCTGGAAATATCAATCCGCGATCCAAAGGCTCCCTCCAGTTTGACCCGTATTGCTCTGCTTTCGGTTAAGAGGAAACTGAAAAAAATCATCATCAGAATAAAGCTGGAGACGCCGCTTACGGTACCCGTCACCGCGTCCCTGGCCAGGGGAATCAGGGCGCTTAAGGACACGTTCAAGTCGGTTGAGCTTCCCGCACTCAGATAGGGGATGCTCCCAATAAGTGCTTCAAGCTCTGATTCGATTCTCCGCCAGTATTCCGGGAGCGTTACCAGGAAAGACTCCGCGGAACCAATGAACAGCAGCAGTAGCAGGGCAATGGCGACGATGAGTAGTATGGCAACAATGAGGACAGCGATTCCCCGGGGAAGCTCGTAGCGCTCAAGGATGTCCACAAACGCCGAGGCCAGAAAGGCGAGAAACAGGGCGAATACAAAGGGAACGATAATCGGGCCCATGGCTTTCAGGCCGGCAATGAGAATCACAAACGAGGCGAGGGCAAAAAGTGTTTGTATTCCAGAGTGTCTGTTTCCGGTTGAACTCATATTTCAGGGTGCAGCAAATCCACGAATTCGGCCTATAGCGAAAAGAGCGAACGTCGTCACCAATATCGTTCGATGCCCCTTCATGCTCCAGTAGCAGCAGTATATGGCATACAAGCGGCTTTTTGTCCGTTGAGCAATTCGAGCCTATAATTTATTTGCTGGAAGCGAGGCGATGTAACGTGGTGCTCACGCCGCGGATGTCCGCTAATCCTGCTGCAAGTAGATGCTTGAATCGGCAGCGTGAATACGACCCCTGCCGCATAAATATGTGAGTTTGGTGATGAGTGTGGAAAACGGCATCGACGAGCTGGTGAAGTACAAGGGAGAGGCGGCGACGCGTAAAGCCAGGCGCAGTCAAAGACTGGATGCACGCGATAAGAACAAAGAGACCGTATCCGATCGAGCTGTCCAGGATGCCCCGACGCAAGCACAAGCTTCGAAAGGCAGCGACAGTCCTGCTGACCCCTCCACTGAACTCGAATCTTTGATTGCTGAATCAGGCGAGCAAATCGGCAGTTTCATCAAGCAACTTGAAGATGAGGTGGATAAGAGCAAGGGATTGGCGCTTCTTACCGCGTTTACGGTAGGCGTCATCATCGGGCAACTCATTTCGCGCAGGTAGGAGACCCCATGGAGCAAATAGTACGTAGCTTGAAAGTCGCATGGAGATCGGAACGTCTTTTGCGAGAAAACGAGTTGCGATTGCTGGTACAGAAAGTACAGCTAAATGCACTGGCGGGAATGGTTGTTTTTGTCGCGTTTGTCATGCTCAACTTTGCGGGTTTCTACCTGCTGGATTCACAGGTGGGTAAGCCGCTCGCGGCATTTTGCATCGCGGGGATTGACGTGGTTTTGGCGGCTCTGCTGATGCTCTGGTCCGCATCTTTGAAACCGGCGCCGGAAGTAGCGCTGGTTGAAGAGGTCCGAGATATGGCGCTTGCCGACGTTGAAGAGGAACTTGCCGTCGCAGAGACGGAACTGATTGCGCTCAAGGACGAAATTCAGGATTTCGTCAAGAACCCCATGGGCACGCTGCTGCCGGTCACCATAGGCCCTCTGCTGGGGGCGGTAACACGGGCAATCGCGTCGTCTGACAAGTAGCCGGGTATGTCCTGAAGATTGCCTGGTCAATGGCACGTAGAAACGTGGAATAAGGAGCTGACAACATGGCCGATGAAGGCGATCAAGATAAAGCTTTTGAAGAGCTGAAGACTCTGCATGATGAGCTCAAACTGCAAGCTCACCTCATGGGTATGGAGGCGAGGGACCAGTGGGAAGAGCTGGATAAAAAGTGGAATCAGTTAAGCCGGGACCTCGAACCCGCCCGGGAAGAGGCAGGTCGGGCCGCTGAAAACGTTGGCTCTGCCGCTGATATCCTGCTTGAGGAAATCAAGGTAGGCTACCTGAATATCAAGAGTTCGCTGAAAAAGTAATACGCGGCGACCGGTCAGAGCTGCCTCTCGATCGGTAGCAGTTGGTATACGTTTGCCAGCAACCGGCGCCAGAGGCTGGCGCCGGGCTCGCCCTTCCGGGTCTTCCTGCCGCGGGCCCCCGCGTACGTCCATCGCATTCTGTCTTTGTCGCTGAGCGCCACCCGCCAGGTGAAGTCAGGAATGCCTTTATCTATGACGTCCCGCATCAGGCCACTGAGCTCCGGCGAATCGATGAAGACGATTTGTTCGGAATTGATCTCCATTGACCTCGGATCCAGGTTCAGCGAGCCGAGTATCAGGGTCTTGCCGTCGACCTCGAACGCCTTGGTGTGAAGAGTGATGCGCTCAATATTCTTCTCGCCGTACCCGGGCTGTACGTCGCTCCGCAGCTCGAAAAGCTCAACCCCCGAACGCACCAGCTCCGCGCGGTATTTGCGGTAGTGGGCGTGTACGGCCACGTGGTTGGTCGAGGCCAGTGAATTGGTAACCACGCGAACCGTGATCCCGCTGGCGGCTTTGTTCTTGATCAACTCCAGACCCTCCTCGCCGGGTATGAAGTAGGGGGAGATGATCGTGATTTCGTGCTGCGCTTCCTCGATCGCCTCTCGCAGGGCCGTGGTGACTCGCAGCTCTTCTGCGGTGCCGGGCGCTACCTTGAGCTTCTCGGGCCGGTCTGCCACTACCCGCGCCGGTGCAGGAATAAGCGGCAGCTCGCCGCGGAACACTGCGTCCACCAGTTGAGTCTTCACTGCGCGGCCGTAAGCGCTTTCCCGTCGCCCCGACACCACCGCCCGCATCGCGTTGCGCCAGATGGCCAGTTTATTCAATAGAGGTCTGCGGCCCAGCGCCTCAACAGGCAGGGCGAGTCGGGAGTCCCAGAAGCGATCAAAAGTGTCGGCGATATCGTCGACCACGGGCCCTGTGGCCAGCACCTCATAGTCATCAAAATTGCCGTCCTGCTGTAGCTCAAAGTACTCAGCGCCGATGTTGCGGCCGCCGATGATCGCCAGTGAGCCATCCACGATAAAGGACTTGTTGTGCATGCGACGATTACTGCGCTGAAAATCCCACAACATGCTCAATAACACCGGGAAGCGCCTTGAAAGGGGATTGAACAAGCGGATGTTGATATTCGGGTGTGACGCCAGGGTGGTAAGAACCACATCGTTCCTGGGTGTGAAGATGTCGTCAAACAGCACCCGCACCCGTACACCGCTGTCAGCTGCTCGCAGCAGCTTGCCCATAAACAGACTGCCGGCCTCGTCATGCTTGATCAGGAAATACTGGACATCGACCGTGTGACGCGCGATGTCCAGTGCCCTGAGTCGTGCGCCCAGCGCATCCAACCCATCCGACAGGGGCTGGAAGCCGGATTGCTCAGAGTGCTTTGCCCGCCACTTCCCGGCAAATTGGGCCAGGGGTGCGTCTGGATGCAGCGCCATAGCGTCGCTTTCCTCCGGGGATTAGTCCAGCAGCATGGAAAGAGTCTCCCAATTCGCGATCAGAAACTTCAAGGGGGCGTGGGCTAGTACTCCTCGGGGACGAAGTTCCTCCCCTTGATGCTCGCGTCGTCGTCGTAGGCATCGCTTTCGTCGCGGTCGGGCAACCTCACGATGGTGGTGCCGGTGCTCTCGTAGGGAATCCGCGAGAGGATGTGCTTGATGCAGTTGAGCCGGCCGCGTTCCTTGTCATCGTTCCTGACGATATACCAGGGGCTTACCTTGGTGTCAGTGGCTTTCAGCATGGCGTCGCGAGCCCGGGAATAACCGTACCAGCGCCTGCGCGCCTCGAGATCCATGGGGCTGAGTTTCCACTGTTTGTGCTCGTTCTTGATGCGGGACTTGAAGCGCTTTTCCTGTTCCTCGTTGCTGACCTCCAGCCAGTACTTGAGCAGGATGATCCCGTCCCGCACAAGCTCCTCTTCAAAGCGCGGCGCGATGTCGAGAAAGTGTTTTACCTGCTCTTCGCTGGCAAAGCCCATGACGCGCTCGACGCCGGCCCGGTTGTACCAGCTTCGATCAAAGATAATGATTTCGCCCGCCGCCGGCAGGTGCTGCATGTAGCGCTGGGAATAGAGCTGGGTTTTTTCCCGGTCACTGGGCGCCGGCAGTGCAATCACCCTGAACACCCTCGGGCTGACGCGCTCGCTGATGGCCTTGATGACGCCGCCCTTGCCCGCGGCATCGCGGCCCTCGAACAGGATGACCACGCGCTGGCCGGTCTCCTTGACCCAGTCCTGCAGGTTGACCAGCTCGACCTGCAGTTTTTTCAGTTCCGCTTCGTACTTTTCCTTTTTCATGGTGCCGCCTTGTTGTTCCGCCATTTAAGAATAGCCAATGGACGGCAGTTTGGCCGGGCGTTCGGCTCAGCTGTGGGAACCTCTCGATGCGGCCTTTCGCCAGGCGCGCGGCGAGCAGCCGTACCAGCGGCGGAAGCTCCGGGAAAACGCGCTTGGTTCGCTGTAGCCCAACTGGTGGGCGATCTCCCCCAGCTGCATCTCTCCCTGGAGCAGCTGCTGTTCCGCCTGCTCCCGGCGCACCTTGTCCAGCAGCAGCTGGAAGGACGTGTGTTCGGAGCCCAGTCGATTCTGCAGGGTGCGTGTGCTGAGAGAAAGAAAGCGGGCAATGCCCTCGAGCGTGCACTGACCCGTCGGAAGGAATTCACGGATCATGGTTTCCACCCGCCGGCTGTACCGGTGCCGGCTGCTTGCCTCCAGCTGGTCGAGGTACTCGGACAGTATCGATTGAAGCCGGGGGTCCGCCTGCTGGACCGGGGAGTGCGCGATCTCGCGTGCAAAGACCAGCGAGTAGGGTGCGAAACCAAAACGCAGCGAGCGAACCGGCAGCAGATCAAAGGGGCTGAGGTCTTCGGGCTCTGCGTAGGGTAGCTGCAGGACTTCTGCTTCGAACGTCGGCCCGTACATCATGCGGAAAATGTTGACGGTAATGCCGACCGCTACATCGATAGACTGGCGGGCCCCGGCCAGGGTGTGATCCGGGATGCTGTAGGTCATGGCTGCAACCCGCCCGGTCACGTTGAAGCCAACGGAGCCATAGGTGTCGTGGACGTGGTAGAAGCGGGCAAAGGTATTCCAGGCTTCCTCGATGGTCGAACCCTGGGACAGCACAAAGCCCGTCACGCCCAGGTTCGCGGCGCCGAGGTGGCGGCCCATCTCAAGCCCGAAGTGGGGGCAACCGCTGTGGTGGGCGGCGCTGTCCAGCAGCGCCAGGTAGGTGCGATAGGGAATGAACGCGTCCGGGTTGTCAAAGACGTCCATACTGGCGCCGGCGGCGGCTATCGCCCGGTCCGGATCGCCGCCGAGAGCGGTGATGGTGGGCCGATACTGGGTCAGGAGTCCGGCGCGTATCTGGGGCTGCATGCGCAAATTGTCCGAACGGCTGCGTGTTTTGTCAATTTATCTGCGTGAATTGTCAAGTATTGTAGAGCCCCATCCCTTACATTCCCACATAAAAATAATGTGAATTTCCTGAACCACGGCCTGCGCTGCCCTCTTTCGCAAAGTCCCGGCCGAATAACCCATGGGTGTCCCCACCCCGGAGAACAAGATAATGACCCAACCGAACAGGACCCATCTGTTGGCGCGCCGCAACGTGCTCGCAGCCGCTGTCAGCGCTTCCATACTCTGTGCCGGCCACGGCGCCTCGGCCCAGGCCAAGCTCGAAGAAGTCGTTGTCACGGCCCAGAAGCGCACTGAGAGCCTTATGGACGTGCCGATCTCGATCTCCGCCGTGTCCGGCGAGAAGATCGCCGACGCCAACATCCAGCGGGCGGAAGACCTGACCGCCTATGTACCGAACTTCCAGGTCAACCAGGACCCCATCGGCGACAAGATCAATATCCGCGGCATCCAGTCGGGTAACCAGGCCGGGTTCGAGCAGTCCGTGGCCACGTTTGTCGACGGCATCTACCGCGGCCGCGGCACACAGTCGCGCTTTTCCTTCCTGGATGTGGCCCGTGTCGAGGTGCTGCGCGGGCCGCAGCCGGCATTGTTTGGCCGCAACACCATTGCCGGTGCGGTGAATATCACCACCAACCGCCCGACCGAGGAATTCAGCGCTGAGCTGCTGGGCCAGTACAACCCGGAATTTGATGAAACCGAGTTCCAGGGCGCCGTTTCCGGCCCCATTAGCGACAACCTGCGCGGTCGCCTGGTGTTGCTGAACCGCCAGATGGAAGAGGGTTGGGTGGACAACAAGGCCTACAACGAGGACAACCCGGATACGGAGGAGACCTTCGGCCGCGTCTCCCTGGAGTGGGACGCCACCGAGGTCACCCGGGTTGCCCTGCGCGCCGAGTGGGGTGACTTTGAGATCAACGGCCAGCCCTGGGTGATCGCCGAGGGGGGGCCGATCCAGGGTCTGCTGGACAGTTCCGGCATTCCCACGGGCAAGAACGATGAGACCTTCATGGGCAACAACGGCTTCGGCCCCTTTGCCGGCGATGACACGATCGATTTCGGCTCGGTGGGCATCCTCGACGGCGACTCGGCGGAGTACGGCCTGACGATCGAGCATGAGCTTGCCAACGGCGCGCTGGTCACTGCCATCGCGGGATATTCCGAGTACGATTTCGAGCGCTTCCTGGATGCGGACTTCAATCCGCTCCCCATCGTGCGCTTTGACGACACGGAAGACTACGAGCAGACCAGCTTCGAGCTGCGCCTGACCTCGGAAGCCGGCGGCACCTTCGAGTACATCCTGGGCGCTTACTACCAGGACAACGAGATGTACGTCGACGGCACGACCCAGTTCAACCTTCCGAATATCGGCGGCCTGCTGGGTGGCAACTGCGCCGCGGGTGGCGGTAGCGGCGCCATCGTGCCCGGCGATCCGGGCACCACGGCAGCTACCGTGGCCGCCACCATCCCGGGTAGCACTGCGGACCTGGCCAACGCCTGCGCCCAGACTTCACTGACCGAGGTGCTGGTTCCTGCCGGCGTGCTGGGCGCCTCGCGCTACGCTTACCTGGACCAGGACACGGAGACCTGGGCGATCTTTACCCAGGCCACCTGGAACGCCACCGATCGCCTGCGTGCCACTGTGGGCCTGCGCTACACCGAGGAGGAAAAGGATGCCGCCCAGGGTGCGTACGCGGCAGAGTATGTGGCCGAGAGCAGCACGCCGCTGGAGGACCAGAACCCCGCGACCAATCCCGAAGCGCTGGCCGCGGTGTTGCTGGGGGAATTCACCACTCACGCGTTTACCGACAACGATCCGGGTATGTCCCGCGATGACGATGCCTTCACCTGGTCATTGAATGTCCAGTACGACCTGACGCCGGATGCGATGATTTACGGTAGTGCTGCCACGGGCTTCAAGGCCGGTGGCTACAACTCCTTCTACATGGGCCTGCCCCAGGGGTTGGGTGCGGATTCCACCGAGGTGGAATTCGAGGATGAAGAGGTGCTGACCTTCGAGCTGGGCGCCAAGATGACGCTGCTGGACGGTGCGGCGGAGCTGAACCTCGCCATTTTCCGCTCGGAATATGACGACCTGCAGGCGTCGATCTTTGCCGGCAACACCACCTTCGAGGTACAGAACGCCGCCGAGGCGACCTCCCAGGGCGTGGAGTTGGACGGCCGCTGGCAGGTTACCGACCGGCTGCTACTGAGCGCCTCCGTCGGCTACCTGGACTTCGAGTTTGACGAATTCCCCAACCAGGCCTGTGTCGCCGAGCAGTTCCTGAACTTCCGGGAAGACGCCTACCAGTCCGCAATCGCCGCGGGTGATTTCGCCGCGGCAGCCGGCGCAGCGCTGCTGGTCAACAACCAGACCTGTGCCGCTGCAGGCGTGAATGATCTGGAGGGCGAGGTCAGCGAGAACACGCCTGACTGGAGCGCGGCGCTGATCGCCGAGCACGTGATGCCGATCGGCCGCTACGAGCTGCGCAGCTCCGTGGACCTGAGCTACAGCGACGACGTGTACCGCCAGGGCGACCTGGACCCGGTGTCGGAGCAGGACAGCTTCACCAAGATCAATGCGAGCCTGATTTTCGGCCCTGACAACGGTCAGTGGGACATCTCTCTCATCGGCAAGAACCTGACGGATGAGGACACCTATTCCTACGTCAACGACATGCCGCTGTTCAACGGCGCCCGCCAGGGCCGCCTGGACGCACCGCGCAGCTACGCCGTGCGTGGACGCTACCGCTTCTAGCGATCTCCGTGAGTGACCGCAAGGCCCGCATTGCGGGCCTTTTTTATTGTGACAGGTCAATTCACTGTTGCGCTGAGGCACTACACTTGGGGTAACGAACAAGAGTAGGGAGCGTACCCCATGCCGTACCGCCAAATTGCAGCACTGGCAGCTCTGGGTCTGGCCTGTGCACCGGCCGTGGCCCTGGACGATTTCACGGAACAGTTATCCAGGGCGGTGAAGGAGGGCAAGGCTTCCCTGGATTTCCGCTACCGGTTCGAGTGGGTGGACCAGGACGGCTTCGATGACGAGGCAGAGGCGTCGCTGATGCGCTCGCGTATCACCCTGGAATCCGCCGAGCTCTGGAACCTGACCGGCCTCATCGAGGCGGACAACGTCACCAATATCGGCCCCAACGACTACAACTCCACCGAGAACAACAAGACCGAGTATCCCGTGGTTGCCGACCCCGAGTACACCGAGATCAACCAGATCTGGATGAAGTACTCGGCCGACAGCTGGAAGGCCACCGGCGGCCGCCAGCGGATCAATCACCTGAACCAGCGCTTTGTTGGCGGAGTGGCCTGGCGCCAGAACGAGCAGACCTTTGACGGCGGCCGCATCGAGTGGACGCCGATGGAAGCGCTCTCGGTCGACTTTGCCTATACCTGGAACGTCAACCGTATCTTCGGACCGGACGACGGCGCCAATCCTGCGGACCTCGAAGGCGACACGTTTTTCCTGCTGGCCAATTATGATATCGCCGAGAACCACCGCCTCAGTGGCTTCGGCTACTTCCTGGACTTTGACGAGGATGGGGGCTTTGCCGCGGGCAAGACGGTGAACCTGTCCAGCGATACTTATGGGCTGGAATACCAGGGCAAGTTCAATATCGTGGATGTGCGCGCCAGTTTCGCCAGGCAGTCAGACGCCGGTGACAGCGAGCTGGACTATGACGCCAACTACTACCTTGCCGAAGTGGGTGTCACGGTGTCCGGGATCAAGTTTCAGGCGGCCTATGAGGTACTGGAGTCAGACAACGGCGTGGGCTTCGCCACGCCCCTGGCCACGGCGCACGCCTTCCAGGGCTGGGCCGACCTGTTCCTGACTACGCCCGGGGACGGCATCGAGGACGCCAACCTGTCCATCGGCGGCAAATTGGGACCGGTAAATGTGAAGGCGATCTACCACGACTTCCAGGCGGAATCGTCGAGCGAGGATTTCGGCACGGAAATCGACCTGATCGCTACCTGGCCGGTGAACAAGCAGTTCACGGTGCAGGCCAAGTACGCGAGCTTTGATACGGACGTGGAAGAGCGCTTCCCCGACACAGACCGGGCCTGGCTGACCCTCCAACTCAAGCTCTAACCCGGGGGCCGCTGAGCCGATCCTTCGAGATCGAGGGACAAAGCGCTCTCATTCCCGAGTTTGGCAAACGATCCTTCTCCCGACGGCAATGCCCTTGCTCGCCGGGATTTTCTGCTGACAATTGATCATGTAGAAAGTCGCCTTTCATCATTCGATTCCGTTGACGCCCCCAGTATTGTTCGTGGCCGGATCAGTACTCACGGGAGATGTCAGCCATGACTGAAGAAATCCGCTTTGATGGACAGGTGGCGGTGATTACCGGGGCCGGAGCGGGCCTGGGCCGCTCCCACGCACTTGAGTTTGCCCGACGCGGCGCTCGTGTGGTTGTGAACGACCTGGGCGGTGGCGGTCGTGGCGAAGGCAGCAGTAGCGAAGCCGCGGACAAAGTCGTTGATGAGATTGTTGCCGCCGGCGGTGAGGCGGTAGCGAATTACGATTCTGTCGAGAACGGGGAATCGATCGTCCGCACTGCGCTCGACAACTTTGACCGGGTAGATGTGCTGGTCAACAACGCTGGCATCCTGCGAGATGTCAGTTTCGCCAAGATGACCGATGAGGACTGGGACCTGATTTACCGGGTGCATGCACTGGGCACTTATAAAGTGACCCGGGCTGCCTGGCCGGTGATGATGGAACAGGGATTCGGCCGGATCGTGAACACGGCGTCCGCGGCGGGCATGTACGGAAATTTCGGGCAGGCCAACTACTCCTTCGTCAAGCGCGGCCTGATCGGATTCAGTAACACGCTGGCCCTGGAGGGCGCTCGCAAGGGCATCAAGGTCAATACGATCGCCCCGGTCGCAGGATCGCGACTGACGGAATCGATACTTCCCCCCGAGGTCATCGCAGCGCTGAAGCCGGAGCTGGTAACACCGCTTGTGGTCAGGCTGTGCGCGGAAGCCAGTGCAGAAACCGGTTCACTGTACGAGGTGGGCGCCGGCTGGATCTCCAAGTTGCGCTGGGAGCGCAGCCGCGGCGTGTGTTTTTCGCCGGACGAGCCCGTGAGTGCCGAAAGCATCGATGAGGCCTGGGAGCGCATCGGCGACTTTTCCGATGCCAGCCACCCGCGCACGGTTCAGGACACCTTCGAGGTGGTTTTCAAGAATATCGGCGTGGATATGTAGGAGGGCTTACCGGTGAGCAAAGTCATTGTGGCGGGGGTGGACCTCGTCAAGTTTTCCAAGCCCGGGCGGCAACAGCCCTATCGACAGATGGCGTCCCAGGCAATCAGGGGCGCCCTGGCTGATGCGGGAATCGGACCGGAATCAGTGGAGCAGGCCTATGGCAGCTATATCTACGGTGACTCCACCTGCGCACAGCACGCGGTCTACGATGCGTTCATGACCGGCATACCGGTTATCAACGTCAACAACAACTGCTCGTCCGGCTCGACCGCCATCTTCCTTGCACGCCAGGCCGTCAGCAGCGGTGCCGTGGAGTGCGCGCTGGCATTCGGTTTCGAGGAGATGCAGCCGGGGGCACTCGGGTCTCACTGGGATGATCGGGAATCCCCCTTTGACAACTTTGAGCGCGTGCTGGACGAGAAAGGCTACCCCGAGGCCCCCCTGGCACTGCGCTGCTTCGGTGCGGCCGGTCACCACTACATGGAGACCTACGGCGCCGACGCTAGTCTATTCGCTAAAGTTGCTGTCAAGACGCGCAACCACGCCGCCGCCAACCCGATGGCACTTTTGACCGACCCGCTCAGTGTCGATCAGGTGATGGACGCACCTTTGATGTACATGGGCTACCTGACACGGCTGATGTGCTGTCCGCCGACCTGCGGCGCCGGCGCGGCGATTGTTTGCAGCGAGGCGTTTGCCAGGCGGCACGGCATCGCGCAGCGGGTGGGGATCGCGGGCCAGGCCATGGCCACGGACACGCCGGCAACCTGGGAAGACCCCATGCGACTGGTGGGCGCCGACATGACACGCCGGGCCGCCGTGGCTGCCTATGAGGCAAGCGGGCTCGGCCCCGAGGACATCGACGTGGTGGAGCTGCACGACTGTTTTACCACCAATGAAGTCATTACCTACGAAGGGCTCGGCCTGTGTGCTGAGGGCAGTGCGAGTGCGTTCGTCGACGCCGGCGACAATACCTACGGCGGCAAGTATGTGGTCAACCCCTCGGGTGGCCTGATGTCGAAAGGGCACCCCATCGGCGCCACCGGACTGGCACAGTGCTATGAGCTGGTGCACCAGCTTCGGGGAACCGCGAAGGCGCGGCAGGTCCCCGGTGCCAGGCACGGGCTGCAGCACAACCTTGGGCTGGGCGGTGCCGCTGTCGTGACAATCTACAGGAGCCTTTGATGCTGGACACAAGCAAGATAGGACACGAGTTTCCCCCGTTCACTGTCGACATCGAAAAAGGCCGGCTGCGTTTTTTCGCCAGGGCCATCGGCGAGCCCAACCCGGTATACACAGACGAAGCAGCCGCGATTGCGGCGGGCTACCGGGCCATACCGGCGCCGCCGACGTTCATGTTCTCGATTGACCTGGAGGGACCGGAATTCCTGCCCATGCTGAAGCTACTCGACATGGACATTGCCCGCGTGCTGCACGGTGCCCAGGAATTCGAGTACAGCGGTGAAATCTATGCGGGTGACCGCATCACCCAGAACAGCAGGATACTCGACATGTACGAGAAGAAAGGTGGTGCGCTGGAGTTCATTGTCCAGGAGTCTACCTACACCAACCAGGACGGCGAACAGGTGGGCCGGGCCCTGCAGACCATCGTGTACCGGAACTAGAAGAGAGGAAACCAGCATGTCAGATATTCAAGTGGGCAGTGAGATACCGCCGCTGGAGCTGGCGCCCATCACGCGCACAACGCTTGCACTGTATGCCGGTGCGTCAGGCGATCACAACCCGGTACACATCGATAGCGACTTTGCGCAGCAGGCGGGCCTTCCCGACGTGTTTGCCCACGGCATGCTGTCGATGGCCTATCTGGCGCGCATGCTCATCAACTGGCAGCCGCAGACGCGGTTGCGCCGCTACCGTTCCCGTTTTACGGCGATTACGGAATTGCAGGACGTGATTACTTGCAGGGGAAAAGTCGTGGAAATCACAGAAAATGAGGGCGAAATATTGGCAAGGTGCGAGATTCAAGCGGCAAAGGCGACCGGGGAAACGACCTTGCTCGGTGAGGCCACAGTGGCGATAGGGGAGGCGCAATCGTGAGTGAAGAACTGACGCTGTTCCGGGAAAACGTGCGCCGATACATCGAGAGCGAGGTGCTGTCGGTCTACGAACAGTGGGAAAAGTCGGAGATCTTTCCCCGCGAGGTCTGGAACCAGCTGGGAGAGCAGGGCCTGCTGGCGGTGGATATTCCCGAGGCCTACGGCGGCTTCGACGCGGACTTCCGCTACTCCATGGTCATCGCCGAGGAGCTTTCCCGGGCCAATTGCAGCGCGCTCGCGGGTCCGGTCATGGTTCACTCGGACGTGGTCGCCCACTACCTGCTCAATCACGGGACCGAGCCACAGAAACAGCGATATCTGCCGGCGATGGTCAGTGGAGAGTGTGTCGGCGCGGTGGCGATGACCGAGCCTGCTGCGGGCAGTGATCTACAGGGAATTCGCACCACCGCCCGCCGCGATGGTGATGACTTTGTCATCAATGGCAGCAAGACGTTCATTACCAATGGTCAGCACTGCGACGTGGTAGTGGTCGCCGCCCGCACCAATACCGAGGTGTCCGGAGCCAGGGGCACGACCCTGTTCCTGGTGGACGCCGACACGCCCGGCTTCCAGCGCGGCCGAAACCTGGAGAAAATCGGCCTGCACGCCAGTGATACCTCCGAGCTGTTCTTTGACGATGTCCGCGTTCCCGGGTCCGCTATTCTCGGCGAGCTGGACCGTGGCTTCATGGTGCTGACCGGCGAGCTGCAGCGGGAGAGGCTCGCGCTGGCGATTTCTGCCGTGGCCGCGGCCGAGGGCGTGCTGGCCGAGACCGCGGAGTACGCCAGGGAGCGGACCGCCTTTGGAAGTTCGCTGGCCAGTATGCAGAACACGAAGTTCAAACTGGCGGAATCCGCCACGGACGTTCGAATCCACCGCTCCTTTGTCGATGAGTGCCAGCAGCTGTTCATGCGCGGCGAGCTGGACGTGACCACGGTCAGCATGGCCAAATTGTCCTGCACCGAAATGCAGGGCCGGGTGGCCGACACCTGCCTGCAGGTACACGGCGGCTATGGGTACATGCGGGAGTACGGCGTATCGCGCGCCTTCGTCGACGCCAGGGTGCAGCGAATCTATGGAGGAACCAGCGAGATAATGAAGGAGCTGATCAGCCGCTCAGTGCTGGCCTGATCGCTTTCGACTCCGGTACTCAGCGGGGCTGTGCCCCGTCCATTTCTTGAAGGCCCGGCTGAAGGCGGCGGCCTCACTAAAGCCGACTTTCTCCGCAATATCTGCCACCGGCAGGTCCGGATTGGCCAACAGGGTCTGCGCGCGGTCCGCGCGCAGGCCATCCTTGATTTTCTGGTAGGAGGTGCCTTCCTCACCGAGTCGACGCCGGACCACCTGCGGGCTCATGCACAGGTCCGCGCACACGGTATCGAAAGCGGGAAAGCGGTACTGGTCCCGCAAGCCCTTCTTCAGGGCCGACTTCAGCTGTGACTGGATGCTGGTTTCCCTGCCCGGCAGGTACAGCAAATCCGCGGGTGAGTTTTTAAGCCAGGTCATCAGCTCCTGTTCGGTTCGAACAATCGGCTTCTGCAGATGCCGGCTATTGAAGTGAAGCTGGCAGTGGGGTTGATCGAAGCGGATTTCGCAGCGGAAGATTTCCGGGTACAGGCCGGCGTGTTGCGGGGCAGAGTAGGGGAAACAGGCCCGCAGTAGGGGAATCTGAAAGTCTGCGGCCCAGCTGGGGAAGCGATGAAACACCACGCACATGAACTCCATGAGGAAATGCTGTGGATCCGATGGGCCGCTGTACACGCCTGGCAAAATCCGGGCGGACTCCCCGTCGATTTCAAGCCTGAAGCTGGCGGAATCGGGCGCGAGATACGAGAGAACGCGTTCACCCTTGCGGAGGAGTTCACCCAGTGTCTCCGCACCCATCATGAATTCGCAGGCAAGTGCCCAGGTGCCGCGTTTCAGGGGTGTCGGATCGAAGCCGAATGTCTCATTGTCGGTGAGCCGCCACACCTCCTTGACCAGTGCGGCATATTGATCGACATCGATCCACTGATCCTCCAGAAAGGCGACGTCACGTGGGATTCCCGTGACCCTCAACAGCGCATCGACATCGTGGCCCAGCTGCTCAGCCTGCCGGACCAGCAAGGCGATGTAGTGGGTGGAGGTTTGTCGTTTCTGACCAGTCAAGATTGAGCCCAAAATCCCCGGTAGACCGGATTTTAGCCTTGAGCCACGGGATTTGAAATTCGGGTCGGAAAGATCACGCTGTTTGAGAGATTTCATCATTCTTGCAGCCGCTTTTTTGCGCAAGCATAGGATTGACCCGACAAACGCACTCCGGAGACCCCTATGTCAGCACGCCCCAACGCCCTTCCCTGGCATGGCGTATACGATTCGCTCAACATCGAGGTGCCCGAGCTCGATGCGAGGCCCCTGGGCGAGTTCCTGGAACGGCACGCCGCTGAGCGCCCCGCTGCCATCGCACTGCAATACTTCGACTGTGGGATCAACTACCGGGAGCTTAGCGAGCAGGTCAACCGTTGCGCCAACGCACTCACGGCATTGGGGGTAGACCGTGACAGCGTAGTGGGCATCCACTTACCGAATATTCCCCAGTATGTGATTGTTTTGCTTGCCTGCGCCAAGATCGGCTGTGCGGGCTCGGGCGTGTCCCCATTGCTGACTCCAGGTGAACTGCAGCACCAGGTGCAGGACGCAGGCATCGAGGTGCTTGTCACCCTGGATGGCCTGATCGCGGCGCTGCGCGGCCGTGAGGAGTTACTTGTCGGTAGCCTCGATTATGCAGTGGTCACCAATGCGGAATATCACCTCACCGGCGTGGGAGTGGAGAATATACCTACAGGCACCTTGTCCATGTTGGATTACGGCACACTACTGGAAGCGGCGGCCCCGTCGTTTCTGCAAGTACCGGTGAGCGGTGAAGACACCATGATGGTGCAGTACACCGGTGGCACAACCGGGCGACCCAAGGGCGCGGAACTCACCGTGCAGAACTTGATGTACAACCCCTTGCAATACTCGGCGTATGAGCCCTGGTCGGTGGGGCGGGAAGTCGTTGCCACCGCCTTTCCATTCTTCCACGGTGCGGGCCTCGCTTTCACGATTGCCACGATTCGCTTCGGTGCAACGCTGTTCCTGATACCGGATCCGCGCAACCTGGAATACTTCTGCGACCTTATGAAGCGGTTTCCGCCCACCCGCCTCGCCGCGGTTCCGTCGCTCTACCAGATGTTGTTTGATCACCCCTCCATCGCCGATGTGGACTTTTCTGGCCTGAAGACGGCGTACAGTGGTGCGGCTCCGCTGGCTGGAAGCAGTAGAACGAACATCGAGTCGGTGATCGGCCAGGGGAAGCTGAGTGACCTGTTCGGGATGACCGAGACCGGCCCGGTCCACGTCTGCAATCCGCCATCCCGGGCTGTGCCCACCTCCGTGGGGATACCCGTGCCGGGCGCCGATACGCGTATTGTCGACCTGGACGCGGGCACGGAGGAAATGCCGCCGGGCGAGCCCGGTGAAATCATCACCAGCGGCCCGCAGGTCATGAAGGGCTACCTGAACCTGCCGGATGAGTCCGCCAAAGCGTTGCGCCAGTGGCGGGGCAAGACCTGGATGTACACCGGGGATGTCGGCTACATGGACGAGGAAGGGTATATCTACCTGTGCGATCGCGCCAAGGACATGTTGATCGTGGGCGGCTATAAGGTTTTCTCGGTTGAAGTGGAAGACAAATTGCAGGGACTTGGCTGCGTCCAGGCAACAGCCGTTGTCGGGACGCCGGATGACGCCCGCCCCGGCAATGATGTCGTCAACCTTTGCGTGGAAGTCTCACCGGCTCACATCGATCGGGTTGAAGCTGACATCGCCGAGGAAATTTCCGCATACTGTCGGGAAAACATGGCGCCCTACAAGGTGCCAAGACATATTCATTTCGTGGACCACATCCCCCTGACCAGTGTAGGGAAAATTGACAAGAAAGCCCTGCGCGCCAGCCTGTTGGGGGACGTATAGGGCGCTGCGCCGCGACCAGTTCCAGCATAGCATTTTGAGAATTGAGGCTCGTACAGTGCCCTGCAACCTGAGCAGGGACATCCGTTGTATCCTGGCAATCCTGGGCCAGCCTTCACCAGGCGACCCTGTCAGCGTCAGGAGCAGGGCAGACGCCCTGCGTGCCTGCTTGCGAGGCCTCGACTACAGTTCACTGATCGCGATTGCCGCACTGGCGTTTGCGGGCAGGGATGGTGTCTCGCCGGAGCCCCTGGCGGTACGGCTGCGTGAGTGCGCCCTGTTCGATTCCGCGCAACTTATGGAATTGCTGGTATCGCGACATACCGCATTGGCGAGCTATCTGAAAGCCGGACTTGTTCTGCGCGGCAGCTGCCCTGAGCAGGAGACTCGGCACCCGGCGCGCTCGGTGACACGCGGTAAGCACTACCAGCAAAGAACCGCCTGAGGTAAGTTAGCTTTACCACCGTCTTGTCGATGTCCTGTCACGCAATTGAGGCGCAAGATAATGTCGGATGAAGCCAGAACAGAAGTTGAAATGCGATACAGCGGACTCAACACTGTCGCGGTCCTCGGCGCCGGTGTCCTGGGCGGGCAGATAGCCTGGCACAGTGCCTACCGGGGCAAGACCGTAGCCCTTTACGACCCGTTTCCTGAAGCTTTGGAACGCGCCAGGGCGGCGCACCAGACCTACGCGGACATTTACAGAGAGGAGTTCGGCGCCGACGATGGGGCCATCGAGGCCACCCGCGGTCGCCTCAGCTACCATAGCGACCTTGTGGCTGCCGTAGGGGATGTGGACTTTATGATCGAGGCGGTGCCCGAGGTGCCGGACATCAAGACCGAACTCTACCAGCAGATGGCACCCCTGCTGGATGACCGGACCCTGATCGCCACCAATTCGTCGACGCTTCTCGCCAGCGACTTCGCCGATGCGACGGGGCGGCCGGAAAAGTACTGCGCGCTGCACTTCGCCAACATGATCTGGTCCATGAATGTCGTGGAGATCATGGCTCATCCGACCTCGACGGCCGCCACGCTCACGGCAACTACTCACTTCGCACTCGAGATCGGCATGGTGCCAATACCCGTGCGAAAGGAGCAGAACGGCTATGTCCTGAATTCGTGGCTGGTGCCGCTGCTGATGTCGAGCCTGTCCCTCGTGGCGAACGGGGTGGCGTCTATTGAGGACGTTGATCGCACATACCTGATCACCAATCGCGGTGCGACCATCGGCCCCGGCGGCATCGCTGACCTGGTTGGCTTCAAGACGGCGTACGACATCGCTTCGCACTGGGGTGAGGTCCGCGACGACGAAGACATGCGCATCGTCGCAGCTTTTCTCAAGGAGCGGTTCCTCGACCGTGGATTGCAGGGAAGGATGGGTGGGGAGGGTTTCTACACCTATCCGGACCCGGCCTATGAGGCGCCCGATTTCCTCGATGTGCCGGACGTCAGCGTGGTGCCTGGGATCGTAAAGGCTGCGTTGCTTTCATGAACAGCACCGTCACCCCCGCGTAGGCGGGGGCCCATGTGTGGATGAAGATGGATTCCCGCCTGCGCGGGAATGACGGAGTGTTCGCGACGTTAACCGTCACCCCCGCTAAGTTACCTGTCACCCCCGCGAAGGCGGGGGCCCATGGTCAGGCGTGGCTGGGTTCCCGCTTGCGCGGGAATGACGGGGGCTGTTGCCCCCGCGAGCGATGCCGTCACCCCCGCGCAGGCGGGGGCCCATGGTCAGGAGTGACTGGGTTCCCGCTTTCGCGGGAATGACGGGCGGATAAAGGGTACTGACCCCTTTTAGTCGAGGCCCGCCATGTCGACGCCGGACATGTCGGGCAGGCGGTGGGCGATGCCCTTGTGGCAGTCGATGCAGGTTTTGTCGCCGCCGGCCAGGGCGGTAGAGTGCTGGTTCACCGCGCGCTGGCTCTGCACCGTGAAGTCCATGTAGTCGAACTCGTGGCAGTTGCGGCACTCCAGTGAATCGTTGGCCTTGAGGCGGTGCCACTCGTTTTGCGCCAGGTGCAATCGTCGCGCTTCGAACTTCTCCGGCGTATTGATAGTGCCGGTAATCCAGGCGAACACTTCCTTGGAGGCCTGCATCTTGCGGGCGATCTTGTCGGTCCAGTCGTGGGGCACATGACAGGAGGAGCAGATGGCGCGCACGCCGGAGCGGTTGGTGAAGTGCACGGTGTTCTGCAGCTCCGCGTACAGGTTCTCGTGACAGCTGGTGCAGAACATCTCGGAGTTGGTGAATTCCATGGCGGTATTGAAACCGCCCCAGAAGATGATGCCCATCAGAAAACCGCCGACGGACAGGAAGCCCAGGCTGTAGTGCTTGCTGGGGTTGGAGATGACTCGCCAATACTTCAGGAGTAGTGCTTTCAAAGCCTGCATCTCTCAGCGCCCCCTGGCCTGTCCCGCCTGCAACAGTTCGTCGATGTCGACGAACTGGTTTTCCAGCAGCGGTTTGGCGTCGGTCTGGGTAACGTGGCACTGCTCGCAGAAGTAGCGCCGCGGTGAAACGTCCGCCAGGAAATTACCATCGCGGTCCATGTAGTGGGTCACGCTGATCATTGGCGCCTGGGTGGCCTCGGTCACGCGGCGGCTGTGGCAGGCCATGCAGCGATTGACCCGCAGGTCTACCTGGTAGCCGTCGATCTTGTGGGGAATGGTCGGCGGCTGCATGGGATAGTTCCGCTTGCGCCTGACGTCGTTGTTCTCCACCTTGGCAAAACGCGGTGGATTGGGTTCCTGGTCAATGGCCCCGCCACGCGTGGTGGCGATATTGTCGTTGGCGACAACGATGTTGACGCCCGCCAGTATGACCACGGCTGCCAGTAACAAACTAATCGAGTTCTTCATGGTCTGTGGCCTCATGCTTTGAGAATCTTTACGGCGCACTTCTTGTAATCAGTTTCCTTGGACATGGGATCCGTCGCGTCCAGGGTCACCTTGTTGATCAGCTGGCTGGCGTCGAACCAGGGCACGAACACCAGGCCCTCGGGCGGCTTGTTCCGTCCGCGGGTCTCCACCCGGGTACGAATCTCACCGCGCCGCGAGACCACGCGCACCTCGTCGCCGCGCCGCAGCTTGCGTTTGCGGGCGTCCTGCGGGTGCATGAACACCACCGCATGGGGTGCGGCCCGGTGCAGCTCCGGCACCCGTCGCGTCATGGAGCCGGAATGCCAATGTTCCAGCACCCGACCCGTAGACAGCCACAGGTCGTACTCCTCGTCCGGCTCCTCGGCGGCGGGCTCGTAGGGCAGGGCGAATACCACCGCCCGGCTGTCGGGCTTGCCGTAAAAGTCCCAGCCGCTGCCGGGTTTGACGTAGGGGTCGGAACCCTCTCTGAAGCGCCACAAGGTCTCCTTTCCGTCCACTACGGGCCAGCGCAGGCCGCGCGTCTGGTGGTAGGTGTCGAAGGGCGCCAGGTCGTGGGCCTTGCCGCGGCCGAAAGTGGCGTACTCCTCAAACAGGCCCTTCTGCAGGTAGAAGCCCAGTTCCTCGGATTCGTGGTTGCTGTAGCCGGGCTCGATATCCGAGACCGGATACTTGTCCACCTGGCCATTGGCGAACAGCACGTCAAACAGGGTCTTTCCCTTGTATTCCGGGTTGGCGGCGAGAATCTCCTCCGGCCAGACCTCGTCGGTCTTGAAGCGCTTGGAGAACTGCACCACCTGCCACAGGTCGGATTTGGATTCGCCGGGGGCGTCCACCATCTGGTGCCAGAACTGGGTGCGTCGCTCGGCGTTGCCGTAGGCGCCTTCCTTCTCCACCCACATGGCGGTAGGCAGGATCAGGTCAGCCGCCTGGGCGGTCACCGTCGGGTAGGCTTCAGACACCACAATGAAGTTGTCGGGGTTGCGGTAGCCGGGCAGGGTCTCCTCGTTCAGGTTGGGGGCCGCCTGCACGTTGTTGTTCACCTGCACCCAGTAGGCGTTGATCTTGCTGTCCTTCAGGTCGCGGTTCTGTTGCACCGCGTGGGCACCGTTCCAGTCAGGCAACAGCCCGTCGGGGAGTTTCCATTTCTTTTCGGAAATCGCCCGATGCTTCGGGTTGGTCACCACCATATCGGCGGGCAAGCGGTGGGAGAATGTTCCGACCTCGCGCGCCGTGCCACAGGCTGACGGCTGGCCGGTCAGCGAGAAGGGGCTATTGCCCGGCTCCGAAATCTTGCCGGTCAACAGGTGGATGTTGTAGACCATGTTGTTCGCCCAGACACCGCGAGTGTGCTGGTTGAAACCCATAGTCCACAGCGACATCACCTTGGTATCCGGGTCGGCGTAGAGTTCGGCCAGTTCCAGTAGTTTCTTCTCGGGAACGCCGCTGAGTTCAGATACGTATTTGCCATCATAGTCGGCGACAAACTCGGCGAACTCCTCGAAGCTCATCGGCTCGGAACCGCCGGCCTTGGAATTGTTGGCGGCTTTCTGCTCCAGCGGGTGCTCCGGCCGCAGGCCGTAGCCGATGTCGGTGTTGCCGCGGCGGAAGTTCACATGCGCATCGACGAAGTCGGAATTGACCCTCTCGGTCTGGATGATGTGCCGGGCAATGTAGTTGAGAATCGCCAGGTCGGTCTGGGGCGTGAACACGATGGGTACATCGGCCAGTTCGAAGGAGCGATGCTCGAAGGTGGACAGCACCGAGACCTTCACATGCGGATTGCTCAACCGGCGATCGGTGATGCGGGTCCACAGAATGGGATGCATTTCCGCCATGTTCGAGCCCCACAGGACAAATGCGTCGGCGTTCTCCATGTCGTCGTAGACGCCCATGGGTTCGTCGATACCGAACGTACGCATGAAGCCCGCGACCGCGGAAGCCATGCAGTGGCGGGCATTGGGGTCGATGTTATTGGAGAGGAAGCCCGCCTTGTACAGCTTGGAGGCCGCGTAGCCCTCCCACACGGTCCACTGGCCGGAGCCAAACATGCCAACACCGCGCGGACCTTTCTCCTTCAGAGCTTTCTTGAACTTCTCCTCCATTATGTCGAAGGCCTGGTCCCAGCTCACCGGGGTGAACTCGCCCTCCTTGTCGTACTTGCCGTTTGTCATCCTGAGCAGCGGTTGGGTGAGACGGTCCTCGCCGTACATGATCTTGGACAGGAAGTAGCCTTTCACACAGGCCAGTCCCTTGTTCACCGGCGACTTGATATCGCCGTGGGTGGCGACCACGCGATTGTCCCGGGTGGCCACATTCATGCTGCAGCCGGTGCCGCAGAAGCGGCAGGGCGCCTTGGCCCACTTCAGGTCGATGTCCGTGGTGATCATGTTGCTGGCGGTGGCGGGCGACGCGATGCCGGCGGCAGCGGCTGCAGTGGCCACGGCATTGGCACGGATAAACTCTCTGCGTGTCGTCTTCATGGCAATCCCCTTACAACTCGTCGACCTGGTGGAACACCAGGGTGGCGGCGACAACGCCCGGTACAGCTTCGATGTCGTCGATGCGTTGGAGCAGCTCCGATTCCTCGCGCATCTCCATCAACACGACCAGCTTGGCGCGGTCGTCGCTGGCGGGAATTTCCACATGGGGCAGCGCGGAAATTCGTGCGTTTGCATCGGCGAGCTTCTCCGGCCGGCAGTGCACCACCAGGCTGGCGATGTGGGTGAGGTCTTCGGCCTGAGGGCCGCTGAACAGTGAACGTCGACTGAGTGCCATATCAATGCCCCCCCGGCGGGCCCAGTATGAGTTGGCTCATCCAGACGGCAAACCCATAGCCGCCGACAATCGCGACGGCCAGGATTGGCCCGAGAAAAATAACGAGTGCGACAAAGGCGTTACGCTCTTCGTCCTTGGTGGTCTCTTCCTGCATGGAACCCCCCGGTGTATGCAGAAGCGCTTTTCTTTTCTTCCAGTCTACATCAGATTGCCGTGAGCGCTATCCGTTATACGACATTCACAGCGTCCGACACCTGAACATCATCCAGACATGGCGCGAGGCGCACAAGATAGGCAAGCGTGTTTCCCAGTTTTATGCCAATTCGCCTGTCAAATGCTTGATCTTCAACAGTTTTCCGCCTGATTTCGGGTGACCAGTGAACCCGCCTGCTGCATAGTGGCGCAATGGAGAAAACCAGCGATGTCATCTGGCAGGACGCCCAGCACCAGGTGCTGTTCGAGCTGTTGGACCAGGTGGCCGAGCCCGGCTCTGCCGTCGAAGTCGTGGCACGGCTCAAGTTCTACGCAGAGAGCCACTTTGCGCTGGAGGAGGAGTACATGCGCATCCTCGACTACCCGGGTCGCGAGGAGCATGTGCGGGCCCACGACAAGTTTCGCGAAGAACTTGCCCAGATGAGCCTGGACGTGCAGCAGCACGACCACATTTCCCGGCAGGTGATCTCCACCTTCCTGAGAGAATGGCTGACCCGTCATATCTTCGGTATCGACAAGGACCTGGAGGCGTTCCTCCTGGCCTCCGATTCACACTGACCCCTTCCCCATCTCCTGTTTAAGGTCCTGTCTCAGCGCCCTTTTGCGAATCTTCCCGGGCGCTGTCAGTGGCAAACTCTCCCTGCGGAAGCTGACGCTGGCAGGGATTTGGTGTTTCCCCAGGAGTGTCCTGCAATGTTCGATGAGGTCGTCTTCCGAACTGTTGAAACCTCGTCCGAGTCTCACGATCGCGTGTACCCGGGTGCCTGAATGTTCGTCTGGAATACCGATAACTGCGGCTTCCTGCACCGCGGGATGCGCGAGCAGCGCATGCTCGACCTTTATCGACGACACGTAGTGTCCATCGACTTCGATCGCATCGTCTATGCGGTCGTGCAGGTATAGATAGCCGTCCTCGTCCAGGTAGCCCAGGTCGCCGGTGAGTACCCACCCGTCCAGCAGGTTCTGTGCCGTTTGGGTGGGACGGTTCCAGTAGCCCGACATGGCGTTCTTGCCTGAGGCGATGACCCTCCCGATTTCCCCGGTCGGCAATTCCCGGAACTGGGCGTCGACAATTTTGACATCCACACCCACCATGGGCCTGCCGACGGAGTGCTGCCGCTGCGATTTACCGTCCATCGGGAGGTGGTCTTCCGGTCTCAGGATAGAGACCAGCGGCCCCATTTCGGTCAATCCGTAGGCCTGGTACAGCTCCATCCAGGGAATGGCCGCGCCCACTCGCTCCCGGAGACACGGAAACGTGGGCGCGTCGCCGTATATCAGGCGCCTGAGTGACGAAGTATCGAACTCTGGGAACTGAGGATGTTCGAGCATGCGCTGGATCATGCTCGGCAGCAGCAACAGGCTGGTTACCCCGTTTGACTCGATGGTCTCCAGGGCAGACCGTGCGTCGAAGGTGGGTATGAAGCACTGGGTGATTCCGAAGAGGGTGTTCGCCACTGCCTGCGACCCGTCCGCGAGGTGAAACATGGGAGCGGCATGCAGGAACACCTCGTCACGGGTATAGGCCAACTCCACACTGGCGTAGAGGCCGGAGTGAAACATGCTGCTGTGGGACAACATGACACCCTTGGGAAACCCGGTGGTGCCGCCTGTGTAGTAGATGCAGGCCAACTCATTGCCCGCCGGGGTCCCGGAAGGCGCCGGAACCTCGCCGGCGGTTGCGATCATTTCCTCGTAGCTGAGCAGCCCGGTCTGGCGGGTGCCGCCCCCGATAGAGATTATCGATCGCAGGCTTTTTGCGCGGCTTTTCAGCGGCGCTGCCTGGCCCACGAATGCTTCATCCAGCAGCAGCATGCTTGCTGACGTATCTTCAAGGACCGCGGCGATTTCTTCGAGAGTCCACTCCGTGTTGAGTGGCACCAGGACCTGTTCGGCCCAGAGTGCGGCGATCTGGGCCTCCAGATAGCGGTCTGAATTCAGGGCCAGGATAGCCAGGCGTTCACCGGGAGCAGCACCCTGCTGCTTCAGCGCCCCGGCGAACCGGGAGACTCGCCCCATGAGCTGTGACCAGCTCTGCCGCCGGTCGCCGAAGATCGTTGCTATCTTGTCCGGATGTCGGAGGGCCGTGCGCTGCGCGAGGTTGGCTAGCTGCATTGCGACGTCGCCTTAAAGGGGCCAGTACCGTTTTCCGTTTTACAGGGGTACTGACGCCTTTAAGGCAGTGCGGCCGGCCTAAGCCGGCTGCTCCTGCAAGGTCGTTGCCGCCCCACCTCCTGCCGGCTGGTTGGCCCGGGTCTCTTTCACATCGATCTTGAAGAAGATCGCATACAGGGTCGGCACGATGATCAGGGTTAGCACCGTCGCGAAACCCAGGCCGCCCATCATGGTGATGGCCATATTGACGAAGAATACGTCCGGCAAGAGCGGGATCAGGCCGAGGATGGTTGTGGCCGCTGCGAGAATCACCGGTCGCATACGACTCACAGAGGCATCCAGCACCGCGTCGAACCTGGGCGAGCCGGCGGCAATCTCCTGGTCAATTTCCTCGATCAGCACAATGGCATTCTTGATCAGCAGTCCCACCAGCGACAGAGCGCCGAGCAGGGACATGAAGTCGAAGGCGCCATTGAAGGCCAGCAAACCGGCGGTGACACCGATAGCCGCCAGCGGTACCGTCAACCAGATGATGGCCGGCTGCCGCAGCTTGCCGAACAGCAGGATGGTGATGAGGATCATCATCACGAAGCCGCCGGGCAGGGAGGCCGCCAGGCCTTCCTGGGCCAGGGTGGCGTCTTCATACTCGCCGCCCCAGGCCAGGCGGTAGCCGGGTGGCAGTTCGATGGCCTCGATTTGAGGCCTCACTCGTGAAAACAGCGGATCGGCGAGGGGGCCGATAGGGTTGCAGGAGGCGATGATCGTCAACAGGCGATCCCTGCTGCGCACCACCGCATTTTCCCAGGTGGTGCGAAACTCGGAAATCAGCTGGCCCGCGGGTACTGCGCGGCCCAGCACCGGGCTCCATACCTGGATATCGCGCATCTTGTCGATATCGCCACGCTCGTCGGTGGTGGCGCGCAGCTTGATCGGCAGCAGGTGAATACCATCGCGATACGTCCCCACTGCAGCGCCCTCGAACGCGAATTGCAGTGCCCCGCCCAGGTCCTCCCGGGTCACACCCAGCTGGCGGCCGACCTGTTCATTGAACACGGGCGTCACGACCTTGACCGGATTACGCCAGTCGTCGCGTACGTCCGTGGCGTCGAAGTCCTCGCGCATGATGGCCTTGGCCTTTTCCGCCAGTGCTCGCAACACTTCGGGATCCGGCCCGGAGAATCGGGCTTCGATCTTGGCGTCGCGCCCGGGCCCGATGCGCAGGGCCTTGATGATCGGGTCCAGCCAGGGCATCTCGTAGCGCATGTATTCCCTGACGGCATCCTTTACCGCCGGGATCTGGCTCCTTTCCTCCGTCAGCACAATGATCTGGGCGTAGGCGGGGGAGGGTTCCTTGGAATCGTACACCAGGGTGAAGCGCTGGTGGGGGCCACCTATCACGGTCGAGGTCGTGACCACACCCGGCTGCTCACGCAGGAACTCACTTACCCGGAGGGTGTCATCACGCGTGCGCCTGATATCCGAGCCCTCCTGCGTGTAAATGTCCACGAAGAACAGCGGGGTGTTAGCGTCCGGGAAGAAACCCGGTGTGGTGTAACCAAAGCCGATCAGTGCGGCAACCCAGAGCGCGACCACGCCCCCCACGGTCACCCAGCGTTGCCTGATGGCCCCGGCCAGGAGCCCCCTGTAGACCTGGAACGGTTTCGCGTCGTAGGCGCTGCTGGCATGCTCCCCCTCAGAACCGTCACCTTTTTTCAGGAGCAGGTCGCACAGGAGTGGTGTCGTACTGATCGCCGTAATCCAGCTTAAGGTCAGCGAAATAAGAATCACGTAGAACAGGGAGCTGACAAACTCGCCGGTACTGTCATCGGACAAGCCGATGGAGGAAAAAGCAACGATGCCGATGACAGTCCCGCCCAACAGGGCCCAGATGGTCTTGCCCACCGCCTCGCCCGCGGCCTTGGCCGCGTTCATGCCGGCGTTCATTCGCACCAGCATGCCTTCAGCGATTACGATGGCGTTATCCACCAGCATCCCGAGGGCGATGACCAACGCCCCCAATGATATTCGCTGCAGTTCAATGTCGAACAGGTCCATGAAGAACAGCGTGCCGGCCACGGTAATCAGCAACACTACGCCGATGATGATGCCGACCCGCAGGCCCATGAACAGCAGCAGCACGCCGATGACGATAGCCACCGCCTGGGCCACGCTGACGATGAACCCGCCGATGGAATTCTGTACTTCGGTGGGCTGGTCGTAGGTCACTGCCAGGTCCATGCCCACGGGAATGATCTCGATCAGCTCCTTGAAGCGGCGCTCCAGGCGCTCACCCACGGCGATCACGTTCTGCCCGGCGGCCATCGAGATGCCCATACTGAGGCCGGGTTTGCCGTTCACAAAGTACAGTTTCTGCGGCACTTCGATGTAGGCCCGGGTAATCTTGGCAAAATCCTTGAGACGGACCAGGGTGCGATCCTCGGAGGAGATCATCAGCTCGCCGATTTCCTGCACTGACTGGAAGGCACCGGTGGGGCTGATGCGAATATAGTCGTCGTCAACGCGCACGTTGCCCGAGTTCACCACAACATTCTGTGATTCCAGGACGCCGATGATGGTGTTGAAGTCGATTCCCAGTTCCGCAAGCCTGGCCCGGGAGATGTCTACGTAGGCCACCTCCTGCTGCTCGCCGTCGATCACCACCTTGCTGACACCGTCCACCAATACCAGCTGTTTCTTCAACTCGTCGGCGGTATCGAACAGGTCCCGCCAACTGTAGCCGTCGCCGGTCAGTGTCACGTAGATGCCGTACACATCGCCGAAGTCGTCGAGGACGATGGGCTCCAGCGCACCGGGCGGCAGGTCGGGCTTCGAGTCTGTCACGCGCCTTCGCAGTTCGTCGAAGATATCGGGAAAATCCGCCGCCTTGTATTCCGGTTTGAAGTCGATCCAGATATCGGACAGGCCCGGTCGGGACACCGACATCTTGATCCAGCGGACCTGGGGCAGGCGCTGGATGGCGTCCTCCATAACATAGGTGACCTCGTCCTGAACTTCCTGGGCGGTGGCACCGGGGTAGGGCACCAGAATCTTCGCCGACTTGATGGTGAAAGGTGGATCCTCCAGCTTGCCCATGCCGTCGAAGCCCAGCAGGCCGCCGCCCACCAGGACGATGACCAGCAACCAGGAGTTGACCGGGTTCTTGATCGAATATTCGCCAATATTCATCAGGCTTCGTCCTCACGGGGCACGGCCTGTTCGCGCTTCCTCATGCGGGTGACGCGCATGCCCTCGGACAGGTAGGGCGCGCCGACCGTGACAATCTCCTCGCCACCATAGAGGCCGTCGGTCACCTCGATGCGGCGGCCACTCATGCGACCGATCTTCACCCGGTGGCTGTTGACGGTCATGGTGTCCGGGTCGATTTTCCAGACCAGGGCATCCAGGCCGCCGTCCGCCTGTACCGCGGTGATGGGCACCCACTTGGAGTAGTCCGCCGCCATCATGCTGGAGAAGTCCACCTGCACATTGGCGGTCATGCCAGGCAGCACCTGGAATTCCTCGGGCTGGGGCATCGTCAGCGTCACCCGGAAGGTCTGGGTCTGGGGGTCAGCCTTGGTGGCCACCTCTTTCAGCATCAGGTCGAAGCTGGAATCCGGGCGGCCTTCGAAGGTGGCCCAGGAGGGCACGGATCGCTCTATTTCGCTACCGGGCAGCCGCGCCCGGTCCCGCCGCGTCGGCGCCAGGCTGCGGACCAGGGATTCCGGAAGGTCGATCATAATGTCCACGTTGGCGACATTCTGAAAGCGGAAGATGGTCTGCTTGGCGACCACTTCCTCGAAGTTATCGACCTCGCGGCGGCCGATGGTGCCGGTGAAGGGCGCTCTCAGTTCCGTGTACTCGAGATCCTGTCGGGCCTGGGTCAGGGCGGCGCGGGTTGAGCGGAATTCCGCCTCCATGCGGTCGAAGTCGAACTTGGAGATGTTGCCGTCCTTGATCAATTCATTCGCACGCTGGAAGTTTCGCTGGGCGTTGTCGAACGCAGCCTGGCGGTCCTCCAGGGTGATCTTGAAATCCGTGGGGTCCAGCCGCGCCAGGATCTGGCCCTTTTCCACGTCCTGGCCTTCGCGCACCAGCATTTCCTGCAGTACGCCGCCCACGCGGAAAGAGAGATCAGCTCGCTCGGATGCGCGGACGTTGCCGGGGAAATTCCTTAACGCCTCGCTGCCCGGGCCCTCCACGGTGAAGACCTTCACGGGCCGGCTCTGGGGCGGCGGAACTTCCGCTTCGCCGCCACAGCCGCTCAAAAAAGTACTGCCCAGCGCCGCGGCCAGGAGAATGTTGCGTGCACGCATGATGCTACCCTCGGATTGGTATTTTTCATCCAAGAGTAGCACCTGATTGTGGAAATGGTTACCCGCTAGCCCCTCACCCCCGCGGAGTTGATCGTCACCCCCGCGAAGTTACCCGTCACCCCCGCGGCGTACACCGTCACCCCCGCGGAGTTAACCGTCACCCCCGCGAAGGCGGGGGCCCATGTGTGGGTAAGGATGGATTCCCGCCTACGCGGGAATGACGTGACCCCGCGAAGTTACCCGTCACCCCCGCGGAGTTAACCGTCACCCCCGCGAAGGCGGGGGCCCATGGTCAGGAGCAACTGGGTTCCCGCTTTCGCGGGAATGACGAGAGCTCTCGCGGGAATGACGAGAGCTTTCGCGGGAATGACGAGGTGCAGCAACCGTCACCCCCGCGAAATTCACCGTCACCCCCGCGCAGGCGGGGGCCCATGTGTGGGCAAGGATGGATTCCCGCCTACGCGGGAATGACGTGCCCCCGCGAAGTTGACCGTCGAAGGCGGGGGCCCATGGTCAGGCGTAACTGGGTTCCCGCTTTCGCGGGAATGACGAGAGCTTTCACGGGAATGACGAGAGCTTTCACGGGAATGACGAGAGCTTTCGCGGGAATGACGAGAGCTTTCGCAGGAAGGGCCTGCCCCGCTTTTCGGGTATGACGGGGTTTAGCGCTCGATGGCCTGCTCTGCGGTCATGTACTGGTAGCCCAGGTCCTCCGCCACCGCCCGGTAGGTCACGTTGCCGGCGTGGATGTTGAGGCCGTTGGCCAGGTGCGGGTCGTCGCGCAGGGCCTGGCGCCAGCCTTTCCTGGCCAGGTCCAGCACGAAGGGCAGGGTGGCGTTGGTCAGGGCCAGGGTGCTGGTGCGGGGCACGGCACCGGGCATATTGGTGACGCAGTAGTGGACCACGCCGTGCTCCACGTAGGTGGGCTCTGCGTGGGTCGTGGGCCGGCTGGTGGCGAAGCAGCCGCCCTGGTCGATGGAGATATCCACCACCACGGCGCCTTCGCCCATGTCCTTGATGTTCTGCTCGGATACCAGCTTGGGCGCCGAGGCGCCGGGAATCAGTACCGAACCCACCACCAGGTCTGCGCCGGACACATACCTGTCGATCTCCGCCTTGGTGGAGTAAATGGTGTGCACCCGCCCGCCGAAGATATTGTCGATGTAGTGCAGACGCGGGATGGACCGGTCGAGAATCGTGACGTCCGCCCCCAGGCCCACCGCCATATCCGCTGCGTTTAGGCCTGCGACACCGCCGCCGATGACCACCACCTTGCCAGGCTCTACGCCGGGCACGCCGCCCAGCAGTACGCCGCGGCCGCCGTTGGCTTTTTGCAGCGCGTAGGCGCCGCACTGTATGGACAGGCGGCCGGCCACTTCTGACATCGGTGTCAACAGGGGCAGTCTGTCCTCGTCACCGGTCACGGTCTCGTAGGCGATGGCAGTGCAACCTGAATCCACCAGTGCCTTTGTCTGGTCGGCGTCCGCCGCCAGGTGAAGGTAGGTAAACAGGACCTGGTCTTCGCTGAGCATGGCGCACTCGTTTGGCTGGGGTTCCTTGACCTTCACAATCATCTCGGCGGCCGCAAAAATCTCCTCCGGTGTGTCCACCACTGTGGCTCCCGCCGCGACATAGTCTGCGTCGCTCATGCCGATGCCGCCGCCGGCGCCGGTCTGCACCATGACCTCGTGGCCATCGTGCACCAGCTCGCGCACGCCGGCGGGGGTCATGCCGACGCGAAACTCGAGTGTCTTGATTTCCTTGGGTACGCCAATTTTCATTTTTTATCTCCGCGACCGGGCCAGCTTCGGATAGATGCCAACCACAAAATGAAGCCGAGCGCGGGGATCACCCGGCGCTCGGCGCTGTTACATATATTCTAGGCGCTCCCGGCGTGACCTGACGTAACTATTATCAGGTAAGGAGGTTGTGGCCGGAGTCGGGAGATGGCCCGCCCGCAGTGCGCGGGCGGGTTGGCCGGGTTCAGCCGGACTGGCGTTGAACCCAGCGGTCGATTTTTGCCTCGAGGATGGACAGGGGCACGGGGCCGTCCTTCAGGACCTCGTCGTGGAAGCCGCGGATATCGAACTGGTCGCCGAGTGCCTCTTTCGCTGCCTCACGCAATTCGATAATTCTCAGCTTGCCGATCATGTAGGCGGTGGCCTGGCCCGGCATCACTGCGTAACGCTCGATGGCACGGGTGGCATCGTACTCGGAGTTCGGGGTGTTCTCGACCAGGTAGGCAATGGCCTCCTCACGGGTCCAGCGCTTGTAGTGCAGGCCGGTGTCGACCACCAGTCGGGCTGCGCGCCACAGCTCCATGGCGAGGCGGCCGAAGTCGGAGTAGGGGTCCTCGTAGAAGCCCATCTCCTTGGGCAGTTGCTCAGAGTACAGGCCCCAACCCTCGGTGTAGGCGGTGAACGTCGCGAACTTCTGGAACTCGGGGATATCGGTCTTCTCCACCGAGATGGCCCGCTGCATGTGGTGGCCGGGGATGCCCTCGTGGTAGGCCAGGGCCTCCATCTGGTAGGTGGGCATGGAGTCCATGTCATACAGGTTGGCGTAGTAGATGCCCGGGCGGCTCATGTCCTGGGGCGGCGCCTGGTAGAAGGCCTTGCCGGCGGACTTCTCGCGGAACGGCTCCACACGCTTCACGATCAGCTCGGATTTCGGGAACAGGCCGAAGGCCTCGGGCAGGCGCGCCTGCATCGTGTCGATCAGCGCCTTGGCCTCGCGCATGTAGCGCTCGCGGCCGGCGGTGTCGTTGCCGTAGTAGAAGCGGCGGTCCGTGCGCATAAATTCCATGAATTCCTGCAGGGTGCCCTCGAAGCCGACCTGTTTCATGATGCCCCGCATTTCCCCGTGGACCCGGGCCACCTGCTCAAGGCCGATGGTGTGCACCTGCTCGGGAGTGAGGCTGGTGGTGGTGTAGTAGGCGAGCCGCTCGGCGTAGAACGCGTCGCCGTCCGGGTGCTTCCAGACGCCGTCACCTTCCGGCGCCTGCTCGCCCTGGGCCGCGATCGCGGTGGCGAGTTTGTCATAGGCGGGTTTGACCACGTTCAGCAGCGCATCATGTGCTGCCCCCATCAGGCGGGATCGCTCCGCCTCTTCGATTTCCAGCGCGTCCAGCTTGCGACTGAGATCCGACCAGAAGGCAGAGTCGCCCTCACCCTCGAAGGGTGCGCCACTGACGGTGTTGGCGATGGTCTGCAGGATCTGCGGGTAGGCCCAATCCGGCAGGAATACCCCTTTCTCGGTGCGAATCTCCAGTTGCTCGATGATCTCATCGAACAGCGTGTCGACGGCGTTCAGGCGTGCAATGTAGTCCTCGGCATCCTGAACATTCTCGACGCGGTGCATATTCGCAAGAAAGGTGGGCACCCGGGTGTGTGCGCCCGAGTACTGGTGGATGATGTATTTCTGGTGGCGGAACGCGTCGCTGCTGATATTGCGGGTCAACTCCTGCTCGTAGAGCTGCCGTGACAGCGCCTCGTCATCGCTCAGCTGCGCAGGGTCGTACGCGTCCAGGCTGGCCAGGCGCTCCTCCCACTGGCGGCGGCGCTTGCTGAACCAATGCTCCGAGAAGGGGTTCCACTCGCGATTGTTGTCGCGAATACCGCGCCGGGTCGCCGTGCGGGGGTGCTGGGCCATGTCCTCGGCGTAGTTGGCATCGAGGAACTCGCGAAAGGCGCTGGCGCCGGGCGCCGTGTCGGCACTGTCCTGGGTGGGTTCGGGCTGCTCTGCGCAGCCCGCTGCCAGCAGCGTGCCGGCCGCCAACAGGGTCATCAGAAACTTCTGCACGGGGTGTTGCTCCGGAATAAAAGGCGCGCATTCTACCCCGAATCGGGCGCCCTGTTTACTGCCCGTTTGAGGCTGTCTCGCTGTCCGGCATTGGCGTGATTGGGCGCTCCAGCGGCTCCACGACCAGCGCGATTCGCCGGTTGCGGGCGCGCCCCGCCTCGGTCGAGTTGTCGGCCACCGGCTGTGTCTCGCCGTAGCCCACGATAAAGAGGCGTTCGGCAGCGACCCCGGCCTTCACCAGCAGGCTGGCGATGGCCTGGGCCCGCCATACGGAAAGCCGCTGGTTGTAGCCCTCGTCGCCGACATCGTCGGTGTGGCCATAGATGGAGACGCGGGTGCGGTCGTACTCTTCGAGAATCCTGGCGACGGGGGCGAGTTCCGCGCGGGCTGACTCCGAGACCCGTGAAGTATTGCTGGCAAACGTATCGCCGCCGCCCAGGGTGAACACGATGGTGTTTACCTGCCGCTCCCAGCGAATCTCGGATTCACTCATGGTCTGCACCAGGCGCGCTTCCAGTGTGTCCACGTAGTAGCCCACTTCATTGGGGTGCAGGGTCTTGGCGTCACTGGCCAGCAGGGACTGGCGGTGCGCCTCGGCCTCCGCCTCGATATCCCGGGTTTCACTGACGCGGTAGTCCGGTTTGCCGGCGGCGGGTTTTGCGGTGCGGGATTTATCGTCCGACAGTGAGCCCGATTCCCGGGTCCAGTCGGGTCGCCCGGCCTCGACTTCAGGCGGTGGGCGGTCTTCCGTACCGGCACAGGCGGTGAGCAGCACGAGCGCGGCCAGGGCGGTGGCCCGCAGGATAAGCGTGCTTGCTGAGCCGTGGGTGTGCTGCACAGGGGTCTCCGGTTCCGTTAAACCAGGACCAGCCTCGGTTGCCGAAATTCCTCGTGGCGTTCCAGGTTGGCGGTGAGGAAAGACCGGAACGGCTGGGCCGGGATAGGCCTACTGTAATGGTATCCCTGGCCATAGGCTACGCCCTGTGCAATCAGCCACTGTGCCTGGTGCTCGGATTCTATGCCCTCGGCCACCGTGTCCAGCCTCAGGGAGCGGGCCATATCGATCACGTGCCCCACCACGTGGTGGGTCACCGCCTCGGTGCCGATGGCGTCGACGAAGGTTTTGTCGATCTTCAGGGTGTCCAGTTCGAAGGTCTGCAGGTAGGCCAGGCTGGAGTAGCCCGTACCGAAGTCGTCCACCGCGATTTCGTGACCCCGCTCCCGCAGTTCACTGATCTGCTGTCGCGACCGGTCGCTGTTCACCATGGCCCGCTCGGTGATTTCCAGCTTGATGCACTGCGGCGCCACCGAGGCGTTGGCGAGCAGGTGACGCAGCCGCTTTTTGAAACTCTCGTCGCTCAGGTCCTCGGGGGCGAGGTTGATGTTGATCTTCAGCAGCGGGTGATCCTGCAGCACATCTCCCAGGTCGCGCAGAGTAGTGCTCAGCACCGCCATGGTGATTTCCGGCACCAGGCCGTGCTGCTCCGCCAGCGGAATGAACACATCGGGGCGAACCATATCGCCATCGGCGCGGGTCCAGCGCGCCAGTGCCTCGGCGCCGACGCAGCGCCCGGTGCGCAGTTCGATGATGGGCTGGTAGTGGGCGGTTATGCGGCCGCGGGCCAGGGCGTCCCGCAGTTCCTTGGCCAGGCTCATGCGGTGCCGTGAATAGCGCATGACCAGCCAGATCCAGACCGCCCCCAGGGCCAGGCCGATGCCGGCGGCGATGGCGAGCGCCGGCAGATAGCGGCGCCAGAAGCGCTCGATGGTCTCCACGGCGACAATGTCCATGGGGAAGATCTCACCCAGGGTAAAGCGCGACACCACCCGGCTGTTGCTGCTGTCCAGGGTGAGGCCTTCGGGCACCTCGCGAGGCGAGGGTATTTCTGCCAGCGACCCGGTATTGGCCATGGGTAGGTCTTCCACCCACAGGCCCGCCTGCCGGCCTTCCTCGGCTGGTGCCTGTAGCAGCATGCGCGGGTCCAGTGCGATGTCGTGATCGCCGTAGCGCATCAGGAACAGCTGCACGCCGCCGATATCGGTCTGGGCGCTGGGCCACCAGGCGATCACGCCCGAATCATAGATGCGATCGGCCCGTGAAGGCTTCAGCTCAACCGCCTGGATAAAGCCGACGCCGCAGACCCGTTCGGCCGCGCGCCAGTAGCCAATGGCGCGGATGTGGGGCCGATCGATGGCGGCCTGGTGCATGGCCTCGATGTGCGCCGGGCTGCAGCGTTCGTAGTCGCTGTTGTTGAATCGGTCCAGCATGTCCCGGGCCTCGACAATGATCTGCTCCGCGCGCTCCCCCAACTGGCGAGCCAGGGCCGCCACCCGTGCTTCCTCAGCGCTGACCGACTCCTGCCACAGCAGCCAGACAATCTGCAGGAACAGGCCGATCGCCCCGGCAAAGGCTGCCAGGGTGAAAAAAAGTAGTATTCGGTCGCGTCTTACGCTCATCCAGGCTGTTTTACACAAGCAAATGGCCCACGAATAGACCAAAAAGTGACAATTCCGGCGCTTTGGGCCGTATACTTGCCCCCCCAATTTCGAGGAACAATGCAGCATGAACGCGCCGACCAGCGACCGGACCACAGATGATCTCCGGATTACCGGGACCAAGGAGCTGGTGTCGCCGGACGAGTTGATCGAGGCGATTCCGGTGTCAGAGACCGCCGCGGCAACGGTCAGCGCGGGCCGCGGCGGCATTCACCGCATCCTGGAGGGGTCTGACGACCGCATCCTGGCGGTGGTGGGGCCCTGCTCCATCCACGACCCCGACGCGGCGCGGGAATACGGCGGCCGCCTCAAGGCCCTGGCGGACGAACTCGCCGACCGGGTGCTGGTGGTCATGCGTGTGTATTTCGAGAAACCGCGCACCACCGTGGGTTGGAAAGGCCTGATCAACGACCCGGACCTCAATAACACGTTCCAGATCAACAAGGGCCTGAACCTGGCGCGCCAGCTGCTGCTGGATCTCGCCGAGATGGGCCTGCCGGCCGGCACGGAGTACCTGGACCTGATCAGCCCGCAATACTGCGCGGACCTGGTCGCCTGGGGCGCGATCGGCGCCCGCACCACGGAAAGCCAGACCCACCGGGAGCTGGCCTCGGGGCTGTCCTGCCCGGTAGGCTTCAAGAACGCGACCAACGGCGACATCCAGGTCGCCATCGACGCCATCAAGTCCGCCGCCCACCCGCACCACTTCCTGTCGGTGACCAAGCAGGGTCATTCAGCGATTTTCCAGACCGCGGGCAACGTGGACTGCCACATCATCCTGCGGGGTGGCACGCACCCCAATTACGACATGTTCTCGGTGGAAGATGCCTCAGCGCTGCTGGGCAAAGCGGGCCTGCCCTCGCGCATCATGATCGATGCCAGCCATGCCAACAGCCGCAAGAACCCGTCGCGCCAGGTCGACGTCGCTCACGACATCGCCACCCAGGTCGCCAAGGGCAGCCGCAGCATCTTCGGCATCATGCTGGAGAGCAACCTGGTGGAAGGCCGCCAGGACGTGGTCGACGGCCAGGCCCTCAACTACGGCCAGAGCATTACTGACCCCTGCATGGGCTGGGAGGCGACCGTCGATGTCATGCACCAGCTGGCCGATGCCGTGAGCCGCCGCCGGGGCTGATTCGTTCCCGCCAGAGTGTGAACCAGTGCACAGTTTTTGCCGACTGAATATCCCGCGACAGGCGGGGTTTTCACCGCTCCCCGACCGCCGCGCCCGGCGTTTTGTGAAGCACTTCTAAAGCTGCCCAAAAATAGTGACCGGGGTGCGGGCCAGCGCATTTACCCACCTTGTTTTTGTACCTAGACTGGCTTGCAGCGGTACCAAATAAGAAGCCCATGTAGGGGGTGGGTCAGGGTGATTTCCTGTCAGAACAGGCGAAAGTGGTTTGGCTTTTCTTTGATCGAATTGCTGATCGTCATCGCCATTGTGAGCATCATCGTCGCGATAGCCATTCCGTCCTATGCGGAGCACCGGCGTCGCGTGCTCAACGCACAGTGCATCGCAGATATCACCGAGATTTCCCAGCGCCTCGAGAAATTCAAGGCATTTACCTACGCCTACCCCGAGTATCTCAGCGAGATGGGTGAGATGCCCCTCGACCCCTGGGGCAACGAGTACCAGTACCTCAACCTGCTGAACGTGATCAAGCAATCCGGCAAGGTCAAAGTCGACTCCGACGGCAACAAAATCAAGGGCAAGAAACCCAAGGCCCGCAAGAAAAAGAACCTCAAGCCGCTGAACTCCGACTACGATTTGTTCTGCACCGGTGAGGACGGCGAGTACAAGCCCAACGTATCCGCCGACGTCAGCCGCGACGACATCATTCGCGCGGATGACGGTGCCTATATAGGACCCGCCGGCGACTACTAGGTCGCTTGCCGCCATGACTCGCTCTCCTCGCTTCGGCAGGATTACCCGGCGCCTCTTCGCCGTGTTCCTCATGTTTGCGCTGGTACCGACCGCGGTATTGACCGTACTGGCGCTGGGTTATATCAGCGATAAGGCGATGGAGCAGGTCGACCAGCTCCAGGATGAGCAGGCGGCCATGATGGCAGACACCCTGCTGGGGCGGCTGGTCGTGCTTACCGAGCAGCTAAAGCATTTTGCCGCGGAAGAGTCCGCCGGCATTACCCCGGGATCTGCCGAATCCCGGACCATTGGCGACAATGAATTCCGGGTGTTCCCCAGGATCGTGCTGGCCGGCGCATCCGGGGTGCGCTCCCGTGACGAGGCAGGGCAGCGCCTGGATCGCGGCGAGCAGGTGCTGGCGCGCTTCGGTTGGGACGGCGCGCCGAGCCAGACCTGGTTGTTGAAATCGGTTCAGCCGGGCAGCCCCGAGTCGGCCCTGGCCGGCGTGCTCCTGACTGAGACCACGGCGATCGGCGATTCCGACAGCCGCGACCTGCGCAATATCCAGTGTATCTATGATGAACGCGCCCAGCCGCTGTTTGCGACCGATGCCCGCATCTGCGATGCCTTCGCGGGCGTGGATGCCTACAAGGATGTCAGTCGCGGCACCACCGAAGCCAATGCAGATGGTGTGGCCTACCACGCCGGCTACCGCTCGGTATTCCTGGGGTCACTCTACGGCGCCCACAACTGGCGCGTGGTCGTGGCGCGACCTGCCGAGGAGATTTTTGCCGACGCACACGCATTCCGGCGCCAGTTCTTCTCGCTGGCGCTGCTGCTCGTGCTCTCACTGTCTTTCGCCAGCCTGTTCCTGATTCGCCGGCAGATGACGCCGCTTACCGCGATCATGGCCGGTATCGAACGCATGACGCAGAAGCAGTACGACGACCCTGTCGAGGTGCGCAGCGGTGATGAGTTCGAGGACATGGCGGACGCCTTCAATACCATGTCAGCCAAGGTGTCGCACCAGTTGCTGACACAGACCTCCATGTCCGAGATCGATCAGCTGATCCTGTCCCGGATCAAGAAAGAAGACATTATCAAGATCGTGCTGGAGAAGACCTCCCTGGTGATGCCGGCTGACTACATCGCCATGCTTCTGTTCGAGCGGGGTGAAGGCCTGGGTGAGATGTTCAGGCTCAGCGAGAGCTTTGGCGGCGAGCTGCTGCGAAGTGAAGTGCGCGCCACTTCGGCTGAGCTGGAGGAGCTCGCCGTCAGCGGACACCTGCTGCTGAAAGGGTCGTCCGCGGAGCTGCCCGACTATATTGTGGCCAGCAACATTCCGCAGCAGTGTAGCTTCGAGCTGCTGCCGATTGTGCTGGAAGGCGCTTGCATAGCGCTGATTCTGCTGGCGCACAGGACACCGCCGGCGCTGGAGCCCGAGCACATGGTGCTGGCCAAAAACTACGCGGACCGGATCGCCGTGGCGCTGGCCAATGCGGAGTGGGAGGAACGGCTGTTCCACCAGGCCCACTATGACTCACTCACCGGCCTGCCCAACCGCCTGGCATTCATGGATCGCCTGGAGCAATCGGTCAGCCGCTCATCGCGGCAGGGCGGGACACTGGGCATCCTGTTCGTCGATCTGGACAACTTCAAACTGGTGAACGATTCGCTTGGACACCCGGTGGGCGACAAGTACATCCAGGTGATCGCCGAACGTTTCGAGGAGTGCCTGCGGGCAGAGGATACGGTATCCCGCCTCGGTGGTGACGAGTTTGTCATCACGGCAATCGGCTCCGAAAGCCATGACCTGACGGTGGCCTCCATCAGTCGCGTCGCCGACCGCATTCTCGAGGCCGCGGCGGAGCCGGTAAAAATCGACGGCCACGAGCTGCGCGGCAGTGCCAGCGTGGGCATCGCGATTTACCCGAAGGATGGCGAGGATCCTGAAGCGCTGATTCGCAACGCGGATACCGCCATGTATCACGCCAAGAGCCTGGGCCGGGGGATATTCCAGTTCTATTCCAGTGAGCTCAATGAGGAACTGCTGGAGCTCATGCGCCTGTCCACCGATATTCGCAGCGCTCTGGAGAACGATCAATTCGAACTGCATTTCCAGCCGAAAGTGGACACCTTCAGCCACGAAATCACGGGCGCCGAGGCGCTGCTGCGCTGGAACCACCCGGAGCGGGGCATGATCAGGCCCGATGTATTCATTACCGCGGCAGAGGGTCTGGGCCTGATCACGGCTATCGGCGACTGGACCCTGCACGCGGCCTGCCGGCAGATACGGGCCTGGCGCGATGCCGCCATGACGCCGCCGCGTATTGCCATCAATGTGTCGGCGGCCCAGCTGCGCCAGTCGGACATCTTCCGCCAGGTGCGTTCGAACATGAAACGCTACGGTCTGTCAGGTCGCGACCTGGAGCTGGAGATCACCGAGAACCTGCTGGTGCAGGATATGGATACCGCCGTGACGGTGCTGGAAGAGCTGCGCTCGCTGGGCGTGAAGATCAGTATTGATGACTACGGTACCGGCTACTCCTCGCTGGCCTACATGAAGGAGCTGCCGGTCGATATGCTCAAGATCGACCGCGCGTTTATCCGCAATCTTGAAAATGACGCCGCCGATCGCGCGATCGTCAATTCCACGATCGTCCTGGCCCGGCACCTGGGCATGAAAGTGCTGGCGGAGGGTGTCGAGACAGAGGGGCAGCTGCAGGCCCTGCAGGCCTTCGGCTGCGATGAAGTGCAGGGTTACTACTTCAGCGAGGCACTGCCGCAGGAGGAGTTCCGGCGGCTGTTGCTGGAAGACCGGGCCCTCGAGGGGTGTAGTACCACGGTCGCGGATTAGGCGCGTCGCTGCCGCATTGTTTCGAGGCTGTTGTCCCCACACCAGCGTTGCAGCACATCTGACAATTGCTCGCTCCCCACCGGTTTGCGTATGAAGTCGTCCATACCTGCCTGGGCACAGCGTGATTGTTCTTCCGATGTCAGGTCGGCGGTGAAGGCGACGATTGGCATGCGGCGACCTTCCGCTTCTTGTTCACGAATTTGCCGAGTAGCGTCGATACCGTCGAGGCCCGGCATTTTCAGATCCATCAGGACAAGATCATGTGAGCCGTCCGCCATACTCACAACCTCGTAGCCGTCGTTCGCAAGTTCGACGTCACACCCCATGCTCGTCAGGATGTGAAGGGCGACTTTCTGGTTGATGACGTTGTCCTCGGCCAGCAACACTTTGTACCCCCGCGAATCGTCATAGCGCGGCCTCGTGCTGTCCGGCTCTGCTGCGGACGTCGCGGCGAGGGGCAGATGCACAATGAAGCGCGATCCCTTCCCCTGTTCGCTTTGCAGGGTAACGCTGCCGTCCATCAGCCGAAGCAGCCGGCTGGTTATAGACAGTCCCAGGCCGGTGCCCTGGAAGCGTCGCGCTGAACTGCTGTCCGCCTGGGAGAATGCGTCGAAGATGGCATCCTGCTGTTCCGGGGAGATGCCGATGCCTGTATCCACCACTTCGATCACGACGGTGCTGTCGGCAGCACCGGCTTGAGCCGCGACGTCCACCTTGACCAGCACCTCACCCTCCTCGGTGAACTTGATGGCATTCCCCACCAGGTTGACCAGGATCTGCCGGATTCGCTGCGCGTCGCCGCGAAACATCTCATGGCCATCGACCGGGTAGGACAGCAGCAGTTCCAGGTCCCTGGTATGTGCCTGGACGGACATCATGGTCACCAGGTCCTCCACCAGGGCGCGCAGGTTGAAGGACCGGTACGCCAGTTCCAGCTTGCCCGCCTCGAGCTTGGAGAAGTCGAGGATGTCATTGATGATGTTGAGCAGGAGGTCGCCCGAGTTCTGGATGTTGGTGAGAAGACTGCGTTGTTCATTATCCAGACGGGTCATGTCGAGTAGCTGGGCCATACCCAGAACTCCGTTCATGGGGGTGCGAATTTCATGGCTCATGGTGGCGAGAAAGTCGCTTTTGGCGTGTGCAAGGGCGATCGCTTCATCCCGGGTGGTCTCCAGGTCTAGCTGGGTGGCATAGAGCCTCGCGGCAAGCTTGTCGAATTCCTCGGACAGGGCGCCGATTTCATCATTGCTGCGGATGTCGAGCCGCATCGTCAGGTCACCGGAATCGCGCATCTTCAGCATGTGGTCGATCACGCGGCCGACGGGGGTGACGATCATTCGCCGCATCAGGGTGAGGAACACCAGCCCGATCAGCAGGGTGGCGGTGACCATGCTGAGCGTTGTAAGACGCATGGCGTCCAGCCCGAGTGCCGATATGCGCCTGGGCGTGTTGACCTCCAGAACAACGCCCGGCTGTCCGAAAACGTTCTGGAACCTGATCAGCCTCTGGATTTTGCGGCTTGTCCCGGTCTGCCGAGCGGGCTGAGATACATCACGGGCATCATCGCTGTAGCCAGCCCCTTCTGCGCGGTCCCCCAGGATCAGATCGCGCCAGGAAATGCCCGGCGCGTCGCTTTCGATTGCCAGGGCCATCGCCGGCCGCTCGATGCTGCCTGACAGCTCTATCCAAGGCGTCATTGGGGCCGCTTGCCCTGAGGGGTTGTCATTCTCAATCGGGGAAAACGCTACATCGATTGAGATCTGCTTCCCCAGCTCCGCCAGGAAGCCCTCATCGAGATACCTGCCCAGTATCAGAGTTCCCGCAGCATTTGGGGAAACGCCGCCTACAATTGGCTCCGATACCAGTATGAGCGGATCTGTGTGCGTATTCAGTACACCTTGCGCGGACGCGCCGGCCTCGCCGGCCAGCAGCGGGTGTTTCTCATGCAATGGGGTGAGAACCTGTTGCGCAATGTCCAGTTCGCCCAGACTTGGATGGTGAAGTGATTGCCAGACGACCTCACCCTGGAGATTGAGCATGAATACCGCATCCACGCCAATGTCGGCGAAGTACTCAGGATCCAGATCTTCCTCGATGTAATGGGCAGTCCCGGATTGACCGACCGTATGCGCACTGGCGATCATGAAATCGTAGCTGGCCTCCCAGTCCGAGTACTCCAGGTTGATCGTCGCCAGGCGCTGCATCTCCTTCTCCAGGGAGAAGTACAGTCGTTCCACGTCGCGATCCGCCTGCTGTTCTTCGAGTGCCACGAATGCGGGGTAAACCGTGAACACCTGGATCGCTGCCAGGCTGGCTACCGTCGCGATGGACAGGAATGCGAAGGTGTACAAAACCTTCTTGGACAGGGTGTTGGCCAGTTTCATTGCGTGCGTAATGGATGCTCTCGTCCATTTATCGACGCAAAACTCGGTTTTCTGTAGCGTCCAGGCGTGACTCTGCGATGCAGGTCCGCTCGGTACTGATCGCAGGCGGCTAAATACTCGGCGGCAGCAGGGTGTCCCGCACGAGGTGCCAGTTTGCCTCGCTGCTGGCGCAGAGCAGGCCCTTCCTCTCATCGGCCGGGCGATATTGGCTGCCGTCATAGCGGCGCACAAAGGCGCCCGCCTCTTCGGCAATCAGCACACCGGGCGCATGGTCCCAGACCAGGGTGCGGTAGTAGAGCAGGAACTCGACTTCCCCGGTGACCAGGCGCCGGTACTCGTGGGCCGCGGCCCCATAGCCGCTCCAGTCTGCGAACTGTTCCCGGGTTCCCTCCACGTGACGCCGCAGGTCCCCGGGCAGGTAGTTGGTCATGACAGCGCCGCGCATCTCTGTCGTGGGTTTTGCTTCGCCAGACACCTGCTGACGGTGTCCGTCCAGCAGGCAGCCCGCGCCGCGCTCCGCCGACAGCAGGCTGCGGTCCAGGGGATCGTAAATCCAGCCCGCCAGGGTTTCACCATGCTGCAGCAGGCAGACCATGACTGCGAAGGGCCGGCGGTGGTGGGCAAAATTGCGGGTGCCGTCGAGCGGGTCGACCACCCAGACCGGACGGTCCGATTGCAGCGCGTCCAGTGACGACGGGTCGGCGGCAACCGCTTCCTCCCCGACCACCAGGGAGCGGGAGATTGCACGCGACAGGTGCTCCGTCAGGTAGTGCTCACAGGCGCGGTCGGCCGCGGTCACCAGGTCGCCGCCGCCCTTGTCGGATATGTGGTGGTCTTCGAGGTTTTGCCACAGCGGCAGGATGTGCGTATCTGCCGCCTCGGCAATGATCTCCAGTACGTCGTCGTGGGGTATTTGCATCCGCTGCTTGCTCGCCTGTTCCTCACCCGCATTATCGCCGAATTGTTCACGAGCTTTACGCTTCTTTACCCGGCAATGTGAGTATTGCCGGATTCCGCGTTCTGCTTTCGACTACACTTGGGGCGTTTCGGAATTGCAGGGAGTCGCGCAGGTGGCAACGCTGACAAGGGCAGTGATGGGGTGCGTCGCGCTGGCGACGGTCGTGCTGTTGCCGGAAACGGCCCGCGCCAACTGTGTGGCGAGCGAGGGCAGCCCGACCCTGATCGAGGCAGATGACGTTACCGTCACCTGCAATACCGAGGAGCCCAACCCGTTCACCAGCGGCATTGGCAGCGAAGCCACCAATACCAACCTCGAAGTCGATATCGCGACCGATGCCGCGATCAATACATCAGGCGTCGGTGTCAGCCTCGACAGCGGCGGCTCGCTCAGTAACAGCGGCACGGTGACGGCGACCGGCACCGCCGTGTCGGTGTCTGATGCCCTGGGCAGCGTCACCCCGGATATCGATAATGACGGCAGCCTGGTCAGCTCCGAGGGAGCCGGCATCGATATCGCAACCGGCTTCGCTGATGCCAGCATCGACAACACCGGTTCCATACAGGCCGGCACCCTCGGTGTTCGCATGGGAACCGGGCGCCTCGACAACAGCGGCACCATCGACGCCACCAGCGCTACCGGGACGGCAGTTGAATCGGCAGCCACTGCTACCGTCACCAACTCGGGCACGATTACCAGCTCCGGTGCCGGCCTGCGCCTGGGCGCGAGCAGTACCGTCGACAACTCGGGCGAGATTACTGCCAGCGGGAACGCGGTCGACCTGTCCGCCGGGAGTACGCTGACCAATACCGGCTCCATTACCTCCAGTGGCGGTATAGCCCTGACTGCCGGCGGCAATGCCAGTCTGGTGAACAGCGGCAGCCTGTCGGGCAGCGAAACCGCTGTATCTCTCACTGGCGGCAACAATACGCTCACCCTCAACACCGGCACCAGCGTGAGCGGTGCCATTCGTTCGGTATTGGGTCCCACCCCAGGCATTGCCGACAGCCTGGTGCTGGAGGGACAGGGCAGCCTGGATAACACTATTGAGGGCTTCGGCAGCCTGACCATGCGCGGTGAATCCTGGAGACTGGGCGGCGACGTCAGCGCAGCCCAGGTCAATATCGAATCCGGCTCGCTCACCATCAACGGCATTCTCAGCACCGGGAACCCGGGCAGCGCCGGCCAGGTTGCGCTCAGCCAGGGCACGCTGGCGGGCACAGGCCGGATAGTCGCCGACGTCGACAACAGCAGCGGCACTGTTGCCGCCGGCGACAGTGTCGGCACCCTCACCATCGACGGCAATTACGCCCAGGGCGGCAGCGGTCGGCTGCGCGTTGCCAGTAGCCCCGGCAGCGGCGTCGGCCTGCTGCAGGTAACCGGTACCGCGACGCTGGCCGGGACCGTTGAGATCCAGGCGGGCTCCGATGGGATCTATGAATTCCTCACTGCCGATGGCGGCATCGACGGCGAGTTCGACGAGCTGGTAGTCGACGGCCGCGCCCTGGTGACGCTGATACCCTCGGGAAACTCCCTGAGCTTTGTACGCGCCAGCACCACGGTGGAAGACAACATGGTCTTTGCGGCCATTGATGCCGCGGTGCTGACCCTGGACGGGCTGCAGACCGGCGGGCGCTCGGCGGGTGAGAGCGGCCTCTGGATCAAGCCGGTGGGCCACTGGGGAGACAAGGAAGAAGAAGAGGGAGTCCCCGGCGGTGACTTCTGGATCTACGGGGCGATGGGCGGCTTCGACTGGAGTTTCGCCAACGACCGTGTCCGGGTCGGCGCCGGCGGCGGCTATACCACCACGGACCTGGATATCGACGACGGTGGCGAGGGGGAGGCCGACAATACGGTGTACGGGGCCTACCTGGAATACGTTACGGAACGCTTTCACGGCAGCCTGACCATCAGCGGCGGCTCCAATGAGTTCGAACACGAGCGCAGCATCTTTGTGAATGAGGTGCGCAACACCGCGGAGGCGGACTACGACGGCGATACGCTGGCGCTGCGGCTCGCCATCGGCGGCAATATGCCGCTGGAAGGTGCGTGGGGCGACAACTGGCTGTTCGAGCCAGAACTGCGCGCAGATTACATCGTGCTGGATATCGACCCCTATATAGAAGATGGCGGTACGGGCCTGGAGGTTGAAGCCACGGACGATATCGAGGCCGCTGAATTCGGCGGCCTGTTCCACGTGCGCCGCACCAACACCCGGGGCCTTGGCGTCGCGCCGCGTCTGCACATCGGCGTGGTTCATCGCATTGCCATCGACGACCGGGAGTGGTCCGCCGTGGATGCAGCCTCGGGTGTGTCGCTGCTGTTGCCGGGTGACGACGAGGATTCGACCTACTTCCGCTTCGGCGTCGGCGGTGACTTCGACCTGGGACAGCGCTGGCGCGGCTACGTCGACTACCTCGGTGAAGTGGGGGACGGTGGCCAGGGGCACTCCCTGGTGGCGGGCATAAAACTGAGGTTCTGATGATCTAGCGCGGTTTTTTCACCGGGGTGTGGCAGTATCCTTTCGGGAACTGCCGCAATCGACGCTGCCTGATGGAACTGTTCTACATCCTGCTCGTGCTTCTCGTGCTGACTCGCGCCTTTGGTGAACTGGCCGAGCAGCTGCACCAGCCGGCCCTGGTCGGGGAACTGGTGGCGGGTATCACCCTGGGTGCGCTGGTGGCGTCATCTCCCGATTCCTTTCCCGGCCTGAATGACCTGCACAGCAACCCGGTATTCGAATCCATTACCGACCTCGGCATGTTCTTCCTGATGCTCTATGCCGGTGTGGAGATGCAGCCCCACAAGATCCTCAAGCACTCCCAGGGCTCACTGGCGGTCGCCCTGGGGGGGATGCTGGTGCCGCTGGCGCTGGGCGTGGGTCTGGGCTGGGTGTTCCTGCCCGAGTCTGAGCTGCGCGGTGCCCAGTGCCTGTTCCTGGGTGTCGCACTGGCCATCACCGCCGTGCCGGCCACGGTCCGTATTCTCACCGACCTGGGTCAGCTCAACAGCGTGGTCGGGCAGACCATCGTCTCGGCCGCGGTCTTTGATGATTTGCTGAGCCTCGTCCTGTTGACCTGGATGACCGGCGTCATCGTGGCCGACACGCCGCCCGGGATGGGTGAGTTCCTGCTGCTGTCCGGCAAGATCCTGCTGTTTTTTGCCATCACCGCCTTTGGCGGCAGGATCATCTTTCCCTGGGGCGGGCGCTCCATGCATCGCCTGAAAGTCAATGAGATGGAGATGAGCGCGGTGCTGGTCGGCGCCTTCGCCTTCGCCGTGCTGGCCGAGGTCCTGGGGCTGCATTTCATTGTCGGCGCCTTCATGGCAGGCCTGTTCTTCGGTCGCAGCACGATCTCCGAGGAGAGCTATGAGCGGGTCCAGCAAACCCTGTCGGGCATGACCTTCGGTTTCCTGGCGCCGATATTTTTCGCCTCTATCGGCCTGCAAATGCACTTCTCGCCAATTGTTGAAGCACCGGTGTTCCTCATCGCGCTGACACTGTGCGCCTTTGCCGGCAAGATTCTTGGAGCGGGTGTCGGGGCGCGCGCCATCGGCTTCACGCGTTCCGAGTCCGCGGCCATCGGCATTGGTATGAGCCCCCGCGGCGCGGTGGAACTCGTGATCGCCGGCATCGCTCTCGAGGCCGGGCTGTTTGACGGCGGGACCGGCGTGGTGGTGCACCTGTTCTCGGCGATCGTCTTCATGTCGGTCATCACCACGGTGGTCAGTCCCATCATGCTGGCGTGGGTTTTCCGGAGTCGGGCTGCCCAGGTCCCGGGACAGCTGCCCAAGTAACAACGGGTGACTTGCTCTCTCCTGCTGAATTCTTCAGGCTAGCCGTCTTTGGACTGGAGGGGAGCGGTCTTGAGAAGTTCCATTCGCGACTTCGTGGAAATCTGTGCCGACCAGCTGTCGCCCGCGGGGCCGATTGTTGAATTCGGCGCCCTGCAGGTGACGGAGAGCCCGGAAGAAGACCTGCGCCCGCTGTTCGAAGGCCTGGAGTACATCGGCAGCGACCTTCGAGAGGGCCCCGGGGTGGACCGGGTGCTGGACCTTCACGATATCGACCTGGCCGACGACTCCGTGGGCTGGGTGGTCTGCGTGGATACGCTGGAGCACGTCGAGTACCCGCGCGAGGCGCTGCGGGAGATGCACCGCGTGCTCAGGCCCGGCGGCGTGCTGGTGCTAACCTCGGTCTTCGATTTCCCGATTCACAATTATCCCCACGATTTCTGGCGATTCACGCCAGAGGGCTTCCGGTCCCTGTTCAAGCCCTTCCAGACCCGCTTTGTCGGCAGTTTTGGAAAGTCGGAGGAGTCGCCCCAGTCGGTGGTCGGGGTGGGTATCAAGGACCGGGAACTGGAACTGCCGGCGGAATTCCTCGAGGCCTACCAGAAGTGGTCGCACTGGAATTCCGCGGTATGCCGCAAGCTCAATGAAGGTCAGCCGGCTTCCTGATCATGCCGGTGGCGATTACTCGAAACAAGGATGGTGACGGCATCCTGCTGAGAGCCAATGGTGTGCTGACCGGTGCGGAACTGGTAGAGGAAAACCGGCGCTTCTTTGACGTCGCACTGGCCCCTGGAGGCGACTTTGGTTGCTATCGATTCTGGTTCTCGGATTACAGCGCGGCGAGGCTCAATGATGTACAGGCCGAGCACATGCAGGTCCTGGGCGGGATTGCACTGCGCGCCGCGACGGTGAATCCCTCGTTGCTGGTGGCGATCCTGGCGCCCGACAACTATCCCTTCGGAATGGCGCGCATGTGGACGGCTCTGTCGGATGAGACCGGCTGGCCCGTCGAGGTGTGTCGCCAGCGCGACGACGCGGCTCACTGGCTGGCCCAGCGCCTGGGCGGTGCAGTCTCCCTGGATTGAACGTTCTAAAGGGTCCTCAGCCAGGCCTCGAACTCAGCGCGCTGTGCATCCTGGCCGATCCAGCGATTGCCGCCGCCGTGTGAGCGTATTCCCGAAGACTTCTCGATGATGTAGTCGACGCCGCGCCGGTTCACCAGGTTGGTGAACATGGCGACGTTTTCCGCCACGTGGTTACTGTTGGAGGTGGGCTGCAGGTCGTAGGACGAGCCGCGGGAGCCGACGCCGCCGATTCGGTGGCAGCTACCACAGCGGCCCTGCACGATGTTGCTGATGGTTATCGTGTAGACCTCCTCGGGATCGGGTTCAGGCTCAGGCTCCGGCTCGGGTGCAGGAGTATTCTCCGACACACCCTCCGGGAGCGGGTCTGCAAACAGCTGCAGCGCCAGCTGGGTGATCATCGCTTCGCTCTCCCCTGCCCGAATTCCCGCGGCGATGGCATCGATGACCGCGAGGTCGCCGATCACCCGGTCCCTGGTATAAAGAGGCGTCCACAGGAATGTGTCGGCGTAGTCCGCGGTGCCACTGCCGTCGATATCGCCGACCAGCTCGGCGGCGGCCGCGTCCAGCGCGGTTTGAATGCCGTTTGCGTCGAGGCCTGACAGGTGGGGTTTCAGGTACTGGTACAGGGCCTCGGTAACGGGGGTAACGGAGTAGGTCGGCGGCTCGATGGCGCTGCCCCGCACCAGTGCGTGAACCGCGCCAAAGACCTGGGTGGGTGTGCCGTCGGGCACCCCGTCGCGATCGGCGTCGTACTCGAACCCGTCAGACACCGTCACCAGGTACCAGGTGTTTGGGTCTACGGCCGCGCCGATATCGACGATCCCGAGTGCCAGCAGGCGGGCCCTGGGCCCCCTTGCGGCAAATACGTCCTCGCCGACCTCGGCGCCGACGGATTCCGGTGTACTGGTCAGGCTGGCGGTCGACAGCACCGCGCCGGTGCCGACGGTTTCGATGGTGACATTGGCGCCCCCGAGGGGGCCGTCAAGCTGCGCCTGGCCGCACCCTGTGAGTGCCGTGATGAGCCCGGCTGACAACAGCCATTCCCTGTACTTCATGATCAATCTCCGTGTCTGGACGCACCGTTAGTCGGTGTGTCGGGCCATAAGGTTCACGGCCATAAGCAATGATTTTTCTACGCGGAAAGGAAAAATCTCGATTGCCACAAGCCCTGTACAGTTTATCCACAGCTTGTTGGCTGGAAGGTCTGCCGGAAAGGTGTAATCTGTGTCCACGGCTGCGGGATAGCGCATCTCGCGAAAGCCAGGCCCCGATTGGCCGGGGTTGGGACCACACGCCAGAAGTGGTCAACGGGCAGGAAAGGCTGCCGCGCCAATGCGCCCGCGAGGGTGGCGGAGGCTAGCTGGGTAACTCCTGGGAGGTGCCTGGGAGGGAGCTGGAACTGACCGAACTCGTATCGGCGATTACCGGAACGCCATTGCGGGTGGACGTTGCCAAGCGTCACAAAACAACGGGGGCCCCGACCCCCAGGCCGGTATAAGTTGCGAAGGTTGGTGCGCTTGCGTGCCGCTGGAGCAGCCGAAGGCCGAGCCAGCCGACAAGGCGGTCCGAACGTGTCAAAGCGGGAGGTCCCTGAGGAGGCGGGCTGAACAAGGGGGGATGAAGTCCTTGGATTTCATCCCCTTTTATTTTTTTCGCCACTTTGCTCGCAACGATATCCACTACAAACCCCATCGCGACACCCACTAAAGACTTCCCTGCACGATCGCCCACGATCTATCTACCTGGCTGGCCGCACGGCTGCAGCCGGCCCGGCCCATCCAGCTGCCGACGGGTCGCAGGGATCACGCCACCAGGCTTTCACCGGCGGATCACTACTAAAGCAAGAAACCTGCGCCAGGGTGAAAATACTCGCAAGTACCACAAGCTGTAGACAAGTTATCCACAGCTTGTTGGCTGGCAGCTTCGGGGGGAAGTAGTAATCTGAAATCACGGCTGCGGGATAGCGCATCTCGCAAAAGCCAGGCCCCGATTGGCCGGGGTTGGGACCACACGCCAGGAGTGGTCAACGGGCAGGGAAAGCTGCCGCGCCGTCGGGCCCGCAAGGGCAGCGGGGGCTACCGGGAAGCTCTTCGGGGTGGATCGGGAAGGCAGAGGGAACTGTTCGAACTCGTATCGGCGATTACCGGAACGCCATTGCGGGTGGACGTTGCCAAGCGTCACAAAAAAACGGGGGCATTGACCTCCAGGCCGGTATAAGTTGGGAAGCATGGCGCGCTTGCGCGTCGGTGGAACAGCCGAAGGCCGAGCCAGCCGGGCGAAGCGGTGGACGCGTGTCAAAGCGCTGAAGCGGCGGAGGCGGCGGGCTGAACGAAGGGGGATGAAGTCTTTGGATTTCATCCCCTTTTACTTTTTCCCGACAATTTTTCCCACCGTTCACTACCTCTCGCGCCAGTGCGCTGTCTGCGGCTGTCGAGCGCGTCACAGAACCCGCGGCCCCTGTGCACTCTGCGGCCAATATTCAGTATGCTTGGCAGATCGGAGCCGGCGAGGACAGTTCCCGTGCCATCCATCAGCGAGCTTTTCGATGAGTATCCCTATTCCCGCGTCGTCCTGATCGTGGTACTGGTCGTCGGGCTGGTGACCGTTCGCTCCTGCCAACTGGACAATGCCGAAGACCGCATGCTCAATGCCTGGGAAGACGCGGTCGGCGAGCGCAAGGCTAATGTGGAGCGCTCCCTGGATACCCTGGAGATCCTGGACCCTGCGCTTATGACCTGTGTGCGGCGAGCCGCCATGGATCGCGCCGCAATACACCCCAATAGCACCGGCGGCATCGATGATGTGCGCGAACTCCGGCTGCTGTACTGCCCCAATGCGGATATCTATAGCCTCGACGGCATCGACGAACTCAACAACCTGACGTTTCTCGATGTGGGGAGGAACCGCATTCGGTCCGTACAGCCGCTCAAGGACCACCCTACCCTGAAGGCACTGCACCTCAGCGATAACCCGGTGGAAGACCTGCGCCTGGTGCGCACGATGCCCGCCTTGAAGGAAATCTATCTGCCGAATCAGCCGGACGTGCGCTGCAAGGACATTGAGCAGTGGGTGGAAGGGCTGAAGAGCAACCTGAAGTCCATTCGCTGCCAGCGGCCAGAGGGGACGGCGATTGCCTCCAACCGGCCAAGCACGTCACGGCGCGAAGAGGAGAAGCGCTCCAACACGCTTTCGGACAGGGAGCACGATGAGCTGCTCCGCTACGAGCAGAGCTATCGCGGCCGGTAATCGCAGCATGAATCGCATGGACAGACATGGCGAGTCGCAGGCATGCGGCTTCTCGCTGCTCGAGATGCTGATGGTGCTGGTGATTATCAGCCTGTTGCTGTTGGCGGCACTGCCGTCGGGCACGGGAAAGGTCGACCAGGCCGGCATCACTGAAGCCATCGCGCTGGTGGAGCGCTACAAGCTGCAGATCGAGCAGTTCTACATGCTGAACAATGAATTTCCGTCTGACAATACCAGCGCCGGTATGCCGGATCCCGGGCAGATTCGGGGCAACTACCTCGCCGCCGCCCACCAGGTCGACGGCGCCCTGCACCTGGAGCTTGGCAACAAGATCAGTCAGGACCTGCAGGGCAAGTTTGTGAGTATCCGTCCGGTCATCGTGCCGGGTGTGGAGAACGCACCGATATCGTGGATTTGCGGCGTCGACACCGTGCCGAAAGATATGGTGGCGGCCGGTGAGAACCGGACGGATGTTGAGGGGTACCGCCTGCCGGTTACCTGTCGCTGACGGGTTCAGCCACCCGTGGCGCGCAGTGAGCGCTCGATGCGGTCGAGTTCACGACGCATCTTGTCGCTGCAGTCATACCAGTACTTGCGCTTGGAGGCGTTGCGGCGGTCGTTGGGATCGTAAGCGGGCAGGGCGCCGCACTTGCTGTCCAGCTTGGCCTGCAGTTCGGCCTTGGCGGCCTGCAGCCGCTCGCGCTCCTGCTTGTTGTTGACCAACACATCCGTGGCGTTGGTATCTTTCATTTCACCGTCCACCCAGCTCAGCGCACAGCGCAGGTCGCGTACCTGCTCCGTATTGGATTCAATCTCCCGCTGGTAGTACTTGTTGCCCGACGTGCTGCCGTAGCGAGACTGGTAGGAACCCCGGTTGATGGCGTTCTGGTTGGACGAGTCGATGCGCTGGTTGAGGCGGTCGAGCCGCTCTCGCCAGTACTTGCGCTGCTGGTCAAGCTGCTTGGCATAAACAGCCGCCGACTGGCCGCTGTATTTCCGGGGCAGCTGGATCTTTCCGCAGTACTTGCCGTCAACGGTTTCGGTCACCGTGGACTGGGAGCCCCCTTGCACGGTGATGTCGTCGACGACCGTATTTTCCTTCTTCTCCGCGGGCGGGAATTGGGAGAACGACACGTTGCCGTTTTCATCGACGATCTTGTAGAGCTTCTGGGCGTAGCTGGGCCATGCCATCACGACCAGTGCCAGCAGCAACAGTGGTGTGCAGATCTTTTTCATTGGTCCGATCCCCTGTCATATCGGAATGCAGCCTGGATTCATACTGCGTTAGATACTGCAAATAACTTGCAAAACCCGGCTTGGAGTACTTGTAAGCACTAGCATTTTCACTGAGGGAATGCGGATAGTCCATGTTTGCATGCCAGGAATGAGAAGCAGGTCAAGCTTGGGGAAGATTTTCTGGACAGCCCATACTGGCGCTGCACAAGCCATGCTGCAAATAATTCAAGAAACTCTGCTTTCTGCCGATAGCAACAGAGCAGGCATAGTAGAGCGAGCGGACCACCCCTTTGGACTTCAGCACCGGGATCGAGCAACGCAAGAGCCACCTGGTTCAGGGTTTTTCCCTGACCCTGGTGGCGCTGTCGATGATGTTTGCCGCCATCAGGCTGCTCAGCCAGGCTGGGCGCCCCATCATGTTGCCCACGGTGATGCTGATAATCGCGGTCTGCTGCTGGTGCTTTTTCCAGGCGCGCTACCGCAACAATACCTTCCCGGCCGCCTGTGTACTGGTCTCGATGCTGACACTGGCACTGCTGGGGGTTTCGTTTATCAACGGCGGGTTTACGGCCCCCATGTTCGTGCTGCTGCCGCTGTCTCCGCTGCTGGCCACCATGATGATTGGCCCCCGGGCAGGTCTGGTGTCCATGGCGGCACTGGGTTTCATTCTCACCGGGATGATGGTGCTGCACGGGACCGGATACGAGTTCCCGGTAGGCCCGCTGCTGAGCGCCAACCGGGAAATCCTGCGCGGCTTCACGGTGCTCATTACAGTGATGCTCATCGGCGCCGCCGCCTGGCACTACGCTACCCAGACCGAAACCATGTCGGCGGCGATTTACCAGCAGGCCACCCATGACTACCTCACCGGTTTGCTCAACCGGAGAGCGCTGGATACCGCACTCGAGTCAGAAATCGATCGTGCCGGCCGCGGCGGCGGCTGGCTCAGCCTGATCATTGCCGATGTCGACCACTTCAAGGACTTCAACGACCGCTACGGCCACATCGCCGGCGACCAGGTGTTGAAAATCGTCGCCGAGAAGCTGCAGGGCCGCTTCCGCCGGTCCACAGACTCGGTGGGCCGCTGGGGCGGAGAGGAGTTTGCCATCGTCCTGCCGGCAACGGGCCCGAAAGAGGCGGAACGCCTGGCCAACCTGCTGCGCGAGGAAATCGCAGCACTCGACCTGACCATGGCGCGCGGTGGCAACCCTACCGTCACCATCACGCTGGGCGTCGGCAGCATCAAGGAACGCCGGCGCATCGAGGTGGACGAACTGCTGGAACTGGCTGACAACGCGCTGTACCGCGGCAAGGAGCAGGGCCGCAACCAGGTCGCGGTGTCAGTGATGCGTGGGCAGCAGGCGCAGCTTCGCGCGCTGGACTTCAGCAAAGCCCACGAGCAGCGTAAAGCGGAAGAGAATTCCTAGTAGTAGACCGGGCGCTCCAGGGCCGCATACTGCGCCTCCTTCACGGACAGCTCCACCTCGTATTCCCTGATATCGTTTTTGAGCTCACCGATCTCGAGCGTGTGGTTCTTGATGTCCAGCATCAGCTGTAGACGCTCGTCGCCGGTCGTGTCGTCGCTGGCCACCTGCAGGGTCTTCTCTGCGATGGCATCTTCCAGCGACCGGATCCGGGTATTGCTGCTGTTGATGCGTGACTGCAGTGAGGAGACTTCCCGCGCCAGCACATAGTGCTCGCGGCCCAGGCTGTAGCCTGCGAGAAAGTCGGGCTCCAGTTCCTGCGGGCAAACGCCCTGGTACTGGCGACCGTGGCGGCCCTGGTTGAAGCCGTTGCTCTCACTACAGAAATTGCGCACGCCTTCCGCATATCCCTGCTGGTACAGCGCCAGGTTCGGGGTGATGCCGTGCTCTGCACATGCCTTGCGATACTTGCCGATACTGCCCTGGGTTTTGCCGGCGGTACCGTCTTCAAAGCCGATCATGCGCCAGTCTGCCGCCGTGCATTCGGCCTGGTCCATGCCTGCGCAGCCGCACAGTGCCAGCAGCGTTGCGCCGGCGATCAAGTTCCTGTTCATTGTTCGCTCACCTCCAGGGTCCCTGGAAATTACATATTTTCCATACAATACAAAGTGTTAGCGCAAATTCTCAATGAATTCGCGCGCGTTCTGGGACCTGCGTAACAGAAACGCCATGCGTGCCTGCTCACGATGTGATCCGACGGGGGTTGCTGCGGGGTATCAGGGAGACATCCGCCGGTTCTGGAGACCCGACATGAAATGCACATCCCGCACAGCCGCAGGCGTGGCCGCGCTTGTTTCACTCGCCTTCGCGGGCGTTGCCACGGCCCAGGAAGAGGGCACACGTTGGGGGCTCGGCGTTGGCGCGATTGCCCAGGACCTGGGCTACAAGGGCCAGGGCAGTGACAGCATGCTCGTACCCATCATCTACGCGGAGTCCGGTCGATTCTTCCTGATGGGGCCCCGGGCCGGCTGGCGCGTGGTCGATGGCGACAGCGTGACCCTGACGGCCATCGCCAACTATCGTTTCGACGGGTATGAGTCCGACGATTCCCGGGCGCTCGAAGGCATGGACGATCGGGACGGCAGCCTCGACGCCGGCGTCGAAGTTCAGTACCGCGCGGACTTCGGGGAGCTGACCTTCAGCGCCGTTACCGACACCCTCGACAATCACTCGGGGGAAGAGATTTCCCTCAGCTACGGCTACCCCCTGAAGATCGCCCGGGGAACGGTCAGCCCGTTTGTGCAGGCGTCATGGCTGAGCGAGGACCTGGTGGACTACTACTACGGGGTTCGCGCCGACGAGGTGCGTGAAGACCGGGCCGCCTACAGCCCTGACAGCACCACCAATTACAGGGTGGGGGTGAACGGCAACTGGTTCTTCAATCGCCGTCACATGGTGTTCCTCAACGCGGGCTACCAGTTTCTGGGTGATGAGATCGAGGATTCCCCGATCATCGATTCCGATACCGGCGCGTCGGTTATCCTGGGTTGGGTCTATACGTTCTGAACGCAGCACGCTTTCGATCCTGTAGCGCTGGAGGCCAATTCATGTCGTACTGGTTTGACATTCGCATCGCCGCGATCCTGGCGGCGGTTACACTGACACTTCCGGGTGCCCCTGCGCGCGCCGACATCATCAGCGGTATGCCGGATGCGATTGTCTGTTCGGTGAAGGATCCGACCGGTGTGCTGCCATGGGACCAGCTGGTCTTCTACGTCAGCGCGCACATGCGCGACGGCGACACGCTGTATAAGTCCTCTACATCAGATCCCGTGGTACTGCTGGTCAGCAGTGATGGCATCGTCGATGGCGCCAATCTGGCCGACTGTGACGGGCGCAGCGTCGAGTCGCTGCGCAAAGAGGGTCGGGCCTTTACCCTGGCGGTTGAGGGACCAGCCCGGATGTGACCGGCGTGCTGGCCCGGACGCAGACATTTCCTTATGCTGGGTGCTTCTTTTTCTCAAGGAAGAGGCCTTCATGCGTTCATACCTCACTCACGGCCTGGCCTGCCTGGGCGCACTGGCTGCCATAGCCTTCGGCAGCCCCGCAGTTGCAGAGACAAAGATCGATCCGTCCTGGCCCCAATGGCTGCAGGAAGCCATGGCGAAGGAGCACAGGAAGGTTCGCACCAGGCGCCTGTCGCTCGGCCCCATCGAGACGGTCATGCCGGGCAAGATCACGACCCGGGAGGACCTCGGTGATGGCATCTACTATGCCGTTGCCGACGACAAATCCGGTGCTCCGGTCCAGTGCTGGTTCTACACGGAACCCATGGACCTGGCCACATCGACGGCGAGCATCTCCGAGGCCGTTATAGCGGCCACCGCCGAGCAGCACGGCCCCGTCGCCAACCGGCAGATTTTCCACGTGGGGGCAGGAGCGGTCGACGGGTCGCCGTTCCTGGCGCTGGAGTGGGTATACACCGTGGGCGAGGCGCCGAACGCGCTTGTGGCGTTCAGCAAGGTGCGGGCCGCCGAGCGCGGTGATGGGTACGTTATCTGTTCCCACTCGCAGCTTGGCTACCGGGACTCCTTCGCAGAGGGGTTTGCCGAGGTCGTCAGCAATCTCGATGTGTCGACGGACGCGAACCCTCCCTACTACAGCGAGATTTCCGTTTTCAACCTCAATGGTATCGACGTCGGTATCGCGTACGTGACCATGACGCGGGATGATGAAGGCGACACGGGTATCTACACGACCGAAGCCATGCTGATGCCGGTCAGCTCCGCGGAGCTGACCACCTCCGACAGCACTTCGACCAGCTGGTCCACGCCGGATGGCTACCTGATCAACAAAAACTATGCCGAGGGAGTCAACGGCGAACTGGTGACCAATCTCTCAGTGCAGTTTGGCGCCGAGGATTCCTGGCAGGTAGAGGGAACGTTCAGCGGCAAGGCCATCAGTGCCGACCTGGGTGCAGAGGGGAACCCCATCTCCATACTCGGAGAAATGTTGACGGTCAGGAGCCTGATGCAGAACCCGGACGCCAACCGGGCCGACGTGGTTTCCTGGATTCCCACCGCGGATCCGACCACGTTCACCCCGGTATCTATCGTACTCGACGACGAAGTGCCCGGTACCGGCACGGTGACGATCGGCCCGCTGCAGGCGGCGGGAGAGTTCGATGAAAATGGTTCCATGTCCCGCGGAACCATCGATATGGGCGTGGTAAAGCTGCTGGTGAAGCGCGCGTTCGTGTCGGGGGAAATACGCTAGTGCTCCGCTCGGCGCTGGCGGCGCTGGCACTGACTTTTGCCGGCGCACTGCCCGCGTCCGCGGAGGGGGTTGGTCTCTATATCTGGGCGCTGGGGGAACAGGCCGTTCCCGCGGGCGCGAGCATCACGGATGCACCGCTGACGGCGGAACTCGCCGTCAGGAATTCCACCAGCACGGCTCGCGCGCTGGAACGTTACTCAACGCTCGATCTGCTGGAAACGCGGGACGACGCCATCCTGGTGCTGAGCCGCACCACGGACACCATCCGCCTGGCGCCCACGGCAGCGGATTCCAAAGCCAGCTTCGTGATTGACTACGATGAACCGTCGGTCGCCGAGCTGGTCGATCAGCTGGCCACTCGGGCTGGGCGGACACCGTCACCGGAGGAGCTGCGGCGGTTTGTTTACGACCATATTTCCGACAAGAGCTATGCGCGGGACTCTGACCTGGCTTCCCGTATTGCTATTTCTGCTGCCGGGGATTGCACCGAGCACGCAACACTGCTCACCGCGATGGCGCGGGCAAACGGCTACCCGTCGCGTGTGGTGTTCGGCGTGATGATGGTCGGGATCGGGGACAAGATCAACGCATTCGGGCACGCCTGGTCGGAGATCCACGATGGCGCGCGCTGGCAGATTGCCGATGCCACCCTGCCCACGGAAGAGGGTGGCGCTGACTGGACCCGGTACCTGCCGGTGATGCCGATGGTCAATGAAGGCCCCGGCTTCGCCATGGGCCTGATGGAGCTCAACAACGTGTGGCCTACCGGTGTACGTGTCAAAGGCCTGGAAGAAGACGGTGCCACAGCGCGGGAGCGCTCCGACAGCTGAGAAGTCCGTTCCAGGGCGCGAAGGCTGTCGTCGCGTGGAGCTGTGGCAGTTGCGCGCATTGCCTCGATTCTTGTCCCTGATCAAATGAAACCTCATTGGGTTTACCTATACTCACAGGCTCCTTAAGGTTTTTGTTCAGGGAGGGTCTGCGTCACCGGACATCGGACTCGAATGCGTTCAGGCAGCTTAATAAGAATAATTGCTGGCGGAACAGTCGCGCTGTTGCTCACGCTTAGCGGCGCTATGGTGTGCGCGGCGGAGGAATCCCTGCACATGCCCCTGGCCACCCAGGCGACTCTGCTGGATATCACGCGGGCGGGTGACCGCCTTGTGGTCGTGGGTGAATACGGCCACATCCTCTACAGCGATGACCTCGGCGACAGCTGGATCCAGGCCCGCGTTCCCACCCGGCAGATGCTGACGGCTGTGTACTTTGCCGGCAGAAACCGCGGCTGGGCCGTAGGGCATGATGGCCTGGTGCTGGCGACGGTCGATGGCGGCGCGAACTGGGTCATACAGCGCGATGGCCTCGCAGACCAGCACTTGATCAACCGGCAGGAATACGATGCACTCGAACTGCGCGCCGAGGACCTGAAGAGCCGGCTGTTGGTCGCCGGTACAACTGCTGAGCGGACGGCCATCCAGGCGCAGCTCGAGGAACTGGAGCTGGACCGGGAGGACGCCGAGTGGCAACTCCAGCAGCCGGTCCATGCGCCGCCGCTTCTCGATGTGTTCTTTGTGGATGACCTGCGCGGCGTCGCGACCGGCGCGTTCAACACCCTGCTGCTCACCGTTGACGGCGGTGAGCACTGGCAGCACGTGGGAAAGCGGCTGCCAAATCCCGAGGCCTATCACCTCAATGCGGTTACAGGGAGCGCTGAGGGCGAATTCTGGATCGCCGCCGAGGGCGGACTGCTGTTTCATTCCGCGGACGGCGGTGACAGTTGGGAAGCCTTGCCCAGCCCGGAGCAGTCCTCCTGGTTTGGCATCAGCCGGGCGCCGCTGTCCGGCAGGCTGCTCGCTTTCGGGCTCCGCGGCGTCCTCTACGCGAGTGATGACGGCGGCCGAAGCTGGAACAATCTGTCTGACGACAGCACCCGGACACTCAGTGGAGGTGGATTCCTGACCGAGAGCTACGTGCTGCTGGCGGGGTCCGTCGGCACGCTCCTGCTCAGTGTCGACGGTGGTCAGCAGTTCTATCAGCGGCACCTGGAGCAGCGCGTCAACCTCAGTGCGGCGCTGTGGGCCGGGGAGCACGTGATTGCGGTCGGCCAGGGCGGTGTGCACCGCGCTGCCGGCGTGGGTGAGCGGCCGTGAGCAGCGAAAACCTGGAAACCTGGCGCTGGGGCCACGAGATTCCCCTGCTGGAGTCAGTGATATTCGGCGGCCGAAAACCGCTGCTGCTGGTCTTTGTCATACTCACCGTCGTGCTCGGCTGGCAGGCCTCGCGGCTCACGCCGGATGCGAGCTTTGAAAAAATGATCCCCCTGCAGCACCCCTATATCCAGGCCATGATGCGACACATCGAAGACCTGGGTGCGGCGGGTACCACCATCCAGGTGGTCGTGGAATCCAGGCAGGGCGAAATCTTCGACGCGGACTACCTCGATACCGTGCGGCAGGTCACCGACACCTTGTTTTACCTGCCCGGCGTGGACCGCAACCGCATGCGATCGCTGTGGACGCCCAATGTGCGCTGGACGGAAGTCACCGCGGAAGGTTTTGAGGGCGATCAGCTTATCGATGACCAGTACGACGGCAGTGCCGCGTCCATGGAGCGGCTGCGCGCCAACCTGCTGCGCTCGGGGGAACTGGGACGGCTGGTGGCGGACGATTACCGCTCAAGCATTGTCGAAGCGCCGCTGTTCGATCGCGATCCCCGCAGCGGCGAGCCGATGGACTACCTGGCGTTCTCCCAGGCGTTGGAGCGCGACATCCGCGCGGCGTTCCAGAGCGAGCGCATCGAGATCCGCATCGTGGGATTCGCCAAAATGGTGGGCGACCTGCTGGAAGGGATTCGCTCTATTGTCCTGTTCGCGGTAATCACGCTGGTGGTCACCGCGGCGTTGCTGGCGGTGTATTGCCGCAGCCTGACCGGCACCCTCGCAGTGCTGGCGTGTTCCCTGGCGGCGGTGGTCTGGCAGCTGGGCCTGTTGCATACCCTGGGCTACGGCCTCAACGCGTTCTCTATCCTGGTGCCGTTCCTGGTATTCGCCATCGGCGTCAGTCACGGGGTCCAGGTGGTCAACGCAGTGGCCATCAACAGTCGGGAGGGGGTGGAGCGCCTGGATGCGGCGCGGCTGGCGTTCCGCGGCTTGTACATCCCCGGCATCACGGCGTTGATATCCGACGCCGCCGGCTTCCTTACCATGCTGCTGATCCCTATCCAGGTGATTCGGGATCTGGGTGTCGCGGCCAGCGTGGGTGTTGCGGTCATCATCCTGACCAACCTGGTCCTGCTGCCGATACTCCTGTCCTGGTTCGGGTTGGGGCAGAACAGCGTTCGCCACCTGTCGGCCTCCGCGGACCAGCACAGGCCTCACTGGGAGGCCCTCGCGAGGTGCGCCGGGCGGCCGGCGGGCCGCGGTGTGCTGGCCGTTGCCATGGTGCTGCTGGTGGCAGGGCTGTGGATGGGCCAGGGGCTGGAAATCGGCGATCTCGATGCCGGCGCGCCGGAGCTGCGCCCGGACTCTACCTACAACCTCGACAGCGCCTATATCAATGACCACTACGCCACGAGTTCTGATGTGCTGGTCATCATGGTGGAAACGCCGCCGGAGACCTGCTCCGACTACGCAAACATGCGCTTGATCGACGAGTTCACCTGGAACATGCGCAACGTCGAAGGGGTGGAGTCCGCATTGGCGTCCAGCACGGTGTCCAAGCTGGTGATGAGCGGATATAACGAGGGCAGCCTGAAATGGGCAACCATCAGCCGCAACCAGGTGGCCCTGAACTCCACCTTCAATCCCATGCCGATGCAGTTGTACAACCGCGACTGCAGCCTCTCGCCCGTGGTCGTATTCCTGTCTGATCACCGGGCCGACACGCTGGACCGTGTCCTGGCCGCGGTCGAGGCTTTCGCCGCCGATCACGACAGTCGTTCGATACGCTTCGTGCCCGCCGCCGGCAATGCCGGGGTAGAGGCCGCCACCAACCAGGAGATTGCCGGTGCCCGTCTGAAGATGCTCTACCTGGTGTATGGGGTGGTAGGTGCACTGGTGTTTTTCAGCTTTGGATCGCTGCGCGCCGTGGTCTGCATCCTGACGCCGCTGGCACTGACATCCATTCTCTGCCAGGCGCTGATGGCGCAGCTGGGTATTGGCGTCAAGGTGGCGACGCTGCCGGTGATCGCGCTGGGGGTGGGTGTCGGGGTCGACTACGGCATCTATGTCTACGCGCGCATGGTGCGCTACCTCGGCGAGGGCAGGGCATTACAGGACGCCTACCGCAGCACGCTGTACTCCACTGGCAAGGCGGTGGCGTTTACCGGGGTCACGCTGGCGATCGGCGTGGCCACCTGGATTTATTCACCCATCAAGTTCCAGGCGGACATGGGCAAGCTGTTGACCTTCATGTTCCTGCTCAACATGGTCGGCGCGCTGACCGTCCTGCCCGCACTGGCGACTTACCTTCACCCCCGGGAGAGCACATCATGAGCTGGCGTCTTTCTACATCCGCTGTCCTGCTGTCACTGCTTCCCCTGAGCGGGAACGCCATGGACTTCGAGTTTGAAAACGGGGCCTGGCTGGCGGTCGACTCGACGCTGACCTACGGTGCGCAGTGGCGCACCGAGGACCGGGACGACCGCATTACCGGCCGGCGTTTTCTCGATGAGCTGCAGGAGAATCCGTTCCTGCCGCTCACCGACCCGGAGCGCACGGCCGCCCAGACCCTCATCATCAACGGTAACGACGGCAACAACAACTTCGATACCGGGCTGATCTCCAACCGCCTGACGCTGCTGGTGGATGTGGATTTTCGCTGGGGCGACTACGGGTTTTTCCTGCGCGGCAAGGCGTTCTATGACGATGTCTACCGGGATGATACCGACCTGGAGGACGTCGACTTCGCCACCTATAACAGCGGCACCCTGTATGGGGGCGACGCACGGCTGGGAGAATTTCCGCGCCAGACGCGCAACCAGCATGGCGACCGGATAGAAACTCTCGACGCCTTCGTCTTCGGCACCTGGGAGCTGCCCGGTGACCGGCTGCTGGACCTGCGCGCCGGCCGCCAGGTGATCAACTGGGGCGAGTCCACGTTCTACCAGGGCGTCAACAGCATCCAGAACCGGGTCGACGCGTTTGCCGCCAATACGCCGGGGGTGGAGGTCAGGGAGATCTTCATGCCGACGGGGGCGCTCTACCTGCAGGTCGACGTGGCGGGAACACTCAGCATGGAGACCTACTACCAGTATGAATGGCTGGAGAACGATCTCAACGGAGTCGGCAGCTATTTCTCCATCAACGACCAGGTGGGGCCGGGCGCCAACAGCTTCCTGATACCAACGCCCAACAGCCCCCTGGTGCCGGAACCGATACGCGGTAACGAGTTCAACCTGCGGGGTGTGCCGCGGCTTGCCGACGACAATGCCAGTGACACCGGGCAGTGGGGCGTGGCCTTTCACTATGTGACCGAGGGCAACTGGGACCTCGGCCTGTATCACGTCAACGGCCACGACAAGAAGCCGTCCTTCGTGCTGGGGTATATCGATGTACCGGGATCGCCGGTGCGCGTGCCGGTGGACTACCACCTGCGCTACTACGAGGACATCAAGGGCACTGCCCTCAGCTTTACCACGGTCCTGGGGATTACCAATGTGCAGGGTGAGCTGTCGTTCCTCGACGGGACGCCCATGGTCAACGCGGCCGGCGACCCGGAGCGTGAGGACCTGCTCAAAGCGCAGCTGGGTGGATCCCATGTGTTCGGACCGACGTTCTTTGCAGACGATACGGTACTGACCTTCGAGGCCTTCTATGCCGAGGTCACCAGCGAGGACAGCGACGAGCTGCAGTTCGACGACAGCGGCTGGGGCTACTCGGCGCTGGCGGAGCTGTCCTACAACAACGTGGTGCAGGGCTGGGATGTGCGCGTGCCGATTTTCCTGCGCCACGATGTGGATGGCATCATCCAGGAACTGCAGCACTTCGAAGATGCCGTCATCGCCAGCCTCGGGGTGCGCGGCGTGTACCTGAACAACGCCGAAGTGGAACTGGGTTATGCCTGGTACTTTGGCGGCGGCAGCGACAACCTGTGGCGAGACCGCGACAACGTCTCACTGACACTGAAATACAATTTCTGAGAGGTAGACCATGCTCAAGCGATCATTCACAGCCCTGCTGGCCCTGCTGCTGGCGACCGGGTCGCTGGCGAAAGTCAGTGAGGACGAGGCGGCGAAGCTCGGGACCGAGCTGACGCCGGTGGGCGCGGACCCCTCTGCGAACGCCGACGGCAGTATTCCCGCCTACGGCGGCAGCATGCTGGGGTTGCCCGAGGGCCTGGAATACGGCGGGCCCGGCACCCCGTATCCAAACCCTTACGCAAACGACCCGGTGCTGCATCGCATAACGGCCGACAATTTCCGCGAGCATGCGGACTTCCTCAGCCCCGGGCTCAGGGCAATGTTCGAAATCTACCCGGAGACGTACGAGATTCATGTCTACCCCACCCACCGCGACGGGCGCTACACCGACAAGTTCTACCAGCAGGTCCGGTATAACGCCCTGAATGCAGAACTCTACAACGGCGAGGACGGCATTCGCGGCTTTACCGGCGCCGTGGCCTTCCCGATCCCGAAGACCGGCGCCGAGGTCATCTGGAATACGCGCACCAGCGGCCCCAACCACACCATGGCGGGCACCTACTCCGACATTGCGGTGTTCAGCAACGGCTCCCGCTCGGTGCGCCGCTCGACCATCATGTACGAGGCCCCCTATGTCGATCCGGCCAATGAAGTGGGCGACGAAGAGGAGGAGCTTGGGATCTGGGCGGCCCGCGTCATGACCCGGGTGCACGAGCCTATCCGGGACAAGGGCATGATCACTTCGATTTTCGAGCCCTACGACTACATCACCAATGCCCGCGAGGCCTGGCGTTACCTGCCCGGTTCGCGGCGGGTGCGGCGCGCGCCCACGGTCGGCTATGACACGCCCGACGGTCCCGGCGGATTCATCACCGTGGATGACACCCTGGGCTTCAACGGCGCCATGGATCGCTTCGAGTGGACCCTGCTGGGCAAGCAGGAACTCTATGTGCCGTTTCACAACTATGACTTCGACGAGCAGGGCCTGGACTACGACGAACTGCTGACCCCGTTTCACGCCAATCCCGACTATGTGCGCTACGAGAAGCGCCGCGTCTGGGTGGTGGAAGCCAACCTGCGGGAGGGCAAGCGCCATATCTACGGCAAGCGGCGCTTCTATGTCGACGAGGACAGCTGGAACATTGTCATGACCGAGAACTACGACGGCCGCGGCGAACTGTGGAAAGTGGTATTGATCAACTCGATCTACGAGTACAACGTACCGGGCTACGTGAACCGGGCGATGATGTTCCACGAGCTGCGGGCCGGCGGTTACATCATTATCCGCCTGGTCAATGACAGCGAGCCCCTGGACTACACCGCAGACGCGAAAGGTGAAGCCTGGTACGCGCCGACCAACGTTCGCAAGCTGGGCCGGCGCTGATACACCCGGGCACTGCCCGGGTATTATTCGCAGGGCTTACTCGGAGACAAAGACGTACTGCCTTGACACCTCGTCGAAGAGCCCGACCCCGTCAAAATTAACAAACAGATACAGGCCCTCGTCCAGGCTGGTCAGCGAGCGGAATGACCATCCCCAGGGAATAAAGCCTAGCGATGTACATTCGCCGCTGGCGAAATTGAACTTGTTGATGCTGTCGTTCTGGATCAACAGCTCGCCGTCAACAAGTGACAGGTTCCGTAGCATTCCAAACGTGCCCAGCACGTCCTGACCACTCGAAGACACGCAGGTATCGAGAAACACCTCGCCCTCGCCGGTTTCCAGGTCGAATGACAGGATTTTCATGGTTTGCTGGTTGATAGCGAACAACCTGTTGTTGTCTGCGTCCAATGCCAGTTTGGCGATGCCGGCGAAAGGATCGCTGATCCCGGCCACGCTCCGCTCGGAGAACACGCTGCGCGAGAGTGTGCGCAGGTTGAGCTCGATGATGGCCTCGAGGGTGGGATCTGAAATCAACAGCCTGTCATTGGTCTTGTCGAGCACCATGCCGGAAATCGAGTTGAATGCCGGCCCGAAGCCAAAACTCTCGCTGGCCAGTGTCGACACGGCATCTGTCTCCAGGTTTACTTCCAGCACGCTGTTGTTGAGCGCAATATAGGCCACGCCCGTCTCATCATCGATGAGCATGTCAGCAGCCCAGTAACCCGGTGCCCGGCTTATGTCCCCGACCAGTTCCCTGTTGCCGGTAGCCAGGTCGACCCTGAAGAACTGTTTCTCGGCGTTGCCGCCGTTGTCCAGAACGTACGCGTAGCGCTGATCTTCAGTTACGGACATCACACCCGGGCTTCTCATCTCCACACCCTCGCCCTGGTTTCTGGCCACCACCTGGCGGCGTTCACCCGTGTCCAGGTCGATGCCCAGAATAGCGTCGAGGCCCCAATCGCTGACAAGGAGCTGGTTGTTGGCCCTGTCCACTGCTGCTGAGCTGACCCCACTGAAGTTGAGTGACTCTTCCGTGGGGTCAAACGACAGAATCCGGTAGCTGGTTTCGCCGGGGTCGAGCTGGTACACGGTGTTGATGCCCACGACATAGATAGTCCCGGATTCCGGGTCGACCGTCGCGGTGGATACGTACCGGTCGCTATCGGTTTGTATGACAGTCGCGTTTCCTGTGGTCGTATTGACCCTGTACAGCGGTAGTCGCTCGCCGAAATCGGGGTAGGCAAGCAGGTCCTCGCCCATCCATTCGATACCGGCGAACCTGGGGTCGCCTTCCACCGTGTCGAACTCAGCCATCAGGCTGATTTCGCCGTCACTCAGGTTGATCTTGAGGATTCGAGTAGTCGTTAACTGGGTGGAGTTGCCAATATTCTCCAAAAGGACAAATGAAAAGTAGGCGTGGTCATCGCCGATTCCGCAGGCCAGGTCGGCTGAAAAATAGCCATCATTCAAGCCGTCCCGGGCCCCGTTGGAATCGTAGAAATTCAGCGTCGTGTTGACGCCCGTATCCAGGTTGTAGCTGCGAATCGACACCTCGCTGTTGGACAGCAGATCGAGATGTACGTAGTCCCGGGTGTCCGCCTTGAAGCAGGAGGGCATCCGGCTGCTATCAAGGTTGTCTTCTATGACGCGCTGGGTATCGGTTCGCAGGTTGTATTCAACCAATTCAAAGGTAATGCCGGTGCCATCCCCAAGACCGATGATGCGGTCTTCTATCGGATCCAGGGAGAATTCAATCGGCACCTTGAGGTAGTCGACTATGGGGGTGGCGTCGGCCCGGTTCAGGTTCCCCGCCTGGTCCCGCACCTCTACGACGATCTCAGTGCTGCCCGGGTCGACCTCGAGTTGGGCCTGCCACTCCACCTCGGTGGCCTCGGGGCCGTCGGGGAGGGCGGCGACGGTGGGAGCAAACGCGGCGGTACGACCGTTCACCCGGATCGATGCGATGCCGTCAGCATCCGAGGCGAGCCCTCTTACAGAGATCAGCGTATCCAGGGCACTGGACCTCGGCGGCGGGAACAGGACCGTTGTGGTTGGCCCCGCGGCGAATTCAGGCTCGAGATAGAAGGGAATGTCATCCTGCAGCAAGGCAAACAGCTTTGGCTTCAGGTCGAATCCCACGGTGGATACCTTGCAGGGGGCCAGGCGTTCGTCTTCGTCCTGGCAGAGGCCGGACTCGCGCTTTCTCCAGCCGCGGAATTCGTAGCTTTCTGCAGGCACTGCCACAAACGTTTCGTCGAAGGTGGCATCGTCCACGTCAATCTCGCAGGTCTGGCCCTGCTCGCAGAGAAAGTTACCGGATTCGGTGGTGACCGTACCGCCCGCGGGTACTTCAACCACAACTTTGCAGCCGGCCAGGGTTGCGACAACCAGCCAGATCAACAGGGTATTGGGCTTCACAGAGAAAATCCTTGAGACAGTAAACACGGCGCTACCTTGCGCGCTGATGCACATTACCAAATGTGCATCCGGATGATAATACCCCGGTAGTACGGTGGACCGAACTGAAAGGAATGAGGGAGGGCGGTGGCGGGCTCTATTGACCCGGTGGCCCGGCTACCCGCCCGCACAGACTGCAATTGAGTTTCACTCCCGGTCCGCTTTCACCGCCTGGAAATCAACCTCTGTGAAGATGCTGCTGAGGTAGTCCACCGCGCGCTGGGTGTCGTCTTCCGCAGGCTGGTAGGTGCCCGATTCGTTGTTGAGGTAGACCACCCCGTCCCGGCCTTTCCACATCTCGCCGGCGAAGCGGACGTCGGAGGAATAGCCGGAGGTCAGCACGTGCTTGCTGAGGATCCAGTCGACAAAACGGTACTTCACCTGCACCCGCACCACGCCAATGGACTCCCCGGTTATCACGATGTTGTAGCGGTTGGGCATCCCGGGGGCGTCGGTGCGCAGCATCTCGAAGATTTCCCGCTGGGGGCAATTCTCGACCACGTAGTTGTTGCGCATCAGGTGCGAACGCAGGAAGTGCACCACCGGCGGCGCAAACAGCAGGTACTGCTTCAGCAGTGACAGGGCCGTGGTCTTTACCGCCTCGAACTCCTTCAGCCGCGTCGGCAGGAAGCGATCGATATCCACCGTCATCGGCTTCACCTGGAACAGGGCATGGGCGCCCCACAGCACCGTCAGTACTGCGCCCGCAAAACTGGGTTCACTCACCGAGAACACCAGCTCCGTCGCCGGCCGCTGCTGTTGCTCGCGCTGTGAGGTTACCGACAGGGGCTCAGTGCGGGCGTCCCGTTCGCGCAGCGCGCTCGGCACCTCCCGCGGCGTTTCACTGATCCGCTGGGGTCGCCATTTTGATTTGCGCAGCCGCTTCTCCAAATAGCGACTGCCGTGGCGGCACAGGGTGAGAAACTGCGCCTTCACCACGGACAGGCCGAAGTTTTCCAGGTAGGCCGGCGTGGTCTTGACGATATCGAAGGCCACCGGCTCGCCCTCGAATTCCAGCCCGTGGCGGATCAGCTGCCGGGCAAGCGCCATGGGGAAGTAGAAGCCTGACAGTGGCGCGCCACCGCTGGTAAACCCCGCATCCTCCAGGACCCGGGCATTGGCATTCACACAGGTCCAGCGCCGCTCACCGACATGTGCCTCGGCAGCGGCGTGAAGGCGCTCGATCATTTCAGGCGTTGCCTCCAGCTTGAACAGCATGCCCGACTGGGCCCAGCCCCGGGTGTTCACGATTTCCGAGTCCGCCCGCTTGATCGACTTGGCATCAAACTTTTCGAAGCCGCCACCCCGGCGCGGCAGGCCCAGGAACACGTTGGGCCGGCCGAAGCCCAGGAACACGGAGCCTTCGGCGAAGGCATCCTTGAGGCGAAATACCCGCAGGTCCGGGGCCGATTTGGCGCGGCGGGCGGTGACCAGTTCCGAGGCATCGAGTACCGGCAGCAGCCGACCAAACAGGGATTCGTAGCGGCGCACTCCGGCCGCGGGGGGCGCCGGGAGAGTTTCCGGCGGGTGAACAGCTATGGATTCGAATTTCATGGCGTTCAAGTCCTTTTGTGTCAGCGGCGCATTCATTGCGCGTTCTCCTCGAGCTTGCGGCAGTAGACCAGGAAATACAGCGTGCCGATCACGAAATTGGGCGTCAGGGTCAGGGCGATCTCCGCGGTGCCGACCCAGGCATGGACCGTCGCGAACAGCAGTAGCGTCAACCAGTAGGGCGCGAGGGCAGCAACGGGGTAGCGCCAGGGTGCGCTGAGCCGGGCGTGTACCGACTCCACGAAGCCTGAGACGACGTAGCCGGCGGCAAAGCTGCCCACAAACTGGACCAGGGTACTGAGAAGCCGAAGCTCCGAGCCCGCGTTGGCCATGAAGGCCCAGCCGCCGTAGCAGACTGCCGAGAGGACGGCGGTGATGAGCTGACGCGTCTGGCGCTCGGTGAGCGCTCCACTGGGTGCGATTGACTGCAACATCCTGTTACTCCTGTCTCCATGACATGAGCCTGCAGTCTCCCGCTGCAACACCGGGTTAACAATAGCTAACTCAGAGGTATCACCGGGCGATACCTTGCGTACCGCACCAAGGCACGATATCGAGTATTTTCTTCCTTTGGAGGTGGGGGTTCGCCTCCCTGAGTAGAGAGGCGTCAGTGGTTGTTGCTATGTCCTAGTGTCCTTTTTCGGACATGACATACTCGAACTCACCCAGGGCGTCGTTGAATCGCAACTCGTGGATGTCCCACTTCTTGTGATTGCCTCTCGGAACTTCGAGCTTCTGGGCCATCACTACCTTTTCACCGTCAGTGCGCAGTGTGATCATTCCGTAGACAGCAACGTTGCTGTCTTTTAACTCCTCCAGATCCTTTTGCAGGCGCTTTTTTGCGGTGTTGCTGGTCGCCGCTTTGATTCGTGCCTCGTAATCCTTGATGGTGTCGTAGTGTTCTAGGATAGGTGTGAATTCCCTGGTGCTCCGGGCAAGCTCGGTACTGAAAATCAACGGTCTCACGCCGCGGCCGTATTTTCCGAAAGAGCCCAGGGCGTCGGGGCGCGGGTGGGCATAGCTCTCCTGGTCGCCGCTGGACACCACCGTGACAATGGAATTGAGCGCTTTCAGGAAGCTCTCGGAAAAGTGGTGGCTGCCGTGGTGACAGGCCTTCGCAATATCGACCTGGAAGTGTCCACGTCCCCTGGTGATGATCGCGTTCAGCTCGGTTTCAGCCTCATCCAGCGCCTGTTGCTGCTCGGCCGTCAGGGTGTGACCCTTGGCCTGAAGTTTATATATCCTGGTCTCCAGGGCAGAGACCTCCTTGTCCGTATCGGCATAGTGCTTGAGCAGATAGTCTTCCGCCTCCGTGTTGAGGTCCCCGCCCAGCATGACCTTGAGCTTGCCAATGCGCAGCTGGAGGATGACCGAGTGGCCGTTCTTGGTCACGCCCTCGTCGCCTAGCCTGATCAGGCACCTTTTTGAACTGCTGCCATGCTTGACCCTTTCTGTAAGTGGGCCCAGCAGCTTGAGCTCAACGGAGTCTGTCTCGCCGAAACCATCAACGTGCTGGTCGTCAGCACTCAGCGCAACAAACTTGACGGCCTTGTTGTTCTCTGTCGCTTTGCGCAGGGTCTGCAGGTACTGCTTCCTGGTCGTCTTGTGCTTTTTGATGAGGCTGTGCATTGCTGTATTGCTGGTGACCATGTCCCACAGAAAGCGCTCGCCTGCATCGTTTTTGGCATAGCCGCCAAGGTCATCGCTGCTGTAATACTTCAGGTTTGGATCTTTGTCGGCGCTTTTGATGGGGCGCTCTACCGCACCATTGTGGTACACATTGTTGATGCGGACTTTCTTGCAGTCGAAGAGGTCCTGGAAGCCGTAGTAGTGATCCTTGTCAGGGTGAGAAATGACGACATGATCAATGTCAAAGGGCTCTTTGACGCCCGATGCGTTTGCCTTGACTCCATCGACCCCCGCGACTTTCCGGCTCCGCAGGTTGTAGCGCCAGTGCAGAAAGCGGAACATGTTGTCGCCGATACCGGCGTCGATGAGAATGACCTTGTCGTCTGGAGTGACGATATGGCATCCATCCCCCTGGCCGATGTCGACAAAGTTCACCTCAAGTGCCCGGTCCGGAGAGAACCAGGTCTTTCGTAGCCAGCCGTCGTTGCCGCGGCAACGGACCTTTGCCCAGCCATTCTTCTGCTCACCCAGGTACCGCAGCCAGTCACCAAATAGCAGGTGATTAACCGCTTTGGCGCTGTTACTGGCGCCGGCCTTAAGCACCGCATCGGTGACTGAAATGAAGTAATTCTTATTTTTCACCAACGTCATGGAATTCCCTCCTGGGAGCAGGCTTACTTGTCATCGTCCTTGGGTTTGGCCGCAACGACCTCGAGGTCCTTGATGACCGGCGCATCTTTCTCGGTTTTCAGTTTGAAGGTCAGCTTCTTCGCCTCTTCGCCGGGCTTGATCTGCGCGATGATCGCCTGCAGGCCTTCGATCTTGATTTTCGCCTTACCGTCTTTTCCTACCTTCAAATCCTCTTCCAGGGCTTTAGCGCCGTCCTTGACCGCAGAGATGTCTACTGACAATTTCGCCCCAACCGCATCCGGATATGCCTTATCCCAGTTCTTCGGGAAGACGAGGCTGACTTCGAGATCATTGCCGTCGGCTTTTTTGCTGGTGGAAACCTTTGCCTTGTCTGCATCTGCAAAGTAATAGACAGGTGACTTCGAAATCTCCCTGACCTCATTCTTGCCTTCAGGTCGATTGATCAGCGCAAACTCAAGAATCTGGCCATTCTGTAGATTTGCGTTCTCTGGGTGCTTGTTGAAATAGGCAACATAACTCTCACCCTCCTGATCAGGCCGCGCAGTCGAGTCAATCCACTTGAAATCCTGACCTTCAACTTTCTCGCGATAGGCCAGGCGCAGCTCCGTCTCGGGCAGCTTGCTGGCTTTGAAAGCGATCTTGAAATCCAGGGCGCCATTCTTGCCCTTGTTGATCACGTATTTGTCGACGAGTTCAAAGGTGGCCTTGGCTTCCTTTTTCTTCGCGGTGCACTTCTTGACGTCCATCTGTAGCTGCGAAATGCCCCTGCTGGTGACAGCAGTTAGTTCAAGGGGAGAGGCGTCCGCAGGGAACTGCTTGTCGAATTTCACAAGGTAGGTGCGTCGCTTGCCGCCTTCGTCGAGTTGCTCAACTTCGCCGCGCACTCCGGACAGGAGGAACCCAATACTCGTGCTGTCCTCGTCAACGCTCTGCATCTGGTTCATGTTGATGGCGACGCTGTGCTCCGACTCGCAACTCAACAGCGATTCTGGGGATACCTGGGCAATAGTGGGTCGCGCCTCGCTGGAGGTGGGGGCGACTGACGTGGGTGCGTTGCATTGGCCTTTCTCATGCCGGTCACCAATAAGCTTCAAAGCCTTCTCGTCGGAACCGTTGCGACTCCAGACATTCAGGTTTACCCACTGCTCACCGGCAATGCTGTTCTTGTCGACGTTTTTTGTCTCCAACATCTTTGCGATGTCGAAGGTCGCGGCAATCCCTTCCATGTTCGGCAGCACCCTGACGGAATCCGCGGGGACGCCACCCAGGTATACCTCAGAACCGCGCCACAGATTGCTGCCTTCGACCAACAGAGTCACCTGATCCGAACAGGCTGAAATATAGAACGGGTCGACATGCTGAATGCGCATGGTTTTCAAGCTGGTGCCGACTGTTTTACGGGACAGGTAGGCCGTTAAACCATCGAGATCTGCGCGGTTGAGCGGCAGTTTCACCTTGTAGTCACCGCCGTCGCCGATGACGGAAAGGTCATATCGCTCCTGCGTGGGAAGCAGGTCATCGGTTTCCCACTTTCCAGCCCATGCCGTTTCTTTCTGCAGGTTTACATAAGGCCACCACGCCGGCACGGAAATGTCCGCGTAGACCCGATGGTGCTTAGGTGAATGCTGGAAGACAATCTCATCTTTCCGAATGACCGCCCTGGGGCCGAGTATCCACCCCACGCGTGGGTAGGGTGATACTTCTGACTCTTCGTGCGGATACATCTTGCCCGGCTTGTTGACCGGGTAGCGATCGGCAAAGCTGACAACCTGGGGCAGGTTTTCCAGCGCCTCAGCGTTACCGGCGGCGGCTTTCATGTATCCTACGCCAAGACCGGCATTGGTGAGATCACCCATCAGCCTGGCGCTGACATCCAGCGCCATTTCCATGGACGTGGCGGCCCTTGCCACGGTGCTCATCCGCTGGTTGCGTTGTGCCGGCTCCACCGCGTAAGCAAAGGTATTTTGCGCTGTATCCTTATCATCGGTGTCGGGAGCTACCAACTTCCTGAATTCCGGGGGCACGGTGACTTCAATCTTGCACCCGTCCATCAGGCCTTCGTCTCGTATGATTCGGCTCAGCCAGTTGAGACTGCTGCGAGTCTGCCGCGTGAACGAGTCGTTGTCGACCAGCCAGAGTTGGCTGGAGAAGTGCAGCAGGTCCGGGGACGCGGCGCAGCCCGTGGGTTCAGCAAGCCGTGCGAACTCGTCCTCCGCGGCGGCAAGTCTCTCGGCAACGTAGGATTGCAGCGTCCCGTTCCAATCCAGTTCCCGCGGATACCCGTTATGCCTCGCTTTCAGGTCGGCAGAATCCTCACCGACTTCCTTCGTGACCAGATCAGACAGCCCGTCGAGCTCGGCCTCGTATGCGGTTCGTACATGGACGAATCGGTCTATCTCCCGATCAAGGGTGCCAATCTGTCTGTCGATGTCAGCCAGCTCTTGCTCGAGACGCTGCTTCTCGAGAGCGTCTTTCTCACTTATCAGCTGAGCCGCCACAGGTTCTCTTTCTTTTTGCTTGCCTGCCTTCTCCACTTCTAATTTGTTTATCACCGCCTGTAGTTCAGACGAGATTCGCGATTTCCGAAACTCGATGGCTTGTTCCGCGACACCTTTGCGGGCCCAGGAGCCAACGCGCTTCTTCATGGAGTCGTAGATGTTTCGGGTCAACTTGTCTCTCTTGGTGTCTGTCGCATTTAGGTCGACGTCGCTGTGGGTCTCACCGATCACTTGCAGAAGGCTTCTGGTATTGGTCTTGAGCGCCCGCGGTGCCTTGCTTGTGATGGTGCCGGCGGGGACCGCGATACGGATTTGTCCGCAATCGGTCAATTCTTCGCCAATCATGCAGGAATCCCATCCATGGCCGGCCGCGCTTGTACTATTCTTGGGCCGCATCTGATACGGCATCGAAATGATGTCGAACATGCCGCTGTTGGCCAGTCGCCAATAGGCCGGATCCGTGCTCAGGCCGCGGTTTTTCTTGAGGCCGTAGTTCAGACGCTGGTTTACGTGGGCGAGCCAGGCAAGATAGAGCTCCTTGATCTGGTCATCGGACATTGTCGGTGGCTTGATGGTAAGCCTCGCAACCCCGAAGGAGTCCAGGGTTTTCCTCGGGCCCGGCGCTACGGTCAGGTCAAACTGCATCCGGTATAGCGCATTGCCTTCAAAGTCATGGAGGTCGTCGAGTTTTTCCTGGGCGTGCAGTTGACGCAATTCGGTCCGGTAGCTTCGCAGGTCGCGTAGCTGGTCATAGGGGGACGCTGTTGTAATAGTTGGGGATCGGACTGAGGTGTCTTCTGTCCGTGTTGCCAGATCTCCTACAGCGTTGGCAAGAGCGTCTAGCCGCTTATCAATTCGTGCAAATCCGTCGGTAACGGCTGCGTCGCTTCCGGCATCGGATTCACTCGATTCCTGGTCCTCCCCGTCAGTGCCTGACTCAGTCTCGTCGCCGCCGGTTTCATCGGAACCGTTTTCATCCGTCGAGCCTCCTGCATCATCGCTTGTTGCAGCTATCTTGCGGGTGGCGGGTGTTGCAGCCGGGTCGGAAAAGTCACCCTGGAGTGCGCGCCCATAGGCAGCCTGAGCTTTGAGGCGCTCAACGCGTGCCTCGTAGATCTCGGTATCCTCATTGACGCGCTGTAATTGACCTGAGACGTTGCTCGTGGGATCAAAGGTTGCATCCAGACTTGTCGTCAAAGCCTCGATAATCTCGATATCCCGCGCCAATTCGGGTACGAAGCGCTTGCGGAAGTCCTCCTCACCCTCAATTTTTGCGCTTTCCTTGAGCAGGTCGCCGTAGAGTCGCGATTCATCATGCCGGTCATTGATCAGCGCTTCCCGTGAATAGATCTGTGGATCGCTGATAGTGATGGTGGCCTCCTGCTGGGGCCCATCGTAGTTGTAGCTTTTTACTTGATAGGGTGTAGTTCCGCACCCGCCGAGAAAGATCAACGACAGGCAAACAACGGAGAAACGCGCCATTACACAGTTCCCTTCTACTTTTGATAGAGCTGTCGCCGGACACGAGTTTCTCTCATGGCGGCGAACATTATTCTTGTTCTTCTAGCTTCGGGACTGTTGGAAAATCTACCGGCACATCGAAGAGTCAGTTAATGACTATAGTCGGAAAGCAGCAGAGTGCTCAACTTCGCTTCTCAATCGAACAAACTCCGCCTACGAAATGGTCTACTGGCTGGTGCAGCAAAGAATTTCCTCAACATCGATGCGGCGCCCTGTTTCCGGCTCGTAGAAAAACGTTCCGCGCACTTCGATGGTCTGGCCCACCCAGGGCGCTAGGTTGTCGGCACCTTCGAGGGCGACGCGGTCGAAGGAATCGTTCTCGATCCAGTAGTGCTTTGGCGATTCGAATGTTCGCAGGGTGCCGCTGACGATCACCTGCCGCCCGCTGAACTCAGCCTGTACCTGGCTCAGCGTCGACAGGCTGGTTCTTACCGGTTCGGCGTTGCCGCAGCCCGCCAGCGACAAGACTGCCAGGAGCGCCGCGATGGGCATTGGGTTTTTCCTGGCTCGCACCGGGGGCTTTCAGCTGCCGCCGAGAGGCCGTGGCGGCTCGCGCGTCACAGCTGGGGCCCAGCCTCTACCAGTGCGGCTCCCCCTTCGATATCCGTATACTGATCGAAGTTCTCGACGAATCGAGCCGCCAGGTCCTTTGCCTTGTCTGTCCACTCGCTCTCGTCTGTGTAGGTGTCGCGTGGATCCAGGATCCCGGCGTCCAAGCCTGGCAGCTCGGTGGGAACCGTCAGGTTGAATACCGGTATGACCTTGGTCGGCGCATCCTCGATGGCCCCGTTGAGAATGACGTCGATGATGCCGCGCGTGTCCTTGATGGAGATGCGCTTGCCGGTGCCGTTCCAGCCGGTGTTCACCAGGTAGGCCTCGGCCCCGACGGAGTCCATCTTCGCCACCAGTTCCTCCGCGTACTTCACCGGGTGAAGGGTCAGGAACGCTTTGCCGAAGCAGGCAGAAAACGTGGGCACCGGCTCGGTGATTCCGCGCTCCGTCCCCGCCAGTTTTGCGGTGAACCCTGACAGGAAGTGGTACTTGGTCTGGTCGTGGCTCAGTTTGGACACCGGCGGCAGGACTCCGAAGGCATCCGCGGTCAGGAAGATCACTTTGCTGGCGTGGCCGCCTCGCGAGACGGGTTGGACGATGTTGTCGATGTGATAGATCGGGTAGGAAACCCGGCCGTTCTCCGTGATCGAGTGGTCGAAGAAATCCACCTTGCCCGCGTCATCGACCACCACGTTTTCTAACAGGGCATCCCGCTTGATTGCGCGGTAGATGTCCGGCTCGCTTTCCGGGTCGAGGTCAATGGTCTTGGCGTAGCAGCCCCCCTCGAAGTTGAAGATTCCCTCATTGTCCCAGCCGTGCTCGTCATCACCGATGAGCCTGCGTTTGGGGTCCGCGGAGAGCGTGGTTTTGCCGGTGCCCGACAGGCCAAAGAAAATCGCCACGTCGCCGTCTTCGCCCATGTTGGCGCTGCAATGCATGGACGGCATGTGATCCAGCGGCAGGTAGTAGTTCATCATGGCGAACATGCCCTTTTTCATTTCGCCGCCGTACCAGGTGCCGCCGATCACCTGCATCTTCTCCGTCATGTTGAACACGGTGAAGACCTCGGAGTTCATGTTGTGCTCCTGCCAGTCGGGGTTGGAGGTCTTGGAGCCATTGAGCACCACGAAATCGGGCTCGCCGTAGCTGGCCAGTTCTTCCTCCGTGGGCCGGATGAACATGTTCGTCACAAAGTGCGCCTGCCAGGCCACTTCGACGATGAATCGGACCTTCATGCGAACACTGGGGTTGGCGCCGCAGAATGTGTCGACGACAAACAGGCGCTTGCCCGAAAGCTGCTCGGTGACCAGGGCCTTGAGCGAGCCCCACACTTCCGGCGTCACCGGCTTGTTGTCATTCGGTGCGCGTTCCGACGTCCACCAGAGGTTGTCCTTGCTGGCGTCATCGTAGACGATGAATTTGTCCTTGGGTGAGCGCCCGGTAAATATGCCGGTCCTGACGGCGACGGCACCGGTGTCGGTGATCACCCCCTGTTCAAAGCCTTCCAGGTCCTCCCGGGTTTCCTCCTCGAACAACTGCTCATAGCTGGGGTTGTGAACAACTTCCTGTACATCGTTGATGCCGTACTTTGACAGATCGGCCGCGACCGGCATGGCTATTCCTCCCAGGCGTATTGAGTAACGGAGCACAGAGACACTGAATACGCCGAGGATACAAAAATTCCTGTGACCTGGAATAGCTCACAAGAGGAATTGGACCTGAACGCGAGTGGGGCGCCCCAGGATCGGCCGGTATACGCCCCATTCCGGTGCACGTGAGACGGTGTATGGGCAATCGTAGCGCGCGCCATACCGGCAATTGGAGGCACGGGGCCCGGCGCCGTCTTTGGCAATAAAATTGCTATAAATACAAAGGAGCGTGTGAGGAGTTTGTCAGGGCGTCGGCTTCAGTGAGGAGAGAGATGAAAAACTACGATGAGATCTTCGCTGACAGTATGTTGCGTGTACTCGGCAATGGGGCCTACAACCGGGAATTCATCAGCGACTTCTACGACATCTTCCTTGGGACGTCGCCCGAGGTGGCCGACAAGTTCAAGCGTACCGACATGAGCGCGCAGCGCACCATGCTGCATGACTCCCTGCAGATGATGGTGGATTTCAACAGGACCCGGGTGCCCACACCGAGCCTGGAAAAGCTCGCGGAAGTTCACAGCCGTCGCGGCCACGACATCTCGCCGGCGTTTTACGACCTGTGGCTGGACAGCCTGGTCGCCGCCGTCAGTCGCCACGACCCGGAGTTCGACCGGGACGTCGAGCTGGCCTGGCGGATTGCGCTGTCGCCGGGTATTTGCTTTATGCGCTTTGCTTACTGATCATGGCGACAGCCACACCCTCAGCGCCAGCGGAACTGCTGAGTGAATTGCCGTTGAGCGGCTTACTTACTCTGTGGAGTTCGAATGCTGTTGCGCATCGCCCTGCTTTTTTCGATAGCGACACCCGTCCTGCATGTCACGGTGCTGGCCGCGGGCGGCCCGGCGACTTCTGTCCATGATCCCATCAGCGCGCTGAGCGAGGGTGCCTGGGGAATCCTTCATACCCTGAGCCTGGTGTTCTTCGGCGCAGCCCAGATGTTGCTGGCTGTTTCCCTGGCGGGGCTGGACCGTGGCCGCTTCTGGCCCTACGGAAGAGGGCTGCTGGCCGTTTCAGGCGCTTCCGTGTTCTTCGTCGCCTATTACTTTGCTACCGCCGAACACGATGCGCTGCAGGGCCCCGGCGCCAACGATCCCCTGTGGGTGGTCGCCAGCCTTGTCGGCTTCGCCATGGGCCTGTTGCAGCCGGGCCTGTCGCGCCTGTCGCGGCGGCTGGGACACTTCAATGGCAGCTGCCTGGTGATCTGGCTGCTGTTGATCCCGGCGATCCTGCTGATTGGGGTGATCTCACTGGGCGTTTATGAACGCACCGTGGGAGTGGTTTACGTGGTGTGGGTGGCTGGCGTGAGTTACGGCGCAATGCGGCGGCCGGACCCCGGCGCTGCGTGATCAACTGCCGTCGTCGAGCCGAACCCTGCCGTCGGCCTGGATCAGGATAGTGCCGCCCGTCGCTGACCGGGTCGTATCGGTAATCTGCTTCAGGATCGGTCCGGACAAGTCGACGCCCCAGCGCTTTGCTGTCTGGCCACTGGTGGCGAGCTGAGTTTGCAGCATTTTTCGTGGCACCGTCGCATTGTCCATCTCGTAGTAGTGTGACGGCGCCGCAACCCGACTGAAGCGGCCCCGATGATCTGCCTCCCAGAAGTGTTCGCCTGCCTGGACATACAGCCGAAGCTGACGCGACTCCAGCAGCGACATCATCGCGCTGGTTGACTCGAACTCCAGGCTGAACCCCTCCTCTGAACGGCCCACTGACTCGCGCGTTGTCTGCGGTTCCATGGCCGTTTTCTCCACGGCCTCAGGGACTTGCTTCACGGGGTCTGCCGTCGGCGCTTTCTTGCCGGCGGGGGTGCTGCGCTGGCGTTGTAAGTCAGGTGCTGATGGCTGGACGGTGTCAGCCCTGGTGACTGGCGGGGGCTCCCGCTCACCAGTTGGTTGATGACTCGGGTCAGGTTGTGGCATCGGCAAGGGTTCCAGTGAAGCCTGCTGTACCAGGGAGAAAATTGCCGCCAGGCAAAGGCCCAGTATGGCGACGAAGCGCATGACATCGGTCTGCAGCGCCTCCAGCTCTGCGTCTTCGGAACCGCCTGGCCAGTTCGGTCTCACTGCGGCGGCGCCGGGGAATCCTGCGGCTCGAGCAGCTGCTCGATGCGGTGCAAGGATGCCAGTGTATCTGCCGCCGGACGCCGGCTTTCCTGCAGGTAGCAGGCCGTCAATTGCTGACCCAGCAGCACCGATTTCAGTGTTCGCATCAGGTAGCCGCCGATTCCGCCGACGATGGTGGTGCTCAAAGCGAGCAAGATGCCCCCGTCCACCAGGCGCTGGAGGACAGTGAAAGCGCCAGCGCTGGCGGAAGCCGCAGGGTCACCCAGGCTGTGCAGCAGGGCGTCGCGCATGCCGATAGCCGTCCAGATCACGCCGATGCCGAAGAACAGGTTGGCGCAGAGATCGAGGAGCTGTTCGCGCCTGGCCACTTGAGCGATCGGCGGTTCCGCAGTGCCCAGCAGGTTTTCCAGGCGGTGCAATTGCACCAGGTATGCCAGCAGCACCACTGCAAAGGGGAGTATGGAGCCCTGCAAGTGTTCCTGTGCCAGTTGCCAGCCCTGGTTGAGCTTCTCCCCGGCAAGGCCGGCCGATGCAACCGGTTCCGATCCCAGTGAGGGCGACAGCAGGACGATCAGTGCGACCGCCAGTCCCCACAGCATACCGCCAAGGAACCCTCCGGATTGTCTGTTTGCCGCGTGCATGCTCCTCAAAGCTCCTGGGTACAGGCCATCTCCACGGCGTCGAAGATGAGATGCATATCGCTGTAGTAGCGCTGCGCCTCACGGAAGCGGGACTCGTCGTCCAGGATTTCCAGCATGCCCTCGCGCTTGTAGGCGAGCTCCTCGCGCATCGCGGCATAGATCTCGTCCTTGCGCCGCAGTGACGAGCAGCTGCTGCGCGCTTCTGCCTTGACGGCGTAGAACTCCGGGTCGAAATACTGGCTGAAAAGCGCCTGGCCCTGGCGCTTCGAGATCACGCCGCGGTCGATGCTCTCCCGCAACAGTGTGGCAAAGCGCGCCTCGTTCTCCGGCCCCGGTGAGCCCTTGGCGGCGGCCACCAGCTGGTCCCGGTAGTCCGGGTAGGAGTAGTGGCACTGGCTGTCCTGCAGTTTGACCGAGACCTGGGCAAACAGGCGGTCGACGTTGTTGCTGGGAGTGAGTCGGCAGGCGTCCGCCTGTTTTACCGGCTGCTGGCTGCAGGCGGTGAGGCCTGCCAGCGCCAGGGCCAGGACAACTCCCTTACTGTAGTGTTTGCTAGTCATGATCTTCTCCTTGTCGCAATGTTTGATTCACTGGACCAACAGGTCGCTGTAGGTGTCCTTGGGGTCAGGTTCCTCGAGGCCTACCTCCAGGATGTCCTCGCTGCGATCTACCTCTCCCCACAGCAGGGCCTTCACATCGGTGACCGTGGCGGTAATCTGGTCGGTGAGTTCACCCCACTCCAGCTCCAGCACCAGCTCCGTGCTCTGGGAACCGATCTCCGCCTCGATGAGGTCGAGGTAGTACAGGGACTGCTGGGAGTCGATGTAAATCTGGGAGGCCAGCACCGGCAGCGCGTCGGACTGTTTACCCCCGCGCTTGACCAGTTCGTAGTAGCGGGAAAACATCTTGCTGAGCTTGCCCTGGCGGGCGGCCCCGCCGCTGGCTCCCGGCAGCTTGTGGGTGCTGGTGCTGCGGCCTGCCAGTACGCGCTGGACATCGCCCGGGGTCATCTTGCGGCCGATTTCAGAGCGCAGGCTGGTGCCCATGGAGCCGGCGGTAGAGTCCAGCGTCTGGCGCATCTCCGGGATGCTGTTCTGCATCACGGCTAGCATCTCCCGGTAGCTGCCGCGAATGGCCTTGCGCAGCTGCACACAGCCGGCGTCTTCGCTGCCCTCGCACTGCGTGCCTTCATAGGCCTGCTGCTGCTTCTCCAGCTTGGCCACGACCTCATACATGCTGTTCTCCATGTCGCGGGCGGCGCGAGAGGTTTCACTCAGGCTTTCCACCACCGACGTGGGAAACAGGTTGATGCGGGGTCGCTGTTCCCCCTGGGTCATGGCGTGGGTCGAAGCGTGCGCCATCAGCAGCGCGCAGGCGCAGGCCGCCGACAGTCGCGTTATTTTGTGCTGGGATGTGGTCCTGTTCATGACGTTTCTCCTAGAGTTGGAATTTGGAAGTGGACGGGGAGGTCATGAATCCCACCCCCGCATTGTCCAGGGATTGCAGCGCACTGAGCCGATCGTCCTCGCTGCTGTACAACAACACCACGGCGTGCTGGCCCAGGGTTTCGGTCTGTAGCTGGACATTGAGTCCGGGCACTTCGGCCGCGAGAAAGTCCGCGAAATCCCGGGCGCGATGCACCCTTGTGAATGTCATCAGGACCAGGCGGCCGCCGTCCGCGCCCGGTCGCGGCAGCAGTTCGCTGCTGGCAGTGGTAGCCAGCCCCAGCACCTGCTGCAGGTGCTGGTAGATGTAGTGGCTGTACCACTGGGCTCCCTCGGGCAGCGTGCCCGCGCTGATACGGCTGGGTCCGTAGTTGTAGGCGGCTACCGCCAGGTGCATATTGCCGTTGAACTGTGCCAGCAGTTCACGCAGATAGCGCGCGCCCGCATCCACGTTGGTGCAGGGGTCGTACAGATCGGCTTCACGCCGTATACCCAGGTGGAAACTGGTATCGGGCCAGCGAATCTGCATGAGTCCCACCGCGTCCTTGTCTGATCGCGCGGCGGGATCGAAGCTGCTCTCACCGCTGGCGACGGCCAGCAGCAAGCCCAGCGGCAAGTCGTGCGCGGCGGCGGCTCGCTGGAAACAGCGATGCCAGGGAAAGCTGCCCACAGGCTCAAGGTCGACCGCGTTCATTGCGTACTCCGACCAGCGTTGCTCAAGGTCTGGCACCTGCGGCGTCGCCTCGGGAGGCTGAGGTGTGGGATCGGCAGCCGGTGTTTGTTGCTTCGTGTCTTCAGCCTGGGGTTCCGGCACCTTCTCGGCGTCAGGCTTCACGGCATCGAGAGCGTCCACGATAACGGGCAAGGTCTCCTCGACCAGTTCCATCACCACTTCGGGATTGGGTAGGGGTGAAAGGATGTCAGTGCCGGTTTCCCGCTCGGTGCTTTGTTGAACGCCGGGTGGTTCTGCCGATATCACCTGCCACCGGTCGATCACCCGGTCGCCGTACAGATTGACGACTGCGAAACCGATCGCGATGCCGAAAACAAATCCCGCGCCTGTAGAAATCATCTCCACGCCTCCTCGCTGGTCTGCCAGCGCACATAGTCGGTGACCTTGTAGCCGCGATCGGCGAAATACTCGAAGCCCTCGAGATCGAGGAAGCCCGCGCAGTGTGGCGTACCGAATACCAGCGTGGGCTGGTGACGGGCTTTCTCGATGACCATCGTCCTGACGACGGACTTGCCGCCGTCCAGCTGGCCCTTCAATTTTCCCCAGGCGTCGTGCCGGTAGTACTCGGGCTCGGCAATGCAGTAGTTGAAGTGGCCACCGGACAGGCTGAAGGCATATTCCATCGGCCAGTCTGCGCGATTGGTAATGCGCAGCCTGACCTCCAGCCGCGCGCGATTGCGGCGCGCCTTCTGCTGGACGGCATCGAGCATTTCAACTTCGATGAACTCGAGTGCATCTTCCTCAGGCAAGGGCAGTGATTCACGGGGATTCACGGCGACGGCCTGTGTTGGCCAGACGGGATTTGACGCCGCCAGGTATGTCACTGCCTGAACGGGTGCGCCGCCTTCCCTTGCCGGCGTGCCGGTGAGCCACAGTTGCCAGATGCCCTCGCGGAACTGCGTCAGTTGCAGGGCAACTGAATAGTCCGCGCCTTCGCCGTCCAGTGCCAGTTCCCGGTACCCTCCCAGCAGGTGGCGGCTGTGATTGACCGTATCGGCGAATACGGCAGGGATCATCTCCGCTTCCGGCCATTCCAGCGCCAGGTGTGTCTGGACCTGTGGCCGCAGTGCGCAGGCCAGCTGTCGCGACAGTGCCGCAGCGGCCTGCTCCACGTCTTCACTGGTCCAGGGCGCCGCGAGGCTGCCGTCGCGGTGACGGGTGTCGGCGTCGCGCCCGAGATACTCGCGCTCGGCGCGATTCAGCCTGCCATTCCAGTACCAGTCATCCTGCTTGATTTCGCCCTCGGCGGCGGCAACCAGCGCCAGGGAGACCTGGGCCTTGTTGTAGCCGTAGGGGGACGCAGACACCTCCAGCAGGTAATCCGCTGTTTCCGCCGCGGCACAGTGCAGCGCGTCGATAGTGTTGGCATTTGCCGGCACAGTGCCGGCTTCAATCAACTGAATGCCAGGACGGCCACGCAGGTTGATGGACAGCACCTTGACCAGTCCCTCGCTCAGTGCATCGGACTCCTTGCTGACGATGGCCACGCGCTGGTCGCGGTACCGCGGGTGCTCCTGCAGCAGCCTGCGAATTTCCGGTACTGCGGTGGAGCTGAACCATTTTGACAGCGCACTTCTCGGCGCGGCATAGGCGGTCGCCGCTGACAACAGGGCAAGCGCGACGAATGCGGCAGCGAGTGTTCGCGAATTGAGCAGTGGTCTGTTGTGCATGGTGCAGATCCTGTCGCCATACGGTGTTTTCTTGATGGGTACAGGTTTGCACAGGCTCGCTGAACGAAAGCTGAATGGAATCGGGATTTTTCAGTCGCGCCGCGCAGGCGACGGTCGGGTGGGATTCAGCGGCCGGGCGATACAGGGAATCTGGCTATGAAGAGCGCGCCGCCCAGGTTTGAGCGACCAGTGTGCAGACTGCCGCCGTAGGCGCTGATGATCTCCACGACAATGGACAGCCCCAGACCCTGGCCGACGTTGGCGCTGTCGGCGCGGGCGCCGCGCTGGAGAATCTCCTGCTCGAGTCCTTCCGGTATACCGTCGCCGTCATCTTCCACGGTGATCTCCAGCTGTGACTCGCCCGCTTCGCTGCGTTCCAGGGCGCTTACTTCGATACGACTGCGGCAGTACTTCATGGAGTTTTCCAGCAGGCTGCCGAACAGGTCCTGCAGGTCCCGCTCTTCGCCGTGGAAGACGGCGCCGCTGTCCACTGCATTTGCATCGATGGTGACGCTGCCACCCTCAGCGGCGTTGCGTGGCGGCAGGCGGCTGTAGGCGTCACAGATTCGCTGGAGCACCGGCTTCACGGCCACTGGCTTGCCGAGAATGTCGGCGCCGCGCCCGTCCAGGCGCGCCTTCGCCAATTCGCCTTCGACAATTTCCAGCATGCGATCGACCTGGTCCTGGGCCAGTTCCCGGAAAGCGGTGTCCTCGTCCCGGCTGTTGCGGATGATCATCAAGGGTGTTTTCAGCACATGGGTGAGCCGATCCATGGTATTGCGCACCTGTTCACGGCGGCGCCTTTCGCTGGCCAGCAGCGTGTTGATATTGCGGGTCAGCGGCTGCAGCTCGTCGGGGTAATCATCGCCGAGTCGATCCGATTCGCCGCGCTCCAGCAGACCGATGGCGGCGGCGATTTTGCGCAGCGGCGCCAGTCCCCAGCGGAAGATCAGCGACTGGGCCAGCACCAGCAGCAGGGCGGTCAGCAGCGACAGTCCCAGCAGCCAGCCGCGATAGTTGTCGCGGGCCGCCATCACGCGGTCCCGACTCTCCAGTACCAGGACCAGGCTCTCGGGGCCTTTGCTGCCCCAGGCAATACGCGTGGCGTGGCAGAAATACGTGTCGACCAGGCTACATTCGCCGAACCGGCTGCTGCCGATGTCCGGGACATCGAGTGCGCGTGTAGCCTCCGCCAGTGTGGGGCCAATGGTCTCCGCGTCACCCAGCAGGGTACTGGAGGGGCTCTGCCACAGGAGGTCGCCTTCAGTGGACAGCAGGAACGCATAGAGGCCGGAGCGCGGGGCGTTGAAGCGCAGTTCGTCCAGGTCCAGTACCTGCCAGCGACTGCCGTCCCACTCGATGGCCCTGGCAAGCAACAGTTCCTGCAGGCGCATACTCTCGCGCTGGGCATCTGACTGGTATCCGGCAAATGCGCGATCCAGCACCAGCGCCGTGGTGCCCAGAAACAGCGGCAGGATGACGAGGCTTGCGCCCAGCAGGCGCAGGTTGATGGAAAGGCTTTTGCTGTCCCTGGTCATCCCCTCCGGGTTACTCAACAGAGCTCCCGGAACAGGTAGCCACGGCCGCGCACCGTCTCGATGGGTCTCAGTGTCTTGCCCGGATCGATCTTGCGCTTGATGCGCCCGACCAGGCCCTCAACGCTATTGGCCTTGGGGTCCGCGCCGGGATCCCGCTGGTAGGCGTCGGCAATGGTTTTTTTTGATTGCACGCGGCCGGCGTTGCGCCACAGGTGCTCCAGGATTTCGAACTCGGCGCGGGTCAGCTCGATGCGTTCACCGCATCGGGTCACTATCCGCCGGCGCGTGTCCAGCTGCAGATCGCTGAAGGTCAGCACCGGCTCGTCGAGTTTGGGGTCGCCCAACACCCGTCGCAATACGGCCTCTATGTGGGCAAACAGCTCCTCGAAATACACCGGCTTCTTGAGGTAGTCGTCGGCGCCGGCTTCCATCGCCTGTACGATGGTCTCGACATCGTTTCGAGCGGTCAGGACGATGATCGGTACCTTGTTGCCGGCCTTGCGCAGGCGCTTGATGATGTCCAGGCCTGACATGCCGGGCAGGCCCAGGTCGATCACGGCCAGGGTGTAGTCGACTTCCTGGGCCTCGAACAGGCCGTCTTCTCCGTTGTGTGCGACTTTTGCCTGGTAACCGCGCTCTGCAAAACCGCCGGCCAACTGATCGGCCATGCGCAAATTGTCTTCAACAATCAGGAAACGCATCAGTTCGTGCGCCGGACCTGGCCGGTCCTGGTGTCGTACTCGTACCAGATGATTCGGCCGCCGCGCACCTGCGCCTTGATGGCGAGTTTATCCTTGCCGCTCTTGCGCCGGGCGAGGATGGTGATGCAGCCTTTTTTGCGCTCCTGCGAGCTGCAGCCCTCCAGGCGCTCGATGGCACGCTGGGGGCCGCCACCCTGTGCCTGTGTTGAGAGACCGCCAAGGGCCAGCACCAGGGCCAGGCCTGCAAGGCGCGCTTTGCGCCAGAATTTTTGCAATTCCCGTCGTCCTTGCTGTGTCGGCTGTGATCCGTTCGAATCCGGCTCACGCCGGCGATACGTCGACATTCAGTTTTACCCACTTGCCGGGATCATGGTCCATCACCGCATGGTGAATTTTGCCATTGTAGCGATAGGTGACTTTGTACTCCACAAGCTCCCGGACCCGCTCTTCACGGTACTGCGGCCGGCAGGGGCCTGAGACCCGCAGCTGCCGGTGGTAGCGCTGCTGTTGGTCAACCCGATGGCCGATGGAGGCCCCAAGCAGTCCCCCGGCAACGGCGGCGGCATCCGCGTCGCCGTGAGCGTCGCCGATGCGATGGCCCAGTGCGCCGCCGATCACGGCGCCCAGAATGGTGCCGGTGTAGTGGGTGCGCACGGGCACGCTGCGGTCGTAGCGAAGGCAGGAATTGTCCGATATCGGGCGGCTATAGGTGCGATAGACCGGTTCCACCGAAATCACACGTCCGTACTCTGCATCCCGGTCGCGATGGTGGGCACTGGCGTTGACCGATGCCAGCACCAGTGTGCTGAGAACTACTGATACAAGGTATTTCATGGTTCATCTCCCGTTGGGCTCTTTGTGCCTCAGCAACACACTAACAACGGAAGCCTGAACGGAAGCTGAATTGATTCGAAAACTTACCTGGCGCTGAGACGGTAAAGAATACGGCCGGAGTCCCCGATCTCCTCGGCGCTGAGAATGTCGAAGCAGGCGCTGAAACTCTGCTCGAAGCCCTCTCGGTGGTAATCGACGAAAATGTCCTCCCGGTTCCGCAGCAGGCGCTGCACCTGGCTGTCGGACTTGGGCACGAACTCGATCACCAGGTTGGAGCCCATATCTGCAAGAAAGGCTGCTACACGGTCGAGGGGCAGGTTATTGCTGATGGCCAGGTGGTGGACCAGGCCCAGGGCCAGCACGAGGTCGACACCGCCGCGTTCCCGCAGTGACATCCGCTCCCGGTTGGCCCAGCCAATGGCGGGGCTGGGGTTCGCGAGGTCCAGCAGCAGGGGGTAGATATTGGTGCTCCCCGCTTTTTTCAGGTCGAGGTAGTGCTGCTCAACGCAGGCGGGATCGATATCCCAGGCGCAGACGCTCTGGCTGTGTGCCGCGGCGACGGCGCTGAAGCGTCCGGTGTTGGCGCCGAGGTCCCAGACGCGCTGTGGAGCGACTTGCGCGACATGCTGCTCCACCATGGCAGACTTGATCTCCAGGTTGTCAGCCTCGTAGTTGTGGTTGGCCTCGTAGTAATTGCCCCACTCGGTCCCCTCGGCACGCCACTGCAGTTTCGCGATGGTGGATTTCAGGTTGTCCAGCAGGGCGCGGAAGGCGTGTGTGGAAAACTTCGCCTTTCGCGTGATGGCCTTGTCCGCGTGCCGAGCCTGTGAACGCGCGTGCAGGTGGATGTGTACCAGCAGGGAGAATCGGAACCGCGTCTTCAGCGGCAACAGCTTGCTGGCCAGGTCCAGGGGAATTCCATCGATGTTGGAGCGCAGCAATTGCTGCAGGGCAATATCCGTATTGGCCATGAGCGCCAGTGGCGCCAGGAAATGCTGGCAGAACTGCCGGTAGGCCACCCAGGGCCTGTCCTCTGGCAAGGGCTCGAAGGAGAGGGTATCGATGAACAGCGGCCTGCCTTCGAAAAACTGTATGTTGTAGGCGCTCGCGTCCTTCAGCGAAAAGCCCGCGTCCAGTGCCAGTTCCTGGATCTGCAGCGTGAGTAGCGCGGCGTCCTTGAGCTGGCTGAAAGACCACTCATAGGGATAGGAGATGACCGGCAGGCGTTGCGGTTGAATGACCCGGTCGGCATCGGCTGTGATGCCGGGTTCATCGACGTCTCGATGGGAGACCAGCAACCTCCGATCGATCAGGTCGCGCAGCAGGCCGCTTTGCTCCAGGGCCTCGAAGGTTTCCCGGTAACCGCGATTGATCTGGCGATAGAGGATGCCGTCCCGTTCGAACAGGAAGCCGTCTGGATCCCGGAATGAGGCGTCCTGGATGTCCGCCATGCTATTCCGTGTGCTCAGCCATTGTCCTCTGAAGCGGCGAGGCCATCGTCCGGCTCATCGCTTTCGGCTTCGACCTCCCTGCCCATAACTCTGGCGAACCAGGCCTTGATGCGATACCAGTACATCTTGATCGTAAAGAGGGCGCCCATGATGCCGGCGATCAACATCTGCAGAATCATGCTGCCGGCGCCGGGGTCGAGGTAGGCCAGCGCAGGTTGTGGAAAGCTGATGACCGCAATGGCCAGGAGCACGGTGCTTGTCGTTCCTTTCATAATCACTCCCCGGGCTGTGGACTGAATGTTCTTGTTAGGGTCCACGCCGATTCGTAGTGGCTGCCGTCGATACCAAATTCCCAGATGGGTCCGGTGTATTCGACCTGCCAGGCGTTTTTCTTGAAAAAATAGAACCTGAAAATGCGGGTTCGATCCCCGTCGTTGCCCGCATTTACCAGGGACAGGTGACCGAAATCCCTATCCCACGCCATGATATCGGCCATTGTATCAGGAATATCCAACAGCGATGCCAGGGTATCCGACGTGGTGATACCGCCACTGGCATGCGGGGGCTTTATGGCCAGTACCGGAGATGCCAGCGATCGCACCCATTTCCCCATGACCTTGCCGTCCGGCAGTACCACGTCGGGTCCCTGGCGACGGGTGCCCACCCAGCCGCCGTGATCCCCGTGAATAACGATCAGGGCAGAGTCGTAGATTCCCAGCGTTTTCATCCTGTCCAGAAGCTGCGCGAGGCTGTCCATGCTGCAGCGAGACTGGATCAACAAATTACGCCGTTCCGATGTCAGGGTGCGCCCGGCGAACTCGCAGTCTTCATCGACCACCATGGGCTCGTGGGTGTTCATCACGTGGAGGTATTTGTAGACCGGGGCGTCGACGTCAGCGCGCATGCTGTCTGTGAAACGCTCGAGAAATGACGCCGTGGTGAAGTAGCGAAATTGCGCGGAGCGGTCCGACGCCGCCCAGCGTGCGACGCGCCACTGCTGGTCGTTGTAAACGGTCTGCTTGAGCGGTCCCGGCGCGACGCGAAACAGCGCCAGGTCGGTCAGCAGTGCAGCCGTCGCCGTTGTACTGTTGGCATGCGGCAGGGCGCCGAAATCCAGCACGTTCTCGTGGGGCAGGTTTGCGTACCGTTCCACGAAGTAGTGTCCCTCCGCGGCGATATCGACCCGGTAGCCCTGGTCCGCGGCCAGGGAGACGATGGTAGGCCCGCTGAGGGCGCCGTCGACAAAGGCGTCCCTGTCAGGCTCATTGGCGTAAAGTTTTCCCGAGAGGAACGCGGGGACGGAGAAGCGCGTATAGGGAAATACCCCCAGGGTCTCGCGGTAGAACTGGAACCCGTCGAAGCTGGCGTCGTAACGCTCCTTCAGGGATGTGTCCTCGAGGAGTTCCTCAAAGATGTCTGATTGAAAGCCGTCGGTGACGATATGCAGGATATTGTGGTGGCGGGAGAAGCGTGAAATTTCGCCCTCGGTGGCGTCGGTCTCCGCGCCGGCCACCCCGAACAGTGGCGGGGCGGCAGTGCCCAGGGAGACGCCCGCGGTCACCAGCTGTAACAGGAATACAAAGGTGGCGGCCCGGACCAGCATGCCCGGCTTCCGCCTGGCGAGGATCACCATGCCGACGGCGAGCAGCAGCCAGGCGGCGAGGTCGATCGCCTGTCGGCCGCGGTGCTCGCGCCAGGGGATATCCCTGCCGTCGAGAACGCCGTAATCCCAGACCAGCAGGTTGGCCTGAAGCCAGCAGAGGAGGCTGAGTCCCGCAAACAGGAGACCGATCCTGGCCCGGTCCGCCGGAGTCAGCAGGCGCACCAGCAGGAACAGGATTGCCGTACCGACCAGGAACATCAATGCGCTGACTTTCAGCGCCCCGAACAGTGGAAGGGAAAACTCGTCGAGGTTGCCGAGGTAGATCGAGAGGGTCGGAAACAGGAGGATATTGGCGAGCAGCACAGCCGCCATCAGGCAGGCGGTTTTTCCCTGATCCACAGTCTTCACGCCGTTGTAGACCCCCCAGTCCCTGAGTTCGGATTATACATTGAAGCTTGCCGTCGACGGTCCCCGGCAATCAGGCCGCTCGCCCGATAGGCGCTCGGTGTCGGAACATCCGTGTCTGGATGAGGTGAGTTTCAGACCTGTTTTACGTCATCCATCATGTAGTCCACGGGCTCGTGCACGTGGTAACCCACGATGTAATCGATGCCAAGATTGACCAGTTTTGCCAGTTCCCTGGCGTTCTCCACCCGGGAGGCAATCAGGTCGATACCCTTGTTTTTGCCGGCGCTGATCAATTGACGTGGGGTCACCGTGTCGCAAGACCCACCCCGGTCCTGCATCAGGCCCCCATCGACGCTCAGGTAATCCAGCGGAAGCTGTTCGACCAGTTTCAATCCTTTGCGGCTGACCCCGGCGTTGGCCATGCACATCTTGAAGTGCAGGTTCTGGCAGACGTGGCCCAGTTCGCGGGCCCGTGCGAAGTTGCCCTCTGCGGTACTTTCAGATATCTGCAGCACGATGCCTTCGGGATCCAGCGTGTGCTTGAGGGTTTCAAGGCCCAGCCAGTCAAAGAACTCGGGATCGTGAAGGCTGGCCTGTGAGACGCGCAAGAATACGCGCGACTTCTTACCATCGGCCCAGCGGGCCGCAGCGGCACGCAGTGCCTGCTCAATCACCCAGCGGTCGATGGCGGGCATCAGCCCGGTGGATTCGGCCTGTGGCAGGAACTGCCCCGGCAGCATGGCTTCGCCTTCTTCGTCCTGCATGCGGACCAGAACGTCATAGTTGGTGTATGCATTCTGGGAGATGCTTGCCATCGGTTGGTAAACCAGTTGGAAGGCATTGTCATCCAGAGCCCGTCGGATGTTGTTTGTCAGCCGAAGGGTGGCTGCCTTGTCGCCCTCACTGTATTCGAGCGAGGTATCGAGTTCGACGCGATCGCCGCCGAAGTCACGCGCACGGCGGGCGGCGGCCTGGGCCAGGGACAGTGCCTCCAGCGCGTCCGGCACCAGTTGGGATAGCTCGATGAGCCCGATGCTGGCCGTCATGCTGGTGGAGTAGGGGCCCACCTCGAAGATCGAATCGGCAATGGCGGCGCGGAGTGCCTCCGCTGCAGCGGTGATGTCTTTCAGCGTCGGCCGCTCGATCAATACCGTGAAGATATTGCCCCCGAATCGCGCTACCACCAGGCCTCGACCCAGGTGGTCTGAGAGAAATTGACCCAGGTTGCACAACAGATCCTCGCTGGCCAGGGGGCCGAGTCGTTCGTCGATCCTGGCGTAGTCGTCAGGCCGCACGTACATGAGCACCCTCGTGCACGGGCCGGGCGGGCTGTCGAGCCAGTCCTGAACCTTGGCGGCAAATTGATGGCGGTCGGAAAGCGCTCCACCGATGGCATCCTGCCCCGGGTGCGCCCCTGACAGCGGCGAACTCGCTTCCGCTGCGGTATTCATGACTGCTTCAGCATGGCTGGCCATGCCCTCCCTTGGTCTTTTCCATGTATCAGGAATTGATTTGCTGTCATGGTACACCGCCCCAAAATCAAAAAGAGTGATGGCCGTCGAAGAATGGAAAGCGGGCTTTTGTGGTTGTGATACGCGGCTCCGGTGGCTGCAGGCGTCGTCACATAAAACATATAAAAATCATAGAGTTATGGGATGACTTTGGGGGCGACTGGCGCTACCTGGCACCGCTTTGCCCGCGCGGAACGCGCCGGGGATTTTCGCTGGAAAGTTAGTGGTCACTCCGTGTTTCAGCCTTGCCCTGTGCGATAGCAGACACCCGTCCACTGCAACATTGCTTCATTGGATTATTGGGCCTATTTTTAAATTAGAGCTTGAGCGTTTTTTGGTACACGACCCAATGGGGAGGAGTCGGTATGAGAGTGCTCATTTTTCTGCTCAGTGTGGCCCTGCTACAGGCCTGCAAGCATCCCCTCGCCATCCGGGGCGAGGGCGATATCGTCGATCTCAACGGCACCGGCCGCGGCTGCAGCCTGGAGCAGTTCCAGGCGCAGGATCCTGCCTGTATCGACAATGAAGTCATCGACGAGGATTACTTCGTCAACTACCGGGCCGTACCGCGCACCGGGTGGCGCTTTGCGGGATGGGAAGGGAACTGCGGGAACGAATCCTTGGCACCGGACTGTCGCTTCGATGTACGCAGGGCATGGGTCAATGCCTTCAATAACAAGCGGCCGGATTTCACGTTTCCAACGCTGACGGCAGTGTTCGAGGTGGGGAGCGGAGAAGAGAGCTTCCCCCTGTTCACCGCCGCCCGCTGGACCTTCGCCTGGACCCACCTGGATCAATCCTCCACGCCCGACGGGAACAGCAGCGCCACCTACTTTGGCGAGTTCAGCCTGACGCTGGGTAATCCCAGCGTGCTGCAGGGCTACCTGGCCTACCCGGTTGAGATCAGCGGGGAGCTGCCGCAGAACATCAACATCGAGTGGCAGTACCTGGCCCAGACCGACAGCGGTGATCTGCTGGGGAGTTTTGACGGTCAGAGCTGGGTCAATATCTACCGGGCCAGCGGCAGTGACTGGAGTGCCGGTGGCTTCCTTTACCGCTTCGGTGGCTCCATCAACCCGGTAACGCAGGCTTTTGAGAGCGACCTCAACAGCTACTCCGCGCAGGTGCTCGGTACCGGCAGCAGTTCATCGTTCTGCGAGATCATCGCCGGTGTAGAGGTCTGTGGCGACGAGGCGGGTTCGCTGACCGTCAACGAGTATTACAAGCCGGGCGTTGGCCCGGTGGCCCTGTACTTCAGGCGCAACGTCAGTGACAGCGGTGGCGGATTCTTCACCTCGTTCACCGACACCATCAACCTGGAGCTGGTGGAAACCAACCTGGCCGCCGCGGACGGCACCAGCTTCAACCGCTCACCCTATCGAAGCCTGCCGGCGCTGGATCCCACGGATTACATCTCTGGCTTCAGCACCAGCTACATCCGCGGCATGATCGCCTACGGCGGCAAGCTGTGGGTATTCCTCAGCGACCTGGACGATGAGGCCGTGTTGCTGAGCTACGACATTTCCGGGGGCACGTGGCAGGAAGAGACGGCACCGTCGAGCCTGGGTCCGCGTGATACCGTGCTCAGCGTCTTACTGGACGGCCGCTTCTATGCGTTTATCAACAGCTCGCTGGGTATCGAGGCCTGGAGACTGGGCGACAGCGGTAGCTGGGAGCTGGAATCCAGCGTGTCCGCCAGCGCCCTGTCAGACAGCAACCTGTCTACCTTCTACTCATCGGTCTCGGCGGTGCCCGGCACCGCAACGTCCAGCCTTGCCCTGTTTACCACCAGCAGCCATGACGACGAGGTGCTCAGCTACCTTCCGGGCGACCCGGACGGCGCCCCCTGGGGCTACTGGCCGGATTCCGAACTGGACCTGATCTGGGGTGACGGCAGTACCGCCGAGGCTCATAGCTGGACGGCCGCCAGCAACGGCACCGCCATGTACGCGGTGGGCGGTGGTCGCACCTTGTCGGAGGTCACGCTGGACCAAATCCGCCGCTTCTTTACCGACGGCACCTGGGCGTTGCTGGCCCCCATGAACGAGGGTCGACTGACGCCGGCCGTGGCTGCGGTGGATGGCGACCTGTACGTGTTCGGCGGTGATCGTCTGCGGCGCACCGGCAGCTTCTCGAATCCCTGGACCCGCGATGACCTGGTGTCCGCCGAACGCTACGACACGGACACCGACAGCTGGAGTTCTCTGCCGGATATGCCCGCCGAACTGAGGTCGCCCACCGCCACCAGCAGCGGTGACGCCATCTATATCAGCCGGGGCTACGGCCGGGGGGATTACGTGATACTGGAATTTACGCCGCAGTAGGGCGGCTACTCGCCCTGGACCTGGGGCGTCGACAGGGGAATCCAGCCCTTGATCGTCGCAGCAGCGGACTTCATCGCGTGAGGCAGTGCCAGCATGGCCGGGGTGGCCACCAGCGTCAGGACAGTGGCAAAGGACAGCCCGAACACGATGGCCTGGGACAGCGGCGCCCAGAAGATGGCCATCTCGCCCTGGGCAGTAATGGTTCGGGAAGCGAGATCTACAGAGAAACCCGCCGCCAGCGGCAGCAGCCCACAAACGGTGGTGACGGTTGTTAACAGCACCGGGCGCAGTCGCTGCGCGGTGGCCCGCACGATGACGTCCCGGACATCCAGCTCGGGATGCTGGCGACGAACGTGATTGAACGTGTCGATCAGGATGATGTTGTTGTTGACTACGATGCCCGCCAGGGCCACAACGCCTACCCCGGTAAGCAAGGCACTGAAGGGGTTCCCCAGCAGCAACAGGCCCAGCAACACGCCGGCCGTGGACATAATGACCGCCAGCAGGATCAACGTGCTCTGATAGAAGTTGTTGAACTGCGTGACCAGCAGGATGAACATGAGTGCCAGTGCCAGGGTAAATGCCGCCGAGACGAAGGCCATCGAATCCGCCTGCTCCTCATTGGCACCGCGGAAACGGATATTGATGGCGGGGTCGAAGGTCTGCTGCCGCAGCCAGGTATCGATCTCCTGCACCATGCGATCCGCCATCACACCGTCCCGCACGTCTGCGCGGATCAATTCGACCGGCAGGCCGTCAATGCGCTTGAGGGAATCCACGCCGGGCGCCGGTTCCATGGTCACGAAATTGCTCAGCGGCACCATGCCCTGGTCCGTGCTGATGCGGAGTTCATCCATCGCGGTGATGCCGCGCTCGGCCCGGGGGTAGCGCACCCGGATATCCACGGAATCCTCGGCGTCGTCCGGTCGGTACTCACCAACCTTGACGCCATTGGTGACCAGCTGCACCGCCAGGCCCGCGGAAGACACATCCGCGCCGTAAAGGGCCGCCTGCTGTCGATCCACTTCGATGCGCCATTCGATGGACGGCAGCGCCGCCGAATCATCGATGTCGACCAGCTCCGGCAGAGTGTCGAGATGCGCGCGTACCCGCGCCATGGCCGGCTCCAGCAGCGCCCGCTGCCGGGAAGTGAACTCGATCTGGATAGGCTTGCCCACCGGCGGCCCCTTCTCCAACGGCTGCACCTCGACCTTGATGCCGGCCATGGAATCGGTGCGGTCCCGAATCTCGCGCATGATGGCGTTGCCGCCAAGTTCGCGCTGTGACTCCGCCACCAGCTCCACGAAGATGGAGCCGATGCGGTCCGAGCTGCTGCCCATGAAGCCACCGGTGCTGGTGCCCGGCAGCAGGGTCTGGGTGTTGACGAAGCGAATGCCGGGGATCTGGAGCACTTCTGCTTCGACGTCCAGCACCAGGTCGTTCACTTCGCCGGCAGAGAAGTTTCCACGCCCCAGTACAGACACCTGGATGAACTGCGGGTCTGCATCGGAGAAGAAAATAGTCCCCACGCCGTATTTGCCGTAGGCCCAGAAAATGGCGTACAGCAGGCTGAAGATGACGCCCAGCGTCAGTATGGGTTGGTGGCAAACCCGTGCGACGAAGCGAGCAAAGCGCCCGGTCATCGTGGGCAGGTCGGTGGGGTCGCCGGTCTCCAGCACATGCTGCTCCCGGGCGACCTCAGCACTGTGCATGGAGGGCTTGCCGAACAGGGTGCCGAGTACGGGCCCGAACAGCAGCGCGTACAGCAAGGAGCCAATCAAGACCGTAAACACCGTCACCGGCAGATAGCCCATGAACTGCCCCGAGACGCCCGGCCAGAACAGCATCGGCAGGAACGCCGCCAGCGTCGTGGCCGTCGATGCCGTGACGGGCCAGAACATGCGCTTGACCGATTCCGCGTAGGCGCGCTTGTGGTCCATTCCCTCGCTCATCATCCGGTTGGCGTATTCCGTGACCACGATGCCGCCGTCGATCAGCATGCCCAGCCCCAGCAGCATTCCGAACATGACCATGAAGTTGAAGGTGTAGCCGAGCAGGTAAATGACCGTCACCGAAAACAGCAGCGAGAACGGGATGCCCAGGCCGACGACGAGCCCACTGCGGAAACCCATCGTGGCAACGACCAGGATCATTACCAGCGCGAGGGCGGTGAGGATATTGCCTTCCAGCTCCCGCACCTGCACAGAGGCGAACTCCGCCTGGTTCTGCGAGACGATCATCTGGATGCCACTGGGGACGGTGTCGCGAGCCTGCTCGACGATGTCTATAACGGTCGCCACCGAATCGATGACGTTGGCGTCGGAGCGCTTGGTGACGCTGATCGAAATGGTTTCCTGGCCGTTGTACCGCGCGAAGCTGGATCGGTCCTTGAACGTCCTGCGGACCGTGGCCACATCCTGAAGGGTTACCACGCTGTCCAGGGAGCTGCGCAGCGGCAGTGCCAGCACGTCGCCGGCTTCCTCCACCACTGCGGGAACCTTGACCGCAAAGCGCCCGTTGTCCAGGTCCATGGTCCCCGCGGGGATCAGTCGATTATTCCGCTGCAGGATGACGACCAGCTCTTCCGCCGAGATGCGGTAGGCGTTTAGTGCGTCGGGATCGATGATGACTTCGAGCAGCTCCTCGCGGTGGCCCTGCAGGTCTGCACTGAGCACCGCCGGCACAGTCTCTATCTGTTCCCGCACCTGCAGCGCCGCATTGTAGATCTCGCGCTCGCTGGCGTTCTCGCCGATGAAGTTGATCTGCAGCATCGGGAAGTCATCGGCATTGAGTTCCTCCACGAAGGGCTCTTCCGCCGTCGCCGGCATCTCGGCCCGCGCGGCGTCGACTGCCTCCCGGACGTCGCTGAGCGCCTTGTCCAGATCCTGGGACACGTCAAACTCAACGAAGAAGGAAGCCATACCTTCAGACGCCGTGGACCTCAGCTCGACGATGCCTTCCAGCTTGCGCAGCTCGATCTCCATGGGCTGCACCAGCAGGCGCTCGGCGTCTTCGGGCGAAATGCCCTCATGCACGACGCCGACATAAAACAGCGGCAGGTCGACGTGCGGGTCATTCGCGATAGGCAGCGCCGTCCGTGCCATGATCCCGGCCAGTACCAGGACGGCAAGCAGCGACAGGGTCGTGCGGGTACGACCTATGGCGGTCTCGATCAGGCTCATCGGGCTGCGATCTGGTCCTTCGCCGTTCCCATGTAAACCGGCTCGACCAATTCACCGACGGTGACATACTCCTGCCCGACGGTGATCAGGTTGACCGTGTCGGGCAGACCGGTCACCCACAGTCCTTCCGGGCCATCCTCAACGATCTCCACCGCGGTAAATACCACGCGGTTGGCGCCGTCCAGGGTTCGGATGCCCATGTCTCCCTCATCGCCGAGGGTCAGCAGGGAGGGTGCGATGCGGTGGGCTGGAACCTGGTCCAGATCTGCCCGAAGCGTAACGGTCAGGCCTGAGCGCAGGCTGTAGTCGCTGTTGGCGACCGTGATTTCAACCGGGTAAGTGCGGGTGACCGGGTCGTTCTGCTTGCCGATGAACGACAGCTGGCCTTCGATGTCGCGATTCATGCGGGTACTGCCGGACACCGTGCTACCGGGCTGCAGGTTCTCAACCTCCGCCTCGGTAACGTGGGCGACGACCAGCATGGGGTCGAGGTCGATGAGCGTGGCGCAGGAGGCCCCCGGCATGGCGTAATCGCCGGCGTTCAGGTGCAGGTTTTCGATCACGCCATCGAACGGTGCGGTAATCTTTGTCCTCTCCAGGTTCAGCATCTGACGATGCAGGTGAGCCCGCGCCGCTTCCTGGCGGGCTTCAGAGGTCGCGATGGCCACCTCCGACAACAGCTCCTGGTCTGCCAGCTTCAGGCTGCCCTCGTGCTCAATCCTGGCCTGCTCGAAACCCGCCCGGGCTTCCTCGACGGCGACCTCGCGATCATCCACGGCGATTTCGCACAGGAGCTGTCCCTTGGTGACCTGCATGCCACGCTCCACGGGCCGTGAGACCACCTGACCGGCGATCTCCGCGGTGACTTCGACCGCGCGCTTGGTCTCGGTCCGGCCCCGCAAAACCACAGTGCGTGTGCGCGGTTCGGCCGTGTTGACTGTCACGCGGACTTTGCTCAGCGCTGCGCCGGCGGTCTGGCTCCGGTCGCGCACAGTGTCCGCGCCCGCCGGAAGCTGCCTGGCCTGTGTATCGCTCACAAACGCGCCAGAGCCCATCCACAGCACGAGCACAGCAGAAACAATGGAGGCGGAGATAAGGTTCTTAGACATGCCTGGTGACCACGGTAATGAATTTTGTCCAATGCTTACGTGAAAACGCCGGCACCGAAGTGACCGTGCCGGCGCATATGTGGTGGTTGTTACGCTAATAGAATGATTTTGGACGACTTTTTGGTCGTTTCACTGCCTGGCGTCTGTGCGGCGGGCAGGGCATCAACGCACGGCGGTTCAGGCGCGTGAGTGATCCTCTAAGTGATTGATTTTCATAGATAAGCGGTGGCAAGGGGTGGCCTTGGTGGCCAGACATCCCGGCGGGGCGAATTACATATGTGAAATCAACACTTATACTGTGCTCACTGTGTGGCGCTAAGTAAGGACTACTGTCTCACGCATGCAATCGCACTTTTCCAGATGGCCAGGAGGGCCATTGGTTCCACAATTGCTCCTCCTGGTTCTTGTTGCCTTTAGCGGACGCGCCTGGGCCACCACGGAGGACTACCAGTTTGTTCCTTCGCCCATCTCGAACCAAATGACACATAAATCCGCGCGCGTCATTTTTCAGGATTCACGCGGCATGCTCTGGCTACTCGGCGATGAAGGATTGAATCGCTATGACGGCTACGAGCTTCGTCGTTACCGGCATGACCCTGATGACCCCTCTTCACTCGGCGGTGATGCGCTGGACAACATTGTCGAGGACTCTGCAGGTGACCTATGGATCTCGATTCATGGTGGGGGTCTCAGCCGATACGTCGTAGCCACGGATAGCTTTGTCACGATACGTCACGATCCCGAATCCGCGAACAGCCCGCTTTCCAATCGAGTTAGTGCGCTGGTTACCGGTGACAATGGGGACATTTGGCTCGGTTATACGACCGGAGGCTTCAGCCGCTACCAGCCGAGTACTGGCAGTTTTGTTCACTTTCCACCCGGTTCGACGGAAGGCGTTGGTGAGTTTTCAGTGCCGTACCTTGCCTGGGGCCAGGATGGCAGCCTGTGGGTGGCGACCTGGGGGGGCGGGCTACTGCGGTTGCTGCCCGATGGCAAGACTTTGCGCCGATATGGCGTCGGCACTGATGCGTCAGCGGGCTCCCTGCCATCCGACAGAGTTTTTATTCCGATGGTGGACAGGCGTGGACGCCTGTGGGTCGCAACAGAGGCCGATGGTGTCAGTATGCTGCCGCCTGGCGCCAGTGAATTTGTGCACTTTCGATATCAGGCGGATGTTCCGGGCGCGCTACCGCCGGGCCGCGTCCACTCCATGCGGGAAGACCGTGAGGGATATATCTGGATTGGATTGGACAAGACTCTCGTCCGAATGGAACCCGATGGCAGTTTTCGCCGATTTGACAAGGATAACTCCGGCTTGAAGCTGACGCGGTGGCCGACAAGCATTTACCAGACTGAAGATGGCACTCTCTGGGTCGGCGGCAATCAGAGTGGGGTATTCAAGGGCCGAAGACTGGATTTTTCCTTACACAAAGTGGGAGAAGGCCTGATCGAGGGCCCCGTCAATGCCTTTGCTGAAACCGCCGGAGGGCAAATCTGGGTAGGTACGGATTGGGGCTTGAGCAGCTTTTATCCCGATCGACCTGGAAATCGAGTATCCGATAATTCAGGGTTGCTGCCTGGGCTGTCGGAGCTTCTGGTGACAAGCCTCCTGGGTGAGGGGCGTACTCTTTGGGTGGGCACAAGTAATGCAGGCCTGTACCGGGTGAATCTCGACACGGGGGACGTCACAGGCTTCAGGCATGACTCGGGGGATCTATCCACTCTCGGTGCCAACGCTGTAACAGCTATTTACCGCGACCAGCGCGGTCGACTCTGGGTAACTACATTGGGAGGTGGCCTTAACCTGTTCGACGAGCACGTAGAGCATTTCACGCGGTTCACCTATGACCCCTCAGACGAAGGCAGCATTGGTTCAAATGTCGTCGTGTCGATTCTCGAGGATTCTATGGGAGCCCTGTGGTTGTGCACCCGGCGCGGGCTCAGCAGAATGAATGAAGACGGCCGCACGTTCGAAAATTTTGGCAGGGATCCAGAGCAGTGGGGCAAATTCGGGCAACACATGGTGTCGGCAATGCTTGTCGACAGCCGGTCCGACCTCTGGATAGGTACCCTGGGTGGCGGAGTGAGCCGTTGGGCACCCGAGTACCGGTACCCGGGTGAAGTGAGATTCGACAATTTCACGGAGCGCCTTGAGTTGCCGAGCACTTACATCTATGGCATCGCATCGAGTCCCAGCGGCCTGGTGTGGTTTTCTCACAACGCGGGCCTGACCGTGTTTGATCCTGAGACACAGGCAACCCGCCACTTCAATGTTAACGACGGATTGCAGGAAAACGAGTTCAACGGCGGGGCAACGTTCCAAGACTCGTCAGGCCGACTCTATTTCGGCGGACCTTCGGGATTCAATATCATTCCTGCGGACTATCAGCTGCCGGTCCAGTCACCACCGCGCGCGCTGATCTCCGAAATCAAGGTGCTCAACGAACCCGTAGCCTTTGAACTCGACAAGCAGCCTCTGCCGACGCTCGAGCTCACCCACAGGGATCACCTGCTGTCAGTCAGCTTTGCGGCAGTCGACTATTCAAATCCGCAGGAGAACCGCTACCGCTACAAGCTGGCAGGTTTCGATAAGGAATGGATCGAGCTGGGTCGGGACAATACGGTGACGTTTTCGAACCTGCCGGCCGGCGACTATGTGCTTAGGGTGCAGGCTTCGAATCCCGCCGGCGCCTGGAATGATAATGCCATCACGTTGCCTGTCTCTATCAGTCCGTCCCCCTGGTTGAGCTGGCCTGCGAAGGTCGTGTACCTGTTGATCCTGTCAGGGTTGGTACTGTACGCCATACGCCGTCAGCAACTGAAGGCCGCCCGCATTCTGGCGACGCAGCAACTGCTGGAAACGCAGGTCGCAGAGCGAACCGCCGACCTCGAAGAAGCCAGGCAGCGCGCAGAAGACGCCAGGCAGCGCGCAGAAGACGCCAACCTCGCGAAGTCTGCTTTTCTCGCGACCATGACCCACGAGATTCGAACACCCATGCACGGCATGCTGGGTATGACCGAACTACTCATGGACACCGGGCTGGACAACCAGCAGCGACGCTACGCCAATACTGCCCACCGCAGCGGCCAGGCCCTGCTGGGGCTGATCAATTCAATCCTCGACTTCAGTAAGCTCGATGCCGCCGCCGTGCAGTTGGAACGTCGAAGCTTCAACCTGCTGGCAATGCTCGACGACCTCTGCTTCCTGGAGAGCGAGCCCGCCGCACGCAAGGGCATTGACCTCAACCTGGTGTATGCGCCTGACCTGGGCCCCAGGATCGTCGGTGACGAAGGCAAGACGCGGCAGGTGATCCTGAACCTGCTGAGCAATGCCATCAAGTTCACCGAGGCCGGCCGGATCACCATGCGCGCTCGCCGGGTCGGCGACAGCGTTCAGATCGAGGTCGAAGATACCGGGGTGGGCATGGACGCCGAGGCGCAGTCCCGGGCGTTTGACGTCTTTACCCAGGCGGATGCCAGCACGACGCGCAAGTTCGGTGGCTCGGGATTGGGGCTTTCCATTGCGAAACAGTATGTCGAGCTGATGGGTGGCTCGATCGATGTTGAATCCAGCCCCGGTGTCGGCAGCCGGTTTACCCTGTCGCTGCCCGGTCTCGAAGCAGAGCAGGATTATCAGCCGCCTCAGACTGACCTGCGCTGCGCAGTCCTGTGCGTCGATTCGTCGACGCGGGAAATGGTCCGATCACGCCTCGCACGACATGGGGTAGACGTACACGAGTTCGCCACAATCGATTCATTGCTGCATGACCAGGTGCAAATCGACCTGGCAGTTGTCGACAGGCCCAGCCTCGGCCGTATCGACAGCAATCAGCTACAAGCGTTATCAGCCACGCCGTACCCGGGATTTGCGCTGGTATCCCTACTGGACGCCGATCTGCCCGGCGAGTTGCCTGACTGGATATCGCTGACAAGGCCTCTGACCGAGCAGGCGCTGGAGCAATTACTGGATGCTTTCACGGACTGCCGCCGCAAGCCGCCGGAGCAGCAGGCCACATCACTTTCGCCCAGCTTCCAGTGCCGCGTGCTGGTTGCCGAGGATGTCGAAGTGAGCCAGACCATCGCCAGGGAAATGCTGGGCTCCCTCGGATGCGACGTCACTATGGCTGATAACGGGGAACAGGCGGTGGAGTACTACCGCAACGGAACCTTCGACATCGTGTTCATGGACTGCCAGATGCCCCTCCTCGACGGTTACGAGGCGTCTCGCCGTATTCGCGAAATCGAGCGTGCCGAGGGGCGGGAACCGGTGACTATCGTCGCGCTCACAGCGGCCGGCAGCGCTACCGAAAGGGAACGCATCGCCGCGGCAGGCATGTCGGCCTGGCTTGGCAAGCCGTACTCCCAGGCCGATATCAGCGCGCACCTGTCGGCCCTGTCCAACGAAAGCCCAGTGTTGCCGGTGCCTGGATCTTTGCAAGGTGGACGAGCCGACGCCGATGATGGCATCGCCGACCTGTACATCGTGGACTATTTGCGCCAGCTGACAGGACAGAACGGCGAGTGCGCCTGGGATACCATGTACGCGAGCTTTATCGCACACATGGAGGAGCAGCTCCCGGTACTAAGGGAACTGATCGACGCCGGTGATTCAAAGAATGTTGGCCGCACTGCGCACGCTATCAAGTCCGCGGCCAGTTGCGTGGGTGCCAGCGCTGTCATCCGAGTCTGCTCCCTGGTTGAAGACATGGTGGGCGAGGGTTCGCCTATTCCCGGTGCTTTCGCCAACGATATCGATCAGGCGTATAGGGCGTATTGCCGCCTGGTTGAACAGGCGGGCGAAGAGGCTATCCGAGCAAGCTACACCTGAGTGATTCCCAAGGCGGACCCGATACGCATTTGCATATCCTGCCTCTATATAAGAAGCGCATCGGTAATGATTAATTAGCCTTACTTCATGTGTGGGTAAGTTAATCCACATCAAAACCCGTCATTGAAGTCCCAGTACCGTTACGTACTCAAGGTGTACCGACGGGAAGAGGCATGAAGGCGATGTCTAGCGCGAGCAGAATTCTGGCGATCACCTGCGTGGTGGGAGTCATTGCCGGTTGCAAACTGGCAGTTATCGTCGTGGAAGGTGGCGAAGTGCAGTCGGTGGGTGCCGGCACCTGTGTGGCGGGCACCGTATGCACGACCGAGGTGAATGACACCAGTTTCTCGGACACTTTTACCGCAGTACCCGACGAAGGGTGGTATTTCGAGAAATGGAATGCAGGCAGCAATTTCCTGTGCGGGGACTCTATTGATCCCTCGTGTGCGCTTCCCCTCGATACATTGGCAGGAAATAGCATTATCGAGGCCGCAGTGGCATCGCCTGATATGTATTACCTGATGCCCGTATTCAAGATGGCGAATCCAATCACTGACACTATCACCGCGGATGGCAGAGAGTGGGCGCAGACAGATCTATTCGCAGGACTCTCGTGGGAGGATATCAACGCCGTGTGTCCAGCGGGGGCGTGTTCCGGCGTGCTGAACGGGTTTGACATGACTGGCTGGACCTGGGCATCTGTAGAAGACCTCAACAGCCTGCTTAATTTCTATATAGGGTTTGCAGCACTCGGACCGGGCCCGGACACATACGCAGAGGGAAAAAGTACTGAGTGGGCCCCCGCTTTTTTTGATGGCGGTTGGCGTCCCAATAACCCCTTGGCTGAGAGGGAACTCTCGCGCGCTGTATTTGGAGTACTGCGCGATACGATCACGACCCAGGAAGGGGAAGTCGCCCTCCCGGGTGGAATCTCGGACGTGGATCCCGCTGCGCTGGTGTTGGGAGACTTCGCGAGTACAGAGGGCATGGTCACCCTGGGCCTCAAGGCCAACGGCGCCTGGTTCTTTCGCACGCCTTGACCTGCGTATTAGTCGGTCACTGGTCGGTGATCCTGGCCGGTTGGCGTCCCGGGGAGCGCGCTGAACTACTCGGCAAACACCGTTTTCGGCGACGGCGTGGCACTCTCTTCGAGACTGTCCAGTACGGTGCGCATGATCTCCCGCACGGCCTGGTCGCGATCGTCGTTGATGACGATGGGTGTGTTGGTGCGGTCTGCTTCCGATAGCAGGTAGGATTGCAGCTGCCAGATCTGGTCAAAGTTCTCCAGATACCGCTCGGCGCGCCGTTCACTCGCCTGCTCGCCGCGGTTGGAGAGCCGGCGCTTGAGCTTGCGCTTTTTGAGGACCGCCAGGAGCACATGCACCAGAATGGCGTCGTCGATGTCGAGCTCCTCGGCCAGTTCCGGGTGTGCATGCACACCCTCCAGCACCAGGGAGACGCGCTCCCGGCGGGCGCGCTCCATGACCGCCTGGCTGGCCGCTGAGACCAGCTCCGCCTGGGCACGAAACCCGACCTCCACCGGCACGTCCCCGGCGCCCTTTTTCGATGAAGCATGGGCGCCGGCCACATGCCGCCAGGCCTCATAGGAAGAGACATGTAGCGCAGGGTGTTCCTCGTCGCTCATCATCGTGCGCATCACTTCCCGCAGCAGGTCCGTGGACTGCATGCGCACGATACCGAGCTGATTCGCCAGCGATGTGGCAATCGTGCTTTTGCCGCAGCCGGTGGTACCGCCTATGACAATGATCAGCGGTCGCCTGCTGCGCAGGAAGTTGCGCCACACCAGCCAGCGCCTGGCTACTGCGGGTCCAAGGGAGCTCGATTCCTTGAGAAGATCATAGGTGAGGCGGGAAATCCGCTGCGAGCTGATCTGCGAAAACTTGTGCTTGATCAGGTGGCGCCGCAGCTTGCTGGCGATCTTGATTGACTCCGGGAGCGTCAGGCCGATAGTTTCGAGATCCCGGCGATAGAGCTCAGCCGAGAACGGCATCACCCGCCCTTCATCGTCCTCTACCATGATCTGGCCAACGCCCAGGGTGGGCTTGAGGTAGCGATCCGCCTTCTTGGGTCCGTATTCGCTTTTCAGCCGTTCGTAGACGATCTGCTTGAGATCGGTGGTGCGCAGGGGAGTATCGCTGTCGAGCTCATCCCGCAGCTCAGTGGCCAGCTTGTGGGCCTCGCGGAAGGAGAGGCCGGCCTGTTGCAGCGAACGAGTCAGTATTCCCCTCAGGAAGGGAACGCTGGTGTCGTCGTCTTTGTCTTCGATTACTAGCTTTGCCAAAGTACCCTTTCAGCCCACGCAGCACGTCAGTGCGCCGACGGCCGCAATTATACACCGATTGCCGTCGCTACGGGGCGCAGGGCGGGCAATCGACGCCAAACATACCTTTCAACATGAAGAAAAAGCGGACGGCCATGATCGCGCCGGCGGTAGTCAATCGTCCAGGAAGCCCGTGGCAGGGCCCCACTCAGCATAGGTCACAGCGCCCGCAGCATCGAAGTCCAGCACCCCGATGTAGCGGTGGGAAATTGTGCGCTGCAGCTGTCCGGTAAAGTCCAGGCCCAGGTAGTGGCTGACGGCGGCCCGGATGACGCCGGCGTGGGTGACGCACAGCGCCACGTCGTGTTCGTGCCGGTCCAGCAGCGAATCGAGGAATTCAACGGTGCGCCGCTGCATCTGGTTGAAGCTCTCGCCCTCGGGGAAGACAAAGTCGATATCGGTCTTGTATTGCGGGCAGTGCTCACGCACCCACTGCTTGGATTTCGATGCCAGGGTCCCGTAGTTGATCTCATTGAGCTGAGGCACGGCATAGACGTCCCCCAGGGCGAACGTATCGGCAAAGTGCTCCGCGGTGCGGCGGGCCCGGCCCAGGGCGCTGCTGCATACTACGCCGGGCCGGCATCGGCGGGCGTCCAGGGTCTGCGCTATCCAGCGCAGGTCCTCCCCGGATTCCTCCACGGGCTCTGAATCCCCCCAACCGATAATGTGGCCGGACACGTTGTAAGCGGTCTTGTAGTGCCTGACCAGAATCAGCCGCACGGGGACCCCACAGGCATATCTCCCTCGAAAGCCAGTGCCTCTATTGTGGCCCAAATCCCGGATCAAAGATTGATTTTGATCAGCCCCGGGCGATGTGGTGGGCGCAATCGAGCCGTAGGGCTTGACCCGCCTGAGATGTCATATTGTAGTGGTAGATTATTAAAGGGCAGTGTGGTTTAGTGTGCGCCCAGAATAGGGGCGCCCGATCTCTTTGCGGGCGCTGAGTCCATTTCAGATCACCAGGGAGCACTGGTTCAAATGAAGCACTTCAATGTTGTTTTGGCATTGCTATGCCTGGCGGCAAGTCTCGTGGCGCCTGGCGCTGCCGCACGCACCCAGATACAGAACAAGGGCTCCGACACCCTGGTCAATGTGGCCCAGGCCTGGGCGGAGGCCTACCAATCGGTAGATCCGGAGGTCGCCGTTGCGGTCTCGGGTGGGGGCTCGGGAACCGGCATTGCCGCGTTGCTAAACGGGACAGTCGATATCGCCAATGCCAGCCGCGCCATGAAGAATAAGGAAATGGGTATGGCGGAGAAGGCGGGCGTGACGCCGGTTGAGCACATCGTCGGCTACGATGCCCTCGCGGTGTACCTGCATGCGAACAACCCGATGAAGGCGATCACCATTGAGCAATTGAAGGAGATCTATGGCCGTGGTGGCGGTGCCACAAAGTGGACCGACCTCGGCATCGAGGTGCCGGGCTGCAAGGGGCAGCAGATCGTGGTCGTGAGTCGCCAGAACAATTCAGGCACCTACGCCTACTTCAAAAAAGCCGTCCTGGGTAAAAAAGGCAAGTACCGCCAGGGTACGCTGGACATGCACGGTTCCAAGGACGTGGTCGACCTGGTCGAGAAGACCCCCTGCGCCATCGGCTACAGCGGGCTGGCCTACGCCACCGATCATGTGCAGCTCGCCTGCGTCGGGGCGAGCAGCGTGGACAACTGCGTCCTGCCTTCACCGGCCAGCGCCGCGGACAAGTCCTACCCCGTCGCCCGACCCCTGTTCATGTACACCAATGGTGAGCCCGGTGGTGTCATCAAGCAGTACCTTGACTGGGTCATGAGCGACACCGGACAGTGCATTATCCAGGAGAAGGGCTACGCTCCTGTCAGAGACGTCACTTGCGAGTAAACGAACAGCAATGAGCCACTACGAGGAAAGACTTGAGCGCGACCTCAACGCGCTGCTGGACAATATCGGTGGCATGGCGGCGCAGGTGCAGGCAAATCTGGACAATGCCGTGCGGGCCCTGCAGCACGGCGATCACCAGCTTGCCGCGGAGACGATTCTTGCCGACCATCCGATCAATCGCAAAATGCGCGAGATCGATGCCGCCTGCCACGCCTTTGTTGCCATTCACCTGCCCAGCGGCCGTCACCTGCGGCTTCTGTCGTCATTTATACGGGTCAATATTGCCCTGGAGCGCATCGGCGACTACGCGGCCACTATCGCCCGGGCCTGCGGCCAGCTGTCTGGCCCGCCGGCGGGCCGCATGGCGCATGAACTCGACCGGTTCAGCGGCGAGGTAAAGGCGATGCTCGACCAGGCCGTCAAGGCCTTCGGCACGCTCGATCCCGGCCTGGCGAAGGGCACCATGGTGCTGGAACGGGAAATGGAGTTTGACCTCGACGGTATTTATGCGGAACTCATGGCCAACCAGGAACAGGTCAGCGCCCAGTCATTGCTGAATACCTTCACCGTATTCACCAATCTCAAGCGGGTGGCGGACCAGGCCAAGAATATCTGCGAAGATACCGTGTTCGCGGAAACCGGCGAAACCAAGGAGCCCAAGGTCTACAACATCCTGTTCGTGGACCGTGACAACAGCTGCCTGGGCCAGATGGCGGAAGCGCTGGCGCGCAGCGCGTTTCCCGGCAGCGGCCGCTATACCAGCGCCGGGGCCAATCCCGCGGCCGAGGTGGATCAGGCCACTCAGGCGTATCTGGCGGACAAGGGCATCGATATTGGCGATGTCCGCCCCAGGCCCATCGAATTTACTGAACACGAGTTGGCCGAACTGCACCTGGTGGTGAGCCTGCAGGGCCCCGTGAGCGATTACCTGCCGCAACTTCCCTTCCACACGACGGGCATGACGTGGAACATCAGCGCGCCGGAAACCCCCGTCAGCGCTGAACAGTTGCAAATTGCTTACCGCGAGCTGAGTTCACAGATCAGCGACCTGATGCACCAGCTTCGCGGCGACGACGCCCCCTGAACCCGGCCTTTTTCATCGATCATGCAACAAGCCGCAATCCGCGAATTCGACCGCCGAAACCGCGACTGGTACATCGATAAGCTGGTTCAGCTCATCGTCTTCATTGGCGGCATCTCCGCCATTGTTTTCATCATCGGGATCTTCGTTTTTATCACCAAGGAAGGCTTCGGCTTCATCGTCAACACGATGGACCCGGCCGAGTTCTTCGGGTCACCCTACTGGGAGCCCAGCGACGAGGATGCGCCGGAGTACGGCATCCTGGCGTTGATTGCCGGCACCGCGAGCGTCACCGGGCTGGCATTGCTGGTCGCTATCCCCTTCTCCCTCGGGGCAGCTATTTTCGTCGGCGAGTTTGCTACCGGGAAGACCCGGGAGTTTCTCAAGGTCATGGTCGAACTTCTGGCCGCCATCCCGTCCGTGGTGTGGGGATTCATTGGCCTGACCATCATGAACCCCATCATTATCGACGTTTTCGATGTGCCGGTCGGTCTTACCGTGCTGAATGCCGGGATCATCCTGGGCCTGATGACGGCGCCGATCATGACATCCATCGCCGAGGACGCGCTCAAGGCGGTGCCGGATCGCTACCGGGAGGCGGCCGAGGCCATGGGTGCGACCCGCTGGCAGGTCATTTTCAAGGTGGTGCTGCCGGCCGCCAAGAACGGACTGCTGGGGGCCGTGTTGCTCGGCGTCGGCCGCGGTTTCGGCGAAACCATGGCGGTGCTGCTCGCTACAGGGCACTCGGTCAATATCCCCACCAGCGTGTTCGATTCCGTGCGGGCGCTCACGGCGACCATCGCCGCTGAACTGGGCGAAACGGCGGTGGGCTCCGATCACTACCAGGCCCTGTTCACGATCGGCATATTCCTGTTCGTGATCACCTTCATCATCAACCTCGCTGCAGACCTGGTGGTTCGCGGCGTGCGCAAGGGATAGCCGGATGTTTAACGAGACCGCCATCAATGTCCGGGACAAGAAAACGCAGACACTGTTCCGCCTGGTATTCATGATGATGACCGTGCTGTTGATCCTGCCGGTCCTGATGATTCTCGCGATGCTGGTTTACAAGGGCGGTTCGGTGCTGTCCATCGACTTCCTGTTTACCGCCCCCGCCGATGGCATGACCGCCGGCGGCGTGTTCCCGGCCCTGCTGGGCACGGTCTGGCTGGTGGCGGTGGCCCTGCTGATATCCGTGCCCCTTGGCATCGCGGCGGCGATCTATCTCAGCGAGTATGCCGGAGACAACTGGTTTACCCGTGTGATCAACCTGGCGATTATCAACCTGGCGGGCGTACCCTCCATCGTCCACGCCCTGTTCGGGGTGGGGGCCTTCGTGATCTTCTTCGGTTTCGGCACCAGTATCCTGGCCGCCAGCCTGACCCTGGCCATCATGACCATGCCGGTTGTGATCGTTTCGACACGCGAGTCACTGCAGGCAGTGCCCCAGTCCTTCAGGGAGGCCTGCTGGAGCATGGGCGCCACCCGCTGGCAGACGATTCGCCGCGTGGTATTGCCCAACTCGGTGAGCGGCATTCTTACCGGTGTCATCCTCGAAGTGTCGCGCACCTCGGGAGAGACCGCGCCGATCATGTTTACCGGCGCGGTATTCTTCACGCCGGTGTTGCCCCAGGGCATTTTTGACCAGACCATGGCGATGTCCCTGCACCTGTTCGTGGTGGCGACCCAGGTGCCCGGCGTGCCGGAGGAGTTGCCCTTCGGTGTGGCGCTGGTGCTGATCGCCATGGTCCTGCTGATGAACAGCATTTCCATCGCGTTTCGAATCTACCTGCGGGGCCGCAAGAAGTGGTAGCGGAGGCGAGCGAATCGTCGGCTGTTGAACCGACCCTGTCCGTGCGGGATCTGCGTATCAGCTACGCTGGCGTTCCCGCCCTCAGCGACGTCACCCTGGACATTCACGAGAACGAAATCTTCGGCATTATCGGGCCCGCCAACGCCGGAAAGACCTCTTTTCTCAAGTCCATCAACCGCATGGATATGTTTACTTCCGGCATGCAGGTAGAGGGCGATATTCGCTTCTACGGCCGCGACGTGAAGCAGTTGAAGAATGTCTACGCGCTGCGGTCAGCGATCGGCGTGGTGTTTCCGCTGCCGGTGGGCCTGCCGATGACCATCTACGACAACGTGGCCCTGTCGCCGCGCCTGCAGGGTGTGAAGAACAAGGCTGAACTGGATTCGATCGTGGAGCAGTGCCTGCAGCGGGCGGCGCTGTGGGACGAGGTCAAGGATCGCCTGGATTCCCTGGGTAGCCTGCTCTCCGGCGGCCAGCAGCAGCGCCTGACGATCGCGCGGGCCTTGTCACAGAAACCCAAGTTGTTGATGCTGGACGAGTTTTCCATCGCGGTGGACCCGGTGACCACCATGCGCATCGAAGACGTACTCAAGGAACTCAAAAGCGAAATGACCATTATCCTGGTCACCAACCTGGTACAGCAAGCCAGCCGTCTGGCGGACCGAACCGCCTTCTTCCTGGAGGGCAGCTGCGTTGAGATCGGCGACACAGAGACACTGTTCAGCGGTGGCGCCAGCGACCAACGCACCACGGACTACATCGAGGGGCGCTTCGGCTGATGGATCAGGAGAACCAGGCACCGGCAATCCAGACGGACAAACTGAACCTCTGGTACGGCACGTTCCAGGCGCTGTTCGACGTGGACCTGGATATCAAGCAGGGCATTATCACGTCGCTGATCGGACCCTCCGGCTGCGGAAAATCCACGTTTTTGCGCAGCGTCAATCGCATCAACGAACGGCTGGGCTATGTCCGTATCGACGGCGCTATCGAAGTGCTGGGCAAGAACATCTATGACGAAGATGTGGAACTGGTGCAGGTACGCAAACAGATTGGCATGGTGTTCCAGCGCCCCAATCCCCTGCCGATCTCGATTCGCGACAACGTGCTGTTCGGCTACAACATTCATACCGAAGGCGGGCGCGTATCCCGCAGCGAAAAGGACGATATTGTCGAAGATGCCCTCCGACAGGTGCTGCTCTGGGACCAGGTCAAGGACAGGCTGAAGCGTAAGGCGACGGAGCTGTCGCTGGAGGAACAGCAGAAGCTGTGCATCGCTCGCCTGCTGCCGGTGAAGCCCGGCGTGCTGCTGATGGATGAACCCTGCTCCGCCCTCGATCCAAAGGGCACAGAGGCGGTGGAAGAACTGATCTGGGAACTGCGTGAGAAGTACACCATCCTCATCGTGACCCACAACATGGCCCAGGCCCGTCGCGCCAGCGAGGAGTGCATCTTCATGCTGATGGGCAAGGTGATCGAGCACTCGGCAACCGAGCGCATGTTCGTCACCCCGGAACAGCAAGAAACCGCCGACTATATCGAAGGCCGGTACGGCTAGACCCCGTCAACTTGAAGATGCTGTGCGGGCGCAGGTGTCCCGGGCGGTATGCAAGAGTCACACTGCATTCCCCAAAAGCAAAAACGGGTTTGTTTCCCCCCGCTGTAACATTTCTGTAACGAAATCTTTGTAACCTCCGCGTAATAAATTTGTCACATAAAAAACGCGCATGAGTGAAGCAGAGATTTCACAGCGGGTTGAAGCAGGAACGGGGGTCACCATAGCTGTGTCACATCACAAGTGCCGCAGGTCGCAGCCAGGTTTTACAAGGCCTGCGCGTCAGATCATCACTACGGTATCACCCCATTCACGCTAACCTGCGGCACCCGGGCAGGTGCCCGGATTCGGCACCGCCACGGAAATCCGGTCGGCTCACACAGGCCGGGCGTTCCATTGCCACCAGGGCATTTCAGGCGAATGTTTACAGCCGTTTTACATCAATAACAGACGATTTCAGTCACGCTCGCACGAGGACTTTTTTGCCATGACACAGTTGCTACAGACTAGAATCCCGGCGCTATTTTTCCTGTTGGTTCTTTTCACGTTGGCGGCACCGCAGGTTCCTGCGGCCGACAAGGACCTGCTGGATGTGCTCCTGGAAAACCAACTCATCACCCAGGCGCAGTACGACAGGTTGATGAAGAAGGACGTTATCGTTCCGACCGATATCCTCGGCGGCGGCCAGGCGGAGGCCTCGGAGGAAGTCGTGGCGAGGAGCACGGCGGATTCCGGGCCGGCCTACAGCTCGGGGCTTGCCGCGCAAACGTCGGCGCCGCCCACCCAGGACTACGACGATCCCGCCTTCGTGAAGAGAATTGCGGAGGAGGTGGAGCGGAACCTGCCGGTCAAGGTCAGCTACGGCAGCAAGGGCTTCCGGATGGAAACCCGTGACGGAAACTGGCAGACCAACCTGCAGTGGCGCGCGCAAACTCGTGCGACCTATCCCTTCCGCAGCGACCCGCGCCAGGCGTCGGCCTTTGCGGGGGACTCCGATGCCAACTTCGAAACGCGCCGCATGCGCATGAAGATAGGCGGCCACGGCTACCAGCCCTGGCTGAAGTACTACTTCGAACTGGATTTGCAGCCCACCCGGGACACCGACGATGAGAGCTTCTCTTCCAGCACGCGACTGATCGACTATCGGATCGATGTCGCCAAGTATGATGCGATTGGACTGCGGGTAGGGCAGTGGAAAATCGACTTCAACCGTGAGCGTGTCGACTCGTCCGGTCGGCAGCAGTTCGTGGAGCGCTCGATTGCAAACCGCGTCTTCACGATCGACCGCCAGATGGGCGTCCAGTTGCGCGGTCACCTGTTCCAGGACACGCGCGCGGACTTGCGCTACTACCTGGGTGCCTTCACCGGCGAGGGTCGGGGCAATTCGAACGATGACGACAGCCTGATGTACGCGGGGCGCTTGCAGTGGAACTTCATGGGCAGGGATCTTGCCTTGCGGCAGACCGACGTGGAATTCACCGACAAGCCCACCGGCAGCCTGGCCTTCGGCGCGGCAACCAACCAGGGTCGCTGTACCCGCTGGTCTTCGTCAGGCTGCGGTCGCCTGGACGGCTATCTCGCGCCGCCCCTGGCCGAGGACGGACAGTATGAAATCGACCAGTTTGTTCAGGAATTTGCCTTCAAGTGGCGCGGCTTCTCCGCCCAGCAGGAATACCACTGGAAGACCATCGAGGACAACGTAAACGACACCGAAGACGACCTGACCGGCGGTTACGCACAGGTGGGCTACTTCTTCCACAACATGTTCCCGATTGTTCCGAAGCCGCTGGAACTGGCCTTTCGCTACGCCGTGGTGGACGAGCCCAACGCGGTGGACCGGTCCCTGGAAAACACCCGTGAAGAATTCACCGTGGGTGCAAACTGGTTCATCAAGGGCCATAACAACAAGATCACGCTGGATTACTCTTACCTGACGCTGGACGACGACTTCCTCGACACGGATGTGTCTGAGAGCCGTGTGCGTCTGCAGTGGGACGTATCCTTCTAAGGCGGTAGATCGGGACAGGGCCCTGCCGATGCCTGGCGCACGCGCAGGGTCCGCGCCCAAAATTCTGGAACGTGCCCGTTCCAATGGAGCTTGGACCGCCAGCCGCTGCTTCACTAAGTAACTGATTCTTCTAAATAATTTACGGGAGAGGTGGTAGTGACGGTTGGCGGTGTGCTGTTATTCGGCCAGGACCGCTTGAATCATTTGTTTAACCGCACACTTAAAGGGTGCTGACCCCCTTAACAGAACTTTTGCAGGTGCTGAGCAGCAGGCTGATCATGTAACATAAATGAAACAGGCCTGTAACATTAGATGGGATAGGGCTCAGTTTGGACTACGGATTCACCGATTTCATCACCCTGCTGGGTGCCCTGGGATTGTTTCTCTACGGCATGAAGGTCATGAGCGATGCCCTGCTGGAGCTGGCCGGGGACCGAATGCGCAGCATACTCGCCACCACCACTGCCAATCGTTTCTTTGCCGTTTTCACCGGTTTCACCATCACCGCGGTCATCCAGTCCTCGTCGGCCACCACGCTCATGGTCGTCAGTTTCGCCAACGCCGGTCTGCTGACGTTGACAGAGGCCATCGGCGTCATCATGGGCGCCAATATCGGTACGACGGTCACCGCCTGGCTGATAGCCATACTCGGTTTCAAGGTCAAGATCAGTGCCATTGCGCTGCCGCTGATCAGCGTCGGGTTCGTGCTGACCATGCACAAGAGCAAGCAATACCAGCACTGGGGCCATTTCGTTATCGGCTTCTGCCTGCTCTTCATTGGTCTGCAGTTTCTCAAGGATTCCGTCCCCGATGTACGCGGCAACCCGGAAATCCTGCGCTTCCTGACCGACTACACAACCATGGGGTTCGCCTCAGTCTTACTGTTTCTCGCCATCGGCACCCTGTTGACCCTGGTCGTCCAGTCCTCCAGCGCCACTATGGCGCTGACGCTGCTGATGACCTATCAGGGCTGGATCCCCTTCGACATGGCTGCAGCGATGGTACTGGGGGAGAATATCGGTACCACCATCACCGCCAATCTCGCTGCCCTGATCGCCAACTACCATGCGAAGCGGGCGGCGCGGGCTCACCTGATTTTCAATCTACTTGGCGTGTGCTGGATGCTCGTGCTGTTCTATCCGTTTTTACATGGGATCAACCTGATCGTGGAGCGCATCGAGGGCGTATCGCCCTTCGCGGAGGCTGCCGCGGTGCCCGTAGCACTGTCTTTGTTTCACACGCTCTTTAATATTATCAACACCTCCGTGCTGCTGGGTTTTGTAAATCCCATCGCCGGGATTGTCGAGCGCATGGTGAAGACCGCCCCCGAGCTTGAGGTAGCGATCGAGCAGCCCGTCTACCTCACAAGGAGTTCGCTTGAGTTTCCGCAGACCGGCATCAAGGCCCTTTTCGATGAATCAGTCCGGCTGTTGCAGAATGCGGGTTACAAGGCGGTCACCCATGGCCTGAATATCCACCGCGAGGACCTGGCCTCAGACAAGAAGCTGAAAAAACTCGTCAAGTCGACTGACGTGGTCTCCGTGGATATCCAGGAGCTTTACACCACGCGCATCAAGTCGGTCTACAGCCAAATCCTGGAATATGCGACGCGCCTGCAGAGTTCCTTTGCGCTGGAAGAGGACAAGATTGAGACTATCCGCAATATCCTGATCGCCGACCGTCAGCTGGTGCAAACGGTAAAAAGGATGCAACCCCTGCACGACAATATCGTCAAGTACCTGGCCTCAGGAAACCCCGCGATCATCAAGGAGTACAATCTCATTCGGCGCAGGATACTGAAGGTCATCCGCGAGATACATCGGGCCAGCGAGTCGGAGCACCCGCTGCTGCATATCCGGAAACTGGAAAAGTATCGTCAGCATGCGCTGGAGCTGGATGCATTGTTGTCGGGACGCATCAACAAGCTGCTCCTCGAGGGCGCGATCACCGATACCATGGCCACCTCGCTTATCAATGACAGTGAGCAGGGCTCAAAGATCATCAGCAACCTGATCGACTGTGCAACGCTGTTGTATTACCCTCGCGACAAGTTCATCCAAGATCTTGTAGATGAACGACCCAAGGTCGCCGCGGCGGCCTGACCAACCCCAATGCAGTAAAGAGGCCGCAGGCATGCGGCGGTACATAGGCACCGTTGGGTTCGCTAACCCAATGAAAAATATAAAGAAATAAACGGGGGAGGTGGTAGCAGCTACGGGTGGAGTTGATGGTCCGGCATCCCGGCCACCGACCCCAGCAGTATGAATGCAGAAAGTTACCGGGCCCTTGTCGCGCGCGAGCTCAATAACTTACCCAAATAGGGATATCTCAATAATCAGCTCGAGCTGGACGCAGTGGATCTCAGACGTCGAACCTGGCCAGGGGCGCTTTCCCGGATTCTGCAGGACTTCTTGAGCCAAAATTCACGATCTGCCCCGCCCAAACTCTTGAGCTGGAGCAATCTACTGCTCGGCAGTTTTGTTAGCCTGTAGAGATATAGCCGAGGAACAGATACCCGCCATGCCTGGCAACCGCACAATCCGCTTTGGCGCCCTGGTTCGAGAGATTACGCTCAACCAGAGGGAGCTAAGCTACAGCGAGCTCACGCCCAAAATAGAGCAGGACGCCGAGTCCGGCGAGCTGCCGTGGCAGCCAGAGAAGCTGCACCTGCGCACCATCGACGTGTACCGCCTGGTGGAGCCCTATGTCGCCGTGCGACTGCTGGACCAGGTGAAGTCCGTGGTGCCACTGGCGCTCTACCTGGTGGCCTTCCAGCTGTTCATCCTGCGGCAGAATGTAGCCGATTCCTGGGTGATTACCGGTGGCCTGTTATCAGTAATCATCGGGCTGATGTTCTTCATGGAGGGGCTGAAAGTCGGCCTGATGCCCTTTGGTGAGATGATCGGCAACATCCTGCCGTCGAAATCCCGCTTGCCGGTGGTGCTGTTGATCGCCTTCCTGCTCGGCATCGGGGTGACCTTCGCCGAGCCCGCCATTGGCGCACTGAAGGCCGCCGGCGCCATCGTCAACGTAAAGGAAGCACCCTATCTCTACGCCCTGCTCAATTTCTGGACGACGCCGCTGATTCTTTGCGTGGGGACGGGCGTTGGCCTGGCGGCCGTGATCGGCACCCTGCGGTTCCTGTACGGCTGGAGTCTAAAGCCACTGATCTACCTGACGCTGCTGCCCACCCTGGGACTGACGCTCTACATCATGGGGGACAGTGAACTGTCAAAGATGCTGGGCCTGGCCTGGGATTGTGGCGCGGTCACTACCGGCCCGGTGACGGTGCCACTGGTCCTCTCCCTGGGGATCGGTATTGCCAGCGCCGCAGGCAAGGGCCGTTCCTCCCTGTCGGGTTTTGGTATCGTCACGCTTGCCTCGCTTTTCCCGATCATCGCCGTGATGCTGCTGGCGCTGTACGTGGCCTCCGTGGATACACCCGCAGCGATTATCGAAGCCGCGACCCTCGCGCAGGCCGCGGCGTCCACCCCCTGGTACCAGACGACCCCGTACACGGAGATACTGGGCGGCGCGCGAGCGATCATCCCGTTGGTGGTATTCCTTGTACTGGTCATGAAGTTCGTGCTGGGCGAACCTGTCCGCAACCGCAAGATGATCGTCTACGGCATCACACTCTGCGTCGCCGGCATGATCATTTTCAGCCTCGGCCTGAGCTACGGGCTTGCCAAGCTGGGCGGCCAGTCCGGTGGCCTGGTCCCCGCTGCCTTTACCGAAGTGGAGGGAGTCGGCGACTCGCCGCTGTACGTATTCACCCTGGGGCTCTCTATCGCGCTTTTGTTCGCCTGGATCCTGGGCTTCGGCGCCACCCTGGCGGAGCCCGCACTCAACGCGTTGGGAATGACGGTGGAGAACCTGACCAACGGGGCTTTCAGGAAGGCCGTGCTGATGTACGCCGTGTCCCTGGGTGTCGGCTGCGGCATCGCCATTGGCGTCCTCAAGATCGTGTACAACATACCTATCGCCTGGCTGATTGTGCCGGGATACGCGATTGCCGTCGTACTCACCTGGTTGTCCTCGGAGGAGTTCGTCAACATCGCCTGGGATAGCGCCGGCGTCACCACCGGGCCGATTACGGTGCCGCTGGTGCTGACCATGGGATTGGGCTTTGGCGACGCCGTGGGCGCCATAGAGGGCTTTGGCATCCTGTCCATGGCGTCTATCGGACCCATTATCGCCGTCATGTCCACCGGTTTGTGGGTGCGCTGGATGGTGTCACGGCGACACCGCACGGAACAAGAGATGATCGAAGCAACCGAAGGGGCGACCACATGAGCATTCACGAAATTACCGTACTGACCGACGTCGCTCTTATCACCTGCATTGTCCAACGCGGCAACGCGGACGACATCGTCACCGCCGCCCAGGCGGCCGGCAGCCAGGGCGCCACCGTGTACTACGCCCGCGGCGCCGGCGTCAGGGAGCGGCTGGGCATCCTCGGTGTGGCCGTCGAGGTGGAGAAAGAGGTGATCACCATCGTCGTCTCCACGGACCAGGTCGACCGCGTATTCGAGACAATGTACATCGCGGGAAAACTGGATACGCCGGGGATGGGTTTCATGTATGTCACCCCGCTGGAGAAAGCGGCAACCTATATCCCCCGCGAAATCGCGGAGAAACTTCTCGAGCGCGAGGCCTGAGCGGAGGTGTATTGGCAGATGAATCCATCGTATTCAGGCGGCGACAAGCTGATTACCTGTATCCTCCCCAAGGGCGTTGCCCTGCCGCTGCTGGAAAAGCTCAAACAGGAGCACGGCATTACCCGGGTCAATATCAACTCGGCGCGCGGTTCCGGGAAGATCACGCCACTGGCATACCGCGGACTCGGCGCAGAGAGTGAGAAAGAGATTCTTAATGTGGCCGTGCCGGCAGAGACCGCCGAAGAGCTGTTTGCCTACATCTACGAGGAGGCGGACATCAACCGACCCCACGGCGGACTGATGTACATGAGCCGCCTGTTGCACGCCACGCCGATGACACTTCCGGACCTGCCGGAGGAAGCCTGAGCTGCCACAGCGTGCGTAACGCAGTCCAAGGTTCTGATTCTAATAGAAATTTTGAGCGGAAGTGGTAGCTACGGGTGGACTTGAACCACCGACCCCAGCATTATGAATGCTGTGCTCTAACCAGCTGAGCTACGTAGCCACATCAGTCAGGATCACCGCCTGAGCGGCGCCGCCTTTGAGACGGGCGCGCATTTTCTCGATTTTGCCGGGTTGAGTCAAGCCGACTAACCGGTCCCGCCACTGACTTACCGGACAAGAAAAACCCCGCGATCCAGGGGAAAGGTCGCGGGGCTATAAGCCGGCCGGGAGGAGGCCGGGACCTACTATCTCGTTGCCGAGAACGCTGCGGCACCGTCCACGGTAACGCCGCCGGAATCCAGGCTGTAGCCGACACCTGCGCCCGACGGGGCGCCGATGAACGGGCCAGTGTTCAGCGGTACGCCGCCGAAGAAGCCCGAGAAGTTACCGGAGCCCGTGGCTCCGGAGCCCCGGGTCACGTCATAGGCGCCGTCGAATACCGGGGCGCCGCTGTCGATGCTACCGGTTCCGGTTGCTTTCCAGGTGTCGCCACCAATGCTGATGCTGATCTCGTTGGTGACCGTCATATTGGTGAAGTCGGCGGTCAGGCTGCCGGAATCCAGCGTGCCGGTATTGCCTTCGCTGTCCGTGGGGGTAGTGCCGCCACTCAGGCTGTAATCCAGTGTGCCGGAAGTCGGTAGAACCACTTCGCGCTCGGCCACCGTGTCAGAGACATAGTGGGCGGGTTCAGCGCCGGCAAAGCCGATATCCCAGCGGCCCCATTTCAGGCCGGTGCTGACGTCTTCGCCATCTGCGGCCTGGGTCGCCAGCAGGCTGGCGTCCTGCTCACTGATGCTGCCGTTCAGAACGACAACTGCGCGACCCTTGATAGAGCTTTCGCTGCGCTCGAAGCCCTCGAATGCTTCGGCGCTGTCGCCCTCGGCGTCGTCATCGTCATCGTCATCATCATCGTCGTCGTCATCGTCGTCTTTCGGCGGCGGTGGCGGTTCGGGCTCAGGCTCGGGCTCAGGTTCCGGCTCGGGTTCGGGCTCGGGTTCGGGCTCAGGTTCGGGCTCAGGTTCGGGCTCAGGCTCGGGCTCAGGCTCGGGCTCAGGCTCGGGTTCCGGCTCGGGCTCGGGTTCGGGCTCAGGCTCGGGTTCCGGCTCGGGTTCGGGCTCAGGCTCGGGTTCGGGCTCAGGCTCGGGCTCAGGCTCAGGTTCGGGTTCCGGCTCAGGCTCGGGTTCCGGCTCAGGCTCGGGTTGCGGCTCAGGCTCGGGCTCCGGCTCAGGCTCGGGTTCCGGTTCCGGCTCGGGTTCCGGTTCAGGCTCGGGTTCCGGCTCAGGCTCGGGTTCCGGTTCAGGCTCGGGTTCCGGCTCAGGCTCGGGTTCCGGCTCGGGCTCCGGCTCAGGCTCGGGTTCCGGCTCAGGCTCGGGTTCCGGTTCAGGCTCGGGCTCCGGCTCAGGCTCTGGCTCGGGCTCCGGCTCAGGCTCGGGCTCGGGCTCCGGCTCAGGCTCGGGCTCCGGCTCAGGCTCGGGCTCCGGCTCAGGCTCAGGCTCGGGCTCGGGCTCCAGATCGTCGAGGATATCTTCCACGTCGTCACGGATGCTGCCGTCTTCCAGGCCCAGCTCTGTGCCGGTTTCCTCGTTGCGTGCGGTGACTTCGGTCTGTTCCGGTTTGTCGGGTCCTTCGTCACCGGGCGCGTTGTCGTCGTCAGTTACAGGGGCGTCGGGCTCGGAGACTTCACGACTGGCGGCGAGTTCTTCGCCTTCGTCCTTTTCGTTCTCGTCGCGGTCGTCACTCTCGTCGCGCGTGGCGCCTTCCTCTTCCCCTTTGGTGGAATTCTCTTCCTGATCCGACTCGTCCTGCTCCTCATCCTCGCGGTAGCTGCGATTACTGAGAACCTCGGGCGGCTCCAGCAGGAACTGCGGCATGGAGTCGGCCGTGGCGATGTAGGCAAACTCGTTGCGGTCGAGATCGATTTCTCCCTCGGCGTTCTGCGCCCAGACACCGCCCACGTTGACGCCGATGTACAGGCCGTCTTTCGGCGGCGGCGCCAGCGGATCGCCGGTGCCGCAGTCGCTGGCACAGAAGCGGACGGCGTAGTCCGTTCCGCGGATGCCCATGGTCGCCACAGGGGCGATGACCTGGTAGTTGGCCTTGACGTAGCTCTTGCCGATTTCGCCGGAAATGGCGCGGAAGGCGCCCTTGGCCAGTCGCAGGGTAACCTTGCCGTCGCCGCTGGCTATCGCGATGGGATCGTCGGTGTACTCGGGGAGCTCATAATCCACCACGACAAAGGTGGTGTTGGGTCGCACGGCAATCCTGGCGCCGTCGACCATCTGCAGCTGCAGGCGGCCACGCGCGCCGGTGTGAATGGTGTCGCCTTCGAAGACGTAGGATCCCTTGCTGAGCCCTACTGTCGGGCCGTCGCGCTCCACGGAGTTGGGGCCGGTCGCATACAGCACACGCCCGGCGAGAGCGGCTGCCTCGCTGGACGAAATCGCAGAAAACTGCAGCGATATGAACAGGGCGCTGAGCGCCGGCTTGTTCATGCTTTTCCCCTACCGGTGGGATTACCGGCCATTTATCACCCTTCCGAAACTAAGGGTTCTAAAAGAGAAATGCCTGTTCTTATTTCAGAACTGTGAGCAGTTTCACGGGTTTTCTTACTTGCTAGTGGCTACAAACACGCCGTCCCAGTCTTTTGGCGGGGGGTCAAGCAAAAATGCATTGATTCGTTCGAGGTAAAGCTCGTAGAGGGGAGAGGGTCGCTTACCCTGCAGCTCAGTAAATACGGCCTTGGCAGCAGTAAACTCCTGGTTGCGGTACTGGGCCAGCGCGGCTTCGTAACGCTCGTTTTCCCGGGCCAGTTCCGGGGTCATGTCGCCCTGGCGGCAGATGGGTTCGTAGATCTGGATGGGCACCAGTTTGCCCTTGACGCGAATGAGGTCCAGCTCGCGCAGGTGAACACCCTCCACCATCGCCGCTGTCTCCTGGGAGATGATGATGTCTGCCCCGTAGTTCTTGGTCTGGCCTTCAAGCCGGCTGCCGAGGTTTACGACGTCGCCCATAACCGTGTAGGCCATGCGGAACTCCGATCCCATATTCCCCACGTTCATCGGCCCCGAGCTGATACCAATGCCGACCTTGATCGGCGGCCAGCCCTTGTCAGCAAACGTCTCGGTCACCTGTTTCATGGCCTCGACCATGTCCAGGGCCGCGGTGAGCGCGTGCTGCGCGTGCTGTTCGTCGCGCAGAGGTGCGCCCCAGAACGCCATCACGGCGTCGCCCATGTACTTGTCGATGGTGCCGCGATGGTCGTGAATAATCCGGGTGATGGGCGTCAGGAACTCGTTCATGAACTGCGTGAGCTCCGTGGGTTCGAGGCTCTCCGAGATGGTGGTGAAGCCGCGTACATCGGAAAACAGTACCGACATCTCCCTGGCCTCGCCCTCCAGGCTCAGCTCTTCGCCGCTGGCATCGATCTCCTCCACCAGTTCGGCGGGAATGTACTGGCCAAAGATGCGGCCCAGGCGCTGCTTGCGCCGGGACTCCACGAAGTAGTCGTAGGTAATCTGCAGGAAGGCCATGGTGATGATGGCCGCGAGAATCGACGCCAGCGGCAGGATCAATTGCTGCGATTCCCACAGGTAGAAATTGAGCCCAAGGTTCACGGCGGTGATGCCGAGGATGGCGACGCTGGCCATGACCGGCGACAGCAGCGGAATGAGCAGGGCCAGCACCAACAGGTTGACGGCGACCTGGACGGCTTCGATGCCGCCCACGTAGCTGGGGCTGTACATGAATCGCTCATCGAGAATGCCCGAGGCGAGGTTGGCATGAATCTCGACGCCAACGTAGGCATCGGCTACCGGCGTTGCCCGCAGGTCCAGCAGCCCCGCCGAGCTAGTGCCCACCATGACCAGTTTGTCCTGCAAACGTTCGATGGTGGCCTCGCGGCTCAGCACGTCGGTGGCAGAGACGTAGGCGAAGCTGCCCTGGACGCCGCGGAAGGGGATATACACCTGTACCTTCTCGTCCACGGGAATACGCTGCTCACCGACCAGCACGTTTTCCAGGGTCAGGCCGGTGAATTCTTCCTCACTGCCAAACTCGAACCGTATTGGCGGGTTGCCCAGGTAGAGGCGCGCCGCGGCCATGCCGAGGGATTCATAGACGTCGCCCTCGTAGGCCTGCATCAGGGGTGTGATGCGGGTAACGTCGTCCAGCCGCGGGTAGCTGAAGAAGGCGCCGAACTCGCCGGCGCTCTGCAGATCGGTGAAGTTGCCGACGAAGCCGGCGGCCTCGTAGAAGGGGATATCCACACTCTCGAGCTGCTCGGCGAACAGGCTGGGTGTCGGCAGCAGTCCCGTCGTCGCCTCTTCCCGTTCCCGAACGGCCTGCTTGAAGACGAAACCCAGCACTACGTCGCGGGCGATGACAGACTCTGCGAATAGCCGATCGGTCTCCCACTGGTCTTGCAGCGCATCCAATGGCAGGTCCGCCTCGGCCGTGCGCAATTGGTCGATCAGCTGCAGGGCCGTGGACTCTTCCGGTTCCGCGAACACCATGTCAAAGGCCAGTACCCGCACGCCGTAATGGTCGAACAGGGTGTTGACCAGCTCAGCCATCTTGTCGCGCTGCCAGGGGAAATGCCCCTCCCGGGCGATACTGCGCTCATCGATATCGACGATCACGATGCGCTCATCCAGGGTGCCTGGCATGTTCCAGCGCAGCCGCGCGTCGTAGAGGTATTCCTCCACCTCGTCGATCAGGGGATTGCGCAGCCCCCCGCTGATGTGCAGCAGCGACAGGAGCAGGATGGCGGCGGCCGCCGCCAGGTGGAAACCGTACTCTCTTATGGTTCTGTCCCGGTGATTCCCGACCCAGCCATACTAGGGCAGGACGGAAACGCATGCTAGGCTGATCAGATGATCCTGCGACTCGACAAGGCCATTCCGGCCGAGCTCTGCGAGAGCATCGTCAGCCGGCTCAGCACGGCGAGCTTCACGCCGGGTACGGCCACGTCAGGCAAGCTCGACCGGTCGATCAAGCACAGCCTCCAGTTGCCCCTGCGGGACCCGCTTGCCAAGGAAATCAGCCGCGACCTGACCCGCAGCCTCGGCGACAGCGACGACTTTGCCAATGCGGCGCGGCTCAAGCAGATGACGCCGCCGCGAGTGAACCGCTACGACATCGGCATGTATTACCAGGAGCACCTCGACAACGCGCTGATGGTGGCAGGGCGATCGCCGTTGCGTACGGACATCGCGATGACGATATGCCTGAACAGCGCGGCGGACTACGAGGGCGGTGAGCTGGTGGTGCAGGGGGAGGGCGGCGAACAGCGTTTTCGTGGCGATGCCGGCGACGTGATCCTCTACCCCGCAGGCAATATTCACGAGGTGACGGAGGTGACTGCCGGCAGCCGGCTGGTGGCGGTGGGCTGGATACAGAGCCAGGTGCGCGACCCTGCCCAGCGCCGCGTGCTCTATGACCTGGACAAGTCCCTCAAAGCCCTGGACGCCGAAGGTGTGACGCGGGAACTTCGGCTACCGCTGCAGCAGATACGCAGCCAGCTGGTCAGGATGTGGTCTGACGCCTAGCGCCGCTAGACCAGGAAGATGTCGCCGGTCGTCGGGTACTGGGGCGACACGGCGTCATCGGTGGGGTTGAAGATCGCTACGGTGTAGACGGAAATTTCACCCGCGGTGATTTCATTGAACCCGGCGTCGTTCGCACCTGCCGGCCCGTTGTTGATGACAGCCATCACCAGGGCCGCGGTTTCAACGAGGCTTTCGCCCGACGTGTCCCTGACCATGCCGAAGGCGATGTACTTGGCGGATACCGACGTCTGCAGGAAAGTCGACACGGTGGTGGGCAGCCCGGTGATCAGATTGATGTCACCGCTTGGCGTGGTGGTGAATGCCGCTGGATTGGGTGTGTTAATGGTCACCTTGGTCGGCGCGTAGAGACCGACCAGCTCGTTCTTGAAGAAGTCCGTGAAGTCCTGCAGGGAGTTGGTCCTGATCAAGGATCCAAAACCCAGCTGCGTCAGTACCGGTAGCTGTTGCTCGGAACTCGGCCCATCGGGGTGTACCTGGGCGAAGCCACCATCGCTGCTGAAGGCGTGGCCATAGCCGCTGGCGGTCGTAATCGTGGTGTCGTTCTGCAGGGCAAAATAGAGCGCCTCGCTCGTGAGCAGGCCTGCACTGGTGCCGTAGTCGGGTAGTGCGGCCACGCCTGTCAGCGCGCCACGGCCCAGCTCCATGCTGTCGGGGTTGGTGGTGGTGACGAAGTCGCGGATGATGTCGCCAAACTCGCTGGCCGCGGCGATGGTGAACACGTCCTGACCGGAGCCGCCGGTGAGGTCGTCAGCGCCATCCCCGCCGCGGATCGTGTCATTGCCGGCGCCGCCATCGATGGTGTCAGCATCGGCGCCGCCGTTGATAGTGTCGCCTCCGTCACCGCCATCGATGGTATCCATGCCCATGCCGCCCTGGATATCGTCGCGGCCGCCTTCGCCGGAAATGTTGTCGTTGCCGCCGTTGCCAATGAGAACGTTGTCGCCAGCGCTGCCGGTAATGTTGTCCCCCGCAGTGCCGCCGGTGACGTTTTCGATCAAGCTGAGGGTGTCGCCACCGGTCGCAGTGCCGGCGAGCAGGTCGACATTGATGTCTACGGTTGCGGCGGAGTAGTCGGCCGTGTCCTCGCCGCTGCCACCGTCGAGGGTGTCCCCGTCCAGGCCCCCCACCAGGGTGTCATCGCCTTCGTTTGCGTTGAGGATGTCCACGCCCGCGCCGCCGTCCAGCATATCGTCGTCCGGGCCGCCGTAGAGCATGTCGTCATCGTCGCCGCCGTACAGGTTGTCGTAGCCGTAGCCGCCGTAGAGGTTGTCCAGGCCTTGGCCGCCATACAGGTTGTCGTTTTCGTCGTCGCCGTTGAGCGTGTCGTTGTCGGCGCCGCCGAAGAGGTCATCGTTGCCATTGCCGCCGTACAGCGTGTCGTTCCCATCCTCGCCATACAGCTCGTCGTTCTGGTTGTTGCCGTACAGCGTGTCGTTCCCGTCCTGACCAAAGAGCTCGTCGTCGTCATCGCCGCCACGGATGGTGTCGGCGCCGTCGCCGCCAAACAGGTCGTCGGCACCGGCGTCGCCCCAGATGCCGTCATCTCCCTCGTCACCGAAGATCTCATCGTTGTCGTCGCCGCCGTAGAGGGTGTCGTTGCCCAGGCCGCCGTGGATGTCGTCCTCGCCGCCCTCGCCGTCGATATAGTCGCCGCCGGCATCGCCGTAGATCACGTCGTCGCCGAACTTGCCGCCGATGGTATCGTCGTCGTCGCCACCGTGAATGACGTCGGTCTGGTCGCCGCCCACAATGTAGTCTTCGCCCGCGTTGCCGTAGAGGGTATTGATGCCCCACTTGTCTTCGATGTAATCGTTGCCTTCCCCGCCCATAACGGTATCGTCGCCGTCACCGCCGTGGATGCGGTCATCGCCTGACAGGCCGTTGATGGTGTCATTGCCCTCCAGGCCGAAGATGACATCGTCGGCGAGCGCGCCCAGCGCATCGCCGTTCAGCGTGTCATCTGCCTGCGGGCCGTCACCGTTGTTGTCGCCCAGCAGCACGTCGCCTTCGACGTTGAACAGGGTATCGACTTCGTCCTGCCGGCGGCTGGAGCTGCCGTAGAAATGTGTCTCCAGGTGGTTGAACGCCTGGAATGCCGAGGCGTAGGCGTCGACAGCCTCGAAGCGCAGCAAGTCCAGGTCGGGCACCACCGCAGAGGGTGGGTCGATGACATCGTAAAGAACCTGGTCGATGAACGGGATGCCAAAGAAACTCATGACGGTGATGCCGTTCTTGATATCCGTGTCGTCCAGGTCGCCGTCATCGTCAAGAATGTCGATCTCGCCAACAAGGTTGACGTCGTTGATGGTGATGCTGAAGTCGGCTATCGCGTCGTAGCCCGCCGCCAGGCCGTCAAATTCGATGAGTGTGCTGCCAGGCTCGACCGAGATATCGATGGCGGGCTTGCCGTCAACAGTCTCGGTGCGGCTGCCCAGTTGCAGCGGGCCGACGAAGGCAAAGTCGAAGGCGGGGTTGGTCTCGAAATCGTCGAATACCAGCGTCTGCTCACTGATGTCGATAACGTCACTGCCGCCTGTATCCGACACCTCGAAGTCACCGCCTGCGGCGGTACCAATTTCAATGCTGTTACCCGCGGTAAACACGCCCACATCGAGGTCGTACCAGTCCGTGGCATAGGTGAAAGACGCGAGCGGTGCGGCGATGTCGCCCGTACCTACCTCGTGAAAAATGTCAGTGAGGAAACCGTCGACAGTAAAGCTGGTGTCTCCGCCGTCGCTGTCGCGCCCGGCGAGTGTGACTTCCGCTGTGCGGATGTTGCTTGCGCTGTCGCGCACCTCGATAAAGGCGCCGCCCAGGGCCGCCGGGTCGGTGTTGACGTAATTGCTGGGGTAGAAATAGTCGCCGTCGGAAATCACCGCCGCCGTGCCCACCATCTCTACCAGCGTGCCGCCATCAATCGCATCGAAGCGAAGCGGAAATCCCGTATAGGGCGTGTACGGGTTGACCGCGGCGTCATCGCTGACAGCCGCCGCGTCGATGGTCAGCGTGTTGCTGCCCCCGACCAGGTCTTCCTTCAGATTGAAGCCCGCCAGGGCGGAAGCGACCTCCGTCTCCAGGCCCGGGATCGTGTCCAGGAACGCGTCGACATTGCCGGCGGTATCGACACCGATCAGCCCGGTGCCCGCCAGCGTGGGTAGCCGGTCCAGTATGGAATCGTTGGTTCCGAGGTCGGCATCCGCCTGGGTCAACTGCGCCGTACTGGCCTGGAGCTGCAGGTACTCGGCAGCGTCGTCCACGGCCAGCAGGTGACTGAGTTCCAGCTGGACGATATCGTCGAACGTCAGGACCAGGGTTTCTACCGTGGGCAGGACTTCGATGCCGGAAAGCTGCTTGTCGCCCGCGAACGCCTGGGGCCCGTCCGCGGGCAGCGTCAGGTTGAGCCCGATGTTCTCCGCCGTATCCCTGGCAATCACCTCGGTGGCGTCGGTGAGGAAGGCATCGGCGAAGGTGCTGCCCAGCAGGTTTGCGTAGCTGTCGACGGCCTTGATGCCGTCGAGCAGTGGGTCGCCGGGCAACAGGTTGGCACCGGCGCTGGACAGGTTGGCAATGCTGTCTTCCAGCACAATGGACTGCACGCCCAGGCTCACCAGGTCGGTGGTGTAGGCGCCGTCGACAGTCGCGAGTGTGTCGACCACACCGTAAGTGGAGGTCAGGCCGTCAAAACTGCTGCCGGAGAGTTCGGCGGTGGTCACCAGCAGCTCAGGCAGGGTGTCCACGACGCGGTAGTCGCCGCTGTCGACCGCGACGAGATTCCCGGTGCCGGCGGTAAAGCCGCCGGTCTTGTACTCGCGGAGTGTGTCTTCAACCACGAAGGTGTAGAACGGATCCGTGATGGTGGTGAGATTGAGCGGATTCTCGTCGTAGTCTTCGAGCGTGCCAAACACGGTGACGCCTGCGAACATCGACAGGTCGAAGGCGGGGTCGAACTGGTCCAGGGGCACCCGGATTTCCGGCGGCTCACCCTCGAATACCAGGTCAATGGCCGCTATCTTGTCGAACAGGCCCAGGCCGGGTTCGGCCAGCAGGGCCTGGATGTTCTCCACGGTGTCCTTGACGGTAATTTCGACGTCGCCCGGACCGAACAGGTCCCCCGGCGATTTGCCCTGCTTTTCGAGGATCAGGGCCAGCTTCAGTATGCTTGCCGCGCCCTCGATAATGTCCATGTTGGCGCCACCGGAGATATGGAAGCCGTAGTCGGCGCCGCCCGCAAGCGCGTCCGCGAGGCTGCCCGCGAAACCATTGCTGATGGTGAGATTGCCGGCGGCAATCGCGATGGGGCCATCGTCGAACAGTTCGTCCCGGAAATGGGTGCTCAGCACCTGGCCCGAGTTTTCGAACTGGATGATGCCTGTTTCGATGGCTGGCATGTCTGTTCGCTACTCCCGCGTGCCCCGGTTAATCGGGGCCGCTCACGTTCTCCAGCGCACTGGCGCCGTTCAGCGTGGTCGGCCCAGTGCCGTCAGCGCTCGGCGCAATACCGCGCATGAACCAGCTCATGCCGGCGGCGCCAGGCGCGCTGCCCGCGCTGAATTTGGTGAAGAAGCCGGTAAAGGCGCCGTCACCGCCGTCGGCGCCATTGACGGTCACCGAATCCAGGGCGCCGCCAAAGGTCGCCGTGCTGTTGATATTGCCGCTGCCCGATCCCACCCACCGGGCGGTTCCGTAGGTGTTGTCGATGGTGACGTCGATGTTGGCCTTGATTTCCATGTTGGTGAAGTCGGCGTCCAGGGTGATGTCCCCCGCGGCGGGTGTGGAGACGTAACTGTCCGCCCCGGGCTGGCTGTCTGAGGGGACCGTGCCCCCGACGAAGGTGTACTGGGCCGTTCCCGACACGGGCAGTGTCGGCGCCGTCGTGCGTTCGCCCAGTTCGCGGATAAAGTGCAGGTACTCGCCGGTACCGAGCATTTCAACGGTGCCGCCGCTGGAATACTCCACGCCCCAGCGCCCCCATTGCAGATCGAGTGGTGCGGCGTTCTGGGTGTCGATACTGGTGCTGCCGGTAGTCTCTATCTGCTCATCTGGACCCAGGAACTCCAATGGAGCGGTGAAACCGGTAAGCTGGCTGCTGCCGTTTTCGGTGATTGTGTCGGCCGTATCCTGCTCGGCATAGAGAACGCCGTCTTCTGCGGTCGCCAGGCCTCGCTGAATATCAGCGGGTGCCGGCGGAGGAGGTGGGGGCGGTGGAGGCGGCGGCGGAGGTGGTGGCTCCGGCTCGGGCTCGGGCTCCGGCTCCGGCTCGGGTTCGGGCTCCGGCTCGGGTTCGGGCTCCGGCTCGGGTTCGGGCTCCGGCTCGGGCTCGGGCTCGGGTTCCGGCTCGGGTTCTGGCTCAGGCTCGGGCTCGGGTTCCGGCTCGGGTTCCGGGTCGGGTTCGGGCTCGGGTTCCGGCTCAGGTTCCGGCTCGGGTTCGGGTTCCGGCTCAGGCGGCGGTGGCGGAGGCGGTGGAGGCGGCGGAGGTGGCGGCTCCGGTTCGTCTGCGGATTGAGAGAGCGGTTCGCCGGTTTCCGGATCCTGGGGAATCCCGTTGTCTATGCGGGCCTCGTCACCGGTTTCCTCGTCGCGAATAATAATCGGGATATCGGGCTGTTCCTTGGGCTCGCTACCCGTGTCTCCGGTGTCGCCGTCCAGGTCCTGGGAGCTGTCGTCCTCCGGCCGTCCGGTGAAGGGGATGCGGGTATCGTCGCCCTCATCGCCACCGCTCCCGTCGTCGCCCCCGTCGCCGCTATCGCCGGCGGCATCATCTCCGCCGCCATTGCCGTCGTCCCCGTCACCACTTTCCCCATCTTCGCCTTCGGCAGCCGCAGCGCTGGTGTCATTGAATACGGAGGGCGGGGTCAGCAGGTACTGGGGTTCGCTGTCGAGATCCCGGATATACCCGTACTGGTTGCGCCGCAAGAGCAGCGCGCCGCGCGCGTTACTCAGGCGGACGGCGCCAATGTTGACCCCGGCATAGGTGCCGTCCGGCTGCGGTTCGGCGCCGGGATTGGCCGGCGTGCAGTCCCCGGCACAGTGGGTGGCGTTGTAATCGGTCCCGCGTATGCCGAGGGTGGCCACCGGGGTGTTGAGGGAGTAGTCCTCATTGTCTACCTGGCCGATCGCGCCGGTGATGGTGCGAAGGCCGCCTTTCAACAGGCGCATGCTCACTTCACCCTCAGCCCGACCGGTGGCAATCGCCGATGCCCGGGCCCCTTCGAGCTGGTAGGTATCCAGCGCCAGCCGCGTCCCGGAGCGCACCGATATGCGGGCGCCGTCGACCATCAGCAGCTGGGCGCGAGCGCGGGCGCCGGTCACCACGATGTCACCCTCGAGCAGGGTGTCGCCCTTCTTGAGCTCCAGGGTCTCCTCGCGCTCCACCGTCACCGGCCCGGCGGCGTAAAGCACCTTGCCGATATTGGCCTGTGCCGCTGCCGGTAGCAGCACCAGGACTGCTAACAGGCGTCTGGCGATGCGTGGCAGCTTCACGGGTGCGCTCCTACTCGAAGGCGCGGTGGAACGTCAGTCCCACCTCGGTGCGGTCGTAGGTGTAAAGTTCTACTGTGGAGTCGACATCCGTGTAGCCCACTCGGCTGATCATGCGCCAACCCTGTGCCGGCCAGTCGAAGACATGCAGCGAGAGCGCTGCATTCCACTGGTCGTCATCGCGCTGTTCGCCGAAGAACTGGCCGTTGAAATCCGTATTCTTGGCACCGGCGCTGAGGCTCATCAGCATGCCGGGCGCCACCAGGCGGCTGCCCGACACTGTCAGCGCCCAGCGGTCGTTGTCCCAGGGTGACTCGCTGTCACGGGTGCTGTCGGTGCCCACCATGGCCATGGCGGAAATCACGCTGCCGGTCGCCGGGTCCAGGTAGTGCTCGAAGCCGGCGCGAGCGTTGTAGATATTGGCGTCCCGGAACTCCAGCTCGTTGGTGAAGCGATAGGCCGCCGCGGTCAGTCCACCCAGCAGCTTCCAGTCGTCGCTCAGCGAATGGCTGATGGCCACGTCGGAGGTGTAGCGGTCGAGGTTGCCGTCGCCGTCCAGCCAGTTCAACGCCACGCCCAGGCTGGGCATGATCTTGGTGTCTCCATAGTTCCACTCAAGGGCCGCGTTCGCGTTCACATCCGTCGAGTTGACGAAGCTGGCGTCCGGGTAATTGCGTTGGCCCACGGAGCCGGTGAGGATCAGCTTCAGGTCCGGCGCCAGCGGGTGGCTGTAATAGTCCCCCAGGGTGGCGTGGTAGAACGGCGAATCGCTCTCGACGTTGTTGCCGTCCAGGATGAAGCCCAGGAACTGCTCCACGTCGGTGGAGGCGTTGGCGTTGCTGTCCCAGCCGAAGCCTGCCGCGAAGTGGGGCAGGTGAATGGGCTTGTAGGCCGCTGCGACCCGGTCGATGGCGCGCAGGTAGCTGGTGATGGCCTGCTGCACATTGTCCGGCGGGTTCTGGCCCTGCAGGTAGTCGAAGTGGTAGCGGGCGGTCTCGTTGTCGCCGATGTTGAAATAGGCCCGCGCCAGCTCCAGGCGGGCGCCGGCGAAGGAGGGCTTCTCGGCCAGCACGCGTTCCAGCGCGAAGATCGCCAGGTCGGAGCGGCCTGCGTCCAGGGCCGCGGTGCCGTACAGGTAGTCGAAATCCGGGTTGCCGGCGAGCTGCAGCTCGTGGGGAGCGAGCAGCTCGAAGGCTTCCTGCATGCGATTGCTCAGCAGCAGCTGCTTGCCGGTATCGAGAAGTTCCTGGATTTCCGGGTTCGTGAGCTCCGTGGGCTCCTGGGCTGAAGCAGGGGCCGGGACGAGATGAAACAGCAGGATGCAGGAGGCCAAAACCGCCGCAGCAATGTTGCGGCTATGCCCCGCCGGATTGCGGCAATACCTGGCTGGTCGAACCTTCCCTGTTCTGTCCGGTTCCCGATCGATCATGCAAGCACCGTCCCCGTTAGCGGTGGCAGACGATTTGTTCGCCCTTAGCGCAGTATAGGTGCCTTGGGGCACCGTTCAAGCCAACTAACGTAAGGGGGTACTAACCTTTTGTATTAGTACCCTCAACGGGGGTTTATAACGATTCGCCCAACTGGTCGCCTGGACGGATTTGCTGGCGCAGGTCGCCCGGACGGGGTCGCCTGGAAGGGGTCGCCTAGACGTTGAAGCGAAAGTGGATGACGTCGCCGTCGTGGACCACGTAGTCCTTGCCTTCCAGGCGCCAGCGGCCGGCGTCCTTGGCGCCCGCTTCACCGCGGTGGGAGACGAAGTCGTCGTAGCCGACGACTTCCGCGCGGATAAAGCCCTTCTGGAAGTCGGTATGGATCACGCCTGCAGCCTCCGGGGCGGTGGCGCCGACCTTGACCGTCCAGGCCCGGACTTCCTTGGGGCCGGCGGTGAAGTAGGTGTGCAGGCCCAGCAGCTTGTAGCCGGCCCGGATCACGCGGTCGAGACCGGCTTCCGCGAGCCCCAGTTCGGCCAGGAATTCTGCGCGCTCATCGTCCTCGAGCTCGGCGATCTCGGATTCCAGCTTGTTGCAGATGATCACCATGATGGCGTTCTCCGCCTCGGCGATCGCCTCCAGCTGCTCGGTCCAGTCATTCCCCTCCAGGCCGTCTTCATCGACGTTGGCGATGTACATGGTGGGCTTGGTGGTCAGCAGGTGCAGCCCCCGCACCAGGGCCCACTCGTTCTCGCTGAGTTCCAGCGCGCGCACGGGCTTCGCCTCGTTGAGATGGGGGATCAGCTTGTCTTCGAGCAGGGCCTTCAGCGCGACCGCATCCTTGTCACCGCTCTTGGCGGTGCGCACCACGCGCTGGAGCTGCTTTTCACAGCTTTCCAGGTCCGCCAGCGCCAGCTCGGTATTGATCACTTCCACGTCTTCGGCGGGATGGACCCGGTTGGCGACGTGAATGACGTTGTCGTCTTCGAAGCAGCGCACCACGTGGGCAATGGCGTCGGTTTCGCGGATGTTGGCCAGGAACTGGTTGCCGAGACCTTCGCCCTTGGAAGCACCGGCGACCAGCCCGGCAATGTCGACAAACTCCATGGTGGTGGGGATTTCCCGCTCGGGTTTGACGATGGCGGCGATCTCGTCCTGGCGCGGATCGGGCACGGGCACCACGCCGGCATTGGGCTCAATGGTGCAGAACGGGAAGTTCTCGGCATCGATGCCCGCCTTGGTGAGGGCGTTGAACAGGGTGGACTTGCCCACATTCGGCAGCCCGACGATTCCGCATTTAAATCCCATCTTGCTTCGCTTCCATTGGTTTGGTGGCGGTATGCAGCTGCTGCACGGCCTGGGTCCAGTCCCCCGCCGCCAGCAGCGGCAGTGCGCGCACCGCTTCGTCGATACTGTCGGCGATGCGCTGGCGATCCTGTGCCGAGGGACGCGACAGCACGTAGTTGCTGACGTCCCGGGCGTTGCCAGGGTGGCCGATACCGAGGCGCAGGCGCAGGTAGCTGTCGCCGATGGCCTTGCTGATATCGCGCAAGCCGTTGTGGCCGCCGTGACCGCCACTGTCCTTGAGCCGGGCTGTGCCGGGCTCGAAATCCAGCTCGTCGTGGGCGACCAGGATCTCACCGGGCTCAATCTTGTAGAAGTTCGCCAGTGCCGCCACCGCCTGGCCGCTACGGTTCATGTAGGTGGTGGGGATCAGGACCCTGACATCCATGCCGGGCGTTTGCAGGCGCCCTGCCAGGCCAAAGAACTTGGCTTCTGCGGACAGCGTCAAACCGTGGCAGCGAGCGAGTTCGCTGACAAAGTCGGCGCCGGCATTGTGCCGGGTGCCCTGGTATTTTTCGCCGGGGTTACCCAGGCCGACGACAAGCTTCAATCGCGCCATTACCAGCTGAGCCGCCAGGTGAGCTGCCAAGTGAGTTGCCACATGGATAGAGGCCCTGTAGAGACGCGCCGCCGAAGCGGCGCGGCGCGAGTTTAGCCCTCGCTCTCGTCCTCGGATCCGCCCTCGTCGGCACCCGCCTCAGGGGCGTCACCGGCCGGGGCCTCCTCGGACTCTGCCTCGGCAGCAGCCTCGAGCTCTTCTTCCTCGTCGGCACCGCCGCGGGGTGCGAGCACGCTGGCGATGGCCAGGTCGTACTCTTCACCGTGGCTCAGTGCCACGGACTCAACGCCCTTGGGCAGGGTGACGTCAGAAATGTGGAGGATGTCGCCAACCTTGGCGTCTTCCATGTCGACTTCCAGGTACTCCGGCATGTCGCCCGGCAGACACAGGACTTCGATGTCGGTAGCGGAGTGCTGGATCATGCCGCCTTCCATCTTGACGCCGTGGCAGGTTTCCTCGTTGAGGAAGTGCAGGGGTACATTGACCTTGATCTTCACGTCATCGCTGACCCGCAGGAAGTCCGCGTGCATGACGCGATCCTTGGCGGGGTGGCGCTGCAGGTCCTTGAGGATGGCTTTCTGCTTCTTGCCACCGACATGCAGGGTCAGTACGTGGGAGTAAAACGCCTCGTTTTCCAGCGCGTGTTCCAGGTCCTTGCGGATCAGGGACAGGGGCTGGGGCGCCTTGTCACCGCCGTAGAGAATGGCGGGTATCTGGTCGGCCAGGCGACGCAGGCGGCGGCTCGCACCTTTCCCCATGTCTTCCCGGAGCTCAGCAGTCAGTTCAAATGCGTCAGACATTGTCTGCACCTCTTTGAGTCTACGCTGGATGGCCTGCGACCGGCGTCACCAGCGGGTTGGTAAAAACGCTGTAAAGCCTCAGCTGAACAGCGCGGAAATACTTTCTTCGTTGCTGACCCGGCGCATGGCTTCCGCCAGCAGGTCGGCAATCGTCAATTGGCGGATGCGTGTACAGGCATTCGCCGCCCCGTTAAGGGGAATCGTGTCGGTCACCACCAGCTCGTCGAGCTGGGAGTTGTTGACGTTGTCGATGGCGTTGCCCGACAGCACCGGGTGCGTACAGTAGGCGATAACCTGGGACGCCCCGTTGTCCTTGAGGGCATCCGCCGCCTTGCACAGGGTGCCGGCGGTATCCACCATGTCATCGACCAGCAGGCAGGTGCGTCCGTCCACGTCGCCGATGATATTCATCACCTGCGCCTCATTGGCCTGGGGCCGCCGCTTGTCGATGATCGCCAGGTCAACTTCGTTGAGCTGCTTCGCGACCGCCCGGGCCCGCACCACGCCGCCGATGTCCGGCGACACCACCATCAAATTGTCATACCCGCAGCGCACAATGTCGTCATTGAGCACCGGCGACCCGTAGATATTGTCCACGGGGCAGGCAAAAAAGCCCTGGATCTGCTCGGCGTGCAGGTCCACCGTGAGGACCCGGTCCACACCGACGCCGACCATCATGTCGGCCACCACCTTGGCGCTGATCGGTACCCTGACCGATCGCACCCTGCGGTCCTGGCGCGAGTACCCGAAGTAGGGCACCACCGCCGTCACGCGCGTCGCCGAGGCGCGCTTCAGCGCGTCGATCATGACAATCAACTCCATGAGGTTGTCATTGGTTGGCGCGCAGGTGGACTGCAGTACGAAGACGTCCTTGCCGCGGACGTTTTCATTGATTTCTACCGCGACTTCCCCGTCGCTGAACTTGCCGACGTCGGCGTTGCCGAGGGGGATATGCAGCTTTTTGGTGACCTTGTGGGCAAGCTCCGGGTTGGCATTGCCGGTGAACACCATCATTTTTGCGGTCACGGTTACTTCCTTTGGCCAGGCTGTCTGTCGCGCCCGGGCCCGGGCCCAGGCTTAAAAATGGCTGGGGTGGTAGGATTCGAACCTACGAATGCCGGGATCAAAACCCGGTGCCTTGCCACTTGGCGACACCCCAGTAATCTGTCTGTCAGCTTTCGCCTTATTCGTTACCGCTGTCTTCGGGGCTGTCTTTCCAGGGCCTCGAACACCGGTGACTTGTTGACGCCCCCCGCAACGAAGCTGCTCCAGGTCTCGGGAAGTCGACGCTGAACGGCCTGGGCCTCCGCCTCGGAATCAAACGACAGAAACACACAGGCACCGGTGCCTGTGAGTCGCGGTTGACCAAAATTTTCCAGCCAAATCAACGTCTTATCAACGTCCGGGTAGAGTAGGCGAACCACGTTTTCGCAGTCGTTTTGCCCACCCCCCGCAAAAAAGGCCGCTATTGTGATGGGAGAGGTGTTACGTGTCAATTCCCGCCGGGAAAAAACTTCCCCGGTGTTCACATGGCAGTCTGGCGCTACCACGAGGTAGTGGCGGCGCGGCAATTCCACGGGCGTCAGCTGCTCTCCGATGCCCTCTGCCCAGGCGCTGTGGCCGCCGATGAACACCGGCACATCGGCGCCCAGTTCCAGGCCGATCCCGGCCAGTGTTTCGCCCGGCAGCGCCAGCTCCCAGAGTCGGTCCAGCGCCAGCAGGACGGTCGCCGCATTCGAGCTGCCGCCGCCCAGCCCGCCGCCAGCGGGAAGGCGCTTGTCGATGACGATGTGGGCGCCCCGCTCGCAGCCGCTATGCTCCCGCAGGCGCAGCGCGGCCCGGTAGGCGAGGTTGTCCTCGGCGGGCAGGTCGAGTCCCGGGCAATCCAGGGTCAGCGCCCTGGAATCGTTGGCGGTGACCCGGATGTAGTCCCCGTAATCCAGCAGCTGGAACAGGGTCTGCAATTCGTGATACCCGTCTTCGCGGCGGCCCGTCACGTGCAGGAACAAGTTGAGCTTGGCCGGGGAGAGCAGCTCCAGCTCGGTCACAACACCCATTCCTTGAGCAGGATCTTCCCCGACACCTCCGCCCGGGAAAACCGGATGCGGCGGGGCAGCGCCCGGCCGTTCACATCCTGGTACTCGGTATATTCCAGATCCCAGCCGGCCTGGCTCAGCTGTGACAGTCGGCCGTCGCTGAGCTCGCGCTGCGCCACCGGTATATCGGGTGCGGGCAGCCCGCGCAGCCAGAAAGGCAGGTAGGCCAACGGCAGGCTCCAGCCAAACTCCGTCGCCAGCGGGTCGTCGTAGGGGTCCAGGGGCTGGCGTTCGCCGTTGCGCAACAGCGCCAGCTGGCCGTCACGCCGCGTCAGAGTCGCTTCCTTTATACCCACCGGTCCCGCCAGGGTCATTTCCAGGTCGTCGCCCCGCTGTCGCCATTTCAGTGATGCACTGTCGGCGCTGGTGGCGGTCTTGATGGCGACGCGGCCGCTGAAACTCCAGTGCTCCAGCGCCATCAGCTGGCTGCGATGGTCCTCGAAAGTGGTGGCACCCGGCGGCAGTGGGGGCGGCGTGGCGCAGGCCCCGAGCAGCAGTACCAGGGCGACAACAGGTAGGGAGCGAGCCATCTCGGTGTAGCGGGGCACTAACGGTCGGCGGCGAGGTCGGCACCCAGGCGCTGGATCGTCTCAAGCAAGATCGCGTGCTCCGGGCTTTCCGCGAGCGCCCGGTCCCAGATGGCCACGGCGCCTTCGTCGTCGCCCATGACCCAGAGCACCTCGCCCAGGTGCGCGGCCACTTCTGGATCGGGGAAGGCACGATAGGCGCGCTGCAGATAGTTGAGCGCGGTTTCGTACTCTCCCAGCCGGTACTTGACCCAGCCCATGCTGTCGAGAATTGCGGGTTCATTGGGCGAAATCGCCAATGCCCGCGCAATCAGATCTTCCGCCTCGGCGTAGCGATCGGTGCGGTTGGCCAGCATGTAGCCCAGGGCGTTCAGCGCCGTGGAATTGTCGGGCTCGGCGTCGAGAATCCGGCGCAGGTCCTCCTCCGCCAGGGTCAGGTTGCCCAGCCGTTCCGACAGGATGGAGCGCGAGTAGCGCAGGGAAATACTCTCGGGGAACTGGTCCAGCGCGCGATCGATGACCGCGGACGCCTCGGGCAGGTGGCGGCCCGCCATGAGCTTCTCCACCTCCAGGGCAAACAGCTGTTCCTCGATCTGCGGGTAGCGCGCTCGCAGGGTGTCGAAATAGGCGCCCAGCTCGGCGCTTTGCCCGGCGTTGAGCATGAGCTGTGCGAGCCGGTTCATCGCGGTGCCGAAGTCGCGGCCTGGCTGCACCTGCATGTAGTGGACCATGGCGTCCTCGATCCGGCCCTGCTCCTCCGCGGTCTTGCCCAGGTAGTAGTGGGCCTCGTCGGTCCGCGCATTCAGTGAGAGCAGGCGCTCGAGGTTTTCCCGTGCGGCCTCGAGGTCGTTCATTTCACGCTGTATCAGCGCCATGGAAAACAGCAGGTCGGGATCTTCCGGTGCGCCGTCCAGCAGGATCTGGAACTGCCGCTCGGCCTCGCCCATATCGGACTGGGTCAGCAGGCGGGCGTATTGCAGGCGCAGGCGGCTGTTGTCGGGGTCGGCTTCCAGCGCGTCAATGACCCGGTCGAAGGTCCCGCGCCGCTGGCCCATGTCCAGGCGCAGCTTCGCGTCCATGATCACGGCCTGGCTCTGGAACGGGTCGTTGTCGAATATGGGCTGCAGCTCGGCCAGTGCTTCCTCGCGCCGGCCCAGGGCTTCGAGCATCAGCACCTCGCTGAGCCTGAGCTGGGTATTGTCCGGGAATTCGGCCAGGATCGTCCGCACCTGGGTCAGCAGGTCCAGCTGCTGCGACTCCTCCAGGGCGGAGTAGCCGCGCAGCAGCGAGGTGAAGTTGGCGAGGCCCCCGGCCCGGATAATGGCTTCCATATGGACCAGGGCTTCCGCCGGGCGGCCGTTGCGCGCCAGCAAGTTGGCCAGGGTCAGGCGCGCCTCGAGATCCTCGGGCTCGAGCGCGACCCACAGTTCGCTGGCCCGGATGGCCTCGGGCTCGCGGCGCATGAACTGGGCGAGACGGGCGGCATGGGCCGCCACACCCGCATCCTGCAGCCGCTCCGCTTCCGCCATGTAGTTGTCCAGCGCCATATCGTACTGGCGGCGGCGCAGGGCGAATTCCGCCACCAGCAGCGGGTACAGGCTGTCATCCGGGAAGGGCCGTTCCTCGGGCTTTGCCGCCGTATCGTCCGCGGGCTCGGCCTGGACCTCAGCCGGCTCCGGCGGGGCGCCGCCAACCGTCGGGCCGGCAGTGGTGCCGCAGCCTGCCAGGAACGTGCCGCAGCCGAGGAGGAAGAGGAACTGGCGCAGGGAGTGGCGCAGGAAATCAGGTACTGGATACCGCATCGGTCAATGATGACACAGCTGGCAACCCGTGCCCACTTCGCCGGATTGCTGCATTGTGGCTTTCAAGCCTGCTAAAATCCCCGCCCTTCCCGGCTGGCAGGTTCTGGCTGGATTCTGTAAGTTGACATCAGCTATGAAACTGACGGCTCTGGGCATCAACCACAATTCCGCGTCCGTGGACCTGCGGGAGAAGGTTGCGTTCGCCCCGGAACAACTGGTGGAGGCCCTGCAGGAGGGCTGCGGCCGCCTGGACAGCGACGAACTCGTCATTCTTTCTACCTGTAATCGCACTGAACTCTTCTTCACCGAGGACGCCAACAGCGACGTGGCGCTGGAAAATGCCCTGCAGTGGCTGGCGGATTACCACGGCATGGACCCGGAGGCCATTCGGGCCGCCTGTTATGAATACGCCGGTGAAGACGCAATGGAGCACATGATCCAGGTGGCCAGTGGCCTGGACTCCATGGTGCTCGGCGAGCCCCAGATCTTCGGCCAGCTGAAGAATGCCTACGCGGTTGCCGAGGAGGCCGGCACTGTCGGCGCGGAGCTGGTCAGGCTGTTCCCAAGGGTCTTCGCCATTGCGAAGAAAGTACGCACCGATACCGCCATCGGCGAGAATCCGGTGTCTGTGGCCTACGCGGCGGTCGACCTGGCCGGCCACATCTTTGCCGACCTTTCCACCACCCGTGCGCTGCTGGTAGGCGCCGGCGAGACCATCGACCTGGTCGCCAGGCACCTGTCCGATGCGGGCATCTCGCAGCTGGTGGTGGCCAATCGCACGCTGAGCCGGGCCCGGGAGCTCGCTGACCGCTTTGGCGCCGAGGCGATCCTGCTGGCGGACATCCCCGAGCAGCTGGCCCATGCGGATATCGTGATTTCCTCCACCGGCAGCCAGCTGCCTATCCTCGGCAAGGGCGCGGTGGAGCACGCACTCAAGCTGCGCAAGCACCGGCCCATCCTCATGATCGACCTGGCGGTGCCGCGGGATATCGAGGCCCAGGTCGGCGACCTGAAGGATGCCTACCTGTACAGCGTTGACGACCTGCGGGAGATCGTCGAGGAGAACCTTGCCAACCGTCGCGATGAGGCCCGCAAGGCGGACCTGATCATCGCCGACGGGGTGCGCGAATACCGCCAGGAAATGCGCTCGCGCGCCGCCGTCGACACGGTCAAGGCGTTCCGCAGCCAGGCGGAGCAGCTGCGCGACCTGGAAGTCGACAAGGCGCTCAAGGCGCTGGAGCGCGGCGAATCCCCCGAGCAGGTGCTGAACACCCTGGCCCGCTCGCTCACCAACAAGCTGATTCACAGCCCCACCATCGAGCTGCGCCGCGCCAGTGCCGAAGGCAAACCGGAAGTGCTGGAACTGGCCCGGGACCTGTTGGGTATTCGCGAAGCCGCGAAAGCCGGCGAGGAATAAATGAAGACGTCCCTGATGAGCAAGCTGGAAATGCTTGCGGACCGGCATGAGGAAGTGGGCGCACTGCTCAGTGACAGCGAGGTGATCGCCGACCAGGATCGCTTCCGCGACCTGTCCCGCGAATACGCCGAGCTGGAGACCGTGGTCCAGTGTTTCGGGCGCTATCGCCAGGTGGAGAGTGACCTGGAGGAGGCGGCGCTGCTGCTGGAAGACGGCGACGAAGACATGCGGGAGATGGCCGAAGAGGAAATCACCCGCGGCACCGACGAGAAGCAGGACCTGGAGCTCGAGCTGCAGAAGCTGCTGCTACCCAGGGACCCCAACGACACCCATAACGTATTTCTCGAGATTCGCGCCGGCACCGGCGGCGACGAGGCGGCGATTTTTTCCGGCGACCTGTTCCGCATGTACAGCCGCTACGCGGAGCGCCAGGGCTGGCAGGTCGAGGTGATCAGCGAACGCCCCGGCGAGCACGGCGGCTACAAGGAAATCATCACCCGGGTAGCCGGGCGCGACGTCTACGCTCACCTGAAGTTTGAATCCGGCGCCCACCGGGTGCAGCGGGTACCCGAGACCGAGTCCCAGGGCCGTATCCACACCTCGGCCTGCACGGTGGCCATCCTGCCGGAGGCCGACGAACTGGACGAGGTGGAAATCAACAAGGCGGACCTGCGCATCGACACCTTCCGCGCTTCCGGTGCCGGCGGCCAGCACGTCAACAAGACGGATTCCGCGGTGCGCCTGACCCACCTGCCGACGGGGATCGTGGTGGAGTGCCAGGACGAGCGCTCGCAGCACAAGAACCGGGCCCGCGCCATGTCCCTGCTGCATGCCAAGCTGATGTCCAGCGCGCGGGACGAGCAGGCGGCGGCCCAGGCCGAAGAGCGCCGCAACCTGGTGGGCTCCGGCGATCGCTCCGACCGCATTCGCACCTACAACTTTCCCCAGGGCCGCATCACCGACCACCGCATCAACCTGACCCTGTACAAGCTCGACGAGGTCATGGAAGGCGAGCTGGACGCGGTGATCGATCCCCTGCGCCAGGAACACCAGGCGGACCAGCTCGCGGCGCTTTCGGCCGAGAGCTGATATCGAGCCCGGGGCTGATGAGCAGCATCCGCGAACTGCTGGCAGGCGCCCAGCTCCCCGGCGACAGCGGTCGCCTCGATGCCGAGATCCTGCTCTGCCACTGCCTCGACAAACCCCGCAGCTACCTTTACAGCCATCCGGAATCCAGCGTCCCGCCGGAATTGCGTGAGGCTTTTGACAGCCTCTTGGAAGAGCGGCGGGCCGGGCAGCCCGTGGCCTACCTGGTGGGCAGCCGCGAGTTCTGGTCCCTGTCGCTGGCGGTCAATGAACACACGCTCATCCCGCGCCCGGAAACGGAAACCCTGGTGATGTGGGCCCTGGAGCTGGACCTGCCGCAGTATGCGGGTGTCGCCGACTGGGGCACCGGCACCGGGGCTATTGCCCTGGCGCTGGCGAGCGAGCGGCCCGACTGGTCCGTCATCGCGACGGATTTCAGCGCGCGGGCACTGGATGTGGCGGACCTGAACCGGCGGCGCCACGATTTGGATGTCCAGCTGGTGCGGGCGGACTGGGGCAGCGCCCTGCTGCCGGCGAGCCTGGACCTGGTGGTCAGCAATCCGCCCTATGTCGCCGAGGGCGACCCGCACCTGGCCCAGGGAGATTTGCGCTTCGAGCCGAACAGCGCGCTGGTGGCGGGGCAGAGCGGCCTGGCCGACATTCTGCGCATTGTTCGCGATGCCTACCGGGTGCTCGTGCCCGGCGGCTGGCTGCTGCTGGAACACGGCTACGACCAGTCCGAGACAGTCAGGGAAGCGCTCACGGCGGCGGGCTTCACCGAGGTGTCGAGCCGCCGGGACCTGGCCGGTATCGAGCGAATCAGCGGGGGCCGGCGACCGTGATCAGCGACGAGCAATTATTGCGCTATTCCCGCCAGATCATGCTGCCGAACTTCGATGTGGCGGCCCAGGAAGAGCTGCTGGCGGCGCGGGTGCTGATTGTCGGCCTTGGCGGCCTCGGCTCGCCGGTGGCGCTGTACCTGGCCGCCGCCGGTGTCGGCGAGCTGCACCTGGCGGACGGCGACAGCGTCGATGCCAGCAACCTGCAGCGTCAAATCGCCCATGGCGAGGCGGATATCGCCGCCAACAAGGCGCGGTCGGCGGCGGCTGCCTGCCGCAACATCAATCCCGAGACGGTGCTGCAGGTGATCGAAGAGCGCCTGGCGGGAGAGCCGCTGCGGGAACGGGTGGCGGCGGTGGACCTGGTAGTGGACGCGACCGACAGCTTCGTCACTCGGCTGGACCTGAACCAGGCCTGTATTGAGGCCTTGAAACCGCTGGTGTCCGGCGCCGCCATTGGCAGCGAAGGCCACCTGACAGTTTTCGATGTGGCAGGCGGAACACCCTGTTACCGGTGCCTGTACCCCGAGGGTTCCGTGGAACAGGACCTCAGCTGCAGCGAAAATGGCGTGTTGGCGCCGATCGTGGGGGTGATTGGCACCCTGCAGGCCCTGGAGGCGGTCAAGTACCTGACCGGCTACGGCGAGGCGCTGCTCGGGCGATTGATGGTGCTGGATGGCGCAAACCTGCAGAGCCGGGAGATCAGGCTGACGCGGAATCCGGACTGTCCTCACTGCGGTGCGGGTCGCGCGCCAGCGGACGGCTGAGCCACACCCGCAGCCGCAGCCCGTTCATCAGCGACGCGATCGCCACGCCGGCGATCATGCCCCACCAGAAACCCATGGCGCCGTACAGCTCCGAGACCCGGTCGGCCAGGCCCAGGTAGTAACCCAGCGGCAGCGCCACCATCCAGTAGGCGATCGTCATCACCAGGAACGGGTAGCGGGTGTCCTTGTAGGCCCGCAGGGCGAAGGAACTGACGACGGCGATCATGTCCAGGGCGATGAACAGAATGGCCAGCTGCAGCAATTCCACCGCCACGCCGCGGATACCCGCGTCCTCGGTGTAGATGCGCGCCACAGGGTCCGGCGCCCAGGAGAAAATCACCGCCATGACGATGCAGAAAAACACCGATACGATGGCGCCGCTCTGCAGGCTCAGCCTGACGTCCGTGACGCTGCCGCGGCCGATGCCGTGGCCCATGCGGGTCGCCATGGCCGAACCGATGCTGATCAGCGGCATGTACACCACGTCGTAGATGTTGATGGCGATCTGGTGGGCGGCGACCTGCTGGTTGCCGACGCTGGCGATCATCAGCCCGATGACCGAGAACACGGCCATCTCGAAAAAGAAGGTGGCCCCGATCGGCGCGCCCACGTGAAGGATCTCGCCGATCTGCTCGCGCTGCGGGCGATACCAGCGCAGCGGCGGCAGGTAGTCTTTCAGGTCTTTCGTCCGCGCGGTATAGAACGCGATAAGCGCCGGCCCCAGCCACATGGACGCGGTGGTGGCCCAGCCGCAGCCCACGGCGCCCATCTCCGGGACGCCCAGGTGGCCGTAGATGAATATCCAGTTGAACGGGATATTGGCAAAGAAGCCGATGACGCTGGCAATGGCGAAGGGCCGGACGATGCCCACCCCCTGCACGTGGCAGCGCAGCGCCTGGAACAGGGCCGCGCCCGGCAGGCCAAACGCTACCGCCTGCAGGTAACCCTCGGCCTTCTGGTAGGTGACCGGGTCCAGGTTGAGCTGGTCCAGTACCGGGCCCGGGAAGTAGCACAGGGGAATCGAGATGATGCCCAGTGCGGCCGCCACCCAGAAGGCCTGGGGCAGGATGCCGCGAATCTGCTCGGTGCGGCCGGCGCCAAAGTGCTGGGCGACGATGGTGGTCACCGCCAGCATGATGCCCAGGCTGACCAGGTAGACCGGCAGCCACAGGTTGTAGCCAATGGCGATCGCCGCCAGGTCCACGGAACCGTAGCGGCCGGCCATGATGGTGTCGACCACGCCGGTGCCCATCTGCGCCAGCTGGGCGATGAACAGCGGGGTCGCCAGCGCCAGCAGCTCGCGGGTTTCTTTGCGTAGGGATCCGGGTGTGGTCATGGGATGGTGATATTACACCCGACAGGCCCCAGACGGGTGAGCACTGTGCAGGTGAAAGTGGTAGAATGCGGCGCCTTTTTGAACAGACCTTTTGAATATGACAGCCGAGCAGAGCTTGATGGCGGAACAGGAACAGGAACACGTAACGGACGACACCCCCGTGGAAGCGGCCCCTGAGGCGGAGAAAACCCGCTTCGAGACGCTGGACCTGGAGCCGCGCCTGATGCGTGGTATCTCGGACCTGGGCTTCGAGCACTGCTCGCCGATCCAGGCCCAGATTCTGCCTTTCACCCTGGAAGGCAACGACGCCATCGGCAAGGCCCAGACCGGCACCGGCAAGACGGCTGCTTTCCTCATCACGATTTTCAACGATCTGCTCAACAACCCCATTGAGGGTGAGCGCTTCGTTGGCGAGCCCCGGGCGCTGGTGATTGCGCCGACCCGGGAGCTGGTGATGCAGATCGCCGCGGACGCCAAGGAACTGGGCCGTCACACGGGCCTCAAGATCTGCACGCTGATCGGCGGGATGGATTACCAGAAGCAGCTGAATCGCCTGCACAACCATGTCATCGACCTGGTGGTGGCCACCCCGGGACGCCTGATCGACTTCATGGGCCGCCGCGATGTCTATCTCGACCGGGTCGAAATCCTGGTGCTGGACGAGGCCGACCGCATGCTGGACATGGGCTTCATTCCCCAGGTGAAGCGCATCGTCAAGGCCACGCCGCAGAAGTCCCATCGCCAGACCCTGCTGTTTAGCGCCACCTTTACCCAGGACATCATCAACCTGTCCAACCAGTGGACCTATGAGCCTGTGCACGTGGAGATCGAACCGGAGCACGTCGCGACGGATACGGTCGACCAGCGTGTATACATGTGCTCCAGCGACGAGCGCTACCGGGTCATCGACAACCTGCTGCGCAGCCCCCAGGCCAGCAGCGTGATCGTGTTCGCCAATCGCCGCGACCAGGTGCGCCGCCTGTTCGAGCGCATGCGCAAGGCCGGGCTGCCCTGCGGCATCCTGTCAGGCGAGATTCCCCAGAACAAGCGCACCCGCACCCTCGACGATTTCAAGCGCGGCAAGATCAAGGTGCTGGTGGCCACGGATGTGGCGGGTCGCGGCATTCACGTGGACGGCGTCAGCCACGTCGTCAACTACAACCTGCCGGAAGACCCGGAAGACTACGTGCACCGGATCGGCCGCACGGGCCGCGCCGGCGCCACCGGTGTGTCCATCAGCTTTGCCAGCGAGGACGACGCCTTCCTGCTGCCCGACATCGAGCAGCTGCTGGGTCACAAGCTGGAGTGCGAACACCCCCCGGAAGATTTGCTGGGCCGCTAGCCCTGGTTGAGGCCGAGCTGCCGGTGGGTAGTCCGCAGCTCTTCACACCAGAACAGGGTGGCACCGCAGACCGCGGCGGGCACCACGAAGAAGTTCAGCACCGGAACCCCGGCCACCAGTGCCACCAGGCCGCCGAAGCCCAGGCTCGATAGCCGCCGCTCGCGCAGTACCTCCTTCAAGTCCGCAAACGGCGTCATGTGGTTGTCCATGGGGTAGTCGACGTACTGTACGGCCATCATCCAGGCGCCGAAGATAAACCACAGTATGGGGGCAATGGGCGCCAGCGGCGTGAACAGCGTGGCAATACCCACCACGACCAGCAGCGGTATGTAGTAGGCAAACTTCACCAGCTCGCGGCCGATGGCCCGGGGAAAGATCATGAAGGCCTGACCGATGGTTTCCGGCCCCTGTACTTCCTGCCCGGTGATGATCTCTTCGGCTTTTTCCGCCAGCAGCCCGTTGAAGGGCGAGGCGATGATGATGGCGACGATGGTGAACAGGTAACCGGTCATCAGCGCCAGCGACACCCCCACCAGCGGCCAGATCAACCAGGTCAACCAGTCCAGCCAGCCCGGCAGCCAGCCGATCAGGCCCTCCATGGCGCTCAGCATCCAGCTGATGCTCCAGCCGATCATGGCACCGAAGATGACCACGTTGACTGCCAGGGGGATCAGCACGAAGGGCCGAAGGCGGGGATGCTTGAGTAGCTGTACGCCGCGCAGGAAGTAGCCCGCGCCTTCGCTGATGCTGCCTTTCACCGTGTCCCCCGGCAGAGCAGGCCAATCTGGTTTTCCATCGTATAACCCAGGATTGTTACGAATTACTTATAATACGCAGCGCTATGAGCGAAGACGAGGAATTCCTGTTTCAGCAGGAAATGGAAGGGGTAAAGCCCATCAAGCAGCCGGGCCGGGTCAAGCTTGCCCGCGAAACGCTGAGCGAGGACAGCGCCCGCGCTCGACGTGATGCCGCCGCCGCGGAGAAAGCGCCGATCAATCCGCTGGCCGAGGAAGGCATCGAACCCCTGGACCCGTGGTACGTGCTGGACTTCAAGCGCCCGGGCGTGCAGAACGGCGTGTTCCGCAAACTCAAGCAGGGGCGCTACGAACCCGAAGCCCGGCTCAACCTCCACCGCATGAACGTCAAGACCGCCCGCAAGGAACTCTACGAGTTTGTCGAGCAGGCCAGTGAGCTGGGCCTGCGCACGGTTATCATCGTGCACGGCAAAGGCGAGAATACCAATGAGGAGGGCCGTCGCCAGGCCTCCATCATCAAGGGCTGTGTCAATCACTGGCTGGCGGAGCTGGAGGCAGTGCAGGCCTACCACTCGGCCCAGCCCCGTCACGGTGGCACGGGTGCCGCCTATGTTTTGCTACGCAAGGGCGAGGACGCCAAACAGCGCAACCGCGAAAAATTTCGAGGCGAACGCAAGTACTAAAGGGAATTAGGACGCTATGCCACACCTGAGACTGGAATACTCAGCCAACGTACATTTCGACGGCGAGCTGACCTCGCTTTTTTCCCAGCTCCACACTGTGCTGGTGGACATTGGCGGTATTCGCCTGGAGAACTGCAAGACCCGCGCCTACGCCGCCGAGGACTTCCTGGTGGCGGACGGCACCGCCGACGAGGGGGGCAGGGCAGGCGCCTTTGTGCATCTCGACGTACGCTTCATGGAAGGACGCTCGGAAGAACTCAAGCAGGAAATTGGCGCGAAGCTGTTGAACCGGCTGGTGCGATTTTTCGCGCCCGCCCTTGACACCCTCGCGCTGCAGTTCACCGTGGAAGTTCGCGATATCGATCGCGCCGCCTATTCCAAGTATCCCGAGGGGACCCTGACTCCACAGTGAAGACCATTGGCATCCTCGGCGGCATGTCTGCCGCCTCGACCCAGCTCTATTACGCCGAATTGTGCCGCCTCACGCAGGAGCGATTGGGTGGCCTGCACTCGCCTCAGCTGTTGATTCGCTCCCTCGACTTCGCCGGCATCCAGGAGCTGCAGTACGCCGACGACTGGGCGGGCGCCGGCGCGGTACTCAACCGCGAGGCGAAAGCGCTGGAGCGCGGCGGCGCGGACCTGATACTGCTGGCCACCAATACCATGCACAAAATGGCCGAGGAGATGATGCGCGGCGTTTCTGTCCCGTTCATTCATATCGCGGATGCCACGGCGGACGCCATCAGGGCGGCTGGTCTGAAAATGCCTGGACTGATGGCCACGGCGTTTACCATGGAGCAGCCGTTCTATGTGGATCGCCTTCACGGCGCTGGGCTGGAGGCGTTGATTCCCGGTGACGCCGACCGCGCTGAAACCCATCGCATCATTTACGACGAGCTTTGCAAGAACGTGGTAAAGCCAGACAGTCGGGAAACCTACGAAGCCATCGCGCAGCGCCTGGTCGACGCCGGCGCCGACAGCTTGATCCTCGGCTGCACCGAAGTCGGCATGCTGCTCAACAGCGACAATGTCAGCGTACCGGTCTTCGACACCGCGCTGGTCCACTGCGCAGCTGCGATGGAGTTCGCACTAGCCTAGCTCTCCCGAGCTCAGGGCTGCCGAAACCCCGACGCATTCCGGAACTGCCACTCGCCGTTGGGCCCGCGCTTGATCTCGAAGCCGCCCTCGTGCAGCAGCCTGTGGTGGTGCGGGCAAAGCAGCAGAAGATTCTCCAGGATCGTCTCACCGCCGTCGCACCAGTGTTCGAAGTGATGCGCGTCCAGCCACTTCGTATTTGTACATCCAGGAAAGCAACAGCAGCCGCCGTCCCGAGCTTCCAGCGCCCGCCTTAACTGAGGATTCACCACCCGGTGCTTGCGGCCGATGCCTGTTGGCATACCGTCCTTGTACACCAGCGGAACGATCGACCCGTCACAGCACAGCCGTCGCACCGTCTCAATCGGCAGGTCGCTCTTGCTGTGCTCATCGGGCTCACCGCGCAGGGCTTTCTCATCGACGTGTACCGTGACCTGGTAGTGGTCCGCGGTGCAGCTGCGCTTCTCTTCGCCACCCGCCAGGAATGACCGGCAGATATCCACAAATGCATCAGCCTGTTGCCGCTGGAGCTCCGACGCTCCACGTGGAGTGTTTTCATCATTTTCGGTCAGCTCACCAAGCTCCACACCATCGGCGATAAACTCAGCATCGCCATCCCGATCACGCGCCGCACAAAGCTCCAGTGCCTTCAGCACCAGGTCTGCCTGCTCCTTCGGCAGCTCCATGCTGATGCTGACGCTGCCATCGCCGAGTGGCGAGACTTTCAGATAGCGAGCTTCGTGAGCACGGTTGGCATCGCCCGTAGAGACGTCGCGCTGCACATTCCTGAGCTGGGTGCAGTGGCGGTCCACGTGGGCCGCGGTTGCCTTGAGCGCAAAACCCAGGAGTTGCTCCTCATTCCGGGGTGTCGCCACGCGCGACAGGGAGCGAGCCTTCGAATAGGACAAGTCGCCTTTCTGAAAGGCACGGGAGATTTCAGGCAGATCAAACAGCGCATTGGCCACGCGCAGTTTCTCGCGAGCGGTATTCGGCGCAATCCCACACTTCATATTCAACCACTCCGCGCAGTTGTTGAAGTGATAGGCCTTCCAGCCCTGCCGCAGGTCGAACTCCCGCAGCAACACCAGGAACTCGTACTCACTGGCATTGATGTGCTGTGACAGGCTGATGATGTTTTCTTCCAGTTCGTCCAGTGAGCGGCGGCTAATCGTGGGGGTAGGGTGTGCGATTGCATTCATGGATTTGTCCTCCGTGAAAATCAATTATCCAATTGATTTATATGAATATTTTATGATTTTCAGGGCCCCGGCAGGTCGCGATTTTTCACCCAAATCGCTCAATTTCAAGCACGTGTCTGCTACTTGGAGCCGCGGAATGCAGAGTGCTAGGCTGAGGACAGTCCCCGTTCAAAGGCGGGGATGAAGCGGGTCTTGCACCGGCGCCTTTAACGTTAGAGTAGGAGCATTCCATGCACAGATTGGTACTGGTCGTTGCCTGCGTGACCGCTCTCTTGTCGAACCTTGCGTCAGCTTCCATGGATATTCCAGACGACGACCTGCGCAAGTCGGTGAATGAACTGTCCGCTTCGACATTGGTGGGGGGTGCCGGCTGGGAGGTTTATGAGCGACTTCTCCACCCGCAGTATTCACGTTGGGCAATGGGAGAAATCTACGAGCGACGCGAGAAGTTTGTCAGGAGCCTGGAGCAGTGGTGGAACCATGGCATGCGCGTAGCCCATCGCGACATTGAAACCATCGCAGTCGACATGCACGACAACCTCGCCATTATCCGCGTCAGGACAACGGAGCGATTTGTCGGGCCCGATGGCGCCGTCGAAGGGTTCGCGGGTTATGTTTCCAATACCTGGATCAGGGAGGACGGCAAGTGGCTCCTGCTATCCGCAGAGATTTCATCGACGCAGCGCGCCGACTGAGCGGAACAGTGCCATAATCAGGGAGCAGCGGAGGCACAACATGAAAACTTGCGAAAACACATCGAATCCCAGGCCGGGTCGCTTCTTCCTGCCCGTGGGCTTCATCGGCCTGTTCGCAGCGCTTGCGACCAACCTGGTAGCCCTCTACGGTTTCGAGAAGCCCCACGCGGTGTTCTTCTCCGGAGAGTGGTGGACGGTCTGGTTCCCGAGCTACGTCATCTGGTCCAGCTTCGCGTTTATGGGCGTCGCCATGTGGGTGGCGGATCGATTCCGCCGCTAGCTACTCAGCCCCCGCAGCCTTCAAAATCTCCGCATAGGCACCGGACCGCCGGTGCTCTTCGACAATGCTCAACACTGTCTGTCCCTCGGGATTCTTCGCATTCACACTGCGCCCCTCGATGGTGAAGAAATCGACGAACTTGGCGAAGTCATCGGCGCGCATGCTCTGGTAGGCCTTTAGCAGCATGTGGAAGTCTTCCTCGACCTCGTCGTAGGAGCGAACCTCGAGGAAGCTCTTTACCCTGTCCTCGGTCCAGACTTCGTCGAGTACCTTTTCCTTGTCTTTACGCATGGGCGTTCTCTCTTCGATGGATCCCCGCCTTCGCGGGGATGACGGTATCTTTCACGGGGTGACGTTCGTTATTCGGCTACGGCGGTCAGCCAGCCGCTTCCAGCTTGGCAGCCAGAATTTCGTTGACGAGCTTCGGGTTGGCCTGGCCCTTCGACGCCTTCATGATCTGCCCGACGAAGAAGCCCAGCAGCTTCTTGCGCTTGCCCTCGTCGGCGGCCAGGAACTGCTGCACCTGGTCCGGGTTGCCGGCGATGACCTCGTCGACCATGGCCTCCAGCTCGCCGGTGTCGCTGACCTGCTTGAAGCCCTTCGCCTCGATGATGCCGTCGACGCCGCCGCCCTCGCTCCAGAGAATCTCGAAGACCTGCTTGGCGATCTTGCCGGAGATGGTGTTGTCATTGATGCGCCCGATCAGCGCGCCCAGCTCGGCGGCGGGTACCGGGCAGGCCTCGAACTCCAGGTCCGACTTGTTGAGCGCGCCGAGCAGCTCCACCTGCACCCAGTTGGCGGCGGACTTCGCATCGCCCGCGCTCTCGGCGACGGTTTCGAAATAGTCGGCGATCTCGCGCTCGCTGGACAGCACCCCGGCGTCGTAGGCACTGAGTCCGTACTGGGACTGGAAGCGCTCGCGCTTGGCGTCGGGCAGTTCCGGCAGTTTGCCGCGCAGGGCTTCGATATAGCTGTCTTCGATCTCAACCGGCAGGAGGTCCGGCTCCGGGAAGTAGCGATAGTCGTTGGCCACCTCCTTACTGCGCATGGGGCGAGTCTCGTTGCGGTCCGCGTCGTACAAACGCGTTTCCTGCACAATCTTGCCGCCGTCCTCGAGAATGTCCATCTGCCGCTCGGTTTCGACCTGGATGGCCTTCTCGACGAAGCGGAAGGAGTTGACGTTCTTGATCTCGGTGCGGGTGCCGAACTCCTCTTCACCGCGTGGGCGCAGGGAGATGTTCACGTCGCAGCGCATGGAGCCTTCGGCCATGTTCCCGTCCGAGATGCCGAGATAGGTGACAATCGAGTGGATCGTCTTGAGGTAGGCCACCGCCTCTTCGGCGGAGCGCATCTCCGGCTCTGAGACGATTTCCAGCAGCGGCGTACCGGCCCGGTTCAGGTCGATGCCGCTCATGCCGTGGAAGTCCTCGTGCAGTGACTTGCCGGCGTCTTCCTCCAGGTGGGCGCGGGTCACCCCGATTTCCCGGGTGCTGCCGTCCTCGAGCTGGATCTGCACATGTCCCCTGCCGACGATGGGATGGTCGAACTGGGAGATCTGGTAGCCCTTGGGCAGGTCCGGATAGAAGTAGTTCTTGCGGTCGAACACCGAGCGCTTGCCGATATCCGCCTCGATGGCCAGGCCGAACATCACGCCGAAGCGCACGGCTTTCTCGTTGAGCACGGGCAGCATGCCCGGCATGGCCAGGTCCACGGCGCTGGCCTGGGTGTTGGGGCTGGCGCCAAACGTGGTCGCGGACCCGGAAAAAATCTTCGAGTCGGTGGCCAGCTGCACGTGCACCTCAAGGCCGATCACCGTTTCCCAGTAGGGATCACTTCCGTGCTTGCTCACAGTGACGGCCTCCGTGTGTGCCAATCCGTCGCCTGCTGGTAACGGTGGGCAATATTGAGCAGCTTCGCCTCGCTAAAGTGCGGCCCGATCAGCTGCAGGCCCACCGGCAGGTCAGCGCTGAAGCCCGCCGGGACCGACATGCCCGGCAGGCCGGCCAGGTTGACCGACAGGGTGTAGATGTCCTCCAGGTACATGGCCACCGGGTCGTTGACCTTCTCGCCCAGCACCCAGGCCGGGTGGGGGGTGGTGGGGCCCATGATCACGTCCACGGATTCGAAGGCCTCGAGGAAATCCTGCTGGATAAGCCGCCGAATCTGCTGGGCCTTGCGGTAGTACGCGTCGTAGTAGCCGGCAGACAGGGCATAGGTGCCCACCAGGATGCGCCGCTTCACCTCGGGGCCGAAGCCTTCCTCCCGGGTGCGGGTGTACAGGTCGTGCAGGTCCTTCGGGTCCTCGCAGCGGTGTCCGTAGCGCACCCCGTCGAAGCGCGACAGGTTGGTGGAGGCTTCCGCCGGTGCGATGACATAGTAGGCGGGAACCGCCAGGTGTGAATGGGGCAGGGAGATTTCCACGAGCTCCGCACCCATGGCCTCGTATTCTGCCAGGGCTGTCTTCACCACCGACTCAATACCGCCGTCGAGGCCTTCACCAAAATACTCTTTGGGCAGGCCGATCTTCAGGCCCTTGATGTCCGCTTCCAGGTCAGCGCTGTAATCGTCGACCTCACGGTCCACCGAGGTCGAATCCGCGGGATCGAAGCCCGCCATGGTTTGCAGCATCAATGCGCAATCGGCGGCGCTGCCGGCCAGGGGGCCGCCCTGGTCGAGGCTGGAGGCGAAGGCCACCATGCCCAGGCGCGAGACCCGCCCATAGGTGGGCTTGAGGCCGGTGATGCCGCACAGGGCCGCGGGCTGGCGAATCGAACCGCCGGTGTCCGTGCCGGTCGCCCCCGGGGCGAAGCCCGCCGCTACCGCGGCGGCGGAACCGCCCGAGGAGCCGCCGGGAACCCGTTCCGCGTCCCAGGGGTTGCGGGCGGGTCCGTAGAAGCTGTTCTCGTTGGAGGAGCCCATCGCGAATTCGTCGAGATTGGTCTTGCCCAGCATGACCGCGCCGGCGGCCTTGAACTTCGCGATCACCGTCGCGTCGTAGGGCGGCACGAAGTTGTCCAGCATCTTCGAGCCGCAGCTGGTGCGCACGCCCTGGGTGCAGAAGATATCCTTGTGCAGCAGGGGGATACCCGTGAGCGGTCCCGCATCGCCGGCGGCGCGCCGGGCGTCCGCGGCTTCGGCGTCCGCCAGCGCCTGCTCGGCGGTCACCGTGATCACCGCGTTGAGATCGCTGTTATGCGCCTCGATGCGAGACAGCAGCTCCCCGGTGACCTCGACGCTGGAAACGTCGCCTGCCGCCAGCCGGCGGCTCAATTCGGTGAGTGTGGTCATCTAGTCGATCACCTTGGGCACGAGGTAGAGGGCTTCCTCGGTGGCAGGGGCAATGCGCTGGAACTCCTCATGCCGGTCCGCTTCGGTGACCTGGTCCTCGCGCAGGCGCTGGGATGCGCTCAGTGGGTTGGCCAGGGGCTCCACACCCGCAGTATCCACCGCCTGCATCTGGTCCACCAGGTCGAGGATATTGGTGATGCGCTCGGTCAGCTCGCCGGCGTCTTCGGGGGCGACGCGAATACGCGCCAACTCGGCAATTTTCTCTATCTCTGCCTGGTCTACAGACATCGGTGTGCTGTCTCCGGAATGATGTTGTCAGCGCTGGCCCGAGGGTGGCGCGAGGCCAGTGTCCGCGGGGGGTGAGTGGCCTGTTGAGGGACGCAAACTTATCACATTTGCTCCTTGCCCAAAATCCCCGCGGTTGGTAGAGTCGAAAGTGTTAGAAGCCTTAGTTATAAAGGTGGCGAGGTTTGCTATTTGGGCCCTGAAGGGCGCCAAAACCGAGCCGATAACAACACGTGAGGCCAGCAATTATTATCCATGCACCCGATCCCCCGCGGGTGTTTGCACAAGGTAGTCAAATTTCATGTTCAAGAATCTGCGTGGGATGTTCTCGAATGATCTGTCCATCGATCTGGGAACAGCCAATACGCTCATTTATGTCCGCGACCAGGGTATTGTCCTGGACGAACCGTCGGTGGTGGCGATTCGCGTCCACAACGGCCAGAAAACCATCGAGGCGGTGGGTGCCGACGCCAAGCGCATGCTGGGCCGCACCCCCGGCAACATCACGGCGATCCGCCCCCTCAAGGACGGCGTGATTGCCGACTTCCAGGTCACCGAGAAAATGCTCCAGCACTTCATTTCCAAGGTGCACGAGAGCAAATTCATCCGGCCCAGCCCGCGGGTACTGATCTGTGTACCCTGCCAGTCCACCCAGGTGGAGCGCCGGGCCATTCGCGAATCGGCCCTGAGCGCCGGCGCTCGTGAGGTACGCCTCATCGAGGAGCCTATGGCGGCAGCCATCGGGGCGGGCCTGCAGGTTGCCGAGGCCACCGGCTCCATGGTGGTGGACGTCGGCGGCGGGACGACCGAGATTGCCATCATTTCGCTCAATGGCGTCGTTTACAGCGACTCCGCCCGGGTCGGTGGAGACCGCTTTGACGAGGCCATCGTCTCTCACGTGCGGCGCCGCTACGGCAGCCTCATCGGTGATTCCACCGCCGAGCGCATCAAGCAGGAAGTGGGCTGCGGCTTTGCCGGCAGCGAGCTGCGCGAGATCGACGTTCGCGGACGCAACCTCGCGGAGGGTGTGCCGCGCAGTTTTACCCTCAACAGCGACGAGATACTGGAGGCCCTGCAGGAACCGCTGGCAGCGATCGTACAGGCGGTGAAATCGGCGCTGGAACAGTCACCGCCGGAACTGGCGGCGGACATCGCCGAGAGCGGGATCGTGCTGACCGGCGGCGGCGCATTGCTGCGCGACCTGGACCGGCTGATTTCCGACGAGACCGGCCTGCCGGTGATCGTCGCGGAAGATCCCCTGACCTGTGTCGCCCGCGGCGGCGGTATGGCGATGGAAATGATGGACCGCAACACCATCGACCTCCTGTCGACGGAGTAAACGGTCGCTCCTGCGACGGTCCCTGAGCACGAGGAGCAGCTATCAAACCCCTGTTTATCAAGGAACCCTCTGCTGGCGCACGGCTGGTGCTGGCAGGGGTTGTTGCCGCCGTGCTGATTACCGCCGACCTCAAGTTCAACGGCCTGGCGGTGGTGCGCTCCACGATTTCCGCCGTGACCTTCCCGTTCTACTGGCTGGCGGATGTGCCCGCCAAGGTCAGCGACTGGGGTGAAGAGAGCATGGTGAGCCGCTCCACCCTGCTGGAAGACAATCGTCGCATGCGGGCCGAGTCGCTGCTGCTGGAAGCGCAGGTCCAGCAGATGGCGGCGCTGCGGGCGGAAAACGTTCGCCTGCGCGCCCTGCTGAATTCCTCCGCCCTGCTGTCGGACGATGTGCTGGTGGCGGAGCTGACCGGCATTTCCCCCGACCCGGCGCGCCACCTGGTGGTGCTCGACAAGGGCTCCCGGGACGGCGTGTTCGTGGGGCAACCCCTGATCGACGCCAACGGGCTCATGGGGCAGGTGGTCGAGGTCAGTCCGGGCAGCTCCCGGGTGCTGCTGGTCACCGACGCCACTCACGCCATTCCCGTTCAGGTCAATCGCAACGGTGTGCGGGCGATTGCCGAGGGCATCGGCCGCCTGGATACCCTGGAGCTGCGCCACGTTGCCAGCACCGAGGATATCGCGGTGGGCGATTTGCTGGTGAGCTCCGGTCTCGGCGGGCGCTTTCCGGAAGGTTACCCGGTTGCCACCGTGACCGAGGTGGTGGCCGACCCGGGGCAGGCCTTTGCGCGGGTCCGCGCCGAACCCAGCGCCGCGCTGAACCGCAGCCGCCACGTGCTGCTGGTCTTTACCGGCCGCCTGGCGTCGGGAGAATAGGCCATGGTCGAGCAGAAAGGCCACGGCGGCTGGGTGATCCTGTTGACCTTCGCCATGGCGTTCCTGTTGACGGTCTACCCCCTGCCCATGGGCTTGCGCTGGGCGCGGCCGGAATGGGTCACACTCGTACTCATCTACTGGGTTCTCGCCCTGCCGCAGCGGGTGGGGATCGTCGCCAGCTTTGCGGTGGGGATGCTGCTGGATGTGACCGAGGGATCGCTGCTGGGCCAGAACGCGCTGTCCCTGTCGGTCGTCGCCTACCTGACGCTGGTGCTTTACCAGCGCATCCGCCAGTTCAACCTGCTGCAGCAGGTGGCAGTCGTGTTCATCCTGGTGGGCATCAACCAGCTGGTGTCCCAATGGGTGCAGAACCTGACGGGAGTCGGCGCCGTCAGCCTGCTGTTCCTGATACCCGCCCTGCTGAGCGCGGTTCTCTGGCCGCCCGTGATGGTGGTGCTGCGGCGACTGCGCCGACAGTACGGAGTCAGCTGAGCAGCGGATATGCCCGAACTGATTCTCGCCTCCCAATCCCCCAGGCGCGCCGAGCTGTTACTGCAGCTCGGCGTCGAGTTTGAGCAGCGCCCGGCGGATATCGACGAGCGCCAGCTGTCCGACGAACCGGTGGAGGACTACGTGGCGAGACTGGCCTGGGAGAAATCCGCGGCCGTGCAAGCCGATGTTGGCGGGGATGTCGTCATCCTGGCCGCGGATACCTGTGTGGTGCTGGATGAGCAGGTACTGGGAAAGCCCGCGGATCATTTCGACGCACTGGCGATGCTGGCGCGACTCAGCGGCCGCGAGCACCAGGTGCTGACCTCGGTCTGCGTCCGCCACGGCACGCGCGTTGAGGAAGGGCTCAGCGACAGCCGCGTCAGGTTTTCAAGCCTGACCCGCGAGCAGTGCGAGGCCTACATCGCCACCGACGAACCCTTCGACAAGGCCGGGGGCTATGGCATCCAGGGGCTGGCCGGTGCCTTTGTCGAGTCCCTGGAGGGAAGCTATACCGGGGTGGTCGGCCTGCCGCTGGCCCTGACCTGGAGCCTGCTGCAGCGTGTGGGCGTGCCGACGGGACTGGAACGCACGCCCGGGGATAACGCTTGAGCGAGGAACTGCTGGTCAATGTCACGCCGCTGGAAACGCGGGTGGCGGTGGTGGATCACGGCTTGCTGCAGGATTTGCACATCGAGCGCGCGGCGAATCGCGGCACGGTGGGGAACATCTACCTTGGCAAGGTGGTGCGCGTCCTGCCCGGTATGCAGGCGGCCTTCGTCGACATCGGCGAAGAGCGCACCAGCTTTATTCACGTCGCCGATATCCACCCGCTGGACGAAGCCGGTATGGAGCGGCGCGGCAACCAGGCAGAGGACATCCGCGAGCAGCTGCGCGAGGGACAGGCGGTCCTGGTGCAGGTCACCAAGGAACCCCTGGGCAGCAAGGGCGCGCGCCTGACGACGCAGCTCTCCGTCTCCTCACGCTATCTCGTCTACATGCCGCGCACGCCCCACATCGGTATTTCCCAGCAGATCGAGGATGACGACGAGCGCTCGCGGCTGCGCTCGGTGCTGGATGAGGCAATCGCCAGCCAGGAAATCCAGGGCGGCTTTATCCTGCGCACCGCCGCCGAGGGAGTGGGTCGAGAGGAGCTGGAGGCTGACCTGCGATTCCTCAAGCGCCTGTGGGCCGCCGTCAGCAAGCGGACGGATGGCGCCGCGGCGCCGTCGCGAGTCTACGAGGACTGGCAGCTGTATCACCGCAGCATCCGTGACCTGGCGCGGCCGGGCCTGGATCGCATCCGGGTCGACAGCCGCGAGGCCTTCGACCGTCTCAGCGAATTCTGCGATGACTATGTGCCCGAGCTGGCATCGCTGCTGGAGCACTACCAGGGCGAGCGTCCCATCTTTGATCTCTACAGCGTCGAGGACGAGATGGCCCGCGCGCTGGAGCGCCAGGTGTCACTGAAGTCCGGCGGCTACCTGGTGATCGACCAGACCGAAGCCATGAGCACCATCGATGTGAATACCGGCGGGTTCGTCGGCCGCAGCAACCAGGAGGAGACGGTCTACAAGACCAACCTCGAAGCGGTGACCACCCTCGCTCGCCAGCTGCGCCTGCGCAACCTGGGCGGCATTATCATCATCGACTTTATCGACATGCGCGATGAGGAGCACAAGCGACAGGTGCTCCGGGCGCTGGAGAAGGCGATGGCGCGGGACCGCGCGCGCACGGTGATTACCGGTGTCTCCGAGCTCGGCCTCGTCGAGATGACCCGCAAGCGTACCCGCGAGAGCCTGTCCCAGGCGCTGTGTGAGGATTGTCCCGCCTGCGGCGGTCGCGGCGTGCTCAAATCCGCCCAGACCGTGTGCTATGAAATCTTCCGTGAAATCCTGCGCGAGGCGCGCGCCTATGCCGCCGACAGCCTGATGGTGCTGGCCTCACAGGAAGTCGTGGACCGGCTGCTCGACGAGGAATCCGCATCGGTGGCGGACCTGGAAGAATTTGCTGGTAAATCTTTACAGTTCCGGGTTGAACCCATGTACAGCCGGGAACAGTTCGACATTATACTGCTCTAAGGCAATGGATAGCGCCGCGCACCCTCGGCGGCGCGGGAACCGGTTAAAACGATTTCGTGCTGCAACGGCTCACAACATGGCTCTGGTACTCCATCGTCCTGCTCATCGTCATGCTGGCGGTCTACAGCAGCGTCGGGCGCCTGTTGCTGGGCAATCTCTACCAGTACCGGGATGACATTCTGCGCGAGGCGAACAATCGCCTCGACTTCGTCATAGAGATCGACGAGCTCAAGGGCAGCTGGCGCTCCCTGTCGCCCCGCGTGACAGCAACCGGGGTGCGGATACGGGGCGACGAACAGGCGCCGGCGGGCCTCGAGTTCGCAGAGCTGGCACTGGAATTCGACGTGCTGGATACGCTGATCTCCATGTCACCGCGGCTGTTCATGCTGTCTGCCCAGGGCGGGCGCATGCGGGTCGACGTCGACGAAAACGGCCAGATGACCCTCGCAGGCATTCAGGGCAGCGGCCAGACCGGAACCACCGGCACCCTCAACGACTTTATTTTCAATGCGGAGGAACTCCTGCTCGGTGAGACAGTGGTCGAGCTGAACGACGGGGAGCGCACGCGGATCTCCTTTGTCGAGGCTGACCTCGAGCGCGACGGTGACTTCCGCCGCGCCCGCCTGTCCCTGAAGGCGCCGGAACGCAAGTCCGTGTTTCGCCTGACGGCGGAAGGCGTGGGCGAACTCGAGAACTTTCGCAAGTTCGAGGGGCTGTTTCACCTGCGTACGGTAGCCAGCGATCTCAGCGAGTACAGCGACCTGCTGGCGCAGGCAGGCCTCGTGCCCAGGTCCGGCAAGATCGAGAACGACCTGTGGCTGCGGCTGGATCGCGGCGGTGTACATCTCGCCACCGCCCTTGACGGCGCCGATATCGACATTGGGCCTGCGCAAGAGGGCGGGCGTGCCGTGCGCATGGACCAGGTGTCCGTGACCGCGGCGGCAGACTACGCGGACGGCCGCTGGCAGTTTCGGGCCCGGGACCTGGTGGTGCTGGGCGGGGAAAACGCGGTTCGCATCGATCGCCTTACCGGCAGCTACGGCGACGACAGCCTGAGCCTGCGGCTGGCCGACCTGGAACTGGGGACCCTGTCCCGCTACCTGGAGCAGGCCGGCCTGCTGCCGGATACCGCAGTGAATGTGCTGTCGAGGCTGTCTCCGGAGGGCCAGCTGTCCGTGGCGGACTTTTCGCTCGGAGAGCTCAGCGGTCGCCGCGACTGGGAGCTGGCGATGAACTTCGAGGAACTCGATGTCGAGCCCTGGAAGGGCGCGCCGGGCCTCACCAATGCCGCGGGGTTTGCAGTCCTGCGTGCAGACGGCGGCACCGTGCAGCTGTCTTCCTCCGAGTTTTCCATGGCCTTTCCCGCGGTATTCAAGGAGCCGCTGCACTACAACGCTTTCAGCGCGGAACTCGATTGGGCGGTACATGGTGATGCCTTCCGGGTGCGCAGTGGCCCGTTCACCGCCATCGCCGAGGAGGGTGAAGTTCGAGGTTTGTTCTCACTCAAGATCCCGCGGCAGAAAGTGCCGACGGGTGTCGAGATGGAGCTGATGGTCAGCCTGCGCGACACGCTGCCCGAGTACCGGAACAAGTACATGCCCTACAAGCTCGATCCCAAGCTGCTGACATGGCTGGAACCGGCGATCGGTGAGGGCCGCATCACCGAGGGTGGATTCATCTACCGCGGCAGCCTGGCGAAGCTTCCGCAGCACAAGACCGTGCAGCTGTTCTTCGACATCGAGGACACGCGTATCGACTATCACCCGGACTGGCCCGCGCTGGAGGACCTGCACGGCCTGGTGCTGATCGATGACACCAATGTCGATTTGTTCGGCAGTGAGGGCCGCATTCTCGACTCCGGCGTGAGCGATATCCGGGTCAGGCTGCGGCGGGACGCATCCCAGGCCATGCAGCTGGCAGTGAGCGCGAACATGGTCGGGAGCGCCGCGGACGGGCTCCACATCGTCAACCACTCTCCGCTGCGTACGCTGGTGGGCGACAATTTCGCGGACTGGCAGGCCGAGGGCGGACTCGCCTCGGCGCTGGAGCTGGAAATGAACATCAGTGATCTCAGCCAGCCCCCGGTTGTTGACCTGACCACGTTCTGGGCCGATGTAACGGTCGACATGGGTTCACTCGATCTTGAAATCGACGCGGTCAACGGCCGCCTCGACTACGATTCGGAACAGGGTTTTCACGCCGACGAAATCACGGGCCGATTGTGGGGGAAGGCCTTCTCCGGGCGCGTCAGCCAGGGCCGCCAGGGTGGTGAACTCGCCACGCTTGATATCGCCGCCCGCGGGCCCGTGACCGCCGCGTCGGTGCGGGAGTGGCTGGACCTGGACCTGCTGCGCCTTGCCGAAGGTGAAACCGACGCGGAGCTACATGTGCTGGTACCGTCCGAAGGCAGCGCCCGCCTCGAAGTGGCCAGCGAGCTGGAGGGTGTGTCCCTGGACCTGCCGACGCCCTGGAGCAAGGAAGCCGGGGAAAGCCGCCCCGTGACCCTGGCCATGCCCTTGGCGGCGGGGCCCAAACGCGTCGAACTCAGTATGGAGCAGCGCGCATTCCTGGGCATCGACCTGGGCGATGACGGCTTCGAGGGCGGCAGCCTCGGTTTTGGCGCCGCACTGGCGGAGCGGGAAGCGGGCCGCTTCCTGATGGGCGGAAACCTGGAACTGCTGGACTGGGACGAGTGGGAGTTGTTCATCGATCGCTACTTCCCCGAAGACAACGCAGCGCCGGTGATCCTGACGGCGATTCGCGACCTGCGGGTCGACGAACTGCGGCTGTTCGGTTACCAGGTCGACGACGCGACGCTTTCTGGCCGGGAATTGCCGGATCGCTGGCTGATCGAATTCGATACCGCCTGGGGGGCGGGCGCGGTGGATATACCCGATGATCTCTCGCTGATCGGCGTGGACTTCGAGCGACTCGATGTTGTCGGCCTGGGTGTATTCGGTAGCGGCAGCGGCACGCTGGAAGGGGATACGGAAATGCCCCCGTTCAGGGTGGCCATTCAGCGCCTGCACGACGGCGAGCAGGACTGGGGCGACCTGGCCTTTGACCTGAGGGCCATGCGCGGCAACCTGCACTTCGAGAATATCACCGGTACCCTGCGCCACCTGCAGCTGGGCCCGGAAGAGGGAATGCGACTCGACTGGCTGAGTGACGAGGAGGGCGATCGCACGCGCCTGCTGGGCAAGCTGGCCTTCACCAATTTCGGCGACGTCCTCACCGAATACAACTACGAGGAAATCGTCGCAACCGAGAGCGGCCGGGTCGGCCTCGAGCTGACCTGGCCCGGCGGCCCCAACGACTTCCTGCTGGCCGAGACCACCGGTCACATGCGTATCGACGTTGACCAGGGCAGCTTCCTCAAGACCTCCGGCGCCACCTCCGGCACCCTGCGAGTCGTCGGAATCCTGAACCTCACGGAGATGGTGCGCCGGCTCAGCCTGGACCTCTCACATGTCTACAAGTCCGGCGTGGCCTTCGACAGCATCAAGGGGGATCTCTATTTCCAGCAGGGCATGATCGACGTGCCGCACCTGGACGTGCAGGGGCGGGGTTCCCGTCTCCAGTTCGCGGGGGTGGCCAATGCCCGTGAGCAGACCGTGGACGGTGAGCTGGTGGCCACCCTGCCGATCGCCAGCAACCTGCCCTGGATGTTTGCCCTGGTCAGCGGCCTGCCCGCGGCGGCGGGCGTCTACGTGATCAGCAAGTTGTTCGACAAGCAGATGGATCGTTTCTCCAGCGCCGTCTACCGGGTGGAAGGCCCCTGGGCTGATCCGGGTGTGAATTTCGAGCGCATTTTCGACGATTCCGCCGAACAGCCCGAGATACAGACCGCGGAAACCGTCGAACCCGAGGCAACAGCCGAGGAAGTTCCCGAAACCTAGGCCTCGCCGGCCAGTTCCCGCAGGTACCTGAACAGTTTGCGACTCGCTGCCGGCGGCTTGCCGGTGCTGGCTTCCTTCTGGTGCTGCCGGATCAGCTGGCGCAGCTGCTGCCGGTCGGCCTGGGGCCAGGTGTCGAGCGCGGCCTGTATGGCGCCGTCACCTTCCCTGATCAGGCGGTCACGCCAGTCCTCCAGGGCCTTGAACGCATCGGCTGCACCGCGGCGGCGCTGGTGCAGTTCATCCAGCGCCTGTTGGATCGGTGCGGGATCCACATCGCGCATCAGCTTGCCGACCAACTGCAAATGGCGGCGGCGGGCGCTGTGGCTGCGGATGCCCCGCGCCTCGACGATGACTTCCTTCAGACGCTCATCCTCGATAGGCATTCGCGCCAGCTCCTTGTCCGATAGCTCGACCATGGCTTCACCGAGCTTCTGCAGTGCCGTCATCTGGCGCTTGCGGGCGGATTTGCTGGGGCGATCCTCCCAGTCGTCTTCGCGCTCCAGCTCGTCGTCAAAGTCACTCATGCCCGATCACTCCCGCGGAAAATCTAGCCATAGAACACGGTGGCCAGTCCCAGGAAGGACATGAAACCCACGACGTCCGTAATGGTGGTGAGCACCACGCCCCCGGCCAGTGCGGGGTCGATAGCGTAGCGTTTCATCAACAGGGGGATAACGGTGCCGGCCACGGCTGCCGTGACCAGGTTGATCACCATGGCGGCGGCGATGATGGCGCCGATCAGCCAGTCCCGGAACCACAGTGACGCCGCCACGGCGACCACCATGGCCCACAGCATGCCGTTGATCAGCCCCACCAGGAACTCGCGGCTGATCAGCCAGCGCTGGTTGCTCATGCCGATCTGTCCCACCGCGATGCCGCGGATCATTACCGTCAGTGTCTGGGTGCCGGCAATGCCGCCCATGCTGGCGACGATGGGCATCAGCACGGCGAGCGCGACGACCTTGTCGATTGTGTCCTGGAACAGGTTGATGACCGAGGCGGCGATGAAGGCGGTGACCAGGTTGATGCCCAGCCAGATGGCGCGGCGCGGGGTGGTCTTGAACACCGGTGCAAACGTGTCCTCGTCCTCGTCCAGGCCTGCCATGCTCATCAGCGAGTGCTCGGCTTCCTCGCGGATGACGTCGACCACGTCGTCGATGGTGATACGGCCCAGCAGCCTGCCCTCGGCGTCGATCACCGGTGCAGACACCCAGTCATTGCGCTCGAACAGCTGGCTGACTTCGGAGGCTTCCATCTCGGCGGGAATCGCCTCCACCTCCGTGTCCATGATTTCACGCACGGTGGCGGTCGGGTCGGCGACCAGCAGCCGCCCCAGGGGCAGCACGCCCAGCAGCCTGTCAGCCCGGTTCACGACGATCAGGCTGTCGGTCATCTGCGGGATTTCCTCGTGGCGGCGCAGGTAGCGCAGCACCACGTCCGCCGTGTGACGGGCCCTGACTGTGATGGTGTCGGTGTTCATCAGGCCGCCGGCGGTATTCTCCGGGTATTCCAGTACCTGCTCGACCCGGGCGCGATCCTGCAGGTCCATGGCGCTGAGCACCTGCTGCAGCACCTTCTCCGGCAGTCGCTGGAGAATGTCGGCCACGTCGTCGGGTTCCAGGCCCTCGGTGACCGCCGCCACTTCTTCCGCATCCATGCCACGCAGGAACTGCGACTGCAGTTCGTCGCCGAGTTCCTGCAGGACCTCACCCTCGCCGTCTTCATCGACGAGTTGCCACAGCACCGCGCGCGTGGGCGGCGGTGAGGACTCGAGCAAGCGAGCGATATCGATGGCGGGGAGGGCGTTGAGCATGTGGCGGACGTTGACGAAGGTGCCACTGTCCAGTGCGCGGGTCAGCGCATCGAGCTGTGCCTGGGTGCGGTTCTGCTCTTTAGCGGGGGCGGCCACTACTCGCCCTCGTCGAACTTGTTCTCCACCAGTCGGGTAATGGCCTCCAGCGCTTCTTCTTCGTCCTGGCCGCTGATTTCCAGGTCGAGCACGGTGCCCTTGGCGGCGGCCAGCATCATGATGGACATGATGCTCTTGCCGTCGACCATTTTGCCGTCGTTGCCGACCTGGATATCACTGGCGAAGGCCGAGGCACAGCTGACGAATTTCGCCGCCGCGCGTGCGTGTAGACCCAGCTTGTTGATTATCGTTATCTGTTGCCGGAGCATAGAGTCCTGTCAGCCCTGGAGTTCGCGGTGACGCAGGTTGACCTCCGGGAACTGTTCCCGGAAGCGCTGAAAGAGCTTTTCCGCCAGATATACTGACCGATGTTGCCCACCGGTACAACCGAGGGCAATGGTCACGTAGCTGCGGTTATTGTCCCGATAGCGCGGCAGCCAGCGCTCCAGGAAGCTGCTGATCTCATCGAACAGTTCCAGCGCCACCGGCTGTTGCTCCAGGAACGCAGCCACTTCCGGGTCGCGGCCGGTTTTCAGGCGCAGGGACTTCTCCCAGTGGGGGTTGGGCAGGATGCGCACGTCGAACACGAGGTCGGCGTCGCTGGGCAGCCCGCGCTTGAACCCGAAGGACTGGAACAACACGGAAATATCTCCCGCCCCGGCCCCCACCAGCCGCTCGCGGATTGCCGAGCGCAGCTCGTAGATGGTCATCTGGCTGGTGTCGATCATCAGTGACGCGGCACTGGCGATGGGTTCCAGGATTTCGCGCTCGCGGGCAATGGCGTCGGCGAGCGGCGTGTCGTCATCACTGAGGGGGTGGCGCCTGCGGGTCTCGCTGAATCGCTTGATCAGGCTGGCGTCATCGGCGTCCAGGAACAGGATGTCCATGTCGACGTTCGCGGGAAAGTCACCCAGCAGGTTGGAGAAGTGGGCGAGGTCGCCGTGGGCATTGCGAGCATCGATGCATACCGCCAGGCCGGCGGGGGACAGCGACTCGTTGATGCCACGCTCCACCAGCGCCGGCAGCAGGGTGGCGGGCAGGTTGTCTATACAGTAGAAACCCTCGTCCTCGAGCTGGTGCAGGGCCGTACTCTTGCCGGACCCGGAGCGGCCGCTGATGATGACGAGACGCACGCGTCGGTCAGGACTGGAACTCTACCGCGTCGCGGAAGAGTTGTTCGTTGCTGCCCGCGGCGCGCAGCAGCTCGCAGAAGGCATCCTGGCTCAAGAGTTTTGCCAGCCCGGCGAGGATGTCCAGGTGCGCCTGCTGGGCCTCGACCGGCACGATCAGCAGGAACAGGATGTCGACGGGCGCGCCGTCCGGCGCATCGAATTCCACCGGCTCTTCCAGGGTCATGAGCACGCCGATGGCATCCTCACAGCCGCTGAGCCGGCAGTGGGGGATGGCGATACCGCCACCCAGCCCGGTACTGCCGAGCTTCTCCCGCGCCAGCAGGTTGTTGTATACCTCGCCGTTGTCCAGCTCCGGGCGCTGCTCGCAGATCAGCCGCGCCGCCGTCTCGAACACGCGCTTGCGGCTAATGCCGGGAACCCCGCAGAAGGAGAGCTCGGGAGTAAGCAGCTGGTCTAGCTGGAACATCAGTGGTTGCGATTCTTTTCCTTGTGCTTGATCAGCTGGCGATCCAGTTTGTCCGCCAGCGAGTCGATCGCGGCATACATGTCTTCCGATTCGGCGTTGGCGAATATGTCGGCACCGGAGACGTGCACATTCGCCTCGGCTTTCTGTACCAGCTTTTCCACAATCAGTGTCACGTCGACATTGGTGATCTGGTCAAAATGTCGCTCCAGCCGCTCCAGCTTGGAGAGCACGTACTCCCGCAGTGGCTCGGTGACCTCTACATGATGACCGCTGATTGTGATTTGCATATGTCGCTCCTGTTACTGTGGGAGACCAGGCGGGCGGATGCCGGTGACCTGGCTCATCTGAGCGCAAGATGAGTGGCTAGACAAGCCGTTTGCGCTCGTTGGAAGGTGGAATAACCAGGGATTCGCGGTATTTAGCGATTGTCCGGCGCGCCACCTTGATGCCCTGTTCGGCAAGCATATTGGTGATCTTGCTGTCGCTCAGGGGTTTCCTGGGGTTTTCTGCGGCGATCATCTTCTTGATCAGGGCACGGATTGCCGTGGACGAACACTCGCCCCCGGACGCCGTGTTGACGTGGCTGGAGAAAAAGTACTTCAGCTCGAAAATGCCGCGGGGGGTGTGCATGTACTTCTGCGTGGTGACCCGTGAAATAGTCGATTCGTGCATGTCCACCGCCTCGGCGATGTCATGCAGCACCAGCGGTTTCATGGCTTCTTCACCGTACTCGAGGAAGCCGCGCTGGTGCTCGACGATCCGGGTCGCCACCTTCATCAGGGTCTCGTTGCGGCTCTGCAGGCTCTTCAGGAACCAGCGCGCCTCCTGCAGGCTGTCGCGCATATAGGCGTTGTCGGAGCTGTTGTCCGCGCGCTTCACCAGTCCCGCGTAGCCCTCGTTGATCCGCAGTCGCGGTGCGATATCCGGGTTGAGTTCCACGACCCAGCTGCCGTTCTTCTTGCTGACAAAGACATCCGGCACCACGTACTCGGTATTGTCCTCGCCGATGGCCTGGCCGGGGTTGGGCGTCAGCGACTGGATCAGCGCCAGCACCTGTTTCAATTCCGGCTCGCGAATCTTGCTGCGGCGTATCAGCTGGGCGTAGTCGCGGTTGCCCAGCAGGTTCATGTAACGATTGATCACCAGCTTGGCCTCGGCCAGGAACGGGGTGTCGGCCGGCAGCTGGTTGAGCTGCACCAGCAGGCACTCGCGCAGGTCATGGGTGCAGACGCCCGGGGGGTCGAACTGCTGCAGCCGGTGCAGGACCGCCACCGATTCATCGAGCTCCACGTCGAGATCCGGCACCAGGGATTCCCAGATTTCCTCGATGGGGGAGGTCAGCCGGCCATTGTCGTCGGTGGCATCGATGATTGCTATGGCGATAACCCGGTCCGTGTCAGACAGGCGGGTCAGGTTGAGCTGCCAGAGCAGGTGATCGTTTAACGTTTCGCCGCTGGAATTGCGGCTGTCGAAATCGAAGTCCGCGTCGCCGGGGGGCGGGCCACCGCTGGCGATAGGCGCCTGGTAGACGTCGTCCCACTGGGTATCGACGGGCAGTTCTTCGGGAATGTCGTTTTCAAAGCTGGAGGTATCGGGCTCGTCCGCAGCGCTGTCGAAACTCTCGGCAGCCTGGCTGTCTTCGCCGCCATCCGCGGAATCGCCGACCTCGCCGAGCAGCTCGGCACTGGTGGCCTCGCCGTTGAGGCCCTCCGAAGCATGTTCCGGGCTATCCGGGGACTCACCGGCGTCCAGGGCCTCGCCGTCAGGACCGTCCTGGACTTCCAGCATGGGGTTGGTATCCAGTGCCTCCTGAATCTCCTGCTGCAGATCGAGCGTGGAGAGCTGAAGCAGCTTGATAGCCTGCTGCAGCTGGGGGGTCATTACCAGCTGCTGGCCTAGCTTCAGTTGGAGGGACTGTTTCATATTCGCTCTTGATACCCTGCTGCCAGTGTAGCCCCGCCGTGACTGCGAGGCAACTTTGGCATGAAACTAGCATGTTTATTGCAGTGGCGCCCCCTGTCAACGACCTAAATTCGGTAAAAATGTGAGCAAGTTCCCGGCCGGGAAGGATTTTTTCGGCCTAGAGGCGGAACTCGTGCCCCAGGTACACGTTGCGGACCTGGTCGTCGGCGAGGATGTCCTCGGCGGTGCCCGCGGCGATGATATGGCCCTCACCGACGATGTACGCTTTCTCGCAGATATCCAGGGTTTCCCGCACATTGTGATCGGTGATGAGGACGCCGATGCCACGGGCCTGGAGATGGCCGATGATCTGCTTGATATCGTTGACGGATATGGGGTCGACGCCGGCGAAGGGCTCGTCCAGCAGGATGAAATCGGGATCGGTGGCCAGTGCCCGCGCGATCTCGACCCGGCGCCGCTCACCGCCCGACAGGGACATGCCGGAATTCTTTCGGATATGGGTGATGTGGAACTCCTCCAGCAGTTCCTCCATTTTCTCCTGTCGCTGCGCCCGCTTGAGGTCGTGGCGATGTTCGAGGATGGCCATCAGATTGTCCGCCACGGACAGCTTGCGGAAGATGGACGCCTCCTGGGGCAAGTAGCCGATACCGCGACGGGCCCGGCCGTGCATGGGCAGCCGGGTGAGGTCCTGGCCGTCAATGCTGATCATCCCTTTGTCCGGCGGGATGATGCCGACGATCATGTAGAAGCAGGTGGTCTTGCCGGCGCCGTTGGGCCCCAGCAGGCCGACGATCTGGCCGCTCTCGATCTGCAGGGACACATCCTGCACCACGGCACGGCCGCGGTAGCTCTTAGCGAGATTGCTGGCGCTCAGCAGGGCCAAGGGGACAGCCTACTCGTCTTCTTCTTGCGTCTGGGGTGGGATTATGACGGTGACCCGGCTGTTCGGCCTGGACTCGTCCGCAGCAGCCTTGACCAGCTCCTGGTTGATGAAATAGTCGATCTTGTCACCGGTGACCATGGAGCCATCACCTTTTTCGACCTGGGCGTTTTCCCGCAGCTGTACCCGCTCCTCGTTGCGGAAATACTCGATGATGTCGCCGTGGGCGTGCATCAGCGGGCTGTCCGGCTCGGGCCGCTGCTGCATGCGCGCAGGCGAGCCCTCCGCAATGATGCGGTCTGCGCCGGTTTCGTCGCGGTACTGGGTGATGCGGTCAGCGGTAATCCTGATCGTGCCCTGCACCATCACCACATTGCCCTGGTAGACCGTACGGCCCGTTTTCTCGTCGCGCAGGGCATCGTCCGTGGTGATTCGGATGGGTTGCTCGGTATCGGTTTCCAGTGCGATGGCCGGGACACCGGCGAGGCAGGCCAACAGGGTGACGGCTGCCAGCCCTTGGGGGCAGTTTCGGCGGGCGTCGCCCTGGGGCGACTGCGGGCGCAAGCGGCGCATGGGTAGAGTATAGAGCCTGCGAAGCCGCCGCATGAAGCGCTGGTCCCGTGAAAATGTCATGGGTCCAGAAGGAAGGCCGCCCGCGCCTCTTCCAGCAGGCCCTGGGCGTCGAGTATGAATTCACAGGCCTCGCGCACGGCGCCGCGGCCACCGGGTCGCTGGCTGCGCCAGTCCGCGTGAGCGGCGACGAATTCATCGCCGTCTGCAACGGTCATGCCCAGCCCCACGGCCTGGATGGCGGCGAGATCCGGCAGGTCGTCACCCATGTAGGCGATCTGGTCCATGGCGATATCCTGTTCCGACAGCAGTTCCTCCAGCGCCGTAAGCTTGTCCTCTCTACCCTGGACAATTCGTTCGATACCAAGTTCCGTTGCCCGTCGATTCACGATCTCCGACCGACGCCCTGTAATGATGGCCACCGGGATTCCGGCGCGTTGCAGCAGCTTGATACCCAGTCCGTCGGCGATGTTGAAACCCTTGGTTTCCTCGCCGCTGTTGCCGTAGAGCAGCGCACCGTCGCTGAGCACGCCGTCGACGTCCAGCACCAGCAGCCTGACCTGGCGGGCTTTCGCGAGTGCAATGCTCATGCCACGCCCGCCTTGAGTATGTCGTGCAGGTGAACGACCCCGGTGGGGCACTGCTTGTCGTCGACCGCCACCAGGGCCGTGATGGAGCGCTCCTCCATGATATGGAGCGCTTCGGCGGCCAGGATTTCCTTGTCGATGGTGACAGGGCCAGCCGTCATGACCTCTTCGATGGGCGTGCGATGGATGTCAATCTCATGATCCAGGGCGCGACGCAGGTCACCGTCGGTGAACACGCCCATCAGGCTGCCGTCCCCGGCCAACACGGTCGTCAGCCCCAGTCCCTTGGAAGTCACCTCGAACAGCGCCTTGTCGAGGGTCGTACCGGCGCTGACCCTCGGCAGTTCCTCATCGGCGTGCATGATGTCGTCGACTTTCAGCAGCAGCTTGCGGCCCAGCGCGCCACCGGGATGGGAAAAAGCGTAGTCCTCCGCTGTAAATCCGCGCGCTTCCAGCAGGGCGATGGCCAGGGCATCGCCCGCCACCAGGCTTACGGTAGTGCTGGCGGTGGGCGCCAGGTCCATCGGGCAGGCTTCTTTCGCCACCCGGGTGTCGAGGTTCACGTCGGCGGCGCGGGCGAGCACGGAGCCGGGGTTCCCGGTCATGGTGATCAGGGGTACATCCAGGCGCTTCAGCAACGGCAACAGCGTTACGACTTCGCTGGTGGTGCCGCTGTTGGACAGGGCGATCACGCTGTCCTGGTCGGTGATCATGCCCAGGTCGCCGTGGCTGGCTTCCCCGGGGTGGACAAAAAACGCCGGGGTGCCGGTGCTGGCCAGCGTTGCGGCGATTTTGGTGCCGATATGACCGGACTTGCCCATGCCGGTCACGACGACCCGGCCGCGGGTTTCCATCAATATCTCACAGGCACGGTTGAAGCTGTCATCGAGCCGTTCCAGCAGGTCGGAAATGGCGTCGCGCTCGAGTTCGACGGTGCGGCGAACCGCGCCGAGGTAATCGGGATTTTCAGGTCGGGACACGGAAGTCTAGCGGGCGGTGTGATAAAGCCAGTAATAATACAGGGCGTAGAGCAGCAGGAACAGCACGCCCATCAGGCGGCCGATCTCGTGCTGGTCTGGCAGGGGACCCGCTTCCACCCGGCGCAGCTTGCTGGCATAGAGCCCGGCTGCCAATAGCACCGTAATCCCGAGCATCGAGGTGTAGTCCCGCACCAGCACACTCTCTTCCAGGGACAGGGTCTCAAACAGCCCCGGCAGGGACATGACGCCCAACAGATTGAACAGGTTGGACCCCATGACATTGCCCAGTGCGATCTCGGCGTGGCCTTTCATGGCGCTGGCCAGCGAGGCCGCCAGCTCCGGCAGGCTGGTGCCGACAGCGACGATCGACAGGCCGATCACCAGGGGGCTGACCCCCAGCTGAATCGCGATGTTGCTGGCGCCCCAGACCAGCACCTTGGAACTGGCGACCAGCAACACCAGCCCGATGGCGAAGCTGGCCCAGGCCCGGGAAGAGGACATGTGAGGCAGTTCCTCGACGTTGGCTTCCTCGGCGGCGTTGGGGTCGTGTGACTGGGAGCGGATCATCTCGAACAGGATGAAGGCCAGTGCAGACAGCATCAGCAGGCCGTCGATCCAGTCCAGCTCCAGGTCCAGCAGCAGCAGGCCGCAGCCCAGCGTCACCGCCAGCAGTGTCGGCAGTTCCCGGCGCAGGCGGTTGTCGTGGACCGGCAAGGGCGTGATGAGAACGGTGATGCCGAGGACCAGCCCGACGTTGGCAAGGTTCGAACCGATCGCATTGCCCACGGCGAGCTCTCCAGCGCCGTAAAGGGCCGCATTGATGCTGACCAGGACTTCCGGCGCCGAGGTGCCCAGGGAGACGATAGTGAGGCCGATGAGGATGGGCGACATGCCCATGTTTTCGGCGATAGCGGCTGCTCCGGCCACGAACAGGTCTGCGCTCCAGACCAGTATGATGAAGCCCACCAGGATGGCGGCCGAAGCAATCAGCATATAACCAAATTTCCTGCTAAAGTACGTCCCGCAACGGGTGGGCTGAACCTGTGCTACTTCCTGCGGTCAAATGACTGGGCGCTGGTAGCGGATCGCGCCCTGTCGTGTTCTGTAAGAAGCGCTCTGTAAACGGTTGCAGTCCAAGCCCGACAATCCATCGTATCATGCCGCGAGCGCCTGCATTATATAGGCGTAATTTTCCTAAAGGAACGAAAGCCCGGGGAGCTGAATGGTCTCACTGCAGCACAGGATCGGAAATCAAGGACAGGCAGCCGCCTGGCGCAACGCATGCGCGCTCGGCCTCCTGGTTGCGCTGGTTGCCATGCTGCCGGTAGCGCCCGTCCGCGCCGCCGAGACGCCGGATGCTTACGAGGTGATCGAGAATACGACCGATCGAGTGATGACCATCGTTCGCGAGGCGAACAGCTACGCGGACGAGAATCCGGAACGCTATTTCAGCGAGCTGCACGCGATACTGGACGAGGTCGTCGATTTTGCTTATTTCTCGCGCGCGGTGATGGGACCCTATGCCAGCCGCAAGCGTTACCAGTCGCTGAGCGCGGAGGGCAAGAAGGAGCTGCGGGCCCAGGTGACCCGGTTCACCGAGGTAATGCGCGACGGACTGGTTCGCACCTACGGCAAGGGCCTGCTGGCTTTTGGTGGCAGCCGCGTCGAAATCCAGCGCCCCAGTGAGCCCGAGGAACTGGGCGACAAGGCCGAGATTACCCAGCTCATCTACAGCGACGCCCCCGAGCCCTATGTCATCGAGTACCAGATGCGCCGGGACCGCGACGGCAACTGGCGCCTGCGCAACATGATCGTGGAGACCATCAATCTCGGGGTGATTTACCGCAACCAGTTCCAGGCCGCGGCTCGCGACGCCGAAGGTGACCTCGACGAGGTGATCGACAACTGGACAACGCCAGAGGATGCGGCCGGCTGACCTGCTCGCCATCCACCGATAATTTCCCTACACTCTCGAACTTTTGACGCGCGGGTCAGGCCCGCGCCAGGACACCCAGCAATGCAAGCGCAGGAACTACAAACCTTGTTGACCAGCGAACTGGCGGAATGCCAGGTCGAGGTGCGCAACGAGGGCAATCACTACGACATCCTGGTGATCGGCGAGATGTTCGACGGCATGCGCCCGGTGCAGAAGCAGCAGGCTGTGTACAAGGTCATCAACCCCCATATCGCCAGCGGCAGCATCCACGCCGTGAATATCCGCACGTTTACCCCTGCCGAGTGGCAGGCGATGTCCGCCTGACCAGCTTCGGAGCCGGACCGCCGTGTTGACCATCGCGCTCACCAAGGGGCGCATCCTCAAGGAAACCCTGCCGTTGCTGGCAAGGGCCGGCGTCGTGCCGGCGGAGGATATCGCCTCCAGCCGCAAGCTCGTGTTCGAGTGCACGCGCCCGGACCTGCGCCTGCTGGTCCTGCGCGGAACCGACGTCCCCACCTATGTGCGTCACGGTGCTGCCGACCTCGGGGTCGTCGGCAAGGATGTCCTGTTGGAAGAGGGCGCCGAGGGCCTCTACGAGCCCCTGGACCTGGGCATCGCCCGCTGCCGGTTGATGACAGCGGCGCCGGTCGGCTGGGAGCCCGGCAGCAGCCGGGTGCGGGTGGCCACCAAGTTCACCAACTCTGCCCGGCGGTTTTTTGCCGAGCGCGGCATGAACGCCGACCTGATCAAGCTCTACGGCGCCATGGAGCTGGCGCCGCTGATGGGCCTCGCCGACCTCATCGTCGACATTGTTGATACCGGCAATACCCTGAAGGCCAACGGCCTCGAGCCCCGGGAGGTCATTGCCGATATCAGCACCCGGCTGGTGGTCAACAAGGCAGCGATGCGCAGCCAGCACCAGGCTATCCAGTCGCTGGTGGCGGATATCGAGGGGGCGCTGGCATGATGCGCCGCCTGGACACCCGCGACGAGGCTTTCGCGGCGCAACTCAGGGCGCTTACCGCCTGGCAGGACAGCGTCGATCGTGAGGTTGTCGGCACGGTGGATGCCATTGTCGACGACGTGATTGCCCGCGGTGACGCGGCGGTACTGGAATACACAGCGCGGTTCGACGGTGTCGAAGCCGGCGAGCTGGCAGAACTCGAGATCGGCGCGGAGCAGTTGCAGGCGGCGCTCGACCGTATCGACCGCGAGCAGCGCTCGGCACTGGAGGTGGCGGCACGCCGCATTCGCGACTACCACGAGCGCCAGCGGGATGACTCCTGGGACTATCTCGACGGCACGGGATCCCGTCTCGGCCAGAAGATCACACCGCTGGAGCGGGTCGGTGTCTATGTCCCGGGCGGCAAGGCGAGCTACCCCTCCTCGGTACTGATGAACGTGACACCTGCCCGGGTGGCCGGTGTCGACGAGGTCGTGATGGTCGTGCCCACCCCGGGCGGCGAAACCAACGACCTGGTGCTGGCGGCCGCGGCGCTGGCGGGCGCTGACCGGGTGTTCCGAATCGGCGGAGCCCAGGCGGTCGCCGCCCTGGCTTATGGCACGGAGACCGTGCCGCGGGTCGACAAGATCGTCGGTCCCGGCAATATCTATGTGGCCACTGCCAAGCGGCGTGTATTCGGGCAGGTGGGCATCGACATGGTGGCCGGACCCTCTGAAATCCTGGTGATCTGCGACGGCAGGACGCCGGCGGACTGGATCGCCATGGACCTGTTTTCCCAGGCCGAGCACGATGAAAATGCCCAGTCTATCCTGCTGTCACCGGATCCCGACTTCCTGGATGCGGTCGGCGAGAGCATCGAGCGGCTGTTGCCCGGCATGGAGCGCTCGCAGATCATCCGCAAGTCGCTGGAAGGGCGCGGCGCCATGGTGCTGTGCCGGGACCTGTCAGAAGCCGCGGCGGTGTCCAACAGCGTGGCGCCGGAACACCTGGAGCTCTCGGTGGAAGATCCCCAGGCGCTGCTCGAGGAAATCCGCCACGCGGGCGCGGTATTCCTCGGCCGCTACAGTGCGGAAACGCTGGGGGATTATTGCGCGGGGCCAAACCATGTGCTGCCCACCTCCGGCACGGCGCGGTTCTCCTCGCCTCTCGGAGTCTACGATTTCCAGAAGCGCAGTTCGCTGATCATGTGCAGCCCGGAGGGTATCCGGCAGCTGGCGCCGGTGGCGTCGACCCTGGCGCGGGGCGAATCCCTGCAGGCGCACGCCCTGTCTGCCGAGTACCGCCTGGAAGACGCTGACTAGCCGTCCGCGACTAGCCGTCCGCGACTAGCCGTCCGCGACTAGCTGTCCGCGTTTCGCGCCTGGGGCCTGGCGGTCACCACTACATTCACGCCCACTTCCTGGCCACCGCGCTGCACGCTGAGTTCGACCGCGTCACCGGGCCGCAGCATGGCGATCTGGTTCATGGTGGCCTGGCCGTCCCCCACCGGTTCCATGTCGATATGGGTGATGATATCGCCCTCCTGAATGCCGCTGCGGGCGGCGGGTCCCTGCGGGTGAGTACCGGTCACCAGCAGGGAAGGGGCGTCGGACCCGGTCATGAATATGGTCTGCACTTCCAGGCCCATCCAGCCACGGATGACCTTGCCATAGGCCACCAGGTCGTAGGCGACCCCCATGGCGAGATCCGCGGGTGTCGCCAGGCCGATCCCGGTGAATTCACGGCTGCGGGAAAACGTGGCCGCATTGATGCCCAGCAGGTTGCCCCGCGTGTCGATCAGGGCACCGCCGGAGTTGCCCTCGTTGATGGCGGCGTCGGTCTGGATGAAATCCTCATAGGTGCTGAGCCTCAGGCCGTAGCGCCCCAGCGCCGAGACAATACCCTGTGACACCGAGTGCCCGAAGCCGTAGGGATTGCCGATGGCCAGCACCACGTCACCGACGCGGGCCTGGTCGGGATTGCCGAAGCTGATGGCCTGGATGTTCTCCATCTCGATTTTCAGGACCGCGAGGTCGGTGTCGACGTCACTGCCGACCACTTCAGCCAGCGCCGTGCGCCCGTCGTGAAGCCGGATGAGGATTGTATCGGCGTCATTGATGATATGGCGGCTGGTCAGGATGAGGCCTTCGTCGGACACGATCACCCCGGAGCCCAGCGAGCGCTGCAGGCGTTCCCGGCGCTGGTAATTGCCTTCCAGGAAGCGCCGATAGTAGGGGTCTTCGAAGATCGGCGGGGTGCGCTCCCGGACGACCTTGCTGGTATAGATGTTGACCACCGCGGGAATGGCACGCTGCACCGCATCCGCGAAGCTGACCCGCGGGTCCTGCTGGACCAGGGTCGCCGCATCAGGACCTGCCTGTGGGCGCTGCAGCCAGGTCCACTGCAGTATCAGCGCCGCTGCGAGGACGCCGGCAATGGTGGGCCAGGTGATAAACTTGACTAGGTTTCGCATCGTGCAAGGCTAATTGTGCGACAGCGGAAAATTATACACTGCCGCAAGACTGGGAGAACGTGGCATGGCCGCAGCACTGCATCAGCTGGTCGCAGCATTCGATCGTATCCTGGAGCCGGGCCGCTTCAGCGACTACGCGCCCAATGGCCTGCAGGTCGAGGGCAGCCCCGAGGTCGCCCGCCTGGTATCCGGGGTCACCGCCTGCCAGGCGCTGATCGATGCGGCCATCGAGGAGGGGGCAGACGCGATTGTCGTGCACCATGGCTTCTTCTGGCGCAATGAGGCGCCCGTCATTACCGGGATGAAGCGACGCCGCATCGCGGCCCTGCTGGCCGCAGACGTCAGCCTGTTTGGCTATCACCTGCCGCTGGACGCCCACCCCGAGTACGGCAACAACGCCACGCTGGCGAGGCTGCTGGATATCCGCAGCGAATCGACCCTGATTCCCGATGACCCGGTGGGCAACGTCGGCAGCCTCGCATCGCCCACCCCGGTATCGGCGCTGTTGTCACGCATCGAGGAAACACTGGGGCGGGCGCCGCTGCATGTGGGCGATCCCGGCAGGGAGGTCCAGCGCATTGCCTGGTGCACCGGCGGCGCCCAGGGCTATATCGACGCGGCGGTCGCGGCGGGAGCCGACCTGTATCTCACCGGGGAGGTGTCCGAGCAGACGGTCCACGTGGCGCGGGAGGAAGGCATCGAGTTCATCGCGGCGGGGCATCATGCCACCGAGCGGTACGGGGTTCAGGCCCTGGCCGAAGCGGTGTGCGGGGAACTCGGCATCGAGCACCGTTTCATCGATATCGATAACCCGGTGTAGACGCTTCTGCAGCGGGATTCAGGCCTGTTTCTGGGTGGATTCCGCTTCGGGCTCGGGCTGGTTCTCGACGAAATCCAGCGGCTCGTCCACTTTGGGGCGCGGCTTTTTGTCCAGCCCGAATTCCTCGTTGAGCACGCCCGTGGCGTAGGGGGAGCCTTTGGGCGCGTAGTCCAGCGGCGGAGAGACCGCATCGGGCGCTCCCTCTGCGCTGATCTGGGCCAGCGAGGCGTCGGGTATCGGGCGCATGATGCTGCCGGCGTCGTCCTCACAGAGATGACTGGCACCCTGGGCCAGGTGGTTGTGTACATCCCGGTAACTCTCCGCCAGGTTGTTCAGCAGCTTCGCGGTATCGGTGAAGTGGGAGACCACCTCGTGCTGGTAATCCTTCTGCTGCTGCAGCAGCTTGTCGACGCTGCGCTCGAGTTCGCGCTGCTTCTTGCCGTCGACGGAGAAACGGCGGCTGAGCAGAGCGCCCAGTCCGATACCAACAAAGCCCGCCGCCAGGGCTGCCATGAGAAGACTTGAGAATTCGTACACGCTTACCACCTCGAAGATCCTGTCGCCGACAGTATAGCGGCTCCGCGGGTCCAGCAGTAGACAGCGCCGGCGTCGGGGTTCCATTGCGCGCACAGGGGCGTCTCGATAAAGTGTGCGCCCATGACCAGCCCCCTGGAACGCTACGAGCAGGATCTAACGCGGGAGGATTTCGTTGAGGATCCGGCCCAGCGACAGGCCGTGGAGAAGCTCGATGCCCTCTATCGCGAGCTGGTGGCGGCTGAGCGTGATGAGCGCCGGGTCTCCGGTCTGCAGCGCGCCTGGCGGCGCTGGCGCGGGCATACCCCGGAGCCTGTGCGCGGGCTGTACCTGTGGGGCGGTGTAGGCCGCGGCAAGACCTACCTGGTCGACACCTTTCACGACTGCCTGCCGTTCTCACGCAAGCTGCGCATTCACTTCCACCGCTTCATGCAGCGCGTTCACGCGCGCCTCACCGAACTGGAGGGGGAGGTCAATCCCCTGGAGATGGTGGCCGACGGTCTCGCCGAGGAGGCCATGGTGCTGTGCTTCGATGAATTCTTCGTGTCGGATATCACCGATGCGATGATCCTGGGCGGACTGATGGAGGCCCTGTTCGAGCGCGGTGTGACGCTGGTGGCCACCTCCAATATCGTGCCGGACGAACTCTACAAGGACGGACTGCAGCGCCAGCGTTTCCTGCCCGCGATCGAGCTGGTCAAGCGACACACCGAGGTGCTCAACGTCGACGCGGGCACCGACTACCGGCTGCGGGCGCTGGAGAAGGCCGAGCTATACCACTATCCGCTGGACGACGAAGCCAACAAGAGCCTGCTGCGCAGTTTCCACAGCCTGGCGCCGGAGGAGGGCAAGCAGTGGGAGCGACTGGAGATCAACGGCCGTTACCTCTCGAGCCGCTGGGTCGCAGACGACGTGGTCTGGTTCGAGTTCGCCGAGCTCTGCGACGGGCCGCGCAGCCAGAACGACTACATCGAGATTGCCCGCATCTATCACGCGGTGCTCTTGGGGAACGTGCCGAAAATGACGGTAAAGACGGAAGACCAGGCGCGGCGCTTTATCAACCTGGTCGACGAGTTCTACGATCGCAACGTGAAATTGATCCTGTCGGCGGAGGTGCCAATCCTCGAACTCTACGCGGGCAATCGGCTGGAATTCGAATTCCAGCGCACCCAGAGCCGGCTGCAGGAAATGCAGTCACATGAGTACCTGGCGCGCTCCCACCGCGCGTGACGGCTGCGGGAGACCCGCCGCTAGAGCTTGTGAGCTTTGGGCCAGCGGCGCTTCAGGCACAGCCACTGTTCCGGCGATTGCCTGATCCAATCTTCGAACACTTCGTTCAGCTGGCGCGTCATGTCGACGGCCTGCTCCTCTTCGTCCGCCTCAGGATTACTGGGGAAGATCGGCGCCTGCACGGTGACCCGAAACTGGCCGATCCCCAGTCGCTCTGTCTGCACCGGCACGAGGCGGGTTCCGGTGCGCAGGGCCATCCGCGCCGGGGAAATGTTGGTCAGGGCGTCCTCGCCGAAGAAGGGGATCAGTTTGCCGGTGGGCAGGCGGGTATCGACCGCCAGGGCCAGGGACTGTCCCTTGCCGAGAGCCTTCAGCAGAGGCCGCAGGCCCGACTCGCTGGAGATGGCGTCGACACCAATCGCTTTGCGCAACTCCAGCATGAGCTCCTGCAAGCGGGGGTTGGATTCCGGGGCATACACCATGGCCATCGGCCGGCCCTCGAAATGGCGCCGGATCAGCGGGATCGGCGCCATCTGCCAGGGCCCGACGTGGGCGGTGACATAGACGCCCGGGGACTGCGCCACCAGATAGTCCAGCGACGCGGGATCGACGACAAACTCGGTGCGCTGCTCCCATTCCTCCCAGATCTGCGGCATCTTGATCAGTTCAGCAGTTGCCAGGCCCAGGGAGTGGAAGATCTGTCGGCTGATGGCCTCGATTTCCTGATCGCTCCTGTCCGGGAAAGCCACCTTCAGGTTGGTGCGCACCTTTCTGGCCTTATCCGTGAATGGGCCTGTCAGCCGGAACAGCGTTGCAGAAAGGCGCGAAGCCTGGCGGAAGCTGAGCTTTCGCATCAGCCAGAACACCAGCCGGAAGGCTGCCGCCTCGAGCCACTGGGCCGCCCGCTCGAGTGCAGGCGCAGCGCGGGCGATCCGCTTCGGGATCAGGTAGTACTGGGGCACGTCGGGTTCAGCGCACGTCCGGACGGGTGCCGAACACCCAGTCCCACAGGGGCGAGCTGACGCCGTAGCGGCCGGTCTCGCCGGAGAAGTGGTGCTTCAGGTGGTAGTGCTTGAGGTACTTCGCCAGCGGGCTGCGCATGGGGAAATGGTGCGTCGCGTAGTGAATGTAGTCATAGCACAGGTAGCCGATGATGAAGAAGCCGAAGAACGGCTGCAGCCAGGGCTGTGGAATGAACAGTCCGAAGAACAGGTACAGCAGCGCCATGATCGGCACGCCGCCCGCCGGCGGCATCACCAGCCGGGTTTTGTCCTTGGGGTCGTGGTGGTGGTTGCCGTGGAAAATGAACACGAACCACTTGCCCAGCTTGCTCTTCGCGGGGAAGTGGAACACGAAACGGTGCAGCAGGTATTCCGCCAGGGTCCAGGCGAAGATCCCCGCCAGGGCCATGAGCATCAGCGCCCCCGGGCCGAAGCCGTGCAGCGTCACGCTGCGCCACAGCAGCCAGGCGGCGACCGGTGCCCAGAATACGAGCGGGGTGATCGGGTGCACGTGCGACAGGCGCTCGAGCGTGTCGTTCTCGAACAGTCGGATGGATTCGTGCGGTTTCTGGGTCGGGGTATCAGGCTGCATAGCTGTCTATACCGGTGTCGTTCCCGTCTGGATTAGCGGGTGGGTTGGCAATATTGTCGAAATTTGTCTTGTCCCACAGGCGCTTTGAGCAGAACCAGTCGGCGGGATGCTGCCGAATCCAGCCCTCGAACTGTTCGTGCACCTGCTGGATCATATCGAGTGTCTGCTCGGGCTCGGTAGCCTCGGGGTTCCCGGGCCTGACAGGTTTGTGGAACGTCACGCGAAAGCGCGCATCCTCGATGCGCTCCACCTGCACCGGAACCAACGCGCAGTCGTACTTCAGTGCCAGCTTCGCGGGCATCAGCGTCGAGAGCTTGTCGCGGCCGAAAAAGCGCACCGGCCGGCCTTCGTCGATGCGGCGGTCCATCACAAAGCCCGCGGTGCGGCCCTGCTGCAGGGCCCGCATCAGCGGCCGCGCGGCATTGTCGCGTGCCAGCAGTTCGCAGTTCAGCGCCCGCCGGCTGTCGGCCAGCATGCGGTCCAGGTAGGGATTGGTGGGCGGTGAATACAGGCTGGCGTTGGGCATGCCCAGCTTCGCCATCGCGGAGCAAACGATCTCCCAGTTGCACAGGTGCGCCGTCACGATCACACAGGGCTGGCTGGGATCGCTGTAGGTCGGGATGGGCTCCTCGATCACGATATCGATGCGCTCGTCCTCGCGGAGGATCTTGTCCAGGTGGGTGTACTCGGCCAGCACCCGGCCGGCGCGGCCCCAGGCCTCTCGAACCAGGGTGTCCAGCGCCGCGTCGTCCAGCTCCGGAAACGCCGTGCTGAGGTTCTCCCGGTAGATGGCCGTCTTGCGTTTGAGGCGGGGCCCGATCCAGCCGCCGACCCGCTGTCCCAGCCGCGAGGCGAAGTCGACAGGCAGCAGGCTGAAGGTCCTGACCAGCAGCCAGACCAGCGCGAAATCCACGCGCCACAGCGCCCGCTGCAGGCGCGGATGCCTGCGGGCGATTTTTCGCAGTGGACTGCCGACGATAAACTCTGCCACGGTTCGCTAGAAAACGGGAATTAAATCAAGCGCTTATTATAACGGATCGCACTGCCCAGCGGGGTGTGAATTTACGGTCAAAGTGCCGCTCCGACGAGCTGTTCAAGCCCCGCCTGCAGGGTGATTTGCGGTGACCAGCCGGTGGCGGCGGTGATCGCCTGGTTGTCGACCACCCAGTCCTCGTGCCGCAGCTCCCTGAGCTTCGGCGGCGTCAGCATGGCCGGTCGTCCGGTCAGCCGGCTCCCCCAGAGAATGAGCCGGGCGATGGCGTTCAACAGCGGGGCCGGCGGGTGAAACAGCCGAACCCGGCGCCGGTACACCGCTTCCGCCACGGCGGCCAGTTCCCGCCAGTCGTAGCCCCCCGGTTTGCCGTCGCACAGGTCCATCAGCCGGCCCCGGGCGGCGGGGTTTTCCAGGCAGGCGAGGATGGCATCGACGAGGTCGTCGACATGAACCAGGGAGGTCCTCGCCGCGGTGCTGCCGGGAACCAGGGCGATGCCGCGGGCCATCCAGTCAAAGATCGCCTGCATCTCCTCGTCGCCGGGACCGTACACCGCCGGCGGCCGCAGTATCGTCCAGCTCAGGGCGCTGTCCTGGAGCTGTCGTTCACTCTCGCGCTTGCTGTGGGAATACCAGGACAGCCCGGGCTCGCGGGCGGCGAGCGATGAAATCAGCAGGAAGTGTGCAGAAGGTGCACGTTGCCGGACGGCCTCGACCAGCCTGGACGTACCGTCGCGGTTGGTTTCAAGGAACTGCGCCTGGTCATTGCCGCGGACCGCACCGGCGAGATGGATGACCGCGTCGCAGTCCTGCACCAGTTGGGTCAGCGCGTCCGCATCCGACAGGTCACCGCGAACAATCTCGACGCCCAGGGTGGACAGGGCGGTCGCCCTGGCCGGGTTGCGCACCAGCACGCGGACGCTGAACTGCCGATCACGCAGCTGCGCGCAAAGACGTGTTCCAATGAAACCTGTCGCGCCGGTCAGCGCGATCAGTGTGCTCACCTCAGGCTGACGCCACCCTCAGGCGCACTTCTTCGGCCACGGCGTTGAGACGCTCGTCGTCGTGGGCAGCGATGAAGTCCAGGCGAGCCTTGGAGCGCGACAGCTTGCCGGAGGAGGTTCGCGGCAGCGAGTGCGGCGGTACCAGCTCGACATAGCAGTCCAGGCTCAGCTCCATGCGAACCAGGGCGGTGAGTCGCCGCACCAGGTTGTTGCGCTTGTTCGGGTCGGTTTCCCGGCACTGGACGACCAGCACGCAGAGCTCGTCGCCCTCATGGTCCGGGGCGGAAAACGCCAGGGCGTCGCCGACGCGGATTTCAGGCTGGGACTCGGCGATGTGCTCGAGGTCCTGCGGCCAGATGTTGCGACCGTGGATGATGATCAGGTCTTTCTTGCGGCCGGTGATGGTCAGGATGCCGTTCACCATGTAGCCGATATCGCCGGTGTTCAGCCAACCGTCCTCGCAGAGGACGTTGGCGGTCTCCTCAGGCATGCCGAAGTAGCCGGACATGACGCTGGGGCCGCGCAGGAAGATGGTGCCGCTGTGCCAGTCTTCCAGCACCTGGCCGTCGTCGTCGCGAATCTGTACGTCGAAGCCCGACAGCGGGATGCCGCAGTTCACGAAGTGGCGACCGCGACCGCCGGTATCCGCCACGGACTCATCCATCAGCACCGCTTCGTGGTGATCTGCCAGGTGGTCGCTGTCGATGTGGTGGGTGGTGAACCCGGAATTGAGCGGCGAGAAGCTGATGCCGAGGGTGCATTCCGCCATGCCGTAGCAGGCGAGGAAGGCGCGGTTGTCGAAGCCGGCCGGCTCCAGCATCTCGGCGAAGTGTTCCAGCGTCTGCGGGCGAATCATCTCTGCCCCGATGCCGGCAACGCGCCAGCTGCTCAGGTCGTACTGGGCGATGTCATTGGGACGAACCCGGCGCGCACACAGGTCGTAGCCGAAGGACGGGGCAAAGGAAATCGTTGCCCGCGTCTTCGTCATCAGGTTCAGCCACTGCCGCGGGCGCATGGCGAACTCGCGGGTGTCCAGGTAATCGATGGACACCTGTGCCGTCATCGGCACCAGCATGAAACCCACCAGGCCCATATCGTGATAGAAGGGCAGCCAGGACATCATGCGATCGTCGGAGGTCATGGCCAGGCCTTCGAGGATGGCCTGCAGGTTTGCCATGGCGGTGTGGTGCTCAATAACAACACCGCGGGGGAAACGGGTGCTGCCTGAGGTGTACTGGATGTAGGCGATGTCGGTGGGCTTGATTTCCGGCAGCTCGATATCGCTGTCGGGCAGCGCGTGGAATGCGCCGGGCTCATCGACCATGCGCATCTTCAGGCCTTCGCTGGCCTCCTGCAGGAAGGGCAGGTAGCCTTCGAGAGCGACACCGACGGCGGCATCGCTGGCTTCCAGCAGGCGCTGAAGCTGCGCCACGTAAGCGCTGTGGGCGCCTACCTTGACCGAAGCGGGCAGCGCTACGGGGATCAGGCCCGCGTACTGGCAGGCATAGAAAAACCGGATGAACTCGGGGTTGGTTTCTGCCACCAGCGCCACGCGGTCGCCTTTATGCAGGCCCAGAGCCAGCAGCTTGCGGCCGAGGATGATGGCTTCCTCGCGCAGGTCGCGGTAGCTGACGCTGGCATAGATGGCGCCGCGGCCGGTGTAGAAGTTGGAGCCCGTATCGCCGAGAGCCGCGTAGTCGAGGGCCTCTGTCAGAGTCTCAAAGGTGGCCGCCCGGAACTCCAGCTCGTGGTTCGTCGGCGTAGCGTTAGGTTGCAAAAATGAATCCCCCTCATTTTTGGCGGGCTCTCCGCCAACGCAAAACAAAAAAACCCCAGCTCAATCTCCCTTCAGGAAGATTGAAGACCAGACTCTCGCCCCCACTTGGTCTTTGATGCCGAAGAGGTAGCCTTCAAAATGTGTTCAACCACCTGCGGCATGTATTCAGGCCTGTTCTTATATTTACCCGATAGGCGAAAATGGTAGCACCGAAAACACTGTAACTTATAGGTAATAATACCAATCGCCGGTGTACGGCCTATGCGGGTTTTGAGGGATTTTCGTTCTGGTACGTTTAACTATGGGTGCATTCGCCACCATAGCTTCAAAACGCTGCCCTTCAAAAACCCCTGCCGTTCGCCCAATTTCGCGCAACTATATGTTATTTAAGCCGTTTTTTCCAGAGGCTTTTGCAATCTGGCGCTTCGGAGCTATACTGCGCGCGCCCTGGGTATCCAAAACGAGAGCAACACGCCATGCAACCGCCGGCCGCCGCGGCCATCACCCTCGAGAGCCTCGACGACTCCCGTCAGCTGGACCGGTTTCTCGATGTCCCGCACCAGATATACGCAGACGATCCCGCCTGGATTGCCCCGCTGGACTTTGAGCAGCGGCAGCGCTTCTCCCCGAAAAACCACTTCTTCGAACACGCCCGCTGGCGGGGTTGGGTCGCCCACCGGGATGGCCAGTTGCTGGGCAGGATCACCGCCCAGGTCGACGAACACCATCTGCAGCAGCACGGCGACCAGCTGGGCTACTTCGGCATGATCGAGGCGGTGGATGACGCCGCGGTCTTCGAGGCGCTGTTCGGCGCCGCCGAGGGCTGGCTGCGGGAGCAGGGCATGCAGCGGGTCCGGGGGCCGCTCAACCTGCACATCAACGAGGAGGTGGGGCTGCTGGTGGACGGTTTCGACAGCCCGCCCTTCGTGCTGATGGGCCACGCCCGACCCTGGTACGGATCGCGCATCGAAGGCCTGGGCTACGCGGGCGCCCGCGACCTGCTGGCCTACAAGGTGCGGCCGGATTTCGATGCGCCGCGGGTGATGACGCGGCTCGCCGATCGGGTGTCAGACCGGGTCAATGTGCGACCGCTGCAGCGCAGCCGGCTTGCCGAAGACGCCGATGTCATGCGCGATATCTTCAACGATGCCTGGCAGCACAACTGGGGCTTCGTTCCCCTTGATGCCACCGACTGGGAGCACACTGTCTCCACCCTGACCAAGGTCATGCCGGACAAGTACATCCAGATCGCCGAGTACGACGGTGAACCCGTGGCCTTCATCGTGGCCCTGCCCAACCTCAACGAGGCGGCGCGGGACCTCAAGGGCAAGCTGCTGCCTTTTGGCTGGGCCAGGCTGCTGTGGCGCCTCAAGGTCGCTCACCCGAAGACGGCGCGGGTGCCGCTGATGGGGGTGCGGCAGGAATTCCAGCACTCTCGCCTGGGTCCGGCGCTGGCCTTCATGGTCATCGATGCGGTGCGCAAGGCCCTGCACGCCCGCGGTGTCGTCGACGTCGAAATGGGCTGGATTCTTGAGGACAACGACGGCATGCGCAATATAATTGAAACTATCGGCGGCCAGGCCTACAAGCGCTACCGCGTCTACGAGAAAGAGCTCTGAATCTATGCAACTGGACCCCGAAACCCACCAGATGACAGCCATCGTACTGGCGGGCGATCGCACCAAGGCGGACTCCCTGGTGAGCCACTCTCCGGCGGGCTGCAAGGCGCTGATCGATATCGATGGCAAGCCGATGGTGCGCCGGGTGTTGGACTCCCTGCGCGCATCGAAGGTGGTCGCGGGTATTACACTGGCCGGTCCGCAGGCCGACGAACTGGCCACCGACGAAGGTCTGTCGGCGCTGGTGGATTCCGGCGAGGTTCAGTGGCGCGCACCCGAGTCGAGCCCGTCCACCAGCGCCTATCACGCGATGCAGGCGGTCGACGGGGATTCGCCGATCCTGCTGACCACCGCCGACCATCCCCTGCTGACTCCGGAAATCGTCGATGCCTTTGGCCGCCAGAGCCTCGCCGACGATGTGGACGTGGCGGTTGGGCTCGCCCCCCACGCCCTGGTCACCGAGGCCTATCCGGGCATCAAGAAGACCGTGCTGACGTTCGCGGATGGGGAGTTCTGCGGCTGCAACCTGTTTGCCTTTCTCACCCCGGAGGGGCGGCGCGCCGCCAACTTCTGGCGCAAGATCGAGCAGGAGCGCAAGAAGCCGCTGCTGGTGATCGGCCTGCTGGGCTGGTGGGCGGTGATTCGCTACCGTCTCGGGCTGCTGCCCCTGGAGGACGCCCTGGCGAAATTGTCCAAGCGGCTGGGCCTGCGGATCCGGGCCGTGATCCTGCCCTATGCCAACGCGGCGATCGACGTCGACTCTATATCCGACCTGATGCTGGTCAAGGGTTCACTGGAAAAAGCTGTAGACCGGGACGCTTAGTGCGGAACGTGTAGCCAGGGCGGGCCGCGCAGGCACGCTCAGCCCGACCGCGGAATCGCTATCTGCTCCGTGGGGCCTTCCCTGAATATCCCGCTGGCCACGTCGTAGTGGCGGCTCTCCACCGATAAATCCCAGCCCGACGCCTCGCGCTGCACGGTGTAGCAGTTGTAGGCGGCAACATCGGCGCCGTGCAGACCCAGGGCGGAAGCCGAGGGCACGGAGAATACCGGGACATCACCGTCGCGCCCGCCCAACAAATCCCGGCGGGCCCGATGACCGTGGCCATGCAGGACGAGCTCCGCGCCCTGGGACTCGATCACTGCGGCCAGCTGCGCCGCATTGCGCAGGCTTTTGCGCCACTTCTCGACCCCGGGCACCGGCGAGTGGTGCACGGATACCACCCGGAATTTTCCCCGGGTCTCTGCCAGCAGCCCGGACAGCGCCTCCAGTTGGCCGGCGTCGACGACTCCGCTGGCCATCAGCGGGGGTGTAGGGCAGGCGCTGGAGAGGCCGATAAACGCCACCTCATCCCGAATCCGCAGGCTGGGCCATAACCCATCGCCGGTGCCCGTTCCATCGTCCGAACACATGTAGTCCTGCCACAGGGCAAAGCTGTCCTCCCAGGGGGTGGCGACCAGGGCGTCGTGATTGCCGGGAATCACCGCCACCTCGCCCGGTTCGCCCAGTCGCTCCAGCCAGGCCCTGGCCTGGTGGAACTCCTCCGGCAGGCCGGTATGGGTGAGGTCCCCGCTGACCAGCCGCTGGCTCAGGGACTGGCCCTGCAGGTCCTCCAGCAGGGCATCCAGTACTTCGGGTCGGTGCTCATAGCGGCGTTTACGGCGCCAGGAGATATAGCTCAGCAGTCGCTTGCTGAGCAGTCGCGACAGTCCCACACCTTCGAGCGTCGACAGGTGCGGGTCGGAAAGTTGTACGAATCGCTGCGCCATCGGCCGCGTGTCCCGGTTCAGGCGCGGTGTATGATCGCGCCCAGGTCAGCCAGTTTGTCGACGATGTTCGCATAGCCCCGGTCCAGGTGATAGACCCGGTCGATGCTGGTCTCACCCTCGGCCGCCAGGGCCGCAATCAACAGGCAGGCGGAGGCCCGCAGGTCGGTCGCCATCACGGGCGCACCCTGCAGCCGCTCCTGGCCGGTGACGATCGCCGTGTGGCCCTGCAGCTCGATGTTCGCGCCCATGCGCTGGAGTTCCGCCACGTGCATGAAGCGGTTCTCGAAAATATTCTCGATCACCGTGGCCGTGCCCTCTGCCAGCGCATTCAGCGCCATGAACTGGGCCTGCATGTCGGTGGGAAAGGCCGGGTAGGGCGCGGTGCTGATATGGACCGCCTGGGGCCGCTGTCCTCGGCTGTCGATCTTGATCCAGTCGTCGCCCGTCTCGATCGCCGCACCCGCGGCTTCGAGCTTGGTGAGCACCAGTTGCAGGAAATCGGGCTGCGTATCCAGCACGCTGATGGAGCCTCGCGTTGCCGCGGCTGCCACCAGGAAGGTGCCGGTCTCGATTCGGTCGGGGGGCACACGATGGCTGGCGCCATGCAGTGTCTCCACCCCTTCGATCGTGATGGTGCCCGTGCCGGCGCCGCTGACCCTGGCTCCCATGGCGTTGAGGAGCTTGCCCAGGTCCTCGACCTCCGGCTCCAGCGCCGCGTTCTCCAGGACGGTTGTACCTTCGGCGAGGCTGGCCGCCATCATCAGGTTCTCGGTGGCCGTGACCGAGGGAATGTCGAATGCGAAGTGCGCGCCCTTGAGGCGCCGGCAGCGGGCCTGGATGTAGCCCCCTTCGATATTGATCTCAGCGCCCATGGCTTCGAGGCCGGCAATATGCTCATTGACCGGCCGGGTGCCGATGGCGCAGCCGCCCGGCAGCGACACATCCGCCTCGCCAAAGCGCGCCACCAAAGGTCCCAGCAGCAGAATCGCCCCGCGCATGGTTTTCACCAGTTCATAGGGCGCCCGCACGTTGTCGACTCCACTGGAGTCGACAGTGAGATCGCAGCCCTCACGCTCGGTCCGGCAGCCCAGCAGCTCCAGCAGCCGGATCGCGGTGTCGATGTCTTTCACATCCGGGATATTGCTGATGGCCAGGGGTTCAGCGCTCAACAGGCTGGCGGCGATGACCGGCAGGGCCGCATTCTTGGCGCCCGCAATGCGGACGACACCGCGCAATGGACCATTGCCGGTGACGTGGATTTTTTCCATCAAGCGGCCTGGTCGGGAGAGATCAGGCCGGCATCCAGCAGGCCGGCGTAGGCGGCGACGATCGTGTCGATCTGCTCGCTAGAGTGCGCGGCGCTGACACTGTTGCGCAGCAGGAAATTGGTCGACGGGGAGGCCGGCGGTACCACGAGGTTGGCGTAGACTCCCGCGTCCATCAGGGCCTGCCAGCAGGCGATCGTCTGGCTGCGGTCTTCGAGCTGCACGGCGACGACGGGGCTGGCGGCGGGTCCCACCGGCAGGCCCAGTTTCTGTAAACCTGAATAGAGGCGGTCGGCATTGTCCCAGAGCTTGTCGCGCAGCTCGGGCTGCTCGCGAATGATCTTGAGGGCGGCGCGGGTTGACGCCACCACCGACGGCGAGGAAGACGCCGTGAAAATGTAGGCGCGGATGCAGTAGCGGATCGTTTCCAGCTCCGGGTGCCGGCTGGTGCAGAAACCGCCGATCGCGCCCAGGCTTTTGCTGAAGGTGCCCACGAAGAAGTCGACGTCGTCCTCGACGCCGGCGGCCTGGGCCGCGCCGCGGCCGCTGTCGCCCATGACGCCCATGGAATGCGCCTCGTCCACCAGCAGGTAGCCGCCGTACTCGCGTTTGACCGCGGCGATCTCCTGCAGCGGCGCCACGTCGCCGAGCATGCTGTAGATGCCCTCGGCCACGATCAGGGCCTGGCCGGCCCGATCGCCAAGGCGGCGCAGCCGCTTGGCCAGGTCTTCCGGGTCACTGTGCTTGAAGCGGATGATTTCAGCGCCGGACAGTTTCACGCCCGAGTAGATGCTGGAGTGGCTGTCGGCATCGAGCAGGATGACGTCGCCGGGTCCTGCCAGCGTGGCCGTCATGCCCATGGTGGCGGCGTAGCCGGTGGAAAAGCAGATCGCGTGGTTGACGCCGTAGAAGTCGGCCATCTCGCGCTCGAGCGCTTCGTGCTCGGCAAAAGAGCCGTTGGCCATGCGGGAGCCGGTGGTCCCGGTGCCCCACCGGGTGACGGCGTCCTGGGCCGCCTGCATGCAGCGCGGGTCGTAGGAGAGGCCGAGGTAGTTGTTGGTGCCCGCGAGGATCACCTGCTTACCCTGGACGACGCCCTCGGTCGCGGAAATGATTTCCTCGGTGACCGCCCCGAAGGGAGCCACGTCCTTGCTGGCCAATTCCGCCTGGAAATCAGCCATGGTCTTGAATTTGTCAAATAGCATGGTGTCGCCCTGTCTGTTGCGGTGGGCTCAGGGATTGAGTTCCTGGACCTTGCGTGCCAGTTCGCCGACGGTATTCACGTCCGGCAGGATGTTGAGCGGGATTGAGATATCGAAGTGGTCTTCGATCTTCTCGATGAACTCCATCACCTCGAGGGAGCTGAGACCGATATCCGCTACCAGGTCGGTGGTTTCGGTCAGCTCGATGTCCTTCTTGTTCAGCTGCTGAAGCGCGCTGTACATAAAGTCGAGATACTCCTGGTAGTTGGCCATCGTCCCCTTGCGCCACCTGTGGCAAGTCGCTAGATTTCGAAGCCGGAACTATACCCACGGAAATCCAGCAATGCCAGCGATTTGGTTAATAGACGCTTACCGCGCCGGTGAGCGCGGTCAAGTGCGTGCGCTGGCTGAAGCCGCCTCGAAATCCCTGGGCTGGCCCCTGCGGCGGATCGATCTCGAGTACCGCACACCGGTGGTTTGGCCGCACGTTTTCGGGCTGGCCAGCGTGAGTGGAATCACCGCAGAATCGCGGGCGCTGCTGGCGCCGCCCTGGCCGGAGCTGGTGATCACCTGCGGCGTGCGCAACGAGCCGGTGTGCCGCTGGATTCGCGAACAGTCCGGCGGTCACACCCGCTACCTGCACCTGGGGCGTCCCTGGGGGAAGCTCGAGAGTTTCGACCTGGTGGTCACCACGCCCCAGTACCGGGTCCCGGAGCGGGACAACGTGGTCAACAACTCCCTGACCCTGCACAGCCTGACACCGGAACGCCTGGCGGACGCAGCGTCGCGCTGGGAGCCTGAGTTTGCCGACCTGCCGCGACCGCTGATCACGGTCAACGTGGGCGGCGACAGTGGCCCGTTTTCTCTGGGTGAACACGCGGCGCTGAGGCTGGCGCGAGAGACCTCTGCGCTGGCGCGCGACCTGGGCGGATCGCTGCTGGTATCCACCAGCGCGCGGACCCCCGCCGCGGCAGTGGACGTGCTGGAGCGCTGCATCGACGTTCCCTGCAGCGTGTACCGCTGGCGGCAGGACGACCCGAACAACCCCTACATGGGCATGCTGGCCCTGGCGGACCAGGTGGTCGTCACCGCCGACAGTATCGCCATGCTGTCCGAGGCCTGTGCTACCGGCAAACCGGTATTCATGTTCGACCTGGGCGGCATGCAGCCCGGAGGCAATACCGGCCCCAGGGATTTTCGCCTCGGCGGCGTTCTCTATGGAATCCTGATGCGATTCCTCTGGCAGCGCCTCAGTCGCGATATCACGCTGGTGCACAGACGCCTTCAGGAGCTGGGGCTGGCAGCCTGGCTGGGCTCGCCGCCGGCGGGCGCCGGGGCGAAGGTGGTGAATGACATGGACCGGGCACTGCGGTCCGTGAGGCAGTTACTTGGCGAGCCCGAGTTCGACGCCGGTGTCCAGCAGCCGGGCGCGGCCGTCGATTAGCTGGTAGACCCGGTCTGCCGCGCTGACCATGGCGCGATTGTGAGAAATTGCCAGGATGGTGAGGTGGCCCTTCAAACCCTCCATGGTCTGGCGAACCGCTTCCTCACTGTCCGGATCCAGCGCACTGGTGGCCTCATCGAGGATCAGGAGCCGGGGCTTGTTGACCAGGGCGCGGGCAATGACAATGCGCTGGCGCTGGCCGCCCGACAGTTTGCCGCCGCGCTCGCCGACCACGGTATCCAGGCCTTCCGGCATGGCGCTGACAAAGTCCCAGGCGCCGGCCTCACGCAGGGCGCGCTTCGCATCCTCCTCTGAAAGCCCCGGGTCCCCGAGGGTGATGTTGTGCAGAATGCTATCGTGCAGCAGGACCGTGTCCTGGGGCACGTAGCCGATCAGGTCGCGCCAGGCGCGGATATCCAGGTCCTCCAGGGATTCACCGTCCAGGGTGACCCGCCCCTCGTCGGGCCTCAGCAGCCCGATGGTCAGGTCGATAATGGTGGTCTTGCCGGAGCCGGAGGGACCGATCAGCGTGGTCAGTGAGCCGGCGGGAATCTCCAGCGTGAGCGAGTTGAACACGCCGTGGCGGTCGTAGCTGAAGGCAACGCCGTCGAAGCGGATACCCCGCTCCAGGTGGGGCGTGGCGCCGCCGTGTAATTGCTCCTCGGCCTGGTTGGCGGCGCTGATACTGTCCTTCATCGCCCAGTAGGCGCTCTCGCCCTGGACCAGCTTCTGGTACTGCTTCTGCACCTTGCCGAGGAAGCTGAAGGCGCGTCCCAGGGCGACCACCAGCACCATGACCGTGGTCAGCTCCATGCTGTACACCTGCAGCGCCACGTAGATCCCCACACAGATACACAGCGCGAACATCAGCTCCTGGGCGGAGTCCAATAGCGCGGAAGCCAGCACCTGTCGGCGCAGCGCCTTGTTCAGTCGCTGGGTGTCGTGAGCCAGCACCTTGTCGGCCAGGTGTTCACGGGCCATGGCCTTCAGCGGCTTCACCGATTGCAGCGTGTCCGTCAGGTTGGCGATTAGCGACGTCATCAGGTTGGTCTGCTTGCGGCCGGCCTTGCGGGTGATACGCACCAGGAAATGGGACAAGCCGATCACCACGGCGCCTGCGCAGATCGCCACCAGCGACGCCCGCCAGGACAGGGCGAACGCGACGGCCCCATAGATCATCGCCTGGATGAAAAACGTGATCGCGGTGGCGCCGTGGACAAAGGAGGCCGACGCCCGCTGGGCTTCCGAGGCCAGCGAGTTGGTGAGCTTGCCCACCGGCTGGTGCAGGAAGTACTCCCACTTGCTGCGCAGGATGGCGCGCAGCATATTCAGCCGCAGGTCGGTGCCGACCTGGGCCGCGGTGTAGCCGACCTGGCGCTGGGCCACCAGCAGGAAGAGGCTCTTGAGGGTCACCCCGGCAACGATGATCAGCAGCATGTTGCCGAGGGTGGGCGCGATATTCACGCGCTCCAGGGTGTCCAGCACGAACGCCTCGAAGCCGGTCTGGGCCTCGCCCGCCGCCATCATTGCAGCGCTCGCTTCCCCGCCGACCGCGATGTTGAGCAGCGGCAGCAGCGCAGACAGACCCACGCCCTCGGCGAAGCCGGACAGCAGCAGGGCCACCAGCATCAGCAGCGTGTGCAGGCGGTAGGCCTGGAAAAAGCTCAGCATCAATCGCATTGAGTGGTCACCGTGACCGCGTAAAGCGCCGCATTATGCCGACAGCGCGGGGGCTTCTCAATGAACTACTACCAGCGGCGGGGCTACCATCGCATGCGCCTCAGCAGCGCCAGCGCCACCGCCAGCACCAGCAGGGTGGGCGTCAGCGCCACCAGTGCGACGCTCGCATCGAGCAATTGTCCAAGGGCGAAAATGATCTGTGCGCCGAGATAGAACAGGATGCCCACCAGGGCACCGATCCCCATGTTGACGCCGAAATTGCTGTTTCGGCGCGAGCCCAGGCTGGCGCTGATGGGGGTGGCCAGCAGCACCATGGCCCCCACGGTCAATGGCATGGCCAGCTTCTGCCAGAAGGCGCCCTGGTAGAAGACCCAGGGCTGGTTGTTGTCGCGCAGGTACTGGCTGTAGCGCCAGAGCACTGACAGCGTCATGCTCTCAGGCGTCAGCGTCAGGGTGGGGAGTTCGTCCGCCGCCCACATCCTGTCCACTTCCAGCTCCGGCAGCTGGCGGGTCTGGAACGTGCCGTCGACCAGTCGCTTTTCCCGTACCGGCTTCAGCAGCCAGCGCCGGCCGGACAGGACCTCGGCCCGGGGAGAGCGCAGTGATCGGATCAGTTCCCCGTCTTCATCGAACTCGAAAATCTGGATGGCGCCCGGCACGCCGTCACCGGTCATGCTGCCGAGGTGTACATAGCGCCGGCCGCTGCGGGACCAGACGCCGCCGTCGGGAATGCGCACGTCGCCGCGGAAGCGCAGGTGGTGTCGCTGCTGCTCGGCCTGCTGGTGCAGCTTCGGTGTCAGGTATTCGAGACTGGCCCACAGCGTCCCAATGAACAGCAGCGTGGGCAGGGCGATGGCGGACAGCAGTGTGCGGCGCGATACCCCGGCGCAGCTGATGACCGTGAGCTCGTTGAAACGGTCCAGGTTAGCCAGCGCCATGATGCTGCCCAGCAGCGCGATCACCGGCGCCAGCCCGACCATCTGCTGCGGCAGCGTATAGAGCGTATAGCGCGCCACGGCCAGGGCGTCATAGTCGAAGCGTGTGCGCTCCAGCTCGGTGATGAATGCAATCAGGCCGAACACGGAGCCGATCACCAGCAGCACCAGCAGCCAGCCCCGCACCAGGTTGCCGGCGATATAGCGTTTGAGGATCACGCGCGCGCCGCCTGCCGGGCCCGCCGCCGCAGCCTCAGACGCGGCCCATTGACCAGCAAAACCAGCAGCACCGCGGTGGCCGCGTGGGCACTCCACATGCCCGGGAAGCGTGGCACGGTTTCCTGCTCGATGGCGTTGCGCATGACTGCGGTGAGGCTCAGCAGGCCGATGTAGATGGCCAGTGCGATAAAGAAGTTGCGAAAGCGCGATTCCCGCGGCGCCGTGCGCGCCAGCGGCACCGCGCACAGGGCCAGCAGCAGGGTGGCTATCGGCGTGGTGATACGCCACTGGTATTCAGCGACGTCCTTGGGGTCTTCTGATGCCGCCAGGATGCCCGTGGTCTCCGCCTTGCGGCGATACTTTTCCTGGGCCTCCTGGTTCGCCAGCGTCACCACCATGCGCTTGAACTCCAGGGTGATATCACGCTTCCTGCGCCGGTCCAGCAGGTAGTTATAGCCGTTGTGAAACTCGGCGGTCAGGGCCTGACCCGGATTGAGGGTAGGCAGGGCGGCGGATTCGGCAACGATGATCTCCGTGCGCCGCTCCTCCTCGTGATCCTTCTGGAGGAACACTCCCAGGTGCAGGCCCCGGTCGAGATCGAGATCATTGGCGATGAAGGTGTAGTCGCTGCCTTCCATCACCACGAACTCACCCGAGGCCATTCGCTTGAGGTCGAACTGGGCGGCCGCCTCGGCTTCCAGCCGGTAGCTCTCCCGGTAGGCCCAGGGGCGGCCGATGATGGAAATAATGCCCGTGACTATCGCCACCACCACGGCCAGCTTGAACACTGCTTCCAGGATTCGCACCCGGCTGATGCCCGCCGCGTACAGGGCGTTCATCTCTGCATCCCGGTAGAGACGTCCGACGGAGGCCAGCACCGAAAAGAACAGGGCGGAGGGGAGCAGCACTTCGAGGGTGACCAGCGTGTTCAGGCCGACCAACTTGAACGCGGTCAGCATGTCGAGCTTGCCCTGGGCCGCAAGGTTCAGCTGCAGCGCGGCGGAATATCCGATGAACACCAGTACCAGCAGACCCAGGCCGGTGACGAAGGGCCTGAGTATTTCGAAACTGATGTAGCGATCGATGATCACGCGGGGGTTCTGCCCTGGAGCCGTTGCGCGCATTGTAACCCAGGGGAAAGTCCCGGGGTTCTGGCCATTTCAGCGCGCTTGGCGCATAATTGCGCGCTTTTCGAAACAGGCCGCCGGCAACCCTGCCCGACCCGCGGAGCCGTTTCTGTGACCACGAGACCGGTACAATGTTCAACCTGAGTGACGGCGTGAAAAAGGCGCTGATTCTCATTCCCACGCAGCCCCTGCCCGCGGGAACGCGGGTCGCGTTGCGACGCAAGTACCTGGCCGAGCTGGAACTGGCCAAGGCCCACAATGCGCAGTTCCTGATCATTGGCCACCCCAAGAGCGGGAATACCTGGCTCAAAGTGATGATCTCCCGCCTGTACCAGCTTCGCTACGACCTGCCCGAGTCAAAGCTGATCAATACCGACGAGTTTGCCCGCAAGATTCCCGACATCCCCCGGCTGGCCGCGACCAACGGCGCGTACAGCTATGAGGGGGAAGTGGGCAAGCTGCTCACCGCCGGCGCTCCCGACAACCCGCTCCGGCACAAGCCGGTCATGTTCCTGGCCCGGCACCCCATCGATATCGCCGTGTCCTGGTACCACCAGTTCACCAAGCGCCAGTCCCGGGCGAAGCAGGAGCTGATCAACCACTCCATTGATCATCCCATCGATCGTCGCACGGTGCAGATGTGGGACTTTGTGCGCCACTCGGACATCGGTCTCGAGTTCCTGATCAATTACCAGAACACCTGGGCGAAGAACATCGCAGCCCTGCCCAATGGCCTGCTGGTCAAATACGAAGAGCTGCGCGCCGAGCCGGTGCCGACACTGCACAAGATCGTCCAGCACATGGGCGCGGACTTTTCCGAAGAGGAAGTGCGCGAAGCGGTGGAGTGGGGGTCTTTCGACAACCTGCAGAAGCTGGAAACTGCCGGTACTTTCAGCCAGGGCGGTATGAAGCTGGTCAACAAGGACGACCCCAGCACCTACAAGGTGCGCCGCGGCAAGGTCGGCGGCTACCGGGACGACTTCGAGCCCGAGCAGGTCGCCGAGCTGGAAGCCCTGGTGCGCGACAACATCCTGCCGGAACTGGGTTACTGCCGCGAGGACACATGACGCCACGCACCTGGGTCATTCTCAGCGACAAGCGCGGTGACAACGGCCAGGTCGATACCATCGTCGAGGCCCTGGGCTGGCCGGTAGAACACAAGTACGTGCACATGAAGCCCGAGTGGGTGCTGGGCAAGCCCCGCTACCGGCCCTCCCTCGACCACCTGGACCTGGCGCAATCCGATGCCCTCGAGGCGCCCTGGCCGGACCTGATCATCACCGTGGGACGGCGTCCTTCCATGGTCGCGCTGTGGGTGCGCAAGCAGTCCGGCAACCGCACGAAGATCGTGCTGGTGGGCAAGCCCTCGGGAATGATGCTCGACTTCTCACTGGTGGTAGCCAGTGCCGAGAACCAGATGCCGCCGCTGCACAACTTCCAGGCCACTACCCTGCCGCTGATGCGGATCGCACCGGAAGACGTCGCCAGCGAGGCCGAGGCCTGGCAGGAGCGGTTTGCGGAATACCCCAGGCCGCTCATCGCCATGCTGGTGGGCGGAGAAACCAATCCCTTCATCATGAACCGCAAGGTGGCGAAGGACCTGGTCGCCACCGCCCGCTGGGTGGTCGAGGAGCTTGGCGGCACTCCCTACCTGACGACCAGCCGCCGCACCACGCCGGAAGTCCTTGAAGTGTTGCGCGAAGAACTTCCGAAAGAGGCGGTGTATTTCGAGTGGAAAGCCGATGCAGAGGATAACCCCTATCGGGCGCTGCTGGGCTCGGCCGATGGCTTCATTGTCACCGGCGACAGCGTCTCGATGATGGTGGAGGTGATCTACCTGCACAAACCGCTGGCTATCTTCCCGCTGCCCGGCGGCTGGCTGGGCAAGGTCGACCAGCTGCGGCGCTCCCTGGCGCACTGGCTGTTCAACCCGAAACTGGACAGCGCTTTCGACCGCTGGCGCCACATGGTGGCCCGGGGCGTGTACTACATCGACTACTTCAAGATTCTCAGTGCGACCCGCGATTTCCGCGCGTTCCACCGGCTGCTGGTAGAAAACGGCTATGCGGTGTGGGCGGGGCAGGCGTTTCGCCAGGAAGAGGCGTTACTGCCGGACGATGTGGGAGTTGTGGTGAAGCGGATTGAGGCGCTGTTTCCCGAGGCGCGCTAGCGCATCCCGAGGACATTCTTCATAAAGTGGGTGCCGAAGCGGCTGATCCGCTGCGCGGCCACCGCCAGCGGGCTCTGGTCGAGGTAGTTCAGCTGCACCATGCGGCGTTCGCCGACGAAGCGGGTGTGGCCGTGCCAGGAATGGTCGGTGCGGCGGAATGCCAGCAGGGTGCCGCCGAGGGGCTTCACCTGTGCGGCGTAGTCTTCGATATCGTCCTTTGAGCGCAGCATGCGCAGCTGGCCGTCCTCGTGCTCCCAACCCTCGTTGAAATACACCAGCACAGTGATGACCTTGCTCTTGTGATCCGTGTGAATGTTGCCGTCGGTGCGCTCACAGAACTTGCGAACGGTTACCGTGGTCGGCAGGCTGGCAAGGTCCATATCGAAACGCTCACCCATGACCTCGGCAAAGTCCTGCCCCTGGATCTCCTCCATCAGCTGGCCGAAGGCGGGACCGAACTGAAGGTTGTCCAGGGCGTGATTCGCGGCGGTATCGATCGCCGGGTAGTCCGCGCGCACGCGTGCCAGGGCCTCCTGGTCCAGGAAATCGGGAACGACCATGAAGTCGAAAGGCTCGCGCTGCATTGCCGCGCTGCGCACGGCGTCGAGGTTCATCAGTGACATGCGCGAATTGTACGGTCGGGCGCAATTTCCCGGCAAGCGGTCGGCCCGGTAATAGTGCGGCAAATCAAGAATTCCGGTATCATGCGCCGCCTTCTGAATCGGAGACCCCCGCACCCATGGCCGACAAGGCTCGCGCCGCCGCGCGCATCCTGATTATGCTGCTGTGTTCCTGGCTGCCTGCGCCTCGCCGCAAGCGCCTCGAGCGCTGGCTGCGCGGCCGCGAGGAGTACAAGAAGCTCGAGCGCGCCGACTGGGTGCTGATGAGCTGGGGGAAATCCGGCAGGACCTGGCTACGTGTGATGCTGTCTCGTGCCTACCAGCTCCGCGGTGGCCTCCCCTCGAATGAGCTGCTGGATTTCGACAATTTCCGCAGCCAGGACCCTGCGCTGCCGGCGGTGTTCTTCACCCACAACAACTACCTGCGCGACTACACCGGCAACTGGGACTCCAAGGTGCACTTTGCCGGCAAACGCATCGTGCTGCTGGTACGCGACCCCCGGGATGTGGCGGTCTCCCAGTTCTTCCAGTGGAAGTTCCGGATGCGTCCAAACAAGAAGTTCATCAACGACTATCCGCCCCACGGCGCGGACATCGATACCTGGGATTTCGTGCAGGACGCGGATGCAGGTGTGCCGCGCATCGTCGACTACTTCAACGGCTGGGCTCGCGCCATGCGCGACGAGGTGAAGGATGTCCTGGTTATCCGCTACGAGGACATGCGCACGGATCCCGGCGCCGTTATTGCGGAAATCTTCCGTTTTACCGGCATGGATATCAGTGAACAGCAGGTGCGCGAGGCGGTGGAGTTCGCCGCCTACGAAAACATGAAGAAGATGGAGCAGGAGCGCCACTTCAAGGGCTCGGGTGCGCGGGTGAAGCCGGGCGATGAGAACAATCCGCAGTCCTTCAAGGTACGCAAGGCCAAGGTCGGCGGCTACCGCGACTACTTCACCGACGAGCAGTGCGAAGCGCTGGACGCCATGGTCGCAGAGCTGGATCCCATGTTCGGCTACGGGACGAAGCCGGAGCAGCTGAGCGCATGAAGCTGGCGGTACAGAATATGCGGCAGGCCCTGCAGACAGCCAACAAAAAGCTGTCCCGGCGTTGGCTGCACTGGCGCATGCGCGGGCAGCCGGAAGCGGAGATACTCAAGGCCGAACGCAAGCTGCGCGGCGTCGAACAGTTCGACAAGCTGCAGAAGGCCGATGTCGTGGTGGTGTCCTTCGGCAAGAGCGGCCGGACCTGGCTGCGGGTCATGGTGTCCCACCTGTTCCGGGTGATGTACGGATTGCCCGAGAACGCGATCCTGGGTTTCGACAATTTCCACAACCTGAATCCCGCGGTGCCCAAGGTCTTTTTCACCCACGACAACTACATCAAGGATTTCACCGGGGATTTCGAGACCAAGCAGCCCTTCTACAACAAGCGCGTGGTGTTGCTGGCGCGCGACCCGCGCGACGTCGCAGTCTCACAGTTCTTCCAGTGGAAGTTCCGCATCAAGCCCACCAAGGTGGCCATCAACAACTACCCGCCGCGGGGCACGGATATCAGCCTGTTCGACTTCGTGACCGGCGACAACGGCGGCAGCATGAACGCCGTCTGTGACTACCTGAACCTGTGGGCGAAGGAAGTGAGCAAGGTCGAGAATTTCCACCTGCTGCGCTACGAGGACCTGCGGACGCAGCCCCATGAAGAGCTGCGCAAGATGCTGGAGTTCATGGGTGTGGCGGCGACCGAAGAACACGTCAATGCCGCGGTCGAATACTCATCCTACGAAAACATGAAGAAGATGGAGAGCAAGCAGCAGTTCCGGCTGGCGGGTGGGCGCATGATGCCCAGGGACAAGGACAACCCGAACAGTTACAAGGTGCGCCGCGCCAAGGTCGGCGGCTACCGCGACTACTTCACCGATGAGGAGGTCGCCGCCATCGACCAACAGCTGGCCGACACCCTCGACCCGATGTTCAATTACCGCTGAGCTCTCAGCCCCGCAGGGTGACGGTGTTCAGGATGCCGGAGCTGCTGAATCTCAGCTCAAAGCTTTGGCCGCCGATTCGGTAAAACCAGGTATAGGCGCGCCGTTCCCGCGGTTCCCCGCATTTCTTCAGCACTTCATATTGAGTGGGGCCGTGGCGGCCGCCGCCCTGGATCAGGTGCATGCCACAGCGCATGGCGGCTGCCTCTGCCGGGGGCGTCCAGAGCAGCATGGTGCCGATCAGGGCAGCGGAGCAAGTGAGTGGAGTCTTCATGCTAGCGTCCTCCCGGCAGGCTGAACTGGAGGTCGGGAAGTAACAGTACGCCGTTGCGGATGACCACTTCCTCCATGTCCGCGCCTGGATCGATGAGCTGGTGCAGCGAGGATCGAATAATCAGCGGGCTGCCGCCGGAAATTCCCTCGAACCGTCCGGTTCCCCCGGTCAGCGTGAAGCGGCCCTCGCAGGCGCCGGCCCGGCCGTCACAGCGGTGTTCCGCAAATACGTTGTCTTCGCCGCTCTGGACGATCAGGCAGTTGCCGCGTGCGCTGGCCTCCCCGGACTTGATGCGCAGTCGCTGAACAAACGTGCACTCGATAAAGGCCTGATCCAACTCCCCTTCCGAGGATTCGTAGTAGAGGATTCCCTCAGCAACGCCCAGGAGCTCCATCTCATCGGTGTTGATCTGCAGTACACGGCCGTGACCGTTCCAGCTCATGGCTGCCTTGGCGGATGTGGTTTCCGCCGCGGCGCCGGTCGTCCACACCAGCACCGCCAATGCGACCAAAAGGCGCGATGGGGATTGCAACATGTCGTGTTCCTTTGCTGTCGGGATGAAACCAGTATAGACAAGCGCGCAAAGATCGCCGGTTGCTAGTCCTTGTCCTTGCAGCCTACGCAGCGCGTGGTGGTGGGGTCGAACTGGAGCCGCTCGAGGCTGATTTCCTCGTCGCAGACGAAGCAGAGGCCAAACTCTCCCGACTCGAGCCTGCGCAGCGCGCCCTCGATCCGGATGAGCTGCTCCTTCCGGCGCCGCACCGCTTCCTGCGCCATGCTCTGTGCCTGCATGGCGTCCATGCGCGACAGTCTCCCCACCATGGCCTGGTCCAGCTGCACGGGGCGCGCGGCTTCATCGGACACGTCCGAGACAGCTTCCAGCTCGTCTTTCAGTTGCAGCAGTTGTTCCCTGAATGCCTGCAATTCCGGATCGGTCATGGCCGACAGTTACATCAGCTCGAAGGCAATGTAGGCGGCGGCGACAATGGCCGCAGCCAGTAGCAGGGGCACCAGGTTCAGCTGACCTTGTTTGCGCCGGGGAAGGCTCTCCGGATGGGCGGCGGCGTAGCTGTCGATTCGTTCTTTGGCTTCCTTCAGGCCCAGGCCCTCCTGCTCACGCAGGAGCTTGATGGCTTCGATTTTGCGGCCCTGGCGGAGAGTGGTTAACACCCTGTCGGGAAGTTCAGCGTTCTCATTCATATGGAGACCTTGCTTGCCCGGTCGCCGATGCGAATGCGACCGGCCTGCACCACCTTCGCGTTGATGCCGCGAAGGTGCAGTTCCCTGCCCCGGTCAGAATTCACGAACGCCATGGCATCTGCCCCGAAGCGCTGCTTGAATTTCTGGCACCCGAGGTGGGGAATGGCCGTGACCTCGACAATCGCTTCGCCGATAGCGAGCTGGGTACCGGGAGGCAGGTTGTCATCGCTCAGATCCATATCCAGGTAGAGCTGGTCCCCGGCAAGAGGCCACCGATCCTGCGCGCCGGCGACTAGCGATGTCACGCGCACATTCATGATATTGAGCTGCATCTCGGGGTGGGCGCCGCCGTCATCCGTCATGCGTGAACCGCGGCTGAGCCAGTTGTCGCCGACGAGACCCCGCTCCAGGCAGAGCTCTGCGTTGGACAAGACCTCGCGTTCGCCGGTATCCGGGCGCCGGACGATCATCATGAGTTCGCCGCCGTCGGCGGGTGCGCTGAGGATATGATCGAGCCCGGCGTCCAGTTGTTCCCTGTTGGCGTGCTCGCTCATGTCGCTGTCCTCAGGCGGGCAGAAGTTCGAACGCGTCTTCGCGCAGGTGGCCCTGGCGGATCTCGTCCTGCAACAGGTCCTCGGTGATCTCGCCGGCGTCGAGACATTCCTTGACCAGGCCGAAGAAGAACGCCTCCTGGGCCGGGTCCGGGTGCGCGGCATAGGTGCCGGCGAACTTGTAGTCGCCGAACAGGGCGCGGCGCGCGCGGCGGAACCAGTGCCGGGGCGGAAACAGCTGGAACGTGTCAGCGGGCCGGTAGTCGATCCTCAAGCCGGTTTTCCAGGGCTGGGTCTTGCGCTTGGTGTTGTGCAGCAGCCGGGTGTTGTCGTCCAGGTGGTCGAAATCGTTCCAGTGATTTTCCAGCGCGCCGATAGTGGTAGGGTCCTCGAGCTTCAGCGAGACCCAGTCCATATAGTCGCGCTGGACGTCGGGTTCGAACATGGCCTCGAAGTTCTCTTCGAACTTCCAGTGGCCGAGCTTCTCGCAGTCCAGCAACATGACGCTGGAGGCCCAGGCGCCCTTGCGCCCCTTGCGGCCGGACTTGGGCCGGCACATGATCGCCTTGCCGCCCATGTCCCGATCCAGCAGTTCGCGAATATCCGCCAGCGCAAAGATGTCCGGGTCCATCACCACGGCGCGCCCGGCGTAACCCATCAACTGGGGCGGGGCGAAACGCAGCGGCGTGAAGGACTGCAGGTCCTCATTGAGCCAGGGGCGCATCTCGCCGTCGCGCCGGTAGCGTCTGCCCTCGTGCGCAGCCATCACCGGGAAGTCCTTCACCTCGATGAACTTCACGTCAAAGGCGTCAGCATCCCGGGCATGCTTCTTCAGGGAGAAACGGCTGACCAACGCACCGAGCATCTGCTTGTGGTTGGTGTGAATAAATACGGTTGGCTTCATTGGTACCGGCGGTTCAAAGGTTGGGATAGTCTAGCGCCATGACTGAACACGAGCCAAACGTCTGGTGCCTGCTGGGCAGGAAGGCGGGCGATAATACACAGGTGCGTTCCCTCGCTGAAGCCCTGGGCTTCAGTTTTACCGAAAAACATATCCGGGCGAAGTCCTGGGAGCTGCTGCCGCACCTGCTGCTGCGATCCACGCTGCTGGGTATCGATCGAGGCGCCTCCAGCCCGCTGACACCGCCCTGGCCCGACCTGGTGCTGACCGCCGGGCGTCGCAACGAGCCGGTCGCCCGCTGGATCAAACAGCAGTCCGGGGGCGCCACCCGGCTCGTGCACATTGGCCGGCCCTGGGCGCCACTGGATACCTGGGACCTGGTCGTTACGACACCCCAGTACTTCCTGCCGGAGCAGCCCAACATCCTGCACAACCGCCTGCCGCTGCACGGGATGCACACAGACGCCCTGCAGGCGGCGGCGGACCGCTGGCGTCGCGCCTATGGTCACCTGCCCAGGCCCTGGGTGGCGGTGCTGGTCGGCGGTGACAGCGGCAAGTTTGTGTTCACATCGGCCAAGGGCGCGCGCCTGGGCAGGCTGGCAAACGGGCTGGTGGCGCAGGACGGCTCGCTGCTGGTCACCGGCAGTCCCCGCACCCCGGGGCCGGTCATGGATGCCATCGAGGCACAACTGGAGGACCCCCATTTTTTCTATCGCTGGCGCGAGGGGGGCGAGGGCAATCCTTACCTGGGGCTGCTGGCCCTGGCGGATGCCTTTGTGGTGACCGGGGAATCCATGTCCATGCTCGGGGAGGCGTTTGCCACCGGCAAGCCGCTGTATATCTTCGACCTGGGCGACGGCGCATCACCGTGGTGGCGATTCGCGCACAACTACCGGAGCAAGCCGCTCAGCCATCACCTGGCGATGGCAATGGGTCCCGTGCGCATGCGCCGGGATGTGGGGCGCATCCAGGATTCGCTGGTGGCCTCAGGCAACGCCCGCTGGCTGTGCGAGGACAGCGTACTCGAACTGAGCGAGGCTGAGGGCGCAGACCAACTGGCCCGCGAGGAACTGGCGCAGACGGCGGAGGCCGTCAGGCGGCTGCTGATACCAGGCTGAGGGGGTGGGCCGGCGCCGGCGGCAGGGCCGGCGTGCGCTCCAGTACCTCGAAGGCGTCGTGGCGCACGTGGTTCTGGGCCATTTCGTTGCGCAGGAATTCCTCGGTGATGATGCCCTGGTCCAGGCACTCCTTGAGCAGGCCGAAGAAGAAATTCTCCTGGTTGGGGTCCGGGTGCTGCTTGTAGTTGCCGAGGAATGCGTATTCCCCAAACAGCTTGCGTCGGGCTCGCATTACCCAGGCCACGGGCGGAAACAGCCGGAAGCGCTCGGCCGGGCGCCAGTCGGTGGGCAGGCCGGTTTTCCAGGGCTGGGTCTTGCGGCGGGTGGTGTGCAGCATCTTGGTGTCGGTGGTGAACTTGTCGAAGTCGTTCCACTCGGCCTCAAAGAAATCGATGCTGTCGCGATCTTCTTCTTTCAGGCAGATCCAGGGCTGGTAGTCCTGGGTGAAATCAAACATGGCGCGGAATTTGGCTTCGGCGTCCCAGTGCTTGAGCTTGGCGCAGTCCAGCAGCATGACGCTGGAAGCCATGCAGCGGTCTACCAGGCCCTTCGGCCCCGAGCGCATACGACACATGATGGCCTTGCCCTGCATGTCCCGGCTCAGCAGTTCCCAGATATCGGTGGCGGCAAAGATGTCCGGGTCGATGACCACGGCGCGCCCCTCGTAGCCCATCAGCTTGGGGGGCATGAAGCGGGTCGGGGTAAATGACTGCAGGTCATCGTTCAACCACTCCCGCTTGACGCCGTCGCGCAGGTACTCCTTGCCCTCGAATTCCTGGAAGAACGGGTAGTCCCGGCTGTCGATGATCTGCACATCGAATTTGTCGCTGTTCTGGGAATAGCGGCGCAGCGCATACTGGGCGACGATGGCACCGGTAATCTGCTTGTGGTTGGTCTGGATAAATACGCAGGCTTTCATAGGTTTCGCATGAAAGAGGTCTGGCTGGAACCCGGTTGATCTGGCGCGCCACTATAAATCAAAGCGCCCGCCAATTCTATGAATACCGCGTCCCGGCTAGCGTGAATAGTAGTTAATGCTGCGGCCGGTGTAGAGCACCCCGCAGGCCTTGGCCATGCGGTACAGGTTGTGCATGAGCATGCCCTTGGAAAATATCGAAAAAGGCAGAAGAATCAATGACATAAGCAGCTTGCTGACCGAGGCCGTCAGCAGCTTGACGACCCGCATGGCCGAGCCGTGCCAGCGCGCCATGCTCACCTGGGAGCAGCCGTTCTTGAAGCCGCGCTGGAGCAGGCCCCCCGCGGTGTAGCGCTCGGGCTCGTGATTGCGGTGAATGACCGACATATCCGCCGAGGCCAGGCGCGCGCCCAGGTTGTGCGCCCGGATGAAGAAATCCTTGTCCTCGCCGCCGCTGAAGCGGAAGGTGTGGTTGAAGACCGGTCCGGTCGTACCGACCCGTTCGATGATGGTGCGGCCCACCAGCGCGTTGCAGGTCGACGCGCAGCCCGGCAGGCCGTAACGGCCGCCCTTGTTCTCGTGCTTGGCCTTGACCGGTGAGCGGAAGATGCCCGATTCACGAGCCCACTGGGGCATCAGGGCGTCCAGGACCCAGGTGCCGAACACCAGGTCCGCCCCGGTTACTGCCTGGCGGTCCAGCAGCTGGATCAGCCAGTCGGACTGGGGCTGGTCATCGTCGTCGATGAAAGCGACGAAGTCGGCACCGCGGTCCAGTGCGACTTCCACGGCACGGTTGCGGGCGTAGGTGATACCCGAGCGCGGTTCCGTGGTGTAGTGAATGGCGATGGGCAGCCGCGGCGCCGCGCGCTCGCAGATCGCCTCGGTTTCCGGGTTCGGATTGTTGTCGACGACGATCAATTCAACCGAATCAGGGTTGTAGCCGCTGAGGTCAATGTCCTGCAGGGCCACCAGAAGTCTCGTCAGACCCTGGGAGCGGTTGTGGGTGCAGACGCAGATAGCGACCCTGAGGTCGATGGCGGTGCTGACGGTCATGCGATGAATCTACTTGAATATACCGCGGCGGTAGAGCCCCCAGAAGAAGCCCCACATGTGCAGCAGAGGCCTGTGCCGCACCCGGTCGGGTATGTCGATCGACTCCCCCGAGTGCCGCTCCAGCTTCCATGCGATATAGTCCAGTCCCCCCTCAAATGTAAACAGTGCCTTAACCAGGCGCAGCACTGACAGCATCTTTCCCTGAAGCGTCCGCAGGGGCCAGGCAATCCTTGCCGTGCGGCGTTGTCGCTGTGTTGCATCGCACTGATAGTGTCCATCATACACGTGAAACGCAAAACCGAGCGAGTCGGTATACAACGGCGTCACAATTTCATAAAAATCTTTCGATGAATCGACCAGTTCCCCGGCGCGTCCGCTGCGTTCGGTCCGCAGCTCGGTAGCGTAGCTTAGCGCGAGGCTTCCCTCCCACAGGGAATTCAGTGATCCGGTAGCGGGCAGCGCCGGCAGGCTGCGCTGCAGCAGCGTGCGCACCGCTTCCAGCAGGCATTCCTCGATCTCTTCACGGGTCGCGGCATCGCGGCACCAGGCCAGCCGGGTGGGTTGGGCGAAGCGCCCCCAGATGTAGGACTGGAACCAGGCGCGGCTGCAGCCGCGCCGGAAGTCACGCAGCGATATCACGGTGACCTTGCTGCGCAGGGTGCGGCCGCCGTGCTCTGTCTCGGCGTAGAACACGTTGGGCGGCAGCATCCCGTTGGCCAGCGCCAGCCAGCCCCGGCCATAGGCGCTGGCGTAGTCGTCGCACAGCAGGTACAGATCCAGCAGGCCGTCATAGATGTCGCCGGTGCGCAGGCAGGAGCCGTAGATCAGCACACCGGCGATGGCGTCGTTGTGCCGCCGCCGCAGCTTGTCGAGCAGCGCCGCCAGGGCGGGATCGGTGGACGCGTCGGGTCCCGGGACCTGGGGATAGGCCGTCACAGTTGCAGGAACTCCAGGGGCCGGGTCGCTGTGATCGCGAGTTCGCCGTCCACCTCGATGATTTCGCCGTCCAGGTTCACCTTGCCTTGCATGTCCAGCGCGATGGAATCGGCATTGTGACTGAAGTAGCCCTGCTCAGGAACCGCGTTGGCGCCCGGCTTGCCGCGCACAATACCCGTGAAGGTCCTGCCGAAGCGGCTGCAGCCCTGCTCCATCAGGGTCAGGCGCAGGGCACCCGGCTCGCGTCCGTAGAACGGGCGCATGCCAAAGGCCAGCCGCTTAAGGGTGGACAGCGCCAGGATCAGCGTGTCGTGGTCGCGGTGCTCGGCCCCGTCCAGGCCGATGCGAATACGCTGGTGGCGCGCAAACCTGGGGTCACCCCGGACCACGCCCCAGACCGTCCGCACAGTGGTCAGGGCCAGGCTGAAATCATCCCGCAGGCCGCGGGCGTGAATCTCTTCATGGGCATATTCCGTGCCCTGGATAATGGCGCCGGCGCCGAGAAACATGCCGTGGTGAAGCTCGCCATTGCGGCCGGCCACTCGCAGCAGGGACCGCGGCACCGGGGCATGGTCGATGGCGGTGCCGCGATCCGCATGCTCACAGAGTCGCTGCACCGCCTGTTTCAGGGAGCCGCGCATGCCGATATCACCGGCGGTCATGTTGGCGGTGCCGCCCGGCAGGATGGCGACTGGAGGTGGCGGCTCGAACAGGGCCTGCTCCAGCATGGCGCCGAGGATGGCCGCGACGGTGCCATCGCCGCCGTTGATGGCGAGCAGGCTCACATCGGCCTCGCGCAGGGTGGTAAGCGCTTCCGGGATTTCGGCGGCGCTGTGGGTGACCACGTGCAGTATGTCGCTGTCGCGAATACGCGCCTCGAGCGCCCCGAACTGTTCCCGGTTGTGGCCACTGCCGGGATTGCTGATCAGCCCGATGCGCAAACTCAAGAGCGGGGATCCCGTGGGGCGTAATGCTTGAGGTTGACCACCACGTTGCCCAGCCGCGGCGCTTCCCCGCGCAGCTGCAGGGGCAGGCCGGACTCCCGGTCCCAGGCAATGACAATGTCGCCGGTCAGGCCCAGCAGTCCAAAGTCCTGCTTGTTTTCCAGCACCAGCAGCGGTTCGGCCCTAAGGATGGTGAGCCGTACTTCCCGCTGGGGCGACGCGAGCCCGAGGGAAGGGTCCGCCGCTACCAGGTCCTCGCCCGCGGGAACAAGCGTCACCCGGTAGAAATTGAGGTCTGTCAGCACCGTGAATTCCTGGCTGATGTCGGGCGTTGCCAGGGCCAGCAGCAGGTGCGCATCGGTCACCAGCGGGGCGCCCGCGGGGTAGGGCAGCTCGCGGCGGCTGGTTGCCTGCCAGGTGTCGCCGCGGGGCTCCAGTCGCTCGCGCAGCACGGCGTCAGCGCCGAACTGCCAGCGCTTGCGGCGTCGCTGACTGCCTTTGCTATAGCGCTGGCGCTCGCTGGCGCGGCCGCTGTCATCGGTAATGACCCTGACGGTCTCCTGGTTGTCGGCCACGCTGTTGCTGGCTTCGAGGCACCAGAGTTCGCTGCCGTCGCAGTGGGCCAGGGTAATGATGGAGGTGGCCGTGATCCAGAAACTCTTCTGCTCATAGACCAGTGACTGCCAGGAAGGCAGCTCCGCGGCCAGCGCCGCGGGTGTGCAGGCCAGCCAGAGCAGGGCGGCGGCAAAGCGGTGCTTGAAGTGCGGCACGTCAGGCTCTCCAGTACACGGGGAATTGCTGCAGTCCCGGACTGCCCCGGCGCGGATAGGTGGCCAGCACCAGCGCGATGGGCAGCCACAGGTACAGCCACATCTCCTTGGGCTGCACCAGCAGTCGATCGAAATCCATGAAAATGCAGGTCATACCGTATAAGAGCAGCGCGAGGTAAAGACGTTCACCGCGTTCGCGAAAAATTTGCCAGGCCTGCAGGCAGGCCAGGCCGAGGGCGGCCAGCAGCAGCGCGAGGCCGGGGAGCCCGCCGTCCCGCAGGCTCGCCAGGTAGCTGTTGTGGGCGTGATTGAAGGTCTGGCCGTAGGCCTGTACGTGCGGATCCACCAGGTAGCCGTGCCCCGCCCACCAGTGGCCCTGCATGTCATCGAGCACCTGTCGCCAGATTCCCGGTCGGAACGAAAACGTCTCGACCCGGTGCCACCAGTCCGCGGGGTTGCTGGCCAGCAGCGCCAGGCTGATACCGATACCGGGCACTACCAGCAGCAGGGACCGCCAGCCCAGCATGACCACAAGCCCCGCACAGACGCCCGCCAGCGCGGTACGGGACTGGGTGAATAGCACCAGGCAGGCGAGGGCGGCCGCGAGTCCGAAGTAGGCCAGGCGCCGGCGACCGTCGCGGTCTCCGAGGGCGAACTGGACGGCGACCACGAGGAACATCCCGTAGGCAGCACCGGCCTTGTTCTGGTGGTGCATGACGCCCAGGGGTTCCAGGCGCGAACTGGGGAAGGGATTGCGCGCATACCAGGCAACCGTCGAGACGACGGCGGCAGCGCCCGCCAGCCAGGCAAGGCGCCTGACCCACAGGCCCACCCGGTCCGGGTAGTTCACCCACAGGTAGCCCGATACGGCTACAAAGGAAATCAGGTTGGCGGTGAGCCACAGCTGCCAGGCGGCGGCCCCGGGGTCGAAATCCGCCGTCCAGGCCAGGGTCAGCATCATCCAGCCCGCGTACCCAAGCAGCAAGCCCGCGAGGAGATTCCCCCGGTAGAAGGCCAGCAGTTCGCGCCACAGGAACAGCACCGCGGGAAACACCAGGATGTAGTACAGGCGTCGGTGACCGGCGGCCATGGGCAGCAGGAAATAGCCCGCGAGAAACAGGCTGTAGAAATACAGCATGCCGCGGTCGCGCAGGAACTGTGTGTAGCGCCCGATTTCCATAGAGATCAATAACTTGTGGGGCTAACCCGGGGTTCGGAAAGCCGGCAAAAATACCACAGAATCTTGAGAATGACCCCCGCTTACTATACCCTGCGCGTTTTTTAACCTGCCCGGTTCCGGGGACACTACATGCACGCTGTCATCAAGCGACTGACCAAGTGGCTGGTTCGCTTCATCTGTAAATTCCTGCCTGAAGAAAAAGCCCACCGGCTCGAACGCTGGCGCCGGGGCCGGGAAGAGTTCTGGAAGTACAACCACTGCGACTACATCTTCGCGTCCTACGGCAAGAGCGGTCGCACCTGGGTGCGCGTCATGATCTCGCGCTACTACCAGCTCGTGTACAAGCTGCCCGACAACATCCTGATGGGCTTCGACAACTACACGCGCCTCAATAGCGCCATCCCGAAGATCTTCTTCACTCACGACAACTACCTGCGCCAGTACACCGGCAATCGGGATTCGAAAAAGGACTTCTACCACAAGAAGACGGTACTGCTGGTGCGCGACCCCCGCGACGTGGCGGTGTCCCAGTTCTTCCAGTGGAAGTTCCGCATGCGCCCGGACAAGAAGTCGATGAACAACTACCCGGAGCACGACGCGGATATCTCGGTGTATGACTTCGTCAAGCACGAGGGCAAGGGCCTGGGCCATATCATCGAGTTCATGAATGCCTGGGCGCGGGAGCTGGACAAGATCGACGACCTGCTGATCGTGCGGTATGAAGACCTGCGCGCCGATCCGGAAAGTGAAATGGCGCGCGTGGTGGAGTTCCTCGGCCTGGAGCGCAACGACGAGTTCCTGACAGACATGGCAGAGTTCGCCTCAGTGGAAAACCTGCGCAAGAAGGAGCAGGAGAACTACTTCTGGCGCAGCGGCAGCCGGGTGCAGGCCAAGGACGTCAACGACCCCAACACCTACAAGGTGCGCAAGGCCAAGGTGGGGGGCTACCGGGACTACTTTGACGATGATCAAGTGGCGGAACTCTCCGCCATGGTAGATTCCCAGCTGTTGCCGGCCTTCGGTTATACCAGCGCCGAGCAGCAAACGGCGGCAGTGCAGGCAGGCGAATCCTGATCATGGAAAAGTGCGTTTTCATCCACACCAATGAGCGCCAGTGGCTGGGCGCCCTGGTGTCGGAGTATTCCTTCAAGCGGAATTCCAGCAATCCCGACGCCTTCGAGGTCAAGTTTATTCACACCCGCGACTACCCGTTCCTTCATGACAAGGAGGGCCAGACTTTCCTGCGCGGCGGGACCACCCGGGTGTGGCACATGCACGACCTGCAGTCCTTTACCCCCCTGCGCTTTTTGCCGCCGAAGCTGATGAATTTCACAGGCCGCGCCGTGGTCACCGACCCGGACGTGTTTGCGGTGGGTGACGTCAATGAGTTGCTGGACCGCGATATAGGCGGCAAGGCGGTGCTGGGCCGGCATCGCTCGGCGAAAGAGGGCAAGGCCTACCAGGTGGCCACCAGCGTCCTGCTGATGGACTGCGCGAAGCTGTCCCACTGGGACCCGGAAAAGGACTTCGATGCGCTGTTCCGCTTTGAGAAGGACTACAAGGAGTGGATGGTGCTGGCCTACGAGGACCCGGACAACATCGGCTACCTCGAGGAGTGCTGGAACGACTTCGACCACCTGGACGAGAACACGCGCCTGCTGCACAACACCAAGCGCCGCACCCAGCCCTGGAAGACGGGCCTGCCGGTCGACTACACCCCGGCGGACAAGTTCAAGGACAAGCCGCTGCTGGCTTCCCTCAACAAGCTCCGGGCAAAGGTCTTCGGTGAATACGGCCTGCTGGGCCAGTATCGCGATCACCCCGACCCGAAACAGGAAGCGTTTTTCTTCGGCCTGTTGAAAGAGTGCCTGGAGTGCGGCCATGTCAGCGAGGACCTGGTGCGCGAGGAAATGCGCAAGAACCACGTGCGCCACGATGCCTTCGAGGTGCTGGAACGTACGCCGTCCCTGCCCGGCCGCCGGGCCGAGGCCGCCTGAGCCCATCCTCAAACGAGATACGCAGTAGAGAACCGAGCTGTCATGCACTACCTGGATATCGAGAAACTTCGCAACCTGAGCCTTGAAGACTTCATGGCCATCAAGCCCTACCCGCACTACAACGCCCACGGCGTGCTGACGGAGAGCGGCTACCAGGACCTGCTGCACAATATGCCGCCGCTGGAAACCTTCGACGACATCTTCGGCAAGGAACGCCGGGCGGGGCAGGCACCCCACGACCGCTACTCCCTGGAGTACACACCCGAGACGGACGTGCCTAAGCCCTGGAAGGAGTTTATCGGCGAGCTGTGCAGCGACGACTACCGCCGCGAGATCGAGCGCCTGCTGGGGGCAAAGAAAGTGGAATTCCGGTTCCACTGGCACTACACGCCCACGGGCTGCGATGTCTCTCCGCACTGCGATGCCCGCCGCGAGCACGGCTCCCACCTGTTCTACTTCAACTCCGAGGAGGACTGGAATCCGGAGTGGGGCGGCTCCACCCTGGTGCTGGATGACGGCGGTCGACTCAGCTACGACTCCGCCCCCGCGCTGGAAGAATTCGACGGCGTGATCGAGGCCAAGTCCATCGGCAACTACAGCAACCTGATGCTGCGCACCGATCACGCCTGGCACGCGGTGCGCCCGATCAACTGCCCCGAGGACAGGATGCGTCGCATCTTCATCGTGGTGGTGAACCCGGACAGCCTGTTCTGGAAGGTGCGTGACCGCATCATCGGCAAGACCATCCAGCGCTTCTAGGCTCTCCCTCTCACCCGGAGAGGTGCACCTGTGGCTGTGCCCCGAGGCAGCGGCTTCGGCGCTGGACGCCTCCGTACTGCGCCCCGATGAGGCGGAGCGACACGGGCGACGGGGCGGGCCCGGCCTCAGCGGCCGGGTGCTGACGCGCCATATCCTGTCACGCTACGCCGCAGAACAGCCCGCAGACTGGGTGTTCGAAACCGGCCGCCACGGCAAACCCGAACTGGTGGCGCCCTCGCGTCCCCTGCACCAGAACCTCAGTCACTCCGGCCAATGGCTGGCGGTTGCCGTCAGCGAGTCCGCGCCGGTGGGGGTGGATGTCCAGGTCATGGATGCAGAGCGCAGGATCCGACGCCTGGCGAAGCGCTATTTCTCCGCTGCCGAGCAGGAGGACCTGGAGAGCCGCGAGGGAGAGGACTTCACCCGGCATTTCTACCGGCTGTGGTCGCTGAAAGAGGCCTGGACCAAGGCGCGCGGCGACGCCCTGCCGGCGGCCCTGGGCACCACTGCGTTCCGGATGAGCGGGGGCCGGCTGATCAGCCTGGACCCCACAAACACCGAAGACTGTAGCCTGTGGCTGCTGGAACTGGAGGGTTACGGCCTGGCGCTGTGCGGCCTCGAGGGCGGGCTCTCACTGCGCTGCCTGCGCTGGGATGGCGAGGCATCCGCAGCCCCCCTGGAACTGCCGATTTTCGCGTCCGCCCGGGCGGCGTAAGGCTGTGAATTCTTAAGAGAAATTCCTTGAAATGGGTGGGGGCGGTATGTAGAATTCGCGCTCTCGAAAATGGAGGCCTCGCTGAGGCATTGGATGATGAAGACGTTTAGCGCAAAAGCAGAATCGGTGCAGCGCGATTGGTTCGTGGTGGATGCCTCGGAAAAGACCCTGGGCCGCCTGGCCAGTGAGATCGCCCACCGCCTGCGTGGCAAGCACAAGCCCGAGTACACCCCTCACGTTGACACCGGCGACTACATCGTTGTGATCAACGCCGAGAAGATCAAGGTGACCGGCGCCAAGACCACCGACAAAATGTATCACCGCCACACCGGTTACCCGGGTGGTCTCAAGAGCATGTCTTTCGAGCAGCTGATCGAGAAGGCGCCCGAGCGCGTTCTCCAGAGCGCCGTCAAGGGCATGCTGCCGCGCAACCCCCTGGGTCGCGCCATGTTCAAGAAACTCAAAGTCTACGCCGGTGCCGAGCACCCGCACACTGCGCAGCAGCCGCAGGCCCTGAATATCTAAGGTCTTATCTATGTCAGCAACGCAATATTACGGAACCGGCCGCCGCAAGACTTCCACGGCCCGGGTATTCCTGAAGAACGGCGAAGGCAACATCACCGTCAACAGCAAGCCCCTGGACCAGTACTTCGGTCGTGAAGTGGCTCGCATGATCGTGCGCCAGCCCCTGCAGCTCACCGAAACGGAAGACAAGTTCGACATCAACGTCACTGTCGCCGGCGGCGGCAGCTTTGGCCAGGCCGGTGCGATCCGTCACGGCATTACCCGCGCCCTGATGGAGTACGACGAATCCCTGCGCGGCACCCTGCGCGGCGCCGGCTTCGTCACCCGCGACGCTCGCGAGGTTGAGCGCAAGAAAGTGGGCCTGCGCAAGGCGCGCAAGCGTCCGCAATACTCCAAGCGCTAAGCGCGGCTGCCAGCGCGACTGCAAGAGCGTTTTGCAGCTCTGCCAACGCCCGGCCCGGAAACGGCGTCGGGCGTTTGCATGTCAGGGGGCCGAAAAACCGCTTTCGAGGGTTTTCGGGCCTTTTGGCGGGTCAAAGAAATTCCCCAAATTCCCGACACTTAGGTGCTTTTCCTTGTCACGGAAGGGCAAAGTCATTACCATTTGCACCGCTTTTGAAACATCCCCCCCGCACCCCGGCCGTTGCCTGCGCCTCTTTGGCGAACAGATTGGCGTGAAAGTGGCATGAAAACGGCGTGAAAGTGGCGCGGGAGGCGTGAATGTCACCCAATGGAGAGCTACATGAGCAGTGACAGCGTGAATACCGGCCGGCGCCGGTTTCTGACCGCCGCCACCAGCGCGGTAGGCGTCGCCGGCGTCGTCGGCATCGCCGTACCTTTCGTGGGTTCCTGGAACCCCAGCGCCAAGGCCAAGGCGGCCGGCGCCCCGGTCAAGGCCGATATCAGCAAGATTGAACCGGGCCAGATGGTCGTTGTGGAATGGCGAGGCAAGCCGGTGTACGTGCTGCATCGCACCGAGGACCAGTTGGCCGGTCTCGAGCAGCTGGACGGAAAGCTGAAGGACCCCAATTCCGAGATATCCGAGCAGCCGGCCAACGCGACGGGTCGCAACCGGTCCCTGAAGCCGGAGATCATGGTGTTTGTCGGCCTGTGCACACACCTGGGCTGTGCGCCGAAGTATCGCCCGGAACTGGGTGCCGAGGCGGACGTCGGAGACGACACGTGGGTTGGTGGCTTCTTCTGCCCCTGCCACGGTTCACGTTTTGACCTGGCTGGTCGCGTCTATTCCGGCGTCCCGGCATCAACCAACCTGGTGGTTCCACCGTATTCCTTTGAAGATGACGTCACCCTGGTTATCGGCGTCGGTGAGGAGGTTGCCTAAATGAACAATGCACTGATCGGGCTGCGCGACTGGGTCGATGCCCGCCTGCCCATCATGCGCGCGTGGAACACCCACATGGGTCAGTACTACGCTCCCAAGAACTTCAATTTCTGGTACTACTTCGGCGTATTTTCGCTGCTGGTGCTGGTCAATCAGCTGCTGACCGGCATCTGGCTGACGATGAACTACACGCCCAGCCAGGAAGATGCCTTTGCGTCCGTCGAGTACATCATGCGCGACGTGGATTACGGCTGGCTGCTGCGCTATATGCACTCCACCGGGGCCTCCGCGTTTTTCCTCGTGGTGTACCTGCACATGTTCCGCGCCCTGCTGTACGGGTCCTACAAGAAGCCCCGTGAGCTGATCTGGATCTTCGGCATGCTGATTTTCGTGGTCCTGATGGCGGAAGCCTTCGTGGGCTACGTACTGCCCTGGGGCCAGATGTCCTACTGGGGGGCCCAGGTCATCCTCAACATATTCGGTGCCATACCGGTGTGGGGCGATGACATCGTCACCTGGATTCGCGGCGACTACCTGATCTCCGGGATCACCCTGAACCGCTTCTTTGCGCTGCACGTGGTGGCCCTGCCCATCGTGCTGCTGGCGCTGGTGGTCCTGCACCTGCTGGCGCTGCACGAGGTTGGCTCCAACAACCCTGACGGTGTCGACATCAAGAAGCACAAGGACGAGAACGGTGTCCCGCTCGACGGTATCGCCTTCCATCCCTACTACTCAGTGCATGACCTGCAGGCGATCGGCGTGTTCCTGTTCGTCTTCTGTGCGGTCATGTTCTTCATGCCGGAAATGGGCGGCTATTTCCTGGAGTACGCGAACTTCGAGGAAGCCAACAACCTGAAGACGCCTGAGCATATCGCCCCGGTCTGGTACTTCACGCCCTTCTATTCGGTGCTGCGAGCGATTCCGGATACGCAAATCGGCGCCCTGGTCTTTGCCATCTCCGTGGCCATCCCGTTCCTGCTGCCCTGGCTGGATCGCAGCCCCGTGCGCTCCTGGCGCTACCGCGGCAACATGACCAAGGCGATGCTGGTGCTGTTCACGGCGTCCTTCCTGATTCTGGGTGTGCTGGGCGTATGGGCGCCGACCCCGGGCCGTACACTGTTGGCGCAGATCTGCTCCGTCATCTACTTTGCCTTCTTCCTGCTGATGCCCGTGTGGACCAGCATGGAAACCACCAAGCCGGTCCCCGAGCGTGTCACCATGAACGGCGGTATCGGGTTCTGGGGAAGCATGGGCGTGCTGGCGCTGATCCTTGGCCTGACGGTACTGCCGCTGAAAGCGGTCGCCGCCGGCGGACCGAGCGTGCCGCTCGACCGTATGGAGCCGAACCTGAGTGACAAGGTGTCCCTGCAGCACGGCGCCGGTCTCTACATGAGCTACTGCTCTGGCTGCCATTCCCTGCAGTACTCCCGCTACGAGCGCGTTGCCAACGATCTCGGGATACCCGTGGACCTCGCGGAGCAGCACCTGGTCATGGACGGTGAACACAAGATCGGCGACCTGATGACCATCGCCATGACGGAAGATCTCGGCAAGCAGTGGTTCGGCGCCGTGCCGCCGGACCTGACGTTGATCGCGCGCGCCAAGAGTACTGACTACCTGTACACCTACCTGCGTACGTTCTACGAAGATCCCAGCCGCCCGATGGGTGTCAACAACAAGGTCTACCCGGCCGTGGGCATGCCTCACGCACTGCTGGACCTGCAGGGGCTGCAAGCCTGCGCCCCCGGGCCCGTGCAATCAGACTCCGGCGGCGTCAAGCGCGATCCGCTGACCGGCCAGGACATTCTCGACGATCCCTGCGGCAACTTCACGCTGGTGCAGGAAGGCCTGATGACGCCGGAAGAGTTTGATGGCGCCGTCTACGACCTGGTCAACTTCCTGGCCTACGTGGGTGAGCCGGCCGCACTCGATCGTCAACGCATGGGCGTCTACGTGCTGCTGTTCATCGCTATCTTTTTCGTGTTCGCCTGGTTGCTGAACCGCGAGTACTGGAAAGACGTCCACTGAGACGTCTTCCGGGCGCGGCCTAGCCCGCTGCGCCCACATATATAAATAAGCATCTTCAAAAACCTGGGGGAATACCATGGGTGTTGTGGCCAAACGGTCTTCAATGACCTTTTTCTCGGACAGTGAAAGTCACTACAGTCACCGCGTCCGCATCGTACTTGCCGAGAAGGGCGTAACAGTGGATGTTGTTGAGGTCGAACCGGCCCATCCCCCGGCCGAGCTCGCAGAACTCAATCCCTATAATTCGCTGCCCACCCTGGTGGACCGTGACCTCGTGCTGTACGAGTCCAAGGTCATGATGGAGTACCTCGACGAGCGCTTCCCGCATCCGCCGCTGCTGCCGGTCTACCCGGTGGCGCGGGCCGAGAGCCGGCTGTTCATCCACCGCATCGAGAAGGACTGGTGCGCGCTGGTGGACCAGATCCAGAACACGCGCTCTGACAACGTGGTCGACAAGTGCACCAAGGAGCTGCGAGAGGGCCTGCTCGCTGTCTCGCCGATCTTCTCCGAGAAGCCGTTCTTCATGAACGAGGAATTCACCCTGGTAGACTGCTGCCTGGCGCCGGTGCTGTGGCGCCTGCCCACCCTGGGTATCGAGTTCCGCTCCAACAAGCAGACCAAGCCTTTGCTCGCCTACATGGACCGCGTGTTCAATCGCGAGTCGTTCCAGGCCAGCCTCTCCGAACAGGAGCGGGAGATGCGGCTCTAGGCCGGGTCGGAGCGTCCAGCGTGACCATGACTTCCAGTAGGCCGTACGTGATGCGTGCGCTCTACGAATGGATACTCGACAATGAATGCACACCCTATGTACTCGTCAATGCAGACGAGGTAGGTGTGGATGTGCCGCGGCAGTATGTGAAGGACGGTCAGATCGTCCTGAACATTTCCCCCGCCGCGGTCGTCGACCTGGTCATGGACAATGACTCCCTGCACTTCAACGGCCGCTTCGGCGGCGTTCCCATCGACGTGTTTGTGCCGATGGCCTCGGTGGTGGGCATCTACGCCCGCGAAAACGGGCAGGGCATGGTGTTCGACCGGGACGACGGCCCCTGGCCGGATCCGCCGGGCGGTTCGTCGCCGCCGCGGGGTGGTGGGCCCGAGGGTAATGGGAAGGATGGCAAGAACGGCAAGAAGGAAGGGCGTCCCTCCCTGAAGGTCGTCAAGTAGACTGCCAGTCTGTGCGGCTGACCCCAGCCGCCTAATCAATCCATTCGAACATTTGTACGACTTTCTGCACGCCGCCGATAGTGCGCGTGACTTCCACGATGCGCTCTCCTTCAGCGTGAGATACCAGGCCCATCAGGTAGACCACGCCGTTTTCGGTGACGACCATCACACGCCCGCCCTGGATATCTTCCGCGGCGGCGAGCGACGCTTTTACCTTGGTGGTCAGCAGGGCGTCGCTGCCGCGCGTCAGTCCGGAGGTGTTGCCGGAGATCTCCACCTCATTGTAGATGCGGCGGACGCCGCGAATGTCCCGCGCCAGGTCGGACAGTTTGCTCTTCATGGCGGGGTCCGGCACCTGGCCCGTGAACAGTACGTAGCCGTTGAAGCTGTTCACGCTGATATTGGCTTCCTGGTAGGACTCTTCGAGCACAAGAATCCTGCGATCGATCAGCTTCTCGATGTCGACGTCTTCGACCCGGGCGCCCCGCGAGCGCTTGCCGGGATCCTCCTCGACCGGACCCATGGCCGCGAACATGCCGCAACCGGTCAGCGAGAACATGAGGAAGAAGCAGATAAATGCGTTTTTCATCAGGCGTAGATACCGAACAGTGAGTGGTCTATCAGCTTGCACAGGCAGTGAACAATCATGGTCTGCATCTCTATGATCCGCGGAGCGCTGGAAGAGTTCACGTAAATTTCCACATCTTCCGGCAGTATCAGGCTGGACACGTCCTTGCAGTCGCCACCGCTTAACAGGATGACCAGCATCTCGCGCTCGTGGGCAGCCCGGATGGCCTGGATGACCGCCGCGTTGCCTTCGCTGGCGGCGACGGCCAGCAGGACGTCCCCCGCCTGGCCGACCGCGCGCACCTGGCGGGAATAGACATCGCTGCCGCTGCCGGCGGAGATCGCCGACTGCATGGCACCGTCGCCGCTCAGGCTGAGGGCGGGCAGGGCCGGCCGCTCCTGCTCGTAGCGATGCACCAGGCCGATGCTGAACAACTGGGCGACCGCTGCTCCCGGGCCGTTACCGCAGCACAGTAATTTCTTTTCCGAGAGCAGGGCGTCCTGGCACAGGCCGACGGCGCGCTCGAGCGGGTCGACCAGGCTGTCCACCGAGATGGAAACCAGCTCCATGGCCTGCTGGAAATCCGCCGCGATCACCTCGTATGTGTTCATGTTTCACGTGCCAATGGCATTTTTGAGCCATTGTATCTTATCTTCCGGGCCGCATTGCGAACCGTCGAATGCCACCACATCGAATCGGCAGGGCAGGCGTTCGGACAGGCCGCGCAGCTGCAGGTAGCGCTGCGCCGTGGCGACCAGCCGTCGCTGCTTCGTCGGGGTAACGGAAGCGGCCGCGGAGGCGAAATGGGGGTGGCTGCGGGAACGAACTTCCACGAACACCAGCGTGTCGCCGTCGCGACAAACCAGGTCGATTTCACCAAGCTTGCAGCTGAAGTTGCGTTCCAGTATGCGCAGGCCGGCAGACTGCAGCAGCTTACCCGCGCGGACCTCGAATGGCGTTCCACGGTTCATCGACAACCTCCCTGTCGTCAGTTTCAGCGGGGTAGCGGCACCCCGCTGTCAAACTCCGCCGGCACCAGCTCCCGGTGGACGCGGCCGGCACTGTCCATGTGCAAAAGCCCTGTATTTCCCCTGACGCGGTTGTCGGGGGCTGCCCTCAGCTGCGCAAGCCGCCAGTTCAGCATGAAGGCATCCGCGCCCAGTGCATGCATGTTTGCCTGCAGTTCATCGCTGCCGCCCGCTTCCAGAACCGATTGGAGGGCGCCCTCCGGCGCCAGCAGCCAGGGCATCTCTACCAGCAGTATGCCGTTGAGATCGCGGTCCTTCTGGGGGTCCCGGCGACCGCTGTAGATATGGGAGGTCGCATAGACGGGCAGGTCGCCCGCGTAGTGAAAAGCGATCAGGGGCTTGATCGAGCGCGCATGCTGTGGGGTTTCGCTGAGCAGGAAAACGATGTCGATATCCCGGCGGCGGCGGGGATTGAACTCGGTGCGTTCGCCGAGCAGCCGGCGCACGCGTGTCGCCCGCGCCTCACTCTCGCTCAGGTTCAGTGCGCTCTTGAGACTGTTCGAGTAGTCCGTCTGGCCGCTGTACACGGCAATGGCCTCGATTCTGCCTTCGCGTTCGTTCCAGGCGGCCACCAGGGCGTCGCTCATTGCGTCGCCCCAGGTGCCGTCGGGTCGAATCACCAGGGCGCTGCGGGCGCCGCTGTCGAAGCCCAGCTGCGCCAGCTGGCGGACCTCGTCAATCGGCGAAAGGCCCAGCTGAACCGGGGGCGTAGCCAGCGGTTCGCTGGCAGGGGACCAGCTGAGTGTCATCAGCGGCACCGGGATTTCCTCGGGCGGGCGCCAGTCCAGCAGCTCCTCCGGTGTCAGCGGGCCGACCACCAGCTCGGCACCGGCGCGCACGGCGGTATCGTAGGCGCTGTTGAAGTCCGGATGTGCGGCGGCGTCCATGACCATCAGTTCCTGCTCCGGCCAGCCGCGTCGACGGGCTTCGAACTGGGCCGCGAGATAACCCTGCAAAAGCGCATTGCCGCTGTCGCTGTCACCGGCGCTCAGCGGCAGCAACAGGGCGATACGACCGGGCGGGGTGAGTTCACCGCTGGCCAGCAGTTCCAGGCCTCCCGGCAGATTCTCCGCGGCCCGGTGCTCTTCGTAGCGCTGGCGCCACAGATCCAGCTGCGCGGCCTGTATATCGGGACTTTCCATACCGTCCGCCGCCAGCAGTGCCAGCTCCAGCCAGCCGCGCCAGTGAGAGGACCTGGCGCTGTCGCGGGCCGCTTCGAGCTGCTCGGTAGGGGCGCGCTGCAGGTTGTGCCAGATGAAGGCCTGCAGTGCGGCGGCACGTTCAGCGTCTTCGCCGACCACTAACAGCTGGTCTGCCAGCTGTGCCGCCGCCAGCGCACCGTCCTCGGTCAGCACGAGTTTCAGGTGCCAGCGATCCAGGGGCTCTCGCAGTTCGGGTTCCACCACGCCGAGCAGCGGCACTGCCTGCCGGATCCCGCTAAGTGCCGCTGCGGTGTTTCCCTGCAGGTAGAGCAGTTCCGTCTCCATCGCCAGCACCCTGACACGCTCGCGGGCGTTCAGCTTGCTGAAGTCTATGTCCCTCAGTATGCTGGCCGCGGGCAGCAGCTGCCGCTGCGCCAGCAGGTCCTCGGCCTGCAGCAGCCGGGCGGTGTAGGCCGTGTCTTCACCGGTATCCGGCGGCAGTTCCAGGATCTCATCCGCCGGCAGCTGCGTTGTCTGCTGGGTTGCGGGCGCTCCGGCGCAGCCCGCCAGCAACACAGCGCACGTTACAACAAGGCACGACAACGCACCGCCCGGCAAGGCAGACGATATTCGTCTCGCGGGTACGGTCTCCGAATCGGAGCTCGGAACGTGAGCGGTCTTATGGAGAGTCATGGAAAGCGGTCTCTACGTGGTGGCCACACCAATTGGCAACCTGGGTGATATGGTACCCCGGGCGGTGGAGATTCTGCAGGAAGTGGATCTCATAGCGGCCGAGGATACCCGACACAGCGCGCCGTTGCTGCGGCATTTTGCCATCGAAACGCCGATGTTGGCCTACCACGATCACAGTGACAGTGAGGCGATCGATCGGGTGGCCCGGGTCATCGACCAGGGCGGCGCAGTGGCCCTGATCTCCGACGCTGGAACCCCGCTCATCTCTGACCCGGGTTACCGCCTGCTGCGCCATGCCCACGAGGCGGGCTGGCGGGTGGTGCCGGTCCCGGGCGCCAGTGCGGCTATCGCCGCCCTGTCCGTGGCGGGCCTTCCCACGGACCGCTTTCGCTTCGAGGGTTTCCTGCCGGCCAAGTCCGCCGCCCGGCGCACTCGCCTGGCCGAACTGGCGCCGGAGTCCGTAACGCTGGTGTTCTACGAGGCGCCTCACCGGGTGTTGGAAACCCTGATCGATATGCGTGATGTGCTTGGCGCCGAGCGCCTGGCGGTGCTGGCGCGGGAGCTGACCAAGGCCTTTGAAACGGTACTGCGGCTGCCGCTGGAAGACCTGGTGTCGGCCGTGCAGGCAGACAGCAACCAGGCCCGGGGTGAAATCGTGCTGCTGGTCGAGGGGGCCGGTGATGTCGAGGCCGAAATCACCCCGGACATTGCCAGGATGCTGGAGGTAGTGGCGGAAATGATGCCGCCCAAACAGGCCGCCGCACTGGTGGCTGACGCCTGCGGCCTGCGCAAGAAGACGCTGTACGAGTACCTCATTTCCCGTTAGTCTTGCGCGCGGAGTTGGCCAGGCGATCGCTGTGCTTCGGCACGGAGGAAAGTCCGGGCTCCACAGGGCAGGGTGCCAGGTAACGCCTGGGGGGCGTGAGCCCACGGAAAGTGCAACAGAAAGGATACCGCCGGTCCCCGGACCGGTAAGGGTGAAAAGGTGCGGTAAGAGCGCACCGCGCGGCTGGTAACAGGCGCGGCGATGGTAAACCCCACCCGGAGCAAGACCAAATAGGAATCCAGTGCCGTGGCCCGCGGTGGATTCGGGTAGGTCGCTACAGGCAGGCGGCGACGCCTGTCGCAGATGAATGATCGTCCACGACAGAACCCGGCTTATCGGCGCACTCCATTTTAAGACCGCTAGCGTTCTCCGCCTCTAAGAGGGGGCGGAGGCGCTACCCCACCCGCGTACTTTTTACGGGTGCCGCTAGTGGTGTTCGCCCTCAAGAAGGGGCGGAGGCGCTACATCACCTGCGTGCTTCTTTAGGGGACCGCTAGCGTTCTTCGCCCCTAAGGAGGGGCGGAGGCGCTACATCACTCTAGTGCTTCTTAACTTTACTCCTCCCACCCTGTGTCCCCGGTGGGACGGAGTCGTTGGACCACCTTGTTTGCTTCCTGCCGGTTTCTTACCGGCTGTTTGCCCCTTGGCGGGGCATCGTTTGCCAGGTACTTGCGGTGGTTAGACTATTTGGTGATAAGAAACTGCTCTGCTAATAAGAAAATCGTTCGATACTTAAAGTAAACTGTCAGCTATCAGGTATATGAGGCTGTTTTGGTGATTATTTTGTCACCAAAAATGACACGAAAATCTCGCCTGAATTCCCATTTTTTAGACGTAATTCACTGAATTGCCAAGGTTTTTTAGCTGTCGCTATGTTGACAGTTTTACCGGTGCGTCCCTATAGTGTCGAAAAGTGGGAATAAGTGGGTTTTTTTGGTTTTCAGTGGTTTTTGGAAACCAGACAGTGGGGACGAGTGGCGATGTTTCGCGGGGTTCAGCACATCAACATGGACGCCAAGGGCAGGCTGGCAATGCCGGCCCGTCAGCGCGAGCCGTTGATGGCCCAGTGCGACGGCCAGCTGGTTGCCACCATCGATACCCAGTCCCAGTGCCTCTTCATTTACCCGCTGCCCGAGTGGGAAACGATCGAACGTGAAATCCAGGAGCTGCCGGCGCTCAATCCGGCGGTGAAGCGCTTCCAGCGCCTGGTAATCGGATATGCCACTGACCTTGAGCTCGACGGCAACGGCCGCGTGCTGCTGCCGGCACCGCTGCGCGAGTACGCGGGCCTGGAAAAGAAGCTGGTGCTGGTGGGTCAGGGCAAGAAGCTTGAGTTGTGGGCCGAGGAGCTGTGGATGGCCGAGCGCGAGAAAGCGCTGGCGGAATCCGGACCCGATGCCGAGCTTCCCGAAGAACTCATGTCGCTGACGCTCTAGGGGCCCGGCATGCATCAGACGGTTTTGTTGCGGGAGGCGGTCGAGGCTCTCGTGACGGCACGGGATGGGGTTTACGTGGATGGGACCTTCGGTCGCGGTGGTCACAGTCGGGAGATTCTTGCGGTGCTGGGGCAGGGCGGACGCCTGCTGGCCATCGACAAGGACCCGGAGGCCATTGCCGCGGCAGAGCAGTTAAAGGAGGGCGACAGCCGGTTTGATTTTGAGCACGGCTCGTTCGCCCAGCTTCCCCATCAACTGCATCGGTTGGGGATCGATGCAGTTGATGGAATTTTATTGGACCTGGGAGTCTCCAGCCCGCAGCTGGATGTGGGGGATCGAGGCTTCTCATTTACCCATGACGGGCCGCTGGATATGCGCATGGACACGACTCGTGGACAGACCGCCGCCGAATGGCTGGCCACGGCTTCTCACGGCGAGATTGCCGGCGTGCTGCGAGAGTACGGCGAGGAGCGCCACGCCGGCCGCATCGCCAATGCGATCCTGCGGGCCCGGGAAGAGTCTCCCATCGCCACTACCGCCGAACTCGCCAGGGTCGTGTCCGAGGCCAATCCGAGCTGGGAAAAGCACAAGCACCCCGCCACGCGCGCCTTCCAGGGAATTCGCATCTGGATCAATCGAGAACTGGACGACCTGCAGGACTTCCTGGAGGTTGTGGTCGACCTGCTCAAGCCCGGCGGGCGCCTCGTGATCATCAGCTTTCACTCCCTCGAGGATCGCATCGTCAAGCGCTTCATCCGCCGCATGGCCCGCGGTGAGCAGCCGCCACGCGGCGTACCGGTCCGGGACAGTGAGGTGCAGCGAAAACTGCGCGCCATTGGCTCGGCGGTCAAGCCCGCATCCGCCGAGCTGGAAGATAACCCGCGCGCCCGCAGCGCAGTGATGCGCGTCGCCGAGCGCCTGCCGGAGGTGGCCGCATGAGTCGCGCGGGCCGGGGCTGGTATGCCGTGAATATCGCGCTGGTGCTTGCCATCACCGCGACCGCGGTCGCCATTGTGGATACCTCTCACCAGTGCCGACAGCACTATGCCCGCCTGCAGTCGCTGGAAAGCGCGCAGTGGACGATGCAGGAGCAGTGGGGTCGCCTGCTGCTGGAGCAGAGCACCTGGGCTGCCCATCACCGGGTGGAGCAGCTGGCGCGGCGCGAGCTGAGGATGCGGCTGCCCCAGGCCGATGAGCTGACGGTGGTGCGGCCGTGAAGCGAAGCGCCTACATCCCGGTTTCGCCATGGCGCAGCCACATGATGGCCACATTTATCGCCCTATTATTTGGCTTGTTGGTCTGGCGTGTCCTGAGCCTGCAGGTGCTGGATAACGATCGCGGCTACGCCTTCCTGCAGGACCAGGGCGCGGCGCGCTATGTCCGCAGTGCGGAGATCCCCGCCTACCGAGGCATCATCGCGGACCGTCGCGGTGAGCCGCTGGCGGTCAGTACGCCGGTCATCAGTATCTGGGCGAACCCGCAGACGCTGAAGACCTCCGACCGCATCGACGAACTCGCCGGGGCGCTGGGAATGAAGCCCGCGGCCCTGCATGCGCGCCTGGACGACTACGCGGATCGCAAGTTTATGTACCTGAAACGCCACATGACGCCGCCGGCTGCCCGCGAGCTGCTGAGACTGAAGATCCCCGGGGTGGGCGGTCGCCGTGAATACCAGCGCTACTACCCGGCGGGCGAAGTCGCGGCGCAGCTGGTCGGAATGACCGACGTCGACGATCGCGGCATCGAGGGCATGGAGCTGGCTTTCAACGACTGGCTGCGGGGCGCGCCGGGTCGCAAGCAGGTCATCAAGGATCTCTACGGCGAGGTCGTGCGCGATGTGGGTGAACTGGCACCGGCGCAGCCCGGGCGCGACCTGGCCCTGAGTATCGACCTGCGGCTGCAAACCCTGGCGCACCGGGAATTGCAGCGGGCGGTGACGGCGAGTCGCGCCAAGGCCGGCACTGTGGTGACGCTGGACAGTCGTACCGGTGAGGTGCTGGCGCTGGTCAACTATCCCACTTTCAACCCCAACGGCCGCGGCAGCCTGCAACCGGGTCAGGCGCGCAATCGCGCACTGACTGACCTGTTTGAGCCGGGGTCCACCATGAAGCCGATCACGCTGGTGGCGGCCCTGGAAAGCGGGCTGTATACACCGGACACCAGGATCGACACCTCGCCGGGCCGCATCAAGGTGGGCTCCAAGGTGCTGCTGGACCCGGTCAATTTCGGTGAAATCAGCCTGGCCCGCGTGGTGGCGAAGTCCAGCCAGGTGGGCATCGTCAAGGTCGCCCTCAATCTCGACGAGCAGGCGGTGTGGCAGGCATTCAGTCGCTTTGGCCTCGGCGAAGCGCCGGGCACCGGGTTCCCGGGCGAGAGCGCAGGCGTGTTGCCCTACCGGGACCGCTGGCGCGATATCGAGCGGGTCACCCTGGCCTACGGCTACGGCCTGGCGGTCACGCCGCTGCAGCTGGCTCGCGCCTACGGGGTGATCGCCAGCGGCGGCAAGCTGGTGGCGCCCAGCCTGTTGAAGCTGGAAGACGGCGAGCCGCTGGAGCAGCGTGACGTGGTTGATCCCGCGATTGCACGGCAGGTGCTGGATGTCCTGCGCGGCGTCACCGGTGAAGCCGGCACCGCGCGCAGCGCTCAGGTCCCGGGTTACAGCGTGGCCGGAAAGACCGGCACCGCCCACAAGGTGGGCAGCGACGGCTATGCCGACGATCGCTACCTGGCGTTCTTTGCCGGGATCGCGCCGGCCAGCGACCCGCGGTTGGTGACGATCGTTCTCATCGATGAGCCGGGCGGCGAACGCTACTACGGCGGCGAAGTCGCGGCGCCGGTGTTCTCCCGGATTACGGCGGGCGCCCTGCGATTGCTGAACGTGGTGCCGGATGCGGCTGATCGGGCCGGGCAGCGGCCGGGAGGGGCAGCGTGATGGCGCTGCAGGCGCAGTCACAGCAAGCGATGCCGCTGTTCCGGCTGCTTGCCGGGATCGTCGACGCGGTGGCGCTGCCGGTCACCGGCCTCGAAATCGACAGCCGCAGGGTCAAGCCCGGCGACCTGTTCCTCGCCCTGCCGGGGAGCAGCACGACGGGCGCGCGTACCTTGAGCAGGCCGCTGCCGCGGGTGCGATCGCAGCGGTGGCCGAAGCCGGCCTGTCGTCGGCCCAGCGGGAAGCCGCCGGTATACCGGTGGTGGAAGTCGCCGGTCTCGCCGGCCATGTCGGCGAAATCGCCGCGCGCTTTTACGGTAGGCCGTCAGAGCAGATGGCGGTGGTGGGCATTACCGGTACCAACGGCAAGACCACGACCTCGCGCATCCTGGCCCAGCTGCTGCGCGAGGAGCTGGGGAGCTGTGGCGTCATCGGAACGCTCGGCGCGACTACCGGGGACACGGTTGCCGAGGCAGCCAATACCACACCCGACGCCCTCAGCCTGCAACAGCAGCTCGCTGAATGGTGCGGCGAGGGTGTTGCCGGCGCGGTGCTGGAAGTGTCCTCCCACAGCCTGGTGCAGGGTCGTGTCAACGGCATGCACTTCAATTCGGCAATCTTTACCAACCTTACCCATGACCACCTGGACTACCACGGTGATATGGACAGCTATGCGCGCTCCAAGGCACTGCTGTTTTCCTCGCCGGGTCTCGAACACGCCATCATCAATCGCGATGACCCCTATGCGGACGCAATGATCGCGACGCTGGCGCCCAACACAAAGCTGTGGCTCTACGGCATCCAGCGCGGTGAGGTGGCGCTGAGCGCCAGCAGCATTCACTACCATGACGCCGGCCTCGAAGCACGCGTGCACACACCCTGGGGCGACGGTCTCCTGCACAGTCCGCTGGCCGGTGATTTCAACCTGTCCAACCTGCTCGCCGCCATTGCCGCGGCCTGCCTGTCCGGAATGTCCCTGCAGGGCGCGCTGGACGTGGTGCCGCACCTCAAGGGTGTGGAAGGGCGCATGCAATACGTGGCAAACGATCGCCAGCTGCAGCTGGTGGTCGACTACGCACACACGCCCGACGCACTGGCGAAAGCGCTGGGTGCGCTGCGTGCGCACACCGAGGGTCGGCTGCACTGTGTGTTCGGCTGCGGTGGCGACCGCGACCGGGAGAAGCGGCCGGTGATGGGGCGTATTGCCGCGGAGCATGCGGACCGCCTCATCATCACCAGCGACAACCCCCGCAACGAGCCGCCGCTGGCGATCATCCAGGACATACTTCCCGGCGTCAGCGGCGACCACGAGATCGAGCCGGACCGCGGCGCCGCCATCGCGCTGGCAGTGGCGAGTGCGGCACCGGGAGACTGCGTGCTGGTCGCGGGCAAGGGCCATGAAACCTACCAGCAGGTGGGGGACCAGCGCCTGGATTTCAGCGACGTCGAGGCGCTGCGGCTGGCCCTGGGGGAGGCGAGGTGATGCGCAACCTGGCATTGTCAGATGTCGCCGAAAGGCTGGCTGCCACCCTGCGCGGCGATGACCGCCAGTTCAGCTCGGTGTCTACCGACAGCCGCAGCCTGCGGGCCGGGGACCTGTTCGTGGCGCTGGAAGGCGAGCACTTCGACGGGCACGATTTCCTCGACGCGGTGGCCCGGGCGGGTGCCGGGGCTGCCCTGGTGTCCCGGCCGGTCTCTGCGCCGCTGCCAACCCTGCAGGTCAGGGATACGGAGCTGGCACTGGGACAGCTCGGTGCGCTGAATCGCGAGCTGTTCGGCGGCACCCTGGTCGGGATTACCGGCAGTTCCGGGAAGACCTCGGTCAAGAACATGCTGGCGGAAATCTTTGCCAACCGGGGCTCGACGCTGGCGACCGAGGGGAACCTGAACAACGAAATCGGGGTGCCGCTGACGCTGCTGCGGCTGGAACCCCAACACCGCTACGCGGTGATCGAGATGGGCGCCGGCAAACCCGGCGACATCGCCTATTTGCGCTCACTGGCACAGCCGGATATTGGCATGCTCCTGAACGTCATGCCGGCGCACCTGGAGCGCATGGGATCGCTGCAGGGAATCGCGGAAACCAAGGGCGCCATCCTAGCGGGCGGCAGGTTCGCCATCTATCCCGCCGACAGCGAATTCACGCCACTGTGGCGAAACATGGCGCAGGCTGACGCGAACCTGGAATTCGCCTTTGACTCGTCAGCGGCCGTACATGTGTCGGGCATGGCGCTGGATGCGGAGGGTTCCAGCTTCACGCTGCATGTGGATGGCGCCAGCGCCGCCGTGCGGCTGCCGCTGCCCGGTCGACACAGCGTCGCCAATGCCATGGCGGCCGGTGCCGCGGCTGTGGCAGCGGGCCTGTCCCTGGAGGACGTGGCCGCCGGGCTTGCGGCCATGACTGCCACCGGCGGGCGGCTGTTCCGCCAGGCCGGCCGCGACGGCATCCAGGTGATTGACGACAGCTACAACGCTAACCCCGGTTCCGTGCGGGCCGCCATCGACGTGCTGGCGGAGCTGCCCGGTCGCAGGATCCTGGTGCTGGGCACCATGGCGGAGCTCGGTGACAAGGTGGACAGCCTGCACGCGGAAGTCGGCAGCTACGCGGCGGGCAGCGATATCGACCTGCTGTGGGGCGCCGGTCCGCACACGGATGCAGCCGTATCCGCCTTTGGCGAGGGCGGGCGGCACTTCGAGTCGCGCGACATGATGCTGCAGGCACTGCCCGCCCTGCGCGCCGGCGACACGGTGCTGATCAAGGGGTCTCGCAGCGCCGGCATGGAGGTGATCGTCAGGGCGCTGCTGCCGCAGGCCGCCAACAGCGAACCGGAAGCCGACGGGGAGGAAGCCTGATGCTGCTGTGGTTGACGGAATACCTGGTGAACATCGACTCCGGTTTCGCGGTGTTCCAGTACCTGACCTTCCGGGGCATTCTTGGCGTCATGACGGCGCTGGCGATTTCCCTGCTGGTGGGTCCCTACATGATCCGCAAGCTGAACTATCACCAGATCGGCCAGGCGGTCCGCGACGACGGACCGGAAACCCATCTCACCAAGAGCGGCACGCCGACCATGGGCGGTGCGCTGATCCTTGTCGCCATCGGCATCAGCACCCTGCTCTGGAGCGATTTGCGTAATCCCTATGTGTGGCTGGTGCTGTTTGTGACCGGTGTGTTCGGCGCGGTGGGCTGGGTCGACGACTGGCGCAAGGTCATGCAGCAGGACCCCACCGGGCTGCCGGCACGCTGGAAGTACTTCTGGCAATCCGTCGCCGGCCTCGCCGCGGCCCTGTATCTCTACCTGTATGCTGAAACCCCCGTGGCGACGCAGCTGTTTGTGCCGTTCTTCAAGGACTTCGCCTGGGACATGGGGCCGCTGTTCGTCGTGCTGGCCTATTTCGTCATCGTCGGCGCCAGCAACGCGGTCAACCTGACGGACGGGCTCGACGGCCTGGCGATCCTGCCGACGGTGCTGGTGGGCTCCGCGCTGGGGGTCATCGCCTACGTGGTGGGGCACGTCGAGTTTTCCGAATACCTGCATATCCCCTACGTGGCGGGCACCGGTGAGCTGGTGGTGTTCTGTGGCGCCCTGGCCGGCGCCGGTGTCGGTTTCCTGTGGTTCAACACCTACCCGGCAATGGTATTCATGGGCGACGTGGGCGCACTGGCTCTGGGCGCGGCGCTGGGAACCGTGGCGGTGATCACCCGCCACGAGATCGTATTTTTCATCATGGGCGGCATCTTCGTGCTGGAGACGGTGTCGGTGATTCTGCAGGTGGCCAGCTTCAAGCTGACCGGGAAGCGGATCTTCCGCATGGCGCCCATCCATCATCACTTTGAATTGAAGGGCTGGCCGGAGCCGCGCGTGATCGTCCGTTTCTGGATCATCACGGTCATGCTGGTGCTGTTCGGGCTGGCCACGCTGAAGCTGCGCTGATCGAGGAGCGGGAATGATCATGGCAGGACAACTGATTGCAAGCTCCGAGGCTCCCCTGGTGGTGGGACTGGGAAGCACCGGTCTGTCCTGCGTGCGCTATTTCCATGCGCGCGGCGTTCCCTGCAGTGTGGCGGATTCGCGGATGGAACCGCCCGGCCTGGACCAGGCGCGGGCGCTCGATCCGGAGCTGCCGGTGTTACTCGGCCCCCTGGACCCCGAACTGCTCAAGCGGGCGTCGCGGCTTATCGTCAGCCCCGGTATTGCCCTCGATGAGCCGGCCATCGCCGAGGCCATCGCCGCCGGCGTGCCGGTGGCCGGCGACATCGACGTATTCTGCGAGGCGGCGCAGGCACCGGTGGCGGGTATCACCGGGTCCAATGGCAAATCGACGGTGACCACGCTGCTGGGAGAAATGGCCGCAGCGGCGGGTGTGCGCGTGGCGGTGGGCGGCAACCTGGGTACGCCGGCGCTGGACCTGCTGGACGAGGAGGTGGAGCTCTACGTGCTGGAGATGTCCAGCTTCCAGCTGGAGCGCGCCGGTCAGCTGGGCCTGGCGGTGGCCACCGTGCTCAATATGAGCCCCGACCACCTGGATCGCCACGGCGATATGCAGGCCTATCACCACGCCAAGCACCGGGTCTTCCTGGACTGCCAGGCGGCGGTGTTCAATCGGGAAGATCCCCTGTCGCGCCCGCTGCAGGCCGATACGGTGCCGAGTCTCAGCTTCGGGCTGGGCGCGCCGGACCGGAATGGCTACGGGCTGAAAATGCACGATGGCGAGAGCTGGATTTTCCGGGAGTTCGAGCCGCTCATGCCCGCCGCCGAAGTCCGTATGGTGGGACGCCACAACCTGGCCAATGGCCTTGCCGGCCTGGCGCTTGGCGAGCTGCTGGGCCTGCCGCGGGACGTCATGCTCGACACCCTGCGCCGCTTCGGCGGCCTGCCGCACCGCTGTGAGGTGGTGGGGGAAAGCGGCGGCGTGCGCTTCATCAACGATTCCAAGGCGACCAACCCCGGCGCCACCCTGGCCGCCCTGCGCGGGCTGGAAGAGAGCGCGGGCCTGGTGCTGATCCTGGGCGGCCAGGGCAAGGGCGCGGACTTTGGCGAACTCTGCGCCGAAGCTGCGCAACGTTGCCGTGCCGTGGTGTTGATCGGCGAGGACGCACCGCTGCTGGACGAACTCCTGCCGCAAACCCTGTCCCGGGAACACGCCGGGAGCATGGACGAGGCGGTGGACGCCGCCCGGGCCCTGGCGCAAGGCGGCGACGTGGTGATGCTCTCGCCGGCCTGCGCCAGCTTCGATATGTTCTCGGGCTTCGAAGAGCGGGGCGATCGATTCACCGCAGCCGTGCATCGCGCCGGCGAAGGGGGGCGGCGATGACCGCGGCGGCCATTCCACTGGGGGCAAACAGCGCTCGCGCCGAGCTGCTGGACGTCCGCGTGCTGCTGCCGGCCCTGGCGCTGCTGCTGATCGGCTATGTCGCCATCACCTCCGCCTCCGTCGAGTACGCCGCTGCCCACTACGGTGACGCCATGCACCACAGCCGCCGTCACCTCATCTATATGGGACTGGCGCTGGTCGGCGCGATCGTGGTCTCGGTCATACCGATTCGGTTCTGGGCCATGTCCGGCTGGGCCTGGCTGTTCCTGGGCCTGGCGCTGCTGGCGCTGGTGTTGATTCCCGGCATCGGCGTCAAGGTGAACGGCAGCCGCCGCTGGCTGGCGCTGGGGCCGCTGACGCTGCAGGCCTCGGAGTTCGCCAAGCTGTTCCTGATCGTCTACCTGGCGGGATACCTGCAGCGCCGCGAGCACCAGGTGCGCAGTGAGTGGCAGGGCTTCATCAAGCCCATGGCCGTGGTCTTTGCCTTCACGCTGCTGCTGATGGCGGAGCCGGATTTCGGCGCCACCGTGGTCACCGTGGGCACCGCCTTCGGCATGCTGTTCCTGGCGGGCGTGCGCCTTGCCCACTTCCTGCTGGTGGTGCTGGGAAGCCTGCTGGCGCTGACGCTGCTGCTGGTCAGCGAGCCCTACCGGCTCAAGCGTTTGACGGCCTATACCGATCCCTGGGCGGACCAGTTCGACTCCGGCTACCAGCTGACCCAATCACTGATCGCCTTTGGCCGCGGTGAGTGGTTTGGCGTCGGCCTCGGCAACAGCGTGCAGAAGCTGTTCTACCTGCCAGAGGCCCACACGGATTTTGTGTTTGCCATCTGGTCCGAGGAGACCGGCCTGGTCGGGGCGATGATTGTCATCGGCCTGTTCCTGGCGCTGATCTACAGGATTTTCGATATCGCCCGACGCCGGCTTGCGGCCGGTGACTGCTTTGGCGCGCAGCTCTGCTACGGCGTGGCCCTGGTGATTGCCAGCCAGGCGTTCATCAATATCGGTGTCGCCACCGGCCTGCTGCCCACCAAGGGACTGACCCTGCCGCTGGTGAGCTATGGCGGCAGCAGCCTGATCGTGTGCTGCGCGATGATTGCCCTGGTGCTGCGGGTCGAGCGCGAGAGCCGGACGGAAGAGAAACCCGCCAGGCGTAAGGCGCGGGGAGGCAAGCGTGGACGCTAGGCGCGTGGCCATTTTTGCCGGCGGCACCGGCGGACATGTCTACCCGGCGCTGGCGGTGGCGGCGGAACTCAGCGAGCGCGGTTACGCGGTCGAGTGGTTTGGCACCGATCGCGGCCTCGAGGCGAGAGTGGTACCGGAAGCCGGTTATCCGCTGCACGCGCTGAGGGTGAGCGGCATTCGCGGCAAGGGGGTGGTGGCACGACTGAAGGGATTGACGACCGTGTTTCTCGCCCTGACCCAGTCGCTTGGCCTGCTGCGGCGGCTCAAGCCGGTCTGCGCACTGGGTATGGGAGGCTATGCCTCCGGTCCGGCGGGTCTCGCGGCCTGGATACTGCGCATTCCCCTGGTGATTCACGAACAGAATTCCGTGGCAGGCACCACTAACCGCTTGCTGCGGCGCTTTGCGCGGGCGGTGCTGGCGGCCTACCCGCAGGCCTTCGGCGAATCGGCTGCGGCGCGCAGGGTGGGCAACCCGGTGCGTGCGGACCTGCTGGCCCAGGGTGGCGCTGACTATGACTATGACGGCAGTCGCGAACTGCGGCTGTTCGTCGTCGGCGGCAGCCTCGGGGCGAAAGCCATCAATGAAATCCTGCCGCCGGCCCTCGCCCAGCTGTCCGAGACGACGCGACTGGCGGTTCGGCACCAGACCGGACAGGCTCATGCCGACGATGTCCGAGCGCTGTACGGTTCGGGTCTCGGTATCGAGGTGGAGGTGCTGCCCTACATCGAGGACATGGCCGCCATGTACCGCTGGGCAGACCTGGTGCTGTGCCGCGCCGGCGCGCTGACCGTGTCGGAGCTGGCCATCATGGGTCGCCCCAGCATCCTGGTGCCGCTGCCCCATGCCATCGACAACCACCAGTATCACAACGCGGCCTGGCTGACCGAGCAGGAAGCAGCCCTGCTGTTACCGCAGGCGGACATGACGGCCCGGCGCGTCGCCGAACTGCTGGCTGAGCTGGCCGCGGACCCGGCCAGGTTGAAGAGCATGGCCAATGCCGCGCTGGCGGCGGCGAGCCCGCTGGCGACCCGCCATGTCGCAGACGTCTGCGAGGAGGTGCGCCGTGGCGGCTGACGGAGTCTTCAAGGTACCGGAGATGCGACGCATTCGCGGCATTCACATGATTGGCATCGGCGGCGCCGGCATGAGCGGTATCGCCGAGGTCCTGGTGAACCTGGGCTACCAGGTGAGCGGCTCGGATATTCGCGAGAGCGCGGTCACCCGGCGCCTGGCGGAGCTGGGCATCGCGGTGACCATCGGCCATGGCGCCGAGAACATCCGGGGCACGGATGTCGTGGTGATTTCCAGCGCCGTTGCCGAGGACAATCCCGAGCTGCAGGCCGCCCACGAAGCGCGGGTGCCGGTCGTACCGCGCGCGGAAATGCTGGCGGAGCTGATGCGCTACCGCCACGGCATCGCAGTGGCGGGCACCCACGGCAAGACCACGACCACCAGCCTGATCGCATCGATATTCGCCGAGGCGGGCCAGGACCCGACCTTTGTAATCGGCGGCCTGCTCAACAGCGCCGGCAGCAATGCGCAGCTGGGCGGCAGCCGTATCCTGATCGCCGAGGCGGATGAGAGCGACGCGTCCTTCCTGCACCTTCAGCCCATGGTTTCGGTGGTCACCAATATCGAGGCGGACCACCTGGAGACCTACGGCGGCGATTTCAGCCAGCTGCGCCGCACCTTCCTGGATTTCCTCCACAACCTGCCGTTCTACGGGGTGGCCGTCCTCTGTGTGGATGACCCGGTGATCGACGGCATGCTGGAGGAAGTCGGGCGCACGATCCTGACCTATGGCTTTTCCGAGGCGGCGGACTACCGCATTACCTCGGTCGACAAGCAGGCCCTGACCACCGAGTTCACCGTGGCGCGCCCGGGTCGAGACCCGATCTCGGTCGCTCTCAATATGCCGGGCCTGCACAACGTGCTGAATGCCACCGCGGCGATCGCCGTGGCCTGTGACGAGGGCCTGGATGACGATGCCATTCGCGATGGCCTGGCAGCCTTCCAGGGTGTGGGCCGCCGCTTCCAGATTCTGGGTGAGATGACCCTGCCCGACGGCAGTGCAACCCTGGTGGATGATTACGGCCATCACCCCACGGAATTGCGCGCCACCATGGACGCAGTACGCCAGGCCTGGCCGGAGCAGCGGCTGGTGATGGTGTTCCAGCCGCATCGCTACAGCCGCACCCGCGACCTGTATGACGACTTTGTCAGCGTGCTCTCGAACGCCGACGTCCTGCTGCTGCTGGATGTCTATCCCGCCGGCGAATCCCCGGTACCGGGCGCCGACAGCCGCTCCCTGGCCGGCGGCATCCGCCAGCGCGGGACCCTGGACCCGATTTACGTCGGCGAGATCGACGAGGTGCCGGGCGTGCTCGGCGGACTGCTGAACGACGGCGATATCGTCCTCACCCAGGGGGCCGGCAACGTGGCCGCCCTGGCCCAGTCCCTGCGTCATCACGATTTTGTGGGAGCCTCATCATGAACCTGGCGCAGCTGAGGGATATGCCGGTGGTCGTGCTGCTGGGCGGCACCTCCTCTGAGCGAGACGTCTCGCTGGACAGCGGCGCGGCGGTGGCCGGCGCACTGGAATCGCTGGGCGCCTTCGTGAAGCGCATCGACCCCGCGGACGCCGGCTGGTGGCAGCAGCTCGACGGCGCCGAACTGGTGTTCGTCGCGCTGCACGGCCCCGGCGGCGAAGACGGTTCCGTGCAGGGCCTGCTCGAGAGTCTCGGTCTCAAGTACACGGGCTCCGGGGTGCTGGCCTCGGCGCTGTCCATGGACAAGCGTCGCTGCAAGCGATTGTGGGACGGGCTTGGGCTTCCCACCCAGTCCTTTGTCGAGCTGTCTGCGGGCAGTGACTGGGGCGCGGTGATGGGGGAGCTGGGCGAAGCCTTCGTGAAGCCGGCGACCGGTGGCTCCAGTATCGGCACCCACGGCGTGGTGTCGGCGGCGGAGCTGGAAGCCGCGTACGCAGATGCCAGCCAGTACGGCCCGGTGATTGCAGAGCGCCTGATCCGCGGCCCCGAATACACCGTGTCCGTGCTCGGTGACGAGGTGCTGCCCGCCATCAAGGTAGAAACCGACAACGCTTTCTACGACTACGAGGCCAAGTACCTGTCGGACGACACTCGCTACCTGTGCCCCTGCGGCCTGTCGGCGGACGAGGAGTCAGAACTCGCGGCACTGGCCATGGCGGCCTTCGAGTCGGTGGACTGCCGGGTCTGGGGGCGGGTGGATTTCATGCGGGACAGCGACAACCGGTTCTACCTGCTGGAGGTGAACACGGTGCCGGGCATGACCAGTCACAGCCTGGTGCCGATGGCGGCGCGGGCCCGGGGAATCGAGTTCGAAGAACTGGTGGGCCGCATTGCCTGCCTGAGCCTGGAGGGGGACTGAGCGTGGCGACCGGGGCGACTCGCAAGAAAAAGGCCGCAAGCGTGCGCCGTCGCGGACCCTGGCGCGCGATGAGCGGGCTCTTGCTGGGCCTGGCGCTGCTCGGCGCCGTCGGCGCCGGCGCCTGGAAGCTGCTGTCGCTGCCGGTCAACCGCGTCGCCATTACCGGCGAACTGGGCCATGTCTCCCGCCAGGAGCTGACCGCGCGTATCAGCGGGTCGCTCAGCGGTGGATTCCTCTGGCTGGACCTGGACGCGATTCGCGAGCCGCTTGAATCACTGCCCTGGGTACACCGCGTGGTAGTGCGCAGGCAGTGGCCCGACAGCATAGAAGTGCGTGTCATCGAGCAGCGGGCCATTGCCCACTGGGGTGACGGCGCCTACCTCAATCATGCGGGCGAAGTGTTCAGCCCGGCTCGCGCGGAAGCCATCGCCGGCCTGCCGCGGCTATCGGGTCCCGCAGGCAGCCAGGCCACGGTGATGCAGCAATACAAACGGGTGCAGGAACGGTTGTCGCCGCTGGGCATGCGCGTTGCGGTGCTGACCATGGACAGCCGCGGGGGGCTGCGCGCGGAACTGGAGGGCGGCGGCGTGCTGCTGTTGGGTCGCGAGGCGCTCGACGAGCGGCTGGACCGGCTGGCGGCGATACACCGCGCCCAGCCGGGCAGCAGGGAATTCGCGCGGGTGGACCTGCGCTACAGCCACGGCGCAGCGATCGCCTGGCGGAAAAAACAAGAATCTTAGCACCGAGGGAGAGGGGCTCATGGGAGCGCAGGACAGGAAGATGATCGTGGGGCTGGATATCGGCACCTCCAAGGTCGTCGCCATCGTCGGGGAGATTGCCCCGGACGGCACGATCGAGGTGGTGGGTATCGGCTCGCACCCGAGCAAGGGTCTGAAGAAGGGCGTGGTCGTCAATATCGAGTCCACGGTGCAGTCCATTCAGCGGGCGGTGGAAGAGGCAGAGTTGATGGCGGGTTGCCAGATCCACTCCGTCTATGTGGGTATCGCCGGCAGTCACATCCGCAGCCTGAACAGTCACGGCATCGTGGCGATACGCGATCGCGAGGTTTTCCCGCTGGACGTGGACCGGGTCATCGACGCGGCGCAGGCTGTGGCGATTCCCGCCGACCAGCGGGTGCTGCACATACTGCCGCAGGAGTACGTGATCGATAACCAGGAAGGCATCAAGGAGCCGCTGGGCATGTCCGGTGTGCGGCTGGAGGCCAAGGTGCACCTGGTGACCTGCGCGACCAACGCCTCCCAGAACATTGAGAAGTGCATCCGCCGCTGCGGACTGGAAGTGGAAGACATCATCCTCGAGCAGCTGGCCTCGAGCTACGCGGTGCTGACCGAGGATGAGAAAGAGCTGGGCGTCTGCCTGGTGGATATCGGTGGCGGCACCACGGACATCGCGATCTTCACCGAGGGTTCGATCCGGCACACCGGGGTTATTCCGATAGCCGGGGACCAGGTCACCAACGACATCGCCATGGCCCTGCGCACGCCCACCCAGCACGCGGAAGAAATCAAGATCAAGTACGCCTGTGCACTGACCCAGCTGGCGGGCGCCGACGAGACCATCAAGGTGCCGAGCGTGGGGGAGCGCCCGCCGCGGGACCTGTCGCGCCAGGCGCTGGCGGAAGTGGTGGAGCCTCGCTACGACGAGCTGTTCACCCTGGTGCAGGCGGAGCTGCGGCGCTCGGGGTTCGAGGACCTGGTGCCTGCAGGCATCGTGCTGACGGGCGGCACCTCGAAGATGGAGGGGGTCGTGGAGTTGGCGGAGGAGATTTTCCACATGCCGGTTCGCGTCGGATTCCCGCAGACGGTTCACGGCCTCACGGATATCGTCCGCAACCCGATCTATTCCACCGGCGTCGGCCTGCTGCAGTACGGGGCCGCGCGCCAGGATGACAGTGTGCCGCGGCCGGCGGCGCGGGGTCCGGTACAGCCGGGCCTGTGGGAGCGCTTTCGCGGCTGGCTGCAGAACAACTTCTAGGAATTTTTAAGCGGTAAACCGGCGGCTTTGCGGCCGCCACACTAAAAAGGGGAGAAACTGGAAATGTTTGAACTGATAGATAACGTACCTGAGAGTGCAGTAATCAAGGTAGTAGGCGTGGGAGGCGGTGGCGGCAACGCCGTCAAACACATGATCGACAACCGGGTGGAAGGCGTCGACTTCATCTGCGCCAATACCGACGCCCAGGCGCTGGCGGACGTGGACGCCCGCACGGTGCTGCAGATGGGCGGCGATATCACCAAGGGACTGGGCGCGGGGGCGAACCCGGATATCGGCCGGGCGGCCGCCATGGAGGACCGGGATCGAATTGCCGATTCGCTGAACGGCGCCGACATGGTGTTCATTACCGCCGGTATGGGGGGTGGCACCGGCACCGGCGCGGCGCCGGTGGTGGCCGAGGTGGCCCGGGAGATGGGCATCCTCACCGTGGCCGTGGTGACCCGCCCGTTTGCCTTCGAGGGCAAGAAGCGGACCCTGGTCGCCAACGAGGGGATGAAGGAGCTGCAGGATCAGGTGGATTCACTGATCACCATTCCCAACGAGAAGCTGCTGGAAGTTCTCGGCAAGAGCACTTCGCTGCTGGACGCCTTCAAGGAGGCGAACGACGTGCTGCTGGGCGCGGTGCAGGGGATCGCCGACCTCATCATCCGCCCGGGCATGATCAACGTGGACTTCGCCGACGTGCGCACGGTGATGTCGGAGATGGGCATGGCCATGATGGGCACCGGCAACGCCCGCGGCGAAAGCCGTGCCCGGGAAGCGGCGGAAGCGGCCATCCGCAGCCCGCTGCTGGAGGACATCAACCTGGAGGGCGCCCGCGGGATTCTCGTCAATATCACTGCGGGGCTCGACCTGTCCCTGGGCGAGTTTTCCGAGGTGGGCGACGCCATCGAGGAGTTCGCGTCCGAGAACGCCACCGTTGTCGTGGGCACGGTTATCGACGCGGATATGTCGGATGACCTCAAGGTCACGGTGGTGGCCACGGGACTGGGCGCCGAGGCGGTGCGGTCGGCGCCCCTGCAGGTGGTGGAGTCCCCCCAGCCCAAGCCGGCGGTGGCGGAGCCCCGTGAAACCCGGACCCGCGCCGCGCGCAGCAGCGGTGGAGAGGAGAAGCAGTCGGCGGAGGCCAAGGTGGAAGCCGGGTTGGCCCAGGCGGTCGGCCAGGAAGACTACTTCGACATCCCGGCGTTTCTCCGTCGCCAGGCGGACTGAGCCCGGGGCTGGCGTAGCCGCCGGCGTCCCTGCCGGCCAGCCGGCCCGTGGATAGCACCCCGCGGTGGCGGATTACAGTATGCTGACCCCTTGCATACCGTAATCTCGCCGCCGCCTGTTCCATCATTTATCGGTCAAGCCAGGCCCCGAAACTGCCGATATCGCTGGTAATGGGGGGTGGTGCTGGCCACACCAGTGATTCCGCGGAATTGCCCGATTCAAGGAAATTTCCCCTCCGACGGCCGGGAATTGTGCGCTGACAGGGGCAAAAGTTGTGAACGCTCTCACAAAAGCCCTAATTTCTGTGGGTTTACGTGCGCTCTGCACGGTCACAGGAACGCTAATAGCACGTAGTATTTCCCTAACACTTGTGACATAGTTCGGGCTCTCTGGGGATAGTGACACGTAGAATGAAAATCATTCTCATCGACAAGAGGCTAGGCGCCTCCCGGGTTATTGCGCTCGGGCGGTGGTCCCGCGCGGTTCTGTCGCTGTGCGCACTGGGTCTTCCCCTTGGCATGGCGGGCCTTGGCTATTACGTGGCCAAGGTCGTCGATACGCCCGAAGCCCTCGCTCCCCTGCAGGATGAAGTCGAAGCGCAGAACCTCGCGGTCGCGGAACTCCGCGCCGAGGCAGAGCGCCGGCTGCAGTCCCTCTCTCTTTCCGTCGCCGAAATGGAAGCCCGCCTGGTCAGGCTGGACGCCATGGGCGAGCGCCTGACCGGCCTGGCGGGCCTGGATGACGGCGAATTTGATTTCAGCCGCACCCCGGCGCTCGGTGGCCCGGTAGCGACCCTCGAGGGCAGTGAGTTTGCCGATTTCGGCGTGCGGCCCTCCACGCTGGCCTCGGAAATGGGCGATCTTGAAGATCGTATCGCCGACCGCGAGCAGCAGCTCGATTTCCTGCAGGCTGTGCTGTCCAATCGCCAGCTGCAACAGGACGTATTCCTGTCGGGCCGGCCCATCAAGAAAGGCTGGCTGTCTTCGCCCTACGGGCAACGCAAGGACCCGTTCAACGGCAAGATGATGTGGCACCAGGGTGTCGACTTTGCCGGAAAGCTTGGGTCCGATGTCATCGCGGTAGCCGGCGGTGTTGTGACCTGGTCGGGCGACCGGTACGGCTACGGCGAAATGGTCGAGATCAACCACGGCGAGGGTTACTCCACTCGCTACGCCCACAACCTTGAAAACAAGGTCAAGGTGGGCGACATCGTCAGCAAAGGCGAAGTCATCGCCCTGATGGGCTCCAGTGGCCGCTCCACCGGCCCCCACGTGCACTACGAGGTCTACAAGAACGGCCGACCCGTCGATCCGGCGAGTTACGTTCGACGCACCCTCCGCTGATCCACAGCCCCAATTTTCCGGCCGGGTGGATGGAAATCCGCTTCGGCGTCCTTATATTTGTGCAATCGACAAATCAATCCAGAACCTAACCTGAAACAGGTCCCATGATTTCCAAGTTCCTGAAAGCGATCTTCGGCAGCAGCAACGACCGCGAACTCAAGCGCATGCGCAAGGTGGTCAAGAAAATCAACGCGCTGACCGAGGAGGTCGCAGCGCTCAGCGACGAGCAGCTGCGCGAGAAAACCGATGAATTCAAGCGGCGGCTGGGCGAGGGTGAAACCCTGGACCAGATCCTGCCGGAAGCCTTTGCCGTGGTGCGCGAGGCGGGTGAGCGCAGCCTCGGCATGCGGCACTTCGATGTCCAGCTGATCGGTGGCATCACCCTGCACGAGGGCAAGATCGCCGAGATGCGCACGGGTGAGGGTAAGACGCTGGTGGCGACGCTGCCGGCTTATCTTAATGCACTGAGCGGACAGCAGGTCCACCTGGTCACCGTCAACGACTACCTGGCCCAGCGGGACGCGGCCTGGATGGGCCCGCTGTACCACTTCCTGGGCATGCGGGTGGGTGTGATTCGCTCCGGCCAGCATCCCATGGAAAAACGGGACGCCTACCAGGCGGATATCATTTACGGCACCAACAATGAGTTTGGCTTCGACTACCTGCGCGACAACATGGCCTTCACCCGGGAAGACCAGATACTGGGCAACCTGGCCTTCGCCATCGTGGACGAGGTCGACTCCATCCTGATCGACGAGGCGCGCACGCCGCTGATCATCTCCGGCGCGGCGGAAGACAGCTCGGAGCTGTACAAGCGCATCAACCGAATCATTCCCGAGCTCTCGCCCGATGCCGAGGAGCAGCGCGGCCACTACACCATCGACGAGAAGGTGCGCCAGGTGGAGCTCACCGAAGAGGGGCACCTGTTTGTCGAGGAGCTGATGGTACGGGAAAAGCTGCTGGAAGAGGGCGACAGCCTGTATGCCGCCAGCAACCTCAACCTGCTGCATCACGTGCACTCCGCCCTGCGCGCCCACGTGCTGTTCAACAGGGACATCGAGTACATCATCCAGAACGGCCAGGTGGTGCTGATCGACGAACACACCGGCCGTACCATGCCCGGCCGCCGCCTGTCCGAGGGCCTGCACCAGGCCATCGAGGCGAAAGAGGGCGTCAACATCCAGAGTGAGAGCCAGACCCTGGCGTCCACCACCTTCCAGAACTACTTCCGTCTGTATGGGAAGCTGGCGGGCATGACCGGCACCGCGGACACCGAGGCCTTCGAATTCCGGCAGATCTACGGCCTGCAGGTGGTGGTAATCCCCACCAACGTTCCGACCCAGCGCGCCGACTTCAATGACCTGGTCTACCTGACGGTAGACGAGAAGTACGAAGCCATTGTGGAGGACGTGAGATCCTCCATCGAGAGCGGCGCGCCGGTGCTGGTCGGCACCGCGTCGATCGATACCTCCGAGGAAATGTCGCGGCGCTTCAAGAAAGCCAAGATCGAGCACCAGGTGCTGAACGCCAAGTATCACGAAAAAGAGGCTCACATCATTGCCCAGGCCGGCGTGCCCGGTACGGTTACCATCGCCACCAATATGGCGGGCCGCGGCACCGATATCGTGCTGGGCGGCAACTGGGAAGCCGAGATCAAGGCCCTGGAGAATCCGAGCGAGGACAAGGTCGCCGAGATCAAGTCCGCCTGGCAGCAGCGCCACGACCAGGTGGTGGAAGCCGGCGGCCTGCATATTTTCGGCACCGAGCGGCACGAATCCCGCCGCATCGACAACCAGCTGCGAGGACGGGCCGGGCGCCAGGGCGACCCGGGTGCATCGCGTTTCTACCTGTCGCTGGAAGACAACCTGATGCGTATCTTCGCCTCGGACCGGGTCAAGAATTTCATGCAGGCGCTGGGCATGGAGCGGGGTGAGGCGATCGAACACCGCATGGTCACCAACGCCATCGAGAAAGCCCAGCGCAAGGTCGAGGGCCGCAACTTCGATGTACGCAAGCAGCTGCTGGAGTACGACGATGTCGCCAACGACCAGCGCCAGGTGATTTACCACCAGCGCAATGACCTGCTGGAGGCCGAGGATATCTCCGAGACTATCGCCGCCATTCGCGCCGACGTGGTGAATGACGCCATCAGCGAGTATGTGCCGCCGATGAGCCTGGAAGAGCAGTGGGACATCCCGGGCCTGGAGCGTCAGCTGGAAACCGAATTCGCGGCGCAGCTGCCGGTACAGCAGTGGCTGGACGAGGATGACCAGCTCGCCGAGGAGGGACTGCGCGAGAAGATTGTTACCGCCGTGGCCGACGCCTATGAGGCCAAGTGCGCCGAGGTGGGACCGGACATGCGCAAGATCGAGAAGCAGATCATGCTGCAGGTGCTGGATACCCTGTGGAAGGAACACCTCGCCACCATGGACCAGCTGCGCCAGGGCATTCACCTGCGGGCCTACGCCCAGAAGAACCCCAAGCAGGAATACAAGCGCGAATCCTTCGAGCTGTTCCAGCAGCTGCTGGACGGTCTCAAGTTCGAGGTCATCAAGTTCCTCTGCCACATCCAGATCCAGCGACAGGATGAGGCGGAGATGATCGAACAGCGACGCCGCGAGCAGGCGGAGCGGGAAAAGCTGGCCTACCAGCATGCGGAAGCCTCTGCACTGGCGGAAGCGCGCGCCGAGGAAGCCGTGGCAGCCGGCGCGGCAGGTGGCGCCGAAGCGGACCCCGCCCAGCCTTTTGTGAGGGATCAACCCAAGGTAGGCCGCAACGAGCCCTGCCCCTGCGGTTCCGGCAAAAAGTATAAGCAGTGCTGTGGCCAGCTTTGATCAGGCTGATGGCTCCGAACGGGCGCCACTGCCAGTAGCCGGCGTCCGGCTGGCGGCAGTCAGCGCCGGCATCAAGACACTTGGTCGCCTCGACCTCGTCCTCATGGAGCTGGCGGAGGGCGCCAGCGTCGCCGCTACCTTTACCCGCAACGCGTTCTGCGCAGCCCCCGTGCAGGTGGCGAAAGAACACCTGGCGGAACGGACCCCCCGCTACCTGCTGATCAACACCGGCAATGCCAATGCAGGCACCGGCGAACAGGGTCTTGCCGACGCGCGCTGCTGCTGCGATGAGCTCGCGGCACTCGCCGGCGTCGACGCACGAGACGTGCTGCCGTTCTCCACTGGCGTGATCGGCGAGCACCTGCCCACGGACAAAATTGTTTCGACCCTGCCCGAAGCCCTCGGCGCGTTGACGGACGACTGCTGGCTGGCGGCCGCCGAAGGCATCATGACCACGGACACCCGGCCCAAGGCCGCGTCGCGGCAGGTCGATATCGGCGGCAGGACGGTGACCGTGACCGGCATGGCGAAGGGAGCGGGAATGATCCGTCCCAATATGGCGACCATGCTGGCGTATTTCGCCACCGACGCGGCGCTGGCGCCGGACCGCCTGCAATCACTGTGGTCCGAGGTTGTGGAGCAGACCTTCAACCGGGTGACGGTCGATGGCGATACGTCCACCAACGACGCGGCAGTCCTGGTGGCGACAGGCACGGCAGGCGCGATCGCGGACGAAGCGTTACCGCTGTTTCGCGAGGCGCTGGAGTCCCTGGCCCTGGAACTGGCCCAGGCGCTGGTGCGCGACGGCGAGGGCGCCAGCAAGTTCGTCGCGGTGCAGGTGAGTGCTGCGCGCAGCGAACAGGAGGCGCTGGAGGTAGCCTATACCATCGCCCATTCCCCGCTGGTGAAAACCGCGCTGTTTGCCAGCGACCCCAACTGGGGGCGTCTGCTCGCAGCCATCGGCCGCGCCGAGGTACCCGATCTCGATGTCGACCGGGTTGAGCTGCGTATCAACCAGGTGCTGATTGCCAGCAATGGCGGCCGCGCTCCGGGTTACACCGAGGAGCAGGGCCAGCGTGCCATGGACCCCACCGATATCACCATCGATGTGGCGCTCAATCGCGGCGATCACGCGGCCACGGTGTGGACTTCGGACCTCTCCTACGACTACGTGCGCATCAACGCGGAGTACCGTACCTGATGTCGACCGTGCACGTCGCCGTGGGCGTGGTATTGAACGGACACGGCGAAATCCTGATCAGCCGCCGTCACCTCGATTCCCACCAGGGCGGGCTGTGGGAGTTTCCCGGTGGCAAGGTCGAATCGGGGGAAAGTGTGCAGACCGCCCTTGCTCGCGAGCTTGAAGAGGAGCTGGGCATTGTGGTGGAGACGGCGCGCGCCCTGATCGAGGTGAGCCACGACTACGGCGACAAGCACGTGCTGCTGGATGTCTGGGTCGTGGAATCCTTCAGCGGCGCCGCCGAGGGGCGCGAGGGCCAGCCGCTGGCCTGGTGTCCGCCCGGGGATCTGGCCCGCTACGAGTTTCCCGCCGCGAACCACCCGATTGTCGAAGCCTGCCTGCAGCTCTAGGCCGCGAAGCGCTCCAGCAGCCTGTGGTGCAGGGCATCGACGCGCTGGTTCAGGTCTTCCAGGCTGCCGCTGTTGTCGATCACCTCGTCCGCAAGCTCCAGCCGCTTTTGCCTGGGCAGCTGTGCGTCCATGATGCGGCGCACCTGGTCCGCGTCGTTGTCATCCCGCGCCATGGTGCGCTCGAGCTGCACGGTCTCGGGTACGTCCACGACGACCACCAGCTCACAGAGTTCCCGCTGTGACGTTTCCAGCAGCAGGGGGGAGGCGAGCACGACATAGGGTGAATCCGCGGCCGCCAGCTGGGCGACGATCTCTTCCCCGATCAGCGGGTGGGTGAGCTGTTCCAGCCACTGCCGCTGAGACGGGTCTGCAAACACAATCTTCCGCAGTGCCGCCCGGTCAAGCTGCCCGCCCGCCAACAGGATATCGTCGCCGAAACGCTCTGCCACGGCCTCAAGCGCCGGTCGGCCAGGCTCCATAATGACGCGCGCCGCCAGGTCGGCGTCGACGATCACAATGCCGTGGGAAGCGAGTCGGTCAGTGGCGGCTGTCTTGCCGGAGCCGATGCCCCCGGTGACGCCGACGACGGGGCGCATCTGCGATCAGCCCGGGGGCTGGGGACCCAGGGTCGCCCAGTACCAGGCCATGATTTGCTCGCCCCAGACCATCGCAATCCAGCCGGCGATCGCCAGGTAGGGGCCGAAGGGCATGGGGATGTCCTTGCCGCGTTTCTGCAGGATCATGAGGAGAATGCCCAGTATCGCTCCGACGAAGGAAGACAGCAGGATAATCATGGGCAGCGCCTGCCAGCCGAGCCAGGCACCCAGGGCCGCCAGCAGCTTGAAGTCTCCATAGCCCATGCCTTCCTTGCCGGTCGCCAGTTTGAACAGCCAGAACACGGACCAGAGGATGCCGTAGCCTGCCATGGCGCCGATCACTGCATCCTGCAGGCTCACAAACATGCCGGACAGGTTTACCAGCAATCCCAGCCACAGCAGCGGCAGGGTGATGTTGTCCGGCAGCAGCATAGTGTCGATGTCGATCATGGTCAGCGCCAGCAGGGCCCAGGTGAAGACCAGCATGGCCAGCAGAGTGCCGCTGGCGCCGTATTGCAGGCCCAGCCCGACGGTCAGCAGGCCGGTGACCGCCTCGATGATCGGGTAGCGCATGGAGATACCGGTCCCGCAGGCGCTGCAGCGACCGCGCAGCCAGAGGTAGCTGAACACGGGGATGTTCTCCCAGGGCCTGATGGCGTGGCCGCAGTGCGGACAGCGAGACCCCGGGGTGGCGAGATTGAACGGTTCTTCCGGCGGGGCGCTGCCCTCGCCGTTGATGAGCTCGGTACAGTAGCTGCGTTCGTCCCGCTCGATCATGGCGGGAATGCGGTAGATGACGACGTTCAGGAAGCTGCCGACACAGAGCCCGAACAGTAGCAGGGAAATACCCAGCAACAGCGGCTGCTGGTTCAGCGCAGCAAGAAGTTCCATGAATGCAGAGGTGGGCCCGGTATAACTTCCCTAGACCACCGAACCCAGCATGAAGATCGGCAGGTACATGGCCACCATGAGGCCGCCTACCAGCACACCCAGCACCGACATGATGATCGGTTCCATCAGCGAGCTGAGGCTGTCGACGGCGTTGTCCACCGCTTCCTCGTAGTAGTTCGCGACCTTGTCGAGCATCTCGTCCAGCGCACCCGATTCCTCACCGATGGAGACCATCTGCAGCAGCATCAACGGGAACATGCCCGTTGAGCTGATCGAGTTGTAGAGGGTCGCACCGGTGGTGACATCGTCGCGAATCTGGCGGATGGCCTTGGCGTAGGGAATGCTGCCCGCGGCGCCGACCACCGAGTCGAGCGCGTCAACCAGGGGAACACCCGCGGCGAAGGTGGTGGACAGGGTCCGGGAAAAACGCGCGATCACCGAGTTGTACACGATGTCGCCAACCACCGGCGCCTTCAGCATTACCTTGTCCTGGCCTTCGCGGAAGGCAAAGGATCGCCTGTGTATCTCCTTGTAGACAAAGATGAAGGCGATGATTCCCACCAGGATGATGAACCACCAGTCCTGGGTGAAGTTGGATATCTTCATCACGAACAGCGTGAAGGCGGGCAGCTCGGAACCGAAGGCGGAGAAGGTTTCCGCGAACTGGGGTACCACTTTCACCAGCAGCAGTGCGGTAACGACCAGCGCCACCACCACAACGGCGATGGGGTAGGTCAGGGCCTTCTTGATCTTGGCCTTGAGCTGTTCTGATTTTTCCTTGTAGGTGGCGACCCGGTCCAGCATGGTCTCGAGGGTACCGGAGGACTCACCGGAGGCGACCAGGCTGATGAAAAGCTCATCGAAATACTTGGGGTGCTTCTCCAGCGCGACAGCCAGGCCCGCGCCGGATGCCACATCGGTCTTGATCTGTGCAATCAGCTCGCGCATGGAGGGGTTTTCCGCGCCCTCGCCGACAATATCGAAACTCTGCACCAGCGGCACACCGGCTTTCATCATCGTCGCCAGCTGGCGCGTGAAAATCGCGATGTCCATCGGCACGATCTTCTTGCCGCCGCCGCCAAACAGCGGCTTGGCCTTCTTCCTGACCGTCTTGGGCTTGATTCCCTGCCGGCGCAGCTGCGCCTTGGCCATGGCCAGGCTGACAGATTCGATCTCGCCCTTGGCAGTGCGGCCCTGTTTGTCGGTGCCCTGCCAGGTGAAGATGCTTCCCTTTGATGCGCTAGTCGCCATAGTCTGCCCCGTCCGTTAGTCGGTGGTGACCCTGTTTATTTCTTCAAGACTGGTGTCGCCCATCATGGCCTTGCGCAGGCCGGACATGCGGAGATCGTTGAAGCCCTCTTCCTTCGCCTTGGCGGCGATCTCAATGGAGTTCCCTTCCTCCATAATGATGCGCGCAAGGGAGGGGGTAATGCGTACAACTTCGTATACACCGACCCGCCCCTTGTAGCCATTGCTGCACTTGGAGCAACCCACGGCCTTGTAGACGTCAGCCTCTTCTATCATTTCGTCAGTAAAGCCTTCCTGCTTGAGTGTCTCCGCGGGGATTTCCGCGGGCTCCTTGCACTCTTTACACAGGCGACGAGCAAGACGCTGGGCGATAATCAGGTTGACGGAGGTTGCCAGGTTGAACGGCGGCACCCCCATGTTGAGCAGACGGGTGATGGTCTCGGCAGCGCTGTTGGTGTGCAGCGTCGACATCACCATGTGGCCGGTCTGGGCGGCCTTGATCGCGATCTCGGCGGTCTCCAGGTCCCGGATCTCACCCACCATGATGATGTCAGGGTCCTGGCGCAGGAAGGAGCGCAGCGCCTCTGCGAAGGTCAGTCCCACCTTCGGGTTCACATGGCACTGGTTGATGCCTTCCAGGTTGATTTCCACCGGGTCTTCGGCCGTGGAGATATTGCGCTCCGGCGTATTGAGAATGTTGAGACCGGTATACAGGGATACGGTTTTGCCGGAACCGGTAGGACCGGTCACCAGGATCATGCCCTGGGGCTGTTCCAGGGCCTTCATATACAGGTCTTTCTGAAAGGGCTCGTAGCCCAGCATGTCGATGCCCATCTGGGCGCTGGACGGGTCGAGAATCCGCAGTACGATCTTCTCGCCAAACAGCAGCGGCAGCGTGTTGACCCGGAAGTCGATAGCGCGGTTCTTGGAGACCCGCATCTTGATACGACCGTCCTGGGGCACCCGGCGCTCGGAGATGTCCATCTGTGACATTACCTTCAGGCGCGCGGCCAGGCGTCCCGCGAGGTTGGCGGGCGGGCGCACGACCTCGTGCAGGATGCCGTCGGTGCGGAAACGCACCCGGTAAATCTTTTCGTAGGGTTCGAAGTGAATATCCGAGGCGCCGGACTTGATGGCGTCCAGCAGGACCTTGTTGACGAAGCGCACGACCGGGGTTTCGTCGATACCCGCGGCGTCGTCGGCGCCACCGCCGTCCTCGTCGACGGCTTCGACATCGAGGTCCTCGAGCCCGGCGTCATCGAGATCGCCGAGATCGCCGCCGATGGAATCCTGTGACTCGGCCCAGGTGTTGATGGCGGCCGCCAGTGCCGTTTCCTCCACCAGCACCGCGTCGGTGTTGATGCCGGTGTGGAACTTGATCTCATCGAGGGCGGACAGGTTGGTCGGGTCGGATACCGCGATATAAAGACGGTTGCCCCGGCGAAACAGCGGCAGGGCATGATGCTTGACCGCGAGAACCGGAGAGACAAGGTCCTGCGGGATGGATTCGATATTAAAAGAAGCGATGTCGAAAAGCGGTACGCCGAATTCCTCGGAGGCCATCTCCGCCAGCTTCTGGCCTTCTATAAAATCGTTGGCAATCAGGTGCGTGACGAAGGGAACCTTGTCGCGGGTAGCTTCTGCAACGGCGCTCTCTGCCGACTCGGCGTCTAGCAGGCCGTCAGCTACAAGGCGCCCGGCCAGGCCGGTGAGCTGGGTTGGTGGCTTATTCGTCATAAACGGTTCTTATTGCTGCCTGATGGAGCGGTTCTTGCTCAAAAGTTGCATCGAGTATACCCCCCTTGACAATGGCCTGACAGTGCCGGATGCCTTGAACTTTGCGGTCTGTCACAACGTTAGCGCACACTTCGTGCAGTCCATCACATTGGCCCCGATAATCACTCTGTCGCCGCAGGCAGGTGACCATTATTGTCATTTAGCGACGTGAAGAGCTGTCGCAGAACGACACTTTCCTGCGCCGACTAATGATCACTAACCTTATGCTAAGTTGTTGTAAATTAAAAGCTTTACGCCTAAATACGGGGGAGTGTGAAAAGTTGGCATATCCTGTGCATCAATGCGGGTGTTGCTGGGGATTTAAGCCTGGCGCGTCCGGAACAGGGAACCTGCCGGGCTTAAATACAACGTGTATAGAACGAATTTCAGGAGACTGAAAATGAGCAAGCAAAACCAAAAGGGTTTTACCCTGATCGAACTGATGATCGTAATCGCGATCATCGGCATCCTGGCCGCCGTGGCTCTGCCCGCTTACCAGGACTACACCATCCGCGCCCGTATGTCTGAGCCCCTGGCTCTGCTGGGTGAGGCCAAGAACAGCACCACCGAGTTCTTCATCGCCAACGGCCGTCTGCCGGCTGACGCTGCTGAAGCTGGTGTGCGTACCACGATCGACACCGATCTGGTATCTACCCTCGACGTGGCTAACGACGGTAACATCACTGTAACGCTGACCACCAACCCTGGTTGGGGTGACGATGCAGGCGGTGAAGACATCGTTCTGAGCCTGGTTGATTCCACCTCTGGCAGCCTGGAGTATCGCTGCACCCCGGGTGCGAACATGCCGACCAAGCTGCTGCCGGCTAACTGCCGCGGCTAAGCCTGTCGCTTGAAGAGCCCGGGCTTGTCCCGGGCTTTTTTTTGCTTATTTATTTTGCGTGAGAGATGCAAGACCCCACCCCCGAACATCCAGCTTCCCCTCCTGAAGGCACCGCCCGGATACTGTTGATCGTCTCCCTGCTGCTTACGCTGGTCTTCTACTGGCTGCACGCGGGCGACTTCTTCGTTCTCGATTCCGTCGGCGTTCTGTCGGAAAACAATGGCCTGAACTTCGACATCACTGAGTTTGATCGCTGGCGCATTGCGGCCATGAGTTCCGAGAGCGGCATCTTTGGCAGATACCTGAGCAATCTCTCTTTCACCATCGACGCGCTGCTGGCCGGCGGTGCCGACCCCCGCGCGATGAAACTCAGCAACGTGCTGCTGCATCTTTTGACCGCCGTCCTGGCCTGGCGCTTGCTGTGCCTGGCGCTGGCGCGCTCGCCGGTGCTGTCGCTGGACGGCCAACGCGCACGCTGGATCGCCGCCATCGCCGTGGCCATCTGGGTGGTACACCCGCTGCAGGTGTCGACAGTGATGTACACCGTGCAGCGCATGACCCAGCTTTCCGCGCTGTTCACCGTGGCAGGCCTCTGGTTCTACTGCGCCAGGCGTGTGCGCTGGCTGGAGCAGGCGCCGACGGCGGCGGACCTGTCGTCCACCCTGTTGGGCCTGACCGTGTTTACCCTGCTGGCAATGTTCAGCAAGGAAAACGGCATGCTGCTGCCCCTGTACGTCGCGGTGCTGGAACTCTGCCTGTTCCGGGGTCGATCCGCGGGCGGCCGGGTGGAGCTACCCTACCGGCTCAGTCAGCTGGCGCTACTGGTGCCGGCACTGGTCGTCGTGCTGTTGCTGGTTATCCAGCCGGACTGGCTGGTGAACTGGTACGCCCATCGAAGCTTCGGACTGGAAGAGCGGGTGCTGACCCAACTGCGCGTGCTCTGGCACTACCTGTCGTGGATGCTGCTGTGGGATGTGCAGGCATTGGGCTTGTTTCACGACGACATCGCGGTGTCGCGCAGCCTGTGGCAGCCGCTGACCACGCTGTTCGCGCTGATCGCCTGGCTTGGCCTGGCCGGGCTCGCCTGGCACCTGCGCAATCGCTTGCCGCTGCTGGCGTTCGCCCTGCTCTGGTACCTGGTGGGCCACATCATGGAATCCACCATCATCCCGCTGGAGCTGGTGTTCGAGCATCGCAACTACCTGCCGTCACTCGGGCCCATACTCATGCTGGGCTGGGTGTTGACTGCGATACCTTCGAACCGCTTCGGCTACGCCGCACTCGGCGGCGGTATCGCCGTCGCCGTACTGGGTTTCCTGCTGTTTGTCCGCACCTCGTTCTGGGCCTCGGAGCTGACCCTGGCCGAGAGCTTCTATCGCCACCAGCCAGAATCCGCGCGCGCCCGCTTCAACCTCGCCAACGTCTACATCCGGCAAACTGCGGGGGTGACCGATATGCAGGTGGCCAAGAAATACTCGATGGCCGCCAGGGAACTGCACCGGAAGAATGTCCAGCAGTACCAGGGTTACGTGCCGTCCCTGACAGCGCTGATCTACATAGAGAGCGCGGTGCGCCAGAACAGATCGGTACAGGCGCTGTACCGGCGGCTGGCAGTTGAACTCGATCGACCCAATATCAGCTCCACGGAAATCTCTGCCCTCAGGCAGTTTGTGGCATGCCTGGATCGAGGCGTCTGCCTGGTGCCCGAGGGCGGCACCCGCGAATACCTGGAAAGGCTCATAGCGCAGCAGGACCTGGTCATCACCCGGGAGCTGCTGATGCGGCACTGCCTGAGCAAGGGAGACAGGGATTGCGTGCGGGAGCAGGCGGAGGCGGCGCTGGCCATGAACCCGGATTTTGTCTTCGGCTACCGCGCCCTGTATTCCTCCAGTCTCTCGGATGGTGATACGGCCGGGGCGCAGGCTGCAGCCCAGCGCATGCTGATGGCGGATGAACAGCGGCGCCAGATTTATGGCATCCGCAACAGCGCGGCGGCGCGCCGATGAAGACACTGCGCTCATCGCTGTTGCTTGCGGCCGGCCTGTGGCTGCTTTGGTCCGCGCTGGTGGCCTGGGCCTACCTGCCCGGGCTCAATGGCCCCCTGCTGCTGGATGATGTGGCCAACCTGCGCCCGCTGGATCGAATCGACCTGTCCGAGGACTTTGCCATCGATGTGGTCCTGGGCAACACCTCCGGACTGCACGGGCGCCCGCTGTCGATGGCGTCCTTTGCCCTTGAACGCCTGTATTTCGATCGAGGACCCGAGGGCCAGAAAACCGTGGGCCTGGCCCTGCACCTGCTTACGGGCTGCCTGGTCCTGTTGCTGGCGCTGCGGCTGTACCGTGCGGCGGGAATAGAGCGACCGATAGCGCCCGCGTTGGCGGTGGCCGCCCTGTGGGTGTCACTGCCGCTGCTACTGAGCACAACGCTCTATGTGGTGCAGCGCATGACCATTCTCTCTGCCCTGTTCAGTTTCACGGCCCTGCTGGCCTACTGCCATGGCCGCGATGCGATGCTCCGCGCCAGTCGTGCCTGGCCATGGTTCCTGGCGACCGCCCTGGCAACCCTGCTGGCGGTGCTGTCCAAGGAGAACGGGCTGTTGATCGTGCCCCTGCTGACCCTGGTGGAGCTGTTCGTCTACGACTTCCGCTCTCCGCAGGCGCAGCGCGATCGCAGGCTGACCTTAGTGCATGGACTGGCCATTGGCGTTCCGGCACTGGTGGTGATCAGCTATGTGCTGATCAGGCCTGGCTTCATCCTGGATGGCTACGCACTGCGTGACTTTACCTTTTCCGAGCGGGTACTGACTGAGACGCGCATCCTGTTCGACTATGTGCGCCAGATCCTGTGGGTGGACGTGCATGGCCTGGGCCTGTATCACGATGACATCAGCCTGTCCGGCGGGCTGTTCTCGCCCGCGAGTACGGCGGCCGCAGTCGCAGCCTGGCTGCTGCTGGCGGCGGGTGTAGTGTACTCCGCCGTGTCCGGGCGCTTGCGCTTGCTGGCGTTCGGCGTCGCCTTCTTCATGGTCGGCCATGCCATGGAGTCCACCGTGTTCTCGCTGGAACTCTACTTCGAGCACCGCAATTACCTGCCTGCATTCGGTGTGCTGTTCGGCGCCGTCTCTGCCGCGCTGTATCTGCAGCGGCGTTGGCCGGTGCTGCAGGGCTGGCCGGCCCTGCTGCTGGTGCTGATGCTGGGCCGCAATCTCGTCCTGCTCGGTTCCCAGGCGGTGGTCTGGTCTGACGCGCGCCTGCTGCACATGGATGCGGCCAATAACCACCCCGATTCGCAGCGGGCCCAACTGGAACTGGCGCGGGTTTTTGCCCAGGACGGTAACCTGGATGCGGCGCTGGCCCTGGCCGACGCCAACCCCGGGGGCAAGCAGCAGAGCGAAGCCGAGGGGTTGCTGCTGCAGGCGGTCTACTACTGCCTGTCTCGCACGCCGTTCCCCGACGGCCACTTCGAACAGGTCACGCCGTCGCGCGAGGTGTTGGTACAGATACCCGTGAACGATTTTGCCTATCACGTATCCAGACTGGTACTCGCCGATCGCTGCGCGGAAGGCAGCGGCGTGACGTTTGCCGATGCGATGTGGCACTGGATGGTGGCGTCCAACGGACCCATCGGTACCCAGCGGCTGTACGGCAGTTTGATGCTGGTGGAAAACCACCTGGAGCGGTATGAGCAAGCCATGGAGTATGCGACACTCCTCACCTCGCGTGATGCTGAGGACGTTATGGGCTGGCAGTTCACGCTGTACCTGTCACACGTGCTGGAGAGGCCTGAGCTTGGCGAAAAGGCCGCGGCAAAACTGCGTGCATTGCAGGAGGCGGGACGGCTGACGCGACAGGAGGCCTCCAACCTGGAACTCTTCACGGCGCCACCGAACCAAGAAAGCAAAGGCGAATAGACAAGAACATGACGTCTCTTTCAATAGTGATACCAGCCAAGAACGAATCCAAAGGGCTCGGGAAGTTCCTGCCGGAACTTACCGCTGCCTACCCGTCGGCGGAGATTGTCGTGGTCAACGACGGCTCCACTGATGACACAGCGGCTGTGGCCGAGAGTCACGGTGCGAAGGTGCTGTCGAACCCTTATTCCAAGGGAAATGGCGCCGCCATCAAGGCAGGTGCGCGCGCGGCGACGGGAGACGTGCTGCTGTTCATGGACGGCGACGGGCAGCACCGGGCCGCCGATATCGCGGGACTGCTGGAGCGGCTGGAGGAGGGCTATGACCTGGTGGTGGGTGCGCGCCAGGGCGTGGGTGCCCAGGCAAGCATGGCTCGGTGGGGTGCCAACACGTTTTACAATGTGTTTGCCAGCTGGATGGTGGGCCACAAGATCGAGGACCTGACCTCCGGCATGCGCGCGGTCAGGCGCAAAAAGTTCCTGTCCTTTCTCTACCTGCTACCGAACGGCTTTTCCTATCCGACCACGTCCACCATGGCGTTCTATCGCGCCGGCTATTCCGTTTCCTTCGTGCCCATTGAGTGCCTGCAGCGAGAAGGCAAGAGTCATATCAATATCTGGCGCGACGGCGTTCGCTTCCTGCTGATCATTTTCAAGATCGGCACGCTGTACTCGCCGCTGAAACTGTTCTTCCCGATCGCCCTGGCGATTTTCGGCGCCGGCCTTGGCTACTACGGCTATACCTATTTCAGCTACGGACGCTTTACCAACATGAGCCTGCTGCTGTTTGTGTCCAGCGCGCTGGTGTTCCTGATGGGACTCATTTCTGAACAGATCGCCAACCTGACGTTCAAGGGAGACGGCCAGGAGTAGTCCGGCCTGCACCGAGCAACATGATTCGACTACTCACCGTGGTGGGCGCGAGGCCCCAGTTCATCAAGGCGACAAGCCTGTCCCGCCAGATCGCCGGGCGCGAGGCGTTCAGCGAGTGCATCCTGCACACCGGTCAGCACTACGATGCGAATATGTCGCAGGTGTTCTTCGACGAACTGCAGATACCGCGGCCCGACCTGAACCTCGAGGTGGGGTCCGGCAGCCATGCGGAGCAGACCGCGGCCATGCTCACGGGCATCGAGGCGGCGCTGGTGGAGCGGGAGATCGATCTGGTGGTTGTCTACGGGGATACCAACAGCACGGTGGCCGGCGCCCTGGCGGCCGCCAAGCTGCACGTCCCGGTCGCCCATGTCGAGGCGGGACTCCGCTCCTTCAATCGCAAGATGCCGGAAGAGATCAACCGGGTAGTGACGGACCAGCTGGCGGACCTGCACTTCTGTCCCAGCCAGGTGGCCGTGGACAATCTCGCGGACATGGGAATTCGCGGCGACTTCGTGGTGAACTGCGGTGACATCATGTTCGAGACGCTGCTGCACTACTGCGACCTGGCGACGGCGCCCGCGGGCCGCGAGGCCGGTTACCTGCTGACCACGTTTCACCGGGCCGAGAATACGGACGACCCCGCGCGGCTGGCGTCCATCGTCGACGGACTCTGCACGCTGGCCGAGCGCAGGCCGGTACTGATCCCCCTGCACCCGAGATCCCGGCGCGCCCTCGATCAGGCGGGGCTGCTGTCCCGGCTCGAGGCGGCCTGCGAGGTCGTTGAGCCGGTCGGGTTCCTGGAGATGGTGGCGCTGCTGGACGGTGCCGACGTGGTCATCACCGACTCCGGTGGCCTGCAGAAAGAAGCGTTTTTCATGGGCAAGCCCAGCGTGGTCCTGCGCGACCAGACCGAGTGGGTGGAATTGCTCGAGCTCGGCATGGCGCGTCTGTGGGGGCCGGACAGTGACCTGCCGGCGCTGGTCGATGCCGCGGCGGCCGGTGGCGCGGTCAGCGGCCAGCCCTACGGCAAGGGCGACAGCTCGGCCATCATTCTCGACAGCATCAGCCGATACTTCGCGGGCTGATGAAGACCGTCGCCTTCCTGCCGGCGCATCCCGCGCAGCTCTGGCTGATGGCGGCGATTGAAAAGGCACTGCCGACCGATGTCCGGGTGCTGTGGGTGCTCCGGGACAAGGATGTGCTGGTCGCCGTGGCGGAAAAGCTGGGGCTCGATTACGTGATTATTTCCAGGGCCCAGAGCGGCATGCTGGGAAATGCACTGGAATTGCTGATCGGGGTGTTTCGGGCAATGCGGCTGACGCGCAAGCATCGCATCGATCTGTGGTTGACCAAGTACGGGTCGGGCAATATCGGTGCGGCCCTCTGTCGCGTTCCCTCCCTGTCTTTCAATGATGACGATATCGATATCGTGCCGCTGATCGCGATGACCAGCTACCCTTTCGCGCGCAAGGTCATTACGCCGGCAAATCTTCGCATGGGTCGCTACGACCACAAGACGATTCGCTACAACGGCTCACATGAGCTGGTGTACCTGCACCCGGACCGCTTTACCCTGGACCCGTCGCGCCTGGCGCAGGCGGGACTCGATGACCGGCCCTATATCCTGGTGCGGCTGTCGGCGCTGGCAGCGCACCACGATGTCGGGGTCGCCGGGGTATCGGTGGACGCGGTCTCGGAGTTGATCGCGCGCTATGGTGACGACTATCGCATCGTGATATCCAGCGAGAAGCCGCTGCCCGATGCGCTGCAGCCCTATCGTATGCGCGCGGAGGTCGACCAGATTCACCACCTGCTAGCGGGTGCATCGTGCCTGGTGACCGACAGCCTCAGTATGGCCCTGGAAGCGGCGGTGCTGGGCACCGCGACCGTGAGGCTCAGTGATTTCGGTCTAGAGCTCACTGCCTTCAGCGCCATAGAACCCTACGAGCTGGTGTTCAATTTCAAGCCCGATGATGTCGAGCCCGCCCTGGCGATGGTCGAAAGCGTCCTGCAGATGCAGCGTGACGGTGAGGTGGCAGAGCGCAGTCGGCGGCTGGTGTCGGACAAGGACGACCCGCTGCCGGTCTTCGTCGAGGCTATTCTTGAGCAGCTACGGTGATCTTTCGGTACACCAGGACCGACAGCCCGGCATTGAGCAGCTCTGAAGCGATCAACACCAGGCGGATCAGGATCACCGCGTAAAAAAGCGCCAGGCCCTCGCCCACCACGGGCGCCAGCAGGGCCAGCAGGCTCGCCTCCCGCACGCCCAGTCCCGCCGGGACCATCACCGCCAGCTGCCCGATCAGTGCGGCCAGGTAGTAGGCGGCGACCACGTAGGGATACCAGAACCACTCGACGCCGGTCAGGTCCGACAGCACCAGGAAGAACGCCGCGGCGTGGCAGAGCAGCAGCAGTATCTGGGCGCCCGTGAGCTGCAGCCAGGTCGACAGGTCGGGCAGGCTGACTTCCGAGGCCAGTCGGGAGACGAGTTTCTTCAGCCAGGGCATCAGCACAAGGAGCGTGACAACACCGGCACCGCCGGCCAGCAGCAGGAACTGGAGCAGCTGGGCCGATGGCCGCCATTCGAGCTGCTGCCAATAGAACACCGCGCCCACCATCGAGACCAGGGCCAGGCTGGCGAGGGTGGTGATGCCCTCGACCACGGCGACGCTGACAGAGCCCCCACGGTGCTGCTGGCTGTGCAGGCCAACCCGGACCGCGTAGGCAAACACCTTACCGGGTATGTAGCGGGCGAGGCGGGAGACGGCCCAGGAACGGTAGGCCTCGGCAAAGCCGGCGCTCACCTCCATGCGACGCAGCGAGTACCACCAGAGCCAGCTATTGAACAGGTGTCCGACCAGGGATATCACCAGGGCGACGAACAGTATGGCCCAGCGCGGGCTGCGTCCGACGCCGTCCAGTTGATCCACCGCGCGCAGCACAAACTCCGTCAGGTAGAACACCGCCGCCGCGGCCAGCGCCAGGGACAGGGCGGCGCGCAACAGGGATCGGGTATGGGTGGACACTAAATCCGCGTTGCCGTGGCGATGGTCTGGTGGCACCAGGGCCGCGGGAAGGGCACCAGCCCGAATACCGGCAGGGGAAATCCCCCGGAGTAAAGCGTCACATCGGTGAAGCCCGCCACTTCCAGCATGCGAATGAGCCAGCGCTGGGGGAACAACATGAGGTGGTCTTGCGTGTAGAAGAAGCGCCGTGACAGGGTAATCGTCAGCAGCTGTTCGATGGGCGAGTTGGGGTTGGGTGTCGACAGGACCAGCTGACCGCCGGGCGCGATGGCGTCGCGGCATTCCCGCAGGAAGTCGATGGGGCGCTCAACGTGCTCGATGATCTCACCGGCCACCAGTGCATCGACGGGCTGGTGCCCCTCGGCGGACCATTGGGCCAGCGTACCGCGGAACACTTCCCGGTAGTTCCCGGGTAATTCAGCCTGCTCGATGTCGACGCCGATAACGTCCGGGCAGTCGAAGAAGGGGTTGGGCTGGTGTGCAAACCCGACATCGATGATGCGCTGTTTGTCGCCCACCAGGCGCGCCATCCGCTTGAGCCGATAGGCTTCGCTAACTGTGTACATGTCCCGCTCGTATCCCTAGGCAGGCTGCATGATAGCGTCAATGTCAGGCCTTGGGCAGCGGCGCTGCCCTAGGCGGCGGCGGAGGATTCTCCCGCGAGCCTGGCCTTGGCTTCCCTGCGCCGGGCGTGCAGCACGGGCTCGGTGTAGCCGCTGGGTTGCTCGCAGCCCTTGAACACCAGGTCGCATGCCGCCTGGAAGGCCACGCTTGAGTCGAAGTCCGGCGCCATGTTGCGGTAGCTGGGGTCGCCGGCGTTCTGCTGGTCGACGACGGCGGCCATGCGCTTGAGGGTTTCCATCACCTGTTCCTCGGCGCAGACGCCGTGGCGCAGCCAGTTGGCAATGTGCTGGCTGGAGATCCGCAGGGTCGCCCGGTCCTCCATCAGTCCCACGTCATTGATGTCGGGGACCTTGGAGCAGCCCACGCCCTGGTCGATCCAGCGCACCACGTAGCCGAGAATGCCCTGGGCGTTGTTGTCCAGTTCGCGCTGGATGTCCTCGGCGCCCAGGGTGCACTCCGCGACCGGGACATTGAGAATATCGTCCAGTGCCGCGCGCTGGCGCTGGGCCAGTTCGTCCTGGCGCCCGGCCACGCTGACCCGGTGGTAGTGAATGGCGTGCAGCGTCGCGGCGGTGGGAGAGGGCACCCACGCGGTGTTTGCCCCCGCTGTGGGGTGTCCGACCTTCTGTTCCATCATGGCGCTCATCAGGTCCGGCATGGCCCACATGCCCTTGCCGATCTGGGCGCGGCCCTTCAGGCCGCAGGCCAGGCCCGTGTCCACGTTCCAGTCCTCGTAGGCCAGGATCCAGGGCTGTGCCTTCATGGTGCCTTTGGCCACCATGGGGCCCGCTTCCATGCTGGTGTGAATTTCGTCGCCGGTGCGATCGAGGAAGCCGGTGTTGATGAACACCAGGCGCTCGGCCGCCTGCTGGATGCAGGCCTTGAGGTTGACCGTGGTGCGGCGCTCCTCGTCCATGATCCCCATCTTCAGCGTGTTGCGCTCCAGGCCCAGCATGTCCTCGATGCGGCCGAACAGCTCACAGGTGAAGGCGACCTCCTCGGGTCCGTGCATCTTCGGCTTGACGATGTAGACGCTGCCGGTGCGCGAGTTGCCGGGGCCATTGCCCTTGAGGTCGTGCAGGGCGATCGTGCTGGTAAAGACGCCGTCGAGAATGCCTTCGGGCACCTCGTTGCCGTCAGCATCGATGATCGCGTCGTTGGTCATCAGGTGGCCGACGTTGCGCACAAACAGCAGGCTGCGGCCGTGCAGTACCAGCGGCTTGCCGGCCAGGTCAATGAACTCACGGTCCGGGTTGAGCCGGCGCTCCAGGGTCTTGCCGCCTTTTTCAAAGCTCTCGCTCAGGTCGCCTCTCATCAGGCCCAGCCAGTTGCGGTACACCAGGGCCTTGTCTTCCGCGTCCACGGCGGCGACGGAATCCTCGCAGTCCTGGATGGTGGTGACGGCGGCTTCGAGCACCACGTCTTTCACGCCGGCCGCATCGGTTTTGCCGACCGGGTGCTGGTGGTCCACCTGGATTTCGATGTGCAGGCCGTTGTGACGGAGCAGGATCGATGTCGGGTTCGCAGGGTCTCCGAGATAGCCGCGCAGCTGTGCGGGTTCCGCCAGGCCGGCAACGCTGCCGTCGGTGAGTTTCACGGAGAGGGCGCCGTCGGCAATCACGTAGGCTGTGGCGTCGGTGTGGGAGCCAGCGCCCAGGGGTACGGCTTCGTCCAGGAAGCCGCGCGCCCAGGCGATCACCTTGTCGCCGCGCACCGGGTTGTAGCCGCCGCTGCGCTCGGCGCCGCCGTCTTCGGGGATCACATCGGTCCCGTAGAGGGCGTCGTAGAGGCTGCCCCAGCGGGCGTTGGCCGCGTTCAGCGCGTAGCGCGCGTTCATCACCGGAACCACCAGCTGCGGCCCCGCGGTCAGGGCGACCTCTTCATCCACGTTATCGGTGGTGATGCTGAAGTCTTCGGGCTCCGGCAGCAGGTAGCCAATCTCTTCCAGGAAAGCCCGGTAGGCGTCGCGGTCGAAGTCGACCCCCGGGTGGTCCCGGTGCCAGCCGTCGACCTTCGCCTGGATGTCGTCGCGTATCGCCAGCAGCTCGCGATTGCGGGGGGTGAGGTCCGTGAGAATCTGCTCGAGGCCCTGCCAGAATGCGTCGGCATCGAGGCCGGTGCCGGGCAGGATTTCCTCGGTGAGGAGTTGGTGAAGTTCGGCTGCGACCTGCAGGCCGCCTTCCTGGATACGGTCACTCATGATGGGATCTACCGCGCTATACCTGTCGAAACGACAAGTGTAGGAATCCCACCATAATTTATCCAATCAATGCTTTTTATCGCCGACATAAACCTGGCGAATATTGCTCTCTACACACCCGCTGAGGGCTTTCCATCAAACCGCTAAGGGCTTTAATGCTCCCAGCTGACCTCGCGGCCGGTCTCGACGATGAGCTGGCGCAGCCAGCGGTTGGCGGGATTGTGCTGCAGCAGCGGGCTCCAGGCGAGTTTCAGCTCCAGGGGTGGAATCTCCAGCGGCGGCGTCTTGATCACCAGCTGCGGGTTGTCGTGCTGCAACTGGGCGGCGAGGGTGGGCAGGGTCACCACCAGGTCGTTTTTCTCCGCCAGGATCATGGCGGCGTTGTAGTGCCGGGTGAATACGGTGATGTGGCGCTTTTTACCCAGCTTCGCGATGGCGGCGTCGACCCAGCCCAGGCGCTGGACGTCTTCCGGGTCCACGCCGACGCCCACCCCCATGCCGGTCTTGCTGACCCAGACGTGCTGGGCCTTGAGGTAGTTCTCCAGCGTGAAATCCTTGAGCAGGGGGTTGTCGACGCTCAGCAGGCAGGAAAAACTGTCGATCCACACGGTGTTCTGGTGGAAGGACTGGGGCATGGAGTCGAAGCGGTTGATCACCAGGTCGACCTTGCCCCGCTCGACATCGAGGAAGCTGACGTCGCTGGGCGTCATGATATCCAGGCTGATCCCCGGCGCCTGCTTGCGCAGCTTTGCCATCAGCGGCGGCAGCAGCGTGCTCTCGGCATAGTCGCTGGCCATGATGCGGAAGGTGCGCACGGCCTCTTCGGGGTTGAACTCGGCGGTGGGCTGCAGGGCCTGGTCGACGTTGCTGAGTATGTCCCGTACCAGCGGCTCCAGTTCCAGCGCCCGCTCGGTGGGGGTCATGCCGTCGCTGGTGCGCACCAGCAGGGGGTCGTTGAACACTTCCCGCAACCGGCGCAAGCCGTTGCTCATGGCCGGCTGGGACAGGTTCAGCTGGTTGGCGGCCTGGGTGACGTTGCGCTCGCGGAGCAGCACGTCCAGGTACACCAGGAGGTTCAGGTCGACACGCTGGATATTCACTTTCTGAATGCTAACTATGATAACGATTGATTTGGAAAATTATCATGTGGGGCGGATAATTCCCAGCCATCCGACTCAGCAGGCATTGTTGTGTCGGGCTCACTACAATATCCGTTCGGGTTCCGCGCTGTGGTTTGGCTGTCGCCTTGGCTTTCGCGGACACGCCGTGAACACGTCCCTGTGGGCTCGGGCGCGCCATCCATGGCGCGCACGGTCCGCGAAAGCCAAGGCGACACCCAAACCACCCGAACATCGAAGGAATTTCAGATGACGTACCGCGCCCCTGTCGAAGATATGCAGTTTGTGATCGACGAGCTATGCGAGCTTGAGACCACGCTAGGCTCCATGGATAACTTTGCCGACAAAGGGGTAGGCGCGGACCTGACGACCGCCTTGCTGGACGAATCCGCTCGCCTCACCGGCGAAGTCTGGGCACCCCTGCGCCGGGTCGGTGATACCCAGGGGGCGACCTGTGCCGACGGAAAAGTCACGATTACGCCGGGATATGCGGATGCGCTGCAGCAGCTGGGCGCCGGCGGTTGGCTTGGTATCTCTGCACCTGAGCAATATGGGGGCCAGGGTCTGCCCGAGGTGTATACCACGGCGGCCTGCGAGATGTGGGCCAGTGCGGACATGTCGATTTCCCTGTGTCCGGTGCTCTCCATGGGCGCGGCGCTGGCGCTGAATGCCCACGGCAGTGACGAGCAGAAGGCCACTTACCTGGAGAAGATCTACACCGGCGAGTGGACGGGGACCATGAACCTGACGGAGTCCGGTGCGGGTTCTGATCTCGGCGTGATGAAGACGCGCGCGGTGCCCGAGGGCGATCACTACCGGATCTTCGGGCAGAAAATTTTCATTACCTGGGGCGACCACGACGCCACCGACAACATTGTGCACCTGGTGCTGGCCAAGCTGCCGGATGCGCCTGAGGGCAGTAAGGGGATATCCCTGTTTGTCGTCCCCAAGTTTCTGGTGAACGAGGACGGCAGTCTCGGCGAGCGCAACGACGTCTTCCCGGTGTCGGTGGAGCACAAGCTGGGGATTCACGGCAGCCCGACCTGCGTGATGGCCTTTGGCGACAACGACGGCGCCATTGGCTACCTGGTGGGTGAGCTCAACGGCGGACTGCGTGCCATGTTCACGATGATGAACGAGGCGCGGCTGAAGATCGGCCTGGAGGGCCTCAGCATCGGCGAGGGCGCTTACCAGCAGGCGGTGGCCTATGCCCGCGATCGTGTGCAGGGTGGCGTGCCGATCATCCAGCACCCGGACGTGAAGCGGATGCTGCTGATCATGCGCTCCCTGAACGAGGCCATGCGCGCCTTTGCCTATACCGAGGCGGTCACCATGGACAAGGCACACCACGGCAAGAACGCCGAGCAGCAGGCGCGGCTGGACCTGATGATCCCGGTGATCAAGGGCTGGCTGACCGAGGTGGGCATGGAGCTCGCATCCCTGGGCGTGCAGGTGCACGGTGGCATGGGCTTTGTCGAGGAAACCGGCGCGGCGCAGTTCATGCGCGATGCGCGGATTGCACCCATCTACGAGGGTACCAACGGCATCCAGGCCCAGGACCTGGTCGCACGCAAGCTGGGCCGGGATGGCGGGGCGTCCATGGAGGCACTGCTCGCTGAAGTGGACGCCACGCTGGCGGCCGCCGATGGTCTTCCTGAACTGAAATCTGCCCTGGCGGCGGCGCTGGCGGAGCTGCGGCTTTCGACCCAGACCGTGCTGGCATTGTGGCAGGACAACCGGCCTGCCGCCCTGGCGCGGGCCTACGATTACATGATGCAGACCGGTTACGTGATGGGTGCCTGGCACCTGCTGCGGTCTGCCCTGGTGGCGCAACAAAAAATCGCCGACGGCAGCGACAATCCTTTCTACGAGAGCAAGCTGGCCACGGCGCGCTTTTACTGCGAGAGCGTCCTGCCCCGTGCCGCGGGCTTTGCCGGCGCCATCGCCGGCGGCGACGCCCTGCTGGATTACGCGGAGAACTGGCTGTGAAACCGACCCCGGATATCGCCGACGAGTTCCCGAAAGACGTTCATGCCATTGAGCTGGATTTCCGCAGCTACGGCGCGGTGAAGGCGTTCTGCGGCGAGGTGGTCACGGTCAAGTGCCACGAAGACAACTCGCTGGTAAAAGAGCTGGTATCGACCCCGGGTGAAGGGCGCGTCATTGTCGTCGACGGCGGCGGCTCAAAACGACGGGCGCTGCTGGGCGACATGCTGGCGGCCCAGGCCAGCGAGAACGGCTGGGCGGGGCTGATCATCAATGGCGTGATTCGCGACGTTGATGAAATCGGTGTCACCGAGCTGGGCGTGAAAGCCCTGGGCACCATCCCCCTCAAGACCGAGAAGCTCGGGCACGGCCAGCAGGGCATCCCACTGCACCTCGGTGGCGTGAACATCCATCCCGGTGACTGGGCCTACGCCGATAACAACGGCGTGTTGATCTCGGGCCGCGAGCTGCCCGTCTAGTCCAGCCGCATCGACAGGTCCAGCGCGGTCACATCCTTGGTGAGGGTGCCGATCGAGATGTAGTCGACGCCGGTCTCGGCAATCGGGCGCAGGCTCTCCTCGGTGATGCCGCCGGAGGCCTCCAGGGCGGCCCGGCCCGCCGCCCGCATTACGGCCGTGCTCATATCCTGCAGGCTGAAATTATCCAGCATGATGCGGTCGGTACCGGCCTCCAGCGCCTCGTCCAGTTCGGCGAGGGTTTCCACTTCCACTTCCACGGGCTTGCCGGGCGCCTGCTCCCGGGCCGCCGCGACGGCCGCGGCGATGCCGCCACAGGCCTCGATGTGGTTCTCCTTGATGAGGAACGCATCGAACAGGCCAATGCGGTGATTGAGGCAGCCCCCGCAGGTGACCGCGTACTTCTGGGCCAACCGTAATCCCGGCAGGGTCTTGCGCGTGTCCAGCAGCCGTACCCCGGTGCCGTCCACCAGCCGTGCGTAGTGATGGCAGCGCGTGGCCGTACCGGACAGCAGCTGCAGGAAATTCAGCGCGGTGCGCTCGCCGCTCAGCAGGCTTCGCGCCGGCCCGGTCAGTTCAAACAGCAGACGCTCCGGGATCACGGTTTCACCGTCACTGACGTGCCAGGTGACTTTCACCGCGGGGTCCAGCTGCCGAAACACTTCGTCCACCCAGTCCCGCCCGCAGACGACGCCGGCCTCGCGGCTGATCACCCGCGCATGCGCCTCCCGATCGGCAGGGATCAGTTCCGCCGTGATATCGCCGCTGCCCATGTCCTCGGCCAGGGCAGCGCGCACATTTTGTGCGATGGCATCCCGCATGGCCTGGGAATCCGGTGTATGCATGAAAAGGTCCTGTCGAAAGAGAGCGGGATTGTAACACCCGGCCGGCGCCTGCAAGCCCTTCTGCAAAAGTTGCGAAGGGCTTCACAGCTTGCGGCTCAAGATGGCCGGAAGATAGTGTATCTTTGCTATAACTAGCCAATTTCGCTGTATCCTCAGCGTGTCGACCGTCGGGGGCTGGAGGGCCCTCCAACAGGGACAGAGTCATGGGATTGCTGGACGACCTCAAGAAAGAAGCAGAGAAAAAAGAAGAGCTGGCCCGCCAGCAGGGTTCCGAGCAGGAAGCGCAGCGGGCGTTTTACACCGAACACCTGCGCGACCTGATGCTGCGTGCCGAGAAGTACTTCTCGGAACTCGTCGAGCAGCTGAACGCGGTGTCGCCGGACGTAGGCCCCGATATCTCGCTGGCACCCCCCGGGAAGCCGGCGCCGGTCCTCAAGCAGGGGAGCTACCTGTTCAAGGCGGACGATGACGACAACCCCATGTCCATGGTCGTTCGCACCGAGTGCAAGCTGGAAAAAAAGTACGAATACGATGTGCGCGGCATTGCCGAGACCAACCGCTTCCGAACGCTGCTGGGTGAACACAAGTTTCCCTGTCACGTGCGGGATCAGCTGGACGGCAACCACGACCTGATCGGCGGCACCTTTATCATGGAAGGTCCGCTGACCGTGCAGATCAAGCTGCAGGCGAGCCCCGAGGACCGCTGTATCTACATCGATTTGCTGAACGTCGATATCCAGCCACAGAAGCGCTACAAACTGCCGCCGGAAAAAGTGAATGACGACCTGTTCGACCGTCTGTCCCGCATGCTGATTCGCGAGCAGTCCACGCTGGTGGAAGTGAAGATCAGCGACGAGGCGCGGGAGGAGCTGCGCAGGAAAGTCGAAGAGGAAAAACTCCGCCAGGCGCAGGAAGAAGCCGAGGCCAGGGCCTACCGCGAAGCGGAGCGACTCAAGGAAGAAGAAGCCAGGCTGATCAACCGGGCCAAGCGCTCGGTGACCGAGGGCATCAAGAAAATCCTCTCCCGGGACGAGCAGGACTGAAACGGGGCCGGGCCAGCCGCACGGCATTGAACGTCGCGGCCACCATGGTCACCCTCGGCGCCAAGCGGGGCTGGTCCGAGCGCCTGCCGGCGGGACTCCCGGAGCTCAGCGAAGCACTGCTGCTTACATGCGGCGAATTCCCCTTCAGCGAACGCGCCCTGCGCGCCTCCCGCAGTCGCGGCGCGGTCCGCCTGGCCACCCTGGGGGAAGTTTTCCAGCCGGGCGCCTTTGAGGGCCTGGGGCGCCGCAAGATCTACATGAACGACCAGGTCCTCGCGGCGATCGATGCCGGCGCCACCCAGGTGCTGGTGCCGGGGGCCGGTTTCGACACGTTGTGCCTGCGCCTTGCCGCGGAGTATCCCGACGTGACGTTCTGTGAGGTGGACCACCCTGACACTGCCCGGTCCAAGGCCAGGGCGGTGTCAGAACTGGGCCAGCCCGACAACATGGTGCTGGTAGCCGCGGACCTGGCTGCCAGGCCGCTGTCCGAGGTGCTGGCGGACTGCGAGGCCTGGGACAGCAGTGCCGTCAGTGTCGCCGTGGCGGAGGGCCTGCTGTACTACCTGCCCTATGATTCGGTGCAGCAGCTCTTCAGTGAGCTGCGCCAGAGCAGCGCCACCGGTAGCCGGGTCGCGTTCTCGCACCTGTTCAACCTGCGGCGCTATCGCCTGGCCCAGGTGGCGCTGCAGGCGACAGGTGAACCCTGGCTGTCGGCGGCCGAGGTCGATGAACTCGAGGAGTACGTGGGTCCGGGCTGGGACATCATCGATACCCAACCCGAGTCAAAGTTCCGGCAGCTCGAAGGCTTGGCTGTGGCCGAGCGGCGGTAGTTCCAGGGCTGGCACACTGCCCTCACATCGTGGGGGATTTCATCATGAAGAGAAATTCCTGCACGGCGGCTTTCGATTCCGGGCGCAGGTTCTCGATGCCGTCGTAGGGCATCCCGGTGGCCGGCCCTTCGCTGGGGTACTTCTGCTTGCGCGCCATGTGACGCTGGATCATGCGGACAAACTTCGCGCCGCCCCAGGCGCCGATTTCGGTGGAGACCGGCCACTCCTCACGGGTGTCACGGAACAGGTCGTAAAAGTCAGCGAGGATGGCGTTCTCGAGTTTGCCGCCGGGTATGGCCAGCTTGTACTGCTCCTTGATGACGGCTTCCAGGGCGTTGATGTTGTACAGGAAGACGTAGTCTCGCCGGCCATGGGTATCGCCATTGAGCAACAGTGCGGTCTGGTCGATCCCATCGATGATGCGGTCCCGGGGAATCTCATCGACGGCGCCGCCAAGACGGGCGATGGTGGTAAACAGGTCCGTGACATGAACGATGTCGCCAACGACGCTGTCGGGCTGGATCATGCCCGGCCAGCGCACGAACGCATCGACCCGCACGCCGCCCTCCGTGGTGTACCCCTTGCCGCCGCGGAACACCATGGGGGTATAGCCGGATTGCGGTGAGTACTTGGTGAAGTGGCCGTTGTCGCCCATGACGATAAGCAGCGTATTGTCGGCAATGCCCAGGGTCTCCATCTCTGACACGAGATCGCCGATCCACTGGTCCACCAGCTTCATTTTCTCCACGTAGTTGCCGCCGTTGGGCGTGGTGTATTCATCGTAGGCGGTGCGCGGGCCGGTCAGGGGGTACAGCGGCCAGTACTGCAGGAAAAACGGCTCGTCCTGTTTCGCCAGTTTGCGCAGGTGCTCCATGGCCTGGTCCTGGTAGCGCTGGTTCATCGCGGCGTACTTGGCCTCCGTCCAGCGCTCGCCGGTCTTCATCTCGACTTCGCGCACCGGCTTGTTGCGGGTGCCCTCGACGCCCATCGCCATCGCAGAGGCATCGGTGCGTAGCCAGCGGTCCATGGTATAGCGATCGTCGTAGTTGTTGTCGCCGATGCCGATGCTCACCTCTTCGTTGGCCGCATCATCGTGGAAAATGGTTAGCTGGCCCTGCTGGTGGATCGGGAAGGCTGCAAAGTCGAACCCCTGGTAGTTGGGCCAGGCCTCACGGATATCCCCCATGTGCCATTTGCCGATATGCGTCGTGTTGTAGCCGGCTTCCGACAGAACTTCCGCAAGCGTGACTTCTTTTCCAGCAAGGCCGAAGCCGGATATGTCCACAGCGGTGTTGCCCATGCCGTTGCGATGCGGCTGGCGGCCGGTCATGAAGGCGACGCGAGTGGGTGTGCAGGAGGGCTCGGTATACATGCGCGCAAGACGCATGCCGTCTCTTGCGATCTGGTTGATATTTGGCGTCTCGTACCCGCGGATCATATTCAGGGTCTTGCTGCCCAGGTCGCCGAAGCCGATATCGTCGATGAGGATGTAGAAGATGTTCGGCGGCTTGCCGCCGTTCTGCTTGCGAAATTCGTCCAGTTTCTTGTCGAGCCTCCTGTCCTCCTTTGCCCAGGCTTCGCCGTTCTGCTTGGCAAGGATGTAGTACTCCGCATCGTGGACAAGGTCTTTGGCGGTAGCGACACTGACTGCCAGTACCAGTGAAGTGAGGGCAAGAACGTGTTTCATGACGCGCATGGTGACTCCCGGGAAAGTAGTGACAACAAGATAGCCCACATCTTCGGTCGTTGTGGCGTTGCGAAGGCTTCTTTAGTATCAAGAACCGGACAAAACGTGAAAATCGATAAGCCGGAGAGTGGTCGCCTGGCCGTGCAGGAGTATTTTCAACCGTGTCGATAGAGCAGGGCTGGCTGGCCGGTGCAGCGCGCCGCCCGTCACCGAATTGCAACGCACGCCCGGATCCTGCGGATATCAGCCTGCTCGTTATCCACAACATCAGCCTGCCGCCGGGAGAGTACGGCACGGGCTGCGTGCAGCAGTTCTTCTGCAACGACCTGGACTGCGACGCCCATCCCTATTTCGAGGAAATCCGCGGCATGGAGGTGTCCTCCCACCTGCTGATCGAGCGCGACGGTGCCGTCACCCAGTTCGTGAACTTCGAGGAGCGTGCCTGGCATGCGGGGGTTTCCGCGTTCTGCGGACGTGAAAATTGCAACGATTTCTCCATCGGCATCGAGTTGGAGGGAACCGATACCGAGGCTTATACTGACGCGCAATATAAGAGCCTAGCGGCCGTCACTGGGAACCTCATGCACGCTTACCCGGCCATTACCCGCGACCGGATCACCGGTCACTCCGACATTGCGCCCGGCCGCAAGACCGACCCCGGCCCGGCCTTTGACTGGGATCGCTACCGGGCGCTGCTGGACGCGGAGGCCAAGGCGTGAAGTTTCTCGCCCTGGTCATCGCCCTGGGACTCCTGCAGTACTGGGGTTCAGCGGGTCCCGTGCACCGGGACGACTGGTTCCGCGACCTGGTCCAGAAGATCGCCGGCAGCGGCCTCATGGCGGAGCTGCAGCTGGCGGTGGCGGTGCTGGTGCCGGCACTGCTGGTGTTCTGGCTGCTCGGTTTTTTCGAGGGCTGGCTGCTGGGGCTGGTACCGCTCGCGATTTCCGTGGTGGTGCTGTTGTACAGCTTCGGGCGCGGCGACTTCGAGGCGTTGGTTGAGCAGTACCGGGAGCACTGCCGCGCCGGTGACTTCGAGGGCGCGCTCCTGTTTGCCCAGCAGAACATGATGGTGGGTTTCGCCAAGGACTGCCCCGCCGATCCCGAGCACCTGCACCGCTGGGTCAAGGAGCGCATCTGCTACCTGGGTTTCGAGCGCTGGTTTGGCGTGATGTTCTACTTCGTCCTCTTTGGCGCGGCCGGTGCCCTGGCCTATCGCCTGCTGCTGCTGTATCGCCAGGAGATGGATGATCCGGAGCGCCAGCGCATGCTCGACACCGTCCAGTACTGGGTCGACTGGTTGCCGGCGCGACTGCTGGTGTTTGCCTTTGCCCTGACCGGGGACTGGGTAGGCAGCCGTGAACAGCTCTCGGCGAGCCTCGCGGATACCACTTCGGAGACCGGTGACGTGCTGGCGGATGCCGCCCACGCTTCCCTCGGCCTGAAAGCGACCGTCTTTTCCGAAGACAGCCGCGATGTCGATGCCTTTGCCGAGGTCAGCGACTGGGAGGTGGGCCAGCTGCAGAGCCTGCTCAGCCGCAGTGCGGTGGCGTGGGTGGTCGTGCTCGCGCTGCTTGTCCTGCTGATCTAACTATTCCAGGAGTTCATCCCCATGGCGCAATCCGATCGCAAGGTGATCATTGTTACGGGTTCCTCTTCCGGCATTGGCGCGGAAGTGGCCAAACTCGCCGCCCGCAGCGGCTACAACGTGGTGGTCAATTACAACAGCAACGCGGCGGGTGCCGAGGCCGTGGTCGATTACTGCAAGGAGCAGGGGGCCGAGGCGGTGGCGGTGGGCGCCAACGTCGCCAGCGACGAGGACTGCCGCAAACTCGCCGCCGCGGCGACAGACAACTGGGGCCGCATCGACGTGCTGGTCAATAACGCCGGCACCACCAAGTTCTGTGCCCACGACAACCTCGATGGCCTGGATGCCGAGGATTTCCACAACCTCTACAGCGTCAACACCATCGGCGCTTTCCAGATGATCCGTGCGGTGGCGCCGACCATGAAGCAGACCGGCGGCTCCATCGTGAACGTGGCCTCGGTCGCGGGCCTGATCGGCGTGGGATCCAGCCTGGCCTACGCCTGTTCCAAGGCCGCCATGCTCGCCATCAACCAGTCCATGGCGCGCAACCTCGGCCCGGAAATCCGCGTCAATGCGGTATGCCCCGGTTTCGTGGAAGGCGACTGGCTGCAGGAGGGTCTGGGGCCGGAGGTGTACGATGCGGCGGTGCAGTACTTCCGCGGGCGCGCGCCTACGGGCCAGGTGATGACACCCGAAACCGTGGCCGAGAATATCTGGTATTTCGCCGACAGTGCGCCGAACGTGACCGGCGAGGCGGTGTTAATGGACGGCGGCGCTACCCTGCCTTACTAGACTGCTTAGCAGTTGTAGCAGCTAATCCTTCTGCTGCTGCCAGAGGATTTCCGAACCGCCGTCCCGGCGTGACAATACCCGCGCGAACACGAACATCAGGTCCGATAGTCGGTTGATGTACAGCCGCGGCGTCTCGTTGATGGGCTCTTCCTGGTGCAGCGCGACCAGCCGGCGTTCTGCCCGGCGGCAGATGGCCCGTGCCAGGTGAGCCTGGGCCGCGGCGGGAGAGCCCCCCGGCAGGATGAAGTTTTTCAGGGCCGGAAGATCCTCGTTGTACTGGTCCAGGCAGGCTTCCAGGGCATCCACCCGCTCGGGTTTGACCAGTTCGTAGCCCGGCACCGCCAGCTCCCCGCCCAGGTCGAACAGGTCGTGCTGCACGCGCTCCAGAACCGGCACCAGGTCGTCATCCTCTGGCAACTGGGCCATGAGCATGCCCACCTGGCAATTGAGTTCATCGATCTCGCCCATGGCTTCCGCCCGGGGGTGATCCTTCGGAATACGGGTTCCGTCGCCGAGGCCCGTGGTGCCGTCGTCGCCGGTCTTCGTATAAATTTTTGAAAGTCGATTTCCCATGCGCGTATGGGACTCGATTGCGAGACGCGTTGCAAGGTCATTTGGCCGTCCTGCGAACTGCTACACTTATTTTGTTAGTACTTTCGCAAGTATTGGAGGGCTGCGGTGCCTGGCTGGGACGCTAACGACCAGACGCTTCCCGAAGTGCCGCCCCTTCGCCGCTCGCACGCTGCGAGAAAGCTGGCACTGACTATTCTTTATCACCCCGACACGTCCCGCATTGGCGAGCGAGCCCCGTTCAATGGCGGCACGGAGTCGGACCTGTCCCGATTGCAGCCACAATTTGCGCCTGTGAGAGGCGACGGGGCGCAACGACCGCTGGCAGACAGCTACCTGAGCCGGTCGCCCGTGAGTTTCCGCTGGCAGGGCGCCAGCTTGTTGCTGGTGCCTCCCATGACCGGCACCTCCCTCAAGGTCAACGGTGTGGAGCAGGGCACGTCGCTGTCGCTCGACGCGGAGCAGCTGGACAGGGGTGTGGTCCTGTGCCTGGCCCACCGCCTGGTCCTTCTGCTGCACCACGCCCCTGAGGAGCCCGCTGCGGCCGATACCCAGGGGCTGGTGGGCGAGCACGACAGTGTGCAGCGACTGCGGCAAATGGTGAGCCGGGTGGCCGCCGCAGATACACCTGTCCTGCTGCTGGGGGAATCCGGCACCGGCAAAGAGCTTGTCGCCACCGCGATTCACCGGGCCAGCGCTCGCGCGAGCGCGTCCATGGTCACGGTGAACATGGCGGCTATTCCTGCCGAGCTCGCGGCAGCGGAGCTGTTCGGCGTTCGCCGCGGCGCCTACACCGGGGCAGACACCGATCGCCCGGGCTATTTCCAGAACGCCCACGGAGGCACCCTGTTCCTCGATGAGATTGGCGCCTGCGATGCGGCGGTACAGGCACAGCTGCTGCGGGCTCTGCAACAGGGGGAAGTCCAGCGCCCGGGGGGCGATACCGAAACCGTGAATGTGCGGGTCCTGGCGGCGACGGATTCAGATCCCGACTCCGGCTTCAGCACGGCCCTGCGTCACCGGCTGGCGGGGATCGAGCTGCAACTGTCGCCGCTGCGCCAGCGTCGCGAGGACATCGGCCGGCTGCTGCACCATTTCCTCGACGAGGGACTGCTGCACCGCGGCGTGCGCGATCCGAAACTCGCCTCCCAGTGGGCTGAGCTGGTCACGCGCCTGGTGCTCCACGACTGGCCGGGGAATATTCGGCAGCTGGCCAATGCCTGTTGCCAGCTGAACATCGCCAATGTGGACAGTCCCACGTTGGTGATTCCGGATAGTCTCGAACGGGAACTGCGATCCTCGATCGACCGGTCCTATTCCACGGCCTCGGCGCAGCAGAAGGCGACACCCACTGACAATCGCGTTCGCGAGGCGATGCTCGCGGCCCGATGGGAGGTGAGTCGTGCCGCCAGGGAGCTCGAGATTTCCCGGCAGGCCCTGTACCGCAGGATCGAATCCATACCGGACCTGCGCACGGCGGCGGACATCCCGGCGCCGGAAGTGGAGAGCGCCTTCTTCGAGTGCAAGGGCGATCTCGAGCAGGCTGCCCTGCGCCTGCAGGTGTCCCAGGCCGCCCTGCGTCGCAGGTGGCGCGCGCTGGACCTGTTGCCCGGTGGCTGGTAGCGCCCGTGTCGCGGTCTGATATCGAACACTACCAGCTGCAAAGCCTTCTGAAATCCGGGGGCGAGGGCAGCGTCTATCTCGCGGAAGACCGGCGCCTGGGCCGCCGGGTCGCGGTGAAACTACGGCCCCTGCCCGCCGATCCCGGTTTGCGCAATGCTGCGGTTGAAGAGGCCAGGCAGTGGGCCGCACTCAACGACCCGACCATTGTGCAACTCTACGACGTGGTCGTGCGCCCCGGCAGACTGGGCCTGGTCATGGAATATGTCGACGGACATGACCTGGAGGAATTGCTGGCGGTCGCGGAACCGGACATTCCCTCTTCGCTGCTGCTGGCGCAGGACATCTGTACCGCACTGGCGGCCGCCCACGCCCACGGCATCGTGCACGGGGACCTGAAGCCGGCCAATGTGCTGGTTTCCCGGCAGGGCCGCATTCAGCTGACGGATTTTGGGGTCGCTTTTCGCGACGGCGGCGGCAGCGCCAGTGCGCTGTCGCCTGAGCAGGTTCGCGGCGAAGCGCTGACGCCGGCGTCTGACCTGTTCGCCCTGGGCTGCCTGCTGTACCGGTTGCTGACGGGACGCCACCCCTTCCTGGTCCCGGGCGATCACCGGTTGCCGGGATCCGCTGTGTGTGAGGTCACGCCCGCGGGATTTGCCAGGCTCGGTGTCAGGGTCCACCCCGCACTGGAGTCGCTGGTGTTCGAGCTGCTTGAGAAGGAGCCCTTCAGGCGCCCCGGCTCTGCCCTGCAGGTGCGTCAGCGCCTGCTGGCCATATCCCGGGACCACCCGGCCGGTTCCCGCGCTGCGCTCGGCGAGCTCGCCACGCAACCTCCATCCGAATCCACGTCGCCAGTGACGGAGGACAGCGCCACAGGGGATATCCCGGCCCGCCTTTGGCACCCTGCGCGGGTCGGTGTCGGCCTGGTGCTCCTGGTCCTGGTGCTGGGCGTATTTTCGGAATTCACCGGCCGGCACCCTGTCCAGGTGGTGCTGGAGCCGGTCAGGCTGGACGGACCATCGCGGCTTTCGACAGGGGAACTCCAGGCACTGCTCGAGGACACAGTCGGCACGCATTCACGTCTGCGGTTGGCGGCGGTGGCGGAGGAGCACCTTGTGATCGAGGTGTCCTGCAACCAGCACATTTGTGTCACGCAGCTCGTGCGTCGCGGAACCGGACCCGAGCGCTCGGATACACGCTCCCTGCTGCCCTCGGCCGATGAAGTGGCCTGGCGTCGACGTCTCGAGCAGGGCCTGCGCGAGTTGTTTGCGCCCTAGGCAGCCGGCGGCAGGGGTTGCATCGAGCTCACGCTCCAGGCCAGCAGCATCTGTGAACTGTAGTAAAGGGGAATGCCCCACAGCCGGTTGCCCATGCCGCGGGCAATGAACTGGTTGCGCGCCACCGACAGGTCGGAGATGGCGAAACCCCAGGCGCCGATGATCGCGAATACCGCGGGCGCAGACCCCCAGGTGCTTCCGGCCATCAGCAACATCGTGCAGATCACCCCGATATAGGCGACCACCGGCAGCTGCATCGGGTCGGGCAGGTGCGGCCACAGCCAGCGCAGGCTGAATACGGCCAACAGTGCGACCGGCAGCGCGCCCACCAGCATGGCCGAGAGGTTCAGGGGCAGTTGCAGGAAAGCGATGGCGTAGAGCAGGTGGCCCAGCAGGAAGCTTGTGAGGCCTGCGAGAAACGTCTTCTGTCCCTGCGGTATCAGGAATACATCCCCACCCAGGCACAGCACCAGTCCGGCCAGCAGCCAGCGCCCATAGTCGGAGTCCAGGGCGCCCGCCTGCAGGGCCAGCGCGATAAAGCACAGGGAGGCCAGTGGCTTGAACAGCCATTCAGCCCTGGGGGCGCGGGCCTCGCTGACCAGCATCCCAGCGACGGCGGCAGCGGCCAGGGCGAGGGTGGCGTAGATCAAGGCTCCGGCGTGAGGTAAACGAAGGGCAATGGCATGGTCACAAACTTGTTGTTATTAGGTCACCGGAGTGTAACCCAAATCCCACGACCCGCCATCGCGTCAGCGCCCAAAAGCGCCATCAGCTCGCGTCAACGCCCGAAAGAGTACCTGACCCCGGCCACGGCCGTCCGCCCCGGGGCGACGAAGCCGAACACTTCCTCGTAGTCCTCATCGGTCGCGTTCTCCACCCGGCCATACAGTTCCACGTCACCCCACAGGCGGTAGCTCGCCGCCAGGGTCACCAGGGTGAAGTCGTCCAGTTCCACCCGCTCCTGGAAGGGCGGTACCGGCGGGAAGAAGAAGTCGTCCTGCTCGCCGTTGTAGTCCACCTGCAGGTTCAGGTTGCCGCGACCGCCGGCGAAGCGCCAGTTCAGGTTGGCGCTGGCGATATGCTCCGCCCGCCGAATCTCGTCGGAACCGTCGTCTTCCTGGGCGTCCAGCCAGGTATAGGCGGCACGCAGGCTGAGGTCTTCAGTGATCAGCCAGTGGCCGGACAGCTCCAGCCCCTCCCGCTCGCTCTTGCCGTCTTCGTTGATGGCGGTGAAGTCCATGATGCCAGGGTCGAAGGCAAAGCCGTTGATCTCGTCTTCCAGTTCCTCGTCAAACCAGGTGGCAGACAGTGACAGGCGATCTCCCAGCAGGCGCTGGTCCACGCCCAGCTCCCAGCTGGTGGATTCCTCCGGCTTCAGGTCCGGATTGCCGACGAAATTGCTGAAGAAGCCGAAGCGCTCGGTGAAGGTCGGGTTCTTGATGCCGGTGCCGTAGGCGGCGCGGAGGCTGGTGTCGCCGCCACCGACCTGCCAGCGGGCGCTGATCCGCCCCGTGGTCTTGTCGTCGAAGTCGCTGTTGTCGTCGTTGCGGGCACTCGCCAGCACTGCGATGTGGTCAGTCAGCTGCCCCCGGTACTCCAGGATGAAGGAATCCGTGTCCATGTCCTGGTCCTGGTTCGGGTCGCCGAAGTTCGTGGCCTGGCCGCGCTGCTCGAAGTCTTCCTCCCAGCGTTCATAGGCGCCGGTCAGGGTGTGGCCCTGCGCGAGGTCATAGCTGGTCTGCAGGGTGTAGACCAGGATCTCGGCGTCGGCCGAGGTCTGGCTGAAGACCCCGCGGTTGTCATTGTCCGTATCTGTCAGCGCTACACTGGCCCTGTGCCGCCAGCGCCCGTCCAGGGTGTCGAGTGACACACCGATGCGCCCGTAGAATTGCTCGACGTCAGTCTCACTGTCACTGTCGCCGGGCAGGCCGGTACTGAAGTCGACTTCGTCATAGTCATTGCTGGCGTCGACATAGCGCAGGCTGCCCTCTACCGCGAATACGTCGCTGGCCTGCCAGTCGACTGTACCGTTGACGGTGGTGTTGTCGTAGCCGTCATCCTCGCCCCCCTCACGGGAGATGTTGTCGCCATCGGTCTCGATGCTGGCGACGCTGACAGCGGCCTTGAGCTGCTCACTGCCGTAGCGACCGCTGCCGCCAAAGTTCTGCCAGCTGTTATCGCCGCCCTCGGCGTAGAGGTGGCCGCCAAAACCGTCGCCGCCGCGACGGGTGCGAATGTTAATGACCCCGGCCAGGGCGTCGCTGCCCCACAGTGAGCTTTGCGGGCCGCGGATGACTTCCACTGCCTCGATATCGGCGTTCAGCAGGTGGGCGAAATTGAACTCGCTGTTCTGGGCCGGGTCATTGGCTCGCACACCGTCGATGAACACCAGCGTATGGTTCGATTCCGCGCCGCGCATGCGCACCTGGGTCTGGGTGCCGAACTGGCCGGCCCGGCTGACCGCCAGGCCCGGCACGGCGCGAAGGATTTCCGCCAGTGCCGGCGTCTGGCGCTGTTGCAACAATTCCTCGTCGAGCACGCTGACGGCGCTGCCGCTGACGTCGGCTGCCAGCGGCTCGCGAGCAGCGCGTACCAGCACGGTTTCCAGGGCGTCCTGTGCCATCGACGGCGCAGGCGATAGAGCGCCGGCCACCGCGACAGGCAGCAGGCAGGTAGTACGACCAATCAGTAATGTCATGGTATCCCCAAACGGTATTGTGGTTTTGGGGAGGGATCGTGGAATACAGGGAGAGCATCGACATCGGGCGACGCGCAGCGTGCAAGACCACGGATGAAGCCCTCCGCTACATCGCGTTTACTGAAGGGCTGGTATCGGGCTTGTGCACCCGGTTGGGCGACACTTACCGTTGCGGGGGCAGCACAGGAATCTCACCTGTTTCCCATTCAATCCTGCCCCGCGCAAGCGCAAGCAGGAACCGGATCAGCGGCTGTACACTAGTTGGACGCGTGGCCTGAGTCAAGCTGGGCCAGTAGCCGCGCGTTGTGGGGGCAGGGTACGCCGAGCCGTTCCGCTTCGCTGACCAGGTAGCCGGTGATATAGCGAATCTCGGTCTCCCGACCCCGCTCCACGTCCTGCAGCATCGACGACTGGTTGGTCGCGGTCTGTTGCGCCACGGCCAGCGCCCAGTCGAGGGCGCAGCTGGCACCGCGGGCGTTGCCGCGGGCAGCGCTCACCGCCGCCAGCTCTTCACAGAGCATTTCCAGCTCGGCTCGCAGGGCCGGGTTCGACAGCAGGACGCCGTTGCGGCAGCGGTGCAGGGCGGTCAGCGGATTGATGGCACAGTTGATCAGCAGCTTCTTCCACAGGGCATCGTCGATGTCGGGTTCCCAGCTGAAACGTTCGTCACTCCTGGCCAGGGGCCAGAACCAGTCCGGGGCCTTGTCCCGACCGCCAATAACGGTGTCGCCCTTGCCGGCGTGGACGAGGATATCGCCATCGATGTAGGCGCCCTCGGTGGTGGTGCCCGCCAGTATCTCGATATAGGGGTAGGCGGTCTGAAGCCGCTCGAGTACGCCCATGCCATTGTGCAGCAGGATGACCTTGGCCCCGGGGGCGAGGGTGAGGGTGAGGTCGCTGACCGCGTCCATGGCCTGGTTGGCCTTGGTGGTGACAAACAGGCACTGGACGGCGCGGCGGCCCAGCACATCCGCGCCAACGGTTGGGATGTGGTGGCGTGTTTCCTCTTCGCCTTCCCGCAGCGTCAGTACGACTTGCCCCGGCGGTCCCGTACGGGTTACCAGTACCGGTATCAGACCGATGCGCTCGAGTTTGCAGGCCAGCAGTTGGCCCATGGCGCCCGCGCCTACAATATGCCAGCGTTCAATCACAGCAGCTATCGCCGGTGGATGGGACTGCAAGGGTGCTATGATTCCTGCCCTCGATGCAATCCCGACAGGAGAAACGAATGCCCAGCTTCGACATTGTTTCCGAGGTGGATATTCACCAGCTGACCAACGCCGTGGACCAGGCGGGGCGCATTGTCGCCAACCGCTTCGACTTCAAGGGCGTCGAGGCCAGCTTCGAGCGCGAAGAACGCGCCGTGACCATCACCGCCGAGGCCGAGTTCCAGGTGGACCAGATGCAGGACATGCTGCGCAGTGCCCTGATCAAGTGCGACATCGATCCCAAGGCCATGGACGTCGGCGAGGCAACGCCCTCTGGCAAGCTCGTCAAGCAGTCGGTCACGCTGCGCCACGGTATCGACAGCGATACCTGCAAGAAAATCGTCAAGTCCATCAAGGACACGAAGATGAAGGTCCAGGCCCAGATCCAGGGTGACCAGGTGCGGGTCACCGGTAAGAAGCGGGATGACTTGCAGCAGGTCATTGCGCTGCTGAAGGGCACGGAGTCGCTGGAAATACCTTTGCAGTTCACGAACTTCCGGGATTGATCCAGCGCAAGCCACGGCCTGCGAATCCGGGGCTGGTTTAGTTATCGGCACCCAACCGTTTGGCGCCCCGGAAGTCGCCGTCGATAATTATCGCTCTGGCAGTCAAGACGAGGTGCAGCATGGCCAAGGCAGCTGAATACGGACTGGGACCGCATACGTTTCCGCGCGGCTGGTTCATTGTGGCGGAAAGCTCTGAACTGGACGAAGGGCCCATGGCGGTGCGCTTTTTCGGCCAGGATTTTGCGCTCTACCGCGGCGAGAGCGGGCGCCCGGTCATGCTCGACGCCTACTGCGCCCACATGGGCACGCACCTGACCGCCAGCAAGAGCGCCATTATCGTTGCCGACGGCAAGCAGGTGGAGGGCGATTCCATCCGCTGCCCCTACCACGGCTGGCGCTATGGCCCCGACGGCCAGCTCGACGATATTCCCTACCACGACGGACCCTGCCCGAAGTCCGGTGCGATCCAGTCCTACGAGGTTCGGGACGTGATGGGCCTGGTACTGATGTGGTTTGACCCGGAGGGAGGTGAGCCTCTCTTTGAACCGCCCTTCCTGGAAGAGTGGGATGACCCCCAGTGGGTGCGCTGGGAACTGGACCACCTCGACACACTGCCGGTGCACGGCCAGGAAATTCTCGACAATATGGCTGACGCCCAGCACCTGGGGCCCACCCACGGCGCGCCCTGCGAGTATTTCGAGAACGAGTTCAAGGACCACATCGTGATCCAGCGCCAGGGCGGCTTCCAGCAGTCCTACGGCTGCATGCTCAACACCACCACCTGGTATACCGGCCCCGGCCTGCTGCTGTCCCGGCAGAAGTTCGGCGACATGTTCACTTACGAGCTGATTGCCAATACGCCGGTGGACGACGGCGTGTCGCGATGCTGGCACGCGGTGCTGTTCAAGGGCCAGAATGCGCCCCCCAGCGAGGAGGACGTCGCCGCCGCAAAAGAGGCCCAGAGCGCGGCGCTGTTCGCCTTCGGCGCGGACTTCGACGTGTGGAAGCACAAGCGCCCGGCACTCAAGGTCATGCAGATGAAGCGCGACGGTCCCTTCAAGCACGTGCGCAAGTGGTACGCCCAGTTTTATGCCGAGCGCGGCCAGGTGGAAGATATCCAGGGCGAGCTGAACGGCGTGATGCATATCGAGCGATTTGCCGAGCCTGACAGCGAGCACCGCGCCTTCGACCAGGACCTGTTCGGTACCTGATACCCCGTGTCGGTTCCGGACCTGCAGCAGTATGTCGGCGGCGAGTTCGGGCCCTTCCTGGCCTGGGATGCCGTGAATGCCCCCATGATTCGTCACTGGTGTGAGGTCATGGGAGAATCCCAGCCGATTTACACCGACGTGGATGCGGCCCGCGCCGCCGGGTTCTCGAATATTGTCGCACCGCCCTCCATGCTGATGGCCTGGACCATGACCGGTTACGGCGGCCAGCGGCCCCCGGGCTCAGGGCAGGGGAATGCGCTGGCTGTCCTGTCCGTGATCAGCGAGGCGGGCTACCCGGGGGTGGTGGCCGTCAACTGCGAGCAAACCTACGAGCGCTATCTCGAGGTGGGTGACCGGGTCTACTACACGGCCACCTGTGAATCGATTTCCGACGAGAAAACGACCGCACTGGGGACCGGCTATTTCGTCACCGAGCTGTCGACGTTCTACAACCAGCGCGACGAGGTGGTGGGGACCCAGCGCTTCCGCGTGCTGCAGTACCGACCCGCCGAACGGCCGGCGGGCTCATGACATTGCCTGCCGTCGGTGAGGCCCTGCCTGAAGTGGCCGTCGATATCACTGCGAAACTGATCGTCGCCGGGGCCATCGCTTCCCGGGATTTCCAGGACGTACACCACGACAAGGATGCCGCTCAGGCCCTGGGCACACCGGATATCTTCATGAACATCCTGACCACCAACGGCCTGGTGGGTCGCTACGTGACCGACTGGGCCGGCCCCGGTGCGCGCGTGCTGTCGGTGAACATCAAGCTGGGGGCGCCGAACTTTCCCGGCGATTGCATGCACTTCAGCGGGGAAGTGGTGTCCGTCGATGCGGCCAGTGGTGAGGTCGCTGTATCGGTGGCAGGCCGGAACAGCATTGGCGACCACGTCACTGGGACCGCGCTTGTCGCACTGCCGACAGCCGGTTGAGTTGCCCTGGCTTAACTGAAATACTTGGTTTTCTAAATTTCGCCTGTCGGGGGTGTTTTTGAATCCGAGGCGTCTCCTACCCCGGTTCAGCCTGGCCATCGCCCTGGTCTCGCTGTACGCCTGCAAAGTCGAGGTCGTGGTCCCCGAGGGGGGCTCTGTGCGCACCGAGTCCGGCAGCCTGGTTTGCCTCTCCGGTCAAACCTGCCAGGTCGAGGTCTCCGACCTGTTCTTCGATGAAAATTTCACGGCGACACCTGGCCCGGGCTACCGCTTTGGCGCCTGGAAGAATCGGGATCGCGGCTTCTTTGGCGGGAAAGAAACGGCAACGGTGCGCCTGTACACAAGCCCGCTGGAAGGCATCGACCTCCTGATGTCCATTCTTGAAAGCGACCAGGTGTTCTTCCTGGAACCCGTGTTCTACCCGGCGGTGGTGGCCGCCAGCGGGCCCGGTGACTGGCCTGCGTACAACGCAGAACTGGAAAAGCTTGCCCAGGTCTACGGCGAACGTCCCACGACGATCAACCTGGACGAGTTCTGGTACGAATCGCTGCAGATCCCCGCGGACATGTTCAGCACCCGCTACGACGAGCTCCAGACCAGTGAGCAACCCGAGCACGGGGTTGGCTATGGCAGCTTCGTCGCGCTCGATGGCAACCGCCAGCTGGTGTTCTACAGCAACTGGGTACCGGGATCAGCCAGCGCCGGCAGCGCGCTGGCCCTGGAATACGACAACGGCGTGCCGGTGCGGCTGGACGTGATGCGCAATGAGGGCGCCACTCACAGCTGGGTACTGGACAACGGTGACGGCAGCAGCTCAGTGGTCTTCATGGGGGTCGACGAAGGCAAGTTACCCGACAGGTCCGACGCCCCGATCATCGAATACGACATTGCCGGCCGGGTATTTCGCGAACTCGGGATCCGCTCGGCGAGCCACAGTTCAGTGCCCTTCGACTATGACGCCGACGGCGATGAAGACGTGGTCGCCCAGAGCTGGGGGCCGCCCTTTGATACCAATTTCGTGCTGCAGAACAACGGCGGCACGTTCGAGGCCGTGCAGCTGGCGCAGTGGGGAGATGCCATCAGCGGCATGTCCCTGGCGCCCTATCATGTGGACGCATCCCTCAAGTTGGGCCTGGTGGTCACCGACGCGGTGCCCGATGCCCGGTTTGGCGTGGATCTGAAACGGAACTTCACCGCCGAGCTGAGTGCGGACCTCAGTGCGGTCGAAAATGTGGCATTGCTACCCACGGCCTATTTTGACCGGCCGGCGTTTACCGATGTGCCCCAGGTCATCCCGGACTGGGACAACGATGTGGGCAAGTCACACGATGTCTCGGCGAAGGTGCTGGATGTCGACTATGACGGGGACGACGATGTCGTCATCTCGTCGATGATCTGGAGCGACGAGTTTCCCTATGTGGTCCTGCAGATTCTGATCAACCGGGACGGCCAGTGGGTGGATGAGACTGACACGCGCCTGTTCAACTGGAGCCTGCCCGGGGGTGGGGCTCACCGGGTGGATTTCCGCGATGTGAACGGTGACGGGTTTGTCGACATCCTGGTCTCCGATCACGGCGTACCCTGGCGCATGCTGGATAGCGCAGGAGTTGACCATGATGTGGGAGGGGGTAGCCGGGTGCTGGTGAACGACGGCACCGGGCATTTTGCCGTGGTCGCCCATGCCCAGATTCTCGGCGGTGACGGGTTCCTGCCGTCCCATGTGCCGTTCATGGACGCCGCCGGAGAGCTGAACTGGGCGGTGATGGATACGGTGGGCAGCAACCAGGTCAGGGTGATCACTCGATCACTGAACATGAGGCTTTCCACCGGCCCCAATGGCATCGACCCGGCGGACTTCGGCGCGCCGGGATTCAACGAGTTTTATTATCTGCTGCATAACGCGGACGTGGTGCAGGCGGTCCGCGATGGGGATTACGATTCGGGATTACAGCACTATCTGGCTTTGGGGCGGAACCAGGGCCGGGCGGCAAGCGCGCCCGGCGGGAATTGAGTCCGGAAGTCTGGTGCGGTAGCTAGCCTGCCGAGAACATCACCAGTAACAGCATGTCTTCCTCGATCTCGAAGAAGCTGTGTTCCATGGTGGCCCCCACGTACAGCATCATGCCCGGCTTGACCTCGCGCTCCTCGTCCTTGAGCCGCATGCGGGCCTTGCCCTCGAGTACGAAGTAGACCTCGTCCTCATCGTGGGGCGCCTGCATGTCCTTGCTGCCGGCCGCCAGCCTGTAGAGGCCGCAGCTCAGCGACGGGACATTGAGCATTTCCAGGTATTCAACGGGTGCGCCTTCGAAGCGCTGTTTCGCCTCAGCGACATCGATGACTTGCCAGCCTTCGTCAAAGGCTTCCTTACTGGCCACATTTGCCATGTTGCACTGCCCCCCCCCCCGGGAATCATTGATCAATAACTATACTGGGTGCCCTGCACCGCGGGAAGTGGCAGGGCCGTGTCAAATTTGAGCTGACGCAAGGCAATGTTGGACCGAACCTGGGCAATGCCCTCCAGGCCGAACAGGAACTCTTCCAGGAAGCGGTCGAAGCTCTCGATATCGGCTGTGACGACCCGGAGGATGAAGTCGGCATCGCCGGTGGTCGCAAAGCACTCCAGCACCTCCGGGCGGTCGCGCACTGCGGCCTCGAAATCCACCGTGCTGCCGCGCTGGTGGCGCGACAGGGACACATGCACAAAGGCACAGAGCTTGAGCCCCAGCCGCTCCCGGTCCAGCTGCGCCGTATAGCGGGCAATGGTGCCGTCCGCCTCCAGGGCGCGCACGCGGCGCCAGCAGGCGGCGGTGGAGATGCCCACTTCGCCGGCCAGGTCCTGGTTGCTGATCCGGCCCTGGCGCTGCAGGGCCGCGAGAATGCGGATATCGGTGCCATCCATCGTTTGATTCGTCAGCCTCTAGCGTAATAGTAGAAAGAAAATACCTATTTATGGATAAAAAAGAAATAATAATTCTATTCTGCTGGAATCTGGAGAATAACTGGAAAGCAAATTTCTGCCCTGACGGGCTACACTGACAACATGATCGAGAATATCCCCGAACACCTGCAGCAGTTCGTCGCCGAGCAGAATTACACCCGGCGCTACACCGCCCGGGACCAGGCCGTGTGGCGCTACGCCATGCGGCAACTGGTGTCCCAGCTCAGGCACTCGGCCCACCCGGTGTACTTCGAGGGCCTCAAAAAGACCGGCATTTCCATCGAGCGCATTCCCTCCATAGACGAGATGAACGAGTGCCTGGCCGACCTGGGATGGCGTGCCGTCGTGGTGGATGGCTTCATTCCGCCGCAGGCGTTCATGGAACTCCAGCAAAACCGCATCCTGGCAATCGCCCTGGATATGCGCTCCATCGATCACATTCTCTACACCCCGGCGCCGGACATCATCCACGAGTCCGCCGGCCACGCGCCGATCATTGCCGACGAGGAGTACTCCGATTACCTGCAGCGCTTCGGCGAGGTGGGTGTGAAGGCCATGTACAACCATCACGACGTCGCTCTCTACGAGGCGATCCGTGAGCTCTCCATCGTCAAGGAGTGCCCTGATTCCACTCCGGAAGAGATCGCCGCCGCCGAGGCGGAGCTTAAGCGCTGCAGCGCCGATGACAGCCCGCCGTCGGAAATGGCGCTGTTGGGGCGGCTGCACTGGTGGACGGTGGAGTACGGTCTGGTGGGCGAACCGGAACACTACCAGCTGTTTGGCGCGGGCCTGCTGTCGTCTCTCGGCGAAAGCACCGCCTGCCTGTTGCCCGAGGTCGCCAAACTGCCCCTGACCGCCGATGCGATTCTCACCCCCTACGACATTACCCGCCAGCAGCCGCAGCTGTTCGTGACCAAGAGCTGCCGCCACCTCACGCAGGTGCTGGATGAGTACGCAGAGACCATGTGCTACAACCGCGGCGGCGCGGAATCGGTACAGGTAGCGATCGACAGCGCGGTGGTGGCGACCTGCGAGTACAGCTCCGGCCTGCAGGTCAGCGGCCATTTCAATCGGCTGCTGACCAATGCGCTGGGCCGGGAAGTCTACGTCGGCACCACGGGTCCCACCCAGCTGGCCTACCGGGATCGGGAACTGGACGGTCACGGTATCAAGTACCACGCCGAGGGTTTCGGCTCGCCGGTGGGGCGCCTGTGCAACCTGATGAAACCGCTTGAGGACGCCAGCGAGTACGAGCTACAGGCCATGGATATCCGCCGTCACGAGCCGGTGGTGCTGGACTTCCTGTCGGGTGTGCGGGTAGAGGGAACCCTGGATTCGGTGCTGAAGGAAGACCATCGCATCCTGCTGATGAGCTTTTCCGACTGCACGGTGACCGGTCCCGAGGGCGAGGAGCTGTTCCGGCCCGAGTGGGGGCAGTACGACATGGCGGTAGGGGAGCACATCACCAGCGTTTACCCGGGCAGCGCGGACCGGGGCCGTTTCGATGTCTATCCGCCGGCCTCGCCGAAGAAGACCCGCCAGGTGGATTGGAGCGAGCAGGATGCGCAGGAGTTTGGCCTGTACCGGCGGATTCGCGAGCTGCGGGAGGCCGGTGCCGGAGATGACGCGCTTGCGGAGGTCTCCGAACAGGCCCTGCAGCAGGCGCCGGAAGCCTGGCTGCTGTGGCTGGAACTACTGGAACTGGCCGCATCCGGCGGCACCCTGGCGGCGGAGCTGCGACAGCGGCTCGCTGATCTTGCTGAATCTGACCCGGAAAAGCGGCTGCTTATTGAGCGCGGCATCAAGCTGGTAGACAATCATTCGCTGGCCGCCTGACCTGATACGGAATACTGAACATGTTTGAAACCCTGGAGCGCCTGCCCGCGGACCCTATTCTCGGTCTTTCCGCCGCCTGTGCGGCGGACCCCAATCCCGACAAGGTGGATCTCACCGTCGGCGTCTACAAGGACGAGGGCGGCCTGACGCCGGTCTTCTCCGCCGTTGCCCGGGCCCAGGAGGCACTGACCGAGCGCGAGGTCACCAAGGCCTACATGCCCCAGGTGGGCGACGCCAATTACAACCGCGGCATTCGGGAACTGCTGCTGGGGGCGGAGCATCCCGCCCTTACTGGCGGCCGCGTGGCCAGCATCCAGGCGCCTGGGGGCTGCGGCGCCCTGCGTATCGGCGCCGAGCTGATCAAGGCTGCCAAACCCGAGGCAAAGGTGTGGATCAGCACGCCCACCTGGCCCAACCATATTCCCCTGATCGGCTCGGTCGGTCTGGAATTCATGGAGTACCGCTACTACGACCCCGCCACGCATACGGTGGATTTCGAGGGCATGCTGGAGGACCTCGGCCAGGCCCAGCCCGGCGACGTCCTGCTGTTGCACGGTTGCTGTCACAACCCCTGTGGGGCCGACCTCAACGAAGAGCAGTGGGTGGCGGTGACGAAACTGGTCGCCGAGCGCGGGCTGATGCCTTTCATCGATACCGCCTACCAGGGTATGGGAGCCGGGCTGGATGAGGATGCCTTTGGCGTTCGCCACATGGCCGGGGAGTTGCCCGAAGTGCTGGTGGCGGCGTCCAATTCCAAGAATATGGGTCTGTACCGGGAGCGCACCGGCGCCATGGTATTCATCGGCAAGGACACCGACGAGGCCGAGGTCGTCAGCTCACAGGGCACCAAGGCCGCGCGCAAGATCTATTCCATGCCGCCGGCCCACGGCGCCATCCTCGCCGGCATGGTGCTGACCGACGAGGCGCTGAACAACAGCTGGCGCACGGAGCTGGCGCAGATGTGCGAGCGGATCAACGCCGTGCGCAACCTGCTGGCAGAGCGGCTCGGCGCGGCCACAGGGCAGGATTTCGACTTTATCCGGCGGGAGAACGGCATGTTCTCTTTCCTGGGCCTCAGCGGCGACCAGGTGACCAGGCTGCGTGAAGAGTTCAGCGTCTATATGGTGGGCTCGTCGCGCATCAACGTGGCGGGCGTGAATCACTCGAACATCGACTACCTTGCGCAGTCGGTGGCGAAGGTGCTGTAAGCGTCGCTATTTAAAAACGTCGGGGCAGCCGCCGTACTCGTTGAATTTGGGATCCCAGCGGCGCACGTCGTTGGCGCGGCGCCAGCGACTGTGGAAGAACTCCATCAGGCACGGCCCTGAATCGACCTCCACCATGAACAGGTCTCCCTCGCTGACGTCCTCATAGCGGGGATAGTCCCGGCCGCGTCCCCAGGTCAGGCCGCCGCGGCTCTCCGCATAGTTGAGCCAGAACTGCTCGGGGGTGACCCAGGCGCTGGCCACCGCATCCCAGGCGCGGGTGTCGCCGGCTTCGCGAATCTCTCCGTGGCGCGGCGTCTGCGCCATACCCGGAATTGGCAGTGTACTGGCCATCCCCAGGGCGGCCATCATGGCGGCAAGCTTAAGGCCATTGTGGTGAACGGACATGGTGAGCCCTCGTTTTAGCTGTCTTCTTCGACCTCTAAAATCTCACCAGTTCCGCTGACTTCTATTTCGTATTCCCTGCCACCGGCAGTGCTCTCGAGTTCGTAGACCTTTTGTCCATCTTCTTCCTCGATTTCCGCCTCGGTGAGCTGGAATCCCGGTACCGCCTGTTGGGCCAGGCGCAGCCGGCCAGGCGCGGCCGGCCAGGCGCGGCCGGCTAGGCCTGGCCCGCGAATTCCTCCAGGGCCTTCATGGCATCGGCCCAGAGTGCCGACAGCTCCCAGTAGATGCGGCGGTTCAGGTCCAGTCGCCTCAACTCTGCTGCGTCGGGCGCACGCTGCAGCCAGGCCGCGTGCAGGGTCTCGGCCTGGTCGTCTGACAGACCGTCGCCCTCGATGACCGCGGCCAGGTCGAACCAGGGGTCGCCCATGGCGGCGTACTCCCAGTCCAGGGCATACACCTTGCCGCCGTGCTCCAGGCGATTGGCCAGGAGCAGGTCGTTGTGGCACAGGCACTGCACCGGCGGCATGGCGTCGATCTCTTTGCAGGCTTCCAGCAGCTTTTCGGAGATGTCTCCCCCGTCGGAAAGATGCAGGTAGCGTCTCGCCCGCTGCTCGGGGTCCATATGAAATCGCACCGGGGGCAGCGCGTGAATATTGCGCAGCAGCGCCGCCACGGCTTCCAGGTCCGCGACGGGTTCCGGGTCAGGCTCCAGGTATTCGCAGATCAATACGCCGATATCGGGATTGGCGTAGACCGGCTGCGGTGAGAGACCCGCGGCGGCGGCCTTGTACAGCACGCGCCACTCGACACTGCGGCTCAGGCCCAGGCGGTGCGGATCGAAGCCGTCGATGCGCACTACCCACTGGCGCTGGCCATCGGTGACAAAGACGGTGGTGTTGGTGTGGCCACGGGGCATCGGGGCCAGGAACTCAGGTTCCCGGTCCGGTGGGGTCGACCACCGACGCCACTGGCCGAGAGCCTGATCCAGTCTCAGGCTGACTGGGCGCGGTAGTGTCGGGTCCATGTTATGAAGCCGCAGATCACAATTACAACGTAGGCGGCAAACAGGCCGGCGGTCAAGTACATCTCCCGGTCCAGGTACAGGAAGATCGCAAGGCTGTCGACCACGATCCAGTACAACCAGTTCTCCAGGATTTTCTGTGCGACCATCCAGGTCGTCAGCAGGGCGCCCCAGGTGGTGAAAGAATCCAGGTAGGGCCAGGCGGCGCTCGTATAGCGCCCCAGCAGATACCCCGACACGGCACTCAGTGCCAGCACACCGGTGATGGCCAGCAGGTGTTGCTGCATACCCCAGCGGGAGATCGCCAGGCTGCCGTCGTCGCGCTCGCCGTGTTGCCAGTGCCACCAGCCGTAGACCGCCATCGCCAGGTAGTACACCTGCAGGGCGGATTCCATCAGCAGGTTCACGTTCCAGAACAGGAACAGGAAGATCAGGCTGCTGGCGAAGGCCGCGTACCAGCAGCTGATCTTCTCGAACATGGCCAGCAGCAGGTAGGCAATGCCCAGCACCACTGCCAGGGCTTCCCAGGGATTCATTTCGGACACGGCTAGAAGCTGTAGTTGGCGGTAACGCCTACCATGCGCGGTTCACCGAGCTGAAAGTAATCCTCGACCACGTAGTCCTTGCGCGGGTCGTTGCCGAAACTGCCGAAGCCGCGCACGCTGTAATCCTCGTCGGTCAGGTTGCGACCCCAGAGCTGCAGGGACCAGTTGTCGGCGCTGTAGGCGAGGCTGCCGTGAAGCAGTTCGTAGCTGTCGGCTTGGGCGTCGTGGCGGTCCGAGAAATAGAAGTCGTCCTTGCCCTCGACTTCGAGCCGCAGTGACAGGTTGGGCGTGAAGTTATAGCGGCCGCCCAGGCTGAACTGGTAGTTGGGCGCCTGGGCCTGGTCGCGGCCGGACAGGTCTTCGCCGAACACGTTCACGTAATCCTCGAACTCGGTCTCCAGCAGGCCCAGGTTGGCCCACAGCTGCAGCCGGTCACTGGCCAGCCAGTTCAGTTCGACCTCGGCGCCGTAGTTCTCGCCGTCCGCCGCGTTGCTGGTGTAGTCGATGAACGTGGTGGCGCCGCCCTCCTGGGGAATGAGGAAGGAGCCGCGTACCTGCTGGTCCTCGCGGTCCATGAAGAACAGCGCGACCCGGGCCTGCAGGGTGTTCTGGAGCACTGACGCCTTCATGCCGACCTCGTAGTTGATGAGAGTTTCCTCATCGAACTCACGCACGGAATTGAGCCCGGCGATGATGTCCGGGTCGTCGGTGGCGTCGATGGAAGCGAGAATGCCACCGTTGACGCCATTGGCCCGGTAGCCGCGGGACACGCTGCCGTACAACAGGACGCCCTCGGACCAGTCGTATTCCAGGGCCAGTTTGCCGCCCCACAGGTTTTCGTCAGGGTTGAAGGCAACGGCGTTGCTGTCGCTGTAATCGGTATCGCGATTTTCGAAGCGCAGACCGGTCACCAGGGTCAGGCGCTCGGTCAGCGCCGTGTCCAGCTGCCCGAAAACAGCGTACGTTTCGGTGTCGTACTCGCTGTCGAAGGGCGCGGCAAACGTGTAGCGGCGGTCCAGGTCCTCCTCATTGTCCAGGTAGTACAGTCCCGCCACCCACTGGGTGCGTCCGCCGAAGAGGGCAGAACTGTCGTTCGACAGGATGCGCAGCTCTGCGCTGACGCTGTCGCGCTCGCGCAGGTACTGGTCAGTTGAGCTGTAGCCGAAGGGATGAAAACCCACGAAGGTCCAGTCCTCGTCATAGCGGTAGTCGCTGTCACTGTTGGCATAGCTCAGCAATGCCCGCGTATCGAATGCCTCGAAGCTGGAAGAGAGATTGACCGATACGGCGAAAGATTCCTGGGCGTCGCGCCCCGGCTCATCGGAGATGGTGTCGCGCACGTTGTCGAGGGAAAAGGCATCGTAGCCGTTGTCGACGTCGATATAGGTAAGACCGAGATCGACAGTGTGCGCACTCGATGCCATCCAGCGCAGGCGCCCGCGCAGGGTGGTCTCGTCGCGCTCCTGGGTGTCGTCGTCGCCGAGAAAGTCGTTGTCCGCGAAGCCATCGCTCAGATAGCGCTCTCCCGCCACCCGGTAGAGCAGGCTGTCGGTGAGCGGTCCGCCGCTCACCAGGCCCACGCCATAGCTGTCATAGGCACCGGCCGTGGCCTCGACCCGGTGGTAGAAATCTTCGGTCGGCGCATTGCTGCGAATGTCGATCAGGCCCGCCAGCGCGTTGGCCCCGTGTAGCGTGCCCTGGGGGCCGCGCAGTACTTCCACCTGTTCCACGTCGAACAGGGTGCCGATGGATCCGATACCGCTGAAATCCACGCCGTCGAGACGCAGTCCCACCGACGGATTGAGCGGCTCCTGGAACTGGCTGCGATCACCGACGCCGCGAATCTGGAAATAGCGCGCCCGCGAGGTGCCGCCGGCGAAGTTCACATTGGGTGCCAGGTTGAGGACTTCTTCCAGGTGCTGAGCAGCACGCTGGCGGATGTCATCGGCACCGACCACGCTGGTGCTGGCGCTTGAGTCCATCAGGTTGGTCTTGCGGAATTCCGCGGTGACGATGACGACTTCGGGCTCGACGTCCGCAGCGCCGGCGACGCTTGATGACAGGGCAACCAGCGACGAAAGCGCTGCTGTCAGTGCAGGGACCGCGGCCGATGAGGGCGCCGCGGCCAATAAAGAATTTCGGTATCTCACAGAGTCTCTCCAAGTAAAGCAAAGAGACCCGGCTGGCGACGTATCTGGATTGCGGATGAGCGAATGAAAGGCTTCACCTATTCCTACGCCGGTGCTAACCGGATCAGGTTCAAAGGGTTCACCGTGTCTCTTTCGCAGCAAGCGAAAACCCCGGCATCTCAGGCGTTTGCCACCCCTCAGGTTGTCGTGCATCAAAATGCCGCTACAGTGTATCATTGACAGCCGCATCGAAACATAAAAAGGACGATGTGCCCCTCAGACGATAGAAGGGATTCCGACAGCTCGAAACTTTCCCGGGACAGCATCGCCTACCGCGATGTCGACTCCCAGATGGGGGAGTTTGCCCGCACTGTCGAACTCAACGAGCGCATCCTGCAGCGTCTCCAGCGCTATGAACTCATGCTGCTGGATTCCGCCAGCCTGGCTGCACTGCTCGACGTTCTGCTGAACACCACGCCCGGGCATTTCGGGCTGAGCGGTGTGAGCCTGACGCTGTACGACCCCGACGGCGAGCTGGCAGCCCTGCTGCCCGACGACGTCGAGTTCGGTATGGATCTCAACCTGGAGACTGACTCCTTCGACATGCAGCAGCTCTACGGGGCCAGGCCCAAGGTCGAGCTGATTGTGTCCGAGGATGTACGCGCACTGCGCGCTATCGCGAACGTCGACAGCGGCCAGTGCGCCATCATGTTGCCGCTGGTGCGCGGCGACCTGCTGGTGGGCAGCTTTCACTGGGTGGCCGAGGACCCCGAGGCGTTCAATACCGACACCGAACTCGACATTCTCAATCACCTGGCGGCGATCATCGCCATCTGTCTGGAAAACTGCACGAACGCGGAGCGCCTGTCGCAGCTCAGCCTGCTGGACCCGCTGACCCGGCTGTCGAACAAGCGCGCTTTCGAAATGGAGCTGCGCAAGGAAGTATCCCGCGCTCACCGCAACCAGAAGACGCTGACGCTGATGTTGCTGGAGGTCGATGCCTTCTCGGATATCGCGGATAACTATGGCCACCTCTCTGCCGACTTCACCCTGAAAGCCGTGGGCCAGCACATCGCGCGGATGCTGAGGCGCACGGACCACCTCGCTCGCGTCGGCGGCGCGCGCTTCGCGGTGCTGCTGCCTGCCTGTACCGAGTCCAAGGGCCAGGAAATCGGCGAGCGCATGCGCAGTGATACCGAGTTCATGGAGATCGACGACGGCCGCGGTGCCAACCTGTTTGCCAGCGTGTCCATCGGGCTGACCTGCTGGTCGCCCCAGAACTACCCGGCCATCAACATGGAGCAGCTGGCCCAGCAGCTCAAGACGAACGCCTTCCAGGCGCTGCAGCGCTCCCAGGACGGCGGCGGCAACCGGGTGTCGCTGGTGCGGCTGGCGGCTGTCCTCACCTAGCAGGCAGAAAAAAGCCCGGGTGTTGCCACCCGGGCTGTTACAGGGTCACCTACTAGCTAGTTACCGCTGAAGTTGTACACCACGTCGACGCCGTAGGTGCGGGCGCGGCCGAAGGTGTTGCCGGCATAACCGAGGCTGGCGAAGTCGATGCCCCACTCCTCGTATTCCTCGTCCGCCAGGTTCTTGCCCCAGGCCGAGATGCGCAGGCTGCCTGAATCGCCCAGGCGGATCTCATTGAGGCTGACGCGTGCGTTGATGATCCAGCGGTCTTCCGCCGCATCGAACTGGTTTTGGAACGGGTGGAACACGAACTCGTCTGTGTAGTTCGCATCGACCCGCGCGCTCAGTGCGCCGAAGCTGAAGGGCGCGAAGTCGTACTGCAGTCCCAGGTTCAGGGTGTGCTCCGGCGAACGGCCCACCGTGGTCACATTGGAGATGTCCTCTTCCTGGTCGGTGGCGGGATTGCGGGCCAGGTACTCGTCGTAGTCCGCATCCAGGTAACCGTAGGTCACGTCTGCAATCAGGCCCTCGGCGAGTATTGCCACGGCATCCAGTTCGATCCCCCAGTAGGTCGCTTCACCGGCGTTTACCAGGCGGCTGGAGGCGCCGCCGCTGCCGGCCTCGAACTGCGCAATCTGGATATCGTCAAATTCGTTGTAGAACACTGCCCAGTTGGTGCGCAGGCGATTGTCCAGCCAGTCGGCCTTCATGCCCACCTCGAAAGAGTCCACCTCTTCCTCATCCACCTGGTCTTCCCAGGCAGTGAGCGTGGCCGCACGGGCATTGAAGCCGCCGGCGTTGTAGCCGGTGGAGTAGGTGGCGTAGACGTTCATGTCCTCATTGACGAACCAGTTCACGTTGAGCAGGTAGCTGACGTTGTCCCAGTCATCCTCGTTCGTCACCTGGTCATCGATGCTCGTATGGCCCTGGTTTTCGCTGAACAGGAAGGCGTCGCGGTCGTCTTCGGTATAGCGCAGGCCCGCGGTTAGCTCGATGTCCTCGGTCAGCTCATAGGTGCCCTGGCCGTAGATCGCCCAGGACTCGGTGTCCTGGCCGTAGATCAGGTCGACAGCGCCATTGAGGTTCGGGTCGGCCCCCGGGAAAGGGAAGGGCAGCGGCAGGCGCTGGCTGCCGATACAGACGGGGCCCTGGTTTGGTACGTCATTACAGAAGCCGTTGGCGGTGTACAGCGCCAGCAGCCCGGGGTCCCGGGGCGCCACGAACTGGATCGGCAGACCGAAGGTCTGCGGGTTGTCCTGGTACACCTCCTCGTCATAGTAGTAGGCGCCCAGGGTGTAGGTCAGCTTGTCGTCGAACAGGTCGCCGAACATCTGCAGTTCATGGGTGGTCATCTCCACCCAGCCGTCGGGAATCGCCGCGTGGAAACCCGGCGTCGGCACCACCTCGCCACCGCCGTAGAGCAAGTCAGCGGTATTCAGGGCGCCGCCGTCCAGGTCCGTGGCGTCATAAGTGGAATCCGTTTCCCTGTCGCCGAAGATATACTTGAACCGGATCTTGTCCAGCTCCAGTTCGGCGATGAACGTGTGCCCCTCTACCTCCAGTTCCTCCGTGCTCACCGCATCGAGGTTGTAGTCATCGCGGCGATCGTTAGGGTCGCCCACCAGCGCCGCCATCTCCTGGTAGAGCTGGCCGCCCAGGAAGGTGTAGGGGAACGGGGTATCGGTGAAGCCGTTGTAGATGCTGTCCTTCACCTCGGTGATCTGGAACGGTGTCGGCACGCCTTCGTTGTCGGTCTTGTCGTAGGCGTAGTCGAGGGTCAGGTTCTCGGTGGGCTCCAGCCTCAGGGCAATGCGGTAGCTGTCGTTGTCCTCGCTGGCCAGGTCATCCTCCTGGCCGGGGAAATCATTGTCGGCCCAGCCGTCGTATTCCATGTGCATACCGGACAGCTTCACAGACAGCATGTCGAAGAATTTCGGCAGGTCGACGCTGGCGCGGTAGCGCTGGTAGCCGTCGTTGCCGGCGCTGGCTTCCAGGGTGGCACCCAGTTCGCCCGTCGGCTTGACCGTGGTGACGTTGACCGCGCCCCCGGTACTGTTGCGCCCGAACAGGGTGCCCTGGGGTCCGCGCAGGACCTCGATGCTCTCCATGTCGACGATGTCGAAGACCGCGCCGACCGTCTTGCTCATGTACACGCCGTCGATGTAGAAGCTGACCTTCGGGTCCACCAACAGCGCGGTCTCGCCGCTGCCGATGCCGCGGATGGCGATCGACATATTCGAGTTGGAGGAGGGCTGCTTCTGGATATTGGTGTTGGGCGCCATGCTGCCGATATCGGTGATATCGAAAATTCCCAGGTCCTCGATCTTCTGGCTGGTAAACGCGGTGACCGCGATCGGGGTTTCCTGCAGCATTGTTTCCCGGCGCTGGGCGGTAACCACGACCTCTTCCAGGGCGGTGGTACGCTCCTGCGCGGCGACCGACAGCGGGTTTGTAGCCATGACGGCCAGGGCCAGTGGAGCGAGCTGAAAAGCGACTTTGCGGGCCATGGTGAGACTCCTGTTATTGTCGTGTGCGGAGAATGCCAACTATAGAATTGGCGATATGCACTGTCGTAGCCCATTTGGGCTATATGGGGCGGGTGGCCCCGACATCGCCGGAGTGGTTATTCTTTTTAACCCAAAGCTGGATTTTTAGCCGCGGCAGGTCCGCTATGGCCCTGCGGGCGTTAGGCTCGCGGGCAGGACAGCGCTACCGGAACTCGACACTATGGCCAGTACACGCCCACAACACCTGCTCTCTCCCGCCAGTATCGGCGGGGTCGAGCTTCGCAATCGCATCATCATGGCCCCCATGGGCAGCAACCTGAGCGAAGAAGATGGGCACTGCGGTGAGCGACTCCAGTCCTATTACGAGGCCCGCGCCAGGGGCGGGGCCGGGGCCCTGATCGTTGAGTGCGCCGCCGTGGGCTGGCCGCAGGGCAACTGCAATCCCAACCAGATTGGCATTTCCGGGGACGAATTCCTGCCGGGGCTGACCAGCCTGGCACAGCGCATCCGGCAGCACGGCTGCCGCGCCTTCATCCAGTTGCAGCATGCCGGCAAGGTGGCGGTCCGGGACATGGCAGCCGGCCGCCCGATGCTGGTGCCCTCGGTTCCCAGCCACACGCCGGACGACATGATGGAGGCACTGACCGGGGAGGAAATGGCCGCCTTCGTCAAATCCATGGCGGGCGCGAAGATCGAGTACCAGGTGGCCACCCAGGAAGATATCGACTGGCTGGTGGAGCGCTTTGCGGACGCTGCCGCCCGGGCCCAGCGCGCCGGCTTTGATGGCATCGAGCTGCATGCCGGTCACGGCTACATTCTCGCTGAATTTCTCTCGCCCAATGTGAACAAGCGCGATGACGCCTACGGCGGCAGCCTGGAAAACCGGGCGCGGCTGCTGGTGGAAGTCATCCAGGCGGCGCGACAACGGGTAGGTGACGACTTCTCCATTTTCTGTCGGATCGACGCGCGGGAGTATCGGCTGAAAAACGGCATCGAACTGACCGACGCGATCGAGACGGCGCGCATCATCGAGCGCGCCGGCGCCGACGCGGTGCATGTCAGTGCCTACGCCAACTCCAGCTCGGGGATCGGGTTTACTGAAGCCCCGCTGGTGCACGAGCCGGGCGGCTACCTGGGCTTTGCCCGTGAGATCAAGCAGGCCGTCAGCATACCGGTGATCGCCGTGGGGCGAATTGAGCCCGACGTGGCGGAAGAGGTGCTGTCGTCCGGCGGCGCGGATTTCATTTCCATGGCCCGCAAGCTGCTGGCGGACCCGGAGCTGCCGAACAAGCTGTCCGAGGGACGAGCCGATGACATTCGGCCGTGCATCTACTGTTACACCTGCGTCAGCAGGATATTCCTCAACGACCACCTCATCTGCGCAGTCAATGCCCAGACCGGGTTCGAAGAGCACACGGCAATCGTGCCCGCCGAGAACCCGCGCAGGGTGCTGGTGGTGGGCGGGGGGCCGGCGGGCATGGAGGCGGCGCGTGTCGCCGCCCTGCGCGGCCACCAGGTGACCCTGTGTGAGCGGGGCGGCCGCCTCGGCGGTACCGTGTTCTTTGCCTCGATTCCCTACGCGGCCAACGGCCGGCTGATGGACTATCTCGCCCGGCAGGTCACAGACCTGCCTATCGATGTACGGCTTGGGACCGAGGTGAACGAGGCGCTGGTTCGAGAGCTGCAGCCGGATACGGTGGTGGTCGCGACCGGTGCGAAGCGGGAGGCGCCGGCTGTTGAAGGGACGGAACTCCGACACGTCTACAGCGGCGACGAACTTCGCGAACTGATGACCGGTGTTGGCGATACCGGGGTCGCCCACAAGCTGAGCCCGTTCCAGCGCCTGATGATGCTGGCCGGGAAGTGGCTCGGTATTACCCGCCGTGTGAGCTGGATTCAGCGGCTCAGCCACTGGTGGATGCCGGTGGGTCGCCGGGTCGCCGTCGTGGGTGGCGGCCTGGTGGGCCTGGAGCTTGCAGAGTTCCTGGTGGAACGTGGCAGGCAGGTAACGGTAATAGAAGAGGGCGAGAAATTCGGCGCCGAACTCGCCGTGGTGCGCCGCTGGCGCGTCTTGCACGGCCTGCGCGAACACGGCGTGGTGATGATCAATCGCTGCCGTGTCGAGAAAATCCGCCCCGGGTTCCTGGCACTGGCAACGGACGATGGCGCCGTTGATGTGGAAGCCGACACCGTGATTCTCGCCGCGGGCGCCGCCGGCGACCGCAGCCTGGCAGACCAGCTTGCCGCCACCGGGCTCGACGTCCACGTGGCCGGGGATTGCGACGGAGTCGGTTACATTCACGGTGCCATGCACAGCGGCCACCGGGTGGCTCGCAGCCTGTGACGCCGGAACGCATTGCCCGGCTGCGGCAGGTGCTGGATCGGCGCCAGCCGGACCTGAGTGTGATTACCGATTTTGTCCATAAGCAGCGCAACACGTCCGCTATAGTGCGAATCTGCGACGGCGTCGGCATCATGCAGATGCACGCCGTTGTGAGCGAGGAGGGCTACCGGGCGTTTCGCGGTACTGCCGTGGGCAGCCACAACTGGGTAGACGTGGTGCGACACCGCAGCCTCGAGGACGCGGTCAGCGCGGTACAATCCACATCCATGCAGATTCTGGCAGCCCACCCGGCAGAGAACGCGCTGGACTACCGTCAGGCGGACTACACCCGGCCCACCTGCCTGCTGCTCGGCACGGAGCGCGCGGGTCTCAGCGAGGAAGCGCTGGCCGCCGCGGACCGCTGCATCGTGGTGCCGATGATGGGTATGGTGGCGTCCTACAATGTCTCGGTGGCGGCGGGTATTATTCTCGCCGAGGCCCAGCAGCAGCGAGAGGCTGCCGGGCTTTACGACAATCGCCGGATTGATGACGCGACCTATCAGCGGCTGTTCTTCGAGTGGGGGCATCCGCAGGTGCGGGATTTCTGTCGCCGGCGCGGGCTCGATTACCCCGCCCTGGATGAAGAGGGTGAGATTGTGGACGCACCGGGCTGGTACGCCAGGATCAGGGAAGAGCTCGCCGAGGCGGCGACAAAAGAGGAAGAGATGTGAGCACACTGTTGATGATACTGGTGGGCATCTTCGGCGGGGTTGCGCTGATGGTGGTGCTGGTTGAGAAATTCGCCAAACCCATGGAGCCGGAGAAGCTCAACAAGATCGCACGCTGGGTACTTCCCCTGGCGGCGCTGGCGATCGTGCTGCAGGCACTGAACCACTACTTTTGAAATCGCTGGATGTCGTAGAACTGCTCGCCCTGGGCGCGCTGTGGGGCTGCTCGTTCCTGTTTATGCGCATGGGCGCGCCGGAATTCGGCCCGGTGCCGCTGATCGGCCTGCGGGTCGTGATCGCAGCCCTGTTCCTGCTTCCCATCCTGGTCTATTCAGGCCGGCCCGCGGCGCTGTGGCAGCGTCGCGGCGATATGTTCGTGGTGGGCTTCCTGAATTCCGCGTTCCCTTTCTGCCTGTTTGCCTACGCCACCCTGTACCTGACCGCCGGGTATACCGCGGTCCTGAACGCCACCGCGCCGCTGTTTACCGCCATCGTCGCTTTTGCCTGGGTGGGCGAGCGTCTCAGCCGCATCGGGCTGGTCGGCCTGGTCACCGGACTGGTGGGGGTGGTCGTGCTGGTCTGGGACAATCTGGGTGGGGAAATCGGCAGTGCCGGCCTGGCCATCGGCGCCGGCCTGCTGGGCTCCTTCTGCTACGGCATTGCCGGCAATCACGCGAAGATACGGATGAGCGGCGTCGGCTCGCTGGAACTGGCGACCGGCAGCCAGGTCATGGCGGCCCTGCTGCTGGTGCCGCTCACCGTTATCTACTGGCCGGCCGAACCGCTCTCGATGGCGGCCTGGCTGTCGGTACTGGCCCTGGGCATTTTCTGCACGGGCATTGCCTATATCCTCTACTTTCGCCTGCTCACCCGGCTGGGGCCGGCGCGCGCCGTCACCGTGACCTACATCGTACCGCTGGCAGCGATGGTGGCAGGCGTCATCTTCCTGGACGAAACCGTGACCGCACGCATGCTGGTGGGCTGCGGGTTGATCCTGCTGGGCACCGGGCTCGCGACCGGTGTCATCCGGTTTGGCGGTCGCTGAGGTGAACTGGCGCGCGGATGACCTGGTAGCCGAGGCCCGGGCCGTGGACGGACTCGAAGACTTCGGCGACGACAGCTACCGGGAGCCGCTGGAGCGCCTGCTGCATTCCCTGGAGCACGAGGCCGCACTCAACGACATCGGCGTCCAGGTACTGCGACAGCGTGTGGTCGATATCCTCGCCACCCGACTGCGGGTGGAGGCCTGGTTCCGCCGCCACCCGGAAATTCTCGAGGAAGAGATCGTCGCACCGCTGGTCATCGTCGGCCTGCCGCGCACCGGCACCACCATGCTGCACCGGACCATCGCCGCCGACCACCGCATGTTTGCGCCCCTGTGGTACGAGACCCGCTACCCCAGTCCCGCCCTCGACTGGGACCCCGCCGGGGTCGACCAGCGGGTCGTGGACGGCGTGGCAGAAATGGATGCCATACTCGCCGCCAACCCCGACCTTTTGAGCGTGCACCCCATGGATGCGCTGGGTCCGGACGAGGACATCATGCTGCTGGAGCAGAGCTTCTACAGCTTCAACATCCAGTCCTTCGCCCACCTGCCGACCTTCGATGCCTGGATCGAGGCCCAGGACCACCGGGTGGGCTACGACTATTTCAGGCGCCTGCTACAGTTCCTGCAGTGGCAGAAAAAGCAGACCGGCCAGCAGGCCGAGCGCTGGACCCTGAAAGCCCCACACCACCTGCACTACATGGACCTGGTCTTCGAGTTCTTCCCCGATGCCAGGGTCGTCCAGTCCCACCGCGACCCGCTGGAGACCATCCCCTCCCTGGCCAGCATGATCTTCGAGCTGTGGCGCATCTACTCCGACACCGCCGACCCGACCGTGGTAGGCGAACAGTGGGCCCGCAAGTTCGCCCGCGGCATGACCCACACCATGGCCGTCCGCGAGCAGGTAGGCCAGGACCGCTTCCTCGACCTCTGGTTCAAGGACACCGTCGCCAACCCCCTCGCCGAAATCCGCAAGGTCTACGATTTCATCGGTATGGACCTGACCCCCGAAGCCGAGTCCGAGATGCAAGCCTGGCAAGACTTCAACCGCCGAGAACTCCGCCCCACCCACGAATACACCCTCGATCAGTTCGGCTTTACAGAAGCGGGATTGGCACAACAGTTCGCCGAATACCGCCAGAGCTTCATATTGTCAGAGCGCACCTGAGTTTCCGGGGTTTGGAGGCCTGAGGGGTGGGTCCTGCAACAGTCAGGCCGCGCTCTGCGCCGCGCGCCAAAGTGGGGCCTTCTGCGAGGAATGTCTGAATCCCAATTTTTCGCGAAGCGAAAAATGGTTGAGTTCCGCAGCAGCCACTTTGGCGCGCGGCGCAGCGGCCGTTGCAGGACCCACCCCTCAGGCCTCCAAACCCTCGCGACCAACCTTGGGCGGCCAGAGTTTTACAGATGCTCACATTCCGCGTACCCTTGCCGCCTTCTGAAAAAACCGGAGCACCCACCATGGCCGAACAAAAAGCCACCAACGTCCACTGGCACGAGGGCGACATCACCCGCGCCCACCGCGAAAAGCTGACCGGTCACAAGGGTGCGACGCTCTGGTTCACCGGCCTGTCAGGCAGCGGCAAGAGCACCGTGGCGGTGGAGCTGGAAGGCACCCTGCACGAGATGGGCATCGTGTCCTACCGCCTGGATGGTGACAACGTGCGCATGGGCATCAACAAGAACCTCGGCTTTTCCGCCGAGGACCGCACCGAGAATATTCGCCGCATCGGCGAAGTGTCCAAGCTGTTCGTCGACGCAGGCATGATCGCCCTGTCCAGCTTCATCAGCCCCTACCGGGCCGATCGCGACAACGTACGCAAGCTGCACGAAGCGGCCGGCATGGACTTTATCGAGATCTTTGTCGACTGTTCCCTGGAAGAGGCCGAGGCCCGCGACCCCAAGGGCCTGTACAAGAAAGCCCGCGCCGGTGAGATCAAGAACTTCACCGGGATCGACGACCCCTACGAGGCGCCCGACAGCCCGGAAATTCACCTGCACTCCGACCAGCAGACGCTGGAGGAAGAGATCGAGACGATTCTCTCAGTCCTCCGCGAGCGCGGCATCATCAACCAGTAACGGGAAGAACACCATGATCAAGCCCCACGGTTCGGACGAACTGAATCCACTTTTTGTCTACGACACCGAGAAGCGCCACGCCCTGGTGGCGGAGGCCGAGAACCTGCCCTCGCTGTTGGTGAACTCCGCGGCGGCCGCCAACGCAGTGATGCTGGGCGGCGGCTACTTCAACCCGCTGACCGGCTACATGAACAAGGCCGATGCGCTCAGCGTGGCCGAGTCCATGCGCACCACCGACGGCCTGTTCTGGCCGGTACCCGTGGTCAACCTGACCAATGAGACCGGCATCGAGGCCGGCAGCCGCATCGCCCTGCGCGACCCCAATGTCGAAGGCAACCCCGTCCTGGCGGTGATGGACGTGGAAGCGGTCGAGTCCGTGTCGGACGACGAAATCAAGGGCATGGCGGAGAAGATCTTCCGCACCCTGGACGAGAATCACCCCGGTGTGGCGACGTTTACCGGCCTTGGCAACACCCTGCTGTCCGGCCCCATCCAGGTGCTCAACTTTTCCTACTTCCAGACCGACTTCCCGGATACCTTCCGCACCGCGGTGGAGATTCGCAACGAGATCAAGGAGCACGGCTGGGACAAGGTGGTGGCCTTCCAGACCCGCAACCCCATGCACCGGGCCCACGAAGAGCTGTGCCGCATGGCCATGGAAGACCTGGGTACCGACGGCATCCTGATCCACATGCTGCTGGGCAAGCTCAAGCCCGGTGATATCCCCGCCGACGTGCGGGATGCGTCCATCCGCAAGATGGTCGAGGTCTACTTTCCGCCCAACACCGTCATGGTCACGGGCTACGGCTTCGATATGCTCTATGCGGGCCCCCGCGAGGCCGTCCTGCACGCGGTATTCCGCCAGAACAGCGGCTGTTCCCACCTGATTGTCGGCCGCGACCACGCCGGTGTCGGTGACTACTACGGCGGCTTCGACGCCCAGACCATCTTCGACGAGGAAGTCCCCGCCGACGCCCTCGAGCTCGAGATCTACCGGGCCGATCACACCGCCTACAGCAAGAAGCTGGACAAGGTGGTGATGATGAAGGACGCCCCGGACCACACCAAGGAAGACTTCGTGCTGCTGTCCGGCACCGCGGTACGGGAGATGCTGGGTCGCGGCGAAGCACCGCCTCCGGAGTTCTCGCGGCCTGAGGTCGCCAAGATCCTCTCCGACTACTATCAGTCCCTCGATAGCTGATTTCACGAGCGTCGTCATCCCCGCGCAAGCGGGGACCCAGTCCACGAAACCGCCGAGTCACCGGATTCCCGCTTGCGCGGGAATGACGGTGGCAGCCAGCTAATCCAGTCCGTCTGCCGCCCGCGTACTGTTATTTATCCCCGGCTGTACTAAGCTAGGGCTTAATAACAACATAAATACAAATACAAACGTGGGTAGACAATGGAGTTACGCTCGGAGCGTCCCATAGCGGTCGCCCTGGTCTGTTCTTCCGTCCTGCACCTCGCTGCCGTCCTGGTGTACTTCCAGTGGGTACCGTGGTCAGATGCTCCCGCTCGGTCTGGCGAAAGCGTCTCCCCCATGAATATCTCCCTGGCCGGTCAGGCCCGGGACGTCGAGCAATCCAGCCCGGCAGAAGGCTCTCCACCTCCCCGCGTCGATGGCTCGCCCTTAGCCGATGGCTCTCGCGCCAAGGATGCGGTCAAGGTATCCGATGAGCCACAGGCGCCATCGCCTGAGCCCGTAACTCCCGAGGCCCCCGAGCAGATTGCCGATCTGGCGCCGTGGATGGAGCCGCTGTCTCTCGACGCCGTGGACCTCAATCCAGTGCCGGTGCTGCAGGAAGAGTTCAGCATCGACATGGCGACCCTGGCGGTGCGCAAACCGATGGAATCCAACCAGCTCGAGACCCTGGAAACCGCGCTCAACCACTTCGCGACCCAGCTCCCGGAATGGACCGATCCCGCCGAGCCCATGCGCTGGCAGGACGGCGAGCGGGAGTACCAGATTCGCGTGGAGCACCAGCAGCCGGGTTCGGCCATGGAACTCGAACGCGCCGTGCTGGCGGTCAGTACCGAACAGGACGGCCTGTCGCTCACGGCCCGTGTACCGGTAAAGCGCATGGCCTTTTCCCATTTTGCCCAGGTGGTGGACCGCTGGAACCCTGAAGTGAGCCTGTCGGGAGACCAGATCGTCGGCCGCTTCCACTCCAACTCCGAGCTCTATGTCGAAGCCCGGGCGGGCAGTTCGCCGCTGGTAACCGGGGCGACGACAGTGGCGGGCCGGGTCAATTTCACCGGCATTGCCGACAGTACCGAGGTCTTTGCCAACGGGCTCAAGACCTGGGCGGCGCCCCTGCCCCTGCCGCGTGAGGCCTTTGCCTGGGAGGAACTGTCCCCCGGAGAAGCCCATGTTCACCGCATTGACCAGGACGCGCGCATCCTGTTCCGCGGGGACGGCAGCTATGAGTGGCAGCCACTGTCCGGCGAGGCGGAGCCGCAGCTCGTGATGCAGGAGCAAAACCCCTGGCTGCTGGTGGCGGACAAGGGCGTTCAACTGCAGATCGAAGGGGTCATCAGCGGCAGCGTGCTGGTGTATTCCCCCACCCGGGTCTCGATTCGCGGGGACCTGCGCTACGCGTCCGATCCTCGCGCCGGAACGTCGCCGGACTTTCTCGGCCTGGTCAGCGACGGCTACGTTGAGGTCGCCGGCCCGGAGATTACCGGCGAGGGCGATATCGTGATCGAGGCCGCCATCTTCGCGGGACGCCAGTTCCGGGTGCGCAAATACCGCAGCGCCGCGGGCGGCAAAATGGAAATCTACGGCAGCGTCACCGCCGGTTCACTGTCGGCCACCGAGCCCCGCTACACCACGCGGCTGGAGTTCGACCGTCGCCTGGAAGAGCAGCGCCCCGCGTATTTCCCGCAGACCAACCGCTACGTGCTGGAAGACGGCGAACCCGAGTGGACCGTCCACTCCGCCCACGCATTCACCCAGGGTGAATTGACGCCCCGATAGTCATTGAACCTGATTCCTGATCCGCCGGTTGGCTGGCGCCTCGGTATCAGATGAGGCTGACGCCCCGAGCGGTTTTACGAACTAAAGAAGACCCGAGTCTCGCTTGGCATCCAGCTCGGTGAGCATCGCTTCGCATTCGCTGGCTTTGTCGAGCAACTGGGTGCACTGGTTGAGGACTGCCAGCGCCGTCTCCCACTCCCCGTTCCACTCCTCGCTGGAGGCCCAGTTCAGGTAGACGCGCTCCAGGTTGTCGGTGAAGTACTCCGACAGCTTGCTGCTGGAGTCCAGCAGCAGGTATTCCCGGTAGATGTCCGCGCTGCGCTCCCAGTTCTGGTCCTCGACGTAGTGCATGGCCCAGGCGGAATACACCTGGGCCAGGCCGCTGTTGCAGACCTTGTTCTGGAGGCACTGCACTTCCAGGGCGTCGAAGGCCACCCGGGCGCCGGGATAGTCTGCGCCTTCAGCCCTGGCGACCGCATAGCCGCTGACGACCGAGAACAGGTGGCTCTCAACGACCTGGGCTTCCCGGGGGAAGCTGCGCGATTGCAGCAGCTCTCTCGCCAGCTTCAGTCCCTCCTCCTGGCTTCCGCTGCGGACCAGGGTATCCGCCTGCTGTGCCTGCACGGCTGTGAGCAGAATCGGGATTTCATCATCGTCGAAGCGACGCTCCGCCAGGCCCGCCAGGTAACCCCCCAGCGAGTCGTACATGCGCCGGGCGGTGGCGTAGTCATCTGTCTCCCGCAGGTGCACAAACTCCTGGTAGTAGTAGGCCAGACGGGATTTGTGGGAAGACTCGTCCCAGGGCGCATAGTGTGCCCGCAGCTCGGCCAGGCGCATGCGGTCCCGGTAGGGCATGCGCTCCTTGGCGGTATGCTGGTTTGTCATATTGAAGACCCCCAGGTCGAAGGGGCTCAGGATTTCGCGATTCTGGTAGTCCTCCCAGGTTGGGGGTTCCAGGCTGCGCTCATCGAACCAGACGTTGGACTCCGCCGCGTAGTAGGCCTCGTCATGCGGAATGTCGAAGCCGTTGAATGAAGTGGTCTCGACTTCCACTACCTGGTTGGGGAAGTTCACCTGTACGAAAGCGTGGGAGGGCAGGATGACGCCCTCGGCGTCCAGTTCGAGCTTGCGCGCGGCAACCACGTACAGCAGGGACGAGCTGATGCAGTTGAACTCCCCGTTGGTAAAGATCTTCGACAGCTGGCTCTGCTCCTCCCGGTACTGGGTGGGCATGGCGGTCGAAGACAGCTCCGTGCCCAGGTACTCCGTGTGCATACCGATAAACAGCCGCCGGGCATCGCGCCGCGCCTGGCCAGGATCGCCGGACAGGGGCAGGGCGCCCACCCAGGCATCTATGTGCAGGCGGGCGCGGTCATAATCTTCCATGTCCACCGGCTCGCCGGACGCCAGCAGGTAGAGCGCCAGCAGGGCGTCGGCGTCCCCGGCCCGTGCCGCGGGCACCCGGCGCACCGCGTAGGATTCAAACTCCCCCAGCTCCGACCAGATCGGCAGGGGGTGTTTGCCGAAGCCCGAGCGGTCAAAGTCCAGGCTCTCCTCCGCTGCGGCCGCGAGGCTGAGAAGGAGAAGGCAGGGCAGCAGCAGGATGCGCATCATCATTCGCCGTAGGGGGCCCAGATGGTCTTCACTTCGGTGGCCGCGCGCAGGTAGTCGAACCCTTCACCCTGCTTTGTATCCAGGAAGTTGCAGCGCTTGCCGTAATTGGCCCACACCGCCTTGAGGTTGGCGGCCGCGGCGCGTTCCACTACTGCGGCGCCCGCGGCACTGCCCCGGTACCAGAGGGCGTCGACGTTATAGTGCTCCGCCAGCACCTGCGACAATTCCTCCCGGTCGCCGCAGACAATATTGACCACGCCCCCCGGCAGGTCAGAGGTGTCGAACACCTGGTACAGGTCCAGGGCCGCCAGCGGGTAGCTTTCGCTGGGGATAGCGATCACGCGGTTCCCCATGGCGATGGCGGGCGCCACCAGTGAGATGAAGCCCAGTAGCGGAAACTCCCGGGGACAGGCCAGCCCCATCACGCCGCGGGGTTCATGAACGGACAGGGTAATCCCGCGCAGGGGCGTGGCGTGGGTGCGCCCGTCGAACTTGTCGGTCCAGGCAGCGTAGCTGAACAGCCGGCTGATGGCGGCTTCGACTTCCCTGCGGGCGTCCCGTTTGCTCGCCCCGGCTCGTGCCAGCCGCTCGCTGAACTCCGCGGCCCTCACATCCAGGTTTTCGGCGATGTAGTACATCACCTGGGCGCGGTTGTGACTGCTGGCCTTCGACCAGGCCTCGGCCTTGGCCGCGGACTCCACCGCATTGCGAATATCCTTGCGGTTGCCGATACCGACCTCGCCCAGTGTCTCTCCCCCGGGAGAGACCACGCTGCGGCTGTAGCCGGAATCGGCCCGCACCTGCTTGCCGCCGATGTAGAATTTGGGCGTGCGGTCGATGCCCGCGCCGTCGCCGGCGGCGGGCACATGCTCCGGCAGCGGCGCTTCCTCGACGCTATCCAGGCCCGCTTCCCAGCGCGGCTGGAGGTATTCGTACATGCCGGCCTTGCCGCCTTCCCGCCCGAAGCCGGACTCGCGCACACCGCCAAAAGCGGCGGCTGCATCGAACTGGTTGGAGCAGTTCACCCAGACCACGCCGGCCTTGAGCTTGGGGGCAATATCCATGGCCAGGTTGATGTTCTCGCTCCAGACGCTGGCGGCGAGGCCGTAGCGGGTGTTGTTCGCCAGCGCGATCGCCTCGCCGGGGGTGCGGAAGCTCATGCTCACCAGCACCGGGCCAAAAATCTCTTCCTGGGCGACCTTGAAACTCGACTCCACGTTGAGCATCAGGGTGGGTGGGTAAAAGCAGCCGTTCGTGTGCTCACCCACCAGGCAGTCGGGCTGGTAGAGTTCGGCGCCCTCGGCCACACCTTCCTTGACCCTTTGCTGGATCTGCTGCAACTGGATCGGGTCCGCTACGGCACCGATGTCGATGGCCTTGTCGAGGGGGTCGCCGACCCGCAGGGTATCCATGCGCCGCTTCAGCTTCGCGTGCAGCCGGTCGGCGATGCCTTCCTGCACCAACAATCGCGAGCCCGCACAGCAGACTTCCCCCTGGTTGAACCAGATGGCATCCACCAGGCCCTCGACCGCGCCGTCCAGATCGGCATCGTCGAATACGATGAAGGGCGATTTCCCGCCCAGCTCCAGGGTGAGCTTCTTGCCGCTGCCGGCAGTGGCGGCGCGGATGCGGCGGCCCACTTCGGTGGAGCCGGTAAAGGCTACCTTGTCGATATCGGATTGATTGATGAGCTGTTCGCCCACGGCGCCGTCGCCGGTGACGATATTGACCACGCCCGCCGGCAGTCCCACCTCGCGGCAGAGTTCGGCGAACTTGAGCGCGGTCAGGCTGGTGTACTCGGCGGGTTTCAGCACCACCGTGTTGCCGGCTGCCAGCGCCGGCGCCACTTTCCAGGCCAGCATCAGCAGCGGGAAATTCCAGGGGATCACCTGGCCGATCACGCCCAGCGGCTGGTAGTCGGCAAATTCCGTGTCCTGCAGCTGCGCCCAGCCGGCGTGGTGGTAGAAGTGGCGCGCCACCAGGGGAAGGTCGATGTCGCGGCTTTCACGAATCGGCTTGCCGTTGTCCAGGGTCTCCAGTACCGCCAGCAGGCGCGCATGTTTCTGGACCTGGCGGGCCAGGGCGTAGAGGAACTTCGCCCGCCGGTGCGGCGACAGTTTGGCCCAGGCTGGCTGGGCCGCCCGTCCTGCGGCCACCGCGGCCTCCACCTGCGCGCTGTCCGCCTGGGACAGGGTGGCCAGTACATCGCCGTTTGCCGGGTTTCGTGTTTCGAAGCTGGTGGCGGAGGGCGTGGAGAACTCGCCGTCGACGAAGTGGCCAAACGCCCGGCCGCGACTGTCCAGCCACTCCCGGGCGAGGCTGTCACTCTCCGGGGCCGGCCCGTAGTCCATAGTCTCCATGATTTCCTTGACGCTCATTGTCCGGCAGCCCTCACGCCATGGGGTGGCGGAAGCCCGCCGAGTAGCGACCGGTGGCGGTGTGTTCGAGCTGGCGCTCGATATCCCCCAGCAGGCTGGAGGCGCCGAAGCGGAACAGCTGCGGTTCCAGCCACGGACGTCCCAGTTCCTCTTTCAGCAGCATCAGGTAGAGCAGGGCGTCCCTGGCGGTGCTGATGCCTCCGGCGGGTTTGAAACCCACCCGATGGCCGGTCATCTCCTCGTATTCGCGGATCATACGCAGCATCACCAGCGTCACCGCCAGTGTTGCATTGACGGGCTCCTTGCCGGTAGACGTCTTGATGAAGTCTGATCCCGCCATCATGCAGACCATGGACGCCCTGGCCACGGTGCGCAGGGTCCCCAGTTCGCCGGTGGCGAGAATGGACTTCATGTGAGCGGGCCCGCAGGCCTCGCGCATCGCCTTCACCTCGTCGTAAAGCGCCTGCCAGTTGCCCGTAAGCGCGTGCCGGCGCGAGATCACGATGTCGATTTCGGTGGCGCCCGCCGCCACCGAGGCGCGAATTTCCGCCAGGCGGGTGTCCAGGGGCGACAGGCCCGCCGGGAAACCGGTGGAAACCGCAGCGAGTTCGATGTCGCTCCCGGCGAGGGCTTGCGCCGCGGTCGGCAGCATATCGTGGTAGACGCAGACGGCGGCCGTGGTCAGTTCCAGGTCGTCAGCGCCCAGTGCCGCGAGGATATCCGGGCTGACCGGGTTGCGGGCCTTGGCGCAAAGCCGGCGCACGCGCCCCGCGGTGTCATCACCGGCCAGGGTTGTGAGGTCAATCAGGGATACGGCTTTCAGCAGCCAGGCAGCCTGCCAGTCTTTCTTGACCGTGCGTCGGCCCCCAAGCGCGCCCACGCGCCGATCCACGGCGCTCAGGTTTACTCTGAGAGGCTCCACGCAATCCAGGTTCAGGGGGGTGCCTGGGTTTCGCCCCGCACCCCCATCCAGGGCGCGCAGGGTCGGGGTCGTTTCGCTTGCCATACCTGCTCCGCCCGTTGCCGAGCGGCGATATTTATCTACAGGGTGAGTCTAGCGCAATTGGACCCGTTACCGTGAGGTGGAGTTCAGGCGGCGCGGGCGTCGAAGAACTGTCCGAGGGTGAAACCCTGGTCGAGATCGCGCATGACCTGGGCCGCACCGCTGTAGTCCTGGCTCAGGGTATTTGCGCCGGGGGTAGCCACACAGCGCAGTCCTGCGTCCAGTGCGGCGCGCAGCCCGGACTCGCTGTCCTCGATGGCGAGGGCGTTCAGCGGGCTCAAGCCCAGCGTTTCGAGACAGTGACGGTACACGTCGCCGTTGGGCTTGGGTGCGTTGACGTCTGAGCGATCCGTGATGACGGCAAAGGTCTGTGGCTCGATGCCGACGGCCTCGAGCAGCAGGCCCAGCGTGGTTTGATCGGTGGTAGAGGCGAAGCCCAGCAGGACCTGCTGGTCCTGGCACTCCGCCAGCAGGCGGGCGACACCGGGGCGGGGCGGCAGTCCACCCTGTCGCAGGCGCGCATGAAAGTGCGCGGTCTTCCGCTCGTGCAGGGCGATTGCCGCGTCCCTGCCGAATTCGACCAGGCCGCGGGAGCGTGCATAGTCTGCGATACGGCCTGCGCCGCCGGCCCGCGCCAGCATGCTGCGGTAGGTCCTGCGGTCCCAGTGCCAGTCCAGGCCGGCCTCGCGAAACGCCTGGTTGAAGGCCTCCCGCTGGAGCTCCGAGGTTTCAACGATGGTGCCGATCCCGCCAAACAGTACAGCGCGTGTGCTCATGCCCGTCTCCACATATTGAGTTGGTCTTGTCCAATACGCGGAAACGCCGGCGTCGGTCCACTATTGGGCGGTCCAACCCCCGTCGACCTTGAGGCTGTCGCCGGTTACCAGCGAGGAGGCGGGGCTTGCCAGGAACAGGACGGCATTGGCGACTTCCTCCACCTGGCCCACGCGCGCCATGGGAATCTTGCCCAGTACTTCGGACTTGAAGCCCTCGTCCGCCAGCATGGGCGCCGTCATCGGCGTTTCGATAAAGGTGGGGGCCACCGCGTTGACCCGAACTCCGAGGGGCGCCAGTTCCACGGCCATGGCCTTGGTCAGCCCCTCGATGGCGTGCTTGGTGGTGCAGTAGACCGTGCGGCGGGCGGCGCCGATATGACCCATCTGGGACGACATGTGAATGATGCTGCCGGCGCCCCGGGCCGCCATGATTCGTGCCGCGGCCTGGGCGGTCAGGAAGGCCGTGCGCACGTTCAGGTCCAGCATCAGGTCAAGGGCCTCGGTATCAACCTCCAGGAAGGGCTGGGGCCGGTTGGTGCCGACGTTGTTGACCAGGATATCGAGGGAATCCAGGGCACCGAGACGCTCCAGGAAGGCGGCGGTGGTGACATCCTCCTGCCAGCCGGTGATTTGCCCGGGGTGGGCGGCTTCCAGGGCTGCGAGGTCGTCCCCGGAGCGGGCGACGGCAATAACGCTGGCGCCGGCAACGGCCAGCGCTTCAGCACAGGCGCGGCCGATGCCGCGGCCGGCGCCGGTGACCAGGGCGACCTGTCCGGTCAGATCGAAAGCATTGGGGGGCGTCGGCATGGCTGGACCTCGAGCGAAAACGGGCCTTGCAGTGTAGGCGCTGTGTGCATTCGGAGTCAAAAGCTTCAGGCCGCGCCAGCACTGGGCTCCTGCGGGTAGGGCCGGCATCGTCTGAGGCAATGATTGCAACAAGATGCAAGAGCGCTTAGCATCAACAGTCCTCTGAATCGGGCCAGACGATGACAGATAAGAACGCCCAGCGGCCCCAGAAGCGGAAACCCACGTCCTACGACGTGGCGCGGCACGCGGGGGTCTCCCAGTCCGCGGTCTCCCGCTGCTTCAAGCCCGGCGCCAGCGTGTCCAAGAAGATGCGCGAGCGGGTCATGAAATCCGTGCGCGAACTCGGGTATACGCCCAACGCCATCGCCCGGGGCCTGATTACCCGCCGCTCCAACATGGTGGCGGTGATCATTTCCAACCTGCACTTTTATCCGGAAGTACTCTCGGAGATCAGTGAGCGCTTCTCCGAACGCGGCGTGCACGTGTTGCTGTTTACCCTTGACCATGAGAGCGACGTGACCCGGGTGCTGGACCAGGTCTGGCAGTACCAGGTGGACGGCGTGGTGGCGGCGGCCCACCTGTCGGCGGAGCAGGTGGCACAGTTCCAGGAACGCCACATCCCGCTGGTGTTCTACAACCGCTCCTACCAGGACCTGCCGGTGTCTTCGGTCTGTTGCGACCAGGTGGAGGGCGAACGCCAGCTGGTCAATTTGCTGGTCGGCTCCGGCAATCACCGATCATTTGCCGTGATCAGCGGCCCCGCGGATTCCGTGGTCAGCATGCAGCGCACCCAGGGTGCTATCGACCGGCTGCGCGACCTGGGCGTCGACGACATCACGGAAGCGGCGGGAGAATACAGCTACCAGTCCGGCCGCCGTGCCCTGCTGCAGATCGTGGAGTCGAGAGGGTCCGCCCCGGATGCGGTGATCTGCGCCAACGACATGATGGCGCTGGGGGTCATGGATGAGCTGCGCTATCACCTGGAGCTGGATGTGCCGGGCGACGTGTCGGTGGTGGGCTTCGATGGGGTGCGAGCCGCCCACTGGGCGAGCTTCGATCTCGCCACCATTGAGCAGCCGGTGGAGAGCATGGCCGAGGCCGCAGTATCGATGCTGATGGAGCGCATCGATAACGACGCGCTGCCCCCCGAAAAGCGCACGTTTTCCGGCGTCCTCCGCGCCGGCGCCACGGTGCGCGGCTAGCGCTGTGATTTCTTCGCTGCTGCTGTTGCCCGGCATGATGTGCGATCACCGACTGTGGCGCCATCAGTGCGAGGCGCTGGCCGGTGATGTACCGGTTCACGTCGGCGATATCAGCGGCGCTGACAGCATCGCTGAAATAGCGGCTCAGGTGCTGGCGGAGGCGCCGCCGCGGTTTTCCCTGGCGGGCCTGTCCATGGGCGGGATCGTCGCCTTCGAGATGTGGCGGCAGGCGCCGGAGCGCATCGAGCGCATGGCGCTGCTGGACACCAACTACCGCGCCGACGCTGAAGATCGCCGCATGCTCCGCAACCAGCAGATTCATGCCGTCAGGGCGGGCGAGCTGATGTCGGTGCTGCGCGATGAACTGAAACCCAACTACCTGGCGCAGGTGCATCGCGACAACACGGAGCTGCTGGACGAAGTCCTGGCAATGGGTATGGAGCTGGGAGAAGACGTCTTCATAGACCAGTCCCTGGCATTGCGGGACCGCCCGGACAGTGAGGCGACGCTGCCCAACATTACCTGCCCGGTGCTGGTGCTGTGCGGCGCCGAGGACACGCTGTGCCCGGTGTCGCTGCACGAAACCATGGCCGCAAGAATCGACAACGCCGAACTCGTGGTGGTCGAGGAATGTGGCCACCTGTCCACGATGGAACAACCCGAAGCGGTGAACAGCGCCATGGCGCGCTGGCTCGCCGCGGCCTAAGGAGATAACAATGCAAATCAGCCGCGACCGTATCCTGACCACCCACGTTGGCAGTCTGCCGCGCTCAAAAGCCGTGACCGACGGCGTTTTCGCCCGGGAAAACGAGCAGCCCTACGATCCCGATGCGCTGGCGGTTACGATCCGCGAGGCGGTCGACACTGTCGTTGCGCGCCAGGTGGAGACTGGCGTGGACATCGTCAGCGACGGCGAAATGAGCAAGATCAGCTACGCCACCTACATCAAGGATCGTATTACCGGCTTCGAGGGCGACAGCGAGCGCAATCCGCCCTCGGACCTTGAGGAGTTCCCCGGCTTCCTGCAGCGCCAGGCCAGCTCAGGCGGCACACCCAGCTATCGGCGCCCCTGCTGTGTGGGCGATATCGCGGTGAAGAGCTCCGCGCCGCTGGAGGAAGATCTCGACAATTTTCGTTCAGCCGTGGATGCCCACGGGCCGACAGAGGGCTTCATGAACGCCGCCTCGCCGGGGGTGATCGCCCTGTTTCAGCCCAACCACCACTACCCGGGCCACGAGGAATACCTGCAGGCACTGGGAGAGGCCATGCGTCCGGAGTACGAGGCCATCGTCGAGGCGGGGTTCATCCTGCAGCTGGATTCCCCCGACCTGGGCCTGGGTCGGCACATGATGTTCAAGGACAAGCCGGAGGAAGAGTACCTGGCCCTGGCCAACCTGCATGTGGACGTATTGAACGAGGCGCTGCGCAACGTGCCGGCGGAGAAAGTTCGCCTGCATGTGTGCTGGGGCAACTACGAGGGGCCGCATCACCACGATGCACCCATGGAGCTGGTGCTGCCGGTCGCCCTGCGCGCCAAACCCCAGGCGCTGCTGTTCGAGTCCTCCAACCCGCGCCATGCCCACGAGTGGGAGGTGTTCGCCCAGGCGGACATCCCGGACGACAAGGTGCTGGTGCCCGGCGTGATCGACTCCACCACCAACTTCGTCGAGCACCCGCGGCTGGTCGCCCAGCGCATCCTGCGTTTCACGGACATCGTCGGCCGCGAGCGGGTCATCGCCGGCACGGATTGCGGCTTTTCTACCTTCGCCGGCTTTGGCGCCGTGGATGAAGACATTGTTTACGCCAAACTGGGCGCCATGGCAGAGGGCGCGGCCCTGGCATCGCGGAAGCTGTGGGGTGCCGCCGCATGACCTTTCGCGACAGGGTGCGGGCTCGCGAGCTCCTGGTCGGCACCTGGATCAAGACGCCTTCGCCCATGGTCTGCGAAGTGCTGGCCGCCTCCGAACTCGACATGCTGTGCCTGGACGCCGAGCACTCGCCTTTCGATCGCGCCGAGATCGACCAGTGCCTCTTCGCCCTGCGTAGCGGCGATATGCCCGCCCTGGTGCGAGTGCCGTCCGCGGCCCACGAACACATCCTCAATGCGCTGGATTGCGGCGCTACCGGCGTCGTGGTGCCGCACGTCACGTCGCCCGAGATGGCGGAAGCCGTCGCGAAAGCCACCCACTTCGGGCCCGGCGGGCGCGGATACGCGGGCTCCACGCGGGCCGCGGGCTATGGCGGCAAACCCATGGGCGAACACCTTGCGACATCTGCCGCATCGAGCACGGTGATCGCCCAGATCGAAGACCTGGAAGCGCTGGACGCCATCGAGGATATCGCCGCGGTCGACACCGTGGACTGCCTGTTCATCGGCCGTATTGACCTGACGGTCGCCCTGGGCGCCGATTCGCCGAAGGCGCCGGAAGTCATCGACGCCGTCGAGCGCATTTGCGCGGCGGGTAAGGCCGCCGGCCGCGCGGTAGGGATGTTTGTCGGCGACCTGGGTGAACTGCCGCAGTGGAAAGCAGCCGGCGCGAGTTTCTTCCTGCTATCATCAGATCACAGTTTCCTGTTGCAGGGCGCGAAGGCGCTCGCGACAAAGTTCAGGGACGGCTGAGCAAGGCCGGCGACTGTCACAAATCTCTATGGAAGGAGCTCCTATGAAAGCCATTATCGTTGGCATAGCCCTCACACTCTCCACTGGCATAGCAATCGCGCAACAGTCGTCGCGTGACAAATACGTGGAAAGCTTTGCGGAGTACTCCGGCAGCGCACTGGGACCCAGGTTGATGACCGCCCTGCAGCAAAAGGGTTTGACCGAGCAGGAGGCCCGCGCAAAGGTTGATCGCTTCCTGGCGGCATCCGTGGAATGCCACATGCTGGCCATGGACATGCATGCGCCGGAGATCAGCGCCGCCGCGTACGATGCGGTGTCCGCTGGCGGCAGCTATCCGGATGCGAAAATGGCGTTTGAGCTCGCGCTCGGCGAGGCTATTCAGAGTGGCAACACCGAATCGATAGAAAAATTCAGGCGTGCGACCGAGTCGGCCCAGGCTTGTATCCAGGAAGCGCAGGCTGCCCTGGCGACCTGAAGTCGCTGGTTTCCCCTGGCGCGGCTCACGCGCCGCATGGGGTGATCTCGAAGTAGAAGAGAGGTGGCGCAATGATCAGGAAGATGTACGCTTCTGTTGTGATAGCCCTGGCGTTGGCTTTTGCCCTGGAAATTTCGATGGGCTACGCTGCCGCCATCTTTGTCCCGAAAGAGTTCTACAAGGTGGTTGGCAATCAACCTGGCTTCTGGACTATCTCGATACTCACCATTGCTGCTCCGGCGTTTGTGATCTCGCTGCTGCTGATGCCGGCCTTGAGGTTTCAGGTGGGCAGCGAGCTGGAGAAATATGCTGCTATTGTGGCAGCGGTAACGTTGATTCTTATGCTCTACCGGTCTGACGGATGGATCAGTTCCTGGCTGAGCCCAGAGGTACTCATACCGAATATCCTGGGGGCACTCACCATCGTTGCTGCGGCATTTGTGTATAGAAAATCAGTGAGTGCACTGTAACGTATGGAGCGCATCCGGATAACAGCGGACGCTCCACGTGGAGCGTGCAAGGAATTTGCAGTTTGAAGAATGAAATGAGGAAGGTAGTCCTGGTCGCCTTGATGTCCGTGCTGATCGCAGCCGGTGCATATGCGGAGGAATTGCTCAGCGAGGATGCGTTTGCAAAAGCGTTCGTTCAGGTCGTGCGTGAATTGCATCCCGACGCGAAAGTCGAACTGGTGGGGTATCTCGAAGTCAGTGTCACCATGCCAGACGATCAAGAGATGACGGCTTACCTCGACAACGCCTATGCCAACTACAGGAACGATCCGCAGGCTGTTGACGAGGTGCTCGCGACCTACGCGGGCAACCTGACAGTCTCAAGGTCACTGGATGAGGCGCAGCTGGTAAAGGAACGCATTTTCCCTGTTATCAAGGACCAGCGTTACATTGACCAGATCGCGGAACTCATGCGCGGAACGGATCAACCCGGGCTTGTCTTTGAGCAGCTCAATGAGGTGCTCTACGTTGTCTACGCCTTTGATAAGGAGAACGCCATTCAATTTTTGACAGGCGATAACCTTGAGGACTTGAGCCTGGAGAAAGCTCAACTGCGAGCGCTGGCAAAATCCAATCTCAAAGCAGCCATTCCCAGTCTCAAGCTGCAGGGTGATCCCGCTGCGCTCTCCATGCTGGTTGCGGACGGGACTTATGAGGCATCCTTCATTCTTTTCGACAGCATGTGGACCAAGGAGCAGTTTCCCGTAAGCGGAGATATCGTGGTGTATATACCCACCCGGGACCTGGTGCTCATCACAGGTTCGGAAGACAAGGTCAACCTGGAGAAAGTGCACAGCATCGTTTACGACCCGCAAAACCAATGGTCCCATGGTGTGGCGGATGTGGGATTTGTCAGGAAAAACGACCGCTGGGAGGTCTTCAAGCCCTGACGAGACGTTGTTGTGAAGCCAATGGACCAACCAACTATCCGGACGGAGCGACTCCTGTTGCGTCCATTCTCGCTCAATGATGCCGACGCGGTGATGGAGCTGGCGGGTAACCCTCGCGTGTCGGAAACGACGCTGAATATTCCTCACCCCTATGAACCGGGCATGGCAGAAGAATTTATCAGTGGAAGACAGGCTGACTGGGAGAGCGGCTCTGCGGCAACGTTCGCAATCACCAGTGCATCCTCAGACTCACTGCTGGGCACCATCGGGCTGAAGATCGAAGGTAGCGAGGCTGAAATGGGTTACTGGATTGGTGAACCTTTCTGGGGCTCGGGTTACTGCACGGAGGCAACGGAAAGAATCCTTGAGTTCGCCTTTACTGAACTCAAGCTGTCGCGCGTGATAGCCGAGCATCTTGCCACGAACCCCGCGTCCGGAAGGGTGATGCAGAAGGCTGGAATGGTCCACGTTACCAGCCGCCGCGGCCCGAACCGGTATGGTGAGGAAGTCGATATCGAGGTTTGCGAGAAGCTCAGTCGTGGATGAGTATCAGTCAGATAAATGGGACCTGGTGGCTGAAAATGTCAGATTCACGAGTGAAATCGATATCGAGCGTATTTGCGCTGAGGTGGAGCGCGGTTCAAGGGTACTCGACTATGGCTGTGGCTATGGGCGTGTTACCCGCAAGTTGATGGACGCGGGTTTCTCGAATATCTCTGGATACGATACCTCTCAGGCCATGATTCAACGGGGCAGGGCGAGCGACCCGAATCTGCCTATTTTCGAAACGGACTCTCTGCGCCTTCCGGAGAGTGATGCCGAATTTGATGCGGTCATTGTCGCCGGTGTCTTTACGAGCCTTCCCAATCCCTTTCTGCGTGAACAGACTATTTCCGAGTTGACTCGACTGCTGCGTCCGGGTGGTCGACTGTACCTGAGCGAGTTCGGCGTCGACCAAGGCAGGGGTTACGATGAGGGTGCTTGCTTTGAGAGTTCACTGGGCGTCCGGATGAAGCATTTCACCGCGAGCGAAATGCAGAGTTTGCTCGTTGACTGGACTGCCGTTGAGGTCAACGAGCGCCAATTTGAATCACTAGATGGTTCGATCGTACCAGGAATTCATGCCTGCGCTACGAGATCGCTTTCAGCGCCGGTGATTGTCAGGCCGGCAGAGCTTCAGAGCTAAAACGGCCATGGGTAAGGCTAGCAGCAGGAGGCAAGACGTTTTGTGACCACGCGCATCTGCATCATTGGTACCAGCTGCAGCGGTAAGACCACCCTGGCGGCGGAGATCAGCCGGCGTTGTGGTATTCCTCATATCGAGCTGGATGCGCTGCACTGGAAGCCCAACTGGGAGCAGAGGGACAGCGACGAGTTCTGTGAACTTGTGCGTGACGCTGCATCGGCTGATTCCTGGGTGACCGATGGCAACTACAGCGTGGTGCGACAGGCGCTATGGCCTCGAGCGACAACCATTGTCTGGCTCAACTACCCGTTTCCTCTCGTGATGTACAGAGCGCTTACTCGCACAGTTCATCGAGTGGTGACCAGGAAGAAGCTCTACGCCGACAATGTGGAGACATTTCGAAAGTCGTTTCTCAGCAGGGAATCGATACTCCTATGGGTCCTGCAGACACACTTGAAGAAGCGTAAGAGCTATCCTGCCCTGCTGGAAGAAGCGCGCGCCAGGGGTGCGACTATCGAAGTTATGACTGCACCTTCTGATGCCCGGGAGTATTTGGAGAAGCTTGGCTAATTCTCGGAAGTCATTGATTGTACTAACGAAAGCGTTACCCTGACTTCACTCGCCCATGTTAAGGATGAAATGTGGAACACAGAAAACTGGTGCTACCTGAATTCCTGAACGATCAGGGCTTCCTGTTTGGCGGCTATCTGCTCAAATGGGTAGACGAATCGGCCTACATCACCGCGAGCCTGGAGTATCCAGGGAATCGGCTGGTGACCGTGTCCCTCGACGAGGTCAACTTCAAGCACCCCATTCAACCCGGCGAAATGCTGTGCTTCGATGTGCAGCTGGTGCGGCGTGGAAATACCTCAGTCACCTATAACGTCGACGTGATTGGCGAGAAGCTGTCGGGCACGACGGCCCCGTTGTTCGTCACCAAGATCACGTTTGTGAATGTGGCTGACAGTGGCCAGCCTGTGCCATTAGAGGACAAGTAACAGGGCTAAGCTGCCATGGGTCGAGCGTAAGGCTTGCTCTGGCGCCAGGGGGCTAAGTCGACTCGTACGCCTTGATCAGCGGCGCCGTGGAACGATGACGCTTCAGAACCTGCGATGCGCTCTCCCAGATCTCGTCGGCGCGGGCTTTTTCTCCGGAGCGTTTCAGCAGCAATGCGAAGTGCCCATTGATCTCTGCGACCATAGCGAGAATCATCGGCATGGCGGTCATGGGCTCGATGGATTCCAGCGCCTGCTCATAGTGCCTGGCTGCCGTATCGCTCTGGCCTCGCTTTGCCGCGAGCAGGCCACGTGTGAACTGGTAGCCGACCAGCGCAAGCTCGGACAGATCGCGCGGCGACACGGAGTGAATAAGCTCCTCCACTTCATCGACGTCACCCCCATAGCGAATCAGCGATGAAGCCAGGTCCACCTTGACAAGGTCCAGCGACGGATCGCTTTCGAGCATTTTGCGCTGCGTGTCAATGATGCCTTCCAAATCGCCGTCGGCTTCATGGATCGTCTGTAACCCGACCAGGTATTCAAAGTCTGACAGGTTGCCGCGATCGGATGACCAGAGTTCCATCGCCGCCTCGGTATCACCCGCCATTGACATGAATCTGCAGCGCTCCAGGCGGAGCTGGCTCCCGGTGATGCCGCCAAAAACCGACGTCATACGAATCGCTTTGACAAGCGCCAGCCCCCGGCCTGTGTTGGCGGTCAGGAAGGCACGTTGCAGCTGGTCGTACAGGAACATGGGCGCGATCGCAAAAAAGAGGATGCCCAGTGATGCCACCGTCCAGACCATTACCAGGTAGTCGCCCCAGGTGTAGGGCGGGCCCTCATACAGCGAGTGCGCAAGGAAGCCAAGCGGCAGTGCCCAGAGCGCCCAGTTGGACCAGAGCGCGCGAAGAAGCGATAAACCGATGCCCTCCTGTATCGACCTGGCGGCGATTTTCGCGGACGCTTCGTCAAGCAGTTCGTCATCGAGACCGTCGACTGCCATGCTGGGTTCGGTGAGAATCCTGGGATTTCTGAAGCCTTTGCGCTCCAGCTGTGCCTTGGCATCGCCCGGGCTTGTCGCGGCAATGGAGCCCTCGTGAGTCTTGTCCTGGTCGTCAGTGGCCTGGTAGATGAAAAGACCGGTCTGTTCCTGCTCAAGGTCCGTCTGCTCGGAAGGCTCAAAGAGAATGGCGCGCACCGGTTGGCTTACCTCGCTGAGCACCGTCCACCGTTGATCGGGGGGCAATCGCTCTGACACAGTCCGAAACAGCTGCAATCCCGATAGTCCTTGCTCCACGCAGTCTTCAAAGATCTTCTCGCCAAGCTCATCGTTGACCAGCATGTATTCCAGGTCTTCGTTGTCGAGCCTGGCGTGCACGACCTGGATCTCGTCGCGCATGTCTTCCCAGCTGGCGGCATCGATCTTGCTGGTTCGGCGGTAGCGATCCAGCACGGCATCGCTGACCTGCTCCTTCCAGTGACCCATGACCATCCCCAGGGCGATATCGAACTGCGAATCGGTGAGCTCGATCTCGTGTTTTTCAGCAAGACGCTCCAGCATCTCGCGGGAGGGTGACCGGGTGATCTTGCGGTCCATGCGAATCGCATAGACCTGTTCGAGGATGGATCGAATCGCGCGGGGCTTCGGCGCGGTGGCGCCCTCGCCAAGCTTTTCCTTCAGGGCCTCCAGGGCAGCTTCCGGCGTCATCTCGGGGTCGGCCTGCCAGTCAAGTCGCGGCAGGTCTACGTTCTCTTCCGGTTCGTTGCCAAGGCCCACGACGCGTCGTTCTGCGTCCACGCTGAACACTGAGAAATGCGCGTTCTCCTGTTCGTCCTCTGCCACGGCCAACACGATGGGGAGTGACGTGTGCTGTCCGATATGAAAGGTCTGGCAGTAGTCGTAGTCGCACAGGTCGCCGATACGCCTGAAGCCCAGTGCTGAAAACGCACTGACCAGTGCTTTTTTGTCGCCCTCGTACTCTTCCCGCTCGCCGCGGGTCAGATGGAGTCGCGCGGGGCGCATATCCAGGTGTTCCTGGAGTTCGGCAACAGCTTCGTACTCGCCGGTCACCGCCCGAAATTTGCGCTTGATCCACCAGATGCCAAACGCGATGAGTGCCGCGATTACCAGGATGACGGCTAGCAGGATTTGCAAGAAGGTCATCATAGTTGTTCACATCCCTGTCTTTTCATGAATTTGGCCACGAATAGGGTGTGCATACAAGAAAAGGGTGGATTGCATCAAACCGCGTACCTGCAAAGCGTGACTCCAATCACGGGGCCGGCCGGCTGGCCCCTCAACAGCGCAACTGAGTCGCAATGAGGCTTTTCGCTGAGCTGACAACGCAATGCAGAAATTACGTTCGCCCTGATGTAAGTTAGAGGCATCGACAGGTAAGGAGACCTGTTTTGCAAGACAACGCCAGGCAAGTGTTGGTACTGGGTGGCAAGGGATTCGTTGGCAGGCATGCCGTGGCGGCACTGCTGGCGAAGGGCGCCCATGTCGTAGTGGGGACGCGTTCCCCCGGCACACCCAGCAATGGCGTGGAAGAAAGGGAGTTCCATCACGAGCGGCTCATTGAGCCCGAACTCTGGGCCGATACGGTTGCGGAGTTCGATGTCATTCTCAACTGTGTGGGCATCCTCCGCCCCCAGTGGCGCGCCAGCTACGAGCAGGTCCATCACCTGGCACCGGGCGCACTGGCGGCAGCAGCGGCCCGGCAGGGAAAACGCTTTGTCCACGTATCTGCCCTCGGATTGCGGCCGGGGGATCGCAGTGGTTTCCTCACCAGCAAGATGAACGGTGAAGCAGCAATCGCTGCGGCCGGCGGCGACTGGATCGTGGCGCGGCCGTCACTGCTCGACGGTGAAGGTGGATTTGGCGCGCGTTGGCTGCGCGGCGTGGCACGCCTGCCGTTTTTTGTTGTGCCAGCCGATGCGAAGGGTCGCATCGCTGCCCTGACTGCGAAGGATTTGGGAGAAGGCCTCGCTCAACTATGCCTGGGTGTGGCGGATGAGCTGGCGCTAAATGAATCCCGCGAGTTTGAATTGGGCGGCACAGAAACCTACGACTTTGCGTCCTACATCCTCGGACTGCGTGCTCGATACACAGACCAGAGCGCCGTGATCATCAAAGTACCCGGAATCCTGGCAAGGCTCTTTGCCCACCTTTGCGACCTCGTCTACTTCTCACCGTTTTCCTTCGGGCACTGGGAGCTGCTCAGGAAGGATAATGTCGCCTCACCGAATCGGCTCCCCAAGCTGCTGGGACGAGAGCCCGCGAGAGTCATCACAACTGAGGATCAGTGAATCGTGTCGACCATATGCAAAATCGTAGTAGCGTCGTCTGCGGACGGAGTGGTTGCCGCTATACGTGAGTTTCTCTCCGCAGACGAGAAGGTGTTTTCAGAAGAAAGCTCTGAGTGGCCAAAGTCCAACGATGCAGGCGTATTCAAAGTGGGCGAAGAATTTCCAACGGTGCTGTCGGTCAAGGAAGTCATTGAAGGATTTGTCGAAATTCACTTCAACAGCTTCAGCAAGCTTCCGGACCTTGCCTCCTTTTTGTCGAAGAAGCTTGAGGCTGTTCTTGTTGTGAATATCTACCAGAGCACGGCAACCGCGAGCTACTGGGCGTACTACCTGCGCGGAGAGTGCCTGAGAGAGATCGAGGCCGGCGACGGCGAGGTCTATTCTCAACGCGGGTTGGCACTTGCTTTTGAAGAAGATGAGCCGGGACACGATATCTCGGAAGAGGGTGAGGAGCCGATGTTCGTCTTCGACGACCAGGACCAGAGTGAGTACAACGAGCGGGTGGAAATTCCCCTGGAGGTTTACCAGGACTATGGGTCTGGTTGGGAAAACTTCCTGGTGGAGCCATCAGCTCAGGTCTTACAGGGCGAAAAGCCCTGGTGGAAGTTCTGGTGAACGCTTGCACCGTTCCGTTCACACTGGAGGCATTGCGACATGGATGTTTTTGAACGAATGCAGGTATTCAGCGGGCATGGATTGCTGGCTGTTGCCTGTCTGTTCTTGCTGTGGAGTCCTGCGTCCCGGGCGGCGGCAAACAGTAGCGAATTCCCGACCGAGAGACCATTGACGGCTCAGCAGCTGTTTGCCGAATGTGAGCATCCAGAGAGGTATTCGAGTGAGCGGCGTCGGGAGCAGTGCGAAGCCTGGGACGCTCACCTCGCTTACCTGGAGCGTCAGCTCGACCAGGTGTGTGAAGACGCCGGCGATAAGATCAACCAGCGCGTGAAACATGTAGCCGGCTTCTACATAAACATGGACGTTCCCAAACGCACCTCTCCGTTCTACAAAATCAGAAGAACCCCTGATGAGTTCGTTATGCCGATTCTGGGCCGTGCCTATCGATTCGTTGAGTATGGACACGGCGAGAAGGGCGTATCGAGGACTGAAATTGAATCTATTGGGCCTGGCAAGTACGTCGCTACGACGAAGACCAAGAAGACCACGCTGCCCGCACCCACAGCTGAGTTCGAAGTGACGGTGAAAGAGTTGTTGGATCGCAACAGCCACCTCCAGGGACTCTATGGTGACCAGGTCATGGTGCTGGATAGGGAATCCGGGGACGTGATCGGTAGCCGTACGATTTTTTATTACCGGCACAGTCGAGCCGCGCGGTCTTTTACCGGCGACAGACTGAACAGGCCCGGCAAGCTAAGGCCAGGTGTACGGACCCTTGTTCCTTGCGCCAATCTCAAGGGTTCTCCAGCCTGGGGTACGCTCGAACAACGTATGACGCCTTACTACTTTATCGCCAGCGTATTGGTACCAATGGAGTACAGCACGGCTGAACGCGGAGCAGTCTATGACCTCAGTGTTGGCGGCGGTGCCAAATCCGAGCGGTGCATTTCCCAGATCAGGGTGGGCCCGAATGTATCCCTGGAGAACCTGACGCTACGCGTAAAAACCCTGACGTTTACGGATTACAGGGGCGTCGAGACTCCCTACGAAACCCAGGTCATTCTCGGCATCCGCTCCAGGAAGGACCAGCTGACCTGTGAATCTTATTCTCGTGTTCACTTCATACCGAGAATCTTTTTCGCTGACGGCAGCGAGGCCAATCTGGACGACTTATTGGTAGAAGCGGGGCATTTGGAGCCCCGAAAAAAACGGTGATGAGCAATTCTGCTTCAACGGCAACGGGTTCCTGGCGACTCTTGCAAGACGAATTCCATTAGGATTGTGAAATGATCAACAAACTTCTTTATGGCGCGTTCCTGGTTTTCTACTTTGGCTTGAAGCCGCTTCAAATTCTCTTGACCTTCAATCCATTGCTGTACGCTGCCAAGGTGCTGACGATTGCACCCACCATCTGGTTTATCTACCGGCTGGTGCGCCATATCCGGGGAGTGGAGAGTTTCTTCCCGGCGGGGTTTCCCGGGACGCTTCCGTTTTATGGGAAGCTGGGCCTTGGATTTCTGTACCTTGAAGGAATCTTGCTCGCCGGAGCGTATGCGGTATTCCTGTTTCCAGAGTGGGGCCCCGGAGGCATGGCCAGCATCATCGTTTATGGCATGTTGACGTACCTGATCCTACCAGCTGTTTTGCTGATTGAGATCGCCATCGCCCGCTCCCGTGTGGGAAGTTGACGTAAATGGCCGTCCTCTACGCCCTGGTTTGCTTTCTAGGCAACATTCTCTTCATGGTGGGTGCCGGATTCAGCTTGGTCGACGCTGGTGTGTCTGACTTTGGCTTCGTTTTGATCGTGACTGCCTATTTTTTGGCAGTGTTCGTTGCAGTGTATGTTGTGCTTATCTCACAACCTCGAATTGCGCGAGATTCAATGCTTGCTGCCATTGCGGCTCCATGGTTTTTTGTTACGGCCGTTCTGCTGCCGCAGCTAGACAAGATTCCTGAGACATACGGTAATCTGGTTTTCCTGTTTGCTCCCCTGATTGTTTGCCTGCTCAGGTTGCCGGGTGAGTTGTTTGTGGCCAGATTAAATTGGAGGCTGAAATGAGTGCAAAGGAACTCTTTACTGGAAAGCTGGGAATTCAATACGGCCAGTTCTGTGTGGATGTGCCGCTTGATGAAGAGGACTGGGAAGACTACATGGACATGGAGGGCGCGTTCGAATCTCAGGAGAACGGCCTCTGTGGCGCTGCCATGGACGGGAAGCTCTTCTTCGTAGTAGGACCGCAGGATGGTGTGATAGATCTTCGCGTCGAAATGCTCGAGGGTCCACCGGATCTGGAAGATGCGTGCTCCGATGTTGTCGAGGTGAGTTTCGAGAGGGCAGACACGCCGGTCATCCTCAGCGAGTGGGGACAAGAGACTACCCATGCGCTTGAAATTCCGCCGGGCACATACCGAGTACGCTACTCGATAGCGGAAATGGATCGTGAGTACGGCGATGAGGATGACTTCGAGGCGCCGGTACTTGGGCAGAAGTATCTTCTACAGTTCTGGCCGGCCGACGTCGCGCCGGATCAGATCCTTGTGGCGAACAGTGAGCAAGGCAAGTACTGGCACCACAGCATGGGCAAGGGTGTCGCCGGTTACGAGCCTTCGACGCCTGAAGAAGGGGACTGGCGCCCCTCGCCGGACGACCAGAAGCCCCTCAGGTTCTGGGCGCCGCTGGAGGAAGACGTCATTGCGATGGAGTTTGAGCGTATTCGGGACCTCGTCGACGCCATTCAGTCCCACAATAATTGGGAACTGGTTGATGTCTTTCTTATGGCTCCTTCGGACAAAGCGCCTGCTTCGGACGAGGTATCACGAATCGGAGGAGCCCCGGTTGGAGTGTCTGAAAGCAGGTGGCCCACACACGCGGGCAAGCCGATGGATCATGCTTTATCCATTGACCTTGAGGACATACCAGATTTCAAATTCAATGTGCCTGAAGGGACTCGGGCGATTTCACTTTTTGTAAGTGACCTGGATGAAAACATGGCATTCGATCCTGGCACGTCGCAAACAAGTGTTCTGTGCCTCACCGAAGACGAAGTTGCGCAGGGGGTGGTTCATTCGAATTCAGCCTCGAGGGAAATGGGCCCGGTGTCCATCAGATATTCGACCCAGAAGGTGCAGGCGGAACTCTTTGTCGGACAGTTCGATTCAACCGATGGCCTGAATATATTGAAGCAGCAACTTTCCAGTTTCTTCGGGTTTGGCGGCTACGTTCCGCTATGGTTGCAAGACCCGGAGAGTCGGGACGGGTACCTGTTCCAGTTCAAGGAGGGTCTCGTCGACATGCACCTGGGCCGAGAAGGAAGTATGTACGTTTTCAATGACTCAGCGTTCTGGCAATGCAGATGAGCCATTGAGGGCTGCGACTTTCGCGGGATCTAGCTATCTCCCGCGGGGTCCATCCAGAAGTTGATCCGGGTTTCGTCCCAGACCAGTTCCAGGAAGCGGTTGAAGGCCTCCAGCTCTTCGATCGGCACCCAGCGTTCGGGAATGTCGACAAAGGTGGTGACCTCCAATTGCCCGTCCTTGACGGTGTAGCGTCGCGTCATCTCGCCGAAGGGCGATTCGAATTCGATGTCGGGCCCCTGCTGCGCCAGCACCCAGGAGTCGCCAGGATCGATTCGGCTGGTGGAATTGACTCGTACGCCCTCAAACTGGTGGCCGTAGTGCTCGTTCTGCACATACTGGTTGCTGATGAAATTCCGCAGCCAGTAGGAGTACTCGATAATCATGGTTGACTCGCCGACCTCAATATAAGGCGGATAGCTCGCCTCGAAGTGAACGACGAGAGGGGTATCCAGATCCTGGAGGCTCTCCAGCGAGAATTCCGGTTCCGCGCTTTCCGCCACGGCCTCCTGGTAAATCTCCGTCAGCCATTCCTCCCTGTCACTGGCGTCTCGCCCGTTCAGGGCCTGGCGCACCCATGCACCGTACTCGTGCAGGTAGTCGACGCGCGTGCGGTCTACCTGTCCGCCCTCTGCGTCGAAGGTGAGGTCGCTCTCTACATTGAACTGCCAGCGGTTGCGGCTCGCCGGGACCTTTGTGGGCGTGGCGCCATCGAGTAGATTCAGGCGCACGCTGCCCTGGATCCAGCTGGGTGTGGTGAAGGCGTCGGCGTAGCTGTCGGTCGGGTCCAGGCAGCGTTCGCCATTATCGACCTTCATACAGACCACCATGTGATCGAAGTAGCCCGTGGCCGGGACCTTCAGCTTGTCGGGATTCTCCCGTTTTGTCGCCACCAGCACAGGGTACGCCTCAACGCCGGCGTCGTTAAGAAGCGCCAGCAGCAGCGCAGACTTGTCCTTGCAGTCCCCGTAGCGGTTCTCCAGGGTCAGGTCGATCTTGTGAGGCAATACCGAATGCTCTGCCTGCGAAAACGAGACATAGCGAATCTGCTGGCTGACGAAATGCTGCATATCGGCCACCGGGTTGCCGTTGCCCTGCAGCTTCGCCGAGATGCCGTCCAGCATGGTTGAGCCTTCCGTTGCCCAGCGTACGTCGGCAAGCGTCTTGTCGATGACGTCTTGCCAGCTGCGATCCGATGCGATGACCAGCTGGGGCAGAACATCGGCGTAGTAGACCACTTCATCAGTCAGTGCGGCGGGAATGTCCTCGGCGGCACAGACCACACGGCTCTCACTTTCCTCGCATTCAAAAATGCCTTCGTCCATATGCCAGCGCGGTGGCGCCGCATTGTCCCATTCGAAAGCGATGCTGACCGAGCGGCGCGGGTTGGCCGTCTGCAGGTACTCCCGGAAAAAGTAGGGGTCGCCGTCCGTGATCTGCCGCTCGAAGGACAGTATGGAGACTGAACCCGGCGCCAGGCCGGGCAATTGCAGCACGATCTCACGCTGGTCGGTAAAGACATCGTAGGAGTCCGAATCGTTGATGTTGACCGTCTCCGGATTGAAGCTGCTCCACTGGCCGTCACTGGTCAGTGCGGCGGCCTCCAGGAAGCGGACGTGCTCTCGGCTTGAGTCCCAGTAAACGGTGTCATAGCCATAGTTCTGGATCGCCGCCGTGTCGCCGTAGTAGTAGACCTGCCTGACGCGTTCGGTAACCGCGTTGTCGCTGATTTTGATGTCCACATGGCGGGAGACGTGCACGAACCCGTCAGAGGTCTGCAGGCCACCCTGGCTCAGCAACGCCTCAGCCTCGCCGCGAAACTCGGGATCGGAACCCAGCTGCCACTCGATCGAGGGTGCGGCGCCGACGGTGCCGGCCAACAAAAGGAAAAGCAGTGCAGACGCTGGAGCTGTGACCCCGATCATTGCGTCTCCTCCCCGGTTTCCAGGCGGACGCCGTTCAGGATTCGCTGCATTCGCATCCTGTTCTCCGGCAGTGATCCTCGCGACGTCATCGCGTAGTAGAGGAGTTCAATGTGCTGCGAGCCGTCCTCCAGTTGTATGCTGGCTTCGAGTACCGGGTCGCCCAGGAAAGTGCTCTCGCAGATCAGCTGCGCGACGCGAACGCTTCCACCATCCTGCAGTCGACGCTTCTCCTCGCATTCTGCATCCGGGGATTCCTCCATGATCAGGTCCCGACGGGAAGTCAGGCTGGCGTGGAAGTCATCACTGGGCGACTGGTCGAAAATCACGATGTACTCCCACTCAGAGATGGAGAATTCCGCATCGGCGCTGCCGTCCGAAAAGTCGCCGATTTCGGCAATGCGCCAGTTGTCCTCGAACTGGATCGAGACGGGCAGGGTGTCGTGGTGCCATCTGCCCGCCAATTGGGCAGAGGGGCGCAGCAGGTTGGCGGCGCTGTCGTATACCAGCAACCCCTGCAGCGCGAGCAGGGGCAGGACGAGGATGGCGGTGGCCAGGCCCCGCGCGATACGCCAACCTTTCGAACTGGTCAGGAAACGGTCAGGTTCCAGGCTGCGCTTGTAGGTGTTGATGTGCGATGTCTGCAGCGCGAACAGGCCGCCAACAATGAAAACCGCCACAACGGTGCCGATGCCGTCATAGGTGCTGTAGGTCCTTGAGAGGATTTCCAGCCCCCAGAATATGAGCAGGGCGCCCGCCCCTATGGCGGCGCCCTGGTTGACGAAGGGGACCGAGGCGCGGTCCGCCAGAGTCTCGTAGCGCATTGTCATCTTGCTGCCGGCAAAGGGCATAGCGATGCTGATCACGGGTACCAGCAACCACATCCACGGTGTCGTGGGCTGGCCGTCCAGGCGCTTGAGATCCCGGGCCTGCCGATAGTAGAAAAGGCTCAGGTATATCCCGAAGGTCGACGTCACCATAAACCAGGTCATTGCCGGGTGCTGGATGGGGCTGATCCGGGATGGCTCGATCTCGGGTGTTGTGTCTGGGGTGGCGGCTTCCATTGCCAGTGCGGTCCTGAGGTAATAATCCTGAAGTAGCAAGACATGGCGGTGCTTCAATGCCCGCCGAGCGTGCTACGGATGAGAGTATACAACGGCATTGCCTATTTTCAGGTGTGATCCGTGTGGCGGAATGCGAACACTCCACGTGGAGTGTGCAATACACTTGCGTTTTGGGGTGGGCCTGCCCCTTCAATTTCGGTCGAGGATGGATTCCCGCCTTCGCGGGAATGACGGGGGCTTCGCGGGTATAACGGGTTACAGGCGATAGAAGTGTCGCGCGTTGTCGGCGAACATTGCCCGTCTTTCTGTCTCGCAAAATCCTGTGGTGAGTTGGTCGTAGGCGCCCCAGTAGTCCGCATAGGGGCGGTAGAGCTTGTCGACGGGGAAGTTGGAGCCGAACATCACCCGGTCCGGTGAGAAGATGTCGATCACCGTCAGCACGATGGGCTTGAGGTCTTCCACCGTCCAGTCCGGGTTGAACATGCCGAGGCCCGACACCTTGCAGACCGCGTTGGGCAGCTTCGCCAAGTTTTCCAGGCCGTCACGCCACCGGGTCAGGCCATCGGGGGACTGATCCCAGGGTGAGCCGCAGTGGCACAGCGCCACCTTCAGGTCGGTAACCTGTTCCAGCGCCTTGATCGCGGCGGGCATCTGCGGCGGGATCATCTGCAGGTCGAAAGACAGGCCGTGCCGTTCGAGTAGCCTTAAACCGGTGAGCCACTGTGGGTCGCCAAGCAGGGCGTCGCTGCCATGCTTGCGGTCTTCCTCTTCGTGGCGACCGACAATCTGCCGGATACCGCGCAATTTGCCGAAGGCGAGCTGGGCCTCCAGCTGCGCCTCTGCATCCTCGGCGGCGAGATCGCAGAAGCCGACCACCGCCTCGGGCTTGTCGCCGAGCGAATGCAGCCAGCGCGTTTCGGCAATGCCGTCTTCCGCGCCTACCTGGATGTGCACTGACGCGCTGGGTGTGTATGGCCCCGGCTCGCCCAGAAAGTCGTCGACCAGGTAGTTCTTCTGGATGGGCGTCGGGTCGCCGAAAAAACGCCGCTCTCCCCGGGCCATCAGCCAGGGGTAGTGAACGGCTTCCAGATCCCAGAGATGGTGGTGGGCGTCGACGAACTCAAGCGGCGGCACGACGGGCCCGGTGCACCTGGGTCAGGACGGCGAGCTCATCGAATACCAGCCACTCTTCGACCACCCTGCCTTTTTCCAGGCGGTACTGGCTCTCTCCGAGGATGAGAATGGGCGCGCCGGTGGGTTCGCCCCACAGGGTGCCGCCGGTGTGGGTACCGGCCAGGGTCCAGCGCGCGGCCACATAGTCGGCGTCGTCGCGCATGCTGTGGCTGCAGGTGTAGTCCACCGCCAGCTTTGCATCCGGCAGGCAGCTCATCACGTCCATGTAGAAGCGGGCGATGGCGGTGACACCCTTGGCATCGTCCCGGGCCGAGGCGTGTAATACGGCATTCTCGGCGTAGAGAATATTGGTGTCGCCCACCATGCGCGCGTTCCAGATGTTCTGCAGCGCCGCGGCGACGAAAGATTCGCGGTAGTCTGAATGATCGGCGGGGTAGGGCGCGCGGTCGCGGGTGACGTTACTCACGCGGGCGGCCTCGCTGACCAGCCATTTGGCAAACGTGCTGTCCGGGTCCAGGGGCTCCGCCGCCTTTTCGCGCGCCCAGGCCTCGGGGTCCACGCCCAGCTGCTTTGCCAGGGACAGGTTGTCGCGCACCAACCACTCCTCGACGATGCGGTTGTCCTTGCACACGCAGTGGGCAATGACCTGGATGGTGGCTTCATTGCCGGTGGCGGGCCCGAACTCGCTGGGGCCCAGGTTGGTCATGCTGGTGGTAATCAGGTGCGAGCTGTGGAAGCCGCTGTCGGCGTCACCGCCCCAGACGATATTGTCCGCATGCAGGGTGCGGTCCGGGAAGCCGCCCAGGGTGCGAATGGTGTTCTGGGTGACCACCTCGGCGCCCTCGCTGTAGCCCGCCAGGGTATAGACCGGGCAGTCGTCCGAGTAGTAATCGTGACACAGGCCGACCTGCTTGCCCTCCCAGATCCGGTAGGTGATGCGCAGGATGTAGTCGACGATGTCGCGGAACTCCGCGTCGAAGCCTTTCATGTCGCCGCCTTCCCCGCCGGGAGGCGCGCTGTCGTAGTGTTGGGAGTCCATAGTGCCTTTGAGTGTAGAAGTACCACGAAGAATCGGAGCGCGTATCTTGACGCAGCTTTGCATCCGAATGCAATATCCTGCGCAGGGGGATCGCATGCTGGATTCACAATCCGTTATCACACTCAGCCAGGCCATAGCGCTGCTGGCCACGGTGACCTTTTCCGTGAGCGGTGTGCTGGCGGCGCGGGACGCCCGCATCGACCTGTTTGGCATCATCGTGGTGGGTGTAGTGACGGCGGTGGGCGGCGGCACCATCCGGGACATCATCCTCGATGTGCCGGTATTCTGGATTGCCGACTCCACCTACCTGCTGGCGGCGATCGTCGCGGCCCTGGCGGCGTTCTTCCTGCTGGAATCCATCCACCGCCGCTACACCCTCCTGCTGTACCTGGACGCGCTGGGGGTGGCGCTGTTTGCCAGCGGCGCCATCGTCAAGACGCTGGATATGGGTTTTGGCAGCGTGATTGCCGCGGTGATGGGGGTCATCACCGGTATTGGCGGCGGCCTGATCCGCGACCTGCTCACGGGTCGCCCCACGCTGATCATGTCCCGCGACCTGTACGCCACCCCGATCCTGTTCGGCGTGTCCGTGCAGATACTCCTGCTCAGCTATGGCCTACTGGGCACCCAGGCCGCTACCCTCGTGGGCGGCGCGCTGATCTTCGGCTGCCGTGCAGCGGCCATTCATTTTCACCTGCAAATGCCCGACGTCCTGATCACGGGCATGCGCGACACAAGGAATTCACCATGACTGACTACCAGTCCATCAAGGGCCTCGCCTGGGAGTTCGACGAGGCGCTGGAGAACGCCAGCCCCGACGCCGTCGAGGCGGTGCTGGAGGCGCACGTGGCGCCGGGATATCACATGTACGCCGTATATCCCTTCGATCGGATGGAAGGCACGAAGGCGGTTGCAGAGAAGCTGTACGCACCCCTGAAGCGCAGCTTCAGTGGTTTGCAGCGCCGACCCTTCGTCTTCATGGCAGGCACCAGCGAGGTCGACGAGACTGACTGGGTGATCACGCTCGGACATATGATGGGCCTGTTTGACGAGGACTGGCTGGGCATTCCGGCCACCGGACGCCTGGCCTGCCTGCGCTACGCGGATTTTCACTGTGTGGCGGACGGCAAGATCACCCGCTCGGCGTTTTTCTGCGACATCATCGACATGATGGACCAGGCCGGTGTGAACCCGCTGCCGCACAGCACCGGCGCACCCGGTATCTGGCCGGGGCCGCGCACCCAGGACGGGCTGCTGCATGCGCCCCACGATCACGGCCAGGCCGCCGAGACCCTGGCGCTGATCGACCGCATGGTGGACGACCTCAATGCGCTCAATGCCTCCGGCGAGGACCACTGCCCGCCTGAGTACCTGGCGCGCACCTGGCATGACGACATGGGCTGGTACGGCCCGGCGGGCATCGGTGCGACCTACACCATTCCGCGTTACCAGCAGCAGCACCAGTTCCCCTACCGAGACGGCGTGCAGCAGAAGGTGTTCAACGGCCACGTCTGCCGCCTGGCGGAGGGTTTGTACGGCGGCTTTTTCGGCTGGCCCAACCTGACCCACACCCCGGTGGGCGGCTTCCTGGGCCTGCCTGGCAGGGACATGCGGGTCGATATGCGGGTCGTGGACGTCTACCGCCGCGAGGGCGACAAGCTCGCGGAGAACTGGATCATCATCGACCTGCCCTGGTGGCTGAAGCAGCAGGGCCTGGATATCTTCGAGCGGCTGGAAGCCCTCAGATCATCGCGTCAAACATGAACAGGAACAGCAGGCAGGCGACAAAGAAGGCCAGCAGCCAGTAGCTGATCCCATCCACCTTGCCGGGCACCCGGTACCAGCCACCCTCGGTAGCCTCCATTGTGCCCTCGCGGAACTGGCGCAGCTGGCCCTGTACCGAGTAGGGGGAATAATCGTCCTGCTTGCCGTCCAGCAGCAGGCTCGCTGTCCAGGACACGCTCATATTCACGGTCGCACCGATGGCGCAGTACCAGGGCCAGGCGATATCTGTGGAGGTGGCCACGTACCACACGGTCGCAAAGCCCGCGACGATACCGATCATCAATCCCCGCTCGGTGGTGTGCTTGGAGAAGAAGCCCAGGGCGTACATGCTCAGCTTGGCCCCGACAAAGTAGCTGCCCACCTTGCTCAGGGTCTCGAGGATGGAGCCCTCGCTCTTGGAGAACATGATGGCCGGCACGATGATCAGCGCCGCCCACATGACGGTAAATATCCGCGACATCTTCAGGCACTCGTCGCTGTCCGCCTCGGGCCGGTAGAACTTCTTGTAGAAATCGACGATGGACACGGTGGCCATGGAGTTGAAGGCCGAGTCCAGGCTCGACATGGAGGCCGCCAGCACCGCCGCCGCGATGATGCCCATCAGCCCGGGCAGGCCGTAGTCCGCCGCGAACTCGAGGATGATGGTATTGCCGTTCTCGAAGTGCCGGCCGCCGTAGTAGCTGTAGAACAGGATGCCCAGGAACACGAACAGGAAGTAGATGAAGAAGGCGCCGAAGCCCATGAACATGAAGGACTTCTTGGCGTCGCCGATGTTCTTGGCCGCCAGCGTGCGCTGCACCATCATCTGGTTGGTGCCGTAGACGGTGATGTGGAACAGGGTCATCGCGATCACGCCCGACCAGATCGTCGTGACCTGTGTAATGTCGGCGTTGAAGTCCAGCGCCTGGGTCAGGCCCTTGCCCTTCAGTTCCTGCAGGGTCTCCCCCAGCGGCATGGGCATATTGGTCAGCAGGGCGTAGCCGATGATCATGCCCCCCACCAGCAGGATCGACGCCTGTATCACGTCGGTCCAGATCACCGCGGTGATACCGCCCATGGCGGTGTAGATCAGCGCGATGATGGTCACGATGACAATGGCGTACTCCACCTGCACGCCGGTGATGAACTCCAGCACCAGCGCCGTCGCGTAGAGCACCGCCGCTGAGGTCAGGGCCTGGGACACCAGGAAGATCGACGAGATCACCGTGCGCGACGTGGTGCCGAAGCGCCGCTCCTGGTACTCGTAGATCGACGCCACACCGCTGTTGAAAAAGAACGGCAGGAAGAACGTCACCACCACGAAGATCACCAGCGGGTAGTTGAGGTGAATGGCGATCACCGACAGACCCTCGGTATAGGCCCAGGCGGGCGCGCCCAGGAAGGTCAGCGCGCTGACGTAGGTGCCCAGCACCGAGATGCCGATGGCCCACCAGGGGGTGGAGCGGTCACCGAGGAAGAAGTCCTCGGCGGAGTCCACCTTCTTCCCCAGCAGGTAGCCGATGTACAGGTTGGCGGCGATGTACACCAGCAGGATGGACCAGTTCAGTGTGCCGAATTCAGCCATTGTTCTTATGTCCTCGACGCATTACCCGCGGGCAAAAAAAAGCGGCAGGGTGGTGACACCCTACCGCAGTCCGTCATCGCTGGCACGCGATGATGAGGCTCCCCTCAGAAGCTGTAGCTGAACTTCACGCCGTAGTTGCGCGGGTACAGGTAGCTGGTCTGCACCAGGTCGAAACCGCCGACATTGGTCCGGGCCAGGACTTCCTCGTCCTCGATGTTCTCGACGAAGGCCTCCGCTTCCATGTTCTGGTTCTGGTTCGTCCAGATCACACGGAAGTCGGTCTTGGTGTAAGAGTCCTGCTCCTGCTGGCTGTAGGTGATGACATCATCGGTGTTGTAGTCATCCGAGTAGTAGAACTGCAGGAACGGGGTGATCCGGCCCATGTCACCGAGGTCGTAGTCGTAGCCGATGCTCAGGCTCAGCGTGACTTCCGGCGCCCAGGGCGGGGTCTCGTCTTCCAGGTCCAGGAAAGTGGTGTCTACGCCATTCGCCTGCACGAAGGGGTTGGCAGCGCCAAAATCACCGAACTCGTTGTCCATCAGGCTCAGGCCCGCAGTGATGATCCACTGGTCATCCGGGATCCAGGTGATGTCGGCTTCGAGGCCCAGGGTCTCGATCTCACCGCCGTTCACCGTGCGGGTCTGGAACACGCCACCGCCCACGTCCACCAGTTCCTGCGTGGTCAGGTCGGTGTACTCGTTGTAGTACACGGCCACGTTGGCCTGCAGGGTGTCGTCGAGGAAGCGGCTCTTCATGCCCGCCTCGTAGGCGTCGGATTCCTGCTGCTCGAAGGCGCTGCCGTCGGCGTTCACACCGCCGGACAGGAAGCCGGTGGCGTAGTTGGCGTAGAACATGATCTCGTCACTGAAATCCCACTCGACGCCGGCACGATAAGTCGTCTCATCGAACTGCTGGCTCGCGGAGCGATCCGGGTTCAGCGTGTAGCGATAGATGTCGATGGCGCGGCCATCCAGCCCGTCCGGGTTCACGCCCGGGAGGGGGTTACCGTCCGCATCGGAGGAGGAGCCGGCAAAGGTGTCGGTGTCCTTGTCCTCGTCGTTGTAGCGAACGCCCGCGATCAGGCGGAGCTGGTCTGTCACCGCGTACTCACCCTGGAAGAAGACACCGTAGGTGACGGTCTCGATCTCCTGGTAGTCGGCGAAGTCACTGAAGTCGAACGGTGCGGTGCGGTACTGGGAGAAGCCGAACTCGATCTCGTCCTCTGAGTAATAGCCGCCCAAGGTCGCCTTGAAGCGGTCGCCCTCGTAGAGGAACTGCAGCTCGCTGGTCACGGACTCGGTCTGCTCGTCCCAGAAGTAGATGTAGCCGGGCTGGCTGGACCAGTCGCCGTCCCAGTCAAACTCGCTGTCCCAGTCCGTGTAGGAGGTGATGTAACGGGCGGAGACGGTGTCGGTCAGGTCGGCCTTGATGTCGAGGGTGATGTTGTGCTCCTCGTTGTCACGGTCCGCGTCGATATCCGTGTTGACTTCCCACTCCTCGTCGAAACGGGAGTTGCCCGCCTGGAACGGGTAGGGGTTCTCACAGTTTTCAAACTGGCCGAAGGCGTCGGTGATGCCGTTCTCGTTGACCGGTTGGCAGATGCCCTCCGCCGAGAAGATGCCGTCGGCGATCCCCTCCTGGCTGACATAGGTGTAGCGCAGCACAGCCTCGACGCTGTCGTTACGCCACAGGCCTGACAGGCGCGCATTGCGGGCCTCGTCCTGGCCCAGGTCTTCCGCCGGGCCCTTGTTGTCGATGTAGCCGTCGCTGTCCTTGGTGTTGATGGCCAGGCGAATCGCAGCATCGTCATTGATCGGCACGTTGATGAAGCCCTCGGTGGTGTAGCGGCTGAAGCGCTCCACGGTGCCGCGCAGGCTGCCGCTCAGCGCCTCCGGGTCGGGCTTGAAGGTGTGAACATTGATCGCGCCGGCGAACGTGTTACGTCCGTACAGGGTGCCCTGCGGGCCTTTCAATACCTCAACGCGCTCCACGTCGAAATAGGCCTGGGACTGCTGCGACGCGCGCGGACGGTACACGCCATCGACGAAGAAGCCGGCGATGGAGGAGTTGTCCGCGAAGGTGTTGTTGGAGTTGGCGCCGCGCATGGCGACCTTGGCATCGGAGCCGATGAAGCCGTAGCTCATGCCGGGGGTGACCAGCTCGAGCCGCGAAATGTCGGTGATACCCGCGCGCTGCATGGCGCGCTGGTCCAGTGCCGTCACGGTGACACCCACATCCTGCAGGTTCTGCTCGCGCTTCTGCGCGGTCACGATGACTTCTTCCAGGGCGAAGCCCTGGCCGAGGGCGGTCATGGGGAGGCCGCCGCCAAGCGCCGTAATGACGCCAATTTGTGCTGCAAGGATTTTACGGGTGGGTGTCTTCATTGATTGTCTCCGTATCGTGTACAGGGAGCCCTACAGGGAGCTGTTTTTGTGTTCTCAGGTGATAATTCTTGTTATCTCAACCTACCGCTATCTGCCTGGTACAACGTGGTCACGGGCAGGGTCGTTACCCTTTGAATCGCCAATGACCGCCGGTGTAGCAATGTACGTCGAATGCAAAGTAGGTCGAATGTACTTCGTATGCAAAACGGATTCAACCGGCAAAACCTCAAAAATTTTCTGGTTATTGGGGTCGGCCCCCGTGCAGGCGGGGCTGCCCAGGGCCAGCGGCGCCGCTTATTTGCGCTGAAACATTCTGCTCACACGCCTATTGCCCGATTTGAAAACTGCCGCTAGACTTGCTTTGCATTCGAATTCAAAATATCGCGCTCTTCTGCCGTGTCACCGGCCAGAACGCAAGATCACACTAGGGCTGGCGCGCTTGCGCCGCCGGGACATCGAGGATTTCTGACCATGCCGAGCGCTTCTCTGGCAAACCGCGTTGTGCGCAAATCCGACTACATCCCCTGCGAGGAAGCTTTTGTCGATACCCGCCTGCCGGGGCGCGAGGGCAAACTCAATTACTGCATCATCGGGCCGGGTGTGGCCGAGAACGAGAAGCAGGTGGTGCACATAGCCGAACCCCACGGATTCAACGTGGGCGGCGTTTCCCTGCCCACCGGCAAGATCAATTCCCTGCACTCCCACACGACCGCCGAGGTGTTCCTGGTGTGCCGCGGCGAGTGGCGCTTCTTCTGGGGCTATGACGGCAACGACGGCGAGGCGGTGCTGTCCCCAGGCGATGTCATCAGCATCCCCACCGGGACGTTCCGCGCCTTCGAGAGCGTCGGCAGCGACGACAACTTCATGCTGTCCTGGCTGGGTGAGGACGATCCCGGCCACGTCACCTGGGCCAACGATGTGATCGAGGGGGCCGCCGAGTACGGCTTTTACCTGCGCAAGGATTCCAGCCTGGTCGATACCAGCGCCGGGGATGCACTGCCGCCGGAAGAAGAACTGCTGCGCCCGCTCAGCGAAGCGGAATTGTTGCGCTACAACCGCACCAGCCCGGCCGAGATGGCAGCACGGGTATTCAACGTCGACCGCTCTGACGGCATCGACCAGTCCTTCGCCGACTGTGCGCTCACAGGTGGCGCCAAGCGCTACCACCCGATCATCGGTGAGGGCTGCCACGAGCTGGGCACGGCCACGGCATTGGTGCTCAATCCCCACTCCTTCAGCCTCGCCGCTATCGAGGCGGAGCCCGGCAACGGCTTCCTCACACATCGCTTCGGCGTCAAGCAGGTGCTGACCGTGGGCGAGGGCCAGTGGGAGTTGACCATGGGCGAGGACGACCAGGAAACGTTCAATGTCGGGCCGGAAGATACGGTTTCGGTGCCGGCGGGATACTGGCGCAGTATCCGCAATACGGGCGAGGGCCGCGGCGTCCTCTACATCGCCACATCCGGCGACCTGCACGCAGACATCGAGTGGGCACCCGAGGTGTCCGCGCAACTCAGCTAACGATTACACAGCAAGACCGCGCTGCCACCGCAGCCGGCGGAGGTTCATCTCATGGCAACAATTTTGAAAGAAGGCATTTCCCAGGAACAGGCGGTGCAGAACAGCACCCAGGTGCGCGAGACGGTCGAGGGTATCCTCGCGGATATCAGTGCGCGCGGCGATGCCGCGGTGCGGGAGCTGTCGGAGAAGTTCGACAAGTGGTCGCCCGAGAGCTTCCGCCTGACTGATCAGCAGATACAGGCCTGCATCGACAGCCTGCCCGAATCGACCCTCAACGACATCAAGTTTGCCCAGGAGCAGGTGAAGAACTTCGCCCGCATCCAGCGTGAGTCCATGAAGGACGTCGAAGTGGAAACCCGCCCCGGCGTGACCCTCGGGCACAAGCACCTGCCGGTCAACAGCGTCGGCTGCTACATTCCGGGCGGCAAGTACCCGCTGGTGGCTTCGGCGCACATGAGCGTGGCCACGGCGAAAGTGGCCGGCGTGCCGCGGGTGATCGCCTGCGCGCCGCCCTTCAACGGCGAGCCCAATGCCGCCATCGTCGCCACCATGGCGCTGGCGGGCGCCGATGAAATCTACTGCTTTGGCGGCGTCCAGGCGGTGGGCGCCATGGCGCTGGGCACCGAAACCATTGCCGGTGTCGATATGATCGTCGGCCCGGGCAATGCCTTTGTCGCAGAAGCCAAGCGGCAATTGTTCGGCCGCGTCGGCATCGACCTGCTGGCGGGCCCGACGGAAACCCTTGTCATCTGCGACGAGATCGCCTGCGACGGCGAGATGGCCGCAACGGACCTGCTGGGCCAGGCGGAGCACGGCCCCAACTCGCCGGCGATCCTGCTGACCAATTCCGAGCAGCTGGCCCACGACACCATGGCGGAAATCGAAAAGCAGCTTAAGACCCTGCCGACCGCGGAGATCGCCGGCAAGGCCTGGGAAGACTACGGCCAGGTCATTGTGTGCGACAGCTACGAAGAGATGGTCGCCGTCGCTGACGAGATCGCGTCGGAGCACGTCCAGGTCATGACCGAGGACCCCGATTACTTCCTCAACAACATGACCAACTACGGCGCCCTGTTCCTCGGCCCGGAGACCAATGTGTCCTACGGCGACAAGGTCATCGGCACCAACCACACGCTGCCCACCAACAAGGCGGCGCGCTACACCGGCGGCCTCTGGGTCGGCAAATTCATCAAGACCTGCACCTACCAGAAGGTGTCGCCGGAAGCGACGGTGGAGATCGGCGAGTACTGCTCGCGCCTGTGTGAGCTGGAGGGCTTCGCCGGTCACAAGGCCCAGGCGGACCTGCGCGTGGCGCGTTACGGCTAGTACTGTCTGGTAGCTATGAGTAGATCCATCCACGAACAGAACCGGGAGTTCATCGGGCACTTTCGCCGTGCCCTGTATGACCTCGATCCCGAGCGCCTGCGCGGTGAGCTCGAAGCGCTGTTTGCACCCGATGCGGTGATTCAGCTGGCGCATCCGCTGGGGACCATGACAGGCCCCACTGCTTTGTACGAGCAGGCCTACGTGCCCCTGCTGCGGGCAATCCCGGACCTGGAGCGCCGCGACTATATCGTGATGGCCGGCCCCCAGGATGACGAGTGCTGGGTCGGTTGCGGTGGCTATTACACCGGGGTGTTCGAGCACCCCTGGCTGGATATTCCCGCCACGCGGCATGCCGTCACCATGCGCTACTGCGAGTTTTTCCATGTGGAAGACGAGAAAATCGTGGCCATGCATGCCCTCTGGGATATCCCGGAGGTCATGATCCAGGCCAATGCCTGGCCCATGAGCCCAAGCCTGGGCCGGGAGATGCTGATTCCCGGCCCGGCCACGCAGGACGGCATCATTACCGGGCCCTACGACGCAGAGCGCTCCGCCGCCAGCCTGGAGCTGGTGGAGAACATGCTGCACGGGCTGGGGGATTACGCGGCGGGACGCATCGATACGCAGGATCCCGGCCCCTACTGGCATCCGAAAATGAACTGGTACGGCCCCGCGGGCATCGGCTCGAACCGGCGCATTACCGGGTTCCGGCACTGGCACCAGTCCCCGTTCCGCGCCGGCCTGCCCGACACCGACAGCGACCGCAACAAGCCCTACACCCAATGCTATTTCGGCGATGGTGACTACGTCGCGTTCTGCGGCTTCGACGCCATGCGCATGACCGTCAGCGGCGATGGCTGGCTGGGCATTGTCCCCCCTGGTGAGGGGATCAGGATGACCAGCCTGGATTTCTGGCGCTGCGAGAACGGCAAGATTCGGGAGAACTGGGTATTGGTGGACCTGCTGGACGTCTACCGGAAACTCGGTGTCGACGTATTCCGTCGCATGCGCGAGTACACCGTCGACCGCCAGGCCAACCCACCCGCCCTGTAACCATCGACATATCGGAGATTTGCCATGAAGGGTTCACGCCCGGCACAGGCCGAACTGACGGCCCACAACGACCTCAGCAAGACCGACGAGACCCTGGCCACTATCGATGCCATGGTCGACGGCCTCAACGACCACGACATTGACAATATGGGTCGCTTCTTCAGCGAGGATTTTCGCTGGATGGGCAATACGGGCTGCGGCTTCAAACAGGGCCTGAAGGAATTCCAGCAGGGCTGGCAGCGGCCCTTCCAGGCGGCGTTCTCCGACAAGGTCTGCATCGACGAGGCCCGGATTACCCAGGGTGAGTGGTGCGCGGCTTTCGGGCGCCAGGAGGCGGTGCACAGCGGTGAGTTCATGGGTATCGCGCCCACCGGCAAGCGGGTGGAAATTCGCTACATGGATTTCTGGAAAGTCGTGGACGGCAAGATTGTGGACAACTGGGTAATGGTCGACTTTCCTTACATCATGCGCCAGTTGGGGGTGGATGCCTTCAACGGCGAGGGCTGGGAAAAATACGACAGCGGCGCCATGCCGGTACAAAACGGCGCGTAGGCACACAAGCTGAAAAAGAAGGAGAAGATGCTATGACCGCTATGCAGAATGCCGAGGCGTTCTTCCACGCCTGCGAGGGCCTGAAGGGCTGGGAGGGCTGCCAGGCCTATGTTGCCGACGGTGCGGGTTTCGTCGCCCAGAGCGAGCCGCTGGTCGATATCGATTCGGTGGAAGGCTACTGCGAGTGGATGGCCGGGCTCGGCCAGGGACCGCTGGCGGGCTGCAGCTATGACATCCACAGCAGCGCCTGGGATGAAGGCAGCCGCAGTGCCATCTTCTTCGCGACCTTCAACGGCCAGCATGTCGGAGAGGGCGGCCCGGTGCCGCCGACCAACCAGTCGACTGCCAGCCACTATGTCTATGTCATCCAGATGGATGACAACGACAAGGTCACCCACCTGACCAAGATCTGGAACGCCCCCTGGGCGCTGACGGAGCTGGGCTGGACCTAGCGAGTTACCCGGGCGCGGCGAACACCTGTATCAGCGGTTTGTAGAGCATGCCGAAGGTGTGGAATGCCTCGGTCTTGGCATTGGTGCAAAACGCCATGGACATGACGTAATCCGGGTAGACCAGCAGCCAGCACTGCGAGCCCCGTGCCACCCCGCCGTGATTGGCGTTGCGGGCCACGCCCACGTCCTCAATGTCCCACTCCCGCCAGCGCCAGCCGAGGGCATAGTTCTGCTCGTTTACACTGCCGTCCGCCAGCGTCTGTGGCGTCCAGAAGGCGTCCCGCGTCTCCGCTGAGATAAACGCCGGGTCGAAGTACATCCGCCCCATGCGCACCAGGTCAGAGGGCGAGGAAACGAACCCCCCACCCGGCAGGCGATGGCTCAGGTCGACTTTGCGCCAGGGCCGGAAGCGTTTGCCGTCGGTGTAATACAGGGTGACCAGGCGGGCCTCGCGACGGTCTCCGTCCGCATCCGGAAATGTGCTGGTCATTCCCGCCGGCTCGAACACGTCCCGGCGCATCAACTCCCGATAGGACTGGCCGGTGGATTCGCTCATGGTGGCGCCCAGCAGGACTGTGCCCAGGGACGAGTAGTGAAAGCCTGTGCCAGGGTCGTGCAGCAGTGGGCTGCCGTCGAACACCGACAGCGCATCACGGACATCCGCGTAGTGGCGGTCAAGGGCGATGGTGCGATAGAGCCCGGCCCAGTCGCCGTTCTCCCTGTAGTGGGGTATGCCCGCGGAATGGGACGCCAGCTGGCGCGGTGTGATCGTCGACCAGGCCGGGTTGGGCAACTCCGTGAAGTACTCTGACAGCGGCGTGTCGAGCCCGATTTCACCCCGGTCCACCAGACGCGCCAGCGCGGTTGCCGTCAGCGCCTTGGAGGTGCTGCCGATCCGAAACAGGCTGTCCGGCGTTGTCGGTGTGCGGCTCTCGATGTCCGCATAGCCGACAGCACCCGCCCAGACCAGGTGATCCCCCACCGCGACCGCCGCGGACAGCGACGGCAGGTTCGCCTCGCGGCGATAGTCACCCATCACCTCCAGCGCGCGAGTGCCCCTCGACTCGAAGCGGGGGTCAATCAGCTGCTGGGTCTCTGGCACCTCACCATCGATGTCCACCCAGCCCCCCGGCGGCAGCGGCACGATTCCGCGGTGTGCGTAGAACTGGTATACGGGACCCAGGAACCACACCGCAATCATCAGCGCCGCCGCTGAGAAAACTGCCAGGAGCTTTTTCATAGGTATCCCGGTCTCCAACCACAAGCGTCACCGATAGAATCCGATGACCCGCTTCCCGTCAAGTGCGGCTCGACGCTCGCCTGTCTGCACCAGGCATCTACAGAATCCATACAAGCCTCGCCGCGGAGAACGCAGGTGCCGACCAGCTTATCTATACTGGAGAAACCATTCACCCGCGGAGGAGGGTTCTCCCATGCAATACGCCATGCCAGGCAGCGACGACGCGCTGCACACGTTCAAGAGCCGTTACGAGAACTTTGTCGGAGGCGAATGGGTTGCCCCACTCGAGGGCAAGTATTTCGAGAATGTCAGCCCGGTCACCGGCGAGGCCTTCTGCGAGATGCCGCGCTCGACGGCAGCGGACCTGAAGATCGCGCTGGACGCCGCCCACGGCGCCGCCGAGGCCTGGGGCAAGACCTCCGTGGCCGAGCGCTCGAACATCCTGCTGAAAATCGCCGACCGTATCGAGGACAACCTCGAGACCCTGGCCTGGGTCGAGACCTGGGAGAACGGCAAGAGCATCCGCGAGACGCTCAATGCTGACATCCCACTGCTGGTAGACCACTTCCGCTACTTCGCAGGCTGCATCCGCGCCCAGGAGGGCTCAGCGGCCGAGATCGACGCCAATACCGTGGCCTATCACTTCCACGAACCGTTGGGGGTTGTGGGCCAGATCATCCCGTGGAATTTCCCGCTGCTGATGGCGGGCTGGAAGCTGGGTCCGGCGCTCGCCGCCGGTAACTGCGTGGTGCTGAAGCCCGCGGAGCAGACGCCCACCTCGATCCTGGTGCTGCTGGAAATCATCGGCGACCTGCTGCCGCCCGGCGTGTTGAACGTGCTCAACGGCTTCGGCGGCGAGATCGGCCAGGCCCTGGCCAGCACCGACCGCATCGCCAAGATCGCCTTTACCGGGTCCACCGCGGTGGGACACCTGATCCTGGAGAACGCGGCCAAGACATTGATTCCCTCGACGGTGGAGCTGGGCGGCAAGTCGCCCAACATCTATTTCGAGGACATCATGAGCCAGGAAGACGACTACATCGAGAAGTGCCTGGAGGGCACGCTGCTCGGCTTCTTCAACCAGGGCGAGGTCTGTACCTGTCCGTCCCGGGCGCTGGTCCAGGAGAGCATCTACGGGGAGTTCATCGAGCGCGTACTGGAGCGCGGCAAGAACATCACCCAGGGCAACCCCTTCGACACCGACACCATGGTGGGCGCCCAGGCCTCGAAAGAGCAGTTCGACAAGATCATGTCCTACATGGACGTGGCGCGGAACGAGGGCGCCGAGTTCCTCATGGGCGGCGGCCAGGCCGCGGTGGGCAGCGACATCGCCGGGGGCTACTACATCGAACCCACGCTACTCAAAGGCAGCAACGATATGCGCGTCTTCCAGGAGGAGATCTTTGGGCCAACGCTCGGAGTGACGACCTTCAAGGATGAAGACGAGGCGCTGGCCATTGCCAACGACACGGATTATGGGCTCGGCGCCGGCGTCTGGACCCGGGATACGAACCGCGCTTTCCGTATGGGCCGCGGCATCAAGGCGGGCCGGGTCTGGATGAACTGCTACCATGCCTACCCGGCCCACGCGGCCTTCGGTGGCTACAAGAAGTCCGGCATCGGCCGAGAGACCCACAAGATGGCGCTGGAGCACTACCAGCAGACCAAGAACATGCTGGTCAGCTACGATACGTCGCCGCTGGGATTCTTCTAGCGCCCGCGGCGGTTTATTGAAGAGCGCCCGCGGTGGTTTATTGAAGATGGTGCTTGTGATGTAGATCAAACCGCGCCAACGCGGTTTTGCTAAGGTCTGAGGAGATTCTGTGCATATACGGAGATGTGCCATGCGCCCGACCGCCCGGCAAACCGTGATTCTGCTTCTGCCCCTGCTGGCTGCCGTGAATACCTTCGCGGAAACCAAGCCCGCATCCCAGCGCCACAAGGATGGCGAGGCCATCTATAGCTTTGCCTGCGCCCGCTGCCACGACCACGGTGAGGGGGGCGCTCCCATCACCGGGCAGAGCGATAGCTGGTCCGGTCGCTCGACGCTGTGGGAAGCAGTTTTGTTCGAACACGCGGACAAGGGTTACCTGTCGATGCCCGCGAGCGGCGGCGACGCCAGGCTGTCGGACTACGATGTCCAGGTGGCCGCAGAGTACATGGTGACCAAGACGTTCCCGGAGCGCCCGGAGGACTGAACCCAGGGCATACAGGGAGTTTCCTGCCTTTCCATGAAGCCGCTGACCGTCGAGGCCCTGACATCCGCCGAGGCCTGGCCGCACCCGGTTGACGCCGTCGAGCTGATCGAGACCCATGTCTCCTGGGTGTTCCTCACCGGGGAATTCGCCTACAAGATCAAAAAGCCGGTGAACTTCGGCTTTCTCGATTTCTCCACCCTGCAGAAACGCCGACACTGTTGTGAAGAGGAGCTGCGCCTGAACCGGCGCCTGGCGCCGGAGCTGTATCTGGATGTGGTGCCCATTACCGGCTCAGCGGACGCACCGAGCGTAGGTGGCCGCGGCAAGGCGTTTGAGTACGCCGTCAGAATGCGCCAGTTCGACACCGCCGGCGGCTTCGACCATCTCGCGGCCCGCGGAGAGCTCGGCCGCGATCTGATCGACGAGACGGCGCAGGTGCTGGCCCGGTTTCACGCCGGGATCGATACCGCCACGTCGGCCTCCGGTTACGGCACGCCTGAAGTGACCTCCGGGCGCGTGCTGGAGAACTTCGACCAGATCGGCCCCAACATCGGCGAGCAGGCGGCCGATCGAATCCCCCAGTTTGAACAGCTGGAAAGCTGGAGCCGCGCCGGCTGTGAGGCGCATGCGGATGCGTTCATGCAGCGTCTCGACGGCGGCTTCGTTCGCGAGTGCCACGGCGACCTGCACCTGCGCAATATCGTCCTCTGGCAGGGTCAGGTCGTACCCTTCGACTGTATCGAATTCAACCCGGACCTGCGCTGGATCGACGTGACCAGTGAGCTGGCGTTCCTGTTGATGGACCTGGATGACCACGGCCTGGAGCCGCTGTCGCGGCGGTTGCTGGATGCCTACCTGGAGTACAGCGGAGACTTCGAGGGACTGAAACTGCTGCACTTCTACCAGGTCTACCGGGCCATGGTACGTGCCAAGGTCGCCAGCCTGCGCCTGGCCCAGGTGGGCAACGATGACGAGGAGTTGATCGACGAGATGGGGCGCTACATGGACCTGGCGGAACGGTACACGCAGCCATCGTCGCCGCGCCTCATCATCGCCCATGGCCTCTCCGGGTCCGGCAAGACCTTCGTGTCGGGGCAGCTGCTGGAGGCGGCTCCGGTGATTCGCCTGCGCTCCGACGTCGAGCGCAAGCGCCTGTTCGGCTTCTCACCGCTGGAGCCCAGCGGCTCCGCCCGCGATGCCGGCATTTATTCGCTGGAAGCCAATACCCGCACCTACGCGCGCCTGCTGGCCCTGGCCGGGCAGCTGCTGGACTCAGGATGGCCCGTGCTGGTGGATGCGGCGTTTCTCAAGCGCGAGGAGCGCGACGCTTTTCGCAAGCTCGCGGAATCCCTGGGTGTGCCCTTCGCCATCATGCACTGTGAAGCGGACATGCCGCTGCAGCGTGAGCGCGTGGCCGCGCGCCGCGGGGATGCCTCGGAGGCCAACCTGGAGGTTCTCGACCTCCAGGTCGAGCGCGAGGAGCCGCTTCAGGCTGATGAGCAGGTCATCGCAATCGACACCAGCGGCGAACCGGACCTGGACCCGCTGCTGGCATTTCTCACCGCGGACTAGGCAGCCGCGGTGCGGGCCTGCGGCGCTCGCTCTACGGCCAGGTACAGCAGCGGACCGATGGAACCCAGGAACAGGGTGGCAACCACCCAGGGCCAGGGATTGCGGCCGCGCTCGCGCGCGTCCGGCACCATCCACACAAAGACCAGCAGCAGGGCGATGACCAGGTCGGTAAAGACCTGCCAGCCCGCCGGGCTGTGGCGGTGGTAGTCGAAAATCCCGATGTAACCGACCTCGCTGACCGCATAGACGGTCAGCAGGCTGAAGGGGATCAGCAGGGCAATGGCAAAGGCTTTGCGTGGTGTCATTGGCTCTCAACAGCTTACGTGGCTGTCCTCCCGTGGATTTCCGTGCATCCTGCTCCCCCGGCTGAATGCCTGCAATTACCTCGGAGGTCATAGCGTCGACTACATGCCTGGGCCAGAATGACGGCAGGAGGTGCAGCCATGAACACAGCCGTAGCCCGCGACTTCAGCGATATCTGCCGCCAGTGGCGCCGGTTCCGCAAGCTGTCACAGCTGGACCTGGCGCTGGCCGCCAATGTCTCCCAGCGCCATGTGAGCTGGCTGGAAACCGGGCGCAGCCAACCGAGTCGCGAGATGGTGCTGCGCCTGTCGGAAGCTATGGATGTGCCGCTACGCGAGCGCAACGTCTTGCTGAAGGCCGCGGGCTTCAACGCCGCCTACCGCGAGTCCGGGCTGGACGAGCCGGGCATGGCGCCGGTCATGGAAGCGCTCCAGCGCATGCTGGAGCATCACGACCCGCTGCCGGCGGTGGTGGTGGACCGCCTCTGGAACCTGAAGCTCAAGAACCAGGCCGCCGACCTGCTGCTTGGCCTGGGGGGTGACCTGCAGGAACTGCAGCGAGAAATCGGGTTCGGCGAGGAGATGAACCTGGCCCTGCTCACGGTGCATCCTGAGGGCCTGCGGCAGTACATCGCCAACTGGGATGAGGCGGCGCCGGCGTTTACCCGGCGCCTGCGGGTGGAACCGGCCACCGCGGGGGACCCGGCAGTGCAGTCCCTGTTCTCACGGATCCTGGAGCTGGCGGACGACGCCGACGCGACACCCGAATACCAGCCCCTGCAGCCGGTGCTGCCGCTGGTGATCGAGGTGGGAGATTTACGGCTGAGCCTGTTCTCGGTGATCTCCACCATCGGCACGCCCCAGGACATCACCGCCGATGAGCTGCGCATCGAGTCTTTTTACCCGGCGGATGCGGCCACCGGTGAGTTCTTCGAAAACGCGGCGCAGGCCGGGGAGGGCACATGAGCAAGGTGGTGACGGTGCTGCTCGTATTGGTGGGGTTGATCAACTTCCTGCCGGTGCTGGGGGTGCTGTCCGCCGGCAAGGTTTCTTCAGCCTACGCGGTGGAGTTCGCCAGCCCCGACCTGGAGATCCTGCTGCGGCACCGGGCGCTGCTGTTCGGTATTGTCGGCGGTTTCATTCTCTATGCCGCGTTCGTACCCCAGTACCAGGCGCCTGCCATGGTGATGGCAGCGGTGTCGATGGTCGGGTTTCTTGTTCTTGCGTGGTCGGTGGGGGGCCTCAATGAGGCCATTCGCAAGGTAGTTCTCGCCGATATTGTGGGCGTCCTGTTGTTGTCGGGGGCGGCAATCGCGTGGTTTATTGCTGAGCCCGCTGGGTTCCCGCTTTCGCGGGAATGACGACGACGGGCGCGGGAATGACGACGACGGGCGCGGGAATGACGACGACGGGCGCGGGAATGACGACGGGCTAGAACAGGCTGTCCTGGCGGGGCAGGGGCCAGGGCGGGAGGGCCGGCAGATCTTGGCGGGATCTCAGCGCGTTGTGAAATTCCTCGGCGAATAGCGGGCAGTGCTGGTTGTTGGGGCAGTGCATCATGAAGTAGACGCTGTGGCCCGCCGCCAGGTAGTCGTCCATGCGATCCAGCCACTCTGAAACAAAGCGGCCATTGGTAGCGGGATCCGGGTGCAGCACGACCCGGGCGTAGACCAGGCCGTTGTAAACCGTGTCCAGCAGCGGCACGTCCGGTTTCTTGTGGCGAGCCGCCAGCACTTCCGGATGCGCTGCGTCACCCTGGTAGATGGGTCGGCTGTCGAACATGACGCGCCCGGCGCCGGTCTGCGCCAGCAGCGGCTCGACCAGCTCCGGCTGTTCGAAGAACGCCGGGTGGCGAAGCTCCAGGGCGTAGCGATGGGCAGCGGGCAGGCGCTGGAACAAGGTCTCCAGGGCCGATATGTCTGAAGGCCCCAGTCTCGCGGGGCACTGCACCAGGAACGGCCCCAGGTTCTCGGCCAGCGGCTCCAGGACCGACATGAAGGCCGTTAGCTGGTCCCACTCGGGCTCGCGCTCGTGGGTGATCACCTGGGGAATCTTGAAGCTGAAGCGGAACTCGGTGCCGGCGACGGCCTCCGCCCAGCGTGACACCGTGGCGGCATCCGGTACCCGGTAAAACGTGGTGTTCCCCTCGACCGTGTTGAACACCTGCGCGTAGTGGCCCAGCGTGGATGCGCCCGCTCCCGGCCGCGGGAAGTACTCACCGGTCCAGCCCGGGAATCCCCAGGCCGGCAGCCCCAGGTAGTAGCCGAGGGTCGGATTGGCGCGGGTCGGGGCGGGTAGTGTCATCAGTGTTCCAGTCCAGTATCGTGTTCAGGTTACGCGTCAATCGTTCGTCTAGACTAATAAAGACGCTTTTCAAGGCGGGGGGTCCGTTATGACAGCAAGAGCACTGTTGTCGGTCTTGATCGGGGTACTGGTGGGCGCCTGCGCCAGCAGCGGGCAGAACAGCTTCAGTGAACCCCCGCCCGCGCATATGAACCTGCTGGAAGACGAGTTGCTGACCGCAACGCCGGCGGAGGCGAGCGCCGAGCAGACGCAGGCGCTGGAGGAATTTCTCCACTTGCCGGAGGACATCCGCGCCCAGATCGATCGCGACATCATGCCCCTGGAGGAGGCGGAGCGTTACGTTGCCCTGCGGGATTGGGCGTTCCAGGAGTTCTCTGACCACTACGACTACGACCCCACGTTTACGTCATCCCTCGACGAGTTGCCGGACAGCCGCAAGGTCAACTGCTTCTCGTTTTCCAATATGTTCGTCGCCTCAGCTCGCTACGCGGGTATCGATGCGAAGTTCCAGCTGGTCGATTCCCCGCCTGAGTGGGACGCTGAAGAAGATACGCTGATTACCACCCAGCACATCAATGTCACCGGCCTGCTGGACGGGGCCGCCGTGGAGCGCAAGCGGACCTTCCTGTCGGTGCAGCCCGAGGAAACCGGCACGCGAATCCGTAAGCCGGCCTCAGGCAAGGCCTGGAACGCCTACGTGGTGGACCTCAACCCGGAGATCGCCACCGACGTGTTCGATACCCGGGAGATCAGTGATTACGAGGCGCTGGCACTGTTCTACAGCAACAAGACCGTGGAAACCATGCTGGACGGGGATAGCCAGTCGGCATTCGGCTATGCGCGGCTGGCGATAGAAGCCGACGGGCGTTCCCCGGCTGCCTGGCACAACCTCGGTGTCCTGTTTGGCCGCGAGGATCGTCTCGAGGAGGCGGAGCAGGCCTACCGCACGGCGCTGGCGTTCGATCCTGACAGTGACTCCTCCCTGAGCAACCTGGAGAAGATCTACCGACAGCAGGGCCGCGTGGCCGAGGCCGACGACCTGGTAGAGCGACTGCGAAAAAATCGCGAAAAGAATCCCTATTTTTATTACGCCCTGGGCAAGCTGTGGATGGCAGAGGGCAATTACGCCAATGCCGCCATCTTTTTCGAAGAGGCCATCGACCGCAAGCGCAACGAGGAGCTGTTCTACTACGCCCTGGCCGAGGCACAGATCGAGCTGGAGCAGTATGACCGTGCCCAGCGCAGTCTGAAGTACGCCAGGAAGTACGCCCGCAATGACGATCTCAGTCGCTACGATGAGCTGATCGCGCAGATCGAGCCGTATATCGGCGGCTGACAGCGCTCTCCGCTATCGCCGTTTAGCAGACATCCGCGTCGAGATGCGGGACAATAGCGGGCTTATTCGATGACCGGTACACGAGGATAACGAGGCCGATATGTCTGAAAAACAAGCGAATTTCCGTGCCATGACCGAAGCCACCCCGGAGGACTGGGGCGTGATTGCGGAGCACATGATCGATTTCATGCAGGGGCTGCCGCAGCGACTTGTCACCCATCTCGAACTGCTGCGAGGCGACTACGGCGGCTACCCGGTGGACCGCCTTGAGCATTGCCTGCAGACCGCCACCCGGGCGCTGCGCGACGGCCGCGACGAGGAATACGTGGTCTGCGCGCTGCTGCACGATATCGGTGACACCCTCGGCCCCGCCAACCATGCAGACGTGGCTGCGGTTCTGCTGGAGCCGTACGTGTCCGAGGAAAACCACTGGATCATCAAGCATCACGGCATTTTCCAGGGCTACTACTTTTTCCACCACGTGGGACTGGATCGCAACAGCCGCGATGCCTTCAAGGGTCACAAGTACTACGACGCCTGCGCAGAGTTTTGCGAGAAGTACGACCAGAACAGCTTCGACAAGGACTACGACAGCGAACCGCTGGAAACCTTTCTGCCAATGATCGGGCGGGTATTTGCCGCACCCAGGCGCTCGCTGTACAAGGCGGCCATGGACGAGGCGGTCTAACCCCTGGTGGGTGAAACGGCGCTGGCCGGTTGGTATCCCGGCCTGCGCACTCTTCACATTGCCGCCGTGATGTTGAGCGGCGGCCTGTTCTTCCTGCGCGGCGCCGCTATCCAGGCCGGAGCCGGCTGGGCCATGCGGCGTCCGCTGCGCTATCTCAGTTACGGTATCGACACGGTGTTGCTGTCAGCGGCGCTGCTGCTGGTGGCCAGCCTGCCTTCCGCCCTGTTTGCCAATGGGTGGCTGACGGTCAAGCTGGTGTTGCTGCTGGGCTATATCGTGGCGGGCAGCCTCGCCCTGAAGCGAGCCCCGACACGGCAGTGGAAGCTGGTGTTCTACCTGCTCGCGCTGGCCCTGTTCGCCGGCATGTATGTGATCGCCCGGTCTCATGACCCGTGGGCGCCGTTCACGGTCTTTGCTGCCTGAGAACTACTGCGGCGGGACTGAGAAACCGTCCAGTACCGGCGTGTGACCCTCGTTGAAATAATCGCTCAGGCTCGCGTGCAGCGCGTCCACGTCCCACTTGCCCCCCGAGGGACTGTTGAACCGCGGGCCGAAGCGCGGTCGCTCAATCACGTCCACCTGGTTGCCCCACACCACCATCACCTCGCCGGAGATGTGGCCCGCCTCCGGTGACGCCAGGTAGCCCACGAGGGGTGCGACGTTTTCCGGGTTGAACAGGTCGAAGCCCTCTTCGGGGGCGGCGAACATCTCGGCGGTGATGCCGGCGTTGGTCATATCGGTGCGCGCCCGGGGCATGATCACGTTGCAGGTGACCCCGTACTTGATCAGCAGCTGGGCCGCACCCATGGTCATGGCGATGATGCCGGCCTTGGCGGCGGCGTAGTTGGGCTGGCCGGCGCTGCCGAAAATCGCGGCCTCGGAGGACGTGCTGATCATGCGCCCGTAGACGCTGCCGTCCTGCTTCGCCTTGCCGCGCCAGTAGCCGCTGGCGTTGCGCATATTGACGAAGTGTCCGCGCAGGTGAACCTTGACCACGGAGTCGAACTGCTCGTCGTCCATATTGAAGATAGTCTGGTCGCGACAGAAGCCGGCATTGTTGACCATGATGTTGACGTCGCCGAAGCTGTCCAACGCCGTCTTGAAGAGGGCGTTGGCGTCGTTGCTGTCGGCGCAGTCCCCGTAGCAGGTGACGGCCTCACCGCCGAAGCCGCGAATCTCTTCGGCGGTGGCTTCCGCCGCCTCTTTCGCGGCATCCAGGCCGATATCGTTGATGACCACCCGGGCGCCCTGGCGCGCCAGCTGCAGCGCTTCCTCGCGGCCCAGCCCGCGGCCCGCGCCGGTGACGATGGCGACTTTTCCGGTCAGATCTCCCATGGTGGTGATTCCTCCGTAGTTGATTCTGTTTGGTCAGAGCTGCGGGCGATCGCTGCTATGCAGCGCTCGCGGCGCAGGTCTGCCCCGTGATTCGAGATCCAGGGCTGCGCAGCGCTCGCGGCGCGGGTCTGCCCCGTGATTCTGTATCGAGTTTATAGGCGTTCGATAATCGTGCCGGTGCCATTCGCGGCACCGCAGCACATGGCGATCAGCGCCGTGCTCTTGTCCTGCTGCTCCAGGTTGACCAGGGCCTCGCCAATCAGCCGGGCGCCGGTGGAGCCCACCGGGTGTCCCAGGGCGATGGCGCCGCCGCGCATATTCACCTTGTCCAGGTCGGCGTCGAATACCCGCTGCCAGGACAGCACCACCGAGGCGAAAGCCTCGTTGATTTCGACCACATCGATGTCGTCCAGGGTCATGCCGGTCTTTCTGAACAGCAGCTCGGTGGCATTCACGGGCCCGTCCAGCAGGTAGTAGGGGTCGGAGCCCGCCACCACGCCCTGGATAATGCGGGCGCGGGGTTTGAGTCCCCGGGCCTTTGCTTCGTCCGCGCTCATGAACAGCACCGCGGCGGCGCCGTCGGAAATCTGCGAAGACGTGCCCGGTGTGTGCACGCCGCCCTCGTTCAGAATCCTGAGGTCCGCCAGGCTCTCCATGGTGGTGGGGCGCATGCCCTGGTCCCGGGTCACGGTTTTCGTCTCGCCGGTGGGCTTGTAGTCCTCGCCCATCACGGGCGCCTCGACGGGGATCACCTGTGGGAACAGGCCCTCGTCCCAGGCGCGGATCGCATTGGTCTGGGAGCGCACGGCCAGCGCATCGCAGTCTTCCTTGCTGATGCCGCGATTGGCGGCAATGCGGTCGGCGGCCTGGAACTGGCTCTCCGCCTGGTCCCAGGGCCAGCCATCAGTAATGAAATAGCCGGGACCGTGAATCGCGTTGGCGCCCAGGCCCACACGGCTCATGGCTTCGACGCCCGCCGCGATGCCGATATTGATCTGGCCGGCGTCGATCAGGGCCGAGACGATATGGTTGCAGGTCTGGGCGGAGCCGCACTGGGTGTCCACGGTGCTGCAGCCGGCCGTGTACTCGGTGCCCAGGTGCAGCCAGGCATTCTTGGCGAGGTTGTTGGACTGCTCGCCGGCCTGGGTGACGCAGCCGGCGTAGGTCTGCTCGACGTCACCATAGTCCAGGCCGTTGCGCTCCACCAGCGCCCGGTAAGTTTCTGCCAGCAGGGCCACGGGGTGCATGCCACTGAGGTCTCCCACGACGGGCTTACCTCGGCCTATGGGAGTGCGTACAACGTCTACGATGACAGCTTCGGGCATCGGCTTCTCCTTGATTGAGGCGGCCGATAATAGCAAAGCGCGCTTTGATCCAGCGGCGGGAGCAGGATTCCGCCGGGACTGGTCAGATTGCTTGAACTGATTGGGGTCGGGGTCAGATTTCCCTCTGGGAAATCTGACCCCGACCCCTCGATCCTTCCGGGCCCCTGGATCTATCCCTCCCGGTGTCGCCCCCAGACGCCTACTGCTGCCTGCACCCGTTCCGTGTAGTCCATCAGCTTTTGGTATGGACGGGCCAGCTCCGTGAACCAGGTGGGTGGCTGGTTGTCCACCATGCCCGCGATCAGTGAGGCGACGGCAAAATCGAAGTAGCCCGGTGACTCACCGAACAGGAAGCCCTGTTCAGGCACGCTGTCTTCCAACGCCTGCAGGTCGCGGCGAGCGAAGGCTTTCTGGTCCTCCAGGCTGTGTCGTCCCAGGCCCTGCAGGTGGTAGGTCTTCTTCATCTCGCGGCGGGCCATACCGCTGCCCAGGCCGCGCAGGGGTTTGGGGATGATGTGGAAAAAGCCCTCGACCACGTTGGGCCACCAGGCGTCGTCGAGCCAGCGGCTGGCCACGCCGGTCCAGTACAGGTGTTCTTCCGCCAGCCGCGTCAGCGCCAGGCCCTGGGCTTTCTGGGCGGGTGTCAGTCCCGCATAGACCCGGCCGTCGGTCTTTTCATTGATGTACTCGGCGATCAGCTCCGAGTCGGCGATGCAGGTGTCCCCGTCGTAAAGGAACGGCAGTTTGCCCTTGGGTGCCTTGCGGGGATCTGCCAGTTCTTCCATCTCGAAGGGCAGGCCCAGCGAGGTGAGCAACATTTCGATCTTCAGGCAGAACGGACTGACGTTGCGTACGCCGAAGGCGCCTGGCAGCACGACCAGTTTCAGCATGGGGATGTCTCCTCACTCCACAAAGGCATGACTATAGTTCATCGGCGGCCGCGCCGTTGCGCCGAGACCGGTAGGGCTTGGGTTCGGCGGTTTCCCGAAGTACTTTGGCGGCTATACGTTCAGTTGATCGCCGATGGGCAGTTCGCGAATACGCTTCCCGGAGGCCGCGAAGATAGCATTGGTCAACGCCGGTGCCAGGGGTGAAATGGGCGGCTCCCCGACACCCGAGGGTGGGTGCGGACTGTCGACGATGTAGTTCTCGACCTGCCGGGGCGCGTCGCGCATGCTGGCGAGCGGGTAATTGTGGAAATTGCTCTGCTCGATGCGGCCCTTGTCCATCGTGATCGCCAGGCGCAGGGCGGTACTGATGCCATCGTGGACCCCACTCTCCATCTGCGCGATGACATGGTTGGGGTTCACGGCCAGGCCGCAATCGATGGCGCCGACCACGCGGTCGATGGTGAGCTCACCGCTCTCCACGGTCACGTCGACAACGAACGCGGCATAGCCCCCGAACGTGAAGTGCCCGGCAATGCCGCGACCGCGCCCTGCGGGAAGCTTCTCGCCCCAGTTCGCCTGCACTGCCGCAAGCTTGAGCACGCCCGCCAGGCGGCCCGTGTCGAACACGGGTCCACCGTGCTGCTCGTAGGGCAGTTCGCGCGCTTCGCCCAGCAGCTTCAACTGGTAGTCGAGAGGATCCTGCCCGTGCCGGTACGCCAGCTCATCCAGGAAGCTCTGCACGGCGAAGGCATTGGCGTAGTGCGCGGGCGCACGCCAGGATCCCCGCGGAGCGCCGGACTCCATGGAGTAGTACTGGAGCTGTACATTCGGTACCAGGCGCCGTGGCAGGTCATCCGGGTAGAGTTCCGGTGTCCACATCTTGTCGGGAGTGACATTGCTGCGCCGGTAGTACTTTGACGGGCTGGCCAGCTGGTGGCGCCAGGCGATGATGCTGCCATCGCCTGAAGTCGCGGCCTTCAGCCGGTGCAATCCGCAGGGCCGGTAGAAGTCGTGGCGCAGGTCATCTTCCCGGGTCCACTGCAGCTTCACGGGTCGCTTTACCGCCATGGATATGAGTGTGGCTTCAGCTACATAGTCCACCGTCAGGCGGCGCCCGAAGCCACCGCCCAGCCGCGTCATGTGGACGTTGATCGACATCCGGTCCAGGCCCGTGAGCTTGTTCACCATCCGCGAGGCCGAGGCCGGCATCTGGATGGGGCCGATCACATCGGCGCCATCTTCTCGAACGTCTACCACGCAGCACTGGGGCTCCATGGGGGCGTGTGAGGCATAGGGAACGAAATAGTCCGCTTCGAGATCGCTCTCAGCGCTGTCGAAGCTCGCGTCGACATCGCCGTCCTGGAGCACCACCTGGCCGGTCTCTGCCATGGCGTCGACCATCTGACGCCTGAGAGAGGCGCTCGACTCTTCTGCATAAGGCCCCCGATCCCACTGGATCTTCAGCGCTTTACGGCCCTGCATGGCCGCCCAGGTGGATTCCGCCACCACGGCCACCCCACCGGCCAGCACCGTGTAGTACTCCCCTCGCGGTGGTGTGTCGATGGTGACGATGTCGATGACCCCGGGCACTTTTCTCGCAGCCCGGTCATCGACCTCGATCGCGTGGCCGTCATGCCACGGGCAGCGCTCTATGGAGGCGTAGACCTGGCCCGGTAGTGCCGCATCGATACCGTATTCGGCCTGGCCGGTCACGATATCTCTGGCATCGACGACATTTCGCGACGTGCCGACGATGTGAAAATCACCGGGATCCTTCAGGGGAGGGGGTGTTTCCGGCAAGGGCAAGGCGGCAGCCTCTGCAGCGAGTTCCCGGTAGGGTAGACGGGGCTTGCCGGCGGGGTGGATCACCACACCGCGATCAGTCGTGATATCTTCCAACCGTACCTGCCAGCGATTTGCCGCGGCCTGCCTCAGTAACTGGCGCGCAGTGGCGCCGGCCACGCGCAAAGGTTGCCAACCCTCACTGACACTGGTGCTGCCTCCGGCGCCCTGGCCCACGTGCAGCCAGGCCAGGTTGCCTTCGGCGTCCCGTTTGATTCCCAGCGGCATCTGTTCAACCGTGACATCGGCCCAATCGACATCCAGTTCCTCGGCGACAATCATGGGCAGGGACGTTTTGACACCCTGGCCCATTTCCGGATTGGGCGCGCCGATCACGATGCGGCCATCGGGCTCTATCCTGACCAGGAAAGCCAGGTGTGGGCCCTCGGGGACCCCCACCGCGCCGGATTTATCCTCGCTGCGACCGGGCAGGCTCACGCCCAGCATGAGGCCCCCGGCGACAGTGGCGCCGGCTTTGAGAAACTCACGTCGCTGCAGTTTCATGCGAGATCCTCCCCTGGGGGTTGGGGCTCGACCACTGCCACAGCGCCCTTGCGTCGAATCTCCGCGGCCCGGTGTATCGCCTTGCGAACACGCGCATAGGTGCCGCAGCGGCACAGCGCCGTCTGGTGTTTGTCGATGTCTTCGTCGGAGGGGTTGGGAATGCGCTGCATCCAGTCAGCCGCGGTCATGATCTGGCCCACCTGGCAGTATCCGCACTGGGCGACGTCTTCCTCGATCCAGGCCTGTTGCAGAGGATGCAGGCCGTCGCCCGCCAGGCCTTCGATGGTCAGCACCTGCTTGCCCGCAACCGATTTGACGGGCATCGCGCAGGCGCGTCTGGCGCGCCCGTCGACATGAACCGTGCAGGCGCCACATAGGCCAACCCCGCAGCCGAACTTGGTTCCATTGAGATGGGCATGATCCCGAAGTACCCAGAGCAGCGGCGTGTCTGCCGGGCCCTGAAAACGGAATGGCTGGCCATTCAGCGTAAAAGCCGTCATAGCAAAATCCCCCCTTGTAGAGAGAACAGCCTAGTTGAGCGGCGGGTAGCCGCGTTTGAGCTTGCGACGAACCGAGCGCCTGCTGCGATTAATTGAGTACGAGGACGTCGGAGGTGGTGTGGTCCAGTAGCCGTTCTGAAGTGTTGCCGACGATGGTGCCGCGAATGCCGTCGCGGCCGACGGTGCCAATCAGGATCAGGTCTGCCTCGATGTCCAGCGCCGTCTGCTTGATCACGTCCGCGGGGCGGCCGTGGGCCACATGGACGAAGTCCTCGGCGACGCCGCAGCTCTCGGCCAGGGTGGCGGCGTCCGGCACCCGGTTGCGGTTCTCATAGGCAGTCACGATGTGCGCTTCCGAGCCGTAGGCGTCGGAGAAGCGCTGGGCAAAACTGATGATCTGATTGTTCAGCTTCTGGTGTACCTCGCTGGTGGCATCGGAGTGCACGGCGGCCAGCACCCGCCGATGCTTCCAGTCGCGGCGGTTCTTGATCAGCAGGACGGGGCAGGGGGCAAGGCGGAGCAGTGTCCAGTCATAGGTGGTGCGGATTTGCCGTTCGAGCTCGTTGTGGGGGGTATAGGTCTTGAAGATCATGGATGCCGAGCAGCGCGCTGCAGCCGTGACTGCCTGGCGGCGCCAGTCGCCGGCCCACTCCAGCTCGCCGGTGGTTTCGACGCCTTCGCGGCGGCCGCGCTCTACGCAGCGCTCGAGAATAGCCTGCAGTCGGCTGGTGCTGGCGGGGGAAGCCTCTTCTTGCTGTCCCGTGCCCAGGCAGGCATAGACATGGAGTCTCGCACCTGTCATGTGGCATGAGTCCAGCGCACGCTCGTAGGCGGGCTGAAGCTCGCTCGTCGGGTCTAGGATGACCATGAACTTGTTTAGCGCCACTGGGTCACCGGGGCCGTTCAATTCGACACCCAAACAAGTGTGCACCTGTGCCCTGTTTTAGAAAATGACGCGAATCAAGGATAATTCCGAATCACTCAACTAACCGGACTGGGCGGGAGAATGACATGGCCAAACTGGACTCGGATATCGAACTGCAGGCTGCAGTATTCAGGCGATTGCTGGAGCACCTTGACTCACGCAAGGATGTGCAGAACATCGAGCTGATGAACCTGGCGGGGTTCTGCCGCAACTGCCTGTCGAAATGGTATGTGGCGGCCGCGGAGGAGGCTGGGCGGCCCGTGGAACTCGCGGATGCGAGGGAGATGGTCTACGGCATGCCCTACGCTGAGTGGAAGGAAAAGTACCAGACCGAGGCCACCCCGGAACAGAAGGCGGCCTTCGAGGCCCAGAAGAGCTAGCTAGCCGCGCAGGCGGCGAAGGAAGGAGAGCCCTCAGCTAGCCGCGTAGGCGGCGAAAGAACGAAAGCCGTTCGCGGTAGGGCTCGACCACCTGGCGACCGGTCGCCCTGATGACATCGCCGAGCTGTCCCGGCTTGCCCTCGGTGCTGACGCGGCGCGCTTCTTTCAGGCCATCGCCCAGGGCCGAGGCGCTCTCGATCGTCGCCTGCACGAAGAAGATCTCTGCCACCAGCAGCTCATCCAGCCTGCTCGGTGTGCGGCCAGATACCAGCTTTCCATCCACTGAGCCGGCCTCGCGCTGCTGCGGCATCACCGCCGGCAATGACTTTTCTGCTTCAAATGTGGCGTCGAACATCTCAACCCTTCCTGCGTTTTCCTTGCCCTGAATTGCACCATCGCGGTTCACATGCACCACCCGTTGCACCAGCAACGTGCGAGAGGCGCGCATTTTAAGCGGTTTTCGTGACCATGCAATGGTGTTGAGGTCATGGCTGCAGAAAACATGCCAAATTGACAATCTTGGTCAATACTCATTGGAAACCTGAAAGGGATAAGGAGAAGACCATGCCCGCTATTCGCAGCCTGTTGTTACTGGCGCTCACATTGACCTGCCTGTCCGCCCGCGCGGCGGACCAGCCCAATATCCTGGTGATCTGGGGTGACGACATCGGAATCACCAATATCAGCGCCTACAGCGACGGCATCATGGGCTATCGCACGCCCAACCTGGACCGCATCGCCGATGAGGGCATGCGCTTTACCGACTATTACGGCGACCAGAGCTGCACCGCCGGCCGGTCGACGTTCATTACCGGGCAGTCCGGCCTCCGCACCGGCCTCACCAAGGTGGGCCTGCCGGGCGCCGAGTTGGGTATCCAGGACCGCGACATCACCATCGCCGAAGTCCTGCGTGCAAAAGGCTACGCGACGGGCCAGTTTGGCAAGAACCACCTGGGCGATCGCGACGAGCACCTGCCCACTAATCACGGCTTTGACGAGTTCCTCGGAAACCTCTACCACCTCAACGCCGAAGAGGAGCCCGAGGATGAGGACTACCCGCAGATGCCCTGGTTCAAGAAGCAGTTCGGGCCGCGGGGTGTAATTCACTCGTTTGCAGACGGCCGCATCGAGGACACCGGGCCGCTGACCCGCAAGCGCATGGAAACCGCCGACGAGGAGTTTGTCGCCGCGGCGAAGAATTTCGTCGACCGTCAGGTCAAGGCCGACAAGCCCTTCTTCGTCTGGGTCAATACCACCGGCATGCACTTCCGCACCCACCGGGCCGAGAAGCACGTGGGCAAGTCAGGCCAGGGTTTCTATAACGACGTGATGGTGGCCCACGACGAGCTGGTGGGCGAACTGCTGGACCAGCTAGACAAGCTGGGCATCGCCGACAACACCATCGTGTTCTATTCCACCGACAACGGGGTGCACTACAACACGTGGCCGGATGCGGGTATCACGCCGTTCCGCAGTGAGAAGAACTCAAACTGGGAGGGCGCCTACCGGGTACCCGCCCTGGTGCGCTGGCCCGGCAAGATTCCGTCTGGTGTCGTGTCAAACGAAATCATGTCCCACCTGGACTGGATGCCGACCCTGGTGGCAGCCACCGGTGATACCGACCTGAAGCAGCGACTGTTGAAGGGCACCCGTATCGGCAACAAGCGCGCCAAGCTTCACCTCGACGGCTACAACTTCCTGCCTTACCTGACCGGCAAGGCTGAAAAGGGCCCGCGCAATGAGTTCCACTACCTGAACGACGAGGGGGATCCTGTGGGCGTCAGGGTCGGGGACTGGAAGATCGTGTTTGCCGAGAACCGCGCCAAGACCATGGCGCTGTGGGCAGAGCCCTTCGTGGAACTGCGGCTGTTCAAGATATTCAACCTGCGTCGCGACCCCTTCGAGCGGGCTGACCACAACTCCAACAGCTACTGGGACTGGATGATCGACAAGCCGCCCCAGGGCTACCTTGGTATGGCCACCACCCGCCAGTTCCTGGCCACCTTCAAGGAGTACCCGCCCAGCCAGCGTCCCGACTCCTGGTCCATCAAGCGGGTCAAGGAAGACATGATGCCGGGCAAGTAAGCCTAGCGCCGGCCTGCCCGGCGCAGGGCCTGGGGCGTGAAGTCCCCGGCCCTGGCTTTCAGGTCCCAGACGAACCCCCGACCGCGGACTTCGTTGTCCAGGCCGGTCACGAGGTAGCGGCCTGACTGCAAGTCGTTCTGCACTTCCCCGCCCCAGGGCACCGTTGCATCGAAATGGTAGATACCGTGGCTCTGGGACACCCGCCACAGCTCGCCGCGGCCATCGTACTGGTCCTTCAGCATGATGGACCAGGTGTCCTCATCGATATAGAACACGCGCCTGCCGTAGATATGGCGCTCGCCTTCCTTCAGGGTCGCTTCCACCACCCAGGTCCGGTGCAACTCGTAGCGGGTGTGCTCCGGGTTGATATGACCCGGGAGGATGATGTCCTTGTAGTCCAGGGCTTTCATGTTGAGCTCGTAGGAATTCATGGCCACGTACATCTCTCGCTTGCCCAGTAGCTTCCAGTCGTAGCGATCCGGCGCGCCGTTGTAGCCGTCCAGGTCGTCGGCGGTGCGCAGGCCGTCGGAGGCGTTGCCGGGGCCGTCGTAGGCCACGTTGGGCGCCCGCCGCACGCGGCGCTGCCCCGAGTTGTAGACCCAGGCATTGCGGGGCTCGGTGTACTGGTCAATGTTCTCGTGCACCAGCAGCATGTCGCCCTCAAAGCGCGCGGGCTGCAGGGACTGCTGCAGGTAAAGGAACAGGCGGTTGTCGCTGACCTCGCCCGGTTTCAGGGCACTCGCGAATACCAGCTTGTCCTGGAATACCACCGGCACGAATGAGCCGTTGGCCTGCACGGGGATCTGGGTATAGGTGCGCTGGATGCTGCCGCCGCGATAGCGGGTGATATGGTTCCAGATCACCTCCAGGGCGCTCTCCGGGAACGGGAAGGGCACGGTGCTGGCGTTCAGGTTCATCAGGCCGTTGCCGCTGGGCACCATATTGACGTTGGGCGCCGCCGCCTTCACGCGCTCGAGTACTTCTTTCGGATACGTGGCCACACGATGGCTGGGATACACCGGCAGGTAGTAGGTGTCGGGGTAGCGCTTGAGCAGGGCGACCTGGCCGTCGCTCAGTTTGTCGCGATACTCGTCCAGGTTCGCCGCGCTGATCCGGAACAGCTCCTTGTCATCGGGAAAGGGATTGTTGAGCCCCCCGTTCGTCATGTCGTCGGGGCCGAAGTCGGGCAGGCCGTCCTGCCATTCCGGGATCGTTCCCTCTGCATTGCCGGCGCGCTCGGCGCCCACGGGGGTATAGATGGGCCCGCCGAGGCTGGCGACCTGTTCAGGGGTGGCGTCTGGCAGGGCCAAGCCGCTGGCGCAGGCCAGTATCAGTCCAGTGAGGAGTCGTTGCATTGCAGCTTCCTTGTTATGGTTTTGGGGGCAGCTTACCGGGCGGTTAAGTATCTTGTGATGTTCTGGATCAAGCTTTAGAGGCCTCGCATCCGGCCGCCCCAGACAGTCTGATAGCTTTCTATCACATCATCCGACATGCCCAGCTCCTCCATCGCCTCGCGGATGGCGGCCATATCGTTGCCGGCACGGCGTACCGCCAGTTCGGCGCCCAGCCGGTTGCGCGCGTCGCCGTCAGGCATGTCGAAATAGATCTCGCGGGCGCGTTCTTCGTCGTACTGTCCCACCGCGGTGGCGACGCTCGCCAGGTAATTGGCCTGCCTATCGGGGTCGGTGAGGCTGTCTCCCCAGGCCAACGCTGCCTCCGGGTCCCGCTGACCCCAGACATAGCCAAGCGTGGTGTAGATGCCTGGAGTTTCGAGCTCGGGCCCCCCTTGCAGCACACCGGCGACGGCGACCGGATCCCTGTTTGCCCAGTCGCTGAGAACATTTCCGTAGGCGGCCTCGTAGCCCGGTTCGCCCTGGTACTGCGCAAGCCAATCGATGGCCGCCGCGGGGTCGCCGCTCGCCTTGTCGCTGGCCAGGGCCCATAGCAGCTGCTGACGCTGATTGTCGTCCGACATCTGGTCCAGCATGGCTTCGGCTTTTTGCACCATGGGCTGACCGCCGATGCGAATCGCAAGACCCACCATACTGACGTCGCCGGTCTGCTCGATGATCCAGTCGAGGCCCGCTTCAGGGTCCTTCTGGATGTAGTTGATTCCCACCTGCGTGGCGACGCTTTTTTGAAACTGCTCCGGCATGCCCGCGTAGTAAGCCAGCGCCGCCTCGCTGTCCCGTTGCATCCACTGGGACAGCATCTGCCCGAGGGGGCCGGTGTCACCGCTGCGCTGGGCGTAATCTTCTACAAGGGCCCGGGTTTCGGGAGAGCTGCTGGTTTGCGCCAGCGTGCCGATGACGATGCTCTCGCCGTGCTGGAATTGCCCCGGGTATTGCTCCACGTAGGACAGGGCAAGCTCCGGGTTGAACTGGGCGAGCCTTCCCAGCGCGGATTGCAGCAACATGGCCTTGTTCGCCGAGTCTTCCAGGGCGATCAGCTTGTCCATGGTCTTTTCCGGTTCCTGCCGGAGTTCACGCAGGGCCTTGTTGAAGAGTTGCCGATCGCCGGTCTGCATAACCCCGAATGCGCTGTTGGAGACAACGCCGTCGGCACTCATTGCGAAAGCCCCGTCCATCTCCCGGAGTTCTGCCGGGAGGGTTGTCTCCCGGGCGAAAGCATAGGCGACCGTGTAGCGCAGCCGGGGATCCGAGATGCTGTCTGCATAGGCGCCTGCTGCTTCTGGATCCCTCATCGCCCAGATGGTGACCATGCTGGTCAGCAGCTGCCGCCTGTTCTCGCTGTCCGGCAATCCCTCCAGCAGGTCCAGCGCGGCATTGAGGTCGATGGCATTCAGTCGCATCAGGAAGACGTCGGCCACGTAGAGCTTGTACAGGGGCTCTTCGTAGCTCAGCGCTTCCAGGGTGTAGCGTTCCAGCGCGGCGGTGTCTGCCTCTGCGGCCAGCTGGTAGGCGAGGTTAAGCGTGTCGAACACCGACGCCTGTCGCGTCAGGTCGGCGAACTCCGGTGTTGGTTGTACGACCGGGACCGACTGTACCTCCGCGGAAGCGGTTTTGTCGGGTGACCCCGGGGGCGAAACGGGTGGGGGGCGGTAGCTGCGGGCTGCGGACACGGGAGGGTCCGATGGCGCCAGATAGCCCCTGAGTGCATAGCCTGCGACCAGTGACACCGCTACCAATAGAACCAGTCCAGTTGCTCTCATGGCGTATCCCTGCCGAGCCCGTCCCTGTAAGCCTAGCAGGTTTGCACCGGTCTACTGTGACGAGCTGTCCAGCCAGGTGCCGGTAGCCTGCAGGTAGTTGCCCCTGCGATCCGTGACCCACAGGGCGACCGCTTCACTGCCGCTGTCCGCGGCGGCGTCCAGGGTGGCTGTCCAGCTGTCGCCGCTGCGCACCAGTTTTGCCGTGTGCAATTCCCCGGCCACGAAATCATTGCGCAGCTCGCGGCCGCGGTTTTCGCCGGCCTTTACTGCTGTGTGCTGCCCGGAACGCAGGTACACAAGCTCCAGCCGGGGCTTTTTCAAATCAACGCCGGTGCTGGGCGTGAAAGTGACGGTCACCCGGCCGTTCTGCTCCTGCGCCGCCAGTGTGCCAACCGCTTGTCCGGAGGTGTCGACGGTTCCAGGTGCACTGCGGCGCCAGCGGCGGTATTCGCCGCGATTCATGAACATGCCGGGTGTATAGACCTGGGTGCCTGCGGAGGCTGCCATCCGCCGCTGGCGTTGGTCGTTGTTGCGCCGGCCGAAGGGATCGCGCCAGCCGATGTAGTCCCAGTAGGTGACGTGCCAGGCCACAGGTACGATCTCACTCCAGAGCCTGTCGTTCTGTTTGGCGGCGCTAAGCCAGCGGTCGGCCGGCGGGCAGCTGGAGCAGCCCTGGGAGGTGTAGAGTTCCAGCAGGGCCGCCTGCTCTTCGCCGCTCTGGCAGGACCAGCCCGCCAGGGCCTGGGCCGGCAGCAGGATCAGCGCCAGCAGAGTGCTGCGTAGTAATGGCATGGATCTTCCCGTTTCCTCGTCCTGTCTTCAGAGTCGGAAGCGGGAAGAAAGTTCGCGATCTAGCGGTTGCCGCGGGATTCGCTGCTGCCGGAATTGCCGCGACGCGACCGGCGCCGGCGACCCGGGGGGCGATTGCCGCTGTTGTTGCCGCCGCCGTTGCCGCGGCGTGCCTGCTGAGGCCTGCCCGGGCGTCGCTGGGGACGGCCTTCCGGCAATACATGATCGGGTTCGAAGCCCTCGATCTCTTCCCGCGGCAGGGGCTTCTTGATCAGGCGCTCGATACCGAACAGCTGGTCTGCCTCGTCGGCGCTGACCAGCGAGTAGGCGCGGCCGGCGGCGCCGGCACGGCCGGTGCGGCCGATGCGGTGCACGTAGTCTTCCGCCACGTTGGGCAGGTCGAAGTTCACCACCTGCGGCAGCTGCTCGATGTCGAGGCCGCGGGCGGCGATATCCGTGGCCACCAGCGCCTGCACCTTGCCGCGCTTGAAACCGTCCAGGGCGCGGGTACGAGCGTTCTGGCTCTTGTTGCCGTGAATGGCGGCGGCGACGATGCCGTCTTTTTCCAGTTGCTGGGTGAGCCGGTTGGCGCCGTGCTTGGTGCGGGTAAACACCAGTACCTGGTGCCACTGCTTGTCGCGCACCAGGTGGCTCAGCAGGGCGGGCTTGCGCTTCTTGTCCACCGGGTAGACCCACTGCTTGACCGTCTCTGCCGTGGAGTTCGGCGGCGTCACGGAGACTTCCACCGGGCTGCGCATGAAGTTGCGCGCCAGCTCGCGAATATCCTTCGAGAAGGTGGCGGAGAACATCAGGGTCTGGCGCTCGGTGGGCAGCAGCCGGATGACCCTGCGGATATCGTGGATGAAGCCCATATCCAGCATGCGGTCGGCTTCATCCAGTACCAGGATTTCCAGGTCGTCGAAGTTCACGGCGCCCTGGCCGTGCAGGTCCAGCAGGCGGCCGGGGGTAGCCACCAGTACGTCCACGCCCCGACGCAGGCGCGCGATCTGCGGATTGATCTTGACCCCGCCAAACACCACGCAGGACTTGAGATCACCGTGTTTGCCATAAGTGGCCACGCTCTCTTCAACCTGGGCGGCGAGTTCGCGTGTCGGAGTAATCACCAGCGCGCGGATACCGCGGCGGGCAGGCGTACCAGACAGTCTCTGCAGCAGGGGCAGGGTGAAGGCAGCGGTCTTGCCGGTACCGGTCTGGGCGGCAGCCATCACGTCCTGGCCGGTGAGCACGGGGGGGATCGCCTTCACCTGGATGGGCGAGGGCGCGTTGTAGCCTTCTTCTTCAACCGCGCGCAGCAAAGTCTCGGACAGGCCGAGCGTGTCAAACGTCGACATCAATATTCTCTCTATAGGGAATGAGCTGGCGCAGGATCACACCGCCAGCAGGTGTGCGCCGCGCATAATACGGCATTCAAGGTCGGATGCAAGCGCGGTTGTTATTTCTGCGGGCGCTTGAAACGCTGGTGAAAACCGGTGAGTTCGAGGGTGAAGTCGTCTGCAGCGAAGAACTCCGCGTCGCCCATGCCGGGCTGCTCGTAGTCACGGTACCACGCCGCGTAGGACGCCATGTCACGGGAATAGCTTCGGTAGTGGCTCGACCAGGTTTCCACCGTCACCGTGGGGGTGTCCGGGGCCAGGTCAAAGTGCATCAGACGGTACCAGCCGTCGCCCAGCCCCACCGGTGTACCGTTGTCCGCACGCGGTTGCCCGGCGTCGATGCCGGCCTGGCCGCGGCCCTGGTAGTCGGCAAGGATCTGGTACACCGGGTTACCGTAGCGGTTGTTGTCCACACGCAGGCTCTGGCCGTGGTGGTGGCCGCACAGCACCATGAAAATCTGGTCCCAGTCCTGGATGAGTTCCTGCCACAGCTGCTCTGGCGAGTTGTGGTGCTCCGGGTCCATGGCGGCCAGGTCGATGATGGGGTAGGAGAAACGCTCACCGCGGGCATCCAGGTGCTCGTGGGTGGTGATGATGGTGGGGTAGTTGGGGTGGTCCGTGAGCACCGCTTCCACCCACTGCAACACGCCGTCGCCAGGGCTCATTTCCAGGGCGATATGCAGGAAGCGATAGCCGCCCGCATTGAAAACCTGGGCGGAGTTGGCGCCGCCGCGGAAGCTATCGACGTACCAGCTCTGCTCGCTGAAGAATTCGCCGTCGCTGCCAAACACCGTGCGAAAATTATCCAGTCCGCCCACGTGAATCACGCCGACGTCCCCCTCCAGCGGGTTCCAGCGCTCGCGGGGCTTGTCATAGCGGGGCCCCTGGATGCTCCAGAACGCGTCGTAGTCGTGGTTGCCCGGGGCGACCCCAAAGGGCTTGCCGGCGCGGGCCAGCACGCGATAACCCTCGACCGCTGCCGGGATCTCCACGCTCAGGGTCTTCGGTGTAGGCGCCAGTGACGGGTCGAGCAGGGGATTGTCGACCGCGCCCAGGCCGCGCGCCGCATGCTCAGGATCGACCTTGATGCTGGAATGCTGCCAGACGTCTCCCACCGCGGCGACGAACACCACATCTTTGCGGGCGGCGATGTCTTCCATTTGTGCGATAAACAGGTCGGTGCCGTCCAGCGCGAAGCCCTCTGCCTGCTGGTGCCGGTAGTCGATGTAGTTCTGGGTATCGGGGATGACCGCGATCGTGAACGTGGATGCGACGGGCGCATCAGGGCCGCGAGTCGCGCAGGCCCCGGCCGCGACCAGTGCGGCCAGCAGTGGGGCGATCAGTATGTTGCGCGCGGTCAGCCGCATGGGAAGAGCCTCCGGTTCCTGAGTATAATTGGCCAGGCGACCACCCTGTAACAGCAAGATGATAACGAGGTGATCATGCACTATCTGCGCTCAATCGCCAGCGTCCTGTCCGCACCGCTGCTGTACGGCGTGCTCTGCGTGCCGCTGGTGACACTGTTCTACGGACAGTTCCCGGAGCTTATCAATGAACAGGGGGGCACCCGCAACGTTCCGCTGCTGCTGGGGACCGAGGTGCTCCAGTTCCTGGTGCTGTTCCTTTGCGGATACGTGGTGTCGATACTGGCGCCGCGCCATCACCACCATCACGTGGTGATCGCGACCCTGGTAATGCTGCTGATCGGGGTATCCGTTCAGCTGAGCTTCTGGGACGCGGTCCCCACCTGGCACCACTTCGTCTTCTTCGGCAGCATCATTGTCGCCATGCACCTGGGCAGCCTGGTGCGAAAGCGGCAGTTGCTGCGCGCCATGGCGGAGGCCTGACCGGGCTCAGCCCCGGTGGTCCCTCTCTAGCAGGGGCGGCAGGGAAGGCGCTTCTCCCGAGCCATACATACTGTCGCCCGCATTCAGTGCAGCCTGTAGCCCTGGTCCGATCACCGGCGTCACCTCACCGGGCTGCAGGCGCTCGCCGCATTCGCTGCAGCTCATCACCGGTCGCATGACTTCCCCGCAGCGCCGGTGCAAATATTCCACGGGCGGACCGTTGCCGTCGTCGGCCCAGTCATTGCCCCACTGGGCCAGCATCATCATCACCGGGTAGAGCGCGAGCCCCTTGCGGGTCAGGCGGTATTCGTGGCGCAGCGGGCGCTCCTGGTAGGGCTCCTTGCGAAAGACACCCGCCTCCACCAGTCGCGCCAGTCGGTCTGACAGCCGGTGCCGGCTGATGCCGAGCTGCCGCTGGAAGTCTTCAAAGCGGCGGGTACCGAGAAAGGCATCCCGCAATACCAGCAGGGTCCAGCGGTCGCCCACTACCGCGAGTGTCCGTGCGACGGAGCACACCTGCTGATCAATATCTTCCCAACGCATTGCGCTTTCTCCCGCGTTTTTCGCAGTTTAGCTTGACAGGTTCCAAAATGGAACCTAAATTAAGTTCCAAAATAGAACTTACAGGAAAGATACTGTTGGGGAAGTCACAATGGAATCAGTAAAAGGCAAGGTCGCCCTGGTCATTGGGGCAGGCGACGCCATCGGCAGCGCTATCGTACGGCGCTTCGCGGAGCGGGGCTTTATTGTCTGCGCGGCCCGTCGCAACGGCGACAAACTCACGCCGCTCGTGGACGAACTCAAGGGAGCGGGATTCGAGGCCCACGGCTTCACCTGCGATGCCCGCAAGGAGGAAGCCGTGGAGGAACTGTTTGCCCACATCGAGGACCAGGTCGGCCCGCTGGAGGTGGTGGTCTTCAATATCGGCGCCAACGTGCCCATGGGCATTCTGGAGACCGACAGCCGCAAGTTCTTCAAGATCTGGGAGATGGCCTGCTTCTCAGGCTTCCTCACCGGCCGCGAGGCGGCGCGGTACATGACCAAGCGCGGCCGCGGCACCATCATTTTCACCGGCGCCACGGCCAGCGTTCGCGGCGCCGCTGGCTTTGCCGCCTTCGCCAGCGCCAAGCACGGCCTGCGCGCGCTTGCCCAGAGCATGGCCCGGGAGCTGGGCCCGCAAAACATCCACGTGGCCCATGTCGTTGTCGACGCCGCCGTGGATACGGCCTGGATCCAGGAGAACGTGCCCGACTTCGACGGCCTGAAAGCCAAGGAGGGGGTCGTGGAACCGGAGGACATGGCCGTGAACTACGTGAACCTCTACGATCAACCTCGCAACTGCTGGACATTCGAAATGGATGTCCGCCCCTGGACGGAGACCTGGTAATGAGCACCAAACTGGAATTCTTTTTCGACGTGGGCAGCCCCACGGCCTATCTCGCCTACTGCCGCCTGCTGCAGTTCAGGGAAACCTACGACCTGGACCTGGTGTTCCGGCCCATGCTGCTGGGCGGCGTATTCAAGGCTGCCGACAATGCCTCGCCGGTAACGATCCCGGCCAAGGGCCGCTACATGGTGGAACATGACCTGCCCCGATTTTCGGCACGCTACGGAGTATCACTCAACTTCAACCCCCACTTCCCGGTGAACACCCTGGGTCTGATGCGTGGCGCCATCGCCGCCGAGCGGGCCGATTGCCTGGAGCCCTACCTGGCCGCGGTGTTCAAGGGCATGTGGGTGGATGCGAAGAACATGGGCGACACCGAGGCGGTCGCCGACACCCTGTCCGAGGCAGGCCTCGATGCCGAGGCGCTGCTGGCAGCCACCCAGGACCCGGAGGTCAAGGCGGCGCTCATCGCCAACACCGAGGAAGCGGTGGCCAGGGGTGCGTTCGGTGCGCCGACCATGTATATCGGCGACGAGATGTACTTCGGGCAGGACCGCCTGGACTTCGTTGAAGAGCAGCTGCGCGCGGCCTAGAGGCTGTCGCTGGTTTCCCGGACGATGGTGACCGGGTAGGGCTTGCCGAAGCCCTGTCGCTGGATTCGCTCCATCTCGGGCACCATCGATCTCAGCTTCGCACGGCGATTGCCGGGGGACGGATGAGTGCTCAGGAATTCCACGCGGCCTGCGCCGCCTTCCTTTGCCATCTTCTCCCAAAGACTGACCGCCGCCGAAGGCGCATAGCCCGCACGGGCGGCCAGTTCGATGCCGATCTGGTCGGCCTCGGATTCCGCAACGCGGCTGTTGGGAAGCTGGACGGCCAGGACCGCCGCCAGCGCCACGCCCTGCAACACGGCGCTGTCATTGTCGGACGCAGCACCCGCGGCCACCACACCGGTGCTGGTTGCCAGGGCGACGGACATGCGCTCCGCCGTGTGATTGGCCAGGGCGTGGGCGATCTCGTGGCCCATGATCTGGGCAAATTCGTCATCGGTCAGTTTGAGTTTCTCGAACAACCCCGTGTACACAGCCATCCGCCCGCCGGCCATGGCCCAGGCATTGACGGTGTCGGGCCCGTCGACGATGGCGACGCTCCACTGCCAGCTCCGGGTGTGGGGAAACTGCCTGACCGCTTCCGCCACCAGGCGGCCGGTGATCACCTGGACCCGGTCCGCGAGCAGCGGGTCATCCAGCAGCTTGTCCTTGTCGTCCAGCTGCCGGACCGTGCTGATATAGGCCTTGCGGGATTCCACGATGGCGGCTTCCGGCGATACCAGCAGCAGTTGGCTGCGCCCGGTGGGGCTGGTGGCGCAGCCCGCCAGCAGTGCGGTGAACGCGGCCAGCGTGGTAAGCAGTAGGGTCAGGCGTAGCATAGTCTTATCCCGTAACGATCGGTACAGCGCAGGTTGCTGCCAAATGTGTTCGCTTCGAATTCTCTGAGATTGGACCACTTTTCGGCAAATCAAGTTTCATAGGACTATCACCGGAATTTTCCATCGATCTCCCAGGCTGAATCAGCGCTGGCTGGGCCTGTAGCGCAACTTGAGACACATCAAGTTCTTTTGTGCCCAATAGACTATGCTTCTACGACAAGGTGGACACGGTGTGGTTGTGCCCACTAACAAGATTGGCCTAGGAGCAGAGGAGCGACGCGCGTGAAACATTTTGTCTCCCTGGATCAGGAACAGGACGACACCAACGTCGACATCACGCCCATGCTGGACGTGGTGTTCATCATGCTGATTTTCTTCATCGTCACCGCCACCTTCGTCAAGGAAACCGGGATCGATGTGGACAAGCCCGAGGCGGCCACGGCAGTGGTCGAGGAAAAGGGCAGCATCCTGATCACCATCGACGCCAGGAACAAGATCTGGATCGAGCGCAGGCAAATCGATATGCGCGCTGTGCGCTCCATCATCGAGCGCCTGCACGCGGAAAATCCGAAGGCCTCTGTGGTGATCCAGGCCGACACCGACTCGCACAACGAAACCCTTGTGAAGGTGATGGATGCCTCGCGTCGCGCCGGTGTCTACGAAATCGCCCTGGGCGCCGCCGCGAACTGACAGCCGGGGAACCGTCACCAACGGGGTTCACCAACTTCCCGCTATACTGAGCCCATAGATTCATCACTCCAATCAAGGAGCATTCCATGCCTGTTTCCCGTCTTGATCGCCTCGCGGCGTCTGTACTGTTTTTCACTGTGCTCGTGCTTTCCCTGGCGGCGTCTATGGGCGTGCGCGCGGATTCGCACGGCCGCGTCAAGGACGATGACGTACGCGTCGCCGCGGTCCAGGTCACCGCGCTGATTACCGATATCGATCACGAGACCCGGGAATTCACCCTGCAAATGCCAAGCGGAGCATTCGTAACGCTGACGGCCGGTCCCGAGATCCAGCGCTTTGGCGAGTTCTCCGTTGGCGACGCCATCGTTGCCACCTATGTCACCTCGCTCGCCGGTGAAGTGCGCGAGCCGACGCCAGAGGAAAAGGAGAATCCCTGGCAGGAACTGGATGCCGCCGCAATCGCGGGGCTCGAAATGCCGCCGGGCGTGGCGGGCATGCGGGTGATCAAGGCAGTTTGCACCATCGAGGGCATGAACCGGGTGGCCGGTACCGCAATGATCCAGGACCCCCGCGGCAAGTATCACCTGATCGGCGACATCGCCCGTGAGGAGTTCGAGGGCCGCAAGCTGGGTGACACTGTGGTCATGATCTACAGCGAGGCGGTTGCCCTGACCCTGGAGCCCGCCGCCGGCGTCGATCTCGGGGTCCGTTGAAAGACCGGATCTTTCGAACAGCCGCTGTAGATCTGCAGCGGCTCACTCAAAACTCGTAAATTTAATAAAATCAATTAGTTAAGCCAGGATCCCGGCCGCAGCCCCGGCGGCGGGCCGGCACAGCTACGCCCTACACTAAAGAAACACGCCGAACGCGTCGATCTAGTAGATGAGTAGAAGTGTTTTGAGCGATTGCTGGGCGTGTAGAGATCATGGCTGGGTCGGGAATAAAACGGAAAGGTGGCGACAGGGCGTCGCGGCAAACCTCTCCGGTCATCGAAGAACTGGAACCGCGGGTGCTGCTGTCGGCCGACGCAGCCGCCCTCCTTGCGCCCGGAATTCTCGATCCCCAGCAGGCCACCACCGAGTACGTCGTGGACGACGCGCTGGAGCAGGCGCAGCCTGCGGTCGTGGCGGCCGAGCACAGCGAGCAGCGACTCGAACTGGTCTTCGTCGACACCGATACCCCGGACTATCAGTCGCTGATCGGCGGGATCCTTGCCCAGCACGACGAGGGGCGCCAGCTTGAGGTCATCCTGCTCGACAATGAGCGCGACGGCGTACACCAGATATCCGATGCACTGGACCGCTACCGCCACGTCGACGCCATCCACATCATCTCCCACGGCAGCGACGGCAGTATCGACCTCGGCGCGACGCGCCTCGATATCGGCAACCTCGGGCAGTACTCACAGGAAATGGGGGACTGGTACAGGGCCCTGGACAGCGATGCCGACATCCTGATCTACGGCTGCAACCTGGCCTTCAGTGCCGACGGGCAGTGGTTGGTCGACGAACTGGCCCAGCTCACCGGCGCCGATGTTGCCGCCTCCAACGACCTCACCGGTCACGCGAAGCTGGGGGCTGACTGGGAGCTGGAATATCACAGCGGCACGGTCGAATCTGAAACCATCGTCGACGAGTCGGTGCAGGAAAGCTGGCAGCAGGCGCTCGATATCACGACCGACCTGGAAGTACACCTGACCTTTGACAGCGGCCAGGGCGCCCAGGACTCCAGCGGCAACAACCGCCACGGCACGCTGAATGGCGACGCCGCCGTCGACACCACGCCGGCGACCAACCAGGTGGGCAGCGGCAAGCTCATTCTCGATGGTGTCGACGACTACGTGGACTTCGACGCCCACGCGGCTGCGCTCAGCACGTTTACCCAGGGTACGATCAGCGCCTGGATTAATTTCACATCGCTGCAAGATGACACCATCTTCACGCTTGGCGATGGCCCGGGTAATTCTGATTTCGTCTGGTTCCACGTCGAGAACGGGTTACTGAAATGGGATGTGAGTGACAATGGAGCCTTCACCGTCAGGGTCAATTCCACCAACCCCTTGAACGACGGCAACTGGCACCACGTTGCTGTGACTGTCGGTCCATCCGGCACCGCACTGTACGTGGACGGCACCGAACTCACCGGCGGAAATGTCAACTACGGACCCGGTACGGCCGCGTCTACCGTCTTCTTCGCCGACCTGTCTGGGTTGGTGCAATCCGAGATCGGCGCGTTCGACATCGGCGGCGGTCCCGACGGTGAATTCACAGGCCTGATCGACGATTTCCGTATCTACGACCGGGTCCTGACGCCATCCGATGTATCCGAGCTGGCCACGTTGAACAACGCACCGGTCATCACCTCTGACGGTGGCGGGCCGACCGCGGCCATCAATGTCGCGGAAAACCTCACCGCGGTCACTACAGTCACTGCAACGGATGCCGATCTCGATACGCCCAACTACACGATTATCGGCGGTGCTGATTCCGGACTGTTTACGCTGGGGCTGACCAGCGGCGTGCTGACATTCGACAGCGCACCGGATTTCGAGTCGCCAGGGGATAACAACGGTGACAATGTCTATGAACTCATCGTGCAGGCAGCCGATCTCAACGGCGGTACCGACACGCAGACTATCAGCGTCACGGTGACCAACCAGGCGATCACCTCGGTCGATGCCACCGGCAACGGCGTGGTGAAAGCGGGCGAGACCTACACGCTTAACCTGGTGGCGGATGAAGACGCCACCGGGTGGGTCGTGAACTGGGGGGACGGCAACATCGATACGTTCGTCGGTGACCCGGCGAGCGTGACACACACCTACTCCAACGCAGGCTTCACCAACAACATCACGGTCTCCGCTACCGACGCGGACGGCACCTACTACGACTCGGCGCTGCTGGTGGCCAATGCGGCCACCGGCACCGACGGCTTTGTGCTGCGCTATTCCTACGATCCGGCCACCGGCCAGGCGGACTGGGCCAGTCCGCAGACGCTTAACACCGTCACTCCCTCGGACCTCGACTGGGCAGTGGACGTGGTGGTGGGACCGGATGGCTATATCTACGTGGCCGGTTACGAGTCGCAGAACATCGTGCGCTTCGACGCCGGCACCGGCAACCAGGACACGGGCTGGGAAATCAGCGCACCCAATGGCGTGGTGGCTATCGACTTCGGTCCGGACGGCATGATCTACGCGGTTAGCGATGCGGGGTGGGTCAAGCGCTGGGATGTGTCGAATACCACCACGGTCGACAACACCTGGACCCTGGGTTATACGCCGGAGGTAATGAAGTTCGGGCCGGACGGGAAGGTCTATGTCGGCAAGTACGTTTCCTCCGGTGAGATCTACCAGCACGATCTCAGCGACCCCACCTGGAATGACGATGTTGTCTGGGCCTCACCACCGGACGGTATCGGTGTGCGCACCGAACAGTTCGCGTTTGGTCCCGACGGCAACCTGTGGGTGGCGCGCAGCGGCGGCACCGTCCTGAAATATGATCTCTCCGGGCCGAGTCCGGCGGGCAGCATCTTTGCCAGCCCCGGCCAGGTCGGCGGTGGCAATCCGAATGGCCCGACCGGCGTGGCCTTCGGGCCGGATGGCAAGCTGTACATCACCCGCGTCAACGAGGTGTTGCGCTACGACATCACCGACACGCCGCTGGCTACCCCGGAGGTCTACGTACCCACCACCGGCGGACTCAACAACCCCTGGTTCACGGCGTTCACGCCAGACTTCCAGGTGTACGTGAACAGCGCGCCGACCGGTACGGTCACCATCAGCGGCACGCCGACGGAAGACCAGACACTGACCGCCGCCAACACCCTGGCGGATATCGACGGCCTCGGGGCGATCAGCTACCAGTGGCAGCGCAACGGCTCGGACATCACCGGCGAGACGGGCTCGACTTACACACTCACCCAGACGGATGTGGGCGCCACGATTGCAGTGGTAGCCAGCTACACCGACGGCCGCGGCTCCAGCGAATCCGTGACGAGCGCCGGCGTTGGGCCGATCAATAACCTGAACGATGCCCCGACAGGCACTGTCAGCATCACTGGTACGCCCACGGAAGATTCCACGCTGACTGCTTCGAATACGCTGGCCGATGAAGACGGGCTGGGTGCCATTAGCTACCAGTGGCAGCGCAACGGCTCGGATATTACCGGCGAGACCGGTTCGACCTATACGCTGACCCAGGCCGACGTCGGCGCCACCATTACCGTGGACGCACTGTATCTCGATGGTCAGGGCACCAACGAACGGGAGAGCAGCGCCGGCGTTGGTCCGATCAACAACCTGAACGATGCCCCGACAGGCACCGTCAGCATCACTGGTACACCCACGGAAGATTCCACGCTGACCGCCTCAAATACGCTGGCCGATGAAGACGGCCTGGGTGCCATTACCTATCAGTGGCAGCGCAATGGCTCCGATATTACCGGCGAGACCGGTTCGACCTATACGCTGACCCAGGCCGATGTCGGTGCCACCATCACCGTGGACGCGCTGTATCTCGACGGTGAGGGCACCAATGAGCGGGAGAGCAGCGCCGGCGTCGGTCCGATCAACAACCTGAACGATGCCCCGACAGGCGCCGTCAGCATCAGTGGTACGCCCACGGAAGACTCCACGCTGACCGCTTCAAATACGCTGGCCGACGAAGACGGGCTGGGTGCCATTACCTACCAATGGCAGCGCAATGGCTCCGACATTACCGGCGAGACCGGCTCGACTTATACCCTGACCCAGGCCGATGTCGGTGCCACCATTACCGTGGACGCGCTGTATCTCGACGGTGAGGGTACCAATGAGCGGGAGAGCAGCGCCGGCGTTGGTCCCATCAATAATCTCAATGACGCCCCAACGGGCGCGGTCAGCATCAGCGGGACGCCCACCGAGGACAGCACGCTCACCGCATCTAATACGTTGGCCGATGAAGACGGCCTGGGTGCGATCAGCTACCAGTGGCAGCGCAACGGTTCGAACATTGTCGGCGAGACGGGTTCCACCTATACGCTGACCCAGGTCGACGTGGGTACGACGATCACGGTGGTGGCCAGCTACACCGATGGGCAGAGTACCGCCGAGCAAGTGAGCAGCGCCGGTGTCGGTCCAATCAACAACCTCAACGACGCGCCCACCGGGGCTGTCTTCATCAGCGGTACGCCCACCGAAGACTCGACGCTGGCAGCGGGCAATACGCTGGCGGATGAAGACGGTATGGGCGCGATCAGCTATCAATGGCAGCGCAACGGCTCGAATATCAGCGGCGCGACCAATAGCACCTATACGCTGACCCAGGCGGATGTGGGTACAACGATTACGGTCGTGGCCAGCTATACCGACGGTCAGAGCACACCCGAGCAGGTGAGCAGCGCCGGTGTGGGTCCCATCAACAACCTCAACGACGCACCGACGGGTGCGGTATCGATCTCGGGCACGCCCACGGAAGATTCCACGCTGACCGCGTCCAATACGCTGGCCGATGAAGACGGCCTGGGTGCGATCAGCTACCAGTGGCAGCGCAACGGCTCGAACATTGTCGGCGAAACCGGCGCCACTTACACGCTGACCCAGGTGGATGTGGGCACGACGATTACGGTCGTGGCCAGCTACACCGATGGGCAGAGTACCGCCGAGCAAGTGAGCAGCGCCGGTGTCGGCCCGATCAATAACCTGAACGATGCACCGACCGGCGGTGTGTTCATCAGTGGCACGCCCACCGAGGACCAGTTGCTGGCGGCAGGCAACACGCTGGCGGATGAAGACGGCATGGGCGCCATCAGCTACCAGTGGCAGCGCAATGGTTCTGATATTACCGGCGCGACCAACAACACGTACACGCTCACCCAGGCGGACGTGGGCACGACCATTACCGTGGTCGCCAGCTACACCGACGGCCAGAGCACCCTGGAGCAGGTGTCGAGCGCCGGGGTAGGACCGGTGTCCAACCAGAATGATGCGCCGACGGGCACCGTATCGATCTCTGGCACACCGACGGAAGATTCCACGCTGACCGCCTCAAATACGCTGGCCGATGAAGACGGCCTGGGTGTGATTACCTACCAGTGGCAGCGCAATGGCTCGGACATCACCGGCGAGACGGGGTCGACCTATACGCTGACCCAGGCTGACGTTGGCGCCACCATTACCGTGGATGCGCTGTATCTCGATGGTGAGGGCACCAACGAGCGGGAGAGCAGCGCCGGCGTTGGCCCGATCAATAACCTCAACGATGCGCCGACGGGCACGGTGACGATCTCCGGTACACCCACAGAAGACTCCACGCTCACTGCCGCGAATACCCTGGCCGACGAAGATGGCCTGGGAGCCATCAGCTATCAATGGCAGCGCAATGGTTCCGATATCACCGGCGAGACCGGCGCTAACTACACACTGACCCAGGCTGATGTGGGCACCACGATCACGGTTGTGGCCAGCTATACCGACGGCCAGGGCACGGCAGAACAGGTCAGCAGCGCCGGGGTCGGCCCGGTCAACAACCTGAACGATGCGCCGACCGGTACGGTAACGATCGACAATATGAGCCCCGCCGAGGGCGCAACGCTGACCGCGTCCAATACGCTGGCCGACGAAGACGGCCTCAGTGGCCCGATCAATTACCAGTGGTACCGGGACGCCGCGCCCATCGGCGGCGCCACCGGCAACACCTATACCCTGGGGCCTGCGGATGTCGGCGGCGTGATCAGTGTAGAGGCCAGCTATACCGATGATCTCGGCAACCCGGAGAGTGTCTTCAGCGGCAATACCGCGGCGGTGACCAACGTCAATAACTCACCGACGGGATCGGTCACCATCAGCGGTACCCCGACTGAAGACTCCACGCTGACCGCGGCCAATACCCTCGCAGACCTGGATGGGCTGGGGGCGATCAGCTACCAGTGGCAGCGCAACGGCTCTGATATCACCGGCGCGACCAGCTCGACCTACACGCTGGCCCAGGTCGATGTGGGTGCCACGATCACTGTGGTAGCCAGCTATGTCGATGGTGGCAGCACCCCGGAATCCGTCAGCAGCGCCGGCGTTGGCCCTATCAACAACCTCAACGATGCTCCCACCGGTACGGTGTCCATCAGCGGTACGCCCACCGAGGACTCCACGTTAACAGCCTCCAATACGTTGGCCGATGAAGACGGCCTGGGCGCGATCAGCTACCAGTGGCAGCGCAACGGTGCTGACATTACCGGCGAGACGGGCTCGACCTACACGCTGACCCAGGCCGATGTAGGCACGACGATCACCGTGGTGGCGAGCTACACCGACGGCCAGAGCACGGCCGAGCAGGTCAGCAGCGCCGGTGTGGGCCCGATCAACAATCTCAACGATGCCCCGACCGGAACGGTGTCTATCAGCGGTACGCCCACCGAGGACTCCACGCTGACCGCATCCAATACCCTGGCCGACGAGGACGGCCTGGGTGTCATCAGCTACCAGTGGCAACGCAACGGTTCCGATATCACCGGCGAAACAGGCACCACGTACACACTGACCCAGGCGGACGTGGGCACCAACATTACCGTCGTCGCGAGCTACACCGACGGTCAGGGTAATCCTGAGCAGGTCAGCAGTGGCGGCGTCGGCCCCATCAACAACCTTAACGATGCCCCCACCGGTACAGTGGTCATCGATAATATGAGCCCCGCAGAAGGCGCAACCCTGACCGCGTCGAATACCCTGGCCGACGAGGACGGCCTCAGCGGGCCCGTGAGCTACCAGTGGTACCGGGACGCCGCGCCCATTGGCGGCGCAACCAGCAACACGTATACCCTGGGGCCAGCTGACGTTGGCGGAGTCATCAGCGTCGAGGCCAGCTACACCGATGATCTCGGCAACCCCGAGAGTGTCTTCAGCGGCAACACGGCAGCGGTCACCAATACCAACAACTCGCCCACGGGTTCCGTGACCATCAGCGGCACAGCCACCGAGGACTCCACGCTCACGGCGGCAAATACCCTGGCCGACCTCGACGGCCTCGGCGCGATCAGCTACCAGTGGCAGCGCGACGGTTCGGATATCACGGGCGCGACCGGTGCCACTTACACCCTGGCCCAGGCCGACGTGGGCGCTACCATAACGGTGGTGGCGAGTTACGTCGATGGCGGCAGCACCCCGGAATCTGTCAGCAGTGCCGGGGTGGGGCCGGTGGCCAACCTCAATGACGCACCCTCGGGCGCCGTCACTATCAGCAACACGACACCGGCCGACGGAGATACGCTCACCGCGTCCAATACGCTTGCAGATGAAGACGGGCTCAGCGGGCCCATCAGTTACCAGTGGTACCGGGACGGGCTCGCCATTGGCGGTGCGACCGGAACGAGCTATACGGTGGGCGCGGGTGATATCGCGTCCCTGATCAGCGTCGAAGCCACGTACACCGACGACCTGGGCAATCCGGAGAATGTATTCAGCGCGAATACTGCGCCGGTGGCTGCCGTGCCGCCGCCTCCACCGCCGCCCCCGGTGAACAATCCACCGGAGGGCTCGGTGTCGGTCAGCGGAGAGCCTTTTGAAGACCAGGTGCTAACCGCGTCCAACACACTGGCAGACCTGGATGGCCTGGGTACGATCAGCTACCAGTGGCAGCGGGACGGCGTCGATATCGGCGGCGCCACGGGCGATACCTACACGCTGGGGCAAAGTGATGTCGGCTCGGTCATCAGCGTGACCGCCAGCTATGTCGACGGCCAGGCGAATTCCGAATCGGTGACCAGCGCCACGACCGGCACGATCCAGAACGTAAATGACGCGCCGGTTGGCGACGTGCTTATCGACAATATCGACCCAGTCCGGGGAGATGTCCTGGTCGCCTATTCCGTATTGTCTGATGAAGATGGAATGGGAGAGATCAGCTACCAGTGGCAGCGCGACGGTGTAGACATCGCCGGCGCTATACAGGCCAGCTACGTGACCACGGGAGAGGACGTCGGGTCCTCCCTGACGGTCGTGGCCCGTTATACGGATGCCTTTGGCACGGAAGAGCAGGTGGCCAGCACCGGCACGGCGGTTGTTGCCGATGTGGATGCGCCGGTGCCAGAGCCGCAGCCTGAGCCCGCCCCTGAACCGGAGCCCGCGCCTGAGCCGATTCCAGAGCCTGTTCCGGAACCGATTCCGGAACCCGCACCAGCGCCGGAACCCGAGCCGGCTCCTACGCCGGTCACTGAGCCGGAGCCGGAACTGCAATCGACCCCAGAGCCTGAACCCGAAGCGGTGCTGTCCGCACCCGACCCTGCCACGCCAGAGCCTGTAGCGGCGCCACCTGACGTGGCGCCCGAGACCGGCAGCAGCGCGGAGTCTCCTGCACCTGACCCACAGGATTCTCGCGGAGTTGCTGCGTTTTCTTCAGGCGGAGTCTCCGGTGAATCGGTCGACTTCAGTTCAGGTTCGGGGTATTCCGGCGGCGTGCAACAAGTCGCGCAGACGGAGCAGACGACGGTCAGCGAAGACACGGTTGAACAGGTCGCTGAAATACTTCGGGAAGAGGAAGAGGTGGCCGAGTTGCTCGAAATCGCGGCCTCGGGTCGCGCCGACCTGGTGCCGATACCGGAGCTCAGGAATGTCGAGGAAGCATCCGACGCACTCGAAGAAATGTTGGCCGCTTCCGGCGCCCAGCTCGAGCTGAGCCACGTCAACTCGGTGCTCAACAGCCACGCCATGTGGAAGGCGATCCAGTCCATGAACGAGGAGATCGACGGCGAGCAGGAAGCCGTGACAGCGGACGAACTCGTGGTACGGGTGGCAGCGACCACGGGTGCCGGTATTGTCGCCGCGACGGTGGCCTACCTGCTGCGGGGTGGTGCGCTGCTCGCCAGCTTTATCTCCACTTCGCCACTGTGGACGGTGTACGACCCCCTGCCCGTCGTGTCCGGCCACAAGAACCTGGAAGCTGAGCGGGAGTCCCGCCGCAAGCGCGGCAAGAAAGGTGCAGGCCTGAAGGGCGATCGGGCCGAAGAGATTTTTGAGAGTCTACGGACCTCCTGACGGCAAATCAGGCGGCCGGTATTCGCTGCCTTGCACCGGTTTTTGGACAGGTCCTCAAAGCACTTTTTTGACAAATACTGGCGAATTTTTCGCCAGTATTTTCCCTGGTTCAGATTCCCTGTGCTCCAGTCCACAGAACGCAACTAAACAGCGGCGAAGGCCCCTCCATACATCGTTAAATAAAGCAGTAAAGGTCCGTTGAGACTGTATAGGTCCTAGAGCGACGATGGAGTGGTTTAGAAAAAAATGGCGAGGCAGCGACAAACCGTCGCAACCGGTCTCGCCCATGATCGAGGAGCTGGAACCGCGGCTGCTGCTGTCAGCAGATGCGGCGGGCCTTCTTGCGCCCGGTGTACTCGATCCCCAACAGGCCACCACCGAAATCGTTGTAGACGACGCACTGGAGCAGGCGCAGCCGGCTATTCGCCAGGCCGAGCACAGCGAGCAGCGCCTCGAACTGGTATTCGTCGACACAGATACACCTGACCATGAGCAACTCATTGAGAGCCTGCTCGCCCAGCGCGACGATGGGCGCCAGCTCGAGGTCATCCTGCTCGACAACCAGCGCGACGGCGTGCGACAGATCTCCAGCGTCCTGGACAGCTACAGCAACGTCGACGCCATCCACATCATTTCCCATGGCGACGAAGGCGGTATCGATCTCGGCGCAACGCGCCTCGACATCGCGAATCTCAATCAGTACTCCGGGGAGCTGGCAGACTGGTACCGAGCCCTGGACGACAACGCAGACATTCTGATCTACGGCTGTAACCTCGCCGCCAGCACCGAGGGCCAGTGGCTGGTTGACCAACTCGGCCAGCTCACCGGCGCCGATATCGCCGCTTCCAACGACCTTACCGGCCACGCCGGCCTCGGCGGTGACTGGGACCTGGAGCACCGCACAGGGCAGGTCGAGACTAGCGTTGCGATTGGCAGGGCTCAACAGGCAAGCTGGCAGGGTGTGCTGGCTGCACCCACAGACCTTACGATCGGTGGGTCGTCAGAGGGCGGCATCGAGCTGAACAGCGATGGCGGTAACGATGTCTACCTGGTGGCGGATGACGGGGGTGCGCTGCTGGGCGGGTTGACTACGCTGACTGTCGAAGTCACCTTTGCGATCGATACGCCATCTGCCGACTTCAACACGCTGCTGTCTTACGCGGCGGGCGGCAATGACGAAGAGCTGGCAGTGTTCGTCGAGAATGACGGCCAGATCCGGTTCTACGCCAATGACGCAGGCGGCTCGATGCAGGTCACCACGGGCGCCTATGCCCAGCTACTCGACGGGAACACACACCATGTCGCCGTCAGTTGGGACTCCAGCACAGGCGCTGTAGATTTTTACGTCGACGGGGCTTTCGTCGAAGGTTTCAGCGGTTACAAGACCGGACAGACGATTGCTGCCGGCGGCGAACTCGTCTTCGGGCAGGACCAGGATTCGGTGCTGGGCGGCTTCGATACCATCGATTTGTTTTCCGGCACGCTGTATGAAGTCCGCATCTTCGATGATGTGCGTACCGCCGGTGAGATAGCTGCCAACTACGACCAGGCGCTTGCCCCCACGGAACCCGGCATGATTGCCAACTGGACATTTGGCGACCTTTCCGCGGGCGGCGTGGTGTCCGAGGCAGTTAGCGGCAATAACCTGACTGTGCAACATGTTAGCGGAGCGGGATTCAGCGCCAGCACACCGACGCTAAGGCTGGAAATCGCCGAGGACGCGGCCAACACGTCTGTGGTCGGCAGCGTCTATCCCACCGACCCGGATGTAGGAGACACCTTCACCTATGCATTGACGGACGACGCCGGCGGTCGCTTCACCATAGACAACTCAGGCCAGATTACCGTGGCCAACTCAGCGCTGCTGGACTATGAAGCCGCGATCTCCCACGACATCACTGTGCGGGTTACGGATTCGACCCTGGCGACCTACGACGAGACCTTCACCGTCTACGTGACGGATGTGAATGACGCCCCGGTCCTGCATGGCTGGTACAACGCCGCCTGGGACTACCGCAAGGAAATTACCGTCGATTCTGCGCAGGTTGAGGACGACCTGACAGACTTCCCGGTACTGGTCACCTTCCTTGCCGATGCGGAACTGGCTGCCAGCGCGCTCGCCAACGGGGACGATATCCTGTTTACCGCTGCAGATGGCGTGACGAAGCTGGACCACGAGATCCAAAGCTACAATCCCGGCACCGGTGCCCTGACGGCCTGGGTGAAGACCGACCTGTCCGCCAACAAGGACACCGAGATCTTCATGTATTTCGGCAATGCCGGCGCCAGCAACCAGGAGAACGTGAGTGCCGTCTGGAGCGCCAACTATGTGGGCGTCTGGCACCTGGAGAGTGCACCGACCGGGGTGGCGGGAGATGTGATAGACAGCACCGGCCAGAATCACGGCAACACGGAAGGTGGCATGAATGCTGCGGATCTGGTCGCCGGCCAGATCGGCAGTGCCCTGGATTTTGATGAGGTCGACGACCTGCTGCGCATCCCCGACAGCGCGAGCCTGGACACTATCAACGACGAAGCCACCTTCGAGATGTGGATCTGGTGGGACGACGCCTCGGACGGCGACAGCCAGTTCGTCATGAGCAGCAGCAATCGCTTTAGTGATGCCGATGGTTACGAGTGGGCCTCGCAGGGCGACGGCGACCACTTCTTCTACCCGGACGCGATGACGCCGGACGGCAACTACAACCTCGGGCTCAATCCCTATACGGACCAGACCTGGCACCACGTGGCGGCGACCATGAACTTCGCTACCAAGGAAGTGCTGATCTACGTGGACGGCACACCGATGGCTTTCACCGTCGAAGGCGTGCCAGGTTCCTGGACCAGCCTCTCTGATGCTGACGACCTGCTCTTTGGCGGTAACCCGGACCGGGCTACGCGCTTCTTTGACGGGTTGATGGACGAGATCCGGGTGTCGGATGTGGCGCGCTCCCAGGAGTGGATTCAGACTTCGGTGAACAACCAGTCCACCCCTGCGGCCTTTGTCTCGGTGGGCGCGATCGAAAACCGGGACCTGACCCTGACCGATATTGCTGAAAACACCGTGTCACCTGCTGGCGATACCGTCGCGGCTATTCTGGCCAGCGGTGGCGGTGACAGAATCTCGGACGAAGATGCAGGCGCCGTTGAGGGGATCGCTGTTACCGGCGTCGACGATACCAACGGTGAATGGCAGTACGACGCCGATGCTGTCGGTACCTGGGTCGCGTTTGGCGCCGTGTCGGACGCGAACGCCGTACTGCTCGACAGCAGCGCACTGATCCGCTTTGTTCCCGATACGAACTATGACGGCTCCTCAGGGAACATCACGTTCCGCGGCTGGGACCAGACATTGGGGAGCATTGGACAGGCAGGCGTCGATGTCTCAAGCAACGGCGGGACAACAGCCTACAGTGCGCTGACGGCCGTAGCTTCACTAACAGTCACTCCCGCGAACGGTAGCGTCACTATCGACAACACCACCCCGGCCCAGGGCGATACCCTGACGGCGACGGTGACCGATGCCGACGGCGTCTCGGGTGGAATCACCTACCAATGGCAGCGAGACGGTTCTGATATCGGCGGCGCCACCGGCCAGACCTACGACACCACGCAGGCGGATGTCGGCGCGGTGATTACGGTGGTCGCGAGCTACACCGATGACGGCCTCAATCCCGAGGTTGTCACCTCGGCAGGCACCGCCGCGGTCACCAATGTGAATGACGCCGGTAGTGTCAGTATCGACAACACCACCCCGGCCCAGGGTGACACCCTGACTGCCACTGTGTCCGATGCAGACGGGATTTCGGGTGGGATTACTTACCAGTGGGAGCGTGACGGTTCGAATATCGTCGGCGCCACCGGCCAGACCTACGACACCACCCAGGCGGATGTCGGCGCGGTGATCACGGTGGTGGCGAGCTATACCGATGACGGATTGACTCCTGAAGTTGTGACTTCCGCGGGCACCGCGGCCGTCACCAATGTGAATGACGCGGGCAGCGTCAGCATCGACAACACCACGCCGGCCCAGGGTGACACCCTCACCGCGACCGTCTCCGATGCCGACGGCATCACCGGCGGCATTGCCTACCAGTGGGAGCGTGACGGTTCGAATATCGTCGGCGCCACCGGCCAGACCTACGACACCACCCAGGCAGACGTCGGCGCCGTGATCACGGTGGTCGCGAGCTATACCGATGACGGCCTGAACCCTGAAGTCGTGACCTCCGCGGGCACGGCCGCGGTGACCAATGTAAATGACGCCGGCAGCGTCAGCATCGACAACACCACCCCGGCCCAGGGCGATACCCTGACTGCCACAGTGTCTGATGGCGACGGGATTTCGGGCGGCATTACCTACCAGTGGGAGCGTGACGGTTCGAATATCGTCGGCGCCACCGGCCAGACTTACGACACCACCCAGGCAGATGTGGGCGCGGTGATCACGGTGGTGGCCAGCTACACCGATGACGGTCTCAATCCCGAGGTCGTGACCTCGGCGGGCACGGCCGCCGTCACCAATGTGAATGACGCGGGCAGCGTCAGTATCGATAACACGACGCCCACCGAAGGGGATACCCTGACGGCGACGGTGAGCGATGCCGACGGGATTTCGGGCGGCATTGCCTACCAGTGGCAGCGCGATGGTTCAGACATCGTCGGCGCCACCGGCCAGACCTACGACACCACCCAGGCGGATGTCGGCGCGGTGATCACGGTGGTGGCCAGCTACACCGATGACGGTCTCAACCCGGAGGTTGTGACCTCGGCAGGCACGGCTGCGGTGACCAATGTGAATGACGCCGGCAGCGTCAGCATCGACAACACCACCCCGGCCCAGGGCGACACCCTGACGGCGACGGTGACCGATGGCGACGGCATTTCGGGCGGCATTACCTACCAGTGGCAGCGCGATGGTTCAGACATCGGCGGCGCCACCGGCCAAACCTACGACACCACCCAGGCGGATGTCGGCGCGGTGATCACAGTCGTGGCGAGTTACACCGACGACGGTCTCAACCCCGAAGTCGTGACCTCGGCGGGCACCGCCGCCGTCACCAATGTGAATGATGCGGGCAGTGTCAGTATCGATAACACGACGCCCACCGAAGGGGATACCCTGACGGCGACGGTGAGCGATACCGACGGCATTTCGGGCGGCATCACCTACCAGTGGCAGCGTGACGGTTCCAATATCGTGGGCGCTACCGGCAGCACCTATACCGTGACCGCCGGCGATATTGGCGGCGTGATCAGTGTCGAAGCCAGCTACACGGACGACGGGCTGACCGGGGAAACCGTGACCAGTGCCGACACTGCTGCCGTTGTAGCGGCGCCTCCGCCCCCGCCACCCCCTCCGCCGCCACCCCCTCCGCCGCCCCCGCCCCCGGTTAACAATGCGCCAACAGGATCCGTCTCGATCAGTGGGGCTGCAATTGAAGACCAGGTATTGACGGCATCCAACACCCTGGCCGATCTCGATGGCCTGGGTGCCATCAGCTACCAGTGGCAGCGCAATGGGGTAGACATTGGTGGTGCCACTGGCGATACCTACACGCTGGGGCAGGGCGATGTCGGTACGGTCATCGCGGTGACCGCCAGCTACACCGACGGGCAGGGTAACGACGAGTCTGTCAGCAGTGTCGCGACTGGCATCGTGCAGAACGTGAACGATGCGCCCACCGGCGAGGTGTTGATCGACAATGTCACACCTGTCCGGGGCGATGTACTGGTCGCCTTTTCACTGTTGTCCGATGAGGATGGCATGGGTGAGGTCAGCTACCAGTGGCAGCGCAACGGTGTGGACGTGGCGGGTGCCAACCAGGTCAGCTATGTGACGACCGGGGATGACGTCGGTGCGACCCTGACCGTAATCGCCAGCTATACCGACAATTTCGGCACCGATGAGCAGGTGGCCAGCGCCAGTACTGCACTGGTCGAAGATCTCGTTGAGCCCGCTCCAGAACCGGAACCCGAGCCCGCTCCAGAGCCTGAGCCCGAGCCTGTTCCAGAACCGGAGCCTGAACCTGAACCCGAACCCGTTCCGGAGCCCGAACCCGAACCGGAACCTGAGCCTGCACCGGCACCCGAACCCGCGCCGGCTCCCGAGCCGGAACCGGAGTCCGTTCTTTCGGTGCAGGACCCATCGGCGCCTGAACAACAGGATGCGCCGCCGGTTTCCGGGTCGCAGACCCGGGGCATTCTCGAGGTGCCGTCAGCGCTGAATACCCTGGAGACAGAGGAAATCGTGGAGCTGGTCTCTGACAATGCTGGCCCGACCGACACTGAGGATTCCGTGTCCGAGACCACGTTTGCCGGTGGCCAGGGAGGAACCTCCCAGAACCAGTCTCAGGATATTGAGATTTCTGACGATACCATTGAAGAGATAGTAGAAATCCTCAGGGAGGATGAAGAGGTCGCCGAACTGCTTGAACGGGCGGTTCAGGGCGATGCGGAAGCACAGGCGCCGTCTGAGCTTGGGAACGCGTTGAACCCGGTGACAGCGCTCGACCAAATGCTCGACGGCTCGACTGCGCGCCTTGAAATAGCGCACGTCAACTCGGTACTTAATAGCCATGCCATGTGGCAGGCGATCGAGCAGATGAATGAAGAGATCGACGGCACCAGCGAGGAGATCGCCACGCCAGAGGAGCTCGTGGTACGCGTGGCGACGACCACGGGTGCCGGCTTTGTCGCGGCGCTGGTGGCCTATGTGCTGCGGGGCGGTGCGCTGGTGGCCAGTATGATTTCAACCTCGCCGCTGTGGACGGTCTACGATCCGCTGCCGGTGCTGGGTGAATCGGAGGAAGGTAGAGAAGGCGAGTCCCGCAAGAAGTCCAGAGGCAAGGGCAAAGACGGGTCGCCGAAGACCGAACGGATCGAAACCATGTTCGGCAAACAGGTTTAGTGCCATGAAGATTGAGTTGATAGGGGGGTGGAACTGATGAGCATTCGCTTGAGTCCCATCGTGCGCGTCAGCTTCGGTTTGCTGATGCTGACCCTCAGTTTGCTGCTGATCGGTGACTGGCTGGGCCTGATTCCCCATGCCCACAAACTCGAACTGGAGAACCGCAAGAAGCTCAGCCAGAACCTGGCGGTGCAGCTTTCATCGCTCGCCATGAGTGGTGAAGTCAAACATATCCGAACCACCCTGACTGCGCTGGTGGAGCGCAATGAGGACGTGCTCTCCGCGGCGTTTCTCTCCGAGGACGGCGAGACCGAGATCACCGTCGGTGATCACAACGAGAACTGGAGTGCTCACGACGAGCAGCACCAATCGGGTGACCATGTCTCCGTGCCGATATTCAAGGGTGAAGAGCGCTGGGGTTCTGTCGATGTGCTCTTCGTTTCCAGCGAAGATAGCTGGTTGCCGGGTTTCTACGACAACAAGTTCATCCTGCTGATGCTGTTCATGACGGTGCCGGGCTTTATCGTCTATTCGCTGTTCCTGAAACGCACGCTCCGGCAGCTTGACCCCAAGCGAGCGATTCCGCACCGGGTGCGTGCCGCCTTCGACTCGCTGGCCGAGGGCGTGCTGATCATTGACGAGCAGTGCAACGTGGTGCTGGCTAACAAGGCCTTTGGCGCGCTGGTCGGCAGCGACCCGGACTCTATGATCGGCCGGCCTGCCGATACACTGTCCTGGTGTTCTCTTGATGGCGAAGTCCTGGAGCGCAACGATCTGCCCTGGGTGCGGCTGGTTCGCTTCGGGGAAGCGACGACCGGTGGCAGGCTGCTGCTGCGGTCTGGCGCTGAAGCCGAGCGCAGTTTCAACGTGAACTGCTCGCCCATTTACGACGATATCCAGACGATTCGGGGCGTAATCAGCACTTTCGACGACCTCACCGAGCTGGAGAAGAAGAACACTGCGCTGCAGGAAACCCTGACAGAACTGACGAAATCCAAGCTGGCGGTGGACCAGAAGACCCGGGAGCTCGAGTTCCTGGCGACGCGGGATCCCCTGACCAACTGCCTCAACCGTCGCTCCTTCAATGAGCGCTACGAGCGTTTACTCTCCGAGACAAAGGAGCGGGGCGGCAGCATGGTCTGCATGATGGTGGATATCGACCACTTCAAGCGGGTGAACGACAACTACGGTCACAGCATGGGCGACAAGGTGATCAAGTTCATGGCGGACGCCATCGCCGAGAATATCCGCAAGGGCGATCTGCTGGCCCGCTTCGGTGGCGAGGAGTTTTGCGTCATCCTCGACGAGACATCGCTGAAAGAAGCGCGCGCTATCGCCGAACGCGTGCGGGCGCTGGTTCGCTCGGGTGACCCCAGCCGCTTCACAGCCAGCCTCCGCATCACCGCCAGTTTTGGCCTCGCAATGCTGGACAAGAATGTGGTGGACGCTGCCGACCTGATCAACCGGGCCGACAAGGCGCTTTACGCCGCGAAGAACAGCGGCCGGAACTGCGTGATGGATTGGGCAATGCTCGAATCTCTCGGTTCTACCGGGGACGATGTGTCTGTTGACGCCATACAGGCCGCGATGGCCGAGCCCGAGGCCTCACCGTTTGACTTCGAGGAGCCCATGGGCGCCCGCATCGCCGAGCTGGAGCGCATCGCCGACGAGAAGTCACAGCAGCTCGACCACTACTTCAGCTACGACTCACTGACCAACCTGCCGGCCCGCGGGCTGTTTGTCGATCGTACCCGGCAGGCGCTGCTGGGCGCGGAACGCAGCGACCGGGTTGCCGCTGTCCTGGCCCTGGGGCTTGCCGACCTGCCGCGTATCAATGCGACACTGGGTCACGAGTACGCGGAAGAGATGCTGCGAGAAACCGCCAAGCGGCTGAACAACGTGTTGCGGGCCACCGACACCGTATCCCTGTTTTCCGATGAAGGAGAGGGCGCCACGCTGTCGAAAATCAGCGATGGTGAGTTCGGCATCCTGCTGGGCGCCGTGAAGGACAACGAGTCCATCACCTGGATCGTCAAGCGCATGTTCGACGCGCTGCAGGAACCCTTCTTCGTCAACCAGCATTCGCTGGGCATATCCAGCAGTGTCGGTATTGCGGTGTATCCGACGGACGGGGACCAGGCGGAGACACTGATCCGCAAGGCCAGCATCAGCCGCTACTATGCCGAGCAGCAGCCCGGGCACAACGTGGTCGAGTATTACTCCGAGGACATCAACCGGATGGCCAAGGAGCAGCTGCATATCGAATCCCAGCTGGTCGAGGCCATCGACAACGAGGAATTCGTGGTTTTCTACCAGCCGAAGATCGACCTGGTGACGAACAATGTAAGTGGATTCGAGGCGCTGATTCGCTGGAACCACCCCAACCGGGGTCTGCTCGCACCGAATGCGTTTATCGACGTGGCGGAGCAGTCGCGCCTGATCAATGCCATTGGCGAATGGGTGCTGCGTGAATCCTGCAAGAAGCTTCGCGAGTTCGACAAGTACGGCTCCCAGCGCCTGGAGATGGCCGTCAATATCTCGCCGGTTCAGCTGTCACAGCCGAACCTGGTAGATCGCGTGCTGAGCATCCTGGAACAGACGGGCGTGGAGCCCGAGCGGCTGGAGCTGGAGCTGACCGAGTCCTGCCTGATGGAGAACATCGACTTCGCGCTGGAGTCGCTCACCAAACTTCACGACGCGGGTATCCGGATTTCCATTGATGACTTCGGCACCGGGTACTCTGCACTCAGCTACCTGCGCTCACTGCCTATCGATACGCTCAAGGTGGATCGCGCTTTCGTGTCCGATATCGATACCAGCAGCGACGATCACGCGATTATCTCGGCGATCGTCAGCATGGCGAAGGCCCTTGGCCTGGATGTGGTGGCGGAAGGCGTGGAGACCGAAGACCAGCTGGCAGCATTGGTCTCCATGGACTGCGGCCTGGCGCAGGGCTTCTATTTCAGCAAACCCATCCCCGCCGAAGAGGCCGTTGCCTTCCTGCAGCAAGGCAGGAAGAAGGACGCGGCGCAGGAAGAGCGGCGGTCAGCCGTACTCCACTAGCCGTGCGCCACAAGCCGTGCGCCACTAGCCGTGCGCCACTAGCCGTGCGCCACTAGCCGTGCGCCAAGTGCCTCAGAGCGAGGCAAACTCCTCCGCGTTGGCATAGGAGGTCTGCGTGCCCTTGCCGGTCACGCTGTGGGACGCGTAGCGAATTGCCTGGCCAATCGCCTTTTCGATATCACCATCCTGGTTGAGGCTGTGGGCAAAACAGCCGATAAAGGCGTCCCCCGCGCCGGTCGTATCCACAGCGTTCACCTGGGGTGCATCGAAGTGCCCGGTCTCATCGCCGTGCATCCACAGGGCGCCTTTCTCGCCCATGGTAACGATCAGGTGTTTGAGCCCCTTCTGTAACAGCACGTCCGCGGCCGCGTGAATCTGCTCCTCGGTGTCCACCGGCATGCCGGTGAGAATCTCCAGCTCCGTTTCATTGGGTACGAAGAAGTCGCATTTGCAGGCGTAGTCCAGGTCCAGCGCTGTGGTCGCAGGCGCGGGGTTCAGGATTACCGGGATCTCGTGGCTATTGCCGAAATCGATGGCGTGGTACACCGTCTCCAGTGGAATCTCCAATTGCAGGATGATCATGCTGCAGGCCTTGAGGCGTTCCGCCGCCGCGTCAATATCTGCCGGCAGCAGGTGCTTGTTGGCGCCGGGGATGATCAGGATGCGATTCTGGGAGTTCTTGTCGACCCAGATCGGCGCTACGCCGCTGGACACGTCAGCCACTTTTTCCACGTGGTCGGTGTTGACCCCGAAGGACTGAAAGTTGGCGATGGTGTTGTCGGCGAAGGCGTCGTCGCCCACGCGCGCCATCATCATCACGGGTGAGCCCAGCAGGGCCGCGGCCACCGCCTGGTTGGCGCCCTTGCCGCCGCAGCCCATCTTGAACTCCTTGGCCTCCAGGGTCTCACCCGCCTTGGGCACCTCGTCGGTGTAGGCGATGAGGTCCACCATGCTCGATCCGATAACAGCGATTTCCATTGTCTTTACCTGCTTATTGTTGTGCGGTGGGCGGGGTGTCCCGGTACTGGTCCCAGTTGTTGACGATCTCGTCGACGATGACGCTACCCACCAGGTAGGCGTTTTCCAGGGCCGCGTCGAGGCCTGCGTAGCTGTCGTGCTGCTCTTCGCGCAGGTAGTCGGCGGCGCTTTTGCCCGGTGGCGGCATGGTGTAGTTGCTGGCGGTGCGCAGCACCAGCAGCCGCTCCTTGTCGACCTTGCCGGCCCGGTCCAGGTACTCCAGTGACTGGAAGGTGCCGGTGTCCTCCATGGCCGAGCTGACGAACTCGCCCTCGCCATTGGTCCAGTAGTCCACCCAGTCGTTGGCCCAGTCGTTCATCATCTCGCCGTGCCAGAAGGTCATGGCGGCGAGTTGGTCGCCGCGAAGGACAAACGGCTTGCGCTGGGCCACCTCGTGTTCCACGTACAGGTCGCGGGTGGCGGCCAGGGTCGGGTGGTCCGGCAGCTCCATGTCCTTTGTCAGCGCGAATGCCCAGTCCACCAGTGCCGGGTTGAGCTGGAAGGCTTCACCCAGGCTGTAGTCCTTGCGGCCCTTGTCGTCCATGCCCTGGCTGAACAGGGGGAAGTAGCCGTGCTCCCAGTCTTCCGGAATCTCCCGGGCGTCGATTTCGTGGGCCAGGTCGCCGTCCACCAGGTAGTCTGCCCACGCCACGGAGCCCAGCGAGGCGTCGTTGGGGTCAAAGCCGGAGATGCCCGCCACCAGCCAGTAGGCCTTGCTGAGGTCGAAGCGCGGGTCGAGGCCCAGCGCCATCACGGACGCCGCCGAGTGGGCGGTGCCCATGCCGGTGACGATGCCGAGAACACCCTCATCCAGGTTGGCCTGGATATTGTGATGCATATGCGGCGCCTCGAAGGTGGTGGTGAGGTTGCGTCGCTCGTACCAGCGCTGGAATTCCCCGGCGGCGTCGCCCGTGTCCTCGTCGGTTTCGAACATGGTGACCACGACCATCTTGATCGGGATGGGCGCTTCCGCCTCGCTGGCCGTCGGCGCGGCGGGCCGTTCTCCGGAACAGGCTGCGACAAGGGCGGCCATGAGGAGGGCAGAGATGCGGGTCAATCGGTTCATAAGGAAAACCTCAGCGTGAGTAGATGATCAGCCCCAGGCCGATAAAGAACAGGATAAACATGGCGGCGATATACAGGTTGGTGCCCTCGGGCGCGTCCTTGAATTCCTTCCAGATGAACACGCCCCAGAAGGCCGCCACCATGGTCGCCCCCTGGCCCAGGCCGTAGGAGATGGCGTAGCCGGCGGAGCCCGCGGCGATGATATTGAAGCTGAAACCGACGGCCCAGATGACACCGCCCAGGATGCCCACCAGGTGCAGCTTCGGCGTGCCCTTGCTGAAGTACTCCCCCATGGGCGCGACCTCGCCGGACACCGGTTTGTACATCAACGGCACCAGGAAGATGATATTGGACACCAGCAGGCCGACCGCAAAGACCACGCCGGCGCTGTAGGGCGTCATCAGGCCCGGTTCAGGGCTCGTGAAATCGTTGAACATGGAAGCGGCGACCAGAGGGTAGAAGAAACCCATAGCGATGCCGCAGATGATGGATATCGCCAGGCCCTTGCCCATGGCCTTGTTGCCCTCGTCCGGCAGCCGCTTGTAGATGACCGCGTCCAGTACGATCGCAAGGGTCACCAGTGCAACCCCGGTAAACAGGATCACCGGGTCGCCCACCGGCGTCGCAATGTAGTTGGTCACTACGCCAATTACCAGCGCCAGGCCGATCGCCACCGGGAAGGCCACCGCCATGCCGGCGATGTCGATGGCGACCACCAGCAATATGTTGGCGAAGTTAAAGAGAGCGCCACCGATAAGCGCAGAGGTCAGCGCATCGGGACTGGCCTGGGTGATGTCGGCGACAAAGCTTCGCCCTTCCTCGCCCATGGAGCCGATGGTGAAGGCGAACACCAGGGTCAGAAGCAGGACCCCGAGGCTGTAGTCCCAATAGAACAGCTGGAACTGCCATTCCTCGCTGGCGAGTTTCTGGGTGTTGGCCCAGGAGCCCCAACACAGCATGGTGATGACACACATGGCCACGGCCAGGGGGTAGGATTCGACGATCAGCATGGGATGCCCCTTATGATTCTTATAAAAAAAGCCCCGGCGCAGGGCCGGGGCTTCCTTGCGGTGCCGTAAGAATAGCCCGGCACCGAATGCGGATAAAGCGTTTAGAACGCCACGCTCACGCTGCCGCCCCAGACGCGCGGCTCGTTATCAAACGCGGTGTTGTTGTTGAAGTCGATACCACCCTGGATGTTCTCCTCGTCGGTGATATTCCGGACAAATGCCGCCACTTCCCAGTCGTAGCCGTTGTAGGACGACCGGTAGCCGGCGCGGGCGCCGCCCTCGTACTGGTCTTCCGTCTCGTACTCCTGTGACTCGTACAGGAAGATGTTGGTATCGCCCTGGAAAGCCCAGTCCGTGAAGGCAAAGACCTCACCGTTGCCCACCGGGTAGCGGAAGCTCGCGGTGAAGCTCAGGGTGCTGTCCGGCGCGTTCGGGAAGGGATTGCCGTCCACGGCGGCAAACAGGGTGCCGTCGATATCCACCAGCGGATCGGTGACCGTGCACTGGCCGGAGCCGCAGGGGGCCACGAACAGGTTGTCGTCGTTGATCTCGGTGTCCACGTAGGCGTAGCCGAAGGTGAAGTCCCAGTACTCGTTGGGGGACACTTCCAGGTCCACTTCGAAGCCCACGCCTTCGCCCTCGTCGGCGTTCACCAGCTGGATGCTGTTGGTGGCGCCACCCACGGCGGAGAACTGCATGTCATCCACTTCGTAGTAGAACACAGCCGCGTTCACACGGGCGCGCTTGTCCCAGAAGTTGGCCTTGAAGCCCGCTTCCCAGGACACGCTGGTCTCGGAATCGGCCACCGAAGGCGGGCCGAAGAACGCGATGTCACGACCCTGGATGGTCGGGCCGCGGAAACCGCGCGCGACCTTGCCCCACACGGTCATGTCCTCGCTGAAGCGGTAGGCCAGGCTCAGGTTGCCGGACCACTCCTGGTCGTCGATGTCGACCGCAATCGGTTCGAAAACAGTCGCGCCCAGCGGGGCGGTCAGTTCCTTGTCATCGTCCGTGTAGCGTCCGCCGACAGTCAGCAGCCACTGCTCGGTCAGGTCGTACTCGATCTGGCCGAACACTGCCCAGTTCTCGTTCTCGTGAGAGACGGTGGTCGGATCGACAAAACCGGGGGCCGTCGTCACGTCCAGGTCGCCGTCGAAGTAGAAGGCGCCCACCTGCCAGAACAGACGGTCAGCTTCGTTGCTGGTCAGGCGGAATTCCTGGGTGAACTGCTCCACGTCCGCGTCGTCCTGGGTGTCGGAGGGGAAGGGGATGAAGCCCGGGCCCGTCACCAGGTTGCCGCCGTCGATATCGCCGCGGCTGAAGCCGTCCGCATCCTCATAGGCGGTGATAGACGTCAGGGTGAACGCGCCGAAGTCGTAGTTGAACTTCAGGTTCACGCCGGTGTTGTCGTATTCCTGCGGGTTGCCGTCGCCGCCGTCAAAGAACACGGTTTCGCGGTCGTAGTTCTGGTTGAAATCGTTGTCGCCGGTGGTCAGCACGTTGGCGCGGAAGATCGCGGAGGTGCCTTCCAGGTCCCGGTAGTGGGCGCCCAGCAGGAAGTCCAGCTTATCGGTGGCTTGCCAGGCCAGGAAGCCCTTGATGGCGTTTTCCTCGATCTCGCCGATGGCGTCGCTCTCACCGGTAAAATCGTTGTCGATCCAGTCGTCGCGGTTCATGGTCATGACCGCGAGTCGGCCCTGCACGTTGTCGCCGAGCGCGCCGCCGAGCGCCGCTTCGAAGTTGACCGTACCCAGGTCGCCCACATCCAGCTTGGCGCGGCCGGTGACTTCCTCGGTGGGCTTGAAGGAATCGAACTTGACGATGCCCGCCGTGGTGTTGCGGCCGAACAGGGAGCCCTGGGGTCCGCGCAGCACTTCCACCCGGTCGATATCGAACAGCGGGAAGCTCTTCAGGACCACGTTCTCCTTGATGACTTCGTCCATCATGACGTTCACAGGCTGCGAGGCCGCCAGGTCGAAGTCGATGTTGCCGAGGCCGCGGATGTAGAAGCGCGGCGCCACCCGGCCGTTGGATGATTCAACGTACAGGCCCGGCACGCGGGTGGACAGGGCGCGGATATCGGCGCCGCCCTCGAACAGGGCAGTAAAGCGCTCACCGGACATGGTGGCGATGGAAATCGGTACGTCGATGACGTTCTGTTCGCGCTTCTGCGCGGTGACAATCACTTCTTCAAGCTGTGCCTGGGCGAGGTTGGTGCCGCCAGACAGGGTTGCTGCAACCGCGCAAGCCATGATCGTTTTGGGCGAGAAATGGGATCTCATTGAGTGTTCCTCCGGATGGGGTTTCCCCTGGTTTTTTCCGTGTTTGTTGGTTGTTTTGTGCGTGGCGGGATGCGGTTGTTGTTAGAGTGTTGACTGCCATCTACACTGTGCCGCTAATTAGGCCAGATCACCCGGTTTTCCTGCAATAGCCGCAGGTATAAAACCGCAATTTTTGCCACAATCACCTCCGGTTTGACGATGTTGAAACAATATCTGCACATTTTCCTGCTATTGGTCCTGCTGAGTGAGAGCGCCGCGGCAGCGCCGGAAGCCGCCGACCTCGTGATCCGGGGCGACTACGTGCTGACCATGGACGGCACGCCGTCCGTATTCGAGGACGGCGCCGTGGTGGTGCGGGCCGACAAGATCGTGGACGTGGGGCCCTGGCAGCAGATCAAGGCGCGCTACAAGGCGACAGAGGTCCTTCCCGGCGCGGGCCGCATCGTCATGCCCGGCCTGGTCAATGGCCACACCCACACTTCCATGACGCTATTCCGGGGCATGGTCGACGATCTCGACCTGATGACCTGGCTCAACCAATACGTATTCCCGATGGAGGGCCGCTTCGTCACCCCGGAATTTGTCCGCATCGGCACCGAGCTGGCCTGCTGGGAGATGATCCAGGGCGGCACGACCAGCTTCGTCGATATGTATTTCTATCCCGAGGTCATCGCCGACGTGGTGGACCGCTGCGGCCTGCGGGCCATCGTCGCCGCGCCCCATATCGATTTTCCCAGCCCGGGTTTCAAGGGCTGGGACGACAGCTTCGCGGCCGCCATCAAGTTTGTTCAAGACTGGCAGGGCCGCCACCCGCGCATTACGCCCGCGTTTGCGCCCCACGCCCCCTATACCGTGGTGCCGGCACACCTGGCGGCGACGGCAAAGATGGCGGCCAAACTGAACGCCCCGGTGTCCATGCATATCGCCGAGGCGCCGGCGGAGACCGAGTTCGTATTCGAGAAATACGAAGCCACGCCGGTGGAGCACGTGGCCTCCACCGGGCTGTTCGAACAGCGCCTGATCGGCGCCCACATGATCCAGTTGAATGAATCCGATATCGGGTTGGTGGCCCAGCGGGGCGTCGGCGCCGTGCACAATCCCACCTCCAACATGAAACTCGGGGCCGGCGTCTCACCGGTGGCGGCGATGATCGAGGCGGGTGTCAACGTCGGCCTGGGCACCGACGGGGCGGCCTCAAACAACGACCTGGATATGTGGGAGGAGATTCGCCTCGCCGCCCTGGTGCACAAGCTCAAGTCCGGCGACCCGGAGGCGGTGCCCGCGCCCATGGCCCTGGATATGGCGACGCGCATGGGCGCTCTCGCCATCGGGCTCGGGGAGGTCACCGGGCAACTGGTGCCGGGCAAACAGGCGGACCTGATCCAGGTGGACTTCACCCGGCTGCGGCACGGGCCGCTGTACGACGTAAATTCCCACCTGGTGTATGTGCTGGACAGCCAGGATGTGCAGACCACTATCGTGGCGGGCAAGGTGCTGATGCGGGACCGGCAGGTGCTGAGCCTGGACGGCGAGGCCCTGCGCAAGGACGTCGCCCGGGTGCGGGACGAGATTCGTGAGGCATTGGCAGAACAGTGAGAGCATGGTGTCTGGCCCTTGCACTGTTGGCGGGAGGCGCCCAGGCAGTGGATGTTGAAACCCTGATCCGGGAACTGGGGCTGGAGCCCCACGTCGAAGGCGGCTATTTCCGCCGCACTTTCCAGGCGGACCATCGGGAGCGGATTGCCACGCCCGGCGGCGAGCGCTTCACCATGACCTCGATCTACTACCTGCTGACCGCGGATTCACCGGTGGGCCACTGGCACCTGAACCAGTCGGACATCCTGCACTTTTTCCATCTCGGTGCGCCGGTGACCTACTACCTGATCCACCCGGACGGGCAGCTCGAAACCGTGGTGCTGGGGCCGGATCCTGGCCAGGGTCACCAGCTGCAGCTGGCGGTAAAGGGCGGGACCTGGAAGGCGTCGCACCTCGAAGCCGGGGACTATGGCCTGATCAGTGAGGCGGTATCACCGGGCTTTGAATACGCGGATATGACGCTGGGTGAGGCTGCGGACCTGGGCGCGCGGTTTCCGCAGCACGCCGAGCTGATCCGGCGATTTAGCAAAGCAGCGGACTAGTCCCCAATCAGCCCTGCTTGGCGGCGCTGATTTTCTCCAGCATGTCGGCCAGCTCGGGCTTGTTGCCGGCAATCTCCTCCATGGTCAGGCCGTCCAGTTCGTGGGGGAATACCAGCCATTGCTCGGTCTCGTGAACGAAATAGTCGGGCACGCGCTCGGTCTTGTTGTTGCCGGGTTTGTAGTAGGGCGTGGCGATGCGCACTTCGGGAGTATTTTTCTTGCAGGCCTCGGTCAGGTCCTTGATGGCCTGGTCGATGCTGAGGCCGGTGTCGTGTACGTCGTCGACGATCAGCAGCGAATCCTCGGACTCCAGCCGCCGGATCAGGTAGTTGAGGCCGTGCACCTGCACGTGCCGGTTGCGTTCGCCGATGCCCGTATAGCTGGAGGTGCGAATGGCGATGTGGTCGGACTCCACGCCGAGGGTGTCCAGCAGCTCCTGCACCGCGATACCCACCGGGGCGCCCCCGCGCCAGACGCCGACGATGTAGTTGGGGCGGAAGCCGCTTTCGTAGACCTGCCAGGCCAGTTCAAAGGAGTCCCGCAGCAGCTGCGACGCGCTGATGTAGTGCTTTTCCATGCCGAGAATTCGTGTGCCGGGTAAAGGCGCAAAGATTACCACATGGCGCCTGCCGCACCATTTCCGTAAACTCGCCGCTTGACCCGCGTCCCGGAGATTCCATGTCCAACCACGATGTAACCGGCGAATCCGCCCCGGCCGCCCCGCTGGGCGAGAGCGGTGTCAGCCGTTTCTTCGAACTGCGGATGCACGGGACTGACGTGCGCACGGAGATCATTGCCGGCCTGACGACTTTCGTCACCATGGCCTACATCGTCTTTGTGAACCCGCAGATGATGGCCTCGGCGGGCATGGACCACGGCGCCGCGTTTGTCGCGACCTGCCTGGGCGCTGCCATTGCCTGTTTGTTCATGGGCCTGTACGCCAACTGGCCGGTGGGCCTGGCGCCGGGCATGGGCCTCAACGCGTTCTTCACCTACACCGTGGTGGCGGAGATGGGCTACTCCTGGGAAGTGGCCCTGGGTGCGGTGTTCATCGCCGGCGTGTTGTTCGTGATCATGAGCGTGACCCGAATTCGCGGCTGGATGCTGGAGAGCATTCCCATGGACATGCGCATCGCCATGGCTGCCGGGGTGGGATTGTTCATTGGGTTTATCGGGCTGCGCAACGCCGGCATCGTGGTGGCCAATCCCGCCACGCTGGTTACCCTGGGTGACCTGACCCAGCCGGCGCCGATGCTGGGTGCGCTGGGGTTCCTGTTGATGGCGGTGCTGAGCCAGCGCCAGGTCACCGGCGCGCTGATGCTCGGCGTGCTCGGCGTGACGCTGGCCGGAATTCCCCTTGGCCTGGTCGAGTACCAGGGCATTGTTGCTGCGCCGCCCAGCCTCGCGCCGACTTTCCTCAAGCTGGATATCGCCGGTGCCATGGATGTGGCCATGGTCTCGGTGATCATCGCCTTCCTGTTCGTGAACCTGTTCGACACCGCTGGCACCCTGCTGGGTGTGGCGAGCCGTGCCCACCTGGTGGATGAAAACGGTAAGATCCAGAATATGGACCGGGCCCTGAAAGCGGATAGCACCTCCAGCGTGATCGGCGCCTTCCTGGGCTGTGCCCCGGTGACCAGCTACGTTGAATCCGTGGCCGGGGTGGCTGCCGGCGGTCGCACCGGGCTGACCGCGGTCACCGTGGGCGTGCTGTTTCTGCTGGCGGTGTTCTTTGCGCCGCTGGCGGGTATGGTGCCGGCCTACGCCACCGCCGGCGCGCTGGTCTACGTGGCCATGCTGATGATGACCGGTATGGAAAAGCTGGACTGGGCGGACATGAGCGAGGTGGTGCCGGCGCTGCTCATGATCGTGATGATCCCGCTGACGTTTTCCATTGCCAACGGCATCGCCGTGGGCTTTATCACCTACGTGGTGATCAAGCTGAGCGTGGGGCGGCAGCGGGATATTTCACCGGGCGCCTACGTGCTGGCGCTGATCTTCCTGCTGAAGTTCGCGTTCCTGTGAGCGACCAGACCCTCACCGTTGCCCTGGCCCAGCTGGCCCCGGTCTGGCTGGACCGGGACGCCACATTGCTGAAAGTACTCAACGCCATCGACCAGGCCGCGACCGAGGGCGCCGAGCTGGTCTGTTTCGGCGAGAGCCTGGTGCCCGGCTACCCGTTCTGGCTGGAGCGCACCGGCGGCGCCGAATTCGATTCCCCCACCCAGAAAGCCCTGCACGCCCACTACCTGGAGCAGGCGGTCAGTATCGAGGCCGGTCACCTGCAGCCGGTGTGCGATAAGGCCCGGGAAAAATCCATGACCGTCATCCTCGGCACCGCTGAAAGAGCAGGGGATCGCGGCGGCCACAGCGTCTACTGTTCGCTGGTCTATATCGGCGCCGACGGCGAAATCCGCCACGTGCACCGAAAACTCATGCCCACCTATGAAGAGCGCCTGTGCTGGTCGCCGGGCGACGGTCACGGCCTGCGCGTGCACGGCTGCGGGCCGTTTACCGTCGGCGCCCTGAACTGCTGGGAGAACTGGATGCCGCTGCCGCGGGCGGCGCTGTATGCCCAGGGTGAGAACCTGCATGTGGCAATCTGGCCCGGCTCCCACCGCAACACCACCGATATCACCCGTTTCCTGGCCCGCGAGGGACGCTCCTACGTGCTGTCTGTCTCGGGCCTGATGCGGCCGCAGGATGCACCCGCGCACGTGCCATTTCGGGACCAGATATTTTCAGACGGGGAAGACTTCCTCGCCAACGGCGGCTCCTGTATCGCCGCCCCCGACGGCACCTGGCTGCTGGAACCCCGGGTCGACCGGGAGGGCGTGTTCGTGGCGACGCTGGACTACCGGCGGGTGCTGGAAGAGCGGCAGAATTTCGACCCGGCGGGGCACTACTCTCGCCCCGATGTCACCCGCCTGGAGGTCAATCGCGAACGGCAATCTACCGCACACTTCTCCGACAGCGATTAACTCAGATAGCCTGGGACCTGTTCCCACGGCGGACTTATGCCTCCGCGCCTTCCTCTTCGGTGGTTGTTGTAGCTGCTGGGAGCGTTCTGGCGATCCCCACCAGGACCAGGCCGAGTGCACAGTACAGCAGCATGTCGCTGCGCAGGAGGACGCTGATCTCCAGCTCCTCGAGGTCCTGGCTCAGCACAAGCTGCGCGAGCCCGTCGTAGAGCAATAGCACAAGCGGCGACGCCGTCAGCAACCAGCCGGCCCTCGATACATCCGTCGATTTGACGGGGTTCCCGACGTACCGCGCCAGCAGCAGGAAGACGAAGGCCAGGTAGGCGTTCTTCAGCCAGTGGATCGTGGCCGCCAATTGCAGCTGTTGGAGCTGCGCCGTTTCAGCCTGCGGAAACTCATCGATTACAGCCCGGTAGTCGTCCGGCGCCAGTAGTCCCCAGACCGGGAACGCCAGCAGGCCGAACGCGTAGATGGCGACGATCGCGCGAATCACCCCTGGTCCATCCACTTGTCGATCTGCACGGCCTCGTGATCCAGCACCATCTTCAGAATCGCCTCCGGGCTGTCCGAGGACAACAGTTGCTGGCGGTGCTCCTCGCGCAGGAAGCGGCATTCGACCATGTGGTCCAGCAGGGCGAACAACGGGTCGAAAAAGCCTTCGACATTGAGCGCCCCGCAGGCCTTGCTGTGGAATCCGAGCTGGCTCCAGGTCAGCACCTCGATGATCTCCTCCAGGGTGCCGATGCCGCCGGGCAGGGCAATGAAGCCGTCAGACAGCGAGGCCATCTTCATCTTGCGCTCGTGCATGGAGTTCACCGTGTAGAGCTCGGTGACGCCACCGTGACCCACTTCCTTGTCGAGGATGTCTTTGGGGATCACACCGATCACCTCGCCGCCGGCCTGCAGTGCGGCATCGGCCGCGGCGCCCATCAGGCCGACATGACCGCCGCCGTAAACCAGCCGGTGGCCGCCGGAGGCGATCAGCGTGCCCATGGTGCGGGCCGCCTCCATGTAGGCGGGGTCAGTCCCCGGGCTTGAGCCACAGTAAATGCAGATAGAGCGAGTCGACATGCGGATTCCTGATGAAAAAATGTTGCGGTGATGGGTTAGGATACGGGTGACGATTCTACCGGAGCCTCGGGGAGATTCCATGACTGAGTGGGAAGGGCAGGTGGCGGTGATAACCGGTGCCGCGAGCGGCATTGGAGCCGGCCTGGTCAATTACGCCCTTAGCGTGGGCATGGACGTGTACGCCGTCGATGTGGACGGCGCCGGCCTGCAGGCCCTGGGCAGTGCGGCCAACCTGCACTGCAGCGGCCTGGATGTCACCGATGCCGGCCAGGTGGAGGGCTTTGCCGCCAGCGTGTTCTCACGGGCCGGTCGGGTCAACCTGCTGTTCAATAACGCCGGGGTGCTGGTGGATGGCAAGAGCTGGGAGCGCAGCCCGAAGGACTGGCGCTGGTGCATTGACGTCAACATGATGGGCGTGGTGCACGGCATTCGCAGCTTTGTGCCGAGAATGCTGGCCCAGGGAGAACCGGGCCGCGTGATCAATACCTCGTCTATCGGTGGGCTGCTGGGCGGCGGGCCGTATATGGGCCCTTACCAGGCCACCAAGCATGCGGTGACCGCCATCACCGAAACCCTGCACCAGGAGCTGCTGCTGGAAGACGCCCCGGTGTTCGCGTCAGTGCTGTGCCCCGGGGAAGTGGCCACGGGAATCTGGAAGTCCGACCGGCTGCGGCCCCGGGATGAGCGCAATACGCTGAAGAGCGAGGCCGAGCGGATGTTTCACAAACAGCTGGAATCGCAGGTGGCCGGGGGACAATCGCCGCGGGTCTTCGCCGAACAGGTCTTCGACGGCATCGAGGCCGGACATTTCTGGCTGGTGCCGGATCAGGCCTTCCTGCCACTGTTCCAGCGCCGGGCCGAAAGTATAATGGTTGGGTCTGATCCCGAGCCGCTTTCCGAAAAGCAGGCGCCACCGGGAGACTAACGGGGAATCGAGCATGGGGCTGTTTGAACGGTACCTCACCGTGTGGGTGGGAGCCTGTATCCTGGCGGGCGTTATTCTTGGGAACCTCGCTCCCTCGGTGTTCCAGGCGATCGCCGCCGTGGAGTACGCCCACGTCAACCTTGTGGTGGCAGTGCTCATCTGGGTCATGATCTACCCGATGATGGTGCAGATCGACTTTGCCTCTATCAAGAACGTCGGTGAGAAGCCCCGGGGCCTGATCCTTACCCTGGTCGTCAACTGGCTGATCAAACCTTTCACCATGGCGGCCCTGGGCTGGCTGTTCTTCAAGGTGCTGTTCGCTGACATGGTCGATCCCCAGTCGGCCAGCGAATATATCGCCGGCATGATCCTGCTGGGGGTGGCGCCCTGCACGGCGATGGTTTTCGTCTGGAGCCAACTCACCGACGGTGACCCGAATTACACCCTGGTGCAGGTGTCGGTGAACGACATCATCATGGTGTTCGCCTTCGCCCCAATCGCCGCATTCCTGCTGGGTGTGAGCGATATCGCCGTCCCCTGGCAGACCCTGCTGCTGTCTGTCGTGCTCTACGTAGTACTGCCGCTGGTGGCCGGGGCCATCACCCGTCACCGCCTGGAAAAGGACAGCCAGGACCACCACGAGCTCGCGAGTTTTCTCGCTGCCATCAAGCCCTGGTCTATTGTGGGCCTGCTGGCGACCGTGGTGCTACTGTTCGGTTTCCAGGCGGAGAAGATCATCAGTCAGCCCGTTGTCATCGGCCTGATAGCGATACCGCTCCTGATCCAGACCTACGGCATATTCGCGATCGCCTATGGCGCGGCAAAGGCGATGAAGCTGCCACACAATATCGCCGCGCCGGCCTGCATGATCGGGACCAGCAACTTCTTTGAACTGGCGGTGGCTGTCGCCATCTCCCTGTTCGGGCTCAATTCCGGCGCCGCGCTGGCCACCGTGGTGGGCGTGCTGGTGGAGGTGCCCGTCATGCTGTCCCTGGTCTTTCTGGCCAACCGCACACGGCACTGGTTTGCCCCTGTAACCGACTGATTTCAATCCATTTTTGCTAGCTGGTTGGCACTTTTTCACAAACGGCTAAAGGCTTGGGCTCGGGTGGCCGAAACAGGTATTGAATCAAACTATATTCGGGGTGGACGAGATGCTGAAGTTCCTGAGAAAGGGCTCATCAGGCAAGGCCGAGCAACCCGCTGAAACCAAGGAAGATCCGGCCCTCAAGCTGGTCGAAAAGGTGGCGATCACGCCCGAGCGGCTGCACCGCTTCCTGGCGTTCAACGGGCTGCCCTACGACGAGCTGTTGCTGCTGTCGGAGAAACTCAAGCCGCAGGTTATCCGCGAGGGTGAGTACCTGTTCAATACCGGCGACGAGTGCGAAATGGACTACCTGCTGCTGGAGGGCAACCTGCGCCTCAGCGCCGAGGATGGCGCGACCCGCGAGCTTGTCGGAGGCACTGAGAGTGCCTCCCGCGTGGTTTCCAGCCTGCGCCCGCGCAAGTACACCGCCCTGGCGGTCACCGATTGCGTCTACCTGGCCCTGGACCCCGAGGTGCTGGGACACCTGATGCCGGTATCCCCCGCGCCGGTGACCACGGGTGAGGTGGACAGCGTCGACTACCTGGTGGACGAAGAAGAGTTTGCCTCGGTCTCCAGCGCCGAGGCCGCCGAGCTGATGGCCTCATTTCACGCCGACCTCGAGGCCAACCGCTTCACCCTGACCAGTATCCCGGACGTCGCCATCAAGATTCGCAAGGTCATGGACGACTTCGAGGTTCCCGCCAAGACCGTCGCGGACATCATCACCACCGACCCGGCGATTGCCGCGAAGATCAGCAAGGCCGCCAACAGTGCCTACTACCGGGGCGTCGACCCCTGCAACACGGTGGTGGACTCGGTGGTCCGACTGGGTATCGCCACCACCCGCCAGCTGGTGCTGTGCTACACCATGCGGGACCTGTTCATGGCCGGCGCGCCCGAACTGCGCAAGCTTGTGCGCGCTAGCTGGGACCAGACGGTCTACGTGGGCGCCATTGCCGCCGTGCTGGCCAAGCGCAGCCGCCGCTTCAGCCCGGAGCAGGGCATGCTGGCGGGCGTGCTGGGGAATGTCGGGGTGCTGTCGATTTTCAACTACCTCGAAAACTACCCGGACATTTATGCCGACCCGGCGCGTACCGCCGCGATCGTGGACGAGCTGAAAGCCGAAGTCGGCGGGCTCGTGCTGGAGAAGTGGGGCTTCCCGGAAGAGCTGGTGGCCTGCGCCGCCAACTGCGCGGATTGGGAATACGACCCGGAGAATGCAGTGCGTGCCGATCTCTGCGACCTGGTCATCACGGCCACCTATCACGCCTCAATCGGCCGCAAATTCCTGCCGCCCATCGAGGAAGTGCCCGCCTGTTCGCGCCTGCTGGGTGACGAACTCTGCCCCAAGTTCGCCATCGACTTCATGAAGGACGCCCAGGAAGACATTCACCAGGCGCGTGCCCTGATCGAGGGCTAAAAGGGGTCAGCACCCTTTTTGCCCGTCATACCCGCGCTCGTCCGTCGTACCCGCGCTCGTCCGTCATCCCCGCGAAGGCGGGGATCCATCAAAGGGTACTGCCCCCTTTTCCCGTCATACCCGAAAAGCGGGGCAGGCCCTCCCCGCGCCAGTCCGTCAATGACGGGAAAGCGGGGATCCATAAAAGGGTACTGACCCCTTTTCACTCTGCTCCCTTTTCCCGTCATCCCCGCGAAGGCGGGGATCCATCAAAGGGTACTGCCCCCTTTTTCCTTTCCCGTCATACCCGAAAAGCGGGGCAGGCCCTCCCCGCGAAGGCGGGGATCCATCAAAGAGTACTGCCCCCTTTTCGGGCCCGGAGTTGGCCACTGCCGCCGGGAATCCTTACGCTTGTAGTCTGCCCCCGTCGTTGATCGTCAGGTGTATGGCCCTGGCTTGAAGGAGAATCCGGTATGTCACCCACCCGCCACATGCGCGCGTTTCCGGCGTTTTGGTTTCTGTTTATCACCAGCCTGTTCCCCACGGTTAGCCTGGCGTCCCAGGCCGAGCAGATGCAGCGCTATGAGCAGATGCTGGATGCGCAGGCAGCGCTCATCAAATCACTCACGGAACGTGTCGACCTGCTCGAGGCCAGGCTGGCTTCCACCACCGAGGCCATTGAGACAACGCCCATCCAGTCCGCGGCTCGCGGAGCGGAACCCCGTTCTATGCGAATGGACGAGATTGGTGATCTCAACGCCGTCGTCCGCGCGGGGGAGAACCCCGGCTCGATACTCTTGCCCGGCCCCGCCAATGTATCCATCGGCTTTGGCGGGTACGTGAAGTCCCTGGCCTACGCAGACAGTGACTCTGAAACGGAAGACGAGTACTTCCTGCCCGCGCTGCTGGGCGTGCGCCGACCTGACCGGGAAGGTCAATACCGGAGCTCGGCAGACCTCTCGCGCTTTGCGCTGGAGGCGACGGCGCCGGTGGATGACGGGCGGGTGCGCGCCTACCTCGAATACGAGTTCCGCAACGACTTCACTCTTCGACACGCCTACCTGCAGTGGAACGGCGATTGGGGGGAAGTGACGGCGGGGCAGTACTGGAGCGCCTTCATGGACCTGCAGAGCCTTCCCGAAGGTGTGGCCGAACCCACAGTCAGCGGCGGAATCTTTGCCCGTCAGACCCAGTTCCGCTACTCGACGCCCGCCGGCCGGCCCTGGCGCTGGACTGTCAGCCTGGAGGACCCCAGCACCAATGACGTTATCGGGGTGGAACCGCTGTTCGGCCGCACGACGGTGCCGGATGCGATCACCACGTTGGCCTACAACGCACCGGGTGTGGGGCATGTGCAGGTCGGTGCGCTGGCGCGGCGCCTCAAGGTCGACACACAGTTGGGCAGCGACGACGACTTTGGCTGGGGCCTGTCTCTCAGCGGGCACCTCGCGGTTGGTGAACGGGACAGGCTGATCGCCGCCGGGGTATATGGCGAGGCGCTGGGCAGGTATCTATTGGGATTGTCACCGACAGCCGCGGCCTCCGTGGATACCGGCAGCGAGATTCAGACCCGGGACAACTTCGGCGGCTACCTGGCGTACCAGCGCTACTGGAGCCCCCGGCTGCGCAGCAGTTTCGCCCTGGGTTATGCCGAGGCCGATAACCTGGCAGGGCAGCCGGACGAGGCCTTCAACAACTCCACCTACGTCATGGGCAATGTGCTCTACAACCTCAATGACCGTATGACGCTTGGCCTCGAATACAACTACGGCGAGCGGGAGAACCTTGATGGGCGCAGCCTGGACAACCACCGATTTGTACTGGGTTTCCAGATGTTCTGATTCGATTTCTGTATTACTGTGAAAACCACTTTTGGTCACTGAAAGGGATCATCGCATGTCGATCAACCGCAGACGTTTCATCGGATCCAGTGCCGCTGCCCTCGCAGGTCTATCGATGTGGGGCTGCAGTCCGGGCCGTGATAGTGGTATCGGTGGCAGCGATGGCGAAGTCGTCGTGTTCCGCAACGGCGTGGTGCTGCCGGTCGACGCGGCGTTCTCGCAGCACTCGGCCCTGGCGATCCGCGGCAATCGGATACTTGCCGTCGGTAGCGACGAGGCGGTGATGGAGGCTGCGGACGGTGGCGGAAGAATTGTCGATCTGGATGGCCGTACCGTGTTGCCGGGCTTTATAGAACCCCATATGCACTTTGCCCTGATGGCTGGCCTCGGGCATCTGGAGGACATCGGGCCTTTTGAGCAGCCGACGTTTGAGGACACCATCAGTGCCCTCGAGAGAATCAGTAAAGACGCGGTCGCCGCAGGCCCGGACACCTGGGTCATGGGTCGCCAGTTCGACCCGATTCTGCTGGACCCACCGCGTGAGCTCACCACTGCCGAGCTCGACAAGGTAGCGCCTGATCGACCCGCGTTCGTCCTGAATGCATCGGGGCATATCGGCTACGCCAACAGCCGTGCACTCGAACTCGCCGGCATCACCCGGGATACGTCGGACCCGGAGGGCGGTGAGTATGGCCGCTATGAAGACGGCACGCCCAATGGCGTTCTGTATGGCACCGCGGTGCACTTGCCGGTGCTGTTGCGGAACGAACAAATTGCCAATCGCATGGAAACCGGTTTTGTAGAAGCGGGTCGCGAGCTGGGCGAGCAGGCGGCGGCCCTGGGCATCACCACGCTTTGTGACCAGGCGACAGGCGCCCTGTCCGGGCCGGTGGAGTTGCACAACTACCGGGAGATGTACGAGGGCGGCGCGATGAAAGCGCGCATCCGGGCCTATCTTTACAGCGATTTCCCCGGTTGGGACGAGTACGACACTAGACCAGGGGAGGGCGATGCATTAATGCGGGTTGCCGGCTGGAAAGTGGTCGCGGACGGCTCCAACCAGGGCTTTACCGGCCGCCAACGCGAGCCCTACTACACACAGGATACCCTGGGGATTTTCTACGTTCAGCCGGATGACCTTCGCGAGATAGCCATCACCCGCGGGCGGCAAGGTTGGCCGCTGTCCCTGCACGGCAATGGCGACGCCGCCATCGACAGCATTCTCGATGCCGTCGAAGCCGCACAAGGAGCAGGCGTCGACGTGCAGAAACTGCGCTGTCGTATCGAGCACTGCTCCATCCTTCACGACGACCAGATCGAGCGCATGGTGGCGCTAGGCATGACCCCAAGCTTCCTGATCAATCACGTTCACTACTGGGGTCACGTGATGCGGGACCAGGTGTTTGGCCCCGACAAGGTGCAACTACTCGATCGATGTGGCGCCGTTGAGAAAGCGGGACTCAACTGGGTCAATCACACCGACGCGCCGGTGTCGCCCCTCGGTTCGCTGCACAAGATTCGTGTGGCGGTGGTTCGGGATCTGTGGAAAGAGCCCGACACGATCCTCGCCCCCGACGAGCGGGTCAGCGTGGAAGCCGCGATCCGCGCGGTGACCAGCAACGCCGCCTGGGCCTGTCACTCTGAGAACGAAATTGGCAGTCTGGAAACGGGCAAGCTGGCGGACCTGGTGGTACTCGAAGACGATCCCCGGAAGGTCGAGCCCCGGAAAATCTCTGATATCAAAATCAGCCAGACCTGGATGGATGGCCGGCAGGTATTTGGTTCCTGAAAACTTCGTGTACTGAGAGAGTTCACGCTAGGCAATTAGTGCGCATCAACGATCACTGGGCCTCATAAACCACTTCGCCTTCGACCACTGTCGCCAGAACCTGCGCCTCGCTGACCTCGTCGATCGGAATCGCGAAGAGGTCGCGATCGAGCACCACGAAGTCCGCCAGCTTGCCGGTCTCGATGGAGCCGCGCTCGCTGTCCGCATGGTCCATGTAGGCGGCATTGATCGTGTGCGCGGCGATGGCTTCTTCCAGTGTGATTGCCTGGGCTCCGGCGGGATCCTGCGGGCCGCCTGTCTCGGGGTCAGCGCGTGTCACTGCTGATTCCAGCGCTGCCAGCGGTGGCTGGTAATAGAGCGGTAGGTCCGATGCGAGAACGATGCGAGCTCCTGCATCGATGGCCGAGCGCATCGGAAACACGCGGCTGGCTCGCTCAGGGCCGACCATACCATTGAAGGTGTCGAGAATCGGGTTCGGGAACCAGAGTACCGGCGAAAACTCGGCGGTCAGGTCGAGCTCAGCGAAGCGCGGCAAGTCCTCGTCTGCAAGGATGAAGGAGTGTGCGAGGTGATAGCGTCCGCTGAGGCCGCCGAGGCGTTTTCGCGCGATCTCCATTGCATCCAGGGCAGACTGCGAGGCGCGATCACCGACCGCGTGGAATATCATGCCTCGCATGCCCATCTCTTCGAAGCGGACGATATCGCCGGCAAGCCTGTCGGCGTCGAAGAAGAGCAACCCGCTATCCGCGTCCTCTGCGCCGTCGATCGCTATGTAGGGCTCCAGCATTGACGCCGTCTCGGTCGGTATTCCATCCATGTAGACCTTAACGAAGGTGGGGTCGAAGCGCGGGGCTACCAGCGCTTCGAACTGCGCGATCTCCGCGACGACTTCATCGAGGGATCTGGCCGCCTGGCTCGTGCCGTCATATTGCCACGCCGAACTCACCCGGATCGGCAGGCCTTCGGTGGTGGCGAGGCGGTGTAGCGCCGTCTGCTCGGTCAGTTCAGCCGACGCAAAGCGGATCGAGGTGATCCCCAGCGCAGCCAGCTCCCGCAGGGCCGTCCGCATGCCCGCGACATGCTCCTCCGCATCGACGGTCGGCAGGAACGGAGCCGCATAGAGGCCCATGGCGTTTTCCTTCATGAAGCCTGTTGCCGCGCCGGTGTCCGGGTCGCGCGAAATGATGCCGTTGCGGGGGTCGGGTGTGTCGGCATCGATACCGGCCTGCTCCAATGCCGGGGTGTTCAGCAAGCCCTCGTGCCCCGTGGACGTGACAATATAGGCAGGCCTGTCGGGCACGGCGGTATCCAGCCATGCCGCCGTGGGTTCATTGTTGTCGAACAGTTCCGCGGCGAGGTTGAAGCCGGGGATGTGCGGTAGATCCGGGCGGGATTCCGCGAAGGTGCGGATCAGTTCCGCCGCTTTGTCAGGTCCGGCGTCGCCAGGAAGCAGGACGAATTCACCCTCCAGCATAGATATGCGGTACATGCTGTCCGGGTGCGTGTGCATGTCGTGGAGGCCCGGGATCACCATGGCGCCGTCGAGGTCGATGGTCTCGGTGTTGTCCCCGGCGAGCGCCGTAACGTCATCCGCCGGACCCACAGCGACGAACTTGCCATCCCGGACAGCAAAAGCCTCGGCCCATTTCTGGTCGGGGTTGACGGTCCAGACGCGGGCGTTGGTGTATATAGCGTCAGCCGGCTGCAGCTGATTGGTCGATGTTGGCGACTGGTCGCAGCTCGTTAATGACATTGCGAGAGCGAGCGTCAGTGTGAGCATTGGAAGCTTCCTGCACTGCCGCAGTGTTCTAGTCATTCCTCTTCTCCCTGACAGGGGTCAGTGCCGCCCTTGTATGGATCCCCGCCTTCGCGGGGATGACGAGGGAGTTGGGGAGGGCCTGCCCCGCTTCTCGGGTATGACGCGACCCGCGGGTATGACGAATCAGGCCTCCTCCGCGGTCTCCCGGTAGGAGTCGATCGACGGGCAGGAGCAGATCAGGTGACGGTCGCCGTAGACGTTGTCGATTCGGTTGACCGGCGCCCAGTACTTTTGCCGGCGCAGCGTCTCGACCGGGTAGGCGGCCGCCTCCCGGCTGTAGGCGAATTCCCAGTTGTCCGACACGATGTCTTCCAGGGAGTGGGGCGCGTTGCGCAGCATGCTCTGCTCAGGCGCGACCTCGCCGTTCTCGACCGCGCGAATCTCATCGCGGATGGCGATCAGCGCGTCGCAGAAGCGGTCCAGTTCGTACAGTGATTCGCTCTCGGTGGGCTCCACCATCAGCGTGCCGGCCACCGGGAAGGACATGGTCGGGGCGTGGAAGCCGTAGTCGATCAGGCGCTTCGCCACGTCTTCCTCGGTGATGCCGCTGGCTTCCTTGAGCGGGCGGATATCGATGATGCATTCGTGGGCCACGCGGCCGTTCCGGCCGGTGTACAGGATCGGGAAATGCCCCTCCAGGCGATGGGCGATGTAGTTCGCGCCCAGTATCGCCACCTTGCTCGCTTCCCTGAGACCGTGCGCGCCCATCAGGGCGATGTAGGTCCAGGAAATCGGCAGGATGGAAGCGCTGCCAAAGGGTGCGGCTGAAATCACGTCGATGATGTGGTCTGCGCCTTCCGCCGGGTGCAGCGGATGGTTGGGCAGGAACGGTTCGAGGTGCTTGCCCACCCCGATCGGCCCCATGCCCGGGCCGCCGCCGCCGTGGGGAATGCAGAACGTCTTGTGCAGGTTCAGGTGCGACACGTCGGCCCCGAACTTGCCCGGGGCCGCCAGTCCCACCAGGGCGTTGAGGTTGGCGCCGTCCACGTAGACCTGGCCGCCGTGGCTGTGGATCAGTTCGCACAGGTCGCAGATGCTCTCTTCGAATACCCCGTGGGTAGACGGGTAGGTAATCATGATGGCCGCCAGCTCGTCGCTGTGGCGCTCCGCCTTGGTCTTCAGGTCCTCCATGTCCACGTTGCCGTGCTTGTCGCACTCGACGATCACCACCTTCATGCCCGCCATGGCGGCGCTGGCCGGGTTGGTGCCGTGGGCAGAGCTGGGGATCAGGCAGACATTGCGATCGTGGTCGCCGCGGCTCTCGTGGTAGCGGCGGATGGTCAGCAGGCCCGCGTACTCGCCCTGGGCGCCGGCGTTGGGCTGCATGGAAATGGCGTCATAGCCGGTGCACTCCAGCAGCATGTGTTCGAGTTCCTCGAGCAGCTGCTGGTAGCCCCGGATCTGGTCCTCCGGGGCATAGGGATGCATGCGCCCGAACTCGGGCCAGGTGATCGGCACCATTTCGGTGGTGGCGTTCAGCTTCATGGTGCAGGAGCCCAGCGGGATCATGGCCCGGTTCAGGGCAATGTCCTTGTCTTCCAGCCGCTTCATGTAGCGCAGCATCTCGGTTTCCGAGTGGAAGTCGTTGAAGATCGGGTGGGTCAGGTAGTCGACTTCGCGCTGCAGATTTTCGGGAATGCCGGGCAGGCCCTCGACCGCCTCGTCCAGGGCGTCCACTGTTGGCACCTCGTCCGTCCCGGCGAAGATCTTCAGCAGGGTCGCCACTTCCTCCCGGGAAGTGGTTTCGTCCAGTGTCGCACCGACGCGGTCGCTGCCGATAATCCGGAGGTTAAAGCCCGCCTCTAGTGCCCGCTCGACGATCGCGGATTGCTGGTCGCCCACGGTGTAGGTCAGGGTGTCGAAATAACCGCTGTTGTCCGGCTGGAAACCCAGGTCCTCAAGGCCGGTCCGCAGGATGGCCGTCATGCGGTGAATACGCTCGGCTATCTGCCTGAGCCCCGCGGGGCCATGGTACATCGCGTAAAACGCGGCCATGATCGCCAGCAGCGCCTGGGCTGTGCAGATATTGCTGGTGGCCTTCTCCCGGCGAATGTGCTGCTCCCGGGTCTGCATCGCCATTCGCAGGGCCTGGTTTCCGCGGCGGTCGATGGACACGCCAATAATGCGGCCGGGGGTGGAGCGCTTGTAGGCGTCGCGGGTGGCGAAAAACGCGGCGTGCGGTCCGCCGAAGCCCATGGGCACGCCGAAGCGCTGGCTGTTGCCCACCACCACATCGGCGCCGAGCGCGCCGGGTGATTTCAGCAGCAGCAGCGACATGATATCCGCGGCGACCGTCACCAGCGTGCCGGCCTCGTGGGCCTTCCCGATCAGCGGCTGCAGGTCCACGACGTCGCCGTGGGTGCCGGGGTATTGCATCAACGCACCGAATGCCTCGGTGGCGCCAATCAGCTCCGCCGGGTCGCCCACGACGACCTCGATTTCCAGGGGCTGGGCCCGGGTCTTCACCACGGCGATGGTCTGGGGGTGGCAGCGCTCGGACACGATGAACGTGCGGCTGCGGTTCTTCTTGTTGACCCGCTGCAGCAGGGTCATGGCTTCGGCGGCGGCGGTGCCCTCGTCGAGCATGGAGGCATTGGCCAGCTCCATGCCGGTCAGGTCCATGACGACCTGCTGGTAGTTGAGCAGCGCTTCGAGGCGGCCCTGGGAAATTTCCGGCTGGTAGGGGGTGTAGGCCGTGTACCAGCCGGGATTTTCCAGCACGTTGCGCTGGATCACCGCGGGGGTGAAGGTGTCTGTGTAGCCCATGCCGATAAAGGAGCGCATGACGGTGTTTTTGTCGGCGATCTCCCGCAGCCGCGCCAGCACCGCCTGCTCGGTCTGGGGTTCGCCCAGGTCCATGGGGGCTTCACGGTGGATGTTCGCGGGGACGATGTCGTCGATCAGGGCGTCAAGCGAATCACAGCCCAGGGCCTGGGCCATTTCCGCCTGTTCCGCGGGGCTGGGCCCGATATGGCGGCGGATGAAATTGTGCTGGTTTTCGAGTTCGTTGAGCGTGGGACGCGACACTGTAGGAAAGCCCTCCGGGATAAGCGCGGGATTGTACCGGAAAGAGGTCCCAATGCCACCGAGACGCCCGGCATTTGTCTCAGTTCCGCGGCCCCCTTGAGCCACGTCATGCCTGCTAAACTTGGGACAGCTACACTGATGGTTCTGAGATGAAGGAGTACACCATGTTTGCTGCACCGCTGCGTCTTGTCACCCTGCCGATCCTGCTGGGCCTGGCACTGGTCGCGAGGGCGGACACCCTCGAGCTGACCGATGGCCAGAGTATCAGCGGCAGCTTTGCCGGGGGCTCTGCCAACAACCTCCGCTTCCGGACCGACGGCGGTACCGAGACGTTTCCGCGGGGGGATGTCGACTCCGTGTTCTTTGAGCGCGATCCCGACAGCTCAGGCCCCGATACGGCTTCGGGTTCCAGCGGCGGCAGTGACAGCCTGGAACTGAAGGATGGCACCACCCTGACCGGGAGCTATGCCGGCGGTACCAGCAACAATATCCGCTTCAACTCCGGCGGCACCCGCTATACCTATCCCCTGGGTGGCGTGGCAGCCCTGTTTCTTTCTGGTGGGGCCGCCGCATCTGCGCCCGCTGCAGCGCCGGCGCCGGCGCCGACGCCGAAGACCGCGCCGGCCCCGACCGTCTCCATGGTGGTTCCCGCTGGCTCCCGGGTCATGGTGCGCCTGTCACAGTCCATCGATTCGCGCCGCCAGCAGGCCGGGTTCCGCTTTACCGGCCGCCTTGAGGGTGACCTGTTGGCTGACAACGGGGAAACGGTAGCTCCGCGCGGTTCCACCGTCTACGGCATTCTCACCAATGCGCGCCAGTCCGGTCGGGTAGCGGGCCGCTCCGAGCTGACCCTGACCCTGACGGATATCCTGGTGAACAACCAGATGCGTCCGGTGGTGACTTCCGATGTCAATGCCGTTACGGAGAACACGGCGGGACGCACGGCACGGCGAACCCTGGGTGCGGCAGCCATTGGTGGATTGATCGACGGTCGCAGCGGTGCGCGCACCGGGGCCGCGGTAGGGGCGGGCGCCTCGATCCTGACCCAGGGCAATACGATCAATATTCCGTCGGGGACGCTGTTGGAATTCCGCCTGGGGCAGCCCTTTTCTGGGTAGGGCTCAAGGCTGCTCTCAGGCTAGGAGGAAACGCAGTACCAGCTTGTTGAAGATCGCGGGCTTCTCGGCGTGCAGCCAGTGCCCGGTGCCCTCGATCACCTTTACCTGGGCCCTGGGAAACAGGGCCAGCGTGGCCTGCCGGTGTTCCGGGCCCACGTAGTCTGATTCGCTGCCGATGATAAACAGGGTGTCACCGGTGTATTGACCACCGGCGACCGGCGGCGTGTTGGGCTCTCCCAGGTAGCGGTAGTTGGTCTTCACCGCCTCCCGATTGATCAGCCATCGCCATTGTCCGTCTTCACCGCGCTGCCAGCTCTTCAGCAGGAAGGCCCTGACGCCGGCCTCCTTGACGTGTCTCGACAGTACCGCGTCTGCGGATTTCCTGTCCTCAGGCCCGGCTTCAGCCACGGCGTCGAGACCCTCCAGCACGTGATCGTGATGGGGCGGGTACTGCACCGGCGCAATATCCGCCACCACCAGCTTCGCCAGCAGCTCCGGCCGGTCCAGGGCCACCTGCATGGCAATCTTGCCGCCCATGGAATGACCCAGGATATGGCAGGGGGCGAGCCCGTGATCCTCGATAAAACTGACGACATCCGCCGCCATATCCCGGTAGCCCATGCGCTGTCGGCGCGGCGACAGGCCATGATTGGGCAGGTCGAGTGAATACACGCTGAAGCTGTCTGCCAGGCCGCGGGCCACCATGCCCAGGTTGGCGGCGGAGCCGAACAGTCCATGCAGCAACAGTACGGGGGGACCCTCGCCGCGGTGCAGGTGATGAAGTAGCATGGCGCGCATGATACCGCTTATCGATCTGCTGGCCGAGGTGCGAGCCTGCGAGCGCTGCGAACTCCCGCTGGGACCGAACCCGGTGCTGCGCGCACACGAAGAGGCGGAGCTTCTGATTATCGGACAGGCCCCGGGCACGAAAGTCCACGCCACCGGCATCCCCTGGAACGACCCCAGCGGGGATCGGCTCCGGGGCTGGCTCGAAATGGATCGGGACAGCTTCTACGACGAGCGCCGGGTGGCGATCATCCCCATGGCGTTCTGCTACCCCGGCAAGGGCAAGTCCGGGGACCTGCCGCCGCCACCGCTGTGTTCGGAAACCTGGCACGAGGCCCTGCTGGCGCACCTGCCCCGAATCCGCACAACATTGCTGGTGGGCAAATATGCCCAGGATCGCTATCTTGACTGGTCCGGGCCGGTGGGAGAGAAGAGCAGCCTGACCGAACGGGTCAGGCACTGGCGGCACTGGGCGCCGCGCTACTGGGTCATGCCCCATCCCTCACCCCGCAATCAGCTCTGGCTGAAGCGCAATCCCTGGTTCGAAGAAGAAACTGTGCCGGCCCTGCGGCAGCACCTGAAATCAGCCTCTGGATAAGGAGTCTCAATGCAGACGGTGGACCCGAAATCGGTAGGACTGTGCGGCGACCGGCTCGCGCGGATTGGCGAGCACCTGCGCACATTCTACGTGGAACCCCGCAAGATTCCCGGCAGCCTGACCCTGGTGGCCCGGCGCGGCCAGGTCTGCTACCTGGAAAAGGAGGGCCATCGGGATATCGAGCGCGACCTCCCTATCGAAGAGGACACGATCTTCAGGATCTACTCCATGAGCAAGCCTATCACCTCGGTGGCGCTGATGATGCTGTACGAGCGGGGCCTGTTCCATCTCAAGGACCCGGTGCATCGCTTCATCCCTGAGTGGCGGGACCTGCGGGTGTTCAAAGGAGGCAGCTGGCCGCTGTACGAAACCGTGCCGCTGGAAACCACGATGACGGTGCGCGACCTGCTCACCCATATGTCCGGCCTCACCTACGGATTCACCCGCGCCACCAACGTGGACTACGGCTACCGCAAGATGGGAGTGCAGGTGGCGCGCCCCGATTACACCCTCAAGGACATGATCGGTGAACTGGCGCAGCTACCGCTGGAGTTCCAGCCCGGCACGGCCTGGAATTACTCCGTGGCCACTGACGTGGTGGGCTACCTGGTGGAGGTGATCTCCGGCAAGCCCTTCGACGTGTTCCTGCGGGAGGAGATCTTCGAGCCCCTGGGGATGACCGACACCAGTTTCAATATCGAAGCGGACAAGGTTGAGCGCTTCGCGTCCTGCTACCAGCGCAACCTGGACAAGACCATGGGCCTGCAGGACGACGCACACGACAGCGATTTCAGTGGCAGGACCTTCTTCGGCGGCGGGGGAGGGCTGCTGTCCACGATCGGGGACTACTACCGCTTCTGCCAGATGCTGCGCAACCGCGGTGAGCTGGACGGGGTGCGCATCCTCGGGCCGCGCACCCTCAAGCTGATGACAAGTAATCACCTGCCCAACGGTGACGACCTGACCGGCTGGGCTCGCGGCAGCTTCAGTGAGACCAGCAATGAAGGCATCGGCTTTGGCCTGGGCTTTGCCACCCGCATCGACCCGGTCGCAAACGCCACCCTGGGTTCCGTCGGGGAATTCAACTGGGGCGGCATGGCCAGCACCCTGTTCTGGGTGGACCCGGTGGAAGACCTGGTGGTGATCTTCATGACCCAGCTGATTCCCTCCGGCACCTTCGATTTCCGCAGCCAGCTTCAGTCGATCATCTACTCGTCGATCCTCGACTAGCTGATGCTGACAATCGATCTGCAATCACCACACGACGAAGCACCGGCGCTGTCGTGGGTCACGCGGTTTACGCTCGCGGGGCGAGAGCCCATCGGCGCGAAGTACTCGGCGCTACTTTTACTGGAAGGGGAGCTGGTGGCCGCTGCGGAAGCCAATTTCTCCCTGGCAGTCGCCTACCAGGGCAGCGTCGTCAAGCAGTGCGACCCCTGGCTCGAGGACTGCGGGGCGGGCGAAGTCCCACCCGGGGCAAAGTTGTACCGTTTCAGATGCGAGCTCGGGTTGCTCGGCTATCCACAGGATTTTTCCCTGGAGGTCGGAATTCAGCGGGCCGGACAGGCGCCGGTGACAGCGGCCACCCTTGGGGTTCGTCGTATGGGCGATCTACCCACGTCCCAGAGCGAGCTCGCGCCGATCCTGGTGACCAGTCATGGGCGTTCCGGATCATCGCTGTTCATGAAGGAGCTGGGCCGCCACCCCGCGATCCTGGTCAACGGTTCGCACCCCTATGAGACGCGCGCCGCGAACTACTGGCTGCACACACTGGGCGTGTTGACCGCCCCCGCGGATCACAACGCCGCCCTTCACCCGGGCAGGTTTCACAGCGACCCCGGACGCACAGGGAAAATTCATAGCGACCCCGGGCGGACCGGACCCTTCCCGGAAAATACCTTCAGCCGCAGCGGCAACCAGCATCAGCTGCAGAATATGCGGGCCAGCCTGCTGGAGAAGACCGTCGGCTTTTGTACGGAGAACATCCAGGATTTTTACGCGGCGGTCGCCGGGGACCAGGACAAGCCGCAGGCGCAGTATTTTGCGGAGAAAAGCCTGCCGGGACATGTCCCCTTGATCGCGGAGGTGGTCTACCCGAACCTCAAGGAAGTGATCCTGGTCAGGGACCTCAGGGATATCGCCTGTTCCATGCGCGCATTTGCAGAGAAGCGCGGCAGGACCAGCTTCGGTGGTGTAGGCGTCAGCGACTGGCAGTCCATGATCGATGAAATGGTGCCGGGTGCCGAGCGAATGCTCGAGCACTGGCTGGTCAGACGCTCACGGGCGCTGTTGGTCAGGTACGAGGATTTTCTCGCGGACCACGCGGGCGCAATGCGCCGGGTATTTGAGTACCTGGACCTCGACGCTCCTGCCGATGCGGCCGCAGCGCCGCTCGAGACCGCTGAGGCTGACGGCCACCGGTCCAGTGATACGGACGCCTCATCCATCGGCAGATGGAAGAAAGACATGGCCCCTGATATTGCAGGCCTCAGTGAAGAAAGGTTTGGCCCCATGCTGCGGGCGTTCGGATACGTCGACTGACGTTTACCCGCGGTCGCGTCAGCTCGGGCCAGCTGGCTCCCACAGTTCTATGGGATTCCCTTCGGGGTCGTAGAGGCGGGCGAAGCGGCCGTTGGGATAGTCTTCCGGATCGCGTTCGACCTCGATCCCCGCGCCTTCCAGCTGCGCGATCATCGCATCGAGATCGTCAACCCGGAAATTGATCATCCAGGCCTGGGAAGGCCGGCCAAAGTAATCCGTGTCTTTCGTAAACGGTGCGAACACCGTGGCCCCGGCCTTTTGCTGCCAGGGCTCGACGTCGTAGGTGGTGGGCACCCGGGAGACGCCGAGATGGGTTTCGTACCAGGACGCCAGGGCTTCAGTGTCTTCTGCCCGGAAGAACAGGCCGCCGATGCCGTTGACTCTCTCCATGACCAAGCTCCTGATATGGCAACAACTACAACGTAGCACAGGGGCGCCGGCGTGGTTTCGAAAGATCAGGTAGTCCGGCCGGCAAAGCGGGGGTCGCGCACCGAGAACAGCAGCACTGCGAAGCCCGCCAGCAGGCAGGCAGAGGCGCCGATAAACACAGTGCCATAGCCGTAGGCCGTGGCGATGATGCCGCCGATCAGCGGCGCGATGCTGCCGGTGCCCTCGCTCAGCATATTGGCGATGGCCAGTCGCAGGGAGGTGTTCTCGCGGTTGCCGAATTCCATGGGCATGGTGAAGCTGCCGAGGCGGAAGCCTTCCCCGGAGGCGCCGATGCCCGCAAAAATCACCACGATCACCCAGTAGGAGTCGCTGACCAGCAGGCCCAGGGTGGCGGCGATCCACAGGGCGATAGACAGCAGCAGGCACAGCCGAAAGCCGTAGTTGTCCGCGAGCCAGCCCCAGAACAGGTTGGCGACCGTGGCGGCAATCGTGAATGCCACGGTCAGGCTGGCCAGGGTTTCCCCTGTAAGGCCAATGGTCTGACCCGCGTAAAGAATGTAGAAGGGCAGCGCCATTCGGCCCAGGTTGGAGATGGACCGCGCCAGCACGAAACGGGCGAATTCCGGCTCGGCCCGCAGGAAGGCCGGCACCCCGGCCAGGTGTTCGATGGCGCTGCGCCGCTCCGCCACGGTCGGCGGTTCCGGCTCCCGCACCAGCGCCAGCACCATCAGGCCGACGGTGGTGAGCACAAAGGCCAGCAGAAATACCCAGCCATAGCCCGCGGCCGTGGGTGGGTCCCCCACCAGGTAGTTGCCCCCGATCCAGGCCACGACAATGGTGGTGAGGCTGGCGAGGAAATTGCGCAATCCCATCAGCCGCCCCCGGTAGTGCGCGGGAATGACCTTGGACAGCAGGGTCTGGAACACCACGGTCTGCATACCGGCGAACAGGCCGAAAAGCCCGAGGCTGACAATAGCGGCGTACAGCGCGACCTGGCCGTTGGCCAGCAGGCCCGCCAGCGCCAGCAGCAGCACGGCCCCACGCATGGCGCCGCCGGTCCAGAAGCCCACCGGCAGCACCCGTTTGCGGTGGCCGATGATGCTGGCGCTCAGCAGTGGGGTCATTGCCGAGCCGAGCGTTGCCAGTGACAATGCCAGCCCCACGGCAAAGTCAGAGCCGCCTGACAGGAACAGGATAAACGCCGGCAGGAAGGTGGGTGTGGTGACCAGCCGGAACCCGGTCTGGCCCAGCAGGCCGTGGACCAGGTGCACAGCGAAATTGCGGCGCAGGTTGTCCTGCACTTGCTGCTGGTAATCTCGCTCTGCGTCAGTGTCGTACATTAGTTGGAGAATTCTAAATCGAGGGCGGATAGTAGAAGATTAAGGCGTTCGCCGATACATCCGCGGGCGCGAACTACTACTGATTGAGGAACTTATGGACATTGCAATTTCCCCATCGTTTGAGCGTGAGTTTTTCAGGCGCCTCAACTCCGTGGTCGAGCCCGCGGTCCGCTGCGGCATTGGCTCGCCGCGCCTGCTGCCCGCGGGCCTGATCCTGCTGGAGAGCACCGGTTTCAAGTCCGGGCTCAAGCGTCGGACCCCACTGGTGGGCTTCAAGCTGGGCTCGCGCATCCTGGTGATGACCGCGCGCGGCGAGCGCTCGTTCTGGGTCAAGAACCTGAACAAGAAGCCGGCCGTGCGCTTCTGGCGCGGCGGTCGCGAGCAGTCCGCCCGCGCCTTCGTACTGGCGCCGGGCAAGACCTACCGCCGCCCCACATCCCTGCCGGGCTGGCTGACGGAGCTACTCAGCCGCCTGCAGCCGCTTACGCAACAGGGCTGGGCATTCGCTATCCTGTCTCCCACCAAGACTGAATCCTGACGGAGGTTTCCATGCGCTACTCGCAACTGCTCATCGCTGCACTGCTCACCCTGTGTGCCGGGTTTGCCCAGGCCGATATGGCGCTGGTGGGGAAGAAGTCGGACATCCGCTTTATCTCGGTGAAGAATGCGGCCGTGGCCGAGGTGCACCACTTCAAGTCCCTGAGCGGCGCGATAGCAGGGGACACCGTGACGGTGAAGATTCCGCTGGTGGACGTGGAAACCCTGATCCCCATTCGCAATGAGCGTATGCAGAAAATGCTGTTCGAGACCGACCTGTTTCCCACGGCCACGCTGACGGCCAACGTGGACATGAAAGCGGTCAGGAAGCTGGACGTCGGGGAGTACGAGCAGATGGACGTCACGTTCACCCTGGACCTGCACGGCAGCAGTAAGCAGTACACCGCGCCGGTCACGGTGGCGCGGCTTGGCGAGGAGATTCACGTCAGCACGGTGCAGCCGCTGGTGGTACAGGCGCGGGATTTTGAGCTGACCGCCGGGGTCGAGCGCCTGCGCGAAGTGGCGGGTCTCACCAATATCGCCACGGCGGTGCCGGTGACCGCGCAGCTGGTATTCAGCCGCTAGGCCGTTGCTTCGTACTGAATGCCGGTAATGTAGAAGTGCTGCTCGCCGGTGGGGCTCCTGACCACCACCTCATCGTCGAGGCGCCGGCCCAATAGTGAGCGGGCCATGGGCGAGTCCATGCTGAGCTTGTTCTGCTTCAGGTCGAATTCATCCGGCCCGACGATGCGGTAGCGCTGCTCCCCGCCGCCCTCGTCTTCCAGCGTGACCCAGGCGCCGAAGTAGACCTTGTCGCGGTCGTCCGGCGGACGGTCCACCACCTGCAGCTCGTCCAGCCGCTTGTTGAGGAAGCGCACTCGGCTGTCGATTTCCCGGAGCCGCTTCTTGCCGTAGATATAGTCGCCGTTTTCTGAGCGGTCGCCATTCTTGGCCGCCTCGTGCACGGCGGCGGTGACCTGCGGCCGCTCCACCTTCCACAGCTGGTGCAGCTCGGCGCGCAGGGCTTCCTCACCCTCGGGGGTGATATAGCGTGAACCGCGTGGGCGGGGTGGTCGATAGCGTCCCATATGGTTTATGTTACCTGAAGCGATGTTGACCTCTAAAACCCCGATTTCCGTTTTCCTGCTCTGCTGCCTGTTAGCCGCCGGCGCGCGGGCGGATGCCTGCATTGAACTGAATGGCAGCGTGCGCCAGGGCGCCCTGCTGTGGGGCACGGTGAAGCCGGGTAGCCAGGTCACCCTCGACGAGGAGACGTTGACGGTGTCATCCGAAGGCGTGGTGGTACTGGGATTTGGCCGGGACGAGACCGGCTCGCGCACACTGCGCGTCGAGGGGGTCTGTGAGCGCGAGCTGTCCATCGCGCCCCGGGAATACCGCATCCAACGGGTGGAAGGGGTTCCCCAGCGTACTGTCACGCCGGATCCCGAAGACCTCGAGCGCATCCGCCGCGAGGCCGTCATGATCTCGAAGGCGCGGAAGAATACCCGCGCCGCGGCCGATTTTGCCGACGGCTTCCGCTGGCCGGTCACCGGCCCCATCAGCGGTGTCTACGGGTCCCAGCGCGTGTACAACGGCACCCCGGGCCGGCCCCACTACGGCGTCGACGTGGCCGTACCCACGGGCACCCCGATCAGTACCCCGGCCCCCGGCGTGGTCACCCTGGCAGAAGGCGACCTGTTCTATTCCGGTGGCACCATCATCATCGATCACGGTAATGAAGTCAGCTCATCCTTCCTCCATCTCAGCGAGGTCACGGTCGAAGTCGGGCAGCAGGTGGTTCCCGGCGACGTTATCGGCAAGGTCGGCAGCACCGGGCGCGCCACCGGTCCGCACCTGGACTGGCGCATGAACTGGCGCAACCGCCGGGTCGACCCGCAGCTGCTGGTTCCCCCCATGGCGGCCGGCGAGTAGCCGGTACCCTCAGCCCCCTCTAGTAGCGTATAATTCGCGGCCTTAATTTGAGGTCGGACAATGACGGGAACCATCGACAAGAAGCTGCTCAGCATCCTGGTCTGCCCGGTGAGCAAGGCGCCGCTGGAGTATGACCGCGACAAGCAGGAGCTGGTGTGCAAGGCCAGCGGCCTGGCCTATCCCATTCGCGACGGCATCCCGGTCATGCTCGAGGAAGAGGCCCGCCAGCTGACGGCGGACGAGAAACTGGGCTAACAGGCAAGGGACCCATGGCAGACACCGTATTTGGAAAAATCGTCAGCGGGGAAATCCCCACGGATTTCGTCTACGAGGACGAGCACTGTGTGGTCATCAAGGACCTGCACCCGCAGGCGCCCACCCACCTGCTGGTGATTCCCCGCAAGGCGATTCCCAAACTGTCCGACGCCAGCGAGGAAGACCAGGCCCTGCTCGGCCACCTGATGCTGGTAGTGGGCAAGCTGACCCGGGCGATGGGTGTCAGCGACGGCTTTCGGGTGGTCGTCAACAATGGCGAGGGCGGCGGCCAGACCGTCTTCCACCTGCACCTTCACATCCTGGCAGGACGCGACTTCGACGAAGCGACCCTGGCCCGCGGCATAAACGCATAGCCATGAATACCAATGAACTTCGCGAGGCTTTCCTCGCCTATTTTGAGCGCCAGCAGCACACGCGGGTGGAGAGCTCCTCCCTGGTGCCCCACAACGATCCGACCCTGCTGTTCTCCAACGCCGGCATGAACCAGTTCAAGGACGTGTTCCTGGGCGCAGAGCACCGCGACTACGTGCGCGCCACGTCCAGCCAGCGCTGCGTGCGCGCCGGCGGCAAGCACAATGACCTGGAAAACGTCGGCTACACCGCGCGCCACCATACGTTCTTCGAAATGCTGGGCAACTTCAGCTTCGGCGACTACTTCAAGCGCGACGCCATCCGCTTTGCCTGGGACTTCCTCACCAAGGAACTGGGCCTGCCGGAGGAGCGCCTGTGGGTCACGGTCCACGTCAGTGACGACGAGGCGGCGGATATCTGGTTCGACGAGATCGGTGTCAGCAAGGAGCGCTTCTCGCGCCTGGACGAGGACAACTTCTGGCAGATGGGCGATACGGGCCCCTGCGGTCCCTGCAGCGAGATCTTCTATGACCACGGCGAGGACGTACCCGGCGGCCCGCCCGGCAGCGAGAACGACGACCTCGATCGCTATGTCGAGATCTGGAACCTGGTATTCATGCAGTACAACCAGTCCGCCGACGGCAGCCGCGAGCCGCTGCCCGCGCCTTCGGTGGATACCGGCATGGGCCTGGAGCGTATTGCCGCGGTCATGCAGGGCGTGCATTCCAACTACGAGATCGACCTGTTCCAGGCGCTGCTGAAAGCTGCCGCCAAGCTGCTGGGCCAGGAGAGTACCGCCAACAATTCACTGCAGGTGATTGCGGACCATATCCGCTCCTGTTCTTTCCTGATCAGCGACGGTGTGCTGCCTGGCAACGAGGGCCGGGGCTACGTGCTGCGCCGCATCATTCGCCGGGCGATTCGCCACGGGAACAAGCTCGGCGCCCAGGGACCGTTCTTCCACAAGCTGGTGGCAACGCTGGTCGAGCAGATGGGCGAGGCCTACCCGGAGCTTGCGGAAAACCAGGCCCGCATCGAGCAGGCCCTGCTGACGGAAGAAGAGCAGTTTGCCCGCACCCTGGACAACGGCATGGCCATCCTGGAGGAAGCGCTGGCCAATATGTCCGGCACAGAGATTCCGGGTGAGGTGGTATTCCGCCTGTACGATACCTACGGTTTCCCGGTAGACCTGACCAACGATATCGCCCGCGAGCGCGGGCTGACCCTGGACACGCCCGGCTACGAGGCCGCCATGGAAACGCAGCGCAAGCGCTCACAGGATGCGGGCACTTTCGCCGTCGACTACAACGCGGTCCTGAAGCTGGACGGCCACACCGAATTCACCGGCTACGACGGCACCGCCGGCGAGGGCACGGTGACGGCACTTGCCCGCGAAGGCGACATGGTCGAAGTGCTGAAAGAAGGCGAGCAGGGTGTCATCGTCCTGGACCGCACACCGTTCTATGGCGAGTCCGGCGGCCAGGTGGGCGACACCGGTTACCTGGACCTGGACGGCGCCCGCTTCGAAGTGCGCGATACCACCAAGAGCGGCGACCATCACCTGCACCACGGCGTGATGCTGTCCGGCGATATTTCGGTCGGGGCCACCCTCAAGGCGACCGTGGACGATGGCCTGCGCCAGGCCACGATGCTGAATCACTCCGCCACCCACCTGCTGCACGCGGCCCTGCGCCAGGTGCTGGGCGACCACGTGCAGCAGAAAGGCAGCCTGGTGGACTCCCAGCGCCTGCGCTTCGATTTCAGCCACCCGCAGGCGGTGACCCGGCAGGAACTCAAGGCCATCGAGGATATGGTCAACGACGAGATTCGCGCCAACAGCGAAGTCACTACCCGGCTGATGGGAATGGAGGCCGCCATGGAGGCGGGCGCCATGGCCCTGTTCGGCGAGAAGTACGGTGAGGAAGTGCGCGTCCTGAATATGGGCGGTGACTTCTCGGTGGAACTCTGCGGCGGCACCCACGTGGACCGCACCGGCGATATTGGCCTGATGCACATCACTTCCGAATCCGGTATTTCCGCGGGCGTTCGACGCGTCGAGGCCGTGACCGGCGCCACTGCACTGACGACTTTCGAGGCCGCCGAGGCGCGGCTCGCCGAGATTGGCGAACTGGTGAAAGGTGATACCAGCAATGTCGTGGACAAGGTCAGTGCCCTGCGAGCCGCCAACCGAGAACTGGAAAAGGAAATTGCCCAGTTGAAGCAGAAGCTGGCGTCCTCCGCCGGTGGCGACCTGGCCAGCCAGGCGGTCGAGGTGAACGGCGCCCGGGTACTGGCGGCGTCCCTGGACGGCGCCGATCCCAAATCCCTGCGGGATACGGTGGACCAGCTCAAGAACAAGCTCGGCAGCGGCGTGATACTGCTGGCGGCGGTGGACGGCGACAAGATCGCGCTGACCGCCGGTGTCACCGGCGATCTGACCAGCCAGGTGAAAGCGGGCGACCTGATGAAGGAATTTGCCGGGCGCCTGGGCGGCAAGGGCGGCGGCCGGCCCGACATGGCCCAGGGCGGCGGCAATGACGTGGCGGCCCTGGCCGATGCCCTCAAGGCCGTTCCGGAGTGGGTTCAGGGCCGACTCGCGTGAGCCTGATTGTGCAAAAGTTCGGCGGGACCTCCGTAGGGTCCGTCGAAAAGATCGAGCAGGTGGCGGACAAGGTGGCGCATTTTCGTCGCGACGGTCACGACATGGTCGTCGTGGTGTCCGCCATGGCGGGCGAGACCAATCGCCTTATAGATCTTGCCCACGCGGTAGAAGAGATTCCCACGCCCCGTGAGATGGATGTGCTGGTGTCCACGGGCGAGCAGATCACTGCGGCCATGCTGGCCATGGCGCTCAACAAGCGCGGTGTGAAAGCGAAATCCTATAACGGCAGCCAGGTGCGCATTCTCACCGATGATGCCCATACCAAGGCGCGCATCCGGGACATCGACGATGCCCGTCTGCACGCTGAACTGGACAATGGCTACGTGCTGGTGGTGGCCGGTTTCCAGGGCGTGGATGAGGACGGCAACATCACTACCCTCGGCCGCGGCGGCTCCGATACCACTGCGGTGGCCCTGGCGGCGGCCCTGAAGGCCGAGGAGTGCCAGATCTATACCGATGTCGACGGCGTCTATACCACCGACCCGCGCATGGTGGACGGCGCGCGCCGGCTGGATACGGTGACCTTCGAGGAGATGCTGGAAATGGCCAGCATGGGCTCCAAGGTGCTGCAGATTCGCGCGGTGGAGTTTGCCGGCAAGTACAACGTTCCCCTGCGGGTGCTGCACAGTTTCGAAGACGGCCCCGGCACCCTGATCCGACTGGAGGAAGAGAGCGACATGGAAAACCCAACCATTGCGGGTATCGCCTTTACCCGTGACGAGGCCAAGATCACCGTGCTGGGTGTGCCCGACACCCCGGGTGTGGCCTATCGCATTCTGGGCCCGGTGGGAGAGGCCAATATCGAAGTGGACGTCATCGTGCAGAACGTGGCCGAAGACGGCACCACCGACTTCACCTTCACGGTGCACCGCAACGAGACGGCGCGGGCCGACAAGATCATTCGCGAGGTGGCGTCAGAGATGGGCGCCCGCCACGTCAGCACCGACGACAAGATCGCCAAGGTCTCGCTGGTGGGTGTGGGCATGCGGTCTCATGCCGGCGTCGCCAGCCAGATGTTCAAGACCCTGGCCGAGGTGGGCATCAATATCCAGATGATCAGCACCTCTGAGATAAAGATTTCAGTGATTATTGACGAGAAGTTCATTGAGCTGGCGGTCCGGGCGCTGCATTCGGCGTTCGGTCTGGACCAGGAGGCGCTGCCCGCTTGATAGTCATCGCTCACTGGTATTTCTTTCAAAGTCAGCGATAATTGAACGAACACCGACTGATCAGTGTCTGTATGCAAGCGCGGATGCTGTCGAAGGTGACCAGAAGGATGGTCGCCGGGGAGATCGGTGAGTATAAAAGGGAAGGGAGTACGTAACTATGCTGATTCTCACTAGAAGAGTCGGTGAAACGCTCATGATCGGTGATAATGTCACTGTGACTGTGCTGGGTGTGAAGGGGAACCAGGTCCGCCTGGGTGTCAATGCCCCCAAAGACGTGGCAGTTCACCGCGAAGAGATTTACAACCGCATTCAACACGAGGACGAAACACCCTCAGACCCGGCGGAATAGCCCGCCAAGCCTTTGATTATGAGGCCGTTGTGGTATGATGCCGCGCTTTCCGGAGAAGTGGCCGAGTGGTCGAAGGCGCTCCCCTGCTAAGGGAGTATACGTTAATAGCGTATCGAGGGTTCGAATCCCTCCTTCTCCGCCAGATACGAAAACGCCCGGCCCTGGCCGGGCGTTTTCGTATCCGGCTCCGAAGGAGGATTTGATTCGAACCCTTTGTTCGACAACATGCGACCACAGGAGCATGTTGGACGAGTCGCGCAGCGACGAAGCCCCGAAGGGGTGATTGCAGCCCAAAGGCTGCAATCATCAATCCCTCCTTCTAGCGGCCCAACGGGCCGCCAATCAATCCCGCATTCTTCACCGTCATCCCCGCTAAGGCGGGGATCCATCATCACGAAACGCCAGGACATGGATTCCCGCCGACGCGGGAATGACGACACACTCCACACATGGATTCCCGCCTACGCGGGAATGACGACACACTCCACACATGTATTCCCGCCTACGCGGGAATGACGGACAGCGGCCCAACGGGCCGCCAGGTCCAATGCCACTCCAAACATGGATTCCCGCCTGCGCGGGAATGACGATAGCGCACCCCGTCGGAATCAACCCCGCATTCTTCACCGTCATCCCCGCGAAAGCGGGGACCCATTATCACGGAACGCCAGAACATGGATTCCCGCCTACGCGGGAATGACGACACACTCCACACATGGATTCCCGCCTGCGCGGGAATGACGGTTTTCGCCGGAATGACGGTTATCCTGCAGATAGCTGCTACAGTTACCCGCCACCCGTCCACAAACCCCGAACGATAACCCCATGGCCAAACAACCCAGCCCCTCCCAGACATTCGACCAGGAGAGCTTCGAGGCAGAATGCCTTCAAGGAATCAGCCGCTGGGTCAGCGAGCACCTCGGCGGCCAGGTACAGGACGCCACCCGCCTGGAACGCTGGCGACCCCAGTGGAAAGTCCGCTACACCGCGGGAGACGAAACGAGGGCAGTACTGGTCCGCGGCGACCGCCCCAACGCCGGCGAACACGACCTCAGGTTTGAAATGGAGGTCATGCAGGTACTGGAAGCCAACGGCATTCTCGTGCCTCACATCCACGGCTGGATGGACCAGCCCAAGGCCTTTGTCATGGACTGGATAGAGACTGAGGATCGTGCGCCGGGGATGCTGCATACCGCGATCGAAAATCCCACCACGATGAGCGATGAACGATGGCAGGCCATGCTGGGGTACATGGAGCACCTGGCCAAAGTGCACAGGGTGCCTGTCTCGGAGTTTTCTCATATTCGGCAGCTCAGCCAGCCGCCGGAAACCGCTGAGGACATCGCGCTGAGGGCGACCGAGAAGATGTACCAGGCGGGGGTCTACACCAACAACATCGATACCACCTTCGAGTTTTTGCAGTACTGGCTGCGGCGCAATGTCCCCCAGCACAGGACCAAGGCCAGCTTCATTGCCGGTGATGCGGGGCAGTTCATGTCTGCGGGCACCGATGTACTGGCACTGCTCGACTTTGAAATTGCGAATATCGGCGACACGCACTGGGATCTGGCCTGCTTCCGCGGGCGCCACCCCTACGAGAACATGGGTGATATCCCAGCGCTGTACCGCCGCTACGCGGAAGTCAGCGGGGAAGAGGTCGATCTGCCGGTGGTCGCCTATCACACCGTGGCCTTTTTGCAGCTTGCGGGGATCGCGACGAAGTTCTTCGGCGATCCGAAGACGCCCGGTGGCAACTGGATCGAGGGGCTCCTGGAATACGCCAGCATCACGCGCCGGGCCTGTGAGGCGATCGCAGAGCTGCAGGGGATTGAGCTGGACCACGACCTGAAGCTGCCCGACCCGGAATTCAAGAGCCTGGAGGAATCCGCGCTCAACAAGCTGCTGGCCGATATCGAACGACTGCCGACCTCGAGCGCGTTCGAGCCCTGGGAGCGGGAGCTGCTTCATGCGATACCGGCGTTTCTCCTGAACCACGCGCGCTATCGCGACTGGTTTGAGCAGGCCACGCTTGCGGATATCTGCGAATTTACCGGGCAGGCCTTCGACAGGCTCGCGAGTGCCGACGAGGCAGTGATGAAAGCGATTGCAAACAACGATCCGGCGGATGACGAGGCCCTGGTGCGGATGATGCACCGGCGCTCCCTGCGGCTTTCGATGATTATTGCCGGTACCGATCCGAATTCGGATAATCCGCTGTTCCACAGGCTGGACCCCATACTCGAGTAAGGGGCCGCCGCCGGGAGCTGTCTTCAATGCAATGGATTCCCGCAACTTTGGCAATTACGAGTCTTCCTAAAAATGGATTCCCGCCTTCGCGGGAATGACGAACCCCAAATGAGAAAATTTCTGATTATCGCCGCTGCGGCCCTGACCCTGCTTGTCGCCACGGTCTATTTGCTTCGCGAGCCGCTCAAGGAGTTTGCCTACGACAAGCTCACCGAGGAGATGTTCGTCGAGGCAGATACCGACAGCTTTGATCCCGGTCCCGCCATGGGCAGCCGCTTCCCGGGTGTGAACGCGCTGTACCGGGGGGAGCCGATCAGCCTGATCGAGCAGTTTGCGGGCCCCAACGGCACGGTGCTGATGGCCAGCCGCTCCTTCGACTGGTGCCCCTACTGCATGAAGCAGATGATCCAGCTGAATGAGTACGCCGCGGCGTTCGCGACGGCGGGCATCGGGCTGGTGGCCATCACCTATGACACACCGGCGCAGCAACAGGCCTTTGCCGACCGCTTCGACATCACCATCCCCATGCTCTCGGACATCGATGCGCTGAGTTTCAAGACCCTGGGCATCCTCAATGAGCAGTACCAGCCCGGCGAGCATCACTACGGAATCCCGCACCCGGGTATGATCATCATCGACCCGGACGGTATTGTGGTGGGAAAGCTGTTCCTGGAGGCCTACAGCCAGCGTGTCGACGCGGCCTCGGCACTGGGCTTTGCACGGGGTGTGCTAGGGGGTGATTCCGCGCCCTGAAAGGGGCGGTCGCAAAGCCCAATAAACTAGTATTATCAATGGGTTGCAGTTCACAAAAACAAGTTTTGTAACCTAAAGATTCGACTCCAGATTCCGATAATCTTAGTGATAAGGTGTAACTGGATTTTCGGATGACCCCGCCAGGACAGGCCCTCAGGTCCTGCATCATAGCGGTATTGCTCTGGTCCCTGGCCCCCGCCAGCTGGGCCCAGGGGGCGGTATCGAGCGCGGATTCCCTGTTCGACATGTCCCTGGAGGAGCTGCTGGACCTGGACGTATCCGGCGCTTCCCGGAAATCCCAGACCCTATCGGAAACCGCCGCCGCAGCCTTCGTGATCTCCGGCCAGGATATCGCGCGTTCCGGCGCCACCAATATTCCCGATGCGCTGCGCATGGTGCCGGGCATGCACGTGGCCCGCATCGACGGCAACACCGTGGCCGTCACCGCCCGGGGCTCCAACGGCCGCTACGCGAACAAGCTGCTGGTGATGATCGACGGCCGCACCCTGTATACGCCGGCATTCTCCGGTGTGTACTGGGACATCCAGGACATCCCCATGGCGGACATCGAGCGCATCGAGGTTATCCGCGGCCCCGGAAGCGCCCTGTGGGGCACCAATGCGGTCAACGGGATCGTCAACGTGGTGACCAAGAGGGCAGAGGATGCCGAGGGCGGGCTCGCCATGGCCAGCGCCGGCAACAAGCTAGACCACGACGTGGTCCTGCGCTGGGGTGAAGTGGTCGACCCGGATCTGGCCTGGCGGCTGTCCGCCCAGAGTGAGCGCCGCGACGGCAATCGCGACCTCGACGGCAATGACACCAACGACGACGGTGAACTGCTGCGCCTCAGCGGCCGGCTCGACTGGGCGCCCGCACCGGGCGACGCGGTCATGGCCAGTGCCGACCTCTATGACGTGGAATCCGGCGCCTCTTTCAACGTGCAGCAGTTTGAAGCGCCCTTCGAAAAGACTCGCGTGGACGATTCAGTAGACTCCACGGGCTTCGCACTGCTGGGCCGCTGGAGTCGCGAACGGGACGATGGCAGCCGGACTGCGGCACATGCCTACGTCGACTTCATGGACCGGGACGGCCCTCGCTGGGGCGAGGAAAAGCTCACCTACGAACTGGACCTGCAGCACCAGCTGTCCTTTGCAGATCGTCACGAGCTGATCTTTGGCGGCACCTTCCGCTATCACGACATGGAGCTGTCCGGCTCCGAGGCGCAGATGATGGACGGGCGCTTCTACGACAACCTCGTGGTCAGCCTGTTTGCCGAGGACGAAATCGAGGTTATCGAGGACCGGCTCTCCGTCAGTATCGGCGCCAAGCTTGAGCACAATGACCTGTCGGACAACGACATCGAGTTCATGCCCAGCGCGCGCTTCCTTTATCGGGTCAATGGCGGCAGCCAGGTGTGGGGCGCCGTGACCCATGCGGTGCGCACCCCGAATATCGCCGAGCAGCACGCGCGCGTGTCGGTGCCGCTGGACGAGTTCTTCCCGGGCCTGAATCCGTTCGAGCAGATCCCGGTGTTTATCGACCTTGCCGCCAACGAACAGATGAAGTCCGAGGACGTGACCGCCTTCGAGCTGGGTTTTCGCAGCCAGGTGAACGACGCGATCAATATCGACCTGGCGCTGTTCTACAACGAATACGAAAATATTCGCTGGCCCAAGTTCGAGGGCTTCAGCTGCGTACCCGACGATGTGCCATTCCCCGCCTGTCTCGGCACCGCGGAGTACATATCGCTGTTGACGGAAATCGCCAATGCCAGTTCCGCAGACGCCATCGGCGCCGAGCTGGCGGTCAACTGGCAGCTTCAGGAGTGGTGGCAGCTGGTGGGCGCGTTCACCTACCTCGACTACGACCTCGAACCCGACGACGACGTGCGCAACGGTCCGGCCTGGGATATCGATGAATCCCTGTCGATGCAATCGCGCTTCGACCTGAGTGAATCCCTGCAGCTGGATTTCTGGGTGCGCTATGTCGACGGCATCGACTACTACGAGATCGATGATTACTGGGAGTTGGACGTGCGCCTCGCCTGGAAGCTCGGCGAGCAGTTCGAACTGGGTCTCTACGGCGCCAACCTGCTCGACAGCGCCCACCAGGAGTACGAGTCTGAGCAGCGGGAACTGGTTCCGATCGAAATCGAGCGCTCCTATCGCGTCGAATTCCGTTATAACTTCTGACGCGGCGTCAAATCGGCGTCGCCGATCGGCGCACAATTTTCCTGACGGGGCGTCAGGATTTTTCCTCGAAAAGCGGCCGTCACGAGTTGATTTGAGAAACGCTTCACGCTTTCCACGCATCTGAAAAAATCGTTACACCTCAGTATGTTAACTGCATCACAAGAACGTCACCTGGCCTAAAGTCAGCAGCGGCAATGTCGATAACCCAGTAGGGAAAATACTACTGGGAATTCATTTCCAATGTGGGATAGGAACGGAGGCGGAGCGTCAAAAATCGCCGGCCTCTGCAAAATCGCGCTGATGACCGCCCTCGTGTCGGGGCAGGCGTCCGCGCGTACCCTGTCCGCAGACGATCTGTTTGATCTGTCCCTCGAAGAACTCCTGACCCTCGAACTCACCGGCGCCGCCCGTAAGGCCCAGAGGCTTGCCGACACCGCGGCCGCCGCTTTCGTCATCACCCAGGAAGATATCCAGCGATCCGGTGCCGCCAACATCGCAGAGGCCCTGCGCATGGTGCCCGGCATGGAGGTCGGTGCCATCGACGGCAACACCTACGCCATCTCTGCACGCGGCTTCAACGACCGTTACGCCACCAAGATGCTCATGATGGTCGATGGCCGCGCGGTGTATACCCCGGCGTACTCCGGCGTGTACTGGGAGATCCAGGATTTCCCCATGTCCGAGATCGAACGCATCGAGGTCGTGCGCGGCCCCGGCGGCGCCCTGTGGGGTGTAAACGCCGTGAACGGGGTGATCAACGTGGTGACCCGCGAAGCGGGGGTCGACGCGGGCGGCATTGCCACGGGCGGTGCCGGCGACAAGCTGGACTACGATGTGTCCGGCAGCTGGGATGCGGCGTTCGGCAACGGCGGTTACCGCGTCTACGGCCAGCGGGAAGAGTGGGACGGCAACCAGGACATGGACGGCAATTCCCTGAACGACACCCGGGAATTCAGCCGCGTCGGCGGTCGCCTCGACTGGTCACCGACTGAATCCGATGACCTGACGATCACCGCCAGCGCGTACTCCGCAGACTCCGGGGTCAGCCTTGCCCAACTGCGAGAAGAATTCCCCTTCAACCGTGAGCGCGTTGACGACCAACGCGATACCGACGGCCTCTACCTGGTAGGGAGCTGGCGACACCGCAATGGCATCGGCAATGAAAGCGCGCTGACCGGCTACATCGACTATATGGACCGGGACGATCCTAGCTACGGCGAGGAGAAGACCACGGTCGAGCTGGACTTCCAGCACCGCTGGCTCAATTTCAAGGGGCACGACCTGATCGGCGGCGCCATGGTCCGCTACCACGACATCGAGCTGGTGGGTTCAGACGCCAACTTCTTCACCGATACGAACCACGACAACCTGATCGTCAGCGTCTTCGCGCAGGATGAAATTGAAATCCTCGAAGACGTGCTGACCCTGACGCTGGGCGCCCGTTTCGAATACAACGATTTCTCCGATGAAGATGTCGAGTTCATGCCCACCGCCCGCCTGCTGTGGCGGCAAAGCGCGGCCAACACGTTCTGGGCGGCAGCCAGCCGTGCGGTACGCACGCCTAACCTGGGTGAGCAGTTCTCGCTGATATCGCTGCCGCTGGAGGACTTCGTGCTGGGCATCGTGCCGGTGGACTTCCCCTTTGCCACGTTCCTGAAACTCCAGGGCAGCGGCGGCATGAAGTCCGAGGACCTATATGCCTACGAGCTGGGCTTCCGGTCGCAGGTGAGCGACGACCTGCATGTCGATCTCGCCCTCTATTACCACGACTACGAGAACCTGCGCTGGCCCGACTTTATCGGGGTCGAGTGCGAGCCGGACAATCTGCCGTTCCCGGCCTGCTTCGCTGACCCACAGCTTCAGTCGGTGTCCTTCCAGACCCTGGTGGCCAATGCGGCGGACGGTGAATCCTACGGCGCCGAGCTGTCGGTCAACTGGCGTGTCAACAACAGCTGGCGTCTGGTCGGCGCCTATACGGGCATGGAGACCAAGACCAAACCGGACAATATCGTCGAATCCCAGGAAGCGGGTTTCGAAAACCAGCTGTCGCTGCAGTCGCGCCACAACATCGGTGAGCGTTTGGAACTCGACCTGTGGCTGCGCTACGTCGATGAGGTCCACTTCTACGACATTGATGATTACTGGTCGCTGAACGTAAGACTGGCTTACAAGTACAGCGACGCACTCGAGTTCTCCATCATCGGCACCGACCTGCTGGAGGACAGCCACCAGGAGTACGAGACCGAGGTCAGGGATCTCGTACCTGTAGAGATCGAGCGCGCCGTGCGCGCCGAGATCCGGTTCAGGTTCTAGGTGGCGGCGATGATGACGACTATCCGGCACAGGCAGTATCGAGGCTTCGGGCGCAAGCTCGGCGGCGCCCTCGTACTGTCCCTTATGCTGGCACTGGGCGCTCAGCCGCTGGCGGCCCAGGATCGCATCACCCAGAGCGAACTGAACGTGGCGCTGCTCTACAACGTGATGAAATTTGTGCGCTGGCCGGCGAACAGCTTCGCGTCTGAGGAGGCCCCAATCGGTGTTTGCACCTTCAGTTCCAGGCAGTACGATGAACCGCTTATGGCACTGGAAAAGCGAAGTGTGGGCAGCCGGTCGATCAACGTGCGCGCCCTGTCGCAACCCGGGGATTCGCTGGATGGCTGTCACGTGCTGTTCTTCGCCAGTGAAAGCGGAGTGTCCTATGAGGAGGCGCTGAAGCGCGCCGAGAACCTGCCGATCCTGACGGTCGGTGATTTCAGCGAATTCGCAAACAAGGGTGGCATGGTGTCACTGTCAAAGGGCCGCAAGCGCGTGAACATAACAATAAACGTCAACGAGAGTGATCGCGTTGGCCTCGAGTTCAACTCACAGCTCCTCGAACTGGCGACGGTAATCCGTAGCGGAGCGGGGGGCAGCCGATGAAGCTGATGTCAAACAAGTCGCTGTCCTTCAAGGTTCGGGCGATCATCCTGATCTCGGCGGGCAGCGCCCTGCTGGCTGGATTCATCACGCTGTTCGCGGCGGAGGTATTCCTCTCGCGGCAGGCGCTGGAGAACCACGTTTCCACCCTCGCCACCACGCTGGCACGCAACAGCGCGGCGGCCCTGTTGTTTGAAGACGAGGAGCAGGCTGAGCGCCTGCTGCTGTCGGTGAAAGCCGACTCCAACATTATCGCGACCCAGCTGCTGACCGAGGACGACGCCGTCGTCGCCGGATGGTCCGAGAACGGAGGCCAGGGGATCGACATGGAGCGCGGCATATCCAGCGCCCCTGTCTACCGCTCTTATGACCGGGTCTCGCCGCATTCCTGGTACTCGGGCATGTCGTCGCTGAACCTGTTGACCCCCGTGGTCTACCAGGGCGACATCGTGGGTCACCTGTATATCAGCAGCAGCCTCGGCGCCATGCTGGACCGGCTGTTCTGGTTCACCGTGACGGGCGTGATTGCGATGCTGGGCTCCTTCCTGCTCGCCTACCTGCTGTCACGCCTGCTGGCGAAGGTGATTGTCGGCCCGGTCAGGGGCCTGCTGGCCATGACCCAGGAAGTATCGGACAAGAACGATTTCACGCTGCGCGCGGAAAAGCACAGCAGCGACGAGGTGGGTGCGCTGGTGGACGGTTTCAACACCATGTTGGAGCAATTGCATAACCGCGACAGCCGGCTGGCGCAGCACCGCCAGGAACTGGAAGACCGGGTCGCAGAGCGTACCCGCAGCCTGCAGGAAGCGAAAGAGCGCGCCGAAGAGGCTACCCGGGCCAAGAGTGAATTCCTGGCGCGCATGAGTCACGAGATTCGCACGCCCATGAACGGCGTCCTCGGCATGGCCGGACTGCTGATGGATCATCCGACCCTGGATGAGCGACAGATGGACCTGATCCGGACCATCAAGCACTCCGGCGAATCGCTGCTGATGATCATCAACGACATTCTCGACTTTTCCAAACTGGAGTCGGGCAAACTGTCCCTGGATATTTCACCCTGCGACCTGCGGCAGGTGGTATCGGAGACCGTCGAGCTGCTGGCCGAAACCAGCTCGGTGAAGGGCCTTGAGCTGATCTGCGATATCCCCCCGAACATTCATACCAATGTCGAGGCCGACGTGCTGCGAATCCGGCAGATGCTGACCAACCTGGTGGGCAATGCCATCAAGTTTACCGAGCAGGGCGAGGTGCTGGTTCGCGTATCGGAAGAATCCCTGGACGAGGCGCGTGTCGAGGTGCTGTTCGAGGTCATCGACACCGGCGTCGGGATTCCCGCTGACAAGCAGCACGACATCTTCGAACTGTTCAGCCAGGTAGACGAGACCACGACCCGCCATTACGGCGGCACCGGTCTGGGACTCGCCATTACCCGGGAGCTGGCGCAGCTGATGGGCGGCAGGATTGGCCTGGAGAGCACTCCCGAGGAGGGCTCGCGCTTCTGGTTCAGCCTCAGCCTGCCGCGGGTGGATGAACCCGCCGTCGACATACACAGCATGCGGCTGAAGGGACTGCGAGCCCTGATCGCCGATGACAATGCCACCAACCTCCGGATTCTCAAGCATCAGCTGCTGGCCTGGGGACTGAGCGTGGACAGCGTCGACCGCGGCTCCAAGCTGCTGAACGAATTCGACAGTGCCCGCCAGCGCAAGGAGCCCTACGACGTCGTGCTGCTGGACATGAACATGCCCGGGCTCAACGGCCTGGAGGTTGCGCAGATCATTCGCGACAAGCTGGAAGACGCGGACGTTCCGATCCTCCTGCTGAGTTCTCTGATGACCTCCCGGGAATCCGAGCACTGGAAGCAGGCCGGCGTTACCGCCACCCTGACCAAGCCGGTCAACAGCGAAGCACTCTACCGCGCGCTGCTGTCCGCCACCGGGAGTGGCGCGTCACGCACCCCGGTTCCCGCGGCGCCTTCCGAGGCGCCTTCAGCGCTGGCGCCCCTGGGCCTGCACCTGCTGTTGGCCGAAGACAATCCGGTCAACCAGAAGGTCGCCATCGGGGTACTGGAGTTCCTCGGCTGCACCTGCGATACGGCAAACGACGGGCAGGAAGCGCTCGATATGCTCCCGAATGGAAGCTATGACGCCGTGCTCATGGACTGCCAGATGCCGACCATGGACGGGTATGAGGCCAGCCGGCTGATAAGGGAGCGCGAAGCCGAACAGGGCGCGTCTCGGATCCCGATTATTGCGCTGACAGCGAACGCCCTGCAGGGGGATCGTGAAACCTGCCTGGCGGCGGGTATGGACGAGTACCTGTCCAAGCCCTACAAGGCGGAAGACCTGCACGCACTGTTGCAGGCAATGACCGGCGGCGCCCCAGAAACCGACACAGTGGAACCGCCGCCGCGGCCGGAGCCCGAGCCGGAAGCAGCGGAGCCTGATCCCGCGGTGCTGCGAGTCTCTGAGCGTTTTGCCCGCGCCAACGAAGGCGTCGAGGCGGCGCCCATCGACCCCGAGAAGGTCGCGGAGCTGGAGCGCGCCACGTCGCCGCAGCTGGTACAGGAGATCATGGAGTCGTTCCTGGAAACGGCACCGGACTCGATCGCGGAAATGGATGACGCCATGGCGGCGGCAGACGCGGAGGCGTTGATGCGCGCTGCCCACAGCCTCAAGAGCGGCAGCCTCTACGTGGGCGCTGCGACACTGTCGCAGCTGTGTCGCGAGCTCGAGGGCGTTTCGAAAGAGGGAGATCTGGAAGCGTCCGCCACGAAGCTGGCGGCACTGAAAACCGAGTTTGACCGGGTAATGGAGGCCATTGGCCAGGAAGCCATGGGAGCGGCGCTATGACCGAATTGTTAACGGCCTCCCGCCAGCGGCCGCTACTGTTGATTGCCGACGATGACCGCCCGACGCGGATGATCCTCGAGCACGTGCTGGTGAACAACGGCTTCGATGTCTGCCTCGCCTGCGACGGCGCCGAAGCCATCGACAAGTATGTCGAGCTGCGCCCCGATGGCATCCTGCTGGACGTGCAAATGCCCTACCTGGACGGTTACGCAGTGTGCGAGCAGATCCGCAAGCGCGAGGTGGAGGAGCGCACTCCCATTGTGATGCTGACGGGCCAGAATGACATCGAGTCGGTGGCAAAAGCCTACGAGCTGGGCGCCACCGATTTCATTTCCAAGCCCTTCGACGGCAACACCTTGCCCTATCGCATGCGTCACGTGCTGCGGGCAAGTTCCGAGCACAACAGCCTCAACGGCCTGCTGCAGGGCATCCCGGACGCCATCGCGGTCATCGACGAAGAGGGCAAGGTGCTGGAATTCCTCAACGCCAGCCACCTGTTCGACGGTGTCGACAACCAGACCATCTCGGAGTTGATCAACTCCGGTCACCGCATGGCCACCGACCTGCTGTACCGGATTCGCAAGCGCGTGCAGATGTCACTAAGGGCGGATTCCCTACAGGAGCTGCAGTTCCAGATTGCCGGCAGTGATCGCCATTTCGAGGCGCGCATCATCAAGCGCGACGAATCGACGGCACTCGCCATCATCCGCGACGTCACCGAGCGCATGAAATCACAGCATCGCATCCGCGAGCTGGCCTACACGGATACGCTGACCGGACTGCCCAACCGGGAGCAGTTCAAGGAGAGCCTGCGGCATTCTATCGAGCGGGCCGACGTCACCGGCAATCGGCTGGCGTTGATCTATCTCGACCTGGATCGCTTCAAGCGCATCAATGACACCTTCGGTCACGCGGTGGGCGACGCACTGCTGTGCGCCGTGGCGGAGCGCCTGACGTCTTCGATTTGCCCCGGTGCCAAAGAAGGCCTCGACATTCCCGAGGGTACCGAAATCTCCCGGCTGGGCGGCGATGAGTTCACGATCGTGGTGCCGGAGCTGATCAGCGACGAGCAGATGGAGGCGCTTTATATGCTGGTACAGAGCACCCTCATCGCTCCGTTCAGCTGCGAGGGTCACCAGATCGTGATCAGCCCGAGCATCGGCGTCGCACTCTATCCCGAACACGGGACCGACGAGCACCAACTGCTGATGCGCGCCGATACCGCCATGTATCGCGCCAAGGAAGAGGGTGCCAACAACACCCGTGTCTACCACGAGTCCATGAACGCCCGCTCCCTGGAGCTGCTGGAGCTTGAGTCCGAGCTGACCCATGCCATCCAGCGCGAGGAGTTCCAGCTGTACTACCAGCCCAAGGTCGACCTGAACCAGTGGAAGGTGGTGGGGCTGGAAGCGCTGTTGCGCTGGAAACACACGGAGCGCGGCTGGATTTCACCGGCGGATTTCGTGCCCATTGCCGAGGAAACCGGCCAGATCATCGACATCGGCCGCTGGGTCCTCAACGAGGCCTGCCGCTCACTGAAGTCCTGGCGGAAAACGCCCCTGGCCGGACTGCAGGTGGCGGTCAACATCTCCAGCCTGCAGTTCACCCATGACGACTTGCAGAAATCCGTGATGGAGGCGGTCTGGGAGAACAGCGTGAAACCGCGCATGTTGGAGCTGGAAATTACCGAGAGCGTGCTGGTGGGCAATGTAGACGCCACCATTGAACTGCTCTCCGCGCTCAAGTCCACCGGGGTTTCGGTGGCCATCGACGATTTCGGTACGGGCTACTCCTCGCTGTCTTACCTGAAGAAATTCCCGCTGGACAAGCTGAAGATCGACCGCTCGTTTATCCGCGACCTGCATGAAAACCCGGACGATGCCGCCATCTGCGCCGCCATTCTCGCAATGGGGCGCCAGCTGGGCCTGACCGTGGTGGCCGAGGGCGTGGAAAACACCGAGCAGCTCGACTTCCTCAACAAGCGCGACTGCGACCAGGTGCAGGGCTTCTACTTCGGCCGTCCCATGGCCAGCGACGAGCTGCAGGAGCACCTCACCGAAACCCTCGAGCCCCTGCTGGCGGAGCTGCGCAGCAAGCACCAGGCCGCGCTCTAGCGGCGGATTTCAGCAAGACTTACGAACCGGCGCCGTTATCCGCGCCGGGCTTTTCCAGGATGGCGTCCTTGCGGGAGCGCAGCTTGGGCTTGTCCAGCAGATCATCCAGTGGCCCGGACTCCGGCAGCGCCGCGGGCGCCGATTCCACCTGGGTAGCGGCTTCCGCCTCGACTTTGGGTTCCGCCCAGCTACCGGGACGCAGCTGCCAGAAGGCATAGACCAGGGCGCCGTAGACGACCAGGGTCTTGATGATCAGGGCCGGCCCCAGCCAGTCCGGGTTCTGGACTTCCAGGTAATCCCCGATATCGCCGTACAGCCAGGAGGTCACCAGCGCCACCGCCACGGCGACCGCCAGCTTGAACAGCTTGGCGCGATAGCGGCTGGCCAGGGCCAGCAGGGCGCTGGCGCGGGCGAAGCGGTACAGCGACATCAGAAGCCGCCCAGGCCCAGCAGGGCCAGGGCACCCAGCAGGCCGGCTTTCTGCAGGTCGTTCTTGACGTCGGTTTCCGCGTCGGCCACCAGGTATTCCAGCTCGTCCTTGCTGAAGTCGCTTTCAGACTTCCCGTGCAGGACCAGGTCCTTGCGCACCCGGCGTATCGCCGCCTTGCGCACACGGTTGTTGAACACCCGGTTGGGCATGAGGGATTTCAGGCGATCGATGTCCATGGCTTCCTTGTAACAGACCGACGGAAAGCTGTCCAAGCCCTTGACTCACAAGGACTTCGCCCCTATATTACGCAGCCTTCGCGGCCGGGGCCCTCCCCGGTGACAGGCATACCCATCGTGGTACACTTAGCCCCGTCACCCCCGCGAATGATGTTGTCGTACCCGTGGAAGGGTACGTCATTCCCGAGAGGGAAGTTGTCATTCCCGCGAAGGCGGGAATCCAAGCTTTTTGCGCCTGTAGCTCAGCTGGATAGAGTACCTGGCTACGAACCAGGCGGTCGCACGTTCGAATCGTGCCAGGCGCGCCATACAAACAAAAAGGCCCCACCCTTCGGGTGGGGCCTTTTTGTTTGTGCGCCTGACACGATCGAACGTGGCAGCGCTGCGCGCTGCTCCGTTCGTCAAGCTCTCCCCCAGGGAGAGCTTGGACCCAGCCGCGCAGCGGTGCAGCCCCGCAGGGGTCGTAACAGGCCAAAGCCTGTTACGAGTCAATCGTGCCGGGCAACTCGACCTATCTACCGGACAGCGACGGCGCCCCGCAGGGGTGATTGCGGCCCAAAGGCTGCAATCATCAATCGTGCCAGGCAACTCGATCCCCGCTTCGTCGGGTATGACGGTGGAGTCAATCGTGCCGATTTGAACTCAGCCGAGGGCCTCCGGTGACAGGTGGAAAAGGGTTATCTCGCTGCGCGTGCCCAGCCGCAGTGTCGGTCCCCACGTGCCGGTACCTTCGTTCACGTAAAGCCGGGTATTGTCGAGCTGGTATAGACCCTGGCTGTACTCGAATACCCTGTTCACCGCCATATGGAACGGGACGATCTGGCCGGCATGCGTGTGCCCTGACAGCTTGAGGTCGATGCCGTGTTGCGCCGCCGCCTCCAATCCCTGCGGCCGGTGGTAGAGCAGGATGGAATAGCGGTCGGGGTTGACGTCGATAAACGGCAGTACGCGGGCCACCTGGTCCGCTCTCTCGTGGTCATCGATGCCAATGAGTTGAAGCCCGTGGGCCTGTACGGCGCGGTTTCGCAGGACCACCACGCCCAGGGATTCCAGCCGCCGTACGATGGCCTCCAGGTCCTCGTAGCGCTCATGGTTGCCGATGCAGTAGTAGATAGGCCCATTGAACTCGGTGAGCGCGCTCAGCTTGTCGACCCCGACGCCGGGTTGGTCGATGAAGTCGCCGGTGATGCACAGGAAGTCCAGCTGTTCCCGGTTGATTCGGCGCACGATGGTTTTCAGGAAACGCGCCGTGCGCGAGCCAATATGCACATCGGAAATCTGCGCAAATCGCAGGGGGCGATCGAGTTTGGGGGAGCTTAGGGCCACTTCCACCACATCCGGCCGCCAGGCCTTTCTCAAGCCGTACAGGCCAAGGACTAGCGTCGCTGCGAGGATCGTGAATGCGACCGATTCGGTGGCCCCGGTGAATAGCAGCAATGCCGCCTCGCCCAATAGCACTCCGCCCAGCATTATCGGCGAGAGACCCAGGTAGAAGTCCGCCGCACTGCGAAGGATAAACGCAGCACTGCCGTGCCGGTGTCGCAGCAGAATCCGCGCGATAAACTGCGAGAGGAAAAGGGGCAGGGTAATCGTGACATTGAGCCAGGTGGGTAGCAGCAGCCACTGGCCCAAGCGCCATACCGGGTAAGCGAACAGTACGGCGGACAGCACCAGCAGAATCAGGGTAATCCGCACAATCGCACCAGGAGTGAATCGCCTGTGCAATGGCCGGTCGCTTTGTGATGAAATCGTCAACTGACTTCTCGGTGGGAGCTCCGGGGAGAGTTTACTCGATTCAGAATTTGGGAGGACTCACTGTGAAAGCTGCTATTGCATGCCTGGCGCTGCTCGTTTCGCTTGCCCCGGTCTCATTCGCCGATACGATTGCAGTTATCGGTACCGGGCAAGTCGCAAAAGCCCTGGGCCCGGAGTTTGCGCAACAGGGCCATGACATCGTGTACGGGTCGCGTAATCCCAATGGTCAAAAAGCCAGAGATATTGTGGCCATGACGCCAGGCAAAGCGACAGTCGCACTGCCCGCTGAGTCGGTCCGGGATGCGAGCATCGTGGTTCTTGCGGTGCCCGGCAAGTTGGTCGATGAGATTACGCGGGGTCTCGGCGATCTATCAGGAAAAATCATCATCGATCCCACGAATCCACTGGAAGGAGACTGGGAAACCGAACTGCGTCACGGTGTGTCGACCTCCAATGCGCGCATCATTCAGGATGCGGCACCGGATGCGTATGTCGTCAAGGCGTTCAGCACGCTCGGTTGGCGTCAAATGATCGAGCCTGGGGGTGATATCTCGATTCCGTTGGCCGGCAACAGTGATGCCGCCAAGGCAAAGGTTTCGCAATTGGTTACCGCCATGGACCTAAAACCGATAGACCTTGGCGATGTCGACAGCGCGCACTGGATCGAGGGAATGACGATTCTTTTCCTCAACAATCGTATCGCGGGCCGGCCGCATTTTGAGTACCACCTGCGGGTTGTCGACTGATTTCAGCCAGCGGGAAGTGGCCACGGCCGTGCACCCCAGAAGGGGGCCGACCGGGCCAAAGCCGGTTGTGAGTCAATCGTGTCGGGCAACTCGATCCCTCAAGATTCATCGCGCCGCTCAGGAATGGATCCCCGCCTTCGCGGGGATGACAACATCATGCGCGGGGATGACGACATCATGCGCGGGGATGACGACGTCATGCGCGGGGATGACTTGGCTCAACTTACTCCGTCGTGGGTAGCAGATAACCGGAGATCATGAACCTGAAACGCCCGGTCCCGTTCACTATCCCGTCAATTGTCGCCCCGCCGTTCGTGCGAATCACGACACGATGCAATGACGAGTAGTTGCTGCTATCACCAATCTCGTTCAGCGGAATCGTTGCCAGAGCATTCGCGAAGCGCTCGACGATGAATACCTGGGCAAGCAGGTCGGCGCCGAAGGCCGCCACACTCACAGTCTCGATGACGAGCGCGCGATCCGCCGGCAGGGAAAACAGCGTGACCTGGGGGGGCTCATCGGTGGTCGGACGGTCAATGAAGCCATCAAACTGAAACGGCTCCCGCAGCGCATCGACATCCACGACCAGCGGCTCCTGCACCGTGACGGATACAGGCTCGTTTATATCGACGGGCACGGACCCCTTCACTACAACAGGCACAGCGTTCCTGGCCTTGTTGACGATTTTGACCCTCTCGGGTCCATCAGCCTGCACGGGCAGACTGCAAAGTACGGCAGACAGTGTTACAGCAACGAATGCATGTTTTATCATCTGGCTCTCCTTCTTCGCCTAGAATTCTGACTCTCACGCCGTGCACGGAAAGTGCTTCGGCACCTATCATCCTCCCTGCGATTCAAAAATTTTGCATTGCGGCCAGTCAGCGAAGCGCCAGAAAACGTGCACGGCCGGCGGGGTTCCTGATTTGCGTCAAGCCCCCATACCGGCATCGGCGATGTGGCACGTCTCTGTTGGCGCTCGCCGCTGTCCGACGTTCCTCTATCCCGCAGGCCTGGCACGAGTTGGTATGCTCTACCCATGACCAACACAACAGCGTCAGGGCTATGAGCACCGCCGATCGCGAAAAGTGGAACCAACGCTACACCGATGGCGCGTATGCAGAGCGCACCCATCCCAGTGCGCTGCTGCACACCTGGCTTGAGAAGATCACACCCGGGAAAGCACTGGATATTGCCTGTGGCGCGGGTCGCAATGCGCTTTTTCTCGCAGAACACGGGTTTGCCGTAGACGCCGTGGATATCTCCGCCGCAGCGCTCTCCAGGGCGCAGGAAGCTGCGGTGGCGCGCGGTTTGCAGCTCAACCTGGTAGAGCACGACCTGGACGGGCCCCTCACCCTGACCGACGACTACCAGCTCATCCTGGTGATTCGCTATGTCAACCTGCCGCTGTTGCAGCAGCTTGCGCAACACCTGGCGCCGGGCGGCTGGCTGGTCTGCGAGGAACACCTGGTCAGCGATGAAGACGTCATCGGTCCCACAAACCCTGCCTACCGGGTCGCGCGCGGGGCCCTGGCCGAGGCCGCGGAGGGTCTCGAACTACAGTGGGTGGGGGAGGGGGTAATGACCGAGCCAGATGGGAGACTTGCGGCCCTTTCTCAGCTGGTGGCGCGACGTGCGGTATACGCTGGGTCCCCGCTTTCGCGGGCATGACGGTTAAAGCTTCGCGGGGAGGGCCTGTCCCGCTTTATCGGGCATGACGAGTCGAGAAGTCTTCCCTCCAGCCACGAAATGATATCTTGTATCATTTCTGATCCGAACATTCGGGGGGCAGTGCTCCCGAAAACTCACACAATCAATGCGCTGCGAGCCAGCTTTTGAAGACATCCTCGCTCCTGAAACACATTGAAACGCTGCAGGGTAATCAACCCTGGGGTCACGTGCTTGACGCCGGCACTGGGGCCAAGTCTCTTGCCTGGATCGCCGGACTGCCTAGCGAGCGCTGGACTGCGGTTACCGCTCAGGAAAGCATGGCCGATAGCGCACGGCAGGCCCTCACATCCCCCCCCAGGGCGGCCGACAGGATTATTATCGGCAACTGGGCCGATGAAGAGCTGCTACCGGGCGAACGCTTCGACACGGTATTGCTTGACTACCTGATCGGCGCGGTTGATGCCTTTGCGCCGTATTTTCAGGAGGCACTGATGCATCAGCTGGCGGCCCGCACTAAAGGCAGCTTCTATATCATCGGGCTTGAGCCCTATGTGCCCGTCGTCGCCGACGAGGAGGTCGGTGAATTCGTCGGCGATCTGGGCAGGCTCCGCGACGCCTGTCAGCTGTTGGCCAGGGACCGACCCTACCGCGAGTACCCGGCGCAATGGGTTGTGGCGCAGCTGCAACGGGTGGGCATGACAGTGACCCATACCAAGTACTTTCGCATTCGCTACCGCAAACAGTTTCTCGCGGGTCAGCTGGACATCTGTGAAAGCCGAGTGCAGAGATTTGCGGACCCCTCGCTCGCTGCAGCCCTGCTGGACCATATCGCACAGGTGCGCCGCCGTGGGGAGGCTCTGATCGATCAACATGATGGGTTGCCCTATGGTCGTGACTATGTGATTCGTGCAGTGCCGGCCCGGTAAATGCAACAAAATGATATGTTGTATCATTTCTCTTTAGTGCTATGCTCTATCGCTGATAGTAGTTCGGCTCTATTTGCGCCCAACCCGACCCGTCTAACGGGTACATAGCGTTTTCCTCAATGACAGACAGTCACATTCATAGATTTCCTGCGCGGCGCAGTCTCTGTCGGGTCATTGGCTGTGTCGTGTTCCTGTTGATGTGCGCACCACTCGTTGAGCAAAGGCACGCAGACCACTGTGAGCATGACGCCTGCTCTGTCTGTGTTCACTCCACGAGTAACGCGGTACCTTCATCGGCCCCCTTCACACCAATCATCCCCCCGGTCGCCGGCGCGTTTGCCAGCGAATTCAACCCATCGGTGGGCGAGACATACTCACGCCCCTACGATGTCCGGGGGTCGCCACACTTCTCCTGAATCTTCCCCATTAATTCATTTTTTTCTCAGGAGAAAACCATGAAACGTTTGTTATGTGTCGCGGTCGCCGCAGCGTCCGCACAAATGGCATCATCCGTGTCGGCGCAACAAGAAGACCGCATGGAACACGTCATCGTCTCGGTACCTATTCACAGGAAAGAAGCCGAAACAGCGCTGCCCGTTACAATCCTTACCGGTGATGAACTGCGGCGTGCCGCCGCAGCCACCATGGGTGAAACGCTGGGCAACCGGGCCGGCATTGCCAATGCAAGCTTTGGCCCCGGTGTCGGCCGGCCGGTCATTCGCGGACAGCAGGGGCCGAGAGCGATTACCCTGCAAAACCACGTTCTGTCAGCGGACATTTCCAGCTTTAGCCCGGACCACGCGGTAAACGCCGAGGCCATGCTGGCGGACAGTATCGAGGTACTGAGAGGCCCCTCGACTCTGCTGTACGGGGGTGGCGCCATCGGTGGCGTGGTTAACGTCATCGACAATCGCATACCGCGGGAAGCCATCGATGGCCTGGAGGGCGGGCTCGAGTACCGCTACGACGAAGCCTCGGATATGGACGCCGGTATAGGACGCTTCGAGGGCGGCAACGGCAAATTCTCCTTCCACCTGAGTGGCACCACACGCGAAACGGACGATCTCGAAATCCCCGGCATGGCCATTGACGAGAGAGCGGTGGAGGAACAGGAGGAACTGCTCGGCGGTCACGACGAGGAGGAGCATGAAGAGGAAGAAACCGAGAACACCGACGGTTTCATCGCCAACACGGATAGCGAGACCGACGTCATCAATGCCGGGGTCAGCTTCCACTTTGGTGACGGCAACTTTGCCGGCTTCTCATACAGCTACCTCGACAGTGAGTATGGTCTCCCGCCTGGCGCTCATGCCCATCATGAACACGAAGACGAGCATGATGAGGACCACGACGAGGATCACGATGAAGATCACGAGGAGGAAGAAGAGGAAATCGTCCGCCTCGACATGGAGCAGGAGCGTTACGACGCCATGCTGCACCTGCAAAACCCCACGGAGTGGGCTACGGCCTTCCGTGGCTTCCTGACCTATACCGACTACGAGCATGACGAGTTGGAAGGCAGCGAGGTCGGAACGGCATACAGCCGGGAAACCTGGGAGTCACGCTTTGAGATCGTGCATGACGCGTTCCTGGGCAACCAGGGTGTGATCGGTCTGCAGGTCAGGGCGGATGAATTCGAGGCCGCCGGTGAGGAGGGCTTCGTTCCAAAGACCGACAGCACCGACATTGGCCTGTTTGTCCTTGAAGAGTTCCGGAGTGGCGACTGGCTGTATGAGGCCGGCCTGCGGGTCGACTACGCTGAACGTGATCCCGACACGGACTTCGCTGACGAAGAAGACTTTACCGCCTTCAGTGTCTCCGGCTCCGCGCTGTGGACGATCAGCGAAACCTGGCAGGCGGGGTTTGCCCTGTCTTGGGCTGAACGCGCCCCGTCCACTGAGGAATTGTTCTCCAATGTCGAAGCGACTGATCCCGAAGAGCTCGTGACCCACGCGGCTACGGGGGCTATCGAGATCGGCGACCCGAGTCTGGACGAAGAGGTATCGCTGAACCTGGACGCCTCTCTGCACTGGCATGCCGATCGCTCCTGGGCGGAAGTCTCGGTGTTCTACAACAGCTTCCAGGACTACATTTTCCTGTTCAACAGTGGGGAAGAGGTGGATGAGACTCCTGTCTACCTGTACGAACAGGATGACGCGGAGTTCTACGGGATCGAACTGGAGAGCAGCTTCTACATCATGGACATCGGCCCCGGCTCGGTGGATCTGGGTGTGCGTGGCGATGTCATTTCCGGCGAATTCGATGACGCCGGCGATGTCCCCCGTCTGCCTCCCGCCCGCATCGGTGGGCAGCTGAGCTGGAGCGGAGAGAACTTCCACACCTACGTCAGCGTCCTCAGCGCCGCCGACCAGGACGACCCGGGTGACTTCGAGACTGAGACTGACGGCTGGACCCGCTGGGACATCGGCGCGGACTACCGTTTCAACATCGTGAACGGAAGCGAAGCGCTGGTGTTCCTGAAGTGGAAGAACATCGGTGACGACGAGATACGCTTGAGTACCTCGTTCCTGCGCAATTACGCGCCGGAAGCGGGCGAGTCTATCGAAGCCGGGGTTCGATTTACGTTCTAAGCCCGGGGGCTTGTCTATCAGGCACTACTAGCCTGAACCAGGGAGGCCGCGCTGTTTAGCGCGGCCTTTCTTTGCCCGCCTCAAACAGGGGAAGACCTGCCCTCAAATGTGGTATTTTGAAAGGCACGTCAGGAGGAAGTGAGATTCCGGAGGCAGTCGATATGCCAACGTTACAGTTCACGCGGCGGGTGTTCCCGCTTCTGTTGCTCCTGGTCTTCAGCGGCTTCGCCTCGGGCCAGGACGATTATTACTGGGTCGATTCGGAAGGTAACCGGCACTACGGCGATCGGGTAGAGCGGGGTAACGAGCGTTGGGACGCTGAGCGCCTGCGCAACACCACGCCGCATCGTCCCGAAAGCTATCGCCGGCCAGACCCACAGCCGTCTTACGAGGACAACTGCGCTGCCCAGTGGGCCGCCTATGAGCGTAGTTCCAACTGTTTCGCGAGCTGTCGCAGGGGTACAAACAACGTCGCCAACTGCGGCCACTGCCGTCAGATGACAAAACCCAGCTGCCGATAGTTCCCAACGGCTAAAGCCAAATTGCCCATCACATTCTCCGATCGATGTAATAGCCTTCGAGGGAACAGTCCGGGCTGAATAGCAGCTTCAGGCCCTTCTGATACTTGATCGCGTACTCCAGGTCTGCCTTGAGACGATTGTCCCCGCGGTGAGGGTCCGGCAGGAAATCTCTTATTGCTATGTACTTGCCGAGGCAGGGTTCAGCGTCGCTGTTCACCTCAAGGATCAAATCATTGCCCCGTATAGATATACGGCAACCGTAGACCCGTGCGCATTTATCTGGTGGGCAGCCCATGTGCGGACTGGGGTCAAAATCAGGGATGGCTTCCGGGCAAAGCTCTTCGCCTACCTTGGGCTGTCGCTTTGCACCGGACTGGCCGGGTTGCATGCCAGCCCGCTGCTGCGCTCCGGTAGCAGGGGTTGTGTGAAAAATGATGTCACCGGAGAGCGCAGCGCACTTGGGCTCCATGAGCTCTTCTTGGAAAGCGGGTGAATCAGGCGTCAATCCCATGCTCCTGATACTGTCTGAATACGCCGGATCTTCAATGTAGTGCTCCAACGCTTTCTCGTGTGATATCCCGCGATTCTCCAGCCAGCGGGCATAGGCGCCCTGAATATCCTCTGCCAGTTGGGGGTATTTTTTGGAACAGGTCTCTTGCAGGAGGACAATTCTGATCGCCGCTTTCACGTTGCCGGGCCCCAGGGCATTGGCAATTTGCCGTTCGTCCATCGACCAGATGTCGGTAATTTCGGCAACTTCGCTCTCAAGTCTGCGCCTGTCTGCGCAGGCATTGAGCGCATCCGGAAGTCCGGGATCTAATCGGAGCGAGTAGGGTATGTCCTTGCCAGAAAGTCCATTTGCAGCGAGCGCCTCGCCCCAGGCGGCGCCCATCACCAGCGCGCAGGGCGCAGCGCTCCAATCTTCAAGGGACGCTTCCCGGTCGCCCGCGCGCATCTGTCGCTCCAGCAGGCTCAGCGGACCGATTGAAGGCTTGGTACTGCGCGGGGCAGGCATAATCGCTATGGACCTGCCGTGCCAAACCGACCTGAGTTCGGTGCGAGAGTATTTGAAATTGGGCGCGTGGAGCGTGCGGTTGCTGGCCAGAATCGGGTCGTAGCCGGCTTTGAGCACCAGGATAGACGGGTCACCTTTGCGGACGTGCCCGGGAAAAGGGTTGTCTTTCGGCCCCCAGGCGGGGCTGCGGAAGTAGCCCGAGCTGTCGGTTGTCGTTTCAATCAGCTCGACGTGGCCCAGGACCTGGTCCTGCCGGGGGAGTTCGCCCTGAGAGGATTTCCAGCTGAGGACAACGACTGCGCCTTCGATGGGAGCGCCGGTGTGGCCATCCACCACGCGCGCCTTGATTTCGGGTGCGCTGAGCATTTCGCCGGCATAACCGGGCAGCGATGAACCCAGCAACAGCAGGGCCGTCCAGAAAAGCCTCGAGTGTCGGCGTTTTTGCGCCTTCTTGCCGAACTTAGTGGTACGCAATGTATCCTTCCATGGTAACCCCCGCGACCCGGTCTCATGGTAGCCCACAATCCCCTGTTGCTACGAGTGCTTCATACTGGCCGGCCCGCCAATGCAGCTGCCTGCTGTGGCGCTGCCCGCAGCGATCTCGGCCGTTTTTGCGCAGTACATCCCATGTTGCCCCAATCATTTGTTGAATAGTGCACAGAACACGCACATTTTGGGTGTAACAGGTCCTTCTCTACTCTACTGTGGCGTCTGACAGGGACATCTGCGTAGAGTTACTCGAGACGATGGTGGACGATCAGAACCAGCCGCCGGCTGGGGAAAAGGTATTCGGCCGGATGGTCAACGCGCTGGTTTCCACGTTCCTGCGCCTGACCATCGCCAAGAAGCTCCTGCTGGGATTCAGTTCCCTGCTGGTGCTGTTGATCGTCATTTCCTTTTATGCGCTGACCAATCTCAATCGCCTGAATTCGATCAACGAGAGCATCCTGCAAACCGACCTGCCGGTGATCCTCGCCGCAGACAAGATGGTCGACCTGATCTTTACCGAGGAACTCTACAGCCGACGCTATGCGGTGTTCCGCACCGACGAGGTCATGGACCTGTTCCTCGCGCGCACCGGCGACTTCGAAACCCAGCTGGATCGCATCCGCAGCGTTCCCGAAGACCGGGATTTCCCCGTGGAAACCATCGCCGAGCTACACAAGCAATACAACGAACTGCTGCTGGAAGCCGCCTCAGTCCCTGCTGACGCCACCGGTGGCGTCACCACGGCCTACGACGACCAGATCAAGGCGCAGCAGGATGAGCTGATCGCAGTGCTGCGGGAGATGGCGGCAGAGGCCCAGCGCGACCAGAATGAAAAGACCAGTACCACCGCCAGTATCGGTTCGCTCGCGTTCAGGGTGGCCGCCGTTCTCTGTGGGCTGGGGCTGATCCTCTCACTGCTGGCCGCCGCGGTCATTACCCGCAATATTTCCGGTGCCATCAATAAACTCAGGGCGTCCACGGAAATGATTGCCCAGGGCGAGTTCGATATTAAGCCCGATATTCGCAACACGGATGAGCTCGGTGACCTCGCAGATGCCTTTGTCTCAATGGCAGAGCGCCTCAAGCACCTGGAAGAGACCAACCTGGATACCAGTCCGCTGACACGACTGCCCGGCGGGACCACCATCGAAGCGATTATGGAGGAGCGCATCAGCGCCGGGGAAGACATCGCCTTTTGCCTGATGGATATCGACAATTTCAAGGCCTACAACGACCACTACGGCTACGCCAGGGGCAACGACCTGATCCAGGCCACGGCGGATATTATCCAGAAGGCGGTGACGGAACACGGCGAGGAGGGGGATTTCATTGGCCACATTGGTGGCGACGACTTTGTGGTGATCACCGGCACCTCAAGCTACGAGAATATCTGCGAGGCAATCGTCGAGACCTATGACGACGCAATCCCTGACTTCTACAATGACAGTGACCGTGAGCGAGGGTACATTGTGGGAGAGAATCGCCAGGGAGAGGAAGTGCAATTCCCCCTGGCGACCATATCGATTGCTGTCGTGACCAATGCGGGCAATAAGGAACTCAATCATATCCAGTTCGGCGAAGAAGCCGCGGAGATGAAGGAGTTTGCGAAGTCAAAGCCGGGTAGTATCTATCTCGTGTCCCGGCGAAGGTCCCGGCGCGGCAGCAAGAAGGACCGCAAGGCGCCGAAGAGCCAAACCGGGTAGCGCTCTACAACGGGGTAAGAAGTAATGAGTAGGATTTTCCTGACGGTCTTCCTGACCACGGCGGCCCTTCTGGGGGGCTGCGCACAGCTATCAACTGTCCGGGGAGAACCCGTGGCGCCCGACGCGTATCCCAGCGAAATCGCCAGGCTGGAAACACTCGTTCGTGAAAACCCGGGTTCGGCAAAGGCCGGTCGAGCCCAGTACGAACTCGCGCTGCGTTATATGAGCCATGAAAACCCGAAACCGGATTACGACAAAGCACTGCAGAACCTGGAAAGCTACGCCCGCAGCAATCCCGAGCAAGCCGAAGATGCCGAGATCCAGGACCGGCTCGCCATGCTCTACGAGCTGAAGCGGCGCTCACGCGACCGGCGCATCGCGAAACTGGAGACCGAGCTGGAGCAATCGCGGCAGGCCAATCTCAAGCTGCAGGCAGACAACGCTGAATTAAACAAGCGAATCGAGCTGCTGAAAGTGCTCGACCAGGCGGTCGAGGAAAAGCGCAAGAACTACAGTTCCCAGTAGCAGGTCTTGCTACAGAAGACTGCTGATCGGGTAATCCCTGGACTCGGCGGATCGATTTACCGCGTCAACCGCCCGGGTGAATGCCCCGTCAGTATCCACCGGCCCGAGCGTGTCACAGGCCACGTTATAGCTGATTTGCACAATGTCACGGCACTGGCTCTCGGACAGTGGCAGTGGGGGTACGCAGATGGGTTGCTTCTTCAGCCCGGCGTGAAAAGCGTCGCAAATGCCCTGGTCGATTCCCTGCTCCTGCATGAGCTTCATTGTCTTCATCTTGATGCGCGTGATTTGAGCGGGATACTCGCGCTCCAGAGCACGGAACAGATGATTGACAAAGGCGATCAACGCGCGGGAGGCCGCCTCGTCCTTGTGGTTCAGAATGCCTGGTGCCGTCATATCAATAGTCCCACCTGCAACACAGCGCGTTACTCCCCATGCAGGGCGGTCTGCTGAAATTCGGGGTAGCCCAGTTCATAGTGCTCGGAATAGTCCAGGCCGCGCCGCTGATCGACATCCCCTGCCCGCAGGCCAATGGTTTTGCTGATCAGGTAGTACATCAGCAGGGCGGTCGGGAAGGTCCACAGGAATGCCGCGGCGATGCCGGTGATCTGCACCCAGATGACCTGGAAGTCGAATAACTGGTCCTTGAGGAATATCCCCGCAGCGAGGGTTCCCCAGGCACCGGCCAGGCCGTGCACGGATACTGCTCCCACCACATCGTCCAGGCGCCGTTCCTCCAGGAACTGGTCGCCGGCCATCATTACCAGTCCGCCAAACAGTCCGGTCACCACCGCGAACCAGGGGTCCATGGTGGCGCAGCCCGCCGTGATGGAGACCAGTCCGGCAATGCCGCCGTTGACCACGTTCCGCGCCAGTACGGGCTCACCGAACAGGAAGGAAAAGGTCACGATGCTGACCACGCCAGACGCGGCGGCGAGGTGCGTGTTCAGGGCGATCAGGCCAATACTGGAATCCGCGGCCAGCGTGCTGCCGGCGTTGAAACCGAACCATCCCAGCCACAGGATAAAGCCCCCCAGGGCCATGTAGTTGAGATTGTGCCCGGGAATGCTGCGCGGCTCGCCGGTGTTGGAGAAGCGACCCAGCCGCGGTCCCAAGACGATGATGGCGGCCAGTGCACACCAGCCACCCACGGAGTGCACGACCGTGGAGCCCGCGAAGTCGATAAAGCCCATATCCGCGAGCCAGCCGCTGCCCTCGTAGAAGCTGCCCCATACCCAGCTTCCGAATACCGGGTAGATGAAGGCGCAGATGCCGATGGCGCCCAGCAGGTAGCCGCCAAAGCGTGTGCGCTCCGCCATGGAGCCACTGGCAATCGTGGCCGCCGTCGCCACGAACATGATCTGGAAAAAGATGAAGGCGTACTCGCCCGGGTCCTCAACCGCGCTCAGCAGGAAATGGTCGACGCCGACCCATCCGGAGGGGTTGCTGCCGAACATCAGGCCGAAACCGACCAGGCAGAAGGCGATACTGCCCACGCACAGGTCGGCGTAATTCTTCATGATGACATTGACGGAATTCTTCGCCCGCGACAGGCCGCTTTCCAGCAGGGCAAATCCTGCCTGCATGAAAAAGACCAGCGCGCCCGCCAGTACCATCCAGATGATATCGATCTCCGGCGTGGCGGCATCGGTCGCCGATGCCAACGCAGAACCGGGAATGAAAAAGAGACCCAACACGGTGGGGCGGGATTGAAACAGGCTTCGCAAATACATCATTACAGCTCGCTTACAACGGATGCCAGTGAACGCTGCGACTGCTTCTGCCCGCGTCAACGCGAGCAGGCGGGGGGTTGATAACGCAGTACCTGTCCCTGGCACCTGGGTTTCATAAAGGCAGGTTTTGTGTTCGCTAATGCCAGAGTCTAGGGGGGCCGCCTTGCTGGGCTCAAGGCGGAAACTGTGATGAATATCCGATAAATGGGTCTTGCGCGCCCTACGGGCGCTACATAGTTGCTTTACGCGGGCCGGGTGCGGTAGCGCCCGGCTACCGCGTCACTCTCCCAGCGCCTCCTGCAGGCCCGGCACGTGCTCAGCGCCGGTGGGTACCGTAATACTCGAGCCGGCGAAGTCATCGCCGATCGGCTGGTAGCGCCCGCCGTGGCATTCGGCCAGGAAGGCCTCCGCCACCGCGTAGAAGGACAGGTTGTTTTCGGGCTTCTGGAAGCCGTGACCCTCGTCGGGGAAGAGCACGTAGGTGACCGGAATCTTCTTCTCGACCATGGCGTTGACGATCTGGTCGGATTCCGCCTGTTTGACCCGCGGGTCATTGGCGCCCTGGCCGACCAGCAGCGGGCGCTCGATCCTGTCGACGTGGGTAAGCGGTGAGCGGGCCTTCAGCAGCGCCTTGCCCTCCGCGGTGTCGGGGTCGCCAAGACCGAGCTTCAGCTGGGCCAGGAAGCTGGCCCAGTAGGGCGGAATGGAGTTGATCAGGGTTTCCAGGTTGGCGGGGCCGACCACGTCCACGCCGCAGGTGAACTCGGTGGGCGTGAAGGTCAGGCCGACCAGCGTCGCATAGCCGCCATAGCTGGTGCCCATGATGGCGACCGTATCCTCGCGGGTCACACCCTCCGCCACGGCCCAGGCCTTGGCATCCAGCAGGTCGTCGTGCATCGCGGCCGCCCACTCGCCGTTACCGGCAGTTTCAAACGCCTTGCCAAACCCGGTTGAGGCCCGGAAGTTGACCTGCAGGACTGCATAGCCCCGGTTTGCCAGCCATTGCACTTCCGGCGAGTAGCCGTAGGTGTCACGGGCCCAGGGGCCGCCGTGGACCAACATCACCATGGGCACCGGGGCGTTTGGGCGGCCGTTACCGTCCGGGTCACTTTCCACGGGCAGCGTCAGGTAGGACACCAGTGTCTTCCCATCGCGGCTGGTGATAGTCGCTTCGTGGACCGGCGCCAGCGGCAGCCCGACCAGTCCGGGGTTGGTTACGAACAGCTCACGCAGCTCATTGCTCTCCCGGTCGAAAATGCTGTAGACGGGCGATCGGTTGCCGCCGTCCTGGTAGACCGTCCAGCGCGAGGCGTCCAGCGTTGCCGCCAGTATCATCACATCAGCACCGGCGGAAGCTTCAGTGAGCGCCGCGATATTCTTCTCAAAGCCGGGGTCCAACGAATACCACTGCTGCTTGTGACGATTGAGGGCATAGGCAACAGGCTGGTGGGTTCGTGGATCGATCAGCACGCCTGAGACGTTGACGTCGGGTGGCGCCACAAGTTCTGTTGTCTCGCCGCTGGCCAGGTCCAGCTGTTTCAGGGCAGCAACATCCCGGTCACGGCTGTCGAGCATGAATATGCTGGTGTTGTCCTTGTTGAATCCGAGCATGCCGAAGGAACGCACATCATCGCTGCCCAGTCGCAGCAGTTCCTTCCAGTCGTCGGCAGTGCGCTGGTGCAGAATCATGCTCCCGTCCGGCAGGGATTCGGAGGCCAGCCGCACCTGCAGGTCGTTGTCGACCCAGACGTTGCCGTAGCCATCGTTCTGCAGCAGCAGGGTGCGCTCGCCGCTGCCGATATCCACCCGGTAGGTATCGTGCCAGCGCGCGTCGCGATCGTTCATGCCGATAATCGCCACACCCGGATACTGCTCGCTCTGACCGATGAGCCTGGCCTGGGTCGACTCGTAGGGTGACAGGTCAACGACGCTGTCGGTCTCCAGGTTGACGCTGTAAATGTGCCAGTTTTCATCGCCGTCGCGATCCTGGATGTACATGACGTGGGCGCTGTCCAGGGCCCAGAAGTGGACGGGTATGCCGCGGCCGGTATCGCGGGTGATGGGCCGGGCCTTGTCGAACTCCCCCGCCGGCGCCACCCAGATGTTCATCACCCCGTCCAGCGGGGCGCGAAAGCTCATCTGTTGCCCGTCGGGGCTCAGGCGCCCCTGGAAACGGCTGGGATTGCCGAACAGCAGTTCGCGACCAATCAGTTCCGGTTGCGCCGCCGTGGATCCCTCTTTCGCCTCTGTCCCTGCAGTCCGGGTGGAATCTTCACTGCACGCCACCAGCAGACACGCCAGCGCCAATCCATGCCACATCGATTTCTTCACAATGTTCCCTCATCAGAAGTTTGCGGAGAGTGTAATGTATTAGTGCCAGTAAGGGGAAAGGACAGGTATTTTCCGGCGAGATGCTCGATACGATCAGACTCAGGTTGCGCGTTATTTCGCTGCTGCTGTTGCTGCTGATCGCGGTGCATATGCTGAATATGCACCTCGACGGTTACCTGGGCCGCTTTGGCATCATGCCGCGCTCGTTGGGCCACTGGTACCACATACTGACGGCGCCGTTCATACACGCCAACTATGTCCACCTGATGAACAACCTGATGGGGCTCACGGTTTTCGGCTCCCTCTGCCTGCTGCGTTCCATCCGTTTTTTCCTGTATAGCAGCGTGGTCATCATCCTGCTTAGCGGCACACTGGTATGGCTGTTCGGGCGTTCGGCCCTGCACATCGGCGCCAGCGGCTGGATATTCGGCTTGTGGAGCCTGTCCATCGCCACCGCCTGGTTCGACCGGCGCCTGCTCAATATCCTGCTCGCGATCCTGGTGGTCGTGTTCTACGGCGGCATGGCTTACGGCGTCATGCCCACAGACCCGCGCGTGTCCTTTGAGTCGCACCTGGCCGGCGCCATTGCGGGCGTCGTCGCCGCATTCGCGTTCGCCGTCAACAACAAACCCGTGCGTGAAGACAGTAGCGGGTCCGCAGGGTAGGGGAGCGGCGCACCAGAACTGTCAGGAAAAGTGCATCCCCGGGATGCGCAGCCAGGGGAAATCCTCGCCCCCGTAATCGATATGCTCCGCAGAAATTCCGCTGATATCCGCCAGCATCCGCGCCATGTTGCCGGCGACCATGGTTTCCGCCAGGGCAGTGCCGACCTTGCCGTCTTCTATCAGGAAACTGTTCTTGATGATGCCGGAAAAGTCGCCGTTCGCCGCGGGCGCCCCCATGGACAGGCGATTGACCAGCGCACCGCGCTTCACCGAGGCCAGCAGGTCCGCCTTGCTGTCGCTGCCGGGCTCGATACGCCAGCCCGAGGTACTGGGGGTGTGGGAAATACCCGTCTTGCGGCTGCCGTACAGGTCCGGCAGCAGGGTCGTCAGTTTTCCTTCGTCGAGCAGTACTATGGGCTCGGCTACAAAGCCATCCGCCGTATAGGGCACATGCCCGGGCGCATCGAAATGACTGCGCAGTGTCAGAGACGCGGCGGCAATCTGCTCACCCACGCTGTCCTGGTAAACGGACGAACCCGCGATCAGCGCCTGGGAGCCAAGTTGCTGCAGCAACCAGCCCACCAGGTCCGACACGGCGCTGGGTGCCAGGATGACTTCCCCGGTAAAGCGCGCGCCGATCGCCTGGGTGTCGATCTGGTTCTGGGTGTCCATCAGCATGTCGCCCAGCGCAAAGAACTCCGCGGCGTTTCTGTCGCCCAGGTCATTGGCGCGCCCGCCGCTGAAATTGAATGAGCTGGCCTTGCCGTTGTCGGTGGCCGTGCACATCAGGCCGAGGTCAAAGCAGCCGACGGTGCCCGAGAGCGAAGTACCCCGGCTGGTGACTTCATGGAACCTCGACAGCCGGTGTGTGGCGCCGCCTTCCTCGATCATCACCTTGGGGGCGCTGTCGGCGCGGAAATCCAGCAGCTCGTTGGTTTTCTCCGCCAGCAGGTCCAGGTCGGGTTCCAGGGGGCCCTGCTCGAAGTGCCCGACCTGGTCCGCGCTGACCGCGTTCGCGTCGTCCTGCGGCGCGCTCTGCACGCGCTCGAAAAGGTCGGTGGCGGCTTGCGCGATGGCGCCGTCACCGATATCCGTCAGGGTCGCTGTGGCCTTGCGGCTGTCCAGGATACCCACCAGGGACACGCCGTAGTTCTCGGTGCTCCGCAGCAGGGACGGCTCGTTGTGCGCGATATTGAGTTCATCCTGCTCGGACACGGATACGCTGACCTGGCTGTCCTGGAAGCCCGCCGCCTGCATGTGCGCCAGCGCGGATTCGGCAATGTGTTTGGGATCAACAGTCATGACGATTACTCCCCACCCAGGTGCGCTCTTGCGCGGATGGCCGGGCCACCCATCGAGACCACCATGGGCTGTTTCTTGCCGCAGTAGCCGCTGCAGGACCAGTACATGTCACCGGAGACGGCATCCACGGTCTTGAGCATGTCGATCGCCGTGCCTGACACCGTGGTATCGGTAATGGCGCGCCCCAGCTTGCCGTTCTTGATCTCGTAGGCCAGGGTAATGCCGAACATGAACTCCGTGGTGGAGTCCGCCTGGCCGTTGCCGGTCTTCATCAGGTAATAGCCGTTTTCGACGCCGCTGATCATGTCTTCAAGGCTGCTGGTGCCCGGAAGTATGGCGGTGTTGCGCATCCGCACCAGGGGCTCGTCGCTGAAGGTGTAGGCGCGGGCGCTGCCGGTGGCCTGGATGCCGAGCCGGGCTGCGGTTTCCCGGCTGCTCATGAAGTTTTTCATGATGCCGTTCTCGATCAGCACCGCGTCGATGGCCTCGGTGCCCTCGTCGTCAGCGTAGACCGGAATCATCAGCTCCTGGCCGTTATAGCTGTGGGCAAAATCCACCATCGTGATCAGTTCGCTGGCGACCGGCTGGCCCACCAGGTTGCCGGTGACCGAGCCGCTCAGCACCAGGTCCGCCTCGCAGGGGTGGCCCATGGCCTCGTGGGCCAGCATGCCGGCCAGCTCGGGAGACAGCACGATGGTGTGGTCGCCGCCCTTCGCCGGCACCGCGTCGCACTTCGCCTGCAGGTGGCCGTGCAGTTCATCCAGCACGGGCTCCAGCTTCTCCATGGACAGATCCAGGTCCGTGAGATTGCCCTTGCTGGACATGATCTCCATCAGCTCCACCGGCTGTCCGTCCTTGTCCTCGCCCGTCATCATGATGTAGCAGGCGGCCCGGTTGATGGTGTTCAGTCCGCTGCCGCCGTTGGTGGTGCCGAAACCCTTGCGGTGGCTTTCTTCGTGCATTACGACGGTGGTGGACTTGAGCCCCGGGTAGCGCGCCTTGCAGTGGGCGTCCACGGCCTCCATGAACTCGATACTTTCCTTCTGGCTCATGGCGGGACTCTGGGTGGCCGCCTGCTCACCCTGGTAGGCATTCCCGGCCAGTTCCAGCGCCGGTTTCTCGCCAAAGCGGCACATGGCGGCGGCGTTGTCCGCAGCCTTCCGCGCCACCTTGTCCCGGCTGGCGGGGTCCATCGCCGGGATGGAGGCGAAGCCCCAGTAGCCCTTGTTGTAGACGCGGGCACTGACGCCCCCTTCCGTGGTTTCCGTGTTGTTGGTCAGGTTGCCGTCAATCATGGTTTTCCTGACCTTGCGAACCTCGTGTTCGCGCATCTCCGCGTAGTCGACGCCGGCGGGTACAGACAGATTGCTCATGGTGGTGTCCAAAAAAAATCGAACACGAAGTATAGCCCGGCACATGCGCCGACTTCGACACGTCATTCCCGCGCAGGCGGGAATGACGGGTGTCTGAAATTTCCCCCCGCCCCCTCGACACAATCCGGCATTCGGGTCCAAACTTGTTGTTTCCCTCCAACGCGGTAGACAAGCGATGAAAAAGATCAAAATCAACGGCCGCAAGGTCAAGGTCGATGCCGATGATGGCACCCCGCTGCTGTGGGTGATACGCGAGCAGCTCGGCATGACCGGCACCAAGTTCGGTTGCGGTATCGCCCAGTGCGGCGCCTGCACCATCCATGTCGACGGTAAACCGGTGCGCTCCTGTGTCTACCCGCTGAGTGCGGTGACCGACAAGAACGAGATCACCACCATCGAGGGCCTGTCGAAGAAGGGCGACCACCCGGTCCAGCAGGCCTGGGAAGAGCTGGACACGCCCCAGTGCGGCTACTGCCAGCCCGGCATGATCATGGCGGTGGCGGGTATGCTCAACAGCACGCCCAACCCGACCGATGAGCAGATCGACGAGCAGATCACCAATATCTGCCGCTGCGGCACCTTCCAGCGCGTGCGCAAGGGCATCCACCTTGCCGCCAAGAAGTCTTAGGGGAGGTACGCGAGATGAGTGAACAACTGACACTGACCCGCCGCCGTTTCATCGTCGGCGCCTCCGTTGCCGGCGCCGGCCTCTCCCTGGGCATCCTGCCGTCCCTGGCGACTGCCCGGACCTCCGACGACAACGAGGTCAATGCCTGGGTCCATATCGCCACCGATGACACGGTCACCATCCGCATCGCTCGCTCCGAGATGGGGCAGGGCACACTGACCGGCCTGGCCCAGCTGGTGGCCGAGGAACTGGAATGTGACTGGGACAAGGTCACCTGGGAGTTTCCCACCCCGGGAGAGAACCTGGCCCGCGAACGGGTCTGGAAAGACTTCTCCACCGGCGGCAGCCGCGGCCTGCGCGGCAGCCAGCAGTACGTGCGCGAGGGCGGTGCCGCCGCGCGCATGATGCTGGTGGAAGCCGCTGCCAACGAATGGGGCGTGCCCGCCGGCGAGTGCTACGCGGAAAACAGCGTCATTCGCCACAAGGGCTCCCGCCGCAAGACCACGTTCGGCAAGGTGGCGGATGCCGCCAGCAAGCTGAACCCGCCGACCGAGGTCAAACTGAAAGATGAATCCGAGTGGAAGATCGCGGGCAAACCCGTCAAGCGATTGGATACGAAGGAGAAGATCACCGGCGAGCTGGTATACGGCGCCGATATCCAGCTGGACGGCATGCTGCTGGCCAGTATCAAGGACTGCCCGGTGCAGGGCGGCAAGCTCAAGAGCTACGAAGAGTCCGCTATCAAGGACATGCCCGGTGTGCGCGGCGTCGTGAAAGTGGAAACCGAGTCGGGCACCAGCGGCGTCGCCGTGGTGGCGGACACCTGGTGGCAGGCCAACAAGGCGCTCAACAAGCTGCCCATCGAGTGGGACCGCGGCCCCAACGGGGATTTCGACGATGCACAGCTCAACGCATTGCTGGAAGACGGGCTCGACGCCCAGGACGCTTCACCCGGCAACTGGGAGGGTGACGTCAAAGCGGCCTTCTCCAGTGCCGACCGCATGGTGGAAGCCGTGTACAAGGTGCCGTCCCAGAACCATGCCCCCATGGAGCCCATGAACGCCACCGCGGTCTGGACCGAGGACAAGTGCGAGGTCTGGTGTCCCACCCAGAATGGCGAATCCGCCCTGGCGGCGACGTCGGCCGCTTCCGGCCTGCCCATCGAGCAGTGCGAGGTCTACAAGACCATCCTGGGCGGCGGCTTCGGTCGCCGCGGCGCGCCGGACTATGTCCACCAGGTGGTGGCGATTGCCAGGGCCTTCCCGGGTACGCCCATCAAGCTGCAGTGGTCCCGGGAGGAAGACCAGAAAAACGGTTTCTACCACCCGACCACCATGGCGAAGATGCGCGGCAGCCTCGACAAGGACGGCAAGCTCACGGGCCTGCATATGCGCATTTCCGGCCAGTCGATCCTGGCGGGCATCCTTCCCCACATGCTGCAGGACGGCGTGGACTACCTGCAGTTCCAGACGGTGGTGAAGTCCGGTATCAATCCGGCTCTTGAAGACCACGTGATCAGCTACGACTTCGACAACCTGCTGGTCGATCACGCCATGCGCAACCCGCCGCTGCGCCCGGGCTTCTGGCGGGGCGTGAACATGAACCAGAACTGTATCTACATGGAGTGCTTCATGGACGAGCTGGCCCATGCGGCGGGCCGCGACCCGCTGGAGTTCCGGCTGGCGCACATGGAAAAGAACCCCAAGGGCGCCGCGGTGCTGAAAGCGGTGGCGGAACGCTCCGGCTGGGACAGCAAGGACGGCAAGCATCGCGGGCTGGCAGTGACCTACGGCTTCGGCAGCTACGTCGCGGCCTGTGCCGATGTTACCGTGGACGACAAGGGCAAGCTCAAGATCGACCGCATCGTCGCCGCCACGGACTGCGGGACTGCCGTCAACCCGCAGCAGATCGAAGCCCAGGTGGAAGGCTCCTTTGTCTACGGCCTGTCGGCCATGCTGTACCAGGAGATCACCCTGGAAAACGGCGAGGCCCAGGAAGCCAACTTCCACACCTATCCCTCGATGACGATCGCGGATATGCCTGAGGTCGAAACAATCGTGATGCCCTCGGGCGGCTTCTATGGCGGCGTGGGCGAGCCCACGATCGGCGTCGCGGCACCGGCCGTTCTCAACGCCATTTACGCGGCCACCGGCAAACGCGTTCGCAAGCTGCCCATCAGGGACCAGAAACTGCGGGCCTGATGATGTGGCAGGGTGTGCTGGCCGGCGGCGCCCTGGCGGTGCTGGCGGCCTGCGCCGGTGTGTCCGACTCTGACGCATCCCTTGACCAGGCGGCGCTGTTGACCGCCAGCTGCTCCGGCTGCCATGCCGCCAGCGGGCGTGCGGACGGCATCGCCTCACTGTCCGGCATGTCATCTGCCGAAATTGAAAGCAAGTTGCTGGCCTACAGGCAGAACGAAGAGGGCGGCTCTTCCATGCACCGGATGGCCCGGGGATATAGCGAGCAGCAGATCGCGCTGATTGCGGAACATCTGGGCCAATGAAACACAAGCCGGGTATCTCGCGTCGCACGCTGCTGGCATCCCTGCCGGCGCTGGGGCTGGGCGGCCTGTTGCTGCCCTCGGCCCGGGCGGCCGCTGCCGGCGCGCGAATTGTGGTGGTGGGCGGCGGCTTTGGCGGCGCCACCGCTGCGCGGTTCCTGAATCGCCTGTTGCCCGACGCCGACATCACCCTGGTGGAAGCTTCGAAGACCTATACGGCCTGTCCCTTCAGCAACCTGGTCGTGGCAGGTTACCGTGAACTCGCTGCGCAAACCTTTGGCTACAGCGCACTCACCGCTGAGGGTCTGACGGTAGCCGAGGCCAGGGCCACGGATGTGGACACGGCCGGGCGGACGGTGACTCTTTCGACCGGTGCGAAGCTGCCCTACGACCGCCTGGTGCTGTCACCGGGTATCGACCTGCGCTGGGGCGCCCTCGATGGGTATACCGAGGCCACGGCGCAGCGCCTGCCTCACGCCTGGAAGGCCGGGTCCCAAACCCTGCTGCTGCGCGAGCAGCTGCGGGACATGCCCGACAGCGGTGTCGTTTTGATGTCGGTGACGGCCGCGCCGTTTCGGTGTCCGCCCGGCCCCTACGAGCGCGCCAGCCTGATCGCCAGCTACCTGGCAAAGCACAAGCCGCGGTCAAAACTGATCATCCTCGACAGCAACGACAAGTTTTCCAAGCAGCCGCTGTTCCTGGATGGCTGGCGCGAGCAATACGGCGACCTCATCGAGTGGCGCAGCGCCTCGAACTTCGGCCAGGTGATTCGCGTCGACGCAGATGCGATGCAGCTCCACACCGACTTCGACACGGAGCGCGGCGACGTGATCAACGTGGTGCCGCCGCAGCATGCCGGTGACATCGCGCACCGGGCCGGTGTGACCGATGCGACCGGCTGGTGCCCCATCGATGCCACCAGCTTTGAATCCACGCAGGTGGCCGGTGTGCACGTGATCGGCGACGCCACCATCGCCGCGCCGATGCCGAAGAGCGCGTTCTCCGCCAACCAGCAGGCCAAGGTCTGTGCCATCCAGGTGGCCCGGATGCTGACGGGACTCGCGCCCGAGCCCACGACCCTCGCCAACACCTGCTATTCCTATGTCAATGAACGCGACGCCATCTCGGTATCCGGCGTGTATTCCAGCGCGGGCGGGCAATTCAGCAATGTGGCAGGCGCCGGGGGCATCAGCCCGCTGGACGCCGCCGATGAACTCCGCCAACGCGAAGGTCGCCACGCGGCGGACTGGTTCGCGGCGATCACCGGCGAGACCTTCGGCTAAATGAACGGCCGCGCCCTGTTCGCCGGTTTGCTGCTCGCCCTGGGTGGCTGTGTCACCGAACCCCTGCCCTATGTGGTCGACGGCGATGCCATCCTTAGACCGCTGGGGGCGGAAGAGGGCGACCCCAAAGTAGGTGAGCAACTGTTTGCCGCACGCGAGGGCGGACACTGCGTGCTCTGCCACCAGGTGGCAAGCCTCGATGCGCCGTTCCAGGGAAATCTTGGCCCAGCCCTGGATGATGTCGGCGCCCGGCTGACGCCCGGGCAGATTCGCCTGCGCATCGTCGACGCCTCTCGCTTGAACCCGGCAACCGTTATGCCACCTTATTATCGGGCATCGGGTCTGGAACAGGTGGGCGAAGCCTACCGGGGGAAGCCGGCGCTGACCGCAGAGGAGATTGAACACCTGGTGGCCTGGCTGGCCACGCTGGAGGACCACAATGGGGCAGAATGACGACATACAACGGCGGAGCTTTCTGGCCCGCAGCGCGGCCCTGGTAGCCGTTGCCCTGCTACCGGTTCGCGGTGCCGCGGCGCCGGAGGACGTCGATGCCTCGGTGACGGCGCTGTTTGGCGATCGCCCGGTGAACGAGGGCAGGGTGACCCTGAAAGTCCCTCCGATTTCCGAGAACGGCTATTCGGTACCGCTGACCGTCGAGGTCGACAGCCCCATGACCGCCGAGGATCACGTGGTTCGGATCGCCATCTTCGCCGAGGAAAACCCGCTGCCGAATGTGGCGCGCTTTGAGCTCGGCCCGCGGGCGGGACGCGCCCGTGTGCAGACCCGCATCCGCATGGGCCAGTCCCAGAAAATTCGCGCCGTCGCCGAACTGAGCGACGGCACCCTCTGGCGCACGGAGGCCTTCAGCATCGTGACGCTGGCGGCCTGTGTCGTTGAATAGGTAGCGAGATGGCGACGATACGCATAGCCGCACCGGCGCGCGCCACAAAGGGGGAGGTCATCGAGCTGAAGGCCATGATTCGCCATCCCATGGAAACCGGCTACCGGCGCGACCGCTATGGCGAGCAGATTCCTCGCAACATCCTCAAGCGCTTCGAGTGCCGCTACAACGGCGATGTCGTGTTTACCGCGGAGTTTTTCCCGTCGGTGGCGGCCGACCCGTTCCTGACTTTCTTCACCACCGCTTCAGAGAGCGGCACGCTGGAATTCCGCTGGACCGACCTGGACGAGCAGGTGTTTGCCGAGAGCGTGGCGCTGGAGGTGGTGTGAGGTCGGTGCGATTCCTGCTCGCCCTGATCCTCCTGGCAGGTGTCGGAGCCTGGGCCGAGACGCGCAACTTCGGCGCGCAGCCGGACCTCCCCGCAGAATCAGTCAGATCGGGATCGGTCTTCCTGACCCCGGAGACCCGGGCCACCCAGGACGATACGTTCGCCAATCCCGGCTATCTGTGGGTGGAGCGCGGCAGGGAGTTGTTTGGCGCGACCGAGGCGGGGCTGGGCTGTGTGAACTGTCATGCGCCTGATGGGGGCAAGCCAATACCGGGCGCCGCGGCGCGTTACCCCCAGTACGACAACGAGGCCGGCACCTTGCTGAACCTGGAGGGGCGCATCAACCAGTGTCGCTCCGATCGCCAGTCTCAGCCGGCTTTCCCCTACGAATCGGAGGAACTGCTCGCACTCTCGGCCTATGTCGCCAGCCAGTCCCGCGGAGCGCCGTTCGCGGTGGATATTGAAGGAAAAGCGCAGCCCTTCTTCGAGCAGGGCCGGGAGTACTTCTTTCGCCGCCGCGGCCAGCTCAACCTGGCCTGCAACCAGTGTCACGACGACAACTGGGGCAAGCTTCTGCGCGGCGATACCATCAGCCAGGGCCATCCCAATGCCTGGCCCGGTTACCGGCTGGAGTGGCAGACCTTCGGCTCCCTGCATCGACGCATTCGCGATTGCGATGCAGGGGTAAGGGCGGAGCCGCATCCCTCCGGGTCCGAGATCTACAGGAGCCTGGAGCTTTACCTGGCCTGGCGGGCGCGGGGCCTTACCCTGGAATCCCCGGGTATTCGCCGTTAGGCGGCGCTGGCGGTATACGGTACCGGGTAGGTGGGCAGGCCCAGTATCTCCGCGGCCTGGGCAGGCGCTGCAATGGGGCGGTCGTAGCGTCTTGCCACCTCGACTACCTCCTCGACCAGTTCTACGTTGCTGGGCGTGCGGTCACCGCCATAGGGCTCCAGCCCCACCTGCACGTGACCCCCTCGCTTGATCGCTTCCTCGGCAATACCGCAGCCCACGCAGTCCTCGGCGAACGCAGAGACCAGCCAGGGCAGGTCGCAGTCTCCCAGCATACCCAGGTAGGCTTCCAGGCTGGTCGCCGTCGGCGGCATGCCGAACGACAGCGCGTCCGAGGCGAAATAGAACTTGAGCATGCCTCCCGGCGGGAGTTTGCCCGCGCGGTAGTAGGCGAGGATGAACTTGAGGAAAGCCGGTTCGAATATTGAGATGCTGAGGCCGATCTCGAGCCGTTCGCAGGCCTCCACGTAGTAGCGGGAATCCTGTGCGTCATTGAGATAGAGCATGTCGGTGGGGGCGAACAATCCGTCTTCGCCGATGATGGACAGGTTGAACGTGCCCGGGTCACACAGTCCCTGTGCCAGCAGCCCTTCCTTGGCCATGCGCTCGATGTGGCTGTAGCGCGTGGTCACCGGCACATCCTGTCCGACGGGCATGGTAGGCGTCAATATGGCATCGGGCCGTTGCTGTAGCAGGGTGCGCCAGGGACGGGCATAGCGCTCGTAGTCGAGTTCACCGCTGCCGCCAAAGATGGGCTCGTCGGTGTGATTGTGAATCAGCGCTGCACCCGCCTCCATGCAGGCCACGGCATCGGCGACGATCTCTTCATCGCTGTAGGGGACATTGGGGTTGTGGTCCTTGCTGGCCGACCCGTTCAGGGAGGCCTCGATGATCAATGGCAGTCCGGTAACGCTCACGGTGCAATCCTTTTAGCAGTTATCACGCGCCGCTATTGGCGCAGGCTCTCAGTTTAGCCGACCTGCGGTTCCGCCCGAATACCTGGCTGCTACACTTACGGCCAAACATAACAAGATCCCCGCGAGTCAAAATGAACAGAGCACTGAAGATTGCACTCACCATTATCGGCCTGGGTCTCCTGGCCATGGGCGTGCTGTGGCTGGTGTCACCCGCCGATGCCGCCAAGGAACTGGGTATGCCGCTGCTGGAGGGGCGCGGCCTCAGCACCCAGATCGGCGACCTGGCTGCCTTCTTTGTCACCTGTGGAAGCCTCATCCTCGTGGGGGTCTATACGGGGCGGCGGGAGTGGCTCTACGCCCCGGCCATGCTGCTGGGATTGACCGCGGTGTTTCGCACCCTGGCCTGGGCGGTCCACGGTGCCGCCTTTGCCACCGATGCCATCATCGTCGAAGTGGTTGCCACGGCCCTGCTACTGTATACGGCCCGATCAATCGAGCCGCCGGCACAGTCGGCCTGAACACATTGAGAATGCGGTTGACCTGTGAGCGCTGAGCTCTGGACACCGGGCGAGGCGGCGCACGCCTACGCCACAAAGAATCCCGACGAAGTGGTGGTGATCTGCGCTCGCGAGGACGGCGGCGCCGATGAGCTGACCCGCGCGCAGTTCGACCAGTGGTCGAGCCGCCTGGCCCACAAGCTCATCGAGCAGGGGGTGGGCCCCGGGGATTTCGGGGCCGTGATCTTTCCCACCTGTGTCGAGCACATGGTCGCTACCCTGGCGATCTACAAGGCCGGTGGGACGCCCATGCCGGTGAGCTATTCGATGCCCGCGGAAGAACGCGATGGCCTGCTGGCCCTGGCGAAACCGACGTGCATCTTCAGTGACCAGGAAGATCTCGACGCGATTAGCCGGTCCGACATGCAGTCGCTGGACAGCTATCCAGATGAGCTGCCCCAGGACAGGGTGCCGGACCCTGTGAAAGCGCTGGGCTCCGGTGGTTCCACCGGCAAGCCCAAGCTGATTGTTTCCCCAGGCGCCTTCTATTATCCGCCGGGCCAGCACCCGCTGGGGCCGGTGCTGCGAACGGGCCCCGAGGACCTGAAGTACTCGCCCGGGCCGCTGTACCACAACGGCCCATTCCTGTTCTCCCAGGCCCTGTTGTTCCAGGGGGGCCGCGTCCTGCTCAACGAGCGTTTCAACGTGACCCGCATGCTGGACCTGATCGAGCGCTACCGTCCCACGGTGCTCAATCTCGTGCCCACCATGATGCAGCGGATGCTGCGGGAACCGGACATCAACGAGCGGGACCTGTCATCGGTGCGCATTCTCTGGCACCTGGCCGCCCCATGCCCCGAGTGGGCCAAGCGCGGCTGCATCGAACTACTGGGCCCGGAGAAGATTCTGGAACTGTGGGGCGCCACCGAGATTACCGGCCTCACCGTGATCGACGGCAATGAGTGGCTGGCGCATCCGGGCAGCGTGGGCCGGGGTGTGGCGACGGAGTTTCGCATTGTTGACGAGGATCGCAATGTCCTGCCGCCGGGTGAGGTGGGCGAGATCTTCTCCCGCTTCGGTGACGGCACGCCGGGCTATGCGTACCTGGGCTCGAAATCCCTGGAAACGATCGGCGACGGTTTCGCCAGCGTCGGCGACCTCGGCTACCTGGACGAGGAGGGTTACCTCTACCTCAGCGACCGCCGCACCGACATGATCATTTCCGGCGGCGCCAACATCTTCCCGGCGGAGGTGGAGTCCGTGATCAGCAGCCACCCCGGGGTGCAGGATGTGGCAGTGGTCGGCCTGGCGGATGAGGACCTTGGCCGGCGGGTCCATGCCATAATCGAGCCGCGCGACGCCAATGATCCGCCGGACATTTCTGAGCTCGAGGCCCTGTGCCTCAAGGACCTGGCCCGCTACAAGGTGCCGCGAGGCTTTGAAGTGGTCGAACAGCTGCCGCGGAACGAGGCGGGCAAGATCCGTCGCCTGGCCCTGCGCGAGGAACGGGGCGGCTGAGGCGGCCGCGGACTGTGAGCGCCGTACTGGACCATCTCGTCTGGGCAACCCGGTCACCGGTTGAGGACTGCGACTGGTTCGAACAGGCCACCGGCGTGCGGCCGGTTCCCGGCGGTGCACACCCGGGCTTCGGTACCCGCAATGACCTGGTCGGATTCCGCGGCCAGTCGCAATACCTGGAGCTGCTGTCATCGGACCCGAACCAGGACATTCAGGGGCCGATGGGCGAGAGGCTGCAGGCCCTGGAGCAGGGTGGGCTATTTCACTGGGCCGCCAGGCACCCGGACCTGGACCGCGTCCACCAGCGTGCCCTCGACCAGGGCATGCGCTCCTCCGGCGTCATGCCACTGTCGAGGGCTCGCCCGGATGGCACGCTGCTCGAGTGGAAGCTGGTGATCCTGGGCGGGCACTCTCACGGGGGCCTGATGCCCTTCTTTATCGACTGGGGAGACTGTCCCCATCCGGCGGCGGAACTGCCGGCGGCGGGTGAACTTCGACGGTTCGAGTTGGTAACCCCGGAGCATCGGGAGCTTCGCGCAAGCCTCGAGGCGTTCGACCTGGAGGTTACGGTCAATAGCGGGCCTCAGCCCAATATGCGTGCGGAACTCGCCACGGCGCGCGGTGACCTGTTACTGACTTCTTCGCAGCCCGTGCTGGAGGGGTTTGTCTTCGCTTGAGGCGTGGCAGCCCGCCTTAGAAAGAATACAGTCAGCTCTGATTGTTTTTATCCGAGTCCTTTGCTAGGGTTTTCATTCGCCCATGTAGCCGAGCGGCCCGAGCAGTGGCCGGGGAGATAAGAACAATGGATCAGGCGGTGGACACGAAGAAGACCTTCTGTCGTTTCTGTCACGTGTTCTGCGGGATGGAAGTGGACGTTGCGAATGGAAAGGTCGTCGACGTGCGCGGCGACCACGACAACCCCATCTCCGAGGGCTACACCTGCCCCAAGGGCCGCAGCGAGGTTGATCGAATCAACCACCCCGAGCGCCTGCTGACCTGCCAGAAGCGCACCGACGGCGCGCTCTCGCCCATCGACACCACCGAAGCCCTCGATGAAATCGGCGACAAGCTCAAAGCCATTATTGCCGAGCACGGCCCCAACTCCGTCGCCGTGTACAGCGGCTGCGGCGGTCACCGCACCGCCGCCGGCGGCCCCTGGTTCGTAGGCAAGTGGCTGGAAGCCCTGGGCTCCCGGGGCATGTATACCTCCTACACCATCGACTCACCGGGGCTGTCCATCGCCACGGGTTGGCTGTTCGGTGCGCCCATGCCCTTCGGCTCCCCGGACATCGAGAATTCCGAGGTGGCCATGTACGTGGCCACCAACCCGACCGTGTCGCATCTGTGGACCATGCCCCAGTCCAATCCGTCCACCCGCCTGAAGAACTCCCTCAAGAACGGCATGAAGCTGGTGGTGATCGACCCGCGCAAGTGCGACGTGGCGCGCCGCGCCGACGTGCACCTGCAGGTCAAGCCCGGCGAGGACGCCACCCTGCTGGCAGCGATGATCAAGGTGGTCATCGACAACGGGTGGTATGACAAGGAATACGTGGAGGCCTACTGCTCCGGCTTCGAGGAGCTGAAGGCCTCGGTGGCGGACTTCGATCTCGACTACGCGGAAGCCCGCACCACGGTCCCCAAGGACACGATCGTCGAAGGGGCGCGCGTCTTCGCCACCGCAAAGAGCGGCGCCGCCCAGACCGGCACCGGCCTGCACATGGCCGCCCACCAGAACCTGTGCATCTTCCTGGTGTGGGTGCTCAATGCCATCTGCGGCCGCTACGACCGCCGCGGCGGCATGACCCGCATTACCGGCGCGCTGTCGCAGCCGCTGCCCGAGAACATGGGGCCGCTGCCCATCCCGACCTTCAGCGGCGAGGTGTCCCGCATACGCGGCATACGCGGCATGTCGGGCCTGTTCGGCTACAACGAGATGCCCACCAACACGCTGACCGACGAGATACTGACGCCGGGCGAAGGCCAGGTGCGGGCGCTGATCGTCAACGGCGGAAACCCGGCACTGGTATTCAGCAATACCGAGCGCACGGTAGAGGCGCTGAAGAGTCTGGACCTGCTGGTGTGCCTTGACCTGTTCGAGTCGGCCACGGCGCGCTACGCCGATTACATCATGGCGGTGAAGCACCCCTTCGAGCGCAACGACATCCCGCACATGATGAACATCTTCTACCCCCAGCCCTACATGCAGTACACCGACAAGCTGGTGGAACCGCCCCCCGGCACCATCGAAGAGTGGGACTTCTTCTGGGAGATCGGCGAGCGGCTCGGCATCCGCGCCAACATCAAGGGCCTGCCCGAGGACCGCAAGCCCGAGGCGGAAGACATCATGCGCGCGCTCAATGCCAGCTCAAGAACCCCGTTCGACGACCTCAAGGAAAACCCCAGCGGCAAGCTGTACGGACCACGGGAAACGGAAGTCGGCGGCGTCATCCCCAACATGATCGGCCACGCGGACCGTCGCATTGCCGTGGGCAATCCCGAGCCGATGACAGAGCTGCGGGAAGTTCGCGCGGAGCCCATGCCGGTAAACGGCAGCTACGTGCCGGACAAGTCCTTCGAGTTCCGCGCCATCACCTACCGCATGCCCGAGGTCTACTGCACCACCGGCCACAACCTGCCCCGCGCCGAGCGCAAGCGGCCCTACAACCCGGTGCTGATTTCACACCAGGACCTGGCCGACAACGGCTTTGCCGACGGCGAATGCGTGATCGTGGATTCGGGCTTCGGCCAGCAGGAAGGCATTCTCGAGGCCACCGACGAAGTCGCCCCCGGCACCCTGGGGATCGCCCACGGCTGGGGTGACCCCGCCGACGAACGGCCGGTGGAAGAGAAGGGCACCAACGTGCAGGCCCTGATTCCCGCCGACGAACGCTTCGACAGGATCACCGGCCTCGCCCAGCAGAGCGCCTACCCGGTCAACCTGCGCAAACACGAAGGGCGCGTAATCGCTCGCGGGTAACCGCTCTCGCCGACAAGCCGCAGCCAGATGCCAGGGGCAATGAGAGGCTATCTGTAGCACAACAATCCCTTTGGCACACCATCGTGTGGATCAGCCATTTCCGCCATATAATGGGCGGTGTCGGGCGCTGGACAGTGCGCCTGGTTTTCGGACATGTACACGGAAGCAAGGACGAGCATGAGCACAACGGAAACGGACGCAAAGTTGGCCGTCACGGACGAAGCCCAGCTGAAATCAGATCTGCACTTGTTGGACCCTGGGACATTGCAGGCGGATCCCTCTGCCGATCAGGCGCTCGCTGCACAATGCAGCCAGGTGGTGGCATCTTTGCTGGCACTCGACCCGGCTGATCACGATTCTCGTCAGGCTGGAATCTTTGCGGCAGAAAACATGGCGCAGGAGGTTCAGAGTGCGTCAGCGGCAAAGCTGGATATGTTGAATGCCCCGATCCATCGAATCGCAGGGCTGGACAACGATAACCAGGGTATCGGGACTTCGCTGGCGGCCCTGAAGGTCGAGGTGGAGAAGGCCGACCCCCGCAAGTTTGATTTCGACCCTGGCTGGTTCACACGGCTGATCGGCAATCTGCCCTTTATTGGCCCGCCGATGAAACGGTACTTCGTTCAGTACGAAAGCGCGCGGACGGTAATCGATTCCATCGTCAGATCCCTCGACATCGGGAGAGAGCAACTTTTGCGCGACAACGTGATTCTTTCCGACGATCAGAAGAATATGCGGGAGCTGGCGGCCAGGCTTGAAAAAGCAATCAAGCTGGGCCAGCTCATCGATCAAAAACTAGATGAGGAACTCACCGCACTCCCTGCCGACGATCCGAGAGTGAAATTTCTAAGCGAAGAAGTCCTGTTTTCCCTGCGGCAGCGTGTGATCGATGTTCAGCAGCAGCTGGCAGTCAATCAACAAGGTATCCTGGCAACTGAGCTAATTATTCGGAACAACAAGGAACTGGTGCGAGGCGTCAACCGCGCTATCAATGTTACTTCGAGAGCGCTGCAAGTGGCGGCCACCATAGCCATTGCCCTTGCCGATCAGAAGCAGGTTCTCGATAAAGTGGAGTCCGTAAACCAGACCACTTCGGACCTCATCGCCGGCACCGCGCAGCAACTCAAGGAGCAGGGGTCGCAGATCCATAAGCAGGCATCCACGGCCATGCTGGATATTGAGTCACTGAAGTCAGCCTTTGCAGATATTGATGTCGCTATCGATGAACTTTTCCGCTTTCGAAGCGAAGCTCTGCCCAGGATGGCCCAGACTGTCAGCGAACTCGACCAGGTCACAAGCAAGGCCCAGCAATCCCTCGCACGAATTGACGCATCAAGCCAGTCCGAAGGCCTCATCAAGATTGACGTGTGAGTTCGTTCCCCTCTGACCTCCAGTTCATATACGACTGGAGGCCCTACCAGCAACGTGTGCTCCAGGAGTTGGAAGAGCACATGGGCGACTCCCATTTGCATCTCGTTGCGGCGCCGGGAGCAGGGAAAACGATTCTCGGGCTGGAGGTCGCCCGGCGCATCAACAGAAAGACCCTTGTGCTTGTGCCCTCGCTCACAATCAGAAACCAGTGGCTCAGCAGATTCCAGGACCTGTTCAGGACCGAAAACTGTGGAGTCGGTGAGCTATGCAGCACGGAATTGGACGGTGATGCCCAGCTCACGGTAACAACCTACCAGTCTCTTCACGCAGCAAAAAAGCATCGCGATCAGGGCATCGCTGACCTCACGGATTTTGAAACGCTTGTCCTGGACGAGGCCCACCATTTGAGGAACGAATGGTGGAAAGTGCTTATAGAGCTGAAGGACCAGCTAGAGTCGCTCAAGCTGGTTTCTCTCACGGCCACGCCGCCCTACGACGTACCCGCCCGCGAGTGGAATCGCTACTTCGAAATGTGCGGCCCGATCGATTCCATCATATCGGTGCCGGAGCTGGTGAAGGAGGGGAACCTCTGCCCACACCAGGACTTTGTCTACTTCAGCCTGCCCTCGGAACTTGAGCAGCGCGATATCCGTGAATTTCGGCAGCAGCTGGAGGATCTCAAGACCTGGTTGATGGCTTCCGATGGATTTTCGCGGGCGCTGTTGGGCCACCCCTGGGTAAGCAATTTTGAGGCTGTGGAAAACCAGGAAGAGATCCTCGCGCAGCCTGAAATATTTGCCTCGCAGGTCATATTCCTCAACGCGCTGGGATTCGAGTGCAAGAGCCAGAAGGAGTTGCTGGGAGTGGCAGAGAGTACCGTGCCGTCGCCCGACGACGAGTGGTACGAGGTGCTGCTCACTGACATGGTGGCAAAGAACGGCGAAAAGTATGACCAGACCGCGGCGTTCAAGAAGGAGCTGCGCCACCGCCTGACCTCGATGCATGCGGTGGCGCGTGGAAAGGTCTCGCTCACCAGCCCGGAAAGCCTAGACAAGTGTCTCCGGCACAGTGAGAGCAAACTGCAAAGTACCCTGGAGATTTTCGAGCTGGAGCGGAGCTTGATGGGTGATGAGCTGCGCATGGTGGTTCTCACCGATTTCATCCGCAAAGAGTATCTGGAACAGCCCATCCATGAAGCCACTGGACTTCGACTGGGGGCGGTACCTATTTTCCAGCGCGTACGGGAAGAACACGGGAGCTCAATACCCCTGGCTCTCCTGACCGGAAGCCTGGTCGTTATGCCGGCAGACAAGGTGTCAGTTTTCATTGATGAGCTCAAGGCGCGAGACACCGCCGAGACGTCGCCCCGATTTGTTCCGCTGCTGAGTGACCCATCCTATGTGCGATTGAGTGTCTCGGATTCCACCCGGCAACTGACGGTAGGTGCGGTAACGGAGATGTTCAATCGGGGCCACATACATCTGATCGTCGGAACCACTGCGCTCCTCGGTGAGGGTTGGGACGCGCCATCAACGAACACGCTCGTCATTGCCAGCGCATCCTCCACTTATGTGCAAACCAACCAGGTGAGGGGAAGGGCGATTCGCACCAATCCCGGCGTTCCAGACAAGGTATCCAGCATCTGGCATCTTGCCTGCATCGAGCCTGATTCGACGCGCGGGGGCTGGGATTTTGAAAAACTGAAGAGTCGATTCTCGGCATTCGAAGGTGTGAGCTACGCAGGCGACAGCATTCAAAGTGGCTTTGAGCGGTTGCACCACGTACCGCGGCTGTGGTCCGCTGAATCGGTGCATTCCCTCAACCAGACCAGCACGGAACTGGCTGCCGACAGGCTTGCCACAGCAACGGCGTGGTCGAAAGCGTTGGCGCCGACGGCAAGGGCCAGGCGGAACGGCATTGTCGAAGAAATTCGCGTGCCCAATGAGTCCATTCAAAGGCTGGATTTCTTTTCCCACCCGAAAGATCGAACGCTTACCCTCGGGAACCTGACCGGTGCAACGATCCTGGCAGGTGCTGCTCTCACGCCCGGGCTGCCGCTTGTAGCAGGATATGCCGGTGCCGCTCTGGGTCTCGCGATACTGTCGAAAGATCTCGGGCCGAGGTACTGGAAAGACTGGGCCCAGGTATTGCGGGTGGGTGTGGGGCCCGTCGCTCTGGGCAGGCTGGCGGAAGTTATTCTCGGTACGCTGTGTGAACTGCAGTTGATCAAGACCGACCGCTCCGACATTAAGCTGGAATTCATGCCAACCCGAGATGGCGACGGTGCTTGTCACATTCTCGGTTGCAGTCTGTTCGAATCGGACCTGTTTGTTCGTAGCATGGAAGAAGTGCTGGATCCGGTTGAAAACCCCAGGTACCTGATCTGGAGGCCACACCCCAACCGAAAAATGGCGCAGCTGGGGGAAGGGGATTTCCATAATGCCCCAGGGGTTGTGTCGACCAGGAAGCAGGCCGATGTTTTGCTCAGGCACTGGAAGTCCAGGCTAGGGAGCGCGGAGCTCCTCTACACGCGCCACAAAGAAGGGCGGAAAGCCCTGCTCAAGGCAAGGGCCAGGGCCTGGGTGAATCATCACAACAAGCTTTCAGAGCGACAGAGTGTTTGGAAATAGATGCGCTATAGCAGAGACCTCGTAGTCGACCGGACGACTATCCGTCACGCGATTGTGGCGCAGTCGGCCAGGCATCCCGCCACACTGGTGTCCGCAGGCCTGGGTGTATCTGCGGTGGGGGCCGGTGCCCTGCTGGGGCTTGGCTGGGTCGCCATAGTTGCGGGGTCGGCACTCATACCTGCCGGGTTTCTTTTCAACAGCCTGTTTAGAGCCGGCACGTTTCAGGGCCGGTTTCTTCGCGATGTCGAACTCGAACTCCAGCGCAATCGCCAGAAGCGCTTCGGCGAAGTGCGTGCAGACTTGTACGATCTTGCCAACCAGCTCCCGGCCAAAGACGAGGCGGGGGATCTGGCCGCGGCGGCACTGGTACAGTTCAATGATGGCCATGACAAGTTTGACAGGTTCATGGAGGCGCTCGATCGAAAACTGTACCCGGGAGAGCTCGCCCACGCCCGAAATCATGCCGCGGCCAATGAGTTCATTTTGAAGATTGTCGAGCAGCTCGGATACGCGAGTGAGCTCATCGCGATGGGTGTGGATGACCGGGACAGTGAGCTGCGGCAGGATCAACTGTCCGCAGTCAGGGGCCTGCTTTCGGATAACCAGAAGGCGCTCGATGCTTTTGAGAATTCCCTCTTCAGGGTCGTGCAGCTGAAGGACATTGAGCACACAAGCTCCGCGGAAATCGAAGAGATCGTGCACCAGTTGGAGACTCTAGCCGCGCAGGTGGATCGGCTGAAGTCCTAGAAAGGCAATAGATTCAGTAAGTTAGTCTGCTGCCCCGATGACCCGGGTAGGCGTCATGAGCTCGCCGCCTGCGCACGCAACACGCGTGCGCGCTTGTCCTCGCCGTCGTGGCTCCAGCCGGGCGCCAGGAACAGGTAACGCAACTTGTCCCGCCACTTGTCGGCTCGCCTGACATCGCGCCAGATCGAGGCATACTCGTGGCCCAGCACCGTCAGCACGCTGTTGCCGTCGATATTTTTCGTGAGGCCATAGACCACAGGCTCCGCGTCGACTTCAGGGCTGAAGGTACCGAACAGCCTGTCCCAGATAATCAGCACGCCGCCGTGGTTGCAGTCCAGGTAGCGCACGTTGGAGCCGTGGTGCACCCGGTGGTGGGAGGGTGTGTTGAATACAAACTCGATCCAGGCCGGCAGGCGGCGCACTGCCTGGGTGTGCACCCAGAACTGGTAGAACAGGTTGATGCTGATCATGGTGATGATCATGCCCGGGTCGAAACCCAGCAGGGGCAGCCACAGCCAGAACAGGAACTTGTGCACGCGCTCGCCCACACCCTGGCGCAGGGCCGTGCCCAGGTTGAGGTACTGGGAGGAATGGTGATTGACGTGGCCGGCCCACAGCAGGCGCACCTCGTGGTTGGCCCGGTGAAACCAGTAGTAGCTGAAGTCGTCCAGGAAAAACAGCGCCAGCCAGGCCCACCACTGCCGGTCGACCACATCGCGCAGGGGGCTGATGTCGTGCAGGTAGATCATCAGCAGCACCGCCACCAGGCGCGGCAGCAGTTCCACAAGGCCGGCGGCTACCAGCATGCTCAGGGAGACGAAAGTATCCCGCGCGCGATACCAGCCCAGGGACTGGCGGCGTGACCACAGCGCCTCGACCACGATTGCCGCCAGGTACAGCGGAATCGCGAACAGGCTGAGGTCGTCCTGGAGTATTTGTTGAAGTGCGTCTTCCATGTGGGCAAATATTAACGCATGGGGCGGGCCCAAACCCTTCAATTTCCCGGGCCTGGTTAAAGCACGCGTACCGGGAGTCGCCCGCAGCGCTGGCCACGCGGTACGCCGGCTGCAAGACTATTCGCTGTCAATTCTGTCCGCGCCAGTGCCGGAGGCCCCGCCATGTCGATCTATGAGTCTATCGAGTCCAGCGACTCTCGCCGCAGGCTGCAACTCAGGAGCCCGGTTACGCTGGAACCCACCGGGGAACTGGTCTGCGCCAATCAGGAGGATGTGGCCGAGGCCATCGCGCGCGCCCGACAGGCCCAGCCCGCCTGGGCCGCACTCAGCTTTGCCGATAGGGCCGCGATCATGCAGCGTGCCTGCCAGCTGGTGGTGGAAAAGGCCGACCTGATCATGGACACGGTGGTCAGCGAGACCGGCAAGGCGCGCACCGATGCCATGAGCATGGAAGTCTTTTCGGTGGCCGACTCGCTCTGCTACTACGCCAAGCACGCGGAGAGTTTCCTCAAGCCGCGCACCCGCAAGGTCCACGGCGTGCTGGGCTTTACCAAGAAGCTGCACATCACCTACAAACCGCTGGGGGTGGTGGGGCTCATCACACCCTGGAACGGTCCCTTTGTGCTGGTGATGAACCAGGCCTGCCAGGCCATGCTGGCGGGCAACACCGTGGTCGCCAAGGGCAGCGAGGTGACGCCCTATTCGGCAAAGCTGGCGGAAACGATTTTCCGGGAAGCGGGCGTGCCCGAGGGCGTACTGCAGGTGCTGCTGGGGGATGGGGAAACCGGGGCCGCCATCGTCGAGGGCGGTGTCGACAAGGTGTCATTCACCGGCAGCGTCGCCACCGGGCGCAAGGTGGCGGAAGCCTGTGCCCGGCAGCTCATTCCGGTCACCCTGGAACTGGGCGGCAACGATGCGATGATCGTCTGTGCAGACGCCGACCTGGACCGGGCCGCCCAGGGCGCCTGGCTGGGCTCCTGCATGAACACCGGCCACTACTGCTGCGGTACCGAGCGCATCTACGTGGTGGAGGATGTCTACGATGCCTTTGTTGAAAAGGTGCTGGAGGCGGGACAGGGCCTGAAGCAGGGCAGTGAACACGGCTTCGATGAAAGTGTCGGTGCCGTATTCTGGGACAAGCAGATGGACATCATCGAACGCCACGTGGACGATGCCCGCGCAAAAGGGGCGACGATTCACATGGGCGGCGCCCGCAATCCGGACCTCAAGGGTCTCTACTACCAGCCCACGGTGATGACCGGGGTGAACAACGACATGGTCATCATGCGCGAGGAAACCTTCGGCCCGATTCTCTGCATCCAGAAGGTGCGGGACGAGGCGGAGGCGATCCGTCTCGCCAACGATTCTGAATACGGGCTGAACGGCAACGTCTGGACCCGGGACAAGGACCGGGGCCTGGCACTGGCCCTGCAGATCGACACCGGCGCCTGCTCCGTCAATGACATGGCGGTGAGCTACGGTATCCCGGCGGCGCCCTTCGGCGGCAAGAAGAATTCGGGGGTAGGGCAGGTCAACGGCAAGAAGGGCCTGCGCGGCTACTGTCATGAGATGCCGGTGGTGGTGGAGAAACGGGGCGGCAAGATGCCTAATGCCTACCCCTACAACGTCAAGACCTCTGAGGGCATGCTCAAGTTCATGCAGATTCTCTGGGTCAAAACACCGATCGGCCGCTGGCTGTCCTGAGAGAGGTTCGCCATGTATCGACGATCAAACCTGGCAAGTGCAGTCCTGCTGCTGTGCCTCGCCCTGGGTGCCCAGGCCGCAGAAGACCGGCCCCGGGCGCGGGATATCGGCCTGCAGGTCGGTATCTTCGACACGGGGCGGCACAATGCCATCACTGATGTGAAGGGCGTTCGCGTCGGTCACAGCACGCTGGTGGCCGGTGAGGATATCCGCACCGGCGTCACTGCGATCATTCCTGCCCCCGGCAACCTGTACACGCATCCCGTATCGGCAGCGCTCCATGTGGGCAATGGCTACGGCAAGCTGATCGGCGAATCCCAGCTGCGGGAGTTCGGGGAGATCGAAACCCCGATCCTTCTGACCTGCACCCTGTGTGTCTGGCGCGCCGCCGACGCCCTGAAAGAATGGAACTACACCCAGCCCGGCATGGGCGAGCACACCGTGAACCCGGTGGTGGGCGAAACCAACGATGCCTGGGTCAACAATATGTGGGCCAACCCGGTGGGCGCCGAGCAGGTGTTCGAAGCGCTCGACACCGCCCGGGGCGGCCCGGTGGCCGAGGGCAGCGTTGGTGCGGGTACCGGTACCCAGGCCTTTGGCTGGAAGGGCGGTATCGGCACCAGTTCCCGCGTGCTGCCTGACAATCTCGGTGGGTTCAGCGTGGGGGTGCTGGTACAGACCAACTACGGCGGGGTGTTGTCCATGAACGGCGCGCCAGTGGGCCGGGAGCTTGGGCAATACAGCTTTCGCGATGCGCTGGCCAGTAGCCGTGGCAAGCCCGATCCCAGCGACGACGGCTCGATCATGATGGTAGTGGCCACCGACGCGCCGCTCACACCGCGCAATCTCGAACGCGTCGCCGCCCGTGCCATGATGGGCCTGGCGCGTACCGGCTCCCATGCCAGCAACGGTTCGGGAGACTACGTTATCGCCTTCTCCACCCACCCGAAGGCGCGCAAGCCCCGCAGCAGTCGCGAGCCCCTGGCCATCGAGAATCTCGCCAACGAGGAAATGACACCGCTGTTCGCCGCAACCGTCGAGGCGACAGAAGAGGCGATCTACAACGCGATACTCAAGGCCACCACCGTGCGCAGCGCCCGGGGCGAACTCAAGGCCGTTCCCCTCGATGAGGTGAAGGCCATCCTGGCGAAGTACCGGGTGTTGAACTGGGATAAAACCCTGCGCTAGCCACCGCGGCCCGTTTACCGTGAAAAGTGTCCGCCTCGTCGCCTGTCGCTTGAGCTGGCCGTCCCCGGGACTACCCTAGAAACAAAGTATCCGGGTCAATTCGGCGGCCTGCGCTCGCACAAAGGCACGCCAGGACGGGAATAGAAAAATAATGACGATGCCGAGCCATGATTGCGCCGAAGTCCGCGGCGAGTTTGTGTCACTCGACGGCGAACGCTACTACGCCATTCGCAATGTCGATAACCTGCCACCGTTCTTTATCAGCCTGGTGTCCGACAGCGACCACTGGCTGTTCATCGCGTCCAACGGGGGGCTGACCGCGGGCAGGGTGTCACCGGAAACCGCCCTGTTTCCCTATGTGACCGTCGACCGGATCTACGAGAGCCCCCCGCACACTGGCAGCAAGACCCTGCTCAGGGTCGAACACGACGGCAAGCCTGCCCTGTGGGAGCCCTTCAACCGGGAGCACGACGGCCGCTATCTCGTCACCCGCAACCTCTACAAGAACACCCTGGGCAACAAGCTGCTGTTCGAGGAGTTCAATCACGACCTCGACCTGGCCTTCCGCTACGAGTGGATGACCAGCGACGAGTTCGGGTTTGTGCGGCGCAGCGAGCTGGAGAACCTCGGCGAAGCGGCGCGCACCGTGGAGGTGCTCGACGGGCTGCAGAACATCCTCCCCGCGGGGACGCCGCGGGTTACCCAGGCCAACTCCAGCTACCTGGTGGACGCCTACAAGTGGAGCGAGCTGGACGCCGCGACCGGGCTCGCATTTTTCACGCTGTTTTCAACCATCAGCGATCGCGCCGAGCCCAGCGAATCCCTGCGGGCGACCACGGCGTTCTGCCTGGGGCTGGAGGACTACCGGGTGTTGCTGTCGGCGAGCCAGCTCGACGTCTTCCGGCGCGGGGACACGCTGCTCCAGGAAACCGGCAAGCGCGGCGTTCGCGGCGCCTTCCTCGTCAATACCTCCGTGGCGTTGGCCGGGCAGACTTCGGCCCACTGGCAAATTGTGGCCAACGGCGAGCAGAGCCAGGCCAGCTGCGCAGACCTGTTACAGCAGCTTGGCGATCGGGGTGCCGTGACCGCCGCCGTTGCCGGCTCGGTGGAGGCGGGCTGTGATGGACTGGCCCGCATCATGGCGGCCGCCGACAGTGCCCAGCAGACTGCCGAGGAAAATGTCTCGACCCACCACTACGCCAATGTGCTGTTCAATGTGCTGCGCGGCGGAATCTTCGACGATCAGTACCGGGTCGCAGCAGACCACTTCAGCCGGCATGTCGAATCGTTCAACGCCGACGTCTTCCAGCGCCACCGCGCATTTCTCGACGGGCTGCCGGAATCGCTGGCGGGCGCCGAGCTGCGCAGCGCCGTCGCGGCGCAGGGGGACCCCCAGCTGGAACGTTTGTGCCACGAGTACCTGCCGGTTACTTTCGGGCGCCGTCACGGCGACCCCAGCCGCCCCTGGAACCAGTTTGCGATCCGCCTGAAAGACGAGCAGGGCAACAAGCTGCTGACGTACCAGGGCAACTGGCGCGATATCTTCCAGAACTGGGAGGCGCTGCTGCTCAGTTACCCCGACTTCGTCGAACACATTATCGCCAAGTTCGTGAATGCCTCCACCGCGGACGGCTACAACCCCTACCGGATCACCAGTGAGGGCATCGACTGGGAGGTCGAGGAGCCCGACGACCCCTGGAGCTACATCGGCTACTGGGGCGATCACCAGATCATCTACCTGCTGAAGCTGCTGGAGCTGTCGCGGCAGTTCCATACCCACCGGCTGGGTGAGCTGCTGCAGCAGCCGATCTTCAGCTACGCCAATGTGCCCTACAAGATCAAACCGTTCGCCTCCCTGCTGGGCAATGCCAAGGATACGGTGCACTACGATCACGAGCAGGCGGCGCGCATCGAGCAGCGTGTGGCGGCGCTGGGCGCCGACGGCAAACTGCTGCCGGATGCGTCGGGGGGTGTGTACCAGGTGACCCTGCTGGAAAAGCTGCTGGTGCCGCTGCTGTGCAAGCTGGGCAATCTGGTGGTGGACGGCGGCATCTGGCTGAATACCCAGCGGCCGGAATGGAACGATGCCAATAACGCGCTGGTCGGCAACGGCTTGTCCATGGTCACGCTGTACTACCTGCGCCGCTATGTTCGCTTCGTGCAGGACCTGGTGGCAGAGCTGCCCGCCAGCGTGAACCTGTCTGCCGAGGTCGCCCGGTGGCTGGAGGACACCCGGAAGACGCTGAACGGTTCCAGGGCGAAGTTCGATGGCACGCCACTCGAGGCCGGGGAACGGCACCAGCTGCTCACGGCATTGGGAGAAGCGTCGGAGCGATACCGGGCCAAAGTCTACGAGCAGGAGTGCCTGTCGGCCCCGGTCGCAACGGATCGCGGCGCAGTGGATGACCTGCTCGATGCCGCGCTGGCGGCCTTCGATCACAGCATCGCCACCAACCGGCGCGAGGACCAGCTCTACGAAGCCTACAACCTGCTGAACCTGGGACCGGAGCAGGCCAACGTCGACAGGCTCTACCCGATGCTGGAAGGGCAGGTCGCCGCACTCAGCTCGGGCGCGATTCCGCCTGCGGAAGCCGCCGCGCTGGTCGAGCGTTTGTTCGACAGCGCGATGTTCCGCGCCGACCAGAACACCTTCTTGCTGTATCCGGACCGCGAGCTGCCGCGGTTCCTGGAAAAGAATCGCGTGCCGGAGGAGGCGGTTATGGCGATTCCGCTGCTGGCCCAGATGCTGGGGCAGGGCGACCGGCGCCTGGTCGAGCAGGATGCTGTGGGAACCTATCGATTCAGTGCGGACTTCCGCAATGTCGGGGACCTGGATGCGCGGCTGGACAACCTGGGCGATGAATATGGCGCCGCAGTAAACGAGGCGCGCGACGCCCTGCGAGCGCTGTATGAGCAGGTGTTCAACCACCGGGCTTTCACGGGCCGCTCCGGCGGCATGTTCGGCTTCGAGGGCCTCGGCAGTATCTACTGGCACATGGTGGCCAAGCTGCTGCTGGCGGTGCAGGAGAACTTCTTCGCGGCGCGGGCCCAGGGCGCGGACGAGGCCACCTGTGAACAGCTAGGGCGGCTTTACTACCGGGTTCGCGGCGGCATCGGATTCAACAAGACGCCGGCGGAGTATGGCGCCTTCCCGATGGATCCGTATTCGCATACGCCCGGCCACATGGGGGCGCAGCAGCCCGGCATGACCGGGCAGGTCAAGGAAGAGATCCTGGCGCGCTTCGGTGAGCTGGGCATCCAGGTGTGTTCGGGTGCGGTCTACTTCGACCCGGCCCTGCTTCGCGCCCGGGAGTTTGCCGACGGTGAATGCGCGTTCCGCTACCTCGATGTGGCGGGGGAATGGAACGAGGTGTCGCTGCCGGCCGGAAGCCTGGCTTTCACCTGGTGCCAGGTGCCGCTGGTCTACACGCTGGACGAAGGTGCGGAACCTGCCATTACCGTGCACCTGGCCGACGGTGGGGAACAGGTCCTGGACAACCTGGTCCTGCCGTCGGACATTGCGGCGGAGCTGTTCAATCGCACGGGCCGGGTCCGACAGCTGTCACTTCGGTTGAACCGCGCACAGCTCATCGACTGACCGCGCACGACCGATACTGGTAAGCTGTTTCGCCTCACACAAGCGAGACGGCTCCATGGACTACGACTACGACCCGATTCCCCTGCCGCACCGGCAGGACCTGTCACCGGCCGAGAGCCTGGCCAGGGCGAAGGTCTACTACGAATTTATCCGGCAGCGTCACTCCATCCGCCACTTCACCGATGAACCGGTGGAGCGCGAGGTGATCGAAACCTGTATCCGCGCTGCCGGCACGGCGCCCTCGGGTGCGAACCACCAGCCCTGGCACTTCGCCTGCGTCAGCGACCCCGCCACCAAGCACGAAATCCGCCTGGCGGCGGAGCAGGAGGAGCGGGAGTTTTACAATGGCAAGGCGGGCGACGACTGGCTGGACGATCTCGCGGACCTGGGCACCGACGCCAACAAACCGTTCCTGGAAACCGCCCCCTGGCTGATCGCCATCTTCCTCGAGCGTCATGGCCTCAAGGAGGACGGTAGCAAGCAAAAGAACTACTACACTGCGGAATCCGTCGGCATCGCCACGGGCTTCCTGATCAATGCCCTGCACCAGGCGGGCCTGGCGACCCTGACCCACACGCCCAATCCGATGAAGTTCCTCAACCGCATCCTTGGCCGACCCAAGAGCGAGCGGCCCTACATCCTGCTGGTGGTGGGCCACCCGGCGCAGGACGCCATGATCCCGCGGGCCGCGACGGTCAAGAAGTCGCTGGAGGAAATAGCCAGCTTTGTGTAGAGGGTGTTACCAGGGCAGCTCTTTGCCCTGCCAGTCGTAGAATTTGCCGTTGTCTTCCGCGTCGAGTTTGCTGATCACGGCGGTCAGGCCGACGGCGCTTTGCTCCGGCGTGATATTGCCCTTGCCTTCGTTCATGTCGGTCTGCACATAGCCTGGGTGAAACACCACGAAGGTCACGCCTTCCTTGCCGAGGTCCACGGCCAGGGTCTGGTTGGCGCTGTTGAGCGCCGCCTTGCTGGCGCGGTAGCCCAGGCAGCAGCCCCAGGTGTTCATTTCCATGCTGCCCATCATGCTGCTGATATTGGCGAACACCTTGCGGTCGCCGGCTTTCACGTTGGGGTACAGTGCTTTGGTGACCCGGATGGGTCCGAGTGTGTTCACGTCCAGGGTGCGCTCGATCGCTTCCATATCCAGCTCACCGATGCCGCGCCCGCGATCCAGCGCGACGCCGGCGTTATTGATCACGATGTCGATGGCCACGCCGTCCAGGGCTTTGGCCATCGCGTCGACGCTGGCCTGGTCGGTCACATCCAGCTGGACGACCCGCGCGCCGGTGGCCTTGAGTGCTTTTGCCCGCTCCGGCTTGCGCGCTGTGCCGATAACGTCGAAGCCGGCCTTGCTGAACTCCTCCGCCAGGGCCAGGCCGATGCCGCGGTTGGCGCCGGTGATCAACACGGTGCCCGCATCTTCGGCTCGAACAGGCAGCGCGGTGAGCAGGGACAGGAAAAGCACAACAAAAGTACTACGAAATACGCGATTCATGACATGGCCTCCGGGCATGTATTGTTGGAATTCAGCATAGCATTCCCCGTGATTGAGGACGCGTGTTCAGCCTGGTGGCCCAGACACACGAATAGGGGCTATGCTTCTTGCAGAATCTAATAATGTGGGGGAAAAGAGGTGAAACGCCAGCTTATTGCATGTTGTATCACCGCGGCAGTCTGCCACGCCATGCCGACCGCTGCCGGCGGCCTCTGGCTCAGCGAGTACAACCAGCCCACCATGGGGCGCGCTGGCGCGGGGGAGGCGGCCGGAGTGGGTAATGCCAGTGACGCTTTCTTCAATCCAGCGGCCATGTCGCGTCATGAGCAGTCCCAGCTTATGGTCGCTGGCGGCCTCATCGCGCCGACGGTGGAGTTCGATGTTGAAAGTGGGTCAGCGATCAACGGCAACGGGGATGGCGGTGATGCCGGTGAGCTGACGCCCAGCGCCAGCGTCTACTATACGCGCCCACTGAATGACCGCTGGACCTTTGGAGTCGGCGGCCTCGCCTTGACCGGTTCTGCGCTCGACTACAACGACGACTGGGTCGGGCGCTTCGAAGCCCAGGAGGTCAGCCTGATCGTGGTCGGCGCCGTGCCCTCACTGAGCTACAGGGTTACGGACAACCTGTCTGTCGGACTCTCGGTGCCGGTGATGTACTCGGACCTGGAGCTGGAAATTGCGGTCCCGGCCTTGTTGACGCCAAACCCACCGGTGCAGGGAGAGGGTGGGGCCGAGATCGACGGCGACGATGTTCAGGTAGCAGTAGCTGGCAGCTTCGCCTACGAATTCAACGAGCGCACCCGTATCGGTGGCAGGATCGTGTCCAGTTTCGAGTTCAAGTACGACGGTGAGATCCAACCAGAGTTTGTGGGCCGAGTGGGTCTGGAGACGGAACTTACCCTGGCTAGCCTCGCAAGGCTTGGGCTCGCCCACGACTTCGATGAGCGCTGGTCCGGTTTTGTGTCCCTGGGCTGGGACAACTGGAGCGAGATGGAAGAGGTGCTCCTCTCCACCGACTCCGGTGGTGCGGCGCTGCAGCGCAACTGGCAGGACACCTATCACTACGGCATTGGCGTCGACTACCGGATGAATGAGCGCTGGACGCTGCGCACAGGGATGGCCTATGACACCAACCCGATCGACGATGACGTGGACCGATCGGCGGATATGCCCATGGACGAACAGTTTCGTTTCGCCGTGGGGGCAGACTACAAGCGCGACAACGGGTCGGTAATCAGTTACAGCCTCATCTACGCGGACTACGGGGATGCCGAGCTGGACAACTCAGCATTCCAACCGTTGGCGGGCTTTACTGGCGAATATAGCAGCAACGAGATCTGGTTCTTCTCGGTGTCCTACAACATGCAGCGTGGCCGTTCACGGCGCTGACTACTCGTAGGTATTGAGCTTCTTGCTCTTCCAGTACTTGGTGCCCTGCAGCGTCGCCTGCAGAGCCAGGCCGTTCTCGGTCATCTGGTAGATGGTGGCGCCGTCGACGATGGTGCCCGCGATGCTGCCCTCGTCGCCCTTGTCGCTGCTTTTGGCCGCCGCGTCCGCCTGGGCGGAGAAGTCCCAGCCATACTCGAGGAAGTTGTCCAGGGTCTTGCGGCTGTGGAACACGAACACGCCGCGGAAGTCCTTCACACCGAGTCCCAGGCCCACGCCGGCGGAACCCATGTTCATGTAGGTGCGCTTGCCGCTGTCGTTATCGACCACCACGCCGTAGCCGCCACCGCCGGACAGGAAGATCACATTGACGCCGATGTTGGAAAACACGGCATAGCCCTCGGCTTTCTGGACCATTTCGCGGGTTTCCGGCTGCTCCTTGTACAGGCGCTCCAGCGTCCGGTCCGCTTCCTTGTTGATCTTGTCCCGCTTCTCGGCGTTCTTGTCAGCCAGGGCGGGTTGCGCCAGTAGCAGGGCGCAGAACAGGGTGGTCAAGTAGCGGGTCATAGGGTCACTCCTTCAACTCCGGGATCAGCCTGGCGAAGCGGTCGATCATGGGCATCACCTCTTCGGGCTTGTCCCACATATCGATGGCCACGCCCACGGTGGCGCCTTCCACGCCCAGGTCCCGGTAGCGTTTCAATTTGTCGAGGTTGGAAGTGTCCATGATCTGTATGTTGATTGCTACCTGTGCAGGGTCGCGGCCGCAGTCTTCCACCATTTTCCTGAAGTCGGTCACAGCCTGCTCCGGGTCCGGTAGTCCGATGTCCACCGGGTACCAGCCGTCGGCCCAGCGGGCCGCGTGCTTGATGCCCAGCGGCCCCATGGCGCCCATATAGATCGGCGGGCCGCCGGCCTGCAGGGGCTTGGGGTCTGCCCACACCGGGTCGAAGTCGATGTAGTCGCCGTGGTACTCCGCCTCGGCCTCGGTCCACAGGGCGCGGGTGGCCTCCACGGTTTCCCGCAGCACCGCGTAGCGCTTGCCGAACGGGTGCGGGCTGATATTGCTGAATTCCTCCTCGTTCCAGCCCACGCCGGTGCCGATGATCACGCGCCCTCCGGAGAGGCGATCGAGGCTGGCGATGGTCTTGGCCTGGGAGAACAGGTCCCGCTCCATCAGCAGGGCGATGCCGGTGCCCAGCCTCAAGGTCGTGGTCGCCGCGGCGGCCGCCATCAGGGACACGTAGGGATCCATCATATTGCGGTAGGGGGCAGGCAACTCGCCGCCCGGCGGGTAGGGGGTCTTGCGGGAACAGGGGATGTGGCTGTGCTCGCCGTACCACAGGGATTCGAAGCCGCGCTCTTCCAGGGCTGTCGCCAGTTCCGCGGGCGGCGGGTCTTTGGGCGTGTTCATCGAGCTGAACGCCAGGTGCATAAATCTGCCTCCACGGATTGCAAGTGTTTCGAAACATACGGAAGATATGGACCCCTCACAAGCACACGCACGGAGTCCTGTCATGGCAATTCAAACCCGCTTGATCGAATACACCCACGAGGGCGAAACGCTGGAAGCGTTCCTGGCCTGGGACGAGATGCAGGCCGAACCGCGGCCGGGTGTCCTGGTTTCCCACGCCTTCCGTGGCCGTGAGGATTTCGAGTGCGATCGGGCAGTGGAGCTCGCCAAGATGGGCTACGTGGGCTTTGCCCTGGACCTGTTCGGCAAAGGGGTAATCGCCGAGACCACGGAGGAGGCCTTCGAGCTGATGAACCGCTTCACCAACGACCGCGCGCTGCTGAAGCGCCGCCTGGGCGCCTGTGTCGAAGTGGCCCAGGGCCAGCCCGAGATCGACGAGCGCCGCCTGGCGGCCATCGGCTACTGCTTTGGCGGCCTCTGCGTACTCGATATGGCCCGCGCGGGCCTGCCCCTGGCCGGTGTCTGCAGTTTCCACGGGATTCTCGCCGCACCCGGCGAGCCCTCCGCATCCATCGCCACGAAAATCCTGGTGGAGCACGGCTGGTCCGACCCGATGGTGGACCCGGATGCGGTGGTGGAGTTTGCAAAGGAAATGGACGCGTCCGGCGCCGACTGGCAGCTGCACGCCCACGGCGGCGCGGTGCATGCTTTCACCAACCCCGATGCCAACGACCCGGATTTCGGGACGGTCTATCACGAGGCCGCCCAGCAGCGCTCCTGGCAATCGCTGGGTAACTTCCTTGGGGAGTTGTTCGGCTAGTCGAGCGCCGCTAGCTAATCGAGAGCTTCCGGCAACGGGTGCCCGCTGCGCTCCAGCACGTCGGCGGGTACCAGGCCCAGCAACACCACCCTGAGTCTCTGCGGGCCGTGGGCGCCTTTCACCAGGTGGCCGATGATGTCGCCGGTGCTGGACGGGCCCGACACGAAGGTCACCCCGCGCGGCATATTTGCATCGCCGCGGTCTTCACGAATCGCTGCCCAGGCATCTTCCAGGCTGCCGACCAGGTCCCGCACATCCAGGATGATGATGTGATCCCTGCACAGCCAGTTGTTGGAGGCGGGATTGTCGCGGTTGCTGTACAACGCCAGTGAGCCTGTTTCAGCGATGCCGAAGCGTGCATAGCTGATGCTGACCGGGTCTTCCGGTTCCGCCGCGCCAAAGCGCACCAGCACGCCGCCGTCACGCCAGGGCAGGGCAGCCAGGCGCCGGTCATTGCCGGCCACCGCCCGGTGGCTGTTGTGTTCCACGTAGATAAAGCGGGCGATGCGTTTCACCGCCTCGGAGCGGCTGGCGGCCACGTCCAGGTCGATCTTGTTGACCTTGAGCTGCTTCAGGAAATGCGCCAGGTAGTCGTCCTCATCCAGCGGCGTGACCGGCGCGCGACCGAAGGATGACAGCTCCTCGGCGATGGCCTCAGGATCAGCGCTGCCGTACTGGCGCTGGCGCAGGGCCCCCAGGATCTCGTAATCGGCGCCGGCGCGGTCACTCATCCGACTGCTGCCTCTGCTTCCATTGCGACATGAAGGTCTGCCCCTCTGGTGCAGGGAAATCCCGTACCTCTGTCCAGCCATTCGCCAGCCACAGGGATTCGAAGGCACCGCGCTTGCTCCCCAGCTTGTGCAGCAGTTTGATGGCTGCGCCCGTCAGCGCCTGGTAGAGCCTCGGCGAGCGCGTGAGCCAGTTGTGAAGTCTGAGACCCCAGCGCCAGCGCGCGGGCGTGATATGTGCGCGGTTCTCGTCTGCCCGCAAATCCCGCAGCAAATCTGGCAGGGGAATCCCCGCCGGGCAGATCTCCGCGCAGCGGCCGCAGCCGGTGCAGGCATTCGGCAGTTCGCTGGATTGCTCCAGGCTGGTCAGCAGCGGCGTCAGCACCGAGCCCATGGGGCCGGGATAGACCCACCCGTAGGCGTGACCGCCGGCGCCGATATAGATCGGGCAGTGATTCAGGCAGGCGCCGCAGCGCATGCAGGCCAGCATGTCCTGGTAGTTGCCACCGAGGATTTCGGTGCGCCGGTTGTCCAGCAGAATCACGTGGTATTCCGTGGGGCCGTCGATGTCGTCTTCGCGGCGCGGCCCGGAATAGAAGCTGGTGTAGGCGGTCATGGCGGTGCCGATGGCGGCGCTGACCAGCAGCCGCAGCTGGGCAGTGGCGTCTTCCGGGCGCGGCACCACTTTCTCGATCGAGGCACAGACAATGTGGACTTTCGGCAGGGTGGACACGAGGTCGCCGTTGCCCTCGTTGGTCACGAGCATGGTCTGGCCGGTCTCGGCGATCAGCGCATTGCTGCCGATGATGCCGACGTCCGCCGTCAGGAAGCGTTCCCTGAGCACCTCGCGGGCTTCACGCACCATGGACGGCGGATCGGGCAGTTCGCGGCGCCCGAAGGGGTGTTTGTCCAGGAACAGCTGGCGGATTTCTTCCTCGGATTTGTGAAAGGCCGGGCCGACGATATGGCTGGGGGTTTCCCCGGCCGCCTGCACGATGTATTCGCCCAGGTCGGTTTCGGTAACCTCGTAACCGGCCGCCTCGAGCTGTGCGTTGAGCCCGGTTTCCTCGGTGATCATCGACTTGCCCTTGCCGATCCGGCGCGCCTCGGCGGCGCGGCAGATATCCAGCACGGTTTCGTTGAGCTCCGCACCGTCCCGGGCCCAGTGCACGTGGCCGCCGTTCATCACCACCTGCTCTTCGAACTGGCGCAGGTAGTGTTCGAGGTTGTCCAGCGTGTGATCCTTGACCCGCTTGACGTGATCGCGCAGGTCCTCGAAGCCGCCCAGTTCCTCTACCGCCTTGTCGCGCACATCGGTCAGGTAGCCGCCCAGCAGGTCGCGCCGCTTGCGGGCGTCGGTCCTTGCCATGGCGTCGCTGGCCAGCTGCTGGAAGTGTTCGCTGGTCTGTTCCATCAGCTGCCCTCTCCGATGGCGGGTCCGTCAAGGCTATCGTTCAGCACTTCGACCACGTGCCGGACTTCCAGCGCTGTGCCGCGCCGCGAGGCGCGTCCGGCGATATTCAGCAGGCAGCCGAGGTCGCCGCCCAGCAGCAGGTCGGCCTCGGCGTCTACGGCATGCTGCAGTTTGTCGTCGACCATCTTCTCCGACAGCGCCGGCATCTTCGCGCAGAAGGTGCCGCCGAAACCGCAGCAGACCTCGGTGCGTTCCATTTCCTCGAGTTCGATCCCGGCGCGATCCAGCAGTTTGCGGGGCTGCTTCTTGATACCCAGCTCGCGCAGGCCCGCGCAGCTGTCGTGGTAGGTCACGGTGCGGTTCTCAAGCGATGCGGCGGCGGGGGAGAAATCCATCACCTCCACCAGGAAGCTGGTGACCTCCCAGGTACGCCGGGCCAGGTCCTGGGCGCGCCCGTGCCAGTCCGGGAATTCCGCGAACAGCTTCGGGTAGTGGTGCTTGATCATGCCGGCACAGGAGCCCGAAGGCGCCACCACGTAGGGGTAGTCGGCGAAATGCTCGATGACCTGCTTCGCCAGCGGGCGCGTGTCATCGATAGCGCCGCTGTTGTAGGCGGGCTGCCCGCAGCAGGTCTGCAGCTCCGGCACCTCGACCCGGCAGCCGGCACGTTCCAGCAGGGCGATGGTGTTAAAGGCGACAGAGGGGCGGAACAGGTCGGCCAGGCAGGTAATGAACAGGCCGACGCGGTGTTGAGAACTCCCAGACATGCCCTGAAGCATACCGCATTTGTCCCGGTGTCACCCCCCGCTGAGCAGCGGGCAGATTACTCGTTGGCGCGCGCCTCAGCGTCCTGCCTGGCGAATTCCGCGTAGGCCTCCGCCGTCCCCGCGGCCATCTTGTCGCCGTCGAAGGGGATCGACATTTCCGGCGTGAACTCCAGCACGATCCGCTCCGGGGTATCCAGGAAGCGGACGAACATGTCCGGATCCAGCCCGGCCGTGAACTCGTTACCCTCGTCTTCTTTCTGCGCCATCATCATGCCCTGGGCCAGCAGCTGGTACATCCACTGCTTGGTCTCGTCATCGTCGTGAATCACGGTGTGGCCCTTGTAGGTGACGGTCTTGCCGCCCCCCATGGGGGTGCCCTTGCTGGTGATCACAATGGATGAGCGGCCGTCTCGGGCAATGGCCTTGATGCGTACTCTTTCCCTGGTGGCGGTCATCCAGATCTTGCCCTTGGCCGGCACATAGGCGGTGGTCACACCCAGCGGGTGGCCGGCCTTGTTGGCCCAGATAAACGTGCATTCGCCGCCGGTCTTTACCAGCTCCTCTTCGCGCTCCGGGTCAAGCCGGTATTGCTTCACGTCGTCGTAGTTCTTGGCTTGCTCAGTCATCTCGATTGCTCGCTTGTTTCCGAATTTAGAGTTTCACAATGGTTTTGCCGAAGTTGCGCCCGGCGAACAGGTCGCAGAACGCAGGCCCCACGTTCTCGATGCCCTCCAGCAGGTACTCCGGTGCATAAAGCTTGCCCTCGTCCAGCCAGGCGGCCAGCTGCGCTCGCGCCGCCGGGTAACGCTCCACCTGGGTGTGGGCCATGAAGCCGCGCATGGTGGCCTCGCGGGCGGTGAGCTGGAACAGGTTCGAGGGACCGGGCTGTTCGTCGCCGTAGGTGGCGACGGCACCGCACAGGGCAATGCGTGCGCCGATGTTGATATGTTCCAGTACCGGCTGCAGCAAGGGTCCGCCGACATTGTCGAAGTACACGTCGACGCCGTCCGGGCACTGCTCCGCCAGCTGCGCACGAACGTCGCCGCGGTGGTCTATGGCGGCGTCGTAGCCCAGTTCGTCGATGAGCCGCTGGCACTTCTCTGGCCCACCGGCAATGCCCACTGCTCGGGCGCCGTGGATTTTCGCGATCTGCCCGGCGATGCTGCCGACGGCACCGCCGGCGGCGCTGACCAGTACGGTTTCCCCGGGCTGGGGTTGGCCGATATCGGTCATACCGAAGAAGGCCGAGAGACCGGTGTCCCCCAGCACCCCCAGGTACAGGTTCATGGCGTAGGGCTCGGCGGGATCGATTTTCACGATGAAGTGCGAGTCGTCCGCCAGCGAGTACTCCTGCCAGGCGATCCGCGCCATCAGCCAGTCGCCTGCTGCGTAATCGTCGTGCTGCGACTCGATCACTTCCCCCATCACCAGCCCCATCACCGGCTCACCCAGGGGCATGGCGGGCAGTACCGCGTCTCCTGCCCCTTCGTTCATCCAGTTGCGGAAGCCCGCGTCCAGGGAGATGTAGTGATTCCGGATCAGCGCCTGCCCAGCGGCCGGAGAGGGCAGCGGCGCTTCTACCAGCTCGAAGTCTGCAGGCTGCGGATTGCCGTCGGGTCGGCGCGCGAGCACGACGCTGGTACTGGTGGTCATGCGAGCTCTCTCACTGCGCGATTGCCTGCGCCCGGGACACTCACTACCATGTTCTGTACACCACTGCGGGGTTTTTCATATGACGACTGTGACCATTCCCAATTTTGGCGAACTGCTTGCGGAACACCTCGACGCGATGCCACCGGAAGCATTCCCTTACATGCTGTCCCAGCTTGAGCGCACCGCCGCTGATCGCTACCGCGGCTGGGCCGACGCAGTCCCCGAGCACCGCAAGGGGCTGCTGGCCTGTGCGGCGCGCGAGGATGAGATCGCCGACCGGGTGGAAGCGCTGTTTCCGCCCAGCGATGAACACCGGCAGCTGGTGGCCTCCAGCATCGGCGCCGCCCGCGATACCTACTACGAGGTCTTCGACGGTCACTCACCCTACGAGCAGATGACGATCCAGGCCAACGCAGAGCGTCAGGGCGCGGATGCCTGGCAGAACCTCAAGGCGGCTTACCCGCACCTGGCTGCCCAGATGGACGAACTCTCGGCCATCGAGGTGCAAAGCGCGGACTACCTCGACAGCATTCTCGATTAGCTGTCGAGGCGTTTTCCGCGCGATCAGAAGCTGATCGCGAACTCCGCGCCGTAGTTCTCGCCCTGGTTCCAGTAGCCCCAGCTGCTCAGGCCCGGAATCCGGGTCACCACCTGCTCCCGCTCGTCGGTAATGTTGCGACCGAAGGCCGTCACCCGGTATTTCCCGTCACCCCAGATGTAGTTGATGTTGATATCCAGGTTGTCGATGCTGTCCAGGTTGCCCAGCGGGTCGTTGGTGGTCGGGTTCGGATCGATAGGCTTCGGGCCGGCGATGGTTTCCACCTCATCCCGCCAGCGATAGGAGGCGAATGCGATCAGGTCGCCGGGGCCGATCGGGATCGTGTAGGTCGTATTGATGCCGATGGTGTTTTCCGGCGTGTTCCTCGGATCCAGGAAGGAATTATCGGTGATCACCCCGTCGCCTGAGATATCGGCCACGTAGTCATCGAATTCCGCATCCAGGTAGCCGTAGGACATGCGCAGGTTCCAGGCCTCGGTCACCTGCCACTGCAGTTCCATTTCGGCACCGAAGATCTCCAGGGTCGATGCGTTCCGCACCACGGTGGCCACGTTGCTGAGGTCGATCGGGATCAGCACTTCTTCCTGCTTGTCGTCGTAGTCGTTGAAGAAGATGGTCGGGTTGAAGGTCAGCCGGCCGTCCAGCCAGGTGCTCTTCATGCCCAGCTCCCAGGTCGCGACATATTCCGGGTCGTAGGTGGGATCGATATCGAAGTTCGCCTGGCGCCCGAAGAAGCCGCCGCTTTTGAAGCCCTCGGTCCAGGACGCGAAGATCATGATGTCGTCGTTGTGCTGGTAGCGCACGCCGATCTTCGGCGAGGGCTCGTCCCAGTCGTCGTCGAAGAACTCGAAGTTGAGCTCCGGGAACGGCTCGCCGGCCTCGTAGAAGGTGCCGTCACCGCCCTTGAAGTCCTTCTCTTCGTAGGTGTAGCGAATGCCTGCGGTCAGCGTCCACTTGTCATTGATCGCGTAGTCCGCCTGGCCGAACACGGCCCAGGACTCGGTGTTCTGGTTCTGGCCGTTGTAGTTGATGGAGTTGGGCGTCAGGCTGAAGGGCGGGTTGCCCTGGGGAATGCCCAGCAGCTCCAGCGTGTAGTTCAGCTCATGCACGTTCCAGCGCTGCTCGTAGCCCACATCCCAGTAGAACACGCCGGCCACGAATTCCCAGGGGCTGTCATCGAAGTCCGAGGTGATACGCAGTTCCTGGGAGGTCTGGTTCCAGTCGTTGAAGTAGTCGAAGAACAGCAGGTTCGCCGGCGAGCCGTCGAACTCGATGCGGTACTCCTCGTCCATTTCCCGGCGCCCGGTGATCGACGTCAGCACGTAGTCACCGAGATCCCAGTTGATGGTCAGGATATAGGTGTCGTACTCGGAGTCGTTGAGGTTGCGGTCGTTGGTGGAGTTGTTGTCCTCGTCGCTGCCCAGATCCGACGTCTGGCAGCCCACCGGCCAGAAGCCGAAACCTTCCAGCACGCAGGTCAGGTCCTCGGGCTGGTTCATGTTGGTGTAGGCGCCGGTGTCGGTCTCATCCTCCATGTGCTCGTAATGGAGCTTGATACTGAAGTTGTCGTTGGGCTCCCACTTGGTGGCGAAGCCGTAGTTCAGCTTGTCGTCGCCCCAGGCATCGTCGCCGGTGGTGGTGTTGTCGACCCAGCCGTCGCTGTTGATGCTGGCCAGGAACAGCTTGATGCCCAGCTCGTCCTTGATGATCGGCGCATTCAGCACGCCGCGGAAGTCGGCCCGGTCCTCTTCGCCCACCGTGGCGATGGCGCTGCCGCCCCAGTCCATCGTGACGTCGTTGCGGATGATATTGAGCACACCGCCCGTCGTGTTTTTACCGAACAGCGTTCCCTGGGGGCCGCGCAATACTTCGACCCGCTGGGTGTCGAAGTTCTGCAGCAGGCTGCCGCTGGAGGTGCCGAGATACAGGCCGTCCATGACCACGCCGATGGACGGGTCCAGGGTCTTGTCCGTTTCCTGGTAGGACACGCCGCGGATACTGATGGCCGCGCCGCCGGGGATGCCGGCCGTGTTCCTGATGTACACGTTCGGCGTGAAGGACTGGATATCCTCGAGCCGCCGCAGGCTGGCCTCTCTCAATTCCCGGCCGATCGAGGTGACCGATACGGGGACTGACTGGATCGTTTCCTCCCGTTTACGGGCGGTCACGATGACTTCTTCCAATATTGCTGCGCCCTGTGCCACGGCCTGCGGGCTGGCGATCGGGCCGGCTAGAAGGGCAATGGCGGGGGCGAGTGAAATCGCGCGAGCGAGGGTGGAGCGTCGTACCGGCGGTACGCTTCTATCATGAGCCATCTTTATATCCTCTGGTTTATTATTTGAATCAGAGATAAAAAACAGTCTAGCCTGTTTTCTGTAAACGGAAAACACTTTATTGTCGTCACTCTTGAAATTAGCCGCAGAAGGGGAAAAACGCCATGGCAACCATCTTGATCACCGGCTGCAACAGCGGCATCGGACTGGAAACCACGTTGCATATGGCGCGCCGCGGCCACCGGGTTATCGGTGCCTGCCGCAACCCTGACGGGGCGGACGAGCTGCGCCAGGCCGTCGATGCCGAGACGCTGGATGTCGAGTTGATGGCCCTGGATTTGCTCGATCCGGCCGGCAGCACGGCTCGGGTCGATGAGCTGATTGCCCGGGAAGGCCGGCTGGAGGCGCTGGTCAGCAATGCCGGCATCGGCGGCGGCCGCTCCATGGAAGAAACCCCGCTGGATGAATTCCGCGCCGTCTACGAGACCAATGTGTTCGGCACCCTGGCGATCATGCAGGCGGTGATTCCGCACCTGCGGCAGCAGCGCAGCGGCCGCCTGGTCAACGTGACCTCACTGGCGGCGGTCAACGTGTTCGGCTGTCACGGCACCTACTCGTCCTCCAAGGCGGCCGTGGAGGCGGTGTGTATCGCCCTGTCCCAGGAGCTGGCCGAGTTCAATATCCACGTGTCACTGATCGAGCCCGGCTGCATCATGACGCCCATGTGGACCAAGGGCAGCCTGCCGCCGGAGGACAGCCCCTACGGGGAGAACTTCGGGCGCCTGATGAAATTTGGCGAGTTTGGCCTCGGCCGTGCCGCCACCACCGTCGACTGCGCCGAGGCGATCTGCGATGCGCTGGAAAGCGACACGCCGCGTTTCCGCTATCCTGTCGGCCCGGACGCAGAGGACTTCTGGCGGGCCTACACTGCGCTCAACGACGACGAGGAGTGGCGGCGCATCGCGCGGCTGGATAACAAGGCCTATGCGGAGCGCATGGCTGAGCTGATGGGCGTGGATTACTACGGCTAATACAGGGAATTCCAGGAAAAGGGGGTGAAACCGTGAATCGATTGAGTAACAAGACCGTAGTGGTCACCGGCGCTGCCAGCGGCATTGGCGCGGCAACGGCGAGGCTGGTGGTGGCCGAGGGCGGCAACGTGGTGATTGCCGACCTGCAGGACGAGCGCGGCGAGGCGCTGGCCGCCGAGCTGGGTGATGCGGCGACCTATGTGCACGCGGACGTGACCCGCGAGGACGATATCGCGGGCGCTGTCGCCGCGGCGGTGGAGCGCTTCGGCGGTATTCACGGCATGGTCAACAACGCGGGCATCGTCGGTGCCGTCGGCTCGATCATGGAAACGCCGGTGGAGGAGTTCGATTTCACCATGTCGATTCTCGCCCGCGCCGTGTTCCTGGGCATCAAGCATGCCGCCAGGGCCATGCAGGACAGTGGCGGGGCCATCGTGTCCATCGCCAGCACCGCCGGCGTAGTCGGTGGCCTCGGGCCTCACGCCTACACGATGGCCAAGCACGGTGTTGTGGGCATTACGAAATCCGCCGCCAGTGAACTGTCACCCCTGGGCATTCGCGTGAATGCGGTTGCCCCGGGCAACACGGTCACTGATATGACCAGCGCGGTGATTGCCGATGACCCCTCGGACTACGACGCCGCCGACAAGCGCATCGCGGAAGGCTCACCCCTGGGCTACGCCGGCCGGGCCGAGGATATTGCCAATGCCATCGTGTACCTGCTGTCAGAGGATTCGCGCTACGTGGCGGGGCATACGCTGGTGGTGGATGCGGGCCAGACCAGCAGTGGGCTGGAGAAGCCCGAGTTCCACGGGACCGATGCAGCAACGCTGCTGCACCGGGGTGGCGTCAGGTAACCAGCAACAGGACAGCGGCCGCGGCCATCGATAGCAGCAGCCCGCCGGCGCCATAAATCAGCGGGTGGCGGGTGTTGATCAGCTTCAGGCGCAGGGTGGTGCGATCGACCTTGATGCCGCGGGTGACAATGGGCTCGAAGTGTTCCCGCAGGGGTTCGTCGGCGAACAGGTGCACCAGCCGATTCCCCAGGTAAACGATCACGTCGTCGATCATCACGAAATTATTGAAGTACTGGATGCGCGGCCCGCGGCCGACCCGGTAGATGCTGTTGTGGTCGACCAGCACCAGCTGGTCGCCCAGCCGTCCCAGGTGGCAGCCCGTCGACAGCCGGATGGCGTAACAGTAGCCGCCGATACCGATTAACAGCAGCGCGACGGCGGCGATCAGGCCAAAGGGGAACCTCGCCACCAGGGCGATGATCAGGCTGAGTGCCGCCAGGCCGCCGACCGCGTAACTCAGCTGCTGTATGCGCAGGCCGTAGTTGGGGGCGGGGTCCAGCCAGTCAATGGCCTCGTTGTTGATATCGAACGCGGATTCATCCTGGTCTGCCTTGGCCCGGTAGATCTTGCCCTGCAGCGACTTGAAGCTGCCGAAGATCATCAGGCCCACGGCGCCCAGGAACAGCAGCAGCATCACCAGGATGCGCAGGGACTGGGCGAATTCGAGCTGCTCTCGGCGTTGGGTCAGGGTGTCACCGATGGCCTCTTCGCTGAATGGCTTTTCCACCGCGGCATCGGCGGCCACGCGATACACGGTTGATGCTTTGGCATCGGGCACCAGCAGCTTGTCGGTCCAGACCACCGGCAGGCCCGGGTGGGCGCCGTCCGGCAGCGCGGCGGCGCGATCGAACTGCCAGCGATCGTCGAAACGGAACAGGGCGCGGCCGTCGCCCACCTGCGACAGCACCCACCAGTGGCCCGCCAGCCAGCGCACTGCCAGCGGGGAACCCGGTGCCGCAATTTCGATGTTGTCCAGCGGCTCCCCGAAATCGGCGCTGTCGGGTTTCAGGACCTGGATGCTGCGCATGTCGCCCTGGGTGAGGTAGAGAATGCCCTCCTGCAATTCGAGACTCACCGGCGCCGTCAAATCCCGCTGCCGGCTGGCCAGCACGTTACCGTCGCGGTCGAGCTTGAGCAGTCGCTGACCCGCGACGTCCGCCACGATCAGTGAGGCCGTGCGCCAGTCGACCACCAGCGCCGCGCCGTCCAGCGGCGCCAGCAGGGTGTCGCAGGTGGCCTGGCGAATATTGCACACATCCAGGGAGCCCGGGCTGCTTGTGACGTCCAGGGTCGAATGCATCCACTTCGGCACACCGGGGTCGGTGGGTGGTCGCAGGATCAGCAGCTTGCCGTCTGCAAAGAAGTTGAGCTGCACACCGGGGTCGAGCGCGAGACCCTCGGCGACTGCCAGCTCACCGGGGTTGCCCGCCCGGTCGTGCCACAGCAGCTGATCGTTGACGGCAACCGCGGGTTTGTCGCTTGCGTCTACCGCCACGCTGCCAAGGCCGTAGTCGGGTGCATGGAAACTCATGGCCCAGAACCTGAGGCCAACGGCAATAAACGCCAGCGCCATAATGATGGACCCGATGCGAGCGGCGTGGCCGATGTGGTCTTCCTGGGGCGCCTGCGCCCGCGCCGATTCCGGCAGCCTGACGTCGAACAGGTTGGGTGCGCCCGGCTGGCGACGCTTGCGCGGGGCCGCAGGTGCGGGTTTGCTGGCGGGAACGGCCTTGACCACCCGCTTCGGGTCGGGACGGGGCGCAGCGGGAGCCGGTTTTTTTGCCACTGTCTTTTTTGCCGCCGGAGCTGAAGCCTTGCCAGGTTTGGCAGCAACTTTTGCCGCGGCCTTGCCGTTCCCGGCCGCCGGTTTTGGCGGCGCCGTCGGCTTTTTCTGCGCGGCCGGTGCGTTTGCAGGTGTGGGGCGTTTGTCGCCGGTCGCTGCGGGTTTCGCCGCCAGTGCCTTCGCGGCGACGGGCTTTTTCTCCACCGGGTTTTGGGTAGCGGCTTTTTTCGTGGCCTGTTTCTTCGCCAGCGGCTTTTTCGCTGCCGGTTTCTTTTCCGCAGGCTTCTTCGCAGTCGGAGCTTTGGCCGCGGGCTTCTTCGTGGCTTTGGGCTTCGCAGCCTTGGCTTTTGCCACCCGCGCGAGTGCTGGCCCGGCCACGGGCTCAGTGGCTGGCGCAGGTTCGACTTCCGCCTCTGCTGGCGCGGCCAGTGGGGCAGGGCTGTCGGGCTCTCGGCGCGGCGACATCAACGCTTCCGAGATCGGCTTGACCGACGGCCGGGGCATGTCCAGTGCCTCGGTGATCGGTGTCGCCGCCGCCCGCTCCCGCTCGATCTTCGTGACGATGCCGCGCTTGCGCAGGGCGACGTAGATCTTTGCGGCGGAATCCTTGTCCAGGTCCCGCCGCAGCACGACGGTCTCGCCGGAGAAAAACGCGTCGATATTGACCGAGGTATCGAAGTGGAAGAAGGAGGCCAGGGCCTGCTTTGCGGCGTCGAGGTCGGCCCCTGGCAGGGTCTCGCCGCTGAAGCTGATGTTGAATGTTTCCACGGCCACAATTTACGCGGCAAACCCTTGCGCGACAAGGGGTTGGCGGGTAGACTTCCCGCCCTTTCTTGGACCCCTTTGCCGGAATAGCTCAGTCGGTAGAGCAGCTCATTCGTAATGAGAAGGTCGTAGGTTCGATTCCTATTTCCGGCACCATCTCCCCCAACACTTGATCTGAATCTATTGCCTCGTGCAGTTTCGTGGCAGTAAGTTGGTGCAGCCTTTTCAGTCCAAATATCAGGAACACATCTGCTGGATTTCCCATACTGGCGGCTCGCCGTCCTCGGCGCAGCGCTGTTGCTTGCGTCCTGCGCGACGGTAGAGCCTGACACACCCTGGCCGCCGGGCGCGGCGCCGCGTGATCAATTCGTCCAGCACTATCGAGCGGACAAGGCCAATCGGAGCGTGCAGACACAAGAGGAATACCTGTACTGGGTGAGGCGCTTTTACCTGGGTTATTCCCTGGTGCCGGGCTGGCTCAGTATTACCCACCAGGTGTTGAAGCCGCTGGACGGCGAGTATCGCAGCCTGAAAAGCCGGGAGCTCTATGACCTGGGTGAGCGCATTGGCAGCGAATGGGCCAAGGACAACGGTGTCAGGTTGATCGACACACGCACCACGGCAATCTGGGGCCAGGCTGCACTGGAGGCTGTGCAACGGGACGACCTGGACAACTTCCTGAGGCTTCTGCGCGACGACGTTGAGTCATTGCTGGGCGCTCAAGCCAGCGTCAAGGACATCTCCTTCGAGCGCTACTACCGTGTCGAGGCTGACCCATTCTGATCTCTCACTTGCCTCCAGCGCGCCGTGTTGCCTAAGACTTCTAATCGATAGTGCTAGTGCGTCAGTCCCACAGACAGCGGGGGCCTGCCTTCCTAGACTTTGTGGCAACGAAGTAGGGGGAATGAGACATGTTTCGGGACGAGGTACTGACCTGTTCACACTGTCAGGGCGAGATGCACCCGGTGCGGCTGCGCGTTGGCAGGCTACGGGTGTTGTCTGGTGGATTGCTGATGGCCTGCGGTGTGCTGCTTCTCTTGCAGAGCCCCCCGCAGCCGATACTGGCGATGCCCGCGGTGCTGATGCTGGCGCTGTCCTGGTGGGTGGGGCTGCGCCGTGAAGGGATCTGGTACTGCACCAGCTGCAGTCACACCTCGCCGCGCAGCGGCCTGCCCATCGATATAGAACAGCGGCGGCAGGCAGAACCCGCCGCCTGAATCTACTTCTGCTTGTAGACCTGGCCGCCTTTCATCACGAAATCGACGTCCAGCAGTTCGTCGATATTCTCCAGCGGTGAACCTTCCACGGCGATAATGTCGGCGTACTTGCCTGTCTCGATGGTGCCGATGCTGTCCGACATCTCCAGCAGGTCTGCGCTGGCGACTGTCGCCGATTCGATCACTTCCATGGGCGTCATGCCTGCCGCCACCATCAGCTCCGCTTCCCGGGCGTTGTCGCCGTGGAGGGAAACGCCGGAGTCAGTGCCATAGGCGACCTTGACGCCGCTCTTCCAGGCTTTGCCGAAATTGCCCTGCATGGCGGCGGCGACTTCGATGGCTTTCTTAGACTGCGCTTCGCCCAGTACGCCGGCTTCCGCCAGTTCCCTGGCCGTCTGGCCCGCGAGCAGGGTGGGGACCAGGTAGGCGCCGCTCTTGCGGAATTCCCGGATCGCCGCGGGACCGGTGTAGGTGCCGTGCTCGATGCTGGCGACGCCGGCCTTGAGGGCCGCGACAATGCCGTCTTCCTGGTGGGCGTGTGAGGCGACCTTGCGGCCCAGTCGGTCGGCGGCGCGGACGACTTCTTCCAGTTCGTCCTGCTCCATCTGCTGGCCGGTGCCGGTGGCGCGTTCGGTCATCACCCCGCCGGTGGAGGTGATCTTGATCCAGTCGGCGCCGTATTTGATCACCTCGCGGGTGGCGCGGCGGCAGTCGTAGGGGCCGTTGCAGATATGGTGGCCGGTGAGGAACTCGGTAATGTCCGGGCGCAGTCCGCTGATATCCGAGTGACTGGAGGTAGTGCCGACGCGGCCGGCGGCGATCAGCCGCGGGCCGTCCACGTAGCCCTTCTCGATCCCGTCGCGCAGGGCGTACATCGCCTGCGGGTAGCGGTAGGACATGTCGCGCACGGTGGTGAAGCCCGCTTCCAGGGTCATCATGCCGTAGTGCGTGGCGCGCATCAGGATCAGCTCCCGTGACAGTTCCACGTCGTCCAGCTTCTTGCGCGCGCTGAACTGGATATCCAGGTGTACGTGCATGTCCATCAGCCCCGGCAACACGAACTGGTCGCGCAGGTCGATAACGGTCTCGCCGTCTGCGGGCTTAACGAAGCCGGGCTTGATGTCGACGATGCGTTGACCCTCGACGACCACCGTCTGTTCGGTGAGCGGCTTCTCGCCGGGCACGGCCAGCAGGGTGCCGGCGTGAATCAGGGTGGTCTCCGCCTGCAGGGAATTCGCTACAAGCGCCGTCAGCACGAGCAGGCCATGTTTCAGTGAGTGCATGAGATGTCCTTGTTCTAATAGTTATTGGCTGGACGGAGTCTAGCAATATTTGCTTCGCTCGCCATGGCCGGGTGCTGCCGTGTCATCCCAATATGCGTTAGGATTAGGATTCAGCAGTTGGGGGATTTGATGCATGGATAGCGTCAAACTGCTTGCAGTATGTGTACTGACGGTTGTTTGCACCGCGTGCAAGATCGTCCAGACCTCGCCAGAAGGAGGCGGTATCGTCTCGCGTACCGGCCAGCACGACTGTCCTGCCAATCAAACCTGTGTTCTCAAACTGGATCCCGACGTCGGATTCAGCGATACCTTTACCGCCGAACCCCGTGAGGGATTTAGTTTCCTGGGCTGGAAATCCGGCAAGAAATACCTGTGTGGTGGCAGTACTGCCCCTTGCTCTCTTGAGAATATGGACCCTAGCCTCAGCAAAGCCGAGGTCGAGGTCTACCTTGAGCCTGAGTTCGCCCCGCCCGAGGGTCGGGTGCTGATCTCCAGCTTGACCTTCGCTGCAGACAGCCTCGAAGAATGTGTGCGGGCGGAAGCAGCGGAGCACGGCTGGTTGTTTGCCGATGAAATGCTCTCACTCACCTGCTCTACGTATAATCTTCGTGGCATAGAGGCGCTTACAGCACTGCAGACGCTGGATCTCAGCTCGGGTTCAATCACGAATCTCGAACCATTGCGCGGGCTGACGAACATTACATCGCTCGACCTCTCCTACAACACAAGCTGGTGCGATGTTCGCGGAATCGACAGGTATGTCTGTGAGGGCGGACTCTACGACCTGGAGCCAATATCAGGGTTCACTCAAGTAAAGAATCTGAACTTGAGCTACAACATGATCCAATCTGTGTGGGCATTTCGGGACCTCGCGAATTTGGAGCATCTCGATCTCAGTGACAATCTCATCCAGGATGTTTCTGGGTTAGAGGAGTTGGGCAGACTGAAATGGCTATCCCTAGATCGCAACCCTGTTTGGGGTGAATACAGCTTCAGTAAGCTGACTCAGCTTGAGGAACTCCGGCTCGAGGAGACTCGTGTAAGGGACATTAACGTGTCCGGCATTTCAAACCTTAAGCACTTGTCAGTCAGCTCGGCTTTCCTGCAAGCACTCGATCTCGATGGGCTGGAGAACCTGGAGACGCTGAAGGCGGGCAACGAACTCACTGAGCTGTCCCTCTATGGGCTAAACAAGCTCACTCATCTTGATTTAGGTTACAACGAATTTTCAGAATTGGCTCAGCTGAAGGGGCTTTTTAACCTGCCCCACCTCACTGAACTGACCCTCGATAATAACCTTCTGGAGTCCGTGTCCATCACCGGTACACAGAGGCTGTCAAGTCTCTCCAGTCTTAATCTGGAAGGAAACCCTCTGGCGTCACTCAGTCTCTCGGGTTTGCCGCGCCTTGAAACACTGGACGCGAGTGATGCATCGCTTACCGATATTCGAGTTTCGGGTACACCCGCGATGAAAAGCCTGGATTTGAGCAAAAACAACTTGGTTAGCCTGGCGGACCTGGACTGGATGCCCAAGCTTGTCGAACTCATTATCAACAACAACCAGATTACAGACCTTTCACCGATGGCCTGGAATACAAATATCAGCCATCTCGTGGCCAACAATAACCGCATTGATGATATTGGTGCGCTGAGTTCCCTGACGGCGTTGACCTACCTTAATCTCGAAACAAACCAGATCGGAGAAATCGAAGCGTTGAACGCAATGCCTTTACTGGAAAGCGTCATATTGTCAGAGAACGCGATACGTGAAGTATCACTCACACATCTGAATGCATTGGAGTTCCTGAATTTGCAGTATAACCAGATCTCTCGGTTGCAGCTCTCGCATATGGCGAAACTGGATCAGCTCTGGGCCTGGGACAATTCGATAAACGACATACTGCTTGAGGATCTGCCAGTGCTGACACGTGCCTTGCTGACGAGAAACCAGATTCAGGATCTTGGCGGGCTCACGGGTACACCCTCACTGACGGTGCTTGCTGTTGGAGCTAACCAGATTAGCGACTTGAGTCCTATGCTGGCTCAACCGCAACTATCAACTCTCTATGTGAATGGGAATCCCGTTTCCTGTGAAGATCTTGAAGCGTTTAGGGAAGCACTTCCGGATACACGGGTGGTGGGCGAGCAGTGCGACCCGGTCACCCCTTAACTCTCGACAATCTCGAATGTCAGCCCTGCATCTTTCTGCAGCCGCGCGATGAGCGTCTGGCCCATGGCGGAGGCCGGCGTCCAGAAGCCCCCGCCGCAGTCCAGTTCGTCCTGGGCGAGGCACACGGCCGCTTCGGCCAGCATCTTTGACGTCGACCCGTAGCCCGGGTCCATGTCGCCGGTGACTTTTACGACCATGTCCTTGTCGCGGTCTTCCGGGTTGATGCCGTAGAGCAGGATCTCGTAGTAGCCGTTTTCGCGGACCTCCTGGCTGGGCCCTTCGCCGGGCTTGGGCAGGAAGCGTTTGGCGACGGCCCGCAGGGGCGGTATGGCCAGGGCCGCAGTGCCGCCGGTCATGGCCGCCGCCGACAGTTTGGCCTTCAGCGCCCCGGCGCCCTTCGGTGCCAGCATGGCCTCGTCATAGCGGAAGTCGGTGCCGTAGGCATTGTCCATCAGCGCATTGGAGCGGCGTACCACGCGGGTGTTGATGGCGGCCATGACGAAGGGCAGGGTCCAGCGCTCGAAGTCTTCGTCGTAGATGGCGCCGGTCTGGTCGTTCACGTCCCTGCCGCGGTGGGCGCCTTCCGGGTTCAGCGCGTAGGGGTCTGCCAGCATCTTGCGAAGGGAGCTGTCCCGGGTCGCCTCTTCCAGCACGTTGATCAGGCTCGCCACGGTGCCGCCGCTGAAGGTGCCGCTGGCGCCGACGACCCGGTACTTGATGTGGCAGGCGGGGGTGCTGTGGGTGTCCATCATGGCGTCCTGCAGAAACAGGACACCCAGGTCCGAGGGAATACTGTCAAAGCCGCAGGTGTGCACGATGCGCGCGCCGCTGGCCTCGGCTTCCTCCTGGTGGGCGTCGATCATGCGCCGCATCCACTGGGTTTCGCCGGTCAGGTCGCAGTAGTGGGTGCCGGCGTTGACACAGGCAGCCACCAGTTTGGAGCCGTACAGGGCGTAGGGGCCAACCGTGGTGCAGATGACCTTTGCCTTGCCGGCAAGGTCGTCCAGTGAGCTCTCGTCGTCGCTATCGGCGGTGAGCAGGGGGATGCTGCTGTTCTGGAGTTCATCGCGCACCTGCTCCAGCTTGCCCAGGCTGCGGCCGGCCATGGCCCAGCGCAGCTCGCCGTCGACGCCGTACTTGTTGAGCAGGTACTCGGCAACCAGCTTGCCGGTGAACCCGGTGGCGCCGAACAGGACGACGTCGAACTCTCGATTTCCGTTGGTCATGCCTTATCCTCAGTGAATACCGTGCATCATCTTTTTCAGGAGCGGCGAGAGAATCAGCACCACAACGCCAACCCCGAGTCCAACCCACATCAGGCCGTTGTACAACTCCGTGTAGGTGGCCAGCGCGGTGGCGATGTCTGCCACTTCGCCCTGGCTGGTATCGACCGCGGCAAACTTTGCGATCTGTGCGGCCACGAATTCCGAATACGCGGTGGCCAGGAACCAGGCTCCCATCATCACGCCCACCACGCTCGGCACCGCCAGTTTCGTAACGGCCGACAGGCCCACGGGCGACAGGCACAGCTCACCGCTGGTGTGAAGCATATAGGCCAGCACCAGCCAGATGGCGGCGACCCGGCCTGCCTCGTCCGGCATCGCGGCCCCCAGCACCAGTGCGCCGAATCCGAGCCCCGCCTGGAGTATCCCCAGGGCGAACTTGACCGGCGTGGTCGGCTCCAGGCCGTGGCGAGCGAGATAAGTCCAAAGCCAGGCAAAAAACGGCGCCAGTGTCAGGATAAAAAACGGGTTCAGCGAGCCGAACTGGCCGGCCGTCGCCTCGAAGCCCAGGATGTTGCGATCCACGACCCGGTCCGCATAGAGCGTCATGGAGGCGGCACTTTGTTCGAACAGGGCCCAGAACACCACGGTGGACATGGTCAGGACGATCAGCACAAACATGCGCTCGCGCTCGACCTTGTTGCAGCGCTGGGTCAGGAACCAGGCCAGGCCCGCCAGCACCGACAGCGCCAGCGTATTGAGCGTGGCTTCCACGACCGCGTGGAACTGCAGCATCTGCCAGACCACAACGACGGCGAGTACGCTGCACACGTAGATGGTGCGTTCCTTGTCGAGCGGTCCCAGGCCCGGCTTTTTGAGGAGTTCCGGATCGTGTGGCTCTGCGTGGCCGTGCAGGTGCGGCTGGCCTTTCAGGAACGTCACCAGGCCGAGCAGCATTCCGATGCCGGCCGCGCCAAAACCGTAGGCCCAGCCATAGGTTTCTCCCAGGTAGGTGCAGATAAGGGTCGCGAGCAGGGAGCCCAGGTTGATCCCCATGTAGAAGATGGTGAAACCGGAATCCCGCCGCGGGTCGTCCCGGTCATAGAGCTGCCCGACGATGGTGGAAATGTTCGGTTTCAGGAAGCCCACGCCGATCACGATCAGCGCCAGCGAGAAGTAGAACACCTGCAGGGCCCCGTCGTCGCGAACGATCTCGCCGTTGATGTTGCTGGCCTGCTGGCCCTCTACCGCCATGCCCAGGTGGCCCAATACCAGCAACAGCCCGCCGAAGACCACCGCCTTGCGCATGCCCAGGTAGCGGTCCGCCAGCAGGCCGCCGATGACCGGCATGGCGTAGACCAGGGCCGCGTAGCCGCCCAGCACGTCCAGACCCATACTGTCGGTGAACAGGTGGTACTTGGTGAGGTAGAGCAGCAGCAGGTACTTCATCCCGTAGAAGGAGAAGCGCTCCCACATCTCGGTGAAAAAGCAGACGTAGAGGCCTTTCGGGTGGCCGAGAAACTCGTCGGCGGGGGCGTCGACCGCTGCCCCGGTGCTGGCGATATCGCTCATGGGTGTGCCTGTTATCGTTGGAATCGGCGCATTATAGGGGCAGCTCCGGCGAGACGCGAACCGACCGGGGCGACACGGTCCCCGGGCTTGGTGCTAGAATCCTGCCTTTCGTATTCCGGGGACTACGCCGATGCATAATAAAATCTCTCGGCTCACCGCCACCTGCCTGGTGGCCCTGCTGGCCGCCTGCGCGAAGACAGAGCCGCCCGCAGAAGACACCGTTGCACCTGCAACTGAATCCGACGCCCTGCGCGCCCAGGTCGAAGCGGACCTGCACGCCCACACCAAAGTCATGGCGGCCGACGACTTCGGCGGCCGCGCCCCCGGCACCGAGGGCGAGGAAAAGACCATCGCCTACCTGGTGGCGCAGTTCGAGGCACTGGGCCTGGAGCCCGGCAACGGCGACAGCTGGTTCCAGGAAGTCCCCATCACCTCGGTGGATACTGATCCCTCGGTGGTGATGGCCATTCGCGGCGCGGACTTCTCCCGGGACCTGGCCTATGGCACCGATATGATGGTGTCCACCCAGCAGCAGCTGGAGAGCGTGTCCGTGGCCGATTCGCCGCTGGTGTTTGTGGGCTATGGAATTTCCGCCCCCGAGCGCGACTGGGATGACTTCGGTGACATGGATCTGAGCGACAAGACTGTCGTCATCCTGATCAACGACCCGGGCTATGCCACCCAGGACCCGGAGGTCTTCAACGGCAATACCATGACCTACTACGGCCGCTGGACCTACAAGTACGAGGAAGCGGCCCGGCGCGGCGCCAACGGCGCCATTATCGTGCACCAGACCAGGCCCGCGGCCTACCCCTGGGAGGTGGTCAGCGGCAGCTGGTCCGGCCCGCAGATCGGCCTGACAGACGACAACCAGCACCGGGACAAGGTCGAGGCTGAGGCCTGGGTCACCGAGGACGTAGCGCGGGCGCTGTTTGCCGCGGCCGGGCTGGATTTCGATGCCCTGGCCGAGGCCGCCACCCGACCTGACTTCACAGCGGTACCCATGGGCGACCTGAAGATGTCCGTGGCGCTCGAGAATACCCTGGCCAGCGCCCGCAGCAATAACGTGCTCGCCAGGATGCCAGGCACGAAATACCCCGATGAGCATATCGCCTACAGCGCCCACTGGGATCACCTGGGCATCAAGGAAGGCGCCGAGGGCGAGGACAAGATCTACAACGGCGCCAGCGACAATGCCTCCGGGACGGCGGCACTGATTGCCCTGGCGAGATTACACGCCGAGGCCGGTGCCCCGGAGCGCTCGCTGCTGTTCGCGGCGGTGACGGCTGAGGAGTCGGGCCTGCTGGGGGCAAAGTGGTACGTGGAGAACCCGCCCCACAGCCTCGAGACCACGGTGGCCAACCTGAACATGGATAACATCTACGGCGGCGTCGACGGCCGCACCCACGATGTGGCCGTGGTGGGTTTCGGCAACAGTCAGCTGGAGTTTTTCCTGGCCGCCGCCGCCGAGCAGCAGGGCCGCACCCTGGTGCAGGAGCCCAGCCCGGAGAAGGGCTACTACTACCGGTCGGACCACTTCAATTTCGCCAAGCAGGGCGTGCCGGCCCTGTACCTGACCCGCGGTGTCGACAGCGTCGAGCACGGCAGGGAATGGGGCCAGCAGCAGCTCGACAACTACACGGCCTACGACTACCACAAGCCCTCGGACGAGTACTCGCCGGACTGGGATTTGAGCGGGGCCGCCGACAACGTCCTGCTGTTCTACACTGTGGCTACGGAACTCGCGAACAGCCGCGACTGGCCCAACTGGAACCCCGGCACCGAGTTCAAGTCGAAACGGGATGAAACGATAGCGTCGCGCGGCCAGTAGCCGTACGCGAGTTGTCTGAATTCACCCGTCACGGGATAATCTGACGCCATGTTGAAGCTTGCCAAAGCGGGAGCGCTGCTGCTCTCCACCAGCCTGCTGGGTGCCTGCGGTCAGGGCGCCTGGAACAACCCCAACGAGCCGGAAACCGGCGACGAGATGATCTACTACTCGGTCATCTACGCCGCGCCGCCGAAGCACCTGGACCCGGCCTTGTCCTATGCCAGTGACGAGAGCCTGTTCCTGGACCAGATTTACCAGCCGCCCCTGGGCTATCACTTCCTCAAGCGGCCCTACGAGCTCATTCCCCGCGGCGTGGAAGCGATGCCGCAGATCGAGTTCCTCGACGAGAACGGGGAGGTCGTGCCAAAGGGTGACCCGTCCATCGCGTTCACCCGTTACACGATGACCGTTCGGGAGGACGCGCGCTACCAGCCCCACCCGGCCTTCGCCCTTGGCGACAACGGGGAGCCGCGTTACCTGTTCGACACGGCGGATGCCTCGGAGCGGTACAGGACGGTCATGGATTTCAAGGAGACCGGTTCCCGGCAGGTGCGCGCCGAGGACTACGTGTACGGGATCAAGCGCCTTGGCGACCCCAAGCTCTCAAGCAACGCGTCGCCCATGCTCGGCTTCATGGGGCAGTACATCGTGGGGCTGCGGGAGTTCGGCGACGAGATCAAGGACATCGACCGCGGCAGCTGGCTGGACCTGTCCACGATCGACGTGAAAGGCCTCGAGGTCATCGACGACCGCACTTTCTCCGTCACCATCAACGGCGTCTACCCGCAGTTCAAGTACTGGATGGCGATGCATTTCTTCGCACCCATCCCGCGGGAGGTGGACCGCTTCTACAAGAACCCGGGGTTCAAGGAAAAGAACATGACCCTGGACTGGTGGCCGGTGGGCAGCGGCGCATTCATGGTGTCGAAGAACGACCCCAACAGCGAGATCATTCTGGAGAAAAATCCCAACTACCACGAGGACTTCTATCCCGACGAGGGCGCTCCCGGTGATGAGGAGAAAGGCTATCTCGCGGACGCCGGCAAGCGCGTGCCGTTTATCGACCGGGCCCACTTCCGGCTTGAGCGCGAGGTGCTGCCCCTGTGGACCAAGTTCCTGCAGGGCTACTACGACCGATCCGGCGAGGTGCACGCCAACACCTCCGGCTACTTCGACCAGGCCTTCGTGGTCGGCCCCGAGGGTATCTCCCTCACCGATGAGCTCAAGAACCACAACCTGACTATCTCCCAGGACGTGAAGCCGAGCCTGTATTACTACGGCTTTAACATGCGCGACCCGGTGGTGGGCGGCTACACCGAGGAGAAGCGCAAGCTGCGCCAGGCCCTGTCGATTGCCTACGACATGGAGGAGTACGGCAACATCTTTTACAAGGGCAATATCATTCCCGCCCAGGGTCCCGTTCCTCCGGGCATACCCGGCGCCAAAACCGGCGAGGAAGGCATGAACCCCTACCTCTATGACTGGGTGGACGGGAAGCCCCAGCGCAAATCCATCGAGTACGCCAAGCAGCTGATGGCAGAAGCGGGCTACCCCAACGGTCGTGACGCCGAGACCGGTGAACCCCTGCGCATCTTCATCGACGTGCAGACCCAGGGGGTGAGCAACACCTCCATGAACTGGATGAGTCGGCAGCTGGGCCGTCTCGGCGTCCAGGTCGAATTCCGCCCGGCGGACTGGAACCGAACCCGCGAGAAATACCTGACCGGCAACACCCAGATCTACTCCCACGGCTGGCTCGCAGACTACCCGGACCCGGAGAACTTTTTGTTCCTGATGCACGGACCGGAGAGCCCACTGGTCTGCCAGTGCGACGGCGCCAACAACTCCAACTACGAGAACCCCGAGTACGACGAGAAATTCGAGCGCATGCGCGTGCTGGACCCCGGGCCCGAGCGCGACGCCCTGGTGGCGGACCTCATCGAAATGTGGCGCCGCGACGTGGTCTGGCTGCACGCGTTCCACCCGCTGGAGTACTACCTGAACAATGAGTGGGTCACCAACACCAAGCGCCATGGCATCAGCAAGGGCACGCTCAAATACATCAATCTCGATACGGAGCTGCGCGCCCAGCGCCAGGGCGAATGGAATGAGCCGGTGACCTGGCCGCTGGCCGCGGGCGTGACCGGTGTAGCGGCGCTGATCCTGCCGGGCGTGCTGGCCTACCGCCGCCGCCAGCGCGCGAAAATCAAGGAGTAGTCGATGCTCGCCTATATTATCCGGCGCCTGTTCTACGCGATCCCGATACTCATCGGCATCAACCTGTTGACCTTCACGCTGTTCTTCGTGGTCAATTCGCCTGACGACATGGCCCGCAGCCAGCTCGGCGACAAGTACGTCACCAAGGAAGCCATCGAAAACTGGAAGGCGAGCAACGGCTATGACAAGCCGCTGTTCTACAACGCGGAGGCTTCCTTCACCGGCGGCCTGACGGAAACCATTTTCTTTACCAAGTCGATCAAGCTGTTCGCCTTCGACTTTGGCCGCTCGGAGAGCGGGCGCGACATCACCGCCGACGTCAGCCGCCGCATGTGGCCCAGCCTGTCCCTGGCCCTGCCGACCTTCGTGATCGGGATCTGGGTGAACATATGCGTGGCGCTGATGGTGGTGATGTTTCACGCCACCAAGCTCGACCGCTGGGCAGTGTTCGTGTTCGTGGTGCTGATGTCGATTTCCTACCTGTTCTACATCATCGGCGGGCAGTACCTGATTGCCAAGCAGTGGAAGCTATTGCCCATATCGGGATTCAATGCGGACATGCAGCCATGGAAGTTCCTGCTGCTGCCGGTGATGGTGGGCGTGATTGCCGGGATCGGGCAGGGGGCGCGCTGGTACCGAACGCTGTTTATCGAGGAGGCGGGGCAGGACTATGTGCGCACGGCCCGGGCCAAGGGCTGTAGCGAGATCACGATCCTGTTCAAGCACATTCTGCCGAACGCACTGATCCCCATCCTCACGGGAGTGGTGGTGCTGATCCCGATCCTGTTCATGGGGAGCCTGGTGATGGAGTCCTTCTTCGGGATACCCGGGCTCGGCAATTACATGCTGGAGGCTATCCGCTCGCAGGACTTTGCCATCGTGCGCGCTATGGTGTTTATCGGCTCCATCCTCTACATCCTCGGGCTGCTGTTGACGGACATTTCCTACACGATCGCGGATCCCCGGGTCCGGCTAAGCTAAAAAGGACGCGAAAGAAGCCTGATGAAATTCGTTCTGCTCTGGTCAGACGCGCTGATCTTCCTGCTGGTGATCGCGCTGGTCGCCTTCTTCTGGAATCTGCGCAAGGATCCCCGCACCCGCGAGCGCTGGGGCCAGGTATTCGGCTCGCGCCTCGGCATGGTCACGTTTGTGGTCATCATGTCCTATGTGCTGGTGGCCCTGGCCGACTCGATCCATTTCCGCCTCGCCCTGGAATCGGAGCCCGGCCAGGATCCCGACGTCGTCTACTACGACAACCGGGTGGTCAGCGTGCTGGACTTTGGCCTTGGCAATATCGAGGAGCAGCACGAGCGCACCTACTCGGCACCCTTCGCGCTGCGTTCCTTCGAGAAGCAGAATATGAAGGACGCGGAGGGAAATTCCGTGAGGGACTTCCCACCGTTGAAGTTTGCCGGGGCGCACCTCGAGAGCCCCGATGACCGCGCCGGAGATATTGTCGCCAAGATCTTCAGCGGCCTCCTGCGCGGCCTGCTGATCTCGGCGCTGCTGATCCTGCCCCAGTGGTGGTTCCTGCGCGGCAGTCAGCTCCCCTGGCGCGCCGCCTGGACGACCCAGGCCGTGCTGGTCTGCGGCGCCAGCATCGTGCTGCGGCTCAACTCCTACTACCACGTGCTGGGCACGGATCTCGGCGGCAGCGACGTACTGTTTCAGAGCATCAAGGGAATCCGCACGGGTGTTCTGCTCGGTACGCTTGCCACGCTCATCATGTTGCCCATCGCCGTGACCCTCGGTGTTGTCGCCGGCTTCTTCAAGGGCTACGCCGACGACATCGTGCAATACCTCTACACGACGCTCAGCTCCATCCCCGGCATCCTGCTGATCGCGGCCTCGGTGCTGTTGTTCCAGGTCTACATCGATCTCAATCCCGACTTCTTCGAGGTGGGCCTGGAAAAGGCCGACGCCAAGTTTGTCGCGCTGTGCTTCATTCTCGGTGTCACGAGCTGGTCCACGCTCTGCCGCCTGATACGCGCCGAGACACTGAAGATATCGCAGCTCGAGTACGTCCAGGCGGCTATCGCCTTCGGCGTCAGCAACGGTCGCATTATCTTCCGCCACATCCTCCCGAACGTGGTGCACATCATCCTGATCACGTTCGTACTGGAGTTTTCAGCGCTGGTGCTGGCGGAAGCGGTGCTCAGTTACATCGGGGTCGGCATCGACCCCGCCATGTCGAGCTGGGGGAATATGATTAATTCAGCCAGAACAGAACTCTCCAGGACCCCGACCATCTGGTGGACCCTGGTCGGCGCCTTCTTCTTCATGTTCATGTTGGTGCTTTCGGCGAACCTGTTTTCCGACCTGGTGCGCGATGCCTTCGACCCGCGTACCAGCATGAACAAGGAGGCGAAATGAGTCTCCCACAGGATATTCGGCTCAAGGTCGAGAATCTCGATGTTGAGCTCGCGGCTACCGGCGACAGCATCGTTCGCGACGTCAGCTTTGAAATTCGCGCCGGCGAAATTTTCGCCCTGGTGGGTGAGTCGGGGTCCGGCAAGTCCGTCACTTCCCTCGGCGTCATGCGGCTGCTGCCGGATGCGCTGAAAATCGCTGGTGGCAGCGTCGAAATGCCGGGCACCGACCTGTTCGCGCTCACCGAGGCGCAGATGCAGACGGTGCGCGGGCGCCGCGTCGCGATGATTTTCCAGAACGCGCTGACCTCCCTGAACCCCGTGCAAAAAGTCGGCAAACAGGTCGCGGAGACACTCAGCCTGCACCGCGCCCTCAACAAGAGCGAGCTGCGCGAGCGGGTGGTGGAGCTGTTCCGCGAGGTGGGCCTGCCCAACCCGGAAGAGCGCTACGATTTCTTTCCTCACCAGCTGTCCGGCGGTCAACAGCAGCGCGTGATGATTGCCATGGCCCTGGCCTGCGAGCCTGACGTGCTGGTGGCGGACGAGCCCACCACGGCGCTGGATGTGACCATCCAGGAGCAGGTGCTGGAACTGATCAAGTCCCTCACCAAGAGTCGCCAGCTGGCGGTATTGCTGATCACCCACGACATGGGTGTGGTGCGTAACACGGCGGACCGCGTGGCGGTGATGTACCAGGGCGAGATCATCGAGCGGGATACGGTTGAGAATTTCTTCCACAACCCGAAGCAGGACTACAGCAAGCGGTTGATCGACAGCCTGCCGGACCTGTCACACTACCGCAGCCGTTCTCACCAGGTGCCGCTGCTCAAGGTCGACGGCGTGGAGGTGCACTTCCCGATCAAGAAGGGCGTGCTGCAGCGCACGGTGGACTTCACCCGCGCCGTGGACGGTATCAGCCTGGAAATTGGCGAGGGCGAGACCTATGCCCTGGTGGGGGAGAGCGGCTGCGGCAAATCCACCCTGGGGCGGGCCATTCTCAACCTTGAGCCCGCGACCGCCGGCAGCATCCACTTCAACGGCACCCGCATCGACCAGCTGCCGCGGCTGCAGATGCTGCCCTTCCGCAAGCGGATCCAGGTCATCTTCCAGAATCCCTACTCCTCCATGAATCCGCGCATGAGCGTGGGGCGCATCATCGAAGAGGGCATGGAGAGTCTCGGCCTGGGACTGAGCAGTGCCGAGCGCGAACAGCGCGTGGCCGAACTGCTGGAGCGCGTGCGGCTGGAGCCGGACATGGCGCGGCGCTACCCCCATGAGTTTTCCGGCGGGCAGCTGCAGCGTGTCGCCATCGCCCGGGCCCTGGCGGTGGAGCCGGAGCTGATCATTTGCGATGAACCGACCAGCGCCCTGGACGTATCCATCCGTGCCGGCGTGCTGGACCTGCTGCTGGAGCTGCAGGAGGAGTTCGGGGTGTCGTATTTGTTTATTACCCACGACCTGTCCATCATCCCGGCACTGGCCCACCATGTCGGCGTGATGCGCGCGGGCAGGCTGGTGGAGCAGGGCACGGCCGAGGACATCCTCACGCGCCCGCAACACGACTACACCAAATCCCTGCTGGCTTCCGTGCCCCGCATAGATTGATAACAGGATTTTCCGGATGAACGGCGCAGAAAGCCTGATCAAGACCCTCGTCGACAGCGGCGTGGACATCTGTTTCACCAATCCCGGCACGTCCGAGATGCACTTTGTCGCAGCACTCGACGAGGTCGAGGGCATGCGCTGCGTGCTGTGCCTGTTCGAGGGCGTGGTCAGCGGCGCCGCCGACGGCTACGCGCGCATGGCGCGCAAGCCCGCCTCGACGCTGCTGCACCTGGGCCCCGGCCTGGGTAATGCCCTGGCCAATGTGCACAACGCCAAGAAGGGCAACCAGCCCATGGTCAATATCGTCGGCGACCACGCCACCTACCACGTGCAGTACGATGCGCCGCTGACCTCAGATATCGAGGGCATTGCCGGCCCCGTGTCCCACTGGGTGCATACTTCACCGTCACCGGACACCATTGCGGAAGACGCGGCCCGCGCAGTGGAGGCCGCCGGCAGCACCCGGGTCTCCACCCTGGTGCTGCCCGCCGATGTGTCCTGGGGCGACAACCCGAACGGATCGACCCGGGCCAAAGCGGCGGAACCGCCGCGTCGCGTCGCGGAATCTGAAATCGCCGGTGCGGCCGCCAGGCTGACCTCCGGCAAGAAGTGCATGATCATGGCCGGCGGCGTCGAGGTCACGGCAGAGCACTCTGAGCTGCTCAGCCGGATCGGCTCGGCCACCGGCGCGAGGGTGGGCACCGACACCTTCCCGCCGCGCATTGCCCGCGGCGCCGGCCGTGCGAAGATCGAACGTTTGCCCTACCTGGCGGAGCTCGCCATCGATCACATCAAGGACATCGAGTGCCTGATCCTGGTGGGCTGCAAGCCCCCGGTGTCGTTCTTTGCCTACCCCAACGTGCCCAGCGTGATCGCGCCCGAGGGCTGCGAGGAAATCACCCTGGCGGTGCCCGGCGACGACATCACCGCCTGCCTCGAAGACCTGCTGGCCGCCGTCAATGGCCAGGACGCCGAGGCCGAGTACCACGAGTTCACGCTGCCGGAGCTTGTCAGCGGTGACCTGGACGTGAATGCGGTGGGTGCGGCCTTTGCCTACTACCTGCCCGAAAACGCCATTGTGGTCGACGAGGGCATCACCTCCGGTATCTACTGCGTGGGCTACTCGGAGACTGCGCGCCAGCACGACTGGCTCAACCAGACCGGCGGCAGTATCGGTTTCGGCCTGCCCAATGCGGTGGGCGCGGCCCTGGCCTGCCCAGACCGCAAGGTGGTCTGCCTGGAGGGTGACGGCTCTGCCATGTACACGATCTCTGCCCTGTGGAGCATGGCGCGTGAAGACCTGGACGTCACCGTGATCATCTTCAACAACCGCAAGTACTCCATCCTCGAGCTGGAATTCTCGCGCACGGGCGCCCGCGGCGGCGTGCCCGGCCCCAAGGCCGCCAGCATGCTCGACGTGGGCAAGCCGGACATGGACTTCGTTGCCATGGCGGAGGGGATGGGTGTGAAGGCCTTCCGCGCCACCACGGCGGACGAGTTCAACCAGCAGTTCGCCGACGCCATGGCGCAGCGCGGCCCGGTGCTGATCGACGCGGTCATCCCCACCGCCTGGAGTTGATGCTCCTGCGAGAGCCCGCCAGGGTTTATACTCAATGCCGGGTATTCAATTTGACCCGGGCAGGGGATTAACTGCCCGGGGCTGCACAGGGGACGGGCTTGGCTGACAATCTGATATCCCAGGGCGTGGAACTCATGCTGTTCGGCATGGGCACTGTCGTGGTGTTTCTCACCCTGCTGGTCTTCATCACCTCGGGCATGTCGGCCCTGGTGGCGAAGTACTGGCCGCCACCTGAACCTGCCGCGCCGGCATCGCCCGCGGTCGACGGCAGGACCCTCGCGGTGATTTCCGCCGCGATCCACCAGCACCGATCCACACACAAAACCGGGAACCGTCAATCATGAGCACAAATCCCCTGGGCATTACCGATGTGGTGTTGCGCGATGCCTCGCAGTCACTGCTGGCGACGCGCGTACGGCTGGAAGACATGCTGCCGATCGCGGACAAGCTCGACCGGGTCGGATTCTGGTCGCTGGAGTCCTGGGGCGGCGCGACCTTTGATGCCTGCATCCGCTACCTCGGGGAAGATCCCTGGGAGCGCATTCGCGAGCTGAAAAAGGCCATGCCGAATACGCCGCAGCAGATGCTGTTCCGCGGCCAGAACATTCTCGGCTATCGGCACTACGCCGACGACGTGGTGGACAAGTTCGTCGAGCGCGCCGCGGTCAACGGGGTGGACGTGTTCCGCGTGTTTGACGCCATGAATGACATGCGCAACATCGAGCGTGCGCTGACCGCGGTGAAGCGTGTCGGCAAGCACGCCCAGGGAACGATCGCCTATACATTGAGCCCGGTGCACACCATCGACACCTGGGTGGAGCAGGGCAAGCGCATCGAGGAGATGGGTGCTCACTCCATCGCCATCAAGGACATGGCGGGCTTGCTCAGCCCCTATGCCGGCTTTGAGCTGGTCTCGCGGCTCAAGCAGTCCTGCGACATCCCGATACACATGCAGTGCCATGCGACCACGGGCCTGTCCACGGCCACGTATCTCAAATGTATCGAGGCGGGTATCGACAACGTCGACACCTCGATCTCGTCCATGTCCATGACCTACGGTCACTCACCGACGGAAACGGTGGTGTCCATGCTGCAAGGCACCGATCGAGACACAGGGCTCGATATCGGCCTGCTGGAAGAAATCGCTGCCTACTTCCGCGACGTGCGCAAGAAGTACGCGAAGTTCGAGGGCTCCCTGCGCGGGGTCGACAGCCGCATCCTGGTGGCGCAGGTGCCCGGCGGCATGCTCACCAACATGGAAAACCAGCTGCGCGAGCAGGGCGCCACCGACAAGCTCGACGAAGTGCTGGAGGAAATCCCGCGCGTTCGCCAGGACCTGGGGTATATCCCGCTGGTCACGCCCACCTCCCAGATCGTCGGCACCCAGGCGGTAATCAACGTGCTCACCGGCGAGCGTTTCAAGTCGATTTCCCGTGAGACCGCCGGCGTCCTCAAGGGCGAATACGGCGCCACGCCGGCGCCGGTGAACGGCGAGTTGCAGGCGCGGGTGCTGGAGGGCGCCGAGCCCATCACCGGTCGCCCCGCGGACCAGATCGAGCCGGAACTGGACAAGCTGACCGACGAACTCAAGTCGCTGGCCAGTGAGAAGGGCATCGACCTCGCCGGCGGCGATCACCTGGTCGACGATGTGCTGACCTTCGCCCTGTTCCCGCAGATCGGCCTCAAGTTCCTGGAGAACCGCGGCAACCCGGATGCTTTCGAACCGGCCCCGGGCAGCGAGCCCGAACCCGCGCCTGCACCGGCGGCCGCCGCACCCGCACCCGCGGGCGCGTCGGTCTATACCGTCACCGTGGACGGCCAGAGCTATGTGGTCGAGGTCAGCGAGGGCGGCGACGTGGTGGCCGCTGCACCGGTTGCCGCGGCACCGGCCGCAGCGCCGGCGCCCGCTCCCGCGGCATCGAGTGCCGCCGCGCCGGTGCCCGCACCGCTGGCGGGCAACATCTTCAAGGTCTGTGTGAAAGCCGGCGATCACGTCAATGAAGGTGATGTGATCGTGATCCTCGAGGCCATGAAGATGGAAACCGAGGTGCGCGCTCCGCGCGCCGGTACCGTCGGCGAAGTCAGCGTGTCCGAGGGCGACAAGGTCGCGGTCGGCGACAGCCTGCTGACCCTGGGCTGATTATGGAAAACCTCTACGGCCTGTGGGCATCCTCCGGCCTGGCCCAGCTGCAGGCGGGCCAGCTGGTGATGATCCTCATCGGCTTTGTGCTCTTGTACCTGGCCATTGTCAGGAACTTCGAGCCGCTGCTGCTGGTGCCGATCGGTTTCGGCGGCATTCTCGCCAATATCCCCGCCGCGGGGCTGGCCCTGCCGGCCATCGAACGCGCCCTGGCCACGGGCGATCCGTTATTGATTGGCCAGATGGCGGAAGCGCTGGGGCAGGCGGCGTCGGTCACGGGCAAGGAGCTGCTGGCGGCCTACGATACCGCGGATCTTTCCGCCCGCGTGATGGTTGATGCGATTGTCGCCTCAGGCGGTTTCGGCGACGGCATGCTCTACACCTTCTATACCGTCGCCATTGCCAGCGGCGTGGCGCCGCTGGTGATTTTCATGGGCGTGGGCGCCATGACCGATTTCGGCCCGCTGCTGGCTAACCCGAAAACCCTGTTCCTGGGAGCGGCCGCCCAGTTCGGCATCTTTGCCACGGTGCTCGGTGCCGTGGGGCTGTCCCACTACGGGCTGATGGATTTCAGCCTCGCGGACGCCGCGGCCATCGGCATCATCGGCGGCGCCGACGGTCCCACCGCCATCTACGTGTCGAGCATCCTGGCCCCGGACCTGCTGGGCCCGATTGCCGTGGCGGCCTATTCCTACATGGCGCTGGTGCCGCTGATCCAGCCGCCGATCATGAAAGCGCTGACCACCGAGGAAGAGCGCCGAATCGAAATGGTCCAGCTGCGCCCGGTGGGCCGCACGGAAAAGATTCTCTTCCCGCTGTTGTTGCTGGTGCTGGTGGCGCTGTTGCTGCCGGACGCGGCGCCGCTGCTGGGCATGTTCTGCTTCGGCAACCTGATGAACGAATGCGGCGTGGTAGACCGGCTCAGTGACACGGCCCGCAACGCCCTGATCAACATCACCACGATATTCCTGGGCCTCTCGGTGGGCTCGAAGCTGGTCGCCGACAAGTTCCTCGATGTGAACACGCTGGGCATTCTAGGCCTCGGGGTCATCGCCTTCGGCATCGGCACCGCCTCCGGCGTCCTGATCGCCAAGTTCATGAACCGTATGAGCAAGACGCCCATCAATCCCCTGATCGGCTCCGCGGGCGTGTCCGCCGTGCCCATGGCAGCGCGGGTCTCCAACCGGATAGGATTGGAAGCCAACCCGCAGAACTTCCTGTTGATGCATGCCATGGGGCCCAATGTGGCAGGCGTGATCGGTTCTGCGGTGGCGGCCGGCGTGATGATCTCGCTGGTGGGTTGAGGACTTTGCAATGACACAGCGCTTTATCGTCGGCATCACCGGTGCGTCCGGCGTGATCTATGGCATCCGCGCCCTGGAGGCGTTGGCCAAACAGCCCGACGTGGAGAGCCACCTGATTCTCTCGGAATCTGCCGAGGTCAACATCGCCATCGAGACCGGCTACAAGGTCGAGGATGTCAAAGCCCTGGCCGACGTGACCCATAACGACAGCAACCTGGCGGCGAGCATCGCCAGTGGCTCTTTCAAAACCGCCGGCATGATGGTCATTCCCTGCAGCATCAAGACCCTGTCAGGCATTGCCAACAGCTACGCGGAATCCCTGATCGTGCGGGCGGCGGATGTGGTGCTGAAGGAGGGCAGGAAACTGGTGCTGGTGGTGCGCGAAACGCCGCTGCATCTGGGCCACCTGAAGCTGCAGGTGCAGGCGGCGGAGGCGGGGGCGCTAATCCTGCCGCCGGTGCCGGCCTTCTACCACGAGCCCCGGGACATCGACGACATCATCAATCACACCGTGGGCCGTGTGTTCGATCAGTTCGACCTGGACCACGATCTCTACACCCGCTGGGGTTCACCCCGTCAGTAGAAACTATTTCCGATAGTCCAGGGGCGGGTCGCGGTCGCCCAGCAGCGGCTGGTAGTCGAACTGCCGGCCGCGCAGCGACAGCCACTCTTCCTGGGCTTCCGCGATCAGCACCGGGTCTTCGTACAGGCGGATGGCCGTCAACGCCATGCTCTTGGCGGCCAGCAACATGCCCTTGCTGCCGATGCTGGTGCCGCCGGCGGCGACCGCCTGCCAGGTATGGGCGGCGGTGCCCGGCACCCAGGTGGCGGTATTGAGGTCGACGGTGGGCGCCATCCAGCTCACATCCCCCACATCGGTGGATCCCGAACTCTTCTGGATCTCGTCGCTCCACTCGGTGACGAATTTCTCACTGCCAAGGCCGCGTCTGGGAGTCCCGGCATAGGTCTTGACCAGTTTCTTCGCGAAGCGCTGCTCCTCCCGGTCGTACTCGATGCCGCCAAACGTCTCCAGGCTGTGGTGCATGACGCGGGCCAGGGTCACGTTCGGCAGCACGTTGTAGTTGCCGTGGATGATTTCCCATTCCACCTCGGTGCCCGTTCCCAGGGCGGCGCCGCGGGCCGCGTTTTCTACCCAGGCCCAGATGGGCACGATCTGGTCGGGGCTGGGCGCGCGCACGTAGTAGAACACCTCGGCAAATTCCGGCACCACGTTCGGCGCCGTGCCGCCGCGAGTGATCACGTAGTGCAGGCGGGTAGAGGTGGGCACGTGCTCCCGCATCAGGTTGACCATGTGGTTCATCGCTTCCACGCCGTCCAGCGCAGAGCGGCCGCGCTCCGGTGCGGCAGCCGCGTGGCTGGCCTTGCCCGTAAAGCGGAATTTCGCCGAGCGGTTTGCCAGCGTGGTGCGCGGGCGGGCATTGTTGCGGTCGCTGGGGTGCCAGTGAATGACGGTATCGACGTCGTCGAACAATCCCGCCCGCACCATGTACACCTTGCCGGAGCCGCCTTCCTCGGCGGGTGTGCCGTAGAGGCGCACGGTGCCCCGGGTGCCGGTCTGCTCCAGCCATTGCTTCACGGTGATGGCGGCGGCGACCGAACCGGCCCCAAACAGGTGGTGTCCGCAGGCGTGGCCCGCCGTGCCTCCGGGCACCGCCTTGCGCTCGGGCAGGGCCTGCTGGGACACGCCGGGCAGGGCGTCGAATTCCGCCAGGATGCCGATGATGGGCTCGCCTTTTCCGAAGCTCGCCACGAAGCTGGTGGGGATGCCGGCGACGCCGGTTTCGATCTCAAATCCCGCCTCCGACAGGGCCTGCTGCAGCCGCGCGCTGGAGCGCTCTTCCTGGTAGCCGACTTCCGCCCAGTTCCAGATGTCCATGGCCATGTCGCTGTAGGCGGCGGACGCAGATTCCACCGCACTGTCCACCATTTGCGCGGAGTCGTCTGCGAACGCGCCGGCCGGCAGCAGGGTGAAAAGCAGCAGCGAGGCTGCCAGCTGGGTTTGCAACTTCATCAGGTACTCCAACGCGACTCCTGCGGCCGAGTATACTTCGGCCCCTGAAGCTAGCAAATGAAGGCTCATGCATGCACAGCGTTGACCAGCAGGTGCTGGAACACCTGGTGACCTGGCTCAAAGCCGGCCAGCGCGCCTGGCTCTGCACCATTGTCGCTACATTCGGCTCCTCGCCGCGCCCCGTGGGGTCGCTGTTTGCCTGTGCCGACAGCGGCGCCACCGCAGGCTCCCTGTCCGGCGGCTGCGTGGAAGACGACCTGGTGGAGAAACTGCTCGCCGGGGACGTCACCAGGATCGAGAGGCGCGAATACGGCGTCAGCGCCGAGGAGAACGAGCGCCTGGGGCTGCCCTGCGGCGGCCGCCTGGAAATACTGGTCGAACCCCTGTCCGATGCCGACCTGCCCCTGTTGGAACGCCTGCTGGAAGCCGTCGCCGAGCGCCGCTACCTGGCCCGGCGGGTGCAGCTCGCCGACGGTCACAGCGATCTGCAGTCGGCCGAGGGCTATGCCCCGCTGGCGATCGACGATGACAACCTGGTCCAGACATTCGGGCCCCGCTATCGCATGCTGCTGATCGGCGCGGGCGCACTCTCCGAGACCCTGTCCCAGCTCGCCTCGGCCATGGACTACCAGGTGTTGATCAACGATCCCCGCGAAGATGTGCTGGCGCGCTGGGAGGGAGAGGCGGTGCAACGCATTGGCGGCATGCCCGACGACGCCGTGCGGGAATACGCCGGCGACCGGCATTGCATTGTGCTGACCCTGACCCACGACCCGCGCATCGATGACATGGCCCTGATGGAAGCCCTGGAACACGAGCTGTTCTACATCGGGGCGCTCGGCTCCGTGCGAACCACTGAAAAACGCCTGGTCAGGCTCAGGCAGCTGGGCCTGGACGATCAGCAGCTGGCGCGCCTGCACGCCCCGGTGGGCCTGCCCATCGGCAGCAAGACCCCCATGGAAATTGCCATCGCCATCCTCGCCGAACTGACCCAGCTGCGCAGCAGCCGGCGGCAATGATCGGTGCGTTGGTATTGGCCGCCGGTGCCTCGCGGCGCTTCGGCAGCGACAAGCGTGGCTACCTGCTTGACGGCAGGCCGATGCTCGCGCGAACCCTGGAGGCCGTGCAGGCGGCGGATCTGGCCTGCCGGGTCTGCCTGGGCCCCGAAGATGGGTACATCCCGCTGATGCTGGGATTGCCGGGACTGGAATTCATCGAATGCCCCAACGCGGCAAGCGGCATGGGTGCGACCCTGGCGGACGGTGTTCGTGCCTGCACTGACTGGGACGCCCTGCTGGTGGTGCTCGGAGATATGCCCTGGGTGACGCCGGACACCTACCGCAACCTGGCTGCAGCGCTGGAGCGCGATGCCATCGTCCAGCCCGAATTCGAGGGCCGACCCGGCCAGCCGGTGGGCTTTGGCGCCGACTTCTTCCCGGAGCTGATGGCCCTGGAGGGGGATATCGGCGGCCGCGACCTCCTGCGCCGGCACCCGCAGGCGCTCAGGCGGCTCCCGGTGGGGGATTCGGGCATCCATCGCGACCTGGATGAACCCTTGTAATCCGGGGTGCTACGAACCGTTTGGGCGTTAACATGTCTTAACACTGCCGGGTTTTATATTGCACCCCCCAACCCTATAATCGCCGCAAGAGACTTCACGCGCTGAGAACTAGTGAATACCGAACGGCTGGCGCAAGCCGGCGACAAATTTGACCAGGCCTGGCAACAGGTCGCGGCTCGACTGCACACCCTCTCTGACCCCGCAAAACAGCGCCGGCTGCGGCAGGGCCTGTATGCGCTGGCCGCCCTGTGGATGGTGTTCGGTCTGGCCAACCTGGTGTGGAGCCTGGTGCCGCCGCCCTCGGCTGCGCCCGCCCCCGGAAACGTCCTGAATCCGCTGGTGGAACCCGCCGGCCAGTCGGAGCGCAGCAGCGTCAATATCGACCGCATGGTGTCCTGGCATTTGTTCGGCACTGCCGCCACCGCACCGGCGGCCCCGGTGCCGAAGGAGACCCTGTCCGGCAGCTCGGATGATCTCGACGGTATCGAGAACAGTGCCAAGGAAACCCGCCTGGCGCTGAAGCTGAAGGGGATTCTCGCGTCGAACGACGCGGAGGCTGCCCGCGCCATCATCGAGGCCAAGAAAGAGCAGGACCAGTACGCGGTCGGGGACGAGCTGCCCATCGACAAGGTAAAGGTGGCAAAAATCCTGCGCGACCGGGTCGTACTCGAGAACAAGGGCCGCTACGAATTGCTGCTGTTGCACGACGACAACGGCCTGAACGCCGTCCCCGCGGGCCGCAATTCCGCCGGCGAGCCGCCTGTTGCAGCCAGCTCGCGCCGCACGGCCTCGGCATCGAGCGGTGCCGCCACGTCTCGCGTCGACCAGCGCACCAACAGCGACGTCACCCGCGTGGCGGAGAATTATCGGCGCAGGCTGTACAACAATCCCCAGTCCCTGGCCCAGGTGGTGACCATCACGCCAGTGCGCGATGGAACCCAGCTGACGGGATACCGGGTGCGAGCCGGCCGCGACGCTGACCAGTTCAAGGCCCTGGGTTTCCAGGCCAACGACATTGTTACCGGAGTGAATGGCATCAAGCTGAGCGACCCTGGCAAGGCCATGGAGCTGTACCGGGTGATGCGGACCGCCAGCGAGGCGAGCTTCGATGTGCTGCGCGACGGCGAGCAGGTCAACCTCGTGGTGGGCCTGGAAAACACCGGCGGCGGTGAACCGCGCCGCTCGGCGCCGCGATTCCAGGGACATACCGAGTGACACGGGCGGCGCCGGAGACTTACGGTTGCAGAGCTGTCACAATCCGGACATAGAATGAGGCACCTTTTGACCACAAGACCAACCAGGGGAAAGACGATCAAATATAGCCTTTGGCTGATGCTTGGCCTGCTGGCGTGGCCCGCTATGGCCCAGGACTGGACCGTCAACCTCAAGGAAACGGACATCCAGGAGTTGATCAAGTTCGTGGCCGAGGCGACGGACACCACCATCGTTGTCGATCCCAAGGTCAAGGGCACGGTCAAAGTCGTGTCATCCAAGCCGGTTTCTTCTACCGAACTCTATGACCTCTTCCTCTCCATCCTCGACGTGCACGGCTACACGGCGGTGCGCAGTGGCAACGTGGTGCGGGTGATACAGTCCAAGGATGCACGCTCCTCGCCGGTGCGGGTCGAGGAAGACACCTCCGTCAGGCCCAGCGACGAGTACGTGACCCACGTAATCCGCCTGGAGAACATTTCCGCCGCCAAGCTTATTCCCGTGCTGCGCCCGCTGGTACCCCAGCAGGCGCATATGGCGGCTTACGCGCCGTCCAATGCGATCATCATCAGCGACATCGCCTCCAACATCGAGCGTATCCGCAGCATCATCGAGAGCATGGACCAGAGCGCGGTGCAGCAAACCGAGATCGTCAATCTCGAGTACGCCGTGGCGGAAGACGTGGTGCGCATGCTGCTGGAGCTGGCCAAGACCGAGGCCAAGCAGGCCGGCGGCGCCGACCCGGAAATCCTGCTGGTGGCGGACAAGCGGACCAACAGCGTGCTGGTCAGCGGCGACGAGCTGGAGCGGGCGCGGATGCGCAAGCTCATTGCTTTCCTGGATACGCCCCTCGAGCAGAGCGGCAACGTCAAGGTGATCTACCTGGAGTATGCCAACGCGACGGAGATCGCCGAGGTGCTGACCCGGGTCATGCAGAACATCAGCAAGCTGGACTCGGAAGAGCAGCAGACCCGGCGCCGGGCCGACTCCGGCGCTACCATCGAGGCAGACGAGGGCACCAATGCCCTGATCATCACCGCGGACGCCGACGAGATGCAGTCCATCGAAGCGGTCATCCAGCGGCTGGATATCCGCCGCGCCCAGGTGCTGGTGGAAGCCATCATCGCCGAGCTGGAAGTCATCGATGGCGACGACCTCGGCATCCAGTGGCTGTTCCGAAATGAGAACGGTGCATTCGGTAGTAACATCATTGACGGCAACAACCGCGCCCGGGGTATTGCCGAAGGTGTCCTGCCGCCGCCCACGGAAGGCCAGCAGCCTGACAGCGGTAGCGATGACCCGGAATTCAACCGCGAGGGCCTGCTCAGTGCACTGGCCAGCACCCCGGGCCTGTCCCTGGGCTGGGGCGAGCTGGACGAGGATCTGGACATCGCCATCATTCTCAGCGCACTGAGTTCTGAAACCAATGCTAACATCCTGTCCACGCCGAGCCTGCTGACCCTGGACAACCAGGAGGCATTCATCACCGTCGGCCAGGAAGTGCCTTTTATTACCGGCTCCTTCAGCAACACCGGCGGCGGCACCTCCCAGCCCAACAACCCGTTCCAGACCATCGAGCGGGAGAACGTGGGCGTGACCCTGCGGGTGACCCCGCACGTGAACGAGGGCGACCTGGTACAGCTCGACATCACCCAGGAAGTCTCGAGCCTCACCGGCGGCGGCCTGGGCGCCTCTCTGCTGGCCTCGGACATCATCACCAACGAGCGCCGGGTGGAAACCAAGGTGCTGGCGGGTGACGGCCGCACTGTGGTGCTGGGCGGGCTGATCGAGGACGAGATGCAGGACCAGACCCAGAAGGTGCCCTTCCTCGGCGACATTCCCTGGCTGGGCCGGCTGTTCCGGCAGGATGCGTCCACGGTGAGCCAGTCCAACCTGATGGTCTTCATCAAGCCCACCATCATTCGCGACGACAAGGCCCTGGATGGGGCCACCGCGGCGAAATACAAGTACATCCGCGCCCAGCAGCAGATGCGCATCGATGCGGGCGTCGAGTTCAAGGACGACAGCGACATTCCGATCCTGCCGGAGTGGCAGGAACAGATTAAGCAGCTGGAGGAGATCAAGGAGGCCTCCTCCGACCAACCGGAGACCGCGGACGCGACCACCGGAGATAGCTGATGGAAGAGTTGATCGAAGAGTTCCCGGAAGAGCTCGCCGAAGATGCCAGCCCTGCGGTCCCGGTCAGCCGTTCACTGCCGTTTACCTTTGCCACCCAGCACGGTGTGCTGCTGCAGGACGGCGACAAGCCCACCATCGTGCACATGGAACCACTGACGGTCCCGCTGCTGGCGGAACTGCGCCGCTACCTTGGCGGGCCCTTCGCCCTGGAGCGGGTCAGCGATACCGTGTTCCAGGCGCGACTCACCCATCTCTACCAGCGTGACAACAACGAGGCGTCCCAGGTTGCCGAGGATCTCGGCGCGGACGATGACCTGAGCCGCCTTGCCGACGAGATTCCCGAGGTGGGCGACCTCATGGATGCGGCGGACGATGCACCCATCATTCGCCTGATCAACGCGATCCTGTCCCAGGCGGTGCGCGAGCAGGCGTCGGATATTCACATCGAGACCTTCGAGGACCGGCTGTCGGTGCGTTTCCGCATCGACGGCGTGCTGTCCGAGGTACTGTCGCCGAAGCGGGTGCTGGCGCCGCTGCTGGTGTCCCGCCTGAAGGTGATGGCGAAACTCGACATCGCCGAGAAGCGCGTGCCCCAGGACGGCCGCATCACCGTGCGCCTGGCCGGGCACGCAGTCGATATCCGGATGTCCACCATTCCCTCCGCCCACGGCGAGCGGGTGGTACTGCGACTGCTGGACAAGCAGGCGGGGCAGCTGCAGCTCAGCCAGCTCAATATGAACGACCAGGTGCTGGACGCCTACACGCGCGGCCTGCACAGCGCCCACGGCATCATCCTGGTGACCGGTCCCACTGGCTCCGGTAAGACTACTACCCTGTATGCGGGGCTCTCCCATATCAATGAGTCCACTCGCAATATCCTCACCATCGAGGATCCCATCGAATACATGCTGCCGGGCGTCGGCCAGACCCAGGTCAATGCCAAGGTGGACATGACCTTTGCCCGCGGCCTGCGCGCCATCCTGCGCCAGGACCCGGACGTCGTGATGGTGGGTGAGATTCGCGACCTCGAAACCGCGGAAATCGCCGTGCAGGCTTCCCTGACCGGCCACCTGGTGCTGTCGACCCTGCACACCAACACCGCCATCGGCGCGGTGACGCGACTGCAGGACATGGGCATCGAGCCGTTCCTGCTGTCTTCCAGCCTCATCGGGGTCATGGCCCAGCGCCTGGTGCGGCTGCTGTGCGAGGACTGCAAGGAGCCCAGCCAGGCGAACGAGGCGGAGCTGGAGTGGCTGGGACTCGAGCCGGGCGCCGAAGCGACCATCTACCGCCCGAAGGGTTGCGACAACTGCAACCGCACCGGCTATCGCGGCCGTACCGGCATTTACGAACTGATCGAGATCGACGACGCCATGCGCGGCCTGATCCACGAGAACACCAGTGAGATCGAGATGCTGCGCCTGGCGCGGGAGACTGCCCCCGGCATTCTCCACGACGGCCAGCGCCGCGTGCTGGCGGGTGAGACCAGCATGCAGGAAGTCATGCGGGTGACCACCGCAGGTTGATCCCATGACGGCGTACCGATACCGCGCCCTCGACACCGAGGGCAAGCTGACGAAGGGCATCCTCGAAGGGGATTCCGAGCGCCAGGTGCGCTCCTCCCTGCGGGCCCAGCACCTGCGCCCGGTGGAAGTCAGCGAGGCCACGCGCCGCAGCGTGGAGTCCACCGGCGGCTTGTCGAAACTGTTCGCACCGCGGGTCAAGGCCGGGGAACTGGCGCTGTTGACCCGTCAGCTGGCAACCCTGGTCATGTCCAACCTGCCTATCGACGAGTGCCTGCAGGCCGTTGCCGATCAAACCCGCAAGCAGCGCCTCAAGGGTTTGCTGCTGCAGGTGCGCTCGCGGGTGGCGGAGGGCCACACCCTGGCCTACGCCATGGGAGAGTTTCCCCAGGTGTTCTCGGAAATGTACCGGGCCATGGTCAAGGCCGGCGAAGCCGCGGGCTATCTCGGGCCGGTGCTGGAGCAGCTTGCCGACTACACCGAACAGCGCCAGTACACCTCGCAACAGCTGCAGCAGGCGATGATCTACCCGATCGTGCTGGTTTTCGTGGCAGTCGGCGTCGTCTCCTTCCTGATGACCGAAGTGGTGCCGGAGCTCGTGAGCCTGTTTACCAAGACTGACAAGGAGCTTCCGCCGCTGACCCGAATTCTGATCAGTACCAGTGAATTCTTCGAGAAGTACATCCTCTGGTTGGGCGTCGGTTTCGTGGCTGCGGTCGCAGGTTTTCGCTACCTCTTGCGCAACGAAAATCGCAGGGCGACCTGGCATATGCTGCTGCTGAAGGTGCCCGGCATATCAGGTTTGCTTCGGGCCGTAGATACGGCGCGATTTGCCTCCACGCTGAGTATCCTGATGGCCAGCGGTGTGCCGCTGCTGGATGCCCTGCGCATTTCCGGTGAGGTCCTCAACAACCGCGTGCTGCGCAGGTCCAGCGCCGAAGTTGCCGAGATGGTGCAGGAAGGTTCCAGCCTCAACCGTGCCATGCATCAGAGCGGGCAGTTTCCGCCAATGATGGTGCATATGGTGGCCAGCGGCGAGGCCTCCGGTGAACTGGAAACCATGCTGCAGCGTGCCTCGGCCAACCAGGAACGCGAGTTGGAAATGGTGTTGGGCACGCTCATGGCTCTGCTGACGCCCGTTATGCTGATCGTGATGGCGGTACTGGTCACCGGGATTGTCTTCGGCGTTATGCAACCGATCTTTGATTTGAACACGATGGTGAATTAAATGATGAAACAGCGAGGATTCAGCCTTATCGAAATCCTGGTCGTGCTAGTGATTCTCGGGCTGCTGGTCAGCGTGGTGGCACCCAACGTTCTGGACACTGCCGACGACGCTCGGGTGCAGAAAGTACGCGCAGACTTCTCAAGTATCGAGACGGCCCTGAAGCTCTATCGGCTGGACAATTTCGTCTATCCCACGACCGAGCAGGGCCTGGAAGCGCTGGTCGAGCCCTCAGGCCTGGACCCGCAGCCGAGGAATTTCAAGAAGGGCGGCTACCTGGAACGACTGCCGATTGATCCCTGGGGTCGCCCCTACCTCTACCTGAGCCCGGGAGAGAATGGTGACTTCGACCTTTACTCCTACGGTGCCGATGGCCTCTCCGGCGGTGAGGATCAGAACCTCGACATCGGCAACTGGGATGCCAACAGAACGCAGTAGTCGCTTTGGGCAGGGTTTTACCCTGCTGGAACTGCTGCTGGTCCTGGCTGTAGTCGGACTCATTGCCGCTATGGCCACCCTGTCGGTTGGCACCGGGCCACGCCCCTATCAAATCGAAGCTGCGGCCAATGAATTCGTCGGCATTGCGGAGTATGCGCTGAATGAGGCGCAGATGACTGGCACGGACCTGGGCGTGCTCGTGCGGCCTGCGGGGGGTGACCGCTACAGCTACCAGTGGATGCAGCGGATCGGCCAAACCTGGCAGGAACCCCGTCTTCAGGATGACGCCTTCGATGAAAGATACCTTCCCGTTGAAGTGGACGTGGTACTGGAAATCGAGGAAGAAGAGCTGGAGGCCGACGACGAAGAGCGGGAGGATGGCACCCCGCCGCCTCCACAGATCGTGTTCTTCGCCAGCGGCGAAGCAATACCCGGGATCATGACCTGGATCGATGCGAGCACCGGCGAGGTGCTCTGGGAGCTGGAATGGGATTTGCTGGGGCGTTTCGAGATGCGTCGCGGAGGCATCAGCGAAGATGATGAAAATGAGTAGCCGACACTCGGGATTTTCGCTGATCGAGGTACTGGTCGCGCTGCTTGTGGTGGGTATAGTCTTGCCGGCGCTGGTGATCTCTGTCTACCAGCAGCTGGACGGTACTGCCTACCTGCGGGACAAGGCCATCGCACAATGGGTGGCCGGCAACAAGCTGGCGGAAACCCGCATCCAGCTGGCGCGCACCAACAGCATTTTTCGCGGTGAACGCAACGGCGTCGACACCATGGGCGAGCGTGACTGGTACTGGTGGATGACCAGTGAAACCACGCCGGTGGAGGATTTCTATCGCCTGGAAATCACGGTGGCGACCGAGGAGACCTCCCGGGACAGTCCGGTTTACACCCTGGTGGGGTTCATGCACGCCCAGAGCGTGGCGAGTGGGGAACGCTGACGTGAAGTCCTCTGGTTTTACGCTGCTTGAAGTCCTGCTCGCCATGGCCATCACCGCACTTGTGGCGATCATGGCTTACGGTGGATTCAGCGCGACCACGGACAGTATTGAAGGCGTGCGTCGCCAGGGCGAGCGAGTGTCGGAACTCAATCGCGCCTGGAACCTGATGACCCGTGATCTCACTCACTTCATTGCCAGGCCGGTGCGCAATGAGTTCGGCAATCTCGATTCCGCCATGATGGGCGGTGAGGTGGCCGACCAGTCGCTGGCCTTTACCCGCACGGGCTGGCACAACACGACGGGTCGCATCCGCAGCAACATGCAGCGCGTGCGCTACGTGCTGGAAGACACCACCCTGTATCGAGAGAACTACCTGGTGCTCGACCGCACCAATGAAAGCGAACCCCAGCGGGTCGCGCTGCTGGAAAACGTCAATGCGATCGAGTTTCGCTTCCTGTCCCCGGACTTCCAGCTCCGGGGGCTGGACTTCGAATACGACAACTGGCCCGAGGCCTGGGGCGTCAACGGCGCCAGCAACGGCGTGCGCCCCCCGGAGGCTGTGGAAGTGCGGCTGGACCTGGAGGACTGGGGAGAAGTGAGGTGGCTGTATGAACTGCCGCAGCCCGCGATCTAGGCCTGCGGGCCTGCGCTCCCGGCAGCGCGGCGTGGCGGTCATCATCGCCATGCTGGTGTTCGCGCTCGCAGCGACACTGGCAGTGGCCATGAGCAGGGAGTTCACCCTGTTCCTGAAACGCTCCGGCATCAGCGTTCTCGCCGCCCAGAACCAGGCCTATCTGCGCGGCGGCGAGGACCTGGCGAAGCTGGTGCTGATCCAGGATGCCGAACAGGACCAGGTCGACGGCGGCGAGCCGCGAGACGACCTGTCGGAGCTGTGGGCCCAACAGGTACCGCCGTATGCCCTCGACGACGGCGGTTTCCTGCTGGGCAGCCTGGAGGACCTGAGCGGCCGGCTCAATATCAACAACCTGGGCGCGACGCCGCCTGAAGGGCAGCAGTTCACGGCCCTGCAGGAGCAGTTCCTGCGCCTGCTGCAATCCTTCGAGGAGCCCCAGGTCACCGAGCAGGATGCCCGGCTGATCCTGCAGTCGGTGCAGGACTGGCTTGACCGGGATCAGGAGCCCCGGGATTTCGGCGCCGAGGATGACTTCTACTTCGACCGCGAGCCCTCCTATCGGACCGGCAACACGGCAATGCAGAGCGTCAGCGAGCTGCGCATGGTGGCCTATATGACGCCGGAACTGTTCCTGGCGGTCGAGCCCTTCCTGACCGTGTGGTCGACCGGCGCCATCAACATCCAGACGGCACCGGCGCAGGTCCTGCGCACTATCAATGCCAAGGGAAACCTCGAGCCGTTGACGGAATCGGAGGGCCAGGCCCTGGTAGAGCTGCGCGGCGAGACCGGCTTCGAATCTGTGGAAGCCTTCCTCGCCAGCCCGGTGCTGGCGGGTCTCGAACTGCATGAAAGCCTGGCCGGCCAGGTGCTGGTGCAGTCCAGCGAGTTCTTCCTGTACCGGGGCCAGGTGGAAGTTGCTGACCGAACGTCGACTATGTACAGTGTGCTGCGCCGCGAGGGGGCGCAGGTAAAAACGCTGCTGCGCGCATCTGGTAGCCTGTGAACACGATAGTGAGTATGCCCCTCATGAGTGGGGCCGGAGAAAGAACCTCTAGCGGTCTTCTAATATGAGAGAGTCAGCGGTCGTAAGAATGCTCGAGGACGCGCTCGTCTGGTACCCGCCGGGTTCCAGCGACGAGCCCCGGCCGCTCGATGACGAAGAGCAGCGAGAGCAGCTCGAGGCGCTCGTCAGCGCCCGTCGCTCTCCGCTGGTGTTCGCAGCCCCCGGCGGCGATGTTTCCCTGCGGGAAGTCACGTTCACGCCGGCGGAAAAGCGCCACATCGGCAAATCCCTGCCCTACCTGCTGGAAGACGATTTCGCCGGCGATGTTGATGAGCTGCACTTCTCCTCGCGCCCGCTGGGCAAGCTGGAGCTGGGCGTGGCCGCCTGCACCCACGACGCCATGCGCGACTGGCAGGAGCGACTGTCAGAAATCCCCGCCGCCAAGCAGTGGATACCCGAGCCGCTGCTGCTGCCCTGGCAGCCCGGCGAGCTGTGCATTGTCATCGAAGCCGATCGCTGTGTCGTCCGCAGCGGCAACAACGAGGGATTCACCGCCGAGCGCGACCTGGCCGGCGCGATGCTGGCCGCACTGCCGGAAGACTCAGCCGAAGTGATCATTGTCTACGGCCTCGAGCAGGAGGCCGACACCGTGCTGTTGCCCGAATGGATGCAGTCCCTGGTGCAGTGGCGCACCGGGAATTTTGCCGCTGCGTTGATGCTGGCGGAAGAGGAGCGCCAGCCCCTGAACCTGCGCCAGGGGGACTACGGCGCCAATTTGCCCCTCGGGGACATCTGGCGCCAGTGGCGCCTGGTCGCGGGGGTATTCGGCCTGGCGTTCCTGCTGCAGGTGGGCGGCACCTACGCCAGCTACGCCAACCTCGAGAAGGAAAACCTGCAGCTGCGCCAGCAGATCGAAACAGCCTACCGCCAGGCGGTGCCCCGGGGCGCCGTGGTGGACCCGGAGAAGCAGCTCAAGCGCCAGCTGGATCAGCTGCGCGGCAGCGGCAGCAGCGCAAGCTTTGTGAGCCTGATGGATCGCATCGGCCGCGTCGTCAACGAGCAGCCCGGCACCCAGCTCGCCAGCGTCAATTTCAGCGACAAGCTCGGCGGCGTGCGACTCAACCTGGTGACGCCGGATTTCCGCGCCGTCGAGGCCATTCGCGCAGGCCTTGTAGCGGAGGGCCTGAAAGCGACCACGGAAAACAGCAACGCCTCCGGCGACGTGGTTCGCGCCCGCCTGAAAGTGGAGGAGGGCTGACATGGACGCGTTGGCCGAATGGTTCCGCAAGTTCAACGCCCGCGAGCAGGCCTACCTGGTGGGGGCCGCGGTCGCTGTCTCTCTCTATATTCTCTACATGGGCATCCACAAGCCCCTGACCGGCAGGCGCGACGAAATGGTGCAGCGCAACGTCGCCACCCAGGTCACCCTGACCCGGGTGCAGGCCATGGCCAGCGAGCTGAAGCAGCTCCAGTCCAGCGGCAGCTCAACGGTCAGGCGCAACATGAACCAGCTGATCAATACCTCAACGTCTGATGTTGGGATACGCCCCACGCGCATTCAGCCAAACTCCCGCGGCGAGACCTCGATCCGTTTCGAAAACGTGAGCTTCGCCGACCTGCTGCGCTGGCTCTATCGCATGGAGTACGGCGAGGGCATCGCCGTCAAGGAAGTTGCCATCAACCAGGGTGATCGCGGCGGCCTGGTCAAGGCGACCATTCGACTGGGACAGGGCTGATGCTGCTGCGCGTGCTCGCCGGCGCAGGGCTGGCGCTACTGTTCTTTGCCATTCTCGCCGTCAACGCGCCTGCCCACCTGGCCGGGTACATGGTTAACGAGGATGAGGTTCGCCTGTCGGGCTTCTCCGGCACAATCTGGGAAGGTGCCGCCAGCAACGCAGCAATTGCCACCGAGGCGGGCTGGGTACAGCTGGGCCAGCTGCGCTGGAGCCTGTCGGAGCTGTACCTGCTGATGCTGTCGCCGACGGCGGACATCAGCTCCCAGTGGGGGCAACAACGCCTGCAGGCCAATGTCCGTGTGTCCCCCGGCGGCGATATCCGGATTCGAGGGCTGGACGCGACCTTTTCCGCCGCCCTGATCAAGGAACTGATGCCCGTAAACCTTCGCGGGGAGCTCAACCTGTTCATGGAGCACATGCACATTTCCGATGACCAGCCGGTATCCGGCAAAGGCCGCCTGGTCTGGCGACAGGCGTTCTGGCGCGGCAACCAGGGCTCCCAGCCCCTCGGCGATTACGTGCTGCAATTTGAGATTCCGGCGCCGCAGCAGGCGCGGGCGACCGTCAGCACCCTGTCAGGGCCCATCAAAGTGGAAGGCGGTGTGACCGTCGATGGCCGACAGTATTCGGTCGACGCGCGCCTCAGCAGCAGCGGACGCATCGACCAGGAGCTGGCCAATGCCCTGGCGCTCATGGCAGCGCCGGTGGACGACGGCTTCCTGTTGAAGTTCAATTCCGAGTTCTAGACAACCATAGGGAAACCATCGAGATGAGCGAAACGGAATACCGTAAGTACGAATGTGTCGTCTGTGGCTTCATTTACGACGAGGCCGAAGGCCTGCCGGAGGACGGCATCCCACCCGGCACCCGCTGGGAGGACATTCCCAATGACTGGGAGTGCCCAGACTGCGGCATCAGCAAGAGCGACTTCGAATTGTTCGAAGAATAGGGCCCGCCCGTGGATACACTGATCACCGATATCATCGGCATGACCGGCACCGCCCTGGTGGTGCTGGCCTACTACCTGTTGCAGCTGGACAAGGTGGCCAGCAGCAGCCTGGCCTATAACCTGATGAACCTGTTCGGCGCGATCTTCCTGCTGATCAGCCTCTGCTTCACCTTCAATTTGGCGAGCTTTGTCATCGAGCTGTTCTGGATCGGGGCCTCCCTGATCGGGCTGTGGAAAATCTACAAGCACCGCAACGGCAAGAGCCATCCGGAAGAGCGCTTCGGTTAGGCCCAACCTGGTGAAGGATTGTTGCAGGACAATCTTTCACTCCCCCGAAATAACCTAGAATTAGTGGAACGCCGCCACCCGGTAACCAACGGAGGTGACTCCATGTCCCTAGCCCAGACCACTGCGCCCGACGCCGATCTTTCCAGCCTGCGGAAACGGCTGCGTGAGAGCACCTGCGCCGACGAAAAAGCCGTGGTGGAACAGCTGCTGGCGGCCACGGCGCTCAATGAGGACCAGCGCCAGGCCATCGTCGACCGCGCCGTGGCCATTGTGGAACACTGCCGCGCCCGCAGCGACGAGGCGGGCACCCTGGACGCGTTCCTGCAGGAGTTCGGGCTCTCCAATCGCGAGGGAATTGCGCTCATGTGCCTGGCCGAAGCGCTGCTGCGGGTTCCCGACGAAGACACCGCGGACCGGCTGATCGCCGAGAAGATCCAGTCCGGCGACTGGAGTTCCCACAAGGGGAAATCTACTTCCAGCTTTGTTAATGCGTCGGTCTGGGGACTGATGCTCACCGGTCGCATCGTGCGGCTGGACGAAGAGATCACCGGCGACACCGCCGGCTGGGTACGCAACCTGGTCAGCAGCCTCGGCGAGCCGGTGGTGCGCCAGGCGGTGCTGCAGGCCATGCGCATCATGGGCGGCCAGTACGTGCTGGGCCGCACCATCGAGGAGGCCCTGAAAAAGGGTGTGGCCGACAACCATCCGGGCACCCGCTTCTCCTTCGACATGCTGGGGGAGGGCGCGCGCACCATGGCAGACGCGGAGCGCTACTACGACGACTACCTGCAGGCGATTCGCACCATTGCCTGCACGGTGAAACCCGGCGAGACCGTGGAGGAGGCCAACGGCATCTCGGTGAAGCTGTCCGCCCTGCATCCGCGCTACGAGTTCCGCCAGAAGAAGCGCGTAATGGCGGAGCTGCTGCCAAAAGTGCGCGAACTGGCCCTGGAATGCCGGAACGCCGGTATCGGCTACAACATCGACGCCGAGGAGTGCGACCGGCTGGATATCTCCCTGGACCTGTTCGAGGCCCTGGCCCGGGACGAGGCCCTGGCGGACTGGGGCGGACTGGGTTTCGTGCTGCAGGCCTACCAGAAGCGTGCGCCCGCCGTGGCCGACTGGCTGATCGCCCTGGCCCGGGATACCGGCCACCGTTTCATGGTGCGCCTGGTGAAGGGCGCCTACTGGGATGGCGAGATCAAGCACGCCCAGGAGCAGGGTCTGGAGGATTACCCGGTCTATACCCGCAAATGCCACAGCGACCTGTGCTACCAGGTCTGCGCCGAGCGACTGCTGGCAGCCCAGGATGCGATCTACCCCCAGTTCGCCACCCATAACGCCCACTCCATGGCCCTGATCCAGGCCCTGACCGCGGACGGGAAGGCCTTCGAGTTCCAGCGCCTGCACGGCATGGGGGCGCTGATGTTCGATGAGCTGCACGAAACCAGCCCGGATACCCGGGTGCGCGTGTATGCCCCGGTGGGCAACCACAAGGACCTGCTGCCCTACCTGGTGCGGCGCCTGCTGGAGAACGGCGCCAACAGCTCCTTCGTGAACCGCTTCATGGATGCGAAGACGCCGCCGCGGGACCTGGTGCAGGACCCGGTAGAGCTGTCACTGGTGCAGCCCCTGCGGCGCCACCCGAAGATTCCCGTACCCCGGGAAATCTACCGGGAGGAGCCGCGCCCCTGGCTGAACGCCGAAGGTCTGGACCTGCACGAGCCGCTGGTCGTGGCGCCGCTGCTGGAGAAACTCGGCAAGGCCACGGAGAAACCCCTGCGGGCTGCGCCGATTATTGGCGGCGAGTGGCGCACCGGTACCTCCAGACCGGTGCTGAGCCCCGCGGATCGCAGCCGCGCCGTGGGTGACGTGGTGGAATCGGATGCCGATGCCATCGAGTCGGCCCTGTCCCGCGCAGCCGCGGCCCAATCCGGCTGGAACGGCGCTGGCGTCGAAACCCGCGCCGCCGCCCTGGAGAAAGCCGCGGACCTGATGGAAGCACACTGCGCCGAGCTGATGGGGATTATCACGGCGGAAGCGGGCAGGACGATAGACGACGCCCTGTCGGAAGTACGCGAGGCGGTAGACTTCTGCCGCTACTACGCCCAGCAGGCCCGCGCGCATTTTGCCGTTAAATCCCTCCCCGGGCCCACCGGCGAGGTCAATGAGCTGAGTCTTCACGGCCGCGGCACATTCCTGTGCATCAGCCCCTGGAATTTCCCGCTGGCGATATTCACCGGCCAGGTCGTCGCCGCACTGGCCGCCGGCAACTGTGTGATCGCCAAGCCCGCGGAGCAGACGCCGCTGATTGGGGCGCGGGCCGTCAAACTCCTGCACGAAGCCGGCGTGCCTGGCGATGTTCTGCAGCTGTTGCCGGGCGACGGCGCCACGGTGGGCGGCGCCCTGGTGCGCGACTCGCGTATCGACGGCGTTGCCTTCACCGGCAGCACCGAGACGGCGAAACGTATCAACCGGGACCTGGCTGCGAGGGAGGGCGCCATCGTGCCGCTGATCGCCGAGACCGGTGGCCTTAACGTGATGATTGTCGACGCCACGGCGCTACCCGAGCAGGTCGTGGACGACGTCATCACCTCGGCCTTCCAGAGCGCGGGCCAGCGCTGCTCCGCCCTGCGGGTCATGTTCCTGCAGGAAGATATCGCCGACGGCGTCATCGAGATGCTGGCCGGCGCGATGAAAGAGCTGGTTATCAACGACCCCGCGGCCCTGTCCACGGACATCGGCCCGGTGATCGACCTGGAGGCGCGCCAGCGACTCGAACAACATGCGGAGCGCATGAGCCGCGAAGCGACACTGCTGGCGAAGTGCGAGCTCGACAAGGACCTGGCAGACGGCTATTTCTTCGCCCCGCAGGTTTACGAAATCGAATCCCTGTCGCAGCTGCCCGAAGAAGTATTCGGCCCGATCCTGCACATCCTTCGCTACGCCGGCACGGACATCTCCGGCGTGCTCGACCAGGTCAACGCCTCGGGCTACGGCCTGACCCTGGGCGTGCACAGCCGCATCGATGGCTTCGCCCGCGACGTCTTCCGCGGCACCCGCGTGGGCAACACCTACGTCAACCGCAACATGGTCGGCGCCGTGGTCGGCGTGAACCCCTTCGGCGGCCAGGGCCTCTCGGGCACCGGCCCCAAGGCCGGCGGGCCGCACTACCTGCTGCGTTTCGCCACGGAGAAAACGCGCACGGACAACGTCGTCGCCAAGGGCGGCAATACGCAGTTGTTCACTCTCCAGGAGAGCTGACGCTCTCCAGGGCTCAGGGCTGTTTACAGGAGAGCTGACGCTCTCCCGGGCTCAGGGCTGCCTGAACCCCGACGCATTTCGGAACTGCCATTCGCCGTTGGGCCCTCGTTTGATCTCGAAGCCGCCCTCGTGCAGCAGCCTGTGATGATGCGGACACAACAGCAGAAGATTCTCCAGGATCGTCTCACCGCCATCGCACCAGTGCTCAAAGTGATGCGCATCCAGCCACTTCGTATTCGTGCACCCCGGGAAGCAACAGCAGCCCCCATCCCGAGCCTCCAGCGCTCTCCTTAACTGAGGACTCACTACCCGATGCTTGCGGCCGATGGCCGTCGGCGTGCCGTCCTTGTACACGAGCGGCACAATCGACCCGTCGCAGCACAACCGTCGCACCGTTTCGATCGGCAGATCGCTCTTGCTGCGCTCATCGGGCTCACCGCGCAACGCTTTTTCGTCGACGCGCACTGTGACCTGGTAGTGGTCCGCGGTACAGCTGCGCTTCTCTTCCCCGCCAGCTAAAAATGATCGGCAGATATCTACAAAGGCATCAGCCTGCTGCCGCTGCAGTTCCGACGCTCCACGTGGAGTGTTTTCATCAATTTCGGTCAGCTCGTCCCGCTCTACGCCATCGGCGATAAATTCTGCATCTCCGTTGGTGTCGCGCGCTACACCAAGCTGCAGTGCTTTCAGAACCAGGTCTGCCTGCTCCTTTGGAAGCTCCATGCTGATGCTGACGCTTCCGTCGCCTATGGGTGAGACCTTCAGGTAGCGAGCTTCGTGTGCCCGATTTGCATCGCTGGTAGACACATCGCGCTGCACATTTCTGAGTTGGGTGCAGTGCCGGTCCACATGGGCCGCCGTCGCCTTGAGCGCAAAGCTCAGAAGCTGTTCCTCGTTCTGCGGCGTTGCCACGCGCGACAAAGAGCGAGCCTTCGAATAGGACAAGTCGCCCTTCTGAAAGGCACGGGAGATTTCGGGCAGATCAAACAGTGCGTTGGCCACACGCAGCTTTTCACGGGCGGTATTCGGCGCAATCCCACACTTCATATTCAACCACTCCGCACAGTTGTTGAAGTGATAGGCCTTCCAGCCCTGCCTGAGGTCGAATTCACGCAGCAGCACCAGGAACTCATACTCGCTGGCGTTGATGTGCTGGGACAGGCTGATGATGTTTTCCTCGAGCTCATCGAGTGAGCGGCGGGTGATGGTGGCGGTGGGGTAGGCGATGGCGTTCATGGGCGGCTCCGGTGTTGTGAAAATCAACTATCCGATTGATTTATATGGATATTTTACGATTTTCACGCCACCAGCAGGCCACGGTTTTCCACCCGAAACGTTCAACTTTGTCACCGTGCCTGCGCCCGGGAGGTGAATTATCCAAACTGCCGGCCGCCTGAGGTTTCCGGGACGTGTACTCAACACCGCAGCAACTCTATACTGCGACAACACCGAGTTGGTCGGTCTACAACAACAATAACGGGAAGCCCGATGAAAAGATTTCTACTGCTCTGCCTCAGCCTGCCGTTCATTGCCGCCTGCAGCGACGGTGGCAATTCGTATGTTCCCCCACCTGTTGAGCCCGACTTCACCGCGGCTGACGCCTGGATGGAAGACTTCGTCGACAGCGAACCGCTGTTCCCTGGCGGTTCCTACGTCGTGGTGGACAAGGAACGGGGCGTCATCCACAAGGCGGTCTTCGGCAACCAGACCGAAGACAGCCTGGTCCTGCTGGCCTCCACCAGTAAAGTGCCCACGGTTATGCTGCTGATGGCCCTCCACGACGATGATGACAACGTCAATTTCGACATCACCACCCCGATTGCCAACTACCTGCCCTGGCTGGGGGTGTGGGACCAGGCGATCACGACCGAACACCTCGTGTCGAACCGCTCCGGTATTCCGGGCCTGATCAACCTGTTCATCGACCAGGCATCCTATGGGCCGCACCTCTGCCAGTTCCTGCCCTTCGGAACCCTGCAGGGCTGCGCGGAGACCATCTGGACTTCCCCGTTGCCGGGCCTGGAGAGTACCCCTGCCGGTACGGCTTTTGACTACGGCGGCAGCCAGTGGCAGTTGTCCGGTGCGGTGGCGGAGATCGTCGGCGGCGGTACCTGGAACCAGCTGTGGGATGAGTACATTGCCCAGCCCTGTGAGCTGGAGATATCCACCTACGGCAACAACCTGTCTATTTCCGAGCAATGGGATGGCATGGCGGATAGCCTGGTCGGTCTAGACAACCCGAACCAGGAAGGCGGCATGATGGCCAGCCTGGACGATTATGCGAAGCTGCTCTCCCTGCACCTGAACGACGGCCTGTGTGGCAGCAATCGCGTGTTGTCAGCGGAGAGCGTCGCCTCCATGCGGGCGCCGCGCACCCAGGACCCGACCGATGGCAGCGGCTATGGCATGGGTTGGTGGCTTGAGCCGCGCGAAGGCGATGGCCCGGTGACGCTGTTCACCGACGGCGGCTTCTACGGCTCCATCTCATGGATCGATACCGAGCGCCAGTACGCGGGCGTCGTGTTCTTCGAGGAGTACACCGGTACCGACGGCGGCACCGGCAGCGGTGGTGTGCGCGACCAGCTTATCCCCATCATCGAGGACGCGATCGACGCTGTGCGCTAGCGGCGCCCCCAGTTAGTCTCCGTCGGTTGACTCAACCGGCGGGGCGGCCTCGCTTTCCTCCGGCAGGTTCTCCGCCTTCCAACGCATGGCCGTGTAGATCCTCTTATAGGGCGATGGATGGTGGTTGAGCCAGTTCTCCTCCCACTCGGGCGGCCGCAATTTGCGGTACTCGGCGGACAGTAACGCCACCTCTGCCCAGGCTTCCGGGTTCTGGGTGGCGTTGATGGCAAACAGGTCGGCCTCGTACTCCGCGCTGTACACCATCCGGTAGAGAATCGGCGTTGCCAGGAGTTCCAGCACAACGAAGATGGCCAGCAGCAGCGGTAGCCCCGCGTAGTCGCTGATGCCACGAATGCCCCAGGCCTCGCCCTTGCGTCGCACGATGGCGCGAAAAGCCAGGTGCACCAGCAGGAACATCCCCACCAGTACCAGCAGCATCACGGTCAGCCGCTTGTACATGTGATTGAGCACATAGTGGCCGATCTCGTGGGCCATTACGGCCTCGACGCCATCTTCACTGGCCTGCATCAGCAGGTTGTCGTTGAGGGCGATCCGCATGGTGCCGAAGGCGCCGCTGACGTTGGCGCTGATGCGGGTGGTCTGGCGGGAGGCGTCCACCTGTTTCACATCGTCGGCTTCCATGCCGTTGGCCCGGGCAATGGAGAGTATCCGCTCCTTGAGCGGGCCCTCGTCCATGGGCCGGTAATCGTTGAAGAGCGGTTGAACGAATACCGGGCTGATGACGATCACGAAGAGCAGGAACAGAACACCGAGGCCCGCACCCCATGCCCACCATCGCTCCTGGGTGCGTCGAATCACCGCGTACAAGAGCGCGATAAATACCGATAACAGCACCACCGTGATCACGACGCCCAGCAGGAACTCACCAAGCCAGGCGGGGAAACTCTGTGTGGCCAGGCCGTACTTGTGCTCCGTATGGAAATCCGCGAACCAGGTGAGCGGAAAGACCAGCGCCGTGGTCACCAGCAAGTAGACGGGGACATAGATGAAGGCCTGGGCGAACGCCGAGCCGAACTTGTTCTCGGCCATCTCGCGCCAGCGACGCGACCATCCCCGTGACAGGATCAGCCAGGCCACCAGCACTGCCGCGACAACGTCCAGCAGCATGAGCAGGTAACCGGTGTTTACGTAGCTGTCGATACGCGCCACGTCTTCGGCGGACTTCGCCGCAAGGTAGGACTGGGTAGCGGCCTCGATGTCGAAGGCCTGTGCGCCTGCGCTCATGCACAGCAGGAGCAGGGCGGGCATCAGGGAGCAGGTAAAGCGGGTCATTGTGGTTCCTTGTTGAATCCTGGACCGAGCTTACCCCGACCCGAGGTACTCCGCGAGCATAAACAAAAGTGGGGCGCACCCTAGGATTCGGCGCGTTTCCGTTCCTATAATCAGGCCTTCCCTCCCGACAAGGATAGAATCCCAATGCGTCGACCTGCCGCCATGCTTACCGGCATCGCCCTGCTGTTTGCTTCGCAAAGCTGGGCAGCCCGCACCCTCGAGGAAGTGGTGGTTCGCGCCCAGCACCGGGAATCCACGCTGCGGGACACGCCGTTGGCGATTTCGGTGTTCGATAGTGACTTCCTGCAGGACAACCGGCTGCAGCGCCTGGAGAGCATCGTGCTGGCGACGCCCAACTTCAGCGGCTGGGAGCAGGGCGTGAGCACGCCGCTGTTCGCCATCCGCGGCATCAGCTCCAACAGCTTTGGCATTGGCGGCGAGGCCAGCGTCGGCTTCTTCGTTGACGACACCTACCGCGGCCGTATCAACAGCACGGCGATTACTCTGGTGGACGTGGAACAGGTCGAGGTGCTGAAGGGCCCCCAGGGCACCCTGTTCGGCCGCAACACGTCTGCCGGCGCGATCCTGGTGCGACACTTTCGGCCCACCCAGGAGCGCTCGCTGAATGTGCAGCTCGAAGCGGGGGAGAACGACTACTTCGGCGGCTATGTCACCGGCAACCTCCCGCTGAATGAAAACTGGGCCGTGCGCGGCTCCGTGTTCAGCTACGACGATGACGGCGATGCCGACAACATCGTCGCCGACGAACCGATTGGCGACCGCGACACCGAGGGGGTGCAGGTGGCGCTGGGCTACGACCGCGGCAACTTCAGCGCCGTACTGCGTGCCTCCTACCAGGAAACCCACAGCGGCGGGCTCGGGTACGAGACCCTCGACGATACCCTCGCAGCCCTGGGCGGTGTCACGGCCGACCCCTTCGACAGCGTGCTGGCCACCGACATCGATACCTTCGACGATATCGAAAGCACCGACGTCAGCCTGCACCTGCACTGGGAGCTGGCGAACGGCATGAAGCTGACCTCCATTACCGCCTGGCACGACAACGACAGTCCCAATGACTTCGACGTGGACGGCAGCGCGATTTTCCTCACGTCCGCTGGATTCGCCGACCGCAACAGCGAAACCCTCAGCCAGGAAGTGCGGCTCAATGGCACGACCGGCCTGTTCAACTGGGTGGTGGGCGGCATTGTCTTCGACGAGGAGATCGACACCACCATCGAGCTGGGCTACAGCGACACCAACCTGCTGTTCGGCACGCCGTTCTGTTCGCCGGCCTTCGAGCCGATCTTTGGCCCGTGCCAGCCCGCGGTGCTCGAAGTGGCCACCCAGGAGGGGGATTACCTCAGCGCCGGACTCTATGGCGACGTGAGCTGGCAGATAGATGAACGCCTGACAGTAGGCGCCGGCCTGCGCTACAGCTACGACGACAAGGAATTTGATTACCGGGCTGACCCGGTGACCAGCGTGATCGCGACGCTGAATGCCACCGAACTCAACCCGTCAGGCAACCTGCTGGGTTATTCCACCGATGGCGTCGAATCCCTCGATGAAGACTGGGACGACTGGCAGCCGCGCCTCTACGCGAGCTGGCAGTTTGCTGACAGTCATACTCTTTTCACCAACGCCGCCAAGGGCTTCAAGGCTGGCGGCTTCGACCCGGAGGCGACCCGGGAGCTGTCGGTCTTCGATTCGGAAGAAGTCTGGAACCTGGATCTGGGCGTGCGCGGCGACTTCGTCGAATACCAGCTGCGCTATCAGCTGACCGGCTTCATCTACGACTACGAGGACTACCAGGTCCAGATCATCGAGAACGGCATCGCCCAGACCGGCAATGTCGACGGTCTCGATGGCCAGGGAATCGAGCTGGAACTGAGCTGGGTACCGATAGACGGACTGACGCTTGGCGTTAACGGCGCGTGGCTGGATGCGGAATTCAAACGTACGGTCACCGATACCGGCGATCTCAAGGGGAATCGCCCGGTCGTGTCTCCCGAGTACTCCGGCAGCTTCACCATGGCCTGGCGTTCACCGCAATTTGCCTGGGGCAGCCTGGGCCTGAACTGGCTCAGCGCCTGGCAGGACGAGGTGTTCTTCTCGGTGCTGAACCTGGAGGAGCAATCCCAGGACAGCTACTGGCGCCACGATGGGCGGCTCTCATGGTTCTCCAGCAATGACCGCTGGCGCGTGGACGTTTTCGGTCGCAATCTCGCCAATGAGGGCTACGTGATCTTCCAGGATGACGTGGGCGCAGGCCTGGTCAGCCGTCGTGGTGAACCGAGGTTTGTAGGCGCTGCCGTCAATTTCTCCCTGTAGTTCAAGCCCCTTCGCTTTCTGTTAGAGTGTGCGCAGCCCGAGGGGGCTCAAGATAACTACAAGAAGGAGAAACCCATGACGCTGATGCTGAACACTGAAATCCTCGCGCCCGCCGCAGTCCTGGTCGCCTGGACGTTGATCATGATGTTGTGGATGCTGTTCACTCGCATACCGGGATTCAAGAAGGCCGGCGTGGACCTGGTTGCCGCACCGCCCGGCGGCCGCTACGTCGACGTGGAATCCGAGATGCCGCCGAAGGTGAACTGGATTGCCCACAACCACAATCACCTGTACGAGCAACCCACCATTTTCTACCCGCTGGTGCTGATCCTCGCCATCACTGGCGCGCCGGAAACTGCCGTCATGTTTGCCTGGGCCTATGTCGGCTTCCGCATCGCTCACAGCCTGTGGCAGTGCCTGGTCAACACGGTGCCAGTACGCTTCCTGATTTTCCTGCTGTCCAACGTCTGCCTCATTGCCCTGACCTACTTTGCGTTGCAGGCAACCCTGGGCTGAGCGTGTACACGGTTCGCCCCTACGCCAGCGCAGACGAGGAACTCTACCGGGCGCACTTCGAGCGCAGTGTCGACGAGTCGGGGCGGGGCGAACCCCATTTTAATCCCTTCATACCCGGAGACGAGGAGCGCCCACGCGGCGCCAGCCTCGAGGTGCTGGAGAAGAGTCTGGCGGAAGTCGGCTGGATGCGGCTGTGGATCGCCCAGCACGAGGACGGCGAAATTGTCGGTCACGTCAACCTGAAGGGTGGTCCGATGAAGACCTTGCTGCACCGGGCCATGCTTGGAATTGGCATTGAGCGGCCGCATCGGGGCCAGGGGCTTGGCCAGAGACTAATGCAGGCCGCGATAGAATTCGCTCGCGATGAGCCCATGCTGGACTACATCGACCTGACCTATTTTGAGCACAACGAACCTGCCAGGGCGCTCTACGACAGCTGTGGCTTCGTCGAGCAGGGCAGGGTGACGGACAAGTTCCGTATCGGCAAGGACTCGATTACCGACGTGCTGATGGCGCTGGATTTGCGCCAGGCATAAACAAGCGGCGCAATGCACCGCCTGCAATAGCGAATTGCATTACTGAGCCGGCGAGGCCGTGAAATTGGCCGTGCAGGAACCCGACTCTGATGTCGTGCGAGCCGTACCCGAAACCTGGCTCGTGCCGGAAAAAATCGCAATGGCCAGGGTGTTGTTGAAGCTGCACTCCATCAGTCCCACATTCGAAATCGTCCACTCGCCTTCGCACAACACTTCGGCCGTGCAGGCAGCGCCCTGGTCATCCACGCCGTTGAGCAGACCGTAGAGGGCGTGGTCGTTGGGCGTGCAGGACGGGCCTGCAGCCGTGGCCTGGTCAGTGATGGACTGGCCATCATCGCCAACGTTCAGGCAGAACGTACCCGCACCATCGACCCAGTTTCCCGTGGTCAATGTGCCGATCGGCGGAAGAGTCGGCGGCGATTCTATGCAGTCCACCTGCTCGATGTTGGTCAGCCGCACCATAGAAATCTCACCGGATCCGAAGCCGAGAACAGAGGAGTAGGCCACGTTGGCCCTGTTGCACTCGGTAAATTCCATCGTGATCGAACCCCAGCGTGTTTCGTTCAGGTCATTCGGATCATAACCGGGGCCGAACACAGGGCCGTCGAATACCTGTAGGTCCATAGTGACGCTGGTCTGCCCCGGGTCCACTTCGGTGTCGCCGATCAGCCACATTTGGTTGCCTTCCAGGTCGAAAGTGAACCAGGCAATCCAGAACAGGTTTTTCGGATTGGCCTCAACGATCTCGACGTAGATACCTTCGCCAGCTCGCTGCGCGTTGAACCACTGGCCGGTGGCGCTGCCGTCTTGCAGTTCAAGCGCGGCCATTGCACTGCTGCAATAGACGCCGAGGATGGCCACAAAAAGTGCAATGCGTGCTGTGCCTGTTTTCATTGTCACTTCTCCCAATGGGCTCCATACAGAAAAGATAGGCGTCACTTGATCATTTCGATAGGACAATAATCGAATAGTTGGAGACATTGGCGCCGGAGTCGCTGAATAAGCCGTCAAGATTTGACGGGCATCAATAGGTCGCGGAACACAAAAAAGGGCGGCGCAGTTGCGCCGCCCACAGTACACCCAACTTAGTCGTCGCAGACGAGGTTCCCAACCGTCGCCAGCGGTATCAGGTTGTCGAGCTGTTTGAATCCGTCGTCGCCGTTCATCTGGACGCGTGCGTTTTCGCAGCTATCGAAGATGAAGGTCGCCGTGCCCCACTCCTGGGTCTGGGGGTCCGGATCGGCAAAGGTGCCACTCTTGCTCTTGGACATCGTTACGGTGAAAGACTCCCCGAAGAACAGTGGCTCCTGGTAGAAGTTGGAAACCAACCACAGGCGTCCACCGCCACCGTCACGACCAAAGTAGTAGATCAGCAGCCCAGTCGCATCGCCTGTGATCGTAAATCCTTCCCCGCTGGTGGCCGGGTCGAACCAGACACCGGACAAGCCGAAGGGATCAGTGATCGGATCCCGGTCTACCTCAGAGCCGGTCGAGACGACCAGGTCAACCTGCGATCCCAGCGGAACGACGGTGCCGCCCGTCGGAGTCTGGCTGATAACATTACCGACCATCACCGTCTCGCTCGCCTGCCGGCTGACGGTACCTACATCGAAACCGGCATCGTCTATATTGTTTCTTGCCACGGACTCATCGAGCCCCACAACATCGGGAACAGGAGCGCCCTCGTTCTCGGGAGCCGCGATCAGCGTAGCGATGACCCCGCCGTTCACTTCGAATGTGCCGTCTGTGAACGCTACGGAAACTGTGAAAGATCCCGCCGTGCTTACAGCCCCCTCCGCTGCCTCGAAGATGGTGAACTGGGGAGAATTGAGTGGCCCCAGGGTGGCGATACTGAAACCGTTGGTGAAGCGCTGGTTGCCGGTGTCCCCGTAAAAGCTGGCAGTCAGCTGGTCGCCGCCGGAGAAGAAGCCGGTCAGGGTCACGTCCGCGGTGCCAGCGGCGGACGAGAATCCGGTATCAGATGCCATGATGGTGATGGCCCCCGAGTAGCTGAGAAACTCGACGTTCAGGGTAATCTGCGGCAGTGTCGCGGTGCCCTCTACGGGCTTGCTGATGGCTGTGACACAGGTCGCCAGTGAGCCCTGCTCGATACAGGATTCGATGCTACCGGTAGCCTGCCCAACATCGAAGTCACCATTGTCCTCCACGATGATATCGATGCCCTGGGTAGCAGGATCGTCAATGGCGATGGCAAACGCCGCCTCCGCGTCGTTCACTGGCAGCAGTACCAGCGGTACCAGCAACAAAAAAAGCAATGATGAAAATCGCATAGCTATCTCCCCGGCGCTCTGCGCCTCCTAACCTGCCGGTAATGATTGGCGACGCAACTGAGTTGCGATATGACAAAAAGCGAATATCGAAGCGGATCGGTGTGCAATTTCAGAGAAACTCACCCGCCAATTGACGGGTATCAAAAATCTGATTTCCTTTCAGGCAAAAAAAAGGCGGCGCAGATGCGCCGCCTTTGATCGGGGAGTAAAGCCTTAGCGGCTGGCAACACCGGCAGCAGGACCCTGCTTCAGGTCGAAGCGGTCCGCCTGCATCACCTTGACCCAGGCGTCGACAAAGTCGTCGACCATGCGGGCTTCGCCGCCTTTCTCTGCATACACCTGTGCGATCGTGCGCAGCTCGGAGTGTGAACCGAACACCAGGTCCACCGGGGTGGCCGTCCACACAACCTCGCCGGACTCGCGGTTGACGCCTTCATAGATGCCGGCCTCGGACTTGGACTTGCGCCACTTCGTGTCCATGGTCAGCAGGTTGGCGAAGTAGTCGTTGCTCAGCGCGCCGGGGCGATCGGTGAACACGCCGTGGCTGGAGCCGCCGCTGTTGGCGTTCATGGCGCGCATGCCGCCCACCAGTACCGTCATTTCAGGCGCGCTCAGGCCGAGGGTGTTGGCCTTGTCGATCAGCATTTCCGCCGGCGACAGCAGTGAGCGGTCGTCGAAGTAGTTGCGGAAGCCGTCCGCCGCGGGCTCCAGCCAGCGGAAGGAGTCGGCGTCCGTCATCTCTGCCGTCGCATCGGTACGACCCGGGGTAAACGGCACTTCAACGTCGTAGCCCGCTTCTTTCGCAGCGCGCTCGACGCCGACCGCACCGCCCAGCACGATCAGGTCAGCCAGTGAAACCTGCTTGCGGCGGTTGGACTGGTTGAAGTCCTGCTGGATGCCTTCCAGCGCGGCAATCACCTTGGCCAGTTCTTCGGGGTCGTTCGCCGCCCAGCCATTCTGGGGAGCGAGGCGTACCCTTGCGCCGTTGGCGCCACCGCGCATGTCGGTGTTGCGGAAGCTCGAGGCCGATGCCCAGGCTGCCTTGACCAGTTCGGTGCTGGACAGCTCGGACTTGACGATCTCGTTCTTCAGGCGACGGATGTCACGGGCACTGACCGTATCACCCTCTGCTGCGGGTACCGGGTCCTGCCAGATCAGCACTTCAGAGGGGACTTCGCTGCCCACGTAGCGGGTGCGAGGGCCCATGTCCCGGTGAGTCAGCTTGAACCAGGCCTTGGCGAAGGCCAGCTCGAACTCTTCCGGGTTCTCCAGGAAGCGCTTGGAGATCTTGCGGTACTCCGGGTCTGCCTTCAGGGCCAGGTCCGCGGTGGTCATCACCGGGGCGTGGCGCACGTTGGGCAGGTGTGCGTCCGGCACCATATTGGCCGCGTTCGGGTCGGTGGGAATCCACTGGGTGGCACCGGCCGGGCTCTTGGTCTGCTTCCATTCGAAGGCGAACAGGTTTTGCAGGTAGTTGATGCTCCAGCGAGCCGGGGTGACCGTCCAGGCGCCTTCCAGGCCGCTGGTCACGGTGTCCTCGGAGTGGCCCTTGCCACAGCTGTTTTTCCAGCCGAAGCCCTGCTGCTCGAGACCCGCACCGGCGGGCTCGACGCTGAGGCAGTCGTCGGGCTTGTGGGCGCCGTGCATCTTGCCGAAGGCGTGGCCGCCTGCGACCAGGGCAACGGTCTCTTCGTCGTTCATGGCCATGCGGCCGAAGGTCTCACGCACGTCGTGGGCGGACTTGACCGGGTCCGGGTTGCCGTTGGGGCCTTCCGGGTTCACGTAGATCAGGCCCATCTGCACGGCGGCCAGGGGCTGCGCCAGCTTGCGGTCACCGCTGTAGCGGTTGTCTGCCAGCATGACTTTTTCGGGACCCCAGTAGACCAGGTCGGCTTCCCAGTCATCGATACGGCCGCCGGCAAAGCCAAAGGTCTTGAAGCCCATGGATTCCAGCGCCACGTTGCCGGCCAGAATGTGCAGGTCACCCCAGGAAAGGGCGGCGCCGTACTTCTCCTTGACCGGCCAGAGCAGGCGGCGGGCCTTGTCGAGGTTGCCGTTGTCCGGCCAGCTGTTGAGCGGCTCGAAGCGCTGCTGGCCGCCCTCGGCGCCGCCGCGGCCGTCAGCCTGGCGGTAGGTGCCGGCGGCGTGCCAGGACATACGAATCATGAAGGGGCCGTAGTGACCGTAGTCAGCGGGCCACCAGTCCTGGGACGTGGTCAGGACGTTCTCGATGTCTTTCTTGACCTCGTCGAGGTCCAGTGAGGCAAAGGCCGCGGCGTAGTCAAAGTCGCCGATCGGGTTAGAGGCCGGGGCATGTGCCCGCAGCGGTGCCAGGTTGACCCGCTCGGGCCACCAGAACTGGTTGGATTTCGCCATGCCTGCCTCGGCCGAAACGGCCGGGGTGGACGGCGTTACCAGGGGGATGGCTACTGCCAGAGCGGCAGCCAGGGGTATCGCGCGTGAAAACATTGTCGTGTGCTCCTCTGGGTTCTGTGTGTTTCCAGATTACGGGGCTGAAGGCAGCGTGCAGACACACGCCGCTCGCCATGTTTTAACCATAGGAGCCCGCAAGCAATCCGTACAATGAATAAAAGATGAATACCTGATCGGAAAATGCGATGGCGGCGAAATCAGGCGGGTGGGGCGGTGGATTCCCTCACGATGAGCTTGTGGGGCACGATTTCCGGCCCCGCCCCAATGTCCACGCCGTCGACCGCGTCGAGAATGCGCAGCATGGTGCGCTCGCCGATCTGCTCGGCGGGCTGGGCGACGGTGGTGAGTGGCGGGTCCAGGACTTCCGCGTAGCGGGTGTCGTCGAAGCCCATCACGGAAATATCCCCGGGCACGCTGAGTCCCGCGGCCTTGGTTTCGTGCAGGCAGCCCATGGCCATTTCATCTGTGGCGCAGAAGATGGCGGTGGGCCGCTGCGGGTGCTCGAGCAGTGACCGGGTCGCGTCGCGAGCGCCTTCGATGGTCAGGCCACCGGGAACCACCCAGCCGTCGGCTACCGCCAGGCTGGCGCGCTTCATGGCGGCCAGAAAGCCGCGCTCGCGGTCGGCGGTCAGCTCGGAGCCGGTGGCACCGGCAATAAAGCCGATGCGCTCGTGACCCAGCTTGAGCAGATGGCGGGTGGCTTCGCGGGCGGCGGCGTTGTTGTCGATGCGCACGCTGAACAGCTGCCCGAGCTCGGGCGTGACGTTTTCACAGCCGAGAATAATCGGCGCCTGTTTACTGCGGCGCCGCATGGGCGTGATGGGGCAGGTGCTGGCCAGCAGGATGATGCCGTCGGCTTGCTTCGACAGGACGATGTCGTTGTAGTCGTCCAGCGACAGGGTATTCATCTCGGTTTCGCGAATCAGGATGCTGTAATGCTTCTCGCTCGCCACCCTGGAGATGCCGCGCATGACCTCGGTGAAGAAGGGATCGCCGACGCTGGGCAGCACCACCATGATGATGCCGGTGCGGCCGCGGCGGAAATTCTGGGCCAGGGCATTGGGCGCGTAATCCACGCGCTCGATGGCGCTGGCCACCTTTTCACGGTTGGCCTCGCGAATGGATTCCGGATCGCTCAGGTAGCGCGAGACCGTGGCGATGGAAACGCCAGCCAGCTCGGCGACATCCTTGATTGATGACATGCTCTCTCCCTGTGTGGCGCCAGCTTAGCATCACCGCAATGCATAGACAGGCGCTTCGGTTGCGAGACGTTGTGAAAACGTTTACAGTTTTTACCACACTATAACAAGAATTCCGGGGTTACCAAGTGCTGGATCGGTCCGATCATACCGAGGTCGGTGTATTCACCCTGCAAAACAGTTGCGGGAGCCGGGCCGTGCTCAGCAATTACGGCTGCGCCCTGATGCAGCTGCACATTTCCGGCGAAGACGGCTATTCGACAGACGTGGTACTGGGTTACGACACCCCCGAGGAATACGTCCGGGACGTCTTCTTCCTGGGCGTGGTTGTGGGCCGTGTGGCCGGGCGTATCGCCGGCGGTCTGTTGGAACTCGACGGCCAGGAGTACCCATTGCCGGTACCCGACACGGGCCATCACCTGCATGGGGGTGTGCAGGGCCTGGGCAAGCGCGCCTGGCAGGTGGCGGCGCAGGATGACTCCAGCATCCGGTTTCACTACGACAGTGAAGACGGCGAACAGGGCTATCCGGGCAGGCTTGCGCTGTGTGTGGAGTACACTCTCACCGACGATAACGCCTTCGTGGTGCGCTATGCGGCCGAGGCGGATCGGCAGACCGTGGTCAGCCCAACCCAACACAGCTATTTCAACCTGGGCGGGCATGCGGCGGGTGTGATTCTCGATCACGAGCTGACCATCGACGCCGACGAGTTTGTGCCCGTCGACGAGGAGCTGATTCCCCGGGGTGGCAGCGTGCCCGTGGCGGGTACGGCCATGGATTTCAGGGAACCCCGGAACCTTCGGCAACAACTTGCGCAAGCCGGCACCCAGATCGACGTGGCAGGCGGTTTCGACCACAGCTGGCTGCTGGATACTGACAGGGATTGGCGCTCAAGCCCCGCCGCGCAGGTGCGGGAGCCGCGCACCGGACGGCAATTGGCGGTGTACACAGACCGGCCGGCGCTACACGTGTTTTCGGGGAATACGGGCGGAGACGGTATCCGCGGCAAGGAAGGGGTGCTTTACGGACCTCGTCACGGGTTTTGCCTGGAAACCCAACATGTCCCCACGCCGCGCTTCGATGCGTCGGCGGCTGCGGTTTGCGTGTCCCCGGACAGACCGTTCGCTTCCGAAACGCGCTTCGTGTTCACGGGGTTTTAAACAGCATGGCGATCGAAAACCCGATTCTGAAAGGCTTCAATCCCGACCCGTCGATCTGCCGGGTCGGCGATGACCACTACATCGCCACCTCCACTTTCGAATGGTACCCGGGGGTGCAGATCCATCATTCGAAAGACCTGGTCAACTGGCGGCTGCTGACCCGTCCACTGGACCGGACCGCGCTGCTGGACCTGCGCGGCGTGCCCGACTCCTGCGGCGTCTGGGCGCCCTGCCTGACCCATGCGGATGGCTTGTTCTGGCTGGTCTACACCCGGGTCAATCGCTTCGACGGCAACTTCAAGGACACGCACAATTTTGTAACCACCTGCGCGACGATTGACGGTGAATGGTCGGACCCGGTGTACCTGGACAGCCGCGGCTTCGACCCGTCACTGTTCCACGACGAGGACGGACGCAAGTGGTACCTCAGTATGATCTGGGATCACCGGCCGGACCGGACGTTTTTTGGCGGCATCTACCTGCAGGAATACGATCACACGGCGCGGCAGCTCGTTGGGGAGGGGCACAACATCTTTCCGGGCTCGGAGCTGGGTTTAACCGAGGGGCCGCATCTCTACAAGCGGGACGGCTACTACTACCTGCTGACCGCCGAGGGCGGCACCGGCTACGACCACGCCATGACCCTGGCCAGGTCGAAGGCCATTACTGGCCCCTACGAGGTCGACCCGATCGGCTCCTTCATCACAGCCCGGGACAAACCGGAGAGCCGCCTGCAGCGCTGCGGCCACGGCGACTGGGTGGAAACCCAGGGCGGCGACTTCTACGCGGTGCACCTGTGTTCGCGGCCCCTGTCGCCGGACAATCGACGCAGCCCCATGGGACGCGAGAGCGCCATCGAGAAAGTTTATTGGGATGAAGACGGCTGGCTGCGCAATACCAGTGGGTCCACCGGGCCCGCGGATGCGGTTGAAGCACCGGACCTGCCCGCGGCACCCTGGCCATCCGCGCCCGAGCGCACTGAGTTCAACACCGGTGAACTCCCCATCGATTTCCAGTGGCTACGAACCCCCGAGCCTGACACCCTGTTCAGCCTAGATGCCCGACCGGCGTGCCTGCGCCTGTTCGGCCGGGAATCCCTCGGCAGCCTCTACCACTCCTCGCTGGTGGCGCGGCGCCAGCAGGCATTTTCCTTCGAAGCTACAACTGAGATGGATTTCGACCCGAAGCATTTCCAACAGCAGGCAGGCCTGGTCTGCTACTACAACAGCCACAAGTTTCACTACCTGTTCGTCTCGCGCGACGAGGAGCACGGTCGCCACCTCGGCATCATGAGTTGCCCCGGCGACCTGAGTCTGAACACGGTCTACCCGCTGCAATCGGACCCGGTGCCATTGCCCGATTCCGGTCCAGTGTTCCTGCGCGCCAGTGTCGACCGTGACACGCTGCAATTTCACTGGTCCGCCGACGGCACAAGCTGGCAGCCGGTGGGTGATGCGCTGGACTACAGCCTGCTCTGCGACGAGGTGGGTAAGGGGGAGGGCGCCAACTTCACCGGCGCCTTCGTCGGCATGTGCTGCCAGGATATCGCCGGCACCGCCCTGCATGCGGATTTCCACTGGTTCGAATACCGGGAGGACAACTCGTGAGATTGTTTTTGTTCGCGCTGTGCCTGTGCAGCGCGGTCGCGCAGGCCTCCAAGTACGAGCCCCTGGAAGGGCGCATCCTGGTCTTCGCCGGCCAGTCGCCCCAGGCTTCCCTGGACTACTGGGCCCTGCCCAATACGCCTCGGCCCGCAGGCTTCTCGGACTACATCAGCTATGACGTCGGCGCACCCTACAAGGACCATGCGCCGGATGCGCCGCGCACCTACCAGGGGAACGACGGCCTGCTGGAACCCACCAACTGGGGCTCCGGCGACCAGTGCGTCAACTGCCTGCTACAGCGCGAGGAGTTTGCCGAGTCGGTGATCAATATCGGTATGTACCTGGCGGGGCCACAGGCAGCCGATGGCAGCATGTGCCGCGGCAAGAAGCACTGCGCTATTGCGCGGCTGGCCCGCGGTGAGTTCGACAAGCAGCTCAAGGTGTTTGCCGACTGGCTCAACAGCCTCGACGGTCGCCCGGTGCTTTTGAGGGTGGGCTACGAATTCGACGGCAGCTGGAACAACTACGACCCGGAACAGTTCAAGGCCGGCTGGCGCCATATCCACGACTTCCTGTCCGAGGCCGGGGTCAGCAATGTCGCCTATGTCTATTACACCTACGGGTTTGCGAACCGCGAGACCCTGGATCAGTTCTGGCCGGGAGACGAGTACGTGGACTGGATCGGTTACTCCTATTTCCAGATGGATCCGACAATCGTGGGGAACGGTGAACTGGCCTTTGCCCGCGAGAAAGGCCTGAAAGTGTTTCTGGGGGAAGTGACGCCCCACACCGGCGATTGCACGAAGCAGATCGATCTCTCGAAAGACACGGCGCTGGGTCGGCAGTGGATCGACAACTTCTTCAAACACGTGGAGGACAACCGCGACGCGATCCGGGCGATCGCTTACATCAACGACCCCTGGAACGACGCGGAGCGATCCCCCATGTGGCAGGACCAGCAGGACCAGAACTGCGGCGGCTATTTCTCGCGCTCCAATGCGCGGCTCAACGACAATGCCGAGCTGGAGAAGCACTGGGCAGAGAACGTCTCAAGGCCGCTTTATCTCAACCTGGAGCCGAACCTCTACGACAAACTGCTCACGGGAGGTGACTGAGATGGACTATGCACAGCTGGCCGAGTCGTTCTGGCGACAGGGCTACCTGGTGATCGAGGACATGTTCGAGGCGGAGCTGATGGACCGCTACCAGTCATTGATTCTGGAGCATTTCGGGGAATCGCCGGAGTTCTTCCACAACGACGAGTTCCTGAGCAAGGCGGCCACCGAAGTCATTCCCTGGTTTCCACAGCAGGAGGGCTTTGCGGATTTCGATATCGTCGAGCAGGACCCGCGATTGCAGGCGCTCAGTGAGGCGATACTCGGCGACGGTTGGTACAGCCAGTACTGCATGACCATGTTTTCCAAGCAGGGCACCAAGGGGCAGGCCTGGCACCAGGACTGCGCGCCCGAGGACCCGGCGGTGTTCAATATGAACCGGCTCATCTACACGGAGGACATCACACCGGAGATCGGCGGCCAGACCATTGTGGTGCCCGGTTCGCACCGACGCGGCCTGCTCACCATCGGCCCGGTGGACGAGGACTTTGAAGACCAGGTGGTGCTGACGCCGAAGAAGGGAACGCTGGTGATCCTGCACGGCCACACCTGGCACCGGGTGCTGCCCGTGTCAGGGCGTTACCGCGTGTCCACCAACTACCGCTGCTCGCCGAAGGGCACGCCGGAGAACATCACCGACATCTGCGTTTACCGAAACATGCGCTACCGTTTCGAAACCAACGAGGTAGTTGAAGAGCGCGTTTGATGTCGTCATCTCCGTGATGTCGTCATCCCCGCGAAGCCCCGTCATCCCCGCGTAACCGTCGCCCCTGCATATCCGTCATCCCCGCGAAAGCGGGGACCCATGGGTTCCCGCTTTCGCGGGAATGACGGGGGCATACCGCGGGAATGACGGGGGCACACCGCGGGAATGACGGGGGCACACCGCGGGAATGACGGGGGCACATCGCGAGAATGACGGGGGCACACCGCGGGAATGACGGGGGCACACCGCGGGAATGACGGGGGCACACCGCGGGAATGACGAGAGGCATGACGCGGGAATAACGGGGATTATTACTCTGGCCCCGGGGATGGATTCCCGCCTTCGCGGGAATGACGACTAGCGGGGAATCGCCTCGCGGATGGCCCACATGTCTTCCTGCAGCGCCAGGCTGGTGGCCAGGGGGATGGCCTCGCACTCGGTGCGGCCTTCCAGGACCTCCCGGCTGACCGCCTCGATCTCGTAGTCGAACCCGTTGGTACTGCGGCCGTCTTCGAAGTGGTCGACGCGCTCATCCAGTACGAACAGGGAGCAGCTATTGGCTCGCCAGAAATCGGGAATCGCGATATAGCCTTCGGTGCCGATCACGTAGGTCCAGTTCTGTAGCTTGCAGCGGAAGCTGGTGCCGAGAGTGGCCATGCAGTCGCCGTAGTCGCAGACGGCGGACACATCATCCTCAACGCCGTTGGGGGCGCGGCGCCCGGTAACCTGGATACTGTCGGGGCCGCGGCCGATAAAAAGCCGCGCGATGGCCACGGGGTAGATGCCCATCTCCAGCACCGCGCCGCCGCCGACCCGGGCGTCGTATTCACGCAGATCTTCGCTGTAGCGCAGCGGGTAGCCGAAGTCGGACTTTACGTGCAGCAGTTCTCCGATGCGGCCCTGCTGGTACCAGGACAGGGCCATCTGGATGGCCGGCAGGAACCAGGTCCACATGCCCTCCATCAGGTAGCTGCCGGTTTCCCCGGCGATGCCCGCCAGTTGTCGACATTCGTCCGGGCTGATTACCAGCGGTTTTTCACACAATACCGCTTTCCCGTTTCTGAGCGCGCCGGCGCTATGGTCCAGGTGATAACTGTGCGGGGTGGCGACGTAGACCGCATCGACGTCGGGGTTATCGAACAGCGCGTCGTAGCCCTCGTGGGCGTGTGCGATGCTGTACTGGTTGGCAAAGTCCTGTGCGCGGGCGCCGTCGCGTGCCGCCACCGCCACCAGCTCCGCATTGTTGACGCCGGCGATGTCACGGGCGAACTGGTGGGCGATGCGGCCCGGCCCGAGAATGCCCCAACGGAGGCTCACGTGAAGCTCCGCCGTGCGAACTGCACTTCAAGCTCTTCCAGCGTCTTGCCGCGGGTTTCCGGCACAAGCCAGACCACCAGCACCAGCCCGATGACCGCAAACAGGGCGTAACCCGAGAACGTGGTGGCGACGCCCATGTTGGTGAGCTGCCAGGGGAAGGCAAACTGGACGCCGAAACTCACGGCGCTGTTGATCACGCCGGTCATGGCCATGCCGACACCGCGGACCTTGTTGGGGAAGATCTCCGGCAGCATCACCCACATCACTGGTCCCAGCGATACCGCGAAGGAGGCCACAAACAGCAGGATGCCGAACAGCACCACGGTCGGGTTGATCTTGATAGCCGCCTGGATCAGCTGTGACTGCAGCTTGCGTCCTTCCTGCTCGCCCACCGCCTCGTTGATGGCGGCCTTTAAGGCCACGTCATCTTCAAAGGTCTGCCCTTCGAGGGGCGCGAGCTTCTGCTCCAGGGCCGTGCCGTCGAAGCTGTCCAGGGCGCCTCTTTCCAGGGAGTAGGAGGCGTTGTTGAAGGCAATCGCGCAGACCACCATGCTGACGGCGATACCGCTGAGCCCCATCAACAGCAGCGGCTTGCGACCGAGCCGGTCGATCAGCAGCATGGAGACAATGGTGAAGACCACGTTGGTGAGACCCACGGCGACTGCCTGGGCAAAGGCCGCGTCGGTGCCGATGCCGCTCTGCTCGAACACGGTGGGCGCGTAAAAGTAGATCGCGTTGACGCCGGTGATCTGCTGGATCACCGCCAGTATGATGCCGACCACCAGCGCCAGGCGCATGCGCGGCCCCAGGATTTCCCGCGCGCGGTCCCACAGGGAGTCGATCTCACCGTGTGCGGATTCGCGGATATCCCGGATTTCCGTTTCCAGGTCGCTGTCCAGTTCCAGGGTCTTCAGGACCGCGCGTCCCTCTTCCTCGCGGCCATTGATGATCAACCAGCGCGGGCTCTCCGGCAGTCGCAGCAGAAAGATAAGCCACAGCACCGCCGGCAGCAGCTCGAAGCCCAGCATCCAGCGCCAGGTGTGCTCGGCAAAGCCCAGGTTCTGCACCCAGGCCGCGTCCATGCCGCTGAGGCGCAGGATGACGAAATTCACGAAGTACGCGGCCGAGAGTCCCAGCACGATATTGAACTGGTTGATGGCGACCATGCGGCCCCGTGATTTTGACGAGGCGATCTCCGAAATATAGATCGGCGCCATGGCGAGGGACGCGAAGGCCATGCCGCCGATGAACCGTGCCACCATCAGCACGTCATAGTTGGGCGCAAAGGCCGAAAAGCCCGCGGAGAACACGTACAGAGAGGCAAGCAGCAGAAGTATGGTGCGCCGGCCGTAAAGATCCGCCAACGGTCCGGCACAGGTGGCGGAGAGAATGCCGCCCAGGGTCGGCGCACCCACCAGAAGGCCCATCTGCAGGTCGCCCAGATTGAAATCCTCGGCGACAAAGCGCACCGCACCAGAGATGACGGAGGCGTCGAAGCCGAAGACAAAACCGCCGAGGGATACCGCCAGCGCGACGCGCAGCGTGTGCGCGTGTTTGTTGTTATTGCTCATGCAGGCCTGCTCTTATTTTTTGGGCGCGCGCCCATTGTGCCTGTTCTCGTAGCTAGATGTACTGGTTGACCAGGTTCTCGTACCACTCCTGGCGACCGCTGCTGTGGGCGGGCTCGCCATTCTTCGCGGCGAGGTCGCGCAGGTCCGCCAGGCCCAGGTCGCCGCGCTCGAAGGCGGCGCCGTAGCCCTCATCGAAGCTGGCGTAGCGGGCCTCACGCTGTGAGACCAGCGGGCTGTCCGTGACCAGTCGGTGGGCGATCTCCAGGCCGCGGGCAAAGCAGTCCATGCCGCCGATGTGGCCGATAAAGATATCCGCCATGTCGACCGACTCGCGCCGCACCTTGGCGTCGAAGTTGAGACCACCCGTGCCGAGACCGCCGGCTTCCAGCACCACCTGCATGGCGCCGACCGCGTCGTACAGGTCCACCGGGAACTGGTCGGTGTCCCAGCCGTTCTGGGGGTCGCCGCGGTTGGCATCGATGCTGCCCAGCAGGCCGGCGTCGGCGCACATGCGCAGTTCGTGGGCGAAGCTGTGGCCCGCCAGCGTGGCGTGGTTGGCCTCCACGTTGACCTTGAAGTCGTCCTGCAGGCCGTAGTGGCGAAGGAAGCCGATGACGGTCTGGGCGTCGAAGTCGTACTGGTGCTTGGTGGGCTCCATCGGCTTGGGCTCAATCAGGAAGGTACCCTCGAATCCGATGCTGCGACCGTAATCGCGGGCCGCGGTGAGGAACGCGCCGAGGTGGTCGATCTCACGGCGGGTATTGGTATTGAGCAGGCAGACGTAACCCTCGCGACCGCCCCAGAATACGTAGTTCTCGCCGCCCAGCTTCACCGTCGCATCCAGCGCCGCCTTCACCTGGGCGGCGGCGTGCGTAACCACCGCGAAATCGGGGTTGGTGGAGGCGCCGTTCATGTAGCGGGGATGGCCGAACAGGTTGGCGGTGCCCCATAGGAGCTTCAGTCCGGTTTCCTGCTGGCGTTCCAGGGCGAGGTCGGTGAGGGCCTCCAGGTTTGCTTCCGATTCCGCAATGGAATCTCCCTCGGGCGACATGTCCCGGTCGTGGAAGCAGTAGTAGGGCACGCCCAGCTTGCTGAACAGCTCGAAGCCCGCGTCCATGCGCTGGCGAGCGGCGGTCATCTCATCGGCGGCGTTATCCCAGGCGAAGGCCTGGGTGTCCACGCCGAAGGGGTCGCTGCCTTTCGCGCAAAGCGTGTGCCAGTAGCACACGGCGAAGCGCAGGTGCTCTTCCATGGTCTTGTCACCCACGCGTTTGTCTGCATCGTAGAACTTGAAAGCCAAGGGGTTATCGGAGTCCCGTCCTTCGAAGGGAATCTTGCCGATACCGGGAAAGTATTCTTTGTCGCCTGTAAAAACCGGACGTGACATGGTGGACCTCACTCAAACAGGGGTTTCAGGGGATTCAGGTAATTCTGGTAAGCCTGGTAGTGCTCGCCATACGCCTCGACCGCAGCGGGGTCGGGCGCGGTGGCGGCGCTGTCGTCGAAGGCAATATGGTCATCGACCACGGCTGCAAGGGACGCCGAGTCGCCGTGACTATCGGAGTCCAACAGCATGGCGTTGAGCGCCGCACCCAGGGCGGCGCCTTCCTCGGCCGCCAGCAGTTTCACCGGCAGCTCGAAATTGTCGGCAATCATCTGGCGCCAGACGGCGCTGCGGGCGGCGCCGCCGGTGAGCCGCACCTCCGACAGCTCACAGCCGTTGCGGCGGAATGCATCCAGGCCCAGCCGTAGTCCGAACACCGCAGCCTCCATCGAGGCCCGGGCGATATTTGCGGGCGTCATGTTGTCGACATCGAGCCCGAGAATGCAGCCCTTGCCGTTGGGCAGGTTGGGGGTGCGCTCACCGTTGTAGAAGGGCAGCACCACCACGCCGCCGGCACCAATGGCGCTGTCATCGATGGTGGCATCCAGTGATTTGACGTCCATACCAAACAGGTCGCGGGCCTGCTCCGTAGCCACGGTGCAGTTCATGGTGCACAGCAGCGGCAGCCAGCCGCCGGTGGAGGAACAGAACGCGGCGAGTTCGCCGCCGCTGTCCACGCAGGCTGCATCGGAGTAGGCAAACATGGTGCCCGATGTGCCGAGGCTTACGGTCAATCGACCCGGGACCAGGTTGCCGGTGGCGATGGCCGCCATCATGTTGTCGCCACCGCCGCAGGCCACCGGCGTGTTCGGAGGTAAACCCAGGGAACTCGCCACAGTAGCCAGCAGGGTTCCGCCGGCGTCCCCGGCGCCAATCAGCGGCGGCAAACAGGCCGCCAGGTCGCGTTCCTCGTCCACTGCCGCCAATATTTCGCCGTGCCAGCGCCGCTCGCGCACATCCATCAGTGCGGTGCCGGACGCATCGCCGCACTCGGTGAAGCGCTCACCGGTCAGATAGTAGTTCAGGTAATCGTGGGGCAGCATCACCGTGGCCAGGGCAGCGTAGGCATCGGGCCGGTGCTTTTTGAGCCAGCGAATCTTGGGCGCCGTGTAGCCCGGCAGGATGGCATTACCCACTTCCTCGATGCAGCGCTGCTGACCGCCGAAGGCTTCGGCGATCTCGTCACACTCGACGGTGGTGGCGGTGTCGCACCAGAGTTTGACCGGTGCCAGCACGCGGCCATCCTCGGCCACGGGCACAAAGCCGTGCTGCTGTCCCGACACGCCAATGGCTTGTACCGCGCCCTTGTACTTCGGGTCGATCTGCTGCATGGCGCTGGCCAGCGCTGCGATCCACCACTCCGCGAGCTGCTCACGGGTGCCGTCGGGCTTGCTGATCATGTCCACTTCGCAGCTGCCGCTGTCCAGCACGGCGCGCTTGTCCGCGTCGTAGACAATGGCTTTCAGGCTCTGTGTGCCGAGATCGATTCCCAGGTACATGCTGTGCGGGCTCCTGCTGTTTTTATGGCTGTTGCCAGCGTTGATGACGAGAGTTTAGCCAAAAATGTAAACGTTTACAATTTTGGCGCCTCGGGGTCCGTGATGAGGTCTACCGCGTATATGCCGAACAGTGATTCAGCGCGATATACTGCGCCCGCCGGCCGCTGCCGGGCCATGACACAACGATAACAAGCGATGGATTTCACCCTTTACTGGTTCATGTTCCCCGTCTCCATCTGCGTGGCGACCTCCGCCATGCTGAGCGGTATTGGCGGGGCCGCCCTGTTCACGCCGATTTTCATCCTGGTGTTTCCACTGCTGGGCGCCGAATACGCGCTGGGCAGCACGGTCGCGGCGATCGGTACCGCGCTGCTGACGGAGACCTTTGGTTTTACATCGGGCCTGATCGGCTATCACCTCAAACGCACCATCGACTTCAAGCTGGCGCGGCAGTTCCTGAAAATTTCAGTACCCGCGGGTATTGTCGGCGCTTTCCTGGCCCACCTGGTACCGGACGGATTGCTGATTGCGGGTTACGCGCTCCTGGTGCTGGGCCTGGCGGTGGTGCACGTGTTCTTCGAGTACGAGGGCGTGCCCACCCATATGCACGCGGATCCCAGCGAGGAGGGAGGGCTTCGCATCGTGATCGACAGCGAGGGCCGGGAGTATCGCTACCGGGCGCCCCGGCAGGGGCTGGGCGGCGGCGTGTTCACCGCGGTCGGTGCGTTCCTGACCGGCATGGTGTCCGTCGGAATTGGCGAGGTCATCGTGCCGCAGCTCACCAAGCGCGGCGTGCCGGTCGCCATCGCCGCAGCCACCTCGGTGGCGGTGGTCATTGTCACGGCGGTCTGCGCGTCGTTTACCCTGATCGGGCAGCTGGTGAGCGAGGCGGGGCTGGAGGCCGTGCCCTGGAACCTGGTGGTTTACACGATTCCAGGTGTCATCATCGGCGGCCAGATCGGGCCGCGCCTGCAGGGGCGCATTTCCCACCGCACCATGGAGCTGGCGATCGCCTCACTGTTCGTGGTGCTGGGCGTTGCCATGATGCTGGTGGCGAGCCAGCGGCTGGGTTTCTGGGGCACAACCGCCTGAACTTACGCGCTCAGGCCGTGCCCGTAGGGAAACAGCGGGTCGTAGCTCTCGTCGCCCAGGTTGATGGTGGACTCATGAGTGCGCGGCCAGGAGAACGACAGCTTGCCGCTGAACGGGAAGTCCCCGAACAGCACGTCGCCGACACCCTGGCCTTCTGAACCCGGCAGCCAGGCTGCGATAAAGGCGTTGGAGGCGTCCAGTTCCTGATTCGTGACCAGCGGGCGGCCTGACACCAGAACCGTCACCACGGGTATCCCCTTCGCGGAAATGGCCGAGATGGTTGCCAGGTCCTCGGGATGCATCTCTGACAGCACGCTGGTGGTGCCATAGGGCTCCAGCACCTTGAGTTTGCCCTTGATCTGGGAGCCGGCCTGGACCACCAGGTCGTCGGTGGGGCGGATGTCCCCCATGCCCTCGGCGTAGGGCTTCTCGCCGATTACGACCACGGCGACATCGTGCTTGTCAGGATCCGCCGCGCTGCCGTCGACACTGAGGGTAGCGTCGGGTGAGAGGGCCTGGATGCCCTGCCAGATCGAGGTACCGCCCTCGACAAAGTCGTTGCCGGAGGTGCCCTGCCAGGCGACGGTGAAGCCGCCGCACTGATGGCCGATGTTGTCGGCGTTCTTGCCCGCCACCAGGATGCGCGCATCCTTTTTCAGGGGCAGGGCAGCGTCTTCGTTCTTCATCAGCACCAGGGACTTGCGCACGGCCTCGCGGGCCACTTCCCGGTGCTCGACGGAGCCGTAGCTTTCGTGCAGGGACCAGAAGCGCTCGGCGGGCCGGGGTTTTTCGAACAGGCCGAGGGCCAGCTTCATGTAGAGAATGCGACGCACCGCGTCGTCGATACGATGCATCGGCACCGTGCCATGGGTGACGTGGGCTTTCAGGTGGCGGATGAAGGGCTTCCAGTTCTCGGAAATCATGAACATGTCGATGCCCGCATTCACACCCAGGGCAATCGCGTCGAAATAGCTGTCGGACAGGTAGTCGATGCCGTCCCAGTCGGAGATCACGCAGCCCTCGAACCCGAGCTGCTGCTTCAGCACGTAGTCCACCAGGTAGGCGTTGCCGTGGCACTTGTCGCCGTTCCAGGAGTTGAAGGACACCATGACCGAGAGCGTCCCCGCCTCGATGGCCGGGATATACGCCGCCATGTGCAGGCGCCGCAGGTCCGATTCGGAGACGCGGGTATCACCCTGCTCGATGCCATGGGTGGTGCCGCCATCGCCGACCCAGTGCTTGACGCAGGCGGCCACGCCGTCGTTGCCAAGGTCCCCCTGCAGGCCGCGCACAAAGGGCGCCGCGTAGCGGGTGACGATGGCCGGGTCCTCGGAATAGCTCTCATAGGTGCGCCCCCAGTGGGAATCCCGGGCCACGGCCAGGCAGGGCGCAAAGGTCCAGTCGACACCGCAGGCCAGCACCTCGCGGGCGGTGACCTGGGCAATGCGCTCCATCAACTCGGGATCGTCTGCCGCACCCAGGCCGATGTTGTGGGGGAACACGGTGGCGCCGCGGACATTGTTGTTGCCGTGGATCGCGTCGATGCCGTAGATGATCGGGATGGCCAGGTGCTCGTCGTCTTCCTCCATGGAAGCTGCCCAGTAAGCATCGTTCATCTCGACCCAGTCGCCGGGCAGGTTGTCGCCGGGGCAGGAGCCGCCCCCGGACAGCACGGAACCGATGTGCCAGGCCTTCACCTCTTCCGGGGTAATGACCATGCGCTCGGTCTGGACCATCTGGCCGATCTTCTGGGCCAGGGTCATTTTTTCCAGCAGGAACTCTACTTTGGTTCTGATATCGGCCGTCATGGCACTCACCTGTCTAGTCGTCGCGCGCAGCGATGCTACGCCAGCAATTCAAATTCTCCCCACAGTTCGGGCTCGGAGCTGCTGCCGATCCACACGTGGAATCCGCCCGGCTCCGTCACCCGCTCCATGCGGGGGTTGTAGAAGGCCAGCGCATCGGTATCCAGTTCAAACTCCACGCGGCGGCTTTCGCCGGGCTCAAGCGGGACGCGCTGGAATCCCTTGAGCTCCTTGATCGGTCGCGTCGCACTTCCGACCAGGTCGCGGATATAAAGTTGCACCACTTCCTCCGCCGCGCGCTCACCCGCGTTGCGGACATTGGCGCTGACGCGCAGGGTCTCGCCGAACTTCAGTTCCCGGGTCGACAGTTCCAGGTCGCTGTACTCGAACCAGGTATAGGACAGCCCGTAGCCGAAGTGGAACTGCGGCGTAAACCCGGCGTCGAGGTGGAAGGCCGACATGCCCAGGGATGTCTGGGGTGCCTTGCCATCGATCTCGTCGATGTGCGTGATGTCGTCGTGGGACGGCGGCCGGCCGGTGTTTTTCTTCGAGTAGTACATCGGGATCTGACCCACCAGGCGTGGGAACGTCACCGGCAGTTTGCCCGACGGCACCGCATCGCCGAACAGCAGGTCCGCAATGGCCGGGCCGCCCATGGTGCCGGGATGCCAGGCATAGAGAATGGCCGCCACCCTGTCCACAATATTGCCCAGGGTCAGCGGACGCCCCGCCATCACCACCAGCACGATCGGTGTGCCAGTATCCGCCACGGCGTGGATGAGCTGCTCCTGGTTGCCCGGCAGGTCGATCTCGGCCCGGCAGTGGGCCTCGCCGGAAAGGATGGACTCCTCGCCGAGGAACAGTACCGCCACGTCCGATTCCCGGGCCGCCTCGATGGCCTCTTCAAAGCCCCCGCCCTCGCGGCAGCGGGAGCTCGACATGGCCGGTGCCCATCGAACTTCCAGCTGGTCGCCCGCGTGGTCGTAGATCGCCTGCAGGCAGGTGCGGCTGTGGTGGGATTCACCGTCGAAGACCCAGGTGCCCAACTGCTCGTAGCCGTCGTCCGCCAGCGGACCGATCACGGCCACCGAACCGAGTTCTTCCCGCGACAGGGGCAACACGTGGTGATCGTTTTTCAGCAGCACACAGCTCTTCGTCGCGACATCCTTCGCGTGCTGCAGGTGCTGCTCGTTGACCGGGTGCGGGAAATCATGCGGATCGGTGTAGGCGTGCTCGAACAGCCCCAGTTCAAACTTGACCCTGAGGATATTGCACACCATGTCATCGATCTGTTCTTCGGTGATCCGGCCCGCTTCCAGCAGCCAGGGGAGGTGCTCCCGGTACAGGGTGCTGGCCATCTCCATGTCGACGCCGGCATTGGCGGCTTCACAGGCGGCATCCCCGTCGTGGGCGGTGAACCCGTGCACGGTGAGTTCCTTGATGGACTCCCAGTCGCTGACCACGAACCCGTTGAAGCTCCACTCTTCCCGCAGCACCTGGCGCATCAGGAATTCGTTGCCCGAGGCGGGCACGCCGTTCAGGTCGCTGAAAGAGGCCATGAATGTCGACACGCCCGCGTCCACCGCTGCCTTGAACGGCGGCAGGTAAACATTGCGCAACTCGATCTCGGGGATATTGGCGGCGCTGTAATCCATGCCGCCCTCCGTGGCACCGTAGCCCGCGAAGTGCTTGGCACAGGCGGCAATGGTGCCCGGGGTAGCGAGGTCTTCACCCTGGAAGCCGCGCACCATGGCGGCCCCGAGCTCGCTGCACAGGTAGGTGTCTTCACCCAGGCTCTCGGCGATGCGGCCCCAGCGCGGATCGCGCGTGATATCGATCATCGGGGCGAAGGTCCAGTTGACGCCGGTGGTGGCGGCCTCCACCGCGGCGATCGCGGCGGCCTGCTGGACGCCCTCCGGGTCCCAGCTTGCGGCCTGGCCCAGGGGGATGGGGAAAATGGTCTTGAAACCGTGAATCACGTCGCGGCCCATCATCAGCGGAATGCCCAGGCGGCTTTCCTCCACGGCAAGGCGCTGAAGCTCATTCACTTCATCCAGGTGAACCTCGTTCAGTACCGAGCCGATGTGACCGGCGCGCACGGCATCGTGCAGGCCATGGGTACCCCCATTGACCTGGCTGAGCTGGCCGAGCTTTTCCTCCAGGGTCATCCGGCCGAGCAGCTCCCTGGCGCGGGCTTCGGGACTGCTTTGTGCTTCCTGGCTCTGCTCCATACGTTGATTTTGCAGCATCCTGTTTCACTCGTTTGTCGTTTTAGGAATGCAACACGACCCCGGCCACTGCTGTGGGTCGGGGTGCGTCCTCTTTGTTTGTTGTTTTTGGCCAATTTTGGGACTTTCTGAACCGCCTGCTATCGATATTCGCCTAAGCGGACTCAAATCAAGACAAGTCGGACCCATCTGGCGCCCTCGCGCTACACTCCGGGTTGATACAGGCTACCCGGAGCAGAGAATGCTGTTAGGCAAGGACCGGCTCAGGCGCGTCCTCCAGCAGGTACTGGCCCAGCGGATCGCCCAGGGCGCGGACCTCGATGTGAGGGTCTTCAGCGAGCGCATCGAGTCAGCGTCGGACAGTTACGACGCCCTGTACGCGTTGTCCCTGGAGCTGCGGGAGCCGCCGCTGCGCGCGGACTGGGACTACTGCGAGCCCACCGACTGGGAAGGTATTCGCGCGGAATCGGAGCAGCTCGACCCGGAACAGCCCTGGCCGCAACCGGACCTGGCGGTCGCGGCGGAGCGGGTGCGGGCCGGGTTCCTGGGCTCCGTCTGCGGCTGCATGCTGGGGAAACCCGTTGAGATCGATCCGACGCTGGCGGAACTTAAAGCTGCTGCGGGCCCGGACCAGGGCTGGCCGTTGGACGACTACATCAGTGAGGCTTTCCTCGAACGCCTGGGCCGCCGCCACGATTCCTGGCAGCAGACGACACGCGAAAACATCGACGGGGTGGCCGCGGATGACGACTTGCACTACACGCTGCTGGGAATGTTGGTGCTGGAGGAGAAGGGCCCTGCGTTTAACCAGGAGGACCTGTACAAGCTCTGGCAGCTAAACCTGGCCCCGGGCTGGACCTGGGGTCCGGAGCGCAGCGCGTTGCTCTCGTTGGGCCTCCAGTCTCACCATTTCTTCCTCGGGGCGCCCCTGGAAGAATTTCACGATACCCTGTGGCTGAATCCCGGGGACGAGATGTGCGGGGCGCTGATCCGCGCCGATGCCTACGGCTATGCCTGCCCCGGCAACCCGGATCTCGCCGCCTGGCTGGCCTGGAAGGACGCGTCCTTCTCCCACACCCGCACCGGCGTCTACGGGGCGATGTTTATCGCGGCCCTGATTGCACAATGCCACGGGGCGGGGCTGCTCCCGGCGGGCAACGAGCGCCTGGAGCTGGTGCGCGAGGCCATGCGGCGCATCCCCACCCGGACCCGCTTTGCCGAGGTGTTGCGGGACTGCCTGGAGAAAGTTGCCGCGGAAACTGACTGGGAAGCGGGCTATGAGGCGGTGCATGGACAGTACCGCGAGTACAGCCACTGCCAGGTCTACCAGGAGATCGGCACCCTGGTGAACACCCTGAAGTTCGCGGAACACGTCGGCCACGGCATCGGCATCCAGGTCAGCCAGGGCAATGACACCGACAGCTTCGGGGCCACCGCGGGTTCGGTGTTGGGGGTGATGTTCGGCCCGGGGCACCTCGAAGACCGCTGGCTGGACCCGTTCGGGGGCAAGATCAGGCTGTCGCTGGCGGATTTCCATGAACAAAGCCTGCACACCGTTGCGGAACGTGTATCCATGCTCCCCGAGCTGGTCTATTTTCGAGAGACGGTGCAGAACCGCTAGCGCAGGCAGGGAAAGTGTAAACGTTTACATTTCTTGATTCCTGGGCTAGCCTTCTTAGCGTTGTCGGTTTTTAGGGAGTTGGGCCATCTGAACCGCCCTGTCCGCTTTGCCGCAATCGAAGTCCGCTTTGTCGGAATTCAGTGGTAGACGACCCGGAAAACTTGCAAGTTTACTGAAGCACCGTACCGCCGACGGGCCTTTGGGCCTTCGAGGGGCGATGACCATAAAGACCGTGCACATAACAAAAATACCGGTGCACGAACTATAAAAATGCGTCAACGGAGGTTAGACAGCATGAGCACTATTCCCTTCAACAAGAAACTGATTGTGCGCGCGGTCGCGTCGTGCTGCGTACTCGGCACCAGTGCGGCTGCACTGGCGCAGGAGGGCGCTGGCGCGGTCGACGAAGGCACGCCGCGGATGATCGAGGAAGTCGTGGTCACCGGTATCCGCAGCTCCCTGCAGCGTTCCATGGACGTGAAACGCATGGGGCAGGGTGTCGTTGACGCCATTTCCGCCACCGACATCGGCAAGATGCCGGATACCAACCTGGCGGAATCCCTGCAGCGCGTGACCGGTGTGTCCATCGACCGGGTCAACGGTGAGGGCGCCCGGGTGACGGTGCGTGGCTTTGGCCCCGATTACAACGTGATCACGCTGAACAACCGGCAAATGCCCGCCGCTAACCTCGAAGACACGGCAGCCTCCGCGTCGCGTTCCTTTGACTTCGCCCAGCTGGCGGCGGAAAGCGTCAGCGGCGTGCAGGTCTACAAGACCGGCCGCGCCGACCTGAACACCGGCGGTATCGGCTCGACCATCAATATCAGCACCACCCGTCCGCTGGAGATGCCCGAGGGTGCCATGAGCATCACTGCGAAGGGCAACTACGACTCCACCAACGAGGACGGCGGAGACGACTGGACCCCGGAAGTCTCCGGTATCTTCAGCCGCAACTTCGCTGACGACACCATCGGTATCGCGATTTCCGCGAGCTATTCCGAGCGTGACAGCGGCTACGACCAGGCCGGCACCACGTCCGGCTGGTACACCATCGAGGGCGGTGCGGGCGACTGGGGCTCCGTTGCCCCCGACGATCCCAACTGGGTGAACCCACCCCAGGATGGCCAGGTCTACTCCATGCCGCGGAACATCAACTACCAGTTCGGCCAGGTGCAGCGCGAGCGTACCAACGCCATGGCGACCCTGCAGTGGCGCCCGATCGATACGGTGACCGCCACCCTGGATTACACCTACTCCAACTTCGACATCGAGGAGCAGCGCCAGGACTTCTCGGCCTGGTTCAACGGCGTACCTACCGGCGGTGAGTTCACCGAGGGTACTGTCATCGCGCCGGTCATCTACAACGACGGCACCGGCGCCGATGTGGGTATGGGCATCGGTGAGTGGGGCCGCGAGAACGAGCTGAATTCGGTCGGCATCAACATCAAGTGGGAGCCCACCGAGAACTTCATGCTGGCCTTCGACTACCACGATGCGGATGCGGAGAACGGCTCCAAGGACAATCGGGGTTCCAACAACGTGATCTCCGGCGTGCAGTTCAACCGGGTCGGCAATACCGTCGACTACAGCCAGGACCTGCCGGTCCTGACCCTGGACACCAGCACACCGCTGGACCCGACCCAGATGCTGTCCTCCGGTACGTCCTTCCGCGACAGCTACATGAAGAACGACATCGAGCAGGCGCAGTTGTACGGTAAGTACTACTTCGACAGCGACAAGTTCTCGTTCCTCAGCAGTATCGATTTCGGCCTGTCCTACGTGAAGAACGAGAACCGCTCGGCCTTCTCCAACGCCCAGCGGGATACCTGGGGCGGCTACGGCAGCCCGGATGATTATCCCGAAAGTCTGTACACCCCGCAGAGCCTGCCGGGCCAGTTCGACGAGCTGGATGGCGCCGGGAACCCGAACCTGGAGTCCACCTACTACGAGGTCGACTTCAACGGCATCCGAAATGCGATTTCCGATATTGCATCCGCGAACGGCGAGACCATCAGCCCGTGCGGCACGCTGCTCTGCGCCGATCCGTTCTACAACACCGACCGCACCGTGGAGGAAGAACAGAACTCCGCCTATGTGCAGGTCAACATGTCCTGGGAAGACACAGCCTGGCCGATGCGCCTGACCATGGGTCTGCGCTACGAGGACACGGACGTGGATGCCCAGGCCTTCGTGCCACTCTGGGATAGCCTGGTGTGGTCAGCGGATAACGAGTTCACACCTCTCGCCACCGGCGCTGCGGGCGGCTTTATCGAGGATGATGGCTCCTACGATCACTGGCTGCCGAATATCGACTTCGATATCGAGCCGATCGAGAACGTCCTGTTCCGGGCCTCCTACAGTGAGACCATCACGCGGGCCAACTTCAACGACCTGCAGGCGGGCAAGACCATCAACCAGCCGGTGCGTTTCAACGGCGGTACGGGTGCTTCGGGTAATACCAACCTGCAGCCCTTCGAGTCGGAAAACTTCGACTTCTCGGCCGAGTGGTACTACAGCGACGGCAGCTACGTCTCTGTCGGCTACTACGACAAGAACGTGGACAACTTCATCGGTAACACCACGGTGAACGAGACGGTGTTCGACCTGCCGCACCCGGCACAGGGTCCGCGTTACGACGATGCGGTGAATACCCTCGGTACGACTGACGCCTCGGTGGTTCGTCCCTACATGGAGTCCCTGTACGGGGCGCCGGTAGCGGGTGACGCGGCACTGGGCGATCCCTCCACGGTGTTCAGCCTGGTCACCCCGGTCAACGTCGAAGAAGCTGAGATCGACGGCTGGGAAATCGCCTGGCAGCACATGTTCTGGGAGTCCGGCTTCGGCATGATCGTCAACTACACCACGGTGGACGGTGACGTCGAGTACGACAACGCCAACACCAACAAGGGTGAAGGTGTCGAGAACCAGTTCGCCCTGTTGGGTCTCAGCGACTCCGCGAACTTCATTGCCTTCTACGACAAGAACGGCCTGCAAGCCCGGATTGCCTACAACTGGCGTGACGAGTTCCTGCTCAACACGCTGGACGGCAACGGGGAACGCAACCCGGTCTACACCGATGACTACGGTCAGTGGGACTTCAATGTCAGCTGGGAAGTGCCCCAGGTGGATGGTCTGACGCTGATCGCCGAGGGCATCAACATCACTGAAGAAACGCAGCGCCAGTTCGGCCGAACCGACGAGATGGTCATCGTCGCGATCGAGCAGGGTGCTCGCTACGCTGTGGGTGTGCGGTACCAGTTCTGACGAACTGATATCGCCTTAGGCTATAAGCCTTTGAGCAGCCGCTAGTAATAGCGGCTGCTTTTTTCGTTTATAGGCCGTAGCGTTTTTTGGTGGTTTTCACGCACCCATGCTGTATATAGTGCTTCGTCCAGTCCGCGAAGACGGACTACTACCTGCGTAGAGTTGTGATCAGTAAACCGATAACAAAGATCCTGATCCTGGGGGGCGGTTCAGCAGGCTGGCTGACGGCGGGCGTCATCGCCGCCGAGCACGGCGACCGGCTCCAGATCACCCTGGTGGAATCCCCGGACGTTCCCACGATCGGCGTGGGCGAGGGGACCTGGCCGTCCATGCGCGAGACCCTGCGCAAGATGGGCGTCAGCGAGCACGACTTTGTCCGTGAATGCGATGCCTCCTTCAAGCAGGGCTCCAAGTTCATCGGCTGGCGCAGCGGCGGCAGCGACGAGTTCTACTACCATCCCTTTTCGATTCCCCAGGGCTTCTTCGAGGTCAACTCGGTGCCCTACTGGCAGGCCAACCTCGCGGACAAATCGTTTGCGTCCGCGGTCTGCGCCCAGGAGCAGGTAAGCGAGCGCGGGCTTGCGCCGAAACAGCTCGCCACCCCGGAGTACGCGGCGGTCGTCAACTACGCCTATCACCTGGACGCGGCCAAGTTCGGACTGTTCCTCAGGAAGCACTGCGTGGAGCGGCTGGGCGTCGTGCACGTCGCCGATCACGTCACCGGCGTCAAACGGGCGGACGACGGCGATATCGCCGCCCTGGCCACCCGGGAGCACGGCGAACTCGACGCGGACCTGTTCATCGACTGTTCCGGCAGCCGCGCGCTGTTGCTGGGCCAGGAACTGGAGCAGTCCTTTGTCAGCCGCCGCAACATCCTGTTCAACGACCGGGCGCTGGCGGTCCAGGTTCCCTATCGGGAAGACGGCCAGGCCATCGCGTCTGCCACCCTGTCCACTGCGCAGAAGGCGGGCTGGGTCTGGGATATCGGCCTGCCCACTCGCCGTGGCGTGGGCTATGTCTACTCCAGCGCTCACAGCTCGGATGCCGACGCCGAGCAGGAATTGCGCACCTACCTGCGCGGCAGCATGACGGATGCCGAAGCGGAGGCTGCAGAGCTGCGGCAACTGCAATTCGAACCGGGCCACCGTGAGAGCTTCTGGCATCGCAACTGTGTGGCCGTCGGCATGGCGGCGGGCTTTATCGAGCCCCTGGAGGCCTCGGCCCTGGCGCTGGTGGAAATGTCCGCCGCGCAGATTCGCGATGACATGCCGGTGGACCGGGCCGGTGCAGACCTGGCCGCCGAGCGCTTCAACCAGCGCTTCCTCTACCGCTGGGACCGGGTCATGGATTTCCTCAAGCTGCACTACATACTGTCGGAGCGCCGCGATACGAATTACTGGCGCGACCACCAGGATCCCGCCGGCATCCCGGCGCGCCTGCGGGAGCTGCTTTCCGTGTGGCGCTACCAGGCGCCGTCGCGGCGGGACTTCGTGCAGTTCGAGGAGATTTTCCCGGCGGCCAGCTACCAGTTTGTGCTGTACGGCATGGGCTTTCGCACCGACTTCGGCGCACAGCGCCGGCGCAGCGAGGATGCCGGCCTGGCCCGGCGGCACCTGGAGGAAAATGCAGCGCTGACACAGCGCCTCCTGGGTGGGCTCCCCACCAACCGGGAACTGCTGAGCGCGCTGGGTAATCGCTGAATTTCGCAGTATGCTGCGGCAACATTTGGATATGAGCGGACCAATGACCAACCATGTAATTCTCAACAACGTCGCCCACCGTGAACTGCGCGTGAAGCAGGGCTTCAGCGCCGAGTACGGCGATAACGTGATGTGCACCCTGGCGATCCCGTCGGAGTTCCGCAACCTGTCGGGGGACTTTCCGATCTTCTTCCACCTCAACCCGGAGACCCAGCAGTACATGCCCATGGCCATGTTCGGCTTCCAGCAGTGGGAGAACCTGTTCCTGGACGGCGAGCGCTGGGACAGCGGCTATGTGCCGCTGATGATGCGCCGCGGCCCCTTCCTGATCGGGCTGCAGCAGGCCCAGGAGGGCGGCGAGAAACACATGGTGATTTCCGTCGACACCGACGACCCGCGGGTCGGTGAGGTGGGCGAGTCCCTGTTTACCCCGTTTGGCGACAACAGCGAATACCTGGAATCCATCGTCGAGGTCATGCAGGCCATCGACCAGGGCCAGAGGGCGATCGAGGAGTTCACGGCGGCCCTGCTGGAGCACGACCTGATCGAGCCCTTCGCCCTCAACGTGACACTCAACAACGGCCAGCAGCACCGCCTGGACGGCTTTCATACCATCCACGAGGAAAAGCTCCGGGATCTGGACGGTGAAGTGCTGGCGGACTTCAGCCGCCGCGGTATCCTGCACGCCGCCTACATGATGCTGGCCTCGATGGCGAACATCCCCGACCTGATCATGCGGAAAAACCGCCTCGGCTGATGGGCGCCGCCGCCAGGGAAATTCACGAACCCGCGGGCAGCTTGCCGGATGAGCTGCTGGCGGCAGCACAGCCGGTGGTGTTGCGCGGCCTGGTGGCAGACTGGCCCGCGGTTGTAGCGGGTCGCGAGGGGCCGGGCCCCATGCTCGACTATCTCGAGGGCCTGGCACGCCAGACCGACGTGCTCGCCTTTCGCGGTTCGGAAGATATGGGCGGCCGCTTCTTCTACAACGATGACATGAGCGGTTTCAACTTTGACCGCATCACCTGCAGTCTCGAGCGCTTGCTGAGCGAACTGCGCTCCGGAGAGGAGAGCCACCTCTACCTGGGCTCCACCTCCGTGGAGCAGTGTTTCCCGGGCTTCCGCGCCCAGAACGATCTCGACCTGGGTGATGCTATCCCGCTCGTGTCGATCTGGATGGGGGGACGCTCGCGCATTTCCGCCCACTTCGACGCCCCCGAGAACATCGCCTGTGTGGTGTCGGGAAAGCGCCGCTTTACCTTGTTCCCGCCGGAGCAGCTGGACAATCTCTACGTGGGCCCGCTGGACCTGACGCCCGCGGGGCAGGCCATCAGCCTGGTGGATTTCGCCGCGCCCGACTTCGAGCGCTTCCCGCGCTTTCGTGAGGCCCTGGACGCCGCCGTGGTGGCGGACCTCGAGCCCGGCGATGCACTCTACCTGCCCAGCATGTGGTGGCACCACGTCGAGGGGCTGAAGTCCCTCAACGTCCTGATCAACTACTGGTGGACGCCCGGGGTCCAGGGGCGGGGAAACCCCTTGAATGCGCTGGTCCATGCCCTGATGACGATTCGCGGCTTGCCGGAGCCGCAGCGCGAGGCCTGGCGGGGCCTGTTCGAACACTATGTATTTTCAGACGACGCGGACCTCTCGCATATACCGGAAAACCGGCGCGGGGTTCTCGGCGAAATCAACGCGGACATGGCGCGACAGCTGCGTGCTATGCTCCGGTCTAAACTGGGTGGCAGTGCTTAGGTTTGCAGTGCAAACCGGCTGGCCAGGAAATAGGTGAAGGCATGCAAGACAAACCCATAAGAAAGGTCGTTATTGCCGGCGGCGGCACCGCGGGCTGGATGGCGGCGGCGGCCATATCCAAGCTGATGGGCAAGAACCTCGATATCACGCTGGTGGAGTCGGAAATGATCGGCACCATCGGCGTCGGCGAGGCGACGATCCCCACCATGGTCTGGTTCAACCGCCTGCTGGGTATCGACGAGGCCACGTTCATGCGCGAGGTGCAGGGCACCTACAAGCTCGGCATTCGCTTCGAGAACTGGAAAGACCTGGATCATGCCTACATCCACGCCTTCGGCGTCACCGGCAAGGACTGCTGGGCCTGCGGTTTTCAGCACTTCTGGCTACGCGGCCAACAGCTGGGGATAGCGAGCGATTTCGGCGACTACTGTCTGGAGCGCGCTTCGGCGGAGGCCCACAGGTTTGCTCACCTGCCGAAGAACGGCCTCAACTACGCCTTCCACATCGATGCCTCCCTGTACGCGAAGTACCTGCGCAAGCTGAGCGAGGAGCACGGCGCGAAGCGGCAGGAGGGCAAGATCGCCAGGGTCAACGTCAGCCCGGATAACGGCTATATCGAATCCCTGCAGCTGGATAGCGGGGAAGTCCTGGAAGGTGACTTCTTTATCGACTGCACCGGTATGCGCGCGATGCTGATCGAGCAGGCCCTGCACACCGGCTACGAGTCCTGGTCACAGTGGCTGCCCTGCGATTCCGCGGTGGCGATCCAGACTGAAGGGGTGGAAGACCCGATTCCGTTCACGCGCGCCATCGCCCGCGACGCCGGCTGGCAGTGGCGCATTCCGCTGCAGCACCGGGTCGGCAACGGTATGGTCTACTGCAGCCGCTACAAGACGAAAGAGGAAGCGGAAGAACAGCTGCTGGGGAATATCGAAGGCAAGACGCTGACCAACCCCCTGCACATCCGTTTCAGCCCCGGGCGGCGCCTGAAGCAGTGGCACAAGAACTGCCTGGCGGTGGGCCTGTCCAGCGGCTTCCTGGAGCCGCTGGAGTCCACCAGCATTCACTTGATCCAGCAGAATATCGTGCGCTTCCTGCGGATGTTCCCCACCACCGGCATACACCAGAGCGAGGTGGACGAGTACAACAAGCAGGCCAACTTCGATATCGAGACGATTCGCGATTTCATCATCCTGCACTACAAGGTGACCAACCGCACCGACACGGATTTCTGGCGCCACTGCAAGTCCATGGAAGTGCCGGCAACGCTGGAGCATCGCATCCGCATCTTCGAGGAGACGGGCCACGTGTTCCGCGAAGCCGCTGAGCTTTTCGACGATTCCTGGCAGCAGGTGATGATCGGCCAGGGGCTGATGCCGGAGCGCTACCACGCACTGGTGGACACCATGTCCGAGCAGGAGCTCAAGCAGTTCCTCGATCAGGTGAAGTCGACCGTGGACCGCACGGTGGCAGGGCTGCCCTCTCATACGGAGTACCTGTCTCGCTTCCTGGGCAGCCAGCCCAGCCCGCAGAAAATGGTGGGCTGACGCGTTCCTCTTTGCCAGCACTGAGGTGGTGAAGCTCTCAAGGCAGACACCCGCATGCCCGTAATCGTCCGCAAGATCGCGCGAGCGCTCTACCGCAACCGGAACTTACGGTTCTGGGCACATCAGCTCGCCGGCTGGGCGGGCTACTCCCTGGCCACGTTTCTCACCATCACGGTCATGGACGGCAATGTCAGCCTCAACCACCTGCTGCATATCGCCCTGCAGGCGGGGCTGGGCATCCTGACGTCCTGGCCCCTGCGGCCCCTGTATCGCGCGATTTTCCATTCGTCGCTGCTGGTGCGCGTTGTCGTCTCGATCCTGGCGACCGTCCTCTTCAGCGCCCTGTGGACCGCGCTGCGCATCCACACCTTCATGCTGATCTCCGGCGAGACGGGATTGTGGCAGGAATTCAACTACTGGTATTTCGGCTCGCTGTTCGTCTTTCTCAGCTGGACCGTGCTCTACTACGGCGTTCACTACTACGAAATGGCGATTCTGGAGCACCAGAAGCTGCTGGAGGAGTCGGCGCTCCGTGAGAAGGAAGAGTCCCGCCGGCTCAGCGCGGAATCCGCGGCCCGCGAGGCCCAGCTGCGTATGCTGCGCTACCAGCTCAACCCCCACTTCCTGTTCAATACCCTGAATGCAATCAACGCCCACGTGCGGCTCGACGAGAATGACCAGGCCGGTGAGATGATCCAGAACCTCAGCCGGTTCCTGCGGCACACGCTTGAGCAGGACAGCATCGAGGACATTCCGCTGGTACAGGAGCTGGACTCCCTGAAGCTCTATCTCAATATCGAACAGGCCCGCTTCGGTGATCGACTGTCACTGGATTACGACATCGACCCGCAGACCCTGGACGCGCTGGTGCCCAGCCTGATCCTGCAGCCGGTGGTGGAAAACGCGATGAAGTACGCGGTAGACCCCAGTGAAACCGGCGCCAGCGTCGAGATCCGGTCATCGGTGCGCGACGGAATGCTGGAGCTGCTGGTGCTGGACAGCGGCCCCGGCATGCCAGACGAAAAGGAACGGCGAGAGCGGGGCATTGGTCTGCGCAATACCCTGGAGCGACTGCGGGCCCTGTACCAAGATGAGTACCTGTTTTCCATTGAAAACCGCGATCCCGCCGGGCTGGCGGTCACCATTCGATTGCCGTACCGCACCTCGGCACTGCCCCTGGCGAGCGAGGTCGCGAGTTGAGCGCAGGTTCCAACGCGCTCCGGGTGATCATCGTCGACGACGAGCCGCTGGCGCGCCGGCTGCTGCTGGCGATCCTGTCGGACATTGCCGGTGTCGAGGTGATCGCCGAGTGCGCCAACGGCCGCGAGGCGGTGTCGAAAACCCGCGAACTGAATCCCGACCTGCTCATCCTCGACATCCGCATGCCCGGCATGACCGGGTTCGACGTGGTCAAGGAGCTGCAGTCCGACATGATGCCCAACGTGATTTTCTGCACCGCCTACCAGCGCTATGCGCTGGACGCCTTCGACCTGCACGCGGTGGACTACCTGCTGAAGCCGGTGGACGAACGCCGGGTGCGGCGCGCCGTGGAGCGCGCCCAGCTGCGCGTCGGTGAGCAGGAAGCCGACCGCAAGATGCCCCTGGTCGGCGCCATCGACGACATCGCCCGCAAGGTCGTGGGCCAGAGCACACCCCGGGTCGGTGGTAGCGATGATCACTCGAGTCTTGATCGCAAGCTCGCCATCAAATCGCACGACGGCACGGTACTGGTGGAAATCGACGATATCGACTGGGTCGATGCCGCCGGCGACTACATGTGCGTGCACGTGAAGGGCGAGACCCACATTTTGCGCAGCACCCTGAAAAACCTGATGGAGCGGCTCGACCCCGACCGCTTCAAACGCATTCACCGGTCTACGCTGGTTAACCTGGAGAGAATTGTCCGGGTGACGCCGCTCAAGAAAGGGGAGTACCTGCTGGACCTGGGCAACGAAGAGCAGCTCAAGGTGAGCCGAAATTTCCGCGACGCTATCAAGGCATTCCTGGACGACAGCCAGGCCTGAAGGAGGACCCATGAACTGGAAAAACGCTGTGACGGCAGGAATGACCATCGGTCTGTGCGCCTGCAGCAACGGCAACGATCAGGCGGAAACACCGGCGCCGACGGCCCAGCCGGATGAAAAGTCCGACTGGGTGCTGGTCTGGTCTGACGAATTCAACGAACCCGCGGGCACGCCGCCGAATCCGGAAAACTGGAGCTACGAGCTTGGCGACGGCACGGAATACGGTAACCCGGGCTGGGGCAACAAGGAGCTTCAGTATTACACGGACGATCCGGCGAATGCGGCCACCGATGGCGAGGGGAACCTCGCTATCACGGTGAGAGAAGCCGACGGGTCCCTGGAGTGCTACTACGGACCCTGCAAGTACACCTCCGCGCGATTGACCAGCCACGGCAAGGCCGAATTCGAGTACGGCCGAATCGAGGGGCGCATACTGCTACCTGAAGGCAGCGGCGTGTGGTCGGCGTTCTGGAGCCTGGGCACGGACTTCAAGGAGGCGGGCTGGCCCCTGACGGGCGAGATCGATTTCATGGAGTATGTGGGCCGCCTGCCCAATGTTGTCTACGGCACCATCCACGGCCCCGGGCACTCCGGCGGCGAGAGCTTCGGCGCGAACTATGAGTTCGAGCAGCCCCCGGTCACTGACTTCCATGTCTACAGCGTCGAGTGGGCTCCCGACCTGATCGAGTGGTATATCGACGGCAACCTCTACCACACAGCCACGCCGGCAGATGTCGACCCGGACTGGGTCTACAACGATCCCGTATTCCTGCTACTCAATGTCGCCATGGGTGGGTATTTCGGCGGTGACGTCGATCCGGAGCTGTCACTCCCGGTGGCAATGGTCGTGGACTACATCCGGGTGTACCAGCAGCCCGAAGAAAAATAGGGGCACGCCCGGACAGCCCGGGCGCACCCCGTCACTCAGGGAACCAGTTCAACCGCGCCGGCATCGCAAGCAGCACCCTGCGGCCGCGCCACACCCCGTTGGTCGGTGGCGGGGCAGGCCGCAGCGTCTGCACTGTCGATCGCCGGGCTTCCGGGCAGCGGCGCCTGGGTTTGCGTCGGACCGCCATTGTCCGCCAGCGGTCCCAGCAGTGGATCGGCCACCACCTGGTCCGATGCCACCGGGTTACAGGTGGCATCTGTGTACACGCTCCCGCCCCCTGAGGTGAGGCTCACCGGTCCCGGGCCAAACGGCGCGAGGAAGCAGCTGAAGTCGCCGTTGTTTGCGACGATGCTGTTGGTGATGACCAGGCTGGCGCCGGAATCCCCAAACGTGCCGACAAAGAAGCCGCCGGCCGTGCCTCCGGGCGAGATGTTGCCGGTCGCTGTGCTATTGATAACTTCGACAGCACCATCTGTGCTGAACGCCGCGCCGCCGTGCCAGGCCACCGAGTTGTTGCCGGTAAAGGTGCTGTTCACGATCGTGACATTGCCCAGGCTGCGCAGACCGCCGCCCACGTCGCTGGCGACGTTGCCGGTAATGGTGCTGCCCTGGATCAGCGTGGTGGTATTGAAGAAGGAATACACACCGCCGCCGGCAAAGCCGCTGGAGTTACCGGACACGGTGCTGTCGATCAGGTTCAGCGTGGCGCCGTCTCCGCTGTAGATCCCGGCGCCGCCCTGCCAGAAGTCACCGGCATCGGTGGTCATGGTGTTGCCCGTGACGGTGACTCGCTCCAGGGTCAGCGTACCGTTGTTGAGCACGCCGCCGGCCAACTGGAAGCCGTAGCCGTTGGTCAGGGTCAGGCCTCTCACCGTGGCTTGCACACCCGGGTCGACGATCAGCAGGCGATCGACACCGCCGCCGTCCACGCTGATACCCGGGCTTCCGCTGCCATCGATAACGACGTCCCGGGTTAACAGGATGGGGCCGGAAGTCAGGGCCAGGGTCCCGCCGGACAGGGCGGGATCGAAGCTGATGGTACCGCCGTCGGCAATATCACCCAGTGCATCGCGCAGGGAGCCCTCACCGCTGTCCGCCAGGGTGCTCACCGTGATCGCGGTGGGCGGGGGCGGCAGCTGCACCTCGACCTCGTCAATCAACAGGGTGCCGCCCTGGGGCAGCTTGAAGCCGTAGCCCCAGACTTCGTCCAGGTTGAGCCCATCGTTGGGTGCGCCGGCAGGCTGCTCGTCGCTGCGGGTAAAGTCCGCAAACGGCACTTCCACCTGGCGCCAGCCGGGCACGTCATCCACGAAGGTCGCTTCGAAGCGCTCGGCGGAATCCGGCGCCTGGTAGACGCGGATATAGTCCACCGCCATCGACGCGGGCAGCTGGATGTTGGGATCGATGTCGCCGCCGAAGTTGCCGCCGATGGCGACGTTCAGCAGCAGGAACACCGGATCGTTGAATACCCAGGGCCCCGGCACGTCCGCCGGTGTGGCGGTGTGGTAGAGAATGCCGTCGACATACCACTTGATGAAGTCGGGCTCCCACTCCACGGTGAAGGTGTGGTAGTCCGTGTATACCGGCGCGCCGAAGTCGTAGACATTGCCGAAGGCGTTGCCGCCGTTGTAACCCGGACCGTGGACGGTGCCGAAGATCTCATTGGGCAGGCGAGCGACATACTCCATGAAGTCGATTTCGCCGGTTTGCGGCCAGCCCACCAGGTTGATGTCGGTACCCAGGCTCCAGAAGGCAGGCCAGAGGCCGGGTCCCTCCATCACCAGGATGCGCGATTCGACCCGGCCGTAGGCAAACTCCGCCTTGCGCTGTGAGATCAGGCGCGCCGAGGTGTACCGGCAGTCACCGTAGTAGCAGTCGAGCTGCTCGTCGGCTTCGCGGACGGTTAATACCATGTTGCCATTGCCGTCGGTGGCGGCGTTGGCCGGATCGTCCGTGTAGTACTGGAACTCATCGTTGCCCCAGCCCGGTATACCGTTGCGGCTGCCGTCGCCGATCTCGAAGGTCCAGTTGGCCGGGTTGGGCGGGGTGCCCTCGGGCTCATTGAACTCCTCGGCCCAGGACAGCTGCCAGCCGGCGGGCCCGGGATCTGGAGCGCGGTTGTCCTTGATCTCGACCGTTACCGGCGTGCCGCTGCCGGTGCCGTAGTACCAGAAGGTCAGGGCATCACCGCGGGACCAGTCGACGCCCAGCGGGAAGTCGCGGTTGAAGGCAGCAATGGAGCCGCCGGAGGTGACGGCGTCGCCGTCGAAGGTCAGTCCGTTGAGCGGCACGATGCCGGATTCGCAATCGATATCGCTGTCAGAGACGCGGAAGTAGAACAGCAGGTCCTTGTCACCGTCCCGATCGACGTCCCGCTCGATACGACGCGGTTCACCGGTGCGGCGGTTGATGCGGCTCTGTTCGATACCACCGAGAGTGACGGTGGTGTGATCGACGGACAGGGCGTCGAAATCGTCAGTGGTCAGCAGGGCAACCCGGACCGTGCGCTTCCTGTCGCGATCGTCGTCATCGTCATCATCGTCGTCGTCTTCGTCGCGGTCTCGATCCCGCTTACGGCGATCGTCATCATCGTCATCGTCATCGTCGTCATCATCATCGTCCCTGGCGCGGGGGCAGTAGTTCCGCGACACCGATGTCTCCACGGTGACGGGCCCTTCGGCCAGCAGCACGCCCTCCGTGGCGTCCTGCTCGGGCCGTGCCAGCGGATCGCCTGCAGCCAGGTTCAGGTTGGACAGTGAGACCTCGGAGCTTGAATCCCACAGGTAGGGGAAGTCCTCGAACTGGTCCTGCACGTTCGCATCGAACTCATCGTTTTCCACGATAAACGCGACCGCCTGGCGGGTGAAGCCGCGCTCGGCGCCGACCGGGTTCGACAGCGTCAGTTCGACACTCTTGTTGCCTTCCCAGTCACTGTTGTCGATGGTCTGCAGGGTGAACGTGAGCTCCGACGGACCGCCGTTGACGAAGGTCAGGGTGCCGGAGACCGGGTTGTAGTCCTGCCCCGGGACTGCCGTCGCCTGCTGCGTCGCGTAGTCGATGGTCACCTGCGCCGGGTCATCGGAGTTCATGGGCCGGTTCAGGGCCACGGTGATCTCACCGCTCTGGCCCTCCTCGATCGCATAACCGCCCTGGGTGTAGGTCACTTCCAGTGCGGGTATTTCCGCGGTGCCGTAGAGTTCCGCATCGTCGAAGTAGAGGGTCAACTGACCCGGGGTGGCCAGGGTACCCACCGCCCAGCCGTGTACCTGGGTCAGGGTAAAGCCGTCGTTGGGGGCGCCGTTGCCAATTTCCTTGCGACTGAAGCTGGCGAAGGGGAATTCCTTGAGCTGCCAGCCGCTGAAGTCGTCGGCGAAACTCACTGACCAACGCTCGGCGTCGTCACCGGTAGAGCCCGGGTTGCGGTTGTCGAGAATGTCCACGAATACCGTGGTGCCGGAATTCTGGCCATACACCCAGAAGCGCAGACCGACATAGGGACTCCAGTCCTGGGTGACCCAGGTGTCGACCGCGTCGTTCTCGAAGCCGTGAATGAAGCCTGCGAATGCGCCCACGGTGCCGGTCATGGCCAGCACATTGTTGCCGGCGCTGGAGTCCGGTACCGGGGCCGGTGGGACATCCGTCGTGGCGATCGCGATGGGGCTGCCGTCGCTGAAGGTGTAGAAGCCGATCGGCACGCCGTTTGTGTCGTTGCCGGTGGGCAGGCCGTTCTCGAAGTCATCGACGATCGCCGAGGCTTCGGCGAGGGGCCCTTCGGAGAATGCCCAGTAGTCGGTACGGAAGTTCACATCCGAGCCGCTGTTGCCGATGACGGCAATCACCACATTGACCAGCTGCCCGTTCCCACCTCCTGTGGTCGGAACGGCATCGAGCACCCCGTTGCCGCCGGTAAAGAAGGAGTTGTCGTCAAAGAACTCGCTCAGCGGGATGGAAACCTGCTGCCAGCCGCCGCCGCTGACCGCACAGGGGCCGCTGGGAGAAACCACGCAGTTGTACTGGAATTCGTCATCGTTGGCGGGCACTGCGGAACCATCGCCGTCATCATCCTCCTGCAGGTTGATTTCCAGCGTGTAGTCCTGGCCTGCGTCCGGATTGATCCAGAAGTTGAAGTGGTCAGTGCCGCTGAGGTCAAGCGGGTTGGTGCGGCCGAAACCGCCATAGAAGCCCGGTGTGCCGCCGGAACCCCAGCCGGTCTGCAGCGAGAAAGCGCCGCCGTCTTCGGGAGGCAGGTCCGTGTCATTGGGGTCTATTCCACCGCCCCCGGCGCCATTGAAGGTAAACCAGCCATTGCCGAAGGGATCGCCGTGTTCCATATCATCGAACACCACCGTGGCGCTTCCCTGTGGCGCGTCCGAACTGAAGAAGAACCGGTCAAAGTCCAGTTCCACCACCGATCCCGGTGCGCCCTGGACGCCCGCTACCACGATCACCACCTCGTCGAGATTCCCGTTGAAGCTGCCATCGCCGCCCGTGCCCGTGTTCAGGAAGCTGCTCACCGGCGCACTGATCAGTACCCACTGATCGTCGAACGCGGCGCTGCTAAAGGTGGTATCCAGGCGGAAGGAGTCCTCCTGGCCGTTGGTCCAGCCGTTGCCGTCCAGGTCTTCCCGGATGGTGATTTCCAGGGTGTACTGGTCGACGGTCGCGTTGCTCTGGTTCAGGACCCAGACGTTGAATATGGGTTCCGCGGGGGGCACCACCTGGAATGCGTTGTCAAAGTTTTTGAAGGCGCCGCCGTAGAAGCCGCTGTTCGTACCTTCGCCGCCCCAGCCGGTGCTGAAGTAGAAGCTCCCCTCCTGTGGCCGGTCGTTCGCCGGGCCGCCACCGCCGCCGGCGGCATTACCCCCGAAGAAGCCCCAGTCTGAGGTGTCTCCGTCTTCGAAATCGTCGATGACAATTTCGGTTGTTGCAGTGATGGCCGGCGCCGCGAGCAGGGACCCGAGAAGCATCAGGGCCAGGCACAGGCAGGCGAAATTGAACAAGGAAAAACGACGGACGTGTGTCATGCGTGAACCCCCGGATCGAATACACGGAGAGGCCCCACAGGCGCCGCCCGGGAGCGTTGCTGCGCTCAGGCGAGCGCACCGTGACCGATCACTTTTTATGGTTATAGGTTGAGATCTGGTCGGGTAACTGTAGTGCGCGCTGATTGCACCACCAGCGATTTGCGCCGAGACGGACCGCGACTGCGGCAGGAAGGCCGCCGTCGCAGACAGTGCAAGTTTTGTTCAGGAATGGAGTGCGGTTTACTCCGGCACAGGTGCATGCACCGCGGCCTGGGCGGCGGCGATCCGCGCCACCGGCACGCGGAAGGGGCTGCAGCTCACATAGTCGAGGCCGATATCCTGGCAGAAGCGGATGGACTTGGGATCGCCGCCGTGTTCACCGCAGATACCGTACTTGATGCCTTTCTTGCGGGCCCTGCTGTCCTCGATGGCAAGCTTCATCAGTCGGCCCACGGCGCGTTGGTCCAGGGACACGAAGGGATCGCTTTCCACGACCTTGCGGTCCAGGTACTCGCCGATGAATTTGCCGACATCGTCTCGCGAAAAGCCGTAGGTCATCTGTGTCAGGTCGTTGGTGCCAAAGCTCATGAATTCCACCGCCGGCGCCAGTCGCGCTGCGCCGAGGCAGGCCCGGGGAGTTTCCATCATGGTGCCGACCTTGTAGGGAACCGACATCTGCTCCTCTTCCACGACCTTGAGAATACCGCGCTCGATCACCTCTTCGATCAGGCGAATCTCCCGCACGTTTACCACCAGCGGGATCATGATCTCCGGCAGGGGGTTGAGGCCTTCTTTCTTTGCCTGGATGGCCGCGGAGATGATCGCTTCCACCTGCATCTCGGTGATCTCGGGGTAGACGATGGACAGCCGACAGCCGCGGAAGCCCAGCATGGGGTTGACCTCCTGCAGGCCGTGAGCGCGCTCGCGGATTTCCTCGAGCGGCTTGCCGATCCGTTCCGACAGGGCCGCCATATCCGCCTCGTCGTGGGGCAGGAACTCGTGGAGGGGCGGGTCCAGCAGGCGCACGGTCACCGGCAGGCCGTCCATGACTTTCAACAGGTCGTACATGTCCTGCTTCTGGAACGCCAGCAGCTTCTCCAGGTGGGTTGCCCGCTCTTCCTTGCTCTCTGCCAGGATCATGGCGCGCATGTGGTCGATACGGTCGCTGTCGAAGAACATGTGCTCGGTGCGGCACAGCCCGATGCCCTCGGCGCCCAGCTCCCGCGCCTTGGTGGCGTCCTCTTCGGTTTCCGCATTGGCCCGGACCTTCAGGGTGCGGTACTTGTCGGCCCAGCCCAGCAGGGTCTGGAAGTCATCGGAGGAGGAGGCCTCGGTCTTGGGGATATCCCCCAGCATGACCTCGCCGGTGGAGCCGTCCAGGGTTACGGTGTCGCCGCGCTTGATGACCGTGCCGTCCGCGGTGGTCACCGTGCCGACGCTGTAGTCCAGGGTCAGGCTCTCGCAGCCGGTAATGGCGCAGACGCCCATGCCGCGTGCCACCACGGCGGCGTGGGAGGTCATGCCCCCCAGCTCCGTGAGAATGCCCTCGGCGACCTTCATCCCGTGGATATCCTCCGGGGTGGTCTCGCGGCGCACCAGGATTACTTTGGTTCCGTTTTTCGACACCTCGACCGCCTCGTCGGCGGAGAACGCGACCACACCGGTGGCGCCACCGGGGCTTGCCGGCAGGCCCTTGGCGACGATATCGCGCTTGGCGTCCGGGTCCACCATGGGGTGCAGGAAGGCTTCCACGTGTTCCGGCGATACCCGGAGCAGGGCTTCCTGCTCATCGATCAACCCTTCGTTGACCATGTCCACGGCAATCTTTACCGAGGCCCGGCCGGTGCGCTTGCCGCTGCGGGTCTGCAGCATGTAGAGCTTGCCTTCCTGGACCGTGAATTCCAGGTCCTGCATATCCCGGTAGTGCCGCTCCAGCAGCGCCTGGGTTTCAAACAGCTGGTCATAGATGTCCGGCATGTTCTCGTGCAGCGACGTGATCGGCAGCGGCGTGCGGATACCCGCCACCACGTCCTCGCCGGCCGCGTTGAACAGGTACTCCCCGAAGAAGTCGTGGTCGCCGGTGGAGGGATTGCGGGTAAAGGCCACGCCGGAGCCGGAGGTCTCGCCGAAGTTGCCGAATACCATGGCCTGCACGCACACGGCGGTGCCGAGGGCGTCGTCGATATGGTTCATTTCCCGGTAGACGATAGCCCGCGGCGTGTGCCAGGAGAGGAATACCGCCTCGATGGCGTGGCGCAGCTGCTTCCAGGGGTCCTGCGGGAACTTCACCAGGGTCTTGAATACGGCAATCACCGCCTGCCAGTCACCAGCGCTCATTTCCGTATCCAGGGTCTTGCCGTGGCTGGCCTTGTAATCCTCGATGACTTCCTCGAACTTGTCGCCGTCGGCGTTCATCACCACGTTGGCATACATCTGGATAAAGCGGCGGTAGGAGTCGTAGGCAAAGCGCGGGTTGCCGGTCTTCTCTGCCAGCCCTTCGGCGATGGCGTCGTTCATACCGAGGTTGAGGATCGTGTCCATCATGCCGGGCATGGACACGGGTGCCCCGGAGCGTACGGAGAACAGCAGCGGGTTGGCGGGGTCGCCGAAGCGGGCGCCCATTTTTTCCTCCACCAGGGTCAGCGCCACCCGGTACTCGGCTTCGAGCTTGGCCGGCAGCTTGTTGCGCGAGTCGAAGAACTCGGCGCAGGTGGAGGTGGTGATAATGAAGCCGTAGGGGACCGGCAGGCCCAGGTTGGTCATCTCGCAGAGGTTCGCCCCCTTGCCCCCGAGCAGTTCCCGATCTTCCTTTCTACCCTCGTTAAACAGGTATACGCGCTTGGCCATTGTGCCTCCTGGTCATCGTTGCGGGGTGATACGGGGCGGTTCCCACATCGGCTTAGCCGCGTAGTATACTGCGCGGCTGATCTGTTGCAGCAGGAATTCCCTCCCTTGGAGAAATCCAATGAAACCGTGCACGGCCTCACCTATCCCTGGGGCCGCAAGGCTGACCCGGCGCTCGGGGAGCCCGTCAAGGTAGCAGAAGGCGTGTACTGGGTACGGTTCTCCATGCCCATGTCCCTGGACCATATCAACCTCTGGCTGTTGCGCGACGGCGACGGCTGGACCGTGGTCGACACCTGCCTGGCCCTGGATACCGCCCGCGAGCAGTGGGAAAGCCTGTTCGAGGGCTTCATGGATGGCGAGCCGGTGAAGCGGGTGATCTGCACCCATATGCACCCGGACCACGTCGGCCTGGCGGGCTGGATCTGCGAGCGCTTCAGCTGCGAGCTGTGGATGTCCCGGGCGGAATTCCTGATGTGCAAGAACCTGGTCAGCGATACCGGCCGGGAAGCGCCCGAGGCCGGCATCAACTTCTACCGCGCGGCCGGATTCGACGAACAGCAGCTGTCGGACTATGCGCGCCGCTTCGGCCGCTTTGGTATGGCGGTCTCGCCCCTGCCCGACGGCTACCGCCGGATTCGGGGTGGCGAAACCATCCGCATCGACGACCGCTACTGGCAGCTGGTGCCGGGCAGCGGCCACTCGCCGGAACACATCGGCCTGTACTGCCCTGCGCTGAAACTGCTGATCTCCGGCGACCAGATACTGCCGCGCATCACGCCCAATGTGAGCGTATTCCCCACCGAGCCCAACGGCGACAACCTGCGGGACTGGCTGCTGTCCAGCGCCGAGATCCGGGAAACCGTGCCGGATGATGTGCTGGTACTGCCGGCGCACGAGGCGCCGTTCTATGGGCTGCATGTGCGGCTGACACAAATCATCGAGGGTCACGAACGGGACCTGGACCGGCTCTGGGAACACCTGGGCGAGCCGCGCCGGGCCGTGGACTGTTTCGACCCCCTGTTCAATCGCGAGATCGACGACAACTCCATCCAGCTCGCCATCGGTGAGACGCTGGCCCACCTCAACTGCCTGATGGGCCGCCGCCTGGTGCAGCGCGAGCGGGACGCGCAGGGTGTCGACTGGTATTCGCAGAAAACCGATATTTTCGAGGACGAGGCATGGAACCAATAGCTGATCGCCTGGGACGTCTGCGGTCGCAGATGGCCGAGCGCGGCCTGGCTGCGCTGGTCATCCCCCGCGCAGATGAATACCTGGGGGAGTACCTGCCCCCGCATAACGAGCGCATGTGCTGGGCCAGCGATTTCACCGGCTCGGCGGGCGCGGTGATCGTATTGGCCGATCGCGCGGCGGTGTTCGCCGACGGGCGTTACACCGTGCAGGTGCGGGCCCAGGTGGATGCCGACCACTTCGAGATTCACCACCTGATCGAGACGCCGCCGGTGCGCTGGCTGTCCGAGCAGCTCGAGGCGGGCGCGAAGGTCGGCTACGACCCGCGCATGCACAGCCTCAACTGGAAGAAGGCCGCCGAGAAAACCCTGGCCAAGCGTCACATCGAACTGGTCGAGACCGCGGAGAACCTGGTGGACCTGTGCTGGCACGACCGGCCGGAACCGGAGGTTCAACAGGCATTGCTGCTGGCGCAGCAATATACCGGCAAGTCCAGCGCCGAGAAGCGCGCCGAGCTGGGTGCCGCCGTCGAGGGGGAGGGCGCTGACGCCGCCCTGGTCTTCGCCGCGGACAGCGTCTGCTGGCTGCTGAATATTCGCGGCCGCGACGTGCCCTCACTGCCGCTGGTGCTGGGATTCGGACTGCTGCATCACGACGGCCGCTTCGATTTCTTTACCGACCCCGCCAAGATTCCCGCGGGCTTCGATGAACACGTCGGTGACGGCGTGTCGATATTTCCGGAAGCGGAGGCACCCGCTGCTTTCGAGGCCCTGTCGGGCAAGGCCGTGATGGCCGATCCCGCCACCGCCAATGCCTGGTGCCAGCTATCCCTGGAGCGCGCCGGCGCCGAGCTGGTGGCCGCCGATGACCCGGTGCTGATGCCCAAGGCCTGCAAGAACGACGTGGAAGTGCAGGGCATGCGCAACGCCCACGTTCGCGACGGCGCGGCCGAGGCGCGCTTCCTGGCCTGGCTGGATACGGAGGTGGCCGCGGGCGAACTGCATTCCGAGGCGGAGCTGGCAGACAAGCTGTTCGGCTTCCGGGCCGAGCAGGAACTGTTCCAGGAGACCAGCTTCGACACGATTTCCGCCGCCGCGGGCAACGCGGCGCTGCCGCACTATAACCACCTGAACTTCCCGGAAGTCACACACCTGAAAATGGACTCGGTCTACCTGGTTGATTCCGGCGGCCAGTATCTCGACGGCACCACGGACATCACCCGCACGGTGGCCATCGGCGATCCGGGCCCCGAGGTGCGGCGCCATTTCACCCTGGTGTTGAAGGGCCATATCGCGCTGGACATGGCGCGCTTCCCCGAGGGCACCACCGGCACCCAGCTCGACATCCTGGCGCGGCAGTTCCTATGGCGTGAGGGCCTGGACTACGACCACGGCACCGGCCACGGCGTCGGCGCGTTTTTGAGTGTGCACGAGGGTCCCCAGCGCATCAGCAAGGTGTCGAGCAGCGTGTCCCTCAAGCCGGGCATGGTGCTGAGCAACGAGCCCGGCTATTACCGGGATGAGAGCCACGGCATCCGCTGTGAGAACCTGGTGGTGGTGCGCGAATCCAGCGTGGAAAGCGAAGAGGGCCGCACCATGTATGAATTCGAGGCCATCACCATGGCGCCCTTCGATCGCCGCCTGGTGGATGCCTCGCTGCTGACGGCGGAAGAACTCGACTGGCTCAACCAATACCACGCCACGGTGCGCGAGAAACTCTCGCCGCAGCTCGATGGCGATGACCTGGCCTGGCTGGAACAGGCCACCCAACCCATTCAACCTGTAGGAGAACAAGCAGCATGAGTGAAGCCTATATCTGTGGCGCGGTGCGCAGCGCCGGCGGTCGTAAGAACGGTCGCCTGTCGAAGGTCCACCCCATCGACCTGGGAGCGAAAGTGGTCGATGCCCTGGTGGAACGCACCGGTATCGACCCGCTGATTGTCGACGACCTGATCTTCGGCTGCGTCAGCCAGGTGGGCGCACAGAGCAGTAACGTGGCCCGCAACGTGGCCATTTCATCCGTGCTGGGCGAGCCGGTGCCGGGCACCAGCGTCGACCGCCAGTGCGGCTCCGGCCAGCAGGCGATTCACTTTGCGGCCCAGGCCGTCATGTCCGGCACCCAGGACGTGGTCATCGCCGGCGGCGTCGAGAGCATGAGCCAGGTGCCCATCGGCGCCAGCATCATCGACGGCTACAAGGCCGATCACGGCACGCCCTACGGCGAGGAAATCCAGAAGCGTTACCCCGGCGTGCAGTTCAGCCAGTTCGCCGGCGCGGAAATGCTGGTGGACAAGTACAACATCGCGAAAGAGGAGCTGGAGGAGTTTGCCTTCTCCTCGCACGTGAAGGCGAAGCAGGCGGTGGAAGAAGGTCGTTTCGAGAAGGAAATCGTCCCCATCGAGATCGAGCTGGAAGACGGCACCCGCGAGATGCACACACAGGACGAGGGCATTCGCCTGGACGCCACCCTGGATGCGATCCGCGGGCTGGAGCCCCTCACCGAGGGCGGCACCATCACCGCGGCCATGGCCTCGCAGATCTGTGACGGCGCCTCCGCGGTGCTGGTGGCCAACAAGGAAGCGGTCGAGAAGCACGGCCTTCAGCCGCTGGCGAAAATTGTCGCCATGTCCGTGGTTGGCACCGACCCGGTGATCATGCTGGAAGGCCCCATCAAGGCCACCGAGAAAGTGCTGGAGCGCGCCGGCATGAGCATGGACGACATCGACCTGTTTGAGGTCAACGAGGCCTTCGGCTCCGTGCCGATGGCCTGGGTCAAGGGTACCAATGCGGACATGATCAAGCTCAACGTGAACGGCGGTGCCCAGGCCCTGGGTCATCCGCTGGGCGGCACAGGTGCAAAGTTGATGACCACCCTGGTCCACGAGTTGCATCGCACCGGCAAGAAGTACGGCCTGCTGGCCATCTGCGAGGGCGGCGGTACCGCCAACGGCACGATCGTAGAGCGGGTATAGAACGAGGGAAGGTAAACTGGGGTCAGAGTAAGATTTCCCGCGGAAATCTTACTCTGACCCCGATAAAAAGTTACTCTCCCTCCATCTACTTTCAAGGGGTCAGACTCCTTGAAAACCCCTTGAAATTGAAACCTTTGACACCGGAGCCTTTCAAGGAGTCTGACCCCTTGAAGGAACGTTAAAGGGTACTGACCCCTTTAAGGCCAGCGCCGCGGCCTGGCCTGACAAAATAAAAGCAGGTCACAAACCTGTTAGGATAAGGCCCACAGTTGGGAGAATAATAATATGGCGTTAGCAGGCGGCAGCCACGAAAACTGGTCCTCACGTTTTGCGTTCCTTATGGCCTCGGTGGGCTTCGCGGTCGGCCTGGGCAATATCTGGCGTTTCCCCTACGTCGCCGGAGAGAACGGCGGCTCGGCTTTTGTCCTCGTATACCTGGGCTGTGTATTCCTGATCGGCGTGCCCATTCTTATCGCGGAGCTGTTCGTGGGCCGTCGCGGCAAGATGAGCCCGCCGCTGTCGATGAAAAACGTCGCCACGGCCGAGGGCCACCACAAGGGTTGGCAGGTGGTCGGCCATATGGGCCTGCTGGCCGCCTTTACCATCGAGATCGTCTACTCGGTCGTTGTGGGCTGGGTGCTCTGGTACCTGTTCAAGGCTGTCACCACCGGCTTCACAGGTTTTGATGGCGGCATGGCGGAGGCGGAGTTTGCCGCCGTGCTGGCCGACCCGACCGGCATGCTGTTCTGGACGCTGGTGGGCCTGGCCATTACCGGGTACATCATTTACTCCGGGGTGCAGGGCGGTATCGAGAAGGCGGTGACCATCCTGATGCCGGTCCTGTTCGGGCTGCTGGCCCTGCTGGCGATCTACAACGTGTTTGCCGGCGGCATGGGTACGGCGCTGGTGTGGCTGTTCGAGCCCCAGTTCGACCGGATAAAGCCCGAGGTCTTCCTCATTGCGGTCGGCCAGGCGTTCTTTTCCATCGGCGTGGCCATGGGCGGCATGATGACGTTTGGTGCCTACCTGCCGAAGAATGTGTCCATCCCGGGCTCAGTGTTGATCATCGTGATTGCCGATACCATGGTGGCGGTGCTGGCCGGCCTGGTGATCTTCCCCGCGGTGTTCAACAACGGCCTCGACCCGGCGGCGGGCGCAGGCCTGATCTTCGAGACGCTGCCGGTGGCCTTCGCGCAAATGCCGGGCGGGTATGCGTTCAGTATCGCCTTCTTCCTGCTGCTGTCGGTGGCGGGCATCACCTCCATGGTGGGCCTGATCGAGTGCGTGACCGCCTGGATGGAGGACCACCACGGCTTCGCCCGCCACAAGAGTGCCTTGATGGTGGTGGGCAGCGTCGCGATTCTCAGTGTGCTCAGTGCCCTGTCCTATAACGCGATTGCGGAGTACAAGATCCTGGGGCGCAATCTCAATGACACCCTGGACTACTTCTCCAACCAGCTGCTGCTGCCCCTGGGCGGACTGTTTATCGCGATTTTCGTGGGCTGGTTCGTTTCCAAGCAATCCTCGAATGAGGAACTCAGCTTCGGCAACCCGACCCTGTTCCAGCTCTGGCACTTCCTGGTTCGCTACGTGGTGCCGCCTGCGGTGGCGGTGATTTTCTTCTTCGGCGTCACCGAGTAAACGCCCCGGACCGCACAACAACCACGAGGCACGTCGCAGACCATGCAGAACTTTGCCCAGCTGATTGAAATTCTCACGACTTTCCTGTGGAGCTACGTGCTCATCGTCCTGCTGGTGGGCCTGGGCCTGTGGTTTACCATCGCTTCGCGCTTTGTGCAGTTCCGCTTCTTCGGCCAGATGTTCGGTTCCCTGCGCCGCGGCCTGCACGAGCAGGAAGGTCACCTGTCGTCCTTCCAGGCGCTGGTGGTCAGCGTCGCCGGCCGCGTCGGCGGCGGCAATATTGCCGGCGTTGCGGTGGCGATTACCCTCGGCGGCCCTGGCGCCGTGTTCTGGATGTGGCTGATCGGCCTGATGGGCATGGCCACCAGTTTCTTCGAATGCTCCCTGGCCCAGCTGTACAAGCGCGCCGAGCCCGACGGCACCTACCGCGGCGGCCCCGCTTACTACATGAAGTTCGGGCTCAAGAAACCCTGGATGGCGGCGGTGTACTCGGTGCTGCTGCTGGTGACCTTCGGCTTCTGTTTCAACGCGGTGCAGTCCTATATCGTCGCGACGTCCGTGCAGGCGTCCTTCGGCATCCCGGGCTGGATGACCGGCGCGGCGCTGACCGTGCTGGTGGGCGCGACGATTTTCGGCGGCATCAAGCGGATCGCCCACGTGGCAGAGTTCGTGGTCCCGGTGATGGCGGTCAGCTATATCCTGGTGGCGCTGTACGTGCTTGCCACCAACCTCACCGCCGTCCCGGGCGCCATCGGGCACATTGTGATGTCTGCACTGGGTTTCGAGCAGGTCGTGGGCGGCGGCTTTGCGGCGGTCGTCATGCAGGGCGTCAAGCGCGGGCTGTTTTCCAACGAGGCGGGCCTGGGCAGCGCACCCAATGTAGCCGCCGTCGCCTACGTGCCGCACCCGGCCAACCAGGGCATGGTGCAGTCGCTGAGTGTTTTCATCGACACGCTGATCCTGTGCACCTGCACCGCCGTGATCATCATCCTCTCTGACGCCTACCAGCCGGGCGCAGAAGGGGTTCAGGGCGTTGCCCTCACCCAGGCGGCACTCGCGGGGCATGTGGGCAGTTGGGGCGAGGGCTTTGTCAGCATTGCGCTGTTGCTCTTCTCCTTCAGCTCGATCATGTACAACTACTACCTGGGTGAAAACAGCCTCAACTACTTCAGCGAAGAGAACCAGAACCTGTTCAACGTGTTCCGCCTGTTGGTTCTGGTGCTGGTCATGTGGGGCTCGCTGCAGGACCTGAGCACCGTGTTCGCCTTTGCCGACCTGACCATGGGGTTGCTGGGTGTGGTGAATCTCGCGGCGCTGGCCCTGCTGGTTCCCATCGCCTTCCGCCTGCTTAAGGACTACGACCAACAGCGCACCCAGGTGGACCTGCCGCGTCTCGACCCGGAGCAGTGGACCGACCTGGATATCGATCCCGGCGCCTGGAAGGACTAGGACGGCACGCCGCAAAACGAGACACCCATCCGTTGCCGGGTAAATCCCTGCCGCGTTAAGCTGCGGGCGATGCAAAATTCTGACACTCTCAAAAAGGTCCTGGTCGCCGGCGCCACCGGCTATATCGGCCGCGCTGTGGTGCAGGAGCTGGTGGCGCAGGGCTACGAGGTAGTCGCCCTGGTGCGACGGCTTTCGGCCGATCCCGTGGTTCAGGATCATCTCGCCGGGGCGGAGCTTCGCGTCTCTGACGTCTGCGATACCGCATCCCTTCGGCGTGGACTGCGCGGCGAGCACTTCGATGTGGTCGTCTCCTGCATCGCCAGCCGCAGCGGCGCCACCGACGATGCCCGGGCTGTGGACCGCGACGCCAACCTCAACCTGCTGGAAAAGGCCCGGGCCTGCGACGCTCACTTCATCCTGCTGTCCGCCATCTGCGTGCAGAAGCCGGAGCTGGCATTCCAGCGTTACAAGCGGGAATTCGAAGAAATCCTCGCGGAGTCGGGGCTGCGCTACTCCATTGTCAGGCCCACGGCCTTCTTCAAGTCCCTGGCCGGACAGGTGGAGCGGGTCAAAAGCGGCAAGCCTTTCCTGGTATTCGGGAACGGTGAACTCACGGCCTGCAAGCCGATCTCTGAGGCGGACCTGGCGCGATTCATCGCGGAGTGCATGACCGACCCGGACAAGCACAACCGGGTCCTGCCGGTCGGCGGTCCCGGTCCCGCCCTGACGCCGCGACAGCAGGGCGAGATGTTGTTTGGCCTGCTCGACCGGCGGCCGCGATTCAGGAAGGTGCCGGTGGGCCTGTTCGATCGCATTGTCGGCCTGCTCGGCGGCCTGGGCCGGGTCATACCCGGGCTTCGCGACAAGGCCGAGTTCGCGCGTATCGGCCGCTACTATGCCACGGAGTCCATGCTGGTCTGGGACGAAGTCACGGCCCGCTACAACGCCGATGCCACGCCAGAGTACGGCAGCGACACCCTCGAGTCTTTCTACCGCCGGGTATTGGCCCAGGGCATGGCGGGGCAGGAACTCGGTGAAGCGGCCGTGTTCGACAAGTCGCGCCCTTGAGCGAGGACCTGCAGCGTTTTCTCTGGGCCCAGGAGGGCGTGATCGATTCGGTGCGCGAGGAACTGCGCCGCGGTCGCAAGACCAGCCACTGGATGTGGTATATCTTCCCCCAGGTGGCGGGGCTGGGCCGCAGCGCCACCGCACAGAAATACGCCATACAGTCTGTTGAAGAAGCGAAAGCCTATCTCGACGACCCGGTTCTGGGTGAGCGGCTGCGGGAGTGCAGCAAGCTGCTGCTGGAACACCGCGAAAGCGATGCCGAGCATATTCTGGGGGGCATCGATGCCCTCAAGCTGCGCTCATCCATGACCCTGTTTGCCAGGGTGTCACGCGGGGAGTCGGTGTTCCGGCAGGTGCTGGACGCGTTTTATGGCGGCGTGCCGGACCGGGCGACCCGGGATATCCTGAAGAATTGGGGTCTCAGCTAGCGGTTAAGGCCCAGGCTCTCCATCACCCGCTCGACGAGGTCAGGCCCCTCCCGCTGCACCCAGCGGTAGCTCACCTGTGCCACCGGCAGCGAGAGTTCCAGTAGTTCCTCGATGTTTGCCGGGCTGCCGTTCAGGACCAGTTCCGCGCCCGAGGCCTCGATGGTGTCGGCCAGCTCCTGTCGCTGGGTGTCGGAGTATCCCATTGCCGGCAGCACGTCATCGAGGTGTGGGTTGGCTGAGAAGGTGTCGAGGATGGTGCCAACTGCGAAAGGCCTGGGATCGATAATCTCTCCAACGCCATACTGCTGGGCCGCGACCTTGCCGGCACCGAAGGCCATGCCGCCGTGGGTCACCGTGGGCCCGTCTTCCACCACGATCACCCGCTTGCCTGCCAGGCGCTTCGGTTCCTCCACGCTGAGTTCCAGGTCGGACTCAACCAGCGCCGCCTCGGGATTGTACTGCGCCTTTAATGACCGAATCGCCGCCACGTCTTCGGCTGCCGCCTGCGCCACCTTGTTGATCACCAGGACATCGGCACTGCGGAAGTTCGTCTCACCCGGGTAGTAGTCAAGGCCATGGCCCGCCCGCAGGGCGTCGCAGACTGCGATGTCCAGGTCTGGTCGGAAGAAGGAAAAGTCATTGTTGCCACCGTCCCAGAGCACCACATCTGCCTCCTGCTCTGCCGCCTCCAGGATCGCGGCGTAGTCGACACCGGCGTAGATGACCAGGCCCTGGCGGATATACGGTTCGTACTCCTCGCGCTCCTCGATCGTGCACTCGTGCTGGTCCAGATCAGGCGCTTCTGCGAAGCGCTGCACCGCCTGGGCTTTCAGGTTCCCATAGGGCATGGGGTGTCGCACGGTCACCACGCGAATGCCCGCATCGGTAAGCTGACGGGCCAGGAACTGGGTCAGCGGGCTCTTGCCCGCCCCGGTGCGCGTCGCGGTGATGGCGACCACCTTGGCGTGGGACTTCAGGGCGGTTTGTCCCGGCCCCAGCAATACGAAACTGGCGCCGGCCGCCTGCACCCGGGCGGCGCGGTGCATTACGTCCCGGTGAGCCAGGTCGCTGTAGGCAAAGAACACGAACTCCACGTTGTGCTCCGCAATCAGGCCTTCCAGTTCGGATTCGTCGTGTATGGGAATGTCGGCGTTGTAGTGTTCGCCCGCCAGCTCCTTCGGGAAGCTGCGCGCATCGATAAAGGGAATCTGGGTGGCCGTAAACGCACAGACGCGAAACTCCGGGTGCTGCCGGAAGAAGGTGCGGAAATTGTGAAAGTCGCGCCCGGCGGCGCCCATGATGATGCAGTTAAACATTGCCATCCGCCTCGATGATGGTGCCGGCCGCGCCTCGCAGTGCGGCGGCGAGATCCCCGGGCTGGCAGATGGCCGCCCACTTGCCGGTGGCGCGCACGTACTGGATGGCCGCTTCCACCTTGGGGCCCATGGTGCCTGCCGGGAAGTGTCCTTTCTCGGCCAGGGCTTCCAGTTCCTCAGGATTGGTCTTTGCCAGCAGGCGCTGTGAGGCTTGGCCGAAGTCCTCGAATACGCCTTCGACGCCGGTCACAAGCACCAGCCTGTCGGCCCCGAGGTCCGAAGCCAGCAGGGCGGTCGCCAGGTCCTTGTCGATGACCGCTTCCACCCCGGTGAGTTTTCCCTCGGTTTCCACCACCGGGATACCCCCGCCGCCGGCGGCCACGACCACGATCCCCAGCTCCAGCATGGACCTGACGATATCCGCTTCGATCACGCGCAGCGGCCGCGGCGATGCCACTACCCGGCGGCCGCGCCCGGCGGTGTTGTGCACCAGGGGCAGGCCCGCCGCGGCCAGGAGCTCTGATTGCTCCGGCGTAAACCAGGGGCCCACCGGCTTGGTGGGATTGGAGAACCCGGGATCCTCCGCATCCACCAAAACCTGGGTCAGAACAGTGGCCACCGGCCGCCGTCCCCCGGTCAGGTTGTGGCCGGTTTGCTGCAGGACATAGCCAATCTCACCCTCGGACTCTGCCACGCACACTTCCAGGGGCAGCCGGTAGGCCTTGCCCAGGGCTTCTTCCACCCGGGTCAGGATGTAGCCCACCTGTGGTCCGTTGCCGTGGGTAATCAGCAGCTCCGCATCGCTGTCGACAATCGCCGCCAGCGGCGCCAGCGCCTCCGCGGCGAAGCTGAACTGGCCCGACATCGTGAAATCCTCGCCCTCGCGGGTGAAGGCGTTGCCGCCCAGGCTGACCACCAAACGTTCAGGCATGGGAAACCCTCCTGTTTCCAGTGTAGTGCCGGTACAGCCAGAGGCGCTTGACCGGGATCAGTGCGGCGGCTTAAACCCCGCGCCTTGACCGCCCCGGGGCTGCGGGGGATGCTTCAGCGCACACCATCGAGGAGCGACCATGCAACGTTTCGACAACCGGGTAGCACTGATTACCGGCGCCGGCAGCGGGATCGGCCGGGCCACGGCACTGCGGCTGGCGGAAGAGGGCGCCGCCGTGTTCTGCGTTGATCTCAATGCCGAGGCAGCGGCGGCGGTGGCGGAGGAAATCGACGGCAAGGCCGTGGGCCATGCTTGTGACGTCAGCGACGCGCAACAGTGCCAGGCCTGTGTGGCCGTCTGCATCGAGGCTTTTGGCCGCCTGGACACGGTCATCAATATGGCGGGCATCCTGCGCTTCGAACATTTCCACGACACCAGCGACGAGAGCTGGCAGCAGGTGCTGGATATCAACCTCAACGGCACCTTCTACCTGTGCCGCGCGGCGATGCCGCACCTGATCGAGAGCCAGGGCAATATCGTCAACGCCGCCTCAACGGCTGCACTGACCGGGCTGCACTGGGGCGCCGCCTACAGCGCCAGCAAGGGTGCGGTGCTGGCGCTGACCCGATCCATCGCCGTCGAATATGCAAAGCAGGGGGTCCGCGCCAACTGTGTCTGCCCGGGGGATATCGCCACACCCATGACAGCCGCCCCCGCCATGCCGGATATGCCCAGCAAGGAACAGCTTATCCGCATCAGTTCCCTCAACGGTCCCCAGGGTCCGGAAGTGGTGGCGGGGGTGATCGCCATGCTGGCGTCCGAGGACGGTCGCCATATCACCGGCGAGGATATTCGGGTAGACGGAGGAACCCTCTCGTAACTTGCGCTTGACAAAACTTTTATCATTGATAAAAATTAATCAATGATTAAAGTTTTAAGGAAGGGTTCCGCTTGAGCACCCGTGACCGTAACAAGCAGCTCCGCCGCACGCGCATTCTCGATGCCGCCCGCCAGATATTGGTTTCCAATGGCTATGACGCGCTGACGACCCGCGGTCTGGCGGAGGCAGCGGGCGTGACTGCCCCCACCATCTACAACCTCATCGGCGGCAAGGAAGACGTACTGAAGGCGCTCATTGCAGCGGACGTGGAACGTGCCTCGGCGCAGTTGATCATCCCCACTGATCGCAGCACCCTGGACCTCGCCGATGACTTCATCGACGCCTCTACCTGCGAGGTGGCAGAGGACGAGGATTCCATTCGCGCCACGCTGATCGCCAGCGACCGCGTGTTCGGTTTCCACGCCCCGGGTCACGACACCCCCTCTGATGTTCCCAGCCCGGGTCTGCTGGCGATCGATATGGCGACCCGCATGGTAAAGGCTCTGCAGGAAAGTGGTGTGTTGCTGGGAAATGTTCCCGCAGTGACTCTCGGCGAACAGATTTTCACCTGTTTCCGTGATCCCCTGCGCGACTGGACGTACGGGTTGATTCCACTGGAGGAGTATCGCCGGCGACTGGCCCGCGGTGTCTATATGGTGCTGTGCTGCGATGCCACGGACACCACGCGGCGGCAGCTGGTCACCAAAATCAACGCCTTGAATTCTGAAACGGGCTCGCACGTGCAGCGAGCCGCACCCGGGAGGTAAGCCCATGGCTGTCCTGAAAGCTATATTCGCCTTTGGTCCGCTGTTGTTCGGGCTCGGCTTTCTCGCGCCGCTGATCGCGCAGTCGATGGAAGCGCTGGCGCTGACGCCGCCGCTGGGCCTGTCCCCGCTGGCGCTGGGTCTCGCAGTTGGCGGGGTTCTCGGCCTGGTGGCCAACATACGGGGGAGGTGGGTATGAGCATCGACTACACAAGCCTGTCGGAAGAGGAACTCAAGCGCGCCGAAAAGGAAGTGGCGGATCGACATCTCAATAAGTTCCCCACTATCGCAGTCGTATGGGCTTTTGCAAACGTCGCCGTCTGGCTCAGCCTGTGGCCGCTGGTGTTCATGGGCATCGTTCCCCTGTGGCTCGGTTTTCTCGTGGCGTTCTTCAATTTCCTGCTCTTCTACCTGCCCTCCCACGAGGCCCAGCACTCGATTATTGCGCGGCCCGGTGAGAAGTTTCGCTGGCTCAACGAGCTGGTGGGGCAGGTGAGTTCCGCGCCGCTGGTCATGCCCTACCGGGTGCTCCGCGAGACCCACATGGAGCATCACAAGTACGCCAACGACCCGGAGCTGGACCCGGACTACGGCACGCATGCGGACACACCCCTGGGCGCGATCTGGGCCAGTATCCAGAGCAGGCAGCCTCGCCCCTTCGGTGGCCGCAATGCCTACGGCGCCACCCTGGAGCGCAGGGGGCGCAAGGACCTGATCATCGAGGCCGCCATTTACGAGCTGGTGTTCTACAGCACCCTGTTTGCACTGGCCTGGAGCGGGTATGCACTGGAAGCGGCATTGCTGTGGTGGTTGCCGCGGTGGCTGGGAATTACCTACCTGCACTTCTACCTGTCCTGGGCGCCCCACAGCCCGGGCCTTGAGGTGGGCCGCTACCGGGATACCCGCAGCTTCCGCTCGAAGCTCGGAAATCTCGGCTCCATGGGCATGCAGTACCACATCATCCACCACCTGTACCCGCGGATTCCGCTGACCCGCACGCCCGCCGCCTACCGGGAAATGAAACCGGTGCTGGAAGCCCGGGGCTGCGACGTGCACGCGCTGTAAAGAGTCGCTGCCGAGGCCGGTCGCTGACGGTTTTTCAGGGGGTGCAGGTGCGCTAAGCTAGCGCCCTTGTTTCACTGCGATACCCATCATGTTTGAAGCGCGTTTCAGCCGACAGACACAGCGACTGGCCCATGGGGACAACGGCGCCTGGGAAACCCATGAGCGGGCGTTGTCCATGCGCAACGACGGCGAAGACGTCATCCTGCTCTCTGTGGGCGACCCGGACTTCCGCACGCCGGAGCCCATCATCGACAACGCGGTCAGCCACCTGCGGGTGGGCCGGACCCACTACTCGCCGGCCCTGGGTGAGCTGAAGCTGCGCCGGGCCGTGGCGGACCTGGAAACCCATTCCTCGCCCCACCGCTGCACACCGGAGGAAGTGGCGATTTTTCCCGGCGCCACCAACGCCCTGTTCAGCGTCATGCAGTGCCTGCTGGATCCCGGTGACGAGGTGATCATTCCCGAGCCCATGTACGTGGGCTATCCGCCGATGATGGCGGCCATCGACGCGACCATTGTGCCGGTGCCCCTGAAACCTGAGGAAGACTTCAGCCTCAACATGGAGACGGTAAAAGCCGCCGTGACGCCAAAGACGCGGGTGGTGCTGGTGAACACCCCAGGCAATCCCACCGGTACGCTGATCAGCGGTGGGAGACTTCGGGAGCTGGCGGCCTTCTGCCGCGAGCAGAACCTGTGGCTGGTGTGCGATGAAGTGTATTCCATGGTGACCTACAGCGGTCGCCACAAATCCCTGCGCGCCAGCGCGGAGCACCTGGACAACATCGTCATGGTCGACGGACTCTCGAAGTCACACGCCATGAGCGGCTGGCGGATCGGCTGGGCGGTCGGTCCCCTCAACCTGATCGAGAAGCTCGGCGCCATTGCCGGCGCGTCCCTGTTTGGCTGCCCCCAGTTCCTGCAGGATGCCAGCGCCTTCGCCCTGGAGAATGACCAGGAATACGTCGCGCAGATGCGCCAGGAATACGCGGAGCGCGCCGAGTACGTGGTCAGGAAGCTCGAGAAGCTGCCGGGCCTGCACTGTCACCCGCCGAAGGCGGGCATGTTTGTGATGGTCGATGTGGACGGCACGGGCATGGACGGTCGCAAGTTTGCCCAGCGCCTGCTGGAAGAGCAGCTGGTGTCAGTGGTGCCCGGGGATGCGTTCGGACCCAGCGCGAAAAACTGTGTGCGGGTGGGGCTCGCCCAACCCCGGCATGTGCTGAAGCGGGCGATTAAGCGGATCGCTCGCTTTATTGAGGCTCTGCCAGCCGCAGCGTAAACGTCTTTTCCCCGCTCTTGCGCCGGGTGGTGATGCTGACCTTGTCGCCGGGTCGCTTCTTTTCCATGAAGCTCAGGTAGTCGTCATTGCTGGCGACGGGCTGCCCATCAATGGCGACAATGACATCGCCCAGCTCCATGTCGCCGCGGTAGTTGCGGTAGACCCCCTGCATACCGGCCTCGGCGGCAGGCAGGCCGGGGAAGACGCGCACGACCGGGACCCCCTCGATGCCGTTGCGCCGCGCCCAGCGATCGCTGGCAAACTCGATGCCAATGACCGGCCGGAACAGCCTGCCGAAACTGATCAGCTGCGGCACCACCTCGTTCACGGTGTTGACCGGAATGGCGAAGCCGATGCCGGCGCTCGCGCCCGAGGGGCTGTAGATGGCCGTGTTCACGCCCACCAGCTGACCCAGGGAGTTGAGCAGCGGGCCGCCGGAGTTGCCCGGGTTGATGGCGGCGTCGGTCTGGATGACGTTGCGGATGGTGCGGTTGTTCGGTGCAGAGATTTCCCGTCCCAGCGCGCTGACCACGCCGGTGGTAAGCGTCGTGTCGAGGCCGAAGGGATTGCCGATAGCCAGCACCTTGCGGCCGATTTCCAGCTCCGAGGAATCGCCCAGCGGCAGCGGGAACAGCAGCTCTTCAGGCGCCTCGATGCGCAGCACCGCCAGGTCTTTCTCCGGAGCGACCCCGATCACTTCCGCGTCCCAGGTGCTGCTGTCGTGCAGTTCGATCTGCAGGCGATTGGCGCGGGCGATCACATGGTAGTTGGTGACGATCAGGCCATTCTTGTCCCAGACGAAGCCGGAGCCCGCGCCCTGGGGAATTTCATACACATTGCGGCTGAACCGGGCCCGGCGCAGGGCCACGTTGGTCACGTGGACCACCGCGGGGCTGGCCTTCCGGTAGATTTCGGTGGAGTTGGCTTCGTCTTCTGTTTTGAAGCTCAGGTACTCGGGCGGATTTGACGCGGAGTCGGCGGTCGCCAGCGCCGGCAACAGCATCAGCATGCCCACTAGCTTTCTGAACATGGGTTAGAACTGCTCGCTGAACGCCTTGATCCTGGCGGCGTTGGCGCCCAGGTCGCTGCGGCCCACACGGGAGACGGAACGCAGGTCTACCCGCGTGCCGCCCTCACTGTCGCGGCTGACGCGCACCACGATGTCGTCCTTGTAGCCAAACCAGAAAGAGGTGTACACCGCCTCAATGCGGCCGTTGGTGGGGTCGCTGTTGTAGATCTCCCAGCCCATGATTTCGGCGACTTCGGTGGCGCGCTTGAAAGCCTGCTCCGGGCTCAGGTCTGTCGCGATGGGCTTCACGTCCGGATAGAACCGCTTCTGTATCTCGATCACCTCGGGTTTGATGTCGATCGAGTTGGAGTCGTCGCCCCGGTAATAGATGCCGGAATCAAACAGCGGCGGGTCCTCGGTGTCCGTGGTGATATCGTGAATCTCCGGATACTGACCCGCAGTGCTGAGAATGGCGGTGACCAGCAGCACTGGTGGAATCGCCGGCAGCGTCCGCGTCAACGCGCGGGTTCGCTCGGCGCGGTAGCGCGGCAGCAGGCTCACGACGACCAGCGCCATGATGACCACGAGGCCGACCACACCGCTCAGGGCGAATACGGCCAAACTCATCGACACATCCACGCCTGAACGGACGGCCAGCACCGAAAGCGGGATGGCCGCCAGGCAGGCGACCGCGGCGTGGCCCAGATAATTGACCAATCGGGAGTTTGCGGGGGCTTCTGTCATCGTTACTGCGGGTTCTGAGAAAGCTGGATGCTAGCATACTCGTGGTGACAGCTTTTGCCACCATTTTGACCGCGTCTGACATTGTGCCCGTCGCAGGGCGCCAGATAGTGTGACTGAAACAACCGGGGGAGTGATATGGGACGAGTAGAAGGCAAGGTGGCGATCGTCACCGGCGCGGCCAGTGGCATGGGCAAGGCAGACGCCGTCAGGCTGGCGGAGGAGGGCGCGAAGGTCGTCCTCACCGACCTCAATGAAGCCGACGGCCAGGCGGTGGCGGACAGTATCGGCGACGCCGCCCTGTTTGTTCGCCACGACGTGACCGACGAGGACCAGTGGCGCGAAGTAGTGGCGACCGCGGTCGAGCGCTTCGGGCGGCTGGATATCCTGGTGAACAATGCTGGCCTCCTGACCATGGGGAGTGCCGTCGATACCGACATCGAGACCTGGCGGAAGACGTTTGCCGTGAACAGCGAAGGCGTGTTCCTCGGTTGCAAGCACGCGCTGCCCGCCATCGAGGCCAGCGGCGACGGCGGCTCCATTATCAACATGTCGTCGGTGGCGGCCCTGCAGGGCATGTCATTTATCGCCGCCTACAGCGCCAGCAAGGGCGCCGTCATGGCACTGACCAAGAGCGTCGCCCTGTACTGCCGCGAACGCAAGAACGGCATTCGCTGCAACTCGATTCACCCGGACGGCGTCAAGACGCCGATGGTGGTCAAGGTCGCCACGGGCCGTGACACGGCCACCCAGGAAGAGGTGGACGCCATGGGGCAGGACGGCTCCATGTGCGAGCCGGTGGATATCGCCAACCTGGTGGTCTACCTTGCCTCTGACGAGTCCTGGTTTGTAAACGGCGCCGAGCTGCGCATGGACAACGCCGCCACGATCGCGCCGCCCTACGCGATGCCCTGAATCATGGAGAAACTGCTCTACCCGCTGTGGAAAGCCGAGTCCGAGGATGCCGAGGCGTTCCGTGAGCGCCTGCTGAACGGCGCCGGCCCGCGGTTGCTGGACCTGGGGGTGCGGGGCCTGCGGCTGGCGGTGGTCGACAGCGATGTCGCCCCCGCGGCGGGCCTGCGCCAGGAAAAACTCGGCCCGGCCCTGGATGCCATGCTGTCGATCTGGGTAGACAGCGCCAATGACCGCTCGGCGCTGGAAGCCATTGTTGGCGAGTACTGTGTGAAGTACGCAGGCTATGTGGTGACCGAGTCCGAACCGCTGCGGCACCTGTCGCCGGAGGGCGCGCGCATGGGCGGCTGGACCCAGGTGGTGTTCCTGGAACGGCCGGCAAAAATGGCCGAGTCAGACTGGTTGTCGGTATGGCTGGGCAGCCACACCGACGTTGCTATTCGGACCCAGTCCACCTTTGCCTACCGCCAGAACGTGGTAGTGCGGTCGCTCACCGACGATGCGCCGGCGGTCCACGCCATTGTGGAAGAGAGCTTCCCGGGCACTGCCATGAACTCACCGCACGCGTTCTACGACGCCGACAGCGACGAAGCCCTGAACGCGCGCCTGAGTGAAATGGTGGAAAGCTGCGCCCGCTTCATCGACTTCGAGCGCCTCAACGTCGTACCCACCAGCGAGTACCTGCTGAAAGGCCTCTAGCGGTTTTATGGAAGGCCTCTAGCGGTTTTATAGAAGGCCTCTAGCGGTTTTGTAGAAGGCCTCTAGCCTCTCGCCTGCAGTGCCGCAATGCGCTGTTCCAGCGGAGGGTGTGAGGCGAACAACTTCGCCGCGCCTTCCTTCAACTGTTCGCTGATGCCAAAGGCCGTCATCTCACCGGGCAGGTCCTGGGGCAGGCCCTGTTCCGCCTGCAGGCGCTGCAGGGCGCCGACCATGGCGCCGGTGCCGGCGAGACTGGCGCCGGCCGCGTCGGCCCGGTACTCGCGCCAGCGCGAGAACCACATGACGATCATTGAAGCCAGGATGCTGAGTACGATCTGGGCGATGATGGTGGTGACCCAGTAGCCGATGCCGTAGCCGCGTTCGTTCTTGAACACGACCCGATCCACCGTGTGGCCTATGACCCTTGAGAAGAACAGGACAAAGGTATTGACCACGCCCTGGATCAGCGTGAGCGTGACCATATCCCCGTTGGCGACGTGACCGATTTCGTGGGCCAATACTGCCCGCACCTCGTCCCGGCTGAAGCGATGCAGTAGCCCGGCGCTTACCGCCACCAGGGCATCGTTACGGTTCCAGCCGGTGGCGAAGGCATTGGATACCTGGCTGGGGAAGACGCCCACCTCGGGCATGCCGATGCCGGCGTCCTTTGCCAGCTCCGCCACGGTGTTTACCAGCCACTGCTCGTCGGCGCTGCGCGGCTGATCGATAATCTGGGTGCCGGTACCGCGCTTGGCCAGCCACTTGGACATGAACAGGGATATCAGGGAGCCCGAAAAGCCGAACACGGCGCAGAACACCAACAGCGCGTTCAGGTTCAGGTCGATCCCGTTGGCGGCCATGAAGGAGTTGAAACCCAGCAGGTTGAGCACGACGCCCGCCACCAGCAGGATGGCGAAGTTGGTTGCCAGGAACAGGAGGATCCGCATCATCTCGGTTCAGCCTCAAAAGGTGAATTCATGAGATTAGATGTGGGGCTGCGGGAAAAAGTTTCAAGGACCTGACGGCGCAGGCTGCTGCTCGGAATCCTCGTTTGTCTCGGCAGGCTCCGCCTCGGCTGCGGCCGCTTCCGTTTCGGTGTCACCCGATGACTCGGCGGCTTCCGCCTCAGCCTGCTCTGCTTCAGCCAGCAGGTCCTCCTCATCGGGAATCAGGTGCTCACTGGGCTCGACTTCGGGCACACCGCGATCATCGATAGTGACGGGAACGACCTCGCCGCGGAGGTCGATATCTTTCGCCGACAGTTCCACCAGCTGGTTGAGGCCCTCGTCCTCGTGGGCGAAGTGGGCGACTTTGCGGGGTTTGGTCCCGTCGACCCAACGCTTCTTCTTGCCCCAGAACTGGCCCAGCTGGTTGCGCACGACAAACACGTCACTCATGGTTTTTCTACATCTCTCCGGTGGGTTTGAACGCGGCGCAGTTTACCCCAACAGGAAGTCCTTGGCTTCATTGAGCTTGGCCGCCAGGTAGTCGTTGCCGCCGCGGTCCGGGTGCAGTTTCTGCATCAGCTTGCGGTGGGCGTCGATAATGGCCTCCCGCGTCGCGCCTGCCTGCAGGCCCAGGATGGCCAGCGCCTCACGCTCGCTCATGCCTGTGCCGGAGTCCGGCGGCGGCGTGTGGCCCCCCTGCCAGTCGTCGCCGAAGCGGCGCTGCAGGTAGCTCTCCAGCAGTCGCGCGGAATCCACGTCCTCACCGCGGCAGTAGGCCAGCAGGGATTCGAGCTCGGGCTTGTCCATGTCGTCGAGTTGGCGACCGCTGAATTCGCCCTGCAGCACTTCGCCGGCAAGGTCGCCGGTGTCGTGGTCCAGCACCATCTTGAGGATGCTGGTTTCCACCTCGGAACTGCCGCCGCCGGCACCGCCGGCGGCACCGCCTTTCTGTTGCTGGTACCACTGCAATACCGGAAACAGGCGCACAAGCACCGGCAGCAGCCGGCTGGCGCCGACCAGCAGGGCGGTGATCGCCGCACCCAGCCAGTGCATGCGGCCGGTGACGACGCCGACCACCACGATGAATACCAGCAGTCCCAGCCCCAGCTTCAGGTAGGCGCCCTTGCGTTGGGCGGGCGGCGTGGCCTTGAGCCGTTGGTAAATAATCCAGACCGCCAGGCCGATGGCCAGCAGGAGAATAAGTCGCGACACGACTAACCTTTATTCAGTTGTTCCAGCAGAAGTTTAGCGCCACCACTACCGGCCTTGCCATGCTCCAGCATGGCATCGGTGCCGGCGGCGGCATAGCGGGCCACGGCGCCCAGCAGTTCCGCGAGCTGGGTGGGGCTGGCGTGATCGAAGTGCGCCCAGGCGCCCCCCGAGACCTTTGCCATTTGCCTGAAGGTGGATTCGACCAGGGGGTCGCGCCCTTCCTGGAACATGAACAGGGGCAGGCCGGCGATACCCAGCTCTCCTGCCTTGCCCGCCAGGCGGTCGGGATTCTCTTCGCACGCGTCGCCGATGAACACGACTGCTTTGATCGGCCGATCGCGATGCTCCTTCAAGGCGTGGTTGAGCAGTCGCTCGATCTGGGTCATACCGCCTTCACAGCGAACCCGGGTCATCTGCCGCAGCAGGGCGTGCTCGTCGACCAGCCACTTCGTGGCTCGCAGTTCGCTCAAGCCCCGGTAGTAGCAGAGCTGTACGCTGAGGCCGCCAAGGTTCTGGGTGGCCATGAACATTTCGCCCTGGAGTTGGCAGGCGCGGTCCCAGGTGGGTTGCCGGCTGGCGGTGGCGTCGATGGCAAAAAGCAGGCGCGCGCCGCTGTCGGCCCGCGCCGCCAGCGTCTTGCTGCGTGTGAGGAATTTGTCGATTTCGCCGGTCGAGGACCGGCTCAGTTCCCCGGCCTTCGGCCGGGATTGAGGAGGCTTGGCCAATCAGTTGCCGGGCTTGAGTTTTCCGATACGCTCCAGTTCGGCGAGGTAGTGGCGCCGTTGGGCGAGCTCGCGCACGGCGGCCAGCAATTCCTCCGGGGAATTGTGCTGATCCTCACCTTCTGCGCTGACCATTTCCCACAGCTTGCGGCTGCAGTACTCGTGCATGTTGAATGTTTGTGTATTGTCCATAGTACCGCTCATCTTCTTTCTCTTCTTTGCGCTGTAACCTCGCGTCCCGCGGGCACTTTTTGTTGCGCTGTTTCACAAATATATCGCATTGATTTGACATTCGCATGACTGGGTGGGTTCCGTCAATGCTAGTGAAACCTCATTTTTTAACCTTTTTCCCGGTCCGGCACCCTGCCGGACACGTACCGAGGCATTGAAAGCCGGCGATGATCCCCCCATATTTACCGGCACTAGACACCTGAATCGAGGTACAGACCATGGGCCTGTTTGATATCCGCAAGAAACACCTGATGCCTTCATCCGACAGCGCGCTGCCAGGGCGCGAGGAAACCATGCCGGTGCCCGAGACCCACTTCGTCAACGGCAACCCGCTGAAGGCGCCGTTTCCCGATGGTTATGAGCAGGCCGTGTTCGGCATGGGCTGCTTCTGGGGTGTCGAGCGCATGTTCTGGAAACTGGAAGGCGTTTACACGACGGCGGTGGGCTACGCGGCGGGCTTCACGCCCAACCCCACCTACCAGGAAGTGTGCTCCGGCCAGACCGGCCACAACGAAGTGGTGCTGGTGGTCTACGATCCGGCGGTCATCAGCTATGACACGCTGCTGAAAACCTTCTGGGAAGGGCACGACCCCACCCAGGGCATGCGCCAGGGCAATGACCTCGGCACCCAGTACCGCTCCGGGATCTACACGTTCGGCGACGAGCAGCGCATCGCTGCCGAAGCCTCACTGAAAGCCTTCCAGCCAGTGCTGGAAACGGCGGGCTACGGCGACATCACCACCGAAATCCAGGAAGCCGGGCCGTTCTACTACGCCGAGGACTACCACCAGCAGTACCTCGCCAAGAACCCGGGCGGCTACTGTGGCCTGGGTGGGACCGGTGTGAGCTGCCCGGTGGGTGTCGCCTCCGCCTGAGCGAAGTGCTCAGGCGAGAGACTGATGCAGGGCCTGGCGGTAGGCGGCCACGCCCGGTATCAGGCTGAGGACCAGGGCGCCGGCCAGAATCATCCCCAGGTAGGTGAGCTGGATGGAACTGGGTAGCGACGGCGTAATCCTCAAGCCCACATCCTCCCCCAGGGCCTGCCCCAGGCCCAGGGCAAACAGTTCCAGTGTGACCATGGCCACCACGCAACTCCCCAGGGTGATGAGAACGGCCTCCGCCTCTATCAGAGCGAGCACGTAGCGCGGCGACGCCCCCATGGCCCGCATCACGGCAATTTCCCGCTCGCGTTCCCGAATGGACGCCAGCAACATGGCCGCCAGTCCCAGCAGGGACGCCACCAGTACCAGCAGAGACACCAGCCGCAGCGCCTGTTCCGCCACGCCCATGGTTTCCCAGAGCTGGGACAGCGTGACGCCCGGGAGGATGGCCAGCAGGGGTTCGCGGCGATAGTTGTTGATGGATCGCTGGAACCCGAAGGTTGCCAGCCTGGATTTCAGCCCGACCAGTACCGCCGTAATACTGTCCGGTTCCAGGTCGCCGGCCGCTGCCTGTTTAGCGGCGCCGGCGGGTGCTGCCAGTTTCACGCCTTCATTCCAGCCGACATGCATGGCCTCGATGCCCTCCAGGCTCACGTGCAGCGTGTTGTCGACGGGCGTGCCCGTGGCAGCCAGGATGCCGCTCACCCGAAACGGGGTCTGGTCGTGTTGGCTGAATGAGGTTTTGCCAAGGCCATGGGCCAGTACCAGGGCGTCGCCGAGTTTGTAATTCAGTTCCCTGGCGACGGTGCTGCCCAGCACCACGTCGAACAGGTCCTCGAAAGGCTTTCCCTCGGCAAGCGCCAGGGGCCGGTCCTGGCCATACCGATAGTGTTCGAAGTAGCTATCACTGGTGCCCAGGACCCGGTAGCCACGATGAGAGTCGCCGAGGGAGAGCGGGATGGCCCACTCCACTGCGGGGGCACCGAGTATGTCCTGGTAGCTCCGCCACTCGATGTTGTTCGTCGGCGTACCGAGCCTGAACACCGAGTAGAGCAGCAGGTTGATGTCGCCGGTGCGTGCCCCGACGATGAGATCGGTGCCGGCGATCGTGCTGCTGAAGCTGTCGCGGGTCTGGCTGCGAATCTTCTCGATGCCCAGCAGCACAAATACGCTGACGGAAATGGCCAGGAACGTGAGTGCCACAGAGCCGCGGCGACTCCACAGGCTCTGGCTGGCCAGTCTCAGGAACATGCGGATGCCCCCGTGGCCTGGTTCAGCGACGCCAGGCTGTACACCTGGGAGAAGTACCGCGCCAGGTCCTGGTCGTGACTGACGAACACGACGGCAGTCCCAGCGTCCTCGGTCTTTTCCAGCAACAGTTCCATGAACGCATCGCGATTCGCGGCGTCGAGCGCCGAGGTCGGTTCGTCGGCGATCAGCAGCTCAGGGCGGTTCACCAGGGCGCGGGCAATGGCCACGCGCTGCTGCTGGCCGATGCTGAGGCGGGATGTCGGGGCGTGAAACAGTGCCTGCTCAATCCCAAGGGCCTGCAACAGTTCGTCGGCGGCCTCATTGCCGATGTGCTTTGGGCCGAAGTGGGCGCCGAGCCGGATGTTATCCGTCGCGCTCAGGTAGGGAATCAGGTTGAACTGCTGAAACACGACGCCTATGTGCTGTGCGCGCCAGTGGTCGCGTTGGCTGCCGCTCATGGTCTCCAGTCGCCGGCCCATGACCTCTATTTCCCCGCTGGTGGGAAGCAGAATGCCCGCCAGCAGGTTCAGGAGCGTGGACTTTCCGGACCCCGAGGGCCCCTGCAGGAACACGCGCTCGCCGGGCTCGATCGACCAATCCGGTATATCCAGTACCGGAGCGTGTGCTCCGTCGTACTGAAAGCGCAGATTTCTTATCGCGGCGACCAAAGAAGGGGTTCCAAACGGCGAGGGGTGACTGAACCAAGCATGATATAAAGTATCATAGTCAGTACAATCCACGCATGTTTGCTTCAGGAGGCGGGCTGTTATGTCGCTGGTGTTTCGGGTCTTGAGAATACGGGCTTCCCAGCTGTTGCTGTTGTTTGTTGTCGCCCTCGCGACGTCGCAGCCAGCCAGCGCGGCCGACAATGACGCCGCGACGGCGTTCAGGGAGTTGGAATGGATCGACCTGCTGCCGGAGGAAGATCTGCAGGCGTTGATGAACCCACCGGAATACCTGGCCGACATCACGGATGGCTCCGCGGAAGATAAGCTGGAGGGTCAGTTCTCCGTCGCGGAAAACGAACTGGCGACCGGTCGCTGGGAAGCGGCGCTGGTGTCGACCCGTGTGGTCGAGGCCCTGAACGGGGAAGCGGTGCGACTGCCGGGCTTTGTTGTCCCGCTGGAATTTGGCGAGGACGAAAAGGTAACCAAGTTTTTCCTGGTGCCGTACTTCGGCGCCTGCCTGCACATGCCGCCCCCGCCGCCCAATCAAATTGTCTATGCGGAGTTCGATGAGGGCGTGGCGTTGAGCACGCTCTACGATCCCTTCTGGCTCGAAGGCAAGTTGAAAACCACGCTCACGGAGAATGAGGTTGCCCGGTCCGCTTACTTCATGGAAGTGGAGCGACTGGAACCCTTCGAATAGCCGCTCGCACGCCTGCTGCGTGCGCCTGCTGCGCGCGCCCGCTAGCGTGATATGACGCAATCCAGCAGGGCGCTTTCCAGCCCGCTGAGGGCCTGTTCGTTCCTGCCGATGCACTCCATCCGGCTGTCCAGGCAGTCGTCGAGAACGACTTTGGTCAGCACATCACCGGATTTGTTGAATGCCGCGACGCCGTTGTTGGTGATGAACACGCCCTTGGCGCGATCTGTGTCGATGACATTGAGAAGCGCTTCCAGCTTGAGCTCGTCGAAAACCCAGGTGTGACTGAAAATCCAGCCGCGGCTGTGGAATCCCTCGCCCTTGTTGGCCCTGCAGAGATAACCTTTCTCGGGAATCTCCGGCGCATCCGGTTCCCGGTCAGCTGTCGGTGCAGGCGGTGCGACGGGTGAGAAGCTGCCGGGATCCTGCCGGGTTTCCGGCGCCAGCCACTCCAGCTGCAGCTCACCGTGCCGGACAGGGTATACGGCCTTGTCTCCCAGCGTTCCCGACGCTTCCAGGAAGGTCAGTAGCTCGGGGAAATCCCCCGCGTCGTAGAGGTCTGCCTTGCTGGCGATAATGATGTCAGAAACGGCGAGCTGTTCATTGAAGGTCTGGTGGTCGAGAAGGTCGCCGCGGCGCACCTGGCGAGCGTCCACCAGCGTCACCGTCGCACGAAGGCTCAGCAATTCCCGGTAGTGAGGCGCCGCGAGACTGGCCAGGACCTCCCGCGGGTGTCCCAGCCCGGTGGGCTCTATCAACAGGCGATGGGGCTTCGCGCGGGTCAACAGCATGCTGAGGGCGATTTGCATGGGTAAGCCCGCGGTGCAGCACATGCAACCCCCCGGAACTTCGCGGATATATACCCCGCGCTCCTCTTCACTGCGCCCCGACAACAGGCTGCCGTCGATTCCCACCTCGCCAAACTCGTTGACCAGGATCGCCCAGCGCTCCTCCGGGGGTTTCCTTTCAAGCAGCTTCTGGATGGCCGTGGTTTTCCCGACGCCGAGAAAGCCGGTGATGATGTTGGTGGGAATTGGCGTGCTCATCATGTCGAGCGGCTGTAGTCAGCAGGCGCAGCTCTGGGCCCTGCGGCAGAGTCTCTGGTTCATTACATGACTCGCGGCGACGATCAGGGCACCGGAGGTCGTGAGGAGCTTTTCTCCTGTCTCGCCGAACTGTTCATGACCGCCTAATCCCCCCACGAGCAGGATGGCCAGGCCCGACAGGCTTGTCAGGGCCACCGCAGCGCTGCGATGTTTCCAGCAGCCCATGCCAATGGCGAGGACGCTGGTAGGAATGATGATCACCAGCAGCCAGCGGTGGAACTGCTCGTCTGCGAGAAACCCGACTGCAAGGGCCGGCAGGAGCGTCAGGGTGAGCGGCAGCACCAGGCAGTGGATCAGGCAGGCGGCTGACAGCGCTATCGCCATGGCATCCGCGTTGAATTGAACGTCTCTCACATCATTCCTCTGTAGATGCGCTCGTTTGTCATGCCGCCATCGCGGCACAGTCACCGCACAGGCAATGTAATTCAAGCTGCGGACTGACCAGGGTATAGCCTGCGTCCTTGACGCTGGCTTTGAGGGAGTCGACCAGGTTCTTGCTGACACCAATCTCTTCCACCCGGTCACAGGTACTGCAGATCAGGAACTGCGGTATCTCGTGGCGGTGGTCGCAGCGGATATGGGAGCAGGGGACGTACTTGTTTGCCAGGTGCAGCTTGTGTACCAGTTCCTCGCCCTCAAGAAATTCAAGGATGCGGTACATGGTGGTGGGTTGCATGGTGTCGCCAAACTCGTCCTTGACGCCGTCGATCAGGTCGTACGCGGACTGTGCCCTGCGCGCCTGAAGCAGACAGGCCAGCACGTGCTTGCGCTTGGTGGTCAGGCGCGTCCCGTTGGCGTGACAGGTTTCTTCGGCTTGATTGAGGATGTCCGTAATGTCTTGCATGGCGTTCTACCTGAATAGGACCTCTTGATTGCCGCCCTGGAGAGTGACGGCGCCCTGTTTCCCGCGGGCTATCCACTGCACGTCCGCTCTCTCAATGCCGGGGAAGCGGCTCAGAATCGGGAGCCGCACGCTCTCGGCGCGCTCTGGCTCCACGCAGCTGAAGCGGTACTGCGCCTCGATGTCGCTGTGGTCACCCTCATGATGATCATCATGGTCATGGTCTGCATCGTGATCATCGTGAGAACCGGCGTTGTCGTCCAGCCCGCTGACCACGGTGTGGTCACGCTGCACGGTGCAACGGGTGCCCTCTATGACAAACAGTTCCTCGGGCTGACCCAGGACATCTCGCACTGCCCGGGTTTTATCCCGTTGTTCCTCGCTGGCGGCAGTTCCCTCGAATCCTAACAGGTTGACTGAGGGCGTCAGCACCCTGATGTCCAGCACTTCACCTTCGAACGCCAGCTGCACGGTCGCGGCGCCGTGAACGTGCGCTCCACCGTGGTCGTGACCGGCCTCGGATAGTGGGTGGTGGTCGTCATGCTCTGCCACGCCGGGGGGCGCAAAACAGGTTGTGAAGAGCACGATCAGCAATACCGTATTGGCTTTCATGGGGGGATAGGATACATTCTGGACAATCGTGTAATGATATACTATATCATTTTGGTGATCTACGGACTGTGCGTTGGCATGTACACCACCACGGCCCGATCCGACACATCCCATGTTTTAGTCTGAGTGTTGGCGCCAGGGAGTTGGAGTCTCCTGTTCCCTTGGCGTCCTTTTTTTGCCCCCGTGCGATCCGCACCCCCGTCACAATCTGCCAAATCACCGCTTGCAAAAAGCCGTTGGCGGTTTAATCCGGCACCAATCCCGTCTTGCACGCGGTGGAACCCTGTGTATGCTGGACACAGGAACACCCAGCTACATAAGCATAAATAAGAAGGGGTTACGCCGATGTTCCACCCGACGCCATTACGACGTGCGATCGTTGCCGCGCTCGCCTGTTCCGCTATTCCCAGTTTTCCCACCGTCGCCAACGCCCAGGACGTGCGGGTGCTGGAAGAAGTCTTCGTCACCGCCCGCCGCCGGCAGGAGAGCCTGCAGGAGACCCCTGTCGCGGTCACGGCCTTCAATGCCACCGCATTGCGGGAAGCCGGCGTGCGCAACCTGCGGGACCTGAACGAGGTCACGCCCAACCTGGATGTGCATGCCGCCAACGGCACCGCACCGCTGGCCAACATCTACATCCGCGGCGTTGGGCAACGCAATACCGAGGTCAATATCGACTCCGGCGTCGGCATCTACATCGACGAGGTCTATATCGGGCGGCCCGACGGCGCCCTGCTGGACCTGGTGGATATCGAATCCGTGCAGGTGCTGCGCGGCCCGCAGGGAACACTCTTCGGGAAAAATACAACGGGAGGTGCGCTGGTGTTCACCACCAACCGCCCGGTGGAAGAATTCGAGGGCTCGCTGGAAGCGCGGGTCGGCAATTACGACCGCTTTGACGCCGCCGGCGTCCTGAACGTGCCCATCACCGACACCCTGTGGTCGCGGTTCTCGGTGTCAATGGTGACGCGGGACGGCTTTGTCGACAATGAGTTCCTGGACGAGGAATTCCTGGACGAGGACCGCATCAACGCCATAGCCCAGTTCCGCTGGCTGGCGGGCGAGAATTTCACCGTCGACCTGAACCTGAATTACACGGACACGGACCAGACCACCCGGCCGCAGAAGTGCCGACTGGTTCCCGGGGTCACGGGCTGGCAGGCGGCGCTGTTCGACCAGATCGGCATCCTGCCGTCCACCGGCCGCACCCTGGATGATTTTTGCCAGGACAACATCGACGCCGGCGATGCCCTGGACGTGCTGTCGGACCTGGACGGGGCCTACGAGGCCACCACGGAAATGGCGTCCCTGACCGCGGAATGGGAAGCCACCGACAACCTGACCATCAAAAGCATCACCGCCTTCCGCAACACCGAGGCGGGGCAGGATGATGACCTGGACCACACCACGATCCCCTTTCTGCATCGGACTCAGTTCACGCACCCGATTGGCAACGAGCGCGACACGGACCAGTTCAGCCAGGAGTTCCAGCTGATCGGCAGCGCGGTGGATGACCGGCTGACCTACGTGGCGGGCCTGTTCTACTTCAGCGAGGAGACCGACAGCCAGCAACAGGCTGCCTTCCTGGGCCCCTATGACCCGGGTTTCGGTGGCTTCTTCGTCCTCAATTCCCAGTCCGATGCCCGCGAGACCGACAACGAGGCCTGGGCCGCTTTCGCCCAGTTGGAGTGGGCCTGGACCGATAACTGGCGCACCACGCTCGGCGTGCGCTACACAGACGAGGAGCGCGAGCTGACTCGATCACTGTTTTCACCGGTGGCGTCGACGCTGGATGCCAACGGCGGCAACGTGACCGAGTTGTTCAACGGCGTGTACGCCGTGCAGCGCCCGACATTCGAATACAATCCGAACTTCGAGTTTGAATTCTCCGAGTCGGCCACCGGCAAAGTCTCTGACGATGACACCAGCTTCATGGCCAGCATCCAGTACCTGCTGAACAGTAATGACTGGCTGGATACAGGCTCGGTGTACCTGACCTACAGCGAGGGTTACCTGTCCGGCGGCCTGTCGGAAGCGCCCACCGGCGACCTGGAAACCTTCGAGCCCGAGGAGGTGGACAACTGGGAGTTCGGTATCAAGATGGACCTGTTCGATCGGCAGCTGCGGATCAACGCGGCGGTCTTTGATGCCGACTACAAGAACCGCCAGCTCACCACCGTGGTGATCAACCCGGAATTCCTGTCGCCGGCGCCGGCCACCCTGAATGCCGCAGAATCCACGATCCGGGGAGTCGAGCTGGAAACCACCTGGCTGCCGTCACCCAACTGGATGGTGCAGTTCAACGCCACCTTCAATGACGGCGACATCGATGAGTTCGACGACATCCTGTTGACCGTGGCGGACACCTCCTCGCCGCCGGATACGGGCTGCGACCGCTTCGACCTGCAGCTGCTGCAGATTGATTCCTGCCCGAACGACCGCTCCGGCGAGAACCTGCCGCGGCTCGCCGAGGCGACCTACTTCCTGGCCGTGCAATACACCTGGGATTCGCCGATCGGCCTGGTGACGCCGCGCATCCAGGCCAGCCTCAAGGAAGACGTGGAGTATTGCTTCGATGCCTCGAGCTGCGACTCAGGGCTTTGGCTGGAGGACGAGCAGTTCGACCTGGGCGCACGGATCATGTGGATATCCAAGGACGGCAAGTGGACCGGTTCCTTGTACGGCACCAACCTGACCGATGAGGACTACATCGTCGGCGGCACCGCCATCGTCGACGCCGCCGGCATCGGCGGCTGGAATGCGGCGAACCCGCGCATGTACGGCGCCGAACTCAAGTACCAGTTCTAACAACCATGGATTCCCGCCTGCGCGGGAATGACGGGGTATAGTTGTCATCCCCGCGCAGGCGGGGATCCATCCCTCAAGACAACTGCGAAACCAGAGCAGCAACCGCGTTCTCCACACGTAAAATCCGAGGACCCAGACTCACTGTCTCACAGCCAGCCTCTTCCAGCCGCTCCACCTCGTAAGGAATAAACCCCCCTTCCGGCCCAATCACCAGCAGCGTCGGCTCCTCACACCCACGAGGGCAGGGCGGGTAGTTCCCCGGATGCGCCAGCAGGTTTCGACGCCCCTCGACCAGCGCCGGCAACTCGTCTTCCACAAACGGTTTGAACCGCTTGTGCATCGAGACTTTGGGCAGCACCGTATCGCGAGACTGCGACAGGCCTTCCAGGAAATAGTCCGCCACCACCTCCGGGTCCAGCACCGGCGTCTGCCAGTAGCTCTTCTCGACGCGGTAACTGTTGATCAGGTGCAGCGACTCAACCCCCAGCTCCGCCACCATGCGCAGAATGCGCCGCAGCATTTTCGGGCGGGGCAGGGCCAGCACCAGGGTCAGGGGCAGCTTCGGCGGCGGGTCGGCATTGAGCGTCACGTCCAGCAAGGCCTCGTCGTGACTCATCATCACGACCTCCGCCTCGCCCATGCGGCCATCGATTTCCCCGACCCGCAGGTTGTCCCCCTCGCTGGCGTCAATGACCTCATGCAGGTGCTGCAGGCGGTAATCGGTAAGGCGGATACGGTCTGCACCCACCCGGTCGCGGTCGCTGAACAAGAGCAGGTTCATTGTTGCTTCACTTCTGCGCTTACCGTTTTCCTTGTATTCATCGTCATCCCCGCGAAAGCGGGGACCCAGTAGTTGGGAGTGGCTGGGTTCCCGCTTTCGCGGGAAGGGCCTGCCCCTCTTTTTCGGGTATGACGGGGCAGGTCGCGGGAATGACGGGGTAGACCGCGGGAATGACGGGGTAGACCGCGGGAATGACGGGGGAGACCGCGGGAATGACGGGGGAGGCCGCGGGAATGACGGGGGAGACCGCGGGAATGACGGGGGAGACCGCGGGAATGACCGAGCTAGACATAGAGATCGTATTCGTCGGCACCCGAGATCTCCGCCTCCACGAAATCCCCAGGCGCCAGGTCGGTAATCCCGGGCATATGCACCTGACCATCGATCTCCGGAGCATCGGCGTGGGTTCGCCCAATCGCACCCTCAGGGGTGACTTCATCAATCAGGATTTCCTGGGTACTTCCAATCTTGTCCTGCAACTTCTGCGCGCTGATGGCCTGCTGGGTGGCCATAAACTGTTCCCAGCGCTCCTGCATCACATCCTGCGGCACATGGCCCGGCAGGTCGTTGGCGGCGGCGCCTTCCACGGGTGAGTACTGAAAACATCCGACCCGGTCGAGCTGGGCTTCTTCCAGCCAGTCCAGCAGTTCCTCGAAGTCTTCATCGGTCTCGCCCGGGAAACCGACGATGAATGTCGAGCGAATAGTGAGGTCGGGGCAGATGTCCCGCCAGGCGCGAATCCGCTCCAGGGTATTCTCCGCAGCCGCCGGCCGCTTCATGGCTTTCAGAATGCGCGGGCTACCGTGCTGGAAGGGGATATCCAGGTAGGGCAGGATGCCACCGTCGGCCATCAGCGGAATTACATTGTCGACGTGGGGGTAGGGGTACACGTAGTGCAGCCGTACCCAGATGCCGAACTCCGCCAGAGCCTCGCACAGCTCCTGCATGCGGGTCTTCACCGGGCGGCCGTTCCAGAAGCCGGTGCGAAACTTGATATCGACCCCGTAGGCCGAGGTGTCCTGGGAGATCACCAACAGCTCACGCACGCCAGCCTTCGCCAGCCGCTCCGCTTCCTCCAGCACATCGCCGATCGGCCGGCTCACCAGCTTGCCCCGCATATCCGGAATGATGCAGAAACTGCAGGCGTGGTTGCAGCCCTCGGAGATCTTCAAATAGGCGTAGTGCCGTGGCGTCAGCTTGATGCCCTGGGGCGGCACCAGGTCGGTGAACGGATCGTGTGTCGGTGTGTGCGGCACATACTCATGCACGGCGCCGACGACCTCCTCATAGGCCTGGGGACCGGTCACCGCCAGCACATCCGGATGCACCCGGGTAATGTCCTCCGCGTCCTTGCCCATGCACCCCGTAACGATCACCTTGCCGTTCTCGTGCAGGGCCTCGCCAATGGCGTCCAGGGATTCCTGCTTGGCGGAATCGATAAAGCCGCAGGTGTTCACTACCACGACGTCCGCGTCCTCGTAGGAGGGCACAATGTCATAGCCGTCCATCTTGAGCTGGGTGAGGATGCGCTCGGAGTCCACCAATGCCTTGGGGCAACCGAGGGAAACGAAGCCGACTTTGTTTGAGGTGTCGCTCATGGCGTCAGTGTAGTGGCAAAACCGGCGTTATAAGAAGCGATAAGGGGAAGTTAAAGTGTTGGCTCGGTGAGCGTCGCGAGTTCCTCCGCCAGCAGGTCGTAGACCACACGGATGCGGCGGCTGGTTCGCAATTCCCGGTGGGACACGAGCCATACCGGGATCTCCGGATTGAACAGCTCCGGCAGAACGCACACGAGATCATCGAAGAGTCCGCCGGTATCCATGGGCAGGAAGCCAAATCCGAGACCCTCGCGGATAAGCTGCAGCATGCAGTTGCCGCTGGCGGCATGCACACGGAATTGCTCCAGGCGCAGCTCGAGTCCCTGTTCCCGGAGTCCAAGGATCAGCGACTCGGTGTGTTCGATGCCGACGAAGTCCTGATCCGCCAGGTCGTCAAACGAGCGTGGTACGCCAACTTCGTCCAACAACCGACGGGCGGCGTAGATGCGACCCCTGAGTGACCCAATGCGGCGGGCGACCAGGTCGGGTTGGGTGGGTTGCGCGTGGCGAATGGCGATGTCGGCCTCGCGCCGAATGAGGTCGCGAAGTTCGTCGGAGGCGACCACCTGCACTACAATTCCCGGCGCCTGCTCGCGCAGCTTCCTTAACATCGGCGGCAGGTAATAAGAAGCCAGCATCTCGGTTGCGGTGATACACACGCGTCCCTCGATAGCCTGGGATTGCCCGGACGCCGCCAGCGAGACCCGGTTGGCGGCCTCGGCCATGGCGCGCACGTGTTCGAGGAGTTCGAGGCCGGCCGCTGTCAATCGCACCTGTCGGTGCCCGCGCTCGAACAGCGTCACGCCCAGCGACTGCTCCAGCCCCGTGACCTGTCGGCTCAGCGTCGGCTGGGTCTGGTTGAGCGCGCGTGCGGCGGCAGACAGCGACCCTTCTTCCGCGGTGGCGAGAAACGCCCGGACCTGGTTCCAGTCGAAGGCGATATCGTTCCAGTTCATCTATTTGCGTATACCTTACCAAGGGATTTAGGGATTTTAACCATCGTATGCGTATGACTAAATAGCCCCATCGCAGATCACGCAAAAATCCGAGGTATTCCATGAGCGTTACGCCCGCCGAGTTTTGGGACCGCGTGGCCCCTGACTACAGCAAGAAACCCATTTCCGATACCGAGAGCTATGCTCGGAAGCTCGCGGCCACCCAGGCGTTGATGCAAGCAGACATGACGGTGCTTGAGCTGGGTTGCGGCACCGGCTCGACCGCGCTGGAGCATGCGCCGCATGTGTCGCACATTGACGCTACCGACGTCTCAGCCGCCATGGTGGCGATTGGCCGCGAGAAAGCGGAGCAGGCTGGCATCGCCAATGTCAGTTTCAGGCAGTCCGGGGTTGAGGAATTCAGCGCAGGCGACAGCTATGACATGGTGCTGGCGCTGAACCTCCTGCACCTGCTGCCGGACCGCCCGGCGGCGCTGGCGAAAGTCCAGCAGCTGCTGAAGCCTGGCGGCTACTTCATATCGAGCACGGTGTGCCTCGCTGACAGCCTGTGGTTCCTGCGGCCGGTGATCCGGGTGCTGCAGTGGATCGGTAAGGCACCTTACGTCAGCTTCGTCAGTGAGGATGATGTGCTGCGCGAGGTGGCCGCGGCCGGTTTCGACGTGCAGGAACATTGGACGCACGGAGGCCGAGCGAATAGCCTGTTCCTGATCGCCAGAAAGGTTCAGGCAACGTCCGGATAGGAGCGCCTCATGTCACGGAGCCGAAAGATCGTCAATCCGACGAGGATGGGTGACCACGCGCTGCGTTTGATTGGCACCACCGATATCGACGGCAACGGCACCCCTCATGAAGTCGCGGACGTCGACCCCATCGTGCTGTTCGACTTCGCCAGGATAGACAGCAGCGCCGAGACACCGTTTCGGCCACATCCCCATGTCGGGCTGACTGCCATGAGCTTCCTGCCCCTCCGCGGCAGCTGGATGGCCTGGGACAGCCTGGAAGGGGACAGCGACCGGCAGCTGGAGGCCGGGGGCCTGTACTACGTGCATGCGGGCAAGCCGGCATTCCACTATGAATTTCCGTCACCCGATACCGTGGCCGCTGCCATGGAGCTCGAGTTCATTCAGCTGGTGTGGAACGCCACCGATGAAGAGGACGTGAGGACCGTGGTCGTCCAGCCGGAGGAAATGCCGGTAGTCACTTCGGAGCAGGGCAGCGTTCGCATCATGGCCGGCGACTTTCATGGGGTGAGTGCCGGTCAGCCGTTCACCCATCGCAAGATCGTCTATGCCTATGTGGAACTGGAGCCCGGTGGCCACCTGAATTTCGAGGTACCGCCCGACATGCACGGCATCCTGTTCGTCATTGAAGGCCGGCTGGACGCCAACGGTTCAGGAGTCGATGACAACCAGATGTTGATACTCGGGGATGAGGATGCGGCGCTGGCGATCACCAACCTCGATGCCAACGCCGCGACGCGCTTCATCATTGCGGCGGGGGAGCCCGTGAACAAGCCATTCCACAAGCTGCTTGGGCTTGGCGGGTTCATCATCGGGGAGACCGAGGACGAGGTGAGAAGCACGATGGCGGACCTCGAAACCAGGGCGGAAGAGATCAAACAGGAAGTCCCACAGTATTTCCCCGCACGGTACCTTTGACGTCTGACTGGGCTGAAGGAAGCTGGCAGTCCAGCGAGATGCAGCTAGATTCCATCAAGGGGCTGCAGGACGAAAATGGTGGATTTCATGGATCAAGAGGTATCAGAGGAACTGATCGATGCAGGGCGCGGGTACGAGACGCTTTTTGTACCGGCGCTTTTTGAACCCTGGACTCGACACCTTGTCGAGGGTGCAGGTGTTTTTGAGGGCGCGCACGTTCTGGATGTCGCGTGTGGAACCGGGGTTCTGGCGCGCAGCGCATTCTCCAGGACAGGAGGAAGTGGCCGGGTGGTCGGGGCAGACCCGGCGCCAGGCATGCTGGCGGCGGCAAGTGAGATTGAGCCTGCTATCGACTGGGTCTTGTGTAGCGCTGAGTCTTTGACCGTTGATGATTCGTCGTTTGATTGTGTCCTGTCCCAGTTTGGCATGATGTTTTTCGAGGACCGGAAGAGGGCGGCCGAAGAAATGGCCCGCGTGTTGAAGCCCGGCGGCCGGCTGGCGCTCGCTGTCTGGCGTTCGGTGGAACATATCCCGGCCTATGCAGATGTCGCATCTATTCTGGAGGAACATGTTGGAACCGCGGCTGCGGATGCATTGCGTCTGCCGTTCAGCCTCGGCGATCCCGATGCGGTCACAGCCGTCCTCGAGAATTCCGGATTCTTAGACATCTCTGTTGCGGTAGAAACCGAAACGGCTACGTTTCCGAGCTCACGTCACATGGTTGAGGCGGAGCTCCGGGGCTGGCTACCGCTATTTGACATATTCCTCAGCGAGGAGCAGATCCAGGCAGTTTTGGTCGCGTCCGACGAGACGCTTGGAAACTACTCAGGCGCCGCAGGGGAATTCGTGTTCCCGACATCGGCTCACGTCTTTACTGCCAGAAAATCCGAGTAGCTTGTCTTCGATGTCCAGGGCGTAGCCCTCTCGCCAATCCGGAACTCTCGACTAAACTAAACGTAAATAAGATTGATTTACATTTAGCTTTACACTACATTTCCCTACTTTCTACAAGAGTTTGGAGTTCCACCAGCAATGAAGCACTGCCCCCTGTACTTGGGCGTGCTGGGCACCCTCGCGCTATCCGCGGTTGCCACAGCCCAGACCACCGACTCGGAAGCGGTCCAAAACCGTGAGGAGGTCATCGTAAGAGGGCAGTATCTGCACTCGGAACGGGTGAATGCCCTGAGAACGCCCACGCCGATTCTCGATGTTCCCCAGAGTCTCTCCATCGTCACCCTGGAGCAGATGCAGCGCCAGGCCTTCGTGACCATTGGCGACCTGATCAACTACACCCCCGGCGTCAACAACTCCCAGGGCGAGGCGCACCGCGATGCGGTGGTCTTCCGGGGCATCCGCTCCACCGCGGACTTCTATATCGATGGCACCCGGGATGACGTTCAGTATTTCCGGCCGCTGTACAACCTTGAGCAGATCGAAATCCTGCGCGGCCCGAATGCCCTGCTGTTCGGCCGTGGCGGTGCCGGCGGAATCCTCAACCGCGTCACCAAGAAGGGTGTGATCGGCGAGAACTTCAACGACTATCGCGCCGCAGTGGACTCGTTTGGCGAGTACAACCTCCAGCTCGATAGCAACTATGCCGTCAATGACACCACCGCGCTGCGGTTCAATGCCTATTACGAAGGTCTCGAGAGTGATCGCGACTACAACGACGGTGACCGCTGGGGCATCAATCCCACCGCCAAGTTTGTGCTGGGTGAATCTACCCTTGTCGACCTCTCCTATGAATATCTCGATCACAGTCAGTTTATTGATCGCGGCATCCCCACCGGGGCTGATGGCGAACCGGTGGATGCGCTGAACAACATCATTTTCGGCGACCGGGAACTCAACGAGGCTGAGCTCGAAGCGCACCTGTTCCGCGCGTCGGTCCAGCACGAGTTCTCTGAGTCACTGAAAGGCAACGCCACCGCGTTCTATGGTGACTACGACAAGGTCTACGAGAACTTCTACGCCTCTGGCTACGACCAGGCCAATACGCCGGACGAAGTTACGCTGGACGGCTACCTGGACACCACCGATCGGACGAACCTGATCCTGACCAGCAACCTTGTAGGCCTGTTCGAGACCGGCAATATCGGTCACACGGTGCTGTTCGGGGCGGAGTACATCGATACCGAGTCGGACCAGGACCGCTACAACGCGTTCTGGGACACCACCCAGGACGACAACGAAATCTTCTCCATTTCCCGTCCCCTCAGTCTGCGCAACGGCGTGGGCATCAACGCCGTCGGCCAGCTCGCAACCAACGACTTCACGGCGGACCTGAACGATGACACCCGGGTCGATATCGAGGTGTACTCCTTCTACCTGCAGAACGAGATTGCCCTGACGGAGCAGTTTTCCCTCGTGGTGGGCGGTCGCTACGACAACTTCGACATCGAAGTCTTCAACGTACCGGCCAACGAAACTCGCAGCCGCAACGACGACGAGTTCACCCCGCGCGGCGGCGTCATCTACAAGCCGCGGGAAAACGTGTCGCTGTACGCCAGCTACAGCGAAACCTTCCTGCCACGCAGCGGCGAGCAGTATGCGAATATCAACGGCGATGCGGATGACCTGGACCCGGACGAATTCGAGAGCCTGGAATTCGGCCTGAAGTGGGATTTCGATATCGGCCTGAGCCTGACCATGGCCTACTTTGAGAACGAGCAAACGCGCTCCGACATCGATAACGACACCGGCGAAAACTTCGAGGTCCGCGGCCTCGAAATCGACGGCGTCGAAATCCAGCTTGAGGGTCAGCTGGGCGACAACCTCTATCTGCGCGGTGGCTACAGCTACTTTGACGGGGAAACCGGCAACGGCGACGAGCCCCGCGAGCTGCCTGAGAACATGGCGTCCATCTGGACCGTGTACCAGCTCAATCCCCAGTGGGGATTCGGCCTGGGAGCCACCTACCAGGACGATTCGCTGGTCACCGATGGCGGAACGGCGACGCTGCCCAGCTATACGCGCGTTGATGCAGCCGTCTACTACGAGTTTTCCGACGATCTCCGGATTCAGCTCAACGTCGAGAACCTGACGGATGAAGAGTACTACCCGACCTCACACAGCACGCACCAGGTGACTGTCGGCGAGCCGCTCAGCGCCCGTCTGACCATCAGCGGCAACTTCTAGTTCAGCCCTTCCTCGAGGCGCGCCTGGCGAGTTCTGTGAGCCATCACCTCCAGAGCAGCCAGGCGTATTGAGAATCCATCCCTCGACCGCGGCATAGAAAACCCGGTTGCATTCTGCCTGCAGTCGGCGGATACCCATGCAGCGCCAGCTACGGTATTCTTGCGCGCCAAATCTAAGCTTACCCACGGAAGGCAGGAGAGTATGCATCGCTACGCCACCTGGTTGTCGTTGGCTGCCGTGCTCGTCGCACCCGGTGCCTTTTCGGCAATCGAGCAGACCAAGGGCGATTTCCAGGACAAATTTCGCCAGCTGGACGAAGTGCTTCCGACGGCGAATAGCTATCGCACAGCAGGCGGTGAGCCGGGCCACGGATACTGGCAGCAATCCGTGGACTACGACATCGATGTGCGGCTCCTTGAAGACCGCCGGCGCATCGAAGGCAGTGAACGGGTTCGCTACACCAACAACAGCCCTGACACGCTGCGTTTCCTCTGGTTGCAGCTCGATCAGAATCGCTGGCGCAGCGATTCGCTGGCCGAGCGCAGCATTGTCTTTGGCGGCAGCAGCCAGCGGGGCCCGGGCTCAAAGGCTGCCAACGGCGACAAGCCTGCGCAGATCAGCCTGGGTAAACTGCGGCGTCAACAGTTCATGGCTGACAACGAACTCGGCTACGAACTTGGCTCAGTGCGCGACGGTCGTGGCGATCTTGCTTACACCGTGGTGGGGACGAACCTGCGCATCGACCTTCGCAAACCCCTGGCGCCTGGCGCAACAACGGAATTCGAGATTGAGTTTGCCTTCAACATGGTTGAAGAAGATGCCGTGTCGGCACGTTCGGGCTATGAGCATTTCCCTGACGATGAGCGCGAAGGCGGCAATGATATTTTCCAGCTTGCCCAATGGTTTCCGCGCCTGCACGCCTATACCGATTACGAAGGCTGGACCAACAAGGAGTTCCTGGGCCGCGGGGAGTTCACGCTCGAATTTGGCGACTACGAAGTGGACATCACGGTGCCGGATGATCACATCGTGTCTTCGACCGGCGTACTGCAGAACCCGATAGACGTTCTCACGCGCAAGCAGCGCCAGCGCCTGGAGTCGGCGCGCAAGGCGGACGCACCGGTATTTGTGGTAACGCCGGATGAGGCCCTGGAGAACGAGCGCAAGGGCACGTCTGGTGAGCAGACCTGGCGTTTCAAGGCGGAAAATGTACGTGACTTTGCCTGGGCTTCGTCCCGAAAGTTTATCTGGGATGCACAGGGCTATAAGCAGGGCGGCGACGTGCAGCCGGAAGTCATGGCGATGTCCTTTTACCCCAAGGAAGGCGAGCCCCTGTGGTCCAAGTACTCGACGGCCTCGGTGATTCACACCATGAAGGTGTATTCCCGCTTCTCCTTCGACTACCCCTATCCTGTTGCCCAGTCCGTCAACGGCCCGGTGGGCGGGATGGAATACCCGATGATTACCTTCAACGGCCCGCGCACCGACCTGCAGGACGACGGCGAACGCACCTACACGTTGGCTGAGAAGCGGTACCTTGTGGGTGTCATCATCCACGAAATCGGTCACATCTACTTTCCCATGGTCGTCAACTCCGATGAGCGTCAGTGGACGTGGATGGACGAAGGCCTCAACAGTTTCCTGGATGCGATGGCCGGCTGGGAGTGGGACCCTGAGATTCCCTGGAACAACCAACCCCGTGACGTCGTTGATTACATGAAGTCGGACCGCCAGGTGCCGATCATGACGCAGTCCGACTCAGTGCTGAGGCTGGGCCCGAATGCCTACGCCAAGCCCGCGGCCGCTTTGATGATTCTTCGAGAGACGATCATGGGGCGTGAGCTCTTCGACTTTGCGTTCCAGGAATATGCCCGTCGCTGGATGTTCAAACGACCGGCGCCTGCAGATTTTTTCCGCACCATGGAAGAGGCGTCCGGTGTCGACCTGGACTGGTTCTGGCGGGGCTGGTTCTACACGACCGATCACGTCGATCTGAGTATCGATCGGATCTGGAAACTCCGGCTGGATACCCGGGACCCGGATATCGATTTCGACCGCCGCCGCCAGGAGGAAGCTGACAAGCCACCCTCGGTGATTGTTGAGCGCAATCGTGCCGAGGGCCCCACCTGGGTGGAGCAGAACCCGGGGGTCCGCGACTTCTATGACGAGAATGACCGGTTCACGGTCACCAACGAGGATCGCAATGACTATCTCGAGTTCCTGGACGAGCTCGAAGACTGGGAACGGGCAGCTCTTGCGCGCGCGGTGGAGGAGGACAAGAACTACTACGTGCTGCAGTTCAACAATCACGGGGGGCTGGTTATGCCCATTCTGCTGGAGCTGACCTATGCCGACGGCGACACCGAGCGTCTGGATATTCCCGCGGAGATCTGGCGTCGCAACGCCAGGACCGTCAACAAGCTGATCGTCACCGACCGGGAGCTGACCCAGGTTGTGATTGACCCGAACTGGGAAACGGCGGATGTCGATGTGGATAACAACCACTTCCCCAGGCGCATAGTGCCCTCTCGCATCGAGGCGTACAAAACGCCAGATCGCGAGGGCCTGGAATACCGTGACATCATGCAGGACATGAAATCCGAGCTGGATTCCGGGGACGAGGACGACGAGTGATGCCCAGGCTACGCCCGGCGCTGCTGTTGCTGATGCCGTTGCTGTTGTCCTTGCCACTCGGCGCCCACCAGCAGAAGGAGTCCATCACTCGCGTCCTGTTCAACCCGCGAACCGGCAATATCGAAGTGATGCACCGTTTTCTCCTACACGATGCGGAGCATGCCACGCGCGAACTGTACGGCAAGTCAGCTGACCTGCTGGGGAACCCGGCGGACCGCGAGCGCTTCGCCGCCTACGTACACGCGCGTTTTTCCCTGCTTGACCAGGATGGCGCGAAAATTTCACTAGAGCCGGTCGGGCAGGAGATTGAGGGCCGTTTCCTCTGGGTGTACGCCGAGGCACCCATACCGCCGGCAATCACAGAAATTACCCTGTCGCAGGAAGCGCTGCGGGATGTTTGGCCGGACCAGGTCAACCTGGTCAACGTCGAGCGAAACCGCAGCGTGCGAAGCGCTCTTTTCGACGGTAGCCGCCGGGAAATTTCGATTCACCTGTGAGGCTGGGGCAGTCCTCCGACGGTATCCGTAAAGAAAAAGTCATCCAAAGCCCCGCGCCACTTGCCGTAGAAAAGATATGTTATATCATTGCTCTTTTCCTTCAGCCGGATACGAGGGTCCCATGCGCACAAGTACCCCAGAGACACTCCCTGTCACCGTTCTTTCGGGCTTTCTCGGAGCGGGAAAGACCACCGTCCTGAGCCATGTTCTTAACAACAGGCAGGGCAAGAAGGTCGCCGTGATCGTCAACGACATGAGTGAAATCAATATCGATTCGGCCTTTGTCCAGAACGAAATCACCCTGAATCGCAGTGAAGAGAAGCTCGTGGAAATGAGCAATGGTTGTATTTGCTGCACCCTGCGGGAAGACCTGCTGGAAGAGGTCACCAACCTGGCCCAGGACGGGCGGTTTGATTACCTGTTGATCGAATCCACGGGTATTTCGGAACCGCTGCCCGTGGCCGAGACCTTCACCTTTGCCGACGAGAACGGCGTGTCGCTGTCAGACGTGGCCAACCTGGACACGATGGTGACCGTGGTAGACGCGCTCAATTTCCTGAGGGATTACGATGGAGCGAAGTACCTGCGGGATACGGGTGAATCCCTGGGCGAGGACGACACACGCAACGTGGCGGATTTGCTGGTGGACCAGGTGGAATTTGCCGATGTCATCCTGGTCAGCAAAACGGACCTGGTGGACGCCGCCGATCTCGAGCGACTGACAGCCATTCTCAAGACACTCAACACCCATGCCCGGGTCATCCCGATCAGCAATGGCCAGGTGGATCTCGAGGAGGTACTGGACACCGGCCTGTTCAATTTTGAGCGAGCACAGCAGGCGCCCGGCTGGCTGAAGGAAATGCGCGGTGAGCATGTGCCCGAGACGGAAGAGTACGGTATTGGCAGCTTCAGCTATCTCGCCCGTCGCCCGTTTCACCCAAAGAAGTTTTACGACTTTCTTCACAGCATCGAGGACTACGGCAAGGTGATTCGCTCCAAGGGTTATTTCTGGCTGGCATCGCGTCCGGAGTTTGCGGGGCAGTGGAGCCAGGCCGGCGGTATGGCGCACTACGGGTTCGGGGGCATGTTCTGGATGGCCGTCCCCAGAAAACACTGGCCCACTGACGAGGAGTACCTCAAGCATATTGGGGAGAAGTGGGAGGAGCCTTTCGGTGATATGCGCCAGGAATTGGTGTTTATCGGGCAGGGGCTGGATCAGGCGGACATCACTCGCGCACTGAATGACTGCCTGTTGAGCGATGAAGAAGTACTCCGCGGCAAAGAGTACTGGAGCACTCTTGAAGACCCCTTCCCGGCCTGGGAGCAGGGCCAATGATGTCCGCCAGTGAAAATCGGGCAACTGAATTTCGCCCGCAGGTTGCGCTTGGACAGCATCGAATTGCCTCGCTCGGTGAAGACCCTGCTGTCCTGGCGGACATTTACCGGGAAGACGTCAACATCGCGATCTGGAAGCGTGAGCTTTCTGGAGAGGTCAGCGGCGCGGCGCGCTCAGTCTTGTCGGCGCCGCATGGGTTGGAGCTCTCCATGACTGTGTCGCCGGACAGTGTGCGGAATTGCATCGAAGAAGCCTTGCCCACGAGGGCGGCACGGCCTCTCTCCGAAGATATCTCCGACCTGGTGGCCATGTTCTGCTGCCTGTTCGAGATTGAACGCGTCGGCTTGCGACTCACAGCGCTGGACAGGGCAATGTGTCCGAGGTTTCACGTGGACAATGTTCCCTGCCGCTTCCTGACCACTTATCAGGGCCCGGCCACAGAGTGGCTGCCGCACCAGGCGGTGGATCGCTCTAAACTGGGTCGTGGAAGCAACGGATTGCCAGACCGTGACTCCGGGCTGTACGGATGTACCAGGGACGTCTGTGAACTCGGCTGTGGTGACGTTGCCCTGCTGAAGGGGGAGCTTTGGGAGGGCAACGAAAATGCCGGCCTGGTCCACCGCTCACCGACAGTCCCCGACGGAGTTCGCCGCCTGATACTGACGCTCGATATGTTGGGTGGCTGAGTACTGGTGAGTATCAGTCCGAGCCGAGGCCGGCGACATCGGCAAAGCTCACCTCCAGCGCTTCGCAGATCATATTGAAATAACCCGTCTCTGCGCTGGCGACCTTGTCGTCCGCGCGCATCACTTCTATCAGGGCGTGGACCAGCTTGACGCGCTGGTCTTTAGGCAGCCTGGGCCCGATGCGTGACACGTACTTCTCCAGTGGTGCCGTCTCGTAGAGTGCCGACTTGGAGGCGATCCGCACATCCGTGCTGCTGATGTCCTCGCCGAGATAGTCACGCAGTACTTTTTGCACGGTTTCGACTTCGGCGGCATCGGTGTACGCATCCACGTCGGTTGCCCGCGACAGCACCATGACCAGCAGTTCACGGTATACCTCGGGTCCCGGTTCGCTTTTATCCCCACCGAAAAGTTTCCCAATATTCAGCAGATCAGCCAGTGCCATGGGTCATGCCTCCCGTTAACGGACAGTGATTTTTGGTGTGCGAACGTAGCCGTGCAATGGCTCTGCGTCCAGACAGAACAGCACACGGGTCTGGCCGGAGCCCTCGATCGGCGGTGAGCGATGCACCAGGCCGTTCCCCGAGCTGCCGGTTTCTCCCCTGAAGATGCCCACCCAGAAGGGCTCGAAGTGCGAGGGCCGGCCAAAGCGAATGACGGCCTCGTTGGGCGCGCCGCTTAGCAGGGCGTCACGATCAACCTGCTCATCGGTCAGCCATTCGGTACCCGGGCCTCGATAGGTGCACAGCATGCGCATGTGACGGGTATCGACATGAAAACGCCGGCAATTGTCATCGTCGGTGGTCACGAGCCGGAATTTCAAAGCGCGACCCCCACTGACACCGGCGAAGTGGTCTGCCAGCAGTTGCAGGTCAGCGCGGAAGTGCTCGAAGCCTGCGGGATTCAGGCGGTGCCGCTGCAAGTGGGCGCAGATGTCGTCATCGAAGGATTCCAACGTCGTTGGGACGCGCGAATCCGGAAGCTGTCGTGCCTCGAGCACCGACACTTCTTCAACGACGGCCGCCTGGAGTGGACGGCGCCAGAGGCTGAGGTTCACAGCCGGGTCGGCGATTGTCTGCAGTACATCGGGTTCATCGCCCACATGGTGTGGCGAGATCGCGGGCGTCAATACGTGTTGGATTGCGGCGTGTTCCATGGTGGTGGGGTTGTCGTGAGCTACAAAATGATATGATATATCATAAGTCGTCCCTGCGACATGACAATTGGTTGATGAAGGGCCGCCGATGCCGGCGGTGACGGCGTGATTATTTCGGCTTGAGACGACGCGGACGGCCAAGGACAATAGAAGTGGCGGATCCTGCCCTGATGAGGAGATGCCCACCCCGGTTCAAGGGCGAGATCATGGTGCCAGACACATCAAACAGGCGTTTTCTGCGCTCGTGCTACCACTGGCGCGCCATCTTCATGCTGCTGATCTTGCCGATGGAGCTTCACGCCCATCAGGAGACCCGGCTTATCGAAGAAGTCGTGGTCACCGGGCGCCGCCAGGTACTGGTCGGCGAGGCGCGAACCGCTTCTGAAGGCGTGATTGGGCAAATGGACCTGGCTATTCGGCCCCTGCTGCGCCCCGGCGATGTGCTGGAGGCCGTACCCGGCCTGATCGTGACCCAGCACAGCGGTTCCGGGAAATCGAACCAGATGTTCCTGCGCGGCTTCAACCTCGACCACGGGACCGACTTCGCCACCTGGATCGATGGCATGCCGGTAAACATGCGTTCGCACGGCCATGGCCAGGGCTACACCGATATCAACTTCCTGATTCCCGAGACCATCGAGCGGATGGCCTTTGTCAAAGGTCCCTACCACGCGGAACTCGGTGATTTCTCGTCGGCCGGGGGTGTCCAGATCGAAACCTTCCAGAAGATGCCGGAGCAGCGGCTGACCTTTGCCGCCGGCGGGAACGGGTTCGGACGCCTTCTGGGGATGGGAGGCACCCAACTGGGTGACCTGACCCTGTCGGGCGCCCTGGAGGGGCAAGTCTACGATGGGCCCTGGCGCGATATCGAGGAAGATGTCGAGAAGATCAACGGCCTGGTGAAGCTCTCCGGCAGTGACGACATGAGCAACTGGTCAGTCACCGGCATGTACTACGACAACGAGTGGAACTCGGCCGACCAGATTCCGGAGCGGGCGGTCACGCAGGGCCTTATCGATGAGTTGGGGTCTATCGATGATTCACTGGGGGGTGACTCCACCCGCGCCAGCCTGTCGGCGCAGTACACGCGCCAACGGGAGTCACACCGCTCCCAGTGGAACGCCTATGTTATCGACTACGAGATGACGCTGTGGTCCAACTTCACCTATCTGCTGGACGACCCGGATAACGGTGACCAGTTCCGCCAGCAGGACGATCGCACCATATACGGGGGGAGCTACCAGCGCTCCTGGGTCAGCGGCGAACAGGAACATTTCCATCACAACCTGGGCGTAGAACTGCGCTATGACGATGTCGATACGGTGGGGCTCTATCGCACCCTGCGGCGTCAGCGCCTGGATACGGTGCGCGAGGACAGCCTGGAGCAGGGCAGCGTCGGTATTCACTATGAGCTGGCCTGGCAACTCACCAGCAGCTGGCGCGCCGTGCTGGGCCTCCGTGGTGACTTCTACTGGTTCGATGTGGAGTCGGACAATCCCGCCAACTCCGGCGACGACACCGACGAGATCTTCAGCCCCAAAGCCAGCCTGATCTATGCCGTTAGCGATGCCACCGAAATCTACCTGAGTGGCGGCTACGGCTTCCATTCCAACGACGCCCGTGGGGTCGTCCAGTCGGTTGACCCGGTCAGCGGGGAGCGCGTGATGCCGGTGGACCCCCTGGTGGAATCGAAAGGCGCCGAGCTGGGGGTAAAGACCCAGTGGAAGGAAAAATGGAATACCTCACTGGCGGTGTGGTACCTGGAACTGGACTCCGAGTTGCTGTTTGTCGGCGATGCGGGTGCCACCGAGCCCAGCCGGGGCAGTGAGCGCTGGGGGGTTGAGCTCAACAACTTCTGGATGTTGGACGACGTCTGGTCACTGGAAGCGGATTTCTCCTGGACCGATGCGGAGTTCCGCGGCAATGCCCCCGAAGGCGACGAGATTCCCGGTGCGCTGGAGACGGTGGCGAGCGCCGCTATATCGGCCCAGTACCCCAGCGGCTGGTTCGGCTCGCTGCGGGCCCGGTACTTCGACGAAGCGCCGCTGGTGGAGGACGGCAGCGTGGAATCCGATGGCTCGACCATGGTCAACCTGGCGCTGGGCTGGACAGGTGAGCGCTGGCGGCTGCAGGCGGATGTGCTCAACCTGCTCGACTCTGACGATCACGACATCGACTACTTCTACGCTTCACGTCTGCCCGACGAGCCCGAGGATGGTGTGGAAGATATCCATTACCATGTGTTCGAGCCGCGCCAGGTCAGGGTTGCCGTCAGCTACAGACTGTAAGCTGTACCCCTGGTCGGCTCGCGGGTACATAATGTCTCGCAAGAAGAACTTCCTGTGGTTAGAGGCGCAAGTTGGCAAAGCTATTTGTAGATAACCTGACGGTGATGGACTTTTCGTTCCTGGACCGGGAGCGAGGCGTGGTCGGTGAATCCTGGATTGTCGATATCGAACTGACCGGCGAGCTCGATGAGCAGGGCATGGTCTTTGACTTCGGCCACGTCAAAAAGCAGATCAAGCAGTTTATCGACGCACAGGCTGATCATCGCCTGCTGGTACCCGCGGCGTCACCTGGCTGCAGCACCCGTATTTCCGGCGAGCAGTTGTCGGTGGAATTCCAGTTGAGCTCCGGCGCGGTGATTCGGCATACCTCGCCGCGGGACGCGGTGCTGCTGTTGGCGGCTGAATCGGTGGATGCCGGGCAGATTGCCGAGGATTTGCAGGCGCAGTTGAAGAGCATACTGCCGGAGAACGTGCAGGATGTAAGGATCATGCTGCGCCCGGAAGTGATTGATGGCGCCTATTTCCACTACACCCATGGCCTGCAGAAGCACCAGGGGCAGTGCCAGAGAATTGCGCATGGCCACCGCTCACGACTTGAAATCGCAATCGATGGACGGCGCAGCGCCGAGCTGGAAGCGCAGTGGGCGAATCGCCTCGCGGACATCTACATCGCGACTGACAGCCACATCGTGGAAGAGTTTGAACACAATGGTATAGAGCACCTGCGGCTGGCCTACACGGCTGCCCAGGGCGACTTTGTGATCAGCCTGCCCAGTGCGCAGGTATTCGTCGTGCCTCACGTCAGCACGGTGGAAAACATCGCCATATACCTCGCTGACCGTGTGGCCAGTGAGACATCGGGCGATGTCCTGGTGAAGGCCTTCGAAGGGGTCGGGAAAGGGGCCTTTGGGACCGTGCATTAGCAGCCTGCCGGCGGTTTTCAGCGCCTCGCCGACTTTGGTAGTCTGGAGCGCCTGATCAGAGGACTCACACCATGAAAGCAGCCGTATTCGAGGGGCCCGGACAGCCGCTGGCCATTAAGGACATCGCAATACCGGAGATCGGCGAAGGCGAAATGCTGGTGAAGGTACGTCGCTGCGGTATTTGCGGCACCGACATCCACGCCTCCCGGGAAGGGCCATTCATGGCGCCGCCGGAAACCGTGTTTGGACACGAGTTTGTCGGCGATATCGTTGAAGTGGGGTCGGCAGTCCCCGAGGGACTCTTTGCACCGGGCGACCGCGTGACGTCACTGCCCTTTATCGGTGAGCAGACCATTGGCCTGGGCGAGATTTCGGGCGCGTACTCGGAGTACGTCAAGGTAGGGCACGAACTCGTGCTGAAAATCCCCGACAGCCTCGATGACGATCGCGGCGCCCTGGTGGAGCCACTGGCGGTAGGGCTGCACTCGGTGAAGATGGCCGAGGGGGTGTCTGAGAAAGACGTACTGATCATCGGCGCTGGCCCCATCGGCCTGGCCTGCGCTATCTGGTGCCGCTTCTTCGGCGCCCGCTCTATCGTGCTCAGTGAAATGTCACCGACGCGGCTGGAGATGGCGCGCACCCTGGGCTTCACGGATTTTGCCGACCCCGCGGGGGACGTGGGCGCGCAGTTTGAAGCGCTGACCGGAACGGCGCCCGCCGTCCAGATCGAATGCGTCGGTGCCCCCGGCATCCTGCAGGCCTGCATCGAGCGCGCGCCGGCCAGGGGCGTGATCATGGGCATCGGTGTCTGCGACCATCCCGATGAAATCATGCCGCTGGTCGCGTTCATGAAAGAGCTGCGTATCCAGTGGGCGGTGGGCTATGACAAGGAAGACTTCCAGTTCGCCATCGACATGATGGAATCAGGGCGCGTGGATGCCACCGCCATGATTACCGACGTGGTCGGCCTGGACGAGGTACCCGATGCCTTTGAGGCGCTGAGAACTCCCTCCCACCAGTGCAAGGTGCTCATTGATTTGACGCGCTGAGGGCTCCCTTACCTGTGAGCTGACTGCAAACTAGTCAGGTCGATACTCCAGCAAGTCGCCTGGCTGGCACTCCAGGTAGTCGCAGATCGCTGCCAGGGTTTCAAACCGCACGCCCTTGACCTTGCCGCGTTTGAGCAGCGACAGATTCGCCTCGGTGATACCGATCGCCTGCGCCAGTTCCTTGGAGCTCATCTTGCGCTGCGCAAGTACAACATCAAGATTGACGATGATCGGCATCAGACGAAGCTCTCGTTTTCTTCCTTGATATCCTGGGCCCACTTCAGGATATGCACGATCAACAGCAGCACCATCAGCTCGGTCAGGGTGCCGATATCCACGGTGATTGATGCTTCAACCTGGCTTACACCGCTGGCTGCCGCCGAAGACAGGACAGGCAGGACCAGGAGGTAGAAGAAGCTGGCGACTTTCAGCCAGACCAACCAGAGATAGCAAGCCATGACGTCATCCGTGAAGAACCTTCCTCGCTGGTAGGCGCCGAACAGGCGCTGTAGCCAGAAGACACCCAGCAGGAACAGGGCAGCCACCGGCAGCACCAGTAGCCACGCCGCAGTTATGGAAACGTCACCCGCTTCCACCAGGGCTGCCAGCTGGTCATCTCCCAGGGTGACCCAGGATGGCTTCCCCGAGACGATCGCCAGACCGACAGCCGCGGCGATCCCTGACCCGGCGGCAATGACCAGGTAGCGAAATACCTTGCTGAAAGCCTGAATTCTTTCTATTGATGCCATGCCTCGCGCCTCTTTAGGAAGAGCCTCTAGTGTTACACATAGCTGAAAAAAGATAAATAATTATTGTAAAACAATAATAAATTGCTGTAATATCGCAACCCAGTCAATCAAGCAGCAGGAATAGAAATATGAAGCGCGACTATCTGAGCTCCTCTACCAGTTCCAGGCTTTTGCTGGTGGTGATCCTTTGTGCCCTGGCAGGAGGCTGCGACCTGGCCACCATGGCCCGCTTCAGCTACGACAATGCCACCGCACCGCACAGCTGGCGAGACGACTCGGGTACCACCACCGTCCCATTCACCCTGGTCGACAACCACATCATTCTGCCGGTGACCTTGAACGGCAGTGAGCAGCTGCAGTTCGTGCTGGACAGCGGGGCAGCGGCATCGGTACTGATCGACAGCCGGGGCACCCGGGCACTTGACCTGGAGGTCAGCGCAACCATGACTGTGTCCGGTGTGGGCAATGGTCCCGATCCGACTGCGGGCATCATTCGGGATATCACACTCGGTGTAGGCGGACTTGAGATGCAGGAACAGTCGCTGATTCACCTGCCGCTTGAGGCCATACCCTTCTTCCATGAACTGGACGATGTGTACTTTGACGGGGTGATCGGGGCGCCGTTCTTCTCACGGTTCCTGGTGTCCATCGACTACGACAGCATGATGGTCAGTTTCAGCGAACCTGACGCTGGGGTAGGGCGACCGTCTGGAGCGGGCTGGAGTTCGGTGCCGCTGGAAATCGTGTCAGGGGTGCCCTATCTCAAGACTGAAGTCGGCAACGCCAATGGTGTACCGGTAGAAGTCCTGTTGTTGGCGGATACCGGCGCCCGCGGGACGGTCTCACTCACCCCGGCCACGAACGCGGATATCCAGACCCCGGAACACTACTATCCTATGGTGAGCCAGGGACTGTCGGGCGATGTGATCAGTCACGTAGCCCTGGCTCCGTCGCTCACCCTGGCCGACCACGAGCTGGGCCGCCTGCCGGTGAGCTACGACGTGGAGGGCGGCGAGGAGGAAGCGGACAGTAACGGCATCGTTGGCAACGAGATACTGCGACGATTCAATCTTGTATTCGACTACACGGGAGCTCGCCTGTATCTGCAGCCCAACGCGAACTTCAGCGACCCCCTTGAGACGGATCGCAGCGGTCTAGAGCTCCGGCCCCATGGTGGTGGGGTAATCGTCAGGAAGGTTGCCGCGGATTCGGCAGCTGCGGGTAGCGGCCTCGCCGAGGGCGATATCATCACCTCATTCGATGGTGTGGCGGCAACGCCCGCCACGATCTCGGCGCTGAAGCGGGCGCTGGCAAGCCACGCGGATCACATTCACCTTTGCTGGATGTCCGCGTCGGTGAGCCAGTGCGGGGATGTTCCTCTCGAGAATCGTATTCCAGGCTGAGCGCTCCGCGAGCGTCCCTAGCTCACCTCGCGCTTTCCAGCCGGCGACCCAGGCGGCCCGTCAGAAAATCGAAGTACATATGAAAGTCCCCGATCAGGGACCACAGGGGATAGGTGAACGTGGCGGGCTTGTTCTTCTCAAACTTGAAATGACCAACCCAGGCGAAGAAATAGCCGCAGACGGGTAAGGACACCAGCAAGAGATAGTTCTGTGTAGACAGCGCGTAGACCAAAACGGCGATCACAAGCGTTGTGCCAATGTAATGCAACGCACGGCAGGTTTTATCCAGGTGCTGGCTAAGATAGAAAGGATAAAATTCCTTATACGATTTATAGACTTTCTCTGACATCGGCTTCTCCTCCGCAGAAGAAAGTGGCTTTCACTGGCGAAGTTTACCAAGCGCCGGGTGCTTCAGGACACCACGCGGTGCAGTGGCGCGGGATTCAACCGTGGCCCGTAAGCAGCTCATTGCGGAGTGGATTCAGCGGCATTCAATGCGGCCCGCTCAATGACCATTGCACTCAACCTGAAGCCGTTTGCTTCACGGCGTCTGCATGCCTTTAAATAATGATTTGCGTCATGGCCGGCGTGCCCTATTGCGCTAGTGTTATCGAGCAGGATTAGACGTGAGGTAATGATCGTGAGCATTGCGAGTTTACTGAGAGAGAAGATCGAGAAAAAAGTAGATAGTTGGAGCGCCGAGCTCGAGGCAGCCGAAGTCAAGGCGAAAGCCAAAGAGGCCAGAGCGGAATCCGAAGCGGCGGACGCCCAGCTGGAGCAGGAAATCCTCGGCAAGATTAGTGCTTTGAAAGACAAGATCGTTGAGGGGCGCAAATATCTGGAAGAGCTACTCGATGATGACGACGACAAGGCCAGGGAACTGGAGAAAAAAGTTTCTGAGCTTGATGACTGATTGCTCTGGTTACTTGTGTACTGGTGAACTCCTCACCCGTTTGTGACGCGAATCGATCAACCCAGGTGAATCGTCGCCTTCATTCGTTGGTGGAGTACCCTGACGATGAAGATATCCTCAGGTCGTTTCACAAAGTAGATGGCATGTTGCTGGTGCAGGTACCGGTAATATCCAGGCCGGATGAACTCCACTGATTGGGCGAGTGCGGTATTCTCCGAGAGCTGCAGGAAACACTCCTCAAGTTGACTCAGGTAGGCTGCGGCCTGCTCGGCACCATGTTCGTCGCGTGTGTAGCGAAAGATGCCCTGCAAATCCTCATCGGCTTTGCGCGAGAGCCGGTACGTGGTCACGTGGTTTTGCGCTTTTTCTCGGCCGCAATAATCTCACTGACAGTGCGATCGCTTTCGCCACTCTGCTCTCCCTCGATAAGGGCCAGACGGATGACGTCAGTGGTCGCCTGGTTGTTGCGAATCAAATCCCGGATATAGTCACTGGCATTCGCATAGCGGCCGCTCGCGACCTGGGATTCAATCCATTCGCGCATTTCATCTGGTAGCGAAATATTCAGAGTAGCCATCACAATCACCTCTTTGGCGACTATGGCATATTATGGCAATGTTTGCCATTGAGCGACGATAGATTGAGCGGAAACGATGTAAATGAACCTGAAAGATCAGCCAGTAGCTTTTGCGTCCGCTAGCTCATAGTCTAGTTGGTCTTGGGAGGTCCTGGCATGTCTGTAACTCTGGTCCGAAGTATGCGTTTGTTTAAGGTATCGCTGCTGCTTGTCGCTGCTGCCGTCCAGACACCGGCGGTGCTTGCAGATAACGACGAGCTTGTCGTCTATACCGCGAAGAAGATTGTCACCATGGATACAACCCAGCCTACCGCGACGGCCGTGGCGGTCAAGGGCGACCTGATCGTGTCCGTGGGAACGCTGGAGACGCTGAAGCCGTGGACCGAACGCCACCCGCACCGCATCGACAGGCGATTCGCCGACAAGGTGCTGCTCCCCGGGTTGATCGACCCCCACCTTCACCCGATGCTGGGCGCGATCCAGTTCAGGACCGTTTGGATTACCCCGGAGACCTGGGTGCTCCACGATGAAACCATTCCCGCCGTCAGATCACCTGAAGCCTACCGCCAGAAGCTCGAGAAGGCGGTAAAGGCAGCGGAGGGTGATGATCGCCCGTTATTCATCACCTGGGGCTGGAGCGAGCCGGAACACGGCCCCATCACGCGCGCCGACCTGGACAAGATCTCTGAAGACAAGCCCGTCATGATCTGGCAGCGCTCGGTGCATGAGGCGATTTTCAATAGCGCCGCGCTGGAGTACATGGGGCTGACGGAAGCCGATGCTCAGGGGCATAGTGATACTGAAATCAACTGGGCGGAAGGGCACTTCGTCGAGGCCGGCTTCTTTGAGGTCGCTGTTCCGCGCCTGGCGGCCTACCTCTTTCACCCTGACTTTATCGATCCGGGCTTTGCCAGAAACTCCGAGTACCTGACCGCGAACGGCGTTACCACGGTAGGTGATCTATCCACAGGTGGTGTCGACTGGAATCTGGAGATCGCAGCGCTGGAAAGGAACCTGGTCGAAAAGAAAGTGCCTTTTCGAACAGTGCTGGTACCCGCGGCGCATCTGTTGTCGATCGCGAAAGGGGGACTTGAGCCGTCCTTCGACTTTGTAGAGGCGGAAATGGGTCGCACGGACGGGCCGCCGCAGATCGTGTCCGGCAAGCGCATCAAGCTGTTTGCGGACGGCGCGATGTTCTCGCTACTGGGTCAGGCGGCGCCTCCCGGCTATCTCGACGGACATGAAGGTGAGTGGATTACGCCCCAGGATCAGTTTAGAGCACAGGCCGAACTGTACTGGAAGGCAGGCTACCGGATTCATGTGCACGCCAACGGCGATGCCGGTATCGGCTTTACGCTGGATGTATTCGAGGAACTCCAGGAAGCATTCCCCCGGCGACCCAACGCGTTGGTCATGGAACACTTTGGCCTATCGAACGACACGCTCAATCGCCGCGTGGCGGCATTGAACGCCAGCGTGTCAGCCAATCCCTACTACGTGCATGCACTGGGTGACACCTATGCGTCCATCGGTGTGGGCCGCGACCGGGCGCGACGGATAGCGCCCGTGGGCAGCCTGGTCGACCTGGGCGTCCCGGTGGCGCTGCACTCGGATTTCGGGATGGCGCCGGCCAATCCCATGTTCCTGGCCTGGACGGCGATCACCCGACAGACGGCGGGCGGGGATCAGTTTGACCCGCCACGCGGGCTGACGCGGGATGAAGCATTGCGCGCGGTGACGATCGATGCCGCCTACATACTCGGACTCGACGACTCTATCGGGAGTATCCAGGCGGGGAAGAAGGCAGACTTCTCTGTATTCGATAAAGACCCGACCCGGGTATCTCTCAAGCGCCTGAAGGACCTGACAGCGTGGGGTGTGGTGTTCGAGGGGGAAGTGCATCCGGCCACGACCAGTAGGTAGGGCCTTTCAACGAGATTCGCCCGTACACGCGTTCCGCATGCCCGCCAGGACTACAGGCCGCTCTGCGGCAGATCCTGCACCTCGAAGCACACCATCGAAAACGCCCCCTCGCGGCCGAACTGTGCGCCCGCGGTTTCCATCAGGCCGGCACCGGACTTGTGACCGACGGTCGCCGTACCGTTGCCTCCCATGGCCACGTCGACATCCTCGTTATAGCCGTTTAGCGGCGTGAAGCTGGACCCGTCTCGCTCCTGCGTGCCCACGTAATACGACAGGTGGCCCGGTTCGATCTGTCTTGCCGGACAGGCCACCGTGTAGCAATCGTTGCAGCCCGCTTCATCCACCGCGCCGAAACTGAAAGTCTGGCTGACGTCCGTGAAGAAAATGCTCTCGAAGGAGCGCTGGCCCGGCTTGTGATACCAGTCGACGGTGAAATTCGTGCCATTGGCAGCGGCGATATCCGACTCCTTCAGGTACCAGACGGACACCGTCGACTTGTCGTTCCTGTCCTGGGAGCGCCCCTCCAGGAAGTACATGTTCTTGTCGCCGTAACGCACGCCCTCCACGTGATGGTTGCGATCGTCCACCCCATGGGCGATGAAGACGAGCAAGCGGTTGTTGCCTTCCTGGTAGTGCGAGCCGGGATTCACGCCGTGGTGATACAGGTAAGGCGTGGGCTCGGGGCCGGGGGTGCAGGGACCGCAGTCGCCGGGGCAACTCTGGCAGTTCTCTCCCAGATCTATATCGCACTGGTTGTTGCCGCACTGCGCGTTGGGGATATAGTCGCAGGAGTTGTCAAACATCAGGCCGCCAAAACCCGGGGAAACGCCCGGGAACCCGGAGTTCAGCCTGATCTTGATGAAATCCTCGGGCAGGAAGTTGTAGAAGCGAAAGGTGTGCACGTCCGTGACACCGTTGAAGGCCAACCCATGTACAGGGCTATTGGGATCGAAGCTGCCCTGGTTCGGCCTGCCGCCCCTGACGATCATGGAGGCGGTGTCGTGGGCATTGGCGGTATTGTCCGCGACCACGTGCATGCAGAATGTATCCGGCACACCGGATTTCATGCGAATGCGGTTGACGGTGTTGTTGGTGTTGTTTTCGGCCTGTTCATCTACCACAGAGCCCGAGATCCCCGACATACCATTGGGCAGGATGAAGCTGTCCCAGTTACTGTAACCACCTCGCGTGTACACTCCACGACCACTGCAATTGTCGAAGCAATCCGGTTTGTCGGCGGAGAACGTGGTGTTGTTGTCCCACGGGTTGAAATTGAACTCCAGCCAGTCGGGCAGATAGAACTGCATGTTGTCGTCGGTGCGCTTGGGCCCGACGACCTGGGAGGCGTTGAACTGGGGGAAGTAGAAACCGGCCTGGCCCCAACCCAGGAAGTTCGTGGTGGACACGGTGCGCACATAGGTAACGGTTTCGGTGAGTGGGTCGGGCTCGAACACCGCTACCGTTGATTGCACAGTAGTGCCGGGGCGGTCCGTGTTCCATTGTTCGACCTGCTCCGCTGGGACATTGAACTCGCAGTAAGGTGGTTCTGACGCTGAGTCGCAGGGACCGTCCCAGCGGACAAACTTCCAGCCCGCCCTCGGAACGGCGTGGTATTTCACGGCGTACTCGCCAAAGACCTCGTTCTCGGTGCAGGCCACATCCGCGGCCTGGAATTGCTCCAGGGTACAGCCGCGCCCGGTACCATTCAGGTCGATGATGTCGCCCTGCCCCTGAATCTCGAGTGGGTGTTTGCAGGCTTGCACAAACAGGATGACCGCTAGAGTGATGAATACCCTCATTTCTCTACCTCCTTGTGCAGACCGACAACTGCACCAACGCTAATAACCACACTAGCATCAGGGTTATAGGGTATCCAGAAATTCACTAGCTAATATTCACAAACGTGACCAACGTTCTTACCTGACGGCAGGTCGCGGTGATCACGTTGTCCAGCTCCTGCAGATTCCGGCTTTTGTCATCGCCGCGAATTGCTGCATGATCTACATCTGAATCTCGGCAAGGATAGTCACTATGTTGTCTTTTATCGGGCGGGATCGGGGTATCGTGCGCGGTTTCCTGTTGCTATTCGGACTCCTGTCGGCGCTCCATTGCGAAGCGCGCCCCAAGACCGACCTGGTCGTGTTCGACAACGGCAACGTCCTCAATGGCGAGATCAAGAGTCTGGAGAACGGCATCCTCCGCTATTCGACCACGCCAATGGGTACCGTGCGCATAGAGTGGGACCACGTGCACACGGTGGACAGCAATTTCTTCTTCCGAATCCGCACTGATAGCGGGCAGCGCTTTTTCGGCGCGATCGGCCCGTCGGATACGCCAGGACGCATGCAGATCCTTCATGCGGAGGGCATCGAAGATGTGGCCCTGTGGGAAGTGGTCGCCATCACGCCCATCGAACCCACGTTGCGGGAGCGCATCGACGTCTCGGTCAACGCGGGTTACTCCGACTTCAAGGCCAGTGATAGTCGCACCGCCAGGCTGGGGTTCAATGTCAGCTACGAGGATGAGTATTCCAGCAATACGGCTGACGGCCGCTGGGTGGTCGCTGAAAACGACGACGAAACCAACAAGAGTGCGCTGGTCAGTGTGGCTCGCCGGCGCATGCTGGCGGACAGCCCCCGCAACTTTACCCGCCTGGGTACGGCCTGGGAGACTAATGACGAGTTGGCCATCGACTACCGATTTGGCCTGAGTTACGGCCTCGGCCGCCACTTTATCGATTCCAACCGGACCAGGCTGTCACTATCAGCCGGGCTGTCCGGGCTCACGGAAGAAGACTCACTGGGAGACACCACGGAGAGCCTGGAAGGCCTGTTCATCATGGAGTTCAGCACCTGGCGGTTCGACACACCGGAACTCGACCTGACGACCAACCTGCAACTTGCGCCCGGCATCACCGAAAGCGGGCGCTTTCGCGCCGTGGGGGATATCGTGATGAGCTGGGAAATTATCGAGGACCTGAACTTCAACATCACCGCGTTTGGCAACTTCGACAACGAGTCAAACGAGGAGGGCGACGACTACGACTACGGTATCACCACCGGCATCGAGTGGGAGCTCTGAAATGGTTGTCATCCGAAATAATTGCCTAGAATGATAGTAGACAACATTCGGCCTGCGGTAGTGGCCTTCATCAAGGGCCGGAGCACTCCGGGAATGAGGAAATCTACGCCATGACAATGGGTCTCCAAATTTGCCGATATCTGGCACTGAGCCTCACGCTACTGCTGCCTGTTTCGGCCACCGCCCAGCAGGAGGCGCAAGTTAGCGCGGCAGAGACGCCCGTCTCCGTCTTGAAACCAGCCAATACCTCCTCACCGCGAGACACCCTACGTTCTTTCCTCGACAATATGGAGGCCACATACAGGGGGCTCAGCGGAGAGAACAGCGCGGACATACTGATCACCCGGCGGCGAGCCCTGCAAACCATGAATCTTGCCGACGCAGACGCAAGCTACGATTGGGTGGAGCAGGGAGCCCGCGCGGTATACCTGAAGGAAATCCTTGACCGTACGCCGCTTCCCGCCTGGGAGGACATACCTGACGCGCAGCAGATCCGGGAAAGCGGGATCAGGCAGTGGACAATTCCCGATACGAACATCGTGATTGCCCGTGTCGACGGCGGTGCGCGCGACGGCGAATTCCTCTTTTCGGGAGATACCATCACAGAGCTGCACCTGACCTATCGACTGGTCAAAGACACGCCCTACCTGCCGGGTGCCACGGAGGGTTTCCACGAACTGATCCGAAATTTCTACAGCGGAGAAACGGATGCCGTGGAAGATTTCCGGAGCCGGCTGCAGCCGATTGACTCCTCCAATCCCCGGGCCCTGTTTGAAGAGTTTCTGGTGAACATGAATGCCGCCTATCGTTTGACCATGGAGGCGGATGCGAGAATGAAGTCCCCTGAAGGACTCACCCTGGCGGCTGCGCAAGGGATTGAACGAGAAGCCCAGGCGCTCATCGGCGAGGCAATCGCCACGCTGGACCTGGGCAAGGTCCCCAGGGCACGGCAACATGACGTCGGCGTTGAAACGGTTCTACAGTTGAAAGAGGTGTTTGACCGGGCAAGATTGCCGGCCATCGCGTCCATCCCGGGTAGCAGCGGCGTCGCGGCAATGCGCGAGGCCCAGGGGGTCGCCCGCTGGCAATTTCCGGACACCAACATCACGATTGCCGAGGTCCAGGAGGGTCCGTATGCCGGCAGCTTCCGGTTCACTGCCGACACGGTCGACGGCGCGCCTGACTTGTTTACTTCTGTCCGCGACCTTCCCTACCGGCACGCTCCCAAGGCCGGCGTGCTGCGCGGAATCCTGGAAGCACAGTACATCGATGCGGATACCTCGCCGGGCTTTTATGATTACTATGAATCCACGCCGGGTTCGCTGGTCCCCGCCGCGTCCTGGGTGTGGCCGTTGGTCAAGCAGCTGCCGGACGGCCTGTATAAACGCTACCTCGGGCAGACGGTTTGGCAGTGGATAGGTATTGCACTCGCGCTGCTCGTGTTGGTGACAGGTTTCGTTCTGCTCAACGGACTGGGCGAGCTGGTAAACCACTACCTCCGGGAGCTGGGCGCCAGCTGGGTCAAAATCCTGCTGCCGCTGCTGAGCGCATCACTGGTCTACAGTACCGGTATCTTTATCGATGACACCCTGAACACCACCGGTGTGGTGAGCGCCGTGGTCAATACCCTGTCGGCGGCCCTGATCACTCTGTTTATGGCAGCCGCCGCTCTGCGACTTGCCGTGGCCTTCGCGGAAGCGATCGTCGCCCTGCCACGCTTTGCTGACCGGGAGTTCGACGCCAGCCTGGTGCGGGTGACGGCTCGCATCCTGGGCTTCTTCGTCGCCGTGGTGATTGCGGTGAGCGGTTTCAGCCAGCTAGGCCTGGAGATCATGCCACTGATTGCCGGCCTCGGTGTCGGCGGCCTGGCCGTCGCGCTGGCGGTGCGACCGACTCTTGAGAACATGATCGGCGGGCTGATCATCTACGCAGACAAGCCTGTGAAAGTGGGAGACTTCTGCACCTTTGGCAACCACAAGGGCGTAGTGGAAGGCATTGGGTTGCGTTCCACGCGGATTCGCGGCCTGGACCGCACCGTGATTACGGTACCCAACTCGGTGTTTGCCGATATGGAGATCGTCAATTTCGCCCGCTGCGACACTCTGCTGATCTCTACGGTGATCGGTGTGCGCTATGAAACCAGCGTGGAGCAGCTGCGCAATATCATGGCAAAAATGCGCCGTGTCTGTTTCGCCCATCCCAGGATCGAGACCGACACACTACGAGTCCGCTTCGGCGGCTTCGGGGCCTCTTCCCTGAATATTGACGTGCGGGTGTATGCACTGACCAACGAGTGGAACGAGTTTTTTGCCATCAAGGAAGACCTGTTCCTGCGCTTTATCGATGTGATCGAGGAGTGTGGCAGTAGCGTCGCTTTCCCCTCCACCACCGTTTACATGGGCGAGGACGGTGGGCTGAACGAGGAACGCAAGCTTACGGCGGAGCAGGAAGTTGCGCAGTGGCGCGAGAATGACGAGCTGCCTTTCCCGACTACGCCGGAATACCTGGCTGCGGAGATTATCGATACCCTGGATTACCCCCCAAAGGGCTCGCCCCTGGCAGCAGGCAAGCGCGCCGCGGAGAGCACCGAGGAGAAGTTGGATTCCGGCGAGGAAGATTCCTCGCGCTAGGCCAGTTTCAGCGACAGAAGGAGCACATATGAAACTCAGTGAATGGATTGAGTTAGCGGGGACACTTATCGCAGCGTTGGGGATTCTGTTTGGCGGCTGGCAGTTCTACCAGGGCGCGCAGGCGCAACGAGACGCTGCCACCATCGAGCTCATGGCCAAGCAGCTCGAGCTCTCGATCGCTGAGCCGGAATGGACTTCCGATCCACAATGCGAGGGAATTCCACAGGAAAAGGCGTGGTTTCAGTACCACGCCCTGTTCACAGCCCGGACGATCTATAACCTTCAGCCTGACCTCACCGGATGGGCTCCCACGCTTTTCAACCTTATCTGCGACAACCGTGACTTGCCGCGCAACGCCTGCTTTCCGCGAGATGAGTACAGCCCGGAGTTCATCGCCTACGTCGACTCCGTGATCGACAGCGAACAGTGCAAGTCCATCTGGGGTGACGGGTAGAACTCCCGTGTCACGAGTAATCGCCGTAATTGCCACCGCGCTGCTCGCTGCGTTCACGGCAGCCACAGCCTTCGGGCAGCAGGCACCCGAGCGAATCCTGTTCACCAACGTCAACGTCTTCGACGGAAGGAGCGAGAAGTTGATGATGGACGTTAGTGTGTTGGTGGAGGGCAAACTCATCAAGGGAATTGGCGAGGACAATTCGACTGGCGGAGCAACCGTAATTGACGGCGGCGGTCGTACGCTGATACCGGGCCTGATCGATGGGCACAATCACATCATGCTTCCGGCGTCACCGCTGGCACTCGCCTACAACTACCACTGGAGCTATACAGGGGCGCTCGCGGCCCGTGAGGCTGAACGGATGTTGATGCGAGGTTTTACGACGCTACGCGATGCGGGCGGCCCCTGCTACGGACTCGCGAAAGCCATCGACGCCGGGATTGTCGCCGGCCCGCGGATCTACTGTTCAGGTCACTTCATTAGTCAGACTTCAGGCCATTTCGACTTTCGGTTCCCGAACGACACGCATCCACGTCAACGGGCTGACCGCAGTAATTACGAACGTGAATGGGCCTATATCGCCGACGGCGTACCTGAAGTCCGCGCCTACGCCCGCGAGGTGCTGAGGCGCGGCGCAACGCAAATCAAGTTGAGCCTGGGAGGCGGAGCTTCTTCTCCCTATGATCCGCTCGACACGACTCATTTCAGCGTCGATGAGATCAGGGCGGCCGTAGAGGCGGCGGAGGACTGGAATACCTACGTTCTTGTGCATGCCTACACTGACAAGTCGGTGATGCGTGCGCTGGAAGCCGGGGTGAAGAGCATCGAGCACGGCAACCTCATCAAAGAGGACAAGACCATGCGCGCGATCAAGCGAGCGGGCGCCGTTCTCAATCCGCAGTTTCTGATTTTCACACCGGACCAGGCGATGATGGCGGCCGGCGACCCGGCCGTGATCGCAAAGGGCGCCCCGATTCGCAACAATGTTGATCGCCTTGTTGAGCTGATCAAGAAAAACAAAATGCCCATCGCCTTCGGCGTGGATGCGTTCGGCAGCCCCGAGCTGATGGCGTTGCAGAATCTGGAGCTGACGCGCCGTGCGCGTTGGTTTGCGCCCGCGGAAGTGCTGAGGCAGGCCACCTACAACACCGCACAACTTGTCGCGATGTCAGGTCCGCGGAATCCCTATCAGGACGGCCCTCTCGGCGTCATCGAGCCCGGGGCGTATGCTGATCTACTGCTCGTCGATGGCAATCCCCTCGAAGACCTTGCGCTACTCGAAGATCCAGAGAAGAACCTCGTGGTTATCGTGAAAGACGGAAAGGTCTACAAGAACATGCTCTAACAAGAAAGCTGATCCGTCTATCCAGCCGCGCAGCTGCTGGCCCGCTATCCAGGCCTAGCGGCTGCCAATATCCTTTCGTATCCAGCGCTCGCCAGCGTAGCTTTACCGAATCCTGGAAAGTCATTTGCGGCGTGTCTGCTTCCTGATCTGAGTCAATTTAGGAATCGCGAATCATGGTCTACTGTTCAGATTAACCGGGGAATCGAGAGATTAAGAAAAACGGTTTTATTGTTCAGATATTGTACAGCTCCCCTCATTTGCTCGCTTTAATGGGAATGCCACACCAGACCCAAGTACTATTTTTTGTTTAGGTGGTGGTCGCAGATCTCGTATTGATTGCGGTGGCCTCAACAATAATTTGAAAGCCCTCCCGCGAGGGTAGGGCTTCTAGAACCAGGGGTTTTCCATGTCACGCGTTGACCGTTTCTTCGCTCCGTTGTTCTGCCTGTCGTTGTTGCTGTCCGCCTGTAGTACAGTCGATAGCACCGGCGAGAGTGCCGGTCAGGGCACCGCCCATAGCGCGCAGGGCCAGTCCACCGTTGTTGCTGCTCCGCTGCACCCCGGCTCCGAGCAGCGCTGGCGCAACCTGCCTTCTCCAGATCACACCCTGGAGGACTTCCGCAAGGGAGCCGATAGCGGCTACTGCTTCGACCGCGCCAATCAGCCCTACACCACGGTCCTTGATGCGCACTTCCATCCCAAGCCGTTCGGCGGCCCTGCCATGGAACCCGAGGAGATCTGGGATGCCTTCGACCAGCTCGGCGTTCGCTTCGTCATCTACTTCGGCATCGGCCAGGTGCTCACGCTGAACGCTGACTGCTCCTACTACTTGAATTGCATCGGCGTAGCCGCCAAACCGAGCATCAAGAACGACTTCGTCAATGGCCTGGAAGTGGCGGCCTACGACCCGGACAAGGTCCACATTACCCTGTCCATGACCTTTCTCGACCTGGCACACCCCGAGAACGTTCTGAAGACTATCGAGCTCTACGACAGGGAATTTCCGGGTATGTTTGGCTGGGCAGGCGAGCTTAACGTCATCAAGCAGGCCCTGATCGGCAACCTTCACGAGCCGGCTACCTACGAATCCATCGATGCCTGGGCGCCATTCATGGCGGTGTTTCGTGAGCGCGGCATCCCCATCACGCTGCATTCGGACCTGGGCAACAATGCCGATCCCACCGAGTATATGCACCTCATGGATTACGTGCTCAAGTCCTACCCCGACAACAAGATCGTGTGGGCGCACATGGGGCTGTCGAAGGAGCTGAACACCATGAGCCCGGCACAGCATGTTCGCCTCATGAGCGAACGCTTGGACGCCTACCCGAATCTCTACCTGGACATCACCTGGGATGTGCTCTACAACGAGTACCACATGTGGGCCAACACATTCGTGCCCTTCTTCAACAAGTATTCCACGCGCCTCCTGCCAGGCTCGGATTTCGTGGCCGCAGGCTACAAGAATCTCGAGCAATATGCGCACGAGCTGGAGGTGACCAGCAGGCCCCTGCGCCTGCTTGAGGACGAGGCTTTCCGCAACATTGCCCTGGGGCAGAACTACTTCAATCTGATGAACCTGCCGTTTGAGGCGCCGCCGCTCTGTGCCTCTGGAGAATAGATAAGGCCGTCATCGGCTACGGGCGAAGCGCCGTGCGCGGAATTGTCTGCTTGCTGGCATTCAGCGCTCTGGCCTGCAGCGCCGCTCGTGCCAGCATTCCGGAAGTGCGCGACGACAATCCCGTTCGGGTAGAGGACGAAGAACCCAATCAGCGCTCCACCATTGCCCCGGTGGGCCCGAAGAAAGAGCGCCCACCTGCCTTCTTCGCCGACGCAAAGCTGGTGATTAAGCCCCGGAGCTACTACCTCTATAGAGACCAGGACGTCAAATCGGACCTGGGTGGCTGGGCCTTGGGCGGCGCACTGGAGGTTCGCTCCGGCTGGTGGGCCGACCGGATCCAGCTCAGTGGGACCGCCTATACCTCACAGAAGTTGTGGGGGCCGAGCGACAAGGACGGCACAGGGTTGTTCAAGCCCGGCCAGGACTCCTTCACCGTGCTGGGCGAGGCCAATGCCACGGTCCGCTTTGTCGATAAGCACGGCATGGTCGTAGGGCGCCAGATCCTGGATCTGCCCTACCTGGGGCGCCACGACATCCGCATGGTGCCAAACACCTTCGACGCCATCGCCTTCGGTAATCGCCCGGGGGACGGTTTTGCCTACCTTGGCGGCTACGTGGACGAGATCAAGCTCAAGGACGACGATAAATTCATACCCATGTCCCAGGCGGCCGGTGCCGAGGGCAGCGACGAGGGCATGGGATTTGCCGGCGTCCGCTACCGATTTGCGGACGGGGCCTACTACGGCGCGATATACCAGCACACCTTCGACACCTTCGGCACGTTCTTCGCCGTGGCCGAGCAACCGTTTGTGCTGGGCGATGATCTCCAGCTCTGGGTTAACGCTTCCTACACTGACCAGCGCAGCGTCGAAGACGAGCTCATCGGCGACTTCGAGACTGACCTGCTGTCGGCCAAGTTCGAACTGGTCAGCGGGCAGCACCGATTCCGCCTCGGTGCGAGCACTACGGACAATAGTGCCGATATCCGCATTCCTTTCGGCAACCCGGCCAACTACCTGTCGGTGATCGTCAACAACTTTGATCGGGCTGGTGAGGACGCCATCATGCTGGGCTATTCCCGGGACGTTGGCCGTGTGGGCCACGCTGAAGTCGGCCTGTTCACCAATGTGGTGATTGGCGACACGCCGGACTCCGGGCCCAATGCCAGCCCGGACCAGGTGGAATACAACGTCACCGCGGATTTCCGCGTCAGAGCGGGCTGGGGTGACCGACTTTGGGTCCGCGTCCGCGGCGCGTGGATTGACGAGGACAATACACAAGGTGCTGCCAACGACTTCTTCGATTTCCGGATTATTGTGAATTATGACTTTACGGCGCCCTGATCCATATGGGGTGTCACGGCAAGGGGTGTGGCGGCGCAACCGCGGCAGTCTGGCCAGGAAAACACTACTGGAGGGTAGATCAATGACAACCAAAGAAGCTAGACCAATGGCAATAAGGTGGGGAGCAGTGCTGATGGCAGCTACGGTTGCCTCAACCACATACGCTCGAAACGAGGTGACCGTGGACGCCGAGGTGCTCCAGAAGTTGCTTGAACGGGTCGAACGCCTGGAAGCCCAGCAGGAAGCAAATCGTCGCGCCATGGATGAGCGCGACCAGGTCATCTCTTCGCTGCGCCAGGAGTTGAAGCAGCCCGGGATCGATGTGGAGGTGATCACCCGTTCGGAGGACGACACCACACCCGCGGAAGCCCTCGCGATGGTGCGAGCCGCTGAGGTTCCACTGGACGAGGGCGGAGACGCCGAACCCTCCTATTTCGGCCAGTTCCAGGACGGCGGCAGGGGCTTCAAGGTGGCAGACACGCCTTACGGCGACATCAACCTGAGTGCCTGGTCCTACCTGCGCTACCTCAATACGCAACTGCTGGATGACGAATACACGGACGACTTCGGCCGCACGTTTGAAGTCAACGATCGCAACGACATGCAGTTGAACAAAGTCATGCTCTACTTCAAGGGTTGGCTTGGCGATCCGAAATTGCGCTACAACTTCTATGTCTGGACCTCCAACACCAACCAGGGCCTCGGCGCCCAGGTTGTGGTCGGTGGCGGGCTGACCTACGTCTTCGACGAGGCGTTTAACTTGAGTGCGGGCATCTCCGCCTTGCCGGGTACGCGCTCGACGGAAGGCAATTGGCCGAACTGGCTGCGCGTCGACAATCGCCCCATCGCGGACGAATTTTATCGTGGTTCATTCACCACCGGCTTCACGGCATTCGGCAAGCTCAACGAGCAATGGAGCTACAAGGCAATGATTGGCAACAACAAGAGCCAGCTCGGCGTGGACGCCGGCCAGCTCGGGGATACGTTCGACACCTTCGCCGGCTCCCTGATCTGGACGCCGCAAGGCTACTTTAACCACAGCTTTGGTGACTTTGAAAACTCCCCATCCTTGAGTACGCGCTTCGGTTTCCGCTATATGCACAGCACGGAAGACAAAGAAAATCAGCCTGGCAAGAACGACCCGGAGAATGCGCAGGTCCGCCTTACGGATGGTACGCTGCTGTTTCGTCCCGGCGCTTTCAACACGGAGGGTCAGGTGGACGAAGCCCGATGGCAGTCGATTTCACTGGACGCCGCCATCAAATACCAGGGCATGGCGCTTGAAGGGGAGTTCTTCTATCGAGAGTTGGACGATTTCCAGACCACCGGCTTCGTCCCGGAATCAGAGATCGATGACTGGGGCTACCAGCTCCAGGCATCGGCCATGCTGGTACCCAAAAAATGGCAGGCGTACCTATCCGGCTCGCAGATATTCGGTGACAACGGCGACCCCTGGGACCTCGAGGTCGGAGCCAACTGGTTCCCCTTCGGCGTCCGGCAGGTTCGCCTGAACGCGGCAGCGCTCTACCTGAAGGAATCTCCAGTGGGTTACTTCAGCGTGCCCTACGTCGTCGGGGGCGATGGCACCGTCTTGTACGCCAACGCGGAGCTCAGGTTCTGACAACAGGCTAGCCCTACAAGCAGGCGCAGCATTTAGTGGTATCCCCAGGGGGGCAGATCACTGGCAATTGTGCGGTTAACTCGAAGGCTGACTCAGGGAAAACCGACTTGTTTGGCGGCGCCTTCACTCTAAAGTACGCGGGCAGTTTTTTTGCAGCCATTAGTTAGAGTGATTAAGGAGTCGTTCCATGACCAGGGAACAGTCAGAAGCCGTCAAGAATGAAGTCAATGCCGTCGTCGACGGCGAGCAAAGCGGCCTTGTGCAGCTGCTTGAGCAGCCCATGTGGCAGGCAATTTTCGCGTCCGTAGTTACCATCAGCATGTTCGGCGTTGTGCTGTCCGGCATCTGGACGGTCAGTGCCATCATGAACTAGGGCGTTAGAGTGCCAAGATATGGGATGATTGACCCATGTCCACACACTATGACGCCATTGTTCTCGGCACCGGAGGGGTTGGCAGCGCTGCGCTGATGCACCTGGCCTCCCGGGGCCTCAAGGTATTGGGCCTGGACCGGTTTCCACCCGGCCACGACCGTGGCAGTTCCCACGGCGAGACCCGCCTGATTCGCCTGTCCTACTTCGAGCATCCGGATTACGTGCCGCTACTCCAGCGTGCCTATGCCCTATGGGATGCACTGGACCTCACACTGCTGAATCGCTGCGGCGTTCTCTATGTAGGTGCGCCCGGCAGCGAAATCATCAGCGGCATCTACACGGCCGCCGGACGCTATTCCCTGGCCTTGGAAGACGCCGATTCACATCGATTTGGAAGCTATATCATTCCCGACGGTTTTGAGGCCGTGTTCGAGCCCGAGGCCGGTGTTCTGCCCGTCGAACAGTGTGTGCTGGCGCACCTCGCCAGGGCAGGGGAGCTGGGCGCCGAGCACCGCCACGGTTTGTCTGTCACGGGTTGGTCAGAGCACGCGGAAGGGGTTAGCGTGGAGACCGATGCCGGCAGTTTCAGCGCAGATCGGCTGGTGATCAGCGCGGGGGCGTGGGCGGGCGAACTGCTCGAGCAACTGCAGTTGCCGCTGACGGTGCTGAAGAAACACCTGCACTGGTACAAGACGGACGCTCCTTCACTGGATTACGGGTTCTTCTTTGAACTCGGCGCGCGCCAGTTCTACGGCTTTCCGGCCGCCGACGGCTGCCTGAAAGTGGCGGAACACAGTGGGGGTGAAGAGGTGACAGATCCCCTGGCCAAAGATGACAGCCTCGACCCGGAGGATGCCGCCGCGGTCGAAGATTTCCTGACCCGGCATCTGCCCGGGGTCAGCCTGGAACGCGCCCGCCACGCCACCTGCTACTACACCATGACGCCAGATGCCCAGTTCATTGTCGACCGCGTGCCCGGCAGTGAGCGCGTGGCCTTCGCGGCAGGGCTGTCCGGGCACGGGTTCAAGTTCACGCCGGTACTGGGTGAGGTCCTGGCGGACCTGGTCACCGACGGCCACACAGGCTTCGACCTCGGTTTCCTGTCCGCCAGCCGCTTCACCTGAGTCAGTGGTCCTATACTCCTATTAGAGGAGAGACGGGCCATGACTTACACACTCGAGAAAGACCTTCAGCTGAGGCAGCGCGCTCAACAGGTATTGCCCAACGGCGTCTATGGCCATATGGCCTCCGCGTCATTGTCACCCCAGCATCCCCAGTTCATTTCCCGTGCCGAAGGTGGCCGTGTATGGGATGTCGATGGCAATGAATACATCGACTTCATGTGCAGCTATGGCACCAACCTGCTGGGCCATCACCACCCGGGGGTGGAGGAGGCGGTACGCCGCCAGTCGGCCGTGGCCGATTGCACAACGGGGCCCTCACCGCTCATGCTGGAACTGGCGGGACGCTTTATCGAAAACACGGCACACGCCGACTGGGCGCTGTTCGCCAAGAACGGGACGGACGCGACCACCATCTGTGTGATGGCGGCCCGCGCCCAGACGGGCCGCAATATCATCCTGATGGCGGGCGGGGCCTATCACGGCGCCGGACCCTGGTGCACACCGGGTCATGACGGCGTCACCGAGGCCGACCGCGCCAACCAGGTTTACTATGAGTACAACAACCTGGAGAGCCTTCACGCGGCGGTGAAGCAAGCCGGCGATGACCTCGCCGGCATTGTGGTGTCTCCGTTCAAACACGATGTGTTTGTCGACCAGGAATTGCCGACCGCGGATTTTGCGCAGGCCATTCGCGCACACTGCGACGAAACCGGCGCTGCACTGATCCTGGACGATGTGCGCTGTGGCTTTCGCTTCTGCCTTGGCAGTACCTGGGAGACCATCGGCGTATTGCCGGACCTGTGTGCCCAGAGCAAGTCCATCGCCAACGGTTACCCGCTGGCGGTGGTGACGGGCAGCGATAAATTTCGAGAGGGTGCCGGCAAGATCTTCGTGACCGGCTCGTTCTGGTTTGCCGCCGTGTCCTACGCTGCGTCGCTGGCCACCATCGACGCGGTGCAAAACGAGGGAGCGATCGAGCAGATCAGGGTATCCGGCGAACTGCTGCGCACCGGCCTCGACGAGTTGGCCGCGGCCCACGGCTTCGCTCTGCGGCAGACTGGACCCGTGCAGATGCCGCTGGTGCTGGTTGACGATGACCCGACCTGGGAGAAAACCAACCTGTTGTGCAGCGAGGCGGCCCGGCGCGGGGTGTACCTCCACCCCTGGCACAACATGTTTATCTGCGCCGCACACAGTGAAGCCGATATTCGGGAGGCGCTGGAACGTCTCGAGGGCGCTTTCGCCGAAACTCAGAAAATCGTGTAACCGCCGCAGATGGTGATTTCCTGGCCGGTGTGGAAGCTTGAGGCGTCGCTGGCCAGGTAGATGGCGATGCCGGCGAAATCCTCCGGTTGGCCCCAGCGGCGACCCGGCTGGCGTGGCAGCACCTTGTTGATAAAGCCCTCACTCTCCAGGGCAGGCCGGGCCAGGTCTGTCATGGTCCAGCCCGGGACGAGCGTGTTGGCGCGTATGTTGTAGCGCCCGTACTCCACGGCGAGGCCTTTCATCATCGGAATCATGCCGCCGTTGGCAGCGCCGTAGTGCTCATTGCGGGCAGCACCCATCAAAACGGACGTCGATGCAGTGCCTACCAGGGAGCCGCCGGGGTCACCGGCCTTTGAGCGCTCCACCATGTGGGCCGCCGCCGCGCGCAGGGTGTGGAACTTACCTTTCAGGTTCACCGCCATGACCTGTTCCCAGGCCGCGTCGGTAATCTCGTGGAAGGGTGCTGTCTGGGCAGAGATACCCGCGTTGGCGAAGCAGGCATCCAGTCGGCCGTGACGCGACAGCAGGAACTGCATGGCCTCGTTTACGGCGCTTTCGTCAGATACATCCACTCGCTGCTCAGACACCTCGGTACCGTAAGCGCTGAGCTTTTCCAGTGCGGCCGCGTTCTTGTCCGGGTTCGTGCCCCAGATTTCCACCGCCGCGCCGGCCTGGGCCAGCCCCTCGGCCATGCCCAGGCCGATGCCGCTATTGCCGCCAGTGACCAGGGCGACCTTGCCGCCAAGGTTGAAGGGTTCGAAGGGCATAGTGCTTCACTCCTGCAATCATTTGATGGGCCGCTGCTGTAGCTTTGTCGCGGCGTCTTATTCTAATCGATGGGAATTCATCTGAACGTCAACAGGTAGAGTGGTATCCGATTGAATACCATGCTACGGTGTCAATGTTATGAAAGATGACGCAACAACAATTACCCGCCTGGCAGGCACGCTGCGTGCTGCCCGCGAACGGGCAGGACTTTCTCTGAGGGAGCTGGCGACGCGAGCCGGGACATCGCATTCCACGCTGCTCGCCTACGAACAGGGGAAAAAGGTACCCTCCGTTGCCACCTTTGTGCGGATTCTAGACGCCTGTGACATGGCGGTAGACTTTCAGCTCTCTCCCCGCATCAGAGAGCGCGACGGCATCCCCCGGGGAGAGGAACTGCAGGCAGTATTGGATCTGGCTGATCAGTTTCCGGTTCGCGTCAGGCGCCGAATGGACCTGCCAAAATTCGGTCGCCCGGTGTGAACCTTCCAGACAAGATCATTGCGGTACACGAAGCGTTATCTTCCGCAGAGTTGCATCACGCCTTCGGCGGCGCACTGGCGTTGGCATGGTGCACAGGGCGTGCTCGCGGCACCATCGGTATCGATATCAACGTATTCGTCGAGGTAGCGAACTGTGAGGCTGTCTTTGCGGCATTGCCGCCAGAGATCGAATCAGGTGCCGCGGAGCTCAAGATCTTAAGGAGAGACGGCCAGGTACGACTCTGGTGGGACAAGACACCGGTGGACGTATTCCTGAACACCACGGACTTTCATCAGCAGGCGGCCACGCGTGTTCGTTGGGAACGATTCATGGACCAACAGGTACCCTTTCTGTCCTGCCAAGATCTTGCCGTGTTCAAGGCTTTCTTCAACCGCACCAAGGACTGGGCCGACCTGGAAGAGATGTTCGCTGCGGGTACCCTGGACGTCGGCCGCGTCATCGGTGAGATCGCTGACATGCTCGGCGGAGACGACGAGCGTGTTGGCCGGCTGACCCAGTTACCCGCGCAACAAAGCTGAGCCAGGACGCCTCTATCAGCCCTGATCAGGTGAGACTATTCCAGTTCGAAGGTCAGACCGGCGTGGTCCACCAGTCGTTTGACCAGCTTTTGCCCCATGGCGGGCGCGCTGGTGTAGATGCCGCCGGGCAGGTCGGGGCAGTCCTCGATCAGGCAGACTGCACTCTCGGCCAGCATCTTGCTGGTGGAGCCGTAGCCCGGGTCCATATCGCCGGTGACACCGGCGCGAATCTCCTGGCCGTCGGCAGTCGTGCCCACGAACAGCACGTCGTAGTTGCCGGCTTCGCGCGATTCCCGTGAGGGACCTTCACCCGGTGCAGGCACATCGTCGCCTTCCAGCGGGTTTACTGACGCCACCATTTCCGCCACGGCTTTGCCTTCGTCGCCGGGGCCGGTGAGCATCATCTCGTCGTACTGGAAGTCTTCGCCGTAGGGGTGGCCCATCAGCGCGTTGGAGCGGTGCACGTTCTTGGTATTGATGGCGGCCATGATGAACGGTGCCACCCACTGTCCAAGCACTTCATCTTCATAGGGCTTGTTGTCGACCGGCTGGTCCGGGCCCTGGAAGCCGTTGGCCAGGCAGAACGGGTTGATCAGCACATTGAACAGCTCGGGCTCCTTGCCGATTCGCTCCATGGTGGCGCCAAGCGACGCCGCCGTGCCGCCGGAGAATTCCCCGTTCATGGCCCGAACCCGCCCGCGTACGCGGGGGCAGGTGGCACCGAACTTCTCCTTGGCCGCGTCCTGCAGGAACAGCACGCCCAGGTCGAAGGGGATGGAGTCGAAGCCACAGCTATGGACGATGCGCGCACCGCTGGCTGCAGCAGCATCGTGGTAGGTGTTGATCATGTCGTGCATCCACAGCGGTTCGCCGGACAGGTCGACATAGTCGGTGCCCAGCTCGGCACAGGCGGCCACGATATCGGAGCCGTAGAGCTGGTAGGGGCCCACGGTAGTGATAATGCAGCGCGCGTTTCCGACCATCTCACGCACCGAAGCGGCGTCGCCCGAGTCGGCCACTACCAGCGGTGTGTCCGCCGGGGCGCCGATTTCATCGCGCACGCTGGCCAGCTTGTCGGCGCTACGGCCCGCCATCGCCCAGCGCAGGCCGTGGCCGCTCTTGGCAATCATGTATTCCGCTACCAGCCGCCCGGTAAACCCGGTGGCCCCGTAGATCACTATGTCGAATTCTCTGGCGTCGCTCATGGCATGCTCTCTGCTGCAGTGTTGAATTGGGTTTGGATACGGGTAGGCCCCGCGGCCGGGTCACAGAGCATAGCGCATTCAGGCTGCAAACGGTGGCTCTTTGTGGCTGATCTGGCATAATATTGCAGTATTAATGCCATAACATTTGGCTGACCAGACTTGTTGGAGTCACCATGTCAAAGTCATCGAAGGTTGAAGCGGTAGACGGCCGCCGCGCGCGCAGTGAGCGCAGTCGACAGGCCATTGTCGACGCCGGGATCGAACTCATGGAGAGTGGCGTGCTGGTACCTGTCGCACAGCAGATCTCGGACAAGGCGGGAGTGGGTATACGAACCTTCTTCCGCCATTTCGAGGACATGGAGTCGTTCTTCGTCGCCATCGACGACCAGATGCGGGATTCCTATGAGGCTGTGTTCCTGGGAGGCGACCGCGAAGGGACACTGGAGAAACGACTCGAGCACGCTGTCGAGCATCATGCCAACGCCTACGAAAGTGTCACACCCGTTATTCTGGCCAGCAAGGCCCAGCTCTGGCGCTCGGAAGTCGTAAGGAAAAACTATGCCAGGAGTCAACGAGGACTCAGGAAGGACTTGAACAACTGGATGCCCGAGTTGGAAAAGTTGACCAAGGACAAGCGGGAAGCAGTCGATGCGATTGCGTCCTTCGAAATGTGGCATCGCCTGCGCGAACAGCAGGGACTTTCTAAAAAGGCCAGTATCGATATTGTCGCCAACTTGCTGAAAAGCCTGGTGCTGCCAGATTAATCTGCGAGCCCGATCATGACAGAACAATTCAAGGAGCAGGGTGGCGCGGCCACCATGGACCCCAGCTGGTTTCGTCGCTGGTTCACCTCGAAATTTGTGACCACGGTTGTCCAGCCAGGGCGGCTGGACAAAAAGCGCGCGGCAGCTGAAAAAAAGCGCATCAAGCAGAAGGCTCCCCATCGCGTGGAGTATTTCCACCAGGTCGACGACGGCTACAGCCACCTGGCCGCCCAGTTGCTGGAATCCCTGGCGGCCCGCTACGACGTCGAACTCGAGTACCACCTGGTGCACTGTGCGGAAGGGGCGAATACACCGGAGCCCGAGCTGCTGTCGCGGCTGTCCCGCTACGACGCCTTCTGTGTCGCCCCGGAGTACGGTCTCGAGTTTCCCCAACACGAAGCTGCCCCCAATCCCGACCTGGTCAGCAAGGCCGAGGCCATCCTCGCGGCGCAGGGTTCTGGGTCATTCGCCGCGGCTGCTGTGCGTGTCGGACAGGCCCTGTGGGCGGACAATCATAATGCGATGGAAGCGCTGGCCCAGGAATTCGGGACAGCCTCGGCGGCGGAAACGCGTCAGCGCCACGCCGTCGGCGACGCGCGGCGGGCTGAACTGAAGCACTATTCCGCGGCCATGTTCTACTACGCCGGCGAGTGGTACTGGGGTGTCGATCGCCTGTATCACCTCGAGAAGCGCCTGGCGGCACTGGGCGTGGATCGACAGACGGGTCAAGCCCTGTTGGCGCCTCGCCCTGAAATCGAAGTCGGCGAGATCAGGGACACCGGTACCCTGACCCTGGAAGTCTTTGCCTCGCTGCGCAGCCCCTATACGGCGATCGCATTTGATCGCGCGGTGAAGCTGGCCAGGGACACCGGCGTGAAGCTGTCCGTGCGCCCGGTGCTACCCATGGTGATGCGCGGGGTGCCCGCCACCCAGGAGAAGGGCTTCTACGTTTTCACGGATACCGCCCGGGAAGCCCGCGAAGCCGGCGTGCCCTTCGGCAATTTCTTCGACCCCATCGGGGAACCCGCGCGGCGCGCGTATTCAATTTACCCCTGGGCGGAAGAGCAGGGGAAGGGCGTTGAACTGATCAGCAGCTTTCTGCGCCACGCCTTCGTCGAGGGGGTGAACACCCTCAAAGACAGCGGACGGCGCCAGGTGGTGGAGGCTGCCGGGCTTGACTGGGAGGAAGCCCGCAAGCAGCTGGGCAAACCCGGCTGGGAAGCCATTCTGGAAGAGAACCGCCTGGCCATGTATGACGCAGGCCTGTGGGGCGTGCCCAGCTTCAGGTTGCTGAATGCATCGGGCGAGTCCTTGCTCGCCCTCTGGGGCCAGGATCGGCTGTGGCTGTTTGCGCGGGAAATCCAGCGCCAGCTACAGCGGCGTTAGCGCGCTATCGGCGCAGTCCGTCACTGGTTTGAATGATCTCGTCCGATCCTGCCGGTAGCGAGAACGCCACCCCATCCACGCCAATCGTGTAGTCCGGGAAAATGTCTTCGGCGCCATTGAGAAATAGCAGGTCCTGACCCGGAATAATCAGCGGTGGCACAATGTGGTAGTAGAGCAGGTGGCCAACCCCGGCATCGCGGGCAGTCTCCGCCGCCCCAACCGGACTGGCGTGGTAGTCGAGGATGTCGTGGGTGATCTTCTCCAGGATCGGGTTGCCCATCTTGCTGGCGGCCGCATTCATCATCATGACAAGGTTGGGCGCCAGGGCCTCGTGCACCAGCAGGTCGATCCCTTCTGAGAACTGCCGGATATTTTCCATTTTCACGGTGTCGCCCGTGATGAGCAGCGTTCGTCCCTTGTAGCTGAATCGGTAGCCTACTGCCGGATCTACCGGTGTGTGGTCGACCGCCAGTGCCTCGACCTTCAAACCTTCCCCTTCATAGACCGTCGCCAGCTCACCCAAGGCCGGCTTGGCAAAGGGCATGGCCTGGAGTCCCGCTCCGCTCATAGGGGCGACGGTGTCACCGTGGTGCTCATGGCGGTACACGAAGTCCTGGGCATAGGCTTCATTGAATCCCGCCACCACCCGTTCAACGCCCTCGGGACCGTACACCGGCAGTGGGCTGGTATTGTCGCCGGCGGCCCAGCGCAGGGTTCCCGTTTCGCCCAGTCCGTCGATGTGGTCGGAGTGGAAATGAGTCAGGAAGACGCCCTGGAGGTTGCCGGCCTGGAAGCCCATGCGGCCGAGGTTGCGAATGCCGTCGGTGCCGGCGTCCACGAGAAACAGTTGTTTACCGGCCACAACGGCCACGCAGGGGCCTGATGCTTTGGGAGCGGGCAGTGGGCCACCGGCACCGCACAGAGCCAGGTGAAGGCCATCCTCCAGGGTTGCCACCCGGTCGGCTCCCAGCCGAACCTCCAACCCCTTCTCCATCAGGCGAGCGGCGATGCCTGCACGCTGGGTCCAGGCAATGACGCCGATGACAAGAACGATGCCAAAAAGTGTAAGCACTTTCTTCATGGAGGGCCTCCTGGTCATGCGACGAAGTCGCGGGCATGACGGTTTGGTAATTATTGTAATGTCACAACTAGTGCCATAATATTATGACAATGAGTTGACTGACGCCAGTGTCGCGTAAGCGGCGCTCGTTTCCAATACATTGACCCGATTTGCCCAAACTCTGTAAGACCGAGAGGCCGCAACCTGATGAAGAAATTCCTGCTTTCTCTGCTGGTGATTCTACTGGTCGGCGGTCTATTTGCCTGGACCCAGTGCGCGGACATCATCCTGGCGCTGGTGAAATACAAGTCCAGCCAGAGGTATGCGGATATCCCACCCACGCGCGAAATACCCTGGCAGTTCGGGCCCGCGGGACCCGTGGTCGGCGCGGGAGAGCAGCCGCCCAATATCATCCTGATTGTGGCCGATGACCTGGGTTACAACGATATTTCCACCTTCGGCGGTGGCGTCGACGAAACCTTCAAGACACCGAGCATTGATCGCCTCGCGGCAGAAGGCGCCGTGTTTACCCAGTCCTATTCCGGTGCCAGCACCTGCGCGCCCTCGCGGGCGATGATGATGACGGGAAGATACCCCACCCGTACGGGATTCGAGTTTACGCCCACTCCCGGCGGCATGATGAAGGCCGTGACCACGGTGGGCGCGGCGCTGGGACAGAACGACCCGCCTACCTTCTATGACGAGGCGACGGAGGCCAGCCAGCCGCCTTACGAGCTGAAAGGCCTGCCGGCCTCTGAAGTCACGATTGCGGAGGCTCTCAGGGAACGGGGTTACTACACGGCGCATATCGGCAAATGGCACCTGGGGCGCGAGAACGGCATGGCCCCTCACGAGCAGGGTTTTGCCGATAGCCTGCTGATGCAGAGCGGTCTCTACCTGCCTGAAGACCACTCGGATGTGGTCAATGCCAAGTTACCTTTTGATCCAATCGACAGGTTTCTGTGGGCTGGAATGGGTTACTCGGCCTCGTACAATTCCGGTGACATGGACTTGTTCAAACCTGGTGGCTACCTGACCGATTACTGGACCGATGAGTCGATCAAGGTCATCAAGGCCAACAAGCACCGCCCCTTCTTCCTCTACCTGGCCCACTGGGGCCCGCACACCCCGTTGCAGGCCACGCGCGAGGACTACGAGGCAGTGGGCGACATCCAGCCTCACCGGAAGCGTGTCTATGCCGCGATGATCCGGGCCGTGGATCGCAGTGTGGGTCGGGTCCTGGATACTCTCGAAGAGGAAGGTATTGCTGACAACACGGTGGTGATCTTTACCAGCGACAACGGTGGTGCCGGTTACATCGGCCTGCCGGATGTGAACAGCCCGTTCCGGGGTTGGAAGATCACCATGTTCGAAGGCGGGCTGCGAGTACCCATGTTCATCAAGTGGCCGGCCAGGATCGAAGCCGGAACCACGGTGGACACTCCGGTGGCCCATATCGATGTGATGCCGACCCTGGCGGCCGCCGCCGGAGCGCCACTCCCGGAAGGCGTTGCCATCGACGGTGAGAATGTCCTGCCGCTGGCGACGGGAGAGGGGGCCGAAAGCTGGGCCCGCGAAACCCTGTTCTGGCAGAACGGGCACTACCAGGTGGTGCGTCACGGCGACTGGAAGTTGCAGGTCAATGATCGGCCCACCGACGGATTGCAGAAGTGGCTCTACAACCTGGCGAAAGACCCGACCGAGCAAAATAATCTGGCGATGAGCCGCCCGGATAAGCTGGCGGAGTTGAGTGAACTCCTGGCCGCCCACCAGGTCAGCTCACGGGGGCCACTGTTCCCGCCGGTGATCAACACGCCCGTGATGGTGGACAAGACCAAGGCCGAGAGCTATGTCGAGGGCGACGAGTACGTCTATACATCCAATTAGTGAGATGACCAGGCTAGCGTGCTCGCAATAATATGACGACAACTATGACAATAAAGCGATTTAGGGAAGTCTTTGTATGAGCATCATGATCTGGGCGTCTGCCGCCGTTCTCTATCTAGTATTTCGTTTCTGGTATGACGGTTCAAGAAAGCCATTGACGCCCGACGAGATTGAAACTTTCATCGTCCACCTGAAAGAGCGTGCTGAAGAAGGACGCGACGAGCAGGACATTGCCGTCGTCAGGAAGTTCATGGAAGAAGATGACGGCAGGGAGTTCCTGATGGCCAATCTCGTGGAGTTCAATCCCTCACCGGTGACTCATCCCGATAGCGGGGATAAGCTGTCAGCACAGGCTCTCCTGCAGGAATACTTCAGGCCGCTTATGAAGACGTTTCTTGGCAGGGCTGGGCATCCGGTACTGATGGGTCGAGCTGTTTGCGGCTACCTGGATGCCTGGAACACGCCGCCCGATCCGGGTTGGCATGTGGCGGGTTTCATACGTTATCGATCGCGCCGTGACGCCATGCAGGCCACTTTGGCAGATGCATCCTTCCAGGGCATACACAAGTACAAGGTCGCCGCATTGAGGCAGACATTCGCCTTTCCAACGCAAAATCAGGGCGGACTCTACGCCTCACCGCGCGTGACAGTCGCCCTCGTTGTGGCGCTCACCGCAGCGCTGTTCAACCTGTTGCTGCTGATCTAGCTCGGTCGTCCCCGGACCTTCAGCCGGGCCCGGCACTCAAGGCGAAGTGAACTGCCCGACGTCAGCCGAGCCCCAGGTTCTTTGCTTCCACGTCCGTCACTGCCTTCACCGCAGGTAACGCTCGAACCCGCGCAATCAGTCCCGCCATGTTGGGCCAGGTCGCACTGTCGACCTCGTAGCCGGCATAGGCGGCATTGATGAATGGGCTGACGATGGCGAGGTCGGCCATGGTGAATTCCCCGAAAACGAAGCCGTCGGCCGGAACCTGGCTTTCCAGGTAGTCGAGTTTGGGCGGCAGCTTTTTCTCGATGATGCCGGCTACGACTTCCTCATCCGGTTCCTGCTGGAAGGCAAAGGGCCGCATGAACCGCTGGAAGAAGATGCCGGCCGCGAGCTCCGCGACGGGGCCGCTGCAAAAGTCGTCGTACCAGTCCGCCATGGCATTCTCCTTCACATCTTTCGGATACAGCGCAGGCTCCGGGTAGGCGGCTTCCAGGTAGCGGCAGATCACCTTGGAGTCGCCCAGTGTCAGGTCGCCATCCACGATGGTGGGCACCTTGCCGAGCGGGTTGATCTTGAGATATTCCTTGTCGCCGGAGAACGGCATGGTGGGGACGATTTCGTAGGGTATTTGTTTGATATCCAGGGCGACAAGCACCTTGCGCACGAAGGGAGAGCCGTGCACGCCGTATACCTTGATCATTTTTTTCTCCTGCGGGATGGTTGAGGTGAAGGTAGCTTAATGCCTCAGGTTTTCATAATGGCATTATCTATGTCAATATTGCGTGCCCTGACCAAGCAAGTGTCTCCGCACGCAGTACAAGTCAAAGGAGGATTTAAATGGCATCACCGGATCCTATTCGCCTGGCTGGAGCTACCGGGTCTCCCTATACACAGAAAATGCTGGCGCTGCTGCGATACCGGCGCATTCCCTATGCCGTGAGCTGGGGCGCTGCAGAGACCTTCTGCGATGCCCACGGCGTGGAGCGTCCAAGACCGGTGCTGATGCCGACCTTCCTGTTCGATGAAGAGGGCGGGCTTCGCGCCGCCGTCGATTCAACCCCCATCATCCGTCGCCTGGAGTCCATGTACGAAGGGCGTTCGGTACTGCCGCAGGATCCGGCGCTGGCGTTTATCGACTACTTGCTCGAGGACTTTGGCGACGAGTGGTGCACCAAGTACATGTTCCACTACCGCTGGCACTTTGAGGCGGATGCCGACAACGCCGGTAACCTACTGCCGCTAGGGATGGATGTGAGTATGCCCGCGGAGCACGTGGCTCAGTTCAAGGAACACTTCTCTGCCCGCCAGATCGGGCGGCTCTACGTGGTGGGTTCCAATGACACCACCGCACCGGTGATCGATGCGAGCTACCGTCGCTTCCTGGCGGCGATGGATGATCACCTCGCCAACCAGAAATTCATGCTCGGTGGCCGCCCGGGGGCGGGTGATTTTGGTCTCTACGGTCAGCTGACCCAATTGGTGGGTTTCGATCCCACGCCGAGGACCATTGCCCACGAGGTGTCATCGCGCACGGTGGCCTGGGTGAACCAGATGGCTGACCAGGGTGGCCTGGAGCCTACGGAACAGGACTGGTTGGCCATCGACGCCCAGCCGGATAGCCTCAAGGGGCTGCTGAATGAGATCGGCAGGGTTTACGCCCCGGCCCAACTGGCAAACGCCCAGGCGGTCATTAACGGTGAAAAGACCTGGGAGTGCGAAATCGACGGCTCCCCCTGGACCCAGCAGACCTTCCCCTACCAGGCCAAGTGCCTGCAGTGGACCAACGAGCAGTATCGCGCGCTGAGTGACGCCGATCGCGCCAGTGTGGACGCCCTGCTGGCGGGGACCGGTGTGGAAGCCATGCTCTCACTGGAATAGCGTGTGGAGGACGTTCCCGCACTTCCGGAGTAAACTGCCGACTGGCTGTGGCAGAGAACTGTGTTTGCCCACAGCGGCAGAAACAGGAGACTGACCCCATGGCCTTCCGTAACAACCCTTTCCCAGCCCTGTTGCTGGCTCCGCTGGTCTGTGTGCTGGTGGCCTGCCAGGACGAGCCTGGTGTTCGCGATACCACTCCCGGAAGCCAGGGTAATTCCCCGGCGACCGAGGCGACGGCGGCGGCCAACGCGGCGGTGGCCGATGCACTCGATATCGGCAACCCGCGAGACTTCGAGGATGCCACCCGGGGACTCATTGCGTCTGCCGACCCGCTGATCATCCGCATGGATGACGGCACCATCGTCTGGGACAGCTCCAGCTACGACTTTGTCGAAGGCGAGGCGCCCGCCAGCGTCAATCCCAGCCTGTGGCGCCAGGCGAAGCTGAACAATATCCACGGCCTGTTCGAGGTGACGGAAGGCGTCTACCAGCTGCGCGGCTTCGACCTGTCAAATATGAGCATCATCGTGGGCGAACGGGGCTGGATTGTGGTCGATCCTTTGACCACAAAGGAAACCGCGGCCGCGGCCCTGGCCTTCGCTCGCGAACACCTTGAGGCGAAGCCTGTCACCGCGGTCCTGATCACCCACTCGCATATCGACCATTTCGGGGGCGTACTCTCCGTGCTGGAAGCGGACGGCAGCACCGAGATCATTGCCCCGGTGGGCTTCATGGAGGAGGCCACAAGCGAGAATGTGATCGCCGGCACAACCATGAGCCGGCGTGCCATGTATATGTATGGCAGGCAACTGGAGCGTTCGCCTAAAGGCCATGTGGACACGGGTCTGGGCAAGAGCCCGGCATTCGGCAGTCCCGGCATCGCCCGGCCTACCCGCATCATCGAAACCACCGGTGAACAGGTGACCATCGACGGGGTGCAGTTCATCTTCCAGAACGCGGCCGGGTCTGAGGCGCCGGCGGAGTTCACGTTCTACCTGCCGGAGCAGAAGGCGTTCTGTGGCGCCGAGGTTCTGTCGCGGAATATGCACAACCTGTACACCCTGCGCGGTGCGAAGGTGCGCGATGCGCGCAAGTGGAGCGCCTATATCGACGAGACAATGCGATTGTTCCCCGAGGCGGAAGTGTATTTTGCGAGCCACCATTGGCCGCTGTGGGGGAACGCCGACATCATCGACTTCATGAAAAAGCAGCGCGATGGCTACCGCTATATTCACGACCAGACCCTGCGACTGGCTTCCCAGGGGATGACACCCGGGGAGATCGCCGAGGCCATTGAGATGCCCACGTCCCTGCGCGAAAGCTTTCCCAATCGCGGCTATTACGGCACGGTGAAGCACAACTCGCGCGCGGTCTACCAACGCTATTTTGGTTGGTACGACGGCAACCCCGCGCACCTGGACCCGCTGCCGCCATCGGTAGCCGCCGGTCGCTACGTGGAAGCCATGGGGGGCGCGGATGCCGTCCTCGCGCTTGCGCAAACCGCCTTCGACAATGGCGACTATCGTTGGGCCGCCGAAATACTCAATCATCTCGTCTTTGCCGAGCCCGGTAACGACGGCGCCCGGACACTACTCGCCAACACCTATGACCAGCTGGGCTACCAGGCCGAATCCGGCCCCTGGCGCGATGTGTACCTGACCGGCGCGCTGGAGTTGCGACAGGGTCCGCCGAAGCAGGGGCTCGGCCTCGCCAATGCAGGCGACCTGCTGCGCGAGACGCCGATCGATGAGTTTATGCAGGTCATCGCTGTCACGCTCAACGGCCCGAAGGCGGACGGGAAAGACTACACGTTCAACTTCATATTCACGGATGTGGGCGAGACGCACACGCTGAAACTCGAAAACGCGGTGCTGCAACACCGCCGCGACGACCCGGCCACCGACGCCAATGCCACGATCCGCATCACCCACGCGCTGTTCGTGAAGATGCTGACCGGCCAGGCCGGCATCAAGGACACCATTTTTTCTGACGACGTGTCGCTGGAAGGCTCCGGTATCGACCTGGTCCGCTTCTTCGCACTACTGGACCCTGCGGATGAGGTCTTTTCCATCGTCACGCCCTGATGCAGATGGGTGCCGGAATCATGGCCTTCGCTGGCACCTGGCCCGGAGATGTGCTTTATACATCGTGTAGATGCTTCAACATTGATAGCTAAGAACTGACTCAATGGAATTCGCTCCGCTTCTTGCGAGTGGGCTGATGGCGGTCGTCATCCTCGTCGCCGCCCAAATCGGCGACCTCTGGGAGGGCCGAAGGGGCGTGCGGTCCTTCAACGTGGGTATCGCTGTGGCCTACGTTTTTGTCGACCTGTTCCCTCACCTCGCCTATTGGCAGCACTCCCTGCTGGCGTCTCCAGACCCCTATCGCAATGACATCGGGCACCTCATTTTTACCATTGCCCTGGTAGGCTTTGTATTCAACCTGGGGCTTGTGCTTGGCTCTGGACGTGGCCGGGAACATGAGGGTAAGAAGCCGCTTATTGGTCTCGGAGATCACAGTGGTTTTACCACGGCCAGCCTGGCGGTTTACTGTTTCATGGTCGGATACATCACGACTACCCGAAAAATGGTAAGCCCACTGGAGCTGGCGCTGTTTACAATGGCAATGTGCGTTCACTTTGCGGGTCTCGCCAGCCTGCTCGAGGAGCAGAGCAGCCGGGTATACGCCAGTGTCACGCGCTACGTGCTCGCCGCGAGTGTCATTGTGGGCAGCGTGGTCGGTATCATCATCGATATCACGCTAATGTACAGGGCTTTGCTCTATGCCTTTGTGAGCGGCACCGTCGTGGTGGTTGCTGCGGCATACGAATTGCCAAGACTCAGGAGTCGAAACGAGTTCCCGCTATTCGCCGCAGGAGCGGCCAGCTTCGCCGTGATCATGTTTCTTGTCGAAAGCCACTAGGGCCAACGCAGGCGTTATCATTCCCGGCCCGCGGTCGCGCTCGATCCAGCCTCAGAGGCTGCCTGGCTCGCTGGTAGGCGTGCTCTCTCCCGCAAGCAGGGCTTCATCCAAACGCTCGAGCTCGTCCAGTTTTCGCTCGACCAGGTCCTGGGCAGCCTCCGGGCTGATATTGAGCTCCTCCGCATTCTCCTGGAGATTCTCGATTTCCTCCACCAGGCCCTCCCGGGCCTCCACCTGTTCAGCCTTGTCGAAAATAATCTTGTCGATGTCGACGTCCGGGGTGGCGACAAGCCGGCGGCGGCTCTTGACGTCGCCCGGGCGCGCGCGGGTGATCTCCAGCGGCATGGGTCCCACCAGTTCGATGTCAGACTCGTCGAGGCGCTCGAGAATCGCCCGATTGAGCGCAGAGCGAACCGTGAGCAGGCGGCTGTCGTCATCGATCATACCGCTGACCTGGTAGGTGATGGCCTCATCGGAGATTTCCAGCACCTGGGTGAACGGTTCCAGCAGTTCGGTGTCCCTGGCTGCCTTGATCAGCGAATCTTCGACGATCGAGAAGTGGGTTTCATTGTCCAGCGGTATCGAGACTGACACCAGTGCACCGCGGCTCGAGACAACGGTAATCGGCTCGCTGGTCAGGTAGGCGTTGGGCAGGGACACCAGCTCATGCGCACTAGTCTGTATCTCGGTATCAAACAGGCCGCGCTCGGTGACCCGCCCGGCGTGATCGCCGACCCGGATATGGTCGCCGGTCTTGAACGGCTGATTCAGCCGCAGCATCAGCCCGGCCATGGCGTTTTCGAAAATGTTGTTGGATGAAAGCGCAATCCCGCCTGAAACGATGATGCCGAAGATGCCGAGAATCTGCAGCTCGACCTCGTCGCTGACAGGCAGCGCAAGAATAATCGCGGCCAGGCCCAGCAGTATCAGCCCGGCCATGGCCAGGTGGCGGGGCAGTCGCGCTTCCTTCGTGGGTTTGGGCGCGCGACTGAACAGGTACCAGCGCGCCGTCGCCAGTCCGACGAATACCAGCACGGCCGTTACGATTGTCGGGAAATAGTCCATTTATCTACCAGATCCTTGCGAGCGCCGACCTTGTCCTACACTGAATCTATTCAACGAGGTTAGCACAATGAACACGCTTGCAATCCTTCAGCCGGCAAGGGGATAACGATGACAGAACTCAATACCATGGCCATGACCATACAGCTGCTCGGTGGGCTCGCCCTGTTCCTGTATGGCATGGAGAAGATGACCGAGGGTCTCAAGGCGGCGGCTGGTAACCAGATGAACGTGCTGCTGGCGAAGCTGACCAGCAATCCTGTGCTTGGAGCGATCACTGGTACGGTTGTGACCGCGGTTATTCAATCCTCCTCCGTTACCACGGTGCTGGTAGTGGGCTTTGTCAGCGCGGGTCTAATGACGCTGGTGCAATCGGTCGGCGTGATCTTCGGCGCCAACATTGGCACGACGGTTACTGCGCAGATTGTGGCGTTCAATACCACTGCACTGGCACTGCCGTTGATCACGGTCGGTTTCGCAATGACCTTCATCTCGAAGCAGGGAATGGCGCGTCACTACGGCGCCCTCCTGATGGGCCTGGGCCTCATCTTCTACGGCATGGCGGCCATGGGTACTGCGATGTCGCCACTGCGCACACACGCGGGTTTCGCGGAGCTGCTGCAGTCGTTGCAGAACCCGGTGCTGGGGATGCTGGCAGGCGCCGTTTTCACTGCGCTGGTGCAGTCGTCTTCGGCAACGATTGGCCTGGCGGTGGTGATGGCTACCCAGGGGCTGCTGTCGCTGCCTGCGGGTATCGCAATTCTCTTCGGAGCCAAGATCGGTACCGGAATCACCGCGGTACTGGCGTCGATCGGAAAGCCACAGGATGCCAAGCGAGCGGCCACTGTGCACGTTATGTTCAACGTGTTGGGCGCGGCAATCTGGTTGCCCTTCATCGCCCAGCTCGCCTGGATGGCTGAATCCGTTTCCCCGGTGGCGGACCATTTGTACGGTGTAGAGCGTCTGGCCGAAGAGGTGCCGCGTCAGATTGCCAACGCTGCGACTATCTGGGCCCTGGCCAATACAGTGATCTTCCTGCCGTTTGCCACGTTTTTTGCGATGATGGCGACCCGGCTTATCCCTGAGCGGGTCGTAGAAGTGAAGGCGATAATCGAGCCGAGGTTCCTGGACGTCGAATTGATCCAGGTGCCGGCGGTGGCACTTGAGCGTGCGCGCATGGAACTGGGGCACATGGCTGAATTGACCGAGCAGATGCTGATGAAGGTCAGGTCGGCCTTTGAGACGCGAGATGTGACTGAGTTGTCCCAGCACTACGATCAGATCGTGGTCCTGCGCGACGCGATCCTTGGCTACCTGCAGCAGGTGGGGCGCAGTGTACTGAGTGATGCCGACGCCGAAGCCCACGCGCGGCTGGTCGCGGCAGCGGGGGAAATAGAGTATCTGGGCGCAGCCATTGGCCGCGACCTGGCACCGCTGGCTCAAACGCTGAAAGCTGCAGACATTGAAGAATCACCAGAGACAACCGAGCTGCTGGAAGATCTGTTGTCAGCGATTCGGGACGCTGTCAATTCTGCACTCACTGCACTGGTGGATGGTGATGAGCGGGCAGCCCAGGGTGTGGTGGCGCGTCGCGATGCCATTCTCGATCTCAGCACCCGGCTGCGCCGCCTGCAGGCCTCGCGTCTTGCCAAGGACGATCCGGACCGGCTTCTCAAGCACCGCGCGCATTTGGAGATACTGGACAAACTGCGGCGGATATACAGCGTCGCCGAACACATGTCGATTTCTGTGCTGCCGCGAGGTGTGCTCGCCGGGGAGCTTTCCACCTAGCGGGCAAAGCAGTCGACGGCAGCGCCTTTCCCGCTACTGCATGGGACCCGGAGCAGCGGGCTTGTCTCTCTTGTCTTCGCCTTCTTCGGTGTCGTCGTCCTCTGGCTGCTCTTCACCTGGAGAGCCTTTGGGCGGGTAGTCCAGCGTATCGATGATGGCGTCCTTGAGTGGCTCGGGGGTGAGCGGGAAAGGCAACTGGTCGGACGCCCGCCAGGCATCGACCTCCGCTTCCGCACGCTGGGTGGCCTCGACGTCCATGCCGCTGTCCTCGCCCATGTAGATGGTGGTTGAGGGGAAGGCGATGGAAGTTCCGCTTTCGGCGATGGCGTCCATGAAGCGCAGCCACAGGTCCTCCTGGATGGCGAAGTACTCGTTCCAGTCGGTGGTCAGGGCATACACGCGTACCGCGATATCCAGCGATGATGCGCCGAACCCATGCATCCTGACGCGTAGCGTTTCGTTCTCGATTTTGGGGTGCGCGAAGCAAAGCTGGCGCATTTTGGCCAGCAGCCAGCGCATCTGCTCTGGCGTGGTTTCGTAGCGCACACCTATGACGGTCTTGATCTGCATCGAATCGCACACCGCCCAGTTGGTGATCTCCATGTCGGAAAAGACAGCGTTGGGCACCGTGATAAGTGTGCGGTTGCGGGCGCGGATGCGAGTCGATCGGAGTCCGATCTTTTCGACTGTACCGCTCTGGTCTCCAAAGCTGCAGAAGTCGCCCACGTGCACCGGCCGGTCCGCGAACAGGATGATGCCGCCGAAGATGTTCTCAAGTGTCGGCCTGATGGCCAGTGCGACCGCCAGGCCGCCGACCCCGAGACCGGCCACCAGTGGTATGACGTCGATGCCGAGGCTGCGTATGCCGTATACGAATAAGGTGACGCCAACAACGAACCCAATTGCATTGGCGGCGAGATGCACCAGGCTTTCGAACCGGTCGTCCACGTCCCTGATCCGGTTGAACAGCAAGTCGATGACTGCAACGATTGCCCGGAAGATGGCCAGGGAAACGAACAGGTAGGTCAGGGCCGTTGCCGTGGTCAGCATCCAGATATTGGCCCAACCCGTCAGGTTGACCTCGTTGTCGAGAAAGCTGGCGATGACGCGGACAAGTGCGGCAGTGATGACGGGCGGTATTACATGGAGCCATGCCGACCAGCCGAATGCCAGGTCCGACTGGGCAACTGCCACCAGCTTGTAGGCGCCCCAGGACAGCGTGCCCAGCAAGATGATGCTCAATAGGAGAGTCATCCACTGCCAGACTGTCTGGCCGGCAAACCGTTCACTCGCTGCTTCTGGCAGCATATCCACGAATGGTGCCAGCATTGAGAATTCCGGGACCAGCGTGCCTGGTGTCTGAATGTAGCGTTCGTAGAACCCGGGAGACGTGCCTGCTGACGTGTACTGATCCTCGTTGGTGTTTTCCTCGCCTGCGTAACGACTGGTCTCACCGCGATAGGGTAGATCCTCAACTTTTTTGTAAAAGTCCTGGACATTGGCCACGGTAAACGCGCTGAAGCGGTATTGCTCGTGCTCGTGACCCTCATTCAGCCTGAGGATTTCGATACCCGTGTGTGGAAACAGCCAGCGCAGACCCTCTTCGCCTCCGGCGGCCGCCGCCGCTCTCTCACTCGGGATCGCCGTCATCGGGGGCAGCTGCGCCCGGTCAATGATCTCCTTGAGCATCAGGGCGCTTTCACGACCGACGTCGTCGCGGATCCTCGACGGTACATTGCTCAAGTCCAGTAGCTCCACCGCGCGGTCGATATAAAGCGTCGCTTTCTTTGCCGCTTCGGCGGCCTCCGCCCTGGTGATGCGTGTGGAGTCCTCGTCCATGGCCTGGTCAACAGCCAATGCGACTTCGTAGGCCTGGTTCATATTGAACAGAAACTCGTCGACCACCGCTCGCGGGCTCAATGCTTCGACCGGCCTGAGCGCGTCGCGTATGCGGGTTGCCAATCGGTCGGCGGCCCGGTTTTCTATCAACTGTTCGTAAAGCTCGTGAGTTTTGCCCGACAGAATGGGCAGGTGCTGGATGCGACGATAGTAATTGTGCAGATTGTTTACGGTGTCGGCCGAGAACACGAACTCACCGACGCGATCGCCGGAATCAATGCGTGCGATCTCGATGCGCGTCTTGGGAATCCGCCAGCTTGATATACCCAACTGCCGCACCTCATCTGCGTCCGGGGCTTGATCGAGTGCGTCGGCCGGCAGGCGGTCAAGAATCTCTTTCAGGTAGAGCATGCGGCGGGTTTGCTTGTCCCAGCTGTGGCTGCGGGCGATCTCGGAGAAATCCAGGGCCTCGCGGCTGCGCTCGGTGGCGATGTTGACGGTTTTGGCGTCGCCACGGGATAGGGCAGCGGCGCCAATTTCGGAGTACCTGATGAAGTCCTGGAGCGTCGCTTTCGGGCTCGACGCGTCCAGGGGCCGCAGCGGGTTGCTGAAGTAATCTTCTGTATCGGCGAGCGTTGCGGCGGGCAGGGACAGCAGGAACAGCAAAGACAAAAAGAGTCGCGCGCCCCTGAATCCAGATAAGCCGATTGCCTTGTCCACGATGTTTCCCCAATGCGCCATTTTGCAGTCTAGAATACCCGAATCGTGTTGCTGGCGATGTAAATCAATTTTCAAATTGAATCGAGCACGGCGAATGGCGGAGCTTTTGCTAGGATAAATTTCATGAAAAAGTCGCGCAAGCGCTACGCGAAACACCAGTCCTTGCTGGATACCCTGAGACTCTCCTTTGACCGCCTGCTCTTGCGCGGGCTGCACTATCGCCTGATTTTTGCCGCAGCCACCGTCGTGCTGGTGGCCGTGGTCGGCGGATTCCTGATGTGGTTGCTGGACCCGTCATTCGATGAGTTGACCGAATCCGTGTGGTGGGCGTTTCTGCGCCTCACCGACCCGGGCTATCTCGGCGATGACGAGGGCGTTGCCGGTCGCACGATCTCCACCGTGATCACCGTGCTGGGCTTCCTGCTGTTCCTGGGTTTGTTGATCGCCATCCTGACCCAGTGGATGAATGAGGTAATCGGCAAAATAGAAGCCGGCGTGCGCCCCCTGCGGCTCCGTCACCATGTGCTGATACTCGGCCATACCCACCGCACCCCGAACATCGTCATCGAGTTGCTGAAAACCCAGGAAAGGGTGACCCGGTTCCTGGAGAAGCACCAGGCCAGGCAGCTGCGCATCGTCATGCTGGACGAAGACGTGAATCGCGAACTGACCGATGAATACAAGGAGCGGTTGGGGCCGCTATGGGACGATCGCACCGTGATGCTCCGCAGTGGCTCGCCGCTGAAGTTTGAGCATCTTGAGAAAGTGTCCTTCGAAGAAGCGGCCGCGATCATTCTCCCCGGGGAGGACTTCAGCAATCGCTCCCCCGGCGTGGCCGATGCCGACACGCTGAAGACGCTGCTGGCCATATCACGGCACGCGGCTTCTCACGACGATTCGCTGCCGCTGGCCGTGGCGGCCCTCTATGATGAAAACCGGAGTGGGGTGGCGCGCAGGGCCTATGGCGGTGAAGCAGAGATCCTCACCTCGGATCGGGTTATCTGCCGCTTTATTGCGCAGAGTGTGCGCCAGGTGGGCATGTGGACGGTGATTTCACAGCTGCTCACCATTAATGAAGGCAATGCCCTGTACCTGGGTCGGCTGCCGGCCGGGGAACGACGCAAGTTCGGGGAAATCTCGGCGTACTATGCCTCCGCTATTCCGATCGGCTACATCCCCCGTGGGACAGGCGCTCCAACACTCAATCCGGACCCGAGTGTTGAGGTGACAGCCGATGATCTGCTGGTATTTATTGCCCCGGGTTACGCGGATTGCGCCTCGCCAGACCTGGATGTGCAAGCCGAATCCGGCCCGGTGTCCCAGTCTGCGGGCTACGAGTCCAGGGTCGCTGGCCCCAGTCGAATTCTGGTTCTGGGCTGGAGTCGCAAGGTGCCACAGCTACTGCGCGAGTTCATGGGCGGTAACGTGACTGTGGACGTGGTCGGACTCACACCCCTGGAAGAGCGGGAAGCGCCGCTGTCCAGGATAGATGGTCTGCCGAGCGACAGGTTCCGCCAGATCCAGGCAAACTTCCTGGACCCTGTCGAGCTACGGCAGCTGGCACCCTGGGAGTACGACGAGATCATTATCCTGGCCCGGGCCCGTATGGGTGACGAGGCGCATGCGGATGCGGCGACGATTACTACCTATCTCACGCTGCAGGAATTGCTGGAAGGGCATGAACAACGCCCCGGTATCTTTGCGGAACTGCTCGAACAGCAGAATGCTTCCCTGTTCGATGATGAACATGACGATGTGCTGGTTGGCCCCACGGTCATCAGTTTCATGCTCTCGCAGATCGCGCTGCGGCGTGAGATGGCCAGCGTGTTTGCCGAGCTATGCAGGGTGGGTGGCCCACAGATCGAGCTGCGGCGTCTCAATCCTGATCAGTATCCCGATCCTGTCGGATTCGCCGAACTCTCCGCCACGGCGCTCCAGCGAGGAGATATCGCCCTGGGACTGATGTTCGAGGAGCAAGGCGTGTTACTGAACCCGGATCGGTCAACCCAGTGGAAGATTCAACAGGGTGATCAGCTGGTCATTCTCACCACCAACCGAGAGCCGTAATAAATGCGTGATTACAACCGCTGGCGCAGGACGACCTGGTGGCGGGCCGGCTGGTCGCCCCGTTCGAGCTGTCCCTGCCCCTGGGCTAGGCGTTCTACCTCGTATACCCGGAAGCCTATGGCGAGCGTTTCAAGCTTGCGGCGCTACGTGACTGGGTGCTCAGCGAGTCCCAGGTCACCCCTCTGTCGCAATAGGGAGAAGGGCGATTTCATCTTCAATGACGAATGGTCAGTCGCGCTACTTTCTGCTGTGAGGTTTGCGGCAACTTCGATCGCATTGGATGAAACGCACGAATTGACATACTAAAAATGGTATATATACTATTTTTGGTATGTGGTCAGTTTTCGAACATCGGCGCGTTGAGAGACAGCTTGCGAAGGCTCCACTAGAGGTTCAGAAGCGTTACGAAAAGTGGAAAGACATCGTTGGGCTCTCGGGGCCGGCGGGCCTCAAATTGATCAGAGGATTGAGGGATGAGGCTTTGCGTGGGGAATGGAAGGGATTTCGTTCATCCCGGCTTAATCAGCAGTATCGGGTCATCTACAGAGTTGAAGGAGATCATCTCTATGTTCAGGTCGTCGAGGTGACGCCGCACGATTATCGGAGGAAGTCCTGATGAGTGAATTTAGAAAGGCAAAACGGCGGCTTGCTGTTTCTCCCGGGGAGTCCGTCCGAATTCTTCGAGAGATGCAGGAGCTGAGCCAGAACCAGCTCGCCGAACTGTCCGATATTCCTCAATCGACGATTTCCGCCATCGAGCGAGACCGCGTCAATCTCGGCGTTGAGCGCGCAAAGACTCTGGCCAGGGCGCTGAAATGCCACCCCGCGGTCCTGGTGTTTCCGGGCTGGGACGTGGAGTCCGAATCGGCTGCTTAGTCAGTTTCCAGGCTCTGTGCGTTACTAGTTAGAATCTTTCAGCTCCACGATCGCCGAAATCTCCACCGGGATGTTGCTGGGCAGCGAGGCCATGCCCACTGCTGCCCTGGCACCCAGGCCCGGTTCGCCGAAGGCGACGACCATCAGTTCCGAGAAGCCGTTGATCACCTGGGGCTGCTGGGTGAAGTCCGGCGTGGTGTTCACCATGCCATCGATGCGCAAGAACTGTTTTACCTCACCGAGTTCGCCGACCGCAGACTTGATGGTGGCGAGCATGCACAGGCCCACCTGCTCGGCGGCTGCCTTGCCTTCCTCCACGGTCAAGTCCTTGCCGACCTTGCCGCGGGTGAAATCCCGGCGGCATTCACCGTGTCCCGACAGGTAGAGAATATTGCCGCTGCGCCGCCAGGTAACATAGGCCGCTAGAGGCTTTGCCGGTGGTGGTAGCGTGAACCCCGCGGCTTTCAGCTTCGCCTCCGGCGTGGTGTCCTGGCCAAGGGCCGGCAGGGCGATCAGGGACAAGAGGAGGGTGAACAGGGTTGCGGATTTCATGGTGTGTTCTCCGGGATTGGCAAGGCTGGCATCACTATAGCAACGATAGGGTGCCCAGGACCGGGGATATGGCATAGGCTAGCGCTCTCAGATACGCAGCTCCGGAACACGCTTGAATGACACTCCAGCAATGGCATGACGCCGGCGACTACTTCGACTTTGCCGGCCACCAGATCTTCTATCGGGAGGAGGGGAGTGGTGCGCCGTTGGTCTTGATTCACGGATTCCCCACCGCGAGCTGGGACTGGGTGAAGATCTGGCCGACCCTGACCGGGCAATACCGCTGCATCACGTTGGATATGCTGGGTTTTGGCTACAGCGACAAGCCGCAGCAATCCTACAGCATCTTCCAGCAGGCGGATATTTTCTGTGCGCTGCTGGAGAAACTGGGTGTCGAGGCTTGCCACGTGGTGAGCCACGACTACGGCGATACGGTCGCCCAGGAACTGCTGGCCCGACAGGAGCAGGGCACGCTCAATTTCAGGATGCAGACCCTGACGCTGCTGAACGGCGGCCTGTTCCCGGAAACCCACCGCGCGGTCTTCACCCAGAAGCTGTTGCTGAGCCCGCTGGGTTCGCTGGTCTCGCGGCTCACGTCCCGCAAGGCGCTGGCGGGAAATTTCCGCAAGATCTTCGGGCCGGATACGCCGCCCAGCGAAGAAGAGATCGACGGCTTCTGGCAGCTGATCCAGCACAAGCAGGGCGCGCGGGTGATGCACCGTTTGATTCACTACATGGTCGAACGGCGCCACAATCGTGAGCGCTGGGTGGGCGCACTACAGCGAGCCGATATTCCCATCCGGCTGATCGACGGCCTGCTGGACCCGGTGTCCGGCGCCCACATGGTGGAGCGCTACGAGGAGCTGGTCCCCAACCCCGATGTGGTCCGGCTGGAGCGCGTCGGACACTATCCCCAGGTGGAGGCGCCTGATGAAGTGCTGGGCGCGATCCTGGAATTCATCGCCCGGTTCGAGGCCTGCTAGACTGCGGAGAACCTCGGTCAAGGAAGAGTCTGCTATGAAACTTGCCAGAAACATCCTTCTCGTTCTCCTGCTAGGGTTTGTAGGCTTGGTGGTGGTCCTGAATATCTGGGGAGCGCTGACTCTGGGAACGCTGACTCCTGACCCTGACGCCGTGCGCGATGCCGAGGCCAACCGGGTGGTCATGGTCTTCGGTGCGACCGGTTCAGTTGGGGATGGCCTGTTGAAAGCAGCGATCGACGACCCGGAAGTTGAAAAGATCCACGTCATCACCCGCCGCACTTCGCCGCGCATCGATGCCGGCGTGGCATCCGGAAAAGTGGAGATGCGCCTGCACAAGGATTTCACCGACTACAGCGACCTCGCCGAGGTTCTCAGTGAGGTCAACACGGTCCTGTGGGGCCTGGGTACGTCTTCGCTGCAGGTCGACGAAGCGACCTATACCTGGATACACGTCGATTTCCCGGTGGCATTCGTCGAGGCCTGGCTGGCCGCCCGCACCGAAGCGCCCATGGCGTTTCACAACGTCACGGGCATGGGGACCGGTGAGGACGAAAGCGCCAAATGGGCGCAGGACAAGGGCAGGGCGGAGCGCCTGGTGGCCGAGATGGCGGAGGGTACCGGCCTGCGCACCTTTGGCCATCACTCAGGTTATGTGCGCCCTCCGGCAGACGTCGCCTCGGTGGGTGCGCGCGTGCTGGATGCCATGCTGAGGCCGGGTGACCTGGTGATCACCAGTCCTGAGCTCGGTGGAGCCATGCTGGAGATCAGCGCGCGAACCGGGGAGCTGCCCAACGGCTCGGTTATCGACAATGCCGATGCCCTGGCCTACGCGGACAGCTATCAACAGTCTCGCGGTGTTTCCGACTAACGAATATGGCCGCTCCACCTGAGTTCAGCTTGTGTTTTCACGTCGAAGGATGCCAGGTCACGATTCGCACAATGCATCCGGATGATCGCGAGATCGAGGACGATTTCGTAAAGTCTCTCTCGGACGAGTCGCGTTACTATCGCTTTCACGGCGCCATGCGCCAGCTATCTCCCACAATGCTCGAGCATTTCACCCAGCCCGACTATCCGGCAGAGATGGCGCTGATTGCGACTATCCCCCACGAAGGCGCCGAGAAGCAGATTGGCGTGGTGCGCTATGCGCGTACCGAGGTGACTGACCGCGCCGAGGTGGCCATCGCGGTGGCCGATGACTGGCAGGGCAAGGGTATCGGCACAAAGATGATGATGTCTTTGAGAGACATAGCCCGAGAGGCGGGTATCCATGAACTCGAGGTCAACATCCTGCGGGAGAACCAGCGCATGCTAGGCCTTGCCCGGCACCTGGGCTACCTCGCCGATACCGGCGGCACGGGGACGACGTCTGTCGTGCTGGGGAAGGGCATCAAGCCAGACGACTAGCGCTTCCCTACACCAGCTCCGCGTCGGTCATGATCTCGACCAATGCCGGCCCCTGGTGGCTGATGGCACTCTGCAGCGCGCTCTCGAGTTCGGCCGGGTCTGTGACGCGTATTCCCATGGCGCCGCACAGCGTTGCGAACTCGGCGAAGTTGGGGTTGTGCAGGTCGGTTTCCCAGACCTCCCATTCGCCGGCTCGCTGCTCTTTGGAAATCTTGCCCAGCTCGCCGTTATGGAGCAGGACGTGGGTAATATTCATGTTGTACTTCACCAGGGTCGTGAAGTCGGCGAGATACTGGCCAAAGCCGCCGTCACCGGAAATCGAGATGACCGTGCGCCCTGCATACTCCTCAAAATCCTGGGTCGCACACCAGGCACCTATTGCTGCTGGCAGGCTGAAGCCGATGGACCCCAGGTAGCCGGACATCAGGACGCGATTTTCTTTGCACTCGAAATAGCGCCCGAAAGAGTAGGTGTTGTTGCCAACGTCAACCGAGAGCACTGCGTCGGCCGGCGCCACTTCCGTGAGGGCGCCGAACACGGCGGCGGAGCTGATGCCGTGGCCCAGGTCGTCTCCGCGACGGCTGGCCTTTTCTTCCCGCCAGGCCTCCCAGCGGCCGGCGAGTTCCGGCAACTGATCCTCAGCCGCGGTGGTCTCGGGTAGTGCTTCCAGCCAGCCTTCGACGGTGCGGCCGATTTCCCCCAGCACCGGGTAGTCGACCGGGTGAAACTTGCCCAACTGCATAGCCTCGAAGTCGACCTGGATGATTGGCTTCTTCTTCTCGATGCCGGTGTGGTTGGAGAACGACGACCCTAACGCGATGATCAGGTCGCTCTCGCTCATGAACCACGACGCTATTGGCGTCCCCGAGCGGCCCAGCACACCGCCTGCATTGGGATGGAAGTCCGAGATCTGGCCCTTGGCCTTGAAAGTGGTGACCACCGGCGCCTTGAGTCGCTCTGCAAACTCGACGATGGGACCCATGACCTCCCGCGCCCCGTAGCCGACGATGATCAATGGCCGTTTTGCCGCGGCAATTGCGTCAAGCGCCGTTTTCGACGCCGCCTCATCCGGGGCAACAGTGTGTGCTCCCAGGCGCCCCGTCGGTGTCTGCGCTTGCGCATCGCCGGCGGGCAGGGTCTGGGTGTCGTCAGGGAAGATCAGGTGTGCCACGTCGCGCTCGACGATGGCGTTCTTGCAGGCCAGCGACATCAGTTCTGCGTGGTTGGAGCTGGGCAGCACCGGTTGGCTGAAACGGGTGACCGCTTCGAAGGCCGAGCGCAGGTCGATATCCTGAAACGCGCCGGGACCGAAAACCTGGGTCTGAACCTGGCCGGTCAGTGCAAGCACCGGGGCCCGGTCGACCTTGGCGTCCCACAGGCCCGTCATCAGGTTGGTCGCGCCGGGGCCGGCAATCGTCAGGCAGGCCGCCGGTTTGCCGCTGAGCTTGGCGTAGCCGGAACAGGCGAAAGCCGCGACCCCCTCGTGGCGAATACCGATGTAGTGCAGCTTGTCTTTGAGGGTCTGGCGCCGGAGGGCATCGGCCAGACCCAGGTTTGAGTGGCCCACCATGCCGAACACGCGCTTCACGCCCCAGTTCACCATGGTTTCCGCCATAACATCGGTGACCGTGGTCTCGTGGGGGACTTCCTGCTCCACGCCCACGTAGACACCGTCGTCGCGCACCTCCACCGGGTAGAGCTTCTGACCGGAGTCCTCGTGGCCGCCAGGCGGTTCGCCGGTTAGCGGGTCGAAGTCCCAGCCATGCCAGGGGCATCGCAGCCAGCATTTTCCGTCGACGCCGGTCTCGATGGAGCCTTCGCCCAGCGGCCCGCCCTGGTGGGGGCAGCGATTGTCCATGGCGCTGTATTGTTCGTCGAAGTGCACCAGGGCAAGAGAAGTGGTGCCCACGGTAACGGTTTTAACGCGGCCGTTGGGCAGTTCGTCCAATGCGGCGACGCAGTGCCATTCGATTTGCGGAATCATCGTTTGTGCTCGGGGCTCTTCCAGTCAGTCTTGCAGCCCGCGTCCCAGGCTTCCGGCAGGTTGCCGTGAGCGGGAATGCCGCCGGCGTCCTTGAGCATTCGCGCCACGTGCAGGCAGTTCCAGACCAGGAACGTGGTGTTGCGGTTGGTGAAGTCGTTCTCCGGGCCGCCGGATCCGGGGTCCATGTAGGAGGGCCCGGGGCCTGCCTCGCCCATCCAGCCAGCGTCCGCCTGGGGCGGTACCGTGTAGCCTATGTGGGACAGGGAGAACAGGATGTTCATGGCGCAGTGTTTTACGCCGTCCTCGTTACCGGTAATCAGGGTGGCACCGACCTTGCCGTAGTCCCGGTACTGGCCCTTGTCGTTGAATGAGTGGGTGTAGCCGTACATGCGCTCCAGCACCCGGTTGCAGACGGAGCTCTTCTCACCCAGCCACACGGAGGTGCCGATGATCAGGATGTCGCAGGCATCGATCTTTGCCTGGATCTGCGGCCAGTCGTCTTTCGTGTAGCCATCGACGCCCGTGTAGTCTTTTTCCAGACCGGCGGCAATCTCAAAGTCCACCGGACGCAGTATTTCGGTGGCCACACCGTTGGCCTGGAATATCCCTTCGGCCACTTTGAGCAGCCCCTCGGTGTGTGAGAGGTTGGGCGAGCGGGTGAGGGTGCAATTCAGCATTAGAACACTGAGGTCATCGTAGCTGGCGGGGGCGTCCGTACACTGATTGGCAGTGATGTCTGTGAGTTGCTGGGTCATGATGCTTGTTCCTGTTCGGTGTTAGCGAGTCGCTCAGGTTATCTTCAGGTACTACATGCCTGTGATGCAGAGTAGATGCAAAACGCTACACCTGCTTGGAAGTACCCTGTGAGCAGGGTTGGCACTACGCTATTGGAGTGCACACAGGTTGAGCTGGTTGCCCTGCACAGGCGGGCACCAGTAGTAGGCCCCACTGACCGGGTGTGAGAAACGAAAGAGGGCGTCGGTAATGCCGTCTTCTTCCCCCACCATGCGACGGAGCTGAACCTCGAAGGCGTCGAGGCTATTGCCGAAAGCCACGAAATAGAGACCTTCTCCATCCGCAGAGGCAAAGGGCATCGAGCGTCGCAGCACATGGGCCTCGGGATCGAAACTCTCCTGCTCGGTGCGCTTGGTGTGTGCAGAAGGCGGTGCGTCCTCGATTTCCTCGTTGTCGGACTTCCGGCGTCCGATGACCAGATCCTGTTCGTCTTGGGGCATGCTGTTGAAGGTGCGTAGGTTGTGCACCCACTGCTGGATGGCGACGAAGCTGGAACCGGACGGCGCTGAATCGTTATCGGCAACAAAGGCGACCTCGATCGCCTCATCTCCGGTCGGATTCTCGGTGCCGTCCTCGTATCCAGTCAGGTCTCGGCCCAGGTCATCATCACCGTGCTTGAAGGCGTTTACGCACTCGTCGAGCTGCATCACCTCTGCCAGGGCGTCCGCAATCTCGATACTCTGGTTGGCGATGTCGCCGTGATCATCCCCGCGCAGCCAGCACCACAGGTCGTGCTGGGTAGAGGGTGCGTGCACGCCCGGACCCGATAGTGCGGGAAAGGTCCTCAGCCCCGGTACCGATGCCTTCCACAGCGCTACCAACGGTTCGCCAATGCCCACCACCAGGCGGTCGTCGATCTCCAGCGACGCGATGGCACGTTTGACGCCGTCGGGATCGGCGCCGGGCTTCATGTTGAAGCTCAGGTATCGTGCGGCGCGGGGTACTCCAGGCAGAATCGAAGGCTGAACGTTGCTGCTCATGTCAGGTGGTCTCGCAGTTGTGTCGACTCAAAGCGTAGTCGGCTACCAGACGGCGTGCCACAGGCCAGAACTGAAAAAGTCCTGATCGTCGAGCGCACTGTCGGCCCGCAGTATCTCCAGGTGCGCCAGGATTTTGCGGGCGCGTTTATCGAGCGCTCCCAGGTTCAGTCGTTTTATCTGCTTGTTCGAAAGGCCGCTGATGCGCAACGCTTTTTCCACTTCCGACAGCTCCCAGGAGCGCAGATGTGTCATAAACGTCAGACTGACGGGTTGTGTCCTGACCTCACGGAGTCGACAGTGCTCGCCACTAAGGCGGGCGCTGCTGTGGAAAGCCTTGCCATGGTCGATGGACCACAGTTTGCCCTTGAAGGAGTGCGTCACCTCATTTGCCGTCTCGCCTTTTGGAAAACGCTCATTGAAGTCCACCAGGAAATTGCCCTGGTGCCGGTCCACATTGCCAATGATGCAATCAAAAATCTTCAGCTCCTTGATCTGCTGCTGCCTGTAGCCGGGATCTCCCGGGAATGTCAGATTCTCTTTTGGCAGGTCATATTCCACGACAGCATTCTCAACCCAGAGCTGTAGGGTACCCTCGCGGGGTGTGTCGCTTCGCTCCAGGCCTGTATCGGCAATGGGCACCCTGCGCAGCACGGTCGCCGGCACGATGTTGAGGCCCAGGTATCGCGAAATGATGTATGCAGCCAACTCGTTGTAGTAGGCGTCGTAGAATTTCTCGCCGCCCCGATCCCGGTTGTCGATGCGCACGGAGTCATCCCGGAAGGCGGCCCGAATGCGAACCCCGTCTTTTTCCAGGCCGATGCGGCGGATGCGGTGTACGCTGGTCTCCAGGGGCATCACCTTGGCGACGTCCTCTGACAGGAGAATAGTCCCGTTCTGCAGCAGGTCCATGATCAAAGCGTCGTCGCGCACCAGCACCTGCGCGTGAGCCGTCGCCGGCGGCAGACTCAACAGGGTGCAGAACACCGCGGCCGCGATAACTGTCGAGTGACGGAGCTTATGGGTGCTCATGGCACCCAGTATCGGCTATTCCCGGCGAGCTTGCCTATTGCGCGGTGAAACCCGGCTCAGGGCGAGACATACCGCGCCATGGTTGCCTCGAGCTGCTTCCGGGCGGCGGATCGGTCGAAGTCAGCCTCGGTAGTGCTGTCGGCCAATGTGAACAGGGCCATGAACATGGGTTCACCGTCGGCGACCTTGCTGACCTTCACGCGCTTCGTTTCGCCAAACAGGTCGTTCCAGTAGTCGCGAACCTCGGCCCAGAACGGGGCAGTGCGACTCCAGTACTCATCGCCCGCCTGCCAGTCGTAGTTGTCGATGCGCTCATAGCGGGCAAGGCCATTCTCCCGGGCCAGCACGTCCGTGCGTTCACCGCTTTCATCCAGGACCACCTTGAGGTTGTGCTCTTCCTGCACCCAGCCGGTCGGTGAAATCGTGTGGCGGTTGGTGCCGATCAGCACGTCGTAGTCGTCGCGCACGCTGAATTCCCGGCGCGGCAACGGGCGCCAGGTTTCGTCGCTGGTCCAGCTGGAATAGTTGGCGTAGTGCTCCCAGCGCCCGCTGGCCATGTAGCGCGGGGAGTCGTCCACCTGGTACACCGACTGGGTCCAGTGACCTTTGGCGTCGGCGCGGGACAGGCGTTCCTGCTCCCAGAATCGGTGCCCGCGGAAGGTGTGCAGGTCGCGCCGCTCGTAGTGCCAGTCCTGGCGCCAATGCTTGACCACCATCGGTTCCGATTCCGTGCCGTCTTCGAGCTTCATGCGCATCACCAGCACGTGCTGCAGGCTGATGAACTCCGGTTCGTCGGCCACGACATAGACGTATTCGGTACCCCAGGACTGGTAGGGGCGACTCGGCGTATAGCCCTCGGTGAATCCGACCGTCTCGATGAAGTCGAAACTCGTGCGGTAGGGGCCCGCCATGGCCAGGATCGCGCGACGGTCACGTTCCAGGTCGCTGATGCCGGGCTCCTGCAAGGCCTCCCAGGCCGGGGAAGCCTTCTTGACCAGGTCGATTTCCGCACCAGTGGTGGTGCCACCACGGGGCGCCATGTCGCTGCCATCGACAAACTGCCAGGCAAAGGTGTATTGGCGCTTGTCGCCGGCTTGCGGTCTCGCGTCCACCTCTTCATAGGCCAGGGTGACGGGGCTTGTCAGCGCCAGGGCAAGCGCGATCAGGCGTGCAATGTTCATATTCACCTCCGGAAAAGGCAGAAATATAGTGAAGGAACCCGCCAATCGCAGGCGGGGGACCGATATAAAAGTGTCAGAATGTTTTGACACTTCCGGCGCGAAAAAATGCGGTCTGACCGGTGACCCGGGGCGTATACTACAAAAATAGTACAAGGTCCTTCGGTCCTCGGGAGAGAAGTCATGTATCTTGTTGCACGGGTATACCAATCGGAAAGTCAGGCGCGCGATGCCTATGGTGCACTGGTGGAGGCCGACATCGGCCCCGCAGCGCTGGTGATCGCAGCGTCCACGCGGCCCGGCGAGGAGCCGGGCACCAGGCTTAGCGATGATGAGGCCTCTACGGTGCGAGCGGGCGGCCTGTTGCAGAGCCATGCCCCCTTTTATGCCGACGAACTGCGCAAGGGCCATCACCTGGTGGCGATGCGTGCGGTGTTTGGTCGCAGCCGGGAGGCAGCGGAAATCGCCGATTCCTACAACCCGCTGCCCGTCAGTCATGAAGGTCCGAAGCAGCGCTACATTCCGTGGACGGAACGCCCCGCCGCCTTCTCATCCTCGATCGGCATGGGGACCCTGCTGAAGACGGGCACACCGTTCTCGGACTTCTGGGGCTTACCCACGAAGAAAGAGGGGGTGACGTTCCTCTCCCGCATGATGAAGCCTAAGACCGATGGCTTTATGTTCTCCAACATGATCGGCATGGGCTACAAGTCCGCGGGAGATACGCCGATGTCTTCGATGGTGGGCATGTCCGGCAAGAGCAACCGGCTCGAAGGCAAGACATCGTCCTTCGGCCTGCCGCTGAAGACAAAGGGTGGAACGCCGCTGTCGTCGATGCTGGGCATGCGCCTGCTGACGAAGCGCAAGCGGATACTCTCAAGCTAATTCCAGACGCTGATTTCTTGTTTCCCGCCTGACGGCACCACATTCAGGCGGAATAAGAAAGCCGCGTTTGCAGTGTAAAGAAAAAGTTACACATTTGATCGACAAACAAACTTGACAATAAGCAGTTCCCTTAATAAGTTGGTAGTTACGGGATAAAGCTGCGAAAGCAGCCAAACCGCGACCATAACAATGGCATCGGAGGATGTAATCGTGGAGAACACAACAGAGAAGGTATGGCCAACTGGCCTGACCGTCCGGGAATCAGAAGAGATTCACAAGTACATGATCGATGGTACGCGTGTCTTTTTCGTGATCTCCCTGGTCGCACACGCACTGGTTTATTCATTGAGCCCCTGGCTGGGTTGAGGAGAGCGACATGAACAACGGAAAAATGTGGTGTGTTGTTAACCCCGGTGTCGGGATCCCCTTGATTCTCGGCGGCGTGGCGGTTGTTTCACTTACGATTCACTTTACAGTTCTGACTCACACGACCTGGTTCTCCGCCTTCTTCGGCGGCTGATAGGCGGTTAGTCAGCTAAGAGTGACTCACCCGGGGCGGCGCATACCGCCCCCGGGTCTATTCAGGTCTGTGCCAGCTTGAGCCGTCTCCGTCTAAAGCTCCTGCACACGTGGGCGACATTGAGCCCGCGCTATCTTCCTTTCGCCGATGTGGCGACCCCCGACCTGCCGCTGAGCAGGTTGTTGCGATTGTCCCTGTTCCAGGTATCCGTGGGCATGGCCCTGGTGCTGCTGGTGGGCACGCTCAATCGCGTCATGATCGTCGAGCTCAACGTCCCGGCCTCGCTGGTCGGTATCATGCTCGCGCTGCCGCTGGTGTTTGCGCCGTTCCGGGCGCTGATCGGCTTCAAATCGGATAACCACAAGAGTGCGCTGGGTTGGCGCCGGGTGCCGTTCATCTACCGGGGTTCCCTGGCTCAGTTTGGCGGCTTTGCCATCATGCCCTTTGCCCTGCTGGTACTGGCCGGGCAGGGCGAATCCGGCAGCCTGCCGGCCTGGGTGGGCCAGCTCGCCGCAGCCATTTCATTCCTGTTGGTGGGTGCAGGCGTGCATGTGGTCCAGACCGCGGGCCTGGCCCTGGCCACCGACCTGACGCCCCAGGAATCCCATCCCAAGGTTGTCGGCCTCATGTACGTGATGCTGCTGCTGGGGATGATCGTCAGTGCGCTGGCCTTTGGCGCGGCCCTGACGGAGTTCTCGCCGGGCCGACTGGTGCGGGTTATCCAGACCGCGGCGTTGCTGACCATGGTGATCAACTTCCTGGCGATCTGGAAGCAGGAACCGCGGCGCCGCACCAGTGAAGCGGAAATGGCGCTGCCCGACCCCAGCTTCCGCGACGCCTGGTTGAAGTTCTGCGAGGGCGAGCACACGGTCCTGCGGCTGGTGATCGTGGGCCTCGGCACCATGGCCTTCGGTATGGCGGATATCCTGCTGGAACCCTTCGGCGGACACGTACTCAACCTGACCGTCAGCGCCACGACCCTGCTGACGGCGCTTTTCGCCGCGGGCGGCCTGATCGGCTTTGGGGTCGCGTCCAAGGTGATCGGCGATGGCGCCGACCCCTATATCACGGCGCGGCGCGGTGCGCTGATCGGACTGCCGGCGTTTGCCTTTGTCATCATTGCCGCGCCGCTGCAGCAACCTTTGTTGTTTGTTGCGGGCAATTTCCTGATTGGCTTCGGCGGCGCCCTGTTTGGCCACGGCACGCTGACCGCCACCATGAACAAGGCACCGAAAGAGCAGGTCGGCCTGGCACTGGGCGCCTGGGGTGCGGTGCAGGCGACGGCCGCCGGCGTCGGTATGGCCCTGAGCGGCGTGATTCGCGACGTGGTGAATGCTGCCACCGCGACGGGCACTGCCAGCGCCAGCGGTTACATCACCGTCTACGGGATCGAAATCGTGCTGCTGATCGTGACTATCTTCGCCACGGCGCCCCTGGTGCGGCACCTGCGTCAGCGGAATGCCGCACCGCTGGAAGCCAGCCAGGAGGCTACCGCGTGAGCCCGTTCCCCATCGTCCAGTATCCGAGCGATACGCTGCGCCAGGTGTCTGCGCCGGTGGAAGACTTCGACGAAACCCTGTTCGCGCTGGTGGACAACCTGTTTCGCAGCCTTGAAGAGCACGGCGGCATCGGCATGTCCGCACCGCAGCTCGGCAGCCTGCAGCGGGTACTGGTGGTGCATGTGCCCGACGACGACTACGGTCCCCAGGTCTACATCAATCCGGAAATCGTCTCGACCTCCGGCTTTGGCATTGTTGAAGAAAGCTGTCTGTCCGTGCCCGGCATCGTCGGCAACGTGATCCGCGCTGCCCAGGTTCGGGTCCGCGCCCAGGATCCCGACGGCAATGTCTTCGAGCGTGAGGTCGACGGCATGCACGGTGTCTGTATTCAGCACGAGATCGACCACCTCGAAGGCAAGCTGTTCATTGACCGGCTGTCCTGGTTCCATCGCTGGCGTATCCGCCGGGCCACCGCAAAAGCACAGCGCGCCGCCGGCAGCAGCCAGCTCAGCCCCGAATTATCTTGATCTAGCGCAGCGATTCCCCCGGCGACGTCCCCGCCGCGTTTCCAGCCATGCTGCCCAGTCGCTAGACTGACGTTTCAGTCACTTCCCAGCGCAACCATGAGCACAACCCGGGCCGCCATCGCCTCTGAATCCCCTTACACCGTCGCCGCCGGCAAACAGATTGCCGAGGCGGGCGGGAATGCCGTGGATATCGCGGTGGCCTGCGCGCTGGCGGCCACGGTCTCTGAAACCATCATGTGTTCCCTGGGCGGCTCGGCGTTTATTGCGCTGAAGATTCCCGGGCAGAATCCGGAGCTGATCGACGGCGCTGACGCCATGCCCCACGCGCCGGACGGCGGGGAGGGTGCGGCCTGGAAACGGGCGCATATTCCCTACGGCGATGGCATCGAGGTCAACGTCGGCCATGCATCCATTGCGGTGCCCGGCATGCTGCGGGCTGTGGAGTTGGCCTGGCGGCGGCATGGGTCGCTGCCCTGGGCGGATATTGTCCAGCCCGCCATCGACCTGGCGCGCTCCGGTCTGGTAGCCAGCCACACCCTGGTGAAGTGGCTCGCCATGGCCGGCGAAGCGGTGTTTTACGACCAGCCCGAAAGCCGCGAGAGCTTCTTTCCCGACGGCACCCATCCGTTGGGCAGCGGGGACTTCTACACGCCGCCGCACCTGGCGGATTCCCTGGGCCTGATTGCCCGGGAAGGGGCCGACGCGCTCTATCGCGGCGACATCGGCCGCGCCCTGGAAAAAGAAGTCCAGGCCAATGACGGCTTCGTGACCATGGCAGACCTTGGCGCCTACGAGGCCCAGGTGCGCAACCCCATCCTGTTGCAGTCTCACGGTTTCAAGCTGGCCCTGAACCCTCCGCCTGCCATTGGCGGCGCCATGGTGGGGTCCATGGTGCAGATGTATGACAGCCTGTGGCGGCCCGACATGAGTGAGGCCGAGCGCGCCCTGGCCATCGCCCGGGTGCAGCAGGCCATGTTCTCCCTGCGTCACGAGGAAGCCAACGCCGACTGGGGCGAGGCGCGGGCCGGTGAAATCCTCGAGAAGGAATGGCTAACCCGCTACCTGCACAAGAGCTTCTCTCCCAACACCATGCACCTGAGTGTGGCCACCGGCGACGGCACGGTGGTGGCCATCACCATGAGCAATGGCTACGGTTCTGGTATTTCCATTCCCGGCACCGGCATTCCCACCAACAACAGCCTCGGTGAGCCTGAGCTCAACCCGGCGGGCTTCTTCGCGATTCCCACCGGTGGCCGGCTGGTCTCGAACATGTCGCCGACCGTGGTCTGGAATGACGCGGGTAAGACCCTGGCCATGGGGTCACCCGGCGCCAGCCGCATTACCACCACGATCTTCCAGGGCTGGCAGCGCTTCGCCTACGAGAATATGAGCTTCGAGGATATGGTGCGGGCGCCGCGCCTGCACGTAGAGTGGATCGATGAGGCTTTCACCCTGCAGTACGAGCCAGGCATCGATGTGGGCGCATCAGGGGAGGACTTCCGGCTGCGGCCTTTTGACGATATCGATATGTACTTCGGGGCGCTGCACGTCGCGGGCCGGGAAGAGGGTGGCGACCTGCACGCCCTCGCCGACAGCCGCCGCGACGGCGCCCAGGTGATTGTCTAGCTCGACAATCAGGTCAGCGGGTTTTCCCCGCTCATGTAGATATACACTTCCTGGAACTTGTCACCGCGGATGCGCCAGAAATTGGTGTTGTGCAGGGTGGTGACGCTGCCGTCCTCGGCAACAAGCTCGGCGATGAAGTTGGCGGTAATGCGGCCGTTCTTCTCGTCGATGGTGCAGGTGAAGTCCCGGTGGACGATGGTCTTCCAGGCGCCCATGAAGTCGATGAACATGCGCTTGATCTCGTCCTTGCCGGCGTGGGTGGTGAACGCCGTCTGCACGGTGATCATGGCGTTGTCGTGGAAGCAGTCCAGCACCGCGTTCAGGTTCTTTGCATCGACGTTGCCGAAGTAATCGTGAATGGCGAGCTGCTCGAGTCCCGCGCGGTCCAGTGTGGATTGGTATTGCATGGTGATTCTCCCGGGGATTACTTCAGCAGGTTCTCGCCGCTCATATATACGAAGACGCGGGTGAACTTGCCGTCCTTCAGGTAGAAGCGGTTGCAGTTTTCGTAGCGCAGTTCTTCACCGCCCTTCGGCGTGACTTCCACCGAGAACTGGGAACAGACCGCCTCGGACTCGGTGTCTGCCGTGTGCACGAAGTTGCCGTGCCAGATACGCTCGTGGGCATCGAACAGCCCCTCGAACATGGTGCGGATGCCCGCGTCACGGCCCTCGTGCACGGTCATGGAGGTGACCTCGGTCAGTGTCGCGTCTTCGTGGAAGCAGTCGAGGACCATGTCCATGTCGTAGTTGTCGACGCCGTGAAAGTAGCGCTTGGTCACGATGTCCGGGTAGTACTCGTAGGGGAGGTCAGCCATGCGGTCTCCTTAGCTGTTGCGATTGAGGATGCCGTCGTCGTTGGGCATCTCCGGGGCGGGGAAGGCGGTCTTGCTGTGGGTCAGGCCCAGCTCCAGGAACACCTCGCAGAATTTGTAGCAGATCAGGCCCGGGTTGATCACCGGTACCGGCAGCACCGATTCCAGGTGGGCGTGGGACTGGTGCATGGTGGTGGAGCCCAGCACGATGACGTCGGCGCCGTCTTTCTCGATGGCGGCGAGGCTCTCCTGCTCCAGCTTCTTGAAGATGACCTCTTCCTTGCCCTCCAGCAGTTCCTCGAGGTCGGGCCGGGTCTTGATGGAGCGCAGCGAGGCACAGCGCGGCTCCAGCTTGTACTCGGTGAGGATCTTCGAGTACAGGTGAAACCACTCGTCCCACATGGTGATGATCGAGAACTTGTGGCCCAGCATGCAGGCCGCGTGCAGGGCCGCCTGGCCGGGGCCGAATACCGGGATGCCGAGTTTGCTGCGCAGGGCGTAGAGGCCGGAATCGCTGACCGTGTCGATACAGACCGCGTCATAACCTTCTTCCTCAGCCTTGAGGCCCGCCTCGAATACGCTCATGTCCATGAGCATGGTGTCGTAGTAGCTGTCGCCGAGGGCCGCGCCCCAGCTGACGGCGACGAACTCCACGTCAAAACCGTCTCGAATGCGCTCGGCGGGTAATTGCGAAGCGCGGTTGGCGACACCGGCCTCGTCCATGGGAATGGGAACGATGATCTTGACCCGTTTGTTCATTATCGGTATCTCGGGAGATTGTTCAGGTTGTGTACGACCTGATTGAAGATAGCAGATCAATGCCAGCAGGCAGGAGAACAGCATGAGCAAGGTTCTGGTAGACACCGCCGACCGCGTCACCACGGTGACCATCAACCGGCCCGAGGTTCGCAACGCGGTGGACGGCGAGACCGCCGGGCTGCTGGCGGAAGCGTTCAGGGCGTTCGACGCCGACCCGGACGCCGATGTGGCAATTCTCACCGGCGCCGGCGGCTACTTCTGCGCCGGAGCTGATCTCAAGGCGGTGTCGTCCGGGGAGGGTGCCAATCGCATGTCACCGGAGGGCGACGGTCCCATGGGGCCGAGCCGTATGCTGCTGTCGAAGCCGGTGATTGGCGCGGTGTCAGGTCCTGCCGTGGCCGGCGGACTGGAACTGGCCCTGTGGTGCGACCTGCGGGTGGCAGAAGCCTCGGCCGTGTTCGGCGTTTACTGCCGCCGTTGGGGGGTGCCGCTGATCGACGGCGGTACCATTCGGCTACCGCGACTGATCGGGCATTCCCGGGCCCTGGACATGATCCTGACCGGGCGACCGGTGTCCGGTGAAGAAGCGCTGGAATTCGGCCTGGCCAACCGCCTGGTGGCCGACGGTGAGGCGCTTTCGGCGGCACAGCTGCTGGCAAAGGAAATCTCTGCGTTTCCGCAGCTGTGTATGCGTAACGACCGTCTCAGCAGCTATCAACAGTGGGGCATGGACCTGCCGGGAGCACTGTCCAATGAGTTTGCTCACGGCCTGGAGGTCGTGAATTCCGGTGAGACCGTGGAAGGGGCGACCCGCTTCGCCGGCGGCGCCGGCCGGCACGGTAGTTTCGAGAGCTAGGAGAGTGGGCTGGCGCCTCGATTTTTACTGAGGCTATGGCCCCGAGCGGTTCTATAAACAGCTAAAAGTCTTGCTTCGCCTTCGGGGAGTGGTTGCCGATCCGCACCCGGCCCTTCAGGTGTGACAGCAGTTCCAGCGTGTCATCCCGGTTGAGAAACTCACCCAGGGAAATCTCCTCGCCCTTGCTGTACAGGGTGATGGCCGGGCCGTCCCAGGGATGGCTTTCGGGCACAATGGAGAGCTTCGCCTCGTCCTTGGCGATCTCCCACTCCTTCTTGGGGTAGTAGTGGCCCTTCTGGATGCGAACCACGTCCTGCTCGAGGGTGATCACGTGGCGATAGCGAAGCTTCCAGCAGACATAGTAGAGCGCGGAGCCCAGCGCCATCATTTCCAGCCCCGCGAAGGGCAGGATGGGCCAGGCACCCAGCAGGGTGAAGCCAATGGCAATCGCGCCCGATACACAGCACATCAGGATCAGCACGATTTTGTTGGTCTCCCAGGTGGCGGACCGGTTCGGCTCTGCGACGATCATGTCGCCTTCGCCGTTTTCTTGTTTGTAAACCAAGGCCTTGTTACCTCGTTACTGCTCCTCCATTCTAGGAAGGTGTACGCAGCCAGACAACCAGGGGATTGACCGTGTCTCATCCAACCCTGATCGACGCCGATGAACTGAAGGCGCAGATTGGCACCGTGGCGGTGTTCGATTGCCGTTTCGAGCTGGGCAACGCCGGGGCCGGTGCCCGCGCCTATGCCGAGGGCCATATCCCCACGGCCCACTACCTGCACCTGGAACGGGACCTGTCGGGCCCGGTGGGGGAAGCCGGCGGCCGCCACCCGCTGCCCGACCCCCAGCAATTCAGCCGGCGCATGGCCGAGTTGGGCGTCGATCGCAGCACGCCGGTGGTGGCCTACGACAATCATCGCTTCGGCTTTGCAGCCCGCCTGTGGTGGATGCTGCGGGCCCTGAATTATTCGGATGTTCGCCTGCTGGACGGCGGCCTGTCGGCCTGGCGGGCCGCGGGCGGTGCACTGGATACCGGTGTTCCGGTGGCGAGGCCGGTGGAGGCGCCGGTGGTGGGGGATTACGCCGGCAAACTCGACTATGAGGCTGTCGAATCCGCGCGCCACGCCGGTGCGTTGCTGGTGGATTCCCGGGACCCACTGCGCTACCAGGGGGTGGAGGAGCCAATCGACCCGGTGGCGGGCCATATTCCCGGTGCCCTGAACCTGCCCTGGCAGGGGGTGACCGGGGACGGGGGCATGGCCCTGTCAGCCGAAGAACTGACCAGTCACTATGCGGGTCTGGGGGAAGATCGCGACCTGGTGGTGTACTGCGGTTCCGGTGTCACCGCCTGCGTGAACCTGCTGGGTTTGCACCTGGCAGGACGCGACGGCGCCCGGCTTTACCCGGGCAGCTGGAGTGATTGGTGTAAGAGAAAGCCGCCTGTCAGCTAGTCAGGCGGCGTCAGCGCATTTCACGCAGTGAGTGGCCTCGGGGATGGCGTCCAGACGTCCCTCAGCGATGTCTTCGCCGCAGCCCATGCAAGTCCCGTAGCTGTCATCTTCCAGCCGTTGCAGGGCATCCTTGATGTGGGCGATGGTGACCTGGGTTTCCTTGCCAATTTCCTCGAGGACGTCGTCGTTTTCACGTTCGGTGGCCTGCTCGGCGAAATCGCTGGACAGGGTCTTGGTGATGTCCTTGGTCACGCCGGCCAGCCGTACTTCCAGGTCGGCGAGTTTCTGCTGCAGCGCGGCGGTGCGCTTTTCCTTGTTGATGCTCATTCCTCTATCTCACGACGGTTCACGCTTATAGTGTAGCGCCAACGGGCATTACCCACATGATCTGGATCAGAATTCGGGAGGGCTTTCCTGCTCGATCCACGCGCCCGTTGCCGGGTGCTCGAACCCCAGCCGGCTGGCGTGCAGCAGCAGGCGCGGGGACATGGCCAGCGCTTCCTCATGCGCGTAGAGGTCACAGCCAAGAATCGGGTGGCCGGATTCCGCCAGGTGGATGCGAAGTTGATGAGAGCGTCCGGTGGTGGGCTCCAGCAGCAGCCGGGTGCGGTCCGCGTGCCGCTCCAGCACCCGGTAGCGGGTCAGGGCGTGTTTGCCGCGCTCACGGCAGATTTTTTGCAGTGGCCTGTTGGGCCAGTCGGTGGCGATGGGCAGGTCGATCTCGCCTCTGTCCTGCGCGACCTGGCCGTACACGACCGCGTGATAGGCCTTGGCGACTTTCCGCTCCTGGAACTGGCGGCTGATATGGCTGTGCACCTCACGGGTCAGCGGGATGACCATGAGACCGGAGGTATCCAGGTCGAGCCGGTGCACGATAGAGGCGCTGGGGTAGTCCTCGCGAATACGCGAGATCACGCAGTCCCGATTGGCAGGGTTGCGGCCGGGCACCGACAGCAACAGGTGTGGCTTGTGCACGAACAGCAGGTGTTCGTCCGCGTACAGGATGTCAACGGGCCGGTCGCAGGGCGGTACGATATAGACCTCTTGCATATTGGGGTCAGAGTAAGATTTTTTTATTGGGGTCAGAGTAAGATTTTTGGACGCTAAACAACAGCGCGGGCACCCGGAGCTCAGTCCAATTCTGGCCCGGTACATTCCCGGCGCCTGGGCCGAGCTGCAGGTGCTGCCGGAGGTTCCGGAAATCCGCCTGTGGCTGCTGAACGCGGATTTCCCCCAGCACGAGCTGACCGCGGAGCAGTTCCAGGCCGTGCTGAACTATCCCGCGTACTGGGCCTTCTGCTGGGCCAGCGGCCAGGTGCTGGCGCGCTTCCTGCTCGACCATCCCGAACACGTCGCCGGCAAGCGGGTGCTGGATTTCGGTTCGGGCTCGGGGGTGGCCGGCATCGCCGCGGCGCTGGCCGGCGCCGAGGTGGTGGCCTGCGACATCGACCCGGATGCGCTGCTGGCCACGACCATCAATGCCGAGGCCAACGGCGTGATCATCGAGCGGTGCGATTCCTTCGAGGCCTGCGAAGGCGAGTTCGACCTGGTCCTGGCCGCCGATGTGCTATACGACCGCGAAAATCTGCCCTGGCTGGCGCGGTTCCTGGACCGCGCGCCGAAGGTGCTGGTGGCGGATTCCCGCATCCGCGATTTCGCCGAACCCGGCTACGAGAAGCTGGGGGAGTGGCCCAGCAACACCCTGCCGGACCTGGACGAATCCCCCGAATTCCGCCGCGTATCGGTCTATTTGGGGTCAGAGTAAAGTTTCTGAAATCTGACTCTGACCCCAAATTCCAATTTCTCAATTTCCTGTTTGGGATCAAAATTGATGTGATGCCCGGCTAGTGTCCCTGGCGTGGGGATGCTAATCTTGTTGGTAGTACTTTGGTAATACCGATTTAAGTAATGAAGACTATCACCCTGAAAGCCGATGAGTACTTCGACGCAGAGCTGACCGAGCTGGCAGAGAGGCTACACACGTCCAAAAGCCAGGTCATTCGCGACGCCGTGGAGAACTACCGCAAACACCTGGAACGGGAAGCACTGGCACGGCAGGTTCGCGACGCGTCCCTGAAAGTCCGCTACCAGGCAGAAACACTCGAGCAGGACCTGGGCGCAGCCACCGGCGATGGGCTTTAAACGCGGCGAGATTCGCCTCGCGAACTTCAACCCTTCCAAAGGCACCGAAGCAGGCAAGATTCGCCCCTGCCTTGTCATACAAGCTGACCTGCTCAATGAGGTTGATCACCCCAGCACTACAGTGATTCCGCTGACGAGCCAGGTCACGCAAGACGCTGCGCCGTTACGCATGACGGTAAAGGCGCGCGGCAAATTGCAGGAGGACTCTGACCTGATGATCGACCAGCTGCGAACCATCGACAACCGCCGCCTGACCGGGGATGTGCTCGCGAAGTTATCCTCTCGCGAACTGCTGCAGGTGTCTGAATACCTGAAGCTGCTGTTGGATATCTAGGGGATCGAACGATCCTGTATTTGAGTATTTGGGGTCAGAGTAAAAGTTCCTAAATCTGACTCTGACCCCAATTTCCAATTTCCCAAATCTGACTCTGACCCCAATTTCCTAAGTATTTGGGGTCAGAGTAAAATTTCTTAAATCTGACTCTGACCCCAATTTCCGCAAAGTGTGAACCAGTTCTCACAGGTGGGAAAAAGGTGCCAGACTAATCTTTCGTTTAGTTCACTGAACGCATTTATTGGTTAGTCTGTAGTGAGGTCGCAGGATAGCGGCCTTGGGCAAAGCTCCACAGAGAGCGCCCTTAGAACGATAAGAAGTACGGCTACCAAAAAACCTGAAAGGGTTGCTGCATCCGGGTGTTTGCGGGCACTCACGGGGAGTTGGGCGTGTGCGCACGGCCAACAGGATTTGAGCGACGACAAGTGGCAGACTGGCCGATAGAGCCGGTGGCACTTGTCTGTAGTCAGGGGTTGGTACATGGACGTGCGTATTTTGCGCGGCATTTTCGCGAGTCTTCGTGGCTGTGGACGTTTTTCAAGAGCCTTCGCCACCGCATCAATTATCTTCCTGGGCACCAGCTTCATCGCCGATCCCGCCGCGGCGCAGTCGCTAGACTGTTCCAGCGCCTACGCGGTCCCCAACACCGTCTGGCCCCCCAACAACAAGTTCAAGAAGATCAAGATCAAGGGCGTCGAGGGCGCAGACTCGATCGTTGTCCAGTGCATCAGCCAGGACGAGCCCCTGGGATTCCGCGACGATGACGATGATGACGACGACGATGATGACGATGATCGTGAACATCATCGCAGCGATGACGACGACGATGATGATGACCGGGACGATAAGCGCCGCTATGGCGACGATGACGACGACGATGATGACAACCGCCTTGGCGATGATGACGACGATGATGATGACGACGACCAGCCCCGGGTCGAGTACGACGGCAAGGGTGTAGGCTCCGACAAGCCCCAGATACGGCGCAGGCGCCAGGGGGGCGGCAATGGACGTGTTTACTACATTGATTTCCTGGCCTCGGGTGGTGGACAGCAATGCTTTGGTCAGGTGGAAGTCGGCGTTCCGCCGAAGAAAAAGAAGGCGGCCATCGGAGACGGTCCGCTGTACGTGTCGGTGCCGGACTCGATCCAGTGCGGTGCCCCTGAAGTCAACCTGCCGCCCGTCATCGAGTCCGCACCGGTCACACAGGTGCTGGTGTTCGAGACCTATTCCTATGCCGTTGTCGCGTCTGACCCGGAGTCAGATCCGCTGTCCTATGCACTGACGACTGCGCCTGAGGGCATGACCATTGACCCGGTTGGCCTGATCACCTGGGAAACCACAACCGTGGATATCGGCGACAACCCGGTTGAGGTTGTGGTGACCGACGACCAGGGCGGCAGCTCCGTGCAGAGTTTCACGGTGACGGTGAACCCGCCGCTCAACCGCGACCCGGTGATAATCTCCACACCGCCAGGCCAGGCGCTGAGTGAAATCGAATACACCTATCTGGTAGAGGCGACGGATGAAGATGGCGACACGCTGACCTACAGCGTTGCCGGCCCCGTCGGCATGGCGGTAGATGCCTTCGGTGAGATTTCCTGGACGCCGAGCCGCGACCAGATCGGCAGCAACGCGGTAGCAGTAACCGTCGAGGACGGCGCCGGCGGCAGCGCCAGCCAGTCATTCACGGTCGAGGTTCTGGACAGCAACAGTCCACCGGTCATCACCAGCACGCCGCCGACTCAGGCCCTGGTTGGAGAGGTCTACAACTACCCGGTAGAGGCCCAGGACGTCGACAACGATCCGCTGACCTATCGCCTGTTGATTGCCCCGCTGGGCATGGAAATTGACGGCAACGGCCTGATTACCTGGACTCCGGAACTGGCCCAGGAAGGTGAGCAGGACGTGGTGGTTGACGTGGACGACGGCCGCGACGGTGCCGTACAGCAGAGCTTCACCATCACCGTTATCCGGCCCAACACCAATCCGGTGATTACCTCCACACCAGTGGCTGAAATTCTTATCGGTGAGACCTACACCTACGACGTGGTTGCCGAGGACGCCGAGAGTGATCCGCTTGAATACACGCTGACGACGGCGCCGGCCGGTATGGCGATTGACGCGGCGGGCCAGATCACCTGGACCCCGACCGAAGCGGACGAGGGCACCGCCGATGTCTCGGTGCTGGTCACCGATGATCGCGGTGGCAGTGCAAGCCAGAGCTATTCCATCGCGGTAACACGTCCCGACACCCCGCCCGTGATCACCTCTTTCCCGGTGACACTGGCCACCGTTGGTACAGGTTATACCTACCAGGTCGTCGCCACGGATGCGGAGAATGACGAGCTGTCCTACTCACTGCTGCAATCCCCCGCGGGCATGGGTATCAGTCTGCTCACGGGCCAGATCGACTGGACGCCGGCGGCGGACGACCTCGGCCCGCAAGACGTGGTCGTGCGCGTGGAAGACGACAGGGGCTTTTTCACTGACCAGCCCTACACGATAACCGTCAGCAACAGCCCGAATACACCGCCGGTGATCACCAGCCCGCCAGTCACGGCGGCAACGGTTGCTATCGCCTACGATTACCCGGTGGCGGCCACGGACGCCGAAGACGATGTACTCGCGTACTCCCTGGTGACCGCCCCGGTTGGCATGACCATCAGCCCGATCCTCGGTGACATATTCTGGGTGCCGAGTATCGACCAGGAGGGCAGCCATCGTGTCACCGTCGAGGTGGCGGATGGGCGCGGTGGCATCACCCGGCAGTGGTTCGATGTGCTCGTGGTTCTCGGGGACAATTCCCCGCCGAGCATCGTCACCAGCCCGATCACTGAAGTCGACGCGGGCGAGTACTACGGCTATGACCTGGACGCGACTGACGCGGATGGTGACGCGCTGGATTACGTCTTGACCCAGTCTCCTTCCGGCATGCAGATTCAGCCCCAGACCGGTCTTATCAGCTGGAACCCGACTGTGGCTGATGCCGGTGCCGCATCAGTCACCGTGCGCGTGTTTGATGCCTACCGCGCCTTCGACGAGCAGGCTTTCACCATCACGGTTGTCGATGTACCGCCCAATCGCGCGCCGACGATTACCAGTGTTCCGCCGGGCTCGGTACAGGGAGCGCAATCCTTCGACTACCAGGTCACTGCGGTCGACCCGGACGAAGACATACTGTCCTTCGCACTTCGCAATGGGCCCGCGGGCGCGGTGATCAATCCCGCCACTGGCGATCTCAACTGGGCGCCCTCTGCGCAGTACGTTCAGGCCCAGGACCTGCCGCTGAACTACTGCGGCGATGCAGTAGAGCCCGATCCGCTGCTGGAGTCTGTGACGCTGGCCGTGGAAAAAGGCGCGGCACTGATCGGGGATGAAGCGGTGACCTTCACCTCCCAGGAGAGAAGCGTTACGGACGAAGTACAAATGCCTACGCTGGCCGCGCTGTCGCGGGCCAGCCAGTTTGTGACTATTGACGAATACGAAGCCCTGACGATGTTCAATCTGTCGTCGACCAGTGTTCAGTCTGACGGTGTGGTGAAGAACAGTGGTATCACAGACGACGTGACGCAGACTTCCCGTGCCGCCTGGGCGTTGGATCAATGGCCGGACAGTGCCCAGTCTTTCAGCCAGCGCTTCAATGTGGCAGAGGGCATGCTGGAGCGCCTGGTGCGGACCGGCGACACCTCGCATTGGGCCTACGACGGGAACGGCGCCGATGCCTGGATCAACGGCGGTGACGATGTTGCCGTGACGGCGCTGCTGGGCGATGCCGTGTCACAGGTCGTTCGGGACGCGAGGGAACTGCAGATTACCTCTGTGCCCAGCTATGGGCTCGACAACCCGTCTGATGTCGGCAGCCTCGGCGTCGCCGGAACCATGCACCCAGATGGCCGCCGTTATATGGCAGTGGGCTTCAGTGATGTGACGTTCGTCGATCTCGATACGGGTGAGCGCGAGCTCATTCCACTGGCGACCAGACAGATTTATGACGTCGCCATCGACGAGAACGGTGTCTTGTATGGCAACACGCGGAATTACATCCAGGTACTTGAACCGGACGGCACGTCACGGCTTGTGTCCAACAGCTCCCGCCACCGGTACCAGGGCACCATGGACTATCTGGATGGCTTCCTCTACGCCAGTGACCTGGGCAAAAACAAGGCCATTTACAAGATTGACCCTGTGACGGGTGCGCGTGAAAGCATCTTCGGCTACCCGCCCGGAGACTTCTCGAACATCCGCTACGTTACTGCGGACAAGAAATTCGTTATTTCCCGCTCCGGCCGCAATTTTCAGCGGATTGGCGAGTCAGATCCCGACGGAAATGTCGGCGAAATTTCCAACGGCGCGGCCCTGGCAGTGGGCACGGTGGCCGCCCTGGGTCCTGAAGACTACGTGTATTCCTCGGGTCCATTTGCCATCGAGGGCTTCACCAATCCTTCCGGGCTCTATCGTTTGTACCCGGACGGCAGACAGGAACGGGTCGGTGAAGGGCCGCTGACCTCAGACACAATCCGTTTGTTCGAGCGCAATACGCAGGTGCAGGCATACACCAACGGGCTCCTGTATGAGCTGGCCGTCGGCGAGCGCGATACCACGACGGCGCTTGAGGGCATGCAGGCAGAGCTGCCCAATATCGCCAGGTTCCTGTTGGGGTCTGCCGACGAGAACAGCGCCGAGACCATCAAGATCGCACTTCGAATCTGGGGCCTCAGTAAGCTGGGCCGCGAGGTCCAAGACCTGTCACTGCGGGCTGACATCGGTACGGCCATCAACACGATGGAGGCCTACCTGCGCGCGCGGCAGAACGCCGACGGCGGTTGGAGCCGTGACATTGACGGCACGGTCAGCGACCCGACGACCTCGTCCTGGGTTGGACTGGCGCTGACTGAGTCGGGCCTGACGATGGATGATGCGGCTCTGCGCTCGGCGGTGAGCTATCTGCTTGCCCAGCAGGCCTCCAACGGACGCTGGACAGGCGAGTACACGGACGGCGACACCAGCACCACCGCACTGGCGGTGACCTTCCTGTCCTCCGTGTTGCCCCAGACCGCGCAGGTCGATGTGGCCCCCGGCAATCTGAGCTACGACTCTACCGCAGGCAGCGTCAGCTTCGACCTGCGCAACCGCAGCGTCTGGAGTGACACGCAGTCCTTCGACGTGGAATTGCGTAGCAACGGCGAACTGCTGGAATCCTGGATCGGGATTACTCTGACCGCCGGCGAAAATCGCAGGCTGTCATCCGCGGCACTCGACGCGTCGGCGATCGGGGCGGACCTGGAGGTCGTGGTCGATCGCGGCGGCTGGCTGAACGAATGCGATGTCAGCAACAACACCGCGCGAGCACCCCTGTTCCAGGTAGAAGTGGCTGACCCCGACGCGGAAACCGACTCACAGGCCTTCATGCTTAACGTGCTGGCCACCAACACCAGCCCTGAAATCACCCGCTCGCTGGAGCCGGACCCGGTCGTCGCCGGCAACCCGATTTCCCTGCAGGTGTCAGCCCGTGACGTGGATGCCGGTGACCAACTCACCTACACCCTGACCGACGGCCCGGTCGGCCTTGAGGTCGATGGCCGAACTGGCGAGATCACCTGGGACCCGACGATCGAGCAGGTCGGCGAGTACAACGTGGAGGTCGCGATCACAGACCTGTCAGGCGTGCAGGTGCTGGAATCCTTCAGCCTGCAGATACTCTCCGGCAACAACCCGCCGGTGATCACCAGTGATCCCGTCGAGCTCGTCGTACGCGGCCCGACCGTGGAAGGCGGTGCCATCGATTTCACGAACTGGGAGCAGGTGGTCTACGCGGGCGGCAGCGTTTTCCAGAGCAGCTGGAACGTCGATGAAGTCGACCCCACGCTGGTGCGGCATGTGGGCAACGGCAACCCCACGGATTTCACCGGTGGCCTGCAGTTCGCTTCGGGTGTGATCACAGGGAAATTCCAGGTCCAGACCAGCAAGGACGACGACTTCATCGGCTTCAAATTCGGCTGGCAGGGTACTAATCGCTTCTACATTCTAGCCTGGAAGAAGTCCCCACAGGGCGGCAACTTCGGCGGCATTGTGGTGCAGGCCTTTGATCTTGATGACACCGAGTCGCCCGACGTAGGCCGCCTCAACCCCATCAACGGCCGCACCCTGTTCAACAGCAACGCCCGCTGGGTGCCGTTCATCGAATACGACTACGAGTTGCAGTACTTCCCCGGGTACTTCTCGATCACCATCCGCAACGGCCCCACGGTTATCGAACAGATCAACGTGTTCGACGAGACCTTCGCCGGCGGGGAATTCCGTTTGTATAACGCTTCCCAGAGTAATGTTGAATACCGCATTACCGGCGTCAACGCCTCCAACGGTGCGCTGTATCTTTACCCGGTCCAGGCGACAGATCCCGACGGCGATACCCTGACGTACTCGCTGGTCGAGGCGCCGGCGGGTATGTATATCGATGCCGGCACGGGAGAGATCAGCTGGATCGTGCCGGAAGGCTTCGCCAGCGCTGCTGTGCGCATTCGCGTTACCGATAGTTTCGGCAACAGTACCGATCAGGCGTTTGAGGTTCGCGTGGAGGTGGATGCCCCCACCATAATAACTACGCCTTCGGTGAGGACGTTCGCAGAAGAACTGTACGTCTATGACGTGGCCGCGCTGGATGTCACGCCCGACGACGTCCTCACCTACAGCCTGCTCAGGGGCCCCGCCGGCATGAGTATCAACAGTGCCAGCGGCCTGGTGAGCTGGACACCGGGCCTGACGGAGGTCGGTTCCTACCTGGTGGAAGTCAGTGTCGAAGATCTCGTAGGCAACAGCGATTTCCAGGAGTACGAGCTGCAGGTAGAGATCAAGCCGCCGAACGAGCCGCCGGTCTTTACCTCGCGTCCGCGCAGCAGCGTCGAGGCGGGCGTTGAGTATTTCGCGCTGTACACCCCGGCGGCCACAGATCCGGACGGTGATGCAGTGTTCTTCAGCCTGGGGGTCGCACCGCTGGGTATGACCATGTTCGACAGTGAAAACGTGCAATGGCTGCCCGGTGAAGACCAGGTCACCGATCACGATGTATCGATCCTGGCGACGGACAGCAACACGGCCGTCACCGAGCAGCCGTTCCTGCTGACGGTGATCGGGCCTGATGGCAACCGTCCGCCAGTAATTGTCTCTGCACCCTCTACCACGATCACGGCCGGCGACACCTGGTTCGCCACACTTACCGCGGTGGACAGCGACGCAGACGGCGTAAGTTTCGCGCTGCTCGAAGGTCCGCCTGCGCTGGCCCTGGAGTCTGCCAGTGGCGAGATCTCATGGGCGACTTCTGCCAGTGACGTCGGCGTGTACACCGTGACCGTGCGCGCCACGGACGGGCGCGGGGGCTACGGCGACCTGACGCTGCAACTGCAGGTTGAGCTGGCCCCGACCAACAACGCGCCCAGTGTCGATTCCTTGCCCCCCCTGGCCGTGGACCTGTTCGGGCCCTACGCGTATACCGCGTTTGGTGCGGATATCGACGGTGATGACCTGACCTACACGCTGGACGTGGCGCCTGAAGGAATGACGGTAGGCAGCACCAGTGGCCTCGTCTACTGGCAGACCGACGGCGCGGATTCCGGGCGCCATATGGTTCGCCTGCGCGTCGAAGACGGCAACGGCGGCGTGGCCCTGCAAACCTTCCCGGTTACGGTGATTCCGCCGGTGGTGCAGGAACCGCCGGTGATTACCTCGGAACCGCTGTCGTTCATTACCCTGGGGGAGCTTTACCGCTACCAGGTCATCGCCCAGGACCCCAATGGCGATGCACTCACCTACACCCTGAGCTCCGGCCCGGCGGGCATGACCATGACCAGCGATGGGCTGATCGAATGGCTGCCGCAGCCGGAGCAGTTCGGGACTCAGCCGGTGACTGTCGAGGTGTCGGACGGCATGCTCATAACAACGCAATCCTTCACGGTGCGCGTCAGCGGAAGCGGGGTACCGAAGATCACCAGCACGCCTGGCTTCCTGGCTCGTCCGGGGCAGAGCTACGTGTATCCGGTGATCGCCAACGAGCCCGATGGGCTCGCACTGAGCTACTCCCTGGACCAGGGCCCCGCCGGCATGACGATATCCGCGGTTGGCGTGATCGAATGGCTACCCGGTGTGGCAGATGTCGGTAACCAGTCTGTGTCTGTTGTTGCGACTGCCGAAGACGGGGATGTCGCGACCCAGAGCTACACCCTGCGGGTGGCGCTCAACCAGCCGCCGGAAATCCTGAGTACGCCGGTGCTGGGTGTTCAGGCGGAGGCGGACTATCGCTACCAGGTGACCGCGCAGGACCCTGAGGGTGAAAACCTCACCTATGCACTGCTCACGGCGCCGATTGGTATGACCATTGACGCAGGCGGCCTGGTCGCCTGGACGCCCGGCACCGGGGATATTGGCTTCCACGACGTGGCCGTTCAGGTTACTGACAGTGAAGGCGCAGAGGTGCAACAGAGTTATTCCCTGGAGGTGACCGCACCGCCTGCACCCAACCGGCCGCCCGAAGTTACTGGAACGCCACTGGGTAACGCGGTAACTGACTTCCTGTACGACTTCACCCCGACCGTGACGGACCCGGACGGTGACCCGATCAACTACACACTGGTCACCGCACCAGCCGGTATGAGTGTTGATGCTTTCGGTCGCGTCACCTGGACGCCGGCCAGCGCCCAGCTCGGCGCCAATACCGTCGTGCTGCGGGCGGATGACTCGGTACTGTTTACCGACATCGCCTGGGTGGTGACGGTGGATAACACGGTGCCCCCGCTGAGTGTGTCGCTGCTTGTGACGCCTCAGGTGGTCGATGCCAACGAGCCGGTCACCATTACTGTGGGCACCAATGGCGGACTGGGTGAGATCACTACCTCTTTGACCGTTGATGGCGCGCCCGTGGCACTGGTTAACGGCCAGGCGCAGGTCTCCAGCACCGCTTTCGGCCGCTACCCGGTCGTGGCGACGGCGGTGGACAGCGCGCAGACTGAAAACGCGGAAAGCTACTACAGCGTACGCGACCCAAGCGATTCCACGCCGCCGGTCGTGGCCCTGTCCGTGCCCGGCGACCAGGCTGTGGTCACCGCACCGGTCGATGTGATTGGCACCGTCAACGACGCCAACCTGGTGGAGTACGTGCTGTCCCTGCGTGAGAAGGGCACCGGCACCGAGCAGGTGCTGGCGACCGGTGGCATCGAAGTGACCAACGCGGTGGTTGGCAAGCTCGACCCCAGCCTGTTGATCAATGGCCTGTATGACGTGGTCCTGACCGCGGAAGACATCAGCGGCCAGGTATCGATCGCCAGCAACACGATTGTGATCGACGGCGACCTGAAGGTCGGCAACTTCAGCTTTACGGTGGAAGACCTGAATGTGCCGGTGAGCGGAATTCCGATCCGCGTCACCCGTACCTACGACACCCGACGCAAGCACGAGGACCTGGACTTCGGCTACGGCTGGAGTGTGGGCTACCAGGATGTGCGGGTGCAGGAGTCAAGAACGCCGGGGCGGTTCTGGGCCGTGAATCCGACCGAGATTCAACCCGGATTGACCCAGCAGTGTGTGGAACCGCTGGGCACGCCCCTGGTGACGGTGACCTTGCCGGACGGCGATGTCGAGCGCTTCGAGGTGGCGGCCCAGCAGATTGGCGGTGGCAGCAACTGCCGTATCGATACGGCCGTGTTTGATGTGGAGCTGGTATTCAATGCGGTCGGCGACAACCAGTCAACGCTGACGGCGCCCCCGCAGACGTTGCGGGTGATTGGTGGAAATCTGGTCGAGATCGACAATCAGGTTCCAGTCGATCCCAACACCTACACGATGACCACCCGCGAAGGCTTCGTCTACGAACTGGACCAGGCATTCGGCATTCGCACGGTCACCGACCCCAACGGCAACACGCTGACTTACACGGACGACGGCATCTTCCACTCCGACGGCAAGAGCATCGTGTTCAACCGCGACGGCAACGGCCACATCCAGTCCATCACCGACCCCAACGGCAACGTGATGGAATACGTGCTGAACTCTGCCGGCGACCTGGTCACCGCCCGCGATACCGTGGGGGCCGAGACCACCTATACCTACAACCGCGATCACGGGCTGGTGGATATCTTCGACCCGCTGGGCCGGCCGCTGCTGAAGAATATCTACGATGACGACGGCCGCCTGATCGCCCAGGAGGACGAGAACGGCGACCGCACCGCGTTCACCCACAACCTGACGGGCCGCGAGTCCATCGTCACCGACCGCAACGGCAATATCACGGTGTTCGACTATGACGAGCGTGGCAATGTCACCCGCCAGATCGACGCCCTGGGCCAGGTCATGACCATGACCTACGACGCCCAGGACAACCAGACCTCGGAGACCAACCCGCTGGGTGAGACGCGCGCGGCGACATTCGACGAGCGCAACGACCAGCTCACGGCCACCGACGCGCTGGGCAACACCGTATCGTTCACCTACAACCAGCGCGGCCAGGAGCTGACTGTCCAGGATGCCCGTGGCAACACCTACGAGCAGACCTACGACAGTGTCGGCAATCTCTTAACGGTGGAAGACCCCGACGGCAACCTGGCGGGGAACAACATCAACGCCAAGGGCCTGGTTAGCCTGACGCAGGATGTGGAAGGCAATACCACGACCTTCACCTACGATGATGAAGGCAACAAGCTCACCGAGACCGATGCCGAAGGCGATGTCACTACCTGGACCTACGACAGCAACGGCAATGTGCTGACGGAGGCCCGCACCCGCACCACGCCCACCGGTGTGGTGACCGACACCACGGGCTACGTCTACGATGCCCTTAACCGGGTGGTTGAGATGATCGATGCGGAAGGCAATGTCAGCCGCATGGAGTTCGACCTGGCGGGGAACCAGACCGCAACCATCGACGAGCTGAACCGTCGCACCGAGTACACCTACGACGCCTACGGGCGCCAGACCGGTGTGACCTACCCGGACGGCACCAGCGAGGCCATGAACTATGACCCGGAAGGGAACCTGCTGACGGAGGTGGATAGATTAGGGAGAAGCACCAGCTTCGAGTACGACAAGCTCAACCGCCTGATCAAGACGACCTACCCGGATGGCGCCTTCATGCAGACGGAGTACGATCCCGCCGGCCGGGTGGCCGCCGAAATCGACGAGCGCGGCAACCGCACCGAGTACGGCTACGATGCGGCGGGCCGGCGTACGTCTGTCACCGACAGCCTGGGCTTCACCCACCGCTTTGAGTACGACGCCGACGGCAACCTCACGGCGGAGGTGGATGCCAACGACCACCGCACGGAGTATGTCTACAACAGCCTGGATCAGCGCATCCAGACGGTGTACGACGATGCCACCACCCTGCAGGACGGCTTCGATGCGCTGGAGCGCCGGATCTCCCAGACAGACCAGGGCAATATCACCACAAACTATGCCTACGACGGCCTGGGGCGCCTGACCACGGTGACCGATGCCCTGAACCAGGTGACGGCCTTTGGCTACGATGAGGTGGGCAACAAGCTTACCCAGACCGATGCCGAGAACCGCACCACCACCTGGGGCTACGACAGCCTGGGCCGTGTGATCTCCCGAACCCTGCCCCTGGGGCAGGTGGAGACCATGGCCTATGACGAGGTCGGCAATATGGTGAGCCATACCGACTTCAATGGCGATACCACCACCTCCACCTACGACATCAACAACCGCCTGGTCGAGATGCAGTTTGCGGATGGCAGCAGTGAGGCATTCACCTACGACGTGGTGGGCAATCGCCTGAGCGCCACCCAGGTGGCGGCGGACGCCACTACCCGGGTCACTACCTATAGCTACGACAACCGGGATCGGCTGAGCACCGAAACCAAGCCCGATGGCACCATCCTCAGCTACAGCTACGACGCGGCGGGTAACCGCACCAGCGTCACGCTTACGCCGCTGGTGGGAACGCCCATCGTGACCACCTACGGCTACGATGTGCTGAACCGCCCGGCCACGGTCACCGATCACAATGGTGGCATTACTTCCTACGGCTACGACGCCGTGGGCAACCGGGCCAGTGTCAGCTACCCGAACGGGACCAGTACGACCTATACCTACGACAGCCTGAACCGGCTGACGCGGATGGCGCATTTCGACCCGACCGGGGCGCTGCTGAAGGAGTTTTTGTACACCCTGCACCCGACCGGCAGGCGCACACAGATCGACGAGGCCACGGGCAGATCCACCCAGTACGCCTACGACGACCTGTACCGGCTGACCACGGAGACCATTACCGATGGGGTCAACGGCAACTACAGTGCGGCCTACACCTATGACCAGGTAGGCAACCGCACGCAGTCCGTGATCGATGGCGTGACCACGGCGTACACCTACGACGCCAACGATCGTCTGACACAGCAGGGTGGGGTGACCTACGCATACGATGCCCAGGGCAATACGCTGACGGAGACCGAAGACAGCGTTGTCACGAAGGCGTACAGCTACAACAGCCAGCAGGAAGTGGTGCAGGCCATCATTGATGACGGCACCACCAAAACCACTACTACGTTCAGCTACGGACCGGACGGAATCCGGGTTGGCAAGGCCACGGATGGCGCCGCCACCGTCTATACGGTGGATTACAACCGGGATTATGCGCAGGTGTTGTTGGAGGAGATGGGTGGTGAGTCTGTTACCTACACCTATGGGGATGACCTGATCAGTCAGGAGCGGAGTGTTACTGCAGCTAGCAGCTTCTTTATGTATGACGGGCTCGGCAGCACACGAGTGCTGACGGATGCGGCGGGCGCTATCTCCGACGAGTACGACTATGAAGCCTTCGGTGAACTGCTCAACAGTACTGGCTCCACAGAGAACAACTACCTCTATACCGGGGAGCAGTATGATTACTCGTTGAATCAGTATTACTTGCGCGCGCGGTATTACGATCAGGGGGTTGGGCGGTTTACGCAGATGGATACGTGGATGGGCAGAGACCACCATCCAACAACTTTGCACAAATACGTATACGCTGGAGGGGACCCTGTGATCATGGTTGACCCATCTGGTAACAGCTACACGATGGGCGAGTTATCAGCTGGCCAGACTAGTTCAGCAGTCTTGCAGACTGCTAGGGTCGCATCAGTGAACTATCCAAGGATCGCTGCGAATGACGCTCTATGGGCGAGTGCAGCGGCATCTACCTCTTCAACTGTGTATACGGCGGCGGTTGGAATGCTTAGTTCACTTGCGCTCACGGCTTCCTCGCAACGCCGGGACAACTTCATTGGCATTCCCTTGATCGTCTTTGGTCAGGAGATGCAAGGTCATGCTCGGCATATCCTGGATGCGCAATCTGGTTGGGGTTCAAACTTCAAGCCAACACCCTATGCACTTAATCGCACTCCTCCCTGGCCGAGGGGTTGGTACAATGTTGATGCAGTTTCAGAGTGCAACTCCGCCGCGCGGGCTCGGCATAGCAGCTCAGTGGCTTGCGATGAATATCCGTTCGCGACTAGTAGGCAGGGAGGTCCGGTCAACTACGTAATGTGGAACGTTTCTCTTCGCCTGTTGAGTCTTAGTGAGTCGAATATGACAAGAGATTTTATAAGGGATTTTTACCGTAAGGCTGCTGTGAGTCCGGATGGAATTTCGGACGAGTCAAAGTTTATTGTTCTGGGAATACCGAGCAGTAAGAGCTTCTTCACTGACAGATCTGGCACGGTGCACTATTTCCGATGAGTCTAGAATCGACGATAAGAAAGTTTCTTGAGCTTGAGGGTGGCCATAGTCCTGGAGACCAGATTCCTCGATTAGATAGCATAGATGTGACATCGCTAGCTACCGCATGCGATCTTCAGAAAGTGCCTGAAGAACTCGTTGAGTTGTTGCTATATGAGAAATCGTTTCTGGCTGGACTTCTTTTTGGAGATGACTTCTGGTTTGCCAACTGCCCAGAAGAGATTATTTCAAGATATGCTGCGTGGAAAAAAAGCAGTGCTGCAATCGCGATTTTCTCGCGCTCAAATCCTGCAGGCAAGGTTATCGATTATTGGCCAAGCGGATGGCTTCCCTTGTTCAATTGGAATGCAGATGTACACGCCGTGTATGATGCTAACCCCACTGGTGGTGCCATATTTGGCTTCGACATACTTGACGGCAGAGTTGTGCAGTGGTCTGAGACCCTGGAAGATTTCCTGCTTCTAGCTTATGAATTGAGAAAGAAAGGGGGGAGGGTTAGCACGGACGAGCTTCTAGGGATTGGTTAGCGATCATAATTGGGGTCAGAGTGGACTTCCCAAGTTATTGCAGTTATTGGGGTCAGAGTAAGGTTTTCACTGTGGCGGAATCGGGGTCAGGGGAATTCCGGGGACAGTTTACTTAATTCGTGATTGCGCCTAGCCTGAGTGTGTCACGGATGACATAGAGGAACCTGATCATGGCAAGGATGCCGAGACTGGTGGTTCCGGGAATTCCGGGATCAAGGGGTCAGACTCCTTGAAAGAGCAGGATGGATCAAGGGATCAAGGGGTCAGACTCCTTGAAAGAGCAGGGAATTGGGGTCAGAGTAAGATTTTTAATGAGGGGCGGCCAATGGTCGCCCTTTTCATTTTGGTGGAAATGTTACTCTGACCCCAATAGATCAAGGGGTCAGACTCCTTGAAAGAGCATGATTCGAGAATTCCGGGGACAGTTTACCTAATTCTAATTCCGGGGACAGTTTACGAATTCCGCGAATTCCGGGGACAGTTTACTTAATTAATGATCAAGGGGTCAGACTCCTTGAAAGAGCATGATTTAATTGGGGTCAGAGTAAGATTTTTGATGAGGGGCGGCCAATGGTCGCCCCTTTCATTTTGGTGGAAATGTTACTCTGGGAATTCCGGGGACAGTTTACTTAATTCGTGATTGCGCCTAGCCTGAGTGTGTCACGGATGACATAGAGGAACCTGATCATGGCAAGGATGCCGAGACTGGTGGTTCCGGGTTACCCCCACCACGTTACCCAGCGCGGCAATCGGCGGATGAAGACTTTCTTCTGCGATGACGATTACCGTGGATCAAGGGGTCAGACTCCTTGAAAGAGCGAATTCCTGGGGAATTCCGGGGACAGTTTACTTAATTCGTGATTGCGCCTAGCCTGAGTGTGTCACGGATGACATAGAGGAACCTGATCATGGCAAGGATGCCGAGACTGGTGGTTCCGGGTTACCCCCACCACGTTACCCAGCGCGGCAATCGGCGGATGAAGACTTTCTTCTGCGATGACGATTACCGTGCCTATCTGGACCTGTTGGCACAGGCAAAAACTTCGGCGCAGGTCTCTGTGTGGGCCTACTGCCTGATGCCCAATCACGTCCACCTGGTGGTAGTGCCGGAAGCAACGGATAGCCTGGCGCAGTTGTTTCGGTTTGTTCATCGCCGCTACTCCCGTCGTATCAACTTTCGCGAGAACTGGAAGGGCCACTTGTGGCAGGAGCGTTTCCATTCGTTCGTGATGGATGAGCGCTACCTGATGGCGACTGCGCGCTATACGGAACTGAACCCCGTGCGGGCCCGCCTGTGCGCTTGTCCGGAAGACTGGCCCTGGTCCAGTACCCGAGCGCACCTGGTCGGCTGGGACGACGCTGTGGTGGAGGTTCAGCCGATGTTAGAGCGGGTCAGTGACTGGCGACGCTACTTGTCTGAAGGCGCCAATGATGGTGAGCTGGCGGGCATCAGACGATGCTCCACGACCGGCCGGCCGGCGGGTGACAAAAGCTTCATTGAAGGCCTTGAAACACTGACGGGCAGGGAACTAAGAAAGCGCAAGCCGGGCCCGAAGCCGGGAATTAAGTAAACTGTCCCCCGAATTCAAGAAAGCGCAAGCCGGGCCCGAAGCCGGGAATTAAGTAAACTGTCCCCCGAATTCAAGAAAGCGCAAGCCGGGCCCGAAGCCGGGAATTAAGTAAACTGTCCCCCGAATTCCGGGAATTAAGTAAACTGTCCCCCGAATTCCCAGATCGTCGTGCCGCCTAGTGGATTCCCGACGTTCAATCGTCTTCTTGATTCTGGTGAGATACAACCGGGTCCACCTTGAGACTTATGAGGTTAGTAGATGAGCAAGAACGAGAAACATGGACTCAATGACATACGTGTTGCGCCGCTGTCAGAACATGTACGGCGCAACCCTACCATGTACTGGGGGAAGGAGGATCCCAACGAGAGTGACGCCGTTGAAGCGATGGTTGAGCAATTGGAGACACTAAACTCTAAGGATCTATTCTCTGTTACTCTGACTGGGTGGAATGTTGTCGGTTCATCCTCCGATTGGGTGCAGTCCGGATTAAGCTCCGCGCCCAGCATTCGCGAACTTTTTACGAAGAGTTGGGGTTTTCCTGAAGGCGGCATTAACTCACTCCGAAGTGAGTTCTTCGTGTTCTTGCTGGCCAGTGACGTGGCGCTCTGGCGAAATGGTGAGCTAATTTTGATTAAGGGTGACTGCGCTAACTTGGATGAGGATATGCTGAGAGAACAGTTCCCAGACAAAGTATTGATAGCATTTCGTGGAAATGATCTAGAGAAATGAAAAAGCGTATTTGGAGTTCCGGTGACAGTTCACTCAATTGCCTATCGAGATGCCCGCCTCAGAGTTTGACGACGTTGCCGACGATCGCCAGACCGACGAGGAGATCCTCGACGCGATCAAGGAATCGGGGTCAGAGCGTAATTGCGGATCAAGGGGTCAGACTCCTTGGATCAAGAGGATCAAGAGGATCAAGGGGTCAGACTCCTGGGGCCAAGGGGTCAGACTCCTTGAAAGAGCATGATTCGCCAACTACCGGGATCAAGGGGTCACGGTTATTGGGGTCAGAGTAAGATTTTTGATGAGGGGCGGCCAATGGTCGCCCTTTTCATTTTGGTGGAAATGTTACTCTTGCCCCAATAAGCACAAAGTATTGAGAAATTTTGAGCGAAGTAATGGAAGAAGTTTTCGGCGAGCTAGATAGCTCCCTTATCGACATCCTTGCGAGTCTGACAATCCAGGGCAAGATTAGGTGGTGGATCAAGGGGTCAGACCCCTTGAAACACGATCAATGCGGAATTCCGGGGACAGTTTGCTTAATTCGTGATTGCGCCTAGCCTGAGTGTGTCACGCGGAATTCCGAGATCAAGGGGTCAGACTCCTTGAAAGAGCATGATTCGCCAACTACCGTGATACCATCAACAGTCGATATTTTCATGCGACCAAGGACGGCAGCATGGCCAGATTACCTCGACTCTTCGTGCCCGGATGTTCTCACCATGTGATTCAACGTGGTAACAACCGGGTTGCCTGTTTTTATGAACCTCGCGATTACGAGTTCTATCTGAGTGAACTCCAATCATCTGCCGAGCAATTCGGGGTGGCTATTCACGCCTACGTTTTGATGACCAATCATGTGCATCTTCTGGTTACACCCGAGTCGGCCTGTAGTTCCGGGAAGATGATGCAGTCGTTGGGCAGGAAATATGTCGGCCACATCAATTCAACATACCATCGCAGCGGTACGCTGTGGGAAGGGCGCTACAAATCGACGTTGGTGGACTCAGATACCTACTTGTTGGTCGTCAGCCGCTACATTGAGCTGAACCCAGTACGCGCGGGGATGGTGTGCACACCAGGGGAATATCCCTGGACCAGCTATCATGCCAACGCGCTGGGGCAGCCCAATCCATTGCTAACACCACACTCGGTGTATGTGGAGCTTGCGAATCAGCCGGAGGTGCGACAGAGCCGCTACCTTGCGTTGTTTGAGAAAGAAATCGGGCAGGACGCACTGGAAGAGATCCGCGAGTGTACGAACAAATCCTGGGCTCTGGGCAGCGACACGTTCAAAGACAGCATTCGTGGAGCGGCAAACCGACGCGTCGAGTCTTTCGGCTGGGGTGGGAATCGGAAATCAAGGAGTCTGACCCCTTGATGTTGATAGAAGCTTCTTGAGGTATTTGCTGCCGAGTTGGTTGAGTACGGCGATGTTTCTGTCGGGAATGCCCTCCGCATCCGGGTGGCTGGCGACGGCGCGGGCAACGCTGTCTTCGCGAAGTATATGCAGCATCGGATAAGGGGAGCGGTTGGAGTAATTCTCTGCGTCTTGTGGCTGGGTACCGGCAAACTGGTATTCCGGGTGGAAGCTCGCGATCTGGTACACCCCGTCAAGTGACGTCTGCACGAGGAGCTGATCACAGGCTTCCAGGAACTGATTAAAGTCGAGGAAATCTCGCAGGATGCGGGGGTGAATCAGCAGCGTTGTCTCAATGTCGGGTTCGCGGTTCAACCGCTCCAGTTCATCACTCAGGGCCAGCAGTAGCTGCGCTTCATCTTGGGCGTTGGTCACACAAAATCGCACCGAGCCAGCCACCAGTTCCCGCTTGGCGAAGGGACACAGGTTGTGTGCCACCACAAGGCGCTCAACCCATTGTCGCGTGGTGTTGATGATGTCGTCGTCCAGCGGTGTACCCAGTTGATTTGTTATTGCTGCCGCCACTCTGAATGCTCCTGTATTTTCTGGCAAGCGACAACGGACGATCAAGGAGTCTGACCCCTTGAAATTGGGGCGGCCCAGAAAGGAAAAAACCTTACTCTGACCCCAATATTGCTCTCTTCAAAGTAAACTTTCGTTTAGTTTACTAATTCCTTGATTTCATTAAGATAAAGGTAAGTCGCAGCATTGCGGCCGACGGCAAAGCTCCGCAGAGGGTGCCGGAAGAAAGACCATGGCTACATGAGCGATCTGCAGCGGTTGCACTGGCCCGAGTCACATGACCTCGGGCTCGTCGAATGCAGAAGGCGAATAATCATAATCACATAACAACAATGCCAGGGGAGAAACATGTCAGACCAGTCACTGGAGTACCGTGTCCTCGTCAGCGGTAACGTGCTCGAGGGTCAAGATCGCGAGAGCGTCATCGATGCGTTTGCCTCACTGTTGAAACTCGATGGTGCCAAGGCGGCGTCCTACTTCGAGGGCAAGCCGCGCATTATCAAGAAGCAGACCGACCAGGCGACCGCCAAGAAGTTTTTGAGTGCCTTCGAGCGCATCGGTGTCGACGCCTCGATGGAGCCACTCGAACCTGTGGTTGAGGCCGGCGCCGGCTTGAGCCTCGCGCCGGAGCCCGGTTTGGATAGTACGCCGGAAGAAGAGAAACCTGCCGCCGCAGGTTTGAGCATGGCGCCGGAGCCCGGCATGGACGCCGCTGCGAAGGCAGAGAAACCTGCAGCCGCAGCCGCGGGGTCGACCATGATGTGCCCGGGCTGCAATACCCTGCAACCGAAGGCCGAGCAGTGCCCCTCCTGCGGTGTGTTCGTCGACAAGGTCAGGCAGGCACAGGATGCACAACGGGCCCAGGCTGAGGAGGCCGGCGAAACGTATACGCCCAGTGCCAGCCCCGGCGAAGATAAGCTCGGCATGGGGTCGATCGCGGCAGCCGGTGTGACCGCCCTGCTGGGTGCGCTTGCCTGGATGGGGATCGCGCTTTCCCTGGAGTACGAATTCGGCCTGGTGGCCTGGCTCATCGGCGGTGCCGTGGGTTTCGCCAGCGCCGTTACAGGTTCGCGCGGCAGTACGGCAGGTGCCATGTGCGCCGTGATGGTCCTGTGCTCGATTCTCGGCGGCAAGTTCCTCTTCTACTCAAGCATCCAGTCCAACATCTCGGAGATCATGGCCGGGGAAAATTTCTGGACGGGCGAGGATGCCCAGTATTGGTTTGAAGAGTACAAATATGACGCCGAACTCTACATGGACGTGGACGGCTCCGAGGAGTCTCTGCGAGAGTTCATGTTTGAGCGCGATTACACCGAGGCCTATTACGTGGAAGACATCACCAGTGAGGACATTGAGTACTTCCTGGAAAACGATGCTCCCGACCTGGAATGGATTGCCAGGGAATCGCCAGGCCTGGAGGCGTGGAGCCAGCGCATGTCCGCGAGCTTCGAGGCCGAAGTCGCGAACATTTCAACCATGGACCTGGTGTTCGAAGATCTGGGTCTCCTGGATTTGCTGTTCCTGTTCCTCGGCCTGAGTACCGCCTATCGACTGGGAGACGCTGGCATCTCAAGGTAACTCGATATGGTGTTACCTTGAATATTGATGTTGACCGTGTTGGTTCTCTTCCCGGCAAGGGAAAGGAGAACATCGAACATATCCTGGGTGGGATAGAGGATTTCCCTTTCCTGATCTACTCCGCCAACGTCAGCGACTTTTCTTCGCTGGAACAGTTCCTGGCAGCGCTGGTCTCCAAGCGCGCTTCCGTGGAGCAGGGGCATGTCGACGAGGTCATATTAGGGTGGTACCTGAAAGAACTTCCTGATTTTCGCCAGTTAACTCGCGATGATGTAGAAGGCTTTCGAAGGCTTTATCTAAGGGTAATCCGAGAGAGAATTCCTCTGGATGAGCATAACTGGCCCGATGCTGAAATCATTGGTCTTATCGATATGGACGAGATGCATGCAGACTTCCTGGTTTCGACCGATACGCGTTACGTTTTTGTAACTAGCTGAGCCCCGTTGACAAAAAAACTGTGAGAGAGATTGTAGGTTCAAAGAACGAGTTCGCCCTGGAATTCGTAATGACCGACGAGGCTGCTCGAAATGGGAGTATTTTCTTCTATCTCAATGGTGTGCGATTCGGTGCTGAAGACGAAGAAGAAAATATTAGAGATTTTTTCTATCGCGTACACGATGGCTATTCGGATCAAGGGCAGGACTTCCCGACCTTGTTTGCTTTGAGTGGCAGTGAGTTCTACGAGGTCTTCAAAGTTAATCGAGGGGAAGCCGAGGTCACCGACGATAAAATAGCCTCCGCAGCGGCAACGATTGACAATCCAGGTGTCTTTGACCTTGATTACATCATTCGAGCGGAATACGCCTTTGACAATTTTTTTGTCGCACTGATACCCGATGGCGATCAAGAAAAGCTGATAGTCCAATACGACGGCTCACCCGAATTCGTTGAGTGTGTCATGCAGCGAGGCACATTTTTTGATGCATTCGCTGTCATGTACCACAAATGCAAGGCGTTGCCTTCAACAGCGTTGGTTTGATAGCGTCCCCCGGATTCTGAGTAAACTTTATGGAATCCATATTCGACCTCGTAGCTCTCGCATTCATCATCCAATGGGTGATGTTTGTTCCGGCGTACCTGCTGCAGACCGAGCGTTTCTACGACCTCACCGGCAGCCTTACCTATATCGCATTGGCATTGGGTGCCTTGGCGCTGGCGCCGCAGCTGGACGCACCCCGGTTGCTGATTGGCGGCCTGGTGATTGTGTGGGCGGTGCGTCTTGGCAGTTTCCTGTTCCTTCGCATTCGCGCGGACGGCGGTGACACGCGCTTTACCCACATCAAGCCCCACTTCGGTCGTTTCCTGCTGGCCTGGACTCTGCAGGGGCTGTGGGTGACGGTGACCTTTGCCGCGGGACTCGCGGCGATTACTTCGGCGGGGCCGGCTTCCGTCGGTGTGTTCACGCTGCTGGGTGTCGGGCTATGGGTGTTCGGGTTTGTCTTTGAAGTGGTGGCAGACCGACAGAAGCGCGCCTTCCGCCGTGACCCGGCCAACCGCGGGCGCTTTATCACGCAGGGCCTCTGGCGCTACTCTCGCCACCCCAACTACTTTGGCGAGATCGTGCTCTGGGTCGGCATTGCCGTCATGGCCTTGCCGATGCTATCCGGCTGGGCGTACCTGACGCTGGTCTCGCCAGTGTTTGTCTACTTGCTGCTGACCCGCATCAGTGGCGTGAATCTGCTGGAAGCCCAGGGGCGCAAGCGCTGGGGTGATGACGCGGCCTACCGCGAGTACTGCGAGCGCACGCCGGTACTGGTGCCCGGACCGCCGCGAGCCTAGTTCGAGTCTTCCTTCCATCCCCGCCCGGCAGTCTATGCTTGAGGCAGTACCCCGGAGACAACGAGATGAACGACACCTACAACCCTGTGGCTCGCCTGAGCGAGCTGCCCACGGAGACTTTTGATGGAGATGACAAGTACGGCTGCGAAGACGCCGTGCTGGGGGACCGGCTGCAGCTGACGGCGTTGGGTGCCGTCTACACCACCTTGCCGCCGGGCAAGTCAGCCTGCCCGTTTCATGTGCATCATGCCGAAGACGAGATGTTCGTGATTCTCGAGGGCTCGGGCAGCTATCGCTTCGGCGAGGCTGTGTATGAGATACAGGCGGGCGATGTGCTGGGCGCACCCATAGGCGGCGCAGAGTATGCCCACAAGATCACCAACACCGGCGATGGGCCGCTGCGCTACGTTGCCATCTCCAGCAAAGCGCCGATCGATGTCTGCGAATACCCGGACAGCGGCAAGTTCATGGTGCGCAGCGATGGCAAGGAACAGTTCACTTACGTCGGTCGTGTGGAAAACACGCTCCACTACTGGGACGGTGAGTAGGGTTCACTCGAACCGTAGTTCCATCTGCACATTGCAACGCGCGTAGGGCGAGTCATCCAGCGCCAGGTGTTGGAAGCCCAGCTTCTCATACAGCGCGATAGCGGGTGTCAGCACGCTGTTGGTTTCCAGGTAGACGCGGGCGGCTCCCAGTTCTTTTGCGCGCTCTATGGCGGCTTCTCCCAGCAGCACGCCGAGGCCCTGGCCCTGGGCATGTTCCGCCACCGACATCTTCGCCAGTTCGAAGCCGCCGTCATCCATTTTCAGCAGCGCGCAGGTGCCGATAATCTCGCCGTCCCGCTCGGCCAGCAGGATGCAGCCGCCGGGTGTGAGGACGTTGTCGATCGGGTGGTCCAGTGCCCTGTAGTCGGATGCCTCCGGCTCCCAGTGCTGCCGAATCCAGGCCAGGTTCAGGTCCCTCCAGGCGTCAGCGTGCTGCGGCTCGAAGTCGATGATGCGGGCTTGGGTCATGGGTGGAAAATCGGGGTCAGAGTAAGATTAAAAAATCTTACTCTGACCCCGATTTTCGGTTCAACTCTTCACGAAAGGCGTCCCGGTAGCGGCGCGAGAGGGTCACCTCGCCGCCGGTCTTGAGGGCGATGGTGCAGTCGCCGGATTCCAGGGGGGTCAGTGATTCCACGTAGTCCAGGTTGACGCTGTGGGAACGGTGCACCCGCACGAAGCCGCGTTCCGCCAGGCTGCCGACCAGGCCGCCCATCGTAGCGCGCAGGGGGTAGACCCGCTCGCCCACGTGCAGGTTCACGTAGTTGCCGGCGGCCTCCAGCCAGGCCACGTCGTCGACCCTGACCACGAACTCCTTGCCCAGCTTGCGCACCAGGAAGCGCTCCGGTGTCTTTCCGGGCGGGGCGTCCTCGCTGTTGCTCACCGGCACCGCTTCGCCGCGCAGGCGGCTCATGATGAAGCGGTAGCTGTGCAGGCAGGCCAGCAGGCCGATATAGGCCCAGGCGTCCTTGCGGTACTCGTAGACGAAGCTTACCAGCAGGTTGTTGCTGAAGACGTAGTCGATGCCCTGCAGCCCGAAGATGACCTTGCGCAGTCCGACAAACAGCGCGATATGGGCGGCGCTGTACAGCACCGAAAAGCCCAGGTGGGCCAGCAGGTTGCGCTGCAGCATGCCCCACTTCAGCGGGTAGCGGTTCAGGAACCAGATGATGGCCGGAATCAGCGCCAGGTTGGAGAGGGCGCTGGAGTACTCGGTGATGAACGGGCTCGACAGGCGGATGTCGGTGCCGGCCCGGCTGGCTTCCATCAGGATGGAGGTGGCGTTGATCGTGTTGTTGATCAACAGGAACACGGCGAACATCAGTCCGGCGTAGAATGTCTCGTGCCTGAGGTAGCGCTCCAGGGTCATCATGCCGTCATTATCGGGTGCGGGCGCGGGCTTCTCAAACCTCCGCCAGCGATCTCGTCCCGGTATTCCGCCGCTTATCACTAAATCCATGCAATTCAACGACTTGCGCTTCCCGCGCGCGGGGCGCTTGGCCACACTGGCAGAAATTTCCAAAGCACTGTAGACAATGGATGCGATGCCCAAGACCTCGCGACGCCATGACCTCGACGCCCTGCGGGTGATCGCCTTCGGGCTGCTCATCCTGTACCACGTCGGCATGTACTACGTGGCGGACTGGGGCTGGCATATCAAGAGCCCCGAGCCCAGCGAAGGGCTTCAGAACCTGATGTACCTGACCAATCCCTGGCGCATGTCCCTGCTGTTCTTTGTCTCGGGTGCGGCGCTGTATTTCGCCTGCCGCAAGATTTCACGGCTGCAACTCGTCAACCTGCGCAACAAGCGGCTGTTGCTGCCGCTCGTGTTCAGCATGGCGGTAATTGTGCCGCCGCAGCTCTACGTCGAGCTGGTGACGGGTGAGGGCGCGCAGTTCAGTTATGCCGAGTTCTACCGGCTCTACCTCGATACCGATACCGAGATGTACCCGGAGTACCAGCACGGGCCCGCGGGCCTGTGGACCTGGAATCACCTCTGGTTCCTGGCTTACCTGTGGGTCTACACGCTGGTGTTTGTGGGGGTGAAGCCACTGCTGGATCGTCTCGCGGCGCGCGTGCAATCGGCCACTGTTTCCTGGCTCACAGTGCTGTTACTACCGGTTGGCCTGCTGACGGTGATTCGCCTCGCCCTGGCCGACGACTACCCGCCGAACAATGCCCTGTTCGGCGACTGGTACAACCACGCCCGTTACCTGGCCTTCCTGTTTGGGGGCTACCTGCTGGCGGACTGCGGTCGATTCTGGGCGCTGCTGGGCACCTGGCGCTGGCGCTGGTTGGGTGGCGCGGTGGTCGCCTACGCGGTGCTGCTGGGGATCGCACACGACCAGGTGCCGGTCTGGTTCCCGTTCCTTGGGGAGGATGCACAGCTGGTGCTGATTCGCCTGCTGGTGTCCTTTGACCAGTGGCTGTGGGTGGCGGCGGTGCTGGGGCTGGGCTTTCACTACCTGAACCGGCCCGCCCGCTGGCTGCGCTACATGAACGAGGCGATCCTGCCCTGGTACATCCTGCACCAGACCGTGACCGTTTTGCTGGCGTTCTGGCTTGCCTCGCTGGCGCTGCCACAGCCGCTGGAGGCGGCGCTGCTGCTTCTTGGCACCGTAGCCGGCTGCGCGTTGGGCTATGAACTGGTGAAGCGGTTCTGGCTGGGCCGGCTGTGCTTTGGTTTGAAAACCGCTAGTCAGCCAGGGAACGCTGCCAGCGCCTCGCCCACTGGGCCAGGGGCTTCTGCACTTCCATCAGGCTCACCCCCTGCTTCGTGAGCCCATAGCCGGACTCTTTCCGATCCACCAGTCGGGACTGTTCCAGCAGCTTCAATCGATTGTTCAGCACCGAAGGGCTCAGGCCACCGCAGGCCGACTGCAGGGCACGGAAAGTCAGCGGGCCCTCGCGCAGTTCCCACAGGATGCGCATCACCCACTTGGTGCCCAGCAGGTCAATGAGATCGGCGAGGGCGGGGCGCTGCTTTTCTGCCATGGGAGTATCTCGCTTGCGCTACTAAAATAGTAGCGCTATGATTTGCTACGAATTCAGTAGCAAGCCTAGAGAGGTGTCGCCGTCGTGTCCAGTCCCCGCGTTGCTCCGGTACAGCCCCCGTATACCGATGATCTGCAAAAATCCTTCGACGTGGTCATGCCCGAGGGTGTGCCGCCGCTCAACATCTTCCGCACCGTGGGCCGCAATCCCCGGGTGCTGTCGCGAATGGTGCGTGGAGGATTATTGGATCGGGGTTCCATTACTATTTCCGATCGCGAGTTGGTGATCCTGCGGGCCTGCGCTGCGTGCAATGCGGAATACGAGTGGGGCGTGCACGCAGCGATCTATGGAAAGAAGACCGGATTCAGCGAGCAGCAGATTGCAGCTACCTGGTCGAACGCCGTCGAACCCGACCTGTGGAGCGAAGCGCAGCAAGTCTTGCTGGCAATGGTGGACGCACTCCACAGCGATGCCTGCCTACCCGACGCGCTCTGGACCGAACTGACAGCTCATTACGACGAAGAACAGCTCGTCGAACTGGTCATGCTGGCGGGCCTGTACCACGCCGTCAGCTTTGTAGTGAATGCGTTCCGGGTTGAGAACGAAACCTTCGCACTCTCCGCACTGGCCGGCGTGCCTGCAGCGCTCTCGCGAAGCAATCAAGTAAACGGTGACCGGAACTAGCGTTCCGCCGGCGGCACATGAGCGAGCGTCGCCGCAAACACCTTCAGCTCTTCCTGGGAATACTTTGTATGCACCCGCGTTGTAGATGGCGGATGGTGGTCGCAGCTGACACCGGGGCGGTGCGCATTCGCCGGGCGGATCGGGCGTGGTACGAAGCCGCCGCCGCAATTGGGGCAGACGTTGTTGAGCACATTGTCGACGCAGTGCGCGCAGAAGGTGCACTCATAAGTGCAGATGCGCGCGTCCGGAGACTCTGGCGGCAGGTCCCGGTCGCAGCACTCGCAGTTGGGGCGCAGCTCCAGCATCAGTGGTACTGGCGGTCGATCCAGCTGCTGAAGTCGTCGAACATCTTCGCGTCGCCACCGCCGTTTTCCGCCAGCACGTCATTGCCGTGCACTACCTTGATATCGGCATTGAGAGACTGCACCGGGGGCCGCTCCTGCGCGTCGGCGTCGGAAATTTTCTGTTGCGCTTCACGCCAGGCTTCATCCACCGTGCGGTTGCAGTGCTCCGCCAGGTAGCGGCCACTGAAGCCTTCACCGGTCAGGCTCACCAGGGTGTCGTTGTGGCTGACGCTGTTGCCGGGCGCCCAATAGTGTTCGGAGATCAGCGGGCCCACCACTGGATTGTCGGTGATGTAACCGTGCTCGCGCTGGAACCAGGCGCGGGTCTGGTACACGGCCATGTTGGCCAGCAGGTAGCCCTGGTAGGAACAGCCCGCATCCTTGTCCAGCAGGTGCGGTATTGCCAGCAGCGGCCGCGGCGCGCACTTCAGGCCGAAGATCTGGTTCTCCCAGTAGCGGGCCAGCTCCAGCAGTTTCTCTGGCGTCAGTTCGTCCTCGGGCAGTGAGTAGATCGCCCATTCGAATTTGGGTACCACCAGGATGCCGCGCTCGTAGTAGGCTGCCAGCGGCTGCTCAGATTCAATCAGCGCATGGATCAGTTCCGCAGGCACCGTCTCGCCATCGCGATTCTGCGCGTAACGGCTGAGCCAGTCCGCGTCCCGCAGCAGGCTGTCGAAGAACATCGACTGGGTTTCCGCGTAAGACATGGACGTCGGCGGAAACTCCTGGCTGAAGCAGGGGGCATTCTGGTCGATATTGGCGAAGTGGGCCGCATGGCCGCCTTCGTGGAACAGCGTGTTGAGGCCGTCGTCGCCGCTGCCCACCTGGTCCGGGTTAGCGTTGCTGGTAAAGTTGATCACCGCTGGGGACCAGCCCTGGGCTTTGTTCCAGGCCACGCGGGGTGCGTGCATGAAGCCGTTCTCGTACTTGCCCTTGCGGTCCAGCAGGTCCAGTGTCAGGGTGGCGCCGCGGAAGTCCACGCCCATGCGGCCAAAAGATTCCACCCAGCGCTTCAGGCTCTGGGAAAAGGGCAGGTAGGGGTCCAGCTGCTGGGCCACGTCGCCGCGTGCGTAGTACTTCAAGTTGTGCGCTTCCAGCGCCTGCTCGCCGTGTTTCGCCACCAGCGTCTCCCAACCGCGCTGTTGGGCATCGCGGGTCAGGGCCTCGAACTCGTCGAGAATCTCGAAGAGCTGCTCCGGCGTCATGCGCTCTTCCTTGTTGACCTTGTAGTCGAAGTAGTTGCGGTAACCCTGGGCGCGTGCGAAGGCATTGCGCCGCTTCATCATGTCGATGAAGCCGTTGTTCACGACCCACTTCTCCAGTTCCAGCAAAGCGTCGTGGGAGGTCTTGCGCACGTTCTCGTCGTCGGCGCTGGTGAGGTTGGTGGACAGCACCAGGGTGGAGGCCTCCACCTGCTCACCGCTCTCATCGGTGTAGTAAAGCTTCAGGTCCTTGCGCTTCTCGAACAGGTCGGAGTCGTCCTGGATGATGTCCGCTTCCATGGACCGCGCCTCGTCGGACTCGATGGCATTCACCTGGAAGAAGTGCAGCCAGCCGCGCAGGCCGTGCAGCAGTTTGTCGTCTTCCTCGGCAAGCTCCGCCGCGGCGATCTGGTCTTTCAGCTCGGCGATGCGTTCCGGGTTGGAGATGAAGCGGTTGTAGGCTTTCTCCGCCGCCGCGCGGGCATCGTGGTCTTCACTGGTGCCCATGAAGGTGGTCCAGAACAGGTCTTCCTTGGGTTCGGCCAGCGCCAGGTAGTCGCTATTGAGCTGGTCGAAATACTCTCTCGGGTTCATGTCAGTTCTCGATGATGGGAGTAACAAATTGGGGTCAATTTTATTGGGGTCAGAGTAAGATTTTAGACAACGAAAATCTTACTCTGACCCCAATTAAAAATCTTACTCTGACCCCAATTAAGGCTATTTCTTGCCGAGGGCTGCCTGGTAGGCGGCGACGGCGTTGGCGAAGCCCATGCGGATCGCGTCCACTGTCAGGGCGTGGCCGATGGAGACTTCCAGCAGGCCGGGGATCCCGGCGAAGCGGGGCAGGTTGTTCAGGTCCAGGTCGTGGCCGGCGTTGACGCCCAGGCCCAGCTCGTTGGCGCGCTCGGCGGCGGCGTGAAAACGGTTGTAGACCTCGTCCACCTGCTGTCCGCGCTTACAGGCATCTGCATAGCTCTCGGTGTAGAGCTCGATGCGGCCGGTGCCGGTCTGGGCGGCGAGTTCGATCTGTTCGAGGTCCGGGTCCATGAACAGGCTCACCCGAACACCCATGGCTTTCAGGTCCTCGATGATGGGGGCGATGCGCTCGCCGTCGGCCTTCAGGTCGAAGCCGTGGTCCGAGGTGAGCTGGGCGTCGCCGTCGGGAACCAGGGTGCACTGGTCCGGTTTCGTCTCGCGCACCAGCTCCATGAAGCCCGGGTAATCGCTGACGCCGGTGCGGTCACTCTTGCGCGCCGGCGCGAAGGGATTCCCTTCGATATTGAACTCGATGCCGCCGCCGGCAGGGTGGGTCAGGCCCGCCACCACAGGTGCCAGATCGCGGCAGTCGTCGGCCCGAATGTGTCGCTGGTCCGGGCGCGGGTGCACGGTAATGCCGTCGGCGCCGGCGGAAACTGCCATGCGCGCATGCTCGACGACGCTGGGATTGGTCGTGTCGCGCGAATTGCGGATCAGCGCGATCTTGTTGAGGTTGACGCTGAGGGCGATCATTCGCTGTCGGCCGCGGCCTCCGCGGCTTCGGGGGCAGGTTCGACCTTAACTCGCACGATTTCAGAGATGACCACCGGGGTGACCGGTACGTTTTGATGGCCCATCAACGGCTGGGTGGGCTCCACGGAAATCGAATCCGCCACGTACATGCCATCGATCACCTCGCCGAACACCGTGTAGCCCGCGCTGCCGGGCGTCCAGTCCAGGCGCAGGTTGTTGCGCACGTTGATAAAGAACTGGGCGGTGGCGCTGTCCGGATCGCTGGTCCGGGCCATGGCGATGGTGCCCTTCTGGTTGTGCAGCCGGTTTTTGGCCTCGTTCTTGATCGGGTCCCGGGTCGGCTTTTCCGCCATCCGCGGCGTGAAACCGCCGCCCTGGATCATGAAGTTGGGAATCACCCGGTGAAAGATCGTGCCGTTGTAGTGGCCCGAGTCCACGTAAGCGAGGAAATTCTCGACGGTGATGGGCGCTTTCTCCTGGAACAGGCGCAGGGTTATGTCGCCGTGATTGGTGCGGATGATGACCTGCGGGTCCTCGGCCAGGCTGCCCGCGCTGACCAGCAATAAAGCGACTGCACAAAAAAACTTCTTCATGGTGTAGGTTCCTTCTCTCAATGTCAGGGCTCAGGTCCAGCTCGAGCTGGGACGCGGCTTGGGCCGCAGCCTGGGTACCAGCAGGGCGATGACCACGCCCAGCAGCACGGCCAGCGCGCCGTTCATGAAGGCCTCGCTGTCCTCGCTGTCCTTGAGGCGCTGGTTGTCCGCCTCCAGCACCTCGATGCGGGTCCGCATGACCTGGGCTTCCTCGATCAGGCGCCGGTTGTTGGTGTCGAGTGTCAGGGCATTGCCGGAAATACGCTTGAGCTCGGTCAGTTCAGCCTGTGCTGTCGCCACTGCCTGTTCCAGTCGCGCCGTTTCACGGTCGCCGGCGGTCTTCGCCGCCTGTATTTCCACCAGCTGCGAACGCAGGCTGTCTTCGTCGCCGACCAGCGCCTGGTACTGTTCCTGCAGCGCTGCCAGTCGGTCGGCGGCAGGCATCTCCTCCATCAGGTATTGGCTGAGAATCCAGCCCTCTGTGCCGCGATCGGTGGTGATGTAGGTATAGCCCGACTCCTCGTCGACCTCGCCTATCGTGACCCGGGTGCCGCTGGGCAGGCCCCGGTGCACGATCCGGTACTGCGTCCCCTGGCCGCTGCGGACGGGCACATAGGTCGTATCAGTAATGTAGCGGATGTCCTGTGCGGATGACGCGGCTGCAAACAGCAGCAGGCCAATCGTCAGCATCGGCAGTGTTTTCATGTTTCCCCTGGTTTTGGTTGTCCCGAACAGGGGGACGATTGTACGCGGTTTGAGCAGAAGCCCAAGTGGTAGGATTACTCAGTCTCGGCGACGGGCTTGGGCTCGTCCTCGCGAACGTGGGGGGCGATGATCACCGCGGTGATCAGCGTCAGCAGTATGGTGAAACCAAACGCCGAATACAGCTTGTAGCTGACCCAGAAGGCCTCGCCAAACTGGTAGGCGACAATCAGGTTGAGGGCGCCCACCACCGTGAAATTGGCCACCCACAGCCACAGCAGGCGATTCCAGATGACTTTGGGCAGTTCCAGCTGGGAGCCCAGCGTGCGCTCCATCAGGTTGCGGTCACCGATAAACTGGCTGCCGCCGAATACCAGCGCCAGCGTCCAGTTGAACACGGTGGGCTTCCAGAAGATGAAGGTCTGGTCGCGGAACAGCAGGGTAGCGCCTCCGAACACGCACACCGCCGCCAGCAGCCACACCAGGCGCTTTTCGAGTTCCCGGGTGAAGATCCAGGTCAGCAGCACCTGCAGTGAGGTGGCGATGATCAGCACCGCGGTCGCCGAGAAGATCCCGTCCATGGTGTGGGACCACTCGCCGAATGACACGGTCGTGCCCTTCATCTGGTAGGCGATGAAAAACAGGATCAGTGGGACGAGTTCCGCCAGTTGCTTCATAAATCGGGATTGCCTGGGTCTGTCCGGTGTATCGTCGTGTAGCGCGCTCGGCTTGAATACCTGATATTTATACGCCGCCGGGGCTACCACGGACCTCGTGGAGTCTGGATAATGCAGCCGCCATGATAATTGATTTCCATACCCACAGCCACGCCTCCGACGGCGCCCTGGCGCCCCGTGAACTGCTGGAGCAGGCGGTTGCGGCGGGCGTCACGGAATTCGCGCTCACCGACCACGACACGGTGGCCGGCTACCGGTCGCTGCTGGCGGAAGGCTACGAGGCGCCGCCGGAGTTCCGCCTGGTGCCTGGCACCGAGCTGTCCTGTGTCTGGGACAATGTCTCGATTCACGTGGTGGGCCTGGGCATGGATATCGACCATCCACAGTTTGTGGCGGGGCTCGAAATCCTGGACCAGGCCCGGCGCGATCGCGCGGAAATCATTGCCGAGCGCATGGAGAAGGCGGGCATGCCCGGGGCGCTCGAGGGCGCGCGTGCGGAAGCTGGCGTCAGCCAGATCGGCCGCCCGCACTTTGCCGCGTGGATGGTGGCCCAGGGTCACGCCAAAGACCTGAACCGGGCCTTCGACCGGTTTCTCGGCGCCGGCAAGCGCGGCGACGTGAAGACCTGCTGGCCCAGCCTCGCCCAGGCGGTGGACTGGATCACCGCAGCGGGCGGACTGCCGATCCTGGCCCACGCACTCAAGTACAAGATCACGCGGACAAAGCTCCGGGCCTGCCTGGTGGATTTCAAGGCCGCCGGCGGGCAGGGCATGGAGGTCTATTCCGGCCGCCAGACCGCCGAGCAGACCCGGGACCTGTGCAAACTGGCGGCGGAATTTGACCTGGTGGCCTCCGGGGGCAGCGATTTTCACGCCGAGTGGGACTACGGCCCCAGCCTGGGCTTCGACCTGTCGCTGCTGCCTGCGGGCGTCGATTTCGTTAGCGCGGAGAGGTTGTCTGGATGAGCCAGTTTTTCCAGGTGCACCCGGAGAACCCGCAGTCGCGGCTCATCCACCAGGCGGCGGACATCGTCCAGGGGGGCGGTGTGATCGTCTATCCCACCGACTCCGCCTATGCGCTGGGCTGCCATATCGGCGACAAGAACGCCCTGGACCGCATCCGCCGCATCCGCCGCCTGGATAAGGACCACAACTTCACCCTGGTTTGCAAGGACCTGTCGGAGCTGGCGGGCTATGCCCGGGTCGACAACCTGACCTACCGGCTGCTGCGCAACAACACACCCGGCCCCTATACATTTATCCTGCCGGCCACCTCGGAAGTGCCGCGGCGACTCAAGCACCCCAAGCGCAAGACCATTGGGCTCCGGGTGCCGGACAACGCCATCGCCCTGGACCTGCTGGCGGCCCTGGGCGAACCGCTGATGAGCGTCACCCTGATCATGCCCGGCGACGAGTACCCCCTGACCGACCCCTACGACATTCGCCAGACCCTGGAGCACGAGGTCGACCTGGTGATCGACGGCGGTTATTGCGGGATGGAGCCCACCACCGTGGTCGATTTCTCCGAGGGGGTGCCCCTGATCACCCGCGAAGGAAAGGGCAATCCCGTCCCATTCAGCTAGCGGCTGGCAAATGGCCGGGGGTATAATCCCGCGATCAACAAGCTGTAGGTGAACAGTGAGCGATTCCAACACGGATTCCGCCGGGACGGCGACTGAAGACACATCCGAAACCGCCAAAACCCCGGAATCAACCCAACCCAAAAGCCTGGAAGAACTGCGCCAATCTCCCCAGCAGGGTGAGATGCCCTTTGCGGTGGTGCTCGGCCAGGCCGTCACGGAACTTCCCAAGGACCTTTACATCCCGCCCAGGGCGCTGGAAGTGTTCCTGGAGGCCTTCGAAGGGCCGCTGGACCTGCTGCTGTACCTGATCCGGCGCCAGAACATCGACATCCTCGATATCGATGTCTCCGACATTACCGACCAGTACATGCAGTACGTGGAGCTGATGGACGCCATGCAGTTTGAACTGGCGGCGGAATACCTGCTGATGGCGGCCATGCTGGCGGAAATCAAGTCGCGCATGCTGCTGCCGCGCTCGGAGAGCGTCGAGGAAGACGAGGAAGATCCCCGTGCCCAGCTGATTCGGCGCCTGCAGGAGTACGAGCGCTACAAGAAGGCCGCCGAAGACCTCGACGAGCTGCCGCGGCAGGAGCGCGAGGTATTCACCGCCAGCGCCGAGCCGCCGGAAATCAATCGCAGCCGGCCCGAGCCGGATGTCGATATGCGCGAGCTGCTGGTGGCCCTGGGCGAGGTCCTGCGCCGGGCCGAGATGTACGAGCATCACCACATCCAGCGGGAGGCCCTGTCCACCCGCGAGCGTATGTCCGACGTGCTGGATTCCCTGAAGCAGAAACAGTTCGTGCCCTTCGTGTCCCTGTTCCGGGTCGAGGAGGGGCGCCTGGGCGTGGTGGTCACGTTCCTGGCGATCATGGAGCTGATCAAGGAGTCCCTGGTCGAGATCGTGCAGACCGATAATTTCGGGCCCATTCACGTCAAGGCCCGGGCGGAAGCCCCCGCCGAGGGCGGCGATATTCCCGAGGCTGCCAATGACGGCGGCGAAGACAGCAATAACGAGGAAGAAGAGTGAGCGATACCGCGAGCGGCCTGGTGCAAATCCTGGAGGGGGCCATCCTGGCCGCCGGCCGGCCCCTGACAGTGCAGAACATGGCGGACCTGTTCGACGAGAACGAACGGCCGGAAAACAAGGACATCCGTGAGGCGCTGAAGGAAGTGGCCGCCCGCTGCGAGGACCGCGGTTTCGAACTGCAGGAAGTGGCCAGCGGCTTCCGCTTCCAGGTGCGCCAGGCCTTGAGCCCCTGGGTGGCCCGCCTGTGGGCAGAGCGCCCGGCCCGCTACTCACGGGCGCTGCTGGAGACCCTGGCGCTGATCGCCTACCGCCAGCCTATTACCCGCGGCGAAATCGAGGAAATCCGCGGTGTGGCGGTATCCACCAATATCATCAGGACCCTGCACGAGCGCGACTGGATTCGCGTGGTCGGCCACCGGGACGTGCCCGGCCGCCCGGCCATGTACGCCACCACCCGGACCTTCCTGGACTACTTCAACCTGAAGAACCTCGACCAGCTGCCGGCCCTGGCAGAGATCCGCGATTTCGACACCTTGACCGAGGAACTGGGCTTTGACCCGATTCCCGAGCTGCAGGCAGAGCCGTTGGGCGACGCTGCCGGTGACATTGAAGCGGAAGCGGCCGAGGGCCCTGAGGGCGAATTGGCCGAGGACCTCGCTGGCGACGGTGAATCGGCTGAGGGCGAGGAGGCGCTGAGCATCGAGGCCCTGCGCGAGGCGGCGGAATCTGCCGGCGAGGGAACTGTGGAGAGCGCCACCGAGGCCTCCGCCGAGGATGAGGAATCCCGCGAACAGGGCCATGGCTGAACCCGGGGAAAAACTGCAGAAAGTGCTCGCCCGCGCTGGCATCGGCTCGCGCCGGGAAATGGAGCGCTGGATCGAGGCGGGCCGGGTGCAGATCGACGGCCGCCAGGCCAGGCTCGGCGACCGGGTTGACGGCGAAGCCGCCATCTCCGTGGACGGCAAGGCCATCCACACGGGCGAAGCAGAGAAGACCCGCGTGCTGCTCTATCACAAGCCCCGCGGCGAGGTGTCTTCCCGCAAGGACCCCGAGGGCCGCAAGACGGTGTTCGACCGGCTGCCCAAACTCAAGCACGGGCGCTGGATATCCGTCGGCCGGCTCGACTATAACACCAGCGGCCTGCTGCTGTTCACCACCGACGGCGAACTGGCCAATGCCCTGATGCACCCGTCCTCCAATATCGAACGCGAGTACATGGTGCGGGTGAAGGGCGAGGTGGACCAGGACACCCTCCAGCGCCTGGTGGACGGCGTTATGCTCGAAGACGGTGTGGCCCGTTTCACCGACATTGTCGACGGTGGCGGTGAGGGCACGAACCACTGGTACTACGTGGTGATCATGGAGGGTCGCACCCGCGAGGTGCGCCGCCTGTGGGAATCCCAGGACTGCGTGGTCAGCCGCCTCAAGCGCACCCGCTACGGCAATGTGTTCATTCCCTCCAGGGTCAAGCAAGGCATGTACGTCGAGCTCGACAAGAAGGAAGTGAAAGACCTCTACCGGCTGGCTGATCTCCCTGCCAAGCCGATCGAGCAGGCAACGCCGGAACAGAAGAAGCGCGAACAGCGGCAGCTCACCAAGCGCGGCGGCGAGAAGGGCAAAAAGCGAGGCAGGGCCCGGGCCGGCTAGGGCGTGCTGCAGAGCCATCGGCTTCCTGCACAAAAACTGATCTCTCGCAAAACCACCGCTTCACGGTGGGCTACACTCTATTCAAATTCATAACAATGAAGGGAAAAGCTATGTCCATTCGTTTTGCCGTGACCTCACACGCTGTAGCCGCTCTTTTCCTCGTACTCGGTGTCTCCGTGCCGACACTGTCCGCAGAGGAACACACCATTGCCTTCGAGAACCTCAAGCGTATCCCGGATGCCCGCATGGATGTCGCCTACATCGACCCGAACGCTGACTTCAGCGTGTACAAGCGGGTCGCCATCCTGGAGCCCTACGTGGCCTTCCGCGCCAACTGGCAGCGGGACCAGAATCGGACCCGTGGCATGCGGGTCAGCGCCAGCGATATGCAGCGCATTCGAGAGTCGGCCGGCGAGCTGCTCTTCGATACCTTCGTGGAGGCCCTGGAAGCCAACAACGGCTTCGACGTGGTCGATGAAGTTGGTGAAGACGTGCTGGTGCTGCGTCCGGCCCTGGTCGATCTCGATGTGACCGCGCCTGATACCCGGACCGCCGGTCGCAATCGCTCCTTCTCGGCAACCGCGGGCGCAGCCACCCTGTACCTCGAGATTTTCGACGGTGCCAGCGGCCAGATTATCGGCCGTGCGGCGGACCGCCGGGTCGCCTCCCGCCCGGGTCACCAGATGACCTGGAGCAACGGCGTCACCAACCGCTCCGATGCCCGCCGCATGTTCCGGGTGTGGGCGGATCGCATGCGGGAGTTCATGGACAGCCACTACACCGGCAAGTGAGCATCAATAGCCGATGGCTGCTGCCAGGGCTCCTGGCGGCAGCGCACGGCTTCGCTCACGCGGGCGGCCCGGTATTCGTCGACCTCAGCGCCGGCGCGGGCGACGCCCGGATCGTCGGCAGCAATCCCGCAGGTATGACGCGCCTGGAGGAAACGAGCTGGCGCACGGGCCTGATCGTGTCCTACAGCGAAAGCACCTGGGAGGCGAGTTCCGACCGGCTCGGTACCTTCAGCGAAGATGAGACTGACAATGAGGTCTTCATCCCCTCGTTGTTCTATGTGCGCCCGCTGAACGAACGCTGGACCGTGGGGGCCTCCCTGTCGGCCACCAGCGGACTCGGCGACGACGGCAACGAGGACTCGGTCTCCCGCTACCTGTCCACGGACTGGTCGGTTGGCACGTTCACATTCCAGCCCTCGGTCGCTTACCGCTTCAACGATGCCTGGTCGCTGGGCTTTGGCCTGGGGGTGAATTACACCCTGTACGAGTGGGAAGCGGCGGTCTTCAACGGGGTCGGCCAGCCCGACGGCAAGGTGGAGGTCGAACCCGACGACGTCAACCTGAACTACATCCTCAGCGCTCACTGGGCCCCGACCGAGCGCACCCGGTTCGGTATCTCCTGGCGCTCGGAGTACGAACCCAACATGGAGGACACGCCGGACTATTCGAACGTCGACCCGGACCGGCAGTCGGATACCGACCTGGAACTGGATATCACCATGCCCCAGAGCGTGCTCGGGGGCGTTTACCACGACCTCGGCAACGGCCACTGGCTGTCCCTGGACCTGCTGTGGATCGAGGCCAGCGAATTCAATATCGAATCCGCCGTCGTCGACGAAGAGGGCGGTTTCACCGTCAATCCCTACAATCTCGACGACACCTGGGTGGCGACGGTGGGCTGGGGGATGGCCTGGAACGAGCGCTGGTCACTTGGCCTGGGACTGCTCTACCTCGATGACCCCGTCGACGAGGATAACCGCAATATCCTGCTGCGAGTGGACTCGCTCTGGGGCCTGGGGGCCTCGCTGGAATACACCTGGCCCAGTGGGATGACCCTGGGCGGCAATGTGAGCTGGCTCGACACCGGCGACGCACCGGTCACCACGCCGGCGCTGCCCATCGTCGGCACCATCGAAGGCGAATTCACAGACCGCACAAACCTGCTGTTTGAGCTATACCTCACTTGGTAGTCCCTGTTACGAAGAGGAGCACAAAGATGAGAAATACACTGCTTGCCACGCTGTTCATGGTACTGGCGGGCTGCGCCGCCACGGGGCCGAATATTTCCACCAATGCGGATCCCTCGACAGATTTTTCCAGCATCCGAACCTTCAGTTTCATGAGTCCGCTGGGCACCGATCGCCCCGGGGGCGTGCGCACGCCGCTGTCCCAGATGCTGGCCAACTCCGTGATCAAGGAACTGGAGAGCCGCGGCTGGCAGCAGTCGGACAATCCGGAGGTGGCGATCAACTTCTTCGTCAACACGGAGCAGCGCATGGATGTGCGACAGGTGCCGACCGGCACGACCTTCCACCGCTACCGCCACGGCCGCTACCGTACCTGGGGCGGCTATGAAACGCGGGTAAGGGAGTTCACCCAGGGCACCCTGTCCATCGATATCGTCGACATCTCCCGCAACATGCTGGTCTGGGAAGGCGTGGCCGTGGGCCGCCTGGGCCGCGGCAACGTCAAGATCAACCAGCCCCAGGTCGACGAGGTGGTCGCCTCCATCTTCAAGGAGTTGCCCCAGTAGCAGGCAATCTGCCGCGGCGGTGAAAATCGCGACACAGCAAGGGGCGCTTCTGCTGGCGGCAGCACTGTACGGTGCTGTCGGCCTGGCAGATGAAGATCGCCCAGATGGCTATCTTCCGGACTACCTGGATGCGGACGACCCCATCCACATCGACTACGACGACTCCCTGGACTACTCCTACGACGCGGTGACGCGCCGACTGACGCTGGATGGCGATGTCCGCGGCGGGTATTTCGACGCAGACGTGGACAATCGCGACGGCAGCAGCGACCACAGCCGGGATTACACACTGCGGCTGCGCCTCGGAGGGAGCGTCGGGTTTTCCGAGCGCTTGCGGCTGCGCGGCCGCCTGGCAGCCACCTGCACCGATGACGACTGCAGCCCCGCCTTCGAAAACTCCCGCACGCCCAAAGCGGGCACAAATATCGAGGATGGCGACGTGGTCGTGGACGAGTTCCACCTGGATTACCTCGGCAACACGTTGGCAGTGGCGCTGGGTCGCCTGCAGACCCGATCACTGACCCGCGGCGGCGTGTTCACCACGGCCATGACGCGGCTGACCAGCGCTAATGTCTCGGTCAACTGGACGGACGGTGCGATGCTTCGCTACCAGGCGGAGAATGGTTGGACGTCCAAAATCATTGCCCAGTACAACGACGAAGATGGTAGCAGCACCCTGGCGCGTCGGCCGCTGGACTTTGAGGACGACGACAGCCGCTGGTCCGGTTTCTATTCCCTGGAAAGCCTGCAGCGATGGGGGCCGATCACCCAACGAGCGGTTGATATCTCGTGGATGCCGAGCGCGCTGCTGGAGGATGGTGATACCGAAGACTACTGGAATATCGTCGGGCGCCTCGCCGCAGAGTGGCCCCTGGCAGAAGGAAACTCCACCCTGATTCTCGCCGGGCAGCTGGGTTACGCGCCGGAAACGCCCGCGGAGAGTACTGTTGGCGTGGGCACCAGCGGCGATACCGACGGCTGGGCCGGACACGTGGATGCGAGCTGGATGAACTTCCTGCCCGGACACAGCCTGGGTGTCAGCTACGGTTTGGCCGACCCCGGCTGGCTGCTGTCGGTGTCGTTCAGGCCCAACGAAGACAACCTGACGCTGCGCTACCACTGGCGGCCCATGCCCGGTGCGCAGCTGGAAATCCAGGGACGCTGGCGGGAGGAGCGCGACCAGCTGGTTGGCAGTCTCCGCAAGCGCGACACGTTCGATTACAGGGTTCGCCTCACCTGGGCCTTTGACAGCTACTGACTACCGCACAGCAGACCCGACAGACATCACGTGTCTCCTGGTTCCGCTGACGCGAGCCAGTCGATGACCCGCTCCTCGAGATAATCGTAGAACGGGTTGTGGCGTAGCCGAATGAGCCAGTCTGAAGAAAAGCGCAGCAATCCCCGCTCACCCTGGATGGTGACATGACCCAGGAAGATCTCGCTGGTATTTCCCGGCGGTTCGCGACCGTACAGGGGATCGTCCGGGGGGAAGGGTGGCGAGATGTGCGACAGTGACAATACCGCCGGCGGCCAGGCAGCTTTCAGCGGTTGTGCTTCGCCCACCTCGGCCGAGAAGGGCGGCTTCGTGCGGGCCACCACCTCGACGCTGTCGCCGGTCGCATTCCCCACCACGGTCAATGTGAAGGGTAGCTGGGGGTCGTCCAGCATCTGGTTGGTAAGCGGGCCAGGATCCGTAACCAGCAGGCTGGCGTTGGCCGCGCGCCGGTTGATATCGAACAGCACGTATTCGTGTCGGCGCGGCGCCAGGTGGGTCAGCAGGTTGTCCACCACCGCCACATTGGAGACGGTCGCATCCACTGTGGACTTGAGTATCAGTATCGGCGGCATTTTCTGGTCGGTGCTGCGGGCGGCGACACGTGCCGCCACGTGCTGGGTCAGCAGGAAGACCTGTTCGCCGGCATTGGTGGTGAAGGAGTTGTACTTGTAGGGATCGAACTCCGGCATCATGTCGAGCCAGGCCAGGTGCTCCAGGCCCGGCAGGTAGGACAGACGCCGTTTCCACTTGGCCAGGGCCGCGGCGGGGCTCACGCCGATGGCGGGGGAGAGCAGCACCAGTGACGCGGGCTTTTGCAGGGATGCGTCCTGCTCGGTGTCGAGGGCGTAATTGAGTGCCAGGGGTGCCCCGGTCGAGTAACCAATGATGTGCACCGGCGGCGTGCCCGCCAGGTGCTGCATGGCGAGGTGGACCGCCGTGGCCATGTCCTGCCAGCGCACCTCAAGCAGCCCGGAGGGTGCCGTACCGTGCCCCGGCAGGCGCAGTCCCAGCACGCGGTAGCCCTTTGCGTGCAGGGTTTCGCCGAGTGCGCGCAGGCTGTAGGGGGAATCCGACATGCCGTGCAGCAACAGCACGGCTCCGCGCGGGTTCTCGGCGTTGAGTTCGAAGCTTCGGTTCCAGTTGGGTCTGCGAATGGTGGGGTCGGCAATGCTGCCGCCGCTGAAGCGCTCGAAGCGGTGGTCGGCGCCGCGGGGTGTTTCGCTGTAGATCTCCTCTTCGAGCTGCCGGAACAGTCGGTCTTCCAGGCCCAGGTAGTCCGGGAAGGTCCTGACGCTGTCGTACTTGTCGCGGCCGAACTCCTCATCCAGGTCCGCCGTGTGCCAGATCTCGGGATCGGGCCAGGTCGTACTCAGCCCGTACAGGGTGGCGAGCAGCAGGACAAGGATGACCTGCAGATAGCGGAACAGTTTGCGCAGCATGTCAGCGTCCTCTTGTCAGCACCCAGTAGACGCGCTGATCCTCGGTCAGTACCCGATACAGCAGCCGGCTACGGGGCATGTCTCGGTTGGTCAGTCGCAGGAACAGGTCGTCGTAGAACTCGGGCGTTTCCAGGCTGAAGTTATGGAAGTTGCGGGTTCGGTTGACCGGTGTGACATCCACCAGTGTCACGCGCCCCTTGCTCGGGCCGGTCATTTCGCTGAATCGTATGGCCGTGTTGAACTCTTTCGGGTCCAGCGTGCTCTCACCGCGCCGTGGGCTGCGATTGACCAGTCGGCTCAGCAGCAGGGCGCGATCATTCGAGGAGACATAGACCGTCAGGTCGCGAGCCAGCGCGGCAATTTCCGCCTCGTAGCGTTCATCGAATTCCGCGGCGTCGACATCGGGAGCCGTCAGCACCACGTTCTCGATCTCCGCTTCCAGGTCGGCGAGTTCGGGGTCCTGGTAGAGCTGCCCGAAGGCGCCTGCGACCGTCTGGGCGCCCATGCTGTTGGCCAGCAGCCAGACGCGCTCCGGCCTGACGTCTTCCAGCACCAGGCGAATGACCGCGGCCAGTTCGTCTCCGGAATCGGTGGCGACCTGCTGGGCGCGCTGGTAGCCACCCAGGGTCGATCCCTGGTTGCCCGGCCAGTCGAACACCAGTACCGGGGCATTGATGTCCAGCACGTGGCCGACGAAGGCGGTCTTGCGCAGGGCTGAGGGAAACGCCTCGCGAAAGCCGTGCACAACGATCAGCAGGCCCTTGAAGGATGACCGCTCCACCTGCTCGCGCAGCGACGCGACAAACGCATCTCGCTCCTGCAGCGCGATGTCATCGAACTGGATTTCCTCGTTTTGGAACCATTCGGTGGGATTGATCAGCATGCCCAGGCCCAGGTTCGGCTCGATGGAGACGTCGAAGTGCCCGAGGCTGAGCGCTTGCTGGCGGCTGGAGTTGAACTGATCGAGCAGGTCCGCAGTGCCGTTCTCGGACGCCCGGTTAGTGGCAAAGAAGAAGCGGTAGGAACCCTGGTCGGCCAGCTGTGTCACGGCCATGCGACGGAACAGGAAAGCCTCGGCGTGGCGTAGCGCCACCTCGGCGGAGCCGAAGTAGGCCCGGTAGAACCAGATGCAGGCGCCCAGCAGGATGACGATGACTCCCACCACCACATGCCAGGTGCGCAGCTTTTTTTTCGGCATTCCGCCCCCAGGGCGATCCAGACAGCCCGAGTATAAGCGGATGTGTGCCGAAGTCCCTACTGGGCGTTCAATGCAGCGCCGTTGATGCCTATGCTGTCGTCGCCCAGCAGGTACAGGTAGGCCGGCATGATGTCTTCCGGCGACTTCAGGGTGTTGGGATCCTCGCCCGGGTAGGCGGCGGCGCGCATTTTCGTGCGGGTGGCGCCGGGGTTGAGGCTGTTGACCCGCACCCGGCTGATGTTTTCCAGCTCGTCCGCGAGCACCTGCATCATGCCCTCGGTGGCAAACTTGGACACCGCGTAGGCGCCCCAGTGGGCGCGACCCTTGCGGCCGACGCCGGAGGAAGTGAACACGATCGAGCCGTTGGGCGCAGCCTCCAACTGGGGCAGCAGGGCCTGGGTGAGCAGCAACTGGGCGTTGACGTTGACTTGCATGACGTCCTGCCAGAGCTGGGGTTTGTAGTTGGCGATGGGGCTGCGCTCGCCCAGTACCGAGGCATTGTGCAGCAGTGCGTCGAGGCGGCCGAAGTTCTCTGCGATCGCATCCGCAAGCGCGGCGTAGTCCTCGGCCGTTGCCGTCAGCATATCGACTTCAAAGATGACCGGTTGGGGGTGCCCCGCGGCCTCGATCTCGTCGTAAACCGAATCCAGCTTGCTGCCGGTGCGACCCAGCAGGATCACGGTAGCGCCGTGTTTCGCAAAGCTGAGCGCGGCAACGCGGCCGATGCCGTCACCGGCGCCGGTCACCAGCACCACCTTGTCGGCGAGAAGGTCCGCTGCCGGGCTGTAGTTTTCCGGTATCCCGATCATGGCTGGCCCTCCAGGGCTGTGGCCAGCAGGGCGTGTAACGCCTCGCCGCTGTCGGCGATGGCGTCTGCGCCCCAATCCGCCACGTCTTCGTGCTGGTGAATATAGCCGTAGGCGGCAGCGATGGTGTACATGCCCGCGGCACGTCCGGCTTCGATGTCGCGGCGATGATCGCCGACATAAATTGCCTCACCCGGCGCGCAGGCCAATTGCTCGCAGTTCAGCAGCAGCGGTTCCGGGTTCGGCTTGGGTTTGCTGACATGGTCCGGGCACACCACGCTGCCGGGCGGTGGCGCGAGGTCGATGCGCGCCAGCAGAGGCTCGGTCAGGTAGCTGGGCTTGTTGGTGGACACGCCCCAGTCGATGCCGGCGTCAGTCAGTGTGTCCAGCAGCGGCTCGATGCCGGGAAAAGGTACCGTCGCCCGGCCCAGGTCGGCGGCATAGATGTCCAGGAAGCGCTGGCGCTTGCTCTCGAAGTCCGGATGTTCCTGGGACATATCCAGGGCCAGTGACACCATGGCGCGGGCGCCGTCGGAGACCACGGCGCGAATGTCGGCCGGCGGCAGCGGTGCCAGCGCATGCTCCGCGCGCAGGGCCTGGACCACCTCGACGAACTCCGGTGCGGTGTCGAGCAAGGTGCCGTCCAGGTCGAAGACCACGGCTTTGAGCTCGCGGGGAAACATCACGCGGGCTTGGAGGCGTGAACCATGTAATTGACGCTGACGTCCTTTTCTTCGAGCCAGTAGTTTTTAGTGATGGGGTTGTACAGCAGCCCGGTCATCCGCTCCAGTTCAAGCCCCGCCTCGCGAATCCACTCGGCCAGCTCCGCCGGCTTGATCAGCTTGGCGTAGTCGTGGGTACCTCGCGGAAGCAGTCTCAGGACATATTCCGCCCCGACGATGGCGAACAGGTAGGCCTTGGGGTTGCGGTTGATGGTCGAGAAGTACAGGTTGCCGCCGGGCTTGCACAGGTCGGCACAAGCCTGGACCACGGCCGCGGGGTCGGGCACGTGCTCCAGCATCTCCAGGCAGCAGACCACGTCGAAGCTCCCGGGAGACTCCTCCGCCAGGTTCTCCGCGGTGGTTTGCCGGTAGTCGACCTCGACGCCGGACTCCAGCTGGTGAATGCGCGCCACCGCCAGCGGCGCCTCGCCCATATCGATGCCGGTGACCGTGGCGCCGCGCTGGGCCATGCTCTCGGCCAGGATGCCGCCACCGCAGCCGACGTCCACCAGGGTCTTGCCCGCCACTGGCGAGTACTGGTCGACATAGTTGGCGCGCAGGGGGTTGATGTCGTGCAGCGGCTTGAATTCGCTGTTGCGGTCCCACCAGCGCGAGGCGAGCTCGTTGAACTTGGCGATCTCGCGATCGTCGACGTTGTCCATGGCGGTATTTGCTTTGCTGTTCATGTTGTCCTGTTCTGTCAGTTGTTGCCGGCGCGGATGGTCTCGCCCCAGCGATCCGCCCTGGCCAGGATGTCCTCCAGGTCCAGGGTCGTGAGTTCACGGTCCCGCATCAGCGCACGCCCGGCCACCCAGCAGTGGGAGACCTGGGCGGCATCCGCGGCGTACACCAGCTGCGACACCGGGTGATACACCGGCCGGGTTTCGGGATGATCGAAATCCACGGCCACCAGGTCCGCCAGCTTGCCGACCTCGAGGCTGCCGATGTCGTCCTGCAGGCCCATGGCCCGGGCGCCGTTGATGGTGGCCATCTCCAGCACGGTTTCCGCCGGCAGGGCAGTGGCGTCGCCTTCGCCCAGCTTGGCCAGCAGTGCGGCGCTGCGCATCTCGCCCGGCATGCTGAGGTCGTTGTTGCTGGCGGCGCTGTCGGTGCCCAGTGCCACATTTACGCCGGCAGCCTGCAGACGGCTCACCGGGCAGCGGCCCGAAGCCAGCTTCATATTCGATTCCGGGCAGTGCACCACGTGGGCGCCGACGGCGGCGAGCAGTTCCATCTCCTCGTCGTTCACCTCGGTCATGTGCACGCACTGGGTGCGGGGCCCCACCAGGCCCAGCGCATTCAGGCGGGCCAGTGGTCGCATACCGTGATCGCGGACGCTGTCCGCGACCTCCCCGGCGGTTTCGTGCAGGTGAATGTGTACCGGCAGGTCCAGCTCGTTGGCGAGCATGGCGACTTTGCCCATGGCCTGGTCGTTCACGGTGTAGGGCGCGTGGGGGCCGAACACGACGTTGACCAGTTCGCTGTGCTTCACATCATCCCGCAGCGCCAGGCCCTTGCTGATGTAGTCGTCTGCGTCCGCACCCCAGGCGCTGGGGAAGTCAAAGATCGGGAAGCTCAGCTGGCAGCGCATGCCGGCGTGCTGGGCCCTGTCCGCTACCACGTTCGGAAAGAAGTACATGTCGGCAAAACAGGTGGTCCCGGCGCGCAGCATTTCCGCCATGGCCAGTTCCACCCCGTCGCGCACGAATTCCGGGCTCACGTGGCGGCCTTCCGCCGGCCAGATGTGCTCCTCCAGCCAGGGGGTGAGGGCGAGGTCATCGGCATAGCCCCGCAGCAACGTCATGGGCGCATGGCCATGGGCATTGATAAACCCCGGCAGCAGCACGTGTTTGCGCAGATCGAGCACCTCGGCGGCGTCCAGGCTGTCCGCCTCGCTGTTGGGCACGATGGCCGCAATTCGCCCGTCGGTAATCGCCACCGCGTGGTCGGCAAGGACCTGGCCCCGGGGAATCACGGGGACCACGTGGCCCGCCTTGATCAGCGTGTCTACCGTGCTCATGGGCGAGCGCCCGAATCGGTTAAAAAGTGTTCAATATCAGTGACTTTCATGCCGCGCAAGTATACCCGCAATCCGGCAAAAAAATGGCGCAAAAAATGCTTCCACCGTATAATCGACCGCTTGTGTCAAAAGGTCGTGGAACAGTAACTACATGGGTGATCTAGCCAAGGAAATCCTGCCGGTAAACATCGAGGACGAGCTCAAGCAGTCCTACCTTGACTACGCCATGAGCGTGATTGTCGGGCGCGCGTTGCCCGACGTCCGGGACGGCCTCAAGCCGGTCCACCGCCGCGTCCTGTACGCGATGAACGAGCTCAATAACGACTGGAACAAGGCCTACAAAAAATCCGCCCGCATCGTCGGTGACGTGATCGGTAAGTACCATCCCCACGGCGATTCCGCGGTCTATGACACCATCGTGCGCATGGCCCAGCCCTTCAGCCTGCGCTACATGCTGGTGGACGGGCAGGGCAATTTCGGCTCCATCGACGGCGACTCGGCCGCGGCCATGCGCTACACCGAGATTCGCATGCAGAAGATCGCTCACGATCTGCTGGCGGATCTCGACAAGGAAACCGTGGATTACGTGCCCAACTACGACGGCACGGAGCAGATCCCGGAAGTCCTCCCCACGCGCGTCCCGAACCTGCTGGTCAACGGCTCTTCCGGTATCGCCGTGGGCATGGCCACCAATATCCCGCCCCACAACCTGACCGAGGTGGTGAGCGCCTGCCTGGCGCTGCTGGACGAACCCGAACTCGGCGTCGACGAGCTGATGCAGCACATCCCGGGGCCGGACTTCCCCACCGCGGGCATCATCAATGGCCGCGCCGGCATCGTGCAGGCCTACCGCAGCGGCCGCGGTCGCATCTATGTGCGCGCCCGCACCGAGGTCATCACCGACGAAAAGACCGGCAAGGATACGATCCTGATCCACGAGCTGCCCTACCAGGTCAACAAGGCGCGGCTGATCGAGAAGATCGCCGAACTGGTCAAGGATAAGAAGATCGAGGGGATTACGGAGCTCCGGGACGAATCTGACAAGGACGGCCTGCGCGTCGTGATCGAGCTGCGCCGCGGTGAAGTCGGCGACGTGGTGCTCAACAACCTGTACGCCCACACCGCCCTGCAGCAGGTCTTCGGCATCAACATGGTGGCACTGGTCAACGGCCAGCCCAAGGTGCTGAACCTCAAGGAAATCATCGAGGCCTTTATCCGTCACCGCCGCGAGGTGGTGACCCGGCGCACCGTCTACCTGCTGCGCAAGGCCCGCGAGCGCGGCCACGTACTGGAAGGCCTGGCCGTGGCACTGGCCAACATCGACCCGGTGATCGAGCTGATCAAGGCCTCTACCAATTCCGCCGAAGCGCGGGAGAAGCTGGTCGCCCAGGCCTGGGAACCCGGCGATGTGACCGCCATGCTGGAGCGCGCCGGCGCCGACGCCTGTCGCCCGGACGGCCTCGAGGAACACTTCGGCCTGCGCGACGGCAAGTACCACCTGTCGCCGGCCCAGGCCCAGGCCATTCTCGAGCTGCGGCTGCACCGCCTGACCGGCCTGGAGCAGGAGAAGCTGATCCAGGAGTACCAGGAAAAGCTGGCGGAAATCGCCGACTACCTGGAAATTCTCTCCGATCCGGACCGCCTCAAGCAGGTCATCCGCGAGGAGCTGCAGGAAATCGTTGAAGCCTACGGCGACGAGCGCCGCACGGAAATCACCGATTCCGCCCACGACCTGACCGTGGAGGACCTGATTACCGAGGAAGACCGCGTGGTGACCATTTCCCACGGCGGCTACGCCAAGACCCAGCCCCTGACCGACTACCAGGCCCAACGCCGGGGCGGCATGGGCAAGTCGGCCACGGCGGTGAAGGACGAGGACTTCGTCGAGCACCTGCTGATTGCCAGCACCCACGACACCATTCTCTGCTTCACCAATGTCGGCAAGGTCTACTGGCTCAAGGTGTTCCATATCCCGGTGGCCGGGCGCGGTTCCCGCGGTCGGCCCATGGTCAACCTGCTGCCGCTGGACGAGGGCGAGCGGGTGACCTCCATCCTGCCGGTGGCCGAATACACCGAGGGCCACTACATCTTCATGGCCACCGCCAACGGCACCGTGAAAAAGACCGCGCTGACCGACTTCAAGCGCCAGCGCAGCGTAGGTCTGCGGGCCCTGGAGCTGGAAGAGGGCGACGTGCTGGTGGGCACCGCCATTACTGACGGCGACAAGGACGTGATGCTGTTCAGCACCTCCGGCAAGGCCGTGCGCTTCAAGGAGACCGATGTTCGCGCCATGGGCCGTACCGCCCGCGGCGTGCGCGGTATCAAGCTGCAGGACGGCCAGCGCATGATCTCGTTGATCATTCCCGCCGAGGGCGGCCGCGTGCTGACCGTGAGCCAGAACGGCTACGGCAAGCGCACCGAGGTCGAGGAATTCCCCACCAAGGGCCGCGGCACCCAGGGCGTCATCGCCATGCAGTGCAGTGAGCGCAACGGCGAGGCCGTCGGCGCCGTCCAGGTGTTCGAGGGCGATGAGCTGATGCTGATTTCCGACCAGGGGACGCTCGTGAGAACCCATGCCGATGAGGTCTCGGTACAGGGCCGCAACACCCAGGGCGTGCGCGTTATTCGCCTCAAGAAGGGTGAACAGCTCGTCGGCATCGAGCGTATCGAAGACACCGACGACGAGGTCGGCGGTGAGGCTGCTGCCGGGGATTCCACCGAGTAGCCATAACATCCAATCCCGGGGCCCCGCGCCCCGGCCCAGCAAGACTGACACCGGAGAAGCGACCCATGGCTCGCCACTACAACTTTTGCGCAGGACCGGCGGCCCTGCCGGAACCCGTTCTCGAACAGGCCCGCGATGAAATGCTGGACTGGCAGGGCGCGGGCCTGTCGATCATGGAGATGAGCCACCGCAGCGCCGAAATCGTCGGCATCTACGAGCGTGCCGAACAGGACCTGCGGGACCTGCTGGCGGTGCCGGACAGCTACCGCATCCTGTTTGTGCAGGGCGGCGCCAGCACCCAGTTTGCCGCGGTGCCCCTCAACCTCACCGCCGGTGACGGCAGGGCGGACTACGTCAATACCGGGCAGTGGTCGAAGAAGGCGATTGCCGAGGCGAAGCGCTACCTGGACGTGAACGTGGCTGCCAGCAGCGAGGACACCAATTTCTCGACCATCCCTGCCCGGGAGAGCTGGCAGCTCACTGAAGGTGCGGACTACCTGCACTACACCCCGAACGAGACCATCGGCGGCGTCGAGTTTTTCTGGACCCCGGACGCCGACGCCCCGCTGGTGGTGGATATGTCCTCCACGATCCTGTCACGCCCGGTCAACGTGGCCGACTACGGCGTGATCTACGCCGGCGCCCAGAAGAACATCGGTCCCGCGGGCCTTACCGTGGTGATTGTGCGCGACGACCTGCTGGACCGCGCCCACCCGCTGTGCCCGGCCATGCTCAACTGGAAGACCGCGGCCGACGCCGAGTCCATGTACAACACGCCGCCCACCTACTCGCTGTACCTGGCGGGACTGGTGTTCCAGTGGTTGAAGAAGCAGGGCGGGCTCGCCTCCATGGAACAGGTCAACCGCCGCAAGGCGGAGAAGCTCTACGGCTATATTGATGGGAGTGACTTTTACGCCAACCCGGTGGAGCCCCAGAGCCGTTCACTGATGAACGTGCCGTTCACCCTGGCCGATGCGGAGCTCGACAAGCCGTTTCTTGCCGAGAGCGAGGCCGCGGGCCTGCTCAACCTCAAGGGTCACCGAAGTGTGGGCGGCATGCGCGCCAGCATTTACAATGCGGTGCCGGAAGCGGCAGTGGACGCGCTGATCAGCTTCATGCAGGATTTCGAGTCGCGCCACGCCGCGTAGGCCTAAGGACGACAATGAGCGACCCACGGGACCTGAAACAGGTCCGGGATGAAATCGACAATATCGACCGGGAGATCCAGGCACTGATCAACCGGCGGGCCCGCTGTGCCCAGGAAGTGGCCGATATCAAGATGGCCGAGGCCGTCGATGCCCGCGAGCGCGGCCAGAAAGGAGAGAAAGGCGAGCAGGACGCGGTGTTCTACCGGCCCGAGCGCGAGGCCCAGGTGCTCAACCGCATCAAGGAGCGCAACGAGGGGCCGCTGGGCAGTGACGAGGTCGCCTTCATCTTCCGCGAGATTATGTCCGCCTGCCTGGCCCTGGAAAAGCCGCTGCAGGTGGCCTACCTCGGCCCCGAGGGCACATTCACCCAGGCGGCGACCATCAAGCACTTCGGCCACGCGGTGGTCTCCATTCCCCAGGGCACCATCGACTCGGTGTTCAACCAGGTGGAGGCGGAAGACTGCAACTACGGCGTGGTGCCGGTGGAGAACTCCACCGAGGGCATGGTCAGCCACACCCTGGACAATTTCATGGACTCCAGCCTCAAGATCTGTGGCGAGGTGGAGATGCACATCCAGCACCACCTGCTGGCGGCCAGCCACACCAGCATGGACAAGGTCGAAAAGGTCTGTGCCCACCAGCAGGCGCTGGCCCAGTGCCGCGGCTGGCTGGAGCACTACCTGCCCACGGTGGAGCAGGTGGCGGTATCCAGCAACGGCGAGGCGGCGCGGCTGGCGGCGATCCAGGTCGGTACCGTGGCAATTGCCGGCGATATGGCGGCGGACCAGTACGGGCTGGAAAAGCTGCACCAGAACATCCAGGACTCCGCCGACAACACCACCCGCTTCCTGATCATCGGCCGCGACGAGATTCCCCCCAGCGGCAGCGACAAGACCTCTATCATTGTCTCCAGTCGCAACAAGCCGGGCGCCCTGTTCGAACTGCTGGAACCGTTCCGCAACGCCGGCGTGAGCCTGACGCGGATCGATACCCGGCCCTCCCGCACGGAAAAGTGGGCCTACGTGTTCTTTATCGAGTTCGAGGGCCACCTGCAGGACGCGGAGATTGCCGGGATCATGTCCGGCCTTGAAGAGCACTCGATCCTGCTCAAGCCGCTCGGTTCCTATCCCAGGGCGGTACTGTAGTTGTCCCTGCGCGTCGACAAGGCCGCCGTGCTGGGCCTGGGCCTGATTGGCGGGTCCCTGGCGCGCAGCATGCGCAAGTCCGGCTTCGCCAGCCAGGTCGTCGGTTACGACCTGGACCGGGACACCCTCGCCAGCGCCGAGAGTCTTGACGTCATTGACAGCTACCAGGACGACCTGGACCGCGTGCTGGACGGTGTCGACCTGGTGGTATTGTCGGTACCGACGCTGGTGGCCGCGGCCCTGCTGGAGCAGGTGCTCGCGAAAGTCCCCGCCGCCACGGTGGTGACCGACGTGGCGTCGGTCAAAAGCAATATGGTGGAGGCCTCCGCCGGCGCCGCCAACTATGTGCCCGGCCATCCCATTGCCGGTTCCGAACGCAGCGGCGTGGAAGCCTCCCGCCCGGACCTGTTCGAAGATCACCGCGTGATCCTGACTCCCGCCGACGGCACGGACCCCGATGCCCTGGCGCTGGTACGCGCCATGTGGCAGCGGGCCGGTGCCGAGGTCGTGGAACTCGGCGTCACCGAACACGACGCGATCCTCGCCGCCACCAGCCATCTGCCGCATATGCTGGCTTACGCACTGGTGGACGCCCTGTCGCACAGTGCATTGAGCGACGACATCTTCCGTTTCGCCGCCGGCGGCTTCCGGGATTTCACCCGCATCGCCTCCAGCGACCCGGTCATGTGGCGGGATATCGCCCTGGCCAATCGTGTCGAACTGCTGAAGGCGATCGACGACTACAGCGACTACCTCGCGTCCCTGCGGGGTGCGATCGATGCCGGCGATTCCCGGCGGCTCGAGAAAGTCTTCGCGGACGCCCGAACCGCCCGCGACACCTATATCAAGACACTGGCCAGCTGAGGAGCCCGCCGTGGAATTTCATCTCCACCCCGGTGGCACTATCTGCGGGGAAGCCCGCGTTCCAGGGGACAAGTCCATCTCCCACCGTTCCATCATGCTCGGCTCCCTGGCCGAGGGAGAAACCCGCGTGCGGGGTTTCCTTGAGGGGGAGGATGCGCTGGCCACGCTGGCGGCGTTTCGCGCCATGGGCGTCGCCATCGAGCGCCCGGGCGATGGCGAGGTCATTATCCAGGGGGTGGGGCTGCACGGTCTGCAGGCCCCCGCCGGCCCACTGGACCTGGGCAACTCCGGCACGTCCATTCGCCTGATGTCGGGCCTGCTCTCGGGGCAGGCATTCGATACCGAACTCACCGGGGACGACTCCCTGCGGGGGCGTCCCATGGGCCGTATCATCACGCCGCTGCGGCAGATGGGCGCCACTATAGAAGGCGCCGAAGGCGACCGCCCGCCGCTGCACATCGCCGGGGCGCAGCCTCTCAAGGGCATTCACTACGACCTGCCGATGGCCAGCGCCCAGGTCAAGTCCTGCGTGCTGCTGGCGGGTCTCTACGCGGCGGGGCGTACGTCGGTGACCGAGCCCGCGGTGACCCGCGATCACACCGAACGTATGCTGCGGGGTTTCGGCTATTCCGTTGAGCGGGATGCCGACGGCGTGATCCATCTCGAGGGCGGCGGTGGCCTGAACGGCACCGAGATCGAGGTACCGGCGGACATTTCCTCGGCAGCTTTCTTCATGGTGGCGGCCAGCATTGCCCCGGGTTCTGACCTGGTCCTGCACCATGTCGGCATCAATCCCACACGGATCGGGGTGATCAACCTGCTGAAGATGATGGGCGCCGATATCAGCGTGCAGGACGAAACCGAGGTGGGCGGCGAGCCGGTGGCCGAGATTCATATCCGCTCCGCGACGCTCAAGGGCATCGAGATCCCCGAAGACCAGATTCCGCTCGCTATCGACGAGTTCCCGGCGCTGTTTATCGCCGCCGCCTGCGCCGAGGGGCGCACTGTGCTGCGCGGCGCCGAAGAATTGCGGGTCAAGGAAAGCGACCGCATCGCCGCCATGGCTGAGGGCCTGGCCACCCTCGGCGCCACCGTGGAAGTGCTGGATGACGGCATCATCATTGACGGTTTTGGCGCCAGGGGCAGTTTTGGCGGCGGCGAGGTGGAGAGCTACCACGACCACCGCATTGCCATGTCCTTTGCGATTGCCGCGCTGCGCGCCCACGATCGCATTGTCGTCCGCGGCGTCGACAATGTCGCCACCTCGTTCCCGGGCTTTGACGCCCTGGCCCGCGGGCTCGGCCTGCAGATCTCGGTGAAAAACCCGGACCCGGACGCGGTTGCCGATGACTGACGTCCCCGTCATTACCATCGACGGGCCCTCCGGGGCCGGCAAGGGGACGGTGGCACACATGTTGGCTGCGAAGTTGGGATGGCACCTGCTGGACTCCGGCTCCCTGTACAGGGTGACCGCCTTTGCCTGCCTCCATGACGGGGTGGGGCTCGAGGATGAAGCCGCGGTGGCGGAGGTGGCCCGTCACCTGGACGTGCGTTTCGAACAGGACGACAACGGCGAAGTGCTGGTGTTCTACCGGGACGTGGATGCCAGCCGGGCAATACGCACCGAGGAGGGCGGCCGCGGCGCCTCCACGGTGGGTGCCATGCCGACGGTTCGCGAGGCCCTGCTGCAGCGCCAGCGTGACTTTGCCCGTGCACCCGGCCTGGTGGCCGACGGCCGCGATATGGGTACCGTGGTTTTCCCCGATGCGCCGCTCAAATTCTTCCTCACGGCGTCCGCCGAGGAGCGCGCCCAGAGGCGCTATAAGCAGTTGAAAGCAAAGGGAGAAAACGTTAAACTCGCGCGCCTTTTGAGGGATATCGAGGAACGCGACGAGCGCGACAGCTCCCGTTCCGTGTCTCCCTTGTTGCCCGCCGACGATGCCATTGTCATCGACAGCACGGCAACACCCATCGACGCCGTGTTCGAAAAAGTCATGGCTGACGTGACCGCCCGGTTCGGGATTTGACCAGTAATAGGTCCCGCGCCGGGTTTTGACTAACTGACCCGCGCCAGCTGGTGGCCCGGACCAATACAGGTATATCTAATGAGCGAAAATTTCGCTGAACTCTTTGAAGAAAGCCTCAAGACCGTCGACATGCAGCCCGGCGCCATCGTTACCGGCGTTGTTATCGACATCGACAACGAGTGGGTCACCGTTCACGCTGGCCTGAAGTCTGAAGGCATTATCCCCCGCTCTCAATTTGAAGACGCCAGTGGCGAGTGCCAGCTGGCAGTCGGCGACGAAGTCCAGGTCGCGCTGGAAACCGTGGAAGACGGCTTTGGGGAAACCCGCCTGTCCCGCGAGAAGGCCAAGCGCGCCGAGAGCTGGAAAGAATTGGAAGCTGCCCACGAGGCAGACAAGGTTTGCAAGGGTGTCATCAACGGCAAGGTCAAGGGTGGCTTTACCGTCGATATCAACGGCATCCGCGCGTTCCTGCCGGGTTCCCTGGTGGACGTACGGCCGGTGCGCGAAACCGTGCACCTGGAAGGCCAGGAGCTGGAATTCAAGGTCATCAAGCTGGACCAGAAGCGCAATAACGTCGTGGTATCCCGCCGCGCCGTTATGGAGCAGGCCAACAGCGCCGAGCGCGAAGCCCTGCTGGCGACCCTGCAGGAAGGCATGTCCATCAAGGGCATCGTCAAGAACCTCACCGACTACGGCGCCTTTGTGGACCTGGGCGGTGTCGACGGCCTGCTGCACATCACCGATATGGCCTGGAAGCGCATCAAGCACCCGAGCGAGATCGTGGAAGTCGGCCAGGAAATCGACGTCAAGATCCTCAAGTTCGACCGCGAGCGCAACCGCGTGTCCCTGGGCCTGAAGCAGCTGGGCGAAGATCCCTGGGTCGAAATCAAGGGTCGTTACCCGGAGAACAGCCGGGTCAAGGCCCGCATCACCAACCTCACCGACTACGGCTGCTTCGCCGAGCTGGAAGAGGGCGTGGAAGGCCTGGTGCACGTGTCCGAGATGGACTGGACCAACAAGAACGTTCACCCGTCCAAGATCGTCCAGCTGGGCGACGAGGTCGAGGTGATGATCCTGGACATCGACGAAGAGCGTCGCCGTATCTCCTTAGGCATCAAGCAGTGCCAGCAGAACCCCTGGGACGCGTTTGCTTCAAGCTATGCGAAGGGCGACAAGATCTCCGGGTCCATCAAGTCGATCACCGACTTCGGCATCTTCATTGGCCTGGAAGGCAACATCGACGGCCTGGTACACCTGTCCGACATCAGCTGGAACGAAGCCGGCGAGGAAGCGGTTCGCAACTACAACAAGGGCGACGAGATCGAGACAGTCATCCTGTCCATCGATCCGGAGCGCGAGCGCATCTCTCTCGGCATCAAGCAGCTGGAAGATGATCCCTTCAACAACTACGTCGCCCAGAACGATCGCGGCGCCGTGGTGACCGGCAAGATCACCAGCGTTGACGCCAAGGGCGCCACCGTTGAGCTGGCCGAAGACGTTGAAGGCTACCTGAAGGCTTCCGAGCTGAGCCGCGATCGCGTCGAAGACGCCCGCAATATGCTCAAGGAAGGCGAGCAGGTGGAAGCCAAGATCATCAGCGTCGACCGCAAGAACCGCGGCCTGTCCCTGTCCATCAAGGCCAAGGACTACGACGATGAGCAGGAAGCCGTTAAGAGCCTGAAGGAGTCTGAGACTGAGGTGGCTTCACCGGGTACGATTGGTGACCTGATCAAGGAACAAATGAACAAATAGTTCATGAGCCAAAAGAAAAGGGCCCCCAATTGGGGGCCTTTTTTTTGGTCTCATTGAAACTCCCCTCCGTAGAACCTCGCTCGATCAAAGGGACGCTGCGCGCCCTTTCTCTCGCTTCAGCCACGGCGCGAACTCTTGTGCCTAGAACGTTATCTCGCGGTGAACGACGGACATGTCGCCGTCGTGGGCGGGTGACGCAATTGTGGGGCGCGATGCGAGCAGCGCGGCGCCCTCGGGCGGTAGCCCGGGCACCAGGTCCACGAGATGGGCGGACACGGGCTCTGGCGAAGACAGGTGAATCGTGACCTCGACGTCACGAGATTGCACACCCGCAAACGACAGGTAGGTGGGTTCATCCTCGTCACCTTCGTCCGGCTCGATTTCGACGCGATTCCTGCCGATTTCAAACCACTGTGGGCCGGCTTCCGCCGGCACTACCAGCACCATGCGCCAGGCCTCCCTGTGGGAGCGCAGGCGCAGCGTGACCAGGCGCCCGGTATCGGTGGGCTCTGTGCTCTCCAGGGTCATCGTCGGAGCCGTCAGGCCGGCGGGGACTGCTGCAGCCAGCTTGTTCCGGTTGAAGGTCGACCAGGGATACAGCGGCTGCTCGGGCAGGCTGAAATCCGCCGCCGAAGTCATAGCCGGTGGTATCTCGCCGGGCGTCTGCAATTGCAGCAGCGCTGTGCCGGCGTCGGCATCCTCGATATAGCGGATGTTCAGGTGCTGAGGTCGGTGTTCGGAGTACAGCGGCAGTGCAGCCGCGGAGACACCACCGACCAGCAGCGCGACGCCGGCGAGCACCGTGAGGGGCGTCACCAGTGGGCCCCGGGCGAATGCCAGTGCTGCCAGAATGTAGAGGCCTATCAGGGGCAGGACAGCCAGCACCAGGTGAAAGCCTTGTGTCTGCTCCATCAGGGCCGCGAAGCTGAGCATGGTCGCGGTCACCAGCAGGGTAGCGACCTGGCACAGGTCTCGCCCAGGGCTTGATTCCGGCAGCCAGGTGGACGCACACAACAGCAGCGCGGCGGGTACCAGCGGCACCAGCAGCGCCACGGCGGCATCGGGCATCAGTGCCACCAGTGCCACCGCCAGCAGCCACCAGAACCACCAGGCGCCCGACAGCACCACGGCCAGGTCGAGTCGTGATTCGATTGCGCGGGCCAGCAGCAGGGCGGCCAGGAACATGGCCCCATAAATCATCAGCCGGAACGGCCAGAGATGGGCGGGCCAGCCCACAGTCGTGCCGTTGACGGCGTCCACCAGTTGCATGCAGAGCCAGGCCAGGCCGATGCTGGCAACGAGCACCGTAAACGGCAGGACGGTGGCAGAGAACAGGAGCTGTCGCCTGGAGGCCTGCGAACGCAGGCTGCTTACCAGCAGCAGGCCGGCGCTCAGGACCAGCAGCACCGGGGACAGGCCGGTGGGCCATTGAATCCAGCCGCCAAAGGCGCCCAGGTAGACCACACCGGTATCCCCGTGTCCGTCCAGGTCGGCCTCCGCGAGATGCCGGGTCATGGGCATCAGGTTCTGGCCGTGATCCTGCACCGTCCGCGGGTCCAGCATCACGGCGTTGTCGTTGGGTGTGTGGTAGTGGTTGCGCTCCCCCGCGAAGGCGAAATCAAACCCGGGAATCGACGCCGCGGCAGACACGGAGAAGTCCGTGTCGTTGGGCATGCGCTTGAAGACCTCATTGGCCACGCTGGAGCCGGAGGGGTGCCGGGCACTGCGCCGGTAGTGTTCCATGAACCAGGCATTCGGGGTGGCCGTTCTCAGCACCATGCTGCGTCCCCGGGTGCCGCTGCCCTCGACATTCAGCACAAACCCGACCTCGGCGGCGAGTGGATGATGGCGGAAGAAGGCCTCTGCCCCGTGCAGACCGGTTTCCTCAGCATCCGTGATGATCAGCATAATCGAGTTGCGGGTAGCACCTTCCGCCTTCAGCACTCGCGCGGTTTCCAGGATCGCCACCACGCCGGCCATATCATCGCCGGCGCCCGGCGCGGCGGGCACCGAATCGTAGTGCGCCATCAATGCGACATACGGCCCCTCGCGCTCGCCGGGCAGCGTCGCGATGATGTTTTCGACGTAGGCGCAATTGCGCCACTTGTCGCGGCAGCCCCAGGCCCGCTGCTCCTCGTGGGCGATGCCCTGCTGGTCCAGCCAGGCCTGGATGCGTGTCTTGACGCGGCGGTTCTGCGCCGTCCCCACCGGGTGCGGCACGTTTTCCACCAGTACACGCTCCAGCAGGGCCATGGCCCTGGCCCCCGAGTACATGTTTTCCGCGGCGGACGCAGGCACCATCTCGGGTGACCGGCCCAACCAGGCGTTGGTGGCGACGCTGAGCAGCGTGATGAGAATGGCGGTAGGTAGCAGCAGGGCGGTTCTCACGACGGTCACTTCCTGTCCTGGCAACAGTCCCGGATGCTATGCCAAGCGCAAGTTAAGCGCAAAGTGTGTCACAGTCTCCCCAGGAACGGCTTGCACCGCGTGTTCTTTGCAGGCAAAATGTTCAACCCTTTCAATAAGTTATACGCTGTTGCCCGGCGGTAATAAGAAGCAAGGAGGCAGCATGACCAAATCGGAGCTCATTGAGCTGATTGCATCCCGGCAGACCCAGCTGTCCGCCAAGGATGTCGAGCTGGCTGTCAAAACCATTATCGAGCACATGTCCCAGACCCTGTCTGCGGGCGAGCGCATTGAAATTCGCGGCTTCGGCAGCTTTTCGCTGCACTACCGGGAGCCGCGTAAGGGCCGCAATCCCAAGACGGGTGATGCGGTCCAGCTGACCGGTAAGTACGTGCCCCACTTCAAGCCGGGCAAGGAGCTGCGAGAGCGGGTCAATATGGGCCTGCAGGCCGGACTGTGACGGCGGCTGACGGAAGCCGCCGCTGATGCAGATATTCAGAAAACTCCTCTACTTTCTCATCGCCCTCGCCATGCTGGCGCTGGGCGCCCTGTTTGCGGTCCAGAATGAAGCGCAGGTGCCGCTGGACCTGCTGGTGGTGGTGCTGCCGGAGCGCTCCGTAGGCCTGTGGGTGCTGCTGGCCTTCGCCGCCGGCGGCGTGGCGGGGCTGTTGGTCTCCCTGGCCATTATCTGGCGCCTCAGGGCTTCGCTGGCAGTGGCCCGTCGCAAGTTGTCCAAACCCGCGGCGCCGGCGGCGCCCGCCGAAGCCCCCACAGCGGAGGAGTAATGGCCGAAGACGCCGGCTCGCCGATCATCGTCGCCCTGGATTTCGCCAGCGTTTCAGAGGCCATGGAATTCGCCAACCAGCTCGACCCGTCCTTGTGCCGGGTCAAGGTGGGTAAGGAACTCTTTACCCTCGGCGGTCCACAGCTGGTGGAGCAACTACACCAGCTGGGCCTGCAGGTCTTCCTCGATCTCAAGTACCACGACATCCCCAATACCGTGGCCGCGGCCGTGCGCGCCAGCGCGGAGCTGGGCGTGTGGATGGTCGACCTGCACGTCGGCGGCGGCAGCCGCATGATGCAGGCGGCCCGGGAGGCGCTCGAGGATTTCTCGACACCGCCGCTGCTGATCGGCGTGACCGTACTGACGTCCATGTCAGAAGAGGACCTCGCGGAACTCGGCCACAGCGAATCCCCGAAGGAGCGGGTTCTGAAACTCGCCGCCCTGGCCCAGTCCTCGGGGCTGGACGGCGTGGTCTGCTCCGCCCAGGAATGTGAAGCCCTGCGCCAGCAGTGCGGTGACGACTTCACGCTGGTGACCCCCGGCATCCGCCTGGCGGGAGACGACGCCGGCGACCAGCGCCGCGTGGTCACCCCGGTGGATGCTATGCAGGGCGGCAGCAGTTACCTGGTAATAGGCCGCTCCATTACCCGCGCCGAAGACCCGGTGGCCACGCTGGTCAGGATTCACTCGGACTTGAGCGTTTCCGGTGTGAAATAGGGCCGTCGGCCCCACCTCTCCCACTACACTGAATCTGGCGGGCGCGGCAGGATGCCGCCCCGCAGGCCGCCCGCGCGGTCTGGCGGGCACTACCCAGCAGGATAAGGAGATCCAACCATGTCGAAACATCATTCGATCCAGCACATCTTTCTCGCGCTGTGCCTTCTGTTCACCGCTGCGTTGCTGCCAGCGGTTTCCCAGGCAGACGAAGTGGCCATGGCCGCCCAGGCGCAAACCGTCAACATCAACGAGGCCGATGCCGCGACCCTGGCCCAGCAGCTCACCGGGGTGGGGCAGTCGCGTGCCGAGGCCATCGTGCGATACCGGGACGAGTTCGGCCCGTTTTTCACCGTGGAAGACCTGCTCCAGGTCAAGGGCATTGGCCCGGCGGTGATCGAGAAGAACCGCGAGCGCATCACATTGGAATGACCGGGGTCGAGCCGTATCATGGCGGGGGGGCTTCGGCCCCCCCTTCTTTATTGGGGACCAGAATTGGAATGAAATGCCTGGTGACAGGGGCGACCGGGTTTATCGGCAGCGAGCTGGCACGCCATCTCGAACGGCAGGGGCTTGCCGTGGAAACCTGTGGGCGGGAACCGCCCACCGAGGCGCAGCTCCAGGGTGTGCAGGCCCTGTACCACTGTGCGGGCATTGCCCACCGGGCCGCCAGCGAGGCCGATTACGAGGAACACAATTACCGCGCCAGTCTCGCCCTGGCCGAGCGCGCCGCGGCCGCAGGCGTGCGCCGCTTCATTTTTCTCTCCAGTGTCAATGCCGCCGAAGCCGGTGATGCGTACGGCTACTGGAAATCGAGAACCGAGCAATCCCTGGTCGATGCGCATGCAGGCGCCAGCATGAGTGTCGTAATCGTGCGTCCGGCCCTGGTCTATGGCGCCGGCGCCCGCGCCAACCTGCAGCGCCTGGTGTCGCTGGTTCAGCGCGGCATGCCGACGCCACCACCGGGTCAGGCCCGCTCGATGATCGGTCTGCCGGATCTCTGCGAGGCGCTGTACCGCCTCACCGAAGTCGACGTGGGACACGGCCGGGTACTCTGTGCCACCGATGGCCAGTCCTATTCCCTGGCGCGCCTGCACGGGGCGATTGCCCGCGGGCTGGGGCGTGAACCGGGGCCTTCCCGGTTGCCCGCCTGGAGCTGGCGCCTCGCCTGCCTCGCATTCGATAGCCTGCGGGGCCAGCCGCGCAGTGGACGCACCTTCGAACGCCTGTTTTCGGGCACCGAATATTCCAACCGCGAACTCTGCGAAGCCCTGTCCTGGCAGCCCCGGGATTGTTTCGAAGACCTGGTGCCGGCCATGCTGGCGGCGGAGGGTGCGGCGTGACGATGGCCATTGATACAGCAATAACGATCGCCGTGGCGGTGGCCTTCCTGGTGTCCCTGGCCGGTAACGGAATCTACCTCAAGCTGGCGCGGCGCTGGCAGCTGCTGGATGTCCCCAATCACCGCAGCGCGCACAGCCAGCCGACGCCGCGGGGCGGTGGTGTCGGCATTTTCGCTGGGCTGGCGGCGGCAATGCTCGCGCTGGCATGGCTCGGACCCGGCTGGCCGTCACCGTTTCCCGCGCTCACCGGCCTTGCAGCCCTGTTGTTGCTGGCGGGCCTGTGCGACGACCGCTTCAACCTGCCGGTGGCGCTGCGCCTGGTGCTGTATGCGGGTGCCTGCGCGGCGGGTTTGTGGTTGCTGCTGGAATCAGCGCCCGCCTGGCTGTGGCTGCCGGCGCTACTGTACTGCCTGTGGATTCTGAACCTGTTCAATTTCATGGACGGGATCGACGGCATTGCCGCCACCGAGGCGGTTTTTGTGCTGGCGGGCTACGGCCTGCTGGCGGCCTGGGGCGGGACGGGCGGTGCGTTTTCACTGTACTGCCTGCTGCTGGCCGCGGCCTGCGCGGCCTTCCTGCACTGGAACTGGGCGCCGGCGCGCATGTTCATGGGGGATACGGGCAGCATTCCGCTGGGATTCCTGCTGGCACTGCTGTCGCTGGAGGCCAATTTCCGCGGCTACCTGCCCCTCTCTGCCAGTCTGCTGCTGATGGCGGTGTTCATCGCCGATGCGACCTACACGCTGCTGTGGCGTGCACTGCACGGAGAGAAGATCACCCAGGCCCACAGTCGGCACCTGTACCAGCGACTGGCGCGGCACTGGGGCAGTCACAGCCGGGTCGTGTGGGCCATGCTGGCCTACAATTTGTTGTGGCTGCTGCCCCTGGCTGCCAGCGCCTGCCGGCTGCCGGAATACAGTGTCGGTTGGCTCGCGGCCGGGTATTTGCCGCTGCTGCCCGTGCTTCTGAAAGCGGGCAAATTACCGTGAATTCCGCGGCGGCGACGGTAAACTAGGGCCTTACGCGGCGGCATGGGGGTGCGCCGCAGACTAACGGGCGCAGGAAGCGCCCCAGGGGAACCCAATTTGACTCCAGTGAAGCGTCTCGCCGACCGCACGGTTGGCGGCATTATCAGTGGCGCGGTCATCGCCGTGGAGAAGATGATCGAGCTGCCGCGCAACATCAAGCAGGCGCTGCTGCTGGTCCTGGATATTGCCTTTGTCGGCGCGGCCCTGTGGTCCGCGCGCGCCCTGCGCTATTGGCAGACCGATGTGGTGCCGCTGCCCATCGGCTCGGTCGAGATTGCCATCGCCAGCATCACCATGGTGGCCAGCGCCATCATTTTCCTGCGCCTTGGCCTGTACCGGGCGGTCATCCGCTTCATGGGTCACCAGGCGGTGTGGGCGATCATCCGCGGCGTTACGCTGTCGACCATGGTGCTCGGCGCCTGCATTTTCTTCCTGCAACCGGCGCCGCTCAGCGTGCCGCGTTCGCTGCCCTTTATTTACTGGGGCATGCTGCTGGTGCTGGTGGGCGGCACCCGCATGCTGGTGCGGGCCTACTACCAGGACAAGCTCTACTCCAGCTGCCAGAAAGTCATTATCTACGGCGCCGGCGAATCCGGCCGCCAGCTGCTCACTGCGTTGAATCACGGTGACCAGTTCCGCGCGGTCTACTTTGTCGACGACGATACCAACATGCAGCGCAGCGTCATCAACGGCGTGCAGGTGGAGAGCCCCGACCGGCTGCCGACGCTGATCCAGGAGCATGACATTGCCCAGGTGCTGCTGGCGCTGCCCTCGGTCAGCCCGGAGCGCCGCCGCCGCATCATCAACGACCTGGTGAACCTGCCGGTGTATGTGCGCACGGTACCGAAGTTCGTCGAAATCCTGCAGGGCAAGGCCAGCGTCTCGGAAATCCAGGATATCGAGCTGGAGGACCTGCTGGGGCGCGACCCGGTGCCGCCTCACCCGGAACTGATCGACCGCTGCATTACCGGCAAGGTCGTGATGGTCACGGGCGCCGGCGGCTCCATCGGCGCAGAGCTGTGCCGCCAGATCCTGCTGGGGCAGCCGCGCGAATTGGTCCTGCTGGACAGCTCCGAGTACGCCCTGTACACCATCGAGCGCGAGCTGCGCTCGATGCTGGATGCCGCCGAGGTCGAGTGTGAGATCGTGGCGCTGCTGGGAACCGTGCAGGACCGGCGCCGCCTGCTGCGCATCTTCCGCACCTTTGCGGTGGAGACGGTTTACCACGCCGCCGCCTACAAGCACGTGCCGCTGGTGGAGTACAACGTGGCCGAAGGCGTGGCCAACAACGTGTTCGGCACCTGGTATGCCGCCGACGCCGCGGTGGAGGCGGGTGTCGAGACCTTTGTGCTGGTCTCCACCGATAAGGCCGTGCGTCCCACCAATATCATGGGTGCCTCCAAGCGCTTCGCCGAAATGACCTGCCAGACGCTGGCGGAGACCCAACCGGACACGCGCTTCTGCATGGTGCGCTTCGGCAACGTGCTGGGGTCCTCCGGCTCGGTGGTACCCCTGTTCCGGGAACAGATTCACGCGGGCGGTCCGCTGACCGTGACGCACCCCGAGGTCACCCGCTATTTCATGACCATTCCCGAGGCGGCCCAGCTGGTGCTGCAGGCCAGCGCCATGGGTACCGGCGGCGACGTGTTCGTGCTGGACATGGGCGAACCGGTGAAAATCTTCGACCTGGCCCAGCGCATGGTGCGCTTAAGCGGCTACAGCGTCACCGACGAAGAAAACCCCCACGGCGAGATCGAGATTACCTTCACCGGCCTGCGCCCGGGCGAGAAGCTCTTCGAGGAATTGCTGCTGGGCGACAATGTCAGCGGCACCGGCCATCCCATGATCATGCGGGCGGAAGAAGAGTACCCGCCGCTGGAGGCCTTGAAAGCCTGGCTCGACCAGCTCGAAAATCACTGTGACCATATGGACTGCGACGGGATCCGGGACGTACTGGTAGAAGCGGTCAGCGGTTTCGAAGAGCACGAGGGTATGCACGACCACCTGTGGAAGAAGCAGCAATCCTCGACGGCCCCCTCCAACGTGAAGGAACTGTTTCCGGAACGCTCCGCAGACAAGTAAACTCGCTCCGTTCGGAGCACCATCAGCCAGGAAACAGACATGGCCCATTACGACGTATTCAATGGCGACGCGGACGGCATCTGCGCGCTGACCCAGTTACGCAACGCCCAGCCGGTAGAGAGCACCCTGGTCACCGGCGTCAAACGCGACATCAGCCTGTTGAAACAGGTGGACGCCGCCCCCGGCGACGTGGTTACCGTGCTGGACGTCTCCCTGGACAAGAACCGGGACGCGCTGGTGGGTGTGCTGGAAGCTGGCGCCAGCGTGTTCTATTGCGACCACCACTTCGCCGGTGAGATTCCCGAGTCCGAGCACCTCACGGCGCTGATCAACACGGAGCCCGATGTCTGCACCAGCCTGCTGGTCAACGGCCACCTGCAGGGCGCCTTTGTCGAGTGGGCGGTGGTCGGTACCTTTGGCGACAACCTGTTCGACAGCGCCGAGCGCCTGGCCCGTCCCCTGGGGTTGCCTGCAGACCAGCTTGAGCGGCTCAAGAACCTGGGGACCTACATCAACTACAACGGCTACGGGTCCAGTCTCGACGATCTGCACTTCGCGCCCGCGGACCTGTATCGCCTGGTGAGCGCCCACGCCAGCCCGTTCGGCTTCATGGAGGATAGCCGTGACGACTTCGAGCGCCTGGAGACGGGCTTCCGTGACGACATGGCGGCGGCGGCCAGCGTAACCCCGGAACAGGCCGAGGACAGCAGCGCAGTGTTCATGTTCCCGAATGAAGCCTGGGCCCGAAGGGTCAGCGGTGTCTACAGCAACGACCTGGCCAACGACAATCCCGGCCGTGCCCACGCGGTACTGACGGCCAAGGCCAACGGCAACTTCCTGGTGAGCGTTCGCGCGCCGCTCGACAACAAGACCGGCGCCGACGAGTTGTGCATGCGTTTCCCCACGGGCGGCGGACGCAAGGCTGCGGCCGGGGTCAACGACTTGCCGGCGGAGATGCTGGGCGATTTCATGGACCAGTTCGCCGCCTTCTACCGATAGGAGCACCCCATGTACAAGACGCTATTCGCCGTACTGATGCTGTGCCTTGCACCGCTGGCGGCTGCCCAACAGGAGCTGATCGAGCTGGCACGCCAGGATATTCGCGCCGGCCGCATGGGCATGGTGGCGGGCTCGATGGACCTGACCCCGGAACAGCAGGAAGTGTTCTGGCCGATCTACCGGGCGTACGCGGACGAGCAGGAACAGCTGCTGGACCGGCGTATCGCCATGCTCAAGGAATTCGCCACGAGCTGGGACCAGATGGACGAAGCCACCGCCAATTCCATTGCCGAGCAGTCATTCGGTATTCAACGCACCCGGCTGGAGCGTCGAGAGCGGTACTTCAAGCGGATGTCTGAAGCGCTGGGCCCGGTGCTGGCGGCGCGCTTCCTGCAGGTAGACGGCCAGATGTCAACCCTGCTGGATTTCGAGATCAACCAGCTGATGCCGCTGATCCAATCAGAGGAGCCCGCGGCGGGGCAATAAAAATGGCGGGCGCCCAGGGGATCAGCGCCCGCCGATGTGGACCGGAGTGCGTCAGCTCCGATGCAGTGCGGTAACCGCCTTGTTACCGACTTCTTCTACCGCGCGGTCCAGTGCGTTCGCGCGGCACTCACGCTCTTCCAGGCGGCTGTACTCTTCCTCACAAACGTCGTCCGCTGCGCGGCGCAGTCGCTCGTAGAGGGTTTCCTGGCCTTCGGTTTTCTGAAGATCCAGGTCCGAGTAGCTCACGCGTACCGATTCGTGGGAATCGCTCGGCAGGTTGGCGTGGCTGAGAGTGGACACACCGCTGAGAACTGCAAAAACAGCAGCGGCAACCAGGGTATTACGGGTGGTGCGTATTTCCATGACAAGACTCCAACTAGATGACCCAAACACAAACAGGCGTTTAGCCTGTGATCAGTCTGACCCAGTCCGGGTGAGCTTGTTTAGCGATCTGCGATGAGCTGCGGCGCCGCGTCGATAAATTGCAGGCCGCCGATAGAGCGCTCGACGAAGTGATTTCTCACGCCGACGAAATGCAGCGACTAGTTGCAGTAAATGATGCTGTTCTCGACGATGCAGGAGTTGATCACTTCAATTACCGCGGTACGGAAGCCGGGATCCTCGGCAATGTTCTCCCATTTCACGGTGTCTGCCTGGGCAGGGGCGATTGTCTGCACCAGCAGCGCGCCGGCCAGCATGCCGGCGGCAAAGAGGGCGGTATTGCGCAGTGGTGTCGAATTTTTCATGGCTCGGTTCCGATCAGAAAGCGGGATTCAGTATACTGGCGCGCCTTCGATTTACCTCGCTCGATATGAACTACCTGGAATCCGGCGCCGACATTCGCGGCCGCCGCAAGCAGTACCGCTACGCCCTGTGGCGAATCTGGGATCGCGGCAGGCCGCCGGTCATGTTTATTGGCCTGAATCCCTCAACGGCCGACGCCACTCTCGACGACCCGACGCTGGTGCGCTGTATCGGCTTCGCCCGGGACTGGGGCTATGGCGGCGTGTACACGGCCAACCTGTTTGCCTTTCGCGCCACCGACCCCCGCGACATGAAAGCGGCTCCGACACCGGTCGGCCCCGACAACGATCGGGTGATTCTGGAGCTGGCGGGCAAGACCGACAAGGTGATTGCGGCCTGGGGCAACGACGGCGCCTGGATGGACCGGGCCGACGCGGTGCGCTCGCTGGTGCCGGAGTTGCACTACCTGAAGATGAACCGCTCCGGGCAGCCGGCTCATCCCCTCTACCTGCCCAAAGGCCTCAAGCCCCGGCGATGGCGCTAGTTGGCGCCTTCGGCCATGCCGGTGGCCGCCGCGGCCACGGATTCCCCTCAATGGCTGGCGCATAGTGACGATAAGGGATTAGGGAGGGTCAGCCATGAAATACCGCATAAAGCCAGAACAGGTCCACGTCGTAGTCTTCCTGTTTTTCGTCCTGGCAGCCGGCTGCAAGGGCATCGGTGAGTACGCCTGGGCGCGACTCGAGGCGCAGTCTGCGGCCGTGCAACAGGTTGAACAAGCGGTCGAGGAGCCGGCGCATATCTGCGCAGCTGCGATTGAGAATTGTTCAAATGTGGAAAATCTGGACGGCTAGTGCCGTTCGACCATGGACACCATCCGGACGGGGAGTTACAAACTGTCGCCATGAATGAAACGCTGAACCTGGTCAATCACCTGCTGACTCACCCCGAGGAGCTGGCCAGTGAGATGGAACACTGTGGCTGCAGGAACTGCGAGTCACACAAGGCGCTCCTGCTGAAGTTGATCCAGGGCGAGAAGCCCCGTTCATTGGCCGACGCAGAAAACCACCGCAAGCTGGTACGTATTCTCCGCGGGCTCTAGCGCCCGTTGCCGACCTTCTCGGGATCGGTAATCCACAGCTGCCCCGTAGAAATCTGGCTGCTCACCTGCCAGATGGCTTTGATACATTCCATCACCGCCAACTTCTGCTTGGGCGTGAAATGCACGTTCCACCAGTCCATCTGGGCGCGCCACTCGCGGTCGATATCGCGCTCGGCGGGGTCGTCGGTGCGAGGGGTGGGAAACATCAATGCGTCCATGCTGATGTCGAACGCCAATGCAAATTTACTGAACGCGTGAAGTCCGATGTCCGTATCGTCGGAAGGGTTGCTCCAGCGCCTGACGGTCGACTGAGATACCCCGGCGGCTTCCGCTGCTGCCTCGATGGTTATGTCCTCACGCTTCATGATGCGCCGGATGCGCTCTTTGGTTTCGGACAGATCCATGATGCTCTCAAACTATATGAAGGATGGCTTTATATATGGCCGACGCGCTGCGGTCAAATGCTTGCAACTATTACCGTCTGCAAAGCCGAAACCTTTGAGTGACTTCTCGTGAGGTAGTTCGCGTTTTCCCGATAAAAACCCGAAGATGCTGCAAGAATGTGGCGCTGTGACAGGAGGGTCGTATTTTTACGACTGAATTCGGTGTTCCGCCAGGCGCTCGTAGTAGGGCGCCATCTGTTGCGCCAGATCGAGATGTTCCGCCGCCAGGTGGACCTCACGACGTTGGTAGGGCGCGAAACCGGTGGAGGCTTCCACGTTCTGGTACCAGTGCGGCGCCCATACGCCATCGCTGGCCCGGCGTCCGGCCGGCCAGTTCAGCATTGCTGATTCCAGCCAGGGCACAGCCCATTTTTCGCACAACTGGCGCAGCACCGAGCGTGGGTTGCGCAGCACGTCCGCGGAATCCACTACCAGTGGAAGCTCGCCCTGCACCGCGGCAATTTCATCGAACAGTTCCGCCTGTCGCACGATGCCGATGGCGTCTTCTGTCACGCTGGGCATTTTTCCCAGGTAGGAGGCGATGACTTCCGCGGGGTCGCGAATCAGGAAGCAGTGCCACAGCCCGGCACACCAGTCCATGCTCATACCGCGGGGCATGTGGTGCGTCATGTGCTTCTGGTAGAAGAGGGCGGTGCCGGGTTCATTCCCTGTGAGTTCTTTGACCACCTGTTCGCGACAGGTGCTCTGTGTCACGAGAATCTCGTCCCGGCAGGGGTGCTCAAGGCCGGTCTCCTGCAGGTAGCAGGCGTAGAAGGGCTCGTCGACCACGGCGCAGTCGGGCCGGTTCTCCCAGCTGCGCATCATGGCCGTGGAGATATTGCGCGGCCCCGACCACATGGCGATGCGGATGGTCATGCCGGGATCAGCCGCACTCCGATTCAATCAGCGCCAGGTATAGGGCCTGCAGGCGGTCGACCATGGCGCCGCGTTTTCCTTCGCCGACCTGGCGGCCATCGATCTCGACCACCGGGGTCAGGCCGGCAAACGTGCCGGTGACAAAGGCCTCCTCGGCACCGTAGGCCTGCATCAGCGAGAAGTTCTTCTCGTACACCGGGATCTCGTTGGCCTTGCACAGGTTGATCACGTTGCGGCGGGTGATGCCGTCGAGGCAGTAGTCACCCGTCGAGGTCCACACCTCGCCCTCGCGGACAATGAAGAAGTGAGTCGAGTTGCACGTGGCGACGTGGCCGTGGGGGTCCAGCATCAGGGCCTCGTCATAGCCCGCCTTGCTGGCCTGGATGCAGGCGAAGATACAGTTCAGCTTGGAATGGCTGTTGATGCGCGGGTCCTGTACATCCGCGTAGCCGCGGCGCACCGACACAGAGTACAGCCTGACCCCCCGGTCGTTGAGTGACGGGTCGGGGGTCTTGTACTCAGGGATAATGACGATGGTGGGGTCGCCGATGGTGACCGCCGGGTCCTGGTAGGGGGTAGACTTGATGCCGCGGCTGACCATCAGGCGGATATGCACGTCCTCTTCCATGTTGTTGGCGGCGAGCGTGTCGTAGAGCCGCTGCTCAAGCGCTTCCTGGCTGACGACCATGTGCAGGTCCAGCGCCTTGGCGCCCTCCCGGAGGCGCTTCATATGCCGGTCGAGGAAAGGAATCTTCCCGTGGTGCACCCGCAGTCCCTCCCAGATGCCGTCGCCGAGGATAAAGCCCGAATCGAACACGGAGACAACGGCCTTGTCCCTGGGAAACAGCTCCCCGTTGATGTTGATGAGGATGTCCTGGTTGCGATCGTCCTGGCGGTAGGTGTGCGTGCTGGAGCCCATGTTCATGTCTTGTTGTGGTTGCGGTGGCTTAAAGTAGGGGAGGCTGTTCGCAAGTGTCAACAGATGCAAGATACTGGCGCCGAAAGAAAGCTTGCCTTTCCCAAATAGTGTCTATACTCAATGCTCGTCGAGCAAAAACCTATAACTATCGCTCGAAACTCAAACGATGCGTTCCGGGACTGCTGCGCCCACAAGGCTACGCATCAACAACGCTTAAAAAGCTCAATTAGCTCAATTAGCTCAATAAGTTGTAACAAGGGGAGCACCATGAAATTCATACCAAAATGTGCAAGCTACGCCTGTAGCCTGCTGCTCACATTTGGAGCAGTGGGACTATCCCAGGCGGTGGATTTGACGCCGCAGTCGATACCCGACAACGCGTCGATACCCGCACCTACAGCGGCAGACAAGCCGTTTACTCCGAACGTCTATATCGTCCAGCTGAGGGGAGAACCCGCTGCCAGCTACGAGGGCGGTATCAGCGGTCTCATTGCAACGAAACCCAATGAGGGTGAAAAGCTGGACAAGGATGATCCCAACGTCCAGAAGTACGTCGCGTATCTGAAAGACATGCAGAACCAGGTGGCGCACAGCCACGGTGGTGACACGGTCTACAACTACAGCTATAGCTTCAATGGCTTTGCGGCACGCATGTCCGAGCAGCAGGCGGAGACCTTGCGTTCCAGCCCCAACGTGAAGAACATCTGGCGCAACGAGTTGCGCAAACTGTACACCGACACAACGCCGGCCTACCTTGGCCTGACTGACAAGGGTGGGGCCTGGGCTACCGGGTACACGGGCGAAGACATTGTTGTTGGTGTCCTCGATACGGGTATCTGGCCTGAGCACCCCAGTGTGGCGGATGTAAAGACACCCAAGAACGGCAACAAGGGCAAGAAAATCAAGTACGGCCCGATCCCGGAGCAGTTCACGCCCAGCGGCTGTGATTTCGGCAACACCTCAACCAACCCGCTGGATACGCCGGCCAGCTGCAGCAACAAGCTGGTGGCGGCGCGCTGCTACAACCAGAGCTTCTCCTCCGCGCCGGATCCCACCAATCCCTGCGGCGGTAACGGCGACAATCTGTTTCCTTTCGAGTTCAACTCGGCGCGGGATTACAACAACCACGGCACACACGTTGCCACCACGGCTGTCGGTAACGCCCGCGTCAAGGTGGACGGTAACAAAAAGCAGAGAATCAGCGGCATCGCACCGCGCGCGCGCCTCTCTGTCTACAAGGTCTGCTGGGACCAGAACGATGAAACGGCCGGTTCCTGTGGCCTGATCGATATCGCAGCAGCGATCGACCAGGCCGTGGCCGACGGTGTCGATGTCATCAACTACTCGATCGGTGGTTCAAGCACCTCGTTCACTGGCCCGGACGATTTTGGTTTCCTGGTCGCACAGGACGCCGGTGTTTTTGTCGCCACATCCAATGGCAACGCCGGTCCCGGGTCTGAAACCATCGGCACCCCCGCCGGCGTGCCCTGGATTACTGCCGTGGGTGCCAACCAGGATGACGGAGTTTTCAACCTGGTTGCCTCCATCAATGCACCGGCCGGTGTAGCCGGGGACAAAGTCGCCCTGGAAGGCAATGGCGATGTGCTGCTGGCCGATACGGGCATCATCACGGGTGATGTAACGCTCACCAGCCCCGCGGATGGTTGTACCGCGCTCGCTGCCCCGATTTCCGGTATCGCGCTGACGATCCGGGGTGGTTGTGCATTCACCACCAAGTACAACAATGCCCAGGCGGCTGGAGCGGACGCAATCATCGTCTATAACGATGGCACCTCGCCGGACCGTGTCGATCCTATTGTCATGTTCGCACCGAGCACTTCTATTCCCGGGGTGATGATCAGCTTCACCGACGGTGATCCCCTGGCCAGCGCCTTGGGTGCCAGCGGGACGCTGGATCCGGATGCGCAGGTATCAGCGGATAATCGGGTTGCAGGCTTCTCCTCCCGGGGCCCCAACGGGGGCGCACCGGATATCATCAAGCCGGACCTCGGCGCCCCCGGTGTCAACATCCTGGCGGGTTATAGCGCTGCCAAGGAAGGCGAACTGTTCGGTTTGCTGAGTGGCACCTCCATGTCCAGCCCGCATGTGGCCGGTATGTTTGCCCTGCTCAAGCAGGCGCATCCGGATTGGACGCCGGCCCAGGCGCGCTCCGCGTTGATGACCACCGCCCGGCAAAACCTGAAGAAGACCTTTGGTGACGTAGCAGCCGATCCCTTCGACATTGGTGCCGGCGCAGTCGTACCCAACGCGGCCTTCGATCCCGGGCTGACCTATGACGTGGGTACGCTGGACTACCTGACCTTCACCTGCGACAACAACACGCCGTTCATTCCACCTGCAGATTGCGACTTCCTGGAGTCCCTTGGCTTCGCGCGTGACGCCAGTGAGCTTAACCTGCCTTCGATTGGTATTGCGGAGCTGGCCGGATCTGAGACAGTTTCCAGGACGGTAACGCGCGTCACCCTCGATAATCGCAGGGACGATGATGACGACGACGATGACGACGATGACGATGACGACGACAGGAAGAAGCCCAAGGCGACGACCTTCACCGTCTCGGTAGATGCGCCTCCCGGCATCGATGTATCGGTTTCGCCGGAAACCCTCTCCCTGGCTGAGGGTGAGTCAGCCACCTACGACGTCACGTTCGCCGCGACCAGTGATGCAACTATTCGCGAGTGGACCTTCGGGTCGCTGACCTGGCGCGAGGAAGGCAATCGCAGGGACGACGATGATGACGACGATGACGACGACGATGATGACGATGACGACAACGGTCAGGGCTATTCAGTACGCAGCCCGATCGCAGTCCGACCTGTCAACCTGTCGGCCCCTGGTGAGGTGGACGGAACCGTCGACGGCGACGGCAACGGTTCAGTCTCTGTGCCCATCGGCTTCGGTTATGACGGACCGTTTGCGGCAGATCTCGACGGCCTGATCGAGGGCTTGCCCATTGCCAGCAACGTGTCTTCAGCAGAAGGTCTGGAGTTCTACTGTTTCGACCTCCCTCCCATGACGCACTTCCGTATGGCGACCTTTGATGAGGATACGACCGTGCCGGGAAGTGACGATCTCGACCTGCGGCTGTTCCTCGCCACCGATTGCGCGACCTTTGATATCTCGCTGTTTGCATCCAGCGGTGGCCCGACGTCGGCAGAGGTGATTGACATCCCGAATGCGCCTGGCGGTGGCTATGTGCTGGTGGTCGATTACTTCGCGGCCGCCAATGGGACGGATATCGATTACACGCTGTTCGTGCAACCGGTATTCTCGTTCGATGCGGGTAATTCCACCGTGACGGCACCCTCTTCGGCAACCCTGGGTGTGTCTGACACGATCGTTGTTGACTACGAAGGTCTCTTCCCGGGTACCCGGTATCTGGGTGTGCTTCGGTACGATGACGGTACGGGGGAAGCAGGACGCACTCTCGTTGAGGTAGATACCCAGTAAATCCCAATACACCCGGCGTTCGCGTCGGGTGCCTTTTCCCAAATAAAAACGCCCGCATAAGCGGGCGTTTTCTTTTAGCCGACCAGCCGGCCTATACCGGTGCCTTTACATGACATCCATCCCCTGGCCGGTGACGGGTCTCTGGGATCGTTCCCTGGGGCAAAGGAATGGACTTTTCTTCATGCCGGCGTGGTACCTGAAACTATCTCCGCCGGCCTCAAGGATTATGAGAAACCCTGGCGTGACCACCTGGGTGTACTGCATACCTTTCTTGGGACAACCCATGGCCCCGGAGCGCCATTGAACCTGGCGCGCGGACTCCACCTGTACCCCGTCTTCAGGAATGTCCAGGCGTTTAGCCAGGTCTGCCCTGGCGCTGTTCACATGCTCGTCAACGTCCATGGCGAAAGCCGTTGCAGTTGTCATGCAAACCGCAATACCCGCTGCCAAGTGTAAGATTGCTCTCAATGATGTCACCCCTCTGGTAGAAACGTTGTTTTCATACTCTTTAGAGTAGCTGATTGCCGGGAAGTTTCACTCAGCCAGCCGGTGAAGCACTGCCCTGCGGCAAATCGCGAGCCACAGTATCAACCAAAACCTGGCCTGACCGGTGTTGATCTCTAGCGGGATGAGCTGGACAGGGCGATCCTCTCCATTGAAGCTGGTCAAAAACTAATTACTCATCATCTACTGTAATTCCGGTTGTCGTAAGACAGTTGTTGGTAGGCGTTCACCTGCCGATGTAAACACCCAAAACGTCTTAGGCAGGAGGCAGCCATGCACGGTGCCACTCTTCCCATTTTGCATCTGGCCATTCTCGGTCCGATCATGTTTTTCTGCGTCATCGAAATCATGCGGTCCAGGCAGCGTCAACCAGTGCGCATTCAGGAGGATCTCAGCAACCGCCGTTAGGCGGACGCAGCTCGTAGGCCTGATCGGGTGGCTGCTTACCATTTGCAGTGTCAGGTTGAAACGAGTGACAGAATAAGACGCATCCCTCGATAGGGGGATTGAAGACTCCATCAAAGCGTTACTGAAATGCACACGAAAAGCCCGGCCCCTGGCCGGGCTTTTTATGGCCACCGAGTAGTGTCACCCTTGGATGCTTGTCCGGTGTGTTCGGCCGCACCAGCAGGCCGTTATTGCGGGCTGTGCGACTGTCTTGCGGTCGTTGGAGCAACAAATTTGCGATTGTGTGCCCAGGCTTCATTTCCTGCTCGACACGGCCAAACGCTCTACTAGCTTTATTCATTATGCATAAGCTTCAAGTCGCGTTGGCGGTCTTACTTATGGGTTCAACAGGTTTCGTTGGAGACCTTCGAGCGGGTGGTTCAAAGCTGGCGTTCGATCAGCTGGTGACGCCCGGCGTTATCTTTGGATCAGGCAATGACAATGGGGCTTTTACCACCGATCGTCGCAAGGGCATTGAAGTCGGTCTTCGCATAAAGCAACGCTTCCCCCCGGCCAACCTGTTCAACAGCAATGGAGACGGCACCTACAGTTTCCCGGCCGGTGATGCCTGCCCAGGTTACAGTTTCTCGCCCACCTGCCTGACCACGCCCATCTGGAGTGTCGAGTGGTCGATCAACACGGACTACACCGGCTCCACGGGTCGCGTACTGGGGGACTTTATCTATGAGCTGGGCCTGGATGCCGATCCCAGCGAGAAAACCGACTTCACGATCTTCGACAATATCTCGCCGAGTCTCGTGGCTCCGTTGTTCGATCATGCCACGGGCGACAACTTCACCACTGCGCCAGGCAACTCGGCCACGACAGCGGCAGAGTATGAGAACAACCTGGCTGTCCATAACGTCGCGCAGAACTCCTGGAACTATGAGTTCTTCAACACGCTCGGAACGAGCCTGGAGGATTTTGATCCCGCGGTTGATGGCAACTACGTCATCTATCTGCGCGTGAAGCATCCCACCAGAGGACGAATCCTTGCGGAAAGCAGGATTCAGGTTTTGGTAGGGGACGCCGAGCCGATCAAGGACGGCGACGATGATCGTGACGATGAGGATGACGACGACTAGAGTCTTGCGTTCGTCTTCGATGGGCGACTGACGGCCAGGCCGATCTTCTGGCAGCTACTCGGGGTATGTGCTTAAGTGTCCCTGCATCCAGGAGACACAGCATGACTCGCCAGCCCTCGGACTCAGGACCTATCGCGCAGATGACGCGACGACAGCTGCTCGGATCCTTCGCGCTCGGCGCGACGACGCTGACATCCCTGCCGGGCCTTGCCTCGTCCGAACGCGGGTACCTGCAACCAGAGCCAGAGGAGCAGTGGCACGCTTACCTGACGGAGACCGAGCGTCGGCATCCACTCGCGAAGTACTGGTATCGCTTCACTCCGATCCCGGACGAAGTCCGCGCAGCGCTAGAGTCAGGCCCTATCGATCCCGGCGAGTTGCTGCCCTGGGAATCGCGCACGCGGCTCGCCGACGCAGAGCCACCCGGTGCGGCGACCGGCTGGGCCGTACTCCCCGATGGCTCCCAGTATGTCGCCGTACGCACGCGTTTCCCCGGCTGTACCGCCGAGATGATCGACTGGTGGTTTATGTGGGCGCAGCGCGAGGAAATCATTCGCTACAAGATCTGGAACCCCGGTGCCCACGTGTCCATGTCCGAGGCGCCGACGCCGGATTTCGAGCGCCGTCCCGGCGACAAGGACTACTGGGGCCTCAGCCGCTTTCCAGTCGAGGACGTGGGCATGGGTGTCGCGCGCCTGCGCCTGGATTTTATTCGCCCCGAGGATTTCGGTTTTGCCGAGGTCCGCGAGGGCGACACGGCCGTGTGCGTCCGCGTCGGTCTGCCCGACGGCCTGCTCAAGCACACGGACATGATCCACTACGTCCGCGCGACGGATGACGGCGTGGAGATGCGCAGCCGCTTCTGGATGGGCCGCGACTTTGAGGCCATGGCGGGGGGTTGGCCCATCGCGGCGGCGCTTGCTGACAACCGCGTGGTAAAGGGGCTGGTCTTGCCGGAACACGCCTCAAGGGGGCTCGCATGGCACTGTGCCACTGAGTATCACCACCTGGCGTCGTTTTTGGCGGAGTTGTATGAGGAGTATGGGGGTGATCCGCTCTGACCCCGGGGCCAAATACGAAAAAAGCCCCTCAAAGAGGGGCTTTTTTCGTATTTGGCTCCGCCTGCTGGGCTCGAACCAGCGACCCACTGATTAACAGTCAGTTGCTCTACCAACTGAGCTAAGGCGGAATGAACTCGTTGGAGGCCGCGTATATTAATGATCCGCCCCACGGTGGTCAACCGGTAATTCTGCCCGTGCCTACAGGCTCGGTTGACTTGCGGCAGCCTGATCGCGAATGATCGGGGATTGGCCAAATTGGAAGCGTCCCCATGAGCTCTGCCGCCCAGTCTGACGGCTCGAATCGCTATGTTCTCTCGTTCCAGTGCCCCGATCGCATCGGGGTGGTGGCCCGTTCCACCGGGGTGCTGCTGGATGCCTGTGCATTCATCACCGAGATTTCCAATTACTCGGACCCGGTCAGTGAGACCTTCCACCTGCGCTGTGTGTTCGACGACCGGCAGATGACTGTCCCCATCGAAGAGTTTCGCGGGAGTTTCGACGCCTTTGCCGAGGAATTCCAGGCCGACTACCACCTGCGCTGTGAAACCGAGCTGCCGCGGGTGCTGGTGGCGGTATCAAAGTACGACCACTGCCTGAGCGTACTGCTCAACAAGTGGCGCTCCGGGGCGCTGCCGGCCGAGGTGGTCGGTGTGGTCAGCAATCACCCGGACTGCCAGTCGATGGCGGAGTGGTACGGGCTGCCCTATTACCATTTCCCGATTACCCCGGAGACCAAGCCCCAGCAGGAAGCACAGATTATCGGCGTCATGGAGGAACTGGATGTCGACCTGCTGGTGCTGGCGCGCTATATGCAGATCCTGTCCAACGGGATGTGTGACCAGCTGGAGGGCAGGGCGATCAATATCCACCACTCCTTCCTGCCGGGTTTCAAGGGTGCAAAGCCCTACCACCAGGCCTACGATCGCGGCGTAAAGGTTATCGGGGCCACTGCCCACTATGTCACCTCCGACCTCGACGAGGGCCCGATCATCGTCCAGGAGGTGCGCCGCATCGACCACGAGGTCACTGTAGAGCAGATGGTGCACCTGGGCCACGACATCGAGGCCACCGCCCTGTCTCACGCGGTGCGCCTGCACTGCGAGGAACGGGTCCAGCTGAGCGGCCACCGCACCGTCATTCTCTGAGCCATATCAAGGGTTCGGATGGCCAAGGGCTGAACGCCCCGGCTACAATAGACGGCTTTCCCGTAAACCGGACCATCGTTGGCGAACATGAGCATTGAAGTTAAGGCACTCCCCGAGTCGGAACGCGGCTCCTGCCCTGAACAGTATTCTTTCGGGACCGGCTTTGCCGACCACATGTTTTCCCAGGTCTACGACGAGGGGCAGGGCTGGCACCAGGCAGAAATCTGCCCCTTCGGAAACCTGTCCCTGCACCCGGCCGCGGCCGTGCTGCACTACAGCCAGGAAATCTTCGAGGGCCTGAAGGCCTACCGCCGCAAGGATGGCGGCATCAACCTTTTCCGCCCCGACGCCAACGCGGCCCGTTTCAACCGCTCCGCCCACCGCATGGTGATGCCGGAGGTGGACCCGGAATTCCATGTGGAGGCAATGAAGGAGCTGGTCAGCCTGGACAGCGCCTGGGTCCCCAGCGACGACGGCTCTTCTCTCTACATCCGCCCCACCATGATTGCGACCACGCCCAAGCTGGGGCTGGGGGCGGCGGCCAGTTACATGCATTTCATCATCACGGGTCCCGCCGGTCCCTACTATCCCGAGGGCTTCAACCCGGTGTCGGTCTATGTGTCCCACGAATTTCGCCGGGCCGTGAAAGGCGGCGTCGGTGAGGCCAAGACAGGCGGTAACTATGCCGCCAGCCTGTACTGCAGCGAGGCCGCGGCGAAAAAGGGCTACACCCAGGTGCTGTGGCTGGATGCCGTGGAGGGCCGGCACGTCGAGGAAGTCGGCGCCATGAACATCTGCTTCGTCTACGACGGCAGCCTGATCAAGACGCCGACCCTGAGCGGTTCTATCCTGCCGGGCATCACCCGTGATTCCCTGCTCAAGCTGGCGCCCACCCTGGGCTACGAGGTGGAGGAAGCCCGCCTCGACATCAATGACCTGCTGGCGGATATCGCCAGCGGCAGGATCACCGAGGTATTCGGCTGCGGCACCGCGGCCGTGGTGTCGCCGGTCGGCCTGATCGCCATGCAGGACAAGGAATACGAGATCAACGGCAACCAGACCGGTCCCGTGGCCCAGCGCCTGTTCGATGAGTTGATGGCAATCCAGTACGGCGACGTCGAGGATCCCTTCGGCTGGATCGTCCCCGTCAGCTGAATCCCGAAACGCCCGGTTTTCGCCGGTCAGTCGCCTTTCGACTTGCGGCAGGCCCGTTGCTATATTTCCTAAAGTAAGACCTTACCGGAGTCAGACTTTGCGCACGCTGGCGTTCGCTTCCCGGTTACCCTCCTTCCTGCCAGCCCTGCTGACGGTCATGGCCCTGTCTGTCCTGGCTCCCTCGCTAAGCGCCCAGACCGAAGTCATCACCATCGAGGATGCCAAGAGCACCCTGGTCGGCTCGATCCTGGTCAACACGACCTGGCCCAACGAAAGCGCCATCGAGGAGTTTGTCGTCGGCCTGTACGGTGAGGACGAGGCGTTGCTGGCGGTCCTGCGCAGGGATGCCGCCAGGTTCAAGGTGCGCGGCAAGCCCGTAAGCGTGGCAAGCTACGACTCCCTGCAGGCGGCCAGGGCCGCTCATCTCCTGCTGCTGGCGCCCTCCGAAAGCTCGAGGCTGGAGGAAGTGAATCGCGCCCTGGACCAGAGCCAGACCCTTGTGGTGACCGATGGCGCCGGTGACAGGGACAACATCATGGTGAACTTCACGCGCCCCAGCAGGCTGCGTGTAGGCTTTGAGATCAATGCGCGCAATATTGTCGACGCGGGCCTGACCCCGTCGCGGGAGCTGCTGACCTTTGGCGGCAGCAAGCTGGACCTGGCGGACGTCTATGCGCAAACCGAAGAGAAACTGTCACAGGCCCGGGCCGTTGCCAGCGAGCAGCAGCGACAGCTGGCGCAGCAGGAGGCGCTGCTGGCCGAGCAGGAAGTGGAGATGGCCGCCAACCGGCGCGAACTCGAGGTCCTGGCTGATCAGTTGGCCGGTATTCAGTTTGTGCTGAAAGACAGCGAGACCCGGCTGCGCGAGAACGCCGCAGAGCTGGAAGAAAAAGAGCGTGTCCTGACGGAGAAAGAGGCGCACATCGCCAGCTACACCGAGCGAATCGAGCGCAACCTGGCGCGGCTGGACGCCCAGCAGCAGGCGATCGACGCCCAGGAGCGCCAGATCAAGGACCAGAGCTCGGTGCTGGCCAACCAGCTCAGCACCATCCAGAACCAGCGCTTCATCCTGATCGCGGCGGGGGCCGTTCTGCTGCTGGTGCTGGTATTGGTCGGGCTGATCCTGCGCGCCTACAACGGCAAGCACCGCCTGGCCCTGCAGCTGGAGGGCAAGACGCTTGAGCTGGAAGTGGCCAACGAGAAACTGCTCGAGGTCACCGAGGCGAAAAGCCGCTTCCTGTCTACCATGAGTCACGAGATTCGCACACCCATGAACGGCGTGATCGGCATGGCGGAACTGCTCGAAGGCACGGATCTCACCAGCCAGCAGAATGAGTACGTGGCGCTGATCCTCAAGTCTGCCGACACGCTGCTGGGCCTGATCAACGACATTCTCGACTTCTCCAAGATCGAGGCGGGGCGCCTGGATCTGGAGTCCATTCCCTTCAACCTGCGCGAGGTGCTGGGTGACACCCTGCAAACCCTGGCCCTGCGCGCCAATGAAAAGGGCCTGGAACTGACCTTCCATATTCCGCCGGAGGTGCCCGAGCGCCTGATCGGCGATCCACTGCGACTGCGGCAGGTCATGGTCAACCTGGTCGGCAACGCCATCAAGTTCACCGATGAGGGCGAGGTCGCTGTCGACCTGCAGCTGGAGTCGAAGGAGGATTCCAACGCCCACATCCTGTTCGAGGTGCGCGACACCGGCATCGGCATCTCTGCGGCACAGCAGCGCAAGATCTTCCAGGCATTCGGCCAGGCAGACTCCTCAACCACGCGGCAGTTTGGCGGAACCGGCCTGGGCCTGGCGATTGCCGGCCAGCTGGTGCAAATGATGGGTGGGGCGCTGCTGGTGACCAGCGAGGTCAACGAGGGCAGTACCTTCTACTTTGGTGCGGACTTCCCCCTGCCCGAGGGGCCGGAGCCGGTCGCCCTGCAGCCCGAGGAGCTCAAGGGACTGCGGGCGCTGGTGGTTGATGATAACGAGACTAACCGCATGATCCTGGATGAGCTGCTGGATAACTGGGGCATGTCGGTACAGCTGGCTACCGGTGGCGAGGAAGCGTTGGCGGAGCTGGAACACGCCGAGAACGAGGACAACCCCTTCGCCATTGCCCTGCTGGATGTGATGATGCCGAAGATGGACGGCTTCGAACTGGCGGCAAAAATTCGGCAGCGGCCGGCCCAGCAAACCCTGCGCATTCTCATGCTCACCTCGGCGGGGCGTTCGAATACCGAGGAGATCCGTGAGCGACTGGATATCAGCCGGGTGCTGCTTAAACCTACCAAACACTCGAACCTGCAGCGGGCGATCACCGATGCGCTGGGCATGACGGTCGCCATCGTCGAGAAGAAGACCGTGGCAGCACCCGAGAACCTGGTGCCGCGCCGGGTGCTGCTGGTCGAGGACAATCCGGTCAACCAGCGCGTCGCCCTGGAACTGTTGGGCCGTCGCGGCCACAGCCTGGAAGTGGCGACCAACGGTCGGGAGGCCGTGGATGCCACCGCCCGGGAGGACTTCGACCTGGTGCTGATGGACGTCCATATGCCGGTGATGGACGGACTCACTGCCACGCGCATCATTCGCGATCGTGAACACGGCAGCGGCGACCACCTGCGCATCGTCGCCCTGACGGCGGGCGCCACACTGGAAGACAGGCAGAACAGTCTCTCCGCGGGCATGGACAGTTTCGTCACCAAGCCCTTCCGTGCGGATGAGCTTATCCAGGCGGTGGAAGGTACACCGGTGGAGGATTCCAGGGAGCCCTTACCGGAAATACCGTCGGCGACGCCCAGCGGCGATGAGCCCTGCCTCGACTGGCAGGGTGCGCTGCGCAACCTGGAGGGCGATGAGGAGTTCCTCTGTGAGCTGGCCGAGATGTTCCTGGTGCAGTCGCCCAACCTGCTGGTCACGGTGGAAGAGGCCGTTTCCAACCAGTCCGGTGATGAGCTTCAGCGCGCGGCCCACGCCCTGAAAGGCTCCTCCCAGGTCATCGGGGGCAAGGCGACGGCCGCGGCTGCCCTGCAACTGGAGAACCTCGGCCGTGCTGGCAAGCTCGACGAGGCGCGTGCCGAACTGGCCATCCTGAAGGAAAGACTGGGGGAACTGAAGCTGGCCCTGATGAGCGAGCTGCCTGAACGAGAAACCTGAGGTCGCCTAGTCCGGCAAATCGGCGCGCAGGGAATCCACCACCGCCCGGAACTGTTCCAGGTTTTCCTCGCTGAGTGAGGCCAGGGTTTCGTGGGCGCTGAGAATTCTCGCCCCCTGCTGCTGTGGGGTCAGGCTCGCGGTTTCAATGGTCGCCATGTTGTCTGGCAGGGGGCTGCTGTCGGGCCGGATGTGTTCCAGCACGGCGCTCATGCTCAGCTCTTCGAAGTTCCGGCGAACCGCGTCTGATACACGCTGCAGGTCCACCGTGTCGGGGTATGACTTTACAAGCTCATGCAGCGTGCCGAGGCAGGTGCTGTCCATGTGTTCGCATTGACCCAGGTCCAGGGTCAGTTTCCCATGCTGGTCCAGCAGCGCATTGGCGCTTTCCAGCAGGGCGTGCGCGCACAGCCAGGTCACCGAGCCGACGATGGCGATGAAGCCGTGACCGGCCAAATCGCCCGCGGCGATATGGGGTTGGGCCGGGGAGGGCGCCGCCGTCACCGCCGCTGCCTGCTTCTGCGGCTTTGGCGAGGCGCTGTCATCGAAATGGCTGGCACCGTCCGCTCGCTCCAGCAGCAGCATGGTGATGTCGTCGCGGTCTCCGCCGATGTCGCGGATGGCGTCCTTGAAAAAGCCGCCCAGCAGTTTGGCGCGGTCGGTCACGGTTGCCATCCCCTTGGCCAGGTCGTCGGTGCCGGGGGAATCGGGCCCGCCCTCCAGGATGCCGTCGGTGTACAGCATCAGGCGGTTGCCGGGCTTCAGCTCGAATTCGTGTTCGCCGAAGCTCGGGTTCTCTTCCAGGCCCAGGGCCGGGCCGGTTCGTTCCAGCATCTGTGCATCGCCTGACTCCGAGCTCATCACGCAGGGCGGATGCCCGGCAGAGGCGAGCTTGCCGCGGCCGCTCTTGAGGTCCAGCAGGATGTAGGTGGCGGTGATGAACGCGCCGGGCGCCGACAGCATGTCGTAGAGGCTGCGGTTCAACTGTTCCAGTACCTGTCGCGGTTGCAGGGCATTGCCTTCCCGGTCGACCTGCCGCAGGCGCAGTTTGAACAGTACCGACAACATCGCCGCGGCCACGCCGTGGCCGGCCGCGTCGGCGATCACGAGTCCCAGGTGATCCTCGTCCAGCGCCACTGCGTCGTAAAAATCCCCGCCGACGCTGCTGCCCGGGCTGTACAGGGTTTCCATGCACCAGCCCGGCATGTTGGGTGGCTGCTGGGGCAGCAGGGCGCGCTGAATGACCTCGGCCCGGTCCAGGTCTGCCTGGATGGTGGCGGCCTGGTCTTCGAGTACACGGCACACGGTTTGCAGCTGGTTGACCTTTTCCGCGAGCTGCACATTACTGTCTTCCAGCTCGGCATAGAGTCGCCGGCGCTCGCGTACCAGCTCGATCTGGTCCAGGGCATTGCGCACCGCCACCCGCACCCGCGGCACTTCCGGCGGCTTGGCCAGGTAGTCGAAGGCGCCCAGCTGCAGCGCTTCCACCGCGGCATCGAAGGTGTCCAGGCCGGACAGGACAATCCACAGGGGCTCCGGGCAGTGCTCCTGGGCCCACTTCATCAGCGCCAGGCCGTCCATATTGGGCATGACCACGTCAGTGACCACCACGTCGACGCGCCGGTTCTTCAATACTTCCTGGGCCGCCAGGCCGTCTTCTTCCTCCAAAACTTCCGCGGGATCCAGCTGGTTGAGGCCCCGGGTGACGATCTTGCGCACCATGGGGTCGTCGTCCACCACCAGGAAGACGCGGCCCTCGGTGGCGTCCCCCGGCTGTGATTCCGACTGTGTAGTCGGCTGTCCATCAGACATGGCCGACCTCCTGCGTCAGCTCGCCCTGATTCACAGTGTAGGACAAGGAAATTCCGGTGTGGACATGCCTTCCGTCGGCAAATCGCCGATAATGTGGGGTTTCCGTCGTAACCATTGCCGATGTCCAAGCCTTTCGAAGTCGTATCCGAGTACACACCCACCGGCGATCAGCCCCAGGCCATCGCCCAGCTGGTGGAGGGCGTGCGCGCGGGCCTGGCCTCGCAGATCCTGCTGGGGGTGACCGGCTCCGGCAAGACCTTCACCGTCGCCAATGTGGTGCAGGAGCTGCAGCGGCCCACCATTGTCATGGCCCCCAACAAGACCCTGGCGGCCCAGCTCTACGGTGAATTCAAGGAGTTCTTCCCCCGCAATGCGGTGGAGTACTTCGTCTCCTACTACGACTACTACCAGCCCGAGGCCTACGTCCCGTCTTCCGACACCTACATTGAGAAGGACGCCTCCATCAACGACCACGTCGAGCAGATGCGGCTGTCCGCCACCAAGGCCCTGCTGGAACGCAAGGACTGCCTGGTGGTGGCGACGGTCTCGGCGATCTACGGCCTGGGCGACCCGGAATCCTATTTCCGCATGGTGCTGCACATGTCCCGCGGCGAGCAGATCGACCAGCGCGGCATCCTCAAGCAGCTGGCGGAGCTGCAGTACACCCGCAACGACATGGACCTGAAGCGCGGCACGTTCCGGGTGCGGGGCGACGTGGTGGACATCTTCCCGGCGGATTCGGAGAAAGAGGGCATCCGGGTCGAGCTGTTCGATGAGGAAATCGAGAAAATCAGCGTCTTCGACCCGCTGACCGGCGCCATCGAGCAGGACGTGCCCCGGGTCACCATCTTCCCCAAGACACACTACGTCACCACCCGGGATCGGGTGCTGGGTGCCGTCGACGAAATCGAGGTCGAGCTGCAGGACCGCCTCAAGCAGCTCAAGGAGAACAACAAGCTGCTGGAGGCCCAGCGACTCGAGCAGCGCACCCGCTACGACGTGGAGATGATGCGGGAGCTGGGCTACTGCCAGGGGATCGAGAACTACTCCCGCTACCTGTCGGGCCGCGCCCCGGGAGAGCCGCCGCCGACTCTTTTTGATTACCTGCCCCAGGATGCCCTGGTCGTGGTGGACGAGTCCCATGTCAGCGTGCCGCAGATTGGCGGCATGTACCGCGGCGACCGCTCCCGTAAGGAAACGCTGGTCGAGTACGGATTCCGGCTGCCGTCAGCACTGGATAACCGGCCCCTGCGATTCGAGGAGTGGGAAGCCATGGTGCCCCAGGCGATCTTCGTTTCGGCGACCCCGGGCCCCTACGAGCTGGAACATGCGGGCCGCACGGTGGACCAGGTGGTGAGGCCTACCGGCCTGATCGACCCGGAAGTCGAGATACGTCCGGCCACCACCCAGGTCGACGACCTGCTGTCGGAGATTCGCGAGGTGGTGGACGCCGGTGACCGGGTGCTGGTGACCACGCTGACCAAGCGCATGGCCGAGGACCTGACCGATTACCTCACCGACCAGGACGTGCGGGTGCGCTACCTGCACTCGGATATCGACACCGTGGAGCGGGTGGAGATCATCCGCGACCTGCGACTGGGCGAATTCGACGTACTGGTGGGCATCAACCTGCTGCGTGAAGGGCTGGATATGCCCGAGGTCTCGTTGGTCGCGATACTGGATGCGGACAAGGAGGGCTTCCTCCGCGCCGAGCGCTCCCTGATCCAGACCATTGGCCGGGCGGCACGAAACATCAAAGGCCGCGCCATCCTCTACGCGGACGAGATCACTGGTTCCATGCAAAAGGCACTGGATGAGACTGAGCGCCGTCGCACCAAGCAGGTGGCCTACAACGAGAAACACGGCATCACGCCCAGGGGTATCCAGAAGGCGGTCAAGGACATCATGGAGGGCGCCCACGCTCCCGGCGGCCGCGGCAAGGCCCGCCAGCGCGGTCGCGACCGCAAGGTGGCCGAGGCGCAAGCCAGCTACGCTGCAGAAGTCGTCAACCTTACGCCGGAGGCCCTGTCCCGAAAGCTCAAGCAGATGGAAGACCAGATGCTGGAGCACGCGAAGAACCTGGAATTCGAGGAGGCCGCGAGGCTCCGGGACCAGATGACCGAAATCAAGCAGCAGGCTTTTATTAACTCGGCGTGATCTATATAATCGCCCGCCTGACAACAGGACCATAGCTCAGTTGGTTAGAGCGCTACCTTGACATGGTAGAGGTCGGCGGTTCGAATCCGCCTGGTCCTACCAAACAAAAAGGCCCACTCATTCGAGTGGGCCTTTTTGTTTGGCGGGAGCAGGTACCGATGAGAACCGCTGTTCGACAAACTCCGCCTAGGGCGGAGTTTGGACGCCAGAGCGCAGCGACGGCGCCCCGAAGGGGTGATTGCAGCCCAAAGGCTGCAATCATCAATCCGCCTGGTCAGGCACGCGAAGCGTGCCCCACGTAAGAATGGATTCCCGCCTGCGCGGGAATGACGGACGAACTGGGTTCCCGCTTCCGCGGGAAGGGCCTGCCCCGCTTTTCGGGTATGACGGATTTCTTCCATCCCCTAACTGTGAACTCGGTTCAACGCGCCACCAGCCCCCTCTGATACCCTTGCCGAAAACGCACGCGCGGAACACCCAATGCGCAAGATGAAAATCCTGTTGATCCTGTCCCTGGCCGGCGGGGTCTACCTCGCCACGGTCAACCCCGACGTGCTCCCCCAATCGATGGCCGATTGGATCAAGGGCATGGAGCACACTGCCGAGGAGACTTACCGCGATTTCACCGAGAATCCCTCCCACATGATCTACGGTCGAGGCAGCGGCGATGCCGACGCCTCTGACGCCGTGATTCTGACCCGGGGGCGGGTGGTCAAGGTGCTGGACGGAGACTCGCTCATCATCAAGCTGGAAAGTGGTGAGAAAGTGGAGTCCCGCCTGCACGGTATTGACGCTCCAGAATGGAACCAGCCCCATGGCAAGGCGGCGGAGCGTGCCCTGGCCTGGAAGGTCCTGTGGCGCAAGGTCAACGTGGCCATTCAGGATGAGGACCAGTACGGTCGTAAGGTGGTGAGAATCAGAAAGGGTGACAGCGATATCAACCTGGACATGGTCTGCGCTGGCCATGCCTGGTGGTATTCCCGCTATGCCCCAGGGGCTGACGATCTGGAGACCTGCCACAACGCGGCCAAACAGCAGCGTGTCGGGCTCTGGAAATCCGACAACGCCGTCCCTCCCTGGGAATGGCGTCGGTAGCCTCACTACAGTCTCCGCCCCTCCCGCCGATAAGGAAGGTGGGAGAAACTCCGCGCCGAGTTGACATCGCGCGGAGAGAAAAAGGAATCCATGCTCAGATCGTTTATCCGCGGAATCGCCAGCGCCGCCTTTGCTTTCAGCCTGTTGCTGGGGGCGGGCAGCTACCTGCTGCTCGACCTGATGGCGCGGCTGATGGACGAGGCGCACGCGGCGCAACAGCAGGAGATCGTCGCCGACCGCCTGAGCGGCCTGCGCAGTGAGCTGGAGCGCCAGCTGACCGCCCCGTTCGATGCGGTCCTGGGCGTGTCGACGTTTATTGCCAACATGGTCGACGCGGAAGCCTACGTCGAGAGCCACGATTTCCAGCACCTGCTGGATGACTGGTCTGCCAGCGTGATCGCCCGCAGTCCCTACGTGCGCAATATCGGCTTTTCCACCGGGTCCACCCTGCGCTATGCGTTCCCCATGGAGGGCAATGAAGCCATTATCGGCAAGGACTACCGCGACATCCCGGACCAGTGGCCCAAGGTCAGCATGGCACTCAGGACCGGCGAGCCGATCGTGTCCGGCCCGATCATGCTGATCCAGGGCGTCCCCGGTTTGGTCAGCCATATTCCCCTCGTTACGGGGCACCATAGTGACCAGCCCCAGACTGTCATGGGCCTGCTCAGCGTGGTGCTGGACTACCCGGGCATGCTCGAAGGGGTCGGGTTTCGCGATGCCGCCAGGAACCTGGAGCTCAGCATTCGCGGCACCGATCACCTGATGAACGAAGGCTACGTGTTCGAGGGCCCCGCCGAACTGTTCGAATCGGATGCCGTGATACAGCCCGTGAAATTCCTCGGCGGCAGCTGGGAAATTGCCGCCCGCCCGGTGGAGGGCTGGGACTGCCAGGCGCCGTACTCGGTGGCGCTGCGCATTGCCAGCATTTTCCTGGCCGGGGCCATTACCCTGGCGGCGTTCTTCCTGCTGTCCGGATTTCGGAACCGCCTGCAGCAGGCCCGTGACTTCGCCGGCGTGCTGGAGCAGGAGGTGAGCCGGCAAACGGCGGAGCTGGTGGCCGCCAAGGAGCAGGCCGAGGACGCCAACCGCGCCAAGGACAATTTCCTGGCGGTGGTGACCCATGAACTCCGCACCCCACTCAACGCCATCATCGGCATGACCCAGCTGGTGGCGGCCACGCCGCTGGAGAAAAAGCAGAAGAGCTACCTGGACCGGGTGTTGTCCTCGGCGGAGCTGCTGTTGCACCAGATCAACAACATCCTCGGTTTCTCCAAGGCCGAGTTCAACGGCGAGGAACTCCAGGTTGAAGCCTTCCCGGTCGCGCGCCTGCGCGAGCGCCTGCACGACCTGTTCGACGCCACGGCGGAAGAGCAGGGGATTCGCTTCACCAGCAGCGTCGATGCCGCGGTGCCCGGCAGCATTCAGGCCGACTACAACAAGCTGCTGCAGGTGCTGATCAACCTTTGCTCAAACGCCATCAAGTTCACCCGGGAGGGCGAGGTCGACCTGCGCATTGCCGGTGCCATCGACGGGGACAGCGGCGAACTGCGCCTGCGCTTCGAGGTGAGGGATACCGGCATCGGCATCAGCGAACAGGCGCAAACCTATATTTTCGAGGCATTTCGGCAGGGGGATTCGGGCAAGACGCGCCAGTTCCAGGGCAGCGGGCTGGGGCTGCACATCTGCCGGCGCTTTGTCGAGATGATGGACGGTGATTTGCGGGTGGACAGCACCCCGGATGTGGGCAGCTGTTTCAGTTTCGAGATTCCGATGGAGGCGGCGCCCGATGACGTCGGTGACGGCCACGTACCGGTGGCCACGCTGGATGTGCTGGCCACTCGGTTTGGCGGGCGCCTGCAGGGGCGCAGGGTTCTGCTGGCGGAAGACGATCTCCTCAACCAGACCCTCGTGGTGGAGTTACTGGAGCTGGTGGGTGTGTCGGTGATCATTGCCGAGAATGGGGTGATCGCGCTGGAAATGCTCGAGACCCACACCGTCGACGGCGTGCTGATGGATGTGCAGATGCCGTTGATGGATGGAGTGACGGCCTGCCGGCATATTCGCAATAACCCGCGGCTCGCTCACCTGCCGGTCATCCTGATGACCGCGGATTCGCTGGATGACAGCATCACCCGCTGGCGTGAGACCGGCTTCGACAGCTACGTCGCCAAACCCATCGACATCAAGCACCTTTACACCGTCCTGGCGCTGCACCTGAACCGCGCGGCGGCCGCCCGTTCCTCAGACCGCGTGTAGATACAGGGACAGCCCCAGGGCGCCGGAGAACACCAGTGTCATGGCCAGGCAGTAGCCCGGGTAGTTGAGGATGTTGGTATCGCGCTTGTCGTCCACGGAATTCACTACTGTTTGATTGTCTCGCAAGCAATATATCTACAGCGGGCAGCCCGATAAAACAGATTGTCTAGACAATATTGATCGATTTTGCCGTACGTGCATTTTTCACGGCTTCGCGTGGGTCGGCGCGTGTTATGATGCACGCTCACTCGAATCGGGGTGAACGCCAGGTCGAGGCACCCTTGTATGGTGCTGCTGGCGGGAACGGACCGGTTCAGACAAGCGCAAAACGCGCACCCACACGTGACCCTTCGTAGGGGCCACCACTGGAAAGGGACTCGATACCATGCCAGTTATTACTTTGCCCGACGGTTCCCAGCGAGCCTTCGATAACCCTGTTTCTGTTCACGATGTCGCCGCCGATATCGGTCCGGGCCTCGCCAAGGCCGCCCTGGCCGGCAAGGTCGACGGCCGCGAAGTCGACACCTCCTATGTCATCGAGAACGACTCGGACCTGTCCATCATCACCGACCGCGACGAGGAGGGGCTGGAGGTCATCCGCCACTCCACCGCGCACCTGCTGGCCATGGCCGTGCAGGAGCTGTACCCGGGCACCCAGGTCACCATCGGCCCGGTGATCGAGGACGGCTTCTACTACGACTTTGCCACCGGCCACAGCTTCACCCCGGAAGATCTCGAGAAGATCGAAAAGCGCATGGCGGAAATCGTCAACGACGACCTGCCGGTGGAGCGCCTGGTGATGAGCCGCGACCTGGCGGTGGAGACCTTCCGCAATATGGGCGAGCACTACAAGGTGCAGATCATCGAAGACCTGCCCGAGGGCGAGGAAATCACGATCTATCAGCAGGGTCCGTGGATGGACCTGTGCCGCGGCCCCCACGTGCCCAGCACCGGCAAACTCAAGACATTCAAGCTGACCAAGGTGGCCGGCGCCTACTGGCGCGGCGACGCCAGCAACGAGATGCTGCAGCGGGTCTACGGCACCGCCTGGCGCAACAACAAGGAGCTGAAGGCCTACCTGCACCGCATCGAAGAGGCGGAGAAGCGGGATCACCGCAAGATCGCCAAGAAGCTCAACCTGTTCCACACCCAGGAAGAGGCGCCGGGCATGGTGTTCTGGCACCCGAAGGGCTGGCGCATCTACCAGGCCATCGAACAGTACATGCGCAAAGCCCAGCGCGACCACGGCTACCAGGAGATCAAGACCCCGCAGATCGTGGACCTCACCCTGTGGGAGAAATCCGGCCACGCCGACAAGTTCGGCGACGACATGTTCATGCTGTCGGCGGAAGAGCGGCACTTTGCCATCAAGCCCATGAACTGTCCCTGCCACGTGCAGGTGTTCAACCAGGGCCTGAAGAGCTACCGCGACCTGCCGCTGCGACTGGCGGAATTCGGCAGCTGCCACCGCAACGAGCCCTCGGGTTCCCTGCACGGCATCATGCGGGTACGCGGCTTCGTCCAGGACGACGCTCACATCTTCTGCACTGAGGACCAGGTCCAGCCCGAGTCCATCGCTTTCATCGACTTCCTGCACGAGGTGTACCGGGACTTCTTCGGCGAACCGGAGATGATCTACCGCCTCTCCACTCGCCCCGAGAAGCGGGTGGGTTCCGACGAGGACTGGGACCGCGCCGAGAAGGCGCTGGCGGATGCGCTGGATGCCAAGGGCCTGCCCTGGGAAGAACTGCCCGGGGAGGGCGCCTTCTACGGGCCCAAGATCGAGTTCAGCCTGAAGGACGCCATCGGCCGGGTCTGGCAGCTGGGCACCCTGCAGGTGGACTTCTCCATGCCGGGCCGACTCGACGCCCAGTACGTGGCTGAAGACGGCTCCCGTCAGGTGCCGGTGATGCTGCACCGGGCCATTCTCGGCTCCTTCGAGCGCTTCATCGGCATCCTGATCGAGCACTTCGAGGGTAACTTCCCGCTCTGGCTGGCGCCGGAGCAGGCGATGGTGCTCAACATCACCGATCACCAGTCGGAATACGCCCGGAAAGTGGCCGACACCCTCGCGGAGCGCGGTTTCCGTGTGGATGCGGACCTGCGCAACGAGAAGGTGGGCTTCAAGATTCGCGAGCACACCATCCAGCGGATTCCCTACCTGCTGGTGGTCGGCGACCGCGAGATGGAAGAGGGCGCGGTGGCCGTTCGGACCCGCACCGGGGAGGACCTCGGGACCATGTCCATCGAAGCTTTTGCCGAGCGGCTGCAGGGCGAGGTGGACAGTCGCCAGTAAGCCTTATAAATCAACCACTTTGGGCGTGTTTCGCATCCAAAAAAGGCTTGTGAAACCCGACCAAGCTCTATACAATCCCGCGGCTCGGTAATTATGCCTCCAGCCCTTTGCTTATGCGGGCTGCGGGATTACGACAAACAGGAGATCTGACCGATCAAAAGAGACAACAGCAAGAGCAAGCGTGCGCCCATCAACGATGAAATCGAGGCGGACCAGGTACGGCTCATAGGCGCCGATGGCGAGCAGGTGGGTATCGTCTCACTCAGCGAAGCAAAGGGCGCAGCAGAAAGTGCGAATCTCGATCTGGTACAGATTACCGATACCGAGCCCGTAGTCTGCAAGATCATGGACTACGGCAAGCACGTGTTCGAGGCCAAGAAGCAGAAGGCCGCTCAGCGTAAGAAGCAGAAACGAACACAGATTAAAGAGATGAAATTTCGTCCAGGGACGGAGGAAGGGGATTACCAGGTAAAACTACGCAACCTGGTACGTTTCCTTGAAAACGGCGACAAGGCCAAGGTCACGCTGCGTTATCGCGGACGTGAAATGGCCCACCAGGAAATCGGCATGGAGCTGCTCAAGCGAGTAGAAGCCGACCTGGCCGAGCTGGGTTCTGTCGAGCAATTCCCGAAAATGGAAGGCCGGCAGCTCACGATGGTGATCGCCCCCAAGAAGAAGAACTAGCGGCCTGTGAATGCCCTGGTGTCTTCATTTTTTAGACTATGCAAATGCGGAGTTAGATATGCCTAAAGCAAAAATTCACAGCGGGGCTGCCAAACGCTTCAAGAAGACCGCCAGCGGTAACTACAAGCGTAAGAGCGCCAACAAGAGTCACATCCTCACAAAGATGACGACCAAGCGTAAGCGCCAGTTGCGTGGAACCTCAGAGGTCCACAAGAACGACAAGGTGCTGATCGACCGCATGATGCGGGCGAAGTAACGGTTTCGGATAGGAGGAATAGACAATGCCCCGTGTAAAACGTGGAGTGGTGGCTCGCCGCCGTCACAAGAAAGTTCTCAAGCAGGCCAAGGGTTACTACGGTGCTCGTTCACGCATTTTCCGCGTGGCCAAGCAGGCGGTGACCAAGGCGGGTCAGTATGCCTACCGTGATCGCCGTCAGCGCAAGCGCCAGTTCCGCTCGCTGTGGATCACCCGCATCAACGCCCAGTCTCGCGCCAATGGCCTGAGCTACAGCCGACTGATCAACGGCCTGAAGAAGGCCGACGTACAGCTGGACCGCCGCGTACTGGCGGACCTGGCCGTGCACGACAAGCCGGCTTTTGCAGCGATCGTGGAGCAAGCGAAGGCCGCACTGGCCTAAGCCCAACCCTACCGCCTCTGGCGGTTCGCTGGCACACGTAATCAAAGGGGAAAGGGTTAACGCTCTTTCCCCTTTATTTTTTGTGCCGTCATTCCCGCGAAGGCGGGAATCCATCCCGGATGGACCCCCGCCTTCGCGGGGGTGACGGAAAATGAGTTCAAGGAGTCTAACCCCTTGAGATGGATCCCCGCCTGCGCGGGGATGACGGAATGAAACAATGGAAAACCTCGAACAACTGGCAACTGAAGCGCGCGACGCCATCAACGCCGCGGCCGACGGCCGGGCGCTGGAAGACCTGCGCGTGGAGTACCTGGGCAAGAAGGGCCAGATCACTTCACTGCTGAAAGGCCTGGGCCAGCTCGACCCGGAAGAGCGGCCCAAGGCCGGCGCCCAGATCAACGTGGTCAAGCAGGAGCTGCAGGACCTGATCGGCGTTCGCAAGCAGGACCTGGAAGCGGCCGCCGTTGAGCAGCAGCTTGCCGATGAGCGCATCGATGTGACCCTGGACGGTCGCGCGGCCTCCGCCGGTGGCCTGCACCCGATCACCCGCACCATCGAGCGGATGGAAGACTTCTTCGCCTCCATCGGCTTTGACGTGGTGGAGGGGCCTGAGATCGAGGACGACTACCACAACTTCGAAGCCCTCAATATCCCGGCCCATCACCCGGCCCGGGCCATGCACGACACCTTCTATGTGGATGACGTGACGGTACTGCGCACCCATACCTCGCCGGTGCAGGTGCGGGTCATGGAGAGCCGGCAGCCGCCGATCCGGGTCATCTGCCCGGGCCGCGTGTACCGCTGCGACTCCGACCTGACCCACACGCCCATGTTCCACCAGGTCGAGGGCCTGCTGATCGACGAGGAATCGAGCTTCGCCGACCTCAAGGGCATCGTGGAGGATTTCCTGCACGTGTTCTTCGAAAACGACCAGCTCGCGGTGCGTTTCCGCCCCAGCTATTTCCCCTTCACGGAGCCCTCCGCCGAGGTGGATATCCAGTGCGTGATGTGCGGCGGTGAGGGCTGCCGCGTCTGCAGCCACACCGGCTGGCTGGAGGTCATGGGCTGCGGCATGGTGCACCCCAAGGTGTTCGAGTACTCCAATATCGACACCGAGCGCTATGCGGGCTTCGCTTTCGGCATGGGCGTCGAGCGCCTGGCCATGCTGCGCTATGGCGTCAACGACCTGCGCATCTTCTTCGACAACGACCTGCGTTTCTTAGAGCAGTTCCGTTAAGCCAGACACGAGACATAGAGCATGAAATTCAGTGAACAGTGGCTGCGGGAGTGGGTTAACCCCGCGGTTGGAACCGACGAGCTGGCCGAGATCATCACCATGGCCGGCATGGAAGTGGACGCCGTGGAGCCGGTGGCCGGTGACTTTGCCGGCGTTATCGTCGCGGAAATCGTCTCTGCCGAACCCCACCCGGATGCGGACAAGTTGAGCCTCTGCCAGGTGAACACGGGCAATGACACCGTGCAGATCGTCTGCGGCGCGCCCAATGCGCGTGCCGGCCTGAAAGCACCGCTGGCCCGGGTGGGTGCAGTGCTGCCCGGCGATTTCAAGATCAAGGCCGCCAAGCTCCGGGGTGTGGAATCCCAGGGCATGCTGTGCGCCGAATCCGAGCTGGGCCTCAGCGAGGAAAAAGACGGCCTGATGGAACTGGCCGCCGATGCCCCGGTGGGCACCGACCTGCGCGATTACCTGGGTCTTGAAGACAATGTCATCGAGCTGGACCTGACGCCGAACCGCGCCGACTGCCTGGGCCTGTCCGGCGTGGCCCGGGAAGTGGCCCTGCTGACCGAATCCCCCCTGGGCGATGCGCCGGTCACCGAAGTTGCTGCGACCATCGATGACACCTTCGGCGTCGACCTCAAAGCCGGCGAAGGCTGCCCGCGCTTTGTGAGCCGGGTCGTCCGCAACATCGATATCTCCAAGGCCAGCCCCCTGTGGATGCAGGAAAAACTGCGCCGCTCTGGATTACGCGCCATCGACCCGGTGGTCGACGTGACCAACTACGTAATGCTGGAACTCGGCCAGCCCATGCACGCCTTCGACCTGGATAAGCTCGACGGCGGCATCGTGGTGCGCATGGCGGAAGCGGGCGAGGAACTCGAACTGCTGAACGGCCAGACCGTGGAAATGACGGCGGACACGATGGTCGTCGCCGATCATTCGAAAGCGGTGTCACTGGCCGGCATCATGGGCGGTGAAGGCACCGCTGTAAGCGAGAGCACCACCAACCTGATGCTGGAAGCGGCCTGGTGGCACCCCCTGGCCATGGCGGGCAAGGCCCGCTCCTACGGCCTGCACACCGATGCCTCCCACCGCTTCGAGCGCGGCGCCGACTTCGCCATGCAGGCGAAGGTGATCGAGCGCGCCACCGAATTGATCCTGGAAATTTGCGGCGGCGAGGCGGGCCCGACCATGGATTTCCGCCTGGACGAGCACATGCCCGTGCGCGCCCCCGTGCGGCTGCGCCGCGAGCGCATTCCGCGGATGCTGGGTTTCGACCTGCCGGATGCCGACGTGGAACGCATCCTGTCGGGCCTGGGCCTCGGTGTCAGCCAGACCGAGGACGGCTGGGAAGTCGAAGTGCCCAGCTGGCGGGTGGATATCGCCATCGAGGCGGACCTGCTGGAAGAACTGGCCCGGGTATACGGCTACAACAACCTGCCGGTCAGCCATATTCGCGCTGATTTGGTCATCGCCCCGAAGCCGGAGCGCCACCTGTCCCTGCGACAGCTGCGGCGCCGGCTCGCCGCCCGGGATTTCCAGGAAGCGGTAACCAACAGCTTCGTGGACCCGGACTGGCAACAGGCCTTCGACCCGGGCCTGGAACCCGTGGCCCTGAAGAACCCTATTTCGGCGGATCTTGCCGTGATGCGCACCAGCCTGATGCCCGGCCTGCTCAAGGCGCTGGTCCACAACACCCACCGCCAGCAGTCCCGCGTGCGGCTGTTCGAGACCGGCCTGCGCTTCCTGCCGGGTAAGGAACTGGAACAGCGCCCGACCCTGGCGGCGGTGGTGACCGGTCGTCGCGCCGGCGAGGCCTGGAACGAATCCGGCGAATCGGTGGATTTCTACGACCTCAAGGGCGACCTGGAATCCCTGCTGGCCCTGAGCCAACAGGGGAGTGCCTTCAGCTTCCGCGCCGGGCAACGGGCGGGATTGCACCCCGGGCAGACCGCGGAGCTAATTTATAAAGGAAAGTTAGTTGGTCATATTGGGACACTGCATCCTCAGCTGCAGTCGCAATTCGACCTGGCCCAGCCCGCCTACCTGTTCGAGGTGGACCTGGATGCCCTGCTGGAGGCAGAGCTGCCGGCCTTCGAAGAACTGTCCCGTTTCCCCGAAGTTCGCCGCGATTTGGCGGTACTTGTGGATAAGTCTGTGCCCGCGTCAGAGCTGCTGGACAATGTTCGAGAGGTGGCAGGAACTTACCTGACAGACTTAAGGCTCTTTGATGTGTATGAGGGCAAAGGCATTGATCCTAAAAGGAAATCTGTGGCATTGGGTTTGACATTCCGGGATTCTTCGCGCACCCTAAGTGATCAGGATGTAAATAATTATGTGGATCAAGTGATTGATCTGCTTATAAAAACTTATAACGCGGAATTGCGGAACTGAGGCGCCACCCGCCTCGATGCGCCCGATAAAGGAAAGAGCATGGGAGCGCTCACCAAGTCAGAAATGGCAGAGCGCTTGTATGAGGAACTAGGACTCAACAAGCGAGAAGCCAAGGAAATCGTCGAACTCTTCTTTGAGGAGATTCGCTCGTGCCTGGAAGGCAATGAGCAGGTCAAATTGTCCGGCTTTGGCAACTTCGACCTGCGCGATAAAAGCCAGCGCCCGGGCCGTAACCCCAAAACTGGCGAAGAAATCCCCATCTCCGCGCGCCGCGTGGTGACCTTCCGACCTGGCCAGAAGCTCAAGGCCCGGGTCGAGGCCTATGAAGGCGACGAGGTGTTGCAGGGGGACAAGCAGCCGGGAGCGGCGTCCGACAGTCAGCCCGCCCCCGAGATCGGCTTCGGTATGAGGGTGCTGGACGGTGGAACCGAGTAGCAGCGCCGAAGAACTGCCGAGTATTCCCGGCAAACGCTACTTCACCATCGGCGAGGTCAGCGAGCTCTGTAGTGTAAAACCCCACGTGCTGCGCTACTGGGAGCAGGAATTTCCCCAGCTCAAGCCGGTCAAGCGCCGCGGCAATCGCCGCTACTACCAGCGCGGCGACGTCGAAACCATCCGCCAGATTCGCAGCCTGCTCTACGACCAGGGCTATACCATCGGTGGCGCCCGTCAGCGCATGGAAGAGGGCCCGGAAGAGGAAACTCTCGAGAGCGCCAGCGCTATCCTCAAGAAAACCATCGCCGACCTGGAAGAACTTCTCAAAACACTCTCCTGAGTGTTAGTCTCAGCCCTCGCGCGCACCCCATAATAATCAAGGAGTACCCGCATGCGTCGAGTGCTTGCCGCGGCTTGCCTGCCGCTCTTCCTGTTTGCCTGTAGCGATTCCAACAACAGCTTCAACCCCAATCCACCCGAGACGACGCCGCCGCCGGAAGTCGGCCCGACCTATACCGCGGACATTGTCTGGACGGAGTTCGGCATCCCCCATGTGACCGCCGAGGACTGGGGCAGCCTGGGCTATGGCTATGCCTGGGCCTATGCCACCCAGAACTACTGTGTGGTGATGGCGGAGTTTGTGCGTTCCGCTGGCGAGTCCGCCCGCTACCTCGAGGACGGTGACCTGAACCTCGACCTGGTGATGAAGCTCTACAACACCGATGAGCGCATCCAGGGGATTTTGGACACGCTGCCGGACCGCATACTGGAACTGGTCGAGGGCTATGCAGCGGGGCTCAACCGCTACCTGGCCGATACCGGCGTCGACAACCTGGCCGAGGGCGAGGAGGGCTGCCGCGGTGCGGAGTGGGTGCGTGAAGTGGATACCCTTGACATGGGGCGGCTGATTCACAAGCGGATTTTGCGCGGCAGTGCCGACCCCCTGGCGGACTTTATTGTTGCCGCTGAAGCACCGGAGGGGCTCGCCTCGTCGAGCACCCTGACGCTGGAACCAGAAATAAGAAGGCTGGCGGCGCTGACCCCTGCGGAGGCTCGCGTCAAGCTGGGCCTGCCGCCACCCGAGATGCTGGGCAGTAACGCCTACGCGGTGGGTGCAGAGGCGGTGCAGGGCGGCAATACCGGCCTGCTGTTCGGCAACCCGCACTTTCCCTGGCAGGGACCGGACCGTTTCTATATGTCTCACCTGACCATCCCCGGCGAGTACGACGTGATGGGCGCGGCCCTGCACGGCCTGCCGCTGGTGGTGCTGGGTTTCAACAAGGACGTGGCCTGGAGCCACACGGTGTCTACCGGCGACCGCTTCACGTTCTATGAGCTGACCCTGAACCCGGACAACCTGCTGCAGTACGAGTACGACGGCGCGTTCCGCGACCTGGAGCCGGTGACCGTGACCGCGGAAGTGCAAAACGACGACGGCAGCATCGACACCGTCGAGCACACGTTCTGGAACACGCACAACGGCACCGTGGTCGACCTGGGCGGCCTGAGCCCGCTGCTGGCCGGCTGGCCGAACGCGGTGGGCACCATCGTTGCCTACCGGGATGCCAACCTGGGCAACCTGCGCGGCATGGAGCAGTGGCTGCGCATGGGCCAGGCGACCAACCTCGGTGAACTGAAAACCGAGCTGGAAGCCATCGGTATTCCCTGGGTCAACACGATTGCCGCCGACCGCTTCGGCGACGCATTCTACGGTGACATCTCCACCATTCCTCACGTGACGATCCAGAAGCAGGACAGTTGCGTGCGCGGCACCCTGCAAAGCCTGTTGACGTCATCGGGCTTCATCACCATGGACGGCTCCGACAGTGCCTGCGAGTGGGGTAGCGATGAGGGTGGCCCCGAAGGCGTGTTCGGCTACGACAGCTTGCCGAGCCTGGACACCCGCGAGTACGGCGCCAACGCCAACGACAGTTACTGGCTGTCGAACCCGCGGCAGCTGCTGACGGGTTTCCCGCAGGTGATTGGCCTGGAGAACATCGAGCAGAGCAAGCGCACCCGCCTGACCTTTGTGCAGGCTGAGGATCGCCTGGCCGGCAACGACGAGCTGGGCGCACCGCTGTATTCCAATGAAACCGTGCGGGCGAGTCATTACAGCGCGCGCAACTACCCGGCGGAGCTGATACTGGCGGACGTGGTGGCGGACTGCGAGACGGTGACCGACTGGTCTGCCTACTCAAGCAGCCCAGCCTCGGTGGCGGAAGCCTGCACCCTGCTCAGCGCCTGGGATATGCGCCACACCATTGATTCCACCGGCGGCCATATGTTCTACGAGTTCTGGCGCGAGGTGAACGATGTCGAGAACCTGTTCGCGGTACCGTTCGACCCGGCTGACCCGGTCAATACACCCAATACCCTGAACACCGGTGATACCGATGTAATGGAGGCCGTGCGCCAGGCCCTGGCCGACGGCGTGCAGCGCCTGCTGGATAACAACATCACCCTGGACCTGCCCTGGGGCCAGGTGCAGTTCGATGAGAAGAACGGCGAGCGCATCCCCATCCACGGCGGCAGCGGCAGCATGTTGCACAGTGTGATCACCTCGGGATTGGTAGAGGGGGAGGGCTACGCTGATATCTTCACCGGCAACAGCTACATCCAGGCCGTAAGCTGGGACGAGACCGACTGCCCGGATGCCAACGCCATCCTGACCTATTCCCAGTCGACGGACCCGGAATCTGCCCACTACGCCGACGCCACCCGACTCTACTCCGAGTCCGGCTGGATCGACATGCCCTTCTGCGAAGCCGACCGCGACGCCCAAGAAATCGACCGGCTTACCCTCACAAACCAGTAACCGCCGCCCCCAGCGGCTCGTCACCGTCACCCCCGCGCAAGCGGGGGCCCATCATTGTGATGTAAATGGATCCCCGCCTTCGCGGGGATGACGGGGAGGTTCCGGGGATGGCGAACTATTAACCGTCATCCCCGCGCTTGTCCGTCATAGACGGGAAAGCGGGGACCCAGCCCTCGTCATCCCCGCGAAGGCGGGGACCCATCCATCCGCCCGCTGAGGCCCCAGAAAAGTAGAATACACCTAATAAAGAAATCGTAACCTATTGAAATAAATAATAAATTATAGTGATTTAAATAAATCGTAAATTCCGATCAACTTCAATCAATCAATCCACTTTATCGCTCAAAGATCCCTCCGTACACTAGTTATAAATGCACCAAACCAGAGGAATCAAAAGATGACCATCGACATCGGCATAGACCAAAAAGACCGCATAGAAATCGCCGCCGGCCTAAGCCGCCTGCTGGCTGACAGCTATACCCTCTACCTGAAAACCCACAACTACCACTGGAACGTGACGGGCCCACTGTTCAACACCCTGCACCAGATGTTCGAAGTGCAGTACACGGAGCTGGCCACCGCGGTGGACGAAATCGCCGAGCGTATCCGCGCCCTGGGCGTGGTGGCACCGGGCTCCTACAAGGCCTTCGCCGAACTCACCGAGATCGAGGAAGACGAGGAAGTGCCCACGGCAGAGCAGATGATCGCCAACCTGGTGGTGGGCCAGGAAACCGTCGCCCGCACCGCCCGCAGCCTGTTCCCGCTGGTGGAAAAAGCCAGCGACGAGCCCAGCGCCGACCTGCTGACCCAGCGTCTGCAGGTGCACGAAAAGACCGCCTGGATGCTGCGCTCCATGCTGGGCCAATAAGGCGCCGCGAAGCGTTGAACGGGTCGCCCAAGCCTGTATAATCGGCGGCCTTTCGGGGCGTAGCGCAGTCTGGTAGCGCACCACACTGGGGGTGTGGTGGTCGCAGGTTCAAATCCTGCCGTCCCGACCAAATTCTGAATTAAATCAATAAGTTGAAGGCCGGCATTTGCCGGCCTTTTTCGTTTCCTCAGCCCTTCAGTTTGTCACACTCATGCCACACGAGGCGGCTCGATGGTCTGCCTTCCTCTGAAATCATGCACTTAGCCTCTGCGCGCTGAGAGCCGCACCACACCAGGGGTGTGGTGGCAGGGCCGTGTTTGGCCTCCGCGGTGAGGAGTTGTCTTCGTTTAGAGGTGTGAGACGGATTTGCTCATCGCATATCGCCCGGAGTGAACACAGTTGGACGGCAGTTGACGAGTGGGTACGATTCGGGAGATGATATATCTATCAAATGATAGATAGTTTCTGATTCCGAGCGTCTTCAAGCGCTGGTGTTGGCTACGGCGGCCCGGAATCGCAGCGAGGCATCATCTGATGGCGCAAAAAGCCTCACTATTGGGAGAATTACATCGGCGCAACGTGCTGCGCGCCGCAGGCGCGCACCTCGCGAGCAGTTGGTTTATTCTCAAGACCAGTGAAGTTGCCTTCCCTACGTTGGGTTGGCCTGCCTGGGCGTTGCAGGCTATCGCGATTTTCTGCGTCGCCTCCTTTCCGGTGGTGTTGCTACTAGCCTGGTACTACGACTTCTCGGAAGAGGGATTCCAGCGCCACGAGGCAGCCCTGGCTGCGCCTAGGGAAACCGACCGCCGCACTGGGAACGCGGCGCTTATTGTCCTCGTTGCACTGGCTGCAATTGCGACCGTGTACAGCTACCGCGAGCGTGTCGATACCGCTGCAACACTGCCGCCCGCGGCCTCCATCGCAGTTCTCCCGTTCGTTAACATGAGTGACGATTCCTCACACGGGTATTTCGCAGACGGGCTCAGCGAGGAGCTGCTCAACGTGCTGGCCAAATTGCCCGATCTCCAGGTGGCTGGCCGTACATCGAGCTTTGCTTTCAAAGGCCGGAACGAAGACCTGCGCCTCATCGGCAGCCAGCTCGGCGTGGCGACCGTGCTGGAGGGAAGCGTTCGCAAGAGTGCCGACAGTGTGCGGGTCACCGCGCAGCTTATCGATGTTGAGACTGGCTTCCACCTCTGGTCCGAGACCTATGATCGCAAGCTGGACGACATTTTCTCCATACAGGATGACATCGCCAGAGCGGTACGAAATGAAGTCAGCACACACCTTCTCAGTGATGATGTTTCCACGCGGCCACCCGGCTCGACACTTGACGTGCAGGCCTACGATCACTTCCTGAGGGGCCGACATGCCATGGTCGCTCGCACCGGGCCTGGCCTTGAAAAAGCCTCCCGTGAATTCTCGGCCGCGGTGGCCCTGGACCCCGACTTCGCGCGTGCCTGGGCAGCGCTCGCGGATGCCTATGTACTCCAGGCGCTCTATGGCTTCGTTAGCACCAGCAGTGTGGAGTCCGCAGCGCGCCTGGCAATACAGCGCGCCATGTTGCTGCAACCGGATCTTGCCGACGCGTACGCCGCACTGGGGATGTTGGAGTGGGCCGATGGCGCCACGGATCGCGCGTTCGTATCGCACTTCCGCAGAGCCGTGGAACTAGATCCCAACAATGCCGAGAACGCTCACCGCCTTGCAAGCGTCCAGCCCGTGGGTCAGCTGCCGGAGACATTGAAGCTGTTGGCGCAGGCGCATGCTATCGACCCGCTGCACCCCATGGTTACGCTCAATTACGCCATTAATCTCGCGCGAGCGGGCAAGCGGTCGGAAGCGCTTGGCTTACTGGTTGAGCTGAACGCTGAGGGGTCTGTGACCGCGGTAGCGGCTGCGACGGGATATTTCCTCATGGGAGAGATGCAGACAGCAGCAGAGCTGACTATTGCAGGCTATCCGAGCGCGGAGGAATCGCCCTGGTTGATAGAGCATGTTGCAAGCTACTTGGGGAATCTGGGCTATCTGGATCAGGGCCTGGCGTTCACTGAGCGCGCCCTGCAATCCGCGCCGCTGCACGCAACGGTGCTCTATCATCGAGCCAAGCTGCTCCAGCAAGCCGGGCAGCACGATCTTGCGATCGAGGCCGTCGAGAAGGCGGTGGATGCTCGCCCAGATGACTTCGCTGCCCTAAACAACCTCGCGTACATCCAGGCCACTGCCAATCGGTGTGACGACGCAGTGGCAACGGTGAAGCGCATATTTGATGATGAGCCACCGGCAAGCTGGCCGATAGACACCGTGCTGACGGATTTCCAGCGCGGCGCGCACACACTTTACGCACTTCATTGCGCTGGATATTCCAACGCAGCAAGCCAGCTCGCCGCTGACTATCTGCTTCGCTGGGAGCGTGAACGCGATCAAGCCCCAGACGCCTGGTTTCCATATTTCAGACTCGCGGCAGGCCATGCTGCTATAGAGCAGCACACTATCGCCGCTCAGTATCTTATGGATGCAAGGAAGCACGGCATGCCGTTCATGCAAAGACTGTTGATCGAGCCCTGGTTTCTTGAGTTACGGGATTTGGAGGAGGTCGAGCGGCTCTACGCTGAACTGGATCGCGAACGCCTCCGCGTAGCTGAAGCGCTCAGCGAGCCCGTGGAGGCCGCGCTGAAAAAACTGCGGGAGCCGGGCTAGGGAGCCCGCGTCGAGCGCTGCGACAGTTGCAGCCCTGTGGCGGACGAATCACTGTTGGAGCCCGAGGATGCATTGCTGGAGATCAGCGCGGCGCTGGAACGCTGGCTGCGATAGCAGGCATGGGAGTGGCCCACACTGTTTCATGATCTCGGGATTTCCCGAGCAATAAAAAAGCGGCAGGGTAGACCCTGCCGCTCGCGTTTCGGCTGCCAGATCAGCCAGGCTGCGCCTCGAACCACTCGCCCATGGCAAGCTGTTCCATGGTGAATCCCTGCCAATCGGCGTCGCTCATCTCGCGCCTTGCCGCGACCAGAGCGGGCGCCATTTCGCCCGGTAGCCAGTGTGGCTTCGGCGCTGGACTGGTGGCCGCTTCGAATATCGTCTGCGCCACGATGGCAGGCTCTTCGCCTTCGGACTCTCCCTCTGCGGTTGCGTGGGTGACCAGTTCATTGAAGTCCTGGTACGCCTCGACGTCATCAAAGAAGCTGCTGGTGTCGGTGTTCTCGCCGCTCATACCGGTGTTGAAAAAGCCGGGGCGTACTGTGCTTACCTCAATACCGAAGCGCCGCACTTCCAGTGCCAGAGCCTGGGCGAGTCCCTCGATAGCGTACTTGCTGGCACAGTAGACCGCCTCGCCGGGCACACCCATCACCCCGGCCAGTGAAGACAGGAAGATCACCCGGCCGCCGCCCTGCTCACGCATGGCGGGCAGCACTGCCCGAGTCAGGTCCAGCGCGCTGAAGAAATTGGTTTCCATGGTGTGACGGATGTGGTCGTCGCGCAGGGTTTCAAGAGCGCCAAAGCTGCTCACACCCACATTGTTGACCAATACGTCCAGCCGGCCGTCGCTCTCCAGAATTGTTGCTACCGCAGAGCGGTTCTGCGCCGAGTCCGTTACATCCAGTTCCAGGGTCTCGAGTTCAAAACCGTTGTCGCGCGCCCATTGCACCAATGCATCAGCGCGCTCTCGTTGCCGCAGGCCGGCGTAGACCTTAAAGCCGTTTTCCGCGAACTGTTTCGCGGTCAGTTGGCCGAACCCGGTAGGGCGGGAACAGCCGGTGATCAATACGTTCTTCATATGCAGTCCTCCACTGGAGAGTCGGTATCGAGGACTCGGTGCAAAGCCACCTTGTCCGATTAAAACTATCAAATGATAGATAAATATTTAATCATAGAACTCTATATCTATCAATCTATAGATATAGTTTTTACTGTCGTGAGAAGGTGGCGGAGCCTACGCGGGGCCGCCACGCCGTGATTCCGAGGGCCAGGGGGCATCTGGCGGGCAGCTCCGGCCGGGGTGGTGTGGGCCAGGCGTTTGTTGATAGTGGGTTGCTGCGCCTACTGGAAAGCTAAGCGCTGTGGATAGCCTCGCCTGATTCCATGACATCCGGCAGGCAGGTGTTATCGAGCAGCAGTGTGCGCAGGGCCATATCGGCAATGATACGAGCGGTAGCTTCCGGATCATCAACGCCGCCGGCACACCAGGACCAGACGCTTTCGCCCATGCCGAACACCGTGTGGGTAACGACATCAAGGTCCTGCACCAGAAAGTGCCCCTGCTGCTCGCCGGCAGCGATCAGCCGGCGGTAGGCATCGAGGATGCGCTCTCGGGTCGCATCGACACTTACGCCCAGCGGGCCATTGCGCACTTCTGGCAGCGCCATCAGTTTGTTGATGCCCAGGGGCTCGGTCAGCAAGAAGTGGCAGTCGAAGGCGATCAACTGGTAGAGCTGGACGCGGGGGTCCGCGGCGAAATCGATACGATCAAGGTAGTCGAGTATCCGCTGCCCGCCGACGTCTACCAGCGCCTCGAGTATGTCGGCCTTGCGTGAGAAGTGGTGGAAGAGCGACGGCTGGCGAATACCGACCCGCTCGGCGATCATACGGGTCGAGGTGCCCTTGAAACCGTGTTCCGCGAACAGTTCGGCGCTGGCGGCCAGGATATCTTCCCGCGCGGGTTGCCGGGGTACCTGCTTGTTGGCGCGCGGCCGTCCTACCGGCCGCCGCAGGGCTTTGCTCATGGAGTCAGTCGCTCAATACTGTTTGAATAGTATACGGTCTGCATCGCGTAGGAGCGAGAAGCGGCACTCTTTGGTGCCACACCGTCACCGACGACTTGGCTTGTGCCCTTCCGCTGGCATAAGTTCGGGATCAATTGCCGACCAATGCCGGATCACCTTTGGCGATGGCCTCGAGCACATGGCGGTCCAATAACGATACGCCTTTCTCAAGATCCGGATGCACATAGCCCTGGTCGAAAAAGCGACTGCGGAAGCCTTTGTGGTTGCCGATGCATGCATCCATGTCTTCGTTGTGAATTTCGATGCCGCTGCTCACCAGCTTCCTGACATCATCTTCCCGCTCGAGATACTCGGCCGGCGCCAGGATGTAGATCATCCAAAAGGATCGCTCCGCAGACACCGGTATCAGGTGTAGCCAGGCGAGACTGTTGTGCAGCGGGGTCAGCAGGAACAGGGGCAGGGCCAGGTAGGCGCTGAAGGTCGCGCGATCAGCTTCCTCCAGGCTGCCAATAGGCGGCAGTGTCCAGTCGAAGGCCTGCTCAAAGTCCACTTCGATGGGCATGTTCAGGGAGATAACCTTGTCGGTGAGATCGTCGGTATAGGTGCTGCGGGCCGGGGAGACCTTCTCGAAGGTATTCCGGTGAGTCGCCAGGTGGTGATAGGCCTCGATGTAGTTCTCGGCCACCAGCTTCCAGTTGGCTTCCATATCAAAAACGACAGGCTCGCGGATCAGTGTCAATTCGTTGATGCGATAGTTTTTGAGGCCCGTCGCCATGGTGGCCAGCTCAGGCTCGTATGGGCTCGCTTTCCCGTCGATGTTGATCAGCAGGAAACCCTGCCAGTTTTCCAGGGCGTAGCGGGGAAGGGCGTGTTCTTCTCTAGCTACATCCGATTCGATAACACGTCCCTGGAGATTGTATATCCAGGAGCGGTGCCCAAGCACATTTCCAAGCACGGTATCGCAGTGGCCCTGGGTGAAGGGGTTCAAGAACAGGTCGCGCCCGGTCTGCAGGCAGCGGCGGTCCAGGGCGCGGATGTCTCCATCGTCACCGCGCACTATGACGAGTTTTATGCCCCACAGGTCGAGTGTGTAGAAATCGCCCGCGGTGGGCACCATTTGCTCGTGGGCGACGGGAAACCACTGTGCCTTAAACAGGTGTTCCACCTCGGCATCGAAAAATGCTGAGCTGTGGTAGGCGTGACCAGGCAGGGTGCGGGCCGGGTCGGCGACCACCCTGTCGAACTCCTCACGGCCGATAATTGGGTGTGTGGCGGTCATTGCTTCTCCTCCCGGATTGCATCGTGGCTGAGATGTTATGCAAGCGCACTTGTATTGGTGCCTTGCTCCGATAGTTGGGCTGCCAGGTCGGGGGCGGGGGCATCAAGGCAGACAAATACGAGGCCATCCACCTCGGCAACCTCGAAGCTCGGCAGTGAGACGCAGCCCTTGTCGAAATCCGGTATGCCGTCGGCAACCGGCGCACCGATCAGCTGGCCGTCCAGATTGTAGGTCCAGGCGTGATAGGGGCAGCTGATGCGCTTGACGCTCCCCGTCCTGCCGATGAGGTCACCGCCCTGAGGACCAACGCCCTCCAACATGTCGAATCCTCTGTGCCGGCATACCCGTGACAAGGCGCGTAGTTCGCCGTCGCTATTGCGCAACACCACTAGCGGTTCCGACTCGATATCAATCGCAAGGTAGTTGCCAGGGTCTGGAATATCACTGGCGAGACCTACCGCATGCCAGAGCGGTGTCTCAGCCGGTGACGTGGTAATTGAAGTCATTAGCTGTCACCTCTTTCCGTTTAATAACTATCAGATGATAGTAATATACTGAGTTGGCAAAATAAGTCAATAACTATTGTATGATAGTTAATATGCCGCGATGCCAGAGGCCACGTTTGCCGAGCGATCTGCTGGTCTCCATATTCAGAGGGGAATGGAATCCTTATTTGATGTGGATGAGAGTCTTCGCCTTGGTGAATGGCTTACGTCTTCGCATGGGAGGCGAGCGATTTCCAAAAACTTGGTGTGACCCGGAGTGTGACAGACCAGGGCAAATTCAGGCAGCTGAGAGCTAAACAAGGCACAGTAACCAGCAGCTAAATCATTGATAATTAACTACTTCCTGGAGAGCTATTCACCCTGGGGGTGTGGTGGTCGCAGGTTCAAATCCTGCCGTCCCGACCAAAACACAAAGGGGAGCTTCACGCGAGGCTCCCCTTTTTCGTTTTGGCTCCGCGTCACCGCCGCACGTACCCGTCATCTGCGCACGTACCCGTCATCCCCGCGAAAGCGGGGATCTAGTCTTGCGTAAATTACTGGGTCCCCGCTTTCGCGGGGATGACGGTTAATACTCTGTAATTCCCGAGGTCCAACTTGATCTCGGGCTGGCCAAAATCATGGCGAAATAGCTAACCCAGCTGCTGCTCCACATACTCCATTTCGGCCTGGCAGCCGTCCGCGACCTGGCTGCGGATAAACTTCTCGACCTGTCGCCCAATCAGCGGCACCGTCGCTTTTACGGTGTGGTCGATGGTGTAGCAGCAGCCGTCGTCCGTGGGATACAGCTCGAACGTCGCCCCGACGGTTACCGGTTGGCCCACCACCTCAAAGGTATAGCTGCCTTTGTAGGAATCCTCGCCAACGGGTTTCCAGGTTTCCGTCATGCGGATGGTCTGGACGGGGTCAAACACTTTGGCCAACACCTTGGGTAGGTCTCTCTCAACGGTTCGGGTCAGGCTGATGATCGTGTCAACACCGTTTTCCTCTACCTCGCAGCTGGCCTCCAGCTCGCCCAGTTCCAGGCAGCGATCCACCAGGAAGTCTGGATCGGTCAGCAACTCGAAAACGCTCTGTGCATCCTTTTCGTACTCGTAGTGCATTGACATGGGTCGGCCTCGCCTGAGCGGTGTAATGGGATTATAGACGTCCGGAATCGCTGCACGCGTTCTCACTGCCTCTGGTGGCAGACACTCCTCACAGAGCGGTGTTCGGACCGGCAGCGGCTGACCGAGTTCGGTGATACACTGCGCACCCTTCCGGCGCTGACTACCCCATGGCCATCGATCGACGCGAATTTCTGCTCTCACTCAGTACGATTACGCTCTCTGCTGCCCTGCCACTGGGCGCAAGTCCCGCAAGGGCCAGCCCGACCGGGCCGGTGAGTTTCCCGCAGGGTGTGGCATCCGCGGATCCCACCGCCGAAGGCGTCATCCTCTGGACGCGAGCACAGGGCAAGACCGAGAAGGATATTGACCTGACGGTGCAGGTCAGTACTGACGGCCGCTTTGATGAGTTGGTTTTGCAGCAGCCCGTTAGCGCCCGGGCCAGTGAAGACCACACCGTGAGGGTGAAGCTGGAGGCATTGCAGCCGGGCCAGCAGTACTTCTTCCGGTTCCTGGCGGCCGAGGGTGGCATGTCCCGGGTGGGACGCACGCGAACGGCACCGGAGAGTAACGCAGCCGAGCCGCTCCGTGTGGCATTTGTCAGCTGCCAGAATTATGAGCAGGGCTTCTACGGCGCCTGGGCCCGGATGATTCACGAAGACCGGCAGCGCCCTCCGGGAGAGCAAATACAGCTGGTTCTCCACCTGGGCGATTTCATCTATGAGCGCTACTCGAATCGCGCCGCACGCGGACAGCGGTTTGTGCGACGTTTACCCGAACTGCCTGACGGCGCCACTGACGGCGACCGGGTCTGGGCCGACAGTTTGGCCGACTACCGTCATCTTTACCGCGTTCACCTAGAGGATCCGTGGCTGCAGGCTGCCCGTGCGCGCTGGCCCTTCATTTGCACCTGGGATGACCACGAGTTCAGCAATGACAGCTTCCAGCACTTCAGCTTTTACGGCGATGAACCGATTCCGGAGGGCGAGCGCCAGCGCAACGCGCACCGGGCCTGGTTTGAGTACATGCCCGCCAACGTCGCGCCGGCGGCGCCTGTCGATGGAGAGCCTGGCTCGGGCCTGAGTATTCACCGGCATCTGCAGTGGGGAGCGCTGGCCGAGTTCTGGATCACGGACCTGCGCAGCTATCGCAGTCGGCACCCGTTGCCGCACGGGCTTCGTGAGGAGCTGAATCTCCCTGTCGATCCGATCGAGCTGGTCGATATCTACGACGGCGGCAGTAGCTACAACAACGGCAGTCCGCCCGAAACGCTGCCCTTTGGCGATGGGCAGATAAAGAACACAGCCCGGAACAGACCCCCCGGCACTATGCTTGGCGACGAACAGAAACACTGGTTCAAGCAGGGGCTCAGCAACTCCGGGGCGACCTGGAAGGTCTGGGGCAACAGCCTGCCCATTCTGCCGATGCGGCTTGACCTTGCCTCCATACCTTTTACCGGCATGCACGACTCAACCATCGGAACCGATGCCTGGAACGGCTACCCAGGGGAGTATCGTGAGCTGATGACATGGCTTGAGTCAGAAAAGATTGCCGGCCTGGTTTCCCTGTCAGGGGATCACCACATGCAGGGGGCGGCGACCCTGGTGACTGATCCTGACGTCGATGAATCCGCTTCTGTGGCTGTGGACTTCAATGTCACCGGCATCAGCTCAACCCCACACTTTGACAACGTGCTGTACTCTGCCGACCCTGAAGATGGCTTTATGTCACTGGTCGCCAAACCGACGGAAGAGGGGCACGACGAGGTCTGGAACATGACGCTGCAGCAAGGTGTGCTCGCCTCGCTGGCCTACGACAGTACGGAAATGAAAACCCTGGCCGACTGGCTGGGGCCCAATCCCAGAAACCCGGGTCTTGCCTATATCGATACCAACAGCAACGGCTACGGTATTGCCACATTCCTGCAGAATCGCTGTGACGTGGAACTGGTCACCACCGCGCCGCCGCTGACGGACAGCGGCCCTGAGGGCAGCCCGATCCTGCGGCGGGCTCAGTTCAGCGTCGGCGCCTGGGAGGCCGGTGAAGCCCCCGACTTGCAGGGGCCTACATTTATCGGCGAGCCGGCTTTCCCCTGGTCGCTGGCATGACGAAAGACGCTCCAAAATTCAACCTGAGCAGCAATCAGGCGTGCAGGGCCAGGTAAACGAAACCGGCATCTGGACTGGAATGCCCTGCAATCGCTCCACCAGCGGAGGTATGCCGTCGAAGGCCCGACGCTTCGATGCCTCGTGGCGATCATCGCCAAATTCCTGGTATTCGATAGCCAGCGCATCGAAGCTCTCCGCGCCCAGATAGCGGGAACACGTGCGAATATGTGGCACCAGGTGGTTGTGCATGGCGTTCTGCCCGCCCGGCTCAAAGCCGAACTCGCCCCAGGACGAGAGAACGACCACCTGTTTGCCTGACAGAATCGGCTCCAGCGGCTTGTCACCCCGTCCCAGGTCAAAGCTAAATGTCCGATCGATGCGGATGATTTGATCGAACCACGCCTTCAGTGCGGCGGGCATTCCGTAGTTGTACATGGGTGCGCCAATCAGAATCAGGTCGGCCGCCTCGACCTCGTCGATCAGGCGATCGGAGAGGGCCAGCAGTTCGCGCTGCTCGGCGTTGCGCTCAGCGCCCGCGAAGGCAGCCGCAATCCATGCTTCGCTAACAGCCGGCGGCGGCTCCGCACCCACGTCGCGCCGGGTCACCACGGCATCGGGCTGCCGATCCAGCCATTGAGCAACAAAGGCATTCGTCAGCTGCCGGGTCAGGGAGCGCCCCCGCCGGGCGCTGGCATCGATTTGAAGCAGATGATTCACTGGGTCTCCTCCGAGCATAGCTATAGATGAAATTTGTTCGCCTAAGGTTGCTGCTGGAATCATTATTTCTCATTGAAATAACAGGGTACAAAGGAGAAAATTACAGCTATGAATGAATTAAATTCATGTATAAATGTTCGCGCACCTGCCTCCGCTGCCCGCACTCCGCGCCTTTGAAGCGGCGGCGCGGCTGGGCAGTTTCAAGGCTGCTGCCGAGGAACTGTTTGTCACCCCCACCGCGATTTCGCATCAGATTCGGTCCCTGGAGTCGACCCTGGGAGTCGGCCTGTTCGAACGCAAAACGCGCAGTGTGGAACTCACGGAGACAGGCCGCGCGCTGGCACCGGCGCTGACCAGGGGATTTCTGGAAATTCGCTCAGCGCTGGAGGACGCGCTGGAGCAGATCTCGGTCATTAACCTGTCGACCACGCCGGCGTTTGCTGCGCTCAGGCTGGTGCCGGAACTCCCTGGCTTCTATGAGCGTGAACCCGGTATTCGGGTCAAGATTGAAACCTCTACGGAACCTGTAGACCTGCACCGGGACCGAGGCACAGACCTGGTGATTCGTTACGGCCAAAGGCCGCAAGAGGGCTTGGCCGACATACCGTTGATGGCGGAACACTTCATGGCGATGGCGGCACCCGGGCTCGCCGTGACGGACATTGCCCGGAAGGGAGCACTACTGGAAACGCGCTGGCAGCAGCCCGTGCTGGCCAATGTGAGTTGGGCTGCATGGTTTGCTGCGGCAGGATTCCCCGCCCCCGATGAACACCGAATCGTTGCCTTCGACGAAGAGCTGTATGTATTGCAGGCAGCGATAGCCGGTCGCGGAGTCGCTCTGGCAAGCACCGTACTGGCTGCCGATTTTCTCTCCAGGGGGCTGTTGCAGCCAGTCAGGGAGACCGTGGTCTTACCCGGGGCGAGCTACCGGGCGCTGGCGCTGCCAGGAATCATGCACAGTCGAAAGATACAGACCTTCCTGGAATGGCTGACAGATACCTTCGAGTAAACGAGCTTAAAGGTGTCAGTACCCTTTACTGACGATGTATTAATTTAGAAGAGATTTAATTATCGCGATATTCTCTTCCAGTAGAGACAAGAGATTCTTGCTGTCAGCGATATCAGCGGCTTGATTGTGCTTTACTCTAGTTAACGCGCTATACAGTTCCCGTTTATTCTGATCTACAACGTCAGTGTCCCAGCCAATTGAAGATCCTTTCACTGGATAAAGATATATTGATAAATGAGATGATGCTTCGACTCGATAGAGAGTCCGAATGTCGGCCAGCCTGAGTGCCTTTTGATATTGCTGCCACAAGTTGGCCAGACTGCTGCGCAGGTCTTTAGACTGTATCAATCGCATATTACCGGTATCTTTGAGCTCTTCCAGGGTGCCGAAAATGATATCGAATTGTCCGAAGATACCTACAACGGTGACGGCTTCAAATATCACTTCGTGCTGTGCTTCTGTCAAAGTCTCCTCGCTGAGTAAATCAATGCCCGCATCGAGTTTGCTCATGGAAGCTGCCATTTTGTTTACCTTCGCCAGCATCTGAGAGTGACTCTGTTCAAAATCGACAAGTAGTCTATTCAGGTATTCGACTTCCAGTTCACGCTCATTGCGACGGTCTTGCCAGTCGTTTACCTGCAGGCCAATAAAGAAGCCAACGACGAGGATGAAGAACTCAGCAAGCAGCAAGAGCCAGTTGATTCCTTCAGACTGTGATCTCCATTTTTTTAAAAACATTCGGTACTCGTTTTCGGGTGATAGGCAAATAGTCAGGGACTAAAGAACCAACGTCATTATTCGGCTATGAGTTTCGCACGACTAAACAAAAAAGACGCTCAGTGTAATTGACGCACAAAAACAAACGATAAACACAGAGCATCACTCGCGCAATAAAGTGGGGCTCAGACTACAATGAATCTACCCGGCGTTGGAGGTTTCGCTCAGGAAGCGGGGCAGGGTTCAAGCACAGGCAGGCCGGCACACCCTGTGGTTACCTGGGAAGCGCCCATGACAATGGCGTGCAGCATCGCCGGCCATTTTTCTGGAGTACATCGATGAAAATTGCAGTACTGGGCGCAGGCGCAGGAGGCACGGCGATCGCCTTCGATTGCGCATCACACGGGCATGAGGTCCGCTTGTTCGACTTTCCGCAATTCCCCGACAACATAGCCGCGATAGCAAAGCAGAAGGGCATCCACGCTGAGGGAGACATTGCCGGCTTCGCCACCGTTGCAGGCGCCACTCACGTTGTAGAGGAAGCCGTTGAAGGGGCCGATCTCATCTATGTCGTCGGGCCCGCCTACAGCACTGCGCCATTCGGCGAGGCGCTCGCGGGAAAGCTGACCGCAGGGCAAACAGTAGTCGTTTCGCCGAGTTCCTGCGGAGGCGCACTGGCCTTCAAGCATGCCGCCGGGCTCGCGCTTGATGATAACGCGGTGCGAGTGGCCGAGACGTCGACCCTTCCGTATGCCGTGCGCCTTACTGAGCCCGGCAAGATCCGCGTCTTTTTGAAACTCAAGGCGGGTAATCTGCTCGCTGCTTTACCCGGCGCGGATACCGATTCCGTGCTGGGCCTGATCGCTGACGTCTACTCTGGTATGGAACCGGCTTCCAGCATCATGCAGACCAGCCTGCAGAATGCCAATCCAGTCATTCATCCGGCGGTTACCCTTACGAACGCGGCCCGCATCGACACTCCCGGTGTCGATTTTCTCTTCTACGAGGAAGGTGTGAGCGATGCTACCGGTCGCCTCATCGAGGCACTGGATAAGGAGCGCATTGCTATCGCTGCGAGTATGGGTGTGACAGTCATTCCCGACCCCGATCTGGCCATGCGCCAGGGATACATGCTGGCCAACGACTACGGTGATGCATACCGCAAGGCCCCAGGCTTTCAGGGTATCGGTGCGCAGCCGCAGCTGGACCATCGCTATCTCAATGAAGACGTCGGTTACGGCCTGGTCTTTATGACCGGCCTGGCAAGGCAGCTCGGAGTCGAGACGCCGGCGATGGATGCCGTCATTCAGGTGGCCTCAGTACTGATGGCTCGAGATTATTCAGCGGAAGCGCTTCGCACCCCCGAATCCCTCGGTATAGCGCGCTTGTCCGCCGAGGAACTTGGCAGGCTGTAAACAAAGGGAGCGAGGTCATGGCCTATAGACTGTTCAGTTGGGAATATAGCTACTTTTCGGGAAAGGCTCGCGCCTACCTGCGTTACAAGGAGCGCATGGGCGATCTAGGACGCTGGGAAGATATCCTGGCCACGCCGGAGCTGCTGGAAGGCCTGTTACGACCCGCGACCGGGTCCGGTGCGGTTCCCCAGATGGTGACCGGGGATGGCACCTGGGTACAGGATTCCAGCGATATTATTGATTTTATCGAGGCCCGACATCCCCTTGCCCCGGTGATCCCCGACCCGGCGCAATCGCCTCGCCAATGCCTGGCCTCATACCTGGTGGAACTCCTCGCTGACGAGTGGCTGGTCGTCCCGGGCTTCTGGGAGCGTTGGCACTATAGCCTGGCTGATGTGGAGCCAAACCATGTGGAATACAACGCCATGCAGTGGGGCTCCGTATTTGGAGCCGGGGCACCGGCCAGGGACAGACTGGCGGCGGGCCATGCTGTTTTTGAAGAAATGTTCGGTATCTCCCATGCCCGTGAAAATCCTGAGGGCACCTACGCCGGCCTGGTCCACCTCGGCTGTACCGAAGCCACCGAGCAGGCCTGGTGGGGCTCGATGGAAAACGTGCTCAGCCTTATGGACGCACATCTCCATGCCCACGACTTCCTGCTGGGTGGCCAGCCGTCTTTGGGCGACTTCGGGCTGATGGGGCCGCTGTATGCCCACCTATACCGGGACGCTACATCCGGCTTCATGCTGCGCACCCAGCACCCGATCGTCGCCGAGTGGGTGGAGCGCTGCAACGGTAGCAGCGTCGATGCGCGCAGCTACGATCAGAAGCTCTATTCACTGGATGAGAAAGGGGAATTGGTTGGCCGGCCGGCCACCAGTGATGGTGGACAGCTGCTGAAGGATGATGAAGTTCCCGCCACGCTCGATGCGATGGTAGGCGTATTTTTTCAGGAGATGTGGCCTGTGCTCTGCAGCACTATGGAGAAAACCGCCGCCTACATTGCCAGCGATGCCCACGAACCAGGCGGTGAACTGCCCGCCAAGACCTTCTTCGCCGACCTGCCATGGTACGAGCACCAGACAGGCGAGGGCGCACTGACCCATGAGTTCGAGATTGGAGGTATTCGCGAGCGCAGTATGGTGACGCCGTATCACGTTTATATGTTGCAGAGACTGGAGACGATCGTCGAAGCGACCCTCGCGGCTGACAGCGAAGCGGTGACGTCGTGGTTGCGACAATTTGACCGCGGCGAGGAACTGCTGGAATTGGGCGCGAGATTGTCAGGCTGTCGGGTGAGAAAAGAAGGCGCGCAGTTGTTTTCCGCACACTAATCGCTACCAGGGCGTCCTTTCACTTCAGGGTGCAGACATCTGCACCCGTTCTCTCCCCAACGCACGGATACCGTCTGTGCCGCTCTGGGCCACGCACCTCTTGGGTAAGCAATTGTCTGCGCGCTATAGACACTCGATACCAATACGGACTATGGCGTAGAGGCCGGCAAAGTAGAAAAGCGGCCTGATCATCGGCCAGCCGGCAGCGTATACGATGGCATGGCCGACGCGTGCGTAGAAGAATATGGCCGCTGCCAGTGCGGTGGCCTCGTTGGTCGCGCCACCCACCGTCGCCACCAGCACCACGGCAGCAAACAGGACCAGGTTTTCCTGCATGTTGGCCGTCAGGCGTTGCATTCGCGCGCGCAGCACCGTGGGTTCGGGCAGCTTGTCGCGGCTACCGGCCTGGGCCATCAGGCCGTTTTGCTGAATCGCGAGCCCTGCCTGTGCCAGTATGATGAGCAGGAACAGGCCGGCGCTGTACAGCAGCATGGTGAGTTCAACAGACATAGTTACTCTCCTTTTAGTATGACTGTTATGGCCCGCTCAGGGCTTTCGGAACTTCAATGTCCAGCGATCGGTGTTGCCCGTTACGGAGCGCCGGCCCACCTCGAAGCGAAGCTCGTCGTCTGCCCGGTAGTGCAGGTCGGAATAGTCCACGAACTCGAAGCCCGCGGCCTGGATTTCCTTGATCGCCAGCACCGGATCGAATCGGCGCCGGTTTTCATTGTCCATCTCCTGCATATGGCGGCGCGTGTGGTCGACCAGTGCGTAAATGCCACCTTTCTTCAGTGCCTTGTAGACGGACTGGTTGATGTTTGCGCGCGAGGGTGCATCGAAGTTGTGGTAGTTGCGAAAGGTGAAGACGATGTCGACATTCTTCACGTCGAGATCGGTGTTCTTCGCGAAGTACAGCGGGGCCCCCTCAGCCCGCCCAAGCTCTGCGTCTTTGCCCAACACTTTCACGTTCTCAAAGCCCGGCTTGCCGATCAGCTGTGACTCGACCCGGCTTGTTCCGAACGCGACGTAGAGTTCCCCGTTATCAGCCAATACCGGCCCCAGCAGTTTGGTGTACCAGCCGCCGCCGGGAATAAGTTCGACGACCTTCATGTCATCCTCGAGACCGAAGAAGGCCAGGGTTTCGATGGGTTTGCGGTTCTGGTCGCGCTCACGCTCCGCTTCTGTACGGATGTCGGCGGCCATGGCGGCTTCCAGCTTGGCTTTCACTGCGCCGTGGTTGTCGGCCAGCGCGTTGGAGGTCACAGTTAATGCACCCAGGCTGCAGGCCATGGTCAAGGCGCGGAGTGTGATAAGGGACTTCATGATGGTCTCCTGGCTATAGGGTTATTGGTTTAGTGTGCTTTCGCGACCAGGTCTCGCTGCAAGGTTTTGCAGCAAAGCAGATAGAGCAGGCCGCCGACAGCGTACAGGGTGACGGTCACGCGTATGGCCTGCTGCAACCCGGCCGCCCGCGCGTCCAGGCACAACGCCGCCTGCTCGGCACCCAGTCGCGCAGTGAGATCGCTCGCTGAGCCTTCACAGGCTGCGGCCATGACACTGCTCGCCGTTTGCTCGAGCTGCCCACTCATCAGCGCGTCGCTGAGGAACCCGACAAACAGTGGCCCCATCCCGTAGCCGATCAGGTTGGCGACAAACAGCATGATGGCCACCGCCGTCGCGCGAGAGCGTGTGCTGGCGACACCCTGGCAGATCGTGTACTGGGCGCCCAGGTAGCTGTAATGCAGCATATTGGCGATCAGCAGGCTGCCCAGGGCGAGGGGAATACTCTGGGTGGAAAAACCCAGCCAGTACAGGGGCACCGAGAATATCAGGCTCCAACCCGGGATCAGGGCCACGGCGTTGGGGTGGCGGTGACTGATACGGTCAGTGAAATAGCCCGCGGCAAACGCGCCCAGGGATGCCGCCAGCCCCAGGGGCACGGAAATCTGGGTGGCCACCTCCGCCACGTTCATCCCGTGGGTCCGCTGGAAGAAGGGCGCTGCAAAATTGCCCACACCGTAACCCACGAAGGCAACCGCCGTGGCGCCGGCGATATTCATCCAGAAGGTCTTCTTGGCTGACAGCTCTGCCAGGGTCTCGCGCAGTCCCAGCCTGTCGACCTGTTCGGTGCCGGGCAGGTCAGAGTAGCCGCGGGGCGGTTCCTTGATGGTAAACAGCACGACCAGGCCCACCAGGATCCCCGGAATCCCCAGTATCAGGAAGGCCTCGCGCCAGGAGAGCATCTGCGCGATGGGGCCGCCGAAGGCATTGGCGAGAACGCCGCCCAGGGTGATTCCCATGGCGTAGGTGGCCAGTGCCCGGGCCCGGTTGCGCGCCGGGAAGTAGTCGGCGATCAGGGAGTTGGCGGGGGGCGTACAGCCGGCCTCGCCGATGCCGACGCCAATGCGGAAGGCCAGCAGGGCCAGGAAGCTGCCGGCAATACCGCACAGCGCCGTCATCAGGGACCAGAGGATGACGCTGCCGGCGATGATGCGCACCCGGTTGTAACGCTCCGCCCAGCGGGCGATGGGAATTCCCATCAGCGTGTACATCAGGGCGAATCCAAATCCCGACAGCAAGCCAAACTGCCAGTCCTGCAGGCGGAATTCCTCGATGATGGGCTGCGCCACCACGCCAATCAGGATCCGGTCGATAAAGTTGAGGGTATAGACCAGGGTCAGCGAAATCAGGACGAAGTTGCGATAGCCGCGGCTGCCATAGGCCTGCCCGGTATTGGTCAACGTGCTTGCGCCGTCCATCTGCGTGCCTTGTTCTTATTCTGGGACAGGCAGAGTAGCGGGTTTGTGGGGGCACATCCACAGCTGTACCCGGAACGCCGAGCCTTGGTCTACACTCTGGATTCAAAAATCAGGAGCATGTTATGGAAGCGCTAAGCAAGAGTTTTCAGCCCGACAGCATCGAATGGCACCGTATCGTCGGTGACGACCCGGCTACCTACAACCTGGATTACGAATACAGTCTGCTTGGCTACGACATAGCCGCAGGTAAGCTGGACATGATGATGAGGTTTGGCCCCGACAGCGGTTACTGCGAACCGCACAGCCACATCGCCGCAACCACCCTCGTTATCCTGCAGGGAGAACAGCATATCGAAGAGCATCTACCGGACGGCAGTACCCGGAAGATCGTGCGCAAGGCGGGTGAGTACGCCATTACCGGCCGTGACGCGCATCCCCACTTGGAGACCGGTGGACCCGACGGCCTGGTCATTTTTCTCTCCCTGCAGACGGACAGCGGCAAGCTGTTCGGGGTGTTTGACCCCGAGTTCAACAAGCTGATGGACGTGGACATCCAGTTCATGGTCGACCGGTGGAATGCCCGCCACGAGGAAGCCGCCTAGGGTTTCTCTCAGGATCGCGGTACCGGATTAAGGCTCACCATGAACAACGCCTACCTGAGCTTCGTCGACCAGACGCTGCACTACTTTGATCGCCCGCATCAGGCACCTCTCGGGGAGCCGATGCAAGGCGCGGCCAATTGGCGCGGTGCCGACTTACCCCCACTCGACAGCATGGTCTGCCATCTCGATCCGACGGAACAGGCCGAGATCATGGCTGCCATAGCCAGCGCGCAGAGCCTGGGCCAGCCGACGCGTGATCTGCTCGCGTCGGATTTTCCCCTGCCACGGTTGGCTCCCAGGCTTGCGGAGTGGCGGACGGAGCTTGCCAGCGGCTGTGGCTTTGTCGTCGTTCGCGGTGTACCTACCGAGGACATGAGCCAGGCCCAGCGGGAGCTGTTCTTCTGGTGCTTCGGCCTGCACCTGGGCAGGCCCGGGGAGCAGAATCCCCAGGGTGACCTGCTGGGTCACGTTATCGATACCGGTGCCGCACAGGCGGACGAAACAGTGCGGCTGTACATGACGTCGTCCAACATTGCCTACCACTGCGATGCAGCGGATGTGGTGGGCCTGCTCTGTATCAATGCTGCAAAGCGCGGCGGCGCGAGCCGTATCGTCAGTTCGGTGTCGGTGTTCAATCGCCTGCTGGAGGAGGCGCCGGAGCTCGCGCAACGCCTGTTCGATCCGGTGCTGCTCGACATCCGGGATCGGGAGGTCAATAGTGAGGGCAGTACACTCCCCATCCCGCCTTGCCGCTATGCCGATGGCGTGCTGCGTACCTTTTACCATGCCGATTACTTCCGCTCGGTCACCCGTCACGCCGAGGTAGGTAACCTGGGCCCGCAGGAGCAACGCCTGTTTGATCGTTACGAGGCCATTGCCAACGAGCCCGGCATGTACCTTGATATGGACCTGCGTCCCGGCGACATCCAGCTGCTGTCAAACCACAGCTGCCTCCACGCCCGCACCGACTACGAGGACTACCCCGAGCCGGACCGCCGCCGACACCTGCTGCGCTTGTGGCTGTCGCTATGAGGTAGTCAGTTGGCCCGCTGGGCGCGGGCCGCTGCCCCCGCCGCGGAGGGGCCACCCCTGGCGCGCATCTGTAGCATTTGCTGCATCTGGTTCAGCATCTTGTCGATCGAGAAGCTGGCAGTAGGCTGGCGCGGCGGGAAGGCCCGGAAGGTAGACAGCCACTTTCCAACCTCGTCCTGCACCGGTACAAACAGCCACAGCTGGTCGGCGAAGAAGCGGGTATACAACCCGGAGTCGATCGAAGTCTCGTAGGGGTCGGTGCGCAGGTTGATCACGCGCGGGAAGTTCAACGCCTCCCGCGGGCCACCCCAACCTTGCATCTGGAAGGCAAAGTGAATCTTCCAGTCATTCCAGCGCATGGCATTGAAGTTGGCGTTGTCGTCGAAGTAGTACAAGGTGCTGCGTTTGCCCGGCCCCTTACCTGCAAGCAATTCGGTCTGATCGTACCCATCCAGGTGTACTTTGTATTCGCGGTCGCCGGCGCGGTGCCCCTGCTTGAGTTTGGCGGCAATGTCTTTTTCCCCGGCGGCGCGCATCAGCGTGGGTACCCAGTCCTGGTGAGACATCATGTCGTTGATCACCCGCCCGGGTTCCACCACGCCGGGCCAGCGGATCAGGGCCGGCACCCGGAAGCCACCTTCCCAGGTGGAGCCTTTCTCGCCGCGGAACGGCTCGGAACCGCCGTCGGGGTAGGTATTGGTCTGGGAGCCGTTATCCGTGCTGTAGACCACGATGGTGTTGTCGGCGATTCCCAGCTCTTCGAGTTTATCCAGCAGTAAGCCCACGTGGTAATCGTGCTCCATCAGGCCATCGGCGTAGAGGCCATAACCGGACTTGCCATCCCATTTGGGGTCCAGCCGGGTCCACACGTGCATGCGGGTGGCGTTGAACCAGACAAAGAACGGTTGTTCTTTGGCGTGGGCCTTGTCCATGAACTTCAAGGCCGCGGCAGCGAATTCCTGGTCGACGGTTTCCATGCGCTTGCGGGTCAGGGGGCCGGTGTCTTCGATCTTGCCGTCGGCGAAGGAGTGAATCACTCCGCGGGGTGCGTAACGTTTATGGAAGGCCGGATCCTTGGGGTAGAAGTAGGTTTCCGGTTCTTCCTCGGCGTTGAGGTGATAGAGATTGCCCAGGAACTCGTCGAAGCCATGGTTGGTGGGCAGGAACTCGTCCTTGTCACCCAGGTGGTTCTTGCCGAACTGGCCACTGGTGTAGCCGTGGGGTTTGAGCAGTTCCGCCAGGGTGGGGTCCTCTGCGCGCAGGCCAATGTCGGCACCGGGCAGGCCGACCTTGAGCAGGCCGGTACGCAGCGGGTGCTGGCCGGTGATAAAAGCCGAGCGACCCGCGGTACAGCTCTGTTCCCCGTAATAGTCGGTGAACATGGCGCCTTCCTTGGCGATGCGGTCGATATTGGGCGTGCTGCCGCCCAGCATGCCGCGGTGGTAGGCGCTGATATTGGACCAGCCGATATCGTCACCCCAGATCACCAGGATATTTGGCTTGTCGGTCTTGGCGCTGACCAGCAGTGGCGTCATGGCCAGTGCCAGCGCCAGCAAAGCGCGCACGAGCGTATTCTTGTTCATGATCCCTATTCCTGTTGTAGATGTTGTTGCCGCGATCGTGAGATCAGGCACATACCACGATTGCGGATATGACTGACTAGGATAATAGAGGAGTGTCGGCTTTTCGGTAGGCACAGACCTGAGGGTGTGGCATACATAGTCAGTCCCCGCGCGGCTGCGGCCATCTAGTACACTGCGGTCCGTATGTTGCTGCGAGAAATTCTGTAAGGCTAATGTCCATTTACCGGCGCCTGAGATATCAAGTTCTGCGGCTACGCACGCTCAGTGGTTCACCCCACTCACTTGCGTTGGGCTGTGGCGTTGGCGTGTTCATGGGAATCATGCCGGTCTTGCCGTTCCGCACCGTATTGACGCTTATTGTTGCCACACCCGCCAGGGCGAACGTCATCGCCGCCGTCGTCGTGGGAGCTGTGATAGCAAACCCCTTTGTGCTCGTGGTGTGGTACTCCCTGGCATTGACCTGCGGGAACCTGCTGGTGGCCAATGCCGTTACCTGGGACAGGGTGAGCGCCATGCTGGACAGTATCGGGCGGGCCGGCTTTGCCGAAAGCCTGTCTCTGGTAGGAACCGTAGGATGGGATGTGGTCTTCGTGCTGCTTGCGGGAGGTTGCCTGATTGCGCTCCCCGCAGGCCTGGCGAGTTACGTGGTAGCGCTGCGGTACTTTTCGAAGAGGCAGCAGGCGTCTACTGAGAAACCGGGCTGGACGGGGGGCAATTAGGCTTACCTTCATCCCGCGGGCCACGCGGGATCGCTTCGTCTGTGTTAGCGGCTGCTGACCTGCTGGTCGGCGGTGGGAGATGCCTTGTTGGCACGCACGTAGATCCGCCGCACGACGCGGACGGTTTCACCCTTGTGCTCTCCGGAGACGGTCAGGGTAATGGAATCGTACCCGGAGTCGGCGAGCTGGTAGGAGAAACTGACGGATCCCGACCGCTCATCGAGTTCAATAACGTCCTGTGAGAGCTGAATATTGCGGGTGCCAGTCAGTTTCAGGCTGACATTCTTCGAAAAGATCGGTCTTGTGTAATTTACGACGATTTCATTGGTTTCGCCGATGGTCGCCCTGGACAGTGCGGGGTGCTCCAGCTCAAAGGCCGGTTTGGGCGGAGCGAGTCCACTCATGCGCGCCACCGCACCGCCGAAAAAGCCCATCTCGTCCGGGTTGAACGCCATGTGCATGTCACACGCCAGCGATCTGGCGGAGACCAGGGATAGACAAATCCAGGTAAGAACCAACAGGGGCTTTTTGCTCATTTTCGCTTCCATCGCGCCCGGCTCGTATGGCGAGCATCGGGCTGCTCAAATCGATCAATATTATAGCCATTTTCAGGCCGTATGGGTGGAACGCCTCCGACACCGAGTTGCCGGACCCCTGTGCTGTCACTTGATGCACCGCATAGACAATGGGCTGGAAAGCGGTAGCATAAAGAACGAGAAGGGTGTGTTTGGAAAGAAAGGGGAGAAGAATCCATGACGAAATGCAATATTCACGAAGGCCATGATCACACGCACGGTCCCGGCTGTGGCCATACGGCGATCAAGCACGACGACCACGTTGATTACCTGCACGACGGGCATCTCCACCACCCACACGGAGATCATGTCGACGAGCATACTATCGAGGTCAGTGACAAGAATCCCGATGGCTGCACGTCCGGCGGTGCCGGCGTATCCGGCCATGAGGAGGGCCATGTCCACGGCCCAGGCTGCGGTCACGAAGCGGTGCCCCACGGGGATCACGTCGACTACCTGGTCGATGGACGGCTGCATCACCAGCACGACGGTCACTGCGACGACCACGGACCCATCGAACTGGCCTAGTCAGGCGAGGATCATTCCGCCGCCCCGGTGAATCTGCCTGGGCGGCCCGTCAGTCAGGCTCCGGGTTCTGCCTGGGGTTATCGCTGACCGGTACGCCGCGCCACAGCGTGGATTCGCCCTCCACATTGACCAGATAGCGAATCTCGTCGGTCTTGAAGCCCAGCAGCTTTGGCCGGCGCACACCCGGCAGCACGACCACGTCGTACAGTTCATCCACCGGGCCATCGATCTTCAGCCAGTGAACGATATCCCCGGTATCGAGGTCGATAACCAGTAGCCCGGTTTCTGCATCGCCGTTGCGCCTTGCCAGCTCTTCTTCCAGGGCCAGCCCGGTGAACGTGGCCTGGTCACGGGGCCGCGACACACCGACCACCGCGTAGTTGCCGGCAAAGGCCAGGCCCCTGGCATAGCCGGGGCAGAATGTCACCCGCTCGAAGTTGCCGCTCGCGGGATCCACATAGCCGAAATACCCGTTGCCCGAGTCCAGCAGCCAGAGCCGATCTCGGTACCAGCGGGGTGAGTGGGGCATGGACAGGCCCTCTGCCAAGACATCACCGTCGGGTACGCTGAGCACGGAGCCGCCGTCCTGGCGCCGGTTACGCCAGCCGTCAGTGACATCAGTCCGGGCGAGTATGGTGACGTGAGCAAGAGCACCGTCGCGCATGGCCAGTCCGTTCAGGTGACAGCGGTCCTCGCCGGCCAGCTTGCTGATGAAGGGCGGCATCCAGACCGGCTTGAAGCTGGCCGTCGGGCTGGGGGTGGCAACGCAGTTGAAAGCGGTGCTCACAAACACCGGCTGCCTGTCGCCATCGACGGCGACGTCGTGAATGTCCAGGTCGCCTGTGACGTAACCCATTCGCGGCACAAACAGCCGGTCGAAGCTGTCCTCCATTTCGCCCTCGGCCAGGACGTTTTCCAGGCGCCATAGCTGATGAGAGCTGCTGACCCACACCGTCTGACCGTCACTCCACAGGCCCATGCAGCGTGGAAACGTGCGCTCGAACACTCCGAGCCGGCCGTCGGGCTTGAGGCCGATCATGAACAGCTTGGCGCTGTCATAGGTGCTGAAGGCCAGGCTCAGGGGCTGGCTGTCCAGCCAGTCGAGGAAGTGGCGGGATACCACGAATTGCACGTCGCGCATTGGGAGTTCCCTGATGTTGTGTATCCGTGCCGCGGGCCGGACCTGGCAAGCTATGCTAACCGGCTTCCCCGGGGGTGGGCCAGTCGGGCCGGTGGCACTTTGTGAGTATTCAAACCCTGGTCTAGTATCAAAATAGGGAGCTGGTTTCTTGCGCTCTCTGCACGTAGAGGGGTAACAAGAATAAGCATGACTAGCCCTCATGTTTCAGTGAATCATGAGCTGGTTTTCATTGACCCGTCGGTCGAGGATTACGATACCCTGCTGACCGGGCTCCGACCGGGCGTCGAGGCCCATGTGCTGCAGGGCGATTTCACTGGCCTGGAAGAGATGGCCGGTGTTCTGGCGGGCCGCAGCGAACTCACGGTCATTCACCTCGTCTGCCACGGTGTGCCTGGCGCGCTTCATTTAAGCGGTTTCCGCCTGTCCCTCGCGAATCTGGAAGCCTACACACCCGAATTGTGTGCCCTCGGCGCGGCCCTGCGGGCGGGTGGCGAGTTGCGCCTCTATGCCTGCGACGTGGCTGCCGGTGGGGTTGGTGGAGTTTTTGTCGCGAAACTCGCCCGCCTGACGGGCGCTGCCCTCGCCGCTTCCACCACCCCGATCGGCCATGACAGCCTGGGCGGCAACTGGAATCTGGACCTGCAAATGAGCGCTGTCTCCGCGGCTCCCTTCTCCAGTACCGTCAGCCAATTCTCTGGCCTGCTGTCCAGTAACTTCGAAACCGAGACCTGGCCACTGGGGGGCTTCGAAGGGCTTAACGACAGCAGTATCGCAGGCGACTTCGATGGCGACGGCGATATCGACATCCTGGGCTACAACGCCGGCTACACCACTCTCACCTACTTTGAGAACAACGGCGACGGCAGCTTTACCAGTGACAGCGATGCGCTGAGTGCCACTACCCCGACACCCTTCACCGGGGTGACTCTGGCGCAGGTGTTCTACAGCTCCGACCAGACCCTGGTGGCGGACTTTACCGGCGACGGTGTCGTCGACATCCTCGACCTGCGCGGCGATGCCACCCCGGAGGTTCGTTATCTCACCTACAACAGCGGCACTGGTCGCTACCAGGCCACCGCCAGCCCGCTCGGTGCCTTCTCGCCGTTGGAGAACAGCAACATCGTCGGCGACTTCGACGGTGACGGCGATAATGACATCCTGGGCTACAACGCCGGTTACGGCTCGCTCAGCTTTTTCCGGAACGACGGCAGCGGTAGCTTCACCCGGGACAGCGACGCGCTGAGCGCCACAACCCCGACGCCTTTCACGGGCCTGACCCTGTCCCAGGTCTTTTATGCATCCAATAACACCTTAGTCGCCGATTTCTCCGGTGACGGTTTTGACGACATCCTGGACTTTCGCGGTGACGCGACACCCGAGGTGCGCTATCAAGTCTACAACGACGCCACCGGTCGTTACGTGGCCACCGCCAGTCCCTTCGGTGGCACAACGCCGAGCAGCAACAACAACATCGTCGGCGATTTCGACAACGACGGCGATGTCGACATCCTCACCGAAGATTCCGGCGGCACGACACTGACCTACTGGGAGAACAACGGCAGCGGCAGTTTCACCCAGCGCTCCAACGCACTGAATAACGCCAACACGCCGTTCAACGGGCTGAGCCTGTCCGACATATATCAGGATGCAGACAATACCTTCATCGCCGATTTCGACGGTGACGGCGACGCAGACATCATGGATATCCGGGGCGCCGCCGCGGCCTCTGACCAGCGCTACCTGTTGCTGAACCAGCCCGCGCAGATCGGCAATCTGGACGGCGACAATCCGCAAGTACCGGCCGGCGGCGGCGCCCAACTCATCGATCTGGCGACCGCCGCCACCGTCACCGATGCCGATTCGTCGGATTTCAACGGCGGCAATCTGACCGTGTCCGTTACCTCCGGCGGCGACCCGGCGGAGGATGTGCTGTCGCTGGATACGAGCGGCAGCGTATCGCTGGACGGCACCACCGCCGGCAGCAACGTCCGTGTCGGCGGCACCATCGTCGGTACTCTCGAAAATAACATCGCCGCCGGCAACAACCTGGTGGTCAACTTCAGTGCCTTGGCCACGGTGGCGCGGGTCCAGACCCTGACCCAAGCCGTGACCTATGAGAACACCGACGGCGTATCGCCGACCCTGACCGACCGCACCGTGAGTTTGACCATCGCCGACGGCGACGGTGCCACCAGTACCGCTGCGCAGGTGATAGTCGGGATTTTGACGAACCAGGCACCGGTCATCGGCAGCCTGAACGGCAACAGCTTTACTTATGACGAGGGTGACGGCGCGCAGCCCCTCGACCAGGGCACCGCCGCCACCGTCAGCGATTCGGATTCCAGCGACTTCGACGGCGGCAACCTGACCGTGTCCATTCCCGTCGGCGGCGACCCGGCGGAAGACGTGCTGGCCATTGCCGCCTCGGGATCGGTCTCCCTGAGTGCCGGCATGACCGCTGGCAGTGTGGTATCGGTCGGCAGCGTAGCCATCGGCAGTATCGCGGTGGCCGGCACCGGCGCCGGCGAGAACCTGGTCATCGACTTCGACCAGGCGGCGGGCAACGCTACCCCGGCGCGGGTGCAGACCCTGACCCGCGCCGTCACCTTCGAGAACACCGACACCGACAATCCCACCAGCGGGGCGCGCACGGTCCGTTTCACTGTCGACGACGGTGACGGCGGCACCAGTACCAGCATCGCCGCAGACGTCACCGTCACGGTCAGTTCCATCAATGAGGCGCCGGCGTTTACCGGTCTGAACGGCGGTGAAACCTTCACCGAGGGTGGCAGCGCGGCTATCATCGACGGCGATGTGACCGTCGCCGACGAGGAGCTGGGTGCGCTGAACGTTGGCGCCGGCGACTACAGCGGCGCGATCCTGACGGTAGTGCGCCAGGGCGGCGCCAATTCAGAAGACGCGTTTGCGGTCGCCAGCGGCGGCAACCTCATCGTGAGCGGCGGCCCCAGCGGCGGCGGCACCATCAGCGTGGGCGCCAACGTCATCGCCACTATCGCCAACGTCGGCGACAACGACGAGCTGCAGATCAGCTTCGAGGACAACGGCACCAGGCCCTCTGCCGCGCTGGTCAACGAGGTTCTGCAAGCGCTGCGGTATTCGAACACCAGCGACGACCCGTCCGGCAGCGTAACCCTGGCCTGGACCTTAAACGACGGCAACTCCGGCGGCCAGGGTACGGGCGGCGCCCTGACGGACAGCGGCACGGCGTCTGTGACCATCGAAGGCGTGAATGATGACCCGGCTATCATCGCTCTGCCCACCAACGTGACCGTGTTCGAGGACACCGCCAGTAACGTCGACTTCTCGGCAGCGTTCCTGAGTGACGTTGACTCCGGTAGCAGCGACATCAGCCTGACCATCTCTGCAGTGACCGGCAGCCTGGCGGCCAGCAGTGGCGGAAACGTGACAGTCTCCGGCTCGGACACGGACACACTGACCCTGACGGGGGCGGTGGCCGACATCGACAGCTACCTCAACACCGCCAGCAATGTTCAGTACACCGGCGCAAGCAATGTCAACGGTGCCGGCGCGGACACCCTCACGCTTACCGCCAACGACGGCGGCAATACCGGTACCGGCGGTGGCGGCAACGTGGCTCTGGGTACCGTCACTGTCGACATCACCGCGGTCAACGACCCGCCGGCGATCGGCAACCTGGACGGCGATAATCCACAGTTGTTCGAGGGCGGTGCAGCCCAGCTCTTGGACGTGGGCGGTGATGCCGACGTGAGCGATCCCGATGGCGCCGGTGACTTCAATGGCGGCTTTTTGCTGTTCGATCAGGTCCTCGGCACCGCCAACGGCGACTTCTCTGTCGATGGCCCCAATGTGACATCGGGCGGAGATTCTATCATTTCAGGCGGCGAGACGATAACAGTGGGTGGCGTCCCCATCGGTACCGTCGCTGTACTCGTTGAAGACGGCCAGGGCGGTAATGACCTGCGGATCTCGTTCAATGCCAACGCCACGCCGGCACGGATCGAGACCCTGCTGCAGAATCTCCTATACCGCGCACCCAGCGGCACCGGGGATCGCGGCTTCCAGGTCACACTCAACGACGGCGACGGCAGCGCCAACGGTGGCGATCCGGATTCGGTAATCAACGTCACCGCCTCGGTGATCCTGCCAGTACCGGTCATTGGCGAGCTGGGCGGAGACAGCTTCAGCTATGATGAAGGCGACGGCGCCCGGCTGCTCGACCAGGGCGCCCCCGCGACTATCACAGATGCGGATTCCCCTGACTTCGACGGCGGCAACCTCACCGTGGCCGTGACAGCCGGCGGCGATACGGCGGAAGACGTGCTGGCTATTGACACCTCGGGGTCCGTCGCACTGACTGCCGGTATGACCGCGGGCAGTGTGGTGTCGGTGGGGGGCACAGAGATCGGCACGATCGCGGTCAGCGGCACCGGCGCCGGCGAAAACCTGGTCATCAATTTCGACCGGACTCCGGGCAACGCCACCCCGGCGCGGATCGAGACGCTGACCCGGGCGATCACCTACGAGAACACCGACTCCGACAACCCCACCAGCGGGGCACATACGGTCAGCTTCACCGTCAACGACGGTGACGGTTCTACCAGCACGGCGGCGGACGTCACCGTCACGGTCAACGGCATTAACGAGGCCCCGGCCTTCAGCGGCCTGAACGGCGGCGACACCTTCACGGAGAACGGTAGCGCGGTGGTCATCGACGGCGACGTCACCGTCGCCGATGAGGAACTGGACGCGCTCAACAGCGGCAACGGCGACTACGCCGGCGCGACCCTGACGGTAGAGCGCCAGGGCGGCGCCGATCCTGACGACGCCTTCGCGGTGGTCAGCGGTGGCAGCCTGACCGTGGCAGGCGGCCCCAACGGCGGCGGCACCATCAGTGCCGGCGGCAACGTCATCGCCACCATCACCAACGTCGGCAACAACGACGAGCTGCAGATCAGCTTCGAGAACAACGGCACCGCGCCGTCCACCGCGCTGGTCAACGAGGTACTGCATGCGCTGCGGTATTCGAACACCAGCGACGACCCGCCCGGCAGCGTCACACTAGCCTGGAACGTGAACGATGGGAACACCGGTGGCCAGGGAACGGGTGGCGCGCTCAGCGATAGCGGCACGGCAACGGTGAGCATCGATGCCATCAACGACGAGCCAATACTGGGCGCGACCGGGCAGAATCCGACCTTCACCGAAGACGGGGCGTCGGCGGACCTGTTCTCGGGCGTGTTCTCGAGCACAGTAGAGACCGGCCAGACGCTGACCGGTCTCACCTTGACGGTAACCAACCTACAGGATGGTTTCGCTGAGATTCTCAGTATTGACGGTTCGGATGTAGCCCTGACCGACGGCAATGCAGTGACCACTGCGACCAACGGGCTCGATGTCTCGGTGAGCGTCACAGGTAGCACGGCGTCTGTGGATTTTTCCAATGAAAGTCTCAGCACGGCGGCGCTGGCGACGCTCGTGGATGGCCTTAGCTATCGCAATGCCAGCGATGACCCGGCGACCGCGGCGAGTCGCGTCGTGACCATTACCGAGCTTGTCGATAGCGGCTCCGGGGTGGTGCCGAACGATAATACGGCGGCACTCAGTCTCTCCTCCACCGTACAGGTTCAGGCTGCTAACGACGCGCCGCAGATCGGCAACCTGGACGGCGACAATCCGCAGGTGGTTCAGGGAGCTGCCAGCCAAACCATTGACGTAGGTGCTGACGCCATCGTGGGCGATGTGGATTCCGCTGATTTCGACGGCGGCTTCCTGCAAATTGCCCAAACCAGCGGCACCGCCAACGGCGACTTCTCCGTCGACGGCGTTACGGTGACATCGGGCGGTGATCAGGCGATTACAGCCGGCGAGACGGTGACAGTCGGAGGTGTCGGCATTGGTACTGTTGACGTCATCGACGACGGCCAGAGCGGCAATGACCTGCAGATCAATTTCAATACGAACGCCACCGCGGCGCGCGTTGCGACACTTCTTCAGAACGTTCACTACGAAGCCCCAAGCGGGGTGGGGGATCGCGGCTTCCAGCTAACGCTCAACGACGGCGACGGCGGTGCCAACGGTGGCGACCCGGACACCGTGGCCAATTTCACCGTCACGGTCACTGTAGGTGCGCCGGAGATCGGCAACCTGGACGGCGACAGTTTTTCCTATGATGAGGGCGACGGCGCGCAGCTACTCGACCAGGGCACTGCTGCCACCGTCAGCGATCCGAACTCCTCCGACTTCGACGGCGGCAACCTGACCGTGGCTATCACTGCCGGCGGTGACGCGGCAGAGGACGTGCTGGCTATCGGCACTGCGGGGTCGGTCTCCCTGAGTGCCGGCATGACTGCGGGCAGCACGGTATCAGTTTCGGGTGTAGCGGTAGGTACGATCGCGGCGGGCGGTACCGGTGCCGGAGAAAACCTGGTGGTGAATTTCAATGCCAACGCCACCCTGGCGCGGGCACAGACCCTGACCCAGGCCATCACTTACCGGGACACCGATGTCGACAATCCCACCACCGGTGCGCGCACGGTCAGCTTCACCATCGCCGATGGCGACGGAGGCACCAGCACCGCGGCAAGCGTAACGGTGACAGTCGACGGCGTTAACGACGACCCGGCCATCACCGGCCTGCCCGCCGATGTGACGGTAACCGAGGATACTGCAAGCAATGTCGACCTTTCGGCAGCGACCCTGAGCGATGCAGACTCCGGTGCCAGCGACATCGACCTGACCATCGCTGCGGGTACCGGTACCCTGGCGGCCAGCAGTGGCGGCAATGTGACTGTCGCCGGCTCCGGCACGGACACCCTGACCCTGACGGGCGCGGTGGCCGACATTGATGGCTTTCTCGATACCGTCAGCAATATTCAGTACACCGGTGCCGGCAACGTTAACGGTGACGGCGCCGATACACTCACATTGACCGCCAACGACGGCGGCAATAGCGGCGCAGGCGGTGGCGGGAACATTGCACTTGGCACTGTCGGCCTCGACATCACGGCAGTCAACGACGCACCGGTTAACAGCGTGCCGGGCGGGCAATCGGTCAACGAAGATACAGAGCTGGTGTTCAGCGCCGGCAATGCGAATCTGGTTTCCGTGGCTGACGAGGACGTTGATAGTGCTGACCTGCAAGTCACGCTATCGGTTAATAACGGCAGCCTCAGCTTGTCCCAGACCACGGGTCTGAGCTTTACCAATGGTGACGGCTCGGATGACGCTGACATGACTTTCACCGGCACCCTGGCCGATATCAACACAGCGCTGGACGCGCTGACCTACCGAGGCACTCCTGACTTCAATGGCAACGACCTCCTGACCCTGACTACCAATGACCAGGGCAATACTGGTCTCGATCCCGGTTTGTCGGGTGACGGTAGCAGTGAGCAGGACGTCTCTGTGGTGGCGATTACAGTAGACAGCATCAATGACGCGCCGGTGATCGACGGTCTCGACGGTGACAGCCTCGTGTACTCAGCGGGCAGTGGCGCGGTGCTCATCGACCAGGGTTCCGCCGCCAGTGTTACCGATGTCGACTCCAGCGACTTTGACAGCGGCAGCCTGAAAGTGTCAATTACCGCGGGCGGTGATCCTGCCGAGGATGTGTTGGCGCTGGATACTTCCGGCAGTGTGTCTATCGGCGGCAGTGGCACCATGACCGCTGGTAACACGGTACTGGTAGGGGCGATTGTCATCGGTCAAATCGCCCTCGACGGCAGCGGAGCCGGTGAAGACCTTGTCATCGAACTGGTGGCGGACGCCACGCCGGCGCGCATGGCAACTCTGATCCAGGCAGTGACCTACGAGAATACCGAGGCGTCCAGTCCGACCGCAGGTGCACGCACTGTGCAATTCGACCTGGACGATGGAAATGGCGGCACCGCCAGCGTTGAGACCACAGTTACCGTGCCCGTCGCGGCCCCGCCGGTTTTCTATGGAAACCTGTATTTCATGGGCGGTCCTGGAAGCGATGTGTTCACCGCCGGCAATGGCGACGACAGGCTTTTCGGTGCTGATGGTTCCGATTCTCTCGACGGGGGCAGAGGAAACGACGAGATATATGGCGGCTCAGATCGAAACGATCCGTTCGATGACGGGGATTTTCTCTTCGGTGGTGGAGGCGACGACAGGGTTTACGGCAATGGCGGCGACGACAGGCTGCAAGGCGATGCCGGCAGCGACTTCCTGCACGGCGGTGATGGTAATGACTACATATTGGGTGGCAGCAGCCTTCACGATCCCGACGACAGGGCAGACATTCTGATCGGTGGTCCCGGAGATGATGTCATCTACGGCAATGGCGGCGACGATGAGCTGCATGGCCGTGCGGGTAGCGACTTCCTGCACGGTGGAGACGGCAACGACTTCATGCTGGGCGGAGACGGTTTCTTTGACTTCGATGATGGCGCAGACACCCTGATCGGTGGTGCCGGCAATGACTCCATCTATGGTGGCGGTGGCGACGATGACCTGTATGGCCGTGCAGGCAGCGATTACCTGTTCGGCGGTGTCGGTGATGACTCCTTGCTCGGCGGATGGGATCAAGACTACCTGGATGGTGGTGTGGGCAATGACACCCTGTCTGGCGGCGAGGGTGGCGATACCTTCTACTATCGCCAGGGTTTTGGCGATGACGTGATCACCGACTTCGATTTCAGCCAGGGAGATCGGCTGATGTTTGGAGCAGAATCAACGTTCAGCGTGACTGAAGTCGAAGACGATCTACTGTTCGAATTTGACAATGGTGGCAGCCTACTCCTGGAGGGTGCCAGCGGCTTTATCGGCGACTGGCTGGTGTAGCGGCCACTCCAAACAGACCCCAAAATGCGAACTGGTTCACAAACACGGCGTGTTTCCAGTGGGTAGCTGCCTGGCCGCGTCTATATTCAAGCTAACAAAAAAGTATAAAGCGCAATGTTATTGTGCTGGCTGCGACTGCGTTCACCCCCATTAATGGAAAGAACGGCGCGCAAAATGAACATGAAACAAGCGAAAGTCCTGCTCTGCGACGACGATTGGGATGTCGCAAAGCAGACCGCAGAACTGCTCAGGCCGCATGTGCACTCGATTGACGTGGTGCGCTCGCTGGAACAGTTTCGCCGCATTACCCGCCACAACGAATTCGACCTGATACTCCTTGACCTGACACTGCCCGACGGTAGTGGGCTGGATCTCATTCGCGAGGTGCGTGAGGTCTCAGAGGTAGGCCTGATCGTCGTATCCGGTGCGTCCGGTGAATCTGACATCGTGGCCGCTGTCGAACTCGGCGCAGATGACTACCTGACAAAACCCTTATCCGTCCGCGAGCTGGTGGCGCGCATGGTGCGTTTGTATTCGCGCACAGCAGGGCAGCGCTTCTCCCGAAAGCTCAGCGTGCTGCCCCTGGAGACACGGTGGTGTTTCGATCACTGGGTGTTTGATCCTGGCAGGTATCGACTGATCTACAGCGACGACGGTTCAACCCAGGACGTTGAGGTCACCCTGACGACGGCGGAACACAAAGTACTGCAGACGCTGGTGGAAGCGTCCGGGCGCGTGTTGAGCCGGGAGCAGTTGATGCGTGCCTTGCATGACGGCGCATTCCCGCAGGATGTGAGGAACGTCGACGGCCTCGTCAGCCGCCTGCGCCGGAAACTGGATTGTCCCCAGGGCTATCGCGCCATCATCACCGTTCGGGGTGCAGGCTATGCCTTCGCGCCCAAGACGCGGAAAGCCGTCGCTATTCAGTAACCCCGTGCCCGCAGTCTGCCAAAGCTGCGGGTGACTTCCCTCAGGCGCTCAGTCGCGCGCACCAGTTCCGCCTCACGCAGCCGCGCCATCTGCTTTTGCTCCTCCTGGCTGACTGATGCCTGCGTGGTACTGTGTGTTTCTGCCTTGGTGTGCTCCCGTCGCGGCCTCGCCTCGGAGCGAACTGTCTTGATACTGACAGGCTCCTGTAGTCGATGGGCCGAGAAGTCCGTTTTCGCCGGTGGAATGTAGCTGGCTATCTGCAGCTCGTGGGCTTGTGGCACGTCAGTAGAGCCAGTGTCTGCAATTGACAACGCTGACGCGCAAAAACCCACCATACCGATCAGAACGTGTACTGATCTCATGGTAGATACCACTCTTTTCCCTGTTCGCATTAATCAAGCTAGTTGCCTAATTTCGGCTGGATTCCAGCCTAATGTGTGAAAATGTGTGAAAGCGGCGGGGCGTCCCTGATCCCTTGCGTCGCGGATAACGCGGTAGTTGACCCTAGTCAACATGCGTTTCAGCACGCTGCACGATACTGGTCCCTGGTAAACACAGGCAGGAGGTCAGCATGGGCGACAAAGCAGCGGACCTGGCAGGGCCGGGCGTCAGCACCTATGAAGAGGTGGCGCGCAGTCTGCCGGCAAACTACCAGGCATCTCTCCCGCCGATGGAGCGTATGCAGGCGCTCTACGAGGCAAAGCGCTACATCGAGGATGGTCTTGCCCGTGAGCTGAACCTCAACATGGTGCAGGTGCCCCTCATCGTCAGCCGCGACAGCGGTGTGAACGATATGCTCGATCGAGACGGTTCGCGTACCCCGGTGGACTTCAACTGTGGCCTTGGACTGGATGAACCGATCCCGGCGCAGGTCGTGCAGGCGGCGACCAAGTGGAAACGCGTGGCATTGCGCCAGTTCGGCTGCGACGTGGGTCAAGGCATCAACACCGACATGCGCGCGGTGCGCAAGGACTACTTCCTCGATCATGATCACAGCGCCTACGTGGATCAGTGGGACTGGGAAAGAGTGATCGCCGCGGAGGACCGCAACCTCGACTATCTCAAGGACACCGTGCGCCGAATCTGGAAAGTGCTGCACGGCGCTGGCGCGCATGTCAGGGAGCTGTTTCCTGCCCTCAACAATCCGGATTACCCGGACCCGCCGGAAGAACTCGAGTTTTTCCACGCCGAGGAAATCCTCGACATGTATCCGGACCTGCCACGCAAAGAGCGAGAAACACGCCTGCTCCAGGATCATCCGGCGGTGTTCATCATCGGCATTGGCTGGGTGCTGGCCGATGGTTATCCACACGAAATGCGGGCCGCCGACTACGACGACTGGGTGACGGAGACGCAGTCCGCCAGCGGTAAACCCACCCACGGCCTGAATGGGGATATCCTGGTCTGGAACCCGGTGACGCAGCGTCGCCACGAACTGAGCTCAATGGGCATTCGGGTCACAGCAGAGACGCTCAAACAGCAGATGCAGCTGGCGGGATTGGAGGACGACCTGGCCTTGCCCTACCACCAGGCCATCTTGAATAACGAGCTGCCCCTGTCCATCGGCGGCGGGATCGGCCAGGCGCGCACCTACATGTACCTGCTGCGAGCAGCGCACCTGGGAGAGGTGACTGTCTCGGTCTGGCCGGAACAACTGAAAGATATTTGCTCGGAACGCAACATTCACGTCCTGGAGTGAGGCCTTGCAAGGAAGCGGTTTGGGGTATGCTTTGAGCCCATGGGTTACGTCAAAAACATAACAATTCTTCTGTTAGTCGTGCTGGCGATTTTCTCCGGCCAGTCCACGTTCCGGGAAATGACCTACGGCGCCGGGCCGCGCGTATCCAGCGGGCCGGTTGAAGGTGAGACGCGAGAGATCGCGTTTATCTCCAATGTGGTCGACGGCACGATCTCGCTGCTGGATCTCGAATCCTTCACCGTGTTGAAGACACTCAACATCATCCCCGACGGCAAGGAGGTGGGCCCCGCCCGCAACCTGTCACAGTGGGTGGTGCAGGATTACCTGGAGGAGCGGGGCGGGCTCAACTTCGCCCAGGACACGGACCTGTCACGCGACGGTACGGTGTTGTTCGTCTCTCGCGGTTTCCTCGGTGACGTGGCGGCCTTTGATATCGCCTCGGGCGAGCTGCTGTGGCGCGCCCCGGTACCCGGATTCCGGGCAGATCATATGGACATCACGCCGGACGGCGAGCGGCTGTTCGTCTCGGCGCTGATTTACGGCAGCAACCAGGTGCAGGCGCTGGCCACGGAGTCGGGACTGGACCTGGGCGCTTTCAGGGCCGGCAACTGGCCCCACGATGTGCACACCGACGGCACCCGCGTCTACGTGGCCAGCCTCGGTGATATGCAGGCCGATCTGGAAGAGCGGGGCGCCGATCACCGCGCCTACCGAATTACCCTGGCGGACGCGAACTCGCTGCTGGTGGCCGGGCACTACGATTTTGATGTCGGCATTCGGCCGTTCGCGGTCACCAGCGATAACCGCCGCGCCTACGCGCAGATGTCCAATGCCCACGCGGTGATGGTTCACGACCTCAAGAACGATGAACCTCTGGGACGCCTTGAGCTTCCGGTCGATGAAGGTATCACCGAGGCGGACTGGGACTTCGAAGCGCCGCACCACGGCCTGGCGCTGACGCCGGACGAATCCACGCTGTGCCTTGCGGGGCGTGCTTCTGATTACGCCGCCATCGTCTCCACCGAACCGCTGGAGCTGCGCCACATCGTCGATACGGGTGATGCGCCCAGCTGGGCCGCGCTCGATGAAAGCGGCGATCTTTGCATCCTGCCCAACACCCGCAGCGATGATGTTTCCATCGTCTCCATCTCGCAGGGGAAAGAGCTGGCGCGCGTGAAGGCGGGCAGGGCGCCCAAGCATGTGACGGTGGGTCGCGTGCCAGTCAACGTCCTGGGACCTGGCTAGCAGGACTCCGTGTTTACGATAGGAATCGGCGCTCCTCAATGGGAGCGCCAGATAGGTGGTGCTCAGGAGTTGGGGAGAATCACGGCATCGATTACGTGGATCACGCCGTTGGACGCGGCGATATCCGCGCTCACCACGTGGGCGTTGTCGATCATGACCATGCCGTCGTGGGTTGAGATCTGGATGGTGTCGCCCTGTACCGTCTTGGCGGAGGACAGCGCGGTGACGTCCTTGGCATACACTTCACCGGCCACGACGTGGTAGGTGAGTACCTCTACCAGCTTGTCCTTGTTTTCGGGCTTCAGCAGCATTTCCACGGTGCCGTCCGGCAGGGCGGAAAACGCTTCATTCGTCGGTGCAAAGACCGTGTAGGGACCATCGCCCTGCAGGACCTCGGCAAGGTCGGCGGCCTGTACCGCGGCAACCAGGGTGCTGAAGTCGTTGTTGCTGGCGGCAATCTCGACAATATTGGGTTTTGCCATGCTGTGCTTGGCCATGTGCTCGCCTTCGGCGTGGTGCCCGGCCAGGGCGGTCATGGCGGCAGGCAGCATGGCGCTGATGGCCGTCGCTGCGACAAGTGCTTTAAGTTTCATACAACATCTCCGGGTGGGCCTGCGCCCACATTCACTATGGACCTGGAATGGGTGTGACGACGCATCGTCAGGTGTACATACGGTCCCTGTTCCAGTGACTATGACTTTCCCGCGAAGATGGTTGGGACAAAAGGTGGGCAGAGTGCCCAGGTGACAGCTTTGCGACAGCTGCCACCTGGCGTTGTTCAGGCGGCGTTGCGGGCCTTGTGCCCATCCCGCAGGTGGTTCACGACCTCGCCGGCCAGTGATTCACCGGCCAGGTCGTAGGCCTTGCCAAACCCTTTTACGTAGCGGCCGCCTTCCGGCACCAGGCGGAACATCTTGAAGTCGCTGTGCTCGCCCAGGTTGCGGGGCCGCTCTCCGTGACGCGCTACCAGTTTTTCCATCCCGGTGTGCCAGTCATTGCTATCGTAGTCGAGCTTCTCCGCGCGCACCGTGTAATTCACGCGTACCCGGGCAAACAGTTCGCCGGCAACGTCCTCGTCTTCGATGATCAGTACCGAGGCATTCGGATTGGCCTGCAGGTTGATCGCGTGTACGGCAATCTCACTGAGGATCACGTACAGGCAATCGTCGCCGATGGCGAAGGGTGCATAGGAGGCGTAGGGCACGCCGTCTTCCTTCAGGCTGGCCAGCTGCAGGCTGCGGCGGCTGTGAATGAAGTCGAGCACCTCCTGGTTGAGGCGCGTTTCCATGGCTTTGTTTTTCATCGTTTCCCCCAATGGTTAAACAGTCAGTGTGGTGCGAATGCGCTGGAATTCCTCGAGCTGCGCGGGCACGACTTCCCCGTCCTCGCCGCGTCCCAGGAACACCTTGAACACGGTGCCGCCCTCGTCGTCCTCGAACACAAACGCATAGCTGGCGCGTCCGCGGTGCGGCTTGTCCTGGAAGCGCACGCGCTTCAGTGCCTCCAGCCGCAGGTGGCCGTGGAAGCCGGGCACAGGGCCGTCGAGGTTGTAGAAGCCCTCGCCGACTTCGCCCCGGGGAAACGGCCCCTTGAACTCGAACACGCAGCCCGCGCTGAAGACGATGGTGGTGAGGTGGCCCCAGTCGGCGAGTGATTCGAGCAGGGGCAGCACCTGGGTGCGGTCCAGCATGGGTTCAGTGGCCTGGTTCATGATTCCTCCCTAGAAGCTGTAGCGTGCGAACAGGATGATTTCGCGGCCGGTTTCCGGGAGCTGGTCCCAGGCCCGGCTGTAGAAGTCGTCCTCGAGGTTGTTGATGTTCAGGTCGAGTTTCAGGCCCGGCACGGCAGCCGGTGTCCAGCTCGCGTACAGGTCGGTGACCGTGTAGCTGTCGAAGACGATGCCGGTGGTGTTTTCCGGGTAGTCGGTGCGGCGCTGGGAGGCGGCATCGGTGACGCGCACACCGGCTACCAGCGAATTCTGCAGGAAGCCGTAGCTCAGGTCCGCGACCAGCGTGTCGGCCGGGATATTGGTCAGGTCGCCGCCGGTGTTGTCGTCCTCGCCGCGAGTCTGGCCGTAGGCCAGCTTGAACAGCAGGGCATCGCGGCGATAGCTGCCCTGGACCTCGAAGCCCTCCAGGGTGGCTTCGTCGACGTTGATCCAGGTGGTGGTGCCCGGGTCCTGCACCGGGAAGAAGAACGGGCCCACCACGACCTGCTCGATAAAGTCGTCCACCTCGTTGCGGAACACCGACGCCTGCAGGTTGATACTGTCGGCGCCCAGGGTGTCGTTGAAGTTGAACTGGCCCAGCAGCTCGATGTTTTCCGCCTGCTCAGGCTCAAGCTCGGAATTGGGCACGAACGTGTTGCAGGACCCCGGGAACACGCAGAAGTGGGTGCCGGTGGTATACAGCTCCTCGGCAGTCGGCGCGCGGAAGGCCTCGTCGTAGCGCAGGGCCAGCGTCGCCCAGTCCGTCGGCGTCCATACCAGGGCGGATGACAGGGAAGTGTCGTCATTGGAGCGCTCGTCGTCGAGATTGTCCGCCTCGGTGGCGAAGTCGTCATAGCGCACACCCAGGTCCAGGCGCAGTTGCTCGACCAGCGGGATGCTGGCCTGGGCGTAAACGCTCCACACATCGGTGGTCGCTTCCGGCGGGGCAGGGCGGAAGAAGCCGCTGCGCTCGCCCTCGAATTCTTCACGGTAAATGTCAGCGCCGTACTGCAGGGTCACGTTGCCGATCTGGCTGACGTTGATCAGGTTGATACCGTACTCATCCAGTTCGGTCTGGTCGGCGCGTCCGTCAGACACTCGGGATTCATCGATTTCGATACGGTTCCAGTAGGCGAGTACGCGACTGTCGATCCACTGGGACTCGGGGTTGTAGTCCCAGCGCAGGCTGGCATTCATGGACTCCGAATCCCGGTCCAGCACGAAGTTGCTGCTCTCGTTGGGCTCCGCCGTGCCGTTGGCGGGCACGCTGCCGTCGACTTCCGCGGTGCGGAAATTGAACTGCAGGTCGTGATGCTCTCCCAAGTGCCAGTTCAGCTTGGCGAGCATGCCGTAATCCTCGGAGGCGGAATCCCGCAGGGTGTCACCGTTGCCGAGTTCCACGTCGTCGCTGTCACGGTAGTAGCCGCTGACCAGCCAGTCGCTGCGCTCGGCGCGCCCGGCCAGGGCTACCGTCGTGGTCCATTGTTCGTTGTTGCCGTTGTAGCCACTGCGCACGAAGCCGCCGAGGTCACGCTCCGACAGCAGGTCGGACGGTTCCAGGGTGTTCTGGGCGATCACGCCGCCCAGGGCGCCGGAGCCCCACAGGCTGCTGGCCGGCCCGCGCAGCGCTTCGACATTGCGCAGCAGCTCCGGGTCCAGGTAATAGCTGGGGCGGTGGCCGGATTCGAAGGAGAGGCGGGCGCCGTCGATGGTCTGCAGGACCTTGTTGCCGCCCAGGCCGCGAATATTGACCGTCTGTGAGCCGGCCCGCGGGCCGCCGGATACGCTGATATTGGGCTGGAAGCGCAGCACGTCGGCCACCGATTGCCCTGCGATGGATTCGATTTCCACGCGGTCCACCACCGACAGGCTGCGCCCGACCTCCGAGAGGTCGCGATCGATGCGCGTGGCGGTGACGACCACCGTCTCCAGCGCGTCGTTGCCCGCGGCGATTGCGCCCTGCGCCACGATGGCTGTGGCAACGGCGAGCATGCCGCGCTTCCCGATTCCATGTTTCATCTGTGTAGTCCCCGTGATTCAGTGAGCGGCGCGTCAGCGCCAGTTGCGGGAAAAACTAGCAGGGCTTTTTGCAAATGTAAATAAGAATGATTCGCATTGCGTTTTGCAAGTGACGAGACTACACTGCGGCGAAAGCGATGGGAGAGGGACCCATGTGGAGGTTTGCTTCGTTACTGTGCCGGGCGGCGGTATTGCTGGTACTGCCGCTACTGGCGACTGCAGGGGAGACGGTTGAACAGCGGCTGGTCAGCGCCGATGCCGGGGTGACAGAAATTCTATTCGAGCTGCAGGTCGCTGACCGACTGGTTGCGGTGGATGCCTCCAGTGAGCCGCCCGCTGACAGGCAGTTGCCCCGCCTGGGCTACCACCGGGCACTGGCTGCGGAAGGACTCATCGCCCTGGATCCGGATCTTCTCATCGGCTCCGAGCAGATGGGTCCACCCCATGTGCTGGACGCCGTCCAGCGCGCCGGTGTCGACGTGCTGGCCCTGCCGTATCCGGGGGACATCGCAACGCTGCGGGCCAATATCCAATCGATTGCCGAGGCCACCAGCAGCACCCGGGCCGATGAATTGATCGCCGACCTGGATCGCCAGGCCGCCAGGCTGTCGCGGCAGTCGCTGGGTTCTGAGAGAGCCGCGCTGTTGCTGCGCGGTGAGGGCGGAAAATTGCGCCTGGCGGGCAGCGGTACCGGGGGCGGCGGTTTCCTGGGCCTGCTGGGGGCAATTAACGTGGCCGATTATGCCGGCTACCGCTCGATCACGCCCGAGGGACTGCTGCAACTGGCGCCGGATGTCCTGGTGTTGGTAGATACGGAGGGCCAGGATATCGATGACATGCTCGCGCGCTACCCGGTGTTGCGGTTCAGCCCGGCAGTACGCGCAGGCCGGGTTTACGGGGTAGATGCCGACGCCCTGGTAGCCGGTGTCAGCCTCGCCGCGGTGGGCGAGGCCATGCGCGTCACTGCAGAGGTGCAGTCCGCCGTCGCGGGGCGCAAACACGCGCCATGATGCGATTCCCACTGCTGCCCAGTGTCGCTGCGCTGGGTTTCCTCTTGTTCGCAATCAGCCTGTTGTCGATCGGGTCGGGTGTGATGCAGTTGCCGCTGGCGGAAAGCCTGTTGAGCATCGGCGACCAGTTGTCTGGAAGCCGGCACAGTTCACTGCAAGACTTCGAGCGCGCGGTAATCTGGGAACTGAGACTGCCGCGCACGGCGCTGGCGGTGCTGGTCGGCGCAATGCTGTCCCAGTGCGGCGCGGTGATGCAGGGGCTGTTCCGCAATCCGCTGGCAGATCCCGGCATCGTCGGTGTCTCGGCCGGGGCGGCGGTGGGCGCCGTGCTGGCCATCTACCTCTCACCGGCCTCCGCCAGTTGGTGGACCGTACCGCTGGCGGCCTTTGCCAGTGGATTTGGCTGCAGCCTCCTTATCTACCGCCTGGCACACAGCAACCTGGGCACCTCGGTGCTGGTGCTTCTATTGGCGGGGATTGCCATCTCGGCGCTGGCGGGCAGCCTGATCGGCCTGGTCAGCTATGTGGCCGATGACACCCGGCTGCGGGATCTCACCCTGTGGCAGATGGGTTCGCTGGCCGGTGCTGACGCCACGCGGGTATGGCTGTGCCTCGTGGTGGCGGTCGCGTTGGCAATCCGCTTCCAGCTTCGCGCCGCGGCACTCAATGCCCTGTTGCTGGGGGAGGCCGAAGCGCGGCATCTGGGTATCGACGTCGAGAATCTCAAACGTGAGCTGATCCTGCTGGTGGCCCTTGGGGTCGGTCTCGCGGTGGCATCGGCGGGGGTGATCGGCTTTGTCGGCCTGGTGGTGCCCCATATGGTGCGCAGTGTCTGCGGGCCCGATCACCGCAGCCTGTTGCCGCTGGCGGCGTTGGCGGGCGGGCTGCTGTTGTTGATGGCGGATATTGCTTCGCGGCTGGTCATACAGCCCGCCGAACTCCCGGTGGGGCTGGTAACGGCCCTGCTGGGCGCCCCGTTTTTCATCCTGCTGTTACTGCAGCAGAAGGAGCGCGGCTGACATGTTGCAGCTGGAAAACATCGAACTGGAACGCGGCGGGTTTAGCCTTGGCCTGGAGGGCTGGCAGGCATCGGGAGGTGAGTTCCACGCGCTGCTGGGCCGCAACGGCGCCGGCAAGTCGACGCTGTTGAAACTGGTAGCGGGCGAAGTGCGATTTTGCGGAGCTGTCCGGTTGCACGGCCGGCTGTGGCAGGACTGGGATTCAGCGGCGCGGGCGCGCCACCTGGCGGTGCTGCCCCAGGCCAGCCAGTTGAGTTTTGCTTTTACCGCCGGCGAGGTGGTGGCCCTTGGGGCCACGCCCCTGGCCCTCGGTTGGCGACAACTGCAGCAGGAAATCCGGCGGACGATGGCATTGGCCTGCTGTGAAACCCTGGTCGACAAGCCCTATCCACGCCTGTCAGGCGGGCAGAAGCAGCGGGTACACCTGGCCAGGGTGCTGCTGCAACTGAGCCAGGCGGAACAGGCACCGCTACTGTTGCTGGACGAACCGACATCCGCCCAGGACCTGGGGCAGCAACACAGCGTGCTGGAAACTGCCCGCGCACTGGCCCACGACAGGGGATACGGCGTGGTGGCGGTGCTGCACGACCTCAACCAGGCCCTGCGCTATGCCGACCGGTGCAGCCTGCTGGACGCGGGCCGCATTGTTCGTGAGGGAAGACCCGACGCGGTCCTGACACCGGATTGCGTCCAGGCGTTCTGGGATTACCCGGCGGAATACGCCCGCTGCGACAGCGGCCAGCGCCATATCGTCTAGCCAGCCTGAAATCGGATAAATCGATTGTTTTATGCGAGACAATCCGTTTTACCTATTGGCTGCGCGTCAGTATCTTGGAATTATGGAAAGGACGAAGCGGCAAGACGCCGCTTCTTGAACATCCAGGTCTCCAACCCCGGGGCTGTCACTTCACCTCCCCCTGAGCATTGACAGCCCATTCCGAGCGCCCCCATGGGGCGCTTTTTTTCGACGGACTTTCAGTCGGCGGGTATCGCTTCGGATTCTACGGGCCGCGACAGGTGCGAGCCGCCCGGCTTGATGGATTCGACCGCATCGTGCATGAGCATAAAGGCTTTCTTGAGGTCGATATGCAACTGGCATCCCGCAGGCGTCGCAGAGATTTTGCGGTTCTGTCTGACGAACAGCTCGACGCCCAAATCCCCCTCCAGTTTTCTCACCTGCTGACTCAGCGCCGCGGGCGTTACACAGAGTTCAGCGGCTGCGTCCTTGAAAGAACCGTGACGGGCCACGGCTTCAAAAGAACGGAGCGAGTTCAGGGCTGGCAAGCGTCGATAGGGCATGGGCCACCACGCGATGATTGGACACTAAACAAGGTACGTGCAGCAAAAGTGGATGGATGTGAGTGGGATCCAGGCACAAAAAAGGCCGCCCGGGGGCGGCCTTCTCGTACTGCCTTGCGTCTTACTTGGCAATCCAGGCGTTACACCAGCCTTTCCCGTTCACCAGGCGACCCTGGAAGATGGAGCAGGCGCCCCAGCCGTCACCGCCGTCCTGGTACAGGGCGCAGTTCTCGCAGAACTGCTTGGCGCCCTCGGGGCCGGCGCGCTTCGGCCACTTGGCCGTGTCGATCGCACTGGCGTCGTGGAGATAGCCCAGCGCTACCGCGGTGGGATCGTCTTCGGTGACTTTGTCCGCAGCGGTGACCGACCGGGCGATCACGGAAGATGCGATGATCGCACCACCCGCAGCCAGGACGTCACGACGGGTAAACTGCTTTGAATTGCTCATGTAAATGGCCTCTTCATCTGTGTGGCGTCAGCTAATGCTGTCTAGTTGTTACTGATTCTCATTCGTATTGCTGAACAAAAGTTCTACAATGCGTCTGTGTGCACTTGATACGCTGAATCTCCAGTTCGGGTCAATCCAGTTTAGCTTGTGTTCAGGTGTCTGGGTGCCGAAATCCGCGCGCTGCAGCGCGGCGTACTATTGCCTGTTTAATTATCCGCGTGGTTGTTGCCCGATGATTGTCGCATCACATTTACTCGCCGCTGCACTGTTCGGCTCAATGGTGTTCTTCTCCTTTATCATGGCGCCGCTGATTTTCACTCAGCTGGACGAAGCGACCGCCGGGCGGTTTATTCGTGCGGTGTTCCCCTGGTACTACATCGTGCTGGTTGTTCTCAGCGGACTCTGCGCAGTCTTCTTGTTTCTGCCCGCGCCGCTGGAGGCGGGTGTCATGCTTGCCATTGCCTCCCTGGCCCTGGTGTCGCGGCAGGTACTGATGCCGGCCATCAATGGCTACCGTGACCGCGCCAACCAGGGCGATACCGTGGCAGAGAGCCGCTTCAACCAGCTCCACCGTGCCAGCGTCATCATCAATATGGTGCAGCTGGTAGGCGTCACCCTGGTAGTAATCCTGCTGGCACGGGCGTGATTCCTGGCGAGCGCGATCTCTGGCTGCTGCCGTTGGGGGGCTGCGGAGAGATCGGCATCAACATGAACCTCTATGGCCACGACGGCCATTGGGTGATGGTCGACTGCGGCATCGGCTTCGATCGCGAGAGCACGGAAACGAAGATCTTTACCGCGTCGGCGGATTTCATCGCCAGCCGCCGCGACCGCTTGCAGGGCCTGCTGATCACGCACGCGCACGAAGATCATGTCGGCGCGGTAGCCTACCACTGGCCACAGCTGCGCTGTCCCGTATTCTGCACGCGTTTCACGGCCGAAATCCTGCAGCGAAAGCTGGTGGAGGCAGGCCTGGCGGGCAGGGTGCCTGTTTACGTTGTCGAAACCGGGGAGCGACACAGCCTTGGGCCCTTCGACATTCAGTGGGTGGACCTGACCCATTCCACGCCGGAATCCCAGGCTCTGCTTATCCGCACGCCGGTGGGAACGGTTTTCCACACCGGCGACTGGAAACTGGACCCGGCACCGGTGGTGGGGCGGGATTTCGATGCCGCCGCCCTGCGGCGCATCGGTGATGAGGGTGTCCTCGCCATGGTCTGCGATTCGACCAACGCCCAGGTGGAGGGCCGCTCGGCCAGCGAAGGCGAGCTCTACGAGGCGCTGCTGCAGAAAGTCCTGGCGGCGCCCAAGCGCGTTGTGGTGGCCTGCTTCGGCAGCAATATTGCGCGCCTCACCACCCTTGTGAAAGCGGCGGTGGCGGCGGGGCGCTATCCCGGGTTGCTGGGGCGATCCCTCGAGAACTACTACCGGGCCGCGAGGGCCGCGGGCGTGTGGACCCTGGACGCGGATATGATCACTACCAATCACCTCGGCTACCTGCCGCGCGACGAGGTGTTTGCCATCGCCACCGGCAGCCAGGGTGAGGCGGGGGCCGCGCTGAGCCGGCTGGCCTCCGGCAGCCATCCCGCGATGGAACTGGAGCCCGATGACACGGTGATCTTCAGTTCCCGGGTCATTCCCGGTAATGAGCGCTCCCTAGAACAGCTTTACCAGCGACTGGATGCCCGGGGCGTCCGGGTTGTGACCGATGTGGATGACGCTCCGCCGATTCACGCCTCGGGCCATCCCGCCCGGGATGAGTTGAGGGATATGTACGGTTGGCTGCGTCCGCGCGTCGCTATCCCGGTTCACGGTGAGCCCGCCCACCTCGATGCGCACGCGGCCCTGGCGAAGGACATCGGCGTACCCATCCAGCTCAACGGGCGCAACGGTGACTTGTTCATGCTGGCGCCGCAGCCCGGCATTCGCCGCGCCGCTGCGCCGGTAGGACGGCTGAAGATACAGCGCTAGGTATTCAGAGTCAGGACAGCCGCGGCAGCGGGGTACCCGTAAGCCATTCCCGGCTGTGTCGTTCGTCCAGCCCGGACAGGGCCAGGGATTGCTTCAGTGAGTTCGACAGTCCTGCCGCCAGCAGGCGCCGGTAATAGGGCAGGTCTCTGACGTAGAACGGCAGGTTATCTTCGAGACTGCCTTCGCGGTCCAGGAGCGTCAGGAAACCCTCGTGGAAGGCTTCCAGGGCGTCGCGCATTTCCGGGTAGTCGGCCAGGTCTTCTGCCGGCTCCAGCTGCCAGGTCATATCAGGCAGCAGCTCGCAGCGGCCCAGGCAGGGGCCTGGCAGACGCTCTCCCCATTCCGCGGGTGCGATCAGCGAGAGCACCCAGCCGCCCGCGCGGCGATAGAGGTAGTAGTCCACGTCGACGCTGGGCTTGAAGCTGAATTCAGCGGACAGTACCAGCAGGGTGGTGAAGTAGTCGCCCAGCACTTCCCGCGGCGACCGTGCCCGCACCAGTGCAGGCTGCGTCGAACGCCACTGTTCCAGCGCCGGGACCAGGCCCTTTCCCTGTGGGTTACCGTTTTTTGCCATTTTGATCTGCGATGAATTGCGAATTACCGGGCTGTATACGCAGCGGAGCGGAAACTGAACCAACCCGGTTGGACAGACGTTGTACCATAGTTCGCGAATTCCCAAGGCAAACCTGAATGAACAAACTGCATTCCATTCTCTTTGTCCTGCTACAGCTGGCGGTTGCCGGGACGGCGCAGGCCGACGCAGAGGCCCTGCTGCGGGAAGTCGCCGACACCTATCTCGAGCACCACCTGCGCGTGCATCCACTCACGGCCTATGCCGGGGATTTGCCGCTGGACCGGCATCACCGCTTCACCGAGAACCGGCCGGCCGAGCTGCGCCAGTTCGAGGCTCTGCAGGATGCATCGCTGATGGCTCTCTCCGCCATTGATCCGGAGGCGCTGACATCTCCGTCGTCGAGGGTGTTCCAGTACAAGCTGGCGGAATGGCTGGCGGCCGAGCGCGGCGTGCGCGTGTGTCGTTCGGAGTTGTGGGCGGTGGACCATATTTACGGGACCCACGCCCGGCTGCAGCAGTTGGTAAAGTTTCAGCCGCTCGCGACAGCGGCCGAGCGGCGCGACGCCTTGCTGCGCTGGTCCGCGGCGGCACGCTACTACGACCGGGAGGTCGAGAATCTCCGCCGTGGACTGGCTGACGGTTACTCGGCACCCAGGAGCGTGGTGCGCCGCCTGATCGGCCAGTTGGCGAGGCTGGCGGCCTATGCGCCGGGCGAGCATCCTTACTATGCCCTGGCGCAGAAAACGGAGGACCCGCGGTTCAGACAAGCGTTTGCGGCGCTGTTGCGTGACGAGTTGATGCCTGCCATGGCGCGCTACGCGGCGTTCCTGGAAAAAGAGTACCTGCCCGCTGCGCGAGAAGAACTTGCCATCACGGCGCTTCCCAAGGGTCGCGAATGTTACATGTCCCGCTACCGTCGCTACACGACGCTCGCAAGAACACCGGAGCAGGTTCACGCCATCGGCATGGCCGCGGTTGAGGACAACGTCCGCACCGTCACCGAACTGGGCAAGACGCTCTACGGTGCCAGGGATTTCACCGCGGCGGTCGCGGCGGCACGGGACGACCCGCGGGTACGCATCCCAAGCCGCGAGGCCTATCACCTGTTCCTCGAGGAGTTGTTGGAGCGTTCGCGCCGGCTCAGCACGGACGCGTTTGCGAAAATGCCCGGCATGCCCCTGGAGGTGGTACCGCTGCCGCCCTTCCGGCAGGGCAGCGGCGTTAGTGCCCATTACCTCCCCGGCAGCGCGGAGCGCCCCGGGCAGTTCGTCTACGACCCCGCCACATACGAGCAATCCAGCTTTAGTAGTGCCGAAATACTGGCGGTGCACGAGGGTTATCCCGGTCATCACCTGCAGATCGCGCTGGGCCTGGCAGGAGAGAGTTTTCACCCGCTGGAAAAGTTACTCTCTAATGCGGCCTACATCGAAGGCTGGGCGCGCTATGCGGAAGGCCTGGCGGAGGAGCTGGGCATTTACCGGCACGACGCCACGCGGATTCAGCGGCGGGCGTGGCCGGCCCGGGGCATGGTGCTGGATACGGGTCTGCACATCCTTGGATGGAACCGCGAACAGCTGGTCGACTTCCTGAAAGCCTCCGGCCGCCCCAATTATGCCGCCGACCCCGACCAAATCCTGGATCGGATGGCGATATGGCCAGCACAGCTGACAGCCTATGATTCCGGCGCGCTGGAAATCATGAGCCTGCGTGAGGACATGCGCGCCGCCCAGGGCGACGCCTTCGACCTGCGGGCCTTCCACAGCCTGGTGCTGGCCAATGGGGAAGTGCCGATGGGATTGCTGCGTGAGCAGGTGGAGCGTGTGATCCAGGCGTCGCAGTCGGAACAGTAGGCTCAGCCCTGTGCCTGCCTGGCTGCGGAGTCAGCGGGCATCAGGGCCAGCGCCTCGTCGATCCAGTCCAGGTACATCTCGTTGTGGCGAATTCCCGCGAGCAGGGCGCAGTAGATGCCGCGCTGCCGCAGCGGCAGTTGCTGTGGCTTCGCATAGCGGCGCTCACGGATTTTTTCGTACAGCGCCTGGCGTTCGCGAACCTGTTGCGCGCGCTGTTCCAGCTCCGCACGCAGATGGGGGGCGTTGTGTTCCGACAGGTTGTAGAGCTTCACGAACAGGTCGTCCTTGGACTCCCGCATCTGGCTCTCGCCGTGAATCCATTCGTCCAGGGCGTCGCGCCCGCTGTCCGTGAGCTCGTAGACCACCTTGTCCGGCTTGCCGGCCTGGGGGATATCCTCGCTGGCCAGGTGGCCCTGTTTCTCCAGCTCCCGCAGCGCCTTGTAGATCTGCTGGTGGCTGGCCTTCCAGAAGAAGCCCAGGGAAGTATCGAAAGACCGGGCGAGCTCGTAGCCGCTGAGGCGGTCGTCGAGCAGGGCGGTCATGATGGCGTGGTTGAGTGCCATGGGCCTGTTCCGGTGATAGTGCGTATACAGACTAATCGTATTTGGCACCTATGCAAAGAGTTGCATATTGCCGAAACCGGCACTAGTATATGCAACAGTTTGCATAGCAACCGATTCCTGAGAGGAGTTCTCATGGCACTTCCGCCCGTATTCGACACCCTGCGCCTGCCCGTGGTCGGCGCGCCGCTGTTCATCATTTCCAACCCTGACCTGGTCATCGCCCAGTGCAAGGCCGGCATCGTCGGGTCTTTCCCGTCGCTCAATGCCCGCCCGGTCGAGGTGCTGGACGAGTGGCTGGACCGCATCACCACCGAGCTCGCGGAATACGATGCTGCTCACCCGGAAGCGCCGTCGGCGCCGTTTGCCGTCAACCAGATCGTGCACGGCTCCAACGACCGGCTGCAGCAAGACCTGGAGCTGTGCGTGAAGTACAAGGTACCCATCGTGATCACCTCACTGGGCGCCAAGGAATTCGTCAACGAGGCGATCCACTCCTACGGCGGCATCGTGCTGCACGACATCATCAACAACCGCTTCGCGAAGAAGGCCATCGAGAAGGGCGCTGACGGCCTCATCGCCGTGGCGGCCGGCGCCGGCGGCCACGCCGGCACGCACTCGCCGTTTGCGCTGGTGCAGGAAATTCGTGAGTGGTTCGACGGCCCGCTGCTGCTGTCGGGCTCCATCGCCAACGGCGACGCGGTGCTGGGCGCCCAGGCCATGGGGGCGGATCTCGCCTACATCGGCTCCGCATTCATCGCCACGGAAGAAGCCAACGCGGACGCGGGCTACAAGCAGGCCATCGTCGACAACGCTGCCAGCGACATCGTCTACACCAACCTGTTCACCGGTGTGCACGGCAATTACCTGCGTCCCTCCATCGAGGCGGCGGGCCTTGACCCGGACAACCTGCCCGAGAGCGACCCTTCGGCAATGAACTTCGGCTCCGGCGGCAACCAGGACAAGAAGGCCTGGAAAGACATCTGGGGCTGCGGCCAGGGCATCGGCGCGGTCAAGGTGGTGGAGACGGCAGGTGACGTGGTTACCCGCCTCACCGCTGAATACGATGCCGCCCGGGCCCGCCTCGAGCAGATCTCCCCCCAGGTGCAGAGCCCTCAGCGCGAGGTTGCATAAGTTCATCATGCGAAACTGCCCGGGGCTTATCCCCGGGCAGGTTTGACACACTCCCTTCCCCTGTCGAAGCTTGGGATTCCCGGTCCCGGAGCACGACATGGATTCACAGCAGATTGCCGTCGTCGGCGATGAACTCTACGACGCCCTGTTGGCCCAGCGCACGCTGGCGCCGCTGACCGAGCGCTTCACAGACATCACCATCGAAGACGCCTACCACATCTCCCAGCGCATGCTGGCGCGGCGGCTCGAAGCCGGCGAGACCGTGGTGGGCAAAAAGATCGGTGTTACCAGCAAGCCCGTGCAGGAGATGCTGGGTGTGTTCCAGCCCGACTTCGGCTTTCTCACCGACGCCATGGTGTTCGAAGACGGCGCCGACATCTCCATCGCGGACCACCTGATCCAGCCCCGCGCCGAGGGCGAGATCGCCTTCCGCCTGAAAGCGGACCTGCAGGGCCCCGGCGTCACCGAAGCGGACGTGCTCGCCGCCACGGAGTCGATCATGCCCTGTTTCGAGATCGTCGATTCGCGCATCGACGACTGGAAGATCAAAATCGAGGACACCGTCGCCGACAATGCCTCCTGCGGCGTTTACGTGCTGGGCAAGAACGAAGTCGATCCCCGCGACCACGACCTGCCCAACCTGCACATGACGATCTGGAAAAACGACGAGTTCGAGAGCGAAGGGCTGGGCTCTGCCGTACAAGGAAATCCCCTGACAGCTGTGGCATGGCTCGCCAACACGCTGGGTGAGTTCAATATTCCGTTCAGGGCCGGGGAAGTCATCCTGTCGGGCTCGCTGGCCCCTTTAATCCCGGTCGTTCCCGGCGACAATATGCGGCTGGAGATTGATGGCATCGGTGGTTGTTCATGCCGTTTTGTGTAGGCGTCGGGACGTGGCGGCTGCACCTGTCTTGGGCTTTCACGACACGCCGTGAACCCGTCCATGGGGGCTCGGGGCGGACATCCATGTCCGCCACGGTCGTGAAAGCCCAAGACAGGCACATCCGCCACTCTGAGCCACAATCGGGCGATAGCCACGGTGCGTGAATCTTTCCGCGATAGTGTTATGCGGTTCGAACGTGCCTTTAGCTCAGTGGCACGCTAGTGATGAGGTGTCGGTATTGGCCCTGCCCATTCCAGACCGTATGCGCCATGGATGGCGCATCCGAGCCCCCATGGATGGGTTCACGGCGTGTCTGGAATGGGCAGGGCCAATGGCGACACCGTCAAGGCTAGACTTACAACAGAGGTACAAACATGGGTGAAAGAATAAAGGCGGCCATCATCGGGCCCGGCAATATCGGGACGGATTTGCTGGTGAAGGCCATGCGCAGCGAGCTGATCGAGCCCGTGTGGATGGTGGGGGTGATCCCGGATTCCCCGGGCCTGGCCCGGGCGCAGGAGCTGGGGCTGAAGACCACCGCCGAGGGCGTCGACGGCATGCTGCCGCATATGCGCGAGGACGGTGTGCAGATCTGTTTCGATGCGACGTCCGCCGCCGTGCACGCCGAGAACAGTCGCAAGGTGAACGAGCAGGGCGCGGTCATGGTTGACCTGACGCCGGCGGCGATTGGGCCGTTCTGTGTGCCGCCGGTCAATCTCGACGAGGCCATGGCGGCCAGGGCCATGAATGTGAACATGGTGACCTGCGGAGGTCAGGCGACGATTCCACTGGTGTTTGCAGTAAGCCGCGTGCAGGAAGTCAGCTACGCGGAGATCGTCGCCACGGTGAGCTCAAAGTCTGCCGGCCCCGGCACTCGCAAGAATATCGACGAATTCACCCGCACCACCGCCGAGGGTATCCGTCGGGTCGGCGAGGCTGAGGAGGGCAAGGCGATCATTATCATCAACCCCGCCGAGCCGCCGCTGATCATGCGCGACACCATCCACTGCCTGACCCGGCACACGCCGGACCAGCAGGCCATCACCGATTCCATTCACGAGATGATTGCCGAGGTGCAGAAGTATGTGCCCGGTTACACCCTCAAGAACGGCCCGGTGTTCGACGGCACACGCGTGTCAATCTACATGGAGGTGGAGGGCAAGGGGGATTTCCTGCCGAAGTATGCGGGGAATCTCGATATCATGACGGCTGCGGGTTTGCGAACGGCAGAAGTCTATGCAGAACAGATACTTAGCGGAAACTTCTCACCCGAAGTCTCGGCCGCATGAGCCGTGGTTCCGCGCGTCGTCACCCCCGCGCGCCGTTTACCCGGCGCACCGTCACCCCCGCGAAAGCGGGGGCCCATGGATGGATTCCCGCCTTCGCGGGAATGACGGGGTCGCGGGAATGACGGGGTCGCGGGAATGACTGGTCGCGGGAATGACGGGGTCGCGGGAATGACGGGCTGTAGACAGGAGAACTGATATGGACCTGAAAGGCAGGAAAATCACCGTTCATGACATGTGCTTGCGGGACGGCATGCACCCGAAGCGTCACCTGATCACGGTGGAGCAGATGGTGACCGTGGCGAAAGCGATGGAAGAGGCCAATGTGCCGCTGATCGAGGTGACCCACGGTGACGGGCTCGGCGGCAAGAGCGTCAACTACGGATTCCCGGCGGCTTCGGACGAGGAATACCTGCGCGCGGTCTGCAAGGTAGTCGACAACACGAAGGTATCTGCGCTGTTGCTGCCCGGCATCGGCACGGTGGACCACCTCAAGATGGCCGTGGACTGCGGTATCTCCACGATCCGGGTGGCGACTCACTGCACCGAGGCGGATGTCTCCGAGCAGCACATCGGCATGGCCAGCCAGATCGACGGCCTCGACACCGTGGGCTTCCTGATGATGGCGCATATGATCGAGGCGGAGGACCTCGTCGAGCAGCTCAGGCTGATGGAATCCTACGGCGCCAACTGCGTGTACATCACCGACTCCGCCGGCTACATGCTGCCGGACGACGTGACCTCCCGGGTGGCCCTGGCCCGGAAGGAACTCAAGCCCGAGACCGAAATCGGTTTTCACGGCCACCACAATCTCGCCATGGGTATCGCCAATTCCCTGGCGGCGGTAGAGGCGGGGGCCAATCGCATCGACGGCTCCATGGCGGGCCTTGGCGCCGGCGCCGGCAATACGCCGCTGGAAGTCTTTATCGCCGTCTGTGAGCGCATGGGTATCGAGACCGGCGTCGACCTGTTCAAGGCTATGGATATCGCCGAGGACCTGATCGTGCCGATGATGGACGACATGGTGCGGGTGGATCGCGACGCCCTCACCCTGGGCTACGCCGGCGTGTATTCCTCCTTCCTGCTGTTTGCCAAGCGCAGCGCAGAAAAATACAACCTGTCCTCACGCGACATTCTCGTTGAACTGGGCCGCCGAAAGACTGTGGGCGGCCAGGAGGACATGATCGAGGACCTCGCCCTCGACATGGCACGTGAAGCTGGCAGCCAATCGTGAAGCCTGCGCGATGGTGGCTTCCGCTTGCGCTGCTGGCCCTCGTGGGCTGCGCCAGCAATGCCGAAATTACCTATAGCTGGACGGCGAAAGATATCGCCGAGTATGAGGGTGGCGAGGGCGTGCTGGTGCTCGCGATTTCAAAAGACCTGGAGCCCCGTAAACGTTTCGAGACCGCGTTTACCGAGGCGCTGGTCGCGCGGGGCGTGCGCGCCGTGGCCAGCTATACACTGAACCCCGCCAGCGAGATCAAGCGTGAGGACGTGGTGGCGATGTCCAGCCAGGCGGATCTCGACACGGTCCTGGTGACGAGCTTCGCCGGCCGCGATGAAATGGAAGTGTTGCATCCCGGCCGAACCTACTATGGCGTCGCGCCCGTCTATTCTCCCAGCGGCGGCTACTACGGCCGCGGCCGGGTGTACGGCGTACCCTATGAAGTCGCCCATGTGCCGGACTTCTACTCGCAGCACAAGTCTCTGCACCTCGAAGCCAACCTGTATTACATCGCGGACGGCAACCATCTCTGGCAGGCCGCAGCAGGCATCACGGAGACCGACAATCAGAAGCAAATGGTCGAGGGCTTTATCCACTCGTTCATGGACCAGCTGCAGGAAGATCGCCTGGTCCGCTAGCGCCGGCAGGATCTGGCTGGTCGCCCGCCGACAGAAAAATCCTTCACGCTACCTCCAACACTTGTAAGCACCGCCGGTCTTATCGGCGGCTTCTTGCAAGCTGTCGGCGCATGGGCCGGCGATTCTCTTCGAACTGGAGGTAATGCGATGAACACGCAGCAGCGAAAGACTCTGGCCAAGGCCGCCTGCCTGGGCGCCTTTGCCGCACTCGGCGCAAACACGGCAGTGGCTACCGAACCCTGCGGGGATTTTGGTGAGTGCAAGACCCTGGTGGAAATCAACGCCTCGGACGGCGATATCGGCTTTCATTTTCTCTCGGACGGGGACGACCTCAAGATGACCCGACTGGTCGATCCCAACGGCGACAAGATCTTCCGGGCCCGCGCCCGCAACGCGCTGGAAGAGCAGACCTTCACCGAGATGTTTGTGGAGAGCGCGGAGCCGCTCTGCTTCGACCCGCTGACCGACGACGACCCGGAAAACGATGACGAGGACTTCCGCACACTGGAGGACTTCCTGGCGCTGTGGACACCGGGCACCTATCGCTTCATTGGCCGCGACCCGGATGGTGAGCTCGCCCTTGGAGAAACCACGCTGGGCTTCGACCTGCCCGCGGCGCCCGCAGACCTCGCCTACAGCGGCGGTATGATCACATGGGCCCCGGGCGACGACCTGGGTGAATGTGCGGACAGTGAGCGCCTGCAGGGCCTTGTCGACATGGGCATGCTGCCAGAGCACCCGGAGGACGTTACCGTTGCCGCATGGGAAGTCGTGTTGGAGCCGGACCTGGAGGACGGTGATCCCGTTGCCGACGAAATCTTCACCCTTCGCATCTCGGGCGAACTCGACACCCTCGCGCTGAGTGTTCCCATGGAGTACCTGGTATCGCTGCCCGAGGATACGCCCGCCAAGCTGGAAATCCTCGCCATCGGCGAAGGCGATAACGCCACCGCCAGCGAAATCGACGGAATCTGCCTGAATGAGGACGATGGCTGCGATGAAGACGACGACGATGACGATGACGACGACGATGATGAGGATGACGACGACGAGGATGACGACGACGCGTGAAGTCCCACTCCCTGATGCCCCGACGTGGCGGGGCATCTTTTCCGGTTGCGGACGTATACTGCGCTGATGGCTGAACCCACCGACTCAACCCTGCGACTGCGGCAGGACCGGGCGCTCGCGGCGGCCGTGCTCAAGGGAGAAGAGCGCGCGCTGCGACAGTTCATGGACGAGTACTTTCCTCGCCTGTACCGCTACGCCCGGCACCGCCTGGGAAACCTGGCCGACGTGGACGAGGTGGTGCAGGCGACCCTGTCACAGGCGGCCAGGCGCCTCGAAACCTATCGCGGCGAGGCGACCCTGCTGACCTGGATGGTGCAGATCTGCCGCCACGAGATCTCGAAGACGCTGAAGCGCGCCGAGCGGGCCGACATGATGGAGCCGTTCCTGAATGATGACCTGCTGAAGGCCGTGGTGGAGCAGGTCGCCGACGAGAGCCTGTCTCCGGAACTGCAGGCAACCCGCGGCGAACTGGTCAGCCTGGTGCAGTTTGCCCTCGACCAGCTGCCGGAGCACTACGCGAAAGCGCTGGAAATGAAGTACGTACTGGGCTTCGGGTCGCGGGAAATCGCCGAGGCCATGGGCAGTTCGGACGAGGCCACGCAGTCTCTGCTGGCCCGCGCCCGGCGGGCCTTCCGTGAAGTGTGCGGTGAGGCACTTCGAACACTGTTTGACGAATCGGGCGGTTCGCCCGGCGGGTTGCACCCATGAACGACGACAACGAGCACAACGACAAGGACATCGCCCGGCTGCTGGAAGCGGCGGGACCCCGCGAGGCGATGCCCGATGAGTTGAGAGAGCGCTGGGAAGCGCATTTCCGCAGCGAACTGGCCGAGGCCCGGCCTGCGAGTCGCCGCCGCTTTGCGCTGCCGCTGGCTGCGCTGGCGGCCAGCGTGCTGGTGTTGATGCTGGTGCTGGACCACTTTGCCGCCGCCCCTGCCGGCGCGCTGCCGGTGCAGGTGGTGGCTGTGGTCGGGTCAGCGGACATTCAGCTCGGTGAGAATCGTCGGCTGTCTGCGGTACCCGGCCAGAATCTCTCCGCCGGCGCCACCCTGGAAACCGGCGACGACAGCCGGCTGGCCCTGAACTGGGCGGGATTCGACGTGCGGCTCAATGCCGGGACGCGGCTCAAGCTGGAGAGCGATCGGCTGTCCCTGGAGCGTGGCGAGGTCTATGTCAGCGACGTGGGCAGGCGCACGCAGCTGCGCTCCGCGACGGTGCAGACACCGATCGCCACGGTTCGCGACATCGGTACCCAGTTCAAGGTTCGCTTTGACCGGCAGACGTTGACGACCAGCGTACGCGAGGGCAGCGTGATAGTGGCGACCGCGAACGCCGAGCACCGCGCCGACGCCGCCGCGGGGGCGGGCCGCACGTTTGTCGTGAACGCTGACGAGAGTTTCCAGGTCCTCGCCGACAGCTCGGACTGGAGCTGGATCTACCCCGTGTCCCGCCGCTTCGAGCTGGAAGGCCGCACGGTGCTGGACTTCCTGCGCTGGTCGACCAGCGAATCCGGGCGCGAACTGAGGTTCACCGCAGAGGCGGTGTCGCTGGCGGCGCGCAATACCCGCTTCTCCGGCGCTGTCGACATATCCGGGATGGACCCGGAGGAGGCGGTCGGAATCGTGCTGTCAACCACGCGTTTCGACGCCAGGCGCGAGCCCGGCGTCCTGCTGGTGTCTCGACGCCTAGAATGACAGCGTGATCCCCACGGACGGCACCAGGTCCAGCAGGGTCTCCTGGTCGGGCTCCAGCGTGTAGCCGCCGTCGACTTCTTCCTCATCGTAATCGATACCGGCCTGGTTGCTGCGGTCGGTGATGTTGCTGATATCGGCAAAGACTTCGACGCGGGCGCGGCGAAAATCCCAGCGATAGCGCGCGCTGATGTCGATGGAAACGTGATCGCGGAGTTCGGTGTTGTTGAGGTAGTCGACAATATCGATGGGGTCGTCTTCCGGGATGAAGGCGGGCAGGCGGGAGCTGCGCCAGCCCGAGTGCCACAGTGCCGCGATGGCGATACTGAAGTTGTCTTCCTGCCACAGCAGGCTGGCGTTGACGGTGTGTTCCTGCGCCCAGCGCCGATCGACCCAGGTGTCCTCGAGCTTGTCCTCCGCTTTCATGTAGCTGTAGCGGAGCTGTCCGGACAGGGTGGCAGTAAAGGCGTGCTGCAGGTCGATGTCCACACCGTAGGCCCGGGCCTCCTCCGGCAGCAGCCCCAGCCGGTCCGACTCCATTTCCGGTAGCAGTACAAAGGGATTGAAGACGTTCTCGAAGCGGCCCTTGGGATCCTCGTAATCCTTGTAGTAAGCCTCCAGGACAAGGTCCCAGTCGCCGCGTGACAGCTCCATCCCCGCCACCACCTGGTCGCTGCGCTGGGGGCGGTAGAACTGTTCGATGCCATCGAGTACCTGCAGTTCCTGGATGCCCTCGGCCTGGTAGAAGCGCCCCAGGCTGAGCCGCAGCCGCAATTCGTCGCTGGCGTCGAAGGCAAGGCCGATGCGGGGCGCCAGTTGGTGGTTGGTACCGCTGTCGAGGTAATAGTCCTGCCAGTCCCAGCGCAGGCCGGGCTGTAGCAGCCAGCGCTCGCCCAGCGACCATTCCCCGGCCCAATAGGCGCTGCCATAGAGGCCGTCCGGCGACAGGCGGATGTCGCGCTGGATGTCCCGTTCGGTGCCGATGATGTCGGCAAGGTCGCCGCGGTCGATCACGCTTCGGTTGTCGTAGCTTGCGTCGGAGTAGTCCAGCTGCCAGCCAAACTCGTGAATGACAGCGCCCCGCAGCCAGCGAAAATCGTGGCGTAGTCCGATTCGTTCCACCTGCTGTTCGTAGTCGAGGAAACTGCCGGGTTCTTCCGGCTCATCCTCGATTTCGATATTGACCTGCCGTTTTTCGCGCTTGAAGTCGATGCCCGACACGGTGAGCCAGCTGTGTAGCTGATCGGAAAACTGGTAATCCAGACGCACCCAGCCGTGCCAGCTGTCAATCTGGGAAGATGCCCGTTCGCCGATATCCTCAAACTCGATGTCATCCTCGGAGTAGGTCAGCCCCATATCCAGGTTCAGCCCTGGCCAGGCCGAGCTGCTGAAGCGCAGGCTGGCATCCCGGTATTCCGGGTCGCCGGAGCGGGTGTCGATATAGTCGGTAAGGTCGCTGAGGTCACCCTGGTGATAGGATACGCCCCAGAATCCCCTGTCATTCGGCAGGGCCTGCCGGGTGTTGACGAAGGACGCGAAGCTGGAGATGCCGAGATGGGTGGCGTACTCGCGGTCGGTCCATGCATTGCTGATATCCATGACACCGCTCATGCGATTGCCGTAGCGGGAAGGGAAGCCACCGGTATAGAAGTCCACGGACTCTACCGTGAGGTAATCCAGCGTACTGTAGGCGCTGTGGTAGTCGGCCAGGTGGAACGGCTCGATCAACTCGATCCCATCCTGGAGGATCAGCAGTTCGTCCTTGAGTCCGCCCCGGATGTGGGGCTTGGCGGATATTCCGACGCTGGAGACTCCGGGTACCCGCAGCGTTGCCCGGGCCAGGTCCGACGCCAGGCTCGGGGTTGTCGCCAGTTCCCTGGCTGACAGGCGCCGGCTGGAAGAGGCGCCCGCATACTCGGGGAACTGGTAGCGCGAACCGGTCACGATCACGGTTTCCCGCCCGGGCGCGACGCTCGCATTACTGGCCGTTACCGGCGGGAGTGTCGGTCCGGCTCGAATGAGCCAGACGCTGCCTTCCTGCTCCAGTTTCAGGCCCAGCTGCGGCAGCGCGTCGGCCAGGGCTTCCAGGGATGCCTCGTTCGCGCTTACGCGCATACTGCCGTGCACCAGGTCTGAGCTGTAGAGAACGCTGTGGCCCTGTTCCCGGATCGCCGCGATCAAGTCCACCAGGCGCACCTCTGCCGCGGCTGCGGTCTGGGGCAGCATTGCCAGCCCCACCAGCAGCAGTCGATACCACCCCGTCAGTCGATGGTGTGCTTCCAGCTTCAGCGCGCCTTACCTCCGGACCCCTCTCCCTACAGTAGCAAAGGCCGACAGATTTTCTCGGCAGCGGGGCTCCAAAGGTTAGAGGGCGCGACCGCCGAAAATCCGTCGCGCCCCGTGGGGTATTTGTGTCTCGCCTTCAGCCGGTGGCCGGAAGGTTGCCGGCTGCTTTTTATGCTGTCTGCGGCATGCGCCGCCGTGCGATCCAGGCCATGGCGGCGGCGATCAGGGTGTAGACCATGCCGCCCAGGGCCTGGGCTTCCATGCTGACGCCCGCGTCGATCAGCCATCCCATCAGCACCGGCGCGATGGCGCTGGAAAACACCATGGCCGCGGTGGTCACCGACTTGATGGCGCCCAGGTGCAGGGTGCCGTACTTCTCGGCGAAGAACGGTGACGACAGGGTCGCGTAGCTGCCCACGGTGACGCCCAGCAGCACCATGAAGGTCACCGCCACCCACAGCCCATCCGCACTGGCGAGGATCGCGAGCCCGAGTCCCATGGGCAGGCAGACAAATGGCACCAACCTTATGGCCCCGAAGCGGTCCACCAGCACACCGGCGTAGAGTTTCATCACCGAAGATGTAATCGCATAGACGGTGTACAGGCTGCCCCAGACGGCCAGGGACCAGCCCTTGGCCTCCACCAGGTGCACCTGGTGAAACATGAAGCCCGTGAACAACATGGGCTGGGCCAGCAGGGCGGGCATGAACAGGTAGAACAGCGGGTCGCGAATCATCTCGTCCCGGGTCCACTGGCGCTGGCGCGGAAGCAGGCTTTCACCGTCCTCATCAACAGGCGCCTCCAGCGACGCCAGGTAGTCGGCGTGCCGCTGCTCGTGCCCGCGCAGCAGCAGGTGAACCGACAGCGGCAGTACCGCGACTAATACCAGTGACCAGAACAGCCAGGATTCGCGCCAGCTGATCACCGCCAGCAGGGCGATGACCAGCGACGGCAGGATGGCCTCTGACACCGAATAGCCAATCCCGGTGAGGGCATTGGCCTTGCCTTTCTGGTGCGGCAGGTAGCGAACCATGGCGGTGGAACCCGCCATGCCCATCAGGCCCTGGCCCGTCTGGCGCAGTACGAGGATCGCCAGGAACAGGGCGGGCAGGCTGGCGGCTGAGGCCAGCAGCAGGCCGCCAAAGGCGAGGCCGAAGACTACGAGGTAGGAGAACCTGCGCAGATCCATGCGGTCTATAAGACCGCCGGTCTTCAACAGGAGCAGGGCGCTGGCCAGCGTGGCCGCGGAATACACCGCGCCGAATTCGCCGTGGCTCAGGCCGATATCCGTGCGAATCTCGCCGCTGAACAGGGCGATAAAGTAGGTCTGCCCGAAGCTCGACGAGAACGTCATGGCGAAGCCGAAGGTCAGCAGGCGCCACTCTTTGCGAATCAACGGGAGGAAAGAATTCATGATTGTGTGAAAAAGTTCGCGATTCTAGCAGCGCCTCGTGTCACAGGTCACGTTGCGAAACCCCGCAACTTTTTTTCACTCGAATGAGTTGGTATACATTTCCGTATGGATCAGCACCTTGCCTATCGCGGTTATCGCGGCACGATCAGCTTCAGTGAGGAGCTGCAGTGTTTCTTTGGCAAAATCGACGACATCAGCACCCTGGTTTGCTACGAGGGCGACACGCGCACAGCGCTGCAGGAAGCGTTTGAGCGCGCAGTGGACGACTACCTTCTGAACTGCGCTCGCATGGGCAAGGAACCCGAGCGCCCGTTCCCGCGGCTCGCGTCTTAAGCCTTTCTTCCGACCAGTCCCGCGGCCGCCATGCCCGCCAGCATGGCCAGCACGAAACTCACCGTCTTGACATCCAGGTAGACCAGCGCCGACAGCGCGGGCCCCGGGCAGTAGCCGAACACTCCCCAGCCGATGCCGAACAGGGCGGCGCCGCCCAGCAGCCTGCCGTCCAGGTCCTTGCGCTCCGGCAGGGAAAAGTCCGGCGCCAGTAGCGGCCGGCGCCGGAGGATGAATCGAAAACTCACCAGGGTGACGCAGACCGCGCCGCCCATCACGAACACCAGGTCCGGTATCCAGCTGCCGAACAGGTCGAGGAAGCCCAATACCTTGGCCGTATCGGTCATGCCGGACAGGGCGAGTCCGGCGCCAAACAGCAGGCCACAGGCCAGTGCCGCCAGGGACTTCATGCGACCCCCAGCGCGTGGCGCAGCAGGAATACCGTGATAATGCCGGTCGCCATGAACGTCAGCGTGGCCACGATCGAGCGTGTGGACAGCCGCGCGATACCGCAGACCCCGTGACCGCTGGTGCAGCCAGATCCCAGGCGGGTACCGAATCCCACCAGCAGGCCACCGGCCACGGCAAAGGGCCAGTCAAGCGCGGGGCCGTCAGGATAGGGGTTGCCCGACAGCCCGTGGTAGAGCAGCGGCCCCGCGAGCAGGCCGGCAAGGAAGCACCAGCGCCAGGCACGGTCGTCTGCGCCGCCGATCGCGCTCCAGAGAATTCCGCTGATACCGGCGATGCGGCCCAGCAGCAGCAACACGCCGCTGGCGGCCACGCCGATCATGAGTCCCCCGGCCAGGGGCGTCAGGTAAGCTGTCACATTGTGTCTCCCATTGTGCGGGCGTCAGTGTAAAGGGCCAGCGCGGCGACGAGAAGTCACCGCACGCCCGCGTTACAATGCCCGGCTTAGCCACAGGGAACATTTATGCAGATCAATAAACTGGGCCTGGTGCCGCAAATCGTCATCGGCGTGATTCTGGGCGCGCTGGTCGGGGTGTTGATGCCGGGCGTGGCCGAGCAACTGGGTATTCTCGGTCGGCTGTTCGTGGCGATGCTGAAGGCGGTGGCGCCGCTGCTGGTGATGCTGCTGGTCATGTCGGCCATTGCCAACCGCCACGAGTCCGGCCAGGACGGGCGCAAGACCGGGGTGACCTTCCTGCTCTATCTCGCGGGCACGGTCAGCGCGGCCTTCGTCGCGGTCGTGCTCAGCATGACGTTCCCGCAAACCCTGGTGCTCACCGACGTGGCCGAAGGTGCGCCACCGGTGGCGGTGAGCGGGGTGCTGGCAGACGTGCTGTTCAAACTGGTGGACAATCCGGTCAACGCACTGCTCACCGGCAACTTCCTCGGCTGCCTGACCTGGGCGGTGCTGCTGGGCCTGAGCTTTCGCAAGGCCTCGCTGGCGTTTCGCGAGAACCTGGAAACCCTCGCCGAGGGTGTGGCGGACATCGTTCGCTACGTGATCCGGCTGGCGCCCATCGGCATCTTCGGCCTGGTCTGCTTCACGGTGGCGACCACGGGCCTCGAAGCGCTCGCAGGTTATGCCAACCTGGCCCTGTTACTGGTCAGCGCCATGCTGGTGGTGGCCCTGGTGGTCAACCCGCTGATCGTCTTCCTGCTGATTCGCCGCAATCCCTACCCGGTGGTGCTGCGCTGCCTGGAAACTTCCGGCGTCACCGCGTTTTTCACTCGCAGCTCCGCGGCCAATATCCCGGTCAACCTGACCCTGGCACGGCAACTCGGCGTCAGCGAAGAACTCTATTCGGTCACGATCCCGGTCGGCGCCACCGTCAATATGGCGGGAGCAGCCATCACGATTTCCGTGCTGACCCTGGCGGCGGCCAACACACTGGGCATCGAGGTGTCCTTCGCCCAGGCGCTGATGCTGTGCGTGATCTCGGCCCTGTCCGCCTGCGGCGCCAGCGGCGTGCCCTCGGGCAGCCTGCTGCTGATTCCGCTGGCCTGCTCCCTGTTCGGTATCTCCATCGACGTCGCCATGCAGGTGGTAGCGGTGGGCTTCATCATCAGCGTGATCCAGGACTCCGCGGAAACCGCGCTGAACTCTTCTACCGACGTGGTCTACACCTACGCGGTGGACCAGATGTCAGCTGCGGGCGGCGATGGCCGCCTGCACCTCGGCGAGCCGGGTGCGCCCCAGGCGGTAGCGGGTGAAGACCAGGGCGCCTGACAGCGCGATCAGGGACGTACCCGGGCCGTAAATCCAGCCCAGCCGGGCGAACATGGTGTCGGTGACCTCGGCGATGTCGGTGATGCCGCCGAGGCCGACGTACTCGATGATCAGGCCCGCGAAAAACGTACCCAGCCCGAACATCACCTTCTGTATCAGCATCAGCCCTGAATTCAGGATGCCTTCCTGGCGCATGCCGTTGTGCAATTCCACCTCGTCGGCCACATCCGGCAGCATGGCGCTGGATACGTTGATGGCAGCAATCGCAAAGGACTGCCCGACCACAATGAACGCACACACCAGCAGCAGCAGGTTGGTGCTGCCCTGTGGAGGCGTCCAGCCCAGTATGTGTGCAACGACAATGATCGGCTGAAAAATTGCCGCCGTGGCGATAAACAGCATGGCACAGCGCCGTTTGCCCAGGCGGTTCGTGCCGCGGGTCGCCAGCCAGAAGGCCGGGAACAGGGCGAAGAACACTGCCAGCATGAACACGCCGGTCTGCTCGCTGGAGAATCCCCAGAAGAAATTGTTCACGTGCAGCAGCAGCGTCGCCGACATGCCCATCTGCAGCACCAGCAGGAACGATCCGACAAACATGATGCGCGCCGAGGGCACCAAGAACAGCCGGGCAATATCGCCGAAGGCTCTCCACCAGGCGCGCTTCTGCTGCGACTCTGAGGTGACGTACAGATGGGGGATACGCTCCCGTGTACCAAACCAGGCAGCGATCATCCCCAGCAGCGCGAGCGCGGATGCAACATAGCCCACCTGGCGGTAGCCGTTACCCGCGTCGCCGGCGGCGGTGGCCATGGGAATCACCACGAACCAGGCGGTCACCTGGATGGTGAGGCCGCCGATATAGCCCATGATGGTGCGCCCGGTTGCGATGCGGGTGCGTTCGCTGTAGTCGGCGGACAGTTCCGCACCAAGCGCCATGTGCGGCACCGTGAACAGGGTCAGGAAGGTCCGCACCAGGATGGCCATGACCAGGAACCAGGTGAACAGCGCGCCCTGGCTCAGGCCTTCCGGTGGATTGAAGACGGCGAGCAGTGAAACGATGAACGGGACGATGGCCGCCAGCATGAACGGGTGCCGTCGACCCAGCTTGCCGCCACGCCAGTTGTCCGAGATCTGCCCGATCAGCGGATCGGAGATGCCGTCTGCGACCAGTGCCAGCAGCGCGGCCAGGCCGGCGAGGCTGGGCGCCAGCCCCAGGAACTGGGAGTAGTAGAAAAACAGGAAGTAGTGAAAGCTGACGTCCTTGGCGGCCCAGGCGAACTGCCCGATGCTGTAGTTGAAGGTTTGTCGGCGGGTAAGCGGCGGCATCAGGCGGTCAGGTACAGGACAGCCGCCGCGTAGCCGGCGAACAGAATGGTCAGTGCGTTGAACCAGGCCGGCCGCAATACGATCAACAGCATCAATAGCGCACCCCAGGCGGCCACCAGGATCGAGGGGGCGGGTGTGTTGTCGAAGAGGCGAATATTGACGTAGGGGCCCAGCAGAAAGTAGCCAGCCATGGAGGCCGCCGACACCCGGCCCAGTGACTGGCTGTGCCGCAGGAAGTCCAGCTCGGTATCACTGGCCACGTCGTAGTCTTCCACCGGCAGCGCCAGTTCCGCGGCGCCGTAGATGAACACCGTGGCTGCCACCAGCACGAAGAAATCCAGGAAAGACCAGTCGGCATAGTTGCGCAGCTCCCAGCCTACCCACCACATCTGCAGGATGAACACCATGATGCAGCCCGCCCAGAGCGCGGTGGCCCAGTGGAATCGGATGCGGCTGTGGGCGCGAATCAGGCCGCCCACCTCGCCCAGCAGCCGCGTGATGGCGAGGCCGAGGATGATCGAGATTGTGACGAACACATATTCATGCTGGGTCACGGGCCGGTCTCCGGGTCGGTGGCTTTATGCAATATGGGCAATCACCCGGCGGCTGCCGGTATGGTGCCGGTGCTCCCACAGGTAAATGCCCTGCCAGGTGCCCAGCATGAGTTCGCCGCGCTGGAACGGCACGCTCAGCTGGGTGGCGGTCAGCGCCGACTTGATATGGGCGGGCATGTCGTCGGCGCCCTCCAGGGTGTGGGTGTAGAGCGGGTCGTTCTCGGGTACCAGCCGATTGAGCCAGTTTTCAAGGTCCACCCGGGCGCTGTCGTCGTAGTTCTCCTGGATCAGCAGGCTGGCCGAGGTGTGCTGGATGAACAGGGTGCACAGGCCCTCGTCGACACCGGACTCGGCCACCGCGGTTCTTACCTGGGGTGTAAACGGGTGGAGCCCCTGGCCCCGGGTGCTGACATCCAGTTGCGTGATCACCGGTTGAACAAACTCCGTCTGATACAGTCTCACTTCCCGAAGTTTACGTACACACCAATTCCTTACACAAGGCAGTACATGCTATGCACAATTTGAGAATTGCCGCCCTGGTCGTATCGCTGCTGGCGGCGCCCGGCGCCTGGAGCGCTTCCGCCATCTTTGCCGGCGGCTGCTTCTGGTGCATGGAGGCGGCTTACCAGGACGTGCCCGGTGTGACCGACGTGGTCTCGGGTTTCTCCGGCGGCAGCCATCCCAATCCCACCTACAAGGGCGCCCACGACGGGCACTACGAGGTCGTACTGGTGAATTACGACCCGGCCCGGATCAGTTTCGAGACCTTGCTGGACCTGTACTGGGTCAACGTGGATCCCTTCGATCGGGGCGGCCAGTTCTGCGATCGCGGTGAAAGCTACCGCACAGCGATTTTTGTCGACGGCGACGACGAGCGCGCACTGGCGGAAGCCTCGAAGGCCGAAGTCGTGGCACTGTACCCCGGGCAGGAGGTCGTGACCCCGATCCTGCCGCGGGCGAAGTTCTTCCCGGTGGAAGAGGGACACCAGGACTACTACATGAAGAATCCGCTGCGCTACAAGTACTACCGGTTCGGCTGCGGCCGGGACCGGCGCCTGGACCAGGTCTGGGAAGGGTCAGAGCTGCGCGAGCGGGTGCAGGGCCTGCAGGCGGCCCACTAGGTTTCAGCGGCCAGCCGCTTCTGTTCCCGGGCGGCGGCCTGGCTGATCATCTCGTCAATCTGGGTCGGGAACTGCCGTGCCTTCAATAGCTCGATGAAGTCATTCGAGGGCAGGGGCTTGCTGAACAGGTAGCCCTGGATAACCTCCACCTCGTGCTGTCGCAGGAACAGGTACTGGTCGACGGCGTCCACGCCCTCGGCGACCAGGCGCAGGTTCAGGCTCTTGCCCATGGCGATGATGGCGCTGACCAGGCTGGCGCTGTTGACGCTCTTGGCGAAGTCGATGACGAAGCTGCGGTCGATCTTCAGTTCGTCCAGTGGGAACTTACTGAGATAACTGAGCGAAGAGTAGCCGGTTCCGAAGTCGTCCACCGACAGGCTGACGCCCAGTTCCTTCAGGCCGTGCAGTGCTTCGATCGAGGCCTTGGCGTTACTCATGATCACGCCTTCAGTCAGCTCCAGTTCCAGGAACCGCGGCGGGATGTCGACCTGGTCGATCACCTTCTGCACCTGCGTGGTGAACTTCGGATTGAACTGCAGGGCGGACACGTTGACGGCGATCTTCGGCACCTCGAGGCCCAGCTCCTTGAGCTTCTTGCTCTGGCGAGCGGCTTCCTCGAGGGTCCAGGTACCGATGTCGAGGATGATCCCCATTTCCTCTGCCAGCGGAATGAAACGCACCGGGGGTATCAGCCCGTGTTTGGGATGAATCCAGCGCACCAGCGCTTCCGCACCGAGCACGGCGCCTGTCTGGGCGCAGACCTGGGGCTGGTAGTGCAGCACCAGTTCCTCGCGTTCCACCGCCTTGCGCAGTTCGGTCTCCAGTTTGAGGCGGCCGACCCCCGTGCCCTTCATGGAGCTCGAGTAGAAACTGTACTTGTTCCGCCCCTCGGACTTGGCGTGATACATGGCGGTGTCCGCCAGTTTCAGCAGTTCCTCCACATTGCTCGCGTCCTGGGGCGCCAGGGCGATACCCACGCTGGGAGTCACCACGACTTCGTGCCCCTCGATGATCATCGGCATCTTGAGGGATTCCAGCAGCCGTTCGGCAATGGTCCCTGCCGTCGCGGGCTCGTCGATGTTGTTGAGCACGACAGTGAACTCGTCACCGCCCAGGCGCGACACACCGATCTTGGCCTCACTGTCCACGTATTTGGCCAGCAGGTCGCTGGTGCGCACGCAGCGCGCCAGCCTTGCGGCGACTTCCTTCAGCAGCAGGTCGCCGGCGCTGTGGCCCAGTGAGTCGTTGATGCGTTTGAAGTTGTCCAGGTCCAGGAACAGCAGGGCGATGGTGCGCCCCTCGCGCTCCGCCATGCGCAGCAGCATGTCCAGCTGCTCGGTGAAGAGCTGGCGGTTGGGCAGCTCGGTCAGGCTGTCGTAATAGGCCAGCTGCCGTAGCTTGTTCTTCGTCTTGGTGACCTGGCGCACTGCTTCGTTGAGGCGCTTGTTCTGTTCCTCCAGCTGTCCCGTGCGCTCTTCCACCTTCATCCGCAGCAGGTGGCTGTCGGTTTCCATCTTGTCCTTGTGTTTCTTCAGCTCGCCGAGAATCACGTTGAGCATGGAGCTGATGTCGCGAACTTCGCCAACCCCGCGTAACTTGAACTTCTTTTCGAGGTTGCCCTGGGAAATCTCGTAGGTCATGTCGGCAAGGCCGGCCATCGAGGCGCGCACCTGGCGTGTGAACAGGCGGGTGAGCAGGATCACCGCCAGCAGTGCCCCGGCGGCAAACAACAGTATGCTGCGAATCTGTGGCACCAGGGCGGTGACGAGCGCTTCGCGGCTGATGCCGATGTGGTAATAGCCGGTCAGGAACTGGCTGGTGGCAACGCCCGCGCTCGCCACGCGCTCGCCGAAGGAGGCGCGGCTTATACCGTCCTCCATAGGATTGATATCGGAGTAGACCGGCAGCGTCACATCGATGTTGTCGCTGCGGCTGATCCAGCTGGGCTCCTTGCGGCCGATGGACAGGTCGCCAACGGATTTGCGCAGTTCCACGAAGTCGGCCTGTGGATAGTCGCCCCGACCCTTGGGCAGGTGCTCGGCCAGCGGCAGGCCTTCCAGATCGTAGGCCGCCGTGCGAACGACGACCTTGTTGTGCGCCAGGTCTTTCAGGAGGTCTGCGAACAGTGCTTCGTCGCGGTAGTAGAAGGCGATGGCGTGCTGGATGCCCTGGCGGGATTGCCAGTCAAGTTCCTCGACCAGGGTGTCGAGCTGGCTGTTGTAGGCGTTGTATATCGCGTGGCCGCTGACAAGCAGGGTGCCGGCGAATGCCAGCCCCATGACGTAGAGGTTGAATCTCCCTGCAATGGTCGAACGGCTTTTCATGGGTCACCGTTATTTTCGGTGCCTGTTTCGTTAGATAATGGCAGAAAACCATTGAAATTACTAAGAAAAGTTCCAACTCTGTGGACTGTTTAACAGCTCAGGCACCGGTCTCCAGCTGGTAAATCTGGCGCAGGATTTGGCGCCACTCCCGGTAGCGCTGATCGAGGCTGCCGCTGAGCTTCACCACGGTGCCGTCGAGGTCCAGGGCGGTGGGCTCGATTTCGTTATTGAACCCCTCGGCGAGGGTGCGCATCTCCTGGCGCTGGATTTTTTCCCACTTGTAGTTGTTGTAGTGCTGCTTCATGGCCTGGTAGCTGCCCTTGCGCGGGGCGTCGCGTTCGGCGCGCCGTGCTGACCAGGCCTCGCGGTAGGCGAGCTGCTCGGTCTGGAACTGCCGCCACAGGTCATAAACCGGGGACATCTCGGTATACAGCTCCGCATACTGCTCGTCGGAGGCGTCGATGAACACGTACTCCTGTTCGCGCACCCGGCGAATCCTCGCCATCATCGGATCGTCGCGGGCAGGCAGCCGCTGCAGGGTGACAAGGCCCGCCTCATCGCGCCCGAGAAAATCACCGAAGGCATCCGGCAGCAGGCTTGCCGCATAGCGGAGTTCGCTGACCTCGCGGATACGGCGCAGCTCGCGCTCGTCGAAGCCGCGGCGCAGGGCCAGCAGGTCGTTGGCGAACTGGTTGTACAGGTCCTGGTAGGGCCGGCGCAGGCGCCGCTCGGTGTCCAGGTAGGCGTTTTCGTCGGCGAACCTGGTATAGGTTTTGTCCAGCCAGACACGGTCGCGGCTGTCGCGCACCGTGAGCTGCAGCGTCAGCTCGGCGCCGTTCGACACCAGGATTCGACCGCTGACCAGCAGCTCATAGCCGGGGTCGCTGCCCGGCAGCACGCGAACAGCACCCCACTGGTTGCTGTCCACCAGGGTGCGGCGCAGGGCGTAGGGCAGGTAGCGGGATTCCGCTTCGCGAATCTCGGGAAAGACTCCCTCCTTGCGGTTGGCGAGGCTGTCTCCGTTGATGCCGGTGTCGAGCACCACGATGCCCACTTCCAGGGTCTGCTCCGGCGGCGGCGCCACGGCGCTGATCTCCAGCGCCACCTCGTCGCGCTCGGCCTCAGGCTGCGCCTCCCCGGAATCCTCCATCTCGGCAATCGGCGGCGGGTATTCGCCCAGCTCCTGGTAGCGGTAGCGCGTCTCCGCTGCCAGGGGGCCGGCCGCCAGCAGGCATATGAGCAGCAGCGTTCTCACGGCTCCGAGGACCCCGTCTGGGGCGACCCCGTCTGAGGCGACCCCGTCTGGCAGACATTGCCGCGGCTGAGGGTGTACTCGCACTCGTAGTTCTCCGGCAGCGGTTCGAAGCGGAAGTAAAAGCGGTTGAGGGTAAACGGGGCGGAACTCCTGCTGTCCACCCGGGTGGCGATGTGCAGGCGGTCGCCGTCGTCGGACAGGGACAGCCGGTGCTGGATGTCGAGGCTGTCCGGCAGCAGGATACGGAACACCAGCTGGTGGGCATCCCAGCCGCAGATCTCGGCCCCCAGCTCGTCGACGACGAGGTCGGGCCTGCCGTCCTTGAACACGCAGGTCAGCGTGAAGTTGTTCTCCCGCTGTATCTCGATTGCCGTGTCGTCCTGTTCGATTTCCAGCACCTGCGAGTCGGTGATCATATCGGCCAGTCGCGCCACGTCGACCACGCCGCGAAAGTTGCTGTTGTCGATCTGGGCGGCCATGACCGCGGCGCGCTGGTCGCCGCGTGCCCGCCGTTCCATCAGGCGCCGCCACTCCCGGTACAGGCTGCGCAGCTTCTGGTCGACGTTGTCACTGCGCCCATAGTCCATCTCCCAGTAGCCGGAGAAATCGGATACCAGGGGCGTCGGCGCAGCTTGTTCCCTGGTTGGTGTAGTGCTGTTGCAGCCGGTGGCCAGCGCTGCCACCAGCAGCAAAAATAGGAGCGGTCTCATTGCGTCAACTTTACCGTATGGCGCGGGCTCAAACCTGTAAGGATTTGTCAGCAATCCGGGGGGCTCTCTGCTAGACTCGCCCCTTTTCCGGGGACAGCCCAAAGAGCCCGCATGAGTCTTGCAGAACAGGTACTCGCGGTAAACAACGATTTGCCGATTCGCACCGACAAGCCGATTCACAGCGGCAAGGTGCGCTCCGTGTACTGGCTGACCGCCGCTGACAGCGCGCGCCTGATCCGCGAACGGGACTACGACGTGGCCGCGGATGCGCCGCTGGCGATCATGGTGATCTCCGACCGCATTTCCGCCTACGAGGTGATCTGGCACGGCGAGGGTGGCATGAACGGTGTGCCCGGCAAGGGCGCGGCGCTCAATGCGATTTCCAATCACTGGTTCCGCTGCTTCCGCGAACAGGGGCTCGCCGATTCCCACATCCTCGAAATTCCCCATCCCCTGGTGTGGATCGTGCAGAAAGCGCGGCCGGTCATGATCGAAGCCATCGCCCGCCAGTACATTACCGGGTCCATGTGGCGGGCCTATGAAAGGGGTGAGCGGGAAATCTGCGGCCAGGCGTTGCCCGAGGGACTGCAGCGGGACCAGAAGCTGCCTGAGCTGCTGATCACACCCTCTACCAAGGGCGTGATGAAAAACGTGCCCGGGGTGCCGGAGCTTGATGACGTGAATGTGAGCCGCGCCGATATCGAGGCCAACTACCAGGCCTTCGGGTTCCAGTCACAGGCGGATATCGACACCTACGAGCGGCTGCTGCGCGATGGCTTTGGTCTGATCAGCGATGCGCTGGCGGAGGTGGACCAGATCTTCGTCGACACCAAGTTCGAGTTCGGCTACGTCACCGATGCCAGTGGGCGCGACAAACTGATCTACATGGACGAGGTGGGCACGCCGGATTCATCTCGCATCTGGGACGGCCCGTCCTACCGGCAGGGTCGAGTGGTCGAAAATTCCAAGGAGCGGTTCCGGCAGCTGCTGCTGAATCATTTCCCCGATCCGGACATCCTCACCAACAAGGCGCGGATGGACGAGCGGCCGGCTCTCGCCGAGCAGGGTTTGCCACGGGAGATCCTGATGACCATCTCGGAAACCTACCGGGACATCGCCCACAAGATCACCGGTGAGGCCGTGGCGATCAGCGAGAATCCCCGGGCCGAGATCATAGACACGCTGGCCGGCGAGTTCGGCCTGGTCGAGTAGGTGCTCCACTGAAACAGAACGTTTTCTGGCGGCACAGCTGGCGCTCTATCGGGGCGATATTCTTCTTTGGCAGCGCCTTCATCGGCTTCATGGCCGGTGTCAGTGTGAGCGAGCGCCCGGAAGTGGGTCCATCGCAGCCGCTGATGCTGGCCTACTACAGCCTCAGTCTGTTCGTGGTCGGCGGCGTCGATCTCGGCACGCCGGTGGGTGGCCCACTGTGGGCGCGCAGCCTGGTCTGGCTGGCCTACTTCGGTGCGCCGATACTGGCGGCCTGGACGTTGATCCAGGCCATCCTGCAGAGTTTCGCCCCCCAGAGCTGGCAGCTGCGCCGTCTCAGGAACCACGTCATCGTGGTGAGTTCCTCCGAACTGAGCCTGACCTACCTGCGCAAGCTGCGCAGCAAGAACAAGTGGGTGCAGGTCGTGGTGGTCTGCAAAAACTGCGACCAGGCCACCGCCGACGAGATTCGCGAGTCCTTCAATGCGCCCGTCGTCATGGGCGATGTCACCCATCGGTTCTTCCTGGAGCAGCTGCGGCCCCACCTGGCGAAGCGCATTTTGTTGCTGGGAGACAACAGCCTGCGCAGCTATGAAGCCGCCAGCCACATCCTGGAACTGGTACCACAGATCGGCAAGCGCCTGGTGATTCACGTGGGCCGCCTGCGTTTCCTCCGGGCGATGGCGGATACCCGCGTCGCCCGGGAGTGCCAGACCTTCAATTCCTATCACCTGGCGGCATCGGGCCTGGTACGGACGCACCTGGTACAGCACTTCCTCGAAACCAAGCGCAAGGATGCGGTCGTCCTGGCGGGTTTCGGCCGCTTCGGCCAGACCATCATCGAAGAGCTGCAACGCCTGGCGCTGGACGAGATGCGCTCGGTGGCCATCATCGACACCGACGTGGAGCGCCGCGTGATGGTGGCGGACGAACAGATGAAATTTGCCGGCAACTACCGCCGGGAGCTGTTCGAGGGCGACATCTCACACCCCGATGTCTGGCGCCGGGTCTGGGAGTCCATCACCGTCGACAGTGAGGATACGGTCATCGTCCTGGGCACGGGCTCGGAAGAGGAAAACATGCGCACGGCCCTGTGGCTGCGCAAGAAAGCGCCGCGAGCGCGCATCATCGCCCGCAGCAGCAAGCAGTCCCAGTTCGCCAGCGAAGTAGGCCGGGACAACGATATCATCACGGTCAGCATTGCCGAGCTGGTGGACCAGAACATCCCGGCGGACTGGGTGGGGCTGGATTAGCCGGGGCTGCGGCGGCAAACTGGGCCCGGCAGCGCACGAAAGAGCAATAAGAAGGAAATCCATGGAGCAGTTTTCATCCTACGTACACGCGGTCAACGGCTTTGTCTGGGGTCCGGTCATGCTGGTCCTCATCTTCGGCACGGGTATCTACCTGACAGTGGGCCTGCGCTTCCTGACCATACGGCGAATCCCCGCGGCATTCCGCCTGCTGTTCAGCCCCGGCGCGCCGGGGGAGGGCGAGATCTCACCCTTTGGCGCGCTGATGACCGCGCTGTCCGCCACCATCGGCACCGGCAACATTGCCGGCGTCGCCACCGCCATTTTCCTCGGCGGTCCGGGCGCGTTGTTCTGGATGTGGCTGGCGGCCCTGTTCGGCATCGCCACCAAGTACGCCGAGGCGGTACTGGCGGTGCATTACCGCGAGCACGACGAGACGGGCCACTACAAGGGCGGCCCCATGTACTACATCAGGAACGGTCTGGGCGATAACTGGCGCTGGCTGGCCTTCCTGTTTGCCCTGTTCGGGTCGCTGGCGGGCTTCGGCATCGCCAACACGGTGCAGTCGAACTCGGTGTCCGAGGTGCTGGACGCCGCCTTCGGGATCGAGCCCCTGGTCACCGGCCTGGTGCTGGCGGTCCTGGTGGCGATGGTGATCCTCGGGGGCATCCGCCGCATCGCCCACGTCACCAGCGTGCTGGTCCCGTTCATGGCGGTGGCCTACCTGGTAGCAGGGCTGGTCCTCATCATCATGAACGTCAGCGCCCTGCCTGCGGCCGTGGCCACCATAGTCGAGAGTGCATTCACCGGTCACGCGGCTGGCGGTGGCTTCGCCGGCGCCACCATGTTGATGGCGCTCAGGATGGGCGTCGCCCGCGGAATTTTCTCCAATGAAGCGGGCCTGGGTAGTGCGCCGATCGCCCATGCCGCCGCTCGCACCGATGACCCGGTGCGCCAGGGTACGATCGCCATGCTGGGCACCTTCATCGATACGCTGGTGGTCTGCACCATCACGGGCCTGGCCATCGTCATGACCGGTGTCTTCGATTCCGGTGAGACCGGCGCCAAGCTGACCCGCCTGGCGTTTTCCCAGGGGGTCGCGGGGGGCGAGTGGGTGGTGACCCTGGGACTGTGCCTGTTTGCCTTCACCACCATGATCGGCTGGAGCTACTACGGCGAACGCTGCGTGGTCTACCTGGTCGGGGAGCGGGGCGTGCTGCCGTTCCGGCTGGCCTGGGTGTTCGCCATCCCCCTGGGCACGGTACTGGACCTGCCGCTGGTGTGGGTTATTGCCGACACCCTCAATGCCTGTATGGCCTTCCCCAACCTGGCGGCGCTGTTGCTGTTGTCGCCGGTGGTGTTCAGGCTGACCCGGGAATACATGGAAGAAAAGACCGCAGCGGAAGCCGCGTGACGGAAAGAGGGAAAAACCCTTTTATTTCAGCGTGATGCGGCGCATACTTCTCGCACCAAATATGGGCAATTTTCCACCATTTTGGTAATCTTGCCCGCATAAAACGCAAGATACTGTCACACAAGACATGACGGGAGCGTGACTATGGGGTTAGCAGCACTGTTGTTTGGCCTGCTGGTGGGTTTCTTCCATTTCCAGGACGCGGCCGAAGTCGGGTCCGACCAGGAAATGCTGGCGTCAGAGCCTGAGCGGCCGGCGGCCTATGCGGAGTATTCCGGTGGCGGCACGGGTCCCGCGCCCTCCGATCCCTCAGAAACAGCAATCGCGCCGGCGGCTGGCGACGTCTCCGGCCATGCGGCGCTGGCCAATGCCGAGAATATCAGCGAGCTTGCCCAGGCCGTGGCCGACCTGTGTGCTGCCCGTCCCGAGAATGCCGGCAAGACCCTGACCATTGCCCTGGCCCAGGTATACGGTGATGCCACCCTGGGTGATGTGGCGACATTGGCCGCAGCAGCGACCAAGGCGGCGCCGGACCAGGCACCCTCGATCGCCGCGGCAATTGCCCGCTCGGTCGGGAGCGACAGTGAACCGGCCCTGGCAGCGGCGGTGGCCACGATCATTTCCCTGGTACCTGAGCAGACGCGCGATATCGGCCTGGTGGTCGGCGCCATCGTCGGCGACGATCCGACTGCGCTGGGCATGGTTGCCCAGACTGTAGCGATCTCCACGGGTGAGGAAACTTTCAGCAGCCTGTCCGAGGGATCCGGGGTGGCGATGTCCCGCCTGATGAAGGAAAGCAGCAGCCTCGGCGTGCAGGTGCCCTTCGATGTGCCGTCCTACGCTGCCCAGCTTGCCCCCAGCCCCTCCATGGTCGCCGATGGTGACGAGGGAGAACTGCGCCATAACGGCGACATGTAAACCTTGAGTTCACCGGAGCCACGCACCGCCTCGACGGTAGTCCTGATCCGCGATTCAGACGCGGGCCCTGAAGTCCTTCTCCTCAAGCGCAACAAGGCGCTGCTGTTCGCCGGCGGCGTCTGGGTGTTCCCCGGAGGAGCCCTGGACCCGGAGGACTGGGAGGCCGCGGGGGACGATGAGGTCCGTGCGGCCCGCATTGCGGCGGCGCGAGAGGCCCAGGAAGAGGCCGGCATCGAGGTCGATCCGGATACCATGGTGCAACTCAGCCACTGGACCACGCCGGTGGTGGAGCCAAAGCGCTTCTATACCTGGTTTTATCTCGCCATGGCGTCCGCTCGCGGCGATGTCGCCATCGACGGCGGTGAAATTCACGAGTATGAGTGGGTCAATATCCGGGACGCCGTGCAGCGCCACGAGCAGGGTGAGCTGGCGATGTTCCCGCCCACTATCATGACGCTGCGGGCCCTGCTGGGGTATATGAGCGCGGAGGATGCCCTGATCGGCGTGGCAGCGCGGGATCCCTACCGTGTACTGCCCGTGTTCGCGACCACGCCAGAACCCATCCAGGTGCTGTTTGAAGGGGATGCCGGGTACGCCGAAGGCAACGCCGACAGCGAGGGAAGCCGTCACCGGGCGCAGCTGATCGACGGCTGCTGGCACTACCTGTGTGAACAGTTGCCCGCCGACCAGCCCCGGCTGGACAGCTAGTCCCAGCCTTCCAGTACTTCCGGATCCAGCGCCTCGATCAGGGGCCGCAGCAATGTCTCGTAGTGGCGCCATTTGCCGGCGGAACTCCGGTAGATAGGTTCCCGCACCTGGCTGACGCTGGCCGTGCGCACGGGTCGGTCCAGCTGTTCGAAGGACAACACTGATTCATCCCACTCCAGCTCCAGGAACGCGAGCAGCGCCCGGCTGGCCCCGGCCTGGTCCGCCACCACATCTTCATAGCGCAGCTCCAGCAGCGGCACGGGCAGGACCTGGCGCCAGTGCGCCATGATCCGGTGATGGTCGTTGAGCTGGCCGGCAATATGGGCGAGGTCGAAGGCGAAGCCCATTCCACCGTGGCGCGCCTTGAAGTTCTGCTGGTAGTTCGACAGCGCAATATCGCGGGGATCCCGCCGAAGGTGAATGATGCGCGCATCCGGCAGCACGGTGGCAATGAGGCCGAGGTTGATGAAATTGTGCGGCAGCTTGTCCACGACCAACGGGTGGTCCCGGTCGTGTTGGTCGAGCCCGTGCAGGTAGTAACGCGCCGCCTCTTCCCGCAATACCGGGGTCAGTTCCTGCACGCATTCCGGGTAGGGGTGCGGGGAGTGCAGCACGGCAGGCATCAGCCGCCCCAGTGCCGGCAGCAGGTCGAGTTCGCCGGCGCCGAATATGTCGGGATGCGCGCTCAGGATCTGTTCTACCAGGGTGGTGCCGGAGCGCGGCATCCCGACCACGAATACCGGCGTACGCGCGCTGCCGCGAATGTGTTCCAGGCCATCGAAGAACGCCCTGGAATAGACCGCCATGGTGCGCTGGATCCAGCGGGTGTGACGATCCGGCCGGTACTGCAACTGCGGCCGGGTCAGTGCATTGGCCAGTTCCAGGTACCGCGACGCCTCCTCCCGGTCGCCGCGTCGGTCGCAGGTTTCAGCCAGGGCAAAGGCCATGCCGGCGCGCGCGTCCGGCGGCAGCAGCGCGTTGTTGGCGACCTCCGCCATGCGCGCAATGGCTTCCGCGGTCTCGGGCAGCCGCCGCGTGCGCACCAGCTGCGCCAGCGCCATGGGATTGATGCGGCTGGCCTGCTCGAAACAGGCGGCCGCTTCGTCGAGTTGTCCGGTCCACAGCAGCGTTTGCCCCAGGCAGGAAAGAATGCCGACATTTCCGGGCCAGGTGACCAGCAGCTCGCGTAGCTGTGTCTCGGCTTCGTCGTAGTCACCCCGCTCGCAAAGAAGCTGGGCGGACAGCACCTGGGCGCGATGGCTGTTGGGGAACTCCGTGATGACTTCCCGCAGAATGTCGGCGGCTTCGTCGAACTGGCGCAGCTCTATTAGTGCGTGGACTTCCTGGCAGCGTATTTCCGGCCGCAGCGCCTGCTGCAGCGCATTCGCCTGCCGCAGCACCTGCAGGCTGCGGCGGAACTGTCCGCGCCGGTTCCAGAGGTCGGCAAGGGCCAGCCTCAGGGCGGTCTGGCCGGGCAGGCATTCCGCGTAGGCTTCCGAATCCGCTGAGCGCAGTTCCTGTAATTCGGCGGGCGGCTTCAGGCCCTCGGTAACGCAGCGCAGGGCGTCAGTGAATCGCTGTTGCCGCAGCAGGGCCAGTCCAAGCTGGCAGCGCAGCCGATGATTGTCCGGTTCGCTCGCCAGCGTCTCCTCAAGTTCCTCCACCAGTTCTGCGCCCCTTTCCAGCGCCAGCAACAGGTCCCGCCGCGCTTCGATGGCGTTGCTGAATTCGGGATCGACGCGGATGGCGGCATCGTAGGTTTCCAGTGCCTCATCCAGCTGCTGCTGGCGCACCAGTACGCCGGCCAGGTTGTGGTACCAGTGTGAGCGGCCGGGTTCCCGTTCGATGGCCTCGCGATACAGCGCGGCGGCGTCCTCGAGTCTGTGCTGGGCGAGGCGGGCGGCGGCGAGCCGGCTGAAATCCACCGCGGTGGCGTCCCGCGAGCCGGTCAGCAGCGTCAGTTCCCGGGCGGCGCGGTCGATATCGCCGCGCAGCAGGGCGGCGAGCGCCAGGTCGGACTGCCAGTCGGGATTGGTGGGCGCGGTGTCTGCCAGCGCTTGCAGGATGCCCATCCCCGCAGCCGTATCGCCGGTCATGGACAGGGATAGTCCCTTCAACAACCGGCACTCATCGCTGGCGTGTTCGCCCAGGCCGTCTACTGCGTCGACGACGCGGGCGTATTCATTGTTGCGGTGCCATTGCCGCAGTTGTTCCGTCGATACCGCCGTGGACTCGGCGTCGGCCATTACCGGTCCTTGCTGGTCCCGGTGTAGCTCGAGCGACGGTAGGCTCGGCCAGGCGTCGGCGCGGCAGTGGCCGACGCCGCGGCGGGTGACGAGATGATGCCGGTATTGAACGTCGACGAGAAGTTCAGGCTCTCGAGGTCCTGGATGACTTCGATGATGGGCAGGTCACTGTCCAGCAAGGGCCATGCGCCACAGGATTCGCCCTGGTCGCAGATCAGGAAGTCGTTGTCGATGTCGCTGCCGCCAATGAGCTGGTAGCTCCCCTGCGGGATCTCCTCGAAGGAGAAGGGGTACACACCGTTGACGGGATTCACGATCGCCTGCCTGATTTTCTCGGGGGAATCTCCCGGCGCATTGGCGTCGATCAGCAGGATGTAGTGCGTACCGGCGTTACCCTCGGTCAGCGTACTGGGGTCCGGCTCCTGGACAATCACCTGCACCGTGACATCGCGGTCATTGGTGGAAATACTGATATCCGCGCTATAGGCGCCTATCTCGAGCTGTTCCCGATCCACCCGCACGTTGTAAACGCCCACGCCGTTTTCGTCGATATCCACCGGATCGATCGACAGCCAGGGCTCATCGACGCTCACCTCAGTCACTGCAAGTACCCCGGTGCCGGCATTGCCGACGGTGAGCGGTAGCAATGTGGCAAAGGTGCCGAAGTTGAGAGACGAGGCGCTGGTGGTGACGGCCGGGATCAGCTCGATCTCGCCGCCATCCCTGAGGCTCTGGGCCACCAGCACCGCCTTGTTGGCGTTGATCAGCCCCCAGCCGAAAACGTCGTCGCGCCCCTCGGTGCCGAGGTCGTCGGTCAGCAAACCCTGGGACAGTGCAGCCTCGACCTGTACGGGCGTGAGCGCGGGATAGAGGGATTTCATCAGCGCCATCACGCCGGCCACGTGGGGCGACGCCATGGAGGTTCCCTGCAACAGGCGGTAGTTGTCCTGGATGGAGCCGGTAGTGTCGTCGGCACCGGTGCTCAACACCATGTCCGCGACGCCGTCGCCGTTGACATCAGGCGTAAAGCTGTCGCCACCAGGCGCCGCCACGTCGACGCGGCTACCGAAGTTGGAGTAGGGGGCGCGGCTGCGATTGATGTTGGTGGCGCTGACCGAGATGACATTGTCGTAGGAGGCCGGGTAGGCGAATTCCCTTGATGAGTCGTTGCCTGCCGCGGCGACTACTATGATCCCCTTTGCCGCCACCTCGTTGTAGACCGACTGGTCGAACGCGTTGAAACCGCCGCCGGCCAGGCTCATGTTGATAACGTCGGCGGGCCGTTCGGGTACGGTCTCCGAGTCGTTTTCCAGGCCAGCAGCGTAGCGCACCCCCTGAAGGACACCGTAGTTGGTGCCGCCGCCGGCCCCAAGCACCCTGACAGGCATAATCTTCGCGTTCCAGGCAACGCCGGCCACGCCGCTGCCGTTGTTGCTGGCCGCCGCCACGGTTCCCGCGACGTGCGTGCCGTGGAAGCTGGAGGGCGTACCGTCCTCTGAATCCCCGGGGTCTTCGGGGTTTGAATCGCCTCTGTCACCCAGGAAATTCACGTCGAAGAAATCCCAACCCTGGACCAACTGGCCCTGCATGTCGGGATGGCCGCTGCGAATTCCTGTATCCAGTACGGCCACGATCGTGTCGTCACCGAGGCTGCGATCCCAGGCCAGCGGTAGGTTGATCTGCTCGTAGTGCCAGCGCTGCTGATTGTAGAACGGGTCGTTTGGGACCGCCGTGGGGTAGACACGGAAGTTCAGGCCCGCGGTCTCCACCTCCGCCTGCTGCCGCAGACGCTTCATCGCCAATATAGTTTTCAGTTTGCGTTGCTTCAGTCTCTCCCCTGGCGCACGGGCCAGCTCCAGCAGGTTGGCCCGCCGCAGACCGCCACCGCGGATTCGCATTTTTGTAAACCTGGCCCGGCGCAACATGGTGCTCACATTGGGCCTGTCGCGAAAGCGCGCGATCACCTGACCCGGGATGAAGTCGCTGTCCTGGTTCAACTGCGCGGGCGTCCTGCTCGGTTCGCCAATGCCAATGATCAGCTGGTAGTTGGAGGTGCCTGAAAACGCTGCTACCCGAATCCAGTACTCACCGTCCTCAGGCACGACAATCTGCTCTACCTCTTCTACCGAGCTCAGTGAGAACCTGTCCGGGCTGCCGATGTCTGGCGTGCTGTACAGGTACAAATCCAGGTCGTTGAAGCGCGTGTCCTCGGCGATCACCAAAGTGATGAGCTGATCCTTGAGCAGGTTTATCCGGTAAAAATCATCCAGATCCGCTTCCTGAAAAAAGCGGTCTCGTTCGACGTTTGTGGGTAGTCTCGTGACGAAGCCACCGAGCACGACCGGGTTGTCCAGCGGCTGTGCCTCGCCAAAGGAATCGTTGCTGAACTCCGGCACGTTGGTGTCGTTGACGTCGCCATCGAGCCGCGACGTGGTGGGTACGCCGACGACACCGCTGATGGTAAACGGGCCTTCACTTTCGGCTTCCCTGCCTACCACATCTGCGGCGAGCTTCCGGACTTCCGATGCCTCGAAGTCTTCGCGGATGGCCGCTGAGAGATTGTCCAGCAACTCGATACCCCGAATGTATTCCCGGGCATTGAAATGCCGATGCCAGAACAGGACATCCTCGTAGTCCACGCTTCCGGACCGGTTGGTGTCGGCCACCATGACATCCGCCAGTTCGTCCATCTTGGCGATGACTGCGGCATCGCTCAGGCCGTTGAGGTTCAGTTGCAGGTAGCGATAGATCGCCTCGGTCAACGGGCTGACCTTGCCGCGGCTGAGCTGCTCGCCCGTCATGATCGCGTGCCACTGTCCGAAGACTGCGGTGGGTTCATCGTCCAGGACATTGTCGTAGTTGGCGTCGTAGTCCAGCCCGCCCCCGGCGGTGACCAGGTAGAGTTCGTCGGGCTCGTAGAGCGATTCATCCAGCACGACATTGCCGAGCATCACAAAGCGGCCGATATCGCGCTTCGAGTCCCATTTGTCCGGACCAATCTGCTGGCGTACCTCTTCCAGCGAGGGGGTTCGGAGACGCTCGATCACTACCGATGAATCACGCAGTGGCGTGACGGTGACAGTGGCTTCCGTCACGGCCCCACCCAGCTGCAGGTGCAGGCAGCCGCCCAGAAGTGCCGCGGTCGCCGCGGCCAGTGTTTTCCCGGCGAGTTTCATCAGGCGAGAGCCTGTCATGCCGATTCTGAAATCCATATCAGAGAGATACCTGTTTTACCGGACGCTGTCATCCTGATCTCGTCCTAACTGTGATGGGGGTGCCTGCCCCAAAACAACGCGGCAGCGGTCAGTAGGTTGACTGCGGTGCGCCCGTTGAGTTCACCGAAATGGTACTGTTCTTGACGCCGGCATGACAGGCAGATTGAAACGAGCCGATTTCATGTAACATCAGCGTGTCGCGGGCTGCCTTCTGCCGCGGCGTCGTCATTCATTTTTGTCGCAATACGAGAGCCATGGGTTCATATCACGGCAACGCAACCTGGGACCTGCCGACCCGGCTTTTTCACTGGCTGCTGGTGCTGGGCGTCGCGCTGGCGTGGCTGAGCCACAACCAGGACTGGATCGAGGTGCATCGCTGGAACGGCTACGCGGTGCTGGTGCTGGTGGTGTTCCGGATTCTCTGGGGCTTTTTCGGCAGCGTGCACTCGCGCTTCTCCGATTTCCTGCGCGGTCCCGGTGTGGTGCTGCGCTACTGGCGGGGTCTCGAGAGTGAACCCGCCGGGCACAACCCGGCCGGGGGGTGGTCGGTCATGGTCCTGCTGTCATTGATGCTGGTGCAGGCGCTGACCGGCCTGTTCAATAGCGATGGGCTGTTGTTCGACGGTCCGCTGCGCTACGCCGTGGACAGCAGTGTCGCGGACCAGCTGAGCGAAATCCACGACCAGCTGTACTGGGTCATTCTCGGTTTTGTCGGGCTTCACGTCGCCGCCATCGCCTGGTATCGCTGGGTGAAGGGGCGAAACCTGGTGTCACCGATGATCTTCGGCGGCAGCGGGGGAGTGAGCGCACCGGTATCCAACTGGCGCGCATTATTCCTGTTGCTGCTGTGCGTAGGCGCCCTGGCGCTGGCCATCTACCTCGCGCCGGAACCCGACCTGCCCTGGTAGAGCTCTAGAGGTAGTCTTTTGACTTGTACTCGTCGTGACAGGCCTTGCAGGTGCCGCCGGTGGCCTTGAAGGCTTCCATGATGGCCTTCTTGTCTGTGCCGCCCGCCGCCTCGGCCAGTGCCGCTGACGCCTCACGCAAATCGTTCAACTTGGCTTCGAAGTCAGCCTTGTTGTCCCAGATACCGGGTTTGGCTCGGGTCTGGCCGCCCTGGCTGCCATCCGGGAAGCCGCGCATGTAGTTGAGCTGTGCCGCCATGGCCAGGTCGTCGGCGAAGCCCTTGAAGCGGGCGTCGTCCCAGGGAATCTCGCCCTTGATCATGGAACTCATCGGTCCCATGTTGGCGCCGAGAATGGCGTAGAGGGACTGGCGGTAGGACTGGGGAAACTCGTCGGGATTCAAGTGTGACAGGGCGGTCGGGGCGGCGCCCAGACCTGCAACCAGTCCTGCCACCAGGACCGTCTTCTTGCTGAACCAGCTCATGGACTTCTCCTTATTGTTCGCGCGGCCGATGGCCGAACTGTTAAACCTGATACGACTAACCGTCCACAGCCGGATTGAATCGGCATTCCGGGTGGCATCGATACAGTACTATAACCGGCGTCAACGATCAGTGAAACGGAAGTCTTGTGAGCGAAAACGGGTGGGATCACAGCGTCGATGTACTGGTAGTCGGTTCCGGCAACGGCGGGCTGACGGCGGCGCTCTGCGCCCATGAGATGGGCGCCGGCGACGTGCTGGTGGTCGAGAAATCCAGCCTCTACGGCGGTACCAGCGCGGTCTCTGGCGGCGGCGTCTGGATTCCCTGCAATCGCTATGCACAGGCTGCCGGCGCCGAGGATTCCTTCGACAAGGCCAAGACATACCTGCTCAATACCACGCCGGCGGGGCAGGTGCCCGAGACCCTGGTCGACACATACCTGCTCAACGGCCCCAAGGCGATCGACTTCCTGCACCAGCGCACGCAGGTGCGCTATGTCACCCTGGAGCACTACCCCGACTACTATTCGGACCAGGAAGGCTCCATGCCCGGTCACCGCAGCATGGAGCCGGAACCCGTCTACGCCGACCAACTGGGCGAGCATGCGAAGACCCTGCGCCGCAGCCACCAGATGATGCAGCTGGGCGGCCGCGTCGGGATTACCCAGGTGGAAGCGGCGCAGCTGATGGCGCAGCTGCCGGGCTGGTGGAAAATTGCCGGCAAGCTGTTCCTGGACTACTTGACCGATTTCAAATGGCTGTTTCGTGGCGACAAGTATTCTCGGCGGCTGACCTGCGGCTGTGCGGGGGTGGCGCGGCTGCGCCTGTCCATGCTGGACCGTGATATTCCCCTGTGGCTGAACGCGCCCATGCAGTCACTGGTCACCGATGCCGACGGCCGCGTGACCGGTATTGAACTCCAGCGCGACGGTGAGACGGTCCGTGTGGAGGCTCGCAAGGGCGTGGTGCTGGCGGCGGGCGGCTTCGAACACAACCAGGAGATGCGCGAGCAGTACCTGCCGAAGCCCACCAACCACTGGTGGAGTGCCGGCAGCTACGACAACACTGGGGATGCCATCAGCGAGGGGCTGCGCATGGGCGCGAAAATGCACATGCTCGACGGCGCCTGGTGGTGCAACACGATTTCCGTGCCGGGGGAGCCGATACCGCGGCTCAGCATCATGGAGAAATCCTATCCCGGTTCCATCGTGGTGAACTCGGCGGGGGAGCGCTTCAGCAACGAGTCCCAGAATTACATGGCCTACCAGCTGGAGACCTTCGAGAAGCACAGCGACGACTACCCCTGCGTGCCGAGCTGGCAGATTTTCGATGCCAACTTCCGCGCCACCTATTTCGTGGGCCCGCTCTACAACAGCAAGTTCCGGCCCGACTGGGCGCTGCCGAACAGCTGGGAGGAGTCGGGCTTCATCGCCCGGGCCGACAGCATCCGCGAACTGGCGGCGAAGATCGACGTCGACCCCGACGGCCTTGAAGCCACGGTCGCCAAAATGAATGACTATGCCCGCACCGGGAAGGACCTGGACCTGCAGCGCGGCGACGCGCTCTACGATCGCTACTACGGCGACCCGCGGGTGGAACCCAATCCCTGCCTGGGAGCGATCGACAAGCCGCCGTACTACGCGATGAAAGTGGACCCCGGCGACTTCGGCACCCAGGGCGGCATGGTGGTGACAGAGGATGCCCAGGTCACCCGTGAGGACGGCAGCGTGATCGAGGGGCTGTACGCCATCGGCAACTGCAGTGCGCCGGTGTTGCCGACCTACCCGGGCCCGGGATCGACCCTGGGACCCGCGATGACGTTCGGCTACCAGGCCGCCAAGCACATCACGGGCTGGGCAGACTAGGTGTGGTTACTCATCAGGTTGTTCACAGATAGGCCGCTCCGGCTAATCGGTGGTAGGTAGTCGAGGCTAGCATGGGGTCGATGCCAGTTGTATTGGTGTAACCACGGCATTAGATGCTGAGCCCTTTGCTCTGAGTCTTTGTAAGAGCGAGCGTAGGCCCATTCTCTGAGTGCTGTTTGTATAAACCGCTCAGCTTTGCCGTTGGTTCTGGGACAGTATGGACGTGTCCTTTTGTGCACCAGCCCCAGTCTGCGACACAACTGCCTGAAGACCTTCGACTTGTAGGCAGGACCATTATCTGTGAGCACACGTTTGAAGCGGATACCCAAGCTCCTGTAATACCTCACAGCCCTGAGAAGCGCCTGGCAGGCGCTTCTCCCTGTTTCATCTGGATGGATGGAGCCGAAGGCCACCCGACTATGGTCATCAATGGCGACGTGGACGTACTCCCAACCAGGCCCGCGTTTCGGCGTGTTCAGGCGGCTACCGGTGACCCTGTGTCCGGGGCGCTTGAATCGCCCGAGTTTCTTGATATCCAGGTGCAGTAAATCCCCAGGGGCATCATGCTCGTAGCGATTATCAGGCCTGGCGGGCTCGAGATAGGCAAGTCGATTTAGTCCCGACTGCGCCAGGATCCGCCCGACTGTGCTTTGGCTGGTACCCACCGCCAGGGCAATCTGGCGATAGGTTTGCCGTTGACGCCTGAGCTTGATAATGCGTTTGGCGATGCCGCTCTTGGTCTGAGTGGGGCACTGACGCGGGCGGGAGGAGCGATTCAACAGGCCGGCTTCACCTTCGTCCTGGTATCGATGGAGCCATTTGTAGGCTGTGCGGACGCTGACGCCCACGGCCTGGGCGGCTTCGGCGGGTCTGAGACCGTCTTCGGTGATTCGACGAACGAGCAGCAATCGACCGTGTGGCGTTAATCGTGCATTCTTGTGGTTGTTCATTCGGGGCTCCGGATTATTGAGATGGGTCGCACCTCCAATTCTCCGGGTATGCCCCGAGTGAACAACCTATTGAGAGATCACAACTAGGTGTCGGCTACTGCGTCGGCTGCTGCAGGCGCAGATTCACCCGACTGCTTTTTGAAGACGCTGCCCAGGTAGAGCCCGGTGGCGCCCCACAGTGCCGCGATCCCCGCACCGACCAGGGCCACCGCACCCAGGCCCAGGCCGAGGCCCTGGGTCAGGGCGGTAAAGGCCCAGGCATTCAGCATATCCCCGCCGCGGTAGACGACGATATCGATGACCGGCTTGGCCTTGAACCGGGTTTCGCGGTCCACCGCAGTAAACAGCATTTCTCGACCGGGCCGTGTCACCGCGTAGTTGCCTGCCCGCCGCAGTATCTGCAGGCCCACCACGACCGCCACCATGGGCGCGGCGGCGACCACCAGCATGCCGCCGCAAATGGCGAAGGGCACACTCGCGAGCGTCACGCCCACGCCGAAGCGGGAGGCGACGCGTCCTGTGACAAAAAACGCGGTCAGTATGGTCAGGGTGTTCACCGCCAGGTCCATGGCGCCCCAGATCTGGGTGCGCTGTTCCCGGCTGTAATCCGCCATCATGTTCTTCAGCTCGAAATAGACGAAGGAGCTGATGGAGGTGTACAGCAGGATGAAAACCCCTATGGAGAGCAGGTAGGGGTTTTTCACGAACTCGGCAAACCCCGCCAGCGGATGGCCGCCGATATATTCAGGTTGTCCCTCGGTGACTCTCAGGACCTCGTCCGCGCCACCGAGTTTTTCGCTGTGCTGGAGATCGCTGGCCTTGAGGTTCTGCAGCACGCCGATGACCGGGATAGTCAGCAGCAGCATCACCGAGGCCACCAGCAGCAGATTGTCTGTACCCAGGGCGCCGACAAAAAACGTGGGGATGGACGGGCCCACCAGCGCGCCGACACTGGCGCCGGCGCCGATAAAGCCGAACAGGCGCAGGGACTGGGCCTTGGTGAACAGGTCCGCCATAAAGCTCCAGAACACGGAAATGTGGAACAGGCTGAAGACGCTGACCCAGACGTAGAAGGACTTGTCGATCAGCACCCGGTCGCTGATGAGCTGGGTGCCAAGGTAGAAGGCAAGAAATGAAAGCGCGAAGAAACCGTACACCGAGGTCACCAGCCGGCGAAATTTCACCGAGGTCACCGCGCCGCCGTAGATGGATACCGCCACCGCCGAGATAAAGAAGTTGAGCGTCCACAGCCAGCTCACCTCGGCGTCGCTCCAGTCCGAGGCCATGGCGTCGCGCACCGGGCGGAGGATGTAGTAGGCGGCCATCAGCATCAGCACGAAACCGAAGGACACCAGTACGGCGCGGACCTCGTTCCGCTCCAGCAGCACGGCTTTTCTCAGGACATCAAACAGCATCGGGTTGATTCTCCGGTCGCGCATCCGCAAAGGCCGGCAGTTCATTGCAGGCCTGCCAGACCCCATAGACTTTGGGTTGCTTCTCTTCCAGGGGATATTCGAAGCGCAGCGCGTTATAGACCATAGGCACCAGCAATACGTCGGCCAGGGTGATGTCGGCCCCGGCACAGTAGGGCGCGCCGTCGATTTCCGCCTCGAGGGTGGTGAAGCCGCGATCCAGCCAGGTGTGCATCCAGTGGTTGAGCTGCTCCTGGCCAACGCCGAACTGTGCCCTCAGGTAGTTGAGGATGGCGATGTTGTTGAGCGGATGGATCTCGCAGGCCACGGTGTAGGCCATGGCCTCCACCTGGGCGCGCTCGAAGCTGTCGGCCGGCAGCAGCGGGGGTTCCGGATGCTCGCTGTCGAGCCAGCGGATGATGGCGATGGACTGGGCCAGGCAGCGGCCGTCATCCAGCTCGAGGGCCGGTACCAGGCCCGCCGGGTTGCGTTCCAGGTAGGCCGGGTCCTTGTGCTCGCCCTCGAGCAGGTTGATGGGGTGGTATTCGGTGTCCAGCCCTTTCAGGTTCAGGGCGATACGCACCCGGTACGCCGCAGAAGAGCGCCAGTAGCTGTAGAGTTTCATGGGACCTCGTGGGCGAGCCGCGAAATCCCGTCAGTCTGCCTCGGGCGGGTGGTACTGCACAACCACCTGGTCGATCTTTCCGAAGATTGAGGCGCCTGCGGCATCTTTCATTTCGATTTCGATGCGGTCCCCAAACTGCATGAACGGCGTTGTCGGCTGGCCGTCGGCGATGGTCTCCAGGCAGCGCACCTCCGCCAGGCAGCTGGAACCGTCGGCGCTGCCCTGGTTGGCGACGGTGCCGGAGCCGATGACGGTGCCGGCAACCAGTGCGCGACTCTTGGCGGCGTGGGCGATGAGCTGGCCGAAATCGAAAGTCATATCGACGCCCGCATTGGGCGCGCCGACCTGCTTGCCGTTCAGGGTCGACAGCATGGGCAGGTGCAGCTTGGCGCCGTCCCAGGCGTCGCCGAGTTCATCCGGGGTCACCGCCACGGGAGTGAAGGCAGTCTGCGGTTTCGACTGGTAGAAGCCGAACTGCTTGGCGAGTTCGCCGGGGATCAGGTTGCGCAGTGACACGTCGTTGCACAGGGCGATCAGCTTGATATGGTCCCGGGCCCGGGTCGGGCTGGTCCCAGCGGGCACGTCGTCGGTGTAGACCACCACTTCCGATTCGAAGTCGATGCCCCAGTCCTCGTTCTCCACTTCGATGTCGTCAGTCGGGCCGATGAACGCGTCGGAGGCGCCCATGTACATCAGCGGATCGGTCCAGAAGGATTCGGGCAGCTCGGCACCGCGCGCCTTGCGCACCAGCTCCACGTGGGTCACGTAGGCGCTGCCGTCGGCCCAGTGATAGCTGCGGGGCAGGGGCGCCGCCAGCTTGTCCGGTTCCAGCGCGAATTCGCCATCCACGGACCCGGCTTCCAGGGCGTCAGCGCGCTCGCGCAATGGCGCTTCCACGGTATCCCAATTCTCGAGGGCCGACTGCAGGGTCGGCGCGATGTCGTAAGCGCCCACGGCGCGGCTGAGGTCGCGGCTGACAACGAGCAACTGCCCGTCGCGGCCTGATTTCAAGCTGGCAAGCTTCATGGTCTGTCCTTAATTTGCAGCGGCAAACTGTTTCTGGAGGCCGTCCCAGCAGCGAGTATAGTCACGCTGGCGCAGCTCTGTGTGCATCGCCCAGTAGCTGGGTTGGATCACGTAGCGCGATTCCAGCATGAAGGCGAGGGTGTCCTGGTAGCGGTCCGGTTTGAGTTCTGCATGGCTGGCCTTGTCGAACACCGCGGCCTCCGGTCCGTGGGCGCTCATGCAGTTGTGCAGGCTCGAGCCGCCGGGGATGAAACCTTCTTCCTTGGCGTCGTAGACGCCTTCCACCAGCCCCATGAACTCGGACATGATGTTGCGGTGGTACCAGGGCGGCCGGAAGGTGTCCTCCGCCACCATCCAGCGCGGCGGAAAGATCACGAAATCGATGTTGGCCATGCCGGCGGTGTCCGAGGGCGAGGTCAGCACGGTGAAGATGCTCGGGTCCGGGTGATCGTAGCTGACCGACCCCATGACGTTGAATCGCGACAGGTCGTACTTGTAGGGCGCGGAGTTACCGGTCCACGCCACCACGTCCAGCGGTGAGTGGGAGATCGGTGCAATGTGCAGGTCGCCGGCGAACTTGCACAGCAGGGAGAACTCTCCTTCGTCTTCCTCATAGGCGGCGACCGGGTACTGGAAATCCCGGTCATTGGCATAGCCGTTGGCGCCGACCGGCCCGCGCTCCGGCAGGCAGAAGGGCGCGCCGTAGTTCTCGCAGAGATACCCTCGAGCCGTCTCCTCGAGCAGGTCCACCGCAAATTTCATGCCCCGCGGAATCACGGCGATATCACCGGACCCAACCTCCAGCCGGCCGCACTCGGTGCGCAGGCGCAGGCCGCCCTGCTGGGGTATGAACAGCAGTTCACCGTCGGCACAGTAGAAATAGCGCTTTTCCATGGAGCGGTTGATGGCGTAGAGGTGAATCCCCATGCCGGTCTGGGCGTTGGCGTCCCCGTTCACGGCAATGGTGACCAGGCCGTCGACAAAGTCCGTGGGCTCGGCCGGCATCGGCAGGGGATCCCATCGCAGCACATTCGGTGTCACCGTGGCGCCTGCGCCCGGTCCGGTTTCCAGCAGCCGGCTGTTATAGGGCTCAAACTCACCCTGCAGCACGGAGGGCCGGATGCGGTAGAGCCAGCTGCGGCGATTCAGCGCGCGGGGCATGGTGAACGCGGTAGAGCTGAGCTGCTCCGCGTACAAACCGTAGGCCACTTTCTGTGGGCTGAACTGTCCCCGTGGCAGCGCGCCTTCGAGGGCCTCTGTCTCGTGCTCGTTGCCAAATCCGGTCAGGTACTCCATCGCCTGCTCCAATTAGTTACATGTGAAACTAATTGTCTGGCAGGCGCCCTGCGATGTCAATTGCTAGAATGGCGAAAACCGCCCGGCCGCATTCCAATGACAAAAAACTCGCCGTACTCCAAGACCAGCGTCGTCATGAACACCGCCCTGTTGCTGGGCATCTTCGTGGTGTTAGCCACAGTGTTGAGGGCAATGGTGGCGAGGGAGATCGAGCCGGTTGCGGTAAGTGTGGCGGCCGTGTGCGCGGCCCTGCTGTTTGTCGTGTGGCGACAGGTGCGTACCGGCGCCCCCGCAGACGTCGCCGCCGTGATCGTCCTGGTCATCGCCTTCTTTGTCTACGGCAGCCTGACCTGGATCTCGGACGGGTTCTCCGGCTCGATCATCTTTGCCGCGCCCATGCTGCCCCTGCTGGCGGGCCTGATGCTGAGCAAGCGGGCCGCGCGCAACATCACCATGCTGGCGGGCATTTTCCTCTTGGTGGTGCTCGCGCGACACCTGTCCGGCGATATGGTGGCGGACCCGGACTTCCCGGACGACCTGCGCTACTCCATGCGGCTGGTGATCCTGCTGCTGATGCTGGTAGCCATCAACTGGGTGATCGCCTATTACGCCATGATCGAGCAGGCCTCCGGTGAGGTCGCGGCCCTGGAAGAGACAACAAAGGACCCCCTGACCGGCCTGTTGCTCAGAGAGGACATCGACAAGGCGGCGGCCCGTGAGTTCGACGCCGCGCGCCGGGAAGAGAGCAATTTCAGTTTGGCCCTGGTGGAGATCGACAATTACGCCTCGCTGGTAGAGAAGCACGGGCAGAACGGTGCCGAGAACTGCCTGTTGGGCGTAGCCGACGCCCTGCGCTACTGCGTGCGCCGCACCTCGGATGCGCTGGGGCGCTTCAGTGACACGCGGCTGTGCATCCTGATGAACGACAAGGGCCCCGGCATGAACCGGGTCACGGAGAAGTTCCACGGCGTGATAGAGACCCTGGATATTCCGATCGACCCGGAGCACACGACCCGCGTCACCGTGAGCATCGGCATTTGCGCGGAACCCGCGCGTGGCCTGCACACACCGGAAGAAATCATCACCGGCGCGGCGACGGCGCTGGATCGCGCAATTCAGGCCGGCGGCAACCGCCGCGAGTGGGAGCAGTTGACGGTGGACCAGTGATGCTGGCACTTGCCCTGAGCCTGGCGCTGTTTGACGGAGAGTCACTGCGGGGCTGGCAGGTCCAGGGCGAGGCGGACTGGCAGGCGCAGGATGGGGTGATCAGCGCGGGGGGCGAGGGCGACGGTTTTCTGCATTCGGAGTCTGAATTCGGCGATTTCCGCCTGTCCCTGGAATTCTGGGTCGAAGCCACGGTCAATTCCGGTGTGTTCATCCGCTGCCGGGACCGCGCCCGTATACACCCGGCCACCTGTTACGAGCTGAACATCTGGGATGAGCACCCGCGCCAGGAGGCGCGTACCGGTGCTATTGTGTTTAAATCCATGCCCCCGCTGGCCCGGGTAGACACCGTGGGGCGCTGGAACACCCTGGAAGTGGAGGCGCGAGGACCGGTGATCGAGCTGACGGTGAACGGGAAGAAGACCGCGGAACTCCGCGATGCCGACCCCACACCGGGTTTCATTGCCCTGCAACGCTGGGAAAGCGGTCAGGTGAAGTTTCGCAATATCGAATTGATGACGCTGGAGGATTGATGCGTTCCACTGCTGTTGCCATTGTAGTCCTGCTGCTTGCCGCGGGCGCCTGGTATTACCTGGGCGGCGAGGGCGACAGCGCGGGTGGCCGGCCGCCGATGGGCCCGGTGCCTGTCACCGCATGGACGCTCGAGGAGCAGCCCTTCCAGAGCCGGGTCGAAGCCCTGGGTACCCTGCGCGCCTGGGAATCCGTGACCATCACGTCCAGCGTCTCCGAAACCGTATCCCGCCTGCACTTCGAGGATGGGCAGACCGTGGCCGAGGGCGATTTGCTGGTGACGCTGCAGCAGGAAGAGGAAATTGCCTCGCTGCGCGAGCAGCAGGAGTTTCTCGCCGAGCAGGAGCGCGAAGTCGCGCGGCTCGAAAACCTGGTCAAGCGCAACCAGGTCGCGGAAACCGACCTCGATCAGCGGCGCACCCTCGCGGCCATAGCCCGCAGCCGCATCGCACAGGAAAAAGCACAGATCGACGACCGCACCATCAGCGCGCCTTTCAGCGGCGTGCTGGGCCTGCGGCAGGTCAGCCCCGGTGCCCTGGTGGAGCCCGGCCAGACCATCACCACGCTGGACGATGTGTCCCGCATGCGCCTGGACTTCACCGTACCGGCGCGTTTCCTGCGCTTTCTTGAGCCTGGCCAGCAGATTGAGGCCTCTACCGCGGCCTACATCCAGGCTTTTACCGGTGAAGTGACCGCGGTCGACAGCCGCGTCGACCCGGTCAACCGATCAATCACGGCGCGCGCTGCCTTCGACAACCGAGACAGCTTCCTGAAGCCGGGCATGTTGATGCAGGTGACCGTGCTCGGCGACCGTCGCCAGGCGCTGCTGGTGCCGGAAGAGAGCCTGGTCTCCCGCTCCACCGATCACTATGTCTGGCAGATCGACGGCGACGTCGCCAAGCGCGTGTTCGTGGAAATCGGCGACCGCCGCCCTGGCTGGGTGGAAGTGGTCGCCGGGCTGAAACCGGGCGATGTGGTGGTCAAGGACGGCGTGGGCCGCCTGCGCGGCAACACCAGCCCGGTGCGGGTGCTGGAAAGCTGATATGTGGATTTCCGACACCTCGGTGAAGCGCCCGGTGCTGGCCACCGTGTTCTGTGCACTTTTGGTTGCCTTTGGCGTCATTTCCTTCGACCGCCTGCCCCTGCGCGAATACCCGGATATCGAGCCGGCGGTGGTCAGCGTTTCGACCAACTACCCCGGTGCCTCCGCCGCGGTGGTGGAGAACAAGATCACCGAGGTGATCGAGGACCGCATTGCCGGTGTCGAAGGGATCAAGAGCATCACGTCGACCTCCCAGGACGGGCGCTCCAATATCAATATCGAGTTCCGCCTGGGGCGCAATATCGACAACGCCGCCAACGATATTCGCGACCGGGTGTCTCGCATTCTCGACAACCTGCCCGAGGAAGCGGAGCCGCCGGAAGTGGAGAAGGCCGGCGACGACGACACCGTGATCTACTGGATCCACCTGGTCGAACCCAGCATGACGGCGCTGGAGCTGACCGACTACGTGCGCCGCTACCTCGAGGACCGGTTCTCAGCCCTGGACGGCGTGTCGCGGGTGAGGGTGACCGGCCAGCAGGTGTATTCCATGCGCATCTGGCTGGACCGCAATGCCCTGGTGGCCCGCGGCCTGACCGTGTCGGATGTGGAAGACGCGGTGCGTCGCGAGAACATCGAATTGCCGGCAGGCACCCTGCAGTCACTGGAACGCGACTTCGTCATTCGTGTCGAGCGCGCCTACAAGTCGGCGGAGGATTTTCGCCAGCTGGTGGTGCGGCGCGGGGATGACGGCTACCTGGTGCGCCTGGCGGACGTGGCCCGGGTGGAACTGGGCAGCGCCGAGCGCCGCAGCCTGTTCCGCGGCAACGGTGATTCCATGGTGGGCATGGGTATCGTCAAGCAGAGCACCGCCAATGCGCTGGACGTTTCCCGCGCGATCAACGCCGAGGTGGACCGCATCAACGCCACGCTGCCCGAGGGCATGCGCATCATCAAGAGCTACGACAAGTCGCTGTTTGTCGAGGCGGCGGTCAAGGAAGTCTACCGGACGCTCATGATCGCGGCGGCCCTGGTAGTGCTGGTGATCTTCCTGTTCCTGGGCGACCCGCGCAGCGTACTGGTGCCGGCGGCCACGGTGCCCATTTCACTCATTTCGACGTTTACCCTGCTGTGGGCTTTCGGCTACAGCATCAACCTGCTGACCCTGTTGGCACTGGTGCTGTCCATCGGCCTGGTGGTGGACGACTGTATCGTGGTGCTGGAGAACATCCACCGGCGCCTGGCCAAGGGCGAGACGCCGCTCGTTGCCGCCTACAAGGGTAGCCGCCAGGTGGGCTTCGCGGTGATCGCCACTACTGCGGTACTGATCGCGGTATTTGTGCCTATCACCTTCCTGGAAGGAAACCTGGGCAAGCTGTTCAGCGAATTCGCCGTCGCCATGGCGGTGGCCGTGGTGTTCTCCACCCTGGTGGCACTGACCCTGGCGCCGGTCATCTGCTCGCGCCTCCTGACCAATGAGAGCACCCACAACCGGCTCGCGGATTTTGTCGACGGCCTGACCGGGGCGTTGGAGCGCTTTTACCGGGCACAGCTGGCAAACGTGCTCAAGGCGCCCGCGCTCACGCTGTTTATCCTGGTATCCAGCATCGTTCTCAGCGGCTGGCTGTTTCAGAAGGTGCCCCAGGAGTACGCACCCGCCGAGGATCGCGGCATCCTGTTCATGGTGTTGCAGGCGCCGGAGGGCTCCTCCTTCGATTACACCGTGCGCCAGCTGACAATGGTCGAGGAGCGGCTGATGCCGCTGGTTGACAGTGGCGACATCAAGCGCCTGCTGATCCGCGCGCCCTCCTGGGGCGCCGGTGAGGCCTTCAACGGCGCCTTCTCCATTCTGGTACTACAGCCCTGGGATTCCGGTCGCCGCAGCACATGGGAGATCCTCGCCGACGCCCGCAAGCGGGTGGCTGACATTCCCGGCGCGAGAATCTTTATCCGTTCCCAACGCGCGCTCGGGGCCGGTTCCAATCCGCCGGTGGAGTTCGTGATCGGCGGCAACACCTACGAGGACCTGGAGCAGTGGCAGGGCATGCTGATGCAGGACGTGTCTGCCGAGCCGATGTTTGTGAGCCCCGACACCGACTTCAAGCCCACCAAGCCGCAGCTGCGCGTGAAGATTGATCGCGACCGCGCCGGCGACCTCGGCGTCAGCCTGCTGGATATCAGCCGCACCCTGGAAACCATGATGGGCAACCGCAAGGTGACGACCTTCGTGCTGGCCGGCAAGGAATACGACGTGATCCTGGAAGGGGAGCGCGAGGCCCAGCGTTCGCTGACCGACCTGCGCAGCATCTATGTGCGCTCCGGCAGCAGCGGTGAACTGATACCGCTGTCGAACCTGGTGAGCCTGTCGGATCGGGCCGATGCCAGCCAGCTCAACCGCTACAACCGGGTGCGCTCCATTACCCTGTCTGCCAACCTGGCGGAGGGCGTGTCGCTGGGCGAGGCGCTGGAATGGCTGGAGACCTGGGTGCGGGACAACCTGCCCAATGAGGCCAGCATCGACTACAAGGGCGAATCGCTGGAGTACCAGGAGGCGGGGCGTTCAGTGGTGTTTACCTTCGGCCTGGCGCTGCTGGTGGTCTTCCTGGTGATGGCGGCGCAGTTCGAATCCTTCGTGCACCCATTCATCATCCTGCTGACGGTGCCGCTGGCCCTGGTCGGCGGGCTGGGCGGTCTGCTGCTGTTCGGCCAGACGCTCAATATCTACAGCCAGGTGGGCCTGATCATGCTGGTGGGCCTGGCCACCAAGAACGGCATTCTTATCGTGGAGTTCATCAACCAGCTCCGCGACGCGGGCCGCGACTTCGATGAGGCCATTATCAACGGCGCCGCCTTCCGCCTGCGCCCCATCCTGATGACCGGCTTCACCACCGTGTTCGGCGCCGTGCCCCTGGTCCTGTCGCTTGGCCCCGGCCACGAGTCACGCACGGTGATCGGCATCGTCGTCATGTGCGGCGTCGCCGTCGCCGGCATCATTACCCTGTTCGCGGTACCGGTGGCCTACAAGCTCCTGGCAAAGAACACCACCGCGCCGGGCACGGTAGCCCGTGAGCTGGAGCAGGAACTGTCAGCCACCTGAGCGCCCGCCGTCATTGCCGCTCCACCTCGTCATTCCCGCGCACCCTCGTCAGTCCCGCGCATCCTCGTCATTCCCGCGCACCCTCGTCATTCCCGCGCACCCTCGTCATTCCCGCGCAGGCGGGAATCCATCCTCAAAGAGGCTGCACACGACGCCAAGCAAACACCCCACGTGGAGCGTGCAACGTACTTGCGTTTTGCGGCGAGCCTGCCCCGCTTTATCGGGTGCCACGTGGACCGTTGTCATCAATTTCGCCCTCAAGCGGGCTAGCACAGGTTCAGAAACCCTGGAATCAGCCTCCAGAAATCTACTGGGTAATCGTTATCAGAACTTGTAAGCTCGCCCCGTGATCGACACGATTCTCTTCGACTTTTTCGGCACCCTGGTACGGTACTCTCCAAGCAGAACTACCCAGGAGTATTCTCGGACTCATGATTTCCTCGTTGGCAACGTCAGCCCGCTGGAATACGACCAGTTTATTGAAATCTGGGACACTGCCTTTAGTCATCTGGAGCAACAGTCTCGCGACAGCCAGGTAGAGTTTTCGATGCATGATGTGTTGTCGGAGTTTCTCAACCGTATCGGTGAAAATGAGCTGTCAAAAGATGCCGGTGACGAGATCATCGATCTGTTCATGACCGAGTGGAGTGCAGACATCAAGCCAGCGCCTCATCTGGAAAGCATGCTCCAGGAGATTTCAACTGATTACAGATTGGGGATCGTCAGCAACACGCATCGCTCCGGATTCGTGCCCGCCCTGTTGCAGCGCTTTGGCATCGCTGAATATTTCTCCAGCGTTGTCGCGTCAGTCGATCACGGCCGCCCCAAGCCGCACAAGTCAATCTACACCGCCGCGCTTTCCGCATTGGGATCAAAAGCTGAGAGCACTGTGTTCGTTGGTGATTCATATGAACACGACTACAGGGGGCCGCGGCAGGTTGGCATGCGCGCCATACTCATTTCTGAAGATCCACCGAAGGATGTATCCGATGCCCATGTCGTTGCCAGGGTGGGTGAGGTCAGACAGGCCATTCCGAGAGCTTGAGCTCAGAGGTCGGCACGCTCGTCCCTCACGTGTACCCTAGTCATGTGTTGCTGGTTGGAAGCTAGTTGATGAACAGCTATTTCCTCGAGGTGTGGAAAACACAGCTGGCGTTCCTGTTTTTCCGCCCAGTCAGGCCTGACCTGGAATCCCACTTCGGCTACTACTTTGTGCATGTGGTGCTGGTTACGTTCGCCGTCGGCGTCGGCAGATACTGGGACCACACGAGCGCCGAGGCCTGGCAATACTTCGGGCTGGGTTCGATTGCCTACATTTTTGTGCTGTCAGCGTTCCTATACGTGCTCCTTCTGCCGCTTCGCCCGCGCCGATGGAGCTATAAAGTCGTGTTTGTATTTGTTGGCCTGACCTCCCTCCCTGGTATCTTCTACGCCATACCGGTGGAACGATTTTTCGCGTTGGATACCGCACAATTGCTCAATGCCGTGTTTCTTGCTGTTGTAGCCCTTTGGCGAGTATGGCTCTACTTTTTCTTCCTCGTCAGGGTTGCCGAACTTGAGGGCTCTGCAACGTTTGTCGCTCTCCTCCTGCCTTTGTCGGCGATAGTGGTTGCGCTTTCCATGCTCAACCTGGAGCATGCGGTGTTTGAAATCATGGCCGGTAACGCCGAAAACTCCAGCACAGCCGCAGACAGCGCTTATATGATTGTACTCACGCTTACCGTCTTTGCGTCGCTGGCGTTTCCTATTACGCTGTTGATGTATTTCTACGCGATCTACAAAAGATTCTAGCCTGGCCCGGGTTTTGGGGTTTAGTGCACTCACAGGGAGGGTGGTGCCATGTTTTGGAAAAAGTCGCTCGCAAAATCACTAGGCAAATGGTCAAAGTCTGGCGGCGACCTGACCAAGTACATAGAGCCGTTCAAATATCAGCCGCTGGCTTCACAGGAGGACGCAGCTGCAGTTTGCAGTGCGCTTGGCGCGCTGCGCCAGGATCCTGGAAAGTTTGAGGCGCCGAGGTTCCGCTCGCCGCTGCATAACCTGGCAGCGTTTTTCCAGAACGTGGAATCCAGGGATGCCTTTGAAACACTAAGCCAGGAAGGCCTTCCACTGCTGCGATGCTGGATCGAGGACTGTCTCGCCGGAAACGAGGTTGATGATGACGACGTTATGTTCATCCTCAAAATTCTGGCCATGTACCGCCAGCCGGCGGACATTGATCTCATTGCCAGGGCAGCGCGAATGCCGCACAAACCCGATGGTTACATCTGGTCTATTATTCTTGGCCAGTTTGACCACGAGCATCCTCTTGCACTGGATATGGTAGAAGCACTTCGCAGTCCGCTTCCGACCGAGTTCATTCTCGTTAGCTATCTCGATATGTGTAACGGACTGGCTATCGCTGGGAAACTCGATAGGCATCCGTTTAGTTCTGAACACGGCATAGCCAGCCTTGAAAACTGGCTGCGCGATGAGAATGAGGACTATTTCAGTTATGCACATAGCGCCACCGCTGCACTGCCTTTCATTGAACATGGCCCGAGAGATCAGCTTTTGAACATTGCCGGCGAACACCCGTCGCAGGAAGTCAGAATGGAAGCCGCCTGGGCGCAGGCGAAATCAGGTGACTCCGCCGGCCTCCAGAAGTTGTCAAAATACTGCCTTGACCCCAATTACAGCAGCAGGGCTGTGAGATATCTGGAAGAACTAGGAGCGTCCGAGAATATTCCCGAGGAGGCAAAACAACCGGACTTTGTGGGTGTGGCGGAGATGGCCGAGTGGCTCGCGCATCCCAGTGAGTACGGCCGGCCTCCGGACGAGATAGAGCTTTACGACAGCCGCGAGTTGTTCTGGCCCCCGACGGACGACCACCGGGCGCTTGCTCTCGTGAAGTACACCTACGATAACGACGAGGGTGGTGAGCCAGATGTGGGTTACGGCATGGTGGGCTCCGTGACCTTTGCGCTGTTCGGCGAAGCTACCGCAGAGCTGTCTGCGGAAGACGTATATGCACTCCATTGCTGCTGGGAACTGGAAGGGAATGACGATCCTCGCGCCCCGAGAGAACGTACGGTTGCCGCGGGACGTAAGATTCTCAGCGATCAGAATCAAGGGTTTTGATCAGGCGAAAACAACCTGCTATCGCTTCCGTACCGGTGGCCTACAAGCTCCTTGCAGAGAACAACACTGCGCCAGGCACAGTGGACAGGGAGCTTGAGCAGGAGCTGTCAGCCAATAGACGGTTCTATTGTGTATCAAAGGCAGGGTCCGTGACCTGGTCTGCAATATTGCGTTCGGCGGTTTTGAAGCGCGACTGAATCTGCTTTAGCATCGGGGAAGTCGTGTGCAGAGGAGACTCCCTTGTCCATTCTTCTGGTTCTGATTGCCGCCCTCGCGGGTGGCGACCAACTGTGTGGAGAAACCAACGGCCTGTCGCACTGCGATGCACAGCCTCTCTTGCTTGCCGAAGCCACCAGAGCACCGCGTGCGGTGGATGATCTCAGGCACATAGCGGACGCCATGCCGCGTCCCGAACCGCCGGCTGCGCCACCCGAGCCCGAGGCACCGGCTGAGCCGCTTGAACCTCCCAAACCCGTTGCAACGGACGAGCCGCCGAGTCCACCCGAACCCGTCGCAATGGACGAGCCGCCCCAGCCCCCCGAACCCGTTGCAACGAGTCAGCCCTCCGAGCCTCTCGAGCCTATGCCGCCGCCGGAACCGATTCCCGAACCTGAGCCAGACGTGCAAGAGGTCACCCAGGCCCCCGAGCTAGTTGAGCCCTGGGCCGTCCAGGTGGGCGCATTCGAGGATATGGCGTCTGCCCAGCGCGCTGCCAGCGAGATCGACCGCGATGGCGTCGTCATCATGCCAATCCGTCGTGACGGGGAGGACTGGTATGTGGTGCTGCTTGGTAGCTACGCCAGCATCGAGGAGGCGGACGCGAACGGCCGCGACTACGTGGAGGATTCGGGTGGCAGCTACTGGGTGCGCGGTGCCTCTGGATTGCAGGAGATGCGACGTAGCGACGACGATTCGCTCATGTAGATACCGGGCTACTCGCCACTTTCCTTTGCTCCCTAATAAAATCGGAGGTCCCGGGTGGAGTCGGATTGGCTCATCTTCGCAATGCTTTCCCACGTGTCATTCACGGTGCTTTTGTATGCGCTGCTGACCCTGGTCCGTGCGCCAGCAGTGTGGGGTGTATGGGCCACGAGAGATGGCCGCAACCCATGGGAGGCTCTGGAGCCCCGCGTCAGTGCCAATCTCTCCAACCAGTTCGAATGGCCGATGTTCTTCTACGTGGTGTGCGTACTGCTGCTCACCGGGGCAGGGAAGGTCGACATCGTCCAGGCCGCTCTCGCCTGGATATTTGTAGTGGGCCGGATCATTCACAGCGCCGTGCAAATCCTGACAACCAATATCCGACTGCGTGGCATGGTGTTCACGATAAATTTCATCGCCGTTCTCGCCATGTGGATATGGTTGGTTGGCGGAAGATTCCTCGCTAGCTGACACTGCAAGAAAACCAGGACTCACCACCGCAGCTGGTGATTGGACGCTCCACGTGGAGTGTATCCATCATTTTCGATCAGGAATGGATTCCCGCCTTCGCGGGAATGACGGGGGATCGCGGGAATGACGGGGGATCGCGGGAATGACGGGGGATCGCGGGAATGACGGGGGATCGCGGGAATGACGGGGGATCGCGGGAATGACGTGGGCTTCAGTCGGCGAGTAGGGTCACGGCCACCGAAAACCAGAGGAATGCGACCAGGGCCAGTTCCAGGCCCAGCATCAGTTTGAAGCGCCGCGGTGCAGACTTGAGGGTGATGACGCCGCTGGGGGTTGCCATCTCGCCGCCCACCTCGCCGACATAGCCGATCAGGTAGTAGCCCTTGTTGCGGCGGAAGCGCAGGCCGATACGCAGGGCAGGGGTGCCCAGCAGGAACAGTAGGCCCCAGCCCGGGTGGCCGGCCTCCAGCAGGGCGCCGCCGAAGCTGATCAGCATGCCGTGACTGAGCACAAGCCAGAAGAACTGCACTGCCATGTTTCGATTCCCGCCTACCTTGCCCTAGGTATACCTGTGAAACTACTTTAGCAGTAATATCGGGATCATTCTGCTAAGTGTCTGATATTCATAGGTTTTGCGTCATGGCCCACAAGCCCGTTTACGAACCGCTCACCCGCGAAGCGCTGGAAGCCCACTGGATGCCCTACACGGGCAACCGCCAGTTCAAAGAAGACCCGCGAATTATCGTCGGCGCCGAGGGTGCCTGGTACCTGGATAACCGAGGCCGGCGCATTTTCGACGGTCTGTCGGGTCTGTGGACCTGCGGCGCGGGGCACAACCGGCCGGAGATTGCCGAGGCGGTCTACCGGCAGCTGCAGACCCTGGACTACTCCCCGGGCTTCCAGTACGGACACCCGCTGTCCTTCGAGCTGGCCAACAAGCTCAAGGAGATCACGCCCGAGGGGCTGGATTACGTGTTCTTCACCGGCTCCGGCTCGGAATCCGCCGATACTTCCCTGAAGATGGCGCGGGCCTACTGGCGGCTCAAGGGCCAGGCCCAGAAGACCAAGCTGATCGGCCGCGTGAAGGGTTACCACGGCGTGAACTTTGGCGGCATTTCCGTGGGCGGCATCGGCGCCAACCGAAAGATGTTCGGCACCGCGGTAGACGCTGACCACCTGGCGCACACGATTCTCAAGGAAAACGCCTTCTGCAAGGGCCAGCCGGAAACCGGCGCGCACCTTGCCGAGGAACTGCTCGAAATGATCGCCCTGCACGATGCATCCAATATCGCCGCGGTCATCGTCGAACCCATGGCGGGCTCCGCCGGGGTGATTCCACCGCCGGTGGGCTACCTGCAGCGGCTGCGCGAGATCTGCGACGCCCACGACATCCTGTTGATTTTCGATGAGGTCATCACCGCTTTCGGTCGCTGCGGCGCGATCACAGGCGCCGATGCTTTTGGCGTCACGCCCGATATCATGAATATCGCCAAGCAGGTGACCAACGGGGCCATCCCCCTGGGTGCGGTCATCGCCAAGGGCGAGATCTACCAGACCTTCATGGATAACGGCGGCCCCGAGTACGCGCTGGAGTTTGCCCACGGGTATACCTATTCCGCGCACCCGGTGGCCTGCGCCGCGGGTATCGCCGCCCTGGACGTGCTCCAGAAGGAAAAGCTGATTGAGCGTGTGGCGGCCGAGGCGCCTTACTTCGAGGAGCAGCTCCATACGCTCAAGGGCTCGCCGCACGTCACCGATATCCGCAACTACGGCTTTGCCGGCGCCCTGCAGCTGGAAGCCTACCCGGGCGAGCCGCTGCGGCGACCCTATGAAGTGGCCATGCGGATGTGGGAGAAGGGCTTCTACGTGCGCTACGGCGGCGACACGATCCAGCTGGGCCTGCCGTTCATCACCGAGCGCGGCGAGATCGACGCCCTGGTCGAGGCCCTGTCAGACAGCCTCAAGGAAAACGCCGCCTAGCCGGATTTTTCTCCGTTGCCGGGGGCATCGCCGGTGTGGAAGAAGGCGCGCATGGCGTCGGCTTCCCACATGGCGTCCCGGTGCCCCAGGGCAATCATCTCCTCGATAAACGGCCTGGCAAACAGCAGGTAGCTGGCGGCCATGGCGCCACCGCCGCTGGCGGTCGCGCCAGTGCTGCGCAGGAAGGCTCGCAGGCTGTTGGGGAGGGATCGCACCTTGCGTCCGGCGATCTTGTCCACTTCCTCCGACGGCCAGACCACCATGTTCTCGACACGCTTCAGGCGTATGTTCTGGGCGTCCTTCACCTCATCGGGGATCAGGTCCACCAGTTCATTGAGGCGCTCCAGGTGCTCGATATCCCCTTCGAGCGTATCCACGAACGCGCTGTTGAGCATATGGCCCACCACCTGCGCGATAGAAGGCGAGTGACGTAGCCGGGGCGCATGACGCGGCTTGGGTGCGCGGTTGCCGCTGACCCCGATGATGAACAGGGCATCTGCGCCCAGGTGGAGGGCGGGGCTGATTGGCGCGAGCTGGCGCATGGCGCCGTCGCCGTAGTATTCGTGTTCGATCTTGGTGGACGGAAACAGGGTGGGAATGGCAGACGATGCCATAAGGTGGTCGGCGTTGAGCAGTGCCGGCCGGCCCACCCGGCGGTGCCGGCTCCAGCCCTCGATATCCTGTCGGCCCTGGAAGAAGGCGACCGACTGTCCCGAGCTGTACCCCATGGCGGTGACGCTCACCGCATGCAGGTCGCCGCGGGCAATCGCGCGGTCCAGCTTCTCGAAGTGAACGGTCCGCTCGATCAGGTCACGCAGGGGTGAATTGTCGAGCACGGCAATGGGCTTGTCGCGGCCCACACCCTGGTTGAACAGCGAACCCACGGCCCGCCACACGCCGCGCAGCACTTCACTGAATCCATAGCGATAGACATCGCCGGGCTCCAGGTCCAGCCATACGGCCTCAAGCTCCGCCACGGCGTCGCGGAAGGAACCTTCGTAGGCGGCCAACGTGACGGCATTGATGGCACCGGCGCTGGTACCGCAGATGATAGGAAAGGGGTTGTGCCGGCCCTCTGGCAGTATCGCGGCCAGCGCTTTCAGCACGCCAACCTGGTAGGCGGCGCGGGCGCCGCCGCCGGAAAGAATCAGCGCGTGCCGGGTGGGCCCGTCGTCAGTCTTTTGCAAGGCGACGCACCATCGCGATCTGCACTGGCTCCGGTACCAGGCGGTTCATTAAGGCCCAGACTTTCGCCATGCGGCCCACAATGTAGCCGACGCGGTTGCCGTGGGCCGCGCGGTCAATGGCCTCGGCGATCTCTTCCGGTGTCAGTTTGATCTCCGCCCCGGTGGTGGATGCCGCCACCACATCGTGGGCCATGGGGGTGTCGACCAGGTGCGGCTTTACGCAGGTGACGCGAATATCGTGTTCCGCCCATTCGATGTGCAGGGCCTGGGTGAGGCCGTTCACGTAGAACTTGGTTGCGCTGTAAACGGCCAGGCTGGGAATGCCGTGGATGCTGGACGCCGAACACAGGTTGACCATGCAGGCACCCGCCGTGTCGCGCAGGTAGGGAAAGCCCGCCTGGGCGACGTGGGTGAAGCCTTTCACGTTGATGTCGATCATCAGGTCGTGCGCACCGGGCGTAATGTCCGTGAAGGGGCCTGCGCTCAGCACGCCGGCGTTGTTGACCAGCAGGTGCAGCTGGCCGCCGGTCTGGGCGGTGAAATCCTTGAGCGCCGCTTCAATGGACTCACGGGAGGTCACGTCGCATTTACCGAAGCGCGCCTTCGGAAAATCCCCGCTCCCTTTCGCGGATTCAAGCCCGAACTCGTTGATGTCGTACAGCCCCACAAACCAGCCCTGGCTCGAAAAGCGCCGGGCGGTGGCCAGGCCGATACCCGCAGCGGCGCCGGTGATGAATACGCTTTTCATTGACTGTCTCCCATGCGGAATAGGGTTACTTTCTCCGGATTCCCAGGCGGCGGCCTATGCCTTCCGGCCGGCCGATGCGGTTGCCCAGTTCCAGCTCCTGCTGGAAGCGCGCCATCTGGGCTTCGCTGAACTCGGTGCTGCGCCGGGTCGACATGTCGATGTACATGCCCAGGTTCTCGTTGGTTGCGGCGAGAAAATTCTCATCGGCATGATACAGGCAGTGGTAGAAGTGCAGGCGCTTGTGGTCGTAGTCCACCAGCCGGGTGGTGAAGCGCATGGGTGCACCTTCCATGAGCTCGGCAATGAAGTCGATATTGGCCGACAGGCTGAACGTGGATTTACCGATCGCCTGCTTGTGCTCAACGCCGATACCCAGGTAATCGTAGAAACTGTCGGTGGCGACCTGGTCAAAGGCGACCAGGTAGTAACCCATGTTCATGTGGCCGTTGTAATCGATCCACTCGGGCTGCACCACGGCGGTAGAGGTGAACAATGCCTCGGGCATTACCGAACATCCCCTGCTTATTGTTGGTATGCGCCCATGATACGGCCACTACCGAGCGACTGTCGATTTCACGAAATCTCAGGCGCGGATGTGGTCGATGATCTCCTCTACGCTACAGGTCGTGAGGTCCTTGCCCAGCGTTTGTGTGACCAGTTTGTCGATGGGTTTTGGCAGCTGCCCATGCAGCAGGCCCAGGAAGTGCGGCGGTGCGATCAGCACCAGCGACTCATAGTGATGCTGGTTGTGCAGCTGTTTCAGGTGTTGTGCCAGCATGTGGGCGAAGTTCTTTTCCTCCTGCTCCTTGGGGGAGGTCCTGGAGCGCAGCGCACCCTGCTGTTCGGCGGACTTGCCCGCCACGTCCGAGGCAATATCGCTGTTCGACCAGCGCGCCTCCGGGTGGGTGAAGCCCTCCATTTCTTCCAGCTTGTTCAATACCGTGTGCGAACTGAAAATTCGCGCGCGCAGGTTGTCGGCAACGATGACTCTTGTTTCCATCGATTCCCTCCGGCAGATTATTGATGAAACATCCCTTCACGCTAGCACCAACGCGGTCAGGCATTTTTTAGACAGATCAATGAAATCGCGGATTTCGAGGCGGATACGAAAGTTGAACTTTCCGTGCCAGTGAGCACGCCCGTGACTAGAAGCTGTAGCCGAATCGTTTCAGGTAGAAGCGGTGTACGCGTTCCAGCAGCTGGCGTGTCGAGTCGTCATAGTAGGTCCGGTAGTCCGCGTCGCGGTCGGTAACATTCATCCGCTCGAGCCTGACGGTCTCCTCTACACCGCGTGACTCCAGCCAATCCTGCAGCGTTTCCTCGAGCCGCTCGAAGTGCAGGAAATAGTCGCTTCTGAAAGCGAACTCCGGGTGCAGCATCTCGGCGTACTGCTCGTCGCGGTCTCCCCAGCGCTGATGCATCCACTCTGAAAAGGAGAGCGTGGTGGCCAGTTCGACGGAGTCGGAATCCCCTTTCTTCCTGAACACATGGCTGTTGGGATCGTCCAGCCGCTGGCTCCAGCGGTCGCGCTGGCGCACATACTCGCTGACCCAGAAGTCGAAGGGATTACGCACGGTGGTCACAATCTGGTAGTCGGTCAGCGGTCGCGGCAGCACGTCCCAGTCCCTGAGCTGCCGGTAGGTGGTGTGCTTTCTCAGGACCACGTCATCGTCCCCGGGGCCCATGCGCAGATCCTCTGGGGGACACCACTCACCGACCCCGGCGTTCACCAGGGCATTGGCGACGGCTGTGCTGCCGGTGCCTGGTGAAAGCAGGAAAACAAAATCGTACTGTTCCGAAACGATGGCCAACGTGGGCTTCTTGGATTGCTCTTGTTCGAAGGGCGCCAAGTATATTTCACGCTCCGTCACGGGTACACGGGGCAGACGGTGCCCGCGAATTATTGATCCCGCGCAATCCATCCCCCTGTGAAACGCGCTAGCGTACAGATGGGAAGTTGTTGAATGACGGAGGTGCTGTCATGAATCTGAACATTCGCCTGCTGGCTGCCGCCAGCGCGCTGACACTGGCGGGTTGCACGCTGGGGCCGGAGTCGCCCCGCGGTTTCAGCCTGCCGAAGGGTGACGCTGAGGCGGGGCAGGCCGCCTTCGTGATGCTGCGCTGTAATGACTGCCACTCGGCCGAGGGTGTTGCTATCCGCGACGCCGAGGAAACCGACATCAACTTCGCCCTGGGTGGGCGATCCGCCCGGGTTACCACCTACGCGGAGCTGCTGACCTCCATCGTGAACCCCTCCCACCGGCTGTCTGCGCGCTATCCGCGCGGTGAAGCAGCGGAGGACGGCGAATCGCGCATGCACAACTACAACGATGTGATGACGGTGCAGGAGCTGATCGATATCGTCGCCTTCCTGCAGCCCCAGTATGAGGTGATTGTGGTCAGCCCTAATTCCTACGAAACCTACTATCCATAAATCCGCTGCAGGCGCTACATAAAGCCGCCGCAGGCGCTCCATAAAACCGCCGCGGGCGCTCCATAAAGCCGCCGCGGGCGCTCCATAGCCTTCAGGTGATTTGAAATATATTCAATTTTTCCTGAACCGGACTTTGTCCAGCTTGCGTATACCTTGGCACAATGGCGCCGCCAGGCGTATGCCTGCACGATTATCTGCTACACCGAGGAGCTGAATGAGCAACGAGACACCCCGGCCGCTTGACGGCATTCGCGTGATCGAAATGGGCCAGCTACTGGCCGGACCCTTCACGAGTTCGATACTCGGCTACTTCGGTGCAGAGGTCATCAAGGTGGAACCGCCGAAAACCGGCGACCCGATTCGCGGCTGGCGCGTCCTCGACGACGACGGCATGTCCCTGTGGTGGCGCAGCATCGGCCGCAACAAGAAAAGCGTGACCATCGACCTCAAGAGCGAGAAGGGCCGCGAGCTGGTGCGCGAGCTGATGAAGACCGCCGACGTGGTGGTGGAGAACTTCCGCCCCGGTGTCATGGAAGGCTGGGGCCTGGGCCCTGAGGATCTCAAGCCCTTCAACCCGGGCCTGATCTTTGCCCGCATTTCCGGCTACGGCCAGACCGGCCCTTACTCGGCCAAGCCCGGCTATGCCTCGGTCACCGAGGGCGTATCCGGCTTCCGCTACCTGAACGGCTTTCCGGGCCAGCCCCCGGTGCGGCCCAACCTGTCCGTGGGCGACACCATCTCAGCCATTCATGCGGCCCTGGGCGTCTGCCTGGCGCTGCTGCAGCGCAATAAAGCGCCGGACGAGGGCCAGGTCGTCGATATCGCCCTGTACGAGTCCATGTTCAACCTGATGGAGTCTGTAGTGCCCGAATTCTCGGGCGCCGGCGTGGTGCGTGAGGCCTCTGGTACGACCATCACCGGCATCGTGCCCACCAATACCTACACCTGCGCCGACGGCAAATACGTGGTGATCGGCGGCAACGGCGACTCGATCTTCAAGCGCCTGATGGTGGCAGCGGGGCACCCGGAGATGGCGGAGAATCCCGCCATGGCAGTGAATGCAGGGCGGGTGGAGCACGAGGAAGAGATCGACCAGGCATTGACCGCGTGGTGTGCGTCCAAGCCCGCCGCGGAGATCATCGACATTCTCGAGGCAGAGCGAGTGCCGGTCGGCCTGATTTACAACGTCGAAGACCAGATGAACGACCCCCATTTCCACGCCCGCGGCATGTTCGAGGAAGTGGATATCAACGGCAAGCCGCTGACTATTCCCGCCATCACCCCGGTGCTGTCGAAGACGCCCGGGCGCACCGACTGGCCCGGCGGCGAGGTGGGCAGTCACAACGACGAGGTGCTGAAAGGCATTCTCTCACTGAGCGACGCCGATGTGGCTGCGCTGGTAGACGAAGGCGTCTGTTAGCCTCCTAGCAGATGCGCGGGAGTTGTTCCCCGTGCAGCCAGTCGATGACCCGCTCGCCGCCGATGCTGGTAGCCATTCGCACCAGTCGCAGCGGGTCGTCGATCACTTCTCCCACAATCGCGGCATTTTCTCCCTGCGGGTCCCTGCGCATCGCGGCGAGGATCGTGTCCGCTGACGCCGGGTCCACCACGGCGATCAGCTTACCCTCGTTGGCCACGTTCAACGGGTCCAGCCCCAGCAGTTCACAGGCGCCGCGCACCTCTTCGCGGATAGGGAGGGCGGATTCCTCCAGTTTGATGCCGACACCGGACTGGTGGGCGATTTCATTGAGCGTCGCAGCCAGGCCCCCCCGGGTGGGGTCGCGCATCAATCTAAGCGCACCGGCGTCTGTCGTGACCATGGCGACAACCAGCCTGTTGAGTGCGGCGGAATCCGATTCCAGTTCCGTGGCGAAGCGCAGGCCCTTGCGCTGGGACATGATGGCAACGCCGTGGTCACCCAGTGTGCCCGATACCAGGACCTTGTCACCGGGGCGGGCCCGGTCGCCCGATAGCTCTACCCCTTCCGGAACCCGTCCGACACCGGCGGTGTTGATAAACAGCCCATCGCCCTTGCCCCGTTCCACGACCTTGGTGTCGCCGGTGACGATGGCCACGCCGGCTTCCCTTGCGGCTGCCGCCATGCTGTCGACGATGCGCTTGAGGTCGGCCAGTGGGAAGCCCTCTTCGAGAATGAAGCCCGCGGTCAGGTAGAGCGGGGTGGCACCGCCCATGGCCAGGTCATTGACCGTGCCGTGCACGGCGAGGCTGCCGATATTGCCCCCCGGGAAGAACAGCGGAGAGATCACGAAGGAATCCGTGGTCATGACCATGCGACCCGGTTCCACGTCGAACCGGGCCTGGTCGTCCGCCCGGTTCAGCATGGGGTTGTCGAAGGCCTGCCTGAACAGCTGGTCCACCAGGTCGGCCATGGCGCGGCCGCCGGCGCCGTGGGTCATGTCGACGCGCCCGTTTACCAGGTCCAGTCCCCGCGCCTGGCGGCGCCCGGCCTCGGCGACGATGGCGAGATCAGCCTTGTCTTGCTGCACGACGCTTCTCCCTGTCCTGCTGGTGGCGCTCTATGGCCTGCTGGCGGAAGCGCCCGTAGGTGTAGTAGGCGGCGCAGGCGCCCTCGTCGGAAACCATGCAGCTACCCAGGGGATTGTCCGGTGTGCAACTGGTGGCGAACAGCTTGCAGTCCGTGGGCTTCTTCACCCCGCGCAGGATTGCCGGGCAGTCGCAGCTCTTGGTGCCGCCGGCCTGGTGATACTCCATCGCGAAGCGCTGCTCCGCATCGAATTTGCCGAACGCCTCGCGAATGGCGAGTGCAGACTCGGGAATCTCCCCCAGCCCGCGCCACTCGAAGGCGGGCCGGCGCTCAAACACCTGCTGCATCATGGCCTGTGCCCGCGGGTTGCCGGTCGGGGTGACGGCGCGGGTGTACTGGTTCTCGATCTCGGCGCGGCCGTCGTTGAGCTGCTCTATCAGCATCAGAATGGACTGGAGTACGTCCAGGGGTTCGAAGCCCGCGATCACGACCGGCCGCTGGTGATGCTGGGCGCAGAAACGGTAGGCGTCCGAGCCGATCACAACGCTGACGTGAGCGGGCCCGATGAAGCCGTCCACTTCCACCGGGTCTTCGCCTTCGGGGACGGTGAGAATGGCGTTCATGGCCGCGGGAGTCAGCACGTGGTTGCAGAACACCGAGAAGTTATCGAGCCCTTCCGCGTGGGCCTGCAGAATGCCCAGCGCCGTGGGTGGGGTGGTGGTTTCGAAGCCGATGCCGAAGAACACGACCTCCCGCTCCGGGTGGGCACGGGCCAGTTCCAGTGCATCGCTGACCGAGTAGACCATGCGCACGTCGGCGCCTTCCGCCTTTGCCTTCAACAGGCTGCGACCGCCACTCCCCGGTACCCGCAGCATGTCGCCGTAGGAGGTGAGTATCACTTCCGGATTGTCCGTTGCGAGGCGGATCGCCATGTCCAGGCGGCCGATGGGCAGTACGCAGACCGGGCAGCCGGGGCCGTGAATCAATTCGACATTGTCCGGCAGCAGGTCGGGCACGCCGTAGCGGAACACCGCGTGGGTGTGGCCGCCGCAGAATTCCATCAGCCGGTACTGGCGATCGGAGGCCGCGGCCCGGGCGATCGCATCGGCCAGGGCGCGGGCGCGTTCGCCGTCGCGGAACTCATCAACAAACTTCATCCGACTGCGCCTCCACTCAGTGCTTCACCGCGCTCCATCACCGCCAATGTGCGTTCAGCTTCCGCCTGGTCCAGCCGTGAGAGGGCATAGCCCACGTGCAGGATCACGTAGTCGCCCACCGACAGCTCGTCGACCAGCGCGGTGTTGATTTCCCGGATCACGCCCCCGGCTGAGGCCAGGGCGCGATCACCGTCCAGTATTTCCGTGATGCACACGGGAATGGCGAGACACATCAGTCCAGTACCTCCAGTTGCGGCTGCCTTGCAGCCAGCTGCTCGCGGGCAACCCAGGCCTGGCCCAGGCTGATACTGCCATCGTTGGGCGGGATGCCCGCGGCACTCAGCGGCCTGAGGCCCGCGGCCGCCAGGCGTACCGGCAGTTCCGCTGCGAGGAATCGATTCAGGAAACAACCCCCGGCCAGCGCCACGGTATCCAGGCCGGATTCGGAAGCCGCCCACACGGCCCAGGCGGTCAGCCCGTCCAATAATGTGCCGTGCAACCAGTCGGCGCCTTGTGCGGGGTCCCGGCAGTCCGCAATGGCCGCCAGCAACGGCAGGAAATCCAGAACGCCACGTTCGAGGGTAAAGCCGCCGGGCAGTGCTTCGGGTCGTCTCACCAGGGATTCCAGGCGCATGGGCGGCTCGCCTTCGAAGGCAGCGCGCCGGGATACGCCCAACAGGCCCGCGGCGCAGTCAAGCAGCCGGCCCGCAGCGGTCGTGACTCCATATTCACCAAGCTTCAGCAAATCCGCCAGCGCTGCCGCCATCGGCTCATCGGCAAAGCGGGTTTCAATGTCCGCGCTGCGATCAAGCCTGTGCAGTGCGCCTGCGGCCATTCGCCAGGGTTCGCGGGCGGCGGCGTCGCCGCCGGGCGCCGGCAGCGGTGCAAAATGTCCCAGCCGCTGGAATTCGCCGACGTCCAGCTGCAGCAGTTCGCCACCCCAGGATTCGCCGCGCTCTCCCAGGCCGTGACCGTCCAGGGCAATACCCAGGGCCGGGGCAGTGTGTCCGTTCACCGCCAGCACGGCAGCCAGGTGGGCGTGATGATGCTGGACCCGTATCAGGGGCGCATCAAAGCGCTCCGCCAGGGTTTCCGCCAACCGGGTCGAGGCGTAGTCCCGGTGCCAGTCGCAGACCAGGGCCTCGGGTTCCTGCTGGAAACCGGTCAAGAGTTGCTCACAGGCTTCGGCCTGGAAGGTGAGTGTCGAAGGAGACTCCAGGTCGCCGATATGCGGGCTCAGCCAGGCTGAACTGCCGCGTGCCAGCGTCACGGTGTTCTTGAGATGGGCGCCAAGCGCCAGCACTGCAGGGCCGCTCTCCGGCAGGGGCAGGGCATTGGGTGCAAAGCCGCGGGCGCGGCGAATCATGATCGTTTGTTCGCCGACTGTGCGCAGCACGGCATCATCAACACGCGCGGCAATGTCACGGTCATGGGTCACAACAAGGTCTGCAATCCCGGCCAGCTTCTCGCGGGCTTCGCGGTTGCCGGTGACCAGCGGCTCACCGCTGAGGTTGGCGCTGGTCATCACCAGGGCGACGGGCTGTGTCTGTTTGAGCCACTCATCCCCCGTGGGCTTGCCCAACAGGGCGTGAAACAGCAGGTAGTGGAGCCCGGTATACGGCAGTAGCAGCCCGAGGCTGCCGAGACCGGGCGATACGTCTTCCGGTAGCCGTCCCTTGCTGTCGACCACCACCACGGGTCTTTCGCGACTCGCCAGCCGTTCAGCGGCCGCTGCGTCGACGTGCGCGAAATCGCGGGCGCTGTTCGTATTCAGGACCATGACCGCAAAGGGCTTGCCGTCGCGCTGCTTGCGCTGGCGCAGGGTGGTTACGGCCTCGGCATTGCGCGCGTCGCAGGCCAGGTGGAATCCGCCGATGCCCTTGATGGCGACGATCTCACCGCGCGCCAGCGCGTCGGCGATCGGCTGTATGCCCCGGGACAGGCTTGGCCCGCAGTCATGGCAGCAGATCGGTTCCGCGTGGAAGCGGCGGCTTGAGGGGTCTGTGTACTCGGACTGGCAGGCGGTACAGAGTTCGAAATCCGCCATGCTGGTGCTGTCGCGATCGTAGGGCAGGCACCGGGTCATGCTGTAGCGCGGCCCACAGTTGGTGCAGGCGATGAATGGGTGCAGGTAGCGGGGGTTCTGTGGGTCGAACAGTTCCGCCAGGCAGTCCTCGCAGAGGGCGCTGTCGGCGGGAATCGCCGCGCCGGCAATCTCTCCGCCCTCCGTCTTCAGAATTTCGAATCCGGTCTGGTGACTCAGCGGCAGCGCCGTGGAGAGCATACGGTCGATGCGCGCCAGAGGTGGCAGCTCCGCGCGCAGGGCGGCGATGAAGCTGTCAAGGTTCGCACCCTCGATCTCGATGACCACGCCGTCGGGCCCGTTGCGCACGAATCCGCACAGGCCAAGGCGCTGGGCCAGGCGGTATACGAAGGGCCGGAAGCCCACACCCTGAACCAGCCCCCTGAGATGCAGGCGGCGTCGCTCGAGGGCGGTGCCTGGGTGGGTGAGGGCGGTCATGGCTCAGGCGATGGCAGCCGCCAGCTGTCGGGCAGCGCCGATCCAGTTGATCCAGTGCTCCATGCCTTCGCCGGTTTTCGCAGAGACACGAATCACCCCGAGGGTGGGGTTCACCTTCAGCGCGTTCTCGATCAGCAGGTCAACGTCGAAATCCAGGTGTGGCAGCAGGTCGACCTTGGAGACCAGCATCAGCGAGGCGGCGGCAAACATATTGGGGTATTTGAGCGGCTTGTCCTCGCCCTCGGTCACCGAGGCGATGACCACCTTGTGGGCCTCACCCAGGTCAAAGCCCGCCGGGCAGACCAGGTTGCCGACATTCTCGATAAACAGCACACCGTCGTGGATGTGCAGTTCGTGGAAAGCGCGGTCGATCATCTCCGCGTCCAGGTGGCAGCCCTTGCCGGTGTTGACCTGCAGGGCCGGCACGCCGGTGGCGCGGATGCGATCGGCGTCGGCGCTGGTCTCCTGGTCGCCTTCGATCACCGCGAGGTGTGCGTCGCCCGACATGGCTTCGAGGGTGTCCACCAGCAGCGTTGTTTTGCCGGCCCCCGGTGAGGACACCAGGTTCAGGGCCAGCACGCCGTGGCTGGCGAAATGGCGGCGATTATGGGCCGCAATGGCGTTGTTCTTGCTGAGGATGTCCTGCTCGACGCTGACCAGGTGTGACCGTTCAGCGGGGTCGTCACGCAGCACGCTGACCTTGTTCTCAATGCGGGTTTCACCCTCGTCACAGCCGCAAACTCCACACATCACAGCACCTCCAGTTCTTTCAATTTCAATTCTTCACCCTGCTGCACGATCAGCTGGTAGCCGCCGCAGTTCGGACACCCTTCACCGCGCCGGGGAATCTCGACCGTGTCGCAGCAATCCATGCACCAGCCGCTGCCGGGAATTTCACGAATCTCCAGGGTGGCGTCCTGCGCCACCGAGTCGCGGGCGCCGACTTCAAAGGCGAACTCCAGGGCGTGGGGGTCCACATGGCCTAGCGCGCCTACCTCGACGATCACGCGCTTGACGCGTTCGAAACCCAGCTGCCGCTGTTGCTCGGCGATCAGGTCGACCATGCCCTGACACAAGGCCATCTCATGCATGGGCGGCCTCCTCGCTGTCCACGGTCCAGGGTGCGCAGGGATCAAATCCCGCCACCAGGAACCTCAGCTGGTCGTCGTTGAGCTTGAGCCTGTTGGCCTCCCTCATCAGTGGGCCGTCGGGCGCGAAATGCCAGTCGGTGGGCGCGAGTACGCGCCAGTCCTTGACGACTTCGCCGTCGCCTACGGCCACCCGGTGGAACACAGGGCCCCGGGCTGTCATGGCGCGGCCCAGGCCTTCATTACCCCCCAGCGGCCAGGCGCTCAGCGGGTAGGTGGATTTTTCGTCCAGCAGGTGCCCGGCAATTACCAGGGTGTCGACCAGCTGCGCCACCAGTCGGCGCGACAGGGCGCCGAAGCGCTCGCTGTGGAGCAGGTCCGGGATGAACGGGTGCCTGCCCATGGCCAGGGGCCCTACTTCAAGGCCTCCCGCGCCGCCGGGTTCAAGCGGATTGAAGGGGTTTTCCGTGAGGGCCGCGAGGGCCAGGCCGTGCAGGTGATCGGCCGCGGCGAGGTGGGGCGAGTCGTCGACCTCGAGGCCAACTTCGATAAGCCTGGCGTGGCGCACTACCTGGGCAGCCGTACAGCGAGACTTCTTCATCCAGTTTTCGATGTCTTCCCCGGTTTCGGCGCCGATCAATCCCGGTATCAGGTCCAGCAGCTGGGTGGCCAGGGACGCCGGGTCCACGGCCCCCTGTGCGGCCTTGAGCAGGGCGATCTCGTGGGGCTTGTCGATCAACTTGGGCCAGTCGATGGCCAGGCGCCAGGCCGCGGCCAGGGCCTGTTCACGCCACAGCTGACGGGTATGTTCCGCGGCGTAAGGTTCCGGCTCGCCAAGCGCGCCTGCCGCGGCCCGCTGGGCGGCGATGCTTTGCGCGTTGCCGCAGATCGGCAGTAGCAGGGGGATTCTCAGCACGGCCTCTTCGAGCCCCATGCCGGCCAGCATGCCCGTTACGGTGGGACGGTGCTGTTCGATGGTGATGCCATCGCCAGACTGGCTGATGCGAATTTCCGGTGTCGCGGTACCCACGGCGTTTACTCCCTACAGCGCCGCACCGGGGCGCAGGAATTGCCGGCGGCTCAGGCCGCTGTCCGCTGCCGGCTCGGGCGCCTCAAACAGGCCCTCGATTGCCAGGTGCGCGACTTCCGCAACCACCTCCGGGTCCTCGAACTGCTCCATGGGTGAGAACAGCGAGCAGGTTTCCACGCTGCCTACGCCCTCGAGGAAGCCCGAGACAAACTCATAGTCCCCGGAAGGAAAGTTCACCGTACGGGTGCTGCCTTCCCGCCCCGCACGTTGTTCGTCAGCCAATAGCACCAGGTTCATACACCAGGGGGTGGTGGCGACACAGATCAGGCCCTCTGCGCAGCGGCGCATGCCGATGATGTCCACCTGAAGCCGTGGGTTGGATACCGGCAGCGCACGCATGGCGACGGCCGCCTGCTGGTAGGCGTTCTCCAGTGCTACCGATTTGTCGGCGATCAGAGCCTGCCCGGCATTGTGCCCAGGTCTCTCCTTGCGGTGCTGGCCCGCTCGCAGCGTCATGAACTGGCTGGGTGCGGCGTCGCAGTGGGGGCAGCGCCAGTGCTCCGGGAGTGCCGTGAAGGCGGTTCCCGGCGGAATCTGCCAGACCTCGTCACCCAGGCTGGGGTCGTAGACCCACCAGCACACGCCGCATTCCATGACGGCGCTCTCGCCGATGCGATCGCGGTCGCCCAGGAATGATCCCTCGAACAGGCTCATACCAGGTAGGCCTCCAGCAGCTCGGCCAGCCGTTGGCTGGAATCCTCAAAGTCCTGCCAGGCGGCGCGCGCGGCCGGGGGCAGTGCGCCGATCTCAATGGTGTCCAGGATCGTGTGTCCCATGGCGTTGACGAACTGCACCGCCCAGACGTGGCGGTAGCGTGTGGCCATGATGCGGCAGTCTCCGAAGCCGCCGGAATTCATCTGAAGTTCCGCCCGGCCCAGCACCGAGGTCAGCACCTCGTGGTCCGCTTCGTTCATGGGCAGCAGGGTGAAATTCAGCACGTGATTGGGTTCGTCCTCATCGTCCTGCCAGCGGCGGGCACGTTCGCGAATCTCCCAGAGAACGGCGGGCGCATTCATGACAGCGCCGCCGGGCTCCGGCACGCTGAATTCGGCGATCTCCAGGCTGGCGGCTGCGCGCTGCACCACCGTCGGTGCCTCGGCCACCTCAACGCAGTCGCTGCCATCGCTGCCCCGTATGCGCCAGATGCCGGCGAGCACGGATTCCTGCACCTCGTAATGGACGCCGTCCAGGGTGACGGAACCGTCGACTTCCCCCTCACCGAGAATTTCCGTCACCGCCTGGCGCGAGACCTCGTCGAGACCGTCCAGCGGCAAGGCGATCGCACCGCACGGGTTGTCCACGGCCCGGGCCAACGCAAGCTGTAACTCGCCGAGCCAGGTTTCCAGGGCCGGCGCCGGGGTGAAGTCCTCCGGCAGGCGCGGCTGCCTCGGCAGCTGCAGGGGAGGGGTGCCCAAGAGGGCCAGCGGGTCCTCCGCGGCGGGATCGGCGCCCAGGAACACGCCTTCTGCGGCTTCTTCACCTTCCCAGATCATGGGATTGGACCGCTCCAGACCGGCGTCGGTCTCCAGATCGACCAGGGGGATCAGGCTATCGTTTTTCATGCGTTGGCCTCCCGAGCCGGTTCGCCAAGGTAGCGGTGAAAGGCGCCGGCGTAGTCTGCCCAGTCGCGCACGCCGGGAATCACTTCCAGGGTGCTGCCGGCGGCAATGAACACCAGGCTGGGGGGTGTGAGCACCCGAAAACGCTCCTGCTGGCTCGCTTCCAGGTCTGCATCGAGGATCGCGGCCTGCACCATGCCGGGGTATTCCCGCATCACTTCGCGCAGGGCAACGGCCACGTCGTGAGCTTCGCGGGCGCGCCGCTGGCCGCCGCTGAAGAACAGCAGGTTCAGTCCATCTGCGGCGACAAAGGCTTCGAGCGCTTCGGCATCGAGTTCCTGCAATATGCCCCGTTCCAGCATGTCGGTAATGGCGGGGCTGATGACGTCATCCATAGCGCTGTTTCCTGTCCAGTGAGGGGCGAAGGTGCTCCGGCAGTTCCGGTTCGCGGTCGGCCAGGTCGCCCAGCAGGTGTTCAAAGGGTTGTCCCGCGGCCGCGGCTGTGACCGCCTCGAGGGCATCGCGAATCTGCTTGGCCTCGCTGTCCAGCAGCGCGCGAATCGCGATATCCACATGCACCAGCAGCCAGTCACCCACCGCCGGGACCTGGTCCAGTAACCCGGTATTGACGGGGCGAACCACGTCGCCGCCATCGCACAGGGCCAGGCCGTCAGGGGCAACTTCGAGGACCTGCAGTGGAATACCGAGGCACATGATCAGCGTTCCCGGGCCCGCGACAGCACCCGCGCGTCGCCCTCTCGGCAGGCGGCGACCGCATCCGGTCGGCCCTGCTCGTAATTGTCGACTTCGAGGCCCGGGGTGATGACCGCCTGGCGCTGCCCCGCAGTCGCTGCGTCGAGGCGTATTCCATGCGTTTCCAGGTACTCGGCGGCGATGTCCAGGGCGTCGGGAATCTTTGCCCTGACCGCGGGCCTCAGGCTGCCGCCGTAATCCTCGAGTTCCACCGGCTGCACACCCACCAGCAGCATGTTCTCGGCGCAGCCGCCCAGCAGCTTGGCGCAGGCGATCACATCCTGCAGGCCGGCCTGGTGCAGGCTGACCTTACGCCCGGCGACAAAGGCGGGAATATCGTCGCCTTCGACCACCCTGAGGGTTCCCGGCGCATCGCCGAAATCCACGGCATCGAAGATCACAACCGGGTCGTGTTCACGCAGCAGGTCGACCAGGTACATACCCTGGGTGCCGCCGTCGGCGACGGTCAGTTCATCGGGAATCGAGAAACGCTCGGCGAAGGCCTCGATGCAGCGAACGCCGAAGCCCTCGTCGGCCCACAGCAGGTTGCCGACACCCAGGACCAGGGCGCGCTTTGTCATTCGCGGTCGTCCTTGAAGAAGCGCCAGCCGGAGATCATGGTGGAGACCAGGCTCTGGCGACTCATGATGTCCTCGCGGATCGCGACGTACATGTGGATCATGACGAAGCAGATAATGATCCACATGTTCACGTGGTGCACCGTGTGCACCCAGAAACTGTCACCCAGTACCGTGAACACCCAGCCGAAGGCGGTAAACCACCAGGTATCCGTTCCCTGGCCTTCAGCGTAAAGCGCAAAGCCGGTAAAGATCGCCGTGAACAGCGGGATCAGGAACATCAGGAACATGGCGAGCTGGGCCAGCGGGTTGTGGCCGATGTATTTCTTTGGCGTCTTCTCAACGAAGGCGTACCACTTCACCTCGTGCCAGACCTCACCCCACCACTTGCTGCTCCACACCGGCGGCAGGAACAGCTGGTGGGCGTGGTGATTCCCGAGGATGGCCCAGGCGATCCGGTAGAGCAGCGCCAGGGCCAGCAACTGGCCGGCGCCGAAGTGGACCATCCGAATGTAGCCGAACTCGTAGGCGAACGAGGCCTCACCGGGCACCGAGTTGGGGGGATCGCCGATCAGGTAGCCCGTAACACAGAGCACCACGATGCACAGGGCATTGAACCAGTGCCACAGCCGCAGCGGCGCCTCGTACACATAGACCTTCTCCGCCGGTGTTGTCGCTTCGGTAGCGGAGTCGACGAGGCCGCTGAGAAAACCTGAACGCTTATCAGTGGATTCAGCCATAGTGCTGCTCCTAGCGAACCTTGATGTCCGCCAGCGCTTCGCCGTCCGGGCTCATGACGTGGGTGGAGCACGCCAGGCAGGGGTCGAAGGAGTGAATGGTGCGAAGGATTTCCAGCGGCTGCTCCGGGTCGGCCATGGGGGTATCCATGAGTGAGGCCTCGTAGGCGCCGATGTTGCCCTCGTTGTCGCGGGGTCCCGCGTTCCAGGTGGTCGGCACGACCGCCTGGTAGTTCTCGATGCGGGTGTCCTTGATGTGCACCCAGTGGCCCAGCGCGCCGCGCGGCGCCTCCGTGAAGCCGACACCTTTGACGTCCTTGGGCCAGGTGGCGGGTTCCCAGCGCTCGATGTTCGCCGTGGCGAGGTCGCCGTTGCGAATCGTGGCGATAAGCTTGTCGTAGAAATAGCGCATCTTGTGGGCGGCCCACACGCATTCCAGGCCCCGCGCCGCGGTGCGGCCCAGGGTCGAAAACAGGGCGCTGACCGGCAGGTCCAGGTCGGTGAGCAGTTTCTCCGTCGGCTCCTTGAACTCCGGGTTGCCCTGGGCGTAGCCGATGATGTAGCGGGCCAGGGGGCCCACTTCCATGGCGTGCCCGTTCCAGCGCGGGCTCTTGATCCAGGAGTATTTGGCCTCCTCATCCAGGGTCTCGATATGGGTGCGCGTGCCGGTGGCGTTTGGCCCCAGTTCGAAGTTGGGTTCGGTGACACCGTCCCAGGGGTGCAATCCGATGCTCTCGTCCTCGTAGCTGTACCAGCTGTGGGGCACGAACTCCTGGATCTCCTCGGGATTGCGCTGGTCGACCTCGTGCACCTCGTTGAGGTTGCCGTTGATGATGGCGCCCCGGGGCAGCAGCAGGTTCGACGCGGAGTAGTCGTTGGCGTGCTCCGGGATGTCGCCGTAGGACATCACGAAGCGGCTCGACAGCCCGCCGCCATAGTTCCAGTCCTTGTAGAAGGACGCGATGGCCTGCAGGTCCGGCAGGTAGACCTGCTCGGCAAACTGGATCGACTGGTCGATGATGGTCTTCACCAGGCTGAGGCGCTCGATATTGATCGCGCCGACAGCGCCGGTGTCCGACACATTGATGGGGCAGGGCACGCCGCCCACCAGCCAGTTGGGGTGGGGGTTCTTGCCGCCGAACACGGTGTGGATCTTCTTGATCTCTTTCTGGAAGTCCAGGGCCTCCAGGTAGTGCGCCGTGGCCATCAGGTTGGCCTCCGGCGGCAGCTTGTAGGCCGGGTGTCCCCAGTAGGCGTTGCGGAACAGGCCCAGCTGGCCGGATTCCACGAACTTCTTCAGCCGCGCCTGCAGGTCCTTGAAATAGCCCGGCGATGACTTCGGCCAGTTCGAGATGGACTGTGCCAGTTCACTGGTGGCCTTGGGATCGGCGGACAGCCCCGACACCACGTCCACCCAGTCCAGGGCGTGCAGGTGGTAGAAGTGCACCAGGTGGTCGTGCACCTGCAGGGCCAGCTGCATAATGTTGCGAATGGTGTTGGCGTTCTCGGGGATGCTGATGTTGAGGGCATCCTCCACCGCGCGCACCGAGGTCAGCGCGTGGGTGCCGGTGCACACGCCGCAGATGCGCTGGGTAAAGGCCCAGGCGTCGCGGGGGTCGCGGCCCTTGAGAATGACTTCGAGGCCGCGCCACATCGTGCCGGTGGAGACCGCGTTACGGATGACGTTCTCGTCGTCGACGTTCACCTCTATCCGCAGGTGGCCCTCGATGCGGGTGATGGGGTCGACCACCACGCGCTGGCCGGAATTGTCGAGATTGAAGCCGTTGGGCGTCTGGATAGCCATGGTTTAGCCTCCCGCCTGTGTGTCGTCGTTACTGCGATAGTCTTCCGCCGGGTTGGCCCGCGCCCGTTTCAGGGCCGAGGCCGCCGCGTGAGCGGCAATGGCGGCGCCGATGATGCCGGCTGCGCCCATGCCGAGTTTGTCCGCATTGGCTTCCACGCCCAGGGGCGTGTGGACGTCGGCGAGGCGCTCGTAGAACGGGCCGTTGTCCCAGAAGTTCTCCTCGGAACAGCCGATACAGCCGTGGCCGGACTGGATCGGGAAGGACACGCCGCCGTTCCAGCGCACCGTGGAGCAGGCGTTGTAGGTGGTCGGCCCCCGGCAGCCCATCTTGTACAGGCAATAGCCCTTGCGGGAGTTGTCGTCGTCCCAGGCCTCGGCGAATTGTCCCGCGTCGAAGTGCGGCCGGCGGTAGCATTTGTCGTGAATACGCTGGCCGTAGAACATCTCCGGGCGGCCCAGGCGGTCCAGCGGTGGAATGCGATCGAAGGTCAGCATGTAGGTCAGTACACCGGTCATCACCTCGGGAATCGGCGGGCAGCCCGGTACCTTGATGATGGGCTTGTCCTTGATCACCTCGTGGATCGGCGTGGCGGCGGTGGGATTGGGGCGCGCCGCCTGAACACAGCCGTTGGAGGCGCAGGAGCCCCAGGCGACGATGGCCTTGGCATCCGCGGCCATCTCCTGCAGCTGCTCGATAAACGGGCGGCCGCCGACGATGCAGAACATGCCGTCTTCGTTCAGCGGTGGGTTGCCCTCTACCGCCAGGATGTACTCCCCGGCGCTGTCGCGGCGGGTTTCCTCGAGAATCTGTTCAGCCTGGTGGCCGGCCGAGGCCATCAGGGTGTGGGAGTAGTCCAGGGACAGCATCGAGAGCACCACATCCGAGGCCAGCGGGTGGCCCGAGCGGATGAAGCTCTCGGAACAGCAGGTGCACTCCAGCCCGTTCAGCCAGATCACCGGTGTTCGTCGTTTGGTTTCCATGGCGTGGGCGATCTTCGGTGCGAAGGCCGGCCCGAGGCCGAGAGATGCTGCCGTCAGGGAGCAGAATTTGTTGAAGGAACGCCGACTGATTCCCTGTTGGCGAAATACCTCGTAGAAGGTTTCAGGTCTAGCCATCGTATCAACCCCGCCAGTGTTTGTTCTTTTCCGAGTGAAGCTAGCAGAGGGGCTATGGGGCGGCTATATGACCAAGGTCGAATGTTGCGGTTTTGTTGACCCCCCGGTTCGGTTTCGGAGTCTCTCTTGATCGACATCAAGATTGTCGGCTCGCCTTTACACAGGGAGGTGGACCAGACTTTAGGCCATGACATTTCTCGACCCGGAAATGCTGGCCCTGCTGCTGAGCGCGGCGGGTATCGCGTTCACTCATACGCTGATGGGGCCGGACCACTATCTGCCCTTTGTGGCCATGGCCTCGGCCAGGCGCTGGGGCTGGAAGCGCCTGCTGGGCGTGACCCTCTTGTGCGGGGCCGTGCATTTGATCGGTTCGGTGCTGCTGGGCGCCGTGGGCATTGCCCTGCAGGCGGAGCTGGAAGGGTTGGTGGCCATCGAGTCGGTGCGCGGTGAGCTGGCTGCCTGGCTGCTGTTCAGTGCCGGCCTGATCTACCTGGCCTGGGGCATTCGCCATGCCGGTCGCCACCATGTGCACAGACACTCAAGCGCCCATCCCCAGTGGCTGATCTTCGTGGTGTTTATTCTTGGCCCCTGTGAGCCGCTGATTCCGCTGCTGATGTACCCGGCAGCCACCGCCAGCGTCGCCGGTGTGGTTGCGGTGACGGCGGTGTTCGGCCTGGTCACGGTATTCACCATGCTGCTGGCCGTATCGCTGAGTTATGCGAGCCTGCGCAAGGTGCATTTCCCGGGCCTGCAGCGCTACGGGCACGCCCTGACCGGCGGCACGCTGAGCGCCTGCGGGGCGGCAATCCTGTTCCTGGGGGTGTAGGGGACTAGCGCAGCAGCCACTCCAGGGCTTCACCCTCGGATCTGAAGACCATGAACTGGGCGTCTGCGTTCTCGCGATAGACCATGTGCAGGCGCGCAAGGCCGAAATTGAGGTCTGTGTCCGCCAGTATTGCGGCGCGGCTCTCACCGCCGTCGAGGCCGCGGCCCATGTCCGCTATCTTCTGCATATCTTCACTGCTGGCGTTGAGCAGGCACTGCCGCAGGTCCCACAGGCGCTTCGTGCAGGTGAAGCGGTCGTCGCTGGAGATCGTTTGCATAATCTCCATCAGGTCCTCCAGCCCGACATCCCCCAGCGGGATGATCCGCATATAGGGGTCGCCTTCCTGGTATTGCAACTCAAATGGCATGGAGAGTCCTTTCCTCCAGGGGGTGGCCATCCGGCGCTATTCCCGGCGCCGTCGGGTGGGGCGCCGCCTCAGGCGGCGCTTTTACCCAGCATAGTCCGAGCTACCAGGTCCCGCATGATTTCACTGGTGCCGCCGTAGATCCGCTGGATACGCGCGTCGGTGTAGAAACGCGAAATCGGGTACTCCACGGTGTAGCCGTAGCCGCCGAACAGCTGCAGGCAGTCGTCGATCACCTTGCACTGCATCTCGCAGCTGGCCAGCTTGAGGATGGCCGCCTCGTCGGTGGTCATCTCGCCAGCCGCGTACTTGTCGGCACATTTCTCATAGAAGGCCCGGTTGATGGCGATCTCGGTCTTCACGTCCGCCAGCTTGAAGCGGGTGTTCTGGAACTCGCCGACCGCCTTGCCGAAGGCCTTGCGCTCCTTCACGTAGTCCACGGTGATGTCCAGCGCCCCTTCGGCGCTGGCCACGGCCTGGGCGGCGATGCCAAGGCGCTCCCGGGGCAGTTCGGTCATCATGATGACGAAGCCCTTGTTTTCCTCGCCCAGCAGGGCATTGGCGGGCAGCCGCACGTCGGAGAAGAACAGCTCCGCGGTGTCCGAGGTGTGCTGGCCGATCTTTTCGATCTTCTTGCCCTTCTCGAAGCCGGGCAGGGAGGTGTCCACCAGGAACAGTGAGGTGCCCTTGGCGCCCTTGCCGGGGTCGGTAATGGCCGCCACGATCACCAGGTCGGCATGGATGCCGTTGGTGATGAAAATTTTGGAGCCGTTGAGGATCCACTCGTCGCCGTCGCGCACCGCGTTGGTGCGTATGCTCTGGACGTCGGAGCCGGCACCGGGTTCGGTCATGCCCAGGGCGCCGACCACTTCGCCGGTGACCATCCTGGGCAGCCACAGCTGCTTCTGCTCTTCGGTGCCGAAGTTATTGATGTAGGGCGCAACGATGTTGCTGTGGATGCCGTAGCCGGAGGCAAAGCCGCCAAAGCCCATGTGGGACAGTTCCTCGATCATGGCCAAGGTCACGTGGGGCGTGGTACCGGCGCCGCCGTACTCCTCGGGCATATCCGGGCACAGCAGGCCCGCGGCGCCCAGGGTGTTCCACAGCTCGCGGGGCACCATGTGCTCCTCTTCCCACTGCTCGTAGTGGGGGGAGATCTCGGTCTCGAAGGCCCTGCGGGCCATATCCCGGAACAGGGTCATTTCTTCAGAGTGCATGGCGTCACCGGACATGGCGTTTACCTCAGTCGTTTCGTTTGCGGGGGCGTAATTGTGCTGGATTGCGGCGCGGCAGACAATCTCGCTGCATTCCTCTGGGAATCCCCCGCGACCGGCTTTCCGGCGTCGGCAAGCTGCCACCGGCGAAGCCCCTCGAGGCCACCCAGGCCGCTGAAACCGGCCCATCTTCACCGGGCTGATACCCCGGAATTCCTCGCGCCGGGCTCCACCGTGAGTCAGGTATTGCCACCGCCCGCCCATCTGGTATGTTGGCTGCCCCGAAAACACAAAACCTCGCAGCAGGAGGCCTCCATCATGCGTGAATACACCCAGTTCTACATCAACGGTGAGTGGGTCGAGCCCAGTGCTCCCAACAGCTTTGACGTCATCAACCCCGCCAATGAAGAGGTCTGCGCCCATATTGCGCTCGGCAACGAGGACGACGTCAACAAGGCGGTCGCCGCAGCCAAGGCGGCCTTCCAGACCTTTGGCTGGAGCACCCGCGAAGAGCGCATGGAGCTGCTGCAGCGCATCATCGACGCCTACCAGAAACACTATGCCGATATCGCCGAGGCCATCTCCATGGAAATGGGCGCACCCACCAAGCTGGCCACCGAGGCGCAGGCGGGGTCCGGCATTGCCCACTTCATGGAGGCCCTCAAGGTGCTCGAAAAGTTCGATTTCGAGGAAGACCTGGGCCCGCACCGGGTGATCAAGGAGCCCATCGGCGTGTGCGGCATGATCACGCCGTGGAACTGGCCGCTGAACCAGATCGCTTGCAAGGTCGCTCCCGCCCTGGCGGTAGGCTGCACCATGGTGCTGAAGCCCAGCGAGGTGGCGCCGCTGTCAGGCTATGTGTTCACCCAGGTGATGCACGAAGCCGGCGTTCCTGCGGGCGTGTACAACATGGTCAACGGCGACGGCCCCGGCGTGGGCACAGCGCTGTCCAAGCACCCGGACGTGGACATGATGTCCTTCACCGGTTCCACCCGCGCCGGCACCCTGGTGGCCCAGAACGCGGCCCCCACCGTGAAGCGCGTGACCCAGGAACTGGGCGGCAAGAGCCCCAATATCATCCTGGCGGATGCAGACCTGGAAGCGGCTGTCACCCGCGGTGTACTGCACATGTACAACAACACGGGCCAGAGCTGTAACGCGCCCAGCCGCATGCTGGTGCCCCGGGACCTGCTGGCGGACGCCGAGGCCATTGCCGCCAAGGTGACCGAAGCCATGGTCAATGTGGGCGACCCCACTGCGGAAGGCACCACCATGGGTCCGGTAGTCTCCGAGGTGCAGTTCAACAAGATCCAGGGCCTGATCGAGAAGGGCGTGGAAGAGGGCGCCAAGGTGGTCTGCGGCGGACCGGGCCGTCCTGAAGGCCTGGACAGCGGTTACTACATTCGCCCCACCGTGTTCAGCGAGGCCAATAACGACATGACCATCGCCCGTGAGGAAATCTTCGGCCCGGTACTGGTCATGATTCCCTACGACTCGGAAGAGGAAGCCATCCAGATCGCCAACGACACCGAGTACGGCCTGGCCGGTTACGTGCAGAGCGGCGATATCGACCACGCCCGCCAGGTGGCCTCGAAGATCCGCGCCGGCAACGTGCAGATCAACGGCGCCAATCCCGGCACGGACGTGCCCTTTGGCGGCTTCAAGATGAGCGGTAACGGCCGGGAGTGGGGTGAGCACGGCTTCACCGACTACCTGGAGATCAAGGCGGTCGGCGGCTACCACGCGGCCTGATGGCGAAGTATATTCTCGCCATTGACCAGGGCACGACGGGCACCACCGTCGCCCTGGTCGACCAGCGCGGCCAGCTCAAGGCCGCGGTCAACCACGAATTCCCGCAGATCTACCCGAAACCGGGCTGGGTCGAGCACCACCCGGAGGAAATCTGGGCCTCGGTGGTGCAGGGCATTCGCGTCGTTCTCAACCAGAACAAGCAGGCCGGCAGGAATGTGGTCGGCATCGGCATCACCAACCAGCGCGAAACCACGGTCCTGTGGAACCGCGACACCGGCGAGCCGCTGTACAACGCCATTGTCTGGCAGTGCCGCCGTACCACGGATTTCTGTGAGCGGCTTAAGAAGAAGGGTGCCGAAGCGGAGGTGAAGCGCCGGACCGGCCTGGTCCTCGACCCGTATTTTTCCGCCTCCAAGTTCAACTGGCTGCTGAACAATGCGCCCCGCGCCAAGTCCCTGCTGATCAAGGGCCAGGTGCTGGGCGGCACCATCGATTCCTACCTGATCTGGCGCCTGACCCAGGGCGAGTCACACGTCACCGACGTCACCAATGCCTCGCGCACCTCGCTGATGAACCTGAAGTCGACCCGCTGGGACAAGCAGATGCTGGAACTCTTTGGCGTGCCGCAGGATATCCTGCCCGACATTGTCCCCAGCAGCGGGGTGATGGGGCACACGCTCGGGGTACCGGGCCTGCCGGACGGGATTCCCATCGCCGGCGTGGCCGGCGACCAGCAGGCGGCGCTGTTCGGCCAGGCCTGTTTCGGCACGGGGGACGCCAAGTGCACCTTTGGCACCGGGTCTTTCATCCTGATGAATACCGGCGACAAGCCGGTGCGCTCGAAGGCGGGGCTGCTGTCGACCATGGCCTGGCAGCTGTCGGGGGAAAAGCCGACCTATGCGCTGGAAGGCGGCGCCTTCATCTGTGGCGCGGCGGTGCAGTGGCTGCGGGACGAAATGCGATTCATCCAGTCGGCACCGGAGGTGGAGGCGCTGGCCCGTAGCGTCGAGGATCATGGCGGGGTGGAATTCGTGCCTGCCCTGACCGGGCTGGGCGCCCCCTGGTGGGAACCTGAGGCCCGCGGCACCATCACCGGCCTGACCCGCGGCGCTCACCGGGGCCATATTGCCCGGGCGACGCTGGATGCCATGGCCCTGCAGAATGTCGACATCCTGGTGGCCATGGAAAAGGACCTGGGCAAGCGCATGAAACCCCTGCGGGTGGACGGCGGCGCCGCGGCAAACGACCTGTTGATGCAGGTCCAGGCCAACCTGCTGGGCCGCAAGCTGATCCGGCCGAAGATGGTAGAAACCACGGTGGCCGGCGCCAGCTACCTCGCCGGCCTGGGTGTGGGGCTATGGAGCAGCAAGCAGGACATCCGGGATATCTGGAAGGTGGACCGCGACTTCTCGGTCAAGATGACACCCGCCGCGCGTAAGCGCCGCATTGCCAGCTGGCACGCGGCGGTGAGGAAAACCCTGGCGTCCTAGAACATCCCTGTCAGCGGCCAGGCGTTAGCCGGCCGGACGCCATCCTCCATGGAAGCCCACCGGCACCCGGTGGCCCAGCCGCGCCTTGGCCACCGGCCCGTCGGAGACATTGCTCGCATCCAGGATCTGCAGGCTGCTCTCGCCCTCGTTCAGGTCCGTCACCACCGACAGCAGGTAGCCGTCGCCTTCCTCGGCTTCGTCCGAACGCGGCACGAAGATCGCTTCAGAAGTGAAGTTGGATGCGCGATCGCCGCAGCTGTAGCGGTCGACGCTTTGGGTCTTGTGATCGTAGCGGGATACCACGTTGTACATCTCGCCCTCGTCGCTGTCCGGCGATGTGTAGAAGCCATAGCGGTAATCCCGCATGCCCCGGCGCGGGTCGATCACCGGGAATTCCGACAGGTAGTCGTCGATACGAACCGATTCCACCCGGGCACCTTCCTTCTTGAGGTCGATGGTCCACCGGTGCAGGGCCGGGTCGGAGTCCGGCAGCATTTTCCCGTCGGCGGTCGGAAAGAGCGGTGGGGTCGGGAACTGGCAGGCATCGACGGTGATGACGCCGTTGTGGTCAAACGCGTTCATGAAGTGGAACACGAAGAACGGGTCGCACTCGACCCAGGTTACGGCGTCGGCCGAGGTGCCGTGACGGGGAAGAATGGCCACGGACGCGCCGCGCTCCGGCTCCCAGGCAAAGGGCATCTCGCCCTGAATGGCGCGCTCCAGCGTGCCCGCCAGGGGGAAGATCGGGAACAGGATGTAATTCTCAGTCACCGCGAAGTCGTGGACCATGGCCGGGTAGGGTGTGACCAGCTTGTGGGACTCTGTGAGCACGCCGTCGGGGCTCACTTTGTGCAGGACGACGTCGGGCTCGAAGGGCCCTGAGGCCATGTAGGCAAAGAACAGCAGCTCACCGGTGACCGGGTCGATCTTCGGGTGCGCGGTCATGGCCGTTTCCAGTCTGCCGCCATAGTTGAAGCTGCCGATGGACTCCAGCGTGACGGGGTCGATCTCGAAGGGCGGGTGGCCTTCCTCCATGACGAAAAATTTGCCCGCGTGCCACAGGCAGGCGGTGTTGGCGAGGCCGTCCTTGTCGTTGAACACGAACTCCGTATAACCCTCGGCAGAGTTGAACGGGTTGAGCGGGTCGATCATGGCCTTGTTGTGCTCGCGCTCCAGCTTGTACTTGGCGGTCTCCATGAAGCGGTTGCGGTAGGACACCTTGCCGTCGGCAATGTGGAACGCATGGGCCATGCCGTCGCCGGCGAACAGGTGGTAGTCACCCAGGGGTGAGAACTGCTGGTTGGGGCCTATCCGGTAGAACGAGCCGGCCAGATCCTTCGGCACCTCGCCCTCAATGCTTACCTCGTCGATGACGTATTCGGTGTCTATCGGTGCGTAGGCGCCCTGCAAAAACCGCTGGCCGCGGGCGTCGAGTTCTTGTTTTGCGTTCATGAGGATTCCCCCGTGTTGAGGTTGGCACCGACACCGATAAAGACTGCCTCCATGACAAAGTCTCGTACTGCCTGCGGTGTGTGCTTGTTTTCGATGAGATGTGCGATGCGATTTTCATTAACCAGGCTGATGTAGCCGTGCACCGTGGAAATAATGTGTATGCCCAGCAGCGTCGGGTCGCCCTCGCGGACGATGCCGAGCGCCTGCAGGCTCTCAATATCGGCGATGATCTGGCGGAAAAACGAGGTACTGGTGTAGCGCAGCGACTCGGGATCCGTGCTGCTCAGCAGGTCGCCTGAGAACATGATGCGGTAATAGGTGGGCTGGCTCAGGGCGAAGTCGAAGTAAGCCTCGCCGCTGGCGGCGAAATTGCTGAGCAGGTCTTCGCCGGCCTCCTCGCGGGCCCGGGCCATGGTGTCATCCAGCAGCTCGAAGCCCCGTTCCACCACCGCCAGCACCAGGTCGTCGCGGTCCGTGAAGTGGCGGTAGGGCGCCGCGTGCGACACGCCGACACGCCTGGCCACCTCGCGAATGGTGATGGCGCGCGGGCCGTCTTCAGCGATGATATCCAGCGCCGCATCAATCAGCGCCTCCCTGAGGTTGCCGTGGTGATAGGCTGATTTCGCCTGGGCCATAACCGTCTCCGCCCGGGTGTCGGGGGGACAGTCTACGCTATTGGGCGCAATATGTTTATATTGTAAACATGACATGGCGCACATTCCCTTACAGCGACCGAGTCTACGACAGGCGCGACGGCCGACTGTTTACACCTGCCAACATCGCCCATACTGCAATCTGATAATTTTAAAAACCGCGTGAGGTGTACCCATGGCACAAACCACTGACCACGAAATTGTCTCGATCTACCCGTTTTCCGACGAGGAGATCGATGAACTGATGGACAACTCCGTCGAGTGCGTCCTGATGTGGGCGACCAAGGACGGCTGGCCGGTGGGGGTGACCCACGCCTTTCTGTGGCACGACGGCAAGATCTGGCTGACGTTCACCAGCCAGCGGCACCGGGCTGCGGCAATCCGCCGGGACAACCGGGTCTCGGTCAATGTGAGCAGCAAGGGCTATCCCCAGGGCGAGTCCGACGATATGGCCAAGGGCGCTGTCACCTTCAAGGGCCACGGGGAATTCTTTGACGACGAGGAAACCAAGGCCTGGTTCTACCGGGCACTGGCAAAGAAGCTGAACCCGGACAGCCCGGAAGGCGTGGACTGGTTCTCCGACTTCCTGGACTCACCCCTGCGCACGGTGCTGGCGGTGACGCCGGTCAAACGCATCATGTACAACGCCGGGCTGGCCGAGCGGCACATGGCGGGGCAGGTGGACGAATCTGAACTGGGCGAGCGCCTGGAAAGCGACAAGGTTCGCATGAATAAAGAACGAGAGCGCAAGGGCCTGCCCCCCAGGTAGACCCGGCTCCGCTCCGTTCGACCATAAAGATAAGAAAGACAACGGGGGTACAACATGAAAGGCAAGGCACTGGGTACGACACTCGGTGGCGCGGTGCTGGCGGTGGCCGGCGCCGGCCCGGTCCACGCGCAGTCGGAGGCCGTGGCGCTGGAGGAGGTACTGGTTACCGCCAGCCGCCGCGTCGAGAGCCTGCAGGAAACCGCCATCTCTGTTTCGGCGTTCACCACAGACTTCATCCGCAATGCCGGGGTCAACGATCTCGCCAGCCTGGATGTCTACACACCCAACCTGAAATTCACCGCGACCACCGACTCGCGGTCCACCTCGATCCGCATTCGGGGTATTGGCTCGGTGGGTACCAATTCCGGCATCGATCCCAGCGTGGGCGTGTTTATTGACGGGGTTTACCAGGGGCGCGCCGGCATGACCATCAGCGACCTGGTGGACGTGGAGCGGGTCGAAGTGCTGCGCGGCCCCCAGGGCACCCTGTACGGCAAGAATACGGCGGCGGGGGCCATTAGCGTCGTGACCAAGGCGCCCTCGGACGAGTTCGAGTCGATGCTGGAAGCGCTGTACGACAGTAACGAGCGCGCTGAGGTGCGCGGCATGGTCAACCTGCCGCTGGGCCGGGAGGGCCTGGCCATGCGCGCCTCGGGGTTCTTTATCGACGGCGAGCACCTGTTCGACAATGACTGGGACGGCTCAGAGACCAACGACGCCAGCAAGTGGGGAGCGCGCTCCCGTTTTCGGCTTGAAACCGGCGAGAGCGAATTCCTGCTGACCCTGGACTACACCAGCGAGGACACGGACTGCTGCGCCATGGCAGTGTCCTCCTACGACGGCCTGTCGCCGCTGAACACGCCCATTACCGACAACCCCTCCCAGCAATGGCAGGACGAGCTGGGCCTGAACGACCGCGGCCGGCCGATCCTGCAGTACACCACCATGACCGATACCGAGGGCTTCCCGCCGCCCCAGGCGGACCCGTTTGGCGATGACTACTGGTTCGACAGCCCGGTCTCCAACGAGGTGGACTTCGGCGGCGTGGCGCTGGAGTGGAACCGCGACCTGGCCAGCGGCAGCACGATCACGTTCCTGAATGCCTGGCGGCACTACGAGTCGGACTCGGCCTACGACGGCGATTTCACGGCCTACAACGCGGTGATCGGCAGCACCGATGTGGAACTGGACCAGTACTCCTCGGAGCTGCGCATTACCTCCGAGGGCGGTGAGACTTTCGATTACCAGGGCGGCCTGTATGCGTATTACTCGGAGTTTGACTCCGTGGGCACATTCGAGATGCAACCACCGCTGCTCGGCAATATCGGGCTGAGTTTCTTCTTCCCCGACGGCTCGCTGAACATCGACGACAACGAGTACACCACCACCAGCCTGGCGGCCTTTGGCCAGGTGACCTGGAATATCAGCGACGACCTGAGTGCTACGTTAGGACTGCGCTATACCAACGAGAAGAAGGAGAGAGAGGGCTCGCAGACCACGGAGCCGACGTCGCTGCTGGACGTGCCGCCGGTGGTGGGCCCCGACATCTTCTATGACGAGGACCGTACCGACGACGACTGGTCGCCGATGGTGAACGTGCGCTACTTCGCGACCCCCGACCTGATGTACTACGGGTCCATCAGCCGCGGCTTCAAGTCCGGCGGCTACAACCAGCGCCGGGAGCTGTCGGGGCTGAACGGTGAATTCGATGAAGAGCAGGCCACCAACTTCGAGCTGGGCTGGAAGAGTTCCTGGCTGGACCGCCGCCTGCAGGCCAACGGCACCCTGTTCTACGTGGAGTACGACGACTTCCAGGCCCAGACCTTTGACGGCTCGAGCCTGCGGGTGACCAACGCCGGTACCCTGGAGAGCTATGGCCTGGAACTGGAGATCGTGGCGCTGCCCGCTGCCGGCCTGACCATCGGCACGGCCGTGGGCTACAACAAGGCGGAGTATGACGAATTCGACCTGGGCCAGTGCACGGTGGAGCAGCAGTTCGTTCAGTACTACATCGTCGACGGCGCCCAGGGCGGCTCGCCCGGCGCCAACAGCGCCTGTATCCAGGACCTGGCGGGGGAGGAACTGGACAACGCGCCCGAGTGGACGGTGAGTTCCTTCCTGCAGTACGAGCGCGGCCTGGGTGCCAACCTGACGGGCATGTTCCGCGTGGAGCACAACTACATCGACGAGTTCTACCTGGACCAGGACCTGGACCCGAACCTGAAGAACGACAGCGTGCACCTGGTCAACGCTCGGCTGAGCCTGACCAATAACAATCGCGACTGGGAGGCCATCCTGTGGGGCCGCAACATGGCGGACGAGGAGTACTACGTGGTGGGGATCGATATTCCCACCATCGGTGGCTTCGCCGGGATCGTGGCGCCGGAGGCGACCTACGGGGTGACGCTGAGGCTGTTTCGTTAGGCAAAAAAAATCCCGGCTCGCAGGACGAGCCGGGTCGTTCGCTCAATTACCCCAGGGGCAGTTTTAGACTACAAATTCCCAGCCAATCGCCAGGAGGCCTACAGCCAGAGAAGTCCAGAGGAACTTCTTCTGGGCCACATCGGCCGGCTTTACATCCCGTTGGATTCCGTCTGTAACCAGTAGGATGGCCGGGTTGTGGTAGGCAAAGATGAAGAACAGGGCGCCACAGAAGTTGGTGAGTGCGATGCTCGCATTTCCTTCGAAAGACATAACAACACCGAGGAGAAACGCGACTGCAGCAAATGCCGCCATACAAACTCGCAATCCAGGGACATGTGCTTGACCAAAGGGCATGTAGTTCACTCTCGTTACCGCCTTGTTCTTTGAATCTTGAGTTTGATATTACTCGCTAGATTTCAGACGTCAGCCTTTCCACACCCGAAGTGAGAACTAGTTCCGTAAATGACCCAGATGGGTCAAAAAAGTGTGAAGCAGTACCGCAAATTGTTGGCGTCTGGGGGCTAGGAGCGCTTGCGTGATCGTATTTCAGCTTGCCGCATGACGATTCCACCAATCGTTGCAAGTACTGCAGCTAAGCCTGCGAGCCAGAGTGACTTGGCTACCTCGCCATAGAACCCGATCGCAATTCCGAATTGAAATCCGAAGAATGCCAGTAGCTGTGCTAGAAGAAACTTGGGGCCAGGATTGTTTTTAAGCAGGCTAGGGAGAATGCCGGTCGAATAGAACGCCAGCGTAAGACACATGAGTGCTGTAGCTATATCTGCATTGTCCATGGTTGATGTCGATAGGCGGCCACGTGGACCGCCTATGCCTCTCTATCTAGCGCTGAAAGACTGTGATTCTGTTACCAGCGTAGGAGCTTGCAGCTCTGAACGAACTGGCTACCCCGGCGAGCACTATGCCTGCCGTTCTCGATGCTTTCCAAACAGCCCCTGCGGCCCCTCCGATAATACCTGTGACAGCACCTATCAAGGCCCCGCCAGTCACACTCTTGCCATTTGCGTGAGCAGACGCCGCGCCTTCGCCCGCGCCGAGAGCTATGCCTACGCCTAGAAATGCGAGAGCGGGTGCTCCGCCGCCCGCCACTACACATAGCTCATCCGTGCTGAGTTCCCGCAACTCTCCGTTCATTTTCTTCGACTCTACTTTCCATGTATTCATTTCTTTCTCTCCATATTGCTCAACTTTATGAGCGTTAATCACGCACCATTGCGTGAAACTGGTCGCCGGCCTCCCTGTCCAATGAAAGGCACAGCCCTCAATTGCCTTCCTTGTCAGATCGCTTTCTCTCCCTGGCTATCTCCCTGATCTTGGGATTCATGACGCGGGCGCGATTATGTTGAACGGCGAGTTGGGAAGCGGCAATCGCCATTGCGATTATCAGGGCCGGTGTCAGTGACCGGGCCAGTAGACCGGACTCACCCAGTGGCGTGAACTCAAGCAGCAACCAGGATAATCCTGAAGCGCACAGAAATATGAAAATCACCGCTATCCAGTCAAAGAGCGTTACCCTGCATACGACATTGGTCTGCGTAAACGTTTCATAACGAGCGCGCTCAAGCAGTTCGGTTTTCTCCTGCTTGGAAAGTCCCTCGGGAAGATCGAAAAACCAGTCGCTGATAGGGTTCCTTCCAAACATGATCTTGTTCCTCAGCCGGAAAGCTCTATTACGCGATTCGCCAGCGCGATGGTTTCAGGGCGGTGGGCGACAATGACGCGAGTCATTTTCATCACCGCAATGTGACCGTTGATTCTGCGCTCAGTATCTACGTCCAAGTGGCTCGTCGCCTCGTCTAGAAACAGAACGGACGGTACTCTGTAGAGCGCCCTTGCCAGCATGATGCGCTGTGCCTGACCGCCGCTGAGTGTCGAACCCATGTCACCGACCAGTGTGTTGTACTGCATGGGCATCTCCATGATGTCGTCGTGAATACAGGCCTTCTTCGCGCAGTACATTGCCTTTTCGAAGTGTAGTCGCTGGTCGAAGCAGGCAATGTTTTCGAGAATCGATCCGCTCAGCAGCTGGTCGCTTTGTGTCACTGCGGCAATATTTTTGCGGTATTCGTAGCAATGCTGCAGGGGTCGTCCATTGACCAGGATTTCGCCCGTGGTCGGTTGGGTCAGGCCCATCAGACATCCGAGCAGCGTGCTCTTGCCGACACCGCTCGGTCCTGTAATGGCCACGCAGCTGCCAGCTGGTATCTCGATTGAAATATCCTCGAAGATCCACGGTTCAGAATCCCCATATCGAAAGCCGAGAGCATGGGTTTGAAGTGATGTACGCCGACGAGACTTGTCGGGAACTTGAGAGGTACGCTGCTGTGGCTCGGGTTCGGTCAGGGCGATATCCCCCAGTCGCTCGAGGTGTAGGCCTAGCATCATGAGCTCGATCACCTGGTCCACCAGACCGCTGACGGAGCTGGAGAAGCGTTGCTTGTAGCTGATAAAGGCAAATAGCATTCCGATCGTCATGTCGTTGTCCATCACAGCGAGCGCTGCAAAGTAGATCACCAGGATATTCTCGATTCCGAAGAGCAGGGTATTGGCGGCGTCAAAGCCGATGCCCATCTGGGCCACGCGGATATCCGCGTTGATCGCATCCGCGAGCCGGTTCTGCCACAGGCCTTCGCGCTCAGATTCGCGCTGGAACAGTTTGATAGTCTGCATGCTGCGAGCCGACTCCAACAGGTTGGTGTCGCACAGCGCATGCTTCGCAATGCTCTCTTCCGAGAGGCGGCGGAGTGGGTTAAAGAGCATGAGCCTCAACGCGATGTAGACGAGCAGCACCGCAACGACCAGCAGCGTGAGTTTTACGTTGTACAGGGTCATGATCCCAAGCATGATCACCGCCATGAGGCCGTCGACCACAGCGCTGATCAGGCCGCTGCTCAGGATTTCGCGTACCGCGTCAATCGAGGAAAAACGCGACAGAATGTCGCCGAGGTGGCGCCGCTGAAACCACATGATCGGCAGATGCAACAGGTGTCGGCACAGGTTGGCGGCAAGCTGAAGGTGCAGTCGTGTGGACAGCTGCAACAGAAGCGCAGAGCGCAGGGCACCGGTGCCCGCTTCGATCGTCAGCAGCAGTGCAAAGCCCATGGCGAGGATTGCGAGCAGCCCCGGGTCACCCCGCAGAGCGACATCGTCGACAATGGTTTGCATGTAGAAGGGGGCGGCGACAGCGAACAGCTGCAACAGGAGAGATAGAAACAGGATATGGGCGAGTGAGCGCTTGAGTCCGACGATGCTGCTCCAAAGGTCTGCGAGTCGCAGCCGTTGAGCTCTGGCTTGCTTTTTCAGCGTGCCGGTGGGAAGCAGTTCCAGAGCTACGCCTGTGAAGTGCTTGGAAAATTCCGCGGCATCCAGCTTTTCTACACCGCGCGCCGGGTTGTGTATCACTGCATGTCGCCGACCGACTGATTTCAGAACCACAAAGTGATTCATGTCCCAGTGCAATATGCACGGGCACTGCAGCTGCGGTATGGCTTCCAACGGCACACGCACGGGCCGCGCGGACAGGTTGATTTGCGTGGCGATGTCTATCAGGTCCTTCAGCGTATGTCCGCGTCCCGAGCCGCGGTGATTTCGCCGCAGAGTAATGAGATCCGTGTCGACTCCACGGTAACGGGCAATCATCGCCAGGCAGGCAAGACCGCACTCCGCCGCCTCCGCCTGTCGGATGATAGGCAGGCGCCTGATCCAGTTGAACTCCAGTGAAGCGCTTTCCGCCGATGTGCTGACCGTCACCTGAGCCTCCCGCGGAGGCTCAGCAGCGGTTCCAATAGCCACTCCAGCAATGAGCGGTGCTCAAGCACGATGTCGGCACTGAAGGTCATGCCGGCCTTCAGCTTGTGTTTCTCACCCCGGGCAAGCAGTGACGTTTGCTCTGGTCTGGCAGCAGCCCGAAACACGGCTTCCCCAGCTGAGATTGGAAATCGCGCCAGCTCTCGCGGTAGCACTGCGCTATCTGAAACGCTGGTCAGTACGCCTTCCTGCAGTCCGTACTTCTGGTAGGGGAACGCGTCGTAGCGAATCAGCAGCTTTTGGCCCGGTGAAAGAAAACCCGAAGCGCGAACCGGGACGAGCAATTGCGCCACCAGGGGTGAGCCCTCCGGCAGCAGCGTGACAAGGGCTTCCTGGCTCATCGCCCGTTGACCCGGTTGCAGCGCGATGCGACTGACGGTGCCTGCCACCGACGCCTGCACCACATGGGCACGGCTGCCTCGGAGCCTGGCGATTTCCTGGGAGAGATCGCTGAGCGACAGCTTCAGTCGGTCGACGGCATTGCCGGATTCCTGCGGAAGCCGTGACAGTTCAGCCCTTAACGTGGAGAGCTGTGCCTCCTGGCGAAGCTGCTCGGTTTCCAGTGACTGTTGGTCGCCTGCGAGTTGCAGGGCCTGTTCCCGCAGCGCGTCCAGCTCAGCCTGTGTCAGGTGCCCTTGCGCTGCCAGCTGTTGGTGGCGCTCCAGCCGCCGATCGCCCAGCGCCTTTCTTTCAACGAGGGTTTGTCGTTGGCGGGTAATGGCCGCCGCGGCAGCCTCGACTGCATCGATCGCGGTGAGCAGTTCGTCGCGACGTAGTGCCGTCAAGTGTGACTCTCGCGCCAATTGCCCTTCGAGCACTGCTTTCTGTTGCTCGTATTCCTGCAGCAAAATGGATTCGACTTGCGCACCGTCTTCCAGCACGCGGTCGCCGTTGATCACGGCCAGCGGCTGTTCCGCGACGACATGATCGCCGGGTTCGACCAGCAGTTTTGCCAGGCGGCCTTCGGATTGTGCGTACACCTGCACCAGCCCATCGACCGGCTCAAGCCATCCTCGTACCGAGGCTTTTCGTGAGTAGGACGCCTGGGTCAGGAAAATAAGCGCTGCGGACACCCACAACAAGAGAAACAGGCAAACCAGCGTATGCGGCCAGCGGGGTAGCAGCACAACCTGCCCGTGCAGCCGCTCACGCTGGGCCTCGATAACTTCGGAGCGAAACAATCCCACGGTGCGTCCCTGCCCATGAGTGGATTGAGTTCGAGTATAGGGGCAGAGTGGCCCCGGGGAAGCTCAACCGGAACAGGTTGAGCGGAATGGGTGAAACCTAGATTCCACCCATCAGCATGTATTTGATCTCCAGGTAGTCATCCATGCCGTACTTGGAGCCCTCGCGGCCCATGCCGGATTCCTTCACGCCGCCGAAAGGCGCCATCTCATTGGAGATGATGCCGGCGTTGATGCCGACGATGCCGTAGTCGAGTGCTTCGGCGACGCGCCAGATGCGGCCGATGTCTCTCGCGTAGAAGTAGCTGGCCAGGCCGAACTCGGTGTCGTTGGCCATGTCGATCAGTTCTTCTTCGGTGGAGAAGCGGATCACCGGTGAGACGGGGCCGAAGATCTCGTTACGGAACACGGCCATCTCGCTGGTGACGCCGGTAAGGATGGTGGGCTGGTAGTAGCAGCCGCCCAGTTCGTGGGGGCCGCCGCCAAGTGCAACAGTCGCGCCCTGGCCGATGGAAGTCTGCACCAGCTGGTCCACGTCGTTCACGGCATTGGTGTCCACCAGCGGACCGGCGGTCACGCCGTCGTCCATGCCGTTGCCCACGACCAGGGCCTGGGTGGCCTTCACGAACTTCTCCACGAACTCGTCGTAGACGCCGTCCTGCACGAAGATGCGGTTGGCACACACGCAGGTCTGGCCGGAGTTGCGGTACTTCGATGCCATTGCGCCTTCCACGGCTTCGTCGATGTCCGCGTCGTCGAACACGATGAACGGCGCATTACCGCCCAGCTCCATGGACACTTTCTTCACCGTGGCCGCGCACTGCTCGATCAACATCTTGCCCACCGGTGTGGAGCCTGTGAACGTCAGCTTGCGCACGACGGGGTTGCCGGTCAGCTCGCCGCCAATCGCGCCGGAGGAGCCGCACACCACGTTGATCACACCGGCGGGAATGCCGGCGCGCTCCGCCAGTTCCGCCATGGCGAACGCCGACAGCGGCGTTGCCGTCGCGGGCTTGATGATGATGGAACAACCCGCCGCCAGGGCCGGGGCGGCCTTGCGGGCGATCATCGCGTTGGGGAAGTTCCAGGGGGTAATGGCGGCGACCACACCCACCGGCTGCTTGATGGTGACAATGCGCTTGTCGGGGGAGGGGCCGGGAATCACGTCGCCGTCCACGCGCTTGGCTTCCTCGCCAAACCATTCCATGAAGGCGGCGCCGTAGGCCACTTCACCGCGGGATTCCGCCAGCGGCTTGCCCTGTTCCGCGGTCATGATAATGGCCAGGTCTTCCTGGTGCTCCATCATGAGGTCGTACCACTTGCGCAGCAGCTGGGCGCGGGTCTTCGCGGGCAGGGCCTTCCAGTCCTGCATGGCTGCGTCCGCTGCCTCGATGGCGCGGCGGGTCTCGTCGGCGCCGACCTTGGCCACCTCGACGATGGTTTCGCCGGTGGCGGGGTTGTCCACCGCCACGGTGGCGCCGTCGTCGGCGTCGACCCACTGGCCGTTGATGTAGGCCTGGTGTTTCAGCAGGGTGGGGTCGCTCAGGTTCAAGCTCATGTCAGATACCTCCGGGATCAGGCGCGCAGTGTCAGCAGCGGGTCGCTGTCTGCCACCGGCTGGGCAATGGCGTCAAAAAACAGGGTAAACAACTCCGAATGGGAGGAAATCCCGAGTTTGTGGTAGATGTTCTTGCGGTGCACCTGCTCGGTCTGGGTGCTGATGTCCAGCTCCCGCGCTACCGACTTCGACGGGTAGCCTTTCAGGATCAGGCGCACCACGTCACGCTCCCGTGGGGTCAGCGTGCTGGAGCCGAATACCTCCAGCACGTGCTGCAGGTGGGCGTGCATGTCCTGGGGCGGCAGGTTCTTGTCCACCCGCCCCTCGGGCCAGCGCTGCTGTGTCAGCAGGGCCTGCACCAGCTCGGTGAGGTCCGCCAGTGCCATTCGATCGCCCTGGCTGAAGGCGGGCATCCCCTCGGTGCGTTCCAGCGAGATAACGATCGGTGTGCCCTGGGAGGATTCACACAGGAAGGCCACCTGGTCGATGGCGCCGTTGGTGGAGTAATAGAGTTCATAGAACTCGCTCTCCGTGAATCCCTCCGGCGCGATCTCACTGATATGGTAGAAGCCACGGTGCCCGGCGCGGGATTCCAGGTACAGCGGGCTCAGCAGGTACAGTCCGTTGCGGTAGGGGCCGTCGAACAGGACGCGGTCACTGTCTGACAGTTCCTCCGTGAGCACCTCCAGCTTGGCATCCTCGGGGTAGGCCATGATCACGGCGCTGTCGAAGTTCACCGCTGCGCGCAGAAAGGCCAGCAGGCGCGAGCCGAAGGCCTCACTGCCCAGGGCAGTCAGGGTCTCGGTCAGGCATTCGGTTTGTTCACTGGAAAGCTGCGGCGCCATAGGCGCGAAATCTTATCACGCAGCGGCGGCTTTTCGGCGCTTCCCGATACGGTGCTTTCTGAGCAGTCCGCGGAGCTGGTCGTAGCTGAGTCCCAGGGCCTCGGCGGTCTTGCCCTGGTGCTGGTCGTTGGCATCCATGGCTTCCCGCAGAATCTGTTTCTCATAGTCCGCTACGGCGCGAGCAAATCGCACGGGCAGCGCCGGGGCGGGGTGGGGCGCCTGTGCGGGCTTCGTGGATGCGGCAGGCGCCGATGCGGGCCAGTCGTCGAAGGGCGATACAAACGGGTCAATAGTGACCTCACCGACGGGCTTGGCGGGGTTCCCCCAGCGCGCCACCGAACGCTCCACCACATTCTTCAGTTCCCTCACATTGCCGGGCCAGTGGTACTGCAGCAGCTGTCTGGCGGCGGTGTCGGTGAAGCCCGGGAAGTACTCCCAGTCCAGCTCCGAGCACATCTGCACGGCGAAGTGATGGGCCAGTTCCGGCACGTCGCTCAGGCGGTGGCGCAGGGGCGGCAGGTGCACCACGTCAAAACTGAGCCGGTCCAGCAGGTCTTCCCGGAATTCCCCGGCCTCGGCCATCACCTTGAGGTTGGCATTGGTGGCGGCCACCACCCTCACGTCCACCTCGATGGTGGTCTGGCCGCCCAGGCGCTCGAATTCCCCGTACTCGATGGTGCGCAGCAGCTTCTCCTGCAGACGCAGGGACATATTGCCCAGTTCATCGAGGAAGAGGGTGCCGCCGTCGGCGCGCTCGAAGCGGCCCCGGTGGGTGCGGGTGGCGCCGGTGAAGGCCCCGGGCTCGTGGCCGAACAGCTCGGACTCCAGCAGGGATTCCGCTACCGCCGCGCAGTTCAGCTTGAGGAAGGGGCCATCCCAGCGCGGCGACAGGTAGTGCAGGCGGCCGGCGGCCAGTTCCTTGCCCGTGCCGCGTTCCCCCAGCACCAGCACCGGTCGCTGGATCGGCGCCAGCCGTGAGATCTGTTCCAGCGCCTCGGTCAGGCTGACCGAGTCGCCGATGATTCGTTCCTGGTCTCGCATAGGCGTAATCTACCCAACCAAATGGTAAAAAGCACCAAATATTTGGTTATTTACGCCAATTAACATGAAAGCTAGAAACTGCTTTAATCATAAAAACGTTATAAAACAGTAAGTTAAAAAGTTGGCACGCTTATTGATATATAAAACCCGAACCGAATGAAAGGCGGTGACAATGACCGAAGCCGCCAGCCACATGACACACAAGGACAGGAACATGACGAGCATCGAGGAACGGGTACTGATTTACATCGCACTGGCGGTGGTCTGTGCTTTCGTGGGCGTTTTCGCGGGCATCGCCGCCGCAGCGCTCACCTTCCTGCAGATCGCCGGCGTCATCGAGGCGCTGTTCTGGTTCGGGGTTCCCCGGCCGGCTCCCTCGAAGCACCGCCAGCACCGAATCCTGTTCAACAGTTAACTCAGAAACACCAGGAGCGAGACCATGGGCATTTTTTCCCGCATGACGGACATCATCAACTCCAACATCAATTCCATCCTCGACCAGGCGGAAGATCCCCAAAAGATGATTCGCCTGATCATCCAGGAAATGGAAGACACGCTGGTCGAGGTGCGCAGCTCCTCGGCCCGGGTGCTGGCCGAGCGCAAGGCCGCCGAGCGACGCCGCAACCAGGTAGCCGACGATGTCGAAGCCTGGGAAGCCAAGGCCAAGCTGGCTATCAGCAAGGGTCGAGAAGACCTGGCCCGCGCGGCCCTGCAGGAAAAGCAGCTGATCGAGGAAGAGCTCGCCACCGTGGAAGCGGAGCTGGCGGCGACCGACGAGCACATCAACCAGCTTAACGAGGAAATCGGCCAGCTGCAGCAGAAGCTCACCGATGCCCGCGCCAAGCAGAAGACCCTGGTCATGCGCAGCAAGACCGTGGAGTCTCGCATCAAGGTCAAGCGCCAGATGCACCGCGAGGCGCTGGACGAGGCCTTTTCCAAGTTCGACCAGTTCGAGCGCCGCATGGACAACATGGAGAGCCAGCTCGAAGCCATGGACCTGGGCCGCGAGGTGACTGACCTCGCCACCGAGATCGACGCCCTCGTGGAAGACGAGAAGATCAACGAGGAACTGGATCGGCTCAAGCAGGAAATGTCCGGCAAGAAGGCGGAAGAGCCCGCTGCCGCGAGTGCACAGTAAGGCGCACGGAAGCAGACAAAAGAAATAGTTGGGGGAATCACTGAATGAAATTTTTCGACTTCATGTTTGTGCCGACGATCCTGTTCATCGTCGTGGTGCTGCCGATCTGGATCAGCATGCACTACTCGGCGCTGAAGCGCTCCTCGCGCAGCCTCGGTAAGGAAGATCGCGAGGTCGTCGAGCAGATGCTGGAGACGGTCGACAAGCTTGGCGACCGCATCCACACCCTGGAAACGCTGCTGGATTCGGACTACCCGGACTGGCGCCAGCAACAGGAACGCCGAGAGCACTACGACGTGGACCGTGACAGGAGTCATTGAGATGAGAAGGAAGTACAAACGCACACGCCATGGCGGTTTCCGCCGCAAGCACCAGGACTACAGCCGGCGCAAGAAGAACGGCTGGGGCATGGGCCTCTACCGCAACACCCGTGACGGCAAGATCGCCGGGGTCTGCGCGGGGCTGGCGGACCACTGGGGCGTCGAGCACTGGGTGGTGCGGCTGCTGGCGATCATCGCCTTCCTGTTCACCGGCATGCTTGCCTTCTGGGCCTACGTCGCCGGCTGGTGCCTGCTGTCGCCCCGTCGCCGCACCGAGGACTACGAGCGCTGGGACGACCCGGTTGAAGAATACGAGGAGGTGGTCGAAATGGAATATGACGAGTACCAACACGATTACCGGCCCCGCAAGATGTTTCGCTACGGCGACAGCCCCAGCGTGCGGCTGAAGCGGGCCCAGGAGCGGCTGGATGCGGCGCTGCAGCGGGTGCAGGACATGGAGTCCTACGTGACCTCGCGCCAGTTCCAGCTGAACAAAAAGATTTCCGAGCTATAGAACGCCAGGTCCAAGGCTTTAGAGCTCCTTTTCGAAGACTCACGATTCCCCTGTAAGAGCTTCGAACCTCAGCCCCCGGTGTGCACCACCGGGGGCTTTTTTATGTCCGCGGGAACTCCCTGATCCGCGTCGGGTCCACCCATACTCAGGGGCAGGGATGCAGACGCGGTGCTGGCGGACCCTCATTTCTTCGCGGACGACACGCCACGGTTTCAGCACCGCGCGGTTGGCTGGGCGTTGCTGCTGTCCCTGTTGCTGCACGCCCTGCTGGTGCTGTACCTGGATGTGAATCTGGAGTGGGGCGGCAGAGACGCACCTGCTGCTACTTCCTTCTCGACCCTTGAGCTGCGTTTTCGTACGCCGTCGGCCGTCGATCCGCCGCCCACCGTCGAGCCAGTAGCCGCACCGGCCACAACAACTCTCGCGCCGGTCACGGAAGTCGAGCCGGTCCCCCCACAGACCAAAACGCCAGAACAGTCACTCCCCAAGATGTTGCGCCCGGGCCTGATTCTCGACCTGCAAGACGTCTTGCCGAACGTACCCGAGCCAGGTGCGCCCGAAGCAATCACTGACAACGGTGCGACGGTGATGAATTCCGAGCTGTTCACCCTGTTGCAAGACGCCGAACGGCGCAGCGGCTACGTGCCCGGCGCCGAGGGTGGCAACGCGGTGGAATTCCAGGGCGGTGCCTGGGTGGATTTTGTTCGCGACGGCGATCGCTGCTTCCGGGTGGTGCGGGCAGACCCGCTGGAGCCGGGCAGCCACGACGTGTGGTACCGCGTTTCCTGTCGCTGAATTACGCTACACTGGGTGTCATAAATATAAGCTGGCATGACCCATGAGCCGATTATCCCTGCTGGACCTGGCATTTTTCCTGACCGAGTCCGAACAGAGCCCCAAGCACGTCGCCGGGCTGCAGATCTTCAAGAAGCCCGCCAACGCCTCCGCGAAGTGGGTGCACAATCTTGCCGAGGAGTTCGCCCGGCACGACACGCCGGTGCCGCCCTTCAACCGTGTCATCGATTTCAAGGCTCTGGGCGGGCCCCGCTGGCGGGAGGCGGAAGATTTCGCCATCGAGGACCACCTGTTTTATCACAACCCGGAATCCACCCTCAGCGAGCGGGACCTGTATGCCTACGCCTCCAGCCTGCATGAACCGCTGATGGATCGGGCCAAGCCGATGTGGGAGTTCCATATCATCGACCGGGTCGCGGACGGTCGCTTCGCAATTTATTCCAAGATGCATCACGCCTATGCCGACGGCGTCACCATGTCGCGCTGGGGCGTCGAGGCGCTCAGCACCAGTGCCCGCGCTCGCGGCTTGAAGGCGATCTGGGACCGCAAGGAAGAACGCAGGGACCGGGAAGAGGCCAGCTCCCGCCGGGCGCTGTTCGGGCGCATCCTGCGGGGCATCCAGGACTGGCGCAAGATCCTCACTGGGACCACCAAGCTCACCACGCAGCTGGCGCTGGAGCAGGTCGGCCTGACCCGCAACGCGGTGGCGCTGCCGTTCAAGGCCAGGGAGGAGACCCCGCTGACTGGCGAGGTGACCGCGGGCCGGCAGTTTTCAACAGCGCACGTGCCCATGGACCGGATCAAGCGCATTCGGGCCATGACCCGCTGCACCCTGAACCATATCGCGCTCACCTGCATCGACGGCGCCCTCCGCCGCTACCTGGCCGACAACGACATCGAACTGGAGCGCCCCCTCAGTATCCAGATGCCGGTCAACCTGCGCGACGAGAACGACAAGGTCAGCGGTAACAAGATCGGCATCGTGCTGGTGGACCTGGCCCCCAGTACCAGCGACCCGTACACGCGGCTGCGCGAGATCGGTTTCACCCTGCGCAGCGTGCGCAACCAGATCGACGGCGTCCCGTCCATCGCCGTGGCCCAGTACACCGCGGTGCTGGCGGTGCTGATCGAATTGATCCAGCTGGTGAAGCTGGACCGGTTGCTGCCGGCGATCGCCGACACCCTGGTGTCCAACGTGCCGGGCCCCAGCAAGCCGCTGTACCTGAAGGGTGCGAAGCTGGAGCAGTCGCTGCCCATCAGTACCCTGCCGCCCGGCAACCAGCTCAACATCACCCTGTACAGCTACTCCGGCACCCTGCATTTCGGGCTGGTGGCCACCGACCAGATGCCGGGGCTGGAAGACCTGTCCCGCTATATCGAAGAGGCCTTCGTCGAACTGGAGCAGGCGGTGTTCGAACCCGCCATTGCCGAGTGGAGAAAATGATGGTGCAGAAATCTGGTTTTGCCGCAGCCCTGCTGATCGCGGCCGGCGCCGCCGCCCACGATGTGCCCCCGGTGCCGGAGGTGCTGCCCATGGACGAGGTCAAGAAAGCCTTCCAGTGGGACGCCGACAAGGCGGAGGTGAAGGTCGAGGAAATCGAGAAGGGCTTCTACGTGCTGTTCGGGCTGGGCGGCAATATCGCAGTGTCCTCCGGTGACGACGGGGTGCTGCTGGTGGACGACCAGATACCGGAGATGATCCCCAAGCTGAAAAAGGCGATGCGCAAGCAGGGCGACCGGCAGGTGGACTTCGTGATCAACACCCACTGGCACTTCGATCATGCTGACGGAAACATGGTGCTGGGCAAGGAGGACAACACCTGGCTCGTCTCCCACAGCACCTCGCGGCGCATGATGCTGAGGGCCAATGTGGTCAACCTGGTGGGCATTGCCGGCCTGCAGGAGGCTTACCCGCCGCACGCCCTGCCGGATATCACCTTCGACGACCACATGCAGTTCTACATCAACGGCGAGCGGGTCGACCTGATGCATTTCGGGCCGGCCCACACTACCGGGGATACCGTGGTGTTCTTCCGCGGGCGCAATGCCGTCCACATGGGCGATATCTTCAATATGTCGGGCTATCCGTTCATCGACGCCGGCAATGGCGGCACCCTGGACGGCGTGCTGCACACCTGCCAATCCGTGCTGGAGCAGATCGACGCGGATACGGTGGTGATTCCGGGCCACGGTCCGCTGGGGACCTATACGGACTTCAAGAACTACGTCTACATGCTGGAAGTAGTGCAGGGTGAGCTCAGCGCCATGATTGCCGACGGCAAGAGTCTCGAGGAAATTCTCGCGGCGAACATCACCGCGACCTGGGACGAGAAGATGGGCGATCCCACGATGTTCATCAACCGGGCTTACGTGAGTGCCACCACTCGCTATCGCGAGTAGTCAAAGAAGAGGGCGTTGGGGGCTTACTTGGTTTCCCAGGAAACCGTCTTGGGCTCGTCGTCTTTACCGGGGTACCAGACGTCCGACTGCTTGACGCAGTAGGACCAGGCGTTTTCCACGGCGCCGGGGGCGACCATCAGCTGGCGATTATTGAACATGGCGTTGTCGGCCATGCACTTGCTGTGTGCCTGGTCTTCTTTGGCGCTGTTGAAGTGGTTCAGGTACGCCTGCGGCATCGGCGTGGATGCGCAACCCGCCAGGGTGGCGAGCGCTGCACATGCGATGAGCTTTTGAATGTGGCGGTTCATGTGAAGGAATGTAGTCAAAAAGCCCCAACCGCCATAGGGACAAATCCCGCAAAAATGCGAGAAAAATTAACAAACCTGGTTGTTTTGTGATGCGAGTCACGGGATTACAGTACAAAAAATGTACTACTCCCCGGGACGGTAGCGCCGGGTGGCTCGCGCCTCCACATCCTCGCGGTAAAAAGCCACGTCCTTGAACTCGCGATTGACGTAGGCCTCGGCCTGGTCGAAGAAGTGAGGAGAAGCCGGGTCGCTGCTCTGGCCTCCGGCGAGCAGGCTCTTCGCCCGCAGCCGGTCCCCAAATTCCACCACCGCCACAAAGCTGTTGCCACGGTACCCGTAGAGGCGCCGGGTATTGTCGGCGGCCCTCGCACCGAAGGCGGCCAGCGCCCCCCAGCGGCCCGAAGCCATGCCCACCGGCAGGCTCGGTTGGTCGTCGTCGAACGCAAGATTGATGTCGCCGCTGAGGCGCTGGAACCGGTTCACCTCGCCCCACGGGGTTTGCCAGCGGCCAAAATCCGCTTCCAGCCGGGCAACGGTATCCGACAGCAGGGTCAGGCGTTGAACGGCATCCAGGGCCGTGGCGCTGGCCTCGATCCACTGCATGCGGCTCATGCCTTCGGGTTTCTGTTTGAGCAGTGCCAGTCCATAGAAGTGGCCAACGCTCATCGCCACGGAGTCCGCGGACACCGTGCGGTCCCAGTCTTGTAGCGTCTCGATCACCTCACCCAGGCTCGTGAAGTCCTCACCGGCCGTCTCCCAGGCCCTGACGAGGTCCGGCACCAGCACATCGAAGGCGGGCAGGGCGGGGTGGTAGGCCAGCGCGATGAGCTCATCCAGGTTCAGCTTGTCATCGCCGCCGCGGGCGATATCCCCCAGCAGCCGTGCGGCGTGCACCCCGCGGAAGTTCTCCGGGTCCGGCGCCATGTAGGCCGGGTAGTCAGACGGTTTCGGGCTGTCCGGTCCGGCGGCGGTAAAGGGTGTGGAGTTGCAGTTCTGCAGCCAGCCCCCATCGGGATTGACCAGGTGCACGGTCTCCTCGACCGTATGCAGGCCCTGCCAGTCGGTCGCCGGGTTGTTGCCGTCCAGCGGTTTGGAGTAGTCGAACTGCGGGTTGCGGCGGGGCATGAAGTTGCCGTGGAAATAGGCGATGTTACCGCTGGAGTCCGCAAACACCGTGTTGTTGGAGGAGTTGGTGCGAATGTCCATCATCTCCAGGAAGCTGTCCAGGTCGCTCTGTTTGGTGCGCAGCCAGGACTGGCGCAGGGCATTGACCGGGTCCCAGTTGATTTTGGTGGCCACCCAGCGGCCGTCGGTACTGTGGGTCACCGGGCCATGGTGGGAGCGGAACTTGCGGAAAGTTCTCTCCTTCATGTCATTGCCGTCGCGGTAGCGCAGGCTCACTTCCGAGGCGCTCACGGGCCGGACCCGGTCACCGTGTCGATAGACCGGCTGCCCGTTGTTGTTGGCCACCTCCACCGCGTACTCATCCATGAAATCCGCGTAGGTGGAGTTGTGCATCCAGCCGGTGTGCTCGTTGAACCCCTGGTAGATGAAGAATTGCCCCCAGGTGATGGCACCGTAGGCATTCAGCCCCTCTTCGCTGACCATGTGGTACTCGCCGCGAAAGTAGAAGGAGGTGTGTGGGTTGATCAGCAGCAGGGCGTTGCCCGTTTCGCTCAGTTTGGGAGCGATGGCGATGCCGTTGGAACCTGCCGGTTCCGCCGGCCCAGGCGTCGGTCGGCCCGCGGGTGCTTGAGCTGGCGGCAGGCCGGCGCCGATCTGCTCCAGGTCGCGGCTGTAAAAGGCCTCGATGCCCGCCAGCGGAACCTGCTCGATGTCCCCGCCGATGGAGCCCTCGAAGAAATACATGGGCATCCAGGGCTCGAAGCGCGTCAGCAGTTTCGGGGTCACCTCCGGGTGGGTGCGCAGGTAGTAATTGAGGCCGTCGGCGAACGCGATGCAGAGGGTCTTGAGCCAGTCCGGCGCGCTGGCATAGGCCTGCCTGGCCTCGATATCGGTCATGTACAGCCGTGCCCGCAGGTCGCTGTACAGCGCCGCCTCGCCCTCGACTTCCGCGAGGCGCCCGATGGCCCAGGTGTAATTACGCTCGATGCGCGGGAAGTCGTCCTCCGCCTGGGCGTAGAGCAGGCCGAATACCGCGTCGGCATCGGTCTTGCCGTAGACATGGGCGACCCCGAAATCGTCGCGGATGATCTGCACATTGTCCGCGCGCGCCTGCTGGCGTGCGTGCTCGGCGATCTGCAGCGGACTCAGCGGGGTGGCGGGTGCCGTGTCGGCCGGGGGCGGCGGGGATTGTTCCGTGCACGCCGCCAGCAGCAGCACGCAAACCGCGCCGAGCAGTTTCATCGGACGAAAGAAGTGACTGATGTGTGGCCGGCTCAGCCGACGGCCTTGCGCCGTGAATACTCCATCAGGGCCCACAGCACGTTACTGCTGCTGACCTGGCCCACCAGGCGGCCTTCCGTGATCACCGGGCGGCGGCGCTGGCGCGTCTTCAACATGTCCTGGGCCACTTCCACGATGCCGTCGCCGGGGCCGCAGCTGATGACATTGGGCTGCATGACCTCCTTCACCAGGAAGTGCTCGGCGTCACCGTCGTTGTAGATGGTGTTGAGGATGGCTTCCAGGCACTCGATCTCCGACAGAATGCCCACCACGCAGCCAGCATCGTCCGTCACCGTCAACCCGGTCAGCTTGTACTCCACAATCAGCTCCACCGCCTGCACGATATTGGCGTTCTGGTTGATGGTCAGCGGGTTCTTGCGCATGCAGTCCGCGATGGTAGTGGGTCGGTTCGGCATCTGTTCTCTCCTCAGGATGCGGCGATGGCTAGCTCGCCACGATTATCGACTAGGCACCTCCGGCAATCCAGTCGACCACGGTCTGGGCCCAGCGTGGGCCGTCGCTGTTTTGTACGAAGTGTCCCCCGCTGAGGGTCACATGGGGCTGGCCCCGGGTGCCGGGCACCCGCTCCTGGAAGATCTTGTAGCCCTCGCCCAGGATCGGGTCGCCGTCCGAGAAGCACATCAGCGCCGGTTTCTCCCAGGCCTCCAGGACCTTCCAGGCGGCGAGATTCGCCTCGCGGGCGGGGTCGTCGGGGCTGATCGGCACCAGCGTGGGGAACTGCCGGGCGCCGGCCTTGTACTCATCCGACGGGAAGGGAGCCCGGAAGGCATCCAGTTCCGCCTCCGTCAGGCCGCCGTTGCCCAGTTCGTTGCAGATCATGCCGATGTCGAACTCCGGGTCCTCCTGGCTGAACTGGCGCCAGGCCATAAAGGCGTCGTTGATCGGTGTATCGCCCACCGGCAGCCCGGTATTCGCCAGCGAGAAGCGGGCGAACCGGTCCGGGTTCTCAGCCAGCAGCCGCAGCCCGATCAGCCCGCCCCAGTCCTGGCCGAGGAAGGTGACGCCGGAGACATCCATGGCCAGGAACCAGTCGGTCACCCAGTCGACGTGGGACTGGTAGCTGTAGTCGCTGCGTTCGGTCGGTTTGTCGGAGCGTCCGAAGCCGATCAGGTCCGGCGCCAGCACCCGCATGCCGGCTGCCGCGAACACCGGGATCATCTTCCGGTACAGGTAGCACCAGCTCGGCTCGCCATGCATGCACAGCACCACCGGCCCGTCGGCGGGCCCCTCATCGAGGTAGTGCAGACGCAGGGTCCCCAGGGCCGAATCCCGGAGTTCATGGTAGTGGGGTTCGAAATCGTAGTCGGGCAGGCCGCTGAACTGATCGTCGGGGGTGCGCAGTACGCTCATAGTTTGTGTCCCGGGAGTGTCAACCAAAACGCGTCTCGCGCGTTTAGCCCAGTATAGACACTGGGCCATCCCTGGGAGGGAGCATGCGAATTTTGCGAATCAACCGAGCTGCTGTCGCCCTGGCAGCACTGTCGGGCCTGCTGACGGCCTGCTCATCGGCGCCTGGGCCGATCGTTGATACCAAGGGGGTGAACATGGAGCGCTATCACGAAGACCTGGCGGACTGCGAGGGCTACGCAGAGCAGGTTCGCATTGAAGAGGGCATGGCCAGGGGCGGCGCCGCCGGGGGTGCCGTCGGTGCGGCCGCGGGTGCGATTCTCGGCGAGAGCGTCGGCGAGTATGCGGGAGTCGGCGCGGTGGCGGGCGCCGCCAAATCGGGGATTCGGGGCGACCAGGAGAAATCCCAGGTGGTGAAGCGTTGCATGCGCGGCCGCGGTTACAAGGTCCTCAACTGATATGAGTCGGGTTGAGGACCGGGTCCCCCGCTTGTCGCCGACGCTCCGGCTAGCTAATGCTGAGCCGGAGACCCAGCTTGCGCAGCTGCAGGCGTTCCTCGCGTAGCTCGAAGCTGGTCAGCGGGTGCTGGCTCAGCCAGTCCTTCGGGAACTGCAGCTTCAAACCCTTCTCTCCCGCGGTGATGCGGAATTTCGGCAGTGATTCCAGCTGCTCCACGTACTTCAGCAGGCAGGCTAGCCGGATAATCACCACCAGCCGCAGCAGGTGCAGCCTGTCGCTGTCGGCGAAGCTCTCAAATTCCTGTGGCGGCAGTTTGCGGCGGTGGCACCACACCAGAAGTGCCAGGGTTTCCTGCTCGTCCTGGGAGAATCCCGGCAGGTCGGCATTGCGCAGCAGGTAGGCACCGTGGCGGTTGTAGTGCTTGTGCGAGATCGCCATACCGATCTCATGGGTGCGCGCCGCCCAGAGCAGCAGATCGCAGTCATCATCGTCCAGGCCCCAGGGCTCCTGCACCGCCTGGTACAGCGTGTGGGCGCGTTGTTCGACCGTGTCCGCGATCTCGGTGTCGACACTATAGCGCTGCAGCAGCGCGTTAATGGTGCGCTCGCGTACGTCTTCATGTGACAGCCGCCCCAGCAGGTCGTAGATCACGCCTTCACGCAGCGCACCGCGGCTGGAGCGCATGACCTCGATTCTCAGCTCGTCAAAAATGCCCGCGGTGATGGCGACGCCGGAGAGGATGACATTGCGCCGCGCTTCGGGCAGTCCCTCGATCTCAATCCTGTCGATGTGGTCGAAGGCCAGCAGGGCCTTCTCCAGGCAGGCCAGTCCCGAGCGGGTGATGCCACTCTCGCTCCAGCCGAACGCCAGCAGAATGGCCTCGATAGCCTGCAGGGTGCCGGACGAGCCCACGCAGTCCTCCCATGCCGACGACGTGAAACGGTGCCGGATGTGCGATACCTCCAGGCGGGCAGCGTCGTAGGCGCGCTGGTAGCGCTTGGCCGTGATCTTGCCGTTCTTGAAGAACTGCCGGGTATAGGACACGCAGCCCATCTGCAGGCTTTCGAGCCTCTGGGGTTCGAAGCGCTGCCCGACGATGAACTCGGTGCTGCCGCCGCCGATATCCACGACCAGGCGCGAATGCTCGTCGTCCGCCAGGGTGTGTGCGACGCCCAGGTAGACAAGTCGCGCCTCTTCCCGGCCGTAGATGACGTCGACAGGTACGCCCAGCAGCGCTTCCGCCGCGTTGGTGAAGTCGCGCCGATTGCGGGCCTGCCGCAGGGCATTGGTGCCGACAATACGGGTCCGGTAGGGGGACACGCTGTCCAGCACCTGCTTGAAGCGGGCCAGGCAGTCCATACCCCGGCGGATCGCCGCCTTGTCGAGAAATCCGTTCTTCAGTCCAGCTCCCAGCTGCACTTTTTCGGCGAGCGTCTCGATGGGGCGAACCTCGCTATGCTCGACGCGGGCGACGATCAGGTGAAAGCTGTTGGAGCCGAGGTCGATGGCGGCCAGGGTGGCGCCGTCGGGGATCTCATGACCGGGGGGCGCCGGGGTGAGTTCGGTGTTGCTTGCCAGTTGCTGCATGGGGCCTATACGGGGCAGGTTTGGTCTATGTTAAAGCATTGGCCCCGCGCTGTCGTCAGCGCAGTTTGATACCCGTCATTGGTAAACAAGATACCAGGTGGCGGCCGCGGCCATCACGCCGGCAACGCCGGCGGTGCCGAGAACGCGGCCGTTGATCTTCGATAGCTCTGCCAGCGGGTTGCCGCTGGCCTGGGCCCGCAGCAGTGGCGGCAGCTCAATCACACCTGCGAACACCGCACCACCCAGGGCACCGCTGCCGAGCATGGCGCGGCCGGCGTTGTCGAGCGGCACGCTCATGAACAGCAATACCACCGCGACCCAACTGCCCAGCTGTCCGGCCACGCTCATGGTATTGAACTGGCCGAGGCTGTTGCTGGAGAAGTCGTAGTCGTAGATAAACAGGCCCAGCTTGTCCGGGATCCTGAACACGGCCCCCGCCATCTGTGCACCCATCAGGTGAAACCACTCGTGTACCACGGTGGCCACGGCCAGCCCGGCCAGCGCTGCGAGTGCCATGGAGATGCCGTTGGCGAGGGGCATGTCGGTGCGGGTATACCAGCTGTCGGCGGCGGCCCAGAGGCCAACGGCGGCTAGTGCAGCGCCGAACTGCGCCGCTGCGTGCTTGAAGATCATCATGTGGAAGGTGCCCCTGTAATACCAGCTATACGCTGGCCGTCACAGTTCCGGATTTACGCCCGGCTGCCGCCGCGGTGTATGCTTAGGGCCATGCGCACCATGATCGAGAATTTCCGCATCGTTCCCGCAGGCCATTGTGGCAGCGGCAGCATGCGCAACCTGATCTACCACTACTGCGGGCTGGACCTGGAAGAGGGGGTGGTGTTCGGGCTCGGCGCCGGCCTGGATACGGTTTACTTTGACTACCCCGCAGCGACCCCGCCCTATATGGTGTTCGGCCGTGGCTCCACCATGGAGGCCGACCTCGCCAGGACCCTGGGGATCGATTACACGGAACAGGTGCAACCGGACGATGATGCCGCCTGGGAAGAGGTCAAGGCCGAGGTCCTCGCGGGGCGCCCGACCATGCTGTCCGGGGATATCCTCTATCTCGACTACCGTGAGTACAAGGTCCACTTCCCGGCCCACCGGTTCATCCTGCTGGGCTTTGATGAAGAGAATCAGGAATCCTACATCGCTGACCGTATCAACGATTATCCCGAAACCTGTTCCATGGGCGCGCTGCGCCTGAGCCGCAATCCGCCGGATGCGATCTCTACCTACAACCTGTGGGGGAAATTCCACTCCGGTGAGGTGAAGCACAGCCTGGCGGATGCAGCGGCGATCGCCCTGCGCATCACGGTGGACAGGATGCTCGGTCACGACACCTCGCAGCGGGACCTGATGGCCGCGGCGGCGGGCGAGGACCGGGTATGTGAAGCGGGCCTCAAGGGACTCAGGACCCTGGTGGATGCCGTCCGCGGCTGGCCCGGCCGTGAAGACGCTGTCGCCTGCGTGGGCTATCTCGACAACGCCATCGTGAAATTCGGCACCGGCGGCGGGTTCTTCCGCAATCACTTCGCGATCTTCCTGGAGTGGGCGAGGGGGCAGCGAGAAGAGCTGGTATCCAGTGATGCCGTCAGCCTTGGCCATAACGTGGCGGACCAGTGGAACGCGCTGTCACCGACCTTGCAGCAGCTTGCGCAAGACCCGAACAGGGACGCCGACTGGCAGGCCCTGATTGCTGCAATGGAGGCGCTGTACCGCGATGAGCACACGCTGTTCGAGCGGTTGGCCGACAGGATGCCCGAGGCCGCATGATGGACGAGAGAGAGCCGATGCAAAATCACAACGACAAGGCCGACGCACCCGACACCGGCGCAGTGCAACAGGCGGCCCCGGCAGAGCAAGAGATTCGGGTGCTGGCCTGCGTGAACTGTGGGGGGCCGGTGGCTTCAAATGCGTCCAAGTGCCACGCCTGCGGCGCGCCGCTGACGGGCAAGGAGTTCGCTTACATTCCTCGCCAGGAGCCGGGTCCCGATATCGCCGGGATGCTCAAGTGGTGGGCGATTCTCAGCGTGGTGGTGTTCGCCCTGGGCGGCTTTTCCTTCGGGGTCGCCAATTCGATGGCGTTTACCGTGATCACGATGGTCTACATGATCAGGATTCTTCGGGCGTACTATTCGTAGGCTCGGTCGGGCAGGCGATGGGGGAGCTGGCCAGGGGCATTTCGCTTGAACACAGGTCCTTGCGAATTTCCACCGTAATGTCCCTGCAGGGATTGCCGCCTGCGAGTACCCGGTTGAACATGCTCTCACCCAGTACGGACAATCCCGCGGTCAGGAATGCCGCCCAGCCCCGCACGATGAGGCCGGGGGTGTTGGGGACGATCCTGGGGTCACTCAGCGGTCCTTCGATTTCTACGCTGTTGGAGAACGCGTTGGCCACCGAGATACCGACGCCCTCGCGGCTGCGTGAGCGGAACTCCAGCTTGATACGTTCTTTCTTCAGGTCCACTTCCATGGCACCCAGCAGGTTTGCCGTGCGGGTTCTCGCCGCCCAGCCGTAGGGTGTAACGCCCTTGCCGTCGGTAAAGTCCGCCAGGGTGACGGCGCAGCGGAGCTGCGGCTTTCGCTCGCGGTCGACTGTGGGTATCAGCGCACGAAACATACTGGTGGCTGCGTCTGCAGTGAGGAAGCGCAGGCCACGATAATCGATTTCCCCACGGCCGAACTCGACATAGGCCATGCCATCAAGGCTGCCCGCCAGTTCAGCTTCACTGGTACCGGCAGCCGTAGCAAAGAGGTGAACGTCGCGCGGGTACGTCGATTGTTCCGGTTCGGCGTACAGGTTGCGCACCTGTCCTTCCACATCCAGGCGCGGAGGAAGGGCGCGGGTATCGAAGCTGCCGCGCACCTGTCCCGAGCCGCCATTGACAGCCGCTGCGGAAGCGTCGACTTCCAGCAGGCCGCCCCGCAAATTGACGTCGAACTGGATGTCGGCGGCCTCGGCGACCGCGCTGTGCAGCGCGTCCAGGCTGCCATGCACCCGCAAGTTGATGGATTGGTAGGGCTCAAGGTCCATGGGCTCGCTGCTGAAAATGCGCTCGCCGGGCGGTGTTTCCTCCCGGTCGCTTAACAGGCGGGCGGGGTAGCTGAGAATATCCCGGGCAAATTGGCCAGTATCTTCCGCCGCCTGTGAGAGAGTGCCCTGCTCCTCAGCCGCGGCCCTGGCCTTCACTGCGGCCAGGTACTCTTCTTCCCAGGGGCGCAGGTCCAGTACGCCGCCGTCCACGTGCACGTCAAGGTCGTGGGGTTCAGTGACCAGGTAGACCACGCGTCCGCGCAGGTCGCTGCCGGCCCAGCGCAGCGCATTGATCGTCCCCTCCACGCCCTGGTCGACCTGTGAAATGTCGATATCAATCTCCCGCGTCGAGGGCGGTGCTGCTCCAAGCTTGATCTCCCCTCTGGCGGCGCCGACGATCTCGGTGAAACTCCTGCCCTGGCTGTCCAGGCTGAAGCTCCCGGTCATAGGCTCGTCGAGTCGCGCCTGTTCGCCACCGGCGTGAGCCTCGAGAAATTCGTTCAGCACCAGGGCGTCGACGGAGCCGGCCGCATTCAGTGTGGCGATGTCGTCCTGCCAGGTGAAGTCGGCATGGCTTGTTACCCGGGCGCCCAGGTAGCTGTAATCCAGTTGACTCAGGCTGAATTTGTTTTCGTCTGAGTAGAGCTCCACGACGACGTTTTTTGCCGGCTCCTTCAGCCAGATCAGTTCCCCAATGCGGACGGTGAGCTGGGCCGCACCCAGAGTACGCAGTGCCACCAGGATGTCTTTTTCGTCAGCCGCCTCCGCCGATTTCGGAATCCATTCCAGTAACCGGTTTATGTTGAGCCGATCGGAGCGCAGTTCGGCGATGAAAAAAGGAGCGCGACCATACACCAGCGATACGGTTCCACTGACGTCCTGTTCAATGGAATCAATATCGACATTGTCGAATTGCGCACCCACAATGCGGCGATTATTGAGTACCAGGCGCGCCTGGCTCTTGAGACCCATGCGCTCCTCCGGGCGGCTCTCCCTGGCCCAGTCAGAGTCGTTCCTGAAATCCACGGTCAGGTCGGCGTCACCGCGCATGGCGGCAAAAATCTCTTCAACGTCCGACCCCTCGCTGGTCAACACGATGGCGCCGGTGGTGCGACTTTCCAGCAGCCCCTGCTCCTCACCGAACAGGCGGTCCACGTCAGCTTGGTGCAGATTAATCTGCATGCTGACCCGGGTGGAATCGGTCGCCTGCACCTGGTAGTCCAGTTGCACGTCGAGTCCGCCGTCCTCCATGCCCCGGCCCGCTAACAGTACCCGGCCGCGCTTCGGACCGCGGTCGATATTCAGGGCAGCGTCCCTAATCTCGAAGCTGGGCATCCGAAGCTCGGTGACTTTTGCATCCCAGGTCACCTCGATGCCCGGGAACAGGGTCAGCACGGTGGGCAGCGCAATGCCCGGCAGGGGATCGACGTCGGGCTCGTCGAACAGGAAGCGCGCGTCCAGGCTTTCGCTGTTTGCAGCGAATGCCAGTGTACGCTCGCGACCGCCTGTGAAGGCCACCGAACCGGTGACCAGGGAGTCGCCAAGCTGCAGCCGCACCTGTTCCAGGGCGAACTGGGTGGTGGTGCCGTCGAGCTGCGCGGCCAGGGCGACCGGGGTTTCCACTTCGCCGCGGTGGGCGCCGGCGACATCAAATACCCCTTCCAGGCCGTCCAGCAGCTCGCCCCAGGTAGTGCCGCGGCTGTGGAGCCGGGTGTTGCCCTCACGGAAATACCAGTGGCTGTCCAGGTAGCGCGCCATCAGGCCCTGGTCGACCTCACGCGCACGCACATTGGCGGCCAGCGCCAGTTCCCATCCATCCCCGGTACTCACCACGGCGGCGCTGCCGTCTACACCGCCATACAGGCCCTGCATGATGATTCGGGTCAGTGCCAGGTAGCGGCCGCTGCTATTGAAGTTGATGACATTGTCGTGGGTTTTCTCACTACCGATATGAAGCTCACCGATGCTGATGCTGCCTTCGTGAAGCGGCAGGTTCAGCCCAGGCAGGTCCGACATCAGCGCCTGCTCCGGGTCATTCTCGACGCCGTCGGCCGCAAACAGCGCAATCAGCTCGATGGCATTGCTCACATAGAAATCATCGAAATGTGTGGTGCTGCGCTGCGGCGGCCAGGCCCACGATTCAAGGCCTTCCGCTTCCATGGTGCCCGCCATGCCGGCAAGCGCGCCGACTATCTGCATGCGATATGCCGCATTGCCGTCACCGGGCTCGACGCGAAAGGCCAGCTCCGTCGGTGGCAGGCTCTCCCTGTCGCTGTTCATGGTGACATCCACCTGCAGCAGGCGCAGCGCGAGCAGGTCGTCGAGGGAGGCGAGATTCCCCTCTATCTCGACATTGCCGGTGGGATGGGTTTCCTGCCAGGACAGGCGGGCGGAGTCATCCTTGAGGCGCTGCCAGCTCGCCGTGTGAATGGGCCACTCTGATCCGTCCTCGAGCAGGTAGCGGCCATTCTGGAGTTCCAGGGATTTGGGCAGCCAGCGTTCCAGGAACAGGTAGTTCGGGGGCAGGGGACCTCCCTTCCTGGGCCAGATGGAGATGTTGACCGTCAGGTCGCGGCCCCCGCCCGCGACCAGGCGGATCTCGCCGCGGAGTAGATCGGTCCAGTCCAGGGTGACCCAGATGTCTTCCGCCACCAATGCGGGGTTGGCCGGATCGCCCATCTGGAAGCGTTCTGCGTGCGCCGTCAGGGTGAAGATATCCGCCCGGATCGGGGAAATAATCGTGGTCGCCCCGGTTTGCTCCGACAGCAACGGGGGCAGGTAGCGGTCAAGGCTGCGCTCCAGCACCAGTTCGGCGCCGCGGACGAGCACAACCGCCAGCACGACAACAGTGATGATGACTAGGGGGCGTTTCACGAATGTCTCACAGCGGTGAATTCTCGATGGTATCAACGGCCGGGAGATCTGGCCAAGGTTTGGAGGTTAGACCACAGTTATAGCAGTGGCGTTCAGTCCCGGTATTCCCGCGGAACGCGGGCCAGCATTCGGGTCATGATCTCGTAGCCGATGGTATCGGCGTGGCCGGCAATCTCGTTGGCAGTAAGACCTTCACCCCAGAGAGTGATCTCATCGCCCAGCTGTGCGTCGGGGACGTCGGTGACGTCGATGGTGATCATATCCATGGAGACGCGGCCCGCCAGTGGTGCGCGCCGGCCATCGACGAGCACCGGGGTTCCATTCTCGGCCCGTCGCGGATAGCCGTCGCCGTAGCCGATGGGAACGGTCGCAATGCGGCTGGGGCGCGATGCGGTCCAGGTACTGCCATAGCCCACCGAATCGCCCTTTTGCACCTCGCGCAGGGCAATAATGGTCGAGGTCAGCGTCATCACCGGCTGCAGCTTGTCGGCCTCGGGATGGGGTGCATGGAAGGGCGATTGGCCGTACAGCATGACGCCGGGGCGGTTCCAGTCCGAGCGCGCTTCCGGCCAGCCCAGTAGCCCGGGAGAATTGGCTATGCTGGTGGGCATGTCGAGTGCTTCTGTATGTGTCCTGAAGCGCTCGATCTGTTCCCGGGTATACGGATTGTCGAGTTCGTCGGCGCAGGCCAGGTGAGTCGCCAGCACGACATCACCGCTCACCTGCTGGCAGGCCTGCAGGCGCGATAGCAGTTCCCCGGCGCGCTCCATTTCAAAGCCGAGCCGGTGCATACCGCTGTCGAGCTTCAGCCAGCAGGTTACGGGCCGCGGCAGGCTGGCGGACTCCAGGGCCGCGAGTTGCAGCTCATTCTGCACCATGATCCAAAAGTCGTGTCGGCTAGCGATCTCCAGCTCATCGTCGCTGAAGACGCCTTCCATCAGCATGACAGGGAGGGCGATGCCGGACTCCCGCAGTTCCTGGGCTTCTTCGATGCAGGCCACGGCAAAGGCGTCGGCCAGCGGTTCCAGCGCCCGTGCCACCTGGACTGCACCGTGGCCGTAGGCATTGGCCTTCACGACCGGCATAAGCTGGCCGTCGCCGGTCAGGTCTTTCGCCAACTGGCAGTTATGCCTGAGTGCCGCCAGGTTGACGCTTGCGCGGGTGGGGCGAGACATCAGTAGTCGTATTTGTACTCGGAAAACAGGGTCTGGGCGCGTTCCCAGATCTCCCCCGGTTCGCCGTCGCCGACCGGTGCGCCGTCCATCATGACCACCGGCGCGACTTCCTTGGTGGAGCTGGTAATCCAGATCTCGTCCGCATGGCGCAGCTCGTCGAGGGTGACGATTCGCTCCTCCGCCGGGATGCTGCCGTCGGCTTGCAGAATCTCCAACAGCAACAGGCGCGTGATGCCAGGCAGGATCTGGTGATCCGTATCCGGTGTCGCGACCTGGCCGTCCTTGACGATGAAGACGTTGCAGGCGCTGGCCTCGGTAATCTCCCCCGCCTCGTTGTAGAGGATAGTTTCGTTGTTGCCGCCCTGGTAGCCCTGGTTGAAATGCATGACATTGCCCAGCAGGGCCGTGGACTTGATATTGCAGCGCTTCCAGCGCAGGTCCTGCGCCGTGGTGACGGAGTAGGTCGTGGCGGTGGCACGATCTGCGACCGGCGCGGGTGGGATATCGAAGGTGAAGCCGAACACCGTGGGCTCGACGTCTTCCGGGTAGGCATGGAAACGGCGCGTGTCGGCGCCGCGGCTCACGTGCAGGTAGATGCCCAGGTCGCCGTTGCCGTTGTCAACCATCAGCTTCTCGCACATCTCGCGCCACTGGTCGTCGCTCCAGTCCAGCTTGATGTCGATGGCCTCCAGGCCGTCGCGCATGCGATCCATGTGCGGGCCAAAGCCCACCATGCGCCCGCCATAGCTGGGTATCACCTCGTAGATGCCGTCGCCAAACAGAAAGCCCCGGTCCATCGGCGAGATGCGTGCGGCTTCCAGGGGCAGGTATTCTCCCTGCAGGTAGGCTGTACTCATTCGGCTTCTCCAAATCCGGTCAACACGCGCAATTGCTCCAGGACCTCGCGCCCGATGTTGGCATCCAGGCCGTCTTCGGTAGGCGTGTTCTCGCGGGTAATACCGTCAACGCTGCCGTGCTGGCACAGGTAGTCCAGGTAGTGCTCCGGCGAAATTCTTCCCAGCAGGTCTTCGTTCTTCCAATACCCAATCATAGCGATCAGGCCGTATGCGCCCCAGTTTGACACGTCGGCCACCAGCAGTTCGCCGCAGCGGGTAGTGGAGGGCACGATGTCCAGGCTCTCGATCGCCTCGAGAACATTACCCATGCCGATTTCGTTGCCGCCGTCGCCGATCGCGATCGTGGGGCAGCCCGCCAGTTCGATGAAGTAATCAAAGCACGCGCAGCGCTCGGTGATGTCCTCGCCCAGCATGTTGTAGTAGCGACCTTCCGCGGTGAGGCCGGGCCGCTCGATACTGATCACCGCGCTGGGCTTGATGGCGACCAGGGCGTCCAGGGTAGTGATTTCGGGGTCGCCTGCGCGGCGCCCGCCGCGCAGCCGCACCGGCTGCTGGGTGCCGTCGTCAGTCACCCGGCCGGCGCTGTTGCCCACGGCAATTTCGTGTACGCGGTAGTCTTGCGCCAGCGTCTCTGACAGCGGTGTGCCGCAGACCAGTACCGGTGTCGCGCCGAGGTATTCCAGGCAGTCGTAGAGTGCCAGTGCGCCCGCGGGCCCGTCAGTCTCATAGGTGTTGTTAACGGGAAACCCGGTGCCGATCAGAACGGTGCCGCGGATGTCCCGGAGGTGCGCTGCGGCGCGCAGGTAGTAGCCCGGCTCCAGCGCTTCGCGCACGGCGGCCATGCCGCGCTGGTCGCGTGCCACCAGCAGCTCTTCGATGGCGCTGCTCAGAGCCAGGTCTTCGGAGGAGGGCGAGATGTTATTCATGGATGGCGACGGGCTCCACTCGGTGAAACAGGCTGCGGGCCAGGTGATAGATATTGTCCGCCGCGTAGGGCGTGACGGGTTCGAAACGGACGGTAGCACCTGGCATCAGCTGTGACAATTTGGCCGTGTCCAGGGAAAGGGCGGCGCCGATCTTGGGATAGCCGCCGATGGTCTGGCGGTCGCGCAGCAGGACGATGGGCTGGCCGTCGGCGGGAATCTGTACGGCGCCCATGCAGATGCCCTCAGACAGTATGCCCTCGACGTCGCATTGGATCGCGGGGCCCTCCAGTCGGTACCCCATGCGATCAGCGCGGTCTGTCACGGTGTAGGTGCTTGAGAAGAAGCGCCGCTGCTGCAGGCGCGGAAATTGGTGCTGCTGGTAGCCGGGTATTACACGCACGGTAATCTCGCTGCTGTACTCGGTGCGCATGGCGTCCGGTACCGCCAGGCACTGTTGCTCGGTGGTTCCCGTGGCGGGTAGCAGGTCGTCCCGGTCGAGCTTGCGCCCGCCGAGACCGCCGATGCCCTCGCGGACCACAGTGGCGGTGCTGCCAAAACTCAGGTCGGGATGGAAGCCCCCCTGGACCGCCAGGTAGCTGCGGCAGAAGCGGCTGGCGAAACCCAGTTCGATGATGTCGCCGGCCTCGACCCGGTGGCTGCGCCAGGTATCCCTGGGCTGGCCGTTGATTGCCAGGGCCTGGTCGCCGCCGGTGACCGCCACCAGGCTGTTGACCGTCGCTTCCAGTTTGAGGCCGCCGAAGCTGGCTTCGATGGTGGTCAGCCCCTCTTCGTTCATCACCAGGCGGTTCGCCCAGCCCATGGCCAGCCGGTCCAGCGGGCCACCGGTCGTCAGCCCGATCTTGTGGTGACCGAAGCGCCCGTCGTCTTGCAGCAGGCTCAGCATGCCCGGTTCCAATACGCGGAAGCCGCTCACAGTTCGCCCCCCATTGCCAGGAACTCCTGCCGGTCGATCGCTTCGAAGCGCACCCGATCGCCGACGCTGACCGGCATGATGGGATTGGCATCGGGGTCGAACATGCGCACGGGACAGCGCCCGATCAGGTTCCAGCCGCCGGGCGAGGGGGCCGGATACACCGCGGTCTGCCGGTCGGCAATGGCAACGGCGCCGCGGGGCACCTGCTGGCGCGGCGTGGTCAGGCGCGGTGCAGCAATGCGCTCGTCCACCTGGCCGAGGTAGGCAAAGCCCGGGGCGAACCCGATGGCGTACACCCGGTACTCGGTTTCGCAGTGAATGCGAACCACGTCGTCCGCGCCCAGGCCTGCGCGATTGGCGAGGTCCTCCAGGTCGGGGCCGACTTCGGGATCGTAGAAGGCGGGCAGGGAGACCAGCTTGCCCTCGGTCCCGGTAGCCGCAGTGAGATTGTCGAGTGCGGCGTGGATACGCTGGCGCACGGAGAGATGGTCCGTGCGTGGAAGACTGTAGATGACCAGGATGGAAGCGTAGGAGGGCACCAGGTCGATCAGGTCGTCGCCCAGGACCGCGGTGATGGCAATAGCCGCTGCCTGGACCCTTGCCGAAACGTCCGGGCTGGTCTCTTCACCCAGGTAGACGATAAGCGCGTCTTCGCCGGCGCTGACGATATGCTGCATGTATCAGGCTGCGTTGCGGTCGACCAGGGCGCGAATATCGCGAATTGCGGCGATACCCTCGGCATTGTCCCCGTGCACGCACAGCGTGTCCGCGGCGACGGGGAGGCTGTGACCGCTGACCGTGGTCACCGTGCCGGATTCGCAGAGCTGCTGTACCTGCCCGAGCATTTTTTCACGTGTGTGAACCGCGCCTTCGAGGCGGCGCGAGAGCAGCTTGCCGTCATCGGCGTAGCAGCGGTCCGCAAACGCCTCAAACCACACTTCCACCCCGGCGATGTCGGCTTCCGCGCGATGCTGTTCCACCTCGGGCGTTGCCTGCAGCATCAGGGCCAGGGGCCGGTGGTACTCCGCCAGCGCCTCCAGGATCGCCTTGCGCACGTCTTCCTTGGCCATCATGTCGTTGTACAGCGCCCCGTGGGGCTTGACATAGCGCAGGTCCATGCCGGCCACCGCGGCCATGCCGTCCATGGCCGCCACCTGGTAGTGCAGCTTGGCGATGATTTCCTCTCGAGAGCAGGCCATGGATCGCCGCCCGAAACCCACCAGGTCGGGATAGGCCGGGTGCGCGCCGATGGTGACGCCGTGCTCACTCGCCAGCCGCAGGGTGTGCTTGATCACGACGGGGTCGCCGGCGTGGAAACCGGTAGCGATATTGGCCTGGTCGATGTAGGGCATGACATCGGCGTCGAGCCCCATGGTCCAGGCACCGAAGCTTTCGCCGAGATCGCAGTTCAGGAACATTTTGCTCATGGTCGCCCCGGTCCTAGAGAATCGCCAGTTTGCTGTTTGGCAGGTCGGTGACCAGCATACAGCCCGGGCTGTGGGTGATACAAAACGGCGGGCGCGCCGCCTCGATGGCCACCTGCGGGGTGACGCCGCAGGCCCAGAACACCGGCAGTTCATTTTCCCTGAGCTCAACCGGGTCACCGTAGTCGGGACTGCCGATGTCGTCGATGCCGATCAGGGCCGGGTCGCCAAGGTGCACCGGTGCGCCGTGCACCGAGGGGAACCGCGTGCAGATCTGAATGGCCCGGATGGCGTCGGCCGGCAGGAAGGGGCGCATGCTCACCACCATCTTGCCCGCGAACGGTCCCGCGGGCTTGCAGTCGATGCTGGTGCGATACATGGGCACATTGACGCCTTCTGAGATATTGCGCACTTCGAGGCCGTCGGCGATCAGGGCCTCCTCGAAGCTGAAGGAACAGCCCAGGGCAAACGTCACCAGGTCGTCCTGCCACAGGTGATGGATATCGGCGACTTCCTCGACCAACTCGCCGTCGCGGTAGACCCGGTAGCTGGGTACGTCGGAGCGAATATCGATATCGCCCAGTTCCGGCAGGGCCGGGTCGCCGGGGTCGCCGGTGCCGACCAGGGGGCAGGGCTTGGGGTTGAGCTGACAGAAGCGCTGGAAGTCTGCCGCCCAGTCGGCCGGCAGGATCACGATATTGCACTGCACCTGGCCGGGGGCCATGCCGGAGGTGTTGCCGGCGAGTTCGCCGCTGCGGGCCAGGGCCCGCACATCCTGTGCCGTTGCTGGGGTCATCGGGACAATATACCCCTAAGCAGCGAAACTGGCACATACCACGACATGGGTAGGGCTGGGCTGAATGGCGCCGCCGGGCGTAACAAGGCCAACACCCACAGGAGAGTCCCGTATGAAAGCCATCTGGAATGACACGGTCATCGCGGAGTCAGAGGACACGGTGGTCGTGGAGGGTAACCACTACTTCCCGGAAGACGCCCTCGACAAGTCGATGTTCAGCAACAGCGACAAGACCAGCTTCTGCCCCTGGAAGGGCACCGCCCATTACTACAACGTGGTGGTCGGTGGCGATACCAACGCCGACGCCGCCTGGTACTACCCGGAACCCAAGGACGCGGCCGCCGAGATCAAGGGCCGCGTGGCCTTCTGGAAGGGCGTGCGCGTCGAGTAAATCGACACCGCTGACCTCCGCGCTATACTCAGCCGCTTTCCTGCAACGGAGGTGGTATGACTGACGCGCTATCTGAAACCCTGGCGCTGCCCTGCGGCGCGGTACTGCCCAATCGGCTGGCCAAGGCCGCCATGACCGAAGGCCTCGCCACATCCGGTGGCGTCCCCACCCCGGAACTGGAGCGCCTGTACGGGCTGTGGTCCGACGGCGGTGCAGGCATGCTGCTGTCCGGCAATATCCAGGTGGACAGTGATCACCTGGAGCGCCCCGGCAACGTGGTGATCGATCGCGAGCCAGACACCGAGATGCGGGCAGCACTGGCCACCTGGGCCAGTGCCGCTACCCGCAACGGCAACCACTTCTGGGCCCAGCTCAGCCACGCCGGCCGCCAGACCATGAAGCCGGTCAACCCGCACCCGAAGGCGCCCAGCGCGGTGAAGGTGGGCCTGCCGGGCGGACAGTTCGGCGAACCGGTGGCGCTGACGGTCGAGGAAATCGAAGACATCGTGCGCCGCTTCGGCATTGCGGCTGCCGCCTGCAAACAGGCCGGGTTTACCGGTGTCCAGGTTCACGCGGCCCACGGCTACCTGATGTCCAGTTTCCTGAGCCCGCGCACCAACCTGCGCGACGACCGCTACGGCGGCAGCCTGGAGAATCGCGCCCGGGCCCTGCTGGAAGCGGTGGCGGCCTGCCGCCAGGCGGTGGCCCCGGATTTCCCGGTGGCGGTAAAGCTCAACAGCGCCGATTTCCAGAAAGGCGGCTTCGCCTTCGAGGACAGCCTGCAGGTCGCCCAGTGGCTCGAACAAGCGGGCGTCGACCTGATCGAGATATCCGGCGGCACTTACGAACAGCCCAAGCTCCTCGACATCGAGGGCATCGAGGAAGTCGAGGACCAGCACGTCGCACAGTCCACCCTGGCGCGTGAGGCCTACTTCGTCGATTTCGCGGTCGCCATGCACCAGAAGGTGAAAATCCCGCTGATGGTGACCGGGGGATTCCGGCGCCGCGACGCGATGGAGCAGGCGCTGTCATCGGGGGCGGCTGACCTGATCGGCCTGGGCCGCCCGATGTGTGTGGATACCGACGCCCCGGCCAAACTGATGGCGGGCGCGGAGGAACTGAATCGCTATGAAGAGCAGCTGTCGCTGTTTCCCGCCTGGCTGTCGTTCCTGACGCGTATCAGCGCGCTGAGATCGATGGCGGGCTTCGCCGTGCAGTACTGGTTCTACGCCCAGCTCGACGAGCTGGGACGCGAGGGCAGGCCGCAGCCGGAGATGTCCGTCATGGCGGCCACCAAACGGATCATGGGTTTGCAGAAGACGCTGCTGGCTGGACGATAAAGACCCAGCGAGATAGGGTGTTCTCTTCACACCCGCTGGCGCAGCGAGGAAAAACAGCATGCCCATGACCCAGACCGAGATCCAGCAACTGCGGGCACTGATGGAATACGAGGCCGCGCGCACTGCTCCGCCGGAGGACTGGCCTTCGCTGCCGGACATTCCCGCGGGCCGCTACGTGGACCCGCGCTTCTTTGAGCTGGAAATCGAACATATCTGGCGCAAGTCCTGGCTGCTGGCCGGGCATATCGACGAGATCCCGGAACCGGGCTGTTTCCGCCTGTGGGAAAACGCCGGCCAGCCGGTGGTGCTGGTGCACGCCGAGGGCGGCGCGATTAACGCCTTCTACAACACCTGCAGCCACCGGGGTGCGCCGGTGGTTACCGAGCAGAGCGGTCAGAGCCGACGGCTGACCTGCAAGTACCACGGCTGGAGCTACAGCCATGACGGCGAGCTGATCGGTGTGCGCGACCCCGAGGACTTTCGCGACCTGGACTTCAGCTGCCGCGGACTCAAGCCCGTGCGCTGCGAGCGCTTCGGCAACCTGATTTTCGTGAATTTCGACCCGGACGCGCCGACGCTGCTGGAATGGCTCGGGCCGATTGCCGACGAATGGGAGGAATTCCAGTTCGACAAGGTGCGCCTGGCAGCGCGCCATATCTGGGACCTGGACTGCAACTGGAAGATTGCCATGGAGGCCAACACCGAGGTCTACCACGTACGCAGCATCCACCCGAAGACCGTGTCGCCGATACTCGACGACCGGCGCAACGTGAACACACTGTATCTCAACGGGCACGGCCGCATGGTCGCGCCGCAGCCCGCGGGCAAGGACGGGCTCGATGCGCTGAACGTGCCCAAGGACATCGCCCGTATTACCACCGCGGGCGAGATTTCCTCGACCTGCACCCAGTCCTACGGCCTGTTTCCCAATTTCGTGGTGCCGCTCAGTCCCGCGGCGATTCCGCCGATCCTGTTCTGGCCCAACGGCATCAACCGCTGCCGCCTGGAAACCTGGACCATGGCGCCGGATTGGGGCGATGGCCCCAAGCCGGACCTGTGGACGGAAAACGACGGTGAGCGCCTGTGCGACGTGCTGCTGGAAGACACGCAGTTTGGCGAGAAGATCCAGAAGTCCATGGAGTCCTACGGCTTTGAGGGGGTGCCCCTGAGCTACCAGGAGGCGCGCATCTACCACTGGAACCAGGCCGCGGACCGTGTGATCGGCATCGACAACATCCCCGAGGAGCTGCGGGTGGCGCAGGTGATCGGGGACGAGTGGATCTACCCGAACGACCCGCGGCTCAAGTACCTCGAAGCACAGCCCGAGCGCTCAACCGCCTAGGGCTTTCAGCGCCGCCATGATCATGCGGCGGCTGTCCCAGGCTTCCCAGCCGTCGTGTTCCTCGGTCTGGGACTCGAAGGCGTACATCACCTCAGTACAGCGTTCCTCCGCGAGGTGCTTCGTCGCATAGTGAGTGACGATCAGGAAGTCGCCGCGGCGGATGCCCTCCAGGCAGCGCTCGGCCACTTCCTCCGGTTCCATGCCGATGCTCATCTCGCCGAGCCGGTTCTTTTCCGCGCCGCCGAATTCGTCCGGGCGCGCCTCCACACTGCTGCTGAGATGGGTTTTGACAATGCCCGGGCACAGCAGGCTGATATCGATGAACTCCGGCAGCTCTCGCCGCAGGATGTCGGTAAACCCCAGCACCGCATGCTTGCTGCTGTTGTAGGCGGCCAGCATGGGGGCGAGCGCGCAGAGGCTGTTCTCCGAACCGGTATTGATGATATGCGCGGGTGACCCCTGTTCCACCAGGCGCTTGGTGAATACCTTGCACACGTTCCACATGCCGAACACATTGACCTCGTAGACCCAGCGCAGGTCGTTGTCATCGGTGTCCACCAGCGGCGCAGCCTTGGGCATCACCCCGGCGTTATTGAACAACAGGTCCACCCGGCCGAAGTCTGACCAGGCGGCGTCGGCCAGCGCTTCGATGTCCGAGTATTGGGTGACGTCGCAGCGGTAGGCACGAGCGGACTCTCCAATACGTTCGGCGGCGCTTACTGCGGCATCCTCGTTGACGTCGGCGATGGCAACCCGCGCGCCCTCGGCCGCCAGTGCCGCGGCGATCGCGAGGCCTATCCCGCTGGCGCCGCCGGTGATCACGGCCACCTTGTCAGTAAAGTCGTTCATATTGCGCCTCCGGCACCTGGTGTTTCATTCCAGTATGGCCGGGCGACCTGTGTACTTCCATTGCCGCAGGCGCACCGGGCATAATGACGCCCGCATTTACCGGACCTGATCAGCAGTAGAAGGAACTTTCGGTGCCTGACCGCCAGACACTCGAGCACCTGCTCAACACCATGTCCCTGGAGCACCAGGGCAACTTTGTTTTTACCGCCCAGAACACCCACCCGGACGGCCCCCGGTTGTACGGTGGCCAGGTCCTGGCCCAGGCGATTCGCGCCGCCCAGCTCACCGTGGAGCCCGGCCGTGAGGTGCACTCCCAGCATGCCTATTTCCTGCGCCCGGGTGACGGCAAGATCCCGGTTACCCTGGAAGTGGAGAACGCCCGCGACGGCGGCAGCTTCAGCTCGCGGCGGGTGGTGGCGTCCCAGGAGGGGCGCATCATCCTGGTGAGCTCCATGTCCTTCCACACGGAGGAGGGCGGCGACGACTACCAGCCGGACATGCCCAATGTGCCGGGCCCCGAGGGGCTGCGCAGCCAGCGTGAAATCAACATGGAAGAGGATTTCTTCTGGCCGGAATTCCAGATCGTCGACGGGCTGGACTGGGATATCCGCTTCACCGAGCCCGTGGACTGGCACAACCCGGTGCCGCGCGAGGGCATCCTGCACATCTGGCTGAAGACCTCGGAAGACATCGGCGATTCCGAGGCGCTGCACAAGGCGTTACTGTCCTACATTTCCGACTGCGGCCTGGTGGACGCCACCCTGTTGCCGCGGGGCCGGAGTTTCCACAAGGGCATGTTGACTGCGTCCCTGGACCACGCCATGTGGTTCCACGCGCCCTGTCGCGTCGACGAGTGGCTGCTGTATGAAGTGAACTGCGAACGGGTCGGCGCGGCCCGCGGACTGGCCCGCGGGCGCTTCTTTTCCCAGGAGGGCCAGCTGGTGGCCACCTGCATGCAGGAGTGCATGCAGCGACGGCTGCAATGACGTTTCGCGGCATCGTCTTCGACCTGGACGGGACGCTCGCGGACTCGCGCCTGGATTTCGCGTCGATGCGTGCCGAAACCGGCTGTCCCGAAGGTACCGGCCTGCTTGAATTCATCGACGCCCTGGCGACGGAGCCCGAACGCCGGCATGCCATGGACATCATTCACTTCTACGAGATGGACGGCGCCCGCAAGGCCACATGGATCGACGGTGCAGAGGCCCTGTGCCATCAACTGGCCGCGCAGCCACTGCCGATCGGTGTGTTTACCCGCAACAGCCGCGAGGCGGCGGAGCTGATGCTGTCCAACCTGGGCGTGCCCAGCGACATGCTGGTAGCCCGGGAAGATGCGGCCGCCAAGCCCGATCCTGAGGGCCTGTTGAACATCGCCCGACACTTCGAGCTGGTCTGCAGCGAGATGCTCTGCGTTGGCGACTTTCTGTACGATCTACAGGCCGCCGCCAATGCCGGCATGCCATCCTGCCTGTACGACCCGACCGGGGACAGCCCCCACGCGGGTGCCGCCGATTACGTGGTGCGGGATTTCGCGGCCCTTGGCGACCTGATATTTGGAGACACCCTGTGACGTTACCCGCCAATTACCCGACGGAGCCCGCCGCACTCTGGCAGCGCTTCTACGAGATCACCCGGATTCCGCGACCCTCGGCCGAGGAGGCCGCCGTGCGCGAGCATATCGTCGGACTGGCCGAGGCGCAGGGCTGCGCCTGGCAAACCGATACCCGCGGCAACCTGGTGGTGCGCGTACCGGGCAGCGCCGGCCGCGAGGATGAGTCGCCGGTGGTGATCCAGAATCACCTGGACATGGTGACGGTCAAGACCGATGACAAGCAGCACGATTTCCAGCGCGATCCCCTTGACCTGAAAGTCGAGGAAGACTGGCTGCTGGCGGATCGCACCACACTTGGGGCCGACAACGGCATCGGTTGTGCCGCGTCGCTGGCGCTGATGACATCGGATGTGTCGCACCCGCCCCTGGAGCTGCTGTTCACGGTGGAGGAGGAGAGCGGCCTGTGGGGCGCCTCCGATCTCGACGGCAGCATGCTTACCGGTACCCGAATGCTCAACCTCGACAGCGAGGACTGGGGCGAGTTCTTCGTCGGCTGCGCGGGCGGCCGCGGCTGGCAGCTGACCAAAGCACTGGAGCGGGGTGAAGCAAAGGCGGACAGCGAAGCCTGGACACTGCGTCTGCGCGGCCTGGCCGGCGGACACTCCGGCATCCAGATTCACCAGCAATTGGGCAATGCCATCAAGTTGCTGGCCCAGTGGCTGCAGGAAGCGGGGCAGCTCGGGGTTGAGCTGGTGGCCTTCGACGGCGGCACGGCACACAACGTGATTCCCCGGGACGGAGAGCTGTGTTTCCTGGCGCCCTCGGGCCAGCGGGGCGAACTCGAGGCGATCAATACCCGAATGCTGGCGCGCTGGCAGAGCTACCTGCCGGAGGCAGATCACGGCCTGACCCTGGAACTTGAGTCAGCCAACGCCGGTATTCCATTGCGCCCCGACGAGCAGGCCCGCCTCATACAGGCGCTGTCGCTGTTTCCCCACGGTGCCATCACCTATAACCCCGCCCAGCCTGCGGACCTGGTGGACCTCAGTATCAACCTTGCCGTGGTGCGGGTGGACGACAGCGGCCTGTTCCTGGAAACCACGCTGCGCTATTTCAACGCGGACGAAGCCGAGGGCCTGGTGCTGCAGGTCCAGGCTGTCGCTGACTGGCTCGGCTGCGACATGCAGGAAACCATGAACTACCCGGGCTGGCAGCCGGAGTTCGACGGGGACTTGCTGGCGCTGGGAAAGACCGTGTACACGGAGCTGTTCGGCGACGCCCCGGCGGTGAAGGCGATTCACGCGGGGCTGGAATGCGGCATTCTCAAGGGCAAGCTGCCCCGCTGTGATGTGCTCTCCTTCGGGCCCACCATTCGCGGCGCCCATTCCCCCCGGGAGAGGCTGGAAATTTCAACCGTAGAGCCCTTTTGGCGCCTGCTCACGGGGATACTGGAGCGTATTTGAGCCAGTGGCTAATATGATGGCGCACACGCACTGACGATAATTCGAGGATAGGTTCATGCCCCATATCAGCGTCACCGCCCAGGAGACACCCGACAAGCCCGCGATCATCATGGGGAATTCCGGTGAAATCGTGACGTACAAGCAGCTCGACGAGCGTTCCAACCAGGCTGCCCACCTGTTCCGCTCGGTGGGCCTTGAGCGCGGTGACCATATCGGCATGATGCTGGAGAACGATCGCCAGTTTCTCGAGATTGTTCAGGGAGCGCTGCGCTGCGGCATCATCTTCACACCGATCAGCACCCACCTGCGCCACGACGAAACCCAGTACATCCTGGAAAACTGCGAGGCCAAGCTGTTCATCGGTTCCAAGAAGCTCGCCGCGGTGGCGACGGAACTGGTGGGCGACATTCCGGCCATCAAGAACTTCTACATGATCAACGGTGTCGAAGCGGGCTTCGAGTCCTGGGAAGAGGCGGTGGCGGACATGCCGACCACCCCGATCGAGGACGAGAGCATGGGCGTGCCAATGCTGTACTCCTCCGGCACCACGGGCCAGCCCAAGGGCGTGCTGATGGGCAATGCGCCTACGGATATCCACGAGGTATCGCCGCAGCTGGCGGCCTTCGCGGCGGCCTTCGGCATCGATGAAAACACCACCTACCTGTCGCCGGCGCCGCTGTATCACGCGGCGCCGCTGCACTACAACAACCTGATGCTGTCGCTGCAGGCCACCACGGTCATCATGGAGAAATTTGACGGCGAGCGCGCGCTGCAGCTGATCGAGCAGCACAAGGCCACCCACAGCCAGTGGGTGCCTATCATGTTCATCCGCATGCTCAAGCTGCCGGAAGAGACCCGCAAGAAATACGACGTGAGCTCCCTCAAGGTCGCCATTCACGCGGCTGCCCCCTGTCCCATCGATATCAAGGAGCAGATGATCGACTGGTGGGGCCCGATCATCTTCGAGTACTACGCGGGCTCGGAAGGCTCAGGCATGACCATAATCGACTCCAATACCTGGCTCAGCCATAAGGGCTCGGTGGGACAGGCCATCATCGGCGAGCTGAAGATCTGCGACGACGACGGTGAGGAAGTAATCCAGGGTGAGATCGGCACGGTGTACTTCGCCAATGGCCCGCAGTTCGAGTACCACAACGAGCCGGAGAAGACGAAGAAGTCCTACAACAGGCAGGGCTGGTCCACCCTGGGTGACGTGGGCTACGTGGACGAGGAGGGCTTTCTCTACCTGACCGACCGCAAGAACTTCATGATCATTTCCGGCGGCGTAAATATCTACCCGCAGGAAATCGAGAACCTGCTGATCACCCACGCCAAGGTGGCGGACGTCGCCGTGTTCGGCATTCCCAACGAGGAATTTGGCGAGGAAGTGAAGGCGGTGGTGCAGCCCGCGGATTACGAGGGAGCGGACGACAGCTTGGCCCACGAGTTGATCGAGTGGTGCCGCGAGCACCTGTCACACATCAAGGTGCCGCGTTCCATCGACTTCATGAAAGAGCTGCCGCGCATGGAAAACGGCAAGCTCTACAAGCGCCACCTGCAGGACGCTTACCGGGGTGCGGCTCGCTAGCTCTTCGAGGCGCCGATCAACGACTGCATCCGGTCGATCCAGGTAATCCAGGCCTCGCGCCCGGCCTCGGTCAGGTGGATGCGGGTTTGTGGCCGGCGGCCCACGAACAGCTTTTCCTGCTCGATGTAGCCTGCCTCTTCCAGCTTGCGCAGGTGCGTCGACAGGTTTCCGTCACTGGTTTGCACCTTGTCGCGCAGTTCACCGAAACTGGCCGGGCTCACCGTCGACAGGTAAGCCATGATCCCCAAGCGCAGGCGGCCGTGAATGACATCGTCGATGTCGGTGTGGTCGAACGGATTGACGTCTGCGTGCATGTCCGCCGTTACCTAGCGGGGCTCTTTGCGCATCAGCAGAACGCCTGGCAGGAAGACTGTCAGCGCCGCCCCGATGGATGCCAGCAGCCAGTCGAAACCACTGCCCACCAGTAGAGTCGAAACTGCCACGAGTATCAGGGCAGCGCCCCCGGCGCGCCGCAGGACCGTTGATTGTCCCAGGTAGCCGGTGGTCGTGAGGGCGATGCCGTAGGCTGTGAACACCAGGGGCAGGCTGTAGGCGAAGCCCGGTGCGGCCTGGCCGATCACCACAGACTTGATCGCGAGGCTCGCGAAAAACGCGAACAGGGCAATCCCCGCGGTGACCCAGACTATGCGTTGCACCTGGTTGCCCACGGCACCGACGCCCGGCTTTTCTTCTGAAAAGTTTTTCAGCAGGACAAAGTGGCCTGCATAACCCATCACTGCAAAGGCAATCCATAGCCATGCGAAGGCCGAGGAGGGCAGCCCGAGGCTTCCCGTCACCAGAAGAAAGTGGCCCAGGTACGCCACGGTAAGCAATCCGCCCCACCAGGCGAGAAATCGTCCGCCCAGCAAGGGGGCATTGCGGCCGCTCTCGGCCAGTTCGCGAAGGTACTCCAGGTCGTGTGTAGCGGAATCGGTAGACATAGCCTTCTCCTTGCCCTGCCAATTACTTTGAAATACAAAGTATATTGAAAAATCAAAGTAGTGCAAGCTTTTTTAGGGTGGGGGAGGTCTAGAGGGTGATGATGGCGGCGCCGCCGAGGGTCAGGAACACGTTGGCAAAGGTGTAGGTACCGGCGTAACCGATGGCGGGGATATTACTGCGTGCTGCCTCGGTAAGCGTACCGAGGGCAGGGGTGCTGGTCATGGCGCCGGTCAGGGCACCCAGTAGCAGGGCCGGGTTCATCCTCAGCACCAGCTTCCCCAGCAGGTAGCCGATCAGCATCGGCACCAGCGCGATCGCCAGTCCACACAGGACGAGCGTGATGCCGTTTTCTGCCAACGTTTCGATAACCGACGCCCCGGCGTTGAGTCCCACGCTGGCCATGAAGATATTGAGGCCAAGATCCTTGAGGACGTTGATGGCTCCCTGCGGGATATTCCCGACCAGGGGGTTCCTGGCCCGGAAATAGCCGAGCAGGATGCCTGTTGCGAGCAGCCCACCGGCCGAGCCCAGGGTGATGGAGACCTGTCCCACCAACACCGAGATGTGGGCAAGGAATAGCCCGGTGATGAAAAACATTGAAAACGACATGAGGTCGGTGGATTCGCTTCGCCTCTCTACGAAGCCCAGGGATTCCACCAGTGCCTCAACCCGGTTGTGCTCGCCGCTGACCGTCAGGATGTCTCCGCGGTTGAGCTGAAGATCCGGCCTGATCGGGATCGGCACCTGGGCGCGCTCGAGGCTCTCTGCGAAACAGCCGTGTTCGGCCTGCAGCTGCAAATCTTCCAGGCGTTTGCCGACATAGCCCGATCGGGAAATCACGATGGGAACGGACACGATCTGGAACTCGAGCAGGTCTGCGTCGAAGCTTTCCTGCGCCAGCTCGACATTGGAGCGGGCATGCCCGGAGGGATAGCCGACCAGGGCCACTTCGTCGCCCTCCTGCAGGACGGTCTCCGAGTCGGGGATGAACAGTTCACCATCGCGTTTGATCCGATCCACTGACAGGCCGAACTGCTCATACATGCCGATCTCGCGAAGGGTCCGCCCGGCGAGGTCCTCTGCCGCCTTTGGGGTGACGCGGTAGGCGCGGATGATCGGCGTACGTGCGGTTCGCCGCCGACCTTCCATCATGCCGCGCTCGATGGCCACCGCTCGCGCGGACTCTGCCAGGTTCAGCCCGATTAATTTGGGCAGCAACTGGATGATGGCTAGCACCGTCAGCAGACCTACTACATAGGTAATGGCGTAGCCCACGCTGATCTGGGCAATCATCGCGTCGCGGCCCTCGGGGCCGAGCGCGTCGGTCATGCGCACCACCGCGCCCTGTGCACCCGCCAGGGTGGGGGAAGAGGTCAGCGAACCCGCCAGCATCCCGGCTGACAGTCCGCGATCGAGGTCGAGTAGCTGTGCCGCCGCCACGGTGACCCCTATTCCCGTCAGGGCTACCAGGGCGGCGAGGCAGATGTAGCGCAGGCCGTCCTGTGCAAAGCTGGAAAAGAAATTGGGACCGGCCTCGATGCCCACGCAGAAGATAAACAGCATGAAGCCGACGCTCTCGGTGCTGAACGCGATATCGAAACCCCAGTGGCCCAATAGCAGGGCCACAAGCAGTACCCCGGGCGTGGGGCCCAGCACGAAACTTCCGATGCGCAGCTTGCCCAGCAGCAATCCGAAGGCCAGCACGGTGAAGATCAGCATGGAGTCGCTGTCATGGAGCATGCTGGCAATATCGATTTCCATCCGGGGTCCTGTGAGTCCGAGTGGTGCGCTACTGAGCATAGTCCACCAGATTCTGCGGGGGAATTGATCTGGTCCCGGTTTCTCGGCTGTCGCGCAGGCGTAGACTGGCGCAATAAAACCATAACAGGGTAGTGACAAATGAAATTCGCCCGCCACCCCACACTTGCTGCGGCGCTACTGCTCGCCGCCTGTTCCGACGGCAACAACAGCTTCCGCCCGGCCGAGCCTCCACCGGAGGAACCACCCCTGATCAGTATCGATACGCCCAATGCGGATCGCTGCGAGATCCTGGATGGAGACAATTGCCTGTTTCCCTGGCCCAGCAACGTGTTCACGCTGAATTCCGTGGATACGGTCACCGGGTTGCAGGTAAACCTGAGCGAGGCGTCGCTGCCGGCAAACAAACGCGGGGACCGTGTCGATCCCACCGAGTGGAACCGCAACGACGGCTTCTCGCCGTCGCAGATGCTGGTCACCCAGGTGCCGGGGCTGGACCTGGACCAGACCGGTGTACCGCCCCTGGCGGACCTGTCGCAGTCGCTGGATCCTGGCAGTCCGGTGGTGGTGATCCGGGCGTCGACCGGCGAGCAGCACCTGGTGTTCGGGGAGTTCGATGAGAATACCGATGACCCGGTCGAACAGACCTTCCTGGTGCGCCCGATGGTGCAGTTCGAGCGGGGCGAGCGCTATATAGTCGCCTTCCGGAATTTCCGCGACGCAGACGGCAACCTGTTGGAGTCTTCAGAGGTCTTTGCCGCCTACCGCGACGAGGCGCTGACCGACAACGACGCCATCGAAGCGCGGCGTCCGGCCATGGAGGATATTTTCGGGATTCTCGCGGACGCCGGCATTGCGCGTGAGGAGCTCTACCTGGCCTGGGACTTCACGGTGGCCAGCGTCGAGAACATCACCGAGCGGATGCTGCATATTCGCGACGAGGCCTTTGCCGACCTGGGCGCTGCGGTGCCCGGCTATACGGTGACCGATGTGCTGGACTTTGCCGAGTGTGGCGACGACGGCTGCCAGGAGGGCGAGGACGAGCAGATGTCCCGTCAGATTACCGGGACCTTCCAGGTGCCGAACTTCCTGGAAACAGACGAGGGCAGCCCAGGCTCCGGGTTCTACTACGCCGAGCCGGATGACGGCCTGCCGGATCGCCTCAACGGCGACAACGAGTTCACCGCCAACTTCGTCTGCCGTATAGCCCGTTCCATTGCCGAGGACTTCGCCGCACCGCCGAAAGCCGTGGCGCGCCCGTCACTGTACGGGCACGGCCTGCTCGGCAGCGCCAACGAGGTGCGCGGCGGCACGGGCAACAATATCGACATCATGGCAGACACCCACCAGATGATGTTCTGCGCCACAGACTGGTCCGGCTTCTCCAGCGAGGACGTGGGCTACGCGGTCCAGGCGCTGCAGGACAACAGCCTCATTCCTGAATTCTTCGATCGCCAGCAGCAGGGTATTCTCAATTTCACCTTCCTGGCCCGGCTGTTGAAACACGACGACGGCTTCCGCACCGACCCGGCTTTCCAGGCCGGGGGCGAGCCGGTATTCGACAACACCGTCGTGTACTACGACGGCAACAGCCAGGGCGGCATCCTCGGCGGCGCGCTGATGGGGATAATCCAGGACGTGACCCGCGGCGTGCTGGGTGTACCGGGCATGTCCTACAGCATGCTGCTGCGCCGCAGCATCGACTTCGAGGCCTTCACGCCGTTCTTCAGCGGTAGCGGCACCGGCCAGAACGGCGGCGGTTACCCCAGTGTGAAAGACCAGACCATCATCCTGTCGATGAACCAGATGCTGTGGGACCGGGCCGAATCCTCGGGTTACGTGTACCACATCAGCGAGAACCCGCTGCCCAATACGCCGCGGCACGAAGTGCTGCTGCAGGTCGCCTTCGGCGATCACCAGGTCAGTATGTGGGCGGCGGACCTGATGGCGCGCACCCTGGGCGCACGCCTGCGGGTGCCCGCAGTAGAGCCCGGCCGCCACCCGGACAGCAATCCCTTCTATGGCATCGAGCCGATCCCGGCCGGTCAGTACACCGGTTCAGCGATTACTTACTGGGATAATGGCCCGGTAGGCGGTGGCGCGGCCGGCGGCGGTACGGCAGCGCCGCCGCTGACCAATACACCGCCGTTTGAGCCGGATTTCGGCGAAGACCCCCACAGCCTGCCGCGAAAGGACTCCAACGCCCAGCTGCAGAAGTCAGAGTTCCTGAAACCCGATGGGGTGGGGCAGTTCGTCGACACCTGCCCGCCGGAGCAGCCCTGCTTCACAGACGGTTATACCGGGGGTGCCGTACAGCAATAGAGACTGACGGCAGGTGAAGCTACCGTTTCAGGCTGTAGATATAGGCTTCGACCATGCTGCTTGATTCCGTCTCGACCTGGGCGATGATGCGCTCGTAGGCATCGCCCTCGAACTCGTCCAGGAACTGCCAGTGGTCCTTGAGATGGTCTGAGCTGAACAGGAAGCCGTCGACTCTCTGTCCATTGCTGTCGAGTGTAATGGCCGGAAACCCCATCTCCGCGCCCCAGCCTTCCTGGTGCAGCACGCCGGTCACGCTGGCGTTCTCCCAGGTGCCGCCGATGTTTTCCAATACATGCGCATTGGGACGGCCAGGCCCGAGAGTCCCGTAAACAAACAGCTTGTCACTCATCCCACTGCACTCCCCAAGAGCTCGTCATTCCCGCGAAAGCGGGAATCCATCTCTCCACCCGCTGCGGACACTGCAGACACAGTATCTAGGTAAATACTCCAACTCCCAACAAACCCGCCAAAAACACCAAAGAAATCCCAAACGCCACAGACCTGAGCATTTGCACGTTGCCGTAGTAGCACAGCGCATACAACGCCCTGGCAGCCACGAACCCCCAGGCGGCATATCCGGTGTAGTCAGGCGCGGCGCCGGAGAATATGCAGAACAGCGCGGCAAGAACAAATATCGCGATGCTCTCGTTCGTGTTCCCGACAGCTCGGGTCGCGCGGAACAACACGTCATCGTGATTGGTTGCTACGCTGGCACCGGGCATATGCTTTGATTTGATGCCAACGACGTCAGCGATAAGAACCTGTAACAGCATAAGCAACGCCATGGCACCGAGGGCGTATATCGTGAGTTCATATGTCTGTGTGATGTCCATTGTGCTCCTGGCTCGGTAGGCTGGCTTCTTTGTTATGTATTGGAAAAGTGTTTCAAGAGCGCGGCAATTGCATACAACATCGCAAAGTACACGGGCCAGACAAGCCACCAATACGCAGAGCTATAGTACTCGAAGCGCAGGGCCCAATACTCAGGATTTGACAAGCTCATCTCAATGGTTCTTTCCACGAACATGTAGGTGAACGTCCCATCTTTATTCTGAAGTCGCCACTCAATGGCCTGGATAATTCCCTCGAGTCTCGGAAAAATCAGGGCGCCAAACAAAACGGTGGCGACGAACAATGCCGCGCGACTACGCAAGCTCTGGGTTCTGATTAGGAGCAGGATCACAAGGAGAGAGATCGCTGCGGTGATCCCGTAGCTGACGGCTAGCGCGTCAGGGTGCATAAGTCATCAGGCAGGCTCAGGCATCAGGATTCTCGCCGATATCGATACTCAGGAAGGAAATGCTGCCGCCTATTGCGCGCTTGGATTCCAACAGGCCGCGTATGGTGCCCGAGAGATTGTCTGTTATGTGAACAGGAATAGTTATCTGTGTTTCAACATCGGGCTCGAGTGGATGCGCTCCGGTAAGAAGCCATTCTTCTCGATTCTTTTCTTCTGCCTCCTCAGCCGTGTATCCGTCGTCGGTCGTCGCGGGCGTGTGTACGAAGCCATCGATGTCTCCCATGCCAGCGGCGTCACGCAGATCCATTGGGATCCATAGCGCTGTCACGCTATGCGGTTTGTCAGCGTTCCGTAGCGTGAGATGCAGTACCAGCTGTGAATCGGTGATCGAGTACCTGGAATCGACGGAGGGGAGTGTGCCTGATGTAACCAGCGCCACGGATGGATTGAGCCGATACAGGATATATCCGACCAGCAGTAACACGGCCACGACAATTAGAATCTTCATCTTGCCTCCTCTAGCCCTCTTCGTACTGGCGCGCTAAACACCTTCGTCGCTGTTTAACCAGCCCTGGCGCCCGAACATGGGAGTTCTCACTTCAGCTGCTTCAGAAAGCATACCAGTCTCTCCTGTTCGACAAAGCCCAGCGCAGCATGTGCCGCGTGGGAACCTTCGTTGTCGAGCTCCGCATCGCTGGCAATTTCTGAGAATCCTGATGCCACGGCCCATTTCTCGACGGCATTAATCAACAGCGCGCCAACCCCAAGGTTTCTGAATTCTGGCTCGACGTACCAGCCCTCGATGTAGGGCACTGTGGACCTCGAACTTCCTTCAGCGTAGTTCCGTAGCCGAAGCTCGATGAACCCGACGAGCTGGCCCGCACCAGCTTCTGCAACATAGACGTGGTCGAGATTGTCCGACGTCTGGTCAAAGAACCGTTCAATATCGTCAAGTAAGCTGCCTGCAGACTGCGGCCAGAGCTCCGTTCTCAATCTGAGCCATTCGTCTCGATCAGTCGACGCTGCTGGCCGCACGGTTACACTCACTTGATGCTCCCGATGAAAAGCTTCGCGCACCGTCCACTTTTCGATTTATGCATTGGAGGTCACTGCCAACGCCAGAACGCAGAGTAGGTACAGCAGAGTTAGTGGGAGCAGGACTCGAACGGTAAGTCTGTTAATTGCATTACCTGCAGCCTCCAGTTCTGGATCCTCGAACTTTAGATATTCACGATTCTCTACGTACTTGCGAACTGCGTTGTTTGGAAACAGATCATTTTCTTCAATGGGATGCATGGAATTGAGTGCTTCCCACTCTTGCGGGTATCTCTGCTTAAGAATATCCAACAGCACAGTTTGCAGGTTCTTTACCTTGCCAAATACGATGAACGAGAGAACAAGAAATACCAGGGATAGCAGGCCAAAATTCATCGCGAACTATGCGTAAAGCAGCAAACCGGGAGGCGGAGCTTTTCTATGTGGCATAGGCGTCCGCCAGGACGTAACTGCACAAGCCAGCCAGGAAGCTCAGAACAATGAGGAAGAAGGCTGCTGCCGTAAACTTGTCAGCAGCTTTGGGGTCCCAGTCGTAACTCTCTCCATCAAGGTCGGCCTTCGACTTTGAGATTCTATTCGAGGCAACCCACGCAAAGACAAAGATGAAGTGCACAAACGGAGTCAGGATGGCAATTATCATGGCAATGGGTGAAATCCAGGGAGCCACCATATTGATGCCCAGGCATAGCGCCGCTAGCCTCTTAAAGGTCGTCCAGCTATACATGTGACTTGTTGTCCATCAGCCACCTCTAAGCTCGATCTTCTCGTGGACTAGTTCAGTGGCAATGTCTACCAGTTCAAGAAGCTCCGGCTCCTCCTCAATAGGCCCGATACTCGATCCGATAACACGGATGTAGTAGATGGAGTCACCAGAGAGCATGTTCTGGGTCTCGCCCCAATTGACTCTGATCCCGACTTTCTTCGGGTCATATTTCTGGGGGTCGCTGTTGAAGATCGCAACAACTTCCGTGACAACCTCGCTACCAAGCTCCTGCGCTTCTCCAAACGACTGTATCGTTTCGGGAAGCTCAACAACTTCTATTCTTTGGTGGGCGCTTTCTTCCTGCTCTCCATCTGTGATGACCCGGACCTCACAGGCAGAAAGCAAGACGCAAGCTGCGATCAGTATTTTCGCTTTGATGTTCATATGCTGAAGTGTCCTGCTATGTATCCCCTTCCTTTGATTTAGCATGCAATTCGTGGGCTTTGACAAGCGCGCATACTGTCACTTCGTCGAGCAGTAGGTCCATTGCCTCGTCACGCTGATCTCGCGGGCCGTTGATCAATGAGTCAAAGTCCATATGCTGCGCCAAACACTCTTTTGCCACTGAGTTCGCGTAAGGGTCGCACCAGTGGTCTGGTGCGCATGTGCCGTGCAGGAACTCTTCGACATTATTTACTAGAACGTACTCCAAATATGAGCGACCAGCTCTTTCAAGTAGATCCCCAACTGGGTCCTCGCTACAACCCTGCAGAAGGACTAAGAACACAGCGGCATTGCTGGCAACAAAGGTCGATCGCTTTACACGTTTAGTCATCAAACATGCCTGACAGGTGAACTAGATACAGCGTGGACGCACTGACCATCCAGCCCACTGCCAACATCCCGAAGAAAGGTTCAGCGATTGGGGGCTTTTTGCGGGAATCCCGTATCAGGTTGATGACCTTGAAAATGGCCAGGCCAACCAGGAATGGTCCGACAATCAATCCGATAATGGTCAGAACCATTACCCAGATTTCAGGGTTTGCGCGTCTCATCTGATCAGTACCTCCGCTGTACTTGTTTCTAGTCCGAAAAACGCTATGTTGGTGTCGGATCGAGATGTCTCCAGCCTGGGAAAGCTCTCCTGGACACCAGTGGGTCGCACTCAATGCCTCGTAAAACTACCCCGATGCACGAGTGCATCTTTTGGCGCTAGCCCGAATATACAAGAAACACGCACCGAGTATTGATATCTCTACCCCTAGAAAACCTGCCAATACAAGAGGTGCTCTCTCCAGTGTTTCGGTGGGCCAAGGGATGACCAGTGCGCTTAACATGACCACACCGCTCCACAGCAAAAACGCCCGCGGAGCCCAGCTGGACACTGTCCAGCAACCAATGCATGCGGCCAGGGCGGAGACGCCGTAGAGTAGCGATGCCAGTGAAACGTACAGTACCCGGTCTCGCAAAAGGCCCATCATTGGTAAATGATCGATGGCCTCGTCTGGAGTTGCGTCAAACACGAGAGGCCATAGGAGCGCGTTGCCAAATCCGCCAAGCGCTAGCCAGCCCAGCATGATGCTGGCCACAGTAAGGCCTTGAGATCTCCGATCTGGGGAAGTCAAAACGAAAAAGGTGCCTCAAGCACGGGAGGCCGAAAGAGCGCTCCAGCGAAGCGAGGGCATTGCTGCGTTAAGTCCTTCCCTTCCTGGGCTTCGCGATGATCTGATGGCCATCTTCATAAATTACTATTCCGGGGTCTCTTGTCTGCACTTGTTCGATGCTGTACCCATGTTCGTTGAGTATTGCGGCAATGGCTCGAACGCGCTTTATGGGTTCTTTTGCGTTCGGTTTGAACCAGGAAATTGCACGGTGATGCACGTCCTCACCCAGAATATCAGGGGATTTCAAGTGTTCTTTGAGCCACTGAATATTCCTTAGCAACTCTGTCTCAAGGTACTTTGGAGCATTTCCCTCGTCTCGAAGTTCGAAAGCCAGCTGAAATATTCCAAGCTTGCTGGATGATGTTTCGTTGCGGCGCTGGCCCTGAAATCTGATGTACATAGGAGACTCAATGCCTCAAGCCAGGATGCCCTAACTGGATCGCCGTGGACGGCGCTGTGTCCCGGCGAACAGGCGGCCTTGCCTTGTTATGGAGCATACTTGGAGCCCTTAATACAGCGAAACAAGATCAGGCCCAGGCCAATCATTGTGCCCATAAGTGCTAGATCTGGAACCCCGTCAATACGAGCGGCGAGGTTGATTGAACTACCCAGAAGTCCGGAAACCAAGAAGAAGGTTGCTACCAGGAACAGAGGTGGACACCCGAGACGACGATTCGGCCTCGAAAGCCAAAACCCTGCAACGAAGCCCGCTATGAGAGCAACTACTCCGGTAATCGAGGTTGAAAACGGAGTTGCGTCACTGACTTTATATGGCATCAGGAAAATGCCGCCATACAGTCCTAGTACAATCGCGAGCATCCATGCTGCGTACTTCATTCAGTCCTCATACTGTGCATGGTTCTTAAGTACCTCAAGCCAACCTGGCTTCTATGACCCTTCGAGCTGCTTTGTTGGCTGTCTTTTTCTTTAGGTCTGGCAACCTTCTAGCACCGATACGTTTGTCCGCCGCCCTGAGAATGTTAATCAAACCCCAGTGGTCATCAGCGAAAACTTTACTGAGGATTTCATCCCTGGGCGTATCAATATACTCGCGTATCAGGTTCGAAATGTCTGGAATGTCGTTCCCATAGGGATACCACTTTGGATCTGCTCTACCCGGGTGGTCAGTGCCAACGAAGTCTCTGGGATAGTCCCAGATGATCTCCTTTCCAAGCGTTATCCAATACCTTGGGCAGTCGGTGCTTCCCATCTGGGAGGCCATCCTGTATTTGCGGCACTGAAGCTGGAAATCCAGGCCTTCAGCCCGCAGCAGGTAAAACTCTTTCTGTAACTTGCTCCAGGGCCTAGCCATCTTAAGGTCTCAGAATCTCAAACAGTCAAAAAACCAAACGCTGCATAGCCATGCGAGTAGCTCTACCAAGCAATGCGGCGTCCATTCTGTACAGCCGCGTTATACATCGCCGGCGCCAAGCAGGAAGACGAACGGTATCTCGGTCAAGATGGCAACGACCGGTACAACAATCGCGAAATTGAATGCGGGGCGGTTCTGATACTCCAGGCCGTACTTGAGGTACGCAAATGGGAGCAGGAAATAGAGAACGTAGCCCACTAGGGTAAACAGGGGATTGATCCCCAGCTTTGCCAGCAGAATGCTCAGGAGGAAAATCAGGAAGCCAGGACCCAGAATGAATACGAAGGCGGCTGTGCCGTTGACTTCGTACTCGCTCTTGGAGTTCATGAATTTGTAGATGCCGAGCAGAATTATCGCGCCGAGAGCAGCTTGAAGCATGAATTACCTCCTTGTAAGTGATGCAAAACAGAACATACCGCGCGGAAGGTTTCTGCGCTACCTCTGCTGAACGCGGCCGGGATTATGGCAGGTTGATCAATTTGCCCATGCTCAGCCGTTCTTCGACCTTGAACCCCAGGGATTTATAGAAACTGGCGACGGCTGTATTGGTTGCGCGTATCTGGAGGTTGACCTTGATGCAGCCCAGTTCCTGTAGCGCCCGAATGGCTTCATGCACCAGGTCTGCGCCAGTGCCGGCACGCCGATACTCCTCGAGGACTGCAACAGCATAGAGCCAACCGCGATGGCCATCGTAGCCGGCCATGCAAGCGCCGATCAGTGCGCCGCCTTGCTCGGCGACAAACACCAGGTCGTCGATGGCCAGCTTGGCGTCCAGCATGGCACCGGGTTCGTTGTGGGGTGGGTCATCCGGGAACACGGTGCACCACAGGGTCACCAGTGCTTCACGATCTGTATCTTGATACCTGCGAATATTCACGTGCCGGATCTCAGAGTACCGCGCGCAGGGACGCCTCGATCTGGCCGCTGCACCATTCGTCGCCGTAGGTTTCGTCGCTCCTGGCCCTGAGTTCCTGCTGCTCAGGCAAATCGGAAATCCTATCGCACAGACCGGCGATGCAAGGGGCCGCCGCATCAAGCAAAGGTCTGAGTGCAGGCAGCTTTGCGGTCATCGTCCCCCATAGGGCGTATGTGGTGAGGTCGGCGATGCCTGGCTCGTCTGTGCCCAGCAGGAAGCCGTGATCGGGTGCCAGATCATGACGTTTGCCAGTCTCCTCGAAGATCGCCATCCAGCGGCGAAGTCGGGGCAGGTATTCATTCCAGCTATCCTGGGTCCACATCTGGGCGCCGTTGTGCAGTGTCATCTCGTAGAGCACGTCGTTGGCGTCGGCGACAACCTTGTCGGTCAGGGCGGTGCGTTCGGGGTCGTGAGGGATAAGGCCATGTTTGTGGCCCAGGTAGCCGAGGATCGCGGGCATCTGGGACAACGATACACCTGTGCCATGATCGGTTAGCACTGGCGGCCCCATGTGCGGTACCAACTGGTTGGCGGGTGCGGAATCCTTCAGCTCGAAAATGTCGTCCATCGTGGCTTCATCCCAGGTGGCACCAATTCGGGCGAGCGTGGCACGGACGAACTGGCCTCGGAAGGGAATGGGCCAGTAGTAGTGCGTGTAGTCAATCATAAGGTTAGTGCGCTACGAAATACTGGGGATCCAGCCCTCGGAGTAGGCTGGCATGAACGAATATGATTACAACGGTCCACGTGGGCCGCAAACTGCAAGTGTGTTGCACACTCCACGTGGGGCGTCACTGCAAGTATCCAGCATGCGTCACGTGACGCCTCTACTTCGAGTCAGGCCCACTCGCAGCTAGTCAGCAATAAGACCCGGCTACGCTGTTCCCTGATCGCCAATCCTGATGACTGTATCAGTGAGGAACTCGTGCGGTGGCACAGGCAGGTTCATCGGGGCCGGGGAAGTGTCAGAAAAAACTCTCCCCGCGAAGTCGTATTTCGACTGGTGGCACGGGCACAAGAAGCCGCCTTTCCACCACTCACCTGCCTCAGCAATCCTGTGCTCTGGCTTGAAGCTGGGCACACAACCCAGGTGTGTGCATACCCCCATCACCACCAGGTACTCAGGCTTTACAGAACGTAAGGGATTTTGCGCGTACTCAGGTTGCTGCGACGCCTCAATGGACTCAGGATCTTTGAGCCGATCAAGGGTAGCCTCCATGTCCTCAATCATTTCTGGGGTGCGATGCAGGATGATTACCGGCATCCTTCGCCATTCGACAACCTTCATTTCTCCCGGACCGAGATCGGATATGTTGACTTCAACATCTGCGCCAGCCGCACGAGCTTTCGCACTGGGATTCATAGACCCTGCGAACGGGACTAACGCTGCTCCAACGCCAACACCACCTACAGCGGCTGTCGAAGCGATCAAAAACTGTCTCCTGTTCTTGTTGCTGGTTTCGTCGTTCATTTAGCCTCTCCTTAGCATTGCGCTACACGACCAAATTTCCTTGTCTCAGGGTACCGCGCCAGACGGGGGGCCGCTAGCGCGCAGCATCAATCCAATCTGCCAAAGGTGCTTAACCCACCTGCGACGACTCGAAAATCCGCATCTCGGGCGCTGAAGTGGCCATCGTTTCGATTTGTTGCACGAACGCGCCCGACTCCGGCACCTGGAAGTGGGTCTGCAGGGCCTCCATGCTCTCCCATTCCTCGAAGAACACCAGCCGGTTGATGTTCTCCGCGTCGATGTGCACGGCGTGGCTGATGCAGCCTGGCTCCTCGCGCGAGCGCTCGACGTGCTCCAGGCTGAGCAGCATGGCTTCCTCGAAGCGGTCAGCTGCAATCTCGACGGCGCCGTGGACGATGATCATGACGGGCTCGCCACTGCGGTCTCAACAGGCTCGGCCGCGGGCCTGGGTTTTTCTCTGAGCAGCGGCAGGTAGAACGTGGGCAGCACAAACAGGGTAAACAGCGTGCCTACCAGCATGCCGGTGGTGATTACCAGGCCGATGGCGTAGCGGCTGGCAGAACTCGCGCCGGTGGCAATCACCAGGGGCAACACGCCAAGTACGGTGGCAAAGGTCGTCATCAGGATAGGACGCAGCCGTAGCGCCGCCGCCTCCAGCACCGCCTTCTTGCGATCCATTCCGCTCTCCACCATGTGGTTTGCGAAATCCACGATCAGGATGCCGTGCTTGCTGATCAAACCGATCAGGGTCAGCAGGCCCATCTGCGTGTATATGTTCAGGGTGCCGAAACCCAGAGCCAGCGGCACCACCGCGCCAAAAATGGACAGAGGCACGGCGACCAGCACCACAAAGGGGTCGCGGAAGCTGTTGAACTGTGCGGCCAGCACCAGGTAGATGAAAATCAGCGACACGGCGAACAAGACCGCGAAGCCCTGGCTCTCCTGCATGTAGCGGCGCGACTCGCCCTCATAGCCGGCGCGATAACCGGCGGGGGCGACCTCGGCCAGGGCCTGTTCCAGGAATTCCAGCCCGGTGCCCAGGGTGTTGGGCGGAATCATCATGCCCTGGATGGTGGCGCTGTTGAGCTGCTGGTACTGGGTCAGGTTGTTCGGTTCCACACGCTGATCCAGCGAGATCACCGTCGACATGGGCACGAGACTGCCGTCTGAGGTGCGCAGGTAGTAGCGCTCGAGCCATTCCTTGGTGAGGCGGAACCCGCGGCCCGCCTGGGGGATGACCTTGTAGCTGCGTCCGCTCAGGCTGAAGCGGTTGGCTTCCGCCTCGCCCAGCATGGTCTGCAGCGTCTGGCCGATGTCCTGCATGGAGATGCCCAGTCGCGCGGCCAGGTCGCGATCAATCTGCACGGTAATCTCCGGGCGCGAGTAGCGCAGGCTCTTGGTCACGAAGGCAAACAGGCCGGATTCCCGGGCCTTCTGCATGACCTCGTCCACCACGGCGTTCAGCTGTGCATAGTCAGCGGTGCTGGCGACAACGAAATTGACCGGCAATCCCGATTCGCTGCCGGGCAGGGAAGGCCAGCCGAAGGTGAAGATTTCCAGGCCGCTGATCCTGGAGAAACCTGCCTGCAGTTCGTTCTGGATCTCCTTCTGGCTGCGCTTGCGCTGGTCCCAGGGAATCAGTTCGACGCCGCCGAATACCGAGTTGGGATTGTTCACCTGCCAGGAGTGGCTGACCTCGGGGACCTGCTTCCAGACTTCCACCATCTCGTCGAGGAAATAGTTCACGTAGTCAACGCTGCCGTAATCCGGCGGTTGGGCCACGATGAACAGGCTGCTGTTGTCTTCTTCCGGCGCGAGTTCTTTCTGGGCGATCGCGAACAGCACCGGCAGGCTGATGAGAATGACAAAGGCAAACAGCAGCACGGCACCCCGGTTCTCGAGGCACTTCGCCAGCAGCCGCTGGTAGGCGTCGTGCAGGGCTGCAAAGCGGGCATCCAGCCAGTCGGCGGCTGCGCCCTGGTGATCGTGGTCCTTCAGGAAGTAGGCGCACATCATCGGGCTCAGGGTCAGTGCAACAATGCCGGATACGATCACGGCGCCGGCGAGTGTCAGGGCGAATTCGCTGAACAACACCCCGGTAAGCCCGCCGAGGAATCCGATCGGTGCGTACACGGCGGCCAGGGTCAGCGTCATGGCGATCACCGGTAACGCCACCTCGCGGGCACCCTGTATAGCGGCATCGAACGGCTGCATACCTTCCTCGATATGCCGGTGCACGTTCTCCACCACCACAATGGCGTCGTCCACCACCAGGCCGATGGCGATAACCATGGCGAGCAGGGTCAGCAGGTTGATGGAAAAGCCCATGGTCCACACCAGGAACAGCACGCCGACCAGGGACAGGGGGATGGCCACCAGGGGGATGATCACCACGCGCACCGATCCCAGGAACAGCAGGATCACCAGGATAACGATGGCTGCCGCCTCGGCAATGGTGGTCGCCACCTGTTTCAGTGCTTCCTTGATGAAAATACTGGCGTCGGAGTCGTAGAACACTTCCAGGTCCGCGGGCATGCCCGCGCTCAGCCGGGTCATGGCCTCCTTGACCCGGTCGGCCACCTCAAGCGGGTTCGCGCCGGGGGCGGGGGTTATCGACAGGAACACCGTGTCCTGCCCGCTCGAGAACGAGGCGGAATCGTAGTCGGCACTGGCCAGCTCCAGGTCTGCCACATCGTCGAGCTTGACCCGCTGCTCGCCTTCCTGGCGCACCACGATGGAGGCGAAGTCATCGGGGCTCTGCATGTCGGTTTCCGCATCGACACTGGCGCGCACCAGTTCGCCGCGGGTGGTGCCGGCGGCGGAGATGAAGTTCTGCTCGCGGATAGCGTCATTGATATCCGTGGCGGTCACGCCAAAGGCCGCCATCTTGGCCGGATTCAGCCAGACCCGCATGGCGAACTCCCGGCTGCTGAGTACCTTGGCCTCACCGACCCCCTCGAGCGTGGACAGCTCCGGCTGGATATTGCGCGCCAGGTAGTCGACGATCTGTTGAATCGACATCTGGTCGCTCAGAAACGCCATGTACATCATGGCGCCGCCGCCGAAGGTGTTGGTCACCACCGGGTCCTCAACTTCCTGCGGCAGCTCGAACTTGGCCTCGTTGATCTTGGCGATGACCTCGGTCATCACCTGGGTGCTGTCTTCACCCAGGCGCACGAATACGTTGATACTGGAGACGCCGGGGTTGCTCTCGGAGGTGATGTATTCCACGCCCTCGGCGGCGGCGATGCGCCGCTGCAGGGGGTCGGTGACAAACCCCTGCACGGTGCGGGCGCTGGCGCCGGGGTAGGCGGCGCGCACGAAGATGACCGAGTTTTCCACGTCCGGAAACTCGCGAATCTGCAACTGGGCGATGGATTGCAGGCCCAGCATCAGCAGCAGTGCGCTGACCACGACAGCCAGTACCGGGCGCTTGATGAACGTATCGGTAAAGCGCATCTTAGAGCTCCACGTCTTCGTCGACGACCACGCTCACGCCGCGGTAGAGCTTGTTCTGGCCCACGGTAGCCACGCGTTCGCCGGCGGCCAGGTTGGTCAGGACGGCAGTACGTCCGTTCCGGGTTTCACCCACGTCGACAATTCGCGAGGTCACGGTCAGGCCGCCATTCTCCGCGTCTTCAATGACAAATACGGTGTTCCCCTGCAGGGAATAGGTCACCGCGGTCTCCGGCACCGTGACCAGGTCGCGGCGCTGCTCCAGATCGACCTGCAAGATCGCGAACATGCCCGGCAGCAGGCCGTCGATGTCCAGCAGGCGGGCGCGCAGGAGCAGGTTGCGTGTCCCCGGGTCTACCGCGCTGTCCAGGGCCACCAGTTCGGCGCGAAACGACTGACCCGGGAATGCGTTGACGGTCAGTGCGATGGGCAGCCCTGGCTTAAGCTGCGGTGCGTAGCGATCGGGCAGGGTGAAATCCACTTCCAGCTGGCTGCGATCCTGCAGTGTGGCGATCACGGTTCCCGGCGAGATGTAGTCCCCCAGGTCCACCCGGCGAATGCCCAGGGTGCCGCTAAAGGGCGCGTGAATACGCTTGTTGCGGATGCGGGCCTCGGTTTCGGCCAGCTGCGCCTCGGCCCGAGCCAGGTCGGCCTTGGAGCGGTCGTACTGGGTCTGGGAGATCGAGTTCTTGGTGATCAGGTCCGCATCCCGTTTGAACAGGATCTCTGCCAGTTCCAGCGAGGCAATCTCGTTGAGCCGCGCCGCCTGTTCGACCTTGTCGTTTAGTACCAGCAGCAGCTGGCCCGCTTCCACCGGGTCGCCGCTGTCAAATTCGATGGCGGTGATCTCGCCCGCGGTCTCCGACGTCAGTTCAACCCCGCGAACCGCGCGAATAGTCCCTACGGCCTCGAGGTAGCTGTCCCAGCGTTCCGCTTGCGCCTCGGCGGCGGCAATGGTAACTGGAGGAGGGCTGAAATCCTGTGACGCGAGCGCAGAGAAGCGCATGAACAGGTAGCCGCCGATAGAACCGAAAATCACAACCAGAAGGGCTATGACAGCCAGGTAAGCGCGCACCGTAAATCCTTGCAAGACAGAAGTGCTGCAAGTGTAGAGTTTTTGGGGCGAATAGCCAGCAGAGGAGGCACCATGAGCATCTTGGACAAGTTTCGACTGGACGGGCAGGTGGCGATTGTCACCGGTGCCGGCAAGGGCATCGGCGCCGCCATCGCGCGGGCCTTCGCGGATGCCGGCGCCGATGTGGCCCTGGCCGCCCGAACCGAGGCCGACCTGGAGGCGGTGGCGGAGGACGTTCGCGGTTTTGGCCGTCGTGCCCTGGTCTGTCCCACAGACGTGATGGACGCGGCGCAGATGGAGGCGCTGGTCAGCCGTACCCTGGAGGAGCTGGGGCGCATCGATATCGTGGTCAACAACGCCGGAGGCTTTCCGCCACAGCCGGCGCTGGCCACCAGCACCGACCAGTTCGAGTCCGCTTTCCGCTTCAATGTGGGCACCGCCTACCGCCTGACCACGCTGTGTGCGGAGGAACTGGCGAGAAACGGCGGTAATGTCATCAATATCAGCTCGATCGCCGGGCAGGCCCCCGCACCCTGTTTTTCCGCCTACGGCACCGCCAAGGGGGCGCTGACCTTCCTGACGAAGGAGCTGGCCCAGGAGTTCGCGCCGAAAATCCGGGTCAATGCCATCGCCGTGGGCTCCACGAAAACCGACGCCCTGGCCACGGTCCTCAACGACGAGATCGAGCAGACCATGGTCGACATGACTCCCATGGCGCGGCTGGGAGAGGTGGAAGACGTGGCCCTGGGAGCCCTTTACCTGGCGGCACCGGCGGCCGCCTACGTGACCGGGGAGATCCTGGGGGTCAATGGTGGCCTGGAGCGACCCAATATGCTGATGCCGCGGGCCTTTGGCGGGGTCGGGTAGTGGCCGGATTAGACTGCTTACCGACGCTGACAGTGCTAACATTGATGGGATAAGCTAGAGTCATCAACAACCGTTGAAGAGGTATCCATGGTCTTGCGCAATCGCCGGCTGAAAAGGCTGGAGAAGGAGATTAATCGTGCGGAATCCTACGACGAGTGGCTGACACTCGCGAAGGAGCACGATGCCGCCAGCGGCATGAAGCGCTGGCGTGAAGTCGACCAGACCAAACTCTACGACTACGCCTCCATTCGCCGTCGCCTGGACCGGCTGCGCAGCCTGCGCGCCCGTCACGACGACGTCGGCCTGCTGTTCACGCTCAATGAGGGCATCCACGGCAATATGGGCGGCATGGGCAGCAGCAAGCTCTACGAGCAGGCCAAGGTCGGCACCAAGAAGTTGATCGAGGACTACGTCGATGAGATCGTCGACGCCCTCAACCACATTGCCGAGGTGGACGACGACGTCATCAGCCTCAGCGAGAAGCTCGACTTTTTCTATCGCGCCAACCACTGTTACGGGCGCTCGGCACTGATGCTGAGCGGCGGTGGCATCCTGGGCTTCTACCACCTGGGGGTGGTGAAATCCCTGATGGAGAAGAACCTGCTGCCGCGGGTGATCAGCGGCTCCAGTGCCGGCTCGATGATTGCCGGCGTGATCGGTACCCACACCGACGAGGAACTGCAAAAGTTCTACGACCCGAAGCACGTGCATTTCGAGGCCCGCAAGGAGGCCACGGTGCTGGACCGCATGTTCTTCGGCAAGAACCCGTCCATGGATGTGCACGACGTGCAGTCCATCGTCGAGCGCCTGGTGCCGGACATGACCTTCCAGGAGGCCTATGAGAAGACCGGACGCCAGATCAGCATCAGCGTGGCTCCGGCAGAGCCGCACCAGACCTCGCGGCTGCTCAACGCCATTGCCTCGCCGAATGTGTATATCCGAAGCGCGATCATGGCGTCCTGTGCTGTGCCCGGCGTATTCCCGCCGGTCATCCTCAGCGCCAAGAACGTGTATGGCGACAGCCAGCCCTACCTGCCGTCGCGCCGCTGGGTCGACGGTTCCATCAGCGACGACCTGCCCGCCAAGCGCCTGGGCCGGCTCTACAGCACCAACCACTACATCGTCAGCATGGTTAACCCCATGGTGCTGCCGTTCCTGCGCGGCAAGGGCACTCGCAATCCGCTGATTTCGGCGATGGGCAAGTTCGGTGTGGACGTAGCGCGGGAACTGCTCAACAACTACCGGGCGCAGGTACAGCGTTATGGCTCCGACTACCCGCGCTTCAGCTGGATGGTGAACGGCATACACAGCCTGCTGGACCAGGAGTACCGCGGCGATATCAACATCGTCCCACGCTTCAGGTTCTACAGCCCCACCAAGATCCTCTCTCATATCACCGAAGACGAGATGATGCTGCTGATGAAAGAGGGCGAAGCGGCCGCGTGGCCCGAGATTCGCGCCATCGAAAGCTGCACCAAGATTAGCCGCGCCCTGGACACTATTCTCGAACGCTTCGAGCGCGGCGACCTCAAGCCCGTGCGCGCTGCCCGGCGTCGCCCGAGGCGCCCCAGCAAGAACGCCCGGAAAAAGGCGCCGGCAAAACGCGCCGCGAAGAAACCCGCTGCTGCCGAAGAGGGCCCGGAGCCGGGCAAGTCGGACGTCGGCCAGGCCGCCTGATTTGAGCGGGGCGGCCTCCCGAGGGGCGGCGGTCCTGCTGGCGGTTTTGTTGGCGATAGCGCTGGCTGCCTGCGGTCCCGGCAGTGAAGCGCCGGACAGCCAGACCAACATCGCTCTTGTCGAAGATCAGTACGCCTACCACGTGGGCGTGCTCGCCTACCTGTACGGCTACCCGCTGGTGGATCAATACCGCCGCGCCCACAACGCCAGGCTGACCTCCAGCGGCGCCCCTGCACCCACTGAACTCGACCCCATGCGCAGCCTCGGCTTCTTCGAGGTGTTGAACCTGGTGCTGCGCGAAACGCCCCCGGAAGCGGGCACCGAGGCGCTGATGGCGCAGTTCGACCAGGTGGGTGTGGGCCCCTCGGTGACGTTCAGCCAGGCTGCGCTGTCACCGGCGCGCAAGCGCGGCCTGGAGCGGGCCATTCGGGATGCGCGCAGCCTGCTGGAAGCGGCGCCGGTGGCGTCTGAACCCGGGGAATTCGATTATCTCGGGCGCGCCGCCCGCTACCGCGAACTCAATCCCTGAACGTGGACTGGGGCGGATTCTCGATCAGCCGGCCCTGGCTGGTGGCCAGGCGCCAGCTGCGGTAGAGCTCGCCGGCGGCCGCCAGCAGCAGCCGTTCGCTGCGCGCGAGTGATTCCGTGAGGGCCTGGCGCCGCTCGCTGGGCGTCATGTCTTCGAGGTTGGCCGGCAGGCTGTTTTCCGCGGCCGCCAGCACGCGCACCAGGTTTTCGACCGTTTCGTCCGCCGCCTGCTCCAGGATGGGCTGCCAGGCGCCGGCATCCCGCTGCAGGGCGCGCAGGGCGTCCAGGTTGATGAACGTCTGGCGTATGGCAAAACGCGCCGGTGCAGTGGCGAGTTCAAACAGGGAGCGGCGTCGTCGAGGCATGTGCGCAGTGTAGTGCCCCGGTGTGACACTGAAAAGCGTGCAGTGCTTCGATAAGATTGCTCAATGCAAATCGAGGCACGCCAGCGCACCCGCCAGTCCAGGATCGGCGTCTGTCCCTTCTGCCGGCGCGAACTGCCGCTGACCTTTCACCACCTGATCCCGAAAAAGCTGCACCGGCGCACGCGGTTCAGGAAACACTACAGCCGTGAGACCCTGAATCGCGGTATCGATGTGTGCCGCCAGTGCCACGACGGCATTCACGACCGCTACGACGAGATGCAGCTGTACCGGGACTTCAGCGAGCCGGAAAAACTGGCCGCTGATCCCGAGCTGGCCCGCTATTTCGATTGGGTGGCCCGGCAAAAGGTTCGCTGATGCGTATTGAGGCGCTGTCTATCAGACCGCCGCGGGCGCTATCTATCAGACCGCCGCGGGCGCTATCTATAAGACCGCCGCCGGCGCTATTATTGCGCCTCCAAACATAACAACAGCGACACCCCATGGACTTTACGATCCCCGCTGACCTCCAGGCCTTCCTGGATGAGCTGGACGCTTTCATCGAGATGCAGATCAAGCCTCTCGAAGCCGAAAACGACAACATCCGCTTCTTCGACCACCGACGCGAGGACGCGCGCACCGACTGGGAGCGCGGCGGCCTGCCCAACGCCGAATGGGAAGCGCTGCTGGCGGAAGCCCGGCGCCGCGCCGATGCCGCCGGCCTGTTCCGCTACCCGTTTCCCGAGGAATACGGCGGCCGCGGCGGCGGTAACCTGGGCATGGCCATCATCCGCGAGCACCTGGTGCGCAAGGGCCTGGGCCTGCACTGCGACCTGCAGAACGAACACGCCATTGTCGGCAACAACGTCGGCTTGCTGCTGATGCTGGAGTACGGCACCGAGGCCCAGAAGGCGGAGTGGGTCGACAAGCTGGCGGCGGGGGAGGCGGGCTTCGCCTTCGGCATCACCGAGCCGGAGCACGGGTCTGACGCGACCTGGATGGAAACCAGCGCCGTGCGCGATGGTGACGAGTGGGTCATCAACGGCCGCAAGACCTGGAATACCGGCATTCACGCCTGCACGCGTGATGTCATCATGGCGCGCACCTCCGGCAAGGCGGGTGACGCCGCCGGTATCACCGCCTTCCTGGTGCCGATGGACGCGCCGGGCGTCACCATCGAGGAGTACCTGTGGACCTTCAACATGCCCACGGATCACGGCACGGTCGCTCTCAAGGACGTGCGCATCCCCGACAGCGAGATCTTTGGCGGCGAGGGCCGCGGCCTGCAGCTGGTGCAGCACTTCTTCAACGAGAACCGGATTCGCCAGGCGGCCTCCAGCCTCGGCGCCGCCCAGTTCTGCATCGATGAGTCCGTGGCCTACGCCCAGGAGCGCAAGCCCTTCGGCAAGCCGCTGGCGGCCAACCAGGCCATCCAGTTCCCCCTGGTGGAACTGCACACCCAGTGCGAAATGCTGCGGGCACTGATTCACAAAACCGCCTGGATGATGGACGAGTACGGTGCGTTCTCGGTGTCGGACAAGGTGTCCATGTGCAACTACTGGGCCAATCGCCTGTGCTGCGAGGCGGCTGACCGCGCCATGCAGGTGCACGGCGGGCTGGGCTATTCCCGCCACAAGCCCTTCGAGCACATTTACCGGCACCACCGGCGCTACCGCATTACCGAGGGCGCCGAGGAAATCCAGATGCGCCGGGTCGCCGGCTATATGTTCGGTTTCATGAGCCAGCGCGCGCCCAAGGGCGTGTCGGAGTAGGCGGTGGAGCCCGACACATTCGAACAGTCACTGGCGGCGGTGCTGGCTGAAGCGCTGCCGGGATTCGAGAATCTCATTGCTGCGGACCGCCTGACCGGAGGCGCCAGCCAGGAGACCTGGCGGCTGTCCGTGAACACCGGCGCCGGCGAAGAATTGCTGTGCCTCAGGCGCAGCGCCGGTGCGGTGGACGCGGGCAAGGTCACCCCGGCCCTGGAGGCGAAACTGCTGCAGGCCGCGGGCGCTGCCGGTATCCCGGTGCCCCCGGTGCTGCATGTACTGGAATCTTCTGACGGGCTCGGCGAGGGCTTCCTGATGGGCTGGCTGGAAGGGGAGGCCCTGGGCGGTCGCATAACCCACAGCGGCAAATTCGCAGACATCCGCCCGCAGCTCGCCCGGCAGTGCGGGGAAATCCTGGCACGGTTGCACGCGGTCGACATCGAGGCCACTGGACTTGATCGAGACCTGGAAACGGCAAGCCCCGAGCAGCTGGTGCGGGCCACCTGGGAGCAGTACCAGGGCTTTGGGACGCCGCAGCCCATGATCGATTACACCGCCCGCTGGCTGCTGGAGAACCTGCCGGCGGAGACCGAGCCCGCGCTGGTGCACGGGGATTTCCGCAACGGCAACCTGATGGTGTCCCCGGAGGCGGGGATTATCGGCGTACTGGACTGGGAACTGGCGGGCATCGGCGATCCGGTCCGGGACCTGGGCTGGGTCTGCACGAATTCCTGGCGCTTTGGTCGTGCGGACCTGTCAGTTGGAGGCTTCGGCACGGTCGACGACCTCCTGGCAGGCTATGAATCCGTGTCCAGCCGCCGCATCGACCGCGATCACCTGCGCTTCTGGACCGTGTTCGGTTCTTTCTGGTGGTCCGTGTGCTGCCTGATCATGGCCGAGAGCTACCGCAGTGGCGAGAATACCAGCGTGGAACGTCCCGCCATCGGCCGGCGCGCCTCGGAAGGCCAGGCGGACTGCGTGGCCATGTTGATTCCCGGCCCGGTGGAGCTGCCCGACCCGCATACCGCCGGCGACCAGCTGCCGCGGGCGGACGAAATGCTGTCGGCGATCTCCAGCTTCCTGGGGGAGCAGGTGGCTTCGGAACTGCCCGGCGCGAAGGGATATCTCGCCAGGGTGGCCGCCAACTCCGCGACGATCGCGGCGCGTGAATTCATTCTGGGGCCGACCTACGACCGGGGCGAACACGCCCGCCTGAAACAACTGCTGGGGAAGGATGAGGAGATTGGTGAGCTGCGCTGGGCGCTGGTCCATGCCCTGAGGGGCGACATGCCGCTGGCGACGCCGGGCCTGGCAGAGCATCTGAGAGAGACGGTGACAGCCCGGCTGGCCATCGACCAGCCGGGCTATGCGGTGACTTCGGGAGAAGTCTAGAAGCGGAACAGCACCTCGGCGCCGCGGTGATTGAAGCCCCACGACAATTCGCCGCGCTCGACGACAATGCCGGGGCCCTTGCGGCCGGCCACGCGGGCCTCGCCGAAGTAGACGCCATTACTGATTTCGACGCCCTTGATGCGGAAGCTCTCAGAGTAGCGGCGCTTCTCGTAGAACTCGTCCTGTGTGTTGAACTGAAACGCTTCCGTATTCGGAAGCAGGGGCAGGTCCATATCGCTGACCATTGGCGCTACAGCCAGTGGAACGTCTGTAGCGGCCATGGTGTACCAGTCCCTGCCATCGGCGTGAACGCCGAATGCGCTGCACAGCAAAACGATACTGATCGCTAACTTGCTTGTGGTTCCTGGTTTCATGGCGGCACCTCCGTGACGCGTTTGATTTCACCTTACTGCATTGATAAGAAACCGCTACGTTCGGTGCGCCAAAGCGCGTTCCAGATCACCAACCGACGGGGGAAATTGTCCGGTTCGTGACCGTGTTCACGAACTGGAAGATTCGCGTGGCAGAAGTCCCACGGCTATACTCGCGTGACATTTCCCGAGGATTTTTCCATGTCCATGCCTATCGGCGACCGCACGGTTGTCAGCATCCACTACACCCTCAAGGACGAAGAGGGCACCGTCATCGACAGTTCCGAAGGCGCCGAGCCGCTGTCCTACCTGCACGGGGCGGGCAATATCATCCCGGGCCTGGAGCACGCGCTGAACGGCAAGACGGCGGGGGAGTCCCTGCAGGTGGTGGTCGAGCCGGCCCACGGCTATGGCGAGTACCAGGCGGAACTGCTGCAGGTGGTGCCGCGGGAGGCCTTCCAGGGCGTCGAGGAAATCCAGCCCGGCATGGCATTTACCGCGCAGGCCGCGGACGGCAGCCAGCGCCGCATCGTGGTACGCGATGTCGAGGGAGACGATGTTACGGTTGACGCCAACCACGAGTTGGCCGGCGTGGACCTTCACTTCTCCGTGGAGGTCGTCGACGTTCGCGAGGCGACCTCAGAAGAGATCGATCACGGCCACGCCAACTAGGCAGATTGTTCCACCGGCGTATCCTCCCGGTGGATTTCTATGGAAACGTGTCTCAGGCCCAGGCTCTCAGGGAGCCTGGCCTTGTAGTACTCCGGTGAGTGCGAGGCGCTGGTCACCACCACGGCGATCGCCGCGAAAACATCCGGGCCGATGCACCAGATGTGCAGATCCGTCACCCGGGTATCCTCATCGTCCAGCAGCGACCGCACCTCCTTGTGCTTGTCGGCGGACACTTCCCGGTCGAGCAGCACCCGCGCCGTGGTTCGCAGCAGGCCCACGGACCAGCGGGCGATCAGCAGCGAGCCAATGATCCCCATGACCGGGTCCATCCAGACCGACCCGAAGTACTTGGCCGCCAGCAGGGCGACGATGGCCAGCACGGACGTCAACGCATCTGCCACCACATGTAGATAGGCCGAACGCAGGTTGTGGTCGCCGTGGGCGTGATGCTCATCCTGCCCGGCCCCGAGTATCCAGGCGGATATTCCATTCACAATCAGCCCCAGTACTGAAACGGCGATGGCCTGGTCCAGGGCGATGGGCACCGGGTTCACCAGTCGGCGTGCGCTCTCCCCGGCCATCACCAGGGCGAACACCGCCAGCAGAATCGCGCCGGTGAAACCGCCCAGGGCGTTTACCTTGCCGGTGCCGAACGTGAAGCGCCGGTCGTGGGCGTGGCGGCGGGCATAGATGTAAGCAAAAGCGGTGATGGCCAGCGCGCTGGTGTGCGAGGCCATGTGCAGGCCGTCGGCCAGCAGCGCCATGGAGCCGAAGATCAGGCCGGCGGCAATCTCCACCACCATGGTGACGGCCGTCAGCGCAATCACCCACAGGGTGCGGCGCTCCCCGGGCTTGACCTGGTCCTGGCCGAAGGCGTGTTCGTGGGGTTGGTGCTCGGGGTTGGGTGCGGTGTTGTTGTTCTGCATTCCTTCATTTAAGCCCCGGGTCAGCACCCGCCGCAAGCGGCATCGGGCCAGGCTGGCTGATAAATCGAAAAGAGCGATGAAGATTTATCGAATAATCCGTTTTATAAATCGCGGCGTAGGTCTTAACCTGAGCACATCTTCACTGATCAATCCACAGGAGCTTATGCAGATGGAAAACCGCGAAGGTCAACGCGTACCCAACGTCACTTTCAAGACCCGTGTCGGCAGCGACTGGGTGGACCGCGACACCGACAGCTATTTCGCTGGCAAGACGGTTGTCGTGTTCTCCCTGCCCGGTGCATTCACCCCGACCTGTTCCTCCAGCCACGTGCCCCGTTACAACGAGCTGGCGCCGATTTTCAAGGCCAATGGCATCGACGACATCATCTGTGTGTCGGTCAACGATGCGTTCGTCATGAACGAGTGGCAGGCCCAGCAGCAGGCTTTTGACGTGAACTTCCTGCCCGACGGCACGGGAGAGTTCACCGACGGCATGGGCATGCTGGTCAACAAGAACGACCTGGGCTTTGGCGCGCGTTCCTGGCGCTACTCCATGCTGGTCAAGGACGGCGTGATCGAGAAGATGTTCATCGAGCCGGAAGAGCCCGGCGACCCCTTCCAGGTGTCTGACGCCGACCACATGCTGGAGTTTGTTGCCCCGGGCACGCAGGCGCCGGCAGACGTGGTGGTCATGACCCGTCCGGGCTGCCCCCACTGCACCCGCGCCAAGGTTTACCTGAAGGAGCACGGCTACGACTTCGACGAACTCGAGCTGCTGCGCGACTACCCGCACCGTGCCCTGCGTGCACTGTCCGGCGGCGACACCTACCCGCAGGTGTTCATCAACGGCCAGCACATTGGTGGCGCCGACGACCTCGAGGCCTGGCTGTCACAGCGCGACGCCGCCTGATAGTCTGAACCCTCACGGCACGCCGCAATCCGGCTTCCGGGTTGCGGCGTACTTTTTTGTGGGTCCAGAACGGGAGGTGTCATGGCTTTTTCCCGCGTCACTCCGGCCGGCTCCGCTACCCTCCGGGAGTTCACGGCCCCGATCGAGATCGCTGAACTCCTGCTGCGACTCCCTGAACTGGCGTTCCAGCCCCGGGGGCACGGCGAGCCCGTTATGGTGTTTCCCGGCTTTGGGGGCGGCGACGGCTCCACAGCTCTCCTGCGCCGCTATCTTCGCTACCTGGACTACCGGGTCGATGGCTGGGGACTGGGCACCAATCGCGGCGATGTGCCACGCCTGCTGGACTCCCTGGTGAATACCGTGGCGGAGCGTGCCGCCGAGGAGCAACAGGCCCTGCGGCTGGTGGGATGGAGCCTGGGCGGCTACCTGGCCCGCGAGGTTGCCCGTGAGATCCCGGGCTGTGTTGATCGCATCGTCACGCTGGGTTCGCCCGTGGTCGGTGGTCCCCGCTATACGCTGACAGCCCCGATTTACCGCCTCGCGGGCACCGACCTGGACGCCATCGAGGCCGCCATCCGCGAACGGGAACGGGTGCCCCTGAGGGTACCGGTCACCGCGATCTACTCCCGCCGCGACGGCATCGTGCACTGGGAGGCCTGTATCGACCGGGTCAGCGACTGTGTGGAACACGTGGAGGTGAATGCCAGCCACCTGGGCATGGGCGCCAACCCGCGGGTCCTTAGGATCGTGGCGCAGAAGATGTGTGGCTGAGCGCCGCCTGCGCCGGGTGCAGGCTTGAGAAACCACGGACGCACCACCAGTGCAAAAAACTGGCAGTTGTTAACATTTTTACGAAATTAATGTGGAAAGATTTCCGGGGGAGAAAAATTCGCCATCCGTGGCGAGGACCTCACATCCCTAAGGAATCAGTAGGAGCACGGCCCGTTTCCGGGCTATCTGCAAGCGTGCAAGCACATTGTTGGCCAGTGTACATAGGGTTTCAATTGGACTATCGTTCTACGACGAAGGTTTAGTCCTTCGGTGATCCAGCGATAGCAGCGGAATAAATAAGAGTGCATGTACTGCTGATTGACGATCACGAGATGTTCCGCCAGGGGATGCGGTTCCTCCTCACAGATCTCAATGAAGACATCGAATTCACCGACGCGGGAACTTGTGACGAAGCGATTGGTGTCCTGAACGGCGCCGACGTTGACCTCGCGTTGTTGGACCTGAATATGCCCGGCACGGACGGGCTGACGGCGCTCCGGCAGATTCGCGATACCTACCCCTCGGTCCCCGTGGCGGTCCTGTCCGGCATGGACGACCCCCACATCATTCGCGATGCCATAGATGAAGGCGCCTCCGGGTTTGTCCCCAAGGCATCCAGCTCAGAGGTCCTGGTGGCCGCGCTGAAGCTGATCCTGGCTGGGGGGGTGTACCTGCCACAGGCGGCGCTGAATGCGGCCCCATCCCGTGACAGCGGCGCTGAGGCGGCTGCGCCCCGCACGGACCTTCTGTCCGAGCGTCAGACCGACGTGCTGCTGAAAGCGATCCAGGGCAAGCCCAACAAGGTCATCGCCCGGGAAATGAACATCGCAGAGGGCACGGTCAAGACGCACCTGTCAGCGGCTTTCAAGGCCCTGGGCGTGCACAACCGCACCGAGGCCGTGTTCGCGGCTGCCAAGCTGGGACTGACCCCGCCCACCCAGAGCTGACCCTCCTCAACCCCCGATGTGACAGGCCTGGGTGATCGCCTTCTTGAGGGGATCCACCAGTACGGGCTTGCTGAGGATCGGAACACCCGCCGCTTTGGCCTGCTGCAGCCGGTCGGGCGCCGTATCACCGCTGATGATGATCGCCGGCAATCCCGGGTAGAGGTGCCGCAGGCGGTCGATGGTATTGAGGCCCGAGTCGTGGTCGCGCAGCCGGAAGTCCACCAGCGCCAGGTCCGGCTTGTCACTGGTGGCCATCGAGAGCGCGTCCGTGGTGCAACCGGCGGTCTGGACGTCGCAGCCCAGGATTTCCAGCAGTATCTTCATCCCGTCGCGTACCTGGGTCTCATCGTCCACCACCAGGACTTTCAGGGCCTCCAGGCAATTGGCTGCCTGCTCACAGACCACGGGCTCCTGTTCGACGGCCTCGGCCGGCAGCGTGAGGCTGAAGCGGGTTCCCCAGGCCACCCGGGATTCAAACTCGAGGTTCAGCTCCAGCAGTTTTGACAGGCGCTGCACGATGGCCAGCCCAAGTCCCAGGCCCCGGCTGCGGTCCCGCTCCGGGTTCGATACCTGGTAGAACTCCTCGAACACCTTGCCCTGTTCCTCTTCGGGGATGCCCTTGCCGGTATCGGCCACAGACAGCCGCCAGCGGTCGCCGTCCGCGGTGACCTGGATCTGGATGGTGCAGCCCTGGTTGTGCGTGACGGCATTGGTCAGCAGGTTGCGCAGGATGCGCTCGAGCAGCGCCTGGTCTGTGCGGGTGACCGCCTCGTGCGGGCAGTCCAGCTGGAGCTGGATGTCCTTGACCGCGGCACTGACCTGGAATTCCTCGGCGAGCCGCGCCAGCAGGGCATCGAGGCTGAGCCGGGTTTTGCGCACACTGACGATGCCCGCATCCAGCTTGCTGATATCCAGCAGCGCATCGAGCTGGTAGGCCAGTGCCTGCACGGCGCCGTCGATGTTTTCCGCGATATGGCGGGCCTTGGGGTCGAGCTCACGCATGCCGAGGGCGGCGCTGTACAGGGACATGGTGTGGATGGGTTGCCGCAGGTCGTGGCTGGCGGCCGCCAGGAAGCGGGTTTTGGCGGTGCCGGCGGCCTCCGCCTGGGCCAGGGCGTCTGCCAGCTGTTCCCGCATGTCGAAGGACTGGGCGTACATGGCGAAGATGCGCCGGGAAATCAGCAGCAGGGTAAACATGTAGGCGAAGCCGGCCAGGGCGATCAGCAGGCCCATGGTGCCGCTGGGCCCGAACAGGCCGCTCCAGGTCCACAGTGCAAACAGGGGCAGCAGGCCCAGGCAGATATGGGCGAGGGCAAACGGCAGGTACCCCATGGCGGTGACGATGGAGGCCACACCCATGCCGATGAACAGCATCGACTGCAGCGCCGCCTGAAACGGCGTGAACAGCGGGAAAAACACCAGCGAGACGCTGTGCAGCAGCGTATTGCAGACATTGACGAGGGCGGCGGTGCGTAGCGTCTGGTGCGGCTCGAGGTGGCTCTTGCGCCGCAGGCTGCGAATGATGACGATCCGCAGCACCTGGGCAGCGATCACGGCGCCCAGCCAGCTCGCCCACAGCCACAGCAGGTGCGGCGCCTGCTGGTAGGCCATGTACGCAATAATCGACATGGACACCACAACGCTGATGGGCGAGTGGGTGACCTGGTTGGATAACAGCCGCAGCAGCTCTTCCTCGAGGGCCGCATTCGGGCTGCTGTGCTTGTAGTGGGTTCTGATCACGGGTACTGCATGCCTCTCCAACACGGTAGTTCAAACTACCGTTTGTGCCAGTATGCTAATAGCCGAGATGGTGGTGGTTCGTCGACTAATCCATCGTTTAGTCCATTTGGTTGAGTTGGCGGTCTGCCATTCCCTGCCTACCTTGAGAGAGCAGCAGCGCGCGGGAGAATCGCTATGGCCGCCATGGATCACTCCGTCCTGAGCCTGGACGAACTCAAGGCTCTCAAGATCCTGCGCAAGCGGATTGCCGCGGCCCGGGTGCCGCCGTCCATGCTGGATGAGACTATCAATATCGCCACCTGGAACGTCCGGCGCTGGGGCACCAGGCGGCGCAAACGCTGCTCGCTGCACTACATCGCCGAAATCTTCCACCAGTTTGACCTGATCGCCGTCACCGAGCTGCGCCGGGATGTGCGCGAGCTCATGAACTCGACGCCCTGGCGGATTGGGTGAATACCTTCCAGCAGGACGAACTGCGGACCGACCGGGACGTGATTGCCATCGGCGACTTCAATATCACCAGCTACCGGTCCAAACTCTACAAGGCCGTCAGCAAACACAGCCTTTCGGCGCCGGCCAGCCTGCTGGCGCAGGAGTTCGGTTCCAACCTTGCCCGCAACAAGCGCTATGACCAGATTCTTCACCCTCGACAAGTTGATTGCCGCCAGGGAAGGGCGCTAAGCCTTCGGCTTAAGCTGTCGTTTAGTCCGTCGGTGCAATTGTTTTGCCCGGCTGTCGGGGCCATAGTAAATGCACGATCCGGGTCCATACCGGTGAGCGACGGGGGTCACAGTGAACAGGATTGAACGCAACATGCGCGATTGCTGGCGAAACAAGAGCGTCAAATACGCCTGCGCGTTTGTCGTGCTGGCTCTGGCCCTGGGTTAGGCGCGGCCGGCCAGGCGCAGCCAGCCAGCCGCGGCCTGGGAGGCCGCTGCTCGGTAGTCATCGAACGGGGAGTGACGGGGAAAGAACCCTGTAAGGGGTTTCGCCAGGGATGGTGGAACTGCGGGGGCAGATCGGAGCGATCTGCCCCCGCTCATTTTTGGCTAGCTATCAGTGGAGTCGGCGGTGGTGCCGGCCTGGCTGAGCTGCGTGGCAGCAGTGGAGCTGTCCATGGCCGCCTCGAACTCATCCAGCAGCCGATCCATCAGCGCGAGCGCATCCTCGACAGGGCCCGGCGTGGTCATGTCGACGCCGGCCTTCTGCAGCAGCGCGACGGGGTAGTCGCTATCTCCCGCCTTGAGCAAATCCAGGAACCGCTCCCGCGCCGGCTCGCCTTCCTCCAGGATCCGCTTGGCCAGCGCCTGGGCTGCGATAAATGATGTGGCGTACTGGTAGACGTAGAAGTTGTCGTTGCGCATGAAATGTGGAATCCGGCTCCACTCGCTGTTATTCAGGTCCGGCACTGCCACGGAGTCTCCGTAGTAGGTCTCGAACACGTCCCCGTACAACTTGTTGAGGGAGTTTTTGGTCAGCGCCTCTCCGGATTCAACGGCCTGGTGGGCCTGCAGCTCAAAGTCTGCGAAGCTCGCCTGCCTGAACATGCTGGAGCGGAAACTGTCGAGATACTGCTGCAGCAGGAACAGGCGCTCGCGGGGATCGTCGGTATCCGCCAGCAGGTTCTGCAGCATGACCGCTTCACTGGTCATCGATGCCACTTCCGCGATGAATATCCGCGCGCCGCTGTACACATAGGGCTGGGCCTGGTTGCGCAGGTAGCGGTGAATGGAGTGACCGTACTCGTGGGCAATGGTGCCCAGTGAGTTGAAGTCGCCGGTGTAGTTCATCGAGAACAGGGGCTTTTCGCCGTAGGCGCCCCAGGAGTAGGCGCCGCCGCGCTTGCCCTTGGTTTCCATGGCGTCGATCCAGCCTTCGCGCACGCCTTTCCAGTACACGTCCAGGTACTCCGGACCCAGCGGCTCCAGGGAATCCGCCACGACCTGCAGGGCGTCATCGAAGTTGAGGCCCTCGAAGCTTGGCTCCGTCACCGGCGCGTAGGTGTCCCAGATGTGCAGGGTGTCGTAGCCCAGCGCCTGCCGGCGCAGTTCCATGTAGCGCTGCAGCGGGGCGGTGTTGTCGCGCAGCGTCTCGATAAGCGTGGTGTAGACCTCGGAGGGCACGCCGTTGGTGTAGGTCGACGCTTCCATGGCGGAATCGAAGCCGCGCACCCTGGCCTGGAATACCCGGCCCTTCACGTGGCCCTCGTAGATGGCGGCAAGGAAGTTGCCCATGTTCTCGTATTCGGTGAACAGGCCCATCCAGGCGTCCTCGCGCACCTGGCGATTCTCGGCGAACAGGAATTTACCGTAGCGGGCCTTGGTGAGTTCCACCGTGTTGCCTTGTTCGTCCTTGATGTCGCCGAACTTGATGTCCGCGTTATTGAAGGCCGCGTAAACGCTGTTGAATTTGCCCAGCGGATCGTTGGCGGCCGCCAGGATCCTCTCCTCGGCTTCCCCCAGCGTGTAATCGCGCATGCGCAGCTCTTCGTCGAAGAAGTGCCGGCGGGCGGTGAGCGCTTCGTCGGATTCGATCAGGCGTTCAAGCCGGCGCGGCTCGATGGCAAGCAACTCCGGACGGAAGAATGCAGTGGCTTCATTGAGGCCGGCGCTGATGCCCTGGGCCTTCGAGAAGCGGGCCGCAGCCTCGCTGTCGCGCAGGTCCTGGAAGTAGGCATATCCCGCGTAGATGTACACGCGCTCCAGCAGCAGCTTGGCGTCTTCAAGCGTCTCGATGGCCTCGCGCAGCGTGCGAGCATTCTTGCCGAGCTTGCCGCGGAATCCCTGGATGTCGGGCAGCATGGCGTCGAGGCGGGCCACATCTTTCTCCCAGTCGGCCGTGGAGGCGTACATGGACTCCAGGTCCCACTTGTACTTGTCAGGTACCTCGGAGCGTTCGGGCGTTTCTGCGGCGTAGGAGGGTAGTGCGATGGCGAGGAAGGTCGCCAGGATCAACGTAATGACTTGTTTCATGTAGGGATTTACGAACAGCGTGAGTGGGTAGATTACCGCAAAACTACGGCAGCATGTGCGCGAGTGCCAAGGGCCTGCGACGAAGTGCCGCTGCGCTGCGACGGGTTGCAGCACAGGAGCACAAAAGCGGGCGGGATTATACGCGGGACGCCCGGGAATGCCAGGCCCGCCGGGCGGCGGGCCCGTCCGGGTTACGTCCGCTCGATGATGATGGCGGGCGCCATGCCACCGGCGGCGCACATGGTGACCAGGCCGAACTGCTTGTCGGCCCGCTCCAGCTCGTCGACCATGGTGTTGATCAGGATGGAACCGGTAGCGCCAATAGGATGGCCCAGGGCCATGGCGCCGCCGTTGACGTTGACCTTGTCGCGGTCCAGGTCCAGGTGGCGAATGAAGCGCTCGGCCACCACGCTGAAGGCCTCGTTGATTTCGAACAGGTCGATATCACCAATCTCCATGCCGGCTTTGGCCAGGACTTTCTTCGCTGCCGGCACCGGTGCATTCAGCATCAGGGTGGGGTCATCGCCCATGTTGGCCATGGCGATGATCTTCGCCCGGGGCTTCCAGCCCTGCGACTTGGCGTACTCCGGCGATGCCAGCAGTACCGCGGCCGCACCGTCCACAACGCCGGAAGAGTTGCCGGCGTGGTGCACGTGGGTGATGTCCAGGTCCGGGAACTTCTTCTGCACCAGGCCGCGGAAGGTGGTGCCGGCCTCGTCCAGCGGGTAGTCCGCCAGGGCCTCGAAGGAGGGCTTCAGTTCCGCCAGGGACTCCAGCGTGGTCTGGGGCCGGGGAAACTGCTCCTGGTCCAGGGCCACGCTGCCGTCCGGGTTCAGTACCGGGATCAGGGACTTGTCGAAACGGCCTTCCTTGATGGCGCGGTCGGCGTTCTGCTGGGAAACCACGGCCAGCGCATCCACGGCCTCACGATCTATGCCTTCGAGTGTGGCGATAGCGTCGCCGCACACGCCCTGGTGGGGCTGGGGGTGCATTTCACGCAGCTCGAGGTTGTCGCTGTCGATAAACGGTGACTGGTCCCCGAAGGTCCCGTACAGGGACATCATTTCGGTGCCGCCGCCGATGGTGCAGTCCTCCATGCCGGCCATGATGCTGGTGGCCGCCATGTTGACCGAGGTGATGCCGGAGCCGCAGAAACGGTCCAGGGTCACCGCGCTGGAGCGGATGTCATAACCCGCTGCCAGGGCCGCCATGCGCCCGAGGTCGCCTTTCTGGGTGCCGCGCTGGGAGCTGGTGCCCCAGACGATGTCGTCGACTTCCGCGGTGTTGAGGTCGTTGCGCTCGGCGATGGCCTTGAGCACGGTGGCACCCAGATGCTGCGGGTGCAGGTGGGCCAGCGCCCCTTTTTCGGGCTTGCCGATACCCCTCGGGGTGCGGCAGGCGTCGATAATCCAGGCTTCAGACATATTCAAGTTCCTCGTTCAAATGGGAACGGAATGAGATTTTTTGCTCCGCAAAAAACTATTCCATTCCCATTTCTTCAACAATTGAGTTTCTCAGGGTGTGTGCCCTGGATTACCGCCCCTTCCAATTGGGAGCGCGCTTCTCTGCGAAAGCTGTAGCGCCTTCTATGGCGTCTTCGCTGACGAATACCGGGTTCACGATGTCGTTCTGCTTGCCGAACATCTCGTCCTGGGACCAGTCCGCCTGTTCCTGGATCACCTGCTTGCTGGCGGCCACGGCCATGGGGCCGTTGGCGGCGATCTTGGCGGCCAGTTCCTTCGCGGCATCCAGGGCGGTGCCGGCGGGCACGACCTGGTTGACCAGGCCCAGTTCATAGGCGCGCTGGGCAGAAATGAAATCACCGGTCAGGGCCAGTTCCATAGCGACGCGTGAGGGAATCTGCCGGGGCAGTTTCAGCAGGCCGCCGGCGGCGGCGGCCAGGCCGCGCTTCGCTTCCGGGATGCCGAACATGGAGTTGTCCGCGGCCACTATCATGTCGCAGGAAATCGCCAGCTCCAGGCCGCCCGCCAGGGCGTAGCCTTCCACGGCGGCGATCAGGGGCTTCTTCGGCGACTGCTCGGTGAGGCCCGCGAAGCCGCGGCCCTTGACCATGGGCGTTTCGCCGGAGACGAAAGCCTTCAGGTCCATGCCGGAGCAGAACGTGCCGCCGGCGCCGGTGAGGATCGCCACCCGCAGCTCATCGTTGCCGTCCAGTTCGTCCATGGCGGCGGCCACGCCCTCGGCCAGGGCCTTGTTGGCCGCGTTTTTCGCCTCGGGGCGGTTCAGGGTGACAACCAGTACGCCGCCTTCGGCGCTGGTCAGTACTTCATCAGACATTGCGGGTCTCCTCTCTCTGGGGATGTTGGATGAATCAGGTGTTGATCAGGGCTGCGCCGGCCTCGGCCAGCGGGTCTACCGCGGCGGCCTTGGCGTCAGCTTCCGCGCTGGAGGCGGTGCCGATCAGGGCACGTTTCTTGACGCCCTGCAGGATGGCGGCCAGCCGAAAGAAGCAGAACACCATGTAGAAGTTCCAGTTCTCGATATTCGTGCGCCCGGTGCGCTCGCAGTATTTCGCGATGTACTCGTCGTCCGTGGGCAGGCCAATGGCCTGGCGGTTGATGCCGCCCAGCCCGGTCATGCCCTGGTCGGACTTGGGCAGGGCCCAGGCCATGCACTGGTAGGACAGGTCCGCCAGCGGGTGGCCCAGGGTCGACAGCTCCCAGTCCAGCACGCCGATGATGCGCGGCTCGGTCTTGTGAAACATGACGTTGTCGAGGCGGTAGTCGCCGTGGACCAGGCTGACCACGCCGTCGTCGGGCGGCAGGTTGGCGGGAAGCCACTCGATCAGTTGTTCCATGTTGGCGTTGTTCTCAGTCTCGCTGGCGCGGTATTGCTTGGTCCAGCGGCTGATCTGTCGCTCGAAGTAGTTGCCGGGGCGGCCGAAGTCCGTAAGGCCCACGGCGTCGACATCCACGTTGTGCAGGTTCGCCAGCACCCGGTTCATCTCGTCGTAGATTGCGGCGCGCTCTTCATTGCTGTCGACTTCCGGGACGGTGGCGTCCCAGAACACGCGGCCATCCAGGTACTCCATCACGTAGAACATGGAGCCGATGACGCTCTCGTCCTCGCACAGGCAGTAGGTCTTCGCCACGGGTACATCGGTATCCTGCAGCGCCGTGATCACGCGGTATTCGCGGTCTACGGCGTGGGCGGACTTCAGCAGTTCACCGGGCGGCTTTCTGCGCAGCACATAGTGCTGGTCGCCTGCACTCAGCTTGAAGGTCGGGTTGGACTGGCCCCCTGCGAACTTCTCGGCGGTCAGTTCCCCGCTGAAGCCGGGAATATGCTCTTCCAGGTAGGCCTGGAGTTTTGTGGTGTCGAGGGTCTGGGTGCTCATGAATTTCCGTACCGTCGAATAAGTTGCTTGCCCAGCGCCATCATATGGACCTGGTCGGGACCGTCAGCCTGGCGGCACCAGCGGGCGTAGTTATAGGCCTCGGCCATGAAGTAGTCCTGGCAGAGTCCGCCGGCGCCAAATACCTGCATGCAGCGGTCAATCACACGTTGCACGGTGAGCGGCGTGGCGATCTTCGCGGCGGCGATGTAGTCCCGCGCTTCCTTGTTGCCCAGCTTGTCCAGGCGGTCGGCGGTCTTCAGGGTCAGCAGTCGCACCTGCTCGATGTCGCAGAAGGCCGTGGCCATGTCTTCGCGGATACTCTGGTGCTGCGACAGGGTCTTGCCAAAGGTCGTGCGCTGTTCCACCCGCTGGCAGGCCACTTCCAGCGATCGCTGGGCTGCGCCGATCAGTCGCATGCAGTGGTGCAACCGGCCCGGTCCCAGGCGGCCCTGCGCGATTTCGAAGCCGCGGCCCTCGCCCAGCAGCATGTTGTCCGCGGGCACCCGCACGTTGTCGAACACCACCTCGGCGTGGCCGATGGGGGCGTCGTCGTAATTGAAGGTTTTCAGCGCGCGCTCGACGATCAGCCCCGGCGTGCCGGCGGGCACCAGGATCTGGCTCTGCTGCAGGTGCCGGTTCTCGTTGTCCGGGTCCGACTTGCCCATGACGATGAAGATCCTGGTGCGCTCGTTCATGGCGCCGGTGATGAACCACTTGCGGCCGTTGATCACGTACTCGTCGCCGTCCCGCTCGATGCGGGTCTCGATGTTCGTCGCGTCCGAGGACGCGACGGCGGGCTCGGTCATGGCGTAGGCCGAGCGAATCTCACCGGACAGCAGCGGCTCCAGCCACTGCTGCTTCTGGGCCTCGGTACCGTACTTCATGAACACTTCCATGTTGCCGGTGTCCGGGGCATTGCAGTTGAAGATCTCCGGCGACCACAGCACCCGGCCCATGATCTCCGCCAGCGGCGCGTAGTCCAGGTTGGAGAGTTCGCCGCCGTGATCCTTCGGGATAAACAGGTTCCACAGGCCCGCCTCGCGCGCCTTCGCCTTGAGCTCTTCCATCAGCGGCACCGTGGCCCAGCGGTCCTCGGCGGAGTCGACCTGTTCGTAGTAGTCGTGCTCGACCGGGTAGACGTGCTCCTCCATAAAGGCCGTCAGGCGCTCGATGTACTGGCTGGCGAGTTCGCTGTGTTCGAAATTCATGGGTTCAACCTATGCTGCGCTCGATGCCTTCCCAGTAGGGCTTGCGGAGCTCTTTCTTGAGAATCTTGCCGGAGGGGTTGCGGGGCATTTCCGCGATGACTTCCAGCTTGCGCGGGATCTTGTAGCCGGCGATGCGATCACGGCAGAAGTCGATCATCTCGTCCAGTTCCAGGGCGGTGTCGGGCTTCAGTACGACGAAGGCCAGCAGGGCCTCGCCGAACTTGTCGTCGGGAACGCCGATCACCGCGACGTCGGCCACGGAGTCGTGATGGGCGATGGCGTTTTCCACCTCTACCGGGTAGATGTTCTCACCGCCGCTGACCACCATGTCCTTGATGCGGTCCTTGAGGAAGATGTAACCCTCGTCATCCATGTAGCCGGCGTCGCCGGTATGCACCCAGCCGTCGGTCAGGCTGCTGGCGGTAGCCTCCGGCAGGTTGTAATACCCGACCATATTGGAATCCGACTTGATCCAGATTTCGCCGACTTCACCCCGCGGGCATTCCTGGCCCTCCAGGTTCATGATCTTTGCCTGCACGCCCACCGAGGGGCGGCCGCAGGAGAGCAGCAGTTCCGGGCGCCCGGCCAGGGCCTTGAGGTGGTCGGCCGGGGTCAGGTTGACCACCGTGCCGCAGGTCTCGGTCATACCGTACATCTGGACGAAATCGGCGTCGAAGACGTCCATGGCCTTCTTCAACACCGCCTCAGAGATCGGTGAGGCGCCATAGTAGACTTGCTTCAGGCCGGAGAAATCACGCTGCTCGATGCCCGGCAGCGCCAGTACCGCCATCATCATGGCGGGCACCAGGAATACGCTGTTGACCGGGTAGTTCTCGATATCGTCCACTACCTGCGCCGGGTCAAAGGCCTTGTGCAACAGGATCTCGCTGCCCGCGTAGATGCTCACCAGGCTGGACCCGGCGCCGCCCACATGGAACATGGGTGCGCAGACAATGTCGGCACTGCCCAGGCTGGGCCGGTGCGGCATGAAGGTCGTGTTCATCGTGCATTCGGCCACGAAGTTGGCGTGGGTGCTCACCACACCTTTCGGGTTGCCGGTGGTGCCGCTGGTATAGAGCTGGAAGAACGGGTCCTCCGGGCGGACGTCGACATCGGGCCTCGCCTCACTCTGCTGTGCCAGCCAGGTATCCCAGTCGGTGCTGTCGGCAAGGCCGCGGGTCAGCAGGTTGAAGTCTTGCGGCAGCTCGCCGCGGAGCTTGTCCAGGGTGGCGCTGAAGGTGTTGTCCAGCATCAGCAGCACCCGGGACTGGGCGTCGTTGATGATGAAGGCCAGTTCCGCCGGCGCCAGCCGGTAGTTGAGGGATACGGTGACCGCCCCGATCTTGCAGGCCGCCTCGAACAGGGCCACGTGCTCGCGACTGTTTTCGCCGAGGATGCAGACCCGGTCTCCCTTCCCGACGCCGAGGGACAGCAGGCCGTTGGCCAGCCTGTTGGCCAGGCGGTCCATCTCAGCGTAGCTGGTGGTGACACCTTCCTGCGTGACACAGGGATTGTCGGGGAAATTGCGGGCGTAGTACTCGAGGAAGTGGTGGACGAGCATGCGGGCTACCGAGATCCAGTGTTGTTATTCACTTTCGCCAGAGGTGGAGCAGTCTGTGGTGTGGACAGGCTTTGGACAATGACGGGCCGGGACAAAAAAATATACAGGAAATGACACTGGGGTGTCCCGGCGCTGACCTCGCCTGACGGCTCAATTCCGCAGTCGATCCAGGAAGCTGAACTGGGTGTCCGTGGCGCGGCGGGCAGTCTCCGGATCGTAGTGCACGACCCAGTCAGCGACGAGGTCGAAACCGTGGGTTACTTCCGGGTAGACGATATGCTCCACGGGGTGACCGGTGGCCTCCTGTCGTCGTGCCACGTCCTCGCAGGGCTCCGGGGCGGTGATCTCATCTTCCCCGGCCAGCAGCATCAGCACGGGAATGTTCGAGTCCCAGCCCTTGCGGAACTCCGAGGCGATCCCGCAATAGGGATACCAGGCCACCACACCCCTGACGCCGGCCAGGTGGCTGCCAGGGCTGTCGCCCAGCCCCGGCGGCAGGGATTCGCCGTAGCGCAGTGCTTCGAGGGAGGTCCAGCCGCCGTGGGAGTAACCCACCAGGAACAGCTGCTGCGCATCCATGGCAGGGTGCTGCCTGGCATAGTCCAGGGCGACCAGGACATCCGCAGCGCGTTGGGTGCCCAGCAGGACCCGTCCGTCGCAGCTCATTTGCCAGTCCACGCCCCTGGGGGTGTTGCTGTCCACCAGGATCGCAGCAAAGCCCTGCTGGACCATGGCCTCGGCCTTGGGTTGGCTGGAGTCGTTGATGCCATCGCAACCGTGGAACAGCAGCGCGGTGGGGAAGGGGCCGTCACCCTGCGGCAGGAACACCTCCATGTACGGGACCAGCAGCGAGCGGGTCTCTGCAAAACTCGAGTCCGGGAAGTGCAGGGCATCCTTGTAATACCACCAGCTGGCCCCCGTACCCAGGGACAGCGTGAGTCCGAGGCCCAGCAGAATGTAACCGCCGATCTTTTTCATAGGCGGCGTATTCTCCATGGAGTCGCAGGTTTTCGCCAGCGGTTCCTTCGATCAAACCGTTCAGGCCGGTGAGCGCTGGCGGCTCTGGCAGATGCTGTTACACTTCATCGCGCGCAAAAGCGCGCTCAAAGACACCACATTACTCATGGGAATCGCCGATGTACGCAGAGCTTAAACACGTTTTTGACAACCTGACCGCTGAGGGCCAGATGTTTGAAATGACCGAGGTCGACGTCGGTGGCCAGAACCTCAAGGCCTGGAAGAATGCCCCGGGCTCCCTGCGGGACATCTGGATGTTGTCTGCGGGTTACGCGGACAAGGATTACCTGGTCTACCAGGATGAGCGCTGGACCTACGCCGAGGCCCACGACCAGGTCGCCCGAATTGCCCACTGGCTGACCGCCAACGGCATCGGCCAGCACGACCGGGTGGCTATTGCCATGCGCAACTACCCGGAGTGGATGCTGAGCTACTGGGCCGTGGTGTCCATCGGCGCCGTGGCGGTGGGCATGAACGCCTGGTGGGTCGCGGAAGAAATGAAGTACGGACTCGAGGACTCTGCGCCGAAGGCGTTGATCTGCGACCGTGAGCGCCTCGAGCGCTTCGATGAGATCAGGGAGAACTTCCCCAACATGGTGGTTGCCGCAGTGCGGGTCGATGAGGTGCCGTCCTGGGCCCGGCCCTGGTCGGAAGTGCTGGCGACGGAACCGGTGCTGACTGAGGTCACCATCGACCCGGACGATGACGCCTGTATTTTCTATACCTCCGGCACCACGGGCTTTCCCAAGGGTGCGCAGCTCACTCACCGGGGCTGCAGCAACAACCTGATGAGCCTCATGTTCATCAATATGGCCCAGGCAGCGGCTGCGGCCGCTGTCGCCGGGGAAGAGAACCCCGACCCCATGGCCTCGGGTGCGCCGCCGGTCGCCGGGATCGTGGCAACGCCGCTGTTCCATGTCACCGCCAACAACTGCCTCGCACAGACCATGACGATTGCCGGCGGCAAGCTGGTCACCATGTACAAGTGGGATGCGGGTGAGGCGATCAGGATTATCGAGAAGGAGGGGATCACCACGTTTACCGGCGTGCCGGTCATGAGCCGCGAGATCATCCAGCACCCGGATTTCCAGACCCGGGATACCTCCAGCCTGCAGGCCCTCGGCGGCGGCGGTGCGGCGGTACAGCCGGACCTGGTGGACAAGATCGACAAGGGCGGCCGCGGCGCGCGGCCGTCCCAGGGCTACGGCATGACCGAGGTCTGCGGCATCATCAGCGCCTCCGCCGGCGACTACTTCGTCGACAAGCCCAACAGCGCGGGCATCATCATGCCCATCTACGAGGTGAAGGTGGTCGACGGGGACAACAACCCGCTGCCGGTCGGTGAGACCGGTGAGATCTGTGTGCGCGGCGCCCAGGTGATCAAGGGCTACCTGAATCGCCCGGAGGCCACGGCAGAGACCATCGTCGACGGCTGGCTGTACACCGGCGATATCGGCTACGTGGACGAACACAACTTCGTCTACCTGGTGGACCGCGCCAAGGACATGGTGCTTCGAGGCGGCGAGAACGTCTACTGCTCGGAAGTGGAGGCCGCCATCTTCAAACATGAAGCAGTGGCCGAAGCCGCGGTGTTCTCGGTGCCGGACGAGCGCCTCGGTGAGGAAGTTGGCGCCGCCATCTTCCCGTCCCAGGATACCCACCCCAGCGCAGAGGAAATCCGCGAGTTCTGCGCGGGCCTGCTGGCAAAGTTCAAGATCCCGCGCTACATCTGGATCGTGGACCAGCCCCTGCCGCGCAACGCCAGCGGCAAGTTCGTCAAGAAAGAGTTGCAGGAAGCCCTCAAGGTCGCCGACGCGGGCTAACCGTCACCCGCGCGCCGTCACCCCCGCGAAGCATCGTCACCCCCGCGAAGCATCGTCACCCCCGCGAAGCATCGTCACCCCCGCGAAGCATCGTCACCCCCGCGAAGGCGGGGGCCCATTCTTCGAATGGCTGGGTTCCCGCCTACGCGGGAATGACGGGGGGCTGCGCGGGAAGGGCCCGCCCCGCTTTTCGGGGAATAAGGGTCAGAGTCCCTTACGGTAGGTATAGGGTGTTACTCCCGTCCAGCCCTTGAAGGCCCGGATAAATGCGCTGGACTCCGAGAATCCCGCCCGATGTGCGATTTCCTCGATACTGAGTCCCTGCTTGCCCAGGTAGTACAGGGCCACGTCCTGCCGCACCTGGCCCTTGAGTTCGGAGAATGAAGTGCCTTCCTTGCTGAGGCGCCTGCGCAGTGTTTGCGGGTGTACGTCAAGCGTCGCCGCCACCGGCTCCAGTTCAGGCATATTGGCCAGGTCCTTGCGCAGCAGCCGCCTGACCCGGGCCGACCAGCTGCTGCGGTCGTATTGCTGGGTGAGCATGGCCAGGACCGGGTGACGCAAAAATCGGCCCAGTGACTGCTCGTTCTGGGTGTTGGGCATGTCCAGCAGCGCGCCGTTCAGCACCATCTCAGTGTGGGGCTGGTCGAAATTGACCGGGTTGCCGGCGAACATACGCCGGTACTCCTGCACGTGGTCCGGCGCACCGTGAGTGAAATTGAACGCCTGGGCGGGCAGCAGCTCGGAGGCCAGCCAGCTCATGAACCGGTGGCAATTGAACAGGGCCAGTTCGCCGCCGTAAACATCGACGCTGTCCCGCTCCGGTTCCAGCCTGACGTAGGCCAACGGCCCCTCGACGATCAGGCGGGGCGCTCCGGGCCCGTGAAACAGCCCGAAATAGCGGCAGTAGCGTGCCAGGGCCTTGCCCAGGGTGTCGCAGTGGATGACCGCGTGACACATCATCGACCAGGTGCCGATCGGGAGTGCCTGCGGCCCGTAACCCAGGCCTTCGTCGCCCATGGCCAGCATGGTGTTGACCTGGAGATCGGCGAAGCGCTCGATGGAGATTCGCGCGTCGTCCTCGTCCAGCAGGCGCGGTGAAATTCGGTTGGCGCGCAGCAGCTCCACCGGATCCAGTCCCCGGGATACCGCGTACTTCAATACGGCCCTGACGAAGTGGACGGAAATAGAGGCCTGGCGCATAAGTCCCGGGGCAGTGGCAAAGAGCCGCATAGAATAGTCGATCTGCCTGCGCGGGCATAGCCAGCGGGGTAGGTCTGGAAGCCGCGCAGAGCCTGGCATACACTGCGCCGCGAGTTTTACTGGCAAGGATTCCCCGCTGTGTTCAGACCGCTTTTCTTCTCTCTCATTTGTTTGCTCCTGGCCGCCTGTAGTGCGGAAAAGAGCGCCGATAACCCCGGCGGTGCCGCTGGCGTTGGCACTGAAGTGCCGGGACCGTTTGCGGGATTGGGCAAGGCCCCGGCGGCCGAGCAGCGCCCTTTTGAGATCACCCAGCACGGCCAGACCCGTGTCGACAACTACCACTGGCTGCGCGATGACAACTGGCAGGCTCTGCTGCGGGACCCGTCGGTACTGAAACCGGATATCGAGGCCTACCTGCTGGAAGAGAACGCCTACTTCGAGGACGCCACCGCCGACCTCGGGGATCTCCGCGCCACCCTGGTGGCCGAAATGCGGGGGCGCATCAAGGAAGACGACAGCACAGTCCCCAGCGTGGATGGCCCCTGGGCCTACGCGATTCGCTACCGCGAGGGCGGTGAGTACCCGCTGGTGGTGCGTACGCCAAAGGGCGGCGGTGAAGAGCAGGTCCTGTTTGACGGCGACAAGGAAGGCGAGGGTGAGGCGTTCTTCAATGTGGCTACGGTAAGCCACAGCCCCAACCATGAAATGATTGCCTACAGTATCGACCGCAAGGGCTCCGAGTACTACGACATCCGCGTGCGCCGTCTCGACAGCGGGGAAGAGTTTTCCGAGACCGTGGGTTCTACCAACGGCAGCGTGGTCTGGGCGGCAGATTCCAGGTCTTTCTTCTATGTCGAGCGCGACGACAACCAGCGGCCCAGGCGCATCAGGCGCCACGTTCTCGGTGCTGACCCGACCACGGATGAAGTGCTGTATGAAGAAGCCGATGGCAGCTACTTCCTCGTCATTCGCGAGAGCCAGAGCGGGGAGTACCTCTTTATCATCGGTTCAAAGCCCACGTCGACTGAAGTCCGATTCATTGCGCTGGATGCGCCCGCAGGGACCCCGCCCACGCTGGTCGCGCCACGACTGGAAGACCAGCGATACGAGCCCGTTCACAACGGGGAGCACTTTTATATCATCACCAACGCCGACGGCGCTGTGGACTACAAGGTGGTCCGTGCACCCGTCGCCACGCCGGGTCGCGACCACTGGGAAGACTGGCTGCCCCATCGCGAGGGTGTCAACGTTGTCAGGCTCATTCCGCTGCAGGACTGGGTGATCCTGTTGGAGCGCGAGAACGCCCTGCCCAGGATTACGGTCTCCAACTGGGCACAGGATGTCAGTTACGCCATCGAGTTCGACGAGGCCGCCTACCGCCTTGGCCTGCGTGCCGGCTACGAGTTCGACACCAACAACCTGCGCTTTACCTATGAATCGCCCTCCACGCCGCGCCAGACCTTTGACTACGACCTGAAATCGCGCGAGCGGGTGCTGCGGAAAACCCGGGAAGTGCCCAGCGGCCACAACCCGGATCTCTACCAGGTAGAGCGCCTGTTCGTCGAGGCGGATGACGGCGCCCGGATTCCCGTGACGGTCCTCAGGCTGAAGAGCACGCCCGTGGATGGGAGCGCGCCGCTGTTGTTGTTTGGGTACGGTAGCTATGGCTCCACCGTGTCTGCGTACTTCTCCGGCAACATGCTGTCCCTGGTGGATCGGGGTGTCATCTACGCCGTCGGTCATGTCCGCGGCGGCGCCGCGATGGGGCGGCAGTGGTATCTGGACGGCAAGCTGGAGCACAAGTCACGCAGCTTCTCAGACTTTGCCAGGGTTGCCGAGGCCCTGCAGGAGAAAGGCTACGGCGTGCCGGGTGAAACCGTTATCTACGGCGGCTCGGCCGGCGGCCTGCTGGTGGGCGCTACGGTCAATCTGCGCCCGGACCTGTTCGGGGGCGTGATCGCGGCAGTGCCCTTCGTCGACGTGATCAACACCATCTCGGATGCGGAGCTGCCCCTGACGCCACGGGAGTGGGTGGAGTGGGGCGACCCCATCAATGATCCCAAGGCGTTTGCAACAATCGCCGCCTATTCGCCCTACGACAATATTCGTCCAGACGTGGCCTATCCGCCGGTGTTTGCCACCGGCGGGCTGGCGGATTACCGGGTGACCTACTGGGAGCCGGCCAAGTGGATTGCCCGCATGCGGGCCGAGGCCGAGGGCGGTCCGTTCTTTCTGAAGATCGACATGGAATCGGGCCACTCCGGGTCGGCGGCGCGGTTCAAGAGCCTCGAGGAAACGGCGGACTACCTGTCCTTCGCGTTGAAGTTGTTTGGTCTCGAGGACGCCGCGCCCGTCAGCCACCAGCCGACACTGGCGGCGGAGTAGGCGGGCTCAGCGGCAGTCTGATTCCAGCCATTCCAGCAACAGCTCCGTCAGCTGGATGCGTGTATAGGAGAACGAATGGTCGCCGGGAATGGTGTGGATGTGAAGGCGGATGGCCGGGTCGCGGCGGTAGGCTGAGACCACCGGGAAAAACATGGAGACCGGCGGCAGCACCTTGTCACTGGCCCCGGTTGCCAGCAGCACTGATTTTCCGCGCAGCCCCGGCGCGAACAGTCGCGTATCCAGCTTCATGGCGGGCTGGGACAACAGGTCCTTGCGCATCTGGGCGCTATCGAATCCCTGCAGCATGAACAGGGTATCTGCGTACTCCAGGAACTCCTTTGCGCTGGGCTCTCCGGCACGCAGCCCCTCTGCCCACAGCCCCAGGTTCACGGGCGCCAGCGCCCCGACACAGGCCAGGGCCGGGTCGCGACTGCCCGCGGCCAGGGCGGCAAATCCCCCCATGGAGTGTCCCAGCACGGACAGTTTGTCGGTATCGACCCGGTAGCGAGTGGCATTGCGGCGCAGGTAGTCCAGCGCGGCGGCCACGTCCGGGGCCAGGTGGGAAAGGCTGTAATTCCCTTCCGCACCCCACGCACCGCGGTAGTGGAAGAACATCACGTTGAAACCCGCGCGGCGCAGCGCCTGGGCAATATCGAGATTCTTTTCATTGCCGGGCAGGCCGTGCAGCAGCACCACGGTGGGGTGGGGACCCAGGTCATTGGCCAGGTACAGGTGCCCCGGCAGGCGCTGGCCCTGGCTCTTGAAAGTCAGTTCCTCCACTGAGGGAGGCAGCACCTTGTCCGGAACCGGGTCCGTGGAAATCGCAGGGTGGACGTCGGCGCGTGCAGCCGCGCAGGCAAGGATGGTCAGCAGCAGAAGCGCGCGCATGAGTGTGTTTCGGGCCCGGTCGTAAAAAGCGCATCATGCTACCCGCCGCTGTCATTTTGGGTCAATTTATTTGTCTGCACCCGTCATTGTTGGCCATGGGGTCTCTCACCATACTGGTGCGCGCTCAAAATCAGTGCAGAGGTATCGAGACCATGCTGGCGAGAGATTTCACCGAAGAACAGAACATGTTTCGCGACACCTACCGCAAATTCCTGGCGGCAGAGATCGTGCCCCATATGGAAGAGTGGCGTGAACAGGGCAGGGTAGATCCCGCGGCCTTCCGCAAGGCGGGGGAGCAGGGGCTGCTCATGGTATGGCCGGACGAAAAATACGGCGGCATCGGCGACCAGGATTTCCGCTTCGAGCAGGTGATCATCGAGGAGACCGCCTACGCCCGCGCCGGCGACTGGTACAACACCCTTCACAGCCGCCTGGTGGGTCCCTACTTCACCCGCTTTGGCAGCGAGGAGCAGTGCGAGAAGTACCTGCCGGGCTGCGTTGCCGGAGAGACCGTTCTCGCGATTGCCATGACCGAGCCGGATGCAGGGTCCGACCTGGCGGGCATGCGCACGACGGCCGTCGAGAAAGACGACCACTGGGTCATCAATGGCTCCAAGACCTATATCTCCAACGGCATCAACGCGGATATCGTGATCCTCGCCGCCAAGACCGACCCCGAGAACAACCCCCATGCCATGACCCTGTTCATTGTGGAGCGGGGCATGGAGGGATTCGAGCGCGGCCGCAACCTGAAGAAGATGGGTATGAAGGCCCAGGATACCGCCGAGCTTTTCTTCAATGACCTGAAGGTCCCCAAGGAAAATGTCCTCGGGGAGCCTGGCAAGGGCTTCATCTACCTGATGGAGGGCCTCGCCGAGGAGCGACTGATCGGCGCCTGCGGTTACCTCGCCTCTGCCCAGCTGTCCTGGGACCTGACCGCGGACTTCGTCAACGAACGCAAGGCCTTCGGCAAGCCGCTGGCCGCGTTCCAGAACACCCAGTTCAAGCTCGCGGAGCTGCGCACCGAGCTGGATATCGCCCAGACCTACATTGACCAGTGCGTGGCGTCCTTCAACGCCGGCCAGCTGACCGCGGTGGACGCGGCCAAGGCCAAGCTGGTGACCTCGGAACTGCAGCTCAAGTCCGCTGACATCGGCGTGCAGTTGCACGGCGGCGCCGGCTACATGGATGAATACCCGATCTCGCGCCAGTTCACCGACGCGAAGATCGCGCCGATCTATGCCGGCACCTCTGAGGTCATGAAGATCATCATCAGCCGGGATTGCCTGGGCGGCGATTACACGCCCTTCAATACCCGTAACTTCTAGACTCACTATTCACACACAAAACAACTCGCCCGCAATGGCAGGAGATACAAGATGGATTTGAAAGACAAAGTTGCAGTGGTCACCGGCGGCGCTTCAGGCCTCGGCCGCGCCACCGTGAAGCGCTTCGTGGCCGCGGGGGCCAGGTGCGCGATCTTCGATATGAACGAAGAGAAGGGCAATGCGCTGGCCGCCGAGCTCGGCGACAGTGTCATCTTCCAGACTGTCAACGTGACCGACGAGGAGTCGGTGAAGGCCGGCATCCAGGCCACCATGGACAAGTTTGGCGCCATCAATATCAACTGCAACTTTGCGGGCGTTGGCAACGCCATCCGCACCATGGGCAAGAACGGCCCGTTCCCGCTGGACGCCTTCAAGATGGTGATCGACATCAACCTGGTAGGCACCTTCAATGTGCTGCGCCTGTGCGCCGAGCAGATGGGACACAACGAGCCCGAGGGCAAGGACGGCAACCGCGGCGTGATCATCAACACCGCGTCGGTCGCCGCCTATGAGGGCCAGATCGGCCAGGCCGCTTACTCTGCCTCCAAGGGCGGCGTGGTCGGCATGACCCTGCCGATTGCCCGCGACCTCTCCGTCATGGGGATTCGCGTCAACACCATCGTGCCGGGGCTGATTGCCACGCCGCTGATGATGGGCGGCGCCGAAGAGCTGACCCCGGAAATCTGGGAATTCATCAAGCCCCTGGGCGAGCAGGTGCTGTATCCGAAGCGCCTCGGCGACCCGGACGAAATTGCACACACCGCCCAGTACATCGTCGAGAACGACTATGTGAATGGGGAATGCATACGCATGGATGGCGGCATCCGCATGCAGCCGAAGTAAGGCCGGGAGGCGCATATGGGTCCCTTGAATGGTTACACGGTAATCGAACTGGCCGGCATCGGGCCGGCCCCGATGGGCGGCATGATCCTGGCCGATATGGGCGCGGAGGTGATTCGCATCGAACGCGCCGGGGCTTTCAGCCCGAAGGCCATGATGGACGTGAGTTTCCGCGGCAAAAAGTCGGTGGTGCTCAACCTCAAGGACCCAAAGGGTGTCGAGACCCTGCTGCGGATGGTCGAGAACGCGGATGTGCTGATCGACCCCTACCGCCCCGGTGTCTGCGAGAAGCTGGGCGTGGGTCCCGACGTGTGCCTGGAGCGCAACCCGAAGCTGGTGTTTGCCCGCATGACCGGCTGGGGCCAGGAAGGCCCGCTGGCGAAGGCTGCCGGTCACGACATCAACTACATCAGCCTCACCGGCGCGCTCTATGCCACAGGCCGCGGCGGCGAGCGACCGGTGCCGCCGCTGAACATCGTCGGCGACATGGGCGGCGGTGGCATGCTGCTGGTCAGCGGCGTACTGGCGGCGCTGCTGGAGACCCATAACAGCGGCAAGGGCCAGGTGATCGACGCCGCCATGGTAGACGGCGCCGCGCAGCTCATGTGGATGTTCCACGGCTTCCAGGCCACCGGCGGCTGGGATCACACCCAACGCGAGGCCAATATGCTGGACGGTGCCGCCCACTTCTACGACACCTACGAGTGCGCAGACGGTGAGTACGTTTCCATCGGTTCCATCGAGCCGCAGTTTTACGCGCTCCTGTTGGAGAAGACCGGCCTGGACCCCGCCGAGTTCGCCGACCAGCACAACCGGGAAAAATGGCCGGAGATGAAAGCGAAGATCGCCGACGTGATACGCAGCAAGACCCAGGCGGAGTGGTGCGAGATCATGGAAGGGTCCGACGTCTGCTTCGCGCCGGTACTGACCTTTATGGATGCCCCCAGCCACCCGGCCAACGTGGAACGCGAGGTCTATATTGAAGTAGACGGTGTGACGCAGCCGGCGCCGGCGCCGCGCTTCAGCCGCACGCCTTCCAGCGTTCGCCACGGCATTCACGAGATCGGGGAGGATACCGACGAGATCCTCGCCGCCATGGGATTCGAATCCCAGGAAATCGCACAATTGAAAGAGGCGGGCAGCATCGGCTGACCGGCCCGGGAGAGCGCACATGCCTGACTACCAGAACGTGACACTCGAACGCGACGGCCCCATCGCCGTCGTCAGTTTCAATCGACCGGATACGCTCAATGCCATCGAGTCGGGGATTCGCCGCGAGATTCTCGAGGCGATCACCGAGGTCAATGAAGACGACGCGATCCGTGTCGGCATTCTCACTGGCGCGGGCCGTGCGTTTTGCGCCGGCGCCGACCTGACCGAGAAGCAGGACGACGGCTTTGATGTCGAGGACATGCTGAACAATCAATACAAGCCGGCACTGATGGCGATCACCGAAGCGCCCAAGCCCTGGGTCAGCGCGGTGAACGGCGCGGCCGCCGGCGTGGGCAGTGCCTTCGCCATGAACTGTGACCTCACGGTGATGGCGGAGGACGCCTACCTGTACCAGGCATTTGCGGCAATCAGCCTCATCCCGGACGGGGGCGCTACCTGGCACCTGACGCGGACACTCGGCAAGAAGAAAGCCTACGAGCTGATTGCCCTGGGCGAAAAGCTGCGGGCGGAGAAGTGTCTCGAGCTGGGACTGTGCAATCGTGTGGTTCCCACCGATCAGTTGCTGCATGAGGCAAAGACACTCGCCAACGAACTGGCCGGCAAGGCGCCGCTGTCCCTGCGCTATGCGAAGGAAACCGTCAACGCGGCCATGAGTGAATCGGTGGGCGAAACCATTTCCCACGAGGCGCGGCTGCAGAAAATCTGCATGAACAGCGAAGACGCGCGCGAGGGCGCGATCGCCTTCCTCAAGAAGCGCGCGCCGGTTTTCAAGGGGTGCTGAGCCATGAGCACTGACCTGCTGATCGAGAAAGACGGCCCCATAGCAACGCTGACGCTGAACCGGCCCGAGGTGATGAACGCCCTGTCGCCGGAATTGCTGCGCGACCTGTGCCAGGCCTTCAAGGACCTGAAAGCCGACCGTGAGATTCTCGCGGTCATCCTCACCGGCAATGGCAAGGCCTTCTGTGCCGGCCTGGACCTCAAGGCCATGGCCGACCACCCCGGCGGCCTCGACGCGTTTGCCATTCACGGTGACAACGACGTGGCGCGCGCTATGGCGGACTTCGATCGCCCCATCGTTGTTGCCGTCAACGGCGTCGCCGCGACCGGCGGCTTCGAACTGGCGCTGATGGGCGACATCCTGATTGCTTCCGAGAATGCGCGCTTCGCCGATACCCACTGCCGGGTCGGCCTGGCGCCGGGCTGGGGACTGTCCCAGAAGCTGGCGCGCATGATTGGTCCCAGCCGGGCCAAGGAAGCGCATTTCACCGGCAATTTCATCAGCGCCGAGCAGGCTGCGGCCTGGGGCCTGGTGAGCCGTGCGGTCCCGGCAGAGAAACTCATGGCCGACGCGCACAAGGTCGCGGAGGATATCGCTTCCTGCGTTCCGTCTACGGTCAAGGTCTACAAGCAGCTGGTGGATGACGGCCTGGCCTCGACCCTCGGCGCCGGCATGGAAATGGAAAAGCTGGTGATGGGCCACGCCAACAAGGGCGTGAGCGGTGACACCATTGGCGAGCGCCGCCAGGGTGTGCAGCAGCGCGGCAAGCAGCAGGTCTGAGTATGGGCGCCCACAGCAAGCGCATCGCCATGTCGCTGCCGGCACCGACCGGCAGCGTTGCCGACACCATTGCCATGGCCCGCCAGGCGGAGGCCCTGGGCTATGACGACCTCTGGCTGGCAGATGCCGGTGGCCTGGATGCCTTCACGCTGGCGCCGATGCTGCTGGAGGCCACGGAGAAGATGCGCCTGGGTATTGCCGTGGTGCCTGCCTATACCCGCACCCCCGCGGTAATGGCGTCGACCATGGCAGTGATTCACCAGGCCTACCCGGATCGTTTCATTCCCGGCTTTGGCACATCCAGCCACGCGATCGTCGAGGGCTGGCACGGCCTGCCGCTGGAGAAGCCCCTGACGCGCATGAAGGAAACCGTGGCCCTGCTGCGCAGCATGATGGCGGGGGAGAAAACCGACTTCGCCGGCGAGACCCTGCGCAGCAAGGGCTATCGACAGGCTCCCTCTGAAAACGCCCCCATCTACCTGGCGGCCCTGCGCTCGAAGATGGTGGAAACCGCGGCGGAGATTGCCGACGGGGTGATTCTCAACCTGTTCCCGCGCGGCGCCCTGGCAAAGATCATGGAACATGTCGCGATTGGCGCGGAGCGGGGCGGCAAGGCCCCCGCCGACGTTGAAATCGTCTGCCGCCACATGGTGGTGGTCAGCGACGACAAGGCCGCGGCGCGGGATGCGTTTCGTGCGGGTTTTGTCGGCTACTACGCCACGCCCGTCTACAACAAGTTCCTGGAGTGGGCGGGCTATGCCGACGCCGCCGCGGAAATCCGCGAGGGCTGGGCAGCGAAGGACCGGGAGCGCACCGCGGCGGCCCTGCCCGACGAGCTGGTCGACGAGATCGCCATCATCGGCACACCCGACGAGGCCCGTGAACTGATGCGCTGGTATGCCGACAGCGGTATCCACACGAATATCGTGTCCTGCATCTTTCCAACGCCGGAGGTGCTGGAGACCACCGCGAAGACCTTCTCCGCGGAGCAGTTCAGTTTTTGAGGCCGCGCGACGCCGCCACCCTGATCATCGTGCGCGAACAGCGCGAGGTCCTGCTGGGAGTGCGCAGCGCCGGCCACGTATTCATGCCGCATATGTATGTGTTCCCCGGTGGCCGGGTCGACGCGGGAGACGCCCGGGTACCCTGCCCGGTGGGGCTGCGCCCGGACGTGGAAGCGAAACTCACACAGTCAACGACCGCGGCGCGGGCGAGGGCGCTGGCCATGACCGCCGTGCGGGAAACCTTCGAGGAAACCGGGCTGGTGGTGGCGCATGATGCGGAGATTCCGATCGAAACACGGTCGCCCCACTGGCGGCCGTTCTTCCAGGGGCGGGTGGTGCCCGCCCTGGATCGCCTGGACTACGTAGCGCGCGCCATCACCCCGCCCAACCGGGTCCGCCGCTACGATGCCCGCTTTTTCATGGTCGATGCAAAGCACACCCGGGGAGAGCTCAAGGGCAACGGTGAGCTGGAGGACTTGCGCTGGGTGGAATTGCACGCCGCCCACCGCCTGGCCCTGTCGCCGATTACCGAACTGGTGCTACGGCTGCTGGAGCGGCGCATTACAGGTAAGCCGTCGGATCTGCAGCAGGTACCGTTCTTCCGTGAGCTGAACGGCAAGGAGTTGATTGAGTATGAGTGATTCCGAAGCGTTGATCATCGACGAACAGGGCCCGGTCAGCTGGCTGACGCTGAACAGGCCCGATGAATTCAACACCCTGAGCATGCCGCTGGTGGATGGCCTCGTGGATTACTTCCGCGCATTGCAGGACCGGCCCGAGATACGCATTGTCGTGCTCAAGGCAAACGGGAAGCACTTCTGCGCGGGCCTGGATTTGAAAGACGCTGAAGGCGGCGATGATGCGGCCAACGGTTCCCGGGGTGCACCCCAGGCGGGCTACAAAATCCAGAAGCGGATCGGCAACATCTACCGCGCCATGCGCGCCTGTCCGCAACCCATTATTGCACTGGTGCAGGGAGCGGCCTGCGGCGGTGGTTTCAGCCTGGCGCTGGCAGCGGATATTCGTATCGCCGGAGAGAGCGCCCGCATGAACGCGGCCTATATCCGCGCCGGCTTCAGCGCCTGCGATATGGGCTGCAGCTATTTCCTGCCCAGGCTGGTGGGCTTGTCGGTGGCGTCGGAGCTGATGATGACCGGGAAGTTCATCGAGGCGGAGAGGGCGCTACACACGGGGCTGGTGTCGGAGCTGGTGCCCGATGCACAGCTGGCGGAAGCGGCACAGCCCTATATCGACGACATGCTGAAGACCACGCCCATCGGGCTGCGAATGACCAAGGAGGGTCTCAATATCAGTGTTGACGCCCCGAGCCTGGAGGCGGCCATGGCGCTGGAGGACCGTCAGCAAATCCTGACGTCTTACAGCGCAGATTGCAGCGAGGCCCAGCGCGCCTTCTTTGAAAAGCGCGACCCGGTCTACAAGGACGCCTGAGGCGGCTTTATGCGACAATCCCGAGCCCGCAAAACCAAGCGCGAGACAAGAGCATGATGAGCGCGGAACACGCCCTGAAGAGACTCAAGCAGGGGAATCGACGCTTCGTCTCCGGTGAGATCGACCGGGGCGTTCTCGCCAGCGCCGCCCGCCGCGGCGCAGTGGTAGACGACCAGAAACCCTTCGCCATCATCCTCGGGTGCTCCGATTCCCGCGTGCCGGCCGAGATCGTGTTCGACCGCGGGCTCGGCGACCTGTTCGTGATCCGTGTGGCGGGCAACGTGGTGGGACCCTCGCAGATCGGCAGCATCGAGTACGCGGCCGAGACCTTCGGCACCCGCCTGGTGTTGGTGCTGGGACACAGCCAGTGCGGCGCGGTGGCGGCGACGCTGCGAGAGCTGCAGCAGCCCAGCGAGGACCGTTCCCCCAACCTCAGCGACATTGTCGAGCGCATCAGCCCCGCGGTAGAGGACCTGCTCGATGGGTCAAACACCGACCTCGAGTCGATCATGCCTGCCGCTGTGGAGGCCAATATCCTTGCCTCGGTGGAGCAGCTGTTACACGGGTCGGAGATGCTTGAAAGCCTGGTCAGCTCCGGCGGCCTGCGCATACTCGGTGCCCAGTACTCACTGGAAACCGGCGAGGTGACATTCTACGAATGAGCGACGAGATCCGGCCAGAACTTGCGGCGCTGCACGAGCGCCTCGACAAGACCCTGGATGCGTCCCGGGAGGAGGCAGCGGACAAACGTCACGCCAAGGGCTACCGCACCGCGCGGGAAAACCTGGATGACCTGGTCGACCCCGGCAGCTTTGTCGAATACGGCCAGCTCGCCGTGGCCGCCCAGCGCAGCCGTCGCGACTACGAGGACCTGCAGCAGAATACGCCCGGCGACGGCGTGATCACCGGCACCGCCCGCATCAACGGCCAGCCGGCCGCCGTGGTGGTGTACGACTACAGTGTGCTGGCGGGCACCCAGGGTTACTTCCACCACCACAAGCTCGATCGCATCTTCGACACCGCCGAACAGCTGGAACTGCCGGTGGTGATGTTTACCGAGGGCGGCGGTGGACGCCCGGGCGACACGGACATCAAGACCACGATCGCCGGCCTCAATGTGCCGTCCTTCCTGACCTGGGCGCGGCTGTCCGGGCAGGTGCCGCGCATCGCCATCAACAACGGCTACTGTTTTGCCGGCAATGCGGCCCTGTTTGGCTGCGCCGATATCACGGTGGCGACCCGCAGTTCCTGGATTGGCATGGCCGGGCCCGCGATGATCGAGGGCGGCGGCCTGGGTGTGTTCAAGCCCACCGAGATTGGCCCCATCGAAGTGCAGGAGCGCAACGGCGTGGTGGACATCGTGGCCGAGGACGAGGCCGATGCCACCCGCATCGGCAAGCAGCTGCTGGGCTACTTCCAGGGCCCGATCGAGCAGTGGTCATGCCCGGACCAGTCGACGCTGCGCGACGCCATCCCGGAAGACCGCCGCTGGGGTTATCCAGTGCGGCGCATCATCGAAACCATTGCCGACGAGGGCTCCTTTATCGAACTGCGGCGCGTTTATGCCCGCCCGGTGATTACCGGCTTCATGCGCCTGGAGGGAAAACCGGTCGGCATCATCGCCAATGATTGCCAGCAGCTTGGCGGTGCCGTGGATGCGGAGAGCTCCGAGAAAGCCGCCCGTTTCCTGCAACTTTGCGATGCTTTCGAATTACCGGTGGTGTCGCTGACCGATACGCCCGGCTTTATGGTGGGGCCCGACAGCGAGAAGCAGGCGGCGGTGCGGCGTATGTCCAGCCTGTTTGTGGCTGCCGCCAGTATCACCGTGCCGATCGTCGGCATCTTCCTGCGCAAGGGCTACGGCCTCGGCGCCATGGCGATGGTGGGCGGCAGTTTCGCGGCGCCGGTTTACGCCGCCGCCTGGCCCACCGGTGAGTTTGGCGGCATGGGCCTTGAAGGCGCCGTTCGGCTGGGCTTCAAAAAAGAACTCGAGGCGGTGCCCGAAGGCCCGGAGCGGGATGCGCTGTTCGAGGAACTGGTGGCCAGGATGTACGAAGTGGGCAAGGCCACGGAAACCGCCACCCACCTGGAAATCGACGCGGTGATCGACCCGGTCGAGACCCGACGCGTGATTATCGAGGCACTGGCGGCTGCGCCAAAGAGCCTGCACCGCAAACCGGGCCGGCGGCCCTTCGTCGATACCTGGTGATGCGATGAGCGGGCCCTTTCAATCCATCGCCGTTGCGCGGGAGTGCGAGTCCCCCGAGAACCCCGGTGGACTGGAAAAGCGGGTGGCGCTGGTGCCGGATGACGTACGCGCCCTGGTCGCCGCGGGCGCAGAAGTGGCCGTTGAGGCCGGTGCCGGGGAGGGCGTCGGTTTCAGCGACGACGAGTACCTGGACGCCGGCGCGCACATCGAAGACGCCGGTGCCATCTACCGGGACAAGGACCTGTTGATCAAGTTCAAGGGGCCCTCCATGGAGTCGATCCCGCAGATGCGACCGGGATGCACCCTGTTCTGCATGGCGCATTTCCACTCCTACCCGGACCGCGCCGCGCTGCTGGAGCAGCAGCGCATCAACGTGATTGCGATGGAAGAAGTTCTGGAATCGCCCAAATCCCAGAGTGACCTGCGCATATTGGGCCGCGTGGCCATGAATCACGCCCTGACACCGATCATGGACGACAACACGATTGGCGGGACGCGCATTCGCGTGCTGCAGTGGAGCCCGCGCCTCGACGCCGCCATTCGCCGCGCCGGTAACCGCGACCCGCGCTCCCTGGATGTACTGCAGGGGGATTCCCAGTACGAGGAGCTCAACAAGCTGGGTACTGAAGCGCTCTACTTCTATGACAGTGACAGTTTCGTCGACGAGCACGGCGTGCTCGAACGTTTGAAGCAGGACGGCTGCCGGGTCTACGACCTGGCGCAGTTTGAGCGGGAGCAGGGCCGAGACGCCATCGACGCCTATCGCGAGAAACACCCACCCCATCGATTCGGCATGCGCCGCATCCAGTGTCTGCACGAGACCGGCCGGGCCGGGGCTCGCTACGGCGTGGAACTGCTGAAGCAGAACAAGCCGGATATCGATCTGCGCCACGCCAAGGTGGTGGTGCTGGGCTATGGCAACGTCGGCCAGGGCGCGATCCATGAACTCAACGAACAGGGTGTGGGCTGTGTCAGCGTGCTGGGCAGGACCCACACCATGCACGGCCGCATCGACTACTGGCTGCGCGACGTGGACCTGGTGGTCAACGGCGCCGAGCAGCCGCCGGAAATGCGCGGCATCAATTTCCTGGTCAGCAACGAACACCTGCAGCAATTGGTGCCGGACGGTTCCGTGGTGATCGACCTGGTGGGCGGGAGCCCCACCAACCGCTCACCGGTGGAAGCGGTGACCAGCTGCACGTTTCTTACCGACCCGCACTTCGTCACCCATGGCGTTACCGTGTCCTCCCTGTGGGGCTGGCCCATGATGGGGATGATGCGGGATACGGCGCTACGCTATTCAGGACAAATTCGCGATGTGCTGCTGGGGCCGGAACGTCTCATCGGCGGCCTCGACGAACTCACGCCCGGCGTAAAGCGCGCGCTGGTCTGCGGAAAGTTCGAATCGGGGTCAGAGTAACTTTTTTGAATCCGCACCATCAGTCAAAAGGTCGAGCAGCTTGAGCAAAAAAGTTACTCTGACCCCAGTTTGAGGATAAACCCATGTCTCTCGATTTTGATTCTGCTCGCATTCCCAACCCGAACATGACCGAGGAGCACGAGGCCTGGCGTACCCAGCTGCGCCGCTTTGTCGAAACGGAAATCATGCCCTACGCCGAGGAGTGGGACGAGGCGGGGGAGGTTCCCATGGAGCTATGGCCCAAGGCGGCGGAAGTCGGGCTGCTGGGCATGGGCTATCCCGAGGAATACGGCGGGGTGAAAGAAGGCATCGATTCCTGGCACGGTTGGATCGTGAACGAGGAGCTGGCGCGGCACAGCGTCGGTGGCGTCAATGCCAGCCTGATGGTGCACGGCATCGGACTGCCGCCGGTCATCAACTGGGGGCCGGACTGGATGAAGCAGGAGGTAGCGCCGCCGGTACTGGCTGGGGAGAAGCATATCTCCCTGGGCATCACGGAGCCCGGCGGCGGTTCCGACGTGGCGCAGCTGGCAACGACCGCCGTGCGCGACGGCGACCATTACATCGTCAATGGCTCCAAGACCTATATCACCGGCGGCATGCGCGCCAACTGGGTGTCGACCGCGGTGCGCACCGGCGGGGAAGGCGCGGGCGGCGTTTCCATGCTGTTGATTCCCACGGATGCCGAGGGTTTCTCCCGCACCGAGCTGGATCGCAAGCAGGGCTGGTGGGCGTCGGACACTGCGACCCTGTATTTCGACAACGTCCGGGTGCCGGTGGAAAACCTGATCGGCGAAGAGAACAAGGGCTTCCTGGTGATCATGACCAATTTCAACGGCGAGCGCATGGGTATGGCCGCCCAGATGGAAGCCTTTGGCAGGGTGTGCCTGGAAGAAGCGGTAGAGTGGGCGCGGGATCGCAAAACTTTCGGCAAGCGTCTTGCCGACCACCAGGTGATTCGGCACAAGATTGCGATGATGAAGCAGAAGCTCAATGCCACCCAGGCCTATATCCGCATGTGTTACGAGTCCATCGAGGCGGGCAACCCTAACCCGGGCGACATCGCGCTGCTGAAAGTGCAGGCCAGCGAGACCATGGAATTCTGCGCCCGCGAGGCGATGCAGATCCTGGGCGGCATCGGCTACATGCGCGGCAGCCGGGTAGAGCGCATCTACCGCGAGGTGCGGGTCAATGCCATCGGCGGCGGCTCCGAGGAAATCATGCGCGACCTGGCGGCGCGCCAGTACCAGCTCTAGGAGGCACAGATGAAACTTTGGCACTGCAAGGGAGCGCGATCGCTGCGAGCGCTATGGGCCCTGGAGGAAATGGGCCTCGACTACGAGCTGCACGTGATGCCGTTCCCGCCGCGCATCTTCGAAAAGGAATACCTGGACGTGAACATGCTGGGCACCATTCCCTTCCTGGATGACGGCGATACCCAGATGACCGAGTCCAGCGGCATCTGCCACTACCTGGTAGAGCGCTATGAGCAGTGGGATTTCGGTCTCAAGTCCGATCACCGGGAGTACGGCGATTACCTGAACTGGCTGTACCACTCGGATGCCACCCTGACGTTCCCGCAGACCATCGCCATGCGCTACTTTCACCTGGAGCCCACGCCGGAGAAGCAACCGGTGGCCGTCGACTACGGCAAGTGGTTCTATGCGCGGCTGCGCATGCTGGACGCTCACCTGACGACCCGTACCTGGCTGGTGGATGACCGCTTCACGATCGCCGATATTTGTATCGGCTACGCCCTCTACCTGGCGGACACCCTGAAGCTGGGCGAGGCCTGCGGGCGCGAGTTCCAGCCACAGACGGCGGATTACCTGGCGCGCCTGAAAGAGCGCCCGGCGTTCCAGCGGGCCGACGCGATGGACAGCGAGGTCGGTTCCAATCCAGAAGATTTCATCAAAGAGGACCAGTCATGAACAGTGCAGTGAATACGCCCTCGGCACAGGAACTGGAAGAATTTCGCCAGGAGGTGAACGCCTGGTTGGTGGAGAACAAGCCCGCTGATCCGGGATTCCTGCTTCCGCAGACGTTCATGGAAGTGGGCTCGGACCAGCAGCTCGACTTCCTGCGGGAATGGCAGCACAAGCTGTGGTCCGCGGGCTACCTGGGCATGGCCTGGCCCAAGCAATACGGCGGGCAGGGCGTTGCGCCCGAGTTCCAGATGGTCGCCGACTCGGAGATGCGCGCTGTGGGCGTGCCCATCGCTTTCAACGTCATTGGTCTTGGCTGGGCCGGGCCGCTGATCCTGGATCGCGGTACCGAGGAAGAGAGAGAAAAATACCTGAAGAACATTCTCAGCGCCGAAGACATCTGGTGCCAGGGCTTCTCCGAGCCCGATCACGGCTCTGACCTGGGCAACGTGCAGACCCGCGCGGTGCGCGATGGCGACGAGTACGTCGTCAACGGCACCAAGATCTGGACCACCATGGGGAATTACGCCAAGTACATGATCCTCCTGGCGCGCACCAATCCGGACACCGAGCGCAAGTATGACGGCCTGTCTTTTTTCCTGTCGCCCATGCAGGTCGACGGTATCGACCCGCGGCCGATCCAGAAGCTGACCGGCGAATACGGATTCACGGAAACCTTTTTCACCGACGCGCGCATTCCCGCCAGCTGCCTGATGGGCGAAGAGGGCGAGGGCTGGAAGATCGCCATGCAGACGCTGCAGTATGAGCGCGGCGCAGCGGCGGGTGCGGCCGGCGGCCTGATGCAGGTACGTGTGTTGATGGAAGATGTCATCGCGGTACTGCGCGATGTCACGCGAGACGGTGCACCGGTGCTGGAGGACCCGCTCGTCCGTGACCAAGTGGTGAGATTGCTGATCGAAGAGAAAGCCAACAACCTGTCGAGCCGCCGTTCGGCGATTCCCGCGCTGTCCTCGGACTACCCGTTCTCTTTGAACCTGTCCTCGAAGCTGCGCAGCAGCGAATTTGCCCGGCGCATGCGCCAGTTCGCGGTGGCGGCCCAGGGCGGCCACGGCGGCCTGTACGTGGGAGATGGCGATGCCCTTTCCGGGGGTTTCTGGCAGCGTGCCTACATGAACAACTTCGCCACCACCATCGGCGGTGGCACCAGCCAGATCCAGGCCAATATCGTCGGCGAGCATGTGCTCGGCCTGCCGAAGTAGGGGAGGTAAGCATCGTGAACAAGGAAATACACTTCACTGACGAGCAGGCCATGATCCTGGAGAGCGCCCGGGATTTCTGCCGGGACAAGTCGCCGATCGTGGCAGTGCGCGAGCAGATGAAGACCGAGGCCGGTTTTGATGCGTCGGTTTGGCAAGCCATGGTGGACCTTGGCTGGCTGGGACTGGCGATTCCCGAAGATTTCGGTGGCTCCGGCCTGGGTGTCGGCAGCACCGTGCCCCTGGCGGAGAGCATGGGGCGCGCCATGTTGTCCACGCCGTTTTTCTCCACCACCCTGGCGGCCCAGCTGATTGTTCGCGCCGGCACGTCCGCCCAGCAGGAGGAATGGCTGCCAAAGCTGGCAGCCGGCACCATCGCGACCATCGCGCTGCTGGACAATGAAGACTGGGGCGCAGAGTCCACCCATTGCAGCGCCAGCCGCGATGGGGAGCAGATCAAGCTCAATGGCGAGAAGTGGTACGTGGCAGACGCGGAATCCGCGGAGCTGGTCATTGTGTTCTGCCAGCTCGACGGCAAGCCGGCGCTGGTGCTGTTGAATAATGATGGCCTGCCCCTGGAACGCCACACCCTGCTGGATGAAACCAAGCGTGCGGCAAAGCTCACCCTGGACGGCGTCAGCGTGGATTCCAGCGCGCTGCTGGACCCTGCAAAAACCACCTCCGCGCTGCGCGATGTACGCCTGCTGGGCGCGCTGCTGACCGCGGCTGAGGCGACCGGTAGCACGGCAGCCTGTCTCGACACCGTGGTCGACTACCTGAAAACCCGCAAGCAGTTCGGCAAGCTGATCGGCTCCTACCAGGCGCTGAAGCACCCGACCGTGGAAATGCTCTGCGAGATGGATTCCGCGCGCTCGCTGGTCTATCACGCAGCCACCATCGTCGGCGACACGGAGCTGGACAGGGACGCAGAGGTGGCCTGCCGCATGGCCAAGGCCCAGGCCAGCGAGGCCCTGGCCTTTGCCGGCGACCGCGCCGTGCAGTTCCACGGCGGCATGGGCTTTACCTACGAGTGCGACGCCCAGCTCTATATTCGACGCGCCCAGTGGTCGCGCCAGCAGTTTGGCGACGCCTGGCACCATCGCAAACACCTGGCCGGCCTGCTGCTGGACCAGGCCAGTTAACGGATACAAGGAAACACGATGAAAAACCTGTTTGATGTCAGCGGCAAGGTGGCGGTCGTCACCGGCGGCTCCACGGGGATTGGCAGAATGATCGCCCAGGGCTTTGTCGAGAACGGTGTGAAAACCTATATCACCGCGCGCAAGCAGCCGGCACTGGATGAAGCGGCGGCGGAGATGAGCGAGTTCGGTGAGTGCATCGCCATCCAGTCCGATCTGTCCACCATGGACGGGCTCAACAGTTTTGCCGACGCGGTGCTTGCGAAAGAAGACAAGATCGACATTCTCATCAATAACGCCGGTGCAACCTGGGGGGCGGATGTCGATGAGTTTCCCGAAGCCGGTTGGGACAAGGTCATGGACCTGAACGTGAAGTCCATCTTCTTCCTGACACAGCGTTTCCTGCCGGCACTGCGGGCCGCGGGCAGCAAGGAAGACCCGTCACGGGTGGTGAACATCAGCTCCATCAACGGCATTACCCACCCGCACATGAATAACTACTCCTACTCGGCCAGCAAGTCCGCGGTGATCCAGCTGACCCGGCACATGGCGGCAGACCTGGGGCCGGACAACATCAACATCAATGGTATAGCGCCGGGCTTCTTTCCCAGCAAGATGACCAAACACCTGCTGGCGGAAGTGCCGGAAGAAACGGAAGTTGCCGGCGCACCGGTGGCGCGCCTGGGCAGCGCCGAGGACGCCGCGGGCACGGCCATCTACCTGTGTTCGCGCGGCAGCAACTACCTCTGCGGCCATACTATTGTCATGGACGGTGGCGTGGTGGCTGCCAGCTAATGGCGCTCTCCAAACTCAGTCGCTCGATTCGCGGCAGCGTGGCCCTGATCACCGGTGCCGCCAGCGGTATCGGCCGCGCCACCGCGCGCTTGTTTGCCGACGAGGGGGCGAAGCTGGCGCTGCTGGATATCAACAGCGAGGCGCTGGCGGAATTGCAGCAGGAGATCGAGAGCGAGGGTGGTGTGGTCGCCACCTTCCATGTCGACCTGTCCGACCGCGATACGGTGGAGCGTGTCGTCACGGAAGCCATCGACCATTTCGGCTCTCTCGACATCCTGGTCAATAACGCGGGGCTCGCCATTCCCAGGGCGCTCGAAGACGACAGCTATGGAAAAAGCTGGGATATCTCGCTGGCTGTGATGGTAGAGGCCCAGGCCTGGGCCGCGCGCGCCGCGGTGCCGGCGCTGCGAAAGTCTGATCACCCAAGGATTATCAACCTGGCCTCCACCGAGGGGCTGGGGGCGACCCGCTTCAACAGTGCCTACGTGGTCGCCAAGCATGCCGCAGTGGGATTGACCCGCGCGCTGGCGGTGGACTACGGCAAGGAGGGCATCACCGTCAACGCGGTCTGCCCCGGCCCGGTCCACACCGCGATCACCGAGGGCATTCCCGACGCGGACAAGCAGACCTTTGCCCAGCGCCGCACAGCCCTGCGCCGCTACGCCGACCCGGAAGAAATCGCTCACGCCATCCTGCACCTGGCGCTGCCGGCTTCGAGTTTCATCACCGGCTCATTGCTGGTCGCCGACGGTGGCGTCACTATTCGCAACGCATGAGTAAGACTATGGATTCAGAAAAAACCGCTGCCCACTTCGACCTCACCGGGAAAATCGTGCTGGTGACCGGCGGCAGCCGCGGGCTGGGGCGCACCATGAGCGAGGCCTTTGCGAACGCCGGCGCCACGGTGGTCGTCAGTTCGCGCAAACAGGAGGGCTGTGATGCCGCTGCCGCGGAGATCGCCGAGGCCACCGGTCAGGAATGCATCGGTATCGCCTGCCACGTCGCCGACTGGGATGCCTGTGATGCGCTGGTGGATGCCGTCTACGATCGCTACGGGCGCATCGACGTGCTGGTGAACAACGCCGGCATGTCGCCGCTGTACGAATCCCTCACCAGCATCAGCCGAGAGCTGTGGGACAAGGTGCTGGGTGTGAACCTCGCAGGCCCGTTCCGGTTGTCGGCGGTTGTGGGCGAACGCATGGCGGCAGGTGAGGGCGGCTCTATCGTCAATGTCAGCAGTATCGCCGCTGTGCATCCCACCGCCATGGAGGTTCCCTACGGGACGGCCAAGGCGGGACTCAACAACCTGACCCAGTCCATTGCCCGAAGCTACGCACCGAAAGTGCGCTGCAACTGCATCATGCCGGGCCCATTCATGACGGATATTTCCGACGCCTGGACCGACGACGTGAAGGCCATGTTCAACCAGATGGTTCCCCTGGGACGTGCCGGCGAGCCGGAGGAGATCATAGGCGCCGCGCTGTTCCTGGCCAGTGACGCGTCCAGCTTCACCAATGGTGCGGTAATTCGTATCGACGGCGGTCTTGCCTACGGCACCGGTTGAGAAAGCAAGGGGCGGGGCGTCAGATGAAAGACTGGGCGTCCCAGCGTAGCGGCAGCCTTGCCTTTGTATGGTGTGACACGTGGTCGGTAGGGTCCAAGCTTTTGCCTAGATGCTCATTAGCCAGCACGACCTAATACCAAGTGCTTACCCCTACGACTTGAACGGATGATCTCCATGTCATCCGTCCACTGACCAAGGTTCTTGCCTTCTAAAGTCCATAGATACTCTTCGTTCCACCAGTCTCCATATGGCTTGGGTACATCGTGGCATCTGAACAGACTGCCTCCGACAACCTTGCCTTCTTCTATGTCAGGGCGAAAGTCGTCGCATAAGCTACCCCAGCGCCACCACCGCAAATCTGGAAGGGCTACCATGCCATCGCGAAGCGGGACGAGAAAAACTCTATATTCTTGGGGCGCAGGCTGGTAGATGATGTGCCTACTTCCCCAACTAGAGCCTGAAGAAGAATATAAGTTGTCAATATGTGTAATCTCCCCGACTTCCAGGGCGGAGACATCAATGTGAGGCAGGGACTCCCCAGCATTCGCTGGTGGCTGCATGGAGCCCGTAAAAGGAATTGAAGCAAGCAGCAGCCCAGCCAGGAGGGTGGCACTCATGCAAAACCATAGAGCTCTCTTCCGGCTAGTCACGATCACGACACCGTCTTTTTGCAACTCGTAAAGACTTTGGTGGCCGCACTGTAACGCCGCAAGCTGGGGCGCCCGACCTTTAGCGCAGCGAAAGGTTGGGTGTCCCGGCGGATCGCCAGCTTTGCCTTGTTAGGTGTGGACCCGCTCAATGCTCTAACCATTCTCGTTCATCTTTCAACAAAGACTCAGCAATCTCCTTCAGGTAGGTTTCTATGTCGGAGGAATCTGCCTGTTGATGAGGCTTGATATGTCTCATTCCACGATTTATCCCGTCTTTCTCTGCGAAGGACACTATCTCTCCGCCAAACTGCGAACATGGGCCATAGATTCTTACGTCTGGCTTGCAACCCATTTCCATAAAGATAGATATCGTTTTGAGCCCACGTTCGAACTTGAAATGGATTTCTTTACCAGGATTCTTAGTGGTCAATGAGAAGCCGTAATCTTCAATCAAGTAACCGAAATTCTCTTCAACGATAGATGTAAGTGAATCCACGGAGACACCTAACGCCGCAAACAGGTGCTGGCGTTAGCCAGTCCCTGCATGCTTTTCCTTGTTAATTGGCCGCTGGAATTTAATACGAGTAATACCATCACTTCCCTGTCTCTCGCTGACTTCATCAAACCCTAGTTTGCGAATGACTTTGATAGACGCCTGATTTGTTACACGTGCGTAACAAACAACGTTGTCTGCCTCCGTAGCTGATTCGAGAAATTTGAGACCCAAGTTTCCCGCCTTCGTTGCATAGCCCATGCCCCAATAATCTGGGCTGAGCACGAACCCTAGTTCGTATTCGTGATCTTCGTTGGGAAACACTATCAGCTTGCCGATTACCTCATTGTCTAGACAGATAACGTGCGCTCCGATCTCTCCGGACCTCCAACGTGCAGTATTTCGCTCAACGCTTTTGGATACTTTAGATTCAGACCAAGGTCCACTGTCAAAATTCTCAAAAACGCGCACATCTGTGAAGATCTCAATCATTGACTCAAGGTCGCTCTCAGACATTTCTCGAATGCTGATCATTCGTGAGGCCATTTAACAGCTACTTATACGGACGGGTCCGTTGTTCTTAAGTTCTCTTTTTGTTGAACCCATTACACCGAGTCTTGCCTGCCTTGGGGGCAGTTCCCCTTTAGGTTGTGTGGGATCCGATTGCCCAGTCTTCAAGCATCTTGCCCTGCGACCAACCAGGGTTGCCCACCCCTTAATCCTGTTACTTTGACCCGCTGCCAAGCTGCAAGCTTCACCGAATGACAACGCTCTATGTATCCGTTGAGATATCGTCCCACGCCTGGCCCATGTAACCAATCAGCCAATTCAGCGCATAGTGTCTTTCCATTACCACACTGCCATCGATATCTTCGGGTATTTTCAGGCCCGTGACGCGCACATCCACCACTGCCCAGTGATATCGGTAGATCAAGTCAGCCTCATCCAGAATTTCCCCTATCGGTCTCAACTCGGCATCCTGGATAAACTTGTCCCGTGTGCGATCTTTCATAAAAGTCACTGCGGCAGGAACATCACAAATTGACGTCGGCGGAGCCAGCTCCGGGACATAGCCTAAAGACCAGAGCAAGACCCAGGCCGCCTCATAGCGCCAGACAAACTGAATTCTGTCGTGCTCGCTGGGTTTGGGTTGACGATAAAGCGCCGCTCGTCGGGCGACAGTTCATCCGCTAGACCATATCCTTGCACCAGGCTATCAACGATGTCTTGTTCAAGACCCTCGGCCTTGACCGCGACGACCAATAGCGCCATCGCTCTGACTGCGATCTCTTCCCGCGTACGCACCAGAGCCTGGGACTCGTCCTCAATATGGGGCAGGTAGTCGTTGATGGGTACACCACGTCCCCTGAGAATCGCTTCCGACCGTGCCTTCCTTGCTGCAGCTTCCAGCGACACGCTTGCCTCCATTTGTTCTAGACGCTCTCTTCGTTCTTCCATGTCAGACGCGAGGGTACTCATCACCAACACAATCAGACCTAGTGAGAGAAACCTAAGCATACTCATTTCTCCTACCGTCGCCTCTTGAACAGCACTCACCGGGGCGATAACAAGCCTATAATGGCGTCAGCCACCTTTTACGCCATATGCAGTCGACAGTCTCCTATCTTAGCGACTCCTGCCTGGAGAAAAATAGAGGGTACGGGCCCCTTTGGTTGGCGGGAATCTATGTGTCGTACACACCACTATCCCACGGCTCGAAAAAGGCCATGTAGTTCCCTGGAAGCATCTCTACCGCCCATTCATCCCCTTCATCCTCAGGTTCACGAGGAATCAGCCCGAACTTCGTACCAAATCTTTCAACCTCAAAAGGTTCTACTTCGATGCGGCAAAATTCGACTTCATTGAGCTCCCTAAGGCGGCTCTCGTAGAGCTGTCTGCGTGCGTCCTTGTCCCTCTTTTCGCGAGGGCCGAAACTGTCGATTTTGGCTTCTGTGAGTTTGCCGCTGGAGTCAAAAAGGAAAAGCGCGACATATTCTGCTCCTTCCGATGATTCAGTTCGCCAATCAAACGGTGTGGTAAGAAAAAACTGCCGGCCATCGATCATGCGCCCCACGTGTTCAGCGTGGTAATCGTCATGATCAATTGCAATTAGTTTAGGACGACCATCTTTCATACTGGTGACTCCTTTCCACCTAACGGGTGCTGATGAGGACGGGTAGGTACAACTGCAGTTCTTTTTAAGCTCCGCTGCGACGAGAGGTATTCGGCGCTGCCTTTGCTCGGGCTTTGGGCTTGGCCTTTGCCTTCGCTTTCACGGCGGTTTTCGTATTGGCCTTTGCCTTTGTTCTTGCCCGGGACTTCGGTTTCGCGCTTCCAATACCCGCGGCATCCTCCAGTTCAACCAGCGCTTCCTCCATGTAATCGATCAGGCGCTGCACCTGGGGCAGGGAGCGGCGACAGGCCAGGATGCCAAAGTCGACCTGGTCGTCATAGGTGACCAGCGTGATGTTCAGCGCCATGCCGAAGGTAACGATGGACGCCGGGTAGATACCGTCCAGCTTGGCGCCGTACAGGTACATCGGCTTCCGCGGCCCGGGCACGTTGGAGATGGTGGTGTTGTAAGGCGGCAGCTTGTTGCTGAGCCCCAGTAGCAGAATCAGCGCGCCGGGCAGTTGGGTCAGCTGGTTGAACAGCGTCGCCTCGGCGGCGCTCATGTCCTTGTACAGGTCCTTGCCCGCACGCATGGACGCCTGGATCGTCTGGAAGCGTTTGATGGGGTCCTTGACGTTCGTGGCCAGGTCGGCACTGATCGCTCCCACGGCATTGCTGGAGTCGATATCGCCAGGCTTGCGCAGGGATATCGGCACCAGGGATTTCAGGGACTTGTCCGGAAGCTCGGCGTGGTTTTGCAGGTAGCGGCACAGCGCTCCCGAACACATTGCGAGCACGGCGTCGTTAAAGGTGCCGTCGAGTGCTTTGCCCACCCCGCGAATGCGTGCGAACGGCCAGGACTGCGCCACGAATCTGCGGGCGCCGTCGACTTCGGTATTGATGGAAGAGGGCGGCACATCCATCCACGGCAGTGCCAGCGGGCCGGTCTTGCCCATACCTTTACCCAGCCACGCGCCGACCACCTGTTTGACCCCGCCGTACACGTGGGCACTGCTGTCGAAAGTGGCCTTCAGCCGTTCCGCCACATTGCGCATTTCTGCTTCGCTGGGTGGTTCGAGGTGCAGGTGTTCCCGGTAGCGGTCCCTGGCCGCCACAGACAGGGGTGAGTCGTGGCTGCGCTCCTTCGGATCGAACGAGAACATGCTCTGGGTCAGGTGGATGGATTTCACGCCGTCGATGGCGGCGTGGTGGTACTTGGAGTAGAGGGCAAACTGGCGGTTCTGCAGGCCCTCGATCAGGTGCATTTCCCACAGCGGGCGGTGTCGGTCCAGCAGGGTGCCGTGAAGCCGTGACACCAGGGCGAACAGCTCACGGTAGCGCCCGGGTTTTGGCAACGCAGAGTGGCGAATGTGGTAGTCGAGATCGAGGGAGCTGTCCGGCTCCCAGTACATCGAGCCGTAAACACCCAGACGGCCCATCTTGAGACGATCGCCGAAGGGCGGTTGGCACTCCTGTACATCCCGCATGTTGTCGGCAATGCCGTGCAGGAAGCGCTGTTCGTCGACGCCTTTTGGCAGGGTGAACAGGTTGACGCCACCCACGTGCATCGGGGTCTCTCGACTCTCCAGCGTCAAGAACGCGGCATCCAGGAGATTGAGTTTTTGCATGCTGAGCCCCGCCCCGTTCTTATAGCTACCCCACAGTCAGTATGGGTGTTGCCAGCGGGTTCGTACAGCAGTGCGGCTAGAGGCGTGCCCGGATCAGTGCTCGCAGTTGATCTTCGAAGCCTGACCGGGTCTCGTCAAATTCCGGCTTGCCGAAAATCATGGTGAGCGTGGGCTGTGATACGGCAAAGTAATGTGCGGCGCCCAGCAACTGGTAGATGAACGCCAGGGCTTGCGCCCGGTTTCCCACCTTCAGCGGCGCGCAGGCAAGCGCGGTGTCCACGAGGGTTTCCAGGTAGGGCTTGAGGTACCAGTTGCCGGCCTTCTCGGCACGGCGCTCGTTGTCCAGCAGTTCACGCATGATAAGCCGGGCGGAATCCGGGTTGTCCAGGTGGGCCTGGTATTGGGCCAGCAGCAGTGCTTCCAGCTGGCGCTCAGGCGTGTCTTCTTGTTCAAGGATTTCCCGGGTGCTGGCCTGGAGCCGGTTCGAGATATGTTGCAGCACTTCCCCGTAGAGTTTTTCCTTGTTGCCGAAGTGGTGCAGCAGGGCCTGCTTGGTCAGACCCAGCTCCTCAGCGATGGCGGCAATGCTGGCCCCGTAGAAGCCGCGCTCGGCGAACAGGTGCTCGGCGGCCTCGAGGAACTGCTGGCGTGTGGTCGTCGTCATTGCCCCAGTGTACGGCAAGGCTTGACAACTTACCAGATGGTAAGTACTGTGCCTACCAATCGGTAAGTTAGCCGGATTTGGCGAGGCCACTCATGAAGCAACAGACACAGGTTGAACTCATAAAGGAGCTGCTGGAGCTCCACGAGACGAAAACCCCGTACCTGGACGCGGAGTGGGTCAAGGAGCCACTGGACCGGTATTTCGATCCCGGTTTCTTTCGCAGGGAACAGGACCGTATCTTCCGGGCGCTGCCGCAGATTGCGGCGCACAGCAGCGAGTTGCCCGACCCGGGCTCGTTTATCACCCTGGAAATGGGTGGCAAGCCGCTGCTGCTGGTGCGTGACCACGAGGGGCAGGCGAGGGCGTTCCTCAATGTCTGCCGTCACCGTGGCGCCCAGCTCGTGGGTGAATCCAGCGGCTGCAAGAAGCGGTTCAGCTGCCCCTACCACGCCTGGACCTGGAGCAGCGACGGCAAGCTGATCGGTGTGCCTCATGAAAAGACCGGCTTCCCCGACATGGATCGGGACCAGTTTGGCCTGCACACCGTGCAGTGCGAGGAATATGCCGGCTGGGTCTGGGTGTCATTCAACGCCGATGAACCCCTGGACGTGAAGGCGCACCTGGGCGATCTCGATGGCGATATCCGTAGCATCGACGCAGGCTCCCACTTCATTTTTGAGTCGACGACCAAGGATATTGCCGCCAACTGGAAGATCCTGGTGGAAGGGGGCATCGAGGCGTACCACTTCCGGGTGGCCCATAGCGCGACCATCGCGCCGCTGTTCCTGGACAACCTGTCCTCCTACCAAACCTTCGGACGCCATATGCGCTCGATACTGCCGCGCAGCTCCATGTCCGAGATGTCGTCCCAGTCCACCGATGACTGGGACATCGGCAAGCACGCCAATATTCTCTACACCCTGTTCCCGGGCTCGCAGTTCCTGGTGCAGGAAGACCACTTTGTCTGGATACAGTCGATTGCCCTGGGCCCCGACCTGACCCGGCTGCGGCTGGCCACCGTGGTGCCGACCAGTGAGGACACGCCGGAGAAAGAACACTACTGGCGCCGCAATCACAGCCTGACGATGCAGACCCTGGACGAGGATTTCACGCTGGGGGAGGGCATTCAGAAAGGCCTGCAGTCCGGCGCCAACGAGCACCTGAATTTCGGCCGGTTCGAGGGCGCGCTGGCGACGTTCAACGAGTTTGTGGACGAGGCGATTGCCTAGAAGAGCCTCTCGATGGTGACGGTCAGGGGCTCGGCGCCCTTGTGCACCATATTCGGGTCCGGGCCCTTGCCAATCAGCTTCTGCTGGTAGGACGCCGCATCTTTCTGCGGCCCCACCCACAGTGTGCTCTTGCCGGTGACATGCGCCTTCAGCATCAGCCAGAAGGCCTTGCCCGTGCTGTAGCCGAACACCTCGTTGATGACCCGGGTAACGAAATCCACCCCGTTGATGGGGTCGTTGTGCAGGATCACCGAATACTTGCCGCTCAGCCCGGTTTCACCAAGCTCCTTCAGCTTTTTCTCAATGTACTCTCGCGCCTTGATATCAACCGACTCATCCGCTTCGAACAGCGCACCCGGCAGGTGAATGGTCATCCCCTGAGCTTCCCGAGGTAGTGCGCCCCGACCACGGTAACTGAGAGCAACAGGTAGTGGAGTATCACCGCGAGCTGGAAGAAGTAGGCGGTGATGCCGCCCTGGTCGCCGGTATACGCGGCGAAATACCAGGAAATCCCGCTCCCCGGAAACACCAGGATCGCGCCCAGAAACCGATAGGTTTTGCGAAGTCCGGGTCTGAGCCGCCCCGACAGCGTCCAGGTGGCCAGGTAGACGACGCCCGGCCCAAATAACATCAGCACGGCAACCAGAACCATACCTTCGGGACCTGCCCGGCGCGCTACTTGAGTTTTGACGCCCAGATTGCCAGGCGGTGTCTCATGGACTGCTGGGAGATCTGGTCATTGGGAAGCGGTTGGATGATCTTGTCGTGAACCAGCAGGCGATAGATGTACTCGATTTTTTCGTTGGCAGAGTCAGTGGGCTCGAACTCGACGACGCCGCGCTCCTCGCCGTACTTCTGGCCTGCGGCAATAGCCTTCTTGACCAGCTCTTTCTCGTTCTTGAGTTTCTTCACGATGACACATCCCCACCGGCGCCGTTTGGTATACAGCCACTATAGCGCCTGTTGCACGATGGTGCCGAAATTCAGCGCTGCTTGTACTGGGTGGGGCAGTAGCCGCGGTTTACATCAGGACTGCGAAGCGCCCGGTGCTTGGTCGCGCGACCCGATACACGCTTGCGCCACAGCCTGAAGCTACCGCGCTTCAGCGAGCGGCGCATAAACTCAATCACCTGTGCCTCGGTGAGGCCAAACTGATGCTCGATGGCTTCGAACGGCGTTCGGTCTTCCCAGGCCATTTCAATGATTCTGGATTCCTCTTGTTCGGAGAGCTTCACGTTCAGTTGTTCTGGATTAGTCGTGGCTATGCATACGCAGGGTCTGACACATTCGACTACCCGTGCACAGGCTGGTCGAACCCTTGAAAAATCTATGCACTTCGTTGTCAGGTAATTTCAATATGGCCGCAGTCTCTACACCTGAATGTGTGCTTTGTTGGAAAGAGGGGGAAATCGATCAGCAGGAACATCAAGTAGGCGATTCGCTTATCCGCTTTCACAAACTCTGTATTCCTACTTCCGCAGCTTGAGCATTCCACAAAGTCGTAACCTTGATCGGCCTCCAATGCTTCCGTCTGGTCGCCGGTTAGAACGGAATGGGCCTCCGCGAGCAGGCTTGCTGGAACCTGCAATCTCACTCCGCCGAGCGCATCGGAATAGAGCCATTGAGCATTGATAGTGTGTTGGTCGGCGATAAACGCGGGAATGCCTGCAGAATCCAGCTTTGCCCAGGCGATCTGTGCCTCGTACGGGAATGAGTACCTGGCGACCGTCTTCAAGGACATTGCTGCAAACTACTACGGTGAGGCAACGTGTGTAGCATTTCCGGGAATGAATTGCTGGACATCAGGATGCTCCCCCCGACGGCTTTTCGTTCCATATTCCCAGCTTGTCCTGCACCGCGGCGTGCATCAGTCCCGGTTCGATAAGCGCGCTGATCAGGAAGTGTGCGACCACGCAGGGGGCAAGGCTCCGATCGCCCAGCAGGTAGACCACGGCGAGGGCCGCGCCTAGGAGGGTGGTGGACAGCGTGGCATTGACGGCCGCCTGCCAGCTCTTGAATCCCCACACAAGGTGGACCAGCCCGAAGCTCAGGGCAGAAGCAACCACCTGCACCAAGGGGCCCAGCTCGCGTGCATACAGGAAGTCCATGACCAGCTTCCTGAACACCACCTCTTCGACGATGCCTGCCGCCAGCGCCGCCACAACCGCCAGCAGTTTCAAGCCGTCCATGCGAAACAGGTATTCGCGGACCGCGGTAATGGTGGCAGCGCTGCGGACATAGAGGATCACGGTGGCTGCCGCCAGTAGCCAGGCCCACAGGCCGCCCTGCTTGCCGGCTGCGAAGCCGAGGTAGGCAGGCGCTTTCTCCGGTGCGGGGAAAAATAGAATGGCGACGATGGCGAGCTGGGTTGCCAGCACACCGAGAGTGATGTTGCGTGTGGTTTTCAGCGAGTCTGTCGGCATAGCGGAGACAACCCTTCCCTGGAGCCTGATCCACTGGCTTCAGTGTATCAGGCCACCTGCTACCGGCTCTACAGCCGCCTTACTCTTGATAGTTGTCTGGGACGAACCTGTAGTGTCCCGTGACGTCATACCTGAAAAGCATGTCCTCCAGCACAGGGCCGCGACCAATATTGTGTGCAATCAAAGGCCTGCCGGTGAACCTGTCTCGCCGGTCAGTGACAACGCCTATGTGCGGAAGATTGCCGGGAAGCATCCAGGTCACGAGGTCTCCCGGGCTGTAGCTGGCAGCATCGTCAGACACCGCCAGCACCTCGCCGTGGCGCTCAAAGAACTTTTGCAAATTGGGGACGCGGCGGTGATCAATGTTCTTATCCGGCCGGGTCAGGCCCCATATTCTCCTGGAAGGGTATTCATCAAACGCCGAGGACATATCTTCGTGGACAAGCTGTTGGAGGTCGATGCCAAGGGCTCTGTAGCTGCGAATAACGACGTCGGTGCAGACTCCGATATTGTCTGGAACGTCGCCGTTCGGGTAGGGGATGGCGTAGTAGCTACCGTCGTACACCACGGCATGATGGGTCCTTTCGATGGCCGCAGCGACCAGCGCACTGGACAACTGATCAGAACTGGCGCCAATGGCATGCACTAAGAGATAGAGTGCCACCCCGGATGTAAGAAGCAGTTTCAACGCTACACTCCCTTGATCCACCCTACGCCGAGCACATAGCGGTTGCCAGCAGCATCCTGTTGTCGCAGCCGCTCTCCCGGCGGCCGTGCGTCCACCTGAACAGGTCGCCCATGCTAGACCAGGCCGGCTTTCTGGATGATTTGGGCGCCGCGGACGAGCTGGCGCAGCAGCTCACCCATTTCTTCGTGGGTAATGCTAGCGGGCGCCCAGGCGCGCACGGCGAACTTCTGCTCCGGTGAGCTGGCGCTGGCCGCTTCCAGCTCGATGGATCCATTCAGGGTGCGCAGGCTCACGCTGACGGAATTCCGATTAAACTCTGTCGGTGATTTTGATCCCGAGGCCTTGAACGCAGGCCAGTCCGTGATCTGTCGCTTCCTCTGGCTGGGCGGTTTCTTCGGGCTGTAGTTGAGGAGGGCGTCGAGGGCGATATAGCCGATTCGTGCATTGGGTGAGGGCTCGTTCTCCACCGTCGTCTCCTGGACCTCCACCTGTATATCGCCAGGCTTACCCGTCAGGGGGGCGGCGATGACCCGCTTGTCGCCGTAGAAGTAGACAACCGCGCGCAGTTCATGGCCATAGTGCTTGATCAACGCAAACAGCTCGGCGCCGGTCGCGTTCGCGATATTTCGCTTGGTGATGTCGGGTTTGGGGTGCCGCAGGCGGCTTATCAAGCTCATGAAACCGCCGACTCAGGACGCCGTGACCAGGGAGGCCTGCAGGGTGTCGCGGCTCAGGCGGTAGGCGACCCAGTACTTGTAGATATTGCTGACGTACTGCACGGTTTCGCGGCCGATACGCCTGGCGGCGATCACCTCGACATTGTCGAACCAGATGTTGGGGTCCAGGCCCTGGCGCTCCGCTTCACGCCGCAGGCGGGCGACCTTGGCGGGGCCGGCGTTGTAGGCAGCGAACGAGAACAGGGTCTTGTCCAGGTCCGACATGGGCTCTTCTTCGAAGTAGCGGTCGCGAATAAAGCGCAGGTACTTGTTGCCGGCGTGGATGTTGTCCTCCAGCCCTTCGATATCGGGAATGCCCACGTTCTTGTCTGCCGCGGTGCTGGGCAGCATCTGCATGATTCCCACGGCGCCGCTGTGGCTCCTTGCGCTGTGGTCCAGCCGTGACTCCTGGTAGGCCTGGGACATGACCATCAGCCAGTCGAAGTCATACTGCGACGCATATTTCTGGAACAGGTGCGCGGTCTCGTTGAACTTCTTGAGTTCGGGCGAGGCGAGGTGATTGCGGATGTACACGTTGTCTTCGAGGTAGCGCTTCAACAGCATATTGCCGAGCAGCGTGCCCTGGCCGTTGGCGCGCAGGAATTTGTCTGCCAGCTTCTTCAGCTCCGGGCTGTTCTTGCGCATGGCCCAGCCGATGGCGCCGCCGTCCCGAAGCACCAGGTCGTTGTGCAGCCGGATATCGGCGAAGATCTGTTCCCAGAAGCTGGCCTTGTGTGAGTCCATGACAATGGCTTCTATCAGGCCCGCGTTGACCATCTCCAGCAGATCCTCGTCTTCTAGGTGCTCATCTACCGTGATGATCTCCATGGGGGGGAGCCCCCGCGCCTTCAGGTCGGCATTGGCCTTGCCGAGGCTCTCGAAGTAGCTGCTGGATCCGCGCGTGTGGACCTGCCGACCCGCCATGTCATCCAGCCTGTTCACCGGCGCCGTGTGAGCACCAGTCACCAGGATCTCCTGCACGTTGCGGTAGATGGGCCGGGTAAAGTCCACCATCTGCTCGCGCTCCGGCGTGATGGTCAGGTTGGCCACGGCAATGTCGCCATAGCCCGCCGCCAGGGCGGGCAGCAGCTGGTCCCGCGTTACCGGAATGTACACCACCCGCATCTTGATGGTTTTGGTGTTGAGTTCCTCGTTGAGGAAGCTCTCGAATTCCTCCAGCGCGTCGTAGGACAGGCCTCGCTGGACAGCGCCGTCGAAGAAGTAGAACGTCTTGCTGTGGGTGACCAGGGCGCGGATCGTGTTGTCCTTGCGCATGGCAGCGAAGTCGCGCTGCTCCTTTGGGGTCACCTGGGCCAGGTAATCCAGGGGTCGCTTGGGTTTGGCCAGGGGGACCGGGCTGCCTGACTGCTCTACCAGTCCGGCTTCCTCGGCCTCCGCGGCGGGCTCCGCTGCGGCCACCGGCGGTGGGGCGGGGGCGGGCTCCTCCTCAGATTGGTACATCACCCCAACGGTGATCAGCAGCACCGCGAGCCCAAGAATGATTGCGTATCCAAATTTACCCATAGTTTTCCAAGCTACCACAGCACCCGGTGGCAAGCACCTGAATGTATTAGATTTTTCCAGAAATTATGACGGCTGTGCCCGGAAGCCCGCGATCTCTGCCATTTGCGTGAAAAGTGTAACAATATCAGTCACTTCAGACTCTTTCTTGAACTCCCGGTAAAGCGTATTCACATTCACCGCGATGCGTTCCGCGTCCAGCCAGCCGGCGAATGGTCCCAGCTCGATGTCCTTGGCCGCCTCGAACGCATCCATCCCCGCGTCGTAACGGGCCCTGGCCTCATCGCGCACGAAGGCGAGGTATTCTCGTACGCGACGCACGCCGTCCTTGTCGGTGATGGGGCCGTGTCCCGGGACGATGACGTCCACATCCATGGCCTCGATACGCTCGCAGGCGGCAATCCAGTTTGCCACCGGACCCTGCCACATGATGGGTGTGCCCTCGATGAACAGGATGTCGCCGGTGAATACGGTGCGATCCCGGGGGCTGTGCACAAGCACATCACCCCGGGTGTGGGCGGGCCCCACCTCGATCAGCTCCACGGGCTTGTCGCCGACCGTGACCGAGAGCTCACCCTTGAAGGTCCGGGTCGGCGGCGTAAAGGTAATGCCGTCGAAGCGAAACTGGCCGAAGCAGTGCTTCAGATAGGCCCCGGCCGGCCCCAGCTCGTCTGCCATGGCCATGAAAGCCGCGAGTGCCTCCGGGGGCAGCTCGTTCATTTCCGCTGCCGAGGCCTCTGAGGCGATGATTTCCGCGCCCTCTACCAGCTCGTTGCCGTGACAGTGATCGCCGTTGGCGTGGGTGTTGACCAGGGTGTTGATCACGGTGCCGGTCGCGGCGTCGCGCATGGCATCCAGCATTTTCCGGGTCAGCGCCAGGTCGAACAGGGTGTCCACCAGCAGCGATTCCTCACCGTCGGTGATCAGCCCGGCATTGCTCCAACCCCAGGACCCATCGGGCGCCAGCCAGGCGTAGCTGCCGTGGCCCAGGTCGTGCAGGCCGCTCTCATAGGTCCATTTCATGGCGGGGCTCCATCATTGCAACTGGCTTTCATTCTAGGTTAAATCCTCCTTCCAAAGTTTGCACCGGGGGAAGGGCATGATCTGGTTGATCGTGGTGGTTGTGGCAGTGCTGGTGGCTGTCAACCTGTTCATATTGCGTGGCGAGAATCTCAGTGCGCACGACCAGCCCCGTCCGGAGGTGATCGGCGCCGACGCTCAGCCCAGCGCCGGGCATTTCACGGCCATCGCGTCCCTGGGGGATATGAATACAGCCATCCAGTCGGTATCCCGCAGGGACCAGCTGAAGGTCATGCGCGACAGCATGGATGCCATGGGCGAAGATGTCGATTTCGAGGGGACGATTACGCCCGTGGAACAGATTGGCATCCGCGGTGAGTGGATCGTCGCGCCGGGCGCGGACCCGGGCCGCCGCATTCTCTATATTCACGGTGGCGCCTGGGTGGCGGGGAGTCCTCTCAGCCATCGCGCGATCACCACGGAATACTCACGCCGCTACGGCGGTGCGGTATTTGCGCTGGATTACCGGCTGATGCCGGAGCACTCACGCCAGGACGGTATCGATGACTGCCGCGCCGCCTACCGCTGGATCCTGGAGACCGGCCCAGAGGGCCCCGGGCACGCCCGCGAACTGTTTGTGTCGGGAGACTCTGCCGGCGGCAACCTGTCGCTGTCCCTCTCCAACTGGATCAGGGACCAGGGCCTGCAGCCACCCAACGGTGTGATCGCCCTGTCGCCGGCCACCGATGCCACCCTGGCCAGCCCCAGCCTGAAGGACAACATCAAGACCGATCACATGCTGGGGCCGCTGTTCGGAAAGATGAGTCGCATACCCCGGTTCCTGCTGCGACTCGGCGCACTGTTCAACGCGCGAATTCCCCCGCGGCATCCGAGCGTATCGCCGGTCTATGCCGATCTCAGCGGGCTGCCGCCTACGCTGGTCCATGTCAGCGCGCAGGAAATGCTGCTCGACGACGCCGTGCGCTATGTCAACAAGGCTCGCGCCCAGGGCTCGCCGGTGGAACTCCAGGCCTGGGGCCACATGCTCCACGTCTGGCACATTTTTGTACGGAATGAGGTGGAGGAGGCGGCCCACGCTTTCGATCAGATCGAGCGCTTCATGAAGGAGCACAGCGCGGCTGACGAGGCCGCTGCATGATTCGCGGAGTGCTGTACTGGTTGTGGCTCGCCATAACCGTCGTTCCCTACGGGACCGTGATCATCGTGTCCTCCATCTTCATCCGGGGCAAATCCCTGTACTGGCTGGCCCTGGGCTACCTGAAGCAGATCACCGTGGCGGCGCGGGTATTCGGCGGCATTCGCTACCGCGTGCACGGGGCGGAGAATCTCCCCTCGGCGGATTCCATGCAGCGCATCATCATCTGCCCGAAGCACCAGAGCACCTGGGAAACCTTTGCCCTGCCCACACTCATGACGCATCCGCTGGCCTACGTGTTCAAGAAGGAGCTGCTGTCGATTCCTTTCTTTGGCTGGGCCATGGGTCGGCTCGACATGGTGCACATTGACCGCAGCAAGCGCACCGAGGCCTGGAACAAGGTGGCGGAGCAGGGCACGGTGCTGATGGACAAAGGTGTATGGATCATCATGTTTCCCGAGGGCACCCGCACCGAGCGCGGCAGCCAGGGCGTGTACAAGACGGGCGCGAGCCGCCTCGCCGTCGCCACGGGGGCGAGCATCATCCCGATTGCCGTGACGTCGGGGCGCTGCTGGCCGCGGAAAACCTTTCGCATGACACCGGGCGTCATCGACGTATCCATTGCACCGCCGATTCCCGCGGAGGGGCGGAATGCCGAAGAATTGATGAAAGAAGTGGAGACCTGGATCGAGTCGGAAATGCACCGCCTCGACGCTGCTGCCTATGCGTAGATTATTGACTGTTCTTGTGGTGCTCGCCGTATTGGTGGGCGCGCTGGCGCTGGTGCTGGCCTATGGCAAGCAACCTGACCCGTTCCCGTCCGGGTCGAAGAGCGCCGCCCGCCTGCTGCCGGGGCCGCACGAGGTGCACTCCCATGACGAGCTGTTCGTCGATTCCAGTCGCGAGAGCCCTGCCCACGGCAGTTTCTCGGGTGCCCCGCAGCGCGAGCTCCATGCCACCGTCTGGCACCCCGCCCGCAATGATGCCGGTCCCTTCCCGCTGATTGTCTACAGTCACGGGTTTTCTTCCAACCGCAACGGGGGCGCCTACCTGGGGCGGCATCTCGCCAGCCACGGCTATGTGGTGGTGGCGGCGGACTTCCCCCTGACCAATATGCAGGCGCCGGACCGTCCCTGGGTCCGTGATGTGGTCAACCAGCCCGGGGATGTCAGCTTCCTGGTCGACAGCTTGCTGGCCCAGTCGGCAGAGGCCGGGCACATGCTGGAGGGTATGATCGATCCGGAGCGTATTGGCGTAACCGGCATTTCCCTGGGCGGTATGACCTCGACGCTGGCGGCCTTCCACCCGACCCTGGGCGATTCGCGCATCGGGGCGGCGCTGTCGATCGCCGGCCCGACGGCTCAGTTTTCCGATGTGTTCTTCAGCCACCGGGAAGTGCCGTTCCTGATGCTGGGAGGCGATATCGACGCGCTGGTGCCGTTCGGCAGCAACGCCATGCCGGTGCTGCAGAAAGTGCCGAACGGACAGCTGGTCACCGTGATCGACGGCTCGCATACCGGCTTTTCCGGCCCTGCTGCCACCCTGCGCTTCATGTCCAACCCGGATGCGCTGGGTTGCTATGTGGTGGAGCAGAATGTCGCCAACGATATGGACGACTTCTGGATCGACGAGCTGGGCACGCCGGAGCAGGGCATCATCTACGAATTTGAGAACGAACTCTGCAAGATGGATCCGCTGCCGGAGGCCATGAATCCGTTGCGCCAGCAGATGATCACCTCGGTGGTAGTGCGGGCGTTCTTCGACAGCCAGTTCGCCAACGACGGGCGCGCGGAGGAGGGGGAAACGTTCCTGAGCCAGGTGCTGGAGGCGGAGCTGGAGGAGGTCAGCTACGCTTCGGCCGAGTGAGCCGCCGGCGGTTCCACGTCTTCTTCCCGTAGCCGCACCGGGCCGAAGTTCTCCGGGAAAAGTCCTTTCATGGGAGCATAGAAGCCCCTGAGCAGCTCCATGTCCCGCCGCACGTCGCCGCTCATGGGCAGGGCGGGGCCAAAGCCTCCGCGCTTCATGCCAAAATCCAGGTAGGACGGCACGATGGGCACGCCGGCGCCACGCGCGATGTGGTAGAAACCGGACTTCCAGTAGTCGGTGCGGGCGCGGGTGCCCTCGGTGGGAACCACCAGGATGAGCCGATCGTGCTGGGCGAAGGCTTCCACCATCGAATCGACCACGTTGTTGTTGCGCTTGCGCTGGATGGGGATACCGCCCATCAGTCGCATGATCCAGCCGTAGGGCGGGTGAAACAGGCTCTGCTTTCCCATCCAGCTGATGCGCATGCCGAAGGACCAGGCGAACAGCATCATCAGGGGGAAATCCCAGTTGGAGGTATGCGGCGCCGCGATCAGCACGTATTTGCGGTGCAGCGGCGTCTCCCCCTCGATTTTCCACCCCAGCGCTGTCAGCAGCGCCCGGGCAATCCAGCGCATCACGTCTGGCTCCTTGCGGTCTTCAACACGTGCTCAGTTGGCGTCGGTAGCAATGATACCGGCCAGCTTGCGGGCGTGCTGTTTCTTCGTGTCCACGTCCATATTACGCAGTATTTGTATACGCTGGGCCTGGGGTGAGCCAGCGCCGTGCAGGGATTCTGTGAGATAGCCCACAGCATTGCGCCCCAGGGTCATGTTCTCGATCAGCCGCAGGATGCGCACCCGGTCCTCGGTGGGAATATCGTCGCGCCCCTTGAAAAAGCGCTCCAGCAGCTCACCGGTCTCACCGGATTCGAAGTCCTTTTCCGAGGGCAGGGTGACCATGAGCCCCCCGGCCAGGTCCTGTGCCAGCCGCGAGATCTCGTAGGGGAATCGCGTGACGTTGTGTTTACAGACGTTGGACAGCATGCCGTCGTTGATCCAGGCGCCCGAGGGCAGCGCGTAGGCCTGGTGCGAGGAGGCGATACCCGACGAGTAGATGGTCTCGTTCAGGTGCACCATCTCCACCAGCTTGTCCTTGATGTGGGACGCGGACTCTACACCGTTGTACTCGGCGATGGTCGCAGCCGCTCCCACCATCACGTCGCCCAGCCCGGTCTTGCAGACGTAGCTGGCCCGGTGATAGTCGGTAAAACGCTCCACCAGCAGGCTGGCGAACTCCCATTCGCCGTCCATGAAGACATGTTCCCAGGGAATGAACACGCGATCGAACACGACCAGGACCTCCTGGCCAGAATAGGTGGCGTTCCCCTGGTCGATGCTGCCGCCCTCCATGGAGCGGGTGTCGCAGGACTGGCGACCGTAGATGAACTTGAGGCCTTCGGTCTGCAGGGGTACGGCGCCGATCACGGCGTAGTCCCGGTCCGCCTCGGACAGCCGCATGGTCGGCATGACCATGACCCAGTGGGAATTGAGGCCGCCGGTCATATGCGCCTTGGCGCCAGACACAAAGAGCCCCTCGTCATTGCGATCGACCACCCGCATGAACATCTCGGGGTCCGACTGTTCGTGCGGCGCTTTGCTGCGATCGCCCTTGGGGTCGGTCATGCCGGCGGCGATGATCAGGTTGTGCCGCTGCAGGCCTTCCAGCAGGCGCAGGAAACGGGCGTGGTACTCGGTGCCGTGGGCCTGGTCGATGTCATAGGTCAGGGAGTGCATTACCGAGATGCAGTCCAGCCCGGCACAGCGCTGGAAGCAGGTGCCGGTAATCTGGCCCATACGCCGCTGCATGCGGTTCTTGTTGACCAGGTCTTCCGGGCTGGTGGGAATATGCAGGAAACGGTTGACGCGGGTGCCGGTGTAAGGGGACTCCGCCGTGGCCAGGTCCGGATCGTCCAGGGCCAGCTGGTAGGAGGCCGCCAGTGCATTGATGGACGGGCGGATCATCGGGTGATCGACCGGCTCGGTGACCCGTTCGCCGAACAGGTGAACGTCAAGGTCGCGGTTGCGCAGGCTCTCTATATAGTCCTCCGCGGTCTCCAGTCGACGCTGGAAAAGGCTCCAGCGGTCGGCGGCTGTCTCTCCAGATTCGTCGGTGTTCGCGGCTGCGGTACTCTGGTCAGCCATAGCGTATTTCTCCCTGGGATTGGCCCATAGCGTGTTTCCTGATCCCCGGGCCCGGCTGCTACACTGTGGCCGCATAACCACACTGTTCTTCTGGATTACGCATGGCCCTGGTCGAGATCGCAGCCCCCATTCTATACCTATTCCTCGCTGACGTCGGTAACGCCCTGGAGGCCCGGTCATGATGGCCAGGGCGTTCCTGGGTTTCGTGGCGCTGATGTTTATCGGCTACGGCCTGTACTGCCTGGTGAATCCCGCCATGCTGGCGGAGGGCGCGGGCATTGCCGCCAATAGCGTGACCGGGACGATTGAGCTGCAGTCCATGTACGGCGGCCTGCAGGTGGGGGTCGGCGTGCTGTGCCTGTTGGGCGTGTTCCGCAAGGACCTGGAACACGCGGCACTCTATGCCCTGTTGTTCATATTCGCGGGGCTGGCGGTGGTGCGAGTCAGCCTGGGGCTGACCCGCGGCGACTTCTCTGGCTACACGGTGTTCGCGATGAGTTTCGAGGCCGCCTGCCTGCTGTTCCTGTGCTGGTACCTGTTGCTGCGCAAACCTGCCGGCTAGTTGTGGTTACTCATCAGGTTGTTCACAGATAGGCCGCTCCGGCTAATCGGTGGTAGGTAGTCGAGGCTAGCATGGGGTCGATGCCAGTTGTATTGGTGTAACCACGGCATTAGATGCTGAGCCCTTTGCTCTGAGTCTTTGTAAGAGCGAGCGTAGGCCCATTCTCTGAGTGCTGTTTGTATAAACCGCTCAGCTTTGCCGTTGGTTCTGGGACAGTATGGACGTGTCCTTTTGTGCACCAGCCCCAGTCTGCGACACAACTGCCTGAAGACCTTCGACTTGTAGGCAGGACCATTATCTGTGAGCACACGTTTGAAGCGGATACCCAAGCTCCTGTAATACCTCACAGCCCTGAGAAGCGCCTGGCAGGCGCTTCTCCCTGTTTCATCTGGATGGATGGAGCCGAAGGCCACCCGACTATGGTCATCAATGGCGACGTGGACGTACTCCCAACCAGGCCCGCGTTTCGGCGTGTTCAGGCGGCTACCGGTGACCCTGTGTCCGGGGCGCTTGAATCGCCCGAGTTTCTTGATATCCAGGTGCAGTAAATCCCCAGGGGCATCATGCTCGTAGCGATTATCAGGCCTGGCGGGCTCGAGATAGGCAAGTCGATTTAGTCCCGACTGCGCCAGGATCCGCCCGACTGTGCTTTGGCTGGTACCCACCGCCAGGGCAATCTGGCGATAGGTTTGCCGTTGACGCCTGAGCTTGATAATGCGTTTGGCGATGCCGCTCTTGGTCTGAGTGGGGCACTGACGCGGGCGGGAGGAGCGATTCAACAGGCCGGCTTCACCTTCGTCCTGGTATCGATGGAGCCATTTGTAGGCTGTGCGGACGCTGACGCCCACGGCCTGGGCGGCTTCGGCGGGTCTGAGACCGTCTTCGGTGATTCGACGAACGAGCAGCAATCGACCGTGTGGCGTTAATCGTGCATTCTTGTGGTTGTTCATTCGGGGCTCCGGATTATTGAGATGGGTCGCACCTCCAATTCTCCGGGTATGCCCCGAGTGAACAACCTATTGAGAGATCACAACTAGTCGCTGCTGCCCGTGGGTTTCTTCAGGGACTCGATCAGGTCGATGGGCAGCGGGAACACGATCACCGAGCTGCGGTCCCGTGACACTTCCGTCAGCGTCTGCATGTAGCGAAGCTGCAGGGCCTGGCTCTGCTTTGACAGGGTCTCCGCCGCTTCCAGCAGCTTGGTGGAAGCCTGAAGTTCACCTTCGGCGTGAATGACCTTGGCGCGCCGCTCCCGCTCCGCTTCGGCCTGTTTGGCGATGGCGCGAATCATGCTCTCATCCAGGTCCACGTGCTTGATTTCCACGTTGATCACCTTGATGCCCCAGGATTCCGTCTGCTCGTCGAGCAGCACCTGGATGCCCTGGTTCAGCTTGTCCCGCTGGGCCAGCATCTCATCCAGTTCGTGCTGGCCCAGGATGGAACGCAGCGTGGTCTGGGACAGCTGTGCCGTCGCTTCGAAGAAGTCCTCTACATTGATGATCGCCCGCTCCGGGTCGACGACCCGGAAGTAGATCACCGCGCTCACCTTGACTGAGACATTGTCCCGCGAGATCACGTCCTGGGTGGGCACGTCATAGACCAGCGTCCGAAGGTCGACCTTCACCATCTGCTGGAACCCGGGAATCACGACAATAAAGCCTGGCCCCTTGACCTTGTAGAAGCGTCCCAACAGGAAGATGACGCCGCGCTCGTACTCGCGCAGGATGCGGAAGGTGTAGAACAGGATCGTGATGATCCCGAATATGATGATTGGCCAGAACACGTCCATCAGCTTTGCTCCCTCTCTACCGAAAGTGTTAATCCGTTGATTGCGCGCACCACGACGTGGTCACCGGCCTCCAGCGGTTGATCGCTGTGGGCCTCCCAGATCTCGCCGCCGACCCGGACCTGGCCGCTTCCGTCAAAATCGCCGAGGACCTGGCCGACCATGCCCAGCATCTGTTCGATGCCGGTGGTGACCTCGCGCCAGCGCATGCGCATCAGCATGGTCACGGTCACGATGATCAGCAGGCCGCCGAAGAACGCCACCGCCGCCAGCAGTTGCCAGGCGACCTGGAACTCTTCCACATCGGTATCAAACATAATGACGCCGCCGATGGTGAAAGCCACCAGCCCGCCAAAGCCCAGGATGCCAAAACTGGGCGATAGCGCTTCAGCCACCATCAGTGCGATGCCGACAATGATCAGGGCGAGACCGGCATAGTTGACCGGCAGTAGCTGCAGGGCATAGCCCGCGATCAGCAGGCAGATGATGCCGATTGTGCCCGGCACCAGCGCTCCGGGGTTATAGAACTCGAGGATGATGCCGTAGAAACCGATCATGCCAAGTATCAGCACCAGGCTGGGGTTGGTAATGATGGTCAGGAATTCCGTGCGCCAGTCGGGCACGGCTTCGTGCAGCGGCGCATTGGCCAGGTCCAGTGTGACAGTGTCATCCGCCAGTGCGACTTCACGCCCGTCCGCCTGGGTGATGAGGTCACGCAGGTTGGTGGCAATCAGGTCGATGACATTCGCTTCCAGGGCCTCATCTGCGGACAGGCTGGCGGCTTCGCGCACGGCCAGCTCCGCCCATTCGGCATTGCGTCCCCGCAGTTTGGCGAGGCCGCGGATGTAGGCCGCGGCATCGTTGACCATCTTGCGGTCCATGGCAGTGCCGTCAGGCGCCTTCTCCTCGGCGCTGGTCTCCTCGTCGTCGCTCTCGGGCGCGGGAATCCTGGCCGGCCCCGGCGCGCCCAGGGGCACGGGGGTGGCGGCCCCGAGATTGGTGGCGGGGGCCATGGCGGCGATATGGCTGGCATAGAGAATGTAGGTGCCGGCGCTGGCGGCGCGAGCGCCCTGGGGCGCGACATAGGTCGCCACCGGTACCGGGGAGGCCAGAATGGCCTCGATGATATCCCGCATGGCGCCGTCCAGGCCGCCCGGAGTGTTCATGCGAATAACGGCGAGCCGCGCTTCCGCGTCGCGGGCGTCCTCCAGTCCGCGGACCAGGTAATCGCTGGTAGCGGGACCCACTGCACCGTCCAGATCGAGGACCCAGATTGCATCCAGTGGCGCCTCACTCTCGGCCGCGGCCGTGCCCGCTCCCAGCAGAAGCCACAGGGCCACGAATGCGCCGAACAGCGGTGTGCAGGCGGTTTTCATGATTCCACTATAGCAGTATGGAAATGACGGTCCCTTGACTCTTATCATTGGTGCGCAAACACAATAACTGACCAGAATCCCGCCAGATCATGACAAATCCCGACTGGACCTGCCTGCTGCCCGCGGCGGTGGCCATCGTCACGGCCGTGCTCAGCCGCCGTCCCATCGAGTCCCTGCTGGCGGGGGTGGGCGCCGGCTTGCTGCTGCTGGGGCCTGGGGATGCGCTGCAGAGCTTCTCGACGATTCTGCTGCAGGTCATGATGGACGAGACCATTGCCTGGGTGATCATCGTCTGCGGTTTGATGGGCAGCCTGATCACACTGCTGATGCGCGTGGGTGCGGCCACCGCCTTCAGCCGTATGCTGGCGGCGCGGGCGACCAGCGCCGGCAGTGCGCTGCTGTACACCTGGTTTCTCGGCCTGCTGATTTTCATCGACGATTACCTCAACGCCCTGGCGGTGGGCTCTTCCATGCGCAGGGTCACCGATCGCTTCCGCGTGTCCCGTGAAATGCTTGCTTACGTGGTGGATTCGACGGCGGCACCGATCTGCATGCTGGTGCCGGTGTCCACCTGGGCGGTGTTCTTCGCCGGCGTGCTGGAGGTCTCCGGGGCGGCGCCCCCGGGTGAGGGGATGCGCCTGTTCGTCAGCGCCATTCCCTACATGCTCTATCCCTGGATTGCCGTCATCATGGTGCCGCTGGTGGCCACCGGCCGGCTGCCGTTGCTGGGCCCCATGCGCGCGGCGGAAGCGAGAGCGTTGGCCGGGTCGGGAAACAATGGCAGCGTCGATGAATTCGTGGTCGAGGAAGTGGCGTCCGCGGCGGAAGGTAAGGTCAAGGTCTATCACTTCCTGGTACCGATCCTCAGCCTGCTCGGTTTCAGCGCATGGTATGACCTGGATGTCCAGATCGGCGTACTGATGAGCGTGGCCACCACGATCCTGTTGTTCGGTCTGCAGCGGCTGATGGCCTGGGGTGAGATGTTCGATGCGGTCATGGATGGCATCAAGATCATGGTACCCGCGCTGACCATCGTGGTCGTCGCGTTCATGTTCAAGGAAGTCAACGACCAGCTCGGGCTGGCCGACTACGTCATCACAAAGGTGCAGCCGCTGATGAGCCCGACACTGCTGCCGCTGGTGGTGTTCATCGCCATGGCGCTTATTTCGTTTGCCACGGGCTCCAGCTGGGGCGTATTCGCCATCGCTATACCCATTGTCATGCCGCTGGCCGACAGTGTCGGTGTCAGTGCGCCACTGGCGATTGGTGCCTTGATGTCGGCCAGCGCCTTTGGCAGTCACGCCTGTTTCTACAGTGACTCCACAGTGCTGGCCAGCCAGGGGTCGGGTTGTGGCGTGATGGATCATGCCCTGAGCCAGTTCCCCTACGCCCTGATTGCCGCGGTGCTGGCGGGCGTTGGATTGACGCTGTTGGCGCTGTAGCAGGCGCCTCGCGCTAACCGAATTCTTCGGTGGTGTAGACCGACACGCGCGTCTCGGCGGACCAGCCCTCGCGCGGCAGCCCGGCCTTCGCGCGCAGTTCGCTGACAAAGCGGTCCGCGTCCGGCAGCTTTTCCCAGACACTGGGAAGATAGGTGGCGCGGTGCTGACCCTCCTCGAGAATCAGTCCATGAACGCCGGGCTGCAGGTAGTCCAGCAGTGCCTCTCGCGTCTGGATGGCCAGGGGCCGGGCCGGACTCAGCACCGAGATGTGAATCTCGATGGCCGGGTATTCCGATTCGGTCAGCGGTTGGAAGCGGGCGTCCTTGAAGGCGGCGGCCAGGGCATTGTTGGCGACATCCACCAGGAGGGGCCGTGTGGGCGTGAGACTGCCGATACAGCCGCGTAGGCGCCCCTCGTGGTTGAGGGTCACGAAGCTGCCCCGATGCGCCTGTAGATCGGCGTGGTATCGGGTCAGCTGGATATCCAGGTTTTGCTTGTGCAGCCCGCTGAGAATGGCCTCGCGGGCCAGCTGCAGGAGCTGCTGTCGCTGGGCGAGGCCCAGGGTGGGTGCACGGCTCGCGGCAGTCCCGCTACCGCCGGTTTCCGACGTCTTGCGGTCGGTTCCAGGGTCTTCGACGATCCAGGCACCGTAGCCCACCACGCGGTCCCGGGTGCCGGCGGTATCGCCGGAATTGCGGATATCGACCCGCTTCATGGACAGGCCGCGCCGCTTGAGAACCGTCAGCAGGCCGTTCAGGGGCCGGCAGCCGCAGGCCTGGTCGCCGCTGAGTTCCGGCTGCAGGGCTTCGATCCGCGCGGCCGTCGCCAGGTCCTTTTCCCGGGCTTCGGAATAGGGCAGGTAGTGACTCAGGTCGGAGCTGATCACAATCAGGGTTTCAGGCCCGCCCCAGAGGCTCTCGATCACGGCGGCCACCTGTTCCGGCGCCGCATCGCCCACCACCAGGGGCACCAGCGCAAACTCGCCGAGGCAGCGCTGCAGGAAGGGCAGGTGCACTTCGAGGCTGTGTTCCAGCGCGTGCGCGTCGTCCCGTTCCAGCACGCCGGGCAGGGCGGAGAGCCGGTCGATCGCGCCGCGGTCCAGGGGAATATTCCCCAGCGGCGTGGCAAAACTGTGGGCACTGGAGGTGGCGATGCCGCGAAAACCCACCCGGTGGGAGGGGCCCAGCAATACCACGCGGCGGATGGGTTCGCCGTCCTCGGGAAGGCGGGCGTAGACCTCGGCGGCCACGGGACCTGAGTACACGTAGCCGGCGTGGGGCGCGACAATGGCCTTGGGGCGCGATGCGCTATTGTGGCTGTCGACATTTGCCAACAGGCTGTCCACGTCCTGGATGAGGCGCGCGGTGTCGCCATCGTAAAACTGGCCGGCCACGGCGGCTCGTCGAATCTGGCTCATCTTCCCAGTTTAGCTTTGGTAAGCGGCCATTGCAGTGATCCAGGTCGAACTAGTGGCGGGCCCCCTGAACTATAATTATTGTATGAATGCCTCTGTAGTTCCGACACGATACTGGCACAAGCTGGACGACGGCAGGGTGCAGTGCGATCTCTGCCCGCGCGCCTGCAAACTGCGCAATGGCCAGCAGGGCCTCTGCTATGTCCGCGCCTGCGAGGACGACGCGGTGGTACTTACCACCTATGGCCGCTCCAGCGGCTTCTGCGTCGACCCTATCGAGAAGAAACCCCTCAAGCACTTCCTGCCCGGCACCCCGGTGCTGTCCTTCGGCACCGCCGGCTGCAACCTCGCCTGCAAGTTCTGCCAGAACTGGGACACGACCAAGTCCCGGGAGATGGACACCATGGCCGCGGCGGCGACCCCCGAGATGCTGGCAGAGGCGGCGGTCCGTACCGGCTGCCGCTCCATTGCCTACACCTACAACGATCCGGTCATCTTCCACGAGTACGCCATCGACGTGGCGGCGGCCTGTCGCAAGGTGGGGGTCAGGAACGTGGCGGTCACCGCCGGCTATATCTGCCCGGAACCCCGCGCCGAGTTTTTCGCCGCCATGGATGCCGCCAACATCGACCTCAAGGCCTTTACCGAGAAGTTCTACTACGAGCTGTGCGGTGCACACCTGGCGGAAGTGCTGGAGACGATTTCCTACGTCTACCACGAGACCGACGTCTGGCTGGAACTCACCACGCTGCTGATTCCCGGGAAGAATGATTCGGACGAGGAAGTGCGCGCCATGTGCCGTTGGGTAGTGGACAATCTCGGTCCGGACGTGCCCATGCATTTCACTGCCTTCCACCCGGATTGGAAGATGCGCGATGTCCCGCATACCCCCCAAGAGACCCTGAGCCGGGCGCGGATGACGGCGCTGGAAAACGGCGTGCGCTACGCGTACACCGGCAACGTCAACGATCCCCACGGCAACTCGACCTGGTGCCATCACTGCGGCGAACTGCTGATCGGCCGCAACTGGCACGTGCTGGGCGACTGGGCGGTCACCGATGAGGGCGCCTGCGCCCAATGCGGAACGCCGGTGGCCGGGGTCTTTGACGGCCCACCCGGCGAGTGGGGCGGGAAACGGCAGCGTATTCGTTTCGCCGAAGCCCCTTAATCAGCCCGCAGAACCCTCCGCGCGGGAACTTCTTCCGCGCGCCGCGCTCGAATTTCGATCCCTGGACTATGCTAGCCAATGTCGATGCGAACGAGGTTTACAATGCGCAAGAAAGTGGAGTTCGAGAGTAACGGCCTGACCCTGAGTGGGGCACTGGAGATGCCGGATGCCGACGTGCGCAGCTTTGCGCTGTTTGCGCACTGTTTCACCTGCGGCAAGGATGTGGCGGCGGCATCGCGGGTATCCCGGGCCCTGACCCAGGACGGCATCGCGGTACTGAGGTTCGACTTTACCGGGCTCGGCAACAGCGACGGTGATTTCGCCAACACCAACTTCTCCTCGAACCTCCAGGATTTGCTGGCAGCCTGTGATTTCCTCCGCACGGAGTACCAGGCGCCGAGCCTGCTGATCGGCCACAGCCTGGGCGGGGCCGCGGTGCTGGCCATGGCGTCGCAGGTGCCGGAGGCCACCGCGGTGGTGACCATCGGTGCGCCGCACCGCGCGGAACACGTGGTGCACAACTTCTCGGCATCCCTGGATGAGATTCGCGAGCGGGGTGAGGCGCAGGTCTCGCTGGCAGGGCGCAGTTTCAATATCAAGCAGCAGTTCATCGAGGACCTGGAGGCCCACGAGAGTGATATCGGCAGGCTGGGCAAGGCCCTGCTGGTAATGCATTCCCCGCTGGATGACACGGTGAAAATCGCCGAGGCCGAGAAGATCTACGTGGAAGCCAGGCACCCGAAGAGCTTTGTCAGTCTCGACGACGCGGACCACCTGCTGACCCGGAAGGCCGATTCCGAATACGTCGCCCGCACCATCGTCGGCTGGGCCAGCCGCTACCTGCCGCCGGAGGCGGCGCCCGCCGCGGTGTCACTGGACAAGGGCCAGGTGCTGGTCGCGGAGAAGAACCAGCGCTTCACCCAGGATGTCTATAGCGACAGCCATCACTGGCTGGCGGATGAGCCGCAGTCGGTGGGCGGGGACGATACCGGCCCCGACCCCTACGAACACCTGCTGGCCGCGCTGGGGACCTGCACCTCGATGACCCTGCGCATGTACGCGGGGCGGAAATCGATTCCGTTGGAGCATGTAAAGGTGGAGCTGGAGCACAGCCGCGACTACCACGAGGACTGCGAGGGCTGTGAGGAGAGCCCCCGGCAGATCGAGGTGATCGACCGGGTGATCAGCCTGAGCGGGGACCTGACCGATGAGCAGCGCGAGCGCCTGCTGCAGATTGCCGACCGCTGCCCCGTGCATCGCAGCCTGCACAGTGAGCTGCAGGTGAACTCGCGGCTGTTGTCGTAGCTATTGTCGTAACTATTTTCGCAACTATTTTTGTAACGACAGCAGCTGCAGCTCGCCGTTGCAGAGCCGGCACTGGTAGCGCCCGCGGCCGCCCTGCATGATGTTGTGGCGGCGGGTGCTGACCTCGTGCTCCCGACAGCCGCAGTGGTAGCGGAAACGACGCTGGCGCCGGGTGGGAATCCCCTCCAGGTCGAAGTCCCCGGTCACGCTGGCATCGGCATCGAATGCCGCCATGACCGCGCGCCACTCCGGGCCGTGGGGTTTGACCCGGTGCAGGCCATGCAGGCAGTGCACCACATAGTGAGCGACCTCGTGGGGCACCGTCGCCGCGAGGTTCTCTTCGAAATACTTGGCGAACAGCCAGGGGTTGTAACGGATGAGGGAGGCTCCCTTCTTGACCTGGAACATGCCGGCGCTGGAGCCCATGAGGTTAAAATTCACGTGGACCGGCGGAATTTTCCTGAGAAAGATGGTCTCTGCAAGGCCGAGATAACGCTCCGTCGCCGCGAGAACCTGTCGCTCCTGTGCGCTGTCGATGGGTTCGATCATGCAGCAAATAATAACGAAGCGCACCGCATGCCCACCAGAGGAGAGCGCCCGTGAAAAGCGACCTGCACATAGCCCGTGAGGCCCAGCCACTGCCCATCGCCGAGGTGGCGGCGGGTCTGGACATACCCGCAGAAGCCCTGATCAGTTACGGCACCTCCAAAGCGAAACTGAGCCATGAATTCTGCGAATCGGTGCAGGAAAACGGCACCGGCAAGTTGATCCTGGTGACAGCCATATCACCGACGCCCATGGGAGAAGGCAAGACCGCCACATCGGTGGGCCTGGCAGATGGTATCCGTCATATCGGCAAGAAGGGCCTGGTCTGCCTGCGGGAGCCGAGCCTCGGCCCGGTATTCGGCATGAAGGGCGGGGCGGCCGGGGGCGGCTATGCCCAGGTACTGCCCATGGAAGATATCAACCTGCACTTCACCGGCGACCTGCACGCTATCGGTGCCGCCCACAACCTGCTGGCGGCCATGCTCGACAACCACCTGCACTGGGGCAATGCCCTGGACTTCGATATCCGCAGGCGCACCTGGGGCCGGGTGGTCGACATGAACGATCGCGCCCTGCGCCACCTGGTGGCGGGACTGGGTGGACCGGGCAACAGCGTACCTCGCCAGACCGGGTTTGATATCACCGTGGCCTCGGAGGTCATGGCGGTATTCTGCCTGGCGCGGGACCTCGCCGATCTCAAGGAACGGCTGGGTAATATTGTGGTGGGCTACTCCAACACCGGTGAGCAGATTCGCGCCCGCGAGCTGGAAGCCGACGGGGCGATGACCGCGCTGCTGCGGGATGCGCTGCAGCCCAACCTGGTGCAGACCCTGGAGCAGACGCCGGCCATCGTCCACGGTGGCCCCTTCGCCAATATCGCCCACGGCTGTAACTCGGTGATTGGTACCCGCACCAGCCTCAAACTTGCCGATTACGTGGTGACCGAGGCCGGCTTTGGTTCCGACCTGGGGGCCGAGAAGTTCTTCAACATCAAGTGCCGCCAGGCGGGGCTGTCACCGGCGGCCTGCGTGCTGGTGGCCACGGTACGGGCGCTCAAGTTCAACGGCGGCGTCGCCCAGGCCGACCTGGAGAAGGAGGACCTCGACGCTCTCGACAGGGGCATGGTCAATCTCAAGCGGCACCTGGACAACATGAAATCCTTCGGCGTGCCGGTGGTGGTGGCGCTCAATCGCTTTACCGCCGATACCGATGCGGAGCTGGAGGCATTGAAATCCTTCTGTGAGGCCGAGGGCGTGCCCGCCTGCATGTGCACGCACTGGGCGGACGGGGGCGCCGGCGCTGCGGAGCTGGCGCGCACCGTCTGCGACCTGGCGGATTCGGGTGACGGCAAGCTAACGTTCAGCTACCCGGACGACATGCCGCTGATGGAGAAAATCGAAGCCGTTGCCCGAAAGCTGTACGGCGCCTCCGACGTAGTCGCGGAGAAGAAGAGCCGCAAGCACCTGAAAGCGCTGGAAGAGGCCGGCTATGGCCACCTGCCTGTGTGTATGGCGAAAACACCCTACAGCTTCAGCGCGGACCCCTCGCTGAAGGGCGCACCCTCGGGGTTCGAGCTGCCTGTCAGGGAAGTGCGGCTGTCCGCGGGCGCGGGCTTCGTCGTGGTGCTGTGCGGTGACCTGTTCACCATGCCGGGCCTGCCGCGCGCCCCTGCGGCGGAGCGCATCACTGTCAACGGGGAAGGGCAGATCGAGGGGCTCTTTTAAAAGGGCCCAGCTGTGTTTTAGTCCCGGTGCAGGGCCTCGGAGAGTTTCTCGCAGAAGGTCTTGAGAATCTGGATCCGGGCGTAGCGCTTGTCATTGCCCGCCACCAGGGTCCAGGGTGCCGCTACGGTGCTGGTGTGGGACACCATGTCGTGTACGGCGAGCTCGTAATCATGCCACTTCTCCCGGTTGCGCCAGTCTTCATCGGTGATCTTGTACTGCTTGTGAGGCGTCTCCTCACGAAGCTTGAAGCGCGCCAGTTGCTCTTTCTTGGAGATGTGCACGAAGAATTTCAGCAGCACCGTGCCGTGCTCGGTGATTTGCTCCTCGAAGCGGTTGATCTCGCCGTAAGATCGCTGCCATTCGCTCTCGTGGGCAAAGCCCTCCACCCGTTCTACCAGAACTCGCCCATACCAGGAACGGTCGAAAAACGTGAACTTCCCGTCGCGGCCAAGCTGGCGCCAGAAGCGCCACAGGTAGTGGTGGGCGGCTTCCTCGTCGGTGGGAGCCGCGAACTGAAACAGGTGATAAAGACGAGGGTCTACCGCTTGCGTCACTCTTCGTATCGCACTCCCCTTGCCGGCGGCGTCCCAGCCCTCGAACACAGCGACGCAGGGTAGCTTCTGGTTGCGTGCCTCCCAGGCAAGGTTTTCCAACTCAGACTGGTAATGCTCCAGCTGATCTTTGTACTCCTCGCTGGTGAGCGCCGCGTCCTTGTCGACCGTGTCCAGGATTGTGGGCTGGCCGTTCTCACCGAGGCTGATGGGTGGAGAGTTATTGTGGTTCTTGTGGGCATTGTCGAGCCTGGCGCGCAGACATTGCTCAACGATCTGCGCGGCCGTCAGGTCGCGGTAATTGCTGTCGGTTGCCTCGACCAGATGCCATGGGCTGTGCCCGGTGTCCGTTGCACGAATGGCCCGCTCGCTGACCAGCTTGAGCCTTTCATAGGTTTGGAAAAACTCAACGTTGTCTTCGGGGATGTCGATCTCAGTGAGTTCCCGAAGGCGGTCCAGGCGCACGCGCTCTGAGGCGATATCCGGGGCGAGATGGAACCACAGCTTGATGATGAGCGCGCCGTCATCGGTGAACATGCGCTCGTACTCGACGATGCGCTGCATTTCCACGGTGAACTCAGCGTCCGAGATCTTCTCCGACGCACAGTGCAAGATGGGGCGTGTGTACCAGGAGCCGAAGAAAATGCCGATGCGGCCATTGGCCGGCAGTACACGCCAGAAGCGCCAGTGGAACGGGCGGCTCTCTTCCTCGTCCGACATATCCCAGAACGCGTTGGTTTCGATGAGGCGGGGGTCCATCCACTCATTGAGCCGGTGGACCACGGAACCCTTGCCCGCGCCCTCGACGCCCGACACGATGATGAATACGGGAAAGTCGCGCCCCTCCAGCTCGAACTGCAGATCGAGCAGCTTCTGGCGCAACTCCAGGACCTGCCTGTTGAAGTCCTTGCGTTTGACCTTGCGGCCGATTTCCAGGGTTTCAAACATAGTGCGTCACCGTTCCTTGGTCGCACTAAAGCATAGCGGGCCCGAAAGTGGATTGCGCCGGATCAAGTCCGGCGCGTTCTCAGTTGAGCAGATCAGGTTGCTCCTTGATGATCACGTCATACAGGGGCTGGAAGCTGAACCAGCCTGCCAGGTGGCTGCCGACGGTCTCGCGGGTCTTCAGCGCGTGTTCGTGGGCGATCTTGACCGGCGTGCCGGCGGCCTCGGCCATCAGCTGGGCCTGGCAGGAGCGCTCCATGGTAATGAACCACCAGGCGGCCTCGTCGACGCTTTCACCGACGGTGAGCAGGCCATGGTTCTGCAGGATGGCGGCCTTGCAGTCGCCCAGCGCCGCGGCAATTCGCTCACCCTCGGTGTTGTCCAGTACCACCCCGGTAAAATCGTCGAACAGGGCGTGGTCCTCGTAGAAGGCGCAGGCGTCCTGGGTCAGGGGATCCAGCAGGCGCCCCAGGGACGACCAGGTCTTGCCGTACACCGAGTGGGAGTGGGCGGCGGCGACCACCTCGGGCTTGGCCATATGAATCTGCGAATGAATCGTAAACGCAGCGCCGTTCAGCAGGCCTTCCCCCTCGACGATATTGCCGGTGTGGTCCACCCGCAGCAGGTCCGACACGGTCATCAGCTTGAAGGACTTGCCCATGGGATTGACCCAGAAATGATCGGTGTGCTCCGGGTCGCGCACGGTGATATGACCGGCGACGCCCTCGTCAAAGCCGAACTTGCCGAACAGACGCAGCGCGGCGGCGAGCTTCTGCTTGCGCTCGGCGCGCACGTCCTCGACGGACTGGGGTTGCTCGCTTAACATCTCGTCGGCGAGGTCGCTGTTCATCACGATTTTGTTGGCGGCTTCACTCATGATTGCTTCTCCGTTTCCTGGTGGCTTGCTTGAGTATAGAAAAAATCATCGGGCCCTGGCTGGCGCGCTGGGATGTCAGCCCCGAACCCCTGCGGGAATGGGTCGCCGGCATGCGCGAGCGCAGCCTGGCGCGGGACGAAGTGCTGGTTCAGGCCGGTGAGCGCGCGCATTCCATCTACCTGGTGCAGTCCGGCCTGGTGCGTCTCTACTATACCGACGCCGAGGGGCGTGAGCGCAACAAGGCCTTCTACGGCGCCGGCAATGTCACCGGCCCCGTCAGCGCCATCATGAGCGGCCAGCCCGCGAGCTTTTCGATCCAGGCGCTGGAGGCCTGTGAGTTGATCCAGGCAGATCTCGACCAGTTGCTGCAAATCGCTCCCTCGCATCCCGAAGTCAGTCGTCTGGTGATCAGGCTGCTGTCCGGCGCTTTCATGCGCAATGAGCAACGGGAAATGCTGCTGCTCACCTGCAACGCCGAACAGCGCTACCGCTGGCTGCTGGAGCACCAGGCGGACCTGGTGGAGCGAATCCCCCAGTACCACATCGCGGCCTACCTGGGCGTCGATGCGGTGTCCCTGTCACGGCTCAAGCGCAAGCTCGATCACGACGCAGATTCTGGCAGCGGCTGAGGGGCCTGTCCTTAACATTTGCTAAGCGGCCATGCTGTCGCAAAGGGCCAGCCAGGCTTCGAGCCCGGCGGAGCGGTACTTGTCCCGGTGCAGCACAATGCTGAGGCGGCGGCGGAAGTCCCGTCCGGGCACGTTGACGGGAACCAGTGAACCCCGGCGGAACGCGTCCACCAGGCTGATCCGCGACAGGCAGCCCAGGCCCAGCCCGGCCTCGACCGCGCGCTTGATGGCCTCGGTGTGCTGCAGTTCCAGGCTGATATCCAGCTCGGGCAGGATGCCCGTCATGGCCCGGTCAAAGGCCTGGCGGGTACCCGATCCCGGTTCCCGTACCACCCAGGGCGTATTGAGCAACTGCTCGTCGCGCAGCCCCCGCAGCTGCGCATAGGGGTGGCCGGGCGGGGCGAAGACCACCAGCTCGTCCTCCCGCCAGGGCGTGATCTCGAGGTCGGGGTGGCGCAGCTCGCCCTCGATCATGCCCACGTCCAGTTCATAGCGCGCGAGCTGTTCGGCGATGCGCTGGGTGTTGGCGACGGTCAGGCCCACGTCTGCCTGGGGAAAATCCACGCGAAAGCGGGCAATCATGCCCACCGCGAGGTAGTTGCCGATGGTCAAGGTGGCGCCCACCTGCAGGTGACCGGGCGAGCCCCCCTGGGCCAGGGTTTCCTCGATATCCTGGGCCTGCTCCAGCAGGGCTTCAGCCTTGGGCTGAAGAAGAGACCCCAAGTCATTGATTTTTAAACGTTTACCGACACGATCAAACAGCTGGATTTCGAAGTGTTCCTCGAGATCCCGGAGGGCGCTGCTGGCAGCGGACTGGGACATAGCCAGGCTGTCGGCAGCGCGGCTGAGATTCTCCAACCGGGCCGTGGCGAGGAATACCTGGAGCTGGCGCAGGGTATAGCGCATGGTGGCGACGCCTATATCTGTAAAACCGAATAATTATATAGGAAATAACCATTTTACGAATATAAAGGCAGTCCCTAGAGTGGCGGCATTCAATGAGGAGATTTCCATGGCACAGTTGCTTCGCGAGCGCGTGACCGACGTCCATCACTGGACGGACACGCTGTTCAGCTTCAAGACCACCCGCGATCCGGGCTTTCGCTTCAAGAGCGGCTACTTCACCATGATCGGGCTGGAAAATGAAGGCCGCCCGCTGCTGCGCGCCTACAGCATGGCCAGCGCCCACTACGAGGACGAGCTCGAGTTCTTCAGTATCAAGGTACCCGACGGTCCCCTGACGTCGAAGCTGCAGCACATCAACGTCGGCGACGAGGTGCTGGTCAACAGCAAGGCCACCGGCACCCTGGTCGAAGACAACCTGCTGCCGGGCAGCAACCTCTACCTGATCGCCACCGGCACAGGCCTGGCGCCGTTCCTCAGCATCATCCGCGATCCGGAGATCTATGAGAACTTCGACAAGGTGGTGCTGACCCACGGCTGTCGCTTCGTCGACGAGCTGGCCTACAGGGACATCATTACCGAGCACCTGCCCAACAACGAGTATTTCGGCGATGTGGTGCGCGAAAAGCTGGTCTATTATCCGACCGTGACCCGGGAGGATTTCCACACCATGGGCCGACTCACGGACCTGATGGATAACGGCAAGTTGACCGATGATATCGGCCTGCCGGAGATCAGCCCGGAGCGGGACCGCTTTATGATCTGCGGCAGCCCGAGCATGCTCAAGGACTTCACCGCAATGCTGGACAACCGGGGTTTTCGGGAAACCCGCAATGGCGCGGTCGGCCACTACGTGATCGAGCGCGCCTTCGTAGAACAGTAGAGAGCTTCCCTGGTCGGGCGCTCCACGCCCGGGTCTCAGTCGCCCCGCATTGGCGGGGCGCTTTTTTTAGAGCAGGCCGCCCTCCGGGGCGGGGCGGGCGCGCTGGTTGTAGAGCAGCGCCACGATCCGGTTGATTTCTTCTTCGCTGAGCTGGGAGTAGTCCTGGCTCTGGTCGGCCCCCACCTCCATACCGCGCTGCACCGCCGGGCGCTCACTGAGTTCGGTGTACCAGCGCCTGAAGTACTGGAACTCGTCGAGATCGATACCCGCCTGTTCCCAGTAGGCGCCCCAGGGGTAGCAGGCCATATCGGCGATGCTGTAATGGTCGCCGGCCAGGTAGCGCCGGTCGTAGAGGCGATTGTTCATCACGCCGAACAGGCGGTGGGTCTCGTCCATGAATCGCTTCAGGGCATAGCTCTGGTCGCCTTCACGGTCCTTGAGCCGCGCAAAGTGCCCGCGTTCGCCCATCTTGGGGCCCTGGTTGGCCATTTGCCACATGACCCACTGGCAGACTTCCCATTTCTCCCGCTCCGAGTCGCCGCCGTAGCGCCCGGCCTTGTCCGCCAGGTACATCATGCAGGCGCCCGACTCGAACACTGAAATGGGGTCGCCGCCGTCCGCCGGAGCCGTGTCGACAATGGCGGGCATCCGGTTGTTGGGGCTGATGCTGAGGAAGTCATCCCCAAACTGGTCCCCCATGCCGATATTGCAGTAGACCACCCGGTAGGGGATCTCCGCTTCCTCCAGCAGGATGGTGACTTTTTTGCCGTTCGGAGTCGGCCAGTAGTGCAGGTCGATCATGAATCTGTTCCTGTTGCGGTGTCAGGGCAGGCCGGCGTGGGGCGTATCGACCTGGACCATTTCGATTTTTCCGGTGCGCTCCGCGCCCGCGCTTCGGTGGTCGGAGCTGGCGGCGGTCACGGCGAACAGGGTGCGGCCATCTTCCCCGCCGAGCATGCAGGCATAGCAGAACTGGCTGGTTTCCACCCGACGTACGATGGCGCCGCCCTCGGCAACGCAGATGACCTCCGGGGCAAGGGCATTGGCGACCCACACCTGGCGTTTCTCATTCAGGCAGATGCCGTCGGGGGCGACGCCGTCCAGCGCTGCCCAGATGCGGCGGTTTTCCAGTTTGCTGCCGGCGCCGATATCGAAGGCGGTGAGGCAGCTGCCCAGGGTTTCGGCAATGATCAGCGTGGCCCCGTCGGGCGTGATGACCGGGCCGTTGGGGAAGTGCATCTCGGGCGACGCCACGTGGACGCTGCGGTCGGGATCGACGCGGACAAGATTGGTGGTGGGATGGTCGAGTATCACGTCCATGCCGCGCGCTTCGAGTTCTGCATCCAGGTCGAAACCGAAATTGCCGACCCAGGCGCGGCCCCCGGCGTCCACCACCATGTCGTTGCACAGGTGTGCGGTGAGCGGTCCCAGGTCGGCGTACTCGGCCAGGCTGCCGTCGGCCTCCCGCAGCAGCAGCTTGCGCGCCTTCATGGCCACGATCAGCAGCCGCCCGTCCGGCAGCCATCCCAGGCCCGAGGGCTGGTCGTCCAGCTCCACCTCGACGCGCAGCTCGCCGTCCATGCTCACGGATTTGACCTGGTGGTCGTAGAAGTCGCTGAACCAGAGGCGGCCGTCGCGCCAGCGCGGTCCCTCACCGAAATGCAGTCCATCGACCAGGGTAGTGGTGTCGGCCATTGCGGGCTCCTTCTTGATCTTATTGTTGTGGGGTTTCGTTGTGGGCGTTAGCGCGCTTCCTGGCGCTCAGTGTCCAGGAATTCCTTCTCGATGCGCTCCTGGAGTTCCACCCGGGCGCTGCCCTTCAGCTCGAGGGCATCCTTGAGTCGCTGGTTGCGGCGGTTCCTGCGGTAGTAGGCCAGCATTTCAGTGAATGCCTCCTGGTGGCTCTCGCCTGCGATCAGTTTCTCGACCAGGTCGATATCGATGCCCATGCGGTAGGCGATGCGACTGGGCCGGATATTGTGGGCGTAGAACTCGGCGACGATGCGGATCTGCTGCTCCAGGGGGTAGTGGCACTCGCGGGAGTAGCCGTAGGGCGGAGAGGGTGTACGCGTGTCGGTCTTGGCGTCGCTCATGGCCTGCATACTAGTCGCTCGGCCGAACCCACGCCAGTATCAGTGCTGTGCGGGCCCCGCGCTTCGCAGCTGGCGAGACACCCACAGCAGCAGGGCGTCTCTCTTGATCCGGATATCCTCGCCGATGCAGTACAGGGCCGGCACCATGAACAGGGTGACCAGCAGGGCGAACAGCACGCCGAAGGCCAGTGACAGGACCGCGGGCTTGAGGAACTCGGCGTTGACGGAGCGCTCCGCCAGGATCGGCATCAGCCCGATGAACGTCGTGACCGTGGTCAGCAGGATGGGGCGGAAGCGGTAAACGCCGGCGTGTTCCACGGCCTGCATGGCCGATTCGCCACGCTCGCGCAGGCGCCCGATGTAGTCGACCAGTACCAGGTTGTCATTGACCACAACGCCGGCGGCCGCGCCAATGCCGAACCAGGAGAACATGGCCATGGAAATGCCGAACATCAGGTGGCCGTAGATAGCCCCCATGAAGCCGAACGGGATGGCGGTCATCACCAGCAGCGGCAGCCAGTAGGATTTGAACGCCACCGCGATCAGTGCGTACATGATGAACAGGGCGATGATGTAAAGCGACATCAGCTCGGACAGGAAAAACTCTTCGTTTTCCGCCTGGCCCGCCTTCAGCACGACCAGGCCCGCGTGGCGTTCCTGCAGGGCCGGCAGGAAGTTGTTGTTCATGTCATTGCTGATGTCGCTCATCAGGTCGGCGGACAGGTCCGCACTGATGCGTACCATGCGTTCGCCGTCGCGACGCTGGATCTGTCGCAGGCCGGTGGTCAGCTCGACATCGACCACGGAGAACAGCGGCACTTCCCGGCCGTCCGCGGTCCTGACCCGGAACTCCCGCAGGCTGTCGAGGTTGCGCCGTTCCGCGGCGGGGTAGCGCACCATGACCTTGACGTCGCCGTTCTCCCGCGGCAGGCGCTGCACTTCTTCGCCGTAGTAGGCCTGCCGCACCTGGCGGGAGACTTCTGCCAGGGTCAGCCCGATCTGCTCCGCCCCCGGCAGCAGCTTCATGTGCAGTTCCTCGGTCTGGCCCTGCAGGTTGTCGCGCACAAAGAAGGTGCCGTCGTAGGACTGAAGCTGGGCCTTGAGATCCTGGCTGGCTTCCATCAGCACATCGCGGTCCCGGTGACGCAGCACGTAGGAGACCCCGGGGGTTTCCTGGTCAATGGTGTAGCCGATATTGATCTCATCGGCGTCGGGGACGTCCCCGACCAGCTCCCGCAGGCGCTCGGCGGCTTCCTTGCTGGTCATGTCGCGCTCTTCCGGGGGCACCAGCTGGAAGATGGCGATGACGCTGTCACGCCGGGCCCGGGTGTACCACCCGTTGATCAGTTTCCCGGTGCCGCCGGCCTCGGCGCGCTCATCCACTTCGATCATCAGCTGGCGCTGGGCGGCCTGGAACTGGTCCAGGATCTCCAGCGAGCGGGTGTAGGGATTGCCGGTCGGCATCTCGGCGCGGAGAAAGACCTGGGTTCCCTGCACTTCCGGCATGAACGCGAACTTCACCCAGCCGCTGGCAAAGACGCCAATGCTGATGATGAAGGCCGCCGCAAACAGGCTCGCCGTGAGGTAGCGATGCTGGAGGGCCTGCTTGAGCCAGCGCCGGTAGGTAAGATTGGCGAAATTGACGATCCCTTCCTCGACCCGCTTTTGCTGGCGCATCAGCCAGTTCAGCTTTTCCCGGTGCTTCAGCTCGCGCAGGTGGGCGGGCAGTATCAGGAAGGCCTCGATGATTGAGATCAGCAGTGCAACAGTAATCACCACCGACAGCTGCCGGGTTACCTGTGCCTCGGCGAGGGAGACAAAGAACCAGGGTGCGAAGGCCACCACCGTGGTGAGGACCGCAAACACCACCGGTTTGGACACCGCGTAGGCGCCCTCGATGGCGCTCTCTGGGCCACCGCCGCCGGCGGCGTGCGCGTGGTGGTGAATGCTCTCGCCCACCACGATGGCGTCGTCGACGACAATGCCCAGTACCAGCAGGAAGGCGAAGGTGGACATTACGTTGAGCGACACGTCGTTTGCCGGCAGCAGCGAGAACGTACCGAAGAAGGCGACGGCGATGCCCGCGGTCACCCACAGGGCCACTTTCGGGCGCAGGCTCAGGATCAATACCATGAAGACCAGGAACAGCCCCAGTTTTGCCGACTGGACCACGGTGCCCATGATCTCGTTGTAGACGTCCGAGGTGTCGAACCACAGGGTCAGCTCGACGCCAGGGGGCAGGGTGGCCCGGCGCTCGTCCATCCATGCCTTGACGGTATCGCTGGTCTTGACCACCTGCATGAACTCGGTGGTCATGATCTGCAGCAGCACCGCGGGCTCTCCATCGAGGGTGGCGAGGATTTCCTCGTCCTCGAACCCGTCGATGATGGTGGCGACGTCACGCAGCCGGACGATGCCGCCGTCGGCCGTCTGGCGCACGACGATCTCGCCGAAGTCCTGCTCGTTATCGGCCAGGTTGCGCGCCCGCAGGCGCACGTCGCCGGTTTCAGTCCGCACCTGGCCGGATGACAGGTTGATGGAGCTGGCGCGCACCGCCGCGGCGACCTGGTCGAAGCTGAGGCCGAAGCGGCGCATGTCGCGCTCGGACAGCTCGATGGAGACCTCTTCCTGCCGTGCCCCGAACAATTCGACAATGGACACGTGGGGCAGGGCGGCGAGTTCGTCGCGTAGATCTTCCGCCAGCCGCACCAGCTGGCGCTCGGTCAGCGCGTCGCTGTGTAGGGCGACCCGGGCCTGCTCGTCGCGGTAGATGGTGCGGCGGACCTGGATATTCTCCACGTCCCGGGGCAGGGAGGTCACCGAGTCGACCGCGTTCTTCACATCGTCGAGGAATACGTTGATGTCGACCCCGGCGTAGGTCTGTACATCGAGACGGGCAAAGTTCTCGCTGGCGGTGGCATAGACCCGGTAGACGTTGTCCAGCTCTTTCAGCGCCTGTTCGAAACGCAGGATGATCTGCTCTTCGACTTCCTGGGGTGCGGCGCCGGGCCAGCTCGCCTCGATTTCGACCTGGTTGGTCTTGAACAGCGGGAAGGGCTCGCGCTCCATGGAGATAAAGCCCAGTGCACCGGCCAGCAGGATGCCGACCATCAGCAGGTTGGCTGCCACCGGGTTGTACACCCACCAGGCAATCAGCCGCCTCATTTAGCCCTTTCCGTTGTCTGCGGTAGCGGTTCCGGCAATGGAGCTGGCATCGTTGCCGCCGGCCTGCAGCGCCATGCCCGGGATCGGGTTGCGAATGGTGGAGGTGATCAGGCGGTCACCCGACTTGATGCCGCTGGCGATGATGGCGAAGTCGGGTGAACTGTGGGTGACGCTGACCTTGCGGATATCCAGCTGGTCGTCTTCATCCAGCACATAAACGGTGTCCCCGGCGCGCAGGGCGTTGCGCGGAATGCGCACGGCGTCCGCCAGCTCCCGCCCGTGTACGGTGGCGGTAACATAGAGTCCGACCGCCAGCGGCATGCCCGTCGCGGAGCGATTGGCGCCATAGGGATCTTCGACTTCGGCGATGGCATACAGGGTCCGTGTATCGCTGTCGATGGAGGCGTCCAGTCGCAGCAGTTCACCGTCCCAGGTCTGCATCTGCCCGGCCACGTCGGCGTTGAAGGTGACTTTCAGGCCGTTGCCCGGCTCCGCGAAGAAACCGATCGGCAGGCCCAGTGCCGCCAACTGGTCGTAGGTGATGGGCAGCCGGATCTCGACCCTGTCGGTGGCGAAGGCCCGACCCAGCGGCGTGCCGACGGTGATGTACTGGCCGAGATCGACGTAGGTCTCCGCGATGCGGCCGACAAAGGGCAGGGAGACGCGGGTGCGCTTGAGGTTGACCCGCGCCTGCTCGAGGTCCGCTTCGGCGGCCTTGAGCGCCGCCCGCGCTTCGGCGACCTGGGGTTTCTTGAGCGCCAGGTCAGAGGGATTGGGTGTGCCGCGCAGCTGTTTGCGGGCCACGTCGGCGTCTGCCAGCGCCAGTTCCAGGGCAACGGTCGCCTCGGCGACCCGGGCCTCGGCCTGGTTAAGGGACAGCTGGTAATCGGTGTCTTCGATCTGGACCAGGGTGCCATCGGGGCTGACGTGACCCCCTTCCATGAATTCCCGGGACACGTCGGTGATGCGGCCGCTCACCTCGGCCACCATATCGATGGACACACGGGAGCGCACTTCGCCCTGCGTAACAACTTCCAGGGTAACCAGGTCCGATTCGACGCTCTCTACGAAGACCGTGATCGGTCGCGGGCCCTGTTCGCGCTTCTCCGGCTCGGGTTTGTTGGCCATGAGCATGGCGGCGATGCCGACACCAGCCCCAAGCACAATGAGCGGAGTAATTATTCTAATCAGCCTGTTATCCCCCAAAAGCCCTTTGCGATGCCACGCCCCGATGCCGGGTACGCACCGGCGTGCTGTCGCAACTGGGGTTCGCCTGTATGGCGAGTAAACGTACGCTTAACTATACCCTAATTTATCTGGGTCAGGTGAAGTCTTGCACCGCTGACCCCAATGGGTTATCAACATTTGAAAATAATGACTGACAGAAGGAAGGCCCATGACCCGAGCGCGGTTTGCTCTACCGGTATTTGCCCTGTGTTTCATCCTGAGCGGCTGCGGCAGCGGCGACAGCATCGGCAAGCTGGATGACCCCGATGCCGCCCCCAGTTTTCTGCCGGTCAGCGTCCCGGTCGTGTCCGATCCCCCCGACGAAGGAAGCTATTTCCTGCTGCAGGAGAGCTTCGACCTGGCGGATATCGGCTACGAGGCGGTGGAGTATTTCTTCGAGGGGAATGCGACCGCCTTCACCAACCTCAACGCATTGCAGAACGACGGCTTCTGGGAGGCAGAACCCGCGGAGCAGGCAGCCTACCGGACCCGCCTGGTCGTGCATCGACCGATTGACTCCTCTGGCTTCAACGGCTCCGTGCTGGTGGAGTGGCTGAACGTCACCGCCGGCTTTGACACACCGCCCAGCTGGGGTAGCGGTCACGTCGAGATGTACCGCGACGGACATATCTGGATCGGCGTCTCGGCCCAGTTCGTCGGTATCGAGGGGAGCGGCAGTGGCGTTGCGCCGCTGTATCTGAAGGCGATCAACCCGGCCCGCTACGGCAGCCTTGTGCACCCGGGTGACAGCTTCTCCTACGATATTTTCAGCCAGGTGACGCCTATACTGCGCGGGCAGGCCAATGCCGATGTGCTGGCCGGCATGGTGCCGGATCGCATCGTCGCCTACGGGGAGTCCCAGTCCGCGGGTCGCCTGGTGACCTACATCAACGCGGTGCAGCCGCTGTACGACGCCTATGACGGTTTCATGGTGCACAGTCGCGGCGACGGTTCGTCACCCCTGGCCCAGGAGCCGCAGGTGCCCATCCCCACGCCGGACAATCCCCTTATCCGCACGGACAACCGGGCGCCGGTGCTGACCTTCCAGACCGAAACCGACCTGACCATTCTCGGCTATGCGTCGGCGCGCCAGGACGATTCGAACAGCTTCCGCCTGTGGGAAGTGGCCGGTACCGCGCATGGCGACTATTACAGCTTTATCAGCGGCCGCGAGGACTCGGTGGGCGAGCCCCGCTTCGCGGAAGTCGTCGAAGTGGCGGGTGTGCCGGGCTTTATCAATTGCCCGGTGCCGAGCAACTCCGGCCCCATGCACTACGTGTTCGCCGCCGCCGTGCGGGCGCTGGATGCCTGGGTCAATGATGGCACGCTGCCGCCGGTGTCGCCCAGGCTCAACCTGCTGGACGACCAGACCGGCTTTGTCCGCGACGATCTCGGCAATGCCACCGGCGGTATCCGCACCGCGCACGTCGATGCACCGACCGCGCTGCTGTCCGGAGAGGGCAACAGCGGCGGCCTGTGCATCCTGTTCGGATTAACCGAGTTGTTTTCCGCGGACCTGCTGGCCAGCCTCTATGTCGACGAGGCGGGCTATGTGGCGGCGGTCACCGAGGCGACCAATGCCGCGGTAGCGGCGGGATTTGTCCTGCCCGAGGACGCCGACGACATCATTGCCTGGGCACCCCAGCAGTGGCGTAACCAGACCAGCCAGTAGATCCTGCGCTAGGTGACGAGATCCCAGTATGGGCGCTCTCCGATCGTGTCGGAGAGTTCGTCCACGAAAAGGCGCACCTTACTGGACAGGTGTCGGTGGCGCGGATAGAGCGCGCACAAGGTCAGCGGGGTGGGTTCATAGTCGCACATCAGGGTGCGCAACTCGCCCGCCTGTAGTGCGGCCCCGACGATGAACGTGGGGAGCAACGCAATCCCCTGGTCCCGGCGCGCTGCCGCGGCAAGCACCTCGCCGTTGTTTGACCACATGGCGCAGCTTATCCCCACCGACACTTCCCCCTCCGGCCCGTGCAGGCGCCACTGGACGCCGCTTTCCTGGTAGCCGTAATGCAGGCACCGGTGCTGTTTGAGGTCTGCCGGTGTCACCGGCTCCCCGTGGGCCTGCAGGTAGGCGGGAGAGGCGCACAGCACGCGGCGGGCAGAGGTCAGTTCCCGGGTGACCAGGCTAGTGAAAACCCGCGGTTCGCTGATGCGCAGCGAGACATCGAAGCCTTCCTCGAGGGGATCGACGAAGCGATCGCTGAGGGCCAGCTCGATGTGCAGCTCCGGGTACTTTCCCATGAAGCCCGCCACGATGTCCGCCATATGCAGGGTACCGAAGGACATGGGCGCGTTGACCCGCAGGGTGCCACGGGGCGAGTCCTGCAGCTCGCCGACTGCCGCGACCGCGGCGTCGAGCTCGGCAACGATGTTGCTGCAGCGTTCGTAAAACGCCGCCCCGGTGTCGGTCGGTGACACCCGACGGGTGGAGCGCCTCAGCAGCTGGGCGCCAAGGGCGTCCTCGAGCTTCTTGACCTGCTTGTTTACCACGGAGCGTGAAACGCCCATTTCCCGGGCGGCAGCGGCAAATCCTCCGGCTTCCACGACCCGACTGAAGCTGCGGATACCCTCCAGCATGTCCATTGATTGTCTCCAAATAGGCAACAGTATGTTTCCATTTTGCCTAATTGTTTCTTATGCGGCAATGAATGATAGTGGTGGTCATCAAGCAACGATCCGGGAGGACCCAAATGATGACGATTCGACGCAGCGAAGAACGGGGCGTGGCGAACTTTGGCTGGCTCAACAGCCGCCATACGTTTTCCTTCGGCCACTACTTCGACCAGAACCACATGGGCCACGGGCCCCTGCGGGTGATCAACGAGGACAAGGTCAAGCCGGCCCAGGGGTTCGATACCCACGGCCACCGCGATATGGAGATCATCTCCTATGTGCTGGACGGCGCGCTGGAGCACAAGGACAGCATGGGCAACGGTTCCATCATCGCGCCGGGCGACGTGCAGCGCATGACCGCCGGCACCGGTGTTCGCCACAGCGAGTACAACGCCTCCGACAGCGACGATGTGCACTTCCTGCAGATCTGGATTCTGCCCGAGAGCCAGGGCCTGAACCCAGGCTACGAGCAGAAGGCCTTCACCCGCGAGGACAAGCTGAACCAATTGCGTCTGGTGGGTTCCCGGGACGCCCGTGATGGCTCCGTCCTGATCCACCGGGACGTGGACCTGTACGCCGGCATCTTCGAGGCCGGGCAGGGCGCCGAGCAGGGCATCGCCGAGGGTCGCAAGGCCTGGCTGCAGGTTGTCCAGGGCAAGGTGACCCTCAACGGTGAAACCCTCTACGCCGGTGACGGGGTCGCCATCGAGGGTGCGACAGCGTTGGAACTCAGCGCGGTCGAGGAGTCCGAGGTCCTGCTCTTTGATATGGGCTGAGGGCTTTTTGATATGGGCTGAAGGCTCTTTGACATGGGCTGAAGGCTCTTTGATTTGGGCTGAAGGCTCTTTGACATGGGCTGATTGCGAGACGCTTTCATCGAAAAAACCGCACGCGGTCTTCTGAACGAAGCCGCGTGCTCTCGCGTACCTTATGCTGTACGGGTTCAGCCCGAGACCCCTTCAAGGAGAGTACCCATGAGTTATTCCAAGGCCGCGGAAGCGGATTGCCAGCAACACCAGGGCAGCATCGCACTGTTGATCGAGCCCAGGGTTGCCGACCTGGGGGAGTTCAGCGTGCGTCGCGCGCTGCCGTCCCGGGAACGCCGGATGGTGGGGCCGTTCGTGTTCTTCGACCACATGGGGCCGGCGGAATTTCCGCCGGGCAAGGGCATCTCGGTGAGGCCCCACCCGCATATCGGTATCGCCACGATTACCTACCTGTTCGAAGGGGAAATCATGCACCGGGACAGCCTCGGAGTGACCCAGCCGATCCAGCCCGGGGCCATCAACCTGATGACCGCAGGGCGCGGCATCGTGCACTCTGAGCGGGCCGGGGCCGACCTGGACGAGACCTCCAGGCTGCATGGGATACAGTCCTGGATCGCACTGCCCGACGACGAGCAGGAATGCGAGCCGGACTTCACCCACTACCCGGCGAGCGAGCTGCCGGAGGTGTCTCTCCCCGGCGCGCAGGTGCACCTGATCATGGGCGAGGCCTTCGGTGCATCATCGCCGGTGAAAACCTATTCGCCCACCCTGTACATGGAGTGCAAGCTCGAGGCCGGGGCCGAACTGAGCCTCCCGGACAGCGCGAGCGAACTGGCCCTGTACGTGGTGGAAGGCGCCGTTGAGGTCGAGGGCGATACCCTCACCACCGGTGTCATGGCCGTGGGCTGTCCCGGCAAGACCGTCGCCCTGAAGGCCCTGGAGGCCAGCCGGGTAATGGTGATTGGCGGCGAGTCTGTCGGTGAGCGCCACATATTCTGGAATTTTGTGCACTCCTCGCCCGAGCGCATCGAACAGGCCAAGGACGACTGGCGCGAGCAGCGCTTCCCGGACGTGCCTGGCGACGACGAATTTATTCCACTGCCGGATTGAACACAGATCAAGGAGCAAGCAATGAGCAAGGCCCCCGTCGACCATCCCATTCACGAGCTGTTGGCCAGTCGCCGCAGTCCCTACGCGATCGACCCGGACAAGCCGGTCAGCGAGGAGGACCTGAGCAGCCTGTTCGAGGCAGCGCGCTGGGCCATGTCTTCCTACAACGCGCAACCCTGGCGCTACGTGGTGGGAGTGAAGGGCCGCAGTCAGGACACCTGGGACAAGCTCTACGACGTGCTGGTTGAAGGCAACCAGCCCTGGGCCGCCAACGCGCCGGTGCTGGCGCTTGGTATCGTCGAGCACAACTTTGAGTACAACGACAAGCCGAACAAGGGTGCGACCCATGACCTGGGCGCCGCGTCGGCGCTGCTGACCGTGGAGGCCACCGCCCGGGGTCTGGTCGTGCACCAGATGATCGGCATCGAACCGGAGCGGGCCCACGCGGCCTTCGGGCTCGGTGATAGCCAGGAAGCGTTCACGGCGCTGGCCATCGGTTACGCCGGCAGCGCCGAGCACATCCCGGAGGCCTACGCCGAGCGCGACGAGAAGCCGCGTATGCGCAAGCCCCTGTCAGACATCATCATCGCCGGGGGATTGTGATAGGCTGCCGCCCCTGAAGAGGAGGGCCAGCGTGACCACGTTCTGCGATTCCGCCGCCGAGGCGGTATCACACATCCGTTCCGGCGAGTTCATCTGGTGCCACTCCATGGCGGCGACCCCCACGGTTCTGCTGGAGGCGCTTGCGGCACACGCCCCGGGCTGTGAAGACCTGACCCTGATGCAGCTGCATCTCGAGCACGCCGGCGCCGTCTGCGGTCCCGAGTTGCAGGGACACCTGCGTCACCGTGTGTTTTTCGCCGGCAAGGACACCCGTGTGCTGATCAACGAGGGCCTTGCGGACTACGTGCCGATCTTCCTGTCGGAGATCCCCAAGCTGTTCCGGCGCCGCGACCAGCGCGTGGACACCGCCATGATCCAGGTATCCTCCCCGGACCAGCACGGCAACTGCACGCTGGGAATATCCGTGGAGGCCACCAAGGCCGCCTGTGAGGTAGCGGACAAGGTCATTGCCCATATCAACCCGAGCATGCCACGCACGCACGGCGATGCCTTCCTGCCCCTGAACGAGATCGACTACGCCTATGTCGATGATGCGCCGCTGATTACCGTGGAGCCCCGCCAGCCTTCGCCGGAAATCGAGCGGATCGGCGAGAACATCGCCAGCCTGATCGGCGACGGGGACTGCCTGCAGATGGGCATCGGGGCGATCCCGGATGCGGCCCTGTCCAACCTCGATGATCGCAAACAACTCGGCGTGCACACAGAGATGTTTTCAGACGGCCTGCTGCCGCTGTTGGAGAGTGGCGTCGTCGACAACTCGCGCAAGAAGCGCCAGCACGGCAAGATTGTTACCACGTTTGCCATGGGTAGTGAGGCGCTGTACCGGTTTGTGGACGACAACCCCGAGGTCATTTTTCTCGACGTGGAGTACGTCAACGACCCCACCGTCATCGCCCGCAACAAAAGGGTGGTGTCGATCAACAGCGCGATCCAGATCGACTTGAGCGGCCAGGTCTGCGCGGACTCCATCGGTCCCCGGGTGTACTCCGGTTTCGGCGGCCAGGTGGATTTCGTGCTGGGCGCTGCGTTTTCGGAGGGCGGCCGGTCGATCATTGCCCTGCCGAGTACCGCGCGGGATGGCCAGGTGTCGCGCCTGGTCTCCATGCTCACCCAGGGCTCCGGCGTGGTCACCACCCGCGCTCACGTGGACTACATTGTTACGGAGTATGGGATTGCCCACCTGCTGGGGCGGTCCGTGGTGGAACGGGCCCGCGACCTGGTAGGCATCGCTCACCCGGATTTTCGGGAGCAGCTGCTGCGGGAGGCCAGGGACCACCTCGGCCTGCGGCTGTAGACCTGCAATCAATAAAAAAAGGAGAACCTGATGGTCATCGACAAGGCAGACAACCTTGAGAAGTTCATGGAAGGGGTCGTCACCCGCAACCCCGGCGAAACCGAGTTTCACCAGGCGGTTCACGAAGTCGCCATGGACATTATTCCCTACATCAAGGACAAGCCGCATTACCAGGACCTGCGCATCCTGGAGCGCATGACGGAGCCGGACCGCGTGGTCAGCTTCCGTGTCGTGTGGGAGGACGATAAGGGTGACCTGCGGGTCAATCGCGGCTTCCGGGTACAGCAGAACAACGCGATCGGCCCCTACAAGGGCGGCATTCGCTTCCATCCCTCGGTCAACCAGAGCGTGCTCAAGTTCCTGGCCTTCGAGCAGGTCTTCAAGAACTCGCTCACCGGTCTGCCGCTGGGCGGCGGCAAGGGCGGTGCCAATTTCGAGCCGAAGGGGCGCAGCGATCGCGAGGTGATGCGCTTCTGCCAGGCCTTCATGACCGAGCTGCATCGCCATATCGGCCCCGACACTGACGTTCCGGCCGGGGACATCGGCGTCGGCGCCCGGGAGGTCGGCTACCTGTTCGGCCAGTACAAGCGGCTGGCCAATCGCTTCGAGGGTGTACTGACCGGCAAGGCGCTGGAGTTTGGCGGCAGCCATATCCGCACCGAGGCCACCGGCTACGGCACCGTGTACATGATGGAGGACATGCTGTCCCACTGTGGCGAGCATATCGAGGGTCGCGACTGTCTCGTCTCCGGCTCCGGCAACGTGGCCACCTATGCCGCGGAAAAACTGCTTCAGCTGGGTGGCAAGGTACTGACGCTGTCAGACTCTGGCGGCGTGGTCGTCGCCAAAGACGGAATCACCCAGGACCAGGTCGACTGGGTCAAGGAGCTGAAGAACGAACGTCGCGGACGTATTTCCGAAGCGGCGGAAGAGTTTGGCTGGAAATATCACGAGGGCAAGGAGCCCTGGTCCCTCAAGGCCGACCTGGCGTTCCCCTGCGCCACCCAGAACGAGATCGACGGCGAGGAGGCCAAGACCCTGATCAAGAATGGCATTCGCGCGATCGCCGAGGGAGCCAACATGCCGACGACGCCCGAGGCCATCGAGCATCTCGGCGCCCAGAAAGGCATACTGCATGCCCCTGCAAAGGCCGCCAACGCCGGCGGGGTCGCCGTCTCAGGCCTGGAGATGAGCCAGAACAGCCTGCGCCTGCAGTGGACCGAGTCCGATGTCGACGAACGGCTGCGTAAGATCATCCGCAACATCCACGACCAGTGCGTGGAGCACGGGGTGCAGAAGGGCGGTCACATCGATTACTTCAAGGGCGCCAATATTGCCGGCTTCACGAAGGTCGCCGACGCAATGCTCGCCTACGGGGTGATGTAAGCCCTCAGCGGGGTTGTGGACTACGAGAGGTTGCGGAACAGCAACAGCAGCCGCTTGGTACGGCTGAGCCGCTCCAGCAGGGTTCGCGGCGTGTCCTCTTCCACCAGGAACGAGGAGAAGCCGGGCAGCAGGGACATGTCCACGCCATCGAGCTCGATAAAGCCCATCTGCCAGTCGGAGAACTCCCGCTCCTCGATCTGGTCTTCGAACAGGGTTTCGACCCGGTGGTGGCGGGGGTCCTTGCGAATCCGCTCGTAAAGCGCCAGCACATCTTCCTTGCGGCCCTCGATCACCTGCATGAACGAATCCTCGCGGTGCAGCAGGATGCCGGTGATATTGTGCTTCTGGTTGAACTCGCGGGCACCGTTGAGCAGTTCCAGCAGGTCTGCGGTGCCGAGGCGGTTGGTTTCGGTACTGGCGTATCCGAGAGTGTACAACTGGTCAGCTTCAGACTCAGGGGTGCCGGCGTCGTCTTCGCCAAGTACCGCAGATCTTCCCATTCGCCGTGCGCCCCCTGGCGCTACACAGCGGTGCCTTCATTTCGCTCCAGCGGGGGCGAATGTTGACGCCGCTTGAATTCCGAGTATAGACAACTATAATTGACACGCCAAGTGTCAAAAAAGTTAGACACACAGCAACATCTACAGGCTAAACAAAAGCTGGACACAATGCCAGTCATTTGCCGCGAAGAGGGGTATTTCGTATGAATCAGGCCGTCAACATCCCCAATAACGACACCACGGCAATGGCCGTGAAAGATACGCTGCTCGCGCCGCGCTTCTACCGCACGAATTACGAAGAGATGAATCGCCTGAACGTCGACCCGGTGCGCGAGGACTGGGACGCGATGATGGCCGAGTACGCCTCGGACAACAATGTCGACCACTTCCGCGGCGAGGTGGATTACGACGCCGAGATGCACGAGCTCTCGCCGGAACTGCGCGAGGAGTTCGTCGATTTCCTGGTGAGTTCGATCACCGCAGAATATTCAGGTTGTGTCCTGTACAACGAGATCAAGAAGAACGTCGACAATCCGGATATCCAGGAGCTGATGGCCTACATGGCGCGCGACGAATCCCGGCATGCGGGCTTTATCAACCGCAGCCTGAAGCACCTCGGCGTGGCGGTGGACCTGGGCTTCCTGAAGCGGGAGAAGGACTACACCTACTTCAAGCCCAAGTACATCTACTATGCGACCTACCTGTCGGAGAAGATCGGCTACGCACGTTACATCACCATCTTCCGGCACCTGGAGCGCCATCCCGAGAAGCGCTTCCACCCGATTTTCCGCTGGTTCCAGGAGTGGTGTAACGACGAGTTCCGCCACGGCGAATCGCTGGCACTGATCATGCGCGCCAACCCCCACCTGCTGCGGGGCTACAACAAGCTGTGGATTCGCTTCTTCCTGCTGGCGGTGTACTCGACCATGTATGTGCGGGACCACACCCGGCCGCAGCTGTATCACGCCCTCGGCATGGATCCGACCGAGTTCGACTTCCAGGTGTTCGACATCACCACCGAGATCAGCCGCCAGGTCTTCCCCCTGATGCTGGATACCGACAATCCCAAATTCCGCCGCGGCCTCGAGCGCCTGCGCGAACTCAACGTTCGCATCCAGGAGTTGAAGGAGAAGGGCGGGCTGCTATCTCGCGTCAAGCGCGTTGGCCTGTCCCTGGCCGCCGGCGCCACCTTTGCGCGGCTCTACCTGCTGCCGGTGCGCAGCAACGAGATTCCTCAGCAGGCGCGTCTCACACCCGCCTGGTAAGGTCGTAGAGGTGCGCTAACAGGGCGGCAAACATCGCCGCCCCGATCCACTGCCAGGCGGCGTCGGCAAGGCTGAGACGCAGGGCCAGCAGCAGGGCTGCACCCGCGGCGATATTGGGAATGAGATCACTGAGGCGTGCTGCGCTGCCGGTACGTTTCAATAGCCAGGGCAGCGCCGCGACTTCCAGAGCCACCATCAACAGCACCAGGTCGACGATGCGACCGCTGGCAAACAGCTCCCCCAAGAACCGCGCCCGGTAAGCTAGACCCGGGCCAGCCCCAGCAGGTGCGCCACGTCCTTGAAGAAGATGCGGGCGTGGGCGGCGGGCCGCGCGCGCACCAGCTTCTTCTGGGTGTAGGCCTGCCAGGTCAGGTACTGCACATCCGGGTCCTTGCACATGCTGACGAAGCGCTCGCGGCGCTTGTCGCTGGAGTACCAGAACTTCTGCATGATGCCCAGAATCCAGAAGACCCTGCCGTGCTCGCGCATGAACCGCTTGCGGGCGGAGCGCAGGGCTTTCGCGTCGCCGGTCGCCAGGTAGTCGGCGACCGAGTCGGCCGCCAGCTGTCCGCCGACCATCGCGTAATAGATGCCTTCGCCCGAGGCGGGGGCCACCACGCCGGCGGCGTCGCCCGCCAGCACGATATTGCTGCCGTCATCCCAGCGCTTGAGGGGCTTGAGCGGTATGGGTGCGCCTTCGCGGCGGATCGTCTCGGCCTGGTCCAGTTGCACCCGCTCGCGCAGCTTTGCCACGGAAGCGGTCGGTGAGAAGCCCTTGACCTCGCTGCCAACGCCAATGCTGGCGGTATCGCCGTGGGGGAAGACCCAGGCGTAGAAATCCGGAGACAGGTCGCCCTGGTACCAGACGTCGGCGCGGGAGCGGTCGAAGTCGCTGCCCGATTCGCCTTCAGGGGCGCGCACAATCTCGTGGTAGGCCACCACGCAGCGCTTCTGGTCGCCGCCCGGCACGTAGTCGTGGGCAATGCGCGAGTTGGCGCCGTCGGCGCCGATAACCGTCCTCGCGGTGACGCAGGTTTCTTCGCCACCCGCTTCCTTGTCCGTGAACCAGATGTCGACCCGGCCGTCGCTGCGCCGTTCCAGGCGCTTGAAGCTGCCGATGCGCTGCTCGGCGCCCGTCTCTACCGCGCGCTTGCGCAGCCAGGGGTCGAACTCCGCGCGGTCTACCATGCCGACATAGGTGTCTCCCACCGGCATGTCCACTTTCTGCAGGGCGGGTGACACCATGCGCGCTGAGGTGACTTTCGCCAGCAGCAGTTCCTGGGGTATGTCGAAGTCCTCGATCAGCCTTGGCGGCATGGCGCCGCCGCAGGGTTTGATACGAAATGCCCGCTCCAGCATCATCACCTTCAGGCCGCGCTGTGCCAGTTCCGTGGCGGCAGTGGCGCCGGCGGGGCCTCCGCCGATGACGACCGTGTCGAATTCCTGTTGCTGGGTCATGTTATTCACCTCTCGTTGAGGATGGTGGCGACGGCGACGTCGCCAAATGTCGGCGCCTGGGTCTGCTGTTCGCTGCGGACGCTGCTGCCCAGGCGGGCGGCCCACAGGAACAGGACGGCCTCGGCACTGAACACCAGTGCGTAGGCGGCCGCGGGTTCGTGGATAAAGTGACGTGTGATATCGATCGCGACGGTGCCGAGAAATCCGCCGCCGGCAAAAGCGATGGCCTGGGCGGCACCCCAGAGTCCCATGCGCAGGCCCTCGCGACGGGCTCGCCCCTGGCCTGCCAGGTTCATCATCGACGCGATGGCGGCGACGGCGAAGGCGCCGTTGGCCATTCCCAGGGCAAACACGTTCAGGGTCAGGGGCCAGTCTCTGCTGAGGCCGCCCCCCAGGGCGATACCCAGCAGCGCCACGGCAGAAGCGATGCAGCCGCCGACGGTCCAGCGGCGCAGGTGTCGCACCGTGTTCAGTTTCAGAAGGCTTCCGGACAGTGCTACCGCCAGCATGCCCAGCAGCACGCCGCTGTGCTGGATGCCGGCGAGGCTGGTGGATTCGCCCGGGGTCATGCCGTAGACAGTGCCGGCGAAGGGCTCCAGGATCAGGTCCTGGGCGCTGTAGGCGAGCATCGATACGAACACAAATACGGTGAACTGGCGCGCCTGTGGTTCCTCCCAGATTTCCCGCAGGGCGACGCGGAAGTCGGGCATGCCGGGTTTGCCCTGTTCAATCTCCGGCTCCGCTACCGCGGGGTGTTTCGCTTCCACACCGCGAATCGCAAACAGCGTGATGATCACGGCGCTGGCGGCAACGGTGGCGGTGACGACGACCAGGCGTTCGGGCGAGTAGGGGTCGAGGAACTGGCCGGCGACGCCGGCGGTAACGGCGAAGCCCGCGATCATCATGATCCACACCAGGGTCGCCGCGGCGGGGCGGCGCTCACGCTCAACCTGTTTGGCCAGCAATACCAGCAGCGACGTTCCGGCGGCGCCGACTCCCAGGCCGATCAGCAGGAAGGCGAGCAGGGCGAGAGCCACGCCCGCGTACAGGGATGAGCCCATCAATGCGGTGGCGAGCGACGCCATGACACCGCCGCTGGCCAGCACGATCATGCCGCCGATGATCCAGGGCGTGCGGCGCCCGCCCACATCCGAGCCGTAGCCCACATGGGGCCGGGTCATCTGCACGAAATGATGCAGGGCGACCAGGATGCCGGGCAGCATTGCCGGCAGCGCCAGTTCCACCACCATGACCCGGTTCAGGGTGGACGTCGTGAGCACGATCACGGCGCCCAGTGCGGTCTGCACCAGCCCCAGGCGGACAATGGCGAGCCAGCCCAGTCCCGTATTCACGCCGCGACTCCCGGCAGGGACCGAATGGCGACGGCGCTGGCCATCATGCCCAACACATAGAGCGTGACCCCGGTGCCGTTGTACCAGGGTGCGCGACCGCGTGGGTCCTTCAACATATGACGCATGGCGAGGATCTGCAGGGCCAGCAGCAGGGCGACCACCGCTGCGTAGCCGGGTCGGCCCCAGTCATAGAGCAGGGCGATGACAAATACCTGTGGGGCGCCCATGACCAGGCAGGCGACCCTGGCGGCCCGTTCCGGACCGAGCTGCACCGGCAGGCTTCTTACGCCCATGGCCCGGTCGCCTTCAAGGGCCTTGAAGTCGTTGAGTGTCATGATCCCGTGGGCGCCCAGGCTGTACAGGGCCGCCAGCAACAGGATCTCGGTGGAAGGTAAGGCGCCGCCCAGCATTACCGCAGCGCCGGTAACCCAGGCCAGGCCTTCATAGGAGATGCCGACCGCGAGATTCCCCCACCAGCCGTTCAGTTTCAGCCGCAGGGGCGGGGCGCTGTAGGCCCAGGCCAGGGCGAGGCCCAGCAGCGCGGCCCAGAAAACCACGCGCCCGAGGCTGGCCGCCAGCAGCAGGCTCAGCAGGCTCCAGGCGATGGCGTAATAGAGGCCCCAGCGACCCGGCACCCGGCCGGAGGGAATGGGGCGCAGGGGTTCGTTGATCGCATCGACCTTGCGGTCGAACCAGTCGTTGACCACCTGGCTGGCGCCGCAGACCATGGGGCCCGCGAGGATGATGCCCGCCAGCAGCAGGCCGATATTGCCGGAAAGGACTGCGCCCGAGGAGACTGCGCCGCAGCCAAAGGCCCACATGGGCGGAAACCACGTGATGGGTTTGAGCAGCTGCACGAGGGCGCCCGGTTCCGGGCGTGTCCTGGCGGCGGGAGACGGTACCTGGCGGAGCATGCCTGTAATATAGGCTTGTCACTCAATACTGTCAATTAAACTAGACAGTCACCGGCAGGTTTTTCTATTCGGTGTCGTCCCCGGGGCCTGCGATCTCGTAGCGCCGCAGTTTGGCGTAGAGGCTCTGGCGGCTCAATCCCAGCAATTCCGCGGCCGAGGCCCGGTTATCGTGGGTGAGTTCGAGGGCCGCTTCGATACACAGCGCCTCAATGACATCGGTAGATTCCCGCACCAGGTCCTTGAGGGGAACCCGGCCCACCCGTTTGGTGATCTGTTCGATGGAGCGGGGCAGTTTTGCCGCGGTGGGGTGTTCGGTGGCGACCCGGCGCCCCACATCGCGGATGAAAAATGCCAGGCAGCGACCGGCGGGGCCGCTCAAGCTGTTTGCGGAGATTTCCACGTCGGCGACAGAGCCCTGTTCACCCTGCAGCGTGGTGCTGAACAGCTTGACGTTGTTGTTCTTGCGCAGGTTGGTCAGCAATACGCTGAGGTCCACGCCGGACCGTCCCAGCCAGCGGTCGGCCAGCTGGCCCTGCACCTGGTCCTCTGAAAGCACCTGGGCCAGTTCCAGGAAGGTGCGGTTGGCGGCCAGTATGCGGCCGTCTTCGTCGGTCAGCAGGATGGCGTCGGGTGAGTTTTGCAGCGAGTCGCCCAACAGCAGGTCTCCGGCCGTCGGTAATCCCGCCGCGGCGCCGTGGTCCGCCACCCGGACCAGGAAGCGCGCCTCATTACCCTGGCGCAGGAAGGAGGCGAGGATATCGAAGCGGTGTTCGCTCTCGTTAGCGCCGACGTCCTGGGCAACGGCCTTACCGGCGCTGCGGGCCTCTTCCAGCAGGGATTTCGCGGTGCGCTGCCCGGTCTTGTCCAGGCCCAGCGGGAAGGGTTTGCCGGCGATGGAGTCGAGATCCGGTGCCAGCAGCTGCGCTGCCCGCGGGTTGGCCTCGATGACGCGCATGCTGTCGCCGTCGACGACGATGATGGCGTCACTGACCATGTCGAACAGGCGGCGGTAGCGGGTTTCTACCTGGCGCAGGCGCCAGTAGTCCTGCTCCAGCGCCTGCTGGGCATTCATGAGCTGCTGGCGCAGGTTGGCCTCGGCCCGCATGTCCTGGCCCAGTACCAGGATGTCGCCGTCCTTCGGTCGCGCCACCGCGCGGTAGCGCACCAGCAGATCACTGCCGTCGCTGAGATCGTGGCTGGCGTCGCAGCTGGCGACGCTGCCGGGCGTGTCCTGAACGCGGGAGAGAAGGTCTTCGACACGGCTGCGACTGTCGGCTGTAACGGACTCCAACCAGAGCTTGCCGACCCAGCCCTTGTCCAGGGCGCCGTCCAGCTCTTCATTATTTACAGACATTTCAAGGATGCGGCCGCTGGTATCCAGCAGCAGGGAGAAGTCGGCCATCCGGGTGACGAGTTCGGCCGATGCCTGTGGGTCCAACTGGGCTAGCACGCTCATGTTCCGCTGGTAGTTCATTTTATGCGCCACCCCCGGCCGGGGATGCCGCACGCCAGGTCTGTACTCCGCACACGGTGCGAATGAGCCGCCCGCGAATAATCGCTCCGTCGAGTTAATCCCATTAGTTGAATCATGTCAATTCAAATAGACTCTAGTAGGTGTAAAGGTATGTTGACAGCTCAGTGTTCAGGCGCTAGATTCTGAGTGTGCAGTGGGAATCCGCGCTGGCAGCGTTTTATGGCAGTTACCACGACAGGTAAAGCTCTTCCTTTATATACGCCCGAACAGCGGCGACGGCGGGATGCCTCGCGCTGGACAATCGTGCAGGGTGTTCTGGCCCCGCTGCAGTTCCTTGTATTTATCGTCAGCCTCCTGCTGGTCCTGAACTTCCTGTCTACGGGCGACGGATTTGCAGCGGCGACCGTGTCGGTCGTAATAAAAACCGCGGTTTTATACACCATTATGGTAACCGGCGCCATTTGGGAGAAAGTCGTATTCGGCCAGTACCTCTTTGCCCCGGCGTTCTACTGGGAAGACGTGGTGAGCATGCTGGTCATCGCGCTGCACACCGCCTATCTCGCCGCCTGGATGTTCAGTCTCACCAGCCCTGAGAACCAGATGCTGCTGGCGCTGGCCGCCTATGCCGCCTATGTGGTCAACGCCGCCCAGTTCCTGTTGAAGCTGCGCCAGGCGCGGGTCCAGGACGTGTCCAGTACAGCACTGCCGGAGGCCCTGTGACGGGCGCCGTGCTGGCGAAAGAGTCCGACAGCCTGGGGCTGCGGCAGGAGCGCGGCCAGCGCGCGGTATTCTGCGGCCTGACCTCCATTGTCTGGCTGCACCGCAAGATCCAGGATGCCTTCTTCCTGGTGGTGGGTTCCCGCACCTGCGCCCACCTGATCCAGTCCGCCGCCGGCGTCATGATTTTCGCGGAGCCGCGCTTCGCCACTGCAATCCTGCAGGACAAGGACCTGGCTGGGCTGGCCGACTGCAACGACGAGTTGGACCGGGTGGTGGGCCAGGTCATCGAACGCCGCCCCGAAATCCGCACGATTTTCCTGGTCAGTTCCTGCCCCTCGGAAGTGATCAAGCTGGACCTGGGCAACGCGGCCCAGCGCCTCAGCCGTCAGCATGAGGGGCGCGTGCGCTTCGTGGACTATTCGGGCAGCGGCATCGAAACCACTTTTACACAGGGTGAGGACAGCTGCCTGCAGAGCCTCAGCCGCTCCCTGCCCACGGATGACGCCCTGTCCCAGCTGCTGGTCGTGGGGACCCTCGCGGACATCGTCGAGGACCAGTTCCAGCGCCTGTTCGATGCCCTGGGCATCGGGCCGGTGCAGTTCTTCCCGGGCCGCAGCGCCGACGAATTGCCTGCCATCGGGAAGAACACAAAGGTGCTCCTGGCACAGCCATGGCTCGGAGATACCGCTCGCGCCCTGGCCGAGCGCGGGGCGCAGATTCTCGAGGCCCCGTATCCGCTGGGCGCCGACGGCACCCTCGGCTGGCTGCGGGCCGCGGCCGATGCGTTTGATGTGGCCGGCGATGTGTTTGACACAGTGACCCGCGCGCCGCTGGAACGCGCGCGCCGAGCGCTGGCCCCCCATCGCGAGCAGCTCGCCGGCAAGCGCCTGAGCCTGCTGCCGGATTCGCAGATGGAAATTCCCCTGGCCCGCTTCCTGGCAGGGGAGTGCGGTATGTCGCTGGAGGAAGTCGGGACGCCGTTCCTGGACCAGCAATTCATGAGCGCCGAACTCTCCCGGCTGCCGGCGGGCACCGCTGTCACCGAGGGTCAGGACCTGGAACCGCAGCTGGACCGGGTTCGCGAGGCGCGTCCCGACCTGACCGTGTGCGGTCTTGGCATTGCCAATCCGCTGGAGGCGGAGGGACTGCGCACCAAATGGTCCATCGAGCTGGTGTTCACACCGGTGCAGGGCTTTGACCAGGCCGCCGACCTGGCGGGCCTGTTCACCCGGCCCTTATCCCGCGAGCAGCGCCTGGGAGGATTCCAGTGGAGTTGAGTGTCTGGACCTACGAGGGGCCGCCCCATATCGGCGCCATTCGCGTGGCTGCTTCCATGGAAGGGGTGCACCTGTTGCTGCACTCGCCCCAGGGCGACACCTATGCCGACCTGCTCTTCACCATGATCGAACGCCACAAGCGGCGACCGCCCGTAACCTACACGACGTTCCAGGCTCGGGACCTGGGTGACGACACCGCACAGCTGGTGCTGCGCTCGGCGCGGGATGCGGTCGAGACCCACAAGCCGCAGCTGCTGCTGGTGGGGGATTCCTGCACCGCCGAGCTGCTGCAGGACCAGCCTGGCACCCTCACCGGCGGTGCCGGTCTACCGGTGCCGATTATCCCGCTGGAAATGCTTGCCTACTCCCGCAAGGAGAACTGGGGCGCCAGCGAAACCTTTTATAGCCTTGTGCGCGGCCTGCTGGCCGGGCGCGCACCGTCGCCGGGTTCACAGCGCGAGCCCAGGACCGAGGGGCGGCCGAGCGTCAACCTGCTGGGGCCCACGTCGCTGGGATTTCGCTGCCGCGACGATATTCGCGAAATAGCGGGCCTGCTGAACATGGTCGGCGTGGACGTGAATGTGGTCGCGCCGCTGGGCGCGACGCCGTCGGCCCTGCTCCGTATCCCCGAGGCCGACGCCAATGTCTGCCTCTATCCAGAAGTAGCGGAGACCGCCTGCGACTGGTTGAAGCGCGCCTTCGGCATGCCGGTGATTCGCACCGTGCCCATCGGTGTCGGCGCCACCCGCGACTTCCTGGCCGAACTCGCGGACGTGATCGGTGCGGATGTCAGTGCCGTGCTGCGGGACGAGTCCTCGAACCTGCCCTGGTATTCGCGGTCGGTGGATTCCACCTATCTCACCGGCAAGCGGGTCTTTATCTTCGGCGACGCCACCCACGCGGTGACCGCGGCGCGCATCGCCCGGGAAGAGCTGGGCTTCGATGTGGTCGGCCTGGGCACCTATGCCCGCGAACAGGCGCGCAGCGTGCGCGAAGCGGCGAAAGGCCTCGGCCTGGACGCCTTGATCACGGATGACTACCTGGAAGTGGAGCGGGCGGTCGCCGCCCTGCAGCCCGAGCTGGTGCTGGGCACCCAGATGGAGCGTCATATCGCCAAGCGGCTGGGAATCGGTTGCGCGGTGATTTCGACGCCTGCCCACGTCCAGGATTATCCCGCGCGCTATTCGCCCCATATGGGTTTCGAGGGCGCCAACGTCATTTTCGACAGCTGGGTCCACCCGTTGATGATGGGCCTGGAAGAGCACCTGCTCACCATGTTCCGCGAGGACTTCGAGTTCAACGAGGCCTCGACGCCCTCACACCTGGCATCCAGCGGCGGCAGCCACCAGCGAACGGCGGCGCCTGAAACCGAGCCGGCGGAGAGCGCCAGCCTGGAACTGGTGTGGGACAGCGACGCCGAGCAGGAGCTCAAGAAAATCCCGTTCTTTGTGCGCGGCAAGGCGCGGCGCAACACGGAACGCTATGCCGCGGAACGCGGCGTCAATACCATCGACCTGGATACCTTGTATGAGGCAAAAGCGCACTTCTCGAGTTGACGCCACGCCGATCAAGGTCGTGGTCATTACCCTGGACAATCACCTCACCGGGGTGATGGCGGACGCCCAGCAGCAGCTGGCCAAACATATGCCCGGCCTGGAACTGTGCATGCACGCGGCCACCAGCTGGGAGTCGGACCCCAACTCCCTCGACGCCTGCATGGCGGACATCGCCAGCGGCGACATCATCCTGGTGACGATGCTGTTCCTGGAACACCAGATCAACGCCGTGCTGCCGGCCCTGGCCGCCCGGCGCGACGACTGTGACGCCATGATCTGCTGCATGTCCGCCGCGGAAATCATGAAGCTGACCCGCATGGGCCGCTTCAGCATGGACAAGGAAGCCAGCGGTCCGCTGGCACTGCTGAAAAGGCTGCGCGGCAGGAGCAGCGGCTCACGGCAGGGCGCCGGGGCCCAGCAGGTCTCGGTGCTGCGGCAGCTGCCCAGGATCCTGCGTTTCATTCCCGGTACCGCCCAGGATGTGCGCGCCTACTTCCTGACCCTGCAGTACTGGCTGGCCGCCTCCGAGGAGAATGTGTTCCACCTGGTGCTGTCCCTGGTGGACCGCTACGCCGAGGGGCCCCGCGCTTCACTGCGCGGCCTGGTCAAGGTGGCGCCGCCCATCGAATACCCGGATACCGGGGTCTACCACCCGCGCATGAAGGACCGGATCAGCGCGAAAGCCAGCACGCTGCCGAAAAAGCGCAATGCGCGCGCTGGACGGGTAGGGCTGCTGGTGATGCGCTCCTATGCGCTGGCGGGTAATACCGCACACTACGATGCCGTGATCGATGGGCTTGAGTCACGTGGCTTCCAGGTGGTCACGGCATTCGCCAGCGGACTCGACGCCCGTCCCGCAGTGGAAAGCTATTTCATGGAGGGTGACAAGGCGACCGTGGACGCCGTGATCTCCCTGACCGGGTTTTCGCTGGTGGGTGGTCCCGCCTACAACGATGCCCATGCGGCGGAAGAGCTGCTGGCGCGCCTCGACGTGCCCTATATTGCCGCCCAGCCGCTGGAATTCCAGAGCATGGATCGCTGGGAAGCGTCCGAACACGGGCTCACGCCGATCGAGGCCACCATGATGGTGGCGATCCCTGAGCTTGAGGGGGCCACCGGCCCGATCGTCTACGGCGGTCGCGGCGCCGAGGGGGCCGAGAGCATGTCTCCCAACGAGGAGCGCATTGGGACCCTGGTCTCGCGGGTGGAGCGCCTCGTGCAGCTGCGCAAGCAGGCGCGCGCCGAGCGCAAGGTCGCCATCGTCCTGTTCAATTTCCCGCCCAACGCGGGCAACACGGGTACGGCCGCCAACCTCGCGGTGTTCGGTTCCCTGTACAACACGCTGATGCGCCTGGCAGAGGAGGGCTACAGCGTGGACCTGCCGTCCTCCGTCGATGCACTGAGAGAGCAGATCACCGAGGGCAACGCAACCCAGTACGGTGTGCATGCGAACGTCCACGATTTCGTCGACGTGGACGACTACGTTTCCGAGGAACCGCACCTGGCAGAGATCGAAGCCCAGTGGGGGCCGGCGCCGGGCAAACAGCAAAGCGACGGCCGCCGCCTGTTTATTCTCGGCGCGCAGTTCGGCAACGTCCTGGTGGGCGTGCAGCCCGGTTTCGGCTGGGAGGGCGACCCCATGCGGCTGCTGTTCGAGCGCGGCTTTGCGCCGACCCATGCCTTCAGCGCGTTCTATCGCTACCTGCGCGAGCAGTTCGGCGCCAGCGCCCTGCTGCATTATGGCACCCACGGCGCACTGGAATTCATGCCGGGTAAACAGGTCGGCATGTCCTCCACCTGCTGGCCGGACCGCATGATCGGAGACCTTCCGCACTTCTACCTGTACGCGTCCAACAACCCCTCAGAAGGTCTGCTGGCCAAACGCCGGGCAGCCGCCACCCTGATTACCTATATGACACCGCCGGTCACTGAAGCCGAGCTGTACCGCGGCCTGGTGGAGCTGAAGGAATCCATCGAGCACTGGCGCAAGCGGGATGAAGATGACGCCGGCGCCTGTGACGAGCAGGCGGCCCTGATCCAGGCCCAGGCGGCGGGATTGGACCTGGCGGAGCTGGAGCCGGTCTGGGATCACGCGGCCGCTGGCACCATCGAGACACTGCGCCGGGACCTGCTGGAGCTGGAAACTACGCTGATTCCCTACGGGCTGCACGAGATCGGCGCCCAGATTCCGCGGGAGCAACGCAGCGACCTGCTGCGTTCGGTGGCGGTGGCCAGCCATGAACTGCAGCTGGAAGAGAATGCATTGCAGGCGCTGGTGAACGGGGAGGGCGCCGAGGCAGCGCTCGCGCTACAGGCGGATGTCGACGCCGACACCATGGAAGCACTGGCGCATATCGCCGACCAGTTGGCCCAGGATGCGGAACTGCCGGCCATTATTCATGCCCTGGATGCGGGATTTGTGCGTCCGGCCCCCGGCGGCGACCTGCTGCGCAACGCCGATGTGCTGCCCACCGGTCGCAACCTGCACGGTTTTGATCCCTACTGCCTGCCCAGTGCCTACGCGGTGCGCGAGGGCGGCAAGCAGGCGGACCTGCTGCTGCAGCGCCACGTCGATGAGGGCAATGCGCTGCCCGAGTCGATCGCCCTGGTACTGTGGGGCAGCGACAACATGAAAAACGAGGGCGGTCCCATCGCCCAGGCCCTGGCCCTGATGGGCGCCGAGCCGCGGCGCGACGGTTACGGTCGACTCTGCGGCGCCCGCCTCATCCCCCTGGAGGACCTCGGGCGTCCCCGCATCGACGTGATGGTAACCCTGTCCGGTATCTTCCGCGACCTGCTGCCCCTGCAGACCCGCATGCTGGCCGAGGCGGCCTTCCTGGCCGCGCAGGCGGACGAGCCCGCCGAGCAGAACTTTGTCCGCAAGCATGCGCTGGCCTACATGGAGGCCAACGATTGTGACCTGGAAACCGCATCCCTGCGGGTATTCAGCAACGCCGAGGGCGCCTACGGGTCCAACGTCAACCAGCTGGTGGACAGCTCCCGCTGGGAGGAAGAGGACGAACTCGCCGAGGCCTATACCCGGCGCAAGTGTTTCGCATACGGTCGCGACGGCCAGCCCGCCCAGCAGTCCGAACTGCTGGAGAGCGTGCTGTCCGGCGTCGATCTCGCCTACCAGAACCTGGACTCGGTCGAGCTTGGCGTCACCACGGTCGATCACTATTTCGACACGCTGGGCGGCATCAGTCGCGCAGTGCAGCGCTCACGCGGCGAGGACGTGCCGGTCTACATCTCCGACCAGACCACCTCATCCGCCAAGGTGCGCACGCTGTCCGAGCAGCTGGCCCTGGAGACCCGCTCCCGGATGCTCAACCCGAAGTGGTACGAGAGCATGCTGCAGCACGGCTATGAAGGTGTGCGCTCTATCGAGACGCACGTCACCAACACTGTCGGCTGGTCGGCCACCACGGGCCAGGTTGCGCCCTGGGTGTACCAGCGGCTTTCAGAAACTTTCATCCTCGACGAGGAGATGCGCAAGCGGCTGGCGGAACTCAATCCCTCCGCCTCCGTAAAGGTTGCCCATCGACTGCTCGAGGCTCACGAACGCCAGTACTGGCAGCCTGACGAGAACACGCTGAACGCGCTCCGACAGGCTGGCGAAGATCTCGAGGACTGGCTCGAAGGCGTATCCCCGGAGGTAGCCGCTTGAACCACATGACGCAAATACCGGTGCAGACCATCGATCCCGGCCAGGGAGACGGCGAGGGCAGCCTGCAGGTCCATCTCGATCCCGAGGTGCAAATCGACAAGGCCAAGGTCTTCGCCGTCTACGGCAAGGGCGGTATCGGCAAGAGCACGACGTCCTCCAACCTGTCGGTGGCCTTCTCCAAGCTGGGCAAGCGGGTGATCCAGATCGGCTGCGACCCGAAACACGACTCGACCTTTACGCTGACCAAGGCGCTGATGCCCACGGTCATCGATGTCCTTGAGTCCGTGGAGTTTCACTCCGAAGAGCTGAAGCCCGAGGACTACATGTACGAGGGCTACAACGGCGTCATGTGCGTGGAGGCGGGCGGTCCGCCTGCGGGCACCGGCTGCGGCGGCTACGTGGTCGGCCAGACGGTGAAATTGCTCAAGCAGCACCACCTGCTCGAAGACGCCGACGTGGTGATCTTCGACGTGCTGGGTGACGTGGTCTGCGGCGGTTTTGCGTCACCCCTGCAGCACGCGGAGCGCGCGCTGGTGGTCACCGCCAATGACTTCGATTCGATCTTCGCCATGAACCGCATCGCCTCGGCGATCGGCGCCAAGTCAAAGAACTATCCCGTGCGCCTGGGCGGTGTAATCGCCAATCGCAGTGCCGCCACCGACGAGATCGACCGTTTCAATGACGCGGTTGGCCTCAAGCGCCTGGCCCACTTCCCGGACCTGGACGTAATCCGGCGCAGCCGCCTCAAGAAGTCCACCCTCTTTGAAATGGAGGGTGCCGATGGCCTCGAGGCGGTGCAACAGGAATACCTGCAGCTGGCCCAGAACCTCTGGGACGGCGTGGATGAGCTGGATGTAACGCCAATGAAAGATCGCGACCTGTTCGATTTCCTGGGATTTGACTGATGGACGCAAGCAGCTATTCCACGAGCTATTCCACTAAGTACGAGGAGCGCCGCTCCGAGTTGGAAACCTACTTCGACCAGACCGCGGTCGACGCCTGGAAGCGGCTGACCTCGGATGCTCCCGTCAGCCGCATTCGCCAGACCGTGCGGGCGGGCCGGGACGAGATGCGCAACACCCTGCTGGACTGGCTGCCACGGGACCTGTCCGGGCGGCGAATCCTGGATGCGGGCTGCGGTACCGGCGCGCTGGCGGTTGAAGCCGCAAAGCGCGGCGCCCAGGTGGTGGCGACGGACCTGTCGCCCACCCTGGTGGAGCTGGCGCGCGAGCGCGTGCCGGAAGAGCTCCAAGGGCTGATCGATTTCAGGGCGGGCGACATGACGGCGCCGGAGCTTGGCAGCTTCGACCACGTTGTCGCCATGGATTCACTGATTCACTACGACGCGCCGGACGTGCTGAACATCCTCGGCGGCTTGGCGGACCGCGTGACGCGCAGCATCCTGTTCACGTTTGCACCGCGTACGCCGCTGCTGGGTGCCATGCATACGGTCGGCAAACTGTTTCCGCGCAGTGACAGGGCGCCGGCGATTCAACCCATCGTTCCGCTGGAGCTGCGCCAGAGCATTAACAATGCGCTGATGCTCGCGGGCTGGAAAGTGGGCCGGGAGCGCCGTGTGAGCAGCGGCTTTTACATTTCCCAGGCACTGGAGATCGAAACCCGGTGAAACTCCGCCTGCCAGAGATTCCGCAGATCAGCGACCGCTGGCTACCGTTCGCGGATGCCGCCACGCGCGAGCTGCCCCTGGGCAGGCTGCTGCGGCTGTCGCTGTTCCAGGTGTCTGTGGGCATGGCGGTGGTGCTGCTGAGCGGCACCCTGAACAGGATTATGGTGCTGGAGCTTCAGCACCCCGCCTGGCTGGTGTCACTGATGGTGTCGCTGCCGCTGCTGTTTGCACCACTGCGCGCGTTGATCGGCTATCGCTCGGACAACTATCGGTCCTACCTTGGCTGGCGCCGGGTGCCCTACATCTGGCTGGGTACGATGCTGCAGTTCGGCGGCCTCGCCATCATGCCTTTTGCGCTGATCATACTGACCGAGCCCCACAACGGACCGCTCTGGGCGGGCCTGGCCGCTTCATCATTGGCGTTCCTGCTCACCGGCGCCGGATTGCATACCACGCAGACCGCCGGCCTGGCCCTGGCGACCGACCTGGCTTCAGACAAACTGCGTCCGCGGGTCGTGGCCCTGCTGTACGTGATGCTGCTGCTGGGCATGATCGCCAGCTCCCTCGGCTTTGCAGCGCTGCTGGAGGACTTCGGCTACGTGCGCCTGATTCGCGTCATCCAGGGCGCCGCAGTGCTGACCATGGTGCTCAATGTGATTGCACTGTGGAAACAGGAAGCTCGCAATCCCGTGCTCACAGCGCACGACCGCGAACGGCCCAGCTTCCGGGACAGCTGGAACCAGCTGCGCGGGAACGGGCGCGCCCCTCGGCTGCTGCTCGCGGTTGGCCTGGGGTCTATCGGTTTCAGCATGCAGGACATCCTGCTGGAGCCCTACGGTGGTCAAATCCTGGGACTTTCGGTATCCGCGACCACGGTACTTACCGCGATTCTCAGCTTTGGCATGCTGGCGTCTTTCGCGCTCGCCTCGAAGCAGCTCAGCGAGGGCAGGGACCCGGTGCGTCTCGCGGCCTACGGCGCGGTCGTCGGCATTTTTGCCTTCGCTGCGGTGGTGCTTGCTGCCCCCATGGATTCCGGCGGCCTGTTTCGCCTTGGCACCGGGCTGATCGGGTTTGGCAGCGGGCTGTTCGCAGTCGGCACCCTGACGGCGGCGATGGAGCTGGCGGAGGAAGGGCAGGCCGGCATGGCACTGGGCGCCTGGGGCGCGGTGCAGGCCACTGCTACGGGAGTGGCCATCGCCCTGGGGGGCGCTCTCCGGGACAGCATTGGTCACTGGGCGGAAAGCGGACTGCTGGGCCCGGCGCTGTCCGGTCCGGCAACCGGCTACGGGGCGGTGTATCACCTGGAAATTCTTGTCCTGTTCGCGGCGCTGGTGGTTATTGGACCGCTGGTACGCGTACGGGATGCGCCGGTGCTTGAGAGGCCGGCATTTTACTTGAACGATATTCCACAGTAACGCGAACCACGACAGGAGGTTCAAGATGGGAACAGGTGCAATTACAGGCTACATCGATGTGGCACAGATGGTTCTCTACGCGTTCTGGCTGTTTTTCTTCATATTGATTTTCTGGCTGCACCGGGAAACCAAGCGTGAGGGCTACCCGCTGGAACAGTACGACAGGAAGGACAAGCTGATCGGTTTTCCGAATATGCCGCCGCCCAAGACTTTTGTACTGCCCCACGGCCAGGGCACGCGCACGGTGCCGCGGCGAGAACCGGAAGCCAAACGTGATCTCGCGCTGGCGGACGCGCTGCCGGGCTACCCGTTCGAGCCCACCGGGGACCCGATGGTGGATGGCGTCGGCGCAGCCTCCTGGAACATCCGTCCGGAAGTGCCGGACCTGACCCACGAGGGCGCACCGAAGATCCAGCCGCTGCGCCTGCTGCCGGACTGGGAGGTGGAAGAGCGGGACCCAGACCCCCGCGGCCAACCGGTCTACGGTATAGACGGTGAGGTTGGCGGTACTGTCGTCGACATCTGGGTAGACCAGTCCGAGCCGCAAATTCGCTACTTTGAAGTCGAAGTGGCGGGTGGTGGCGTTGGCGCCGGAGAGCAGGCGAGCTTTGGCGGAGGCGGTTTTGAGAGCGCGCCCGCACCGAGCGCGCGCCGCGTGTTGCTACCTATCAACTTCACGCGCGTCAGCGGCAAGGACGCCAGCGTCCGGGTCAAGTCCATCACCTCGGGGCAGTTCGCCAATGTGCCCACGCTGGCCAATCCCGACCTTGTCACGCTGCAGGAAGAGGACAAGATTACCGGCTACTACGGGGGCGGCTGGCTGTATGCCGTGCCGGAACGTAAGGAGCCGCTGCTGTGAACGAGTACGAGCACGAACCGATCCGGGGCCTGCCGGAGGAGCTGCCTGAAGACGAGTACATACTGTGGCAGGGTGTACCGGAATGGGGCGCCCTGGCGAAGCGAGTATTCCATGTTCGCGCCATTGCGCTCTACTTCTTCCTGCTGGTCGCCTGGTATCTGAGCGCAAAGTTTTCGGCCGGCGCGTCGCCCGAAGAAGTTCTGGCGGCATCCACGTGGCCGCTGGCCCTCGGCGCCGGCGCGCTCGGGATACTGCTGGTCATGGCCTGGGCGTTTGCCCGCTCCACAATCTACACGCTGACCAACCGGCGTATCGTGCTGCGCTTTGGGGTGGCGATACCCATGATGATCAATATTCCGCTGGAGAAGCTCGAGTCGGCGGATATGGCGCAGTACGGGGACGAGCTGGGGGATATTTGCCTGACCCTCGCCGAGGGTGAGCGCATTTCCTACATGGCGCTGTGGCCACACGCCCGGCCCTGGCACTACGGGCGCGTGAAGCCCATGCTGCGGTCAGTCCACAACCCCCGGCTGGCGGCGACGCTGCTGGCAGAAGCGGTCAGCGAGAGCCCCAACGTGCGCCAGGCCGCCGCAGAACCCGCGCAGAGGCCCAGGCACTTCGTTTCCACCCGTCCGGTGGTGACCTGAGGACGGCTGGTGCGTCGCTGTGAATAGATCCCTGGCCCCCCATGTCCTGTTTGGCCTGATGGCCTTGGCATTGCTGTCCGTCGCTGCCGCGCGCTGGTCGGGAGTACAGCTGGGGTCAGAGACTCCGTCTGAGGTGGTGGCCAGCGCACAGCTCAGCTTCGAAGACGGTGCGGAAGGCGCTGTTCATGTCTATGACCTCAATCAGCGGGTGCTGCTGGAGACCTTCGAGGCGGGCGAGGGCAGCTTCGTTCGCGGAGTGTTGCGCAGTATGACCCGGGAGCGCCGCATGCTCGATGCGGGTAATGAGCGCCCCTTCCTGCTGGCTCGGCACAGCGACGGAGCGCTGACACTGGAGGATGAGGCCACCGGCCGGCTTATGGTGCTCAATGCGTTCGGACCGACCAATGCCGGTGTCTTTGCCCGTTTGCTGGACGCCAGCCTGGCGAGTTCCTGACATGAAGCCGGGCGGGGTCACCTGATATGGCGTATCTGTTGGCGGGACTGCTGACACTGTTTGGCTGGTGGTTCAGCACCGGCCTGATTCTGTACTTGAATCACCTGCCGGAAACCGCCAAGCGCCGTTCCATGTTCCTGGCCAGCATCCTGCTGGTCTACACGTTGATGCACCTGCCGGAAGTGTCCCGGAGCACGTCCCAGCTGGCGGCGCTGACAGCTTTTGGCCAGGCCCTGGTCATCTGGGGCTGGTTGGAAATGGGCTACCTGATGGGCTTTGTGACTGGCCCCAGCAATAGCGCCTGTCCCCCGGATGCGACCGGCTGGACCCGCTTCGGGCTGGCCCTGAAGACCAGCCTGTACCACGAACTGTCGGTGGTGGCGCTGGTGCTGCTGGTCATACTCCTGACAGCGGGTAACCCCAACCAGGTCGCGGCGCTCACCTGTGCTGCCCTGTGGCTGATGCGCTGGAGCGCCAAGCTGAATCTGTTCCTGGGGGTTTCGAACTTTCACGCAGAGTGGTTGCCAAGGACTCAGCAGTACCTGGTGAGCTACATGGCCCAGCGCCGCTGCAACCCGCTATTCCCATTCTCCGTGACCGTCGGGGCCGGATTTGCCGCGGTATTCATCTACCGCGCCTCCGTGGCCGCCGACGCGCACCAGATAACGGCCTATACAATCGTGGGGATGATACTGGTGCTGGGAGTGCTGGAGCACCTGTTCCTGGTGCTGCCGGTGGAGGACTCGCGCCTCTGGCAGTGGGCAATGCCCCGCAGCAGGCGGGAGGCCGCAGTGCCGAAGGAGGGGCTGCTGGGAAACCCCGGTGTCTAGGCAAATGAGTGGCGCGGAATGTGAAGTTTGATTGACGTAAAACGTAGTAAGAGCTACGCTACGAAGTTATATAACAAGAACAAATGCTCGTTCGACTGGTCTACGAGTTAACCTCTAGCCGCGCGGTGCGGCGCGGTCTGAAGGCTAATGTATAAGCCAGCCAAGTAAAGCCGGTGACGCCGGTCAGGGGGCGGTATACATGAGCATTCGCGGTCATAAGAAATCCAGGAACAGGTCTCGCGGTTCCACCGGAGTTTTGTCTCCCCAATTGATCAGCGGTTCTGAAGGTAGCCATATTGCATCTGTTCTGGACGCCCAGGACGGCGAGCAGATTGGCGCCCATGAGTATCGAAGTTTTCTCTCTCGCTCGCAGCCACTGTCAAACGGCGTTGCACTCTACGTACACCTGCCTTTCTGCCCGTCACGCTGCCTGAGCTGCGAACATATCACCTCCGTCTCCCATAATGCCGCGGATATTGATATCTACCTCGATCACCTCGACCGCGAATTCGAAATGGTGGCCGAAGAGGTGGGCGACGGTCATCCCATTGTTCAGCTCTACCTGGGCGGCGGCACACCGAACTATTTGTCCGATCCTCAGCTGCTGCGGTTGATGGACGTCATCGAGCGCTATTTCCGGCTTGAGGAGACGACGGAAGCCACATTGGAAGCCGCACCGAAGCGTTCATCGCAATCCCAGCTCCAATTGCTGCGCGGGCTGGGCTTCAAGGGCATCAAATTCGAGGTGCGGGACCTGGACCTGGCAGTCCAGAAGAGCGTCGGTCGCTCCGATTCCTTCAGTGTACTGGAAGATGTGTTCACCAATGCCCGGGATGCGGGCTTCGCCACCTTGTCCATGGACTTTGTCTATGGCCTGCCGCAGCAAACGGTCGGGAGTGTTCGCCGGTCCATCAAGGACCTGCTGGATCTGTCTCCCGATCGCCTGGTTTGCAGTGCGTTCTCTCGCAAGCCGGAAGTGTTCGACCACCATCGAGCGATCGCCTCTCCCGATTTGCCGTCCCTGGCGGATCGGCTGATCATGTTCAATGCCGTGGTCGATGAGATGGAAGCCGCAGGCTATACCTGGATTGGACTGGACAGTTTCGCACTGGAAACCGATGACCTGGCGTTGGCCCAGGAGCAGCAGCGTCTGCATCACAACTGGATGGGCTACAACTCGCACGGCAGTCCCAATCTACTGGGATTTGGCGCCAGCGCGATCAGTGAAGTGGGCAACGTATGCGTGCAGAATCACCTGGCCACCGAGGACTGGTCAGCCGCCATCGAGGCCGATCAGCTGCCAGTCCGCGGCGGTGTGCGGCTGGGCGAGGAAGCGCATCGGCAGCGGAGCGCCGTCAGCGGCCTGCTCTGTAATATGGAGCTGAGTGATTACGCGGATGCCACGCCTTCGCAGTTCCACGAGAGCGATGCGAGGGAGCTGGAGGCCCAGGGCGTGCTGCGCATGGAGTCCGGCAATATGTACGTGACAGACGAGGGCCGCTACGTCTTGCATCATTACTGGAATCACGGCCTGCGCCGCCATCGCTGGGTTAGCGGCTGGTAGCAGTTCAGCACGACAGCGAGAAACGCAAAAACGGCGCCGGGAGGCGCCGTTTTCTATTGTGGGTGAAGTGGTGGGTGCCGTCAGGACGCCGCGCGTCGCTTTCCGGCAGCGAGTTGCTCCAGCGCACCGCGGTGCTGCTTCAGTTGTTCCCACTCCAGCAGGAACCAGGGAGCGAAGTCCTTCTCGGCGCCGGCAATGGCGCGGTCGATTTCATTGCGTGAGAACCAGCCATACTCGCTGATCTCCTCGCGATTGACATGCAGGGCCTGGTCGCGGTCGTAGTGCCCGACGTATACCGCGCACAGTTCGTGTTCCGTGCCCAGGTCAAGGTAGCGGGCGCGATAGCGGAAGCTGTAGAGGCGCTCCAGCTTGGAGTGGGCACCCAGTTCGTCGCCGAGGCGCCGCTGTGCGGCCTCGTCGCTGGATTCACCGCGCCGAGGATGGCTGCAGCAGCTGTTCGCCCAGAAGCCCGGCCACAGCGGCTTGGACTCGGATCGTCGCTGCAGCAGCACCCAGTCTGGCCCGTCAAAGAGAAACACGGAGAAAGCACGGTGCAACTTGCCCTCACCGAGGTGGGCGTTGTGCTTGCTGTCATACCCGGTGACGCAGTCCTCTTCGTCGACCAGGATAAGCGCTTCGTCCGCGAAGGACACCGTCTCATAGCGGAAGCTGTCGCGATGCCGTTGCAGGTTCTGTACAGCAGTATTCATGGGCGCTGGCTCCCTGTTTTTTTAGGCTGCGGGGCGATTTGCTCTCACCCTGCGGAATAGAAAAGCAGCCCGCGGTACCACTGCGGGCTCATCAAATACCAGGTCCCGAGGGACCCGAATGTCCTGGCGCTGAGGCTAACTTCGCTCGCTCGGCACTGGCTCCATACCCTGCGATACCATCGCAGTCTCACCGCCCGGACCCGAAAGCCAGTGGTAGTGAGGGCTGCTGAGCAGGATAAAGTGAATCAGCAGAGCCAGTGTGAACAGGAAAGCAGCCATGGCGACCAGGATTCTACGAGGATCAAAAAGCATCCACATTTTGTACATAAAGTATCTCCTTGGTCATTGACCGTGTAAGTGAGATGCCAGGTTCACTTAGAACCAGGGCTTCCACATGAAGACCAGGATGTGGGCGACCACCGCAATCGCGGTGAAACCCAGGAATCCTGACATGAAAGCGCCGTGGAACTCCTTGGCCTCATCACTAGACAGCCCTGACGCAGAGCTTCCTTCACTCATGGATATTCCTCCCATGTGCTACAACAACAGCCAGCCTTTTCCCGGGGGATAGGGCTGACCACCCTGCGAACTTATCGACAAGCGAGTCGTTCGCAATCCCTGGCGAAACCGACGAGCGGCCCCGCCAAAGCTCGCGGTGCGACGCAGGCCGCACCGATCATTCAGTCTTCGAACAGCTTCAGTGCCTCAGCGGCGTCGCTGAGCTCTGAAAGGTTCGGGTAGTGCTTCAACATTTCCGCGCCGTACAGGGGCTTGTAGGCGCCCTGGTGGCAGGTCGCGCAGTACACCTTGAGCGCGTCTCCCTGCGGGCCCTTGCGATGCTCCGGCAGCCACGGCGTGGTCGGTTCGATCCAGTCACTGTTGAGCTCGCGAACCATGCGGATGCCGTGCCAGGCGGTGACCTTGGCCGGCGAGGCCTGGTCCCACTGGTTGAAGGCCCGGCTGTTGTGGCAGTAGGTGCAGTTGACCCCCAGGCTGTCGGAGAAGTGCATCATCAGCGCATAGGTCCACTCCGCGTCCCGCAAATCCGTGGGGTGACCCTGGGGCAGGGCGGTATCCGCTTGGACACCGCCGATGTCACGCTCTCCCAGCAGCATCGGGGTGAAGGGGTCATAGGGCAGGGACGAGTAGGCGACCGAGGGTGAGGCGTAGTTCTGCGGCGTCTGGCCGACTGCCCCGGTGGCGCGGGCAGGTCCTGGGTCCGCCGCCCAAACGTTCTGCGGGATATTGTTGCCGCGGTGGCAGGTGTAGCAGGTGACGCCGACATTGCCGACATGGGATTGCCAGGCCTCGTTGGTGCGCTGGGTCATGGCGATCATCGCCCGCGCGACTTTCTTCTGGTACATGCTGTCGTCCGCAAGATTCTGCGGGTTGTGGCAGTAGTTGCAGCCCTGCTCGGGGGATACCCATTCGGTGATCGCCGCCATCAGGCGGGTGAACTCACCGATGCTGAGGTCACCCAGCACCTGCACGTTCTGGTAGATGTCCCCGGCCTTGGGTCCCACCGCCGGCACCGGCGGCGCCGGCTCAGGCGGCTGGTTGGCCAGCAGCTTCTCGTTGAGTTCATTCTCATTGATGACCAGCTCCATGCCGGTGCCGCGATAGCCGCGCTGCACCTCGGTCTTCGAGGAGAGCTCGCACCCACTCAGTACCAGCAGACCCGCCAGGGTGGACACTGCAACCTGAAGTACGGTTTTCATTGGCCTGCTCCTGTCATCAGTGCGGGATCCGTGGGTGGCACTGCCTCCAGCGGTGGGTAGGCCGGTGCAACACCGTGCTTGACCGCCCACAGGTACCAGTTGTCGACGACGGTGCCCGTGAGGAGGATGCCGATGCCGCCGGTGATCACGGTGAGGACTGCGAACCACCAGGCCCAGCGGTGAATGGATTCCATGGAGGCGTTGAAGCCCATGGTCCAGCGCCAGAACAGGGCGGCGCGCTCCGAGGCGGTACCGCGGTCGGTGATCTGGTCGATCTCCCGGTCGCCGCCGAAGCGGCTGACTGCCAGGATGGTGGCGCCGTGCATCGCAAACAGCAGGGTGGAGCCGTACAGGAACGCGATCGACAGCATGTGGAACGGGTTGTAGAACAGGTTGCCGTAGCGCAGCGAGAATGCCGCGGTCCAGTCCAGGTGCGGGAATATGCCGAAGGGCACCGCCTCACTCCAGCTGCCCATGCAGATGGGGCGGATGAAGCCCAGCACCAGGTACAGCCAGATCGCCGCGGCGAAGGCCCAGGTCATGTGTTGGCCCATGCCCAGCGCCTTGTTGCGGTTGTAGGTGCGCACCAGCCACAGCAGGATCGCCGCCGTCAGGAAGAAGCCCGCCATCAACCACCAGCCACCGTCATTGAGAGGCGGTATGCCGAGCCCGTACTTGGCGGGCGGCGGTTCCAGGGCCAGCCAGAACAACTGGCGAACGAACTGGACCGGGTCCCAGTTCACTGAAGCCCACATGTTCAGGCCGATGATCTCGATGGCGATAAAGCCGCAGATGAGGGACATTACCCCGGTGGGGCCCAGGTAGATCGGGCCGATCTGGGCATCGCCGAACTTCCCGGCCCAGTAATTCTCGAAGCCCTTGCCGGTGCGCCACATCTCCTCGTCGCCGATCGGCACACCGGGATAGATGGGGGCGTTGACCTGGACGCGCGTGAATATGTTCTGGTATTCCATGTCGCTATCCCCTTATGAAGGCCAGATCGGCAGTTCGAGCCACCAGGTCCACCACTCCGGCCAGCCCTTGGTCCAGAATGGACCGCTGATGATGATGCAGACGGCGCTCCAGAAGCCGGCGGACAGTGCCAGGAACAGGCCCAGGCGGTGAATGCCCAGGGCGCCGATGGAGTAGCCAATGTCATCCCGGAAGAACGTGTTTTCGTGCTCCGCTGTTTTCACCGGCTCCCCCTTGGCGGGATTGGTGACCGCCAGGATCAGCGAGCCGTGCATGGACAGGGCCAGCGTCGTGGTGAAGAAGAAGGTGATCGCCAGCATGTGTGCCGGGTTGTAGTGGAAGTGCAGGTACTGGTAGCCGACGTTCGACACCCAGTCGAGGTGGCTGAGGATGCCGTAGGGGAAACCGTGTCCCCAGGCGCCCAGCAGCAGCGGGCGGAATACCACCAGGGTGACGTAGGCGAAGATCGCCACGGCGAACGCGAAAGGTACATGCAGGCCCATACCCAGTTTCCGTGAGATCTCCACCTCTCTCAGGGCCCAGGATGAAAATGCCCCGATGGCGCAGATCGTGATGATCTGCCACAGCCCGCCTTCCATCAGCGGCGCCAGGCCCAGGCCGTATTTCAGGTCTGGCGGCGCGATATTGATCTGCCAGATGTTCCAGGTCGGCCCCTGGGAGGCTCCGTATAGGATCAGTGCCGTGCCCAGCACCGCGAAGAATATGGTCGTTACACCGAAGAAACCGACGTAGAACGGCCCTATCCAGAAGTCGAACAGGTCGCCGCCCAGTAGCGTGCCGCCCCTGACTCGATACTTCTTCTCAAAACTCAGCATCGTCATAGCGATGTCCCCTCAGGTTTGACCTAGCCCATAAACACGCAGGGGATAACGATGGCGGCGGCGCGGCGCGCCTCGACATAGATACCCTCGCTCTCATCGGAGAAAGCAGCCAGCGGCCGCCATGATCTCGGCAGCAATCTGCTCGCCGCCGCAATCGGCAGGAACAGCAGCATGGTGACAGCCAGTAACAAGCGGTACTGCGTGGTCTCTCGCTTTCCGTGTGCGGTATGCATCACGTGAGGTTTGCCGTTGTTCATTCCCCGACCTCCATAATTTTCTTATGCGTATCCCGCGGTCACCGCGTCTTGTGCCTGTTCCAGGTGTGACACGGTGACCTGTTCCGCGCCGCTGCCCCGTGCGCTGCTCTCGGCAGCGTCACGCAGCCGCTTGGCGGCGGAAATTCGTACCAGTACCGGCTGCGCATTGACCAACTCGTCCAGCGCGGCCTGCGCATCGCTGGCCCAGTCGATGCTGAGCCTTGAAGGTGTCGCGACGGCCTTGTCCAGCTCCGTCCCCAGGGGGAGGATGTTGAACAGCGCGTCGAACAGCCCGTTGCAGACCTCCTGCACGAGGTAGCAGGCGCCTGCATAACCCATGTACGGCGTGCCGGTGTGGCGCCTGATCAGCGTCCCCGGGTAGGAGGCCGGCAGATATATGGCCTGGGCCCCAGCCTCGGCCAGGTACATGCGTTCGTTGTAGCTGCCGAACAGCACCAGCGGTGTTTCCTCATGGACCAGCCTGCGCACCTCGGCGTTGTCCGGTTTGACGCCGGCGCTGCGGCCCACAGCAAACTTGCACGGCAGTCCCAGCTCTTCCTCGAGGAAGTAGCGGACTCCGCGGGTGTAGGTTTCGTTGGCGACGATGCCGAAGCTGGCAGTGCCGAAGAAGTCCTGGGTAACCGAGCGCCACAGGTCCCAGATCGGCTTGATGGTGGTGTGCTTCTCGCGCTCGATGAAAGGCTGCGGGTCAAGCTCCAGCATCTCGCCCAGTTTTTCCAGGAAGGCGGTGGTGCTGTGCAGGCCGATCGGTGCCTGCAGGTAGGGGCGGTCGAGATCCTCGCACAGCAGCCGGCCGAACTCGCGGTACATGCAGACGTTGACGTCCGCGTCTGCCAGTTTGGGAATGTCCTTGATGTCACAGCCCAGCGGGAATACCAGGTTGATCTCTGCGCCGATGCCTTCGATCAGGCGGCGTATCTCCGCCAGGTCCGACCAGGTGTTGAAGTAGCCGTAGATGGGGCCGATGATGTTGACCCGCGGCTTTTCGCCTTCCTTGCGCTTGCGGGCCTTGGGCTTTTTCGGGCCGAAGCGGCTCCACAGCCAGTTCATCGCCCGGTCGGCGCTCTGCCATTGGTCCTCGTCGATGGTGCGGGGGAGAAAGCGCTCGATACCGGTGCCCTCCGGCGTGACGCCGCCGCCAATCATCTCGGCGATGGAGCCGGTCACCACCACGCTGGGCTTGTCCGGGTCCAGGGTCTGGTGCGCGCGCCGCAAGGCACCCTCGGTGCCGTGCTGGCCCAGCTCTTCCTCAGCGAGGCCGGTGACTACAATGGGCAGTTCGTGTGGGGGCAGGGCGTCGGTGTAGTGCAGCACCGAGGTGACCGGCAGGTTTTCGCAGCCCACGGGTCCGTCGATGATCACCTGCAGCCCCTTGACCGCCGTAAACACGTAGACGGAGCCCCAGTAGCCTCCCGCGCGATCGTGGTCCAGCACCAGCATCAGCCGTTTACCCCCGTGTAGATTCCGCTGTTCTCGCCTTCGCCCACCCCGGCGAAGAACGATTCCATCGCCGCGAAGCGCTCGCGGTTGGCCAGCGCCGCATTGATGACCTGGGCCAGTGAGCCCGGCCCGGCGGGCCCCATCAGTGGGCGCGCCGAAATCAGGTTGGTGAAGTACAGGGAGGGGATGGCCTTCTCCTTGGCCGCCTGCACCACCGGTGTGGTGCCGATGGCGAGGTCGGGCTGGTATTCCTCCATGGCCGCCAGGTCCTGTTCCAGTGAGGCCCGGAATACGACCTGTACGCCGCGATCCTCGAGCCACTCCCGGTCTGCAGCGGACCAGCGTGTTTTCGGGCAGGCGCTGCCCACGTAGCGCACGTCGGCGCCGCACTCCACCAGCAGTCTTGCGACCAGCAGTTCCGAACCCTCGTAGCCTGACAGGGTGATCCTGCCGTCGATGGGGCTGCCGGCGAGGGCGCCCTGAATAGCCGGTAGCGCCGCGTCGCGGGCGGCACTGAGTTTGCTGTCTTCCAGTCCAAGTGTCCTGGCCACCGATTCCAGCCAGGCCTCGGTGCCGCTGAAGCCGACCGGTGCAGAACCCACGGCCGGTCGTCCGGCGGCGGCGAACTGGCGGTGACAGTCGGTGTAAAAAGGGTGGATCATGGCAGCAACGGCGCAGTCCAACGCCGCATAAAGCTCCCGCCACTCGCGGGTTGGCACACTCGGACCGGCTGCTATTCCGAGGGGTTCGAGCAACCGACCTATGCTAACCGCATCCACCGGAAACATTTCGCCGACCAGGGCGACCGAGGGCAGTTCACTACGGCCCCCGGTGGGCTCCGCGACCGGACCGCTTTCGGCCTCGGTGCGCGCGTAGCGCAGCATGGCGCCGGCGAGGATATCCTTGGCCTCTGCATGGGTGGGCACGCCGAATCCCGGCACGTCGATGCCGATGACCCGCACGCCGTTGATGGTGTCCGGTAGCAGGTCCAGCGGCACACCGGAAGCGGTGGGCACGCAGAGGTTGATGATCACGACGGCGTCGTTCTGGGCGGGGTCGCAGAGTTTTTCCACGGCCTCCCTGATATCCTCGAACAGCTTGCCGGTGACCAGCGTTTCTGAATCGAAGGGCACATAGCCCACGGTGCGCCGCGCACCGTAAAAGTGAGAGGTAAAGGTGAGTCCGTAAACGCAGCAGGCAGAACCGCTCAACACGGTGGCGGTGCGCCGCATGCGCAGGCCCACGCGCAGGGAGCCGAAAGCGGGACACATGCTCTGGGGCTGGTCGTGGGGCCCAATGGGGTAGTCCTCGGCATACTTTTCAAGGACCGCCTTTTTACCGGAGTCGACCGCTTCTGCCGCCAGCTTCTCCTTGCCGTTGTGACAGCCGCTGGCGTTGCCGCTCACCTCGGTGACCGGTATGCGCTCGCCGGGGGGGTCGTCATACGGTGTCATAAATGACCTCGAGGGATTCCTTCGCCAGGGTGTTGGCGCCGCACATGTCTTCCAGCGTGGCGGGTTGCAGCACCACGTCGCGTCCGACCTCCTCGCCGTTGAACAGGTCGAGCAGTCCGTCCTGGCTCAGCGGGGCAGGCTGGTGCGGCGGTGCCTCCGCGACGTTGGTGGCCAGTTCGCTGAACAGCGGTCCCCATTCACCGTCGGGATAGCCGATGATTTCGTAGTTGGCGCTTTTGCGGCGGATCTGGTCGTTGGCGGGGATGGCCGCCAGTTCGGGGATGCCCACCGCCTTGCAGAAGGCCTGGGCCTCGCCGGTGCCGTCGTCCTTGTTGGTGACCATGCCGGCCACGCCGACATTGCCCCCGAGGCGGCGGAAGTATTCGACGGCGGAACAGACGTTGTTGGCCACGTAGAGGGACTGCAGGTCGTTCGACGCCACCACGATCACCTTCTGGCACATGTCGCGGGCGATCGGCAGGCCGAAGCCGCCGCAGACCACGTCGCCCAGGAAGTCCAGCAGCACGTAGTCGAAATCCCAGTCGTGAAAGCCGAGCTTTTCCAGGGTCTCGAAGCCGTGGATGATGCCGCGGCCGCCGCAGCCGCGACCCACTTCCGGGCCACCGAGCTCCATCGCGTAGACGCCGTCGCGCTTGAAGCAGACGTCGCCGATGCTGACCTGCTCGCCGGCTTCCTTCTTCGCCGAAGCCGTCTGGATGATGGTGGGGCAGGCCTTGCCGCCGAAGAGCAGCGAGGTGGTGTCACTTTTCGGATCGCAGCCGATCAGCAGTACCTTCTTGCCCTGCTGGGCCATCATGTAGGAGAGATTGGCAAGCGTGAAGCTCTTGCCGATGCCGCCCTTGCCGTAGATGGCGATGATCTGTGTCTTCGGTGCCGGCCCGTTGGAACTGGCGATCGTCGCGTCTTCGTGTCCAGGCACAAACTCGTTTACCGGGGGCGTTCCCATCAGTTCTGTCTCCAGTCGAGAATCATCTTCAGGCAGTCCGCCGATTCGAATGCGGTTTGGTAGGCGCTGTCGGCATTGTCCGGCTGCGCCCGGTGTGTGATCAGTCCGTCCAGTGAGAGGCGGTTGTCCTGGACCAGTTCCAGCACCGCGATCAGGTCCTGGGGCTGCCATTCCGCGGCGACGCTCATGCTGATTTCGCGGATAAACGCCTGCGGGAATTGGAAACTCAGGGGCTGGTCGTAGAAGCCCGCCAGCACGATATGGCCGCCGGGCGCGAGCCGGGTAATGAGGCTGTCGAGCAGGGCGCCGTCACCGCTGACATCGCAAATCAGTGTGTAGTCTCGGCGTGGATCGTCATCCGGGTCGACAACTGAATAGCCGTCTGCGCTAGCGCGCCGGGCCGGGTTGCGCTCCCAGACCACCAGGTCGTCGCCACCTAGCGCCGTCACTACCCTGGCAATGAGGCGTCCGAGTACGCCGTGACCGACGATCAACTGGGGCAGGCTATTGCCGCGCTGTGCGGCATGGTAGGCGGTGCCGGCCAGGGCCAGCAGGGTGGCTTCCTCGCCCAGATCATCGCCCAGTGCTATCACGCGTTCCGCCGGCACGACCAGCTGTGAGCTGGCGCCACCGAACAGCCCGGCGACGTCTTCGAAGCCGCGGGAGCCGGGAACGAATACACGCTGGCCGACCTCGAGGCTGGAGCCTTCAAGGCAGTCGCGCACGCGGCCGACGGATTCATATCCGGGTACGAGGGGGTAAGAGAGACCGGGGAAGGGAGGCATGCGTCCCTGCCAGAGCAGGCGCTCGGTGCCGGTGCTGATGCCGCTCCACTCGATATCGACCACGCAGTCGCCGGCTGCCGGCGCCGCCAGATGGACGTCGCGGAGTGTCATATTGCCCGGCTGCTCAAAGACAACAGCCGAGGCTTTACGGGTGGTAGCCACAGCATCTCCCTGGAATGGCAATACCCCGCGCACTTGAGGCGAGGCCCATTCCGATAATGTGTAATTTATGCTTTACATGTTTATCTGTCAAATTAGATATACACTCGAATCGTCATGAAATCCTGTCAGGGTTCTGCCACCAGTACGCGCACCATCAGGGGGCGCGCGGTTTTCAGCTCCCGGCAGCGGCTGAATCCGGCATCTTTCAGCATTCTTGTCAGTTCTCCGGCGGTTCTCGGGCGGCCGCTGCCCATGGCCAGCAGGTAAAAGCCGAAGTAGGCGTGCCCCATTGACTCCGCACCCGGCGTCTCTGCCATTGGCTCCGCGATCAACAGGCTTGCCCCCGGGGCCATGGACTCGCGCAGTGACCTGAACAGGCGCATGACGTCCTCGTCATCGTGGTCGTGGACCACGCGCACCAGGGAGATGAGGTCGGCATCGCGGGCCCCGGCGAGCGGGTCGGTAAACATGTCCCCGCTGGTCGCTGATGCCCGCTCCCCGATGCCCTGTTCGGCGAAGCGCTGCTGCGCCAGCTCGGCCACCTCCGGCAGATCCAGTACGCTGGCCTTCAGCTCGGGCCAGCGCGCCAGGGCGGAGCAGGCAAAGCTGCCGCTGCCGCCGGCGATGTCCCGGAGTTGCCGGTGTCCCTGCATGGGGTAGGCATCGAGGATGTCGACCGCCACCAGCGACTGTGAGGTCGCCATGAGTTCGCTGTATTCCGCGGCGCCGCCCTCGGTGCCCGTGGCATAGGGCCAGAATTTCGCGAGTTCAGTGCTGGATTCCCGGCGCAGCAGGGCCAGGGGGTCCGCCAGGTCGCGATAGAGGTGGCGATGATGCAACGCCATGGCGGCGGCGCCGGGATTGCCCAGCACCGCTGCGCCAAGGTCGCCGAGGCCAAAGCGCTGGTCGCCGCGATCGGTCAGCAGTTCCAGCGCGCTGGCGGCGAGCAGCAGTCGCAGCATGCCCTCCGTCGGCAGGCCGCATTCCCGCGCCAGTTCTACACAATCGCGCGGGCCTTCGCGCAGGCGTTCGAACAGGTCCAGCGATACGCAGGCGGCAAACACCTGGTAATTGACGAAACCGGTGGCGATATTGAACAGCTGGTTGGCCTTGCGCTGCGCGATACCGCGGGTCAGGGGAAAGCGCGAGGACCAGCGTTGGAAGTTCGGATTGGCGATAAACCGGTGACGCAGCTCCAGCAATCGGTCGAGAAGTGACGCCGGTGACCGGTTGCCGGGCAAGCTGGGTTCCGCCCGGCTGCCTGCGGACACTAGGCGGCTGCCCTGGCCAGGCTCCTGGGTACGAAACCCTCCGCCTGGGCGCGCACCAGGTTGACCAGCTGATCGCGGCCGGCGCAGTCCGGCACCGAATCCAGTCCCGCCTCGATGAGATCCTTGAGCCGCCTCGCGGCACCCTGCAGGCCGAGCTCCGCCACTGCATTGGGGCGGCACAGGCTTTCGTCCTGGCCGCAGGGTTTGCCGAGCTCCTCGGCGTTGGACATGGTGTCCTGGATGTCGTCGGCAACCTGGTAGGCTTCGCCGATGCTGTTGCCCAGGATGGCCCAGGGCCGGGTGTCCACACCCGCCGCCGCTGCGCCGGCGGTGGTGGCAGCCACGAACAGGGCGCCGGTCTTGGCCTGGTGATAGCGGGATACGTCGACCTTCGCTTCGCTTTCCCAGGCCTGCCCCGCACAGATGCCCAGCGGTGCGCCGGTTCCCCGGGCCAGGATGCCGATGACCTGTGGCATGCGCGCACAGAGATCACCCCGGGCCTCCAGCGTGCCGACCGCTTCAAAGGCGGATACGATCAGCGCGTCCCCGGCCAGTACGGCAATGGGTTCACCGTAGGCGCGGTGCACGGATGGTTTACCGCGGCGGGTATCCGCGTCGTCAAAGCAGGGGAGGTCGTCGTGGACCAGGGAGGCGCAGTGCAGCAGTTCGATGGCACAGGCCGCCTGCATGGCCAGGGCGGGTTCCGTACAGCGGTTGGCGGACGCCACCGCCAGGCAGAGCTTCGGTCGCACCCGGGCGCCGCCGGGAAAGACCGCGTGCCGCAGTGCCACGGCGAGGATGGGTGGGCAGTCCTGGTCGCCTGCGCGGTCAATAATGCTCGTCAGCCCGCGTTCCAGCTCCGGCAGTGCTTCGTTCTTGCTCATATCCCCACCCTCGGTGCGCGAGGCGCACGCCCTGGTTAGTGTCAATTTAGCTGAACAACTTAAAGTGTAAGTTAAGCTAGACATTGCTACAATGCAAGTCAGCCTGACAAATCACTCTTCAAGGCGGAGGACAGTAGATGGCGGACCGCCCCGTGGCAGTCATCGGCGCCGGTATCGCGGGACTGGCCGCGACCCTGCGGCTCCTGGCCGCCGGCCGGGAGGTCGTGGTGATCGAGGGCGGCGACACCAGCGGCGGCAAGATGCGCCAGGTCAACACCAGCGCCGGCCCGGTGGATTCGGGCCCCACGGTGTTCACCATGCGCAGCGTGTTCGAGGAACTGCTCGCGGGCGTCGATTTGCGCCTTGAAGACTTTGTCGTCGCGAAGCCGCTTGAGCTTCTGGCCCGCCACGCCTGGGACGAGCGGGGCCACCTGGATCTGTACGCAGACCGCGAGCGGTCTGCGGAGGCGATCGCGGAATTTGCCGGACCCGGCGAGGCCGCAGCCTACCGGGCTTTTTGTGCCGAAGCGGGGCGTATGTACGACCTGCTGGAACCGCACATGCTGCGGGCGCCGAAACCGTCGCCCGTCAGCCTGAGCTGGCGCGCCCGGTCCCATGGTGTGCGCGGGCTGCTCGCCCTGAAGCCGTTCACCAGCATGTGGCGCGCCCTGGGCAAACACTTCCGGGACCCCCGCCTGCAACAGCTGTTCGGTCGTTATGCCACCTATTGCGGCTCCTCACCCTGGGCCGCGCCCGCCACCCTGATGTTGATTGCACACCTCGAACAGGAGGGTGTCTGGCAGTTGGAAGGCGGCATGCAGAGTCTCGCCTCGGGTCTCAGTGTCGCCGCGCGGCAGCGCGGGGCGCGTTTTGTGCACGGCGAATGGGTCGAGGACATCGAGCGGGACGGGGACGGCTCCCTGCGCCTGCGGACCAGCGGGGGCACTGCACTGGAGTGCGAGGCGGCGGTCTGCACCGCAGACCTCGGCGCCCTGCGCGACGGCCTGCTGGGTGACACGGCAAAGCGGGCCGTGCCCGGACACATGCGACAGCGCTCCCTGTCCGCAGTTACGTGGTCCATGGCGGCGGAGGCCAGCGGCTTTCCGCTCGCCTACCACAACGTATTCTTTTCCAGCGATTACCGCCGTGAATTCGACCGGCTGTTTTCGCAGTCCCTGCTGCCTGACGAGCCCACGGTGTATCTCTGCGCCCAGGACCGGCGCGAAGGCGCGAGTGGGGCGCCCGGACCCGAGCGGGTCTTCTGCCTGGTCAACGCGCCGCCGATCGGGGACCAGCATCGTTTTTCACCTGAGGAGATCGCGAAATGCCAGGACCAGACACTCGCCAGGCTGAAGGCCTGCGGCTTGTTGCTGACGCCGATGGATTGCCCGGTGGTGCGAACGCCGACGGACTTCGCGGCGCGCTTTCCCGGCAGCGGGGGAGCGATCTACGGGCAGGCGACTCACGGCTGGCAGGCGGCCTTCAAGCGGCCGGGGGCGAGAACCCGGTTGCCGGGGCTCTACCTGGCGGGGGGCGGAGTGCACCCGGGGGCGGGCGTGCCGATGGTGACCCTGTCGGGGATGCAGGCGGCGGATTGCCTGCTGGCCGACCAGCGTTCGACGCGCCGGTCGTGGACGGCGGCTACCGCTGGTGGTATGTCGACGCACTGAGTGATGATGGCCGCTACGGCCTGACACTGATTGCTTTTGTCGGCAGTGTCTTCTCTCCCTATTATTTCAAGGCCCGGGCCCGCGGTGCGACAGACCCGGAAAATTACTGTTCCCTCAATGCGATCCTGTATGGCCCCGGCAGCAAGCACTGGGCCCTGACCGAACGCGGCAGCGGCGATCTCTCGCGCGATGCGTCAAGCATGCGCGTTGGCCCCAGCGCGCTGCGGTTCGAGGGCGATCGCCTGGTTGTGGATATTTGCGAAATCACTGTCCCCTGGCCCCGGCGCCTGGTGGGACAGGTTCGGGTCCAGCTGCAGCAGGCGCAGCCGCGCCAGTTCGACCTGGACCCGGATGCGCGCCATCACTGGTGGCCGTTTGCGCCGAGGGCGCGCGTTGAAGTGGAGTTCGATCATCCGAACCTGGGCTGGAGCGGCGAGGCCTATGCCGATGCCAACTGGGGCGAGGAGCCCCTGGAAGACGGGTTTTCCTATTGGCACTGGTCCCGAGGCGTCGACCCCGTCGGACGCACCGTGGTGCGCTACGAGGCCTGGCCGCGCCGCGGCGATCCCGCGCTGCTCAGCCTGGGTTTTACCCCCGGAGGCGTTGAAGAGCTGGACGCCGGTGAAAGCCGGAAATTGCCGTCCACTACTATCTGGCGGATGCGCCGTGATGGCCGTGTTCAGGCAGGAGACACGCTGGCCGTGCAGCGCACGTTTGAAGACACGCCCTTTTACTCGCGCTCCCTGCTGCAGACCTCAGGGGAGGGCGGTGATTGGCTCGCCATGCATGAAAGCCTGGACCTGGACCGATTCCGCCGGGGTTGGGTACAGTTCCTGCTGCCCTTCAGGATGCCGCGTTTTCCGCGGGGACCTCGCTGACGACCAGCGGGCAGGCCGGTACGGCACGACGCTGCTGGGATATCCGGTCCCGGCGCTGCAGTTCCTCGATCGCATCCAGCATCCATTCGACCTTGCCGGTCTGCTCGTCGTCCACAATAGCGGGCAGCGGTGCACTGGCGACGGCTTCCATCAGGAACCGGGTTTCCGGTAGGGGGTCCATCGGCAGCAGGCCGGAATCGAGCCGGCCGAGGCGGCCCAGCAGCCCTGCAATCATCCGGAATTTGCGTCTCGGCGACACGACGGCGCGCTGACTCACGGAGTCGTGCCCCCTGCGCCGGACTTCTTCGCCGATTTCCCCGTACAGCAGTCGCGCTGTCATGACACAGGGCTGGCAGGTGGAGGGCAGGGATTTGATGCCGGCCTCGCCGCGGGCATAGAGAGCGTCCGCTTCCACTAGCAGTCTTTCGATGACCTGGCCAAGCCGCTCGCTCTGGCAGGGTGAGGCGAGCCAGGCCTCCGGGTCGATGCCGGCCTCCTGAAGCCAGTCCAGCGGCAGGTAGATTCTGCCGTTGGCGGCATCCTCGCCGACGTCGCGGGCGATATTGGTCAGCTGCATGGCAACGCCGAGGTCGGCTGCCCTCGCCAGCACCCGTGTTTCGCGCTGACCCATCAGCAGCGCCATCATCACGCCGACGGTGCCCGCGACCCGGGCGCCGTAGGCGCGTACCGCACCGATGTCGGGGTAGCGGCGCGACGCGCAGTCCCAGGCAAAGCCTTCCAGCAATGCCTCCAGCAGGGCGCGGGGAATCCCGAATTGACGCACCACGGATACCATGCGGCGGTCCGCCGGATGGTCCCAGGGACAGTTCAGGTAGATGCCATTGAGTCGTTCGCGCAACTCCTGCAGAGCGGAGTCGGGATGCTCGCTCAGGTCGATGGCGTCGTCGGCGACCCGGCAGAACGCGTACAGGGTGACCGCACCGTCGCGATAGGGTTGGGGCAGTAGCAGCGATGCGGCGTAAAAAGAGCGGGAGCCATGGCTGAGCAGCTGCCGACAGGCCTGCTGGTCCGTGCGGCTGGTATCCAGCCTTGGTCTAGGCAAGGGCGTTGGCATGGGGCACGAGTTGCTCGACAACCTTGGCGGAGGAAATAACGCCGGGCACACCGGCGCCGGGATGGGTGCCCGCGCCAACGAAATACAGGTTCCCCACCTCCTCGCTGAGGTTGTGGGGCCGGAACCAGGCGCTCTGGGTCAGCCGCGGCTCCATGCCGAAGCCGGCCCCGCGATAGGACAGCAGGTCGTTCTGGAAATCCAGGGGCGTGACCAGTTTTGAGCTGATGACGTGGGCCTCCAGGTCCGGCAGGACCGTGTCGGACAGGTAGCGCGCCACAGCCTGCCGGAAGGGCTCTGCCTGCCGGTGCCAGTCCACATCCGCTTCGAGGTTGGGCACGGGCGCCAGCACATAGAAACAGTCGCAACCGTCCGGTGCCAGCGAGGGATCGGTGGCGGTGGGACGGTGCAGGTAGAGGCTGAAATCTTCCGCCAGCCGCTTGTTGTGAAAGATGTCGTCCAGCAGCCCCTTGTAGCGCGGTCCCAGCAGGATGGAGTGGTGCGGCACGTCTTCGTAGCGCCGGTCGCAGCCGAAGTACCAGACGAACAGGCCGTTGGAATACTTCGCGCGGTCCAGCCGCCAGTTGGGCCAGCGGCGACGCTTCAGGCCCGGCAGCAGGTTGCGGTAGGTCCAGGCGACGTCGCCGTTGCAGATGACCACGTCGGCCTCCAGCTGCTCGCCGTTGCGCAGGGCCACGCCGCTTGCCTTGCCCTCGCGCAAGAGAATTTCTTTCACCTCGGCATTGAAGATGAGCTCGTTGCCCTGGTCCTGTACCAGCTTCACCATGCCGTTTACGAGAGCGCCGGTTCCACCCATGGCGGAGTAGACGCCGCTGTCTCGCTCCAGGTGGGAGATCAGGGTGTAGACGCTGCTGGCCGCGTAGGGATTGCCGCCGATCAGCAGCGGGTGGAAGCTCAGCACCTGGCGCAGCTTTTCGTTCTTGATGTAGCGGGACACCATCTGGTGCACCGGGCGGTCGGCGCGCAGCCGCAACATGTCCGGGACCACTTTGATCATGTCCATGAGGCGACTGAACGGCCGGTCGACCAGTTGCTCGAAGCCCACCTTGTAGTTCTCGGCGGCCGCCAGCATGAAGCGCTCGTAGCCGTCGACGTCCTCGGGACTGAGCTCGGCGATCTGGCGGCGATTCGATTCCGCGTCACCGCTGTAGTCGAACACGCCGCCGTCATCGAAACGGATGCGGTAGAAGGGGTTCATCAGCGCCAGCTCGACATCATCGCTGAAGCGGCGCCCGGCCACCTGCCAGAGTTCATCCAGCAGGAACGGTGCAGTGATGATCGTGGGGCCGGCATCGAAGGTGAAGCCGTCCTGGTGATGGACCCGGGCGCGACCGCCTGGCTGGGCGAGTTTTTCCAGGACGGTCACCCGGTAGCCGCGAGCGCCCAGTCGAATCGCAGAGGCCAGGCCGCCCAGGCCGCTGCCGATCACCACGGCATGGGGTTTGAGGGCGTGCTCTACCGCATCGCGGACGGCGAGTTCAGGACTGTTCACAGTGCTGGACACCTTAAAGTGTCAAATCTATGGAACAGAATAGCACCGCCAGCGGCTGCTGAACAGGGACGCAGCCAGGACTAATCGTATATGGCCAGTTCTCCGGCGATGTCGCGTACCAGGGTCGCGAAGCCTTCGGGATGTTCCTCGTGGCCCAGGTGTCCCAGGCCCGGCAGGGTGTGCAGGGTGCCGTCGGGTACCAGCCGTGACACGGCGGCCGACTGCGCCGGCGGCACCGTGCGGTCGTTTTCGCAGGCCACCAGGTGCACCGGCAGCGTCAGCTGCGGCAGGTCCGCCTCCAGGGACTCCAGGTCCCAGCGCGCCATCATCTGCAGCGCCGCGGCGACGTGCTCCGCGTGGCCGACCAGGGTTCGGTAGCGGCTGACTTCCACATCCGCAAGCCGGGACCCGGTGCCGTCGAGCAGCCGTTCCGCAAAAGCCGGTCGCCCGCCCAGGCCTGACACCCAGGAAGGAATCGCGGGGATCGCCGCCAGCAGGCGGGCGCTGAAACTGAAAAACCAGCCGGTCAATCCGGGCAGGGCCAACAGCGCCCCGTTGATACTGACCAGGCCGCGCGGCTGAATGTATTCGTCGATACACATCCGCGCCAGTATGGCGGCGCCGGCGGAGTGCCCGATTACCAGTTCGGGCTCGCACTCCAGGGCGTCCAGCAATTGCGCTGTGAGCTCGGCCATGCCCGGCAGCGACATGCCATCGCCGTGAGCAATGCGGCTCAGTCCATGGCCGGGAAGGTCGATTGCAATCATGTCGAAGTCCTGGGCGAGCAGGGGCATGAGGCCGGCCCAGGAATGGCTGGAGGCGCCGGTTCCATGCAGCAGCAACAGGGTGGGTCCGCTGCCCATGCGCTGGAAGTGCCAGTGCTGCCCGGCGACTTCCAGGAATTCGCTAGCCTCACGGTGCGGCCAGTCCCAGTCCTGCAGCCGCTGCGGTGTCGTCATTACGCTGCGCTGCGAACCGCGTCGCGCAGCTGCTCGGCATTGGCGTGGGGCAGGGGCAGGTAGGTGATTGCGAGGCTGTGCGCCAGGACTTCTGCGTGTCGGCCTGGCCTGGGGGAGGTATCGATCACCATGCCGCTGGCGCCGGTGGCCCGGAACAGTGCCGCTGCCGATTCCAGGTCCTCGGCGGCCAGTTCGCGGCCGCGGCCGCCGTCGCGGGCGATATTGCCGCGCCCGTCCGTAAGGAACACGAAGTTCGGGGTGCTGCCGCGGCGTTTCAGGTTGTCAGCCATGGCGGCAGCGATTTCCACCGCAGATGCCAGCGGCGTTCCCCCGCCGCCGGGCAGCGCCGCCAGGTTGCGCTTGGCCCTGACGAGGGACCGGGTAGGCGGCAGCAGGACCTCTGCTTCTTCGCCACGGAAGGCGACCAGGGCCACCTGGTCACGGCGGATATAACAGTCTGCCAGCAGCAGTTCGACGGCGCCCTTGGCCTCGGCGAGCCGATTGAGGGCAGCGGAGCCCGAGGCATCCACCACGAATACGGTCGTGCTTTCCGAGCGCTCGCGAAATCTCACGACACGAAAATCGTCAGGATGAATGCTCATGCCTTCGCGTGAGTTTTCCCCCTGCCGGCGCAGTGGCTGCCAGGGCGCCGCGGCACGCAGCGTGGCCACCGGGCTGAGACGGGCGCCGCTGCGAGGGTCTCCCGCGATGGTGCCCATCGGGCGTCCCCGGGTTTTCGATCTGCGGCTTTCCCCGGACTTGCCGGCGTGCTGGGCGTTCTTGTTGACGCCGCCCGTGGCCAGTTTGCTCAGCAGGTCCGCGGGCAGGGCCGCCATGGCCGCCTCGATCAAGCGGTCCTGCATGGCTTCGGTCTGCTGCTGCGATTCGCTCTCGCTGTTGTCGCCTTCTTCCGGTGGCGGCGGGGGCTGGTCTTCTGCCGCTGACTCTTCCTCCGGCATCGGCAGCCGGGTGGCTCGCGGCAGCAATACCAGGCGGGTGGCGGTTTCCAGGTCCGTGTCTTCCACGGTGTCTCGCCCCGACAACGCCGCCGACGCCCGCGCGGCATTGACCGCAAACAGCGATGCCCGCGGCGAATCCACACCCAGCGCAAGCGCCGCCAGGCACAGGTGTTCGATGGATTCCGGAGAGCAGTGCACAGCAGGCAGGCGTTGCTGCGCCGTGGATACCTCATCACTCTGCAGGTGGCTGTCGATCAGGTCGCGAATACCGACGTAATGCAGGTCGAGGTGAAAGGCCAGGCGCTCTGCGAGGGCGGGGTCTACCTGTTCCTCTTCATCGACGCCCTCATCCAGGGCCACCAGGCCAATGCGCGCCGAACGGATTTCGCTGACACCCTCACGCTCAACCGTGATCGAGCCGCGGTCAAGGGCCTGGCAGAGGTGCGAGATGATATTGCGCTGGGCCCGTTCCGCCATGGCCAGGATCGCGAGGCCGCCGTCGCATTCCGCCAGCAATCCGCGCTGGGACACCGCCGAGCCCTGTTTCAGGGTGGCGGCGAGATCGAGGCCGCCCAACAGGCGGTCTTCGCTGACCGACTGCGGAATTTTGCGCCAGTTGCCCGGCGCCTGTGCCCTCGCTACTTCAATCCAGCTATCGCGCACCGGGCCGGGCCGGGCCCGCAGCCACACACCGCCGAGGCCCGCTGCATCCACCGCCAGCAGCGCCGCCGCCAGCGATGCATCAGTCCACAGCGACTCGCCTGCACTCATCAGCTGTCGAAGATCTCGGACAGCGCCCGATCGATGCGCGCGCCGGATCCGGATTCATCCAGGGGGTCGCGCCGCAGGCGGTGGCGCAGCACGGACGGTGCGATCTGGCGAAGGTCTTTCATGTCGACGGTATCGTGACCGGCCAGGCTGGCCAGGGCGCGTGAGGCCCGCACCAGGGTAAGCTCGCCGCGCAATCCGTCGGTACCCAGGTGCATGCACAGCTCCGCGGCACGCTCCAGCACTTCGGCGGGCACATCGACCTCGGGCAGGCGGGCGCGCGCCGCTTCCACCTTGCGGCGCACGGCGCCGTCCTTGCGCTTCCATTTCTTCACAAAGGCGTCGCGATCTCGCTCGAATTCGTCGCGCAGCTGCACGATGCGAACCCGGGTCTTGATGTCGGTCGGAGTGCGGACGTCCACGGACATGCCGAACCGATCCAGCAACTGGGGCCGGAGTTCTCCCTCCTCAGGGTTGCCGCTGCCCACCAGCACAAAGCGCGCGGGGTGACGGATACTCAGGCCCTCGCGCTCCACAACGTTTTCACCGGAGGCGGCGACGTCGAGCAGGGCGTCCACGATATGGTCTTCCAGCAGGTTGACCTCGTCGATATACAGGAAGCCGCGGTGCGCGCGAGCGAGCAACCCGGGTTCAAACGCCTTTTCCCCGAGTCTCAGTGCTTTTTCCAGGTCGAGTGTGCCGATGACGCGGTCCTCGGTGGCGCCCAGGGGCAGGTCGACCACGGGCATGGCCTGCTGCCGTGTCTTGAGTTCGCCACAGTCCCCGCCGGAGCACTGGCCGCAGAGGCCTGGCTTGGGTGCGTCCGGGTCGCAGTTGTAGGGACACCCGGCCACCATGGGCACCTTGGGCATCAGCGCAGCCAGCGCCCGAATGGCGGTGGACTTGCCGGTGCCGCGATCCCCGAAGACCAGTACTCCGCCCACATCCTGGTCCACGGCCGCGATCAGCAGAGCGGTCTTCATCTCGTCCTGTGAGACGATGGCGGAGAAGGGGTAGGCGAGAGCCATGGCTGTTTCCTTATTGACGCTGGCGCGGCGGCCTGCCGCTCCGTGACTTCCGTTGATGCCCATCTTTTACCCGCTGCGCTGCGTAAACACAAGCTGACACTCTCGGAGTACAGATTTTGAAGCCTCGTCGCACGCCTCTGCTAACATGCAGTCATTGGGAGCAGGGGATTCTATGACTTCACGTTCGACGCTGGCGGATGCGCTGGATGCGCCTCGCCAGACTATGGAAACCGGCAGCGGCGGGCGCGTCAGCTACTACGCTGACACACGCCAGGGCGGCACGCCGCTGCTATTGCTGCACAGCATCAATGCCGCGCCCAGCGCGCTGGAAGTACAGCCCCTGTTTGACCACTATCGCAAGGAGCGTCCGGTGTATGCGCTTGAATTGCCCGGCTTCGGCTTTTCCGAGCGCGAGGATGTGGATTATTCGCCCACCCTCTACGCGGACACCCTGTCGGAATTCATGGGCAAGGTATTCACGGGTCCTGCGGATGTCATTGCCCTGTCGACGACCTCGGAGTTCCTCGCGCGCGCCGCGCTGACATCAGCCGCACGCTTCCGCAGCCTGGTGCTGATATCGCCGACTGGCATGGGTAGTCGGGAACCGCCGTCGGGGGAAGCCAGCGACCGGCTTCGCAAGCTGTTTTCGATCCCGGTGCTGAGTCAGGGGCTGTATCGAGCGCTTACCACCCGTGCGAGTATCCGTTACTTTCTCAACCTGTCGTTCGAAGACCGGCCCCCGGTGGAGCTGGTCGACTACGCCTGTGCCACGGCCCGGCAGCCCGGCGCCGCTTACGCGCCATTCTGTTTCCTGTCCATGCGCCTGTTTACCCCCGGTGCCTGTGAAAAGCTCTATCAACCGCTGAAGGTGCCGACGCTGGTGCTCTACGACAAGGATCCCAACATCAATTTCGACAGGCTGCCGTCCCTGCTAGACGCCAATGAACAGGTCCAGGCAAAACGCATTGCACCCACCCGGGGCCTGCCTCACTGGGAAGAGTTCGACGCGACCGTGAGCGCCATCGACGAGTTCTGGAGCCGCGTGGCCGGGGGAGGGCAGGCGGCGTGAGCCTGGCGAAGACCGCGCAGGATTTTCACGCGCTCGCCAGCGAGGAGCGCATCATGCTCAGCAGCGAGTGGCATGCGCGCCCGGGATTGCGACAACCGGCACCCATGCGCTGCAGCCACGTGGTTTCACTTCGTGCTGAAACCACGGTGGAGGAGTCCCGCGAGGAGTTCGCCGCCTTTTGCGGAAAGCATGCCGTGAGTCCCCCGGCCGACGGCAGCCGCCAGCACTCGGTGACAATCGGCAGCTGCCAGGTCAAGTGGGAGGGGCACACCGAAGCAGTCAGTCACACGGTGATGGTGCCCGGCAACGGCCAGCCGCCCTTCAGTGAAACCGCGCTGGATTTCCTGGACCGCGAGAAGCGCGATGCGCTGCTCGACAGTATGTTCATCGGCGTCAGTATCGAGGTGCTCCAGCCCCAATCCCAGGAGGACAGCCACGGCCATGCCCTGGCCAAATCCCTGCTGGGTGCCGACAATCTTTATGGTGGCCTGATGTCTGCGCAGCACGCCGCAGTCTGGTCATCCTTCAGGCTCGATGCAGACGGTTTCCAGCGGCTCGTGGTGGTGGACCTGGGTATTCCCGAGGGCCGCCTGTCGCGTCTGCTGCAGCGCCTGCTGGAAATCGAGACCTATCGACTGTTGGCGATCATGGCGCTTCCCCGTGCCCGTGAGGCCATGTCCGCGCTGGGCAGCCTCGAACCCGAATTGAATGCCGTCATGGTGGGCCTGGAGAAAGACCGCAGCGAGGAGGCACAGGAAGAGGCGCTCCGGAAGATCACCGGCATCGCCGCGAGCGTGGAACAGATCGCCACCACCCACGCCTACCGGTTTGCCGCGGCTCGCGCTTACTCCAGTATCGTCGAGCGCCGCGCCGCAGATGTCGAGGAAGATAAACTCGACGGCCACCTGCGCTACACCAATTTTCTGCTGCGCTCCCTGCAGCCTGCAATGCGTACCTGTGACGCCACCGAGCGTCGCGCCAATGAGTTGGCGGAGCGGGTGGCGCGGGCCGCGAACCTGTTGAATACCATGGTCGACATGGTGCAGAAAAAGCAGAACCAGGAACTGCTGCACTCCATGGCCGAGCGCGCCCGGCTGCAGCTCCGGCTGCAGCAGGCGGTGGAGGGCTTCTCCATCTTCGCCATCAGCTACTACGCGGTGGGCCTGCTCGGCTATGGGCTGAAAGCCCTGAAGGTCTCGGGTGTCCCCGTCGATCCCACCCTCGCCACAGGAATCGCGGCGCCGATCGTGTTCGCCACCGTGTGGATCCTCGTACGTTCCGTACGCCGCAAGCTGTCCACCCGGGAACAGAAGAACCCGAAATAGCGCTTCTCCTCCGAGCCCCCCAGGAAGATACTGGTATTGAAAAATACCGGGAACTAGTTGTGTTGGCGCCGCTCTAACGCCGCAACTTTTTCGGAAGACCCAGACAACAACGCAATCCGCGGGGTAGGAAAAATGGAAGTATCAGAGATTCACGCTCTGGCTGTGGCCATTGTCGAGTACATGGTGCTGATCTTCACGTTTCTGCTGGGGCTGGCCGTTCTGTCAGTCATCGTCATGTACATCGTCGACAGGACCCAGACTGCACAGACCATCCGGCGCAACTACCCGGTGGTGGGGCGTTTCCGCTATCTGTTCGAGCACCTGGGTGAGTTCTTCCGCCAGTACTTTTTTGCCATGGACCGGGAAGAGCTTCCCTTCAACCGCGCAGAGCGCTCCTGGGTGTATCGCGCCGCCAAGCAGGTGGACACCACGATCGCCTTCGGGTCGACGCGGCCGCTGGACCACGAGGGGGACGTGATCTTCCTCAACAGTCCGTTTCCCACCCTGGATGAAGATGGGGTCGATCCGAAGCCGGTCACGATCGGTGAGGGCAGCTGCACAAGCCCCTACACGACAGCATCGATACTCAATATTTCCGGCATGAGCTACGGCGCCATTTCCAGGCCCGCGGTGCTGGCGCTGTCCCACGGGGCCCGCGAGGCGGGCATCTGGATGAACACGGGCGAGGGCGGACTGTCTCCCTTTCATCTCGAGGGCGGCGCCGACATCGTGTTCCAGATCGGCACCGCAAAGTACGGCGTGCGCAATGAGCAGGGTGGCCTGGACGAGGACAAGCTGCGGGCGATCGCAGACCACGACCAGGTGAAGATGTTCGAGATCAAGATGAGCCAGGGCGCCAAGCCCGGCAAGGGCGGCATCCTTCCGGGTGAGAAAGTCACCGAGGAGATTTCGCGTATTCGCGGCATCGGTGTGGGGGAGGATTCCATCAGCCCGAACGGCCATCGGGACATCCGCTGTGTGGCCGACCTGCTGGACATGATCGACCGCGTCCGCACCGTCACCGGGAAGCCTGTCGGCTTCAAGACTGTGGTCGGCCAGCTGTCCTTCTTCCACGACCTGTTCAAGGAGATTCACGCCCGCGGCCTCGACGCGGCGCCGGACTTCATCACCATCGACAGTGCCGACGGCGGCACCGGCGCCGCCCCCCAGGCCCTGATCGACTATGTCGGTATGCCCCTGCGGGAGAGCCTGCCGATGGTGATCGACCTGCTGCACGAGTACGGCCTGCGCGATCGCATCAAGATCATCGCCTCGGGCAAGCTGATCAATCCGGGGAAGGTGGCCTGGGCGCTGGCGGTGGGGGCTGATTTCTGTACCTCGGCGCGGGGCTTCATGTTTGCGCTCGGCTGCATCCAGGCCTTGCAGTGCAACAAGAACACCTGCCCAACGGGGATTACCACCCATAACAGGGACCTGCAGAAAGGCCTGGTGCCTGCGGACAAGAGCAAGCGGGTGGCCGCCTACGCGAAGAAGGTGACCTACGGCGTGGGACTGATCGCACACTCCTGCGGCGTCACCGAGCCGCGCGGCCTGCAGCGCCACCACATGCGGGTGATCGAGAGCAGTGATAAATCCCACGCCGTGAGCGAACTCGATCCCATACCGGACGTGCGCGACGAATATCGCCCGGGCGCTGTCCAGCGGTAAACAGAATCCAAGCAAACTAAACAGGAAAACCCCATGAATACCCTGATTTCAAAATTGTACGGCCTGCTGGAGTCGACGCGTATTGCCGACTTCCTTGGCCCGCTTGCCCTGCGCCTGTACCTGGTGCCCGTGTTCTGGATGGCGGGAACCAGCAAGTGGGGCGAAGGCGGTGAGAATTTCAGCGGGACTGCGGAGTGGTTTGGCAATCCCGATTGGGGTCTCGGTTTGCCGTTCCCGGTGTTGCTGGCGTTCCTCGCAACCTGGACTGAGATTCTCGGAGCCATATCCCTGCTGCTGGGTGTCGCCCTGCGCTGGTTCGCGGTGCCGCTGATGTTCACCATGATCGTCGCCGCAGGGGCGGTGCACCTGGAAAACGGTTGGCAGGCGATCGCAGATCCGAAAGCCCCCTTCGCCAACGAGCGGGTCGAAGCATCGGCGGAAAAGCTCAGCCGCGCCCGCGGTATCCTGAAAGAACACAGCAACTACGACTGGATCACCTCCAGCGGCAGCATCGTGATTCTTAACAATGGCATCGAGTTCGCCGTTACCTATTTCGTCATGCTGCTGGCCCTGTTCTTCACCGGCGCCGGCCGTTTCGTCAGCCTGGACTACTGGATAGGCCGCAAGATCCTGCCCCAGCAGCACGGTAGCTGATCGATGGTCGCCACGGTGACGGGTCAGGTCCTCGCCCTGTCGGGAATCGCCATCCTGGCCTTGCTGCTGACCCGGGTCAGCCGGCTGGAGCTGACGCTGTCCTGTGTGCTGTGCGGTTTCCTGGCGGGGCAGGGCATTGCCTGGCTGGACTTTGACACGGGTATTCGCGCCCACAACCTGGAGGAGATCGTCTTCTACGTGATTCTCCCGGTACTGATCTTTGAGGCGTCCTGGCATATCAAGCCGACCCTGCTCAGGCGCTGGCTGCTGCCGGTGCTGTTGCTGGCAACGGTTGGCGTCATCGTTAGCTGCGCGGTGACCGCGGTGCTGGTCTATTTCGGCATCGGTCATCCCGCAGGCTTCCCCTGGGCCGCAGCGCTGATTACCGGCGCGATTCTCGCGGCGACCGATCCTGTCTCCGTGATCAACCAGCTGACTACCCTCAAGGCCCCGGAAGACCTGAAGACGCTGTTCGAGGGAGAGAGCCTGTTCAACGACGCCACCGCGGTGGTGCTGTTTGGCGTGTTCCTGTCACTGGCCATGGGTTCTGACCAGGCGGCGCCCGGGGCGCTCCTGGGCCACTTCAGCGTGGTATTTCTCGGCGGGATTGTCGCAGGTGTGGTGATGGGCATGCTCAGCGCGATCGTGGTCCTGATGTTGAAGAGTCCACCTGCCACGGCGTTTGTGCAGCTGTTTACGGCATTCGGCAGCTTCTACGTGGCGGAGCACCTGTTGCATGTGTCGGGCATCATGGCGGTCATGTTCGCGGCGCTGGTGCTGCGCAGCGCCCTGACGGAGGTCGAGGAGCAGGTGGCGCCCGGCACACTGTTTACCTGGGAATGGCTGGGCCAGGTGTTCACATCGCTATTGTTCGTGCTCATGGGACTGGTCATCACGCTCGGCATGTTCCGGGACATGTGGCTGGCCATGCTCATCGCCATCGTGGCAGCGCTGGCGGCAAGGGCCTGTGCGGTGGTGGTCTGCGGGCTGTTGTCGCGGCCGTTTATCAGTCGCATCAGCTGGGGCTGGCAGCTGTTGCTGTTCTGGGGCGGGCTGCGGGGCGCCATCGCCGTAGCCCTGGTACTGGCGTTGCCTATCGAACTCGAGTACTGGTACACGGTGCAATCCATGGTGTTTGGCGTGGTGCTGTTCAGCCTGCTGGTGCAGGGCACGACCAACGGCAGGCTAATTGCCCGCTACGCCAAAGCGGTCGACTAGACTTCCTTTAGAAAATCTTAACCGGGCTACGGCCCGGGCTATTGACTTGGGATTCGGAATATCTAAACTTGCTAGACACAAACAAGCCGATGTATCGCACTAAACTATAAGAGCGGTTAGCGCGGGCGCACCCCAGGGGTCCCGCAAACAGCGCTACCCAGCGAGGTCAGGCATGGGAAACGAGCAAGTTGCACTCGATGCACTTGTGGCCCGCGTTGATGAGTTGGAGAGCAGGATTGCACTGCGTGACCTGGTCTCCGATTACTGCCACGGGTTCGACAAGCGGGATTACGACCGCTTTCTCACCATCTGGTGGGAGGACTGTGTCTGGGACATAGGCCCGCCGTTCGGCCGGTTCGAAGCCCACAGCGGCGTTCATGAAGCCGTGCACGAAGTCCTCTGGCCCGCCTGGCGAGAGACACACCACCTGACGACGAATCTTCACCTGGAATTCTCTGACCCGGATAACGCCCGCGGCGTGTGCGACGTCGATTGTATGGGCATGCTCGTCGACAGCCCCGACTGCCAGATTGTCGGCGCCACGTATACCGACCATTTCCAGCGCCGGGACGGCCGCTGGAAAATCCTGGAGCGGACAGTCCAGATCCACTATTTCAACCCCATTCCCGGGGCCGTGCTGACGGCGCCGGCGTAGGGTGGAAAATTCAATGAAAACCATCCCCCGGAAATACCTATAAGAATCAGCTCTCACAGGAGGCACCCATGAAAATCAAGTCCAGGAAAATCGCAATGGCAGTGGCGGCGGCATCCGTCGCCGGCACCATCACCGCGCCGGCCTCGGCGCAGATAGAGCAGGTGGGGGCGCTGGAAGAAATTGTCGTCACCGCCCGCAAGCGGGAGGAAAACCTGCAGGATGTCGGCCTGTCAGTCAGCGCCCTCAGCCAGACTGAAATCGCACGTATGTTTGGCCGCGACCTGCGGGATCTCTCCAGCATCTCGCCCAACCTGATCATCGACGACACCAACCAGGGTCCCGGCGGCGTTGCGGCCATCTTTATTCGCGGCATTGGTGTCGCCGACGTGGAGAAGAACTTCGACCCGGCCGTGGGCGTGGTGGTCAACGGCATATTCCTGGGCGCCAATTCGGGTTCGCTGCTGCGCAGCATCGACCTGGCCAGTGTCGAGGTGCTGCGCGGCCCCCAGGGCACGCTGTTCGGCCGCAACACCATCGGCGGCCTGATCAACGTGATGCACACGCAGCCGACCGGTGAACTGGGCGCCAGGATGCGGGCGGGCTTCGAGGACTACGACACCTATTACGCCGACGCGATTGTCAACTTCGGCATCACGGAAAATGTCGCCGCCAAACTCACATTGGGCAAGCGGGACCAGCAGGACGGCTACTACGACAACGTTGCGACCGGCGAGGACAACGTCGGTGAGAACGACTACGAAACCTATGCCATCAATGTGCTGTGGAACGTCAATGAGAAGCTGGATCTGGAATTTTCCTACCAGAACGAGGACATCGAGCAGGACACGCCGCCCCTGCTGAACACGGGTCAGCAGCGCCACCTGTTCTGTAACAACACGGGTCAGCTGCCCGGCAACGACGTGCAGTATGGCTTCTGCTCGCCCTCGCTGGACGAGCCGATCACCGGCGACCGACTCGAGGTGGCGAATATCGGCCTGCGTCCGCCCAATGAACCGGCGAACCGCGACAACCCCTTTATTGTCACGGCGACCGCCGATGCGTTGCCCGCCGCGCTGGACTCCAGCTTCGAGACGGATTTCTGGATGGTCGAGGCGCGCTACGACCTGACTGACGACTACCGCATCGATTATCTCTACGGCCACTGGGAATCCGAAGAGGAGATCGTCTCCAACTGGGACGGCACGCCGGAATTCCTCTATGGCACCAACCGCCCCGCAGACTACGAGCAGGACAGCCATGAGCTGCGGCTGACCTACGACGCGGGCGGCAAGCTGAGCTATGTGGCCGGCCTGTACTACTGGGATTCCGAGTACAGCATCGACCTCAACAGTTGGGTGGGCTTCCCGGTCCCGGGCTCCATTCTCGATATCTTCCAGTACTCCGAGCAGACTACGGAATCCTGGGCCGCGTTCTTCGAGGCCGACTATGCGGTCAACGATCAATTCACCCTGACGCTGGGTGGGCGGTATACGGAAGACGATAAGGAGTCGAAGCAGTTCGGCAACATCAACACGGTTTCGGGCGGTTTCACCGACCACCCGGATGAGGACTGGGATGAATTCACGCCCAGGGTCGGCGGCCGCTACCGCTTCAATGACGACGTGATGATGTTCGCCACTTACTCCAAGGGCTATCGAAGCGGCGGCTTCAATGGCCGGGTCAACAGCCTCGAGGAAGCGCGCCAGCCCTATGACACGGAAACCGTGGACAACTATGAGCTGGGCATCAAGTCCGAATGGCTGGACAACACGCTGCGCATCAACGCCAACATCTTCTACATGGAGTACGACGACAAGCAGGAAGAGCTGCAGCTGCCCTCCGACCAGGGTACCGGCCAGAAGACGGTCGTGACCAACGCGTCCAGCGCGACCATCCAGGGCCTGGAGGTTGATGTGCAGGCGTTCTTCACCGAGAACTTCAGCATGCGCGGCAACATCGGCTACCTGGATACCGAGTACGACGATTTCGAGTACACCGACATCAATGGCACCACCGTCGACCTGTCGGACCTGGATTTCCGTCGCGCGCCGGACTGGACCGGCACGCTGGACGCTACCTACCAGTGGGACATGGCGGGCGGCTCCGCCTGGGTCCGCGCGGCCTACCAGTACCTGGGTGAGCACTACGTCAACGTGACCAACTCTCCGGAGCTGGAAAACGACGACCAGCACTTGCTGGACGCGTCCGTGAACTTCGCCATCAACAACTTCACCTTCAGTGTGTTCGGCCGCAACCTGAGCGACGAGGACGGCTACACCCATGGCTACGACGTGGCGGGCCTGTGGTCCTACGCGGCGACCCGCGCGCCTCGCACCTGGGGTGTCGAAGTCATGTACGACTGGAACGACTAGTTGAGGGCTGACCACGGGCGTAAGGAGGTCGCGGCATGGCGCTGGACGGGGTAGAGGCACTGCTGGCGAAGCAGGCCATTACCGAGGTAGTGTTCCGCTATGCCCGCGCCATCGACCGGATGGACGAGGCGCTGCTGCGCAGCGTCTTCCATCCCGGCTCGAAGCATTACCACTTCTACCAGGGTCCGTCCTCTGACCCCGATGCGCCCTCCAGCGATGAAGAACCGGGCGACTTCGTTCGTTTTGCGTTCGGTTTGCTGACCACCTATGCACGCACCCATCACCAGATGGGGAACACCCTGGTGGACTTCACCAGCGACACTCACGCCAACGTGGAGACCTATTTCACGGCATTTCACCTGGTGCGTCCGAACAGCGATCCGCTGTCCGGCGCCCAGGCGTTCGACAATGAAATGGACTACTTCGTCGGCGGGCGCTACATCGACGAGTTCGAGCTGCGCGACGGTGAGTGGAAGATCACCAGCCGTACCGGCATGACGGACTGGGTGCGCATCGAGCCCTCGCAGTCACAGGGCTTTGGCGATATCCCCGTGGAGACCGTCGGCCACTACGCCCCCGATGACCTGATTTGTCGCTTCTACAGCGTCTGACGTTATTTCGAATATTTTTCTGGGAGAAACACTATGGGAGACAGGCTGGCCGACAAGGTAGCCGTGATCACGGGTGCCGCCAGTGGCATCGGTGCCGCCACCGCGAAACTGTTCGTATCCGAGGGCTGCAAGGTGGTGATCGGCGACATTCAGGACGAAGAGGGCGCTGCCCTCGTCAAGGAACTGGGGGACGTCGCCTACTTCCAGCACTGCAATGTCACGAAGGAGGAAGATATCGCTGCCCTGGTGGATGCAGCGGTAGAGAAATTCGGCAAGCTGGACATCATGTTCAACAATGCCGGCATCGTTGGCGCCATCGGGCCCATCGACACCACCCCGGCGGGAGAGTGGAAGTTCACCCTGGATATCATGCTGAACGGTGTGTTCTACGGGATGAAGCACGCCGCCCGGGTCATGAAGGCACAGGAGTCCGGGGCCATTATCAGCATGTCCAGCGTGGCCGGTGTCACCGGCGGGCTCGGACCCCATGCCTATGCGGCGGCGAAGACCGCGGTGGTGGGGCTGACCAAGAACGTGGCCGCCGAACTGGGCTCCTTCGGCGTTCGCGTGAACGCCATTGCCCCCTACAGCGTTGCAACCCCGATGGTGGCCGAGGCCTACCTGAGCGACCACACTAACATCGAGGGCACCTACAAGATGCTGACAGATGAGTCGCCGCTCAAAGGGCGCCCGGGCCTGGCCGACGACGTGGCCAACGCAGCCCTGTTCCTGGTCAGTGACGAGGCCGGTTACACCAGCGGCCACACCCTGACCGTGGACGCCGGTATCACCACCGGCTCACTGCCGGGCGCGCCACGCTTCGCCGACTACCAGCCCATCATGCGTGAAGCGGGCAAGTCCGGCCTCGAGTGAGAAAAGCGTGATGGATGATGCACGGCGGGCGATCAATCGCCTGATGAACGACTACTGCTACCTGATCGACGCCGGCGATATCGCCGGCTTTTCGGCGCTGTTCGAACATGGCAGCTGGGGCGTGGTGGGGGAGCCGGGAGGCCCCGCAAGAGGTGCCGCGGAAGTCGCTGAGCGCCTTGAAGCGGTCATCCTCTACGACGGTGTCCCGCGGACCAAGCATCTCATGAGCAATCTGGATATCGATGTGGAAAGCGACAGTCGCGCCACTGCACGCTGCTATATCACCGTCATGCAGGCGGTGCCGCCGGAGCTGCCGCTACAGCCGATCTTTGTGGGCCGCTATGAGGACGTCTTCGAGTGTGTGGACGGTCAGTGGCGGTTTGTGTCCCGGGATATCCACGGCGACCTGGTCGGTGAAATGCGATTCCACCGCGGCGATATGGCCTGAACTCAGGCGGAGTAGGCGCCGTCCACCCCGATCACCTGGCCGCTGATGTAGGCGGCACTGTCACCCAGCAGGAATGCCACGAGCCCTGACACTTCTTCCGGCTCGCCCATGCGCGGCATGGGCGTGCGTTCCAGGCAGAGTTCGATAACACCTTTCGCGGTGTCGTCCAGCGTGAAGGAGGAGTGGACGATGCCGGCGTCGATGACGCCCGGCGCCACGGCGTTGATGCGCACGTGCTGTTGGCTCACCTCCCTGGCGAGCTGTCGCACGATCCCCATGATCGCGGTCTTGGGGATGCCGGACATGCCGTCGTTCTCAAGGGTGCGCAGGACGGCTGTGGTGAGCAGTTGCACGATGGCGCCACTGCCGCGTTCAGCAAACAGTCGCGACGCGGCAGTGAGCAGGTTGAAAGCGCCGCTCACATCGGTGTCCATGATCTCGCGGAATTCCTCGGCGGAGACGTCCACCAGCGGGCGCAGGGGAATTGGCGGACCGACCGCGTTGACCAGGCCGGTCAGGCCGTCCAGCGCGGCGTCGGCTTCGCCCAGGAACTGCTCGACGGAGGCCGGGTCGCGCACGTCGACGGGCAGGGCCACAAGCTTGCCGCCGTGATCCTGCAGCTCCTGCAGCAGGGACTCCGCCGCCTCTTGATTACTGCGGTAGCCAACAACCAGGTCGGCCCTGTCGGCGGCCAGCCGGCCGCAGATCGCCGACCCCAGGCCGCCGCTGCCGCCGACAACGGCGACGCGCTGACTCATGCGGCTCAGGCCGCTTTTTCAGCCAGCTTGTCGAATTCCAGCTCCGGGAAGCCCGCGTCCACGGACTCGCGCAGCCGGTCGTAGTAGACATTTGCACCGCCAAAATATATCAGCACGCGCGGCGCATGCTTTTCGATATTGGCGCCCATCATCCAGGAGTGCACGCTGTCGCCGACGTTCATGAGGGTCTGGCGGTGGACATCTGCCACGTGGGCGGTCCACTCCTCCTCGGCTTCCTTGCGGGCCTCGACCACGTCATAGCCCTCGCTCTCCATCTTCTTGATGCAGTCGGTGATGAAGATGACATTCTGCTCGATGGAGGTCGGCAGGTTGGCGAAGGGCGCCTGGGGACCGGTGATGGTGAACAGGTTGGGGAAGTCGGCCACGCACACGCCCATGAGGGAGTCCGAAGTCTTGTCCCACTTCTCCCGCAGGGTCTGGCCGCTCTTGCCGCGAATCGGGAAGGCCTCCAGCGCACCGGTGTAGGCCCGGAAGCCGGTGGAGATAACGATGATGTCGAATTCGAACTCGTTTTCCGTCGTTTTGATGCCGGTCTCGGTAATCTCGACGATGGGCTCGCGATCCTTGATGTCCACCAGGTGCACGTTGTCACGGCTGTAGGCTTCCAGGTAACCGTGGTCCAGGGGCGGGCGCTTGGCAAACAGGGGGTAGTCACCCAGCTTCGGCACCAGGATGTCGGCGATCTCGGGATCCTCGATGCGCTCGCGCATCTTGTCGATGATGAACTGGGACGCCATGTCGTTGGCCTCCTGGCTGGCAAGCAGGTCGTCGAAGGTCTCGAACACCCAGCGGAAGCTGCCTTTCCAGTGCTCCTCGAAGATCCGCTGCACTTCTTCCGGCGGCGTGTCGACCGCGTTGCGGCCCACAGGGCTGTCGAAGGCCATGCCGAACACGTGGTTGCGGCACTTGGCGACGATGTCGTCGTAGTGTTCCTTGATCTCCTTCTCCCACTCCGGCGTCATCGGCTGCTGCATGGCGGGCAGGATGAAGTTGGGCGTGCGATGGAAGACGGTGACGCTACCGGCGGTCTCCGCCATGACCGGAACCATTTGCACGGTGGTGGCGCCGGCGCCGATGATGCCGACGCGCTTGCCTGCGTAATCCAGGTCTTCCGGCCAGCGGGACGAGTGGAACATGGGGCCCTTGAAGCTGTCCATGCCCTTGATGTTGGGAATGACGGGCTCGGAGATCATGCCCATGGCGCTGACGAAGTACTTGCACGTGTACTCTTCACCGCCGGCCGTCTTCAACAGCCAGTGGCCCTGGTCGGCCTGGTAGTCGGCGCTGACGATTTCCGTATTGAGCTGGATGTTGGGCCACATGTCGCACTTGTCGGCGACGAAGTGCATGTAGTCCAGTACTTCGTCCCAGCCGGGGTAGCGCTTGTCCCAGTGGTACTCCTGCAGCAGGTCCTTCGAGAACGTGAGGCAGTAGTAGTAGCTCTCACTGTCGGTCGCTGCGCCGGGATAGCGATTCCAGGTCCAGGTGCCGCCGATGTCCGACGCCTTGTCGATCACCTTGATCGACAGGCCCGCCTCGCGCACGTAGTGAATCATGGCGAGCCCGGCGAAGCCGGCGCCAATCGCGATAACGTCGAAATCGGTTGTGTTGTCTTGCGGATCGCTCATCAGTGTTGTCCTCGTCTTATCGTTCTGTCATCAAGGAAATCAGTTGCTGTTTGCCGTCTTGAGTGCGGGCTCTCCCTCGAGCCCGTCGAGAAAGTGGCCGTATTTCTTCATCGCCGCTTCCCGCTGGGTCGGCGTGTGGTAGGTGGGGAACAGTCCCGGCGCCGCCTCGTAGTCGCGCAGCACGGTGCGCGCCACGGTGACCTTGTGGACTTCCGTCGGCCCGTCCACCATGCCCAGCTCCGGGATGTTGGCCCACATGTTCATCAACGGCACCTCGTCGGAAACACCGAGGCTGCCGTGTACCTGCATGGAGCGGTAAATCACTTCCTGCAGCACCTTCGGCGTCGCCGCCTTGATCGCGGCGATCTCCTTGCGCACTTCGCGGTTGTACTCCTTGTACTTGTCGATCAGCCAGGCGGTGTACAGCACGTGCAGGCGGTACTGGAGGATCTGGGTATAGGTGTCGGCGATCTTGTCCTGGGTCATCTGCTTGGTGGCCAGCAGTTCGCCCTTGGTGGTGCGGCTCTGGACGCGCTCGCACATCATGTCCATGGCTTTCTTGCACACAGCGACGCTGCGCATGGCGTGGTGAACGCGGCCGCCGCCAAGTCGGGTCTGCGCCACCAGGAATCCCTTGCCTTCCTCGCCCAGCAGGTGGTCGTGGGGCACGCGGCAGTCGGTGAAGCGGATGTAACCGTGCACGCCGTCGCCCTGTTCCACGTAGGGACCCACGGCGGTGTTGCGCATGATCTCCATCCCGGGTGTGTCTTTCTCCACCAGGATGATGGATGCGCCCTCGTGAATGGGTACGTCGGGGTTGGTGACCACCATGACCAGCAGGAACTCGGAGAAGCGGGCGTGTGAGGCGAACCACTTCTCGCCGTTGATCACCCACTCGTCGCCATCGCGGGTGGCGGTGCACTTGAATTCGCCCGGGTCGGACCCTGCCTGGGGTTCCGTCATCGAGTAACAGGAGGCGATCTTGCCGTCCAGCAGGGGCTGCAGGTACTTCGCCTTCTGCTCCGGCGTGCCGAAGTGGGCGAGGATTTCCGCGTTGCCGGAATCCGGCGCCTGGCAGCCGAACACGCTGGGGCCGAAACGGCTGCGGCCCAGGATTTCGTTCATCAGGCCCAGCTTGACCTGGCCGTAGCCTTCGCCGCCCAGCTCGGGACCGATGTGGCAGGCCCACAGGCGCTTCTCCTTGACGATCTCCTTGAGCGGCGCCATGGCCCTGGCGGCGGGGGAGGCGGGATCCCAGGGATCCCCGGGGCCGCGGAACACGAGATCCAGCGGTTCGATCTCTTCGCGGGTGAACTCTTCAATCCAGTCCAGTTCTGCCTGGAACTCGCTGTCGGTTTCGAAACTCCAGCTCACGGTGATAGTCCTCTTGTATTCGCGCGCATTGTCGGGGTCGGAAAGGCTATCGGAATGCCTCAACCGGGTGCCACAGCTCTGTAATTATGGCTCTATCGCTTGACTTGCCCCGGTGCTAGTTTAAACTTGCTAGACGCAAACAAGCAACTTATAAATCCAATAATAGCACTCCGAGGGCTCCCGTTCGTGTCTAGAGTATGGCTCATTACCGGCGCATCTCGCGGTATTGGCCTGGCGCTTGCCAGGCAGGCGATTGCCGCCGGCGATCGCGTCGCCGCGCTGGCCCGTGGTGAAGCCGTGACCGAGATCGCCCTGGAGCTGGGCGACAACTGCCTGGGCCTGCGCGCCGACGTCAGTGACAGCGACTCTGTGGAAGCGGCCGTGGCGGCCGTGGTGCAGGCCTGGGGCGGGATCGACGTGGTGGTCAATAATGCCGGGCTTCACCGCGGCGGCCGCGTCAGCAAGCTGCCGCAGGATGACTGGCAGGCTGTCCTCGACACCAACCTGACCGGCGCCCTGGGCGTGATTCGGGCCGCGGATCCACACCTGCGCGACGGCGCATCCATCGTCAACGTCGGCGCTGTGGTGGGCTTCCGGGGTTTCCCCGGAGATTCGGCCTACGCCGCCTCCAAGGCGGGCCTGTCCGGCCTGACCAGGGCGCTGGCCATCGAATTCGCCCCGCGGGGCATCTGCGTCAACCTGGTGATTCCAGGCCTGGTGCTGACGGAGATGACCGAAGGCCTGTCGGAAAAGGCGCTGGAATCCATGCGCCGGATCATACCGATGGCGCGCTACGGCGAGGCCGACGAGATCGCTGAGATGATCCTGTCCGTCAGTCGATCCCGCTACATGACCGGCGCCTTCATCCCGGTCGACGGCGGCCTGATGAGCAGCTTCGGCGTGCCGGCCTGATCGGGAGCGCAGTCCACCTTGACCATCGCCGAACAACATCTGAGTACATGGATCGCAGACACGACGGGCATCCAATCCGCGCGTGTGGCGCGTGAACTCAGCGGCGGCAACGCCAACCTGACCCTGCAGCTCGATACTGCTTCAGGCCCGCTGGTGCTGCGGACGCCGCCGGAGAATGCCATTTCGCCCAAGGCGCATCGTGGCATCGAGCGCGAAGCCACGGTAATGGGCGCACTGCAGGGACATGTGCGGGTGCCGGAGGTGGTGGCCTGGTGCGACGACCGGGACGTGATCGGGCGTCCGTTCCTGCTGGTGTCACATATCGATGGCGTCTCAATCACAGACACATTGCCCGCGGACTACCCGGATACCGTTGATAGCGTGAATCGCCTCGGCGAGGAACTGGTGGACGAGCTGGCGGCCATTCATCGTGTGCGCTGGCAGGACGCCGGCCTGGAATCCTTCGGCAATCCTGAAGCATTCCTGCTGCGCCAGGTCCGTCGCTGGCGAGAGGTGCGCGCGAACAGCGCGGTAAGGGATCTGCCGCTGGTGGAATCCCTGGGCCAATGGCTGGAGGAGAATCTGCCTGCCGAGACCGAGCCCACCGTGGTTCACGGGGACTATCACCTCGACAACACCTTGTGCCGAACCGGCCAGCCCGAGCTCGCGGCGGTGATCGACTGGGAGCTGTCTACCATCGGCGACCCCATGACGGATCTCGGCCTGCTGCTGATGTTCTGGGGACCGCGCAGTGAAGAGCCGCCGGGCTTTGCCCACGTTCAGGCGGTGACGCGGAGAGAGGGCGTGCTGACCCGTCGCGAGCTGGCAGAGCGCTGGGCGGCGGGCACAGGCCGCTCCCTCGAACACCTGGACTACTACCTGTGTTTTGCGTTCTGGCGGCTGGCGTCGATCGTGGAGGGCGCCTACCAGCTGTTTGTCGAGGGAAAGGTCGACACTGACTATGCGCGCGGGCTCGAGTACGACGTGCCTGCGCTGTTGAAAGAGGCACAGGCCGCGGCCGAAGGAGACTGGTGACATGATGCCGATGGACGCCACGATGATGCATATGCCGATGAGCGTTCAGCTCATCCTGGACCACGGGGCGAATGTGTTCCCTGACAGCCGGGTGGGCACTTTCGATGGCGAGACCGTGCACTGGAACCGCTATGCGGACATCGCGGTCAATGCGAGCCGCCTCGCGGGCGCCTTGCAGTCGCTGGGCGTGGCGCCTGGCGACAGGGTGGGAACCTTCAGCTGGAACAACTGCGCCCACCTGGAGGCCTACATGGCGATCCCCGCCATGGGCGCCGTCATGCACACCATCAATATCCGCCTGTCGACCGAACAGATTGCCTATGTGATCAATCACGCCGAGGACAAGGTGCTGATTCTCGACAGCAGCCTGCTGGAGATTATCGAGCCGGCACTGCCGCTGCTGGAGACGGTGCAACATATCCTGCTGATCGACGGGGATGCGGACAGCCTGGGTGGTATCGCAGCCAGCAACTACGCATCCGCACTGGCGGGTCACTCGCGGGACTACGCGTGGCCGTTGCTGGATGAAACCAGCGCCGCCGCGGTTTGTTATACCAGCGGTACCACTGGAAACCCGAAAGGGGTCGTCTACAGCCATCGCACGACCTATGTCCATTCCCTGGCGTCCAGGGCGACGGATACCTTCGGGATCAACGAGCGCGACCGCATCCTGCTGCTGCCGCCTATGTTCCACGCGAATTCCTGGGGACTGCCCTACAGCGGCTGGCTCAGCGGCAGTGACTTCATCATGCCCGGCCCGCACCTGCAGTTCGAGGGTATCGAACGAATGATTCGCAGTGAGCGGCCCACGTTTACCGCTATGGTGCCGACCATTCTCGGCGACCTGCTGAGGGCCTCCCGGGACAGCGATCTCGATATGACATGCTTTCGCATGCTGGTCTGCGGAGGCTCTGCGGTGCCGGCGGCCATGATCGACGCCGCCCGGGAACAGTGGAATGTGCCGGTGCTGCAGGGATGGGGCATGACAGAGACCAGCCCGTTGTGCTGCCTGTCGCACCCGCCCCGGGATCCGGGCCTGGGCGGCGAGACACCCTGGCGGGTCAAGAGCGGCCGGCCCGTGCCAGGCATCCAGGTGCGTGTCGTGAATGATGCGGGAGAACCCGTCCCGCACGACGGTGACACGGTTGGCGAGCTGCAGCTTCGCGGCCCCTGGGTCACCGGCGGTTACCACGCGGGGGATGGCACCGACTCCTTTACCGAGGACGGCTGGCTCAAGACCGGTGACGTCGGGCATATCGACCCAAAACACTACGTCCAGCTCACCGACCGCACCAAGGACGTGATCAAGTCCGGCGGGGAGTGGATCTCTTCCGTGGACCTGGAGAACGCCCTGGTGGCCCATCCCGGCGTGGTGGAAGCGGCGGTTATCTCGGTAGAGGACGAGCGCTGGCAGGAACGTCCGCTGGCGATCGTGGTCAGGGAGGACGACACCACCGGCGCTGACGACCTGCGGGACTTTCTGTCGGACCGTGTCGCGAAATTCTGGGTGCCCGAGTACTGGGCATTCACCGGCGAGATCGCCAAGACCAGCGTTGGAAAAATAGACAAGAAATCGCTGAGAGCCACCCGCGAGGCCGGTGGCTTCCAGATCGAATACGTAAAATAGCCGCCGCAGCGCGGCGACAGGGGAGGACATTCACGTGGCAAACGGGAAAGCAGGTTCGGCGACCAAGAAGAACGGAAAGACCGCTCGCCGCACCCAGGCAGAACGCACTGCGCTGTCTGACCAGCGCATGTTCGACGCCGCCATCCGCCTGATCATCGACCGGGGAACGCAGAAAACTACCCTGAAAGAGATTGGCGAGCTGGCAGGCTATTCACGGGGGCTGGCCAACTACCGCTTCGGTTCCAAGGACGGGCTGTTACTGGAGCTGTTCCACCGCTTCGACGGCCGCTGGAAGGAACACCTGAACAGCTATATCGATGGCAGCGAGGGCATCGCCGGCATCAAGGCCGCGGCCGATGCCCTGCGCGACTTCCTCAAGCTCGAATCCGATTACATGCGCGCCATGTACATCCTCTGGTACGAATCCCTGGGTCACGAGTCGGAAATTCGCTCGCGGCTGGCGGACCACCACCGGGTGTACCGGGAGGATGCCACCGAGTGGATACGGCGCGGCATCGAGTCTGGCGAGATCGACAAGAACGTCAATGCCGAACAGTTCGCGGTCCAGTACTGCGCGTTCATTTTCGGCACCGTGTACCAGTGGCTGGTCGATGCGGACGCGCTGGACCTCGATGCCCTGTTCGATGACTACAAGGCCAATGCAGAATTACTGTTAACCCGGAGGAGCTGACGCTATGGGCTACCTGGCGAGAGAAGATAACAAGAACGTCTACTACGAAAGCTATGGCAGCGGTGACAGCGTCATCCTGCTGATTCATGGCTGGGGTATGAGCGGCCGGGCCTGGGATCACGTGACGCCGGCACTGGTGGCGGCAGGTCACCGGGTCGTCCTGATCGATCACCGCGGCTGCGGCAAGTCCGACAAGGATTTCTCAGACCTCTCTATCGCGGCGATTGCCGGCGACGTGGTGGCCCTGGTCAAGGAGCTGGGCCTTTCCAGCGTGGTGCTCAACGGCTGGTCCCTGGGTGGGGCCGTGGCGGTTGAGGCCGCCTGCCAGCTGGGCGATACCTGCAAGGCACTGGTGCTGACCGGTGGCGCGACGCCCTGTTACACGCAGAAACCGGACTTCCCCCACGGCGGTACCGACGAGGATATGGCAGGCACGCTGGCGGCGCTGAATGCAGACCGCGTGAACTTCCTCGAGGGCCTGTCCAAGGTCGTCTGCGTCAAGGAGGTGGGCGGCAACATCGAACACTGGTTCTGGCAAACTTTCCTGGAGGCTTCGCCCCTGGCGGGCCAGTCCCTCGGTGAACTGGCGCAGCTGGACCAGCGGGAACAGCTGTCGGGACTGGAGATTCCGATTCTCTCCTTCGTCGGCAGCGAAGACGGCTTCGTGGCGCCGCCGATCTGCCGCTGGGTGGGAGACAACTGCAAGAACGCTACCGTGGTGGAATTCGAAGGGGTCGGCCACGCCCCGTTTATCGAAGAGCAGCAGGCGTATTTCGAGGCCCTGACCGGTTTCGTCGGCGGCCTGGACTGAAGGGGAGATATTCATGAGCAAGCCGGTCAACTACGGGCTTTGGTACGACTTCCGCAATCCGGAACCCTGGCGCGAGGACTTTGAAACCTTCTATGCCGACCGCCTGGACCAGATCGCCCAGGCAGAAGCCCTGGGCTTCGATTCAGTCTGGCTCACCGAGCACCACTTCTGCGACGACGGCTATACGCCATCCCCGCTGGTGCTGGCAGCCGCGATCGGCGCGCGCACCCGACGCATGCGCATCGGCACCAACCTGATGCTGCTGCCCCTGCACGACCCGGTTCGCATCGCCGAGGACAGCGCCACCCTGTCACTGAGCACCGGTGGGCGTTTCGACCTGGGCGTCGGCATCGGCTATCGGCAGCTGGAGTTCGACCAGTTCCAGCGCAAGATTTCCCACCGCCCCTCGCTGGTGGAGGAGGGCATCGAGATCGTGCGGCGCGCCTGGTCCGGGGAGCCCGTGAATTTCTCCGGCAAGCGTTTCGAGGTGGGCGATCTGCGCATCACACCGACGCCGGTGCACAAGCCGGACATCCTGCTCGGCGGCATGGCGCCGCCCGCCATCGACCGGGCGGCGCGGATCGCGGATGGCTTCCTGTGCACGGGCGGCATCGGGCTGGACATCTATGCGGAAGCCCTGGCCAATCACGGCAAGCGTCCCGAAGACGGCAAGGCGATCCTGGGCTGCTGGGCCATCATCTCTGATGACCCGGAGGCGGAGATGGCGAAGGTCGGCGACCACGTCCTCTACCAGATCAACGAGTACATCAAGTGGGGCGCCTTCGGGCCGCCCGGGGAAACCCCGCTGTTTGAAGATGCGCCGACCGCCATAGAGAACGGGCTCTATGAACTCTGGGATGCGGATATGGCGGTGAAGAACCTGAAGCAGTTGATGAGCGACTACCCGATGATCCGGGATATCCACTTCTGGGCGCAGTTCCCGGGCGAGTCCGTGGAGTCCGGTAATCGCCGCATGAAGTACATCGCGGAACAGGTGCTGCCCAGGCTCAGGGAAGGCTGATTGCCGGCGCTGTCAGGGCTCCAGGCCGCACATGCGGCGCAGGGTCTTGACGAACAGGCTGTGGGCCCCCTCGAGGTCGATGTCGTCGTCGAAGTACACGGCGGATCGCAGGCCGATCATCATCGAGTAGGCGATTTCCGCCGCATCGCGGGGGTTCTCCATGAAGTCGGAAGGCGAGGCTTCGAAAATCCGGCTCAGCAGTTCCTTGCAGTGCAGGTCGAACTCGGCCTTGGTGACCTTCAGCACATCGTCGTGTACCGCCGCGCCGAAGCACTCCAGCATGAAGCCGATTTCCATCTTGGTGCCGGACTCGCCCTTGAACCAGAAGTCCGCGATCAGCTCGATCTGTTCTTCGGGCGTGGCGCTGCCAAATTCGCCGATACGCTCCAGGAAGCGAACCGACACTGCCTCGAAGTACTGCTCGAGAATGGCCTCTTTGCCCTTGAAGTAGTAGAGCAGATGGCTCGCCGACATATCCGCGGACTCGGCAATGTCCGCCAGCGTGGTCTTAACATAACCCTTGCGGATGATGCAGTCGTGCAGGGACTTGAATATCCGCCGGCGCCGGGCTTCGGCACGGGAGACACGTTTTTCCCCTTTTTTTGCTGGCGTCTTGTCGACTTGGATCTGGTCCATGGCGCGGCACCTTACCATTGAGGCCCGTCCCTGTCAGCAGTGCTTCCCGGGACAGATCGTTGGGTATTTCTTGAATTTAATTCAAAAAGCTTCTAGTATCCAGTCCAAATAATTCTTAGAGCGTGTTTATGTCCATCGAAGGAATGCGATTTGTCATCACCGGGTCCGGTGCGGGTATCGGGGCGGGGACGGCGAAACTGGCGGCCAGCCGCGGTGCCAAAGTGGTGGTTTCCGACATGAACGACGCCAACGGCCAGGCCGTTGTCGACGAAATCGTCAGCAGCGGCGGTGAAGCCATCTACCAGCATTGTGATGTCACCAACGAAGGGCAGGTTGAGGCGCTGATGGCGGCTGCCGCCGAGCACTTCGGCGGCATCGATGTCCTGCACAACAACGCCGGCATCCATGAGAGCCAGGTCAGCGGTGACCTCAGCCTGGAAGGTATGAGCCGCGAGGTGTTCGAACGGGTCCTCGGCGTCAACATCACCGGCGTCTGGCTCTGTGCCAAGTACGCCTTGCCCTACCTGCGCGAGAGCGACAACCCGTCCATCATAAACGCCGGCTCCACCAGTTCCCTGTCGGGTTACCCCCAGTGCCAGGCCTATGGCGCCAGCAAGGGCGCGGTCATGCAGATGAGCAAGATGCTCGCCGTGGACCTTGCGCCCGAAGGCATCCGGGTGAATTGCTATTGCCCGGGTTCCATCCACACGCAGATCGTCGACAACTTTCTTGCTGCAGCGCCGGACCCGAAGGCGATGCTCAACACAATGACCATGACTCACCTGGTGCCGCGCATGGGGCAGCCCGTGGATGTCGCCGAGCTGGTTTGTTTCCTGGCCAGCCCGGAGTCCAGCTTCGTCAATGGCGCGGTCTGGACCATCGACGGCGGGTCCCTGGCCTGGCGCGGCACACTTGATGTTCTCGGTATGGAGGCGCAGGCATGACGCTATCGATAGAACAGAAACTGGCTATTCACGAACTGTTGTCCCGCTCGGCCTACGGCCTGGATGTGCGCGATGTCGACCTGCTTGCGTCGACGTTTGCCGAGAGCGCCAATTTCAGTATGCGGATCGGCGGCGGGGACCTTGTCGGCCCCTTCGAGACGCGCACCGGCATCATGAAGTTGATGACCGACTCGATGGAAGAGCAGACGGACCAGCGCCGCCATCTCGTGTCGAATATCTTCTTCGACGGGGAGGAGGGCGGTCACCCCGTGGTCGTGTCGAACCTTACCCTGATCGCGACCGAGAACGGCGAGATTGCGCTGATCTCCGCCGGCGTTTACCGGGACACCGTCTGCTACGAGGACGGCGAGTGGCGGATCCTGAACCGCTACCTGGAACTGGACAAGCCCTACTAGCCATGAATATCGGCACTATCCCGGCCAAAACCGCGCGCCTGGACCCGGCCCGTGAGGCGCTGATCGACGTGCCCAACGATCGTCGCATGACCTACGGGGAACTGGACGAGCGTGTGCGCCGCCTTGCCAACGGCCTGCGCGGCAGCCTCGGTCTGGACAAGGGCGATCGCGTCGGCATTCTCTCGAAGAACTGCATCGAGTTCATGGAAATCTTCTACGCCTGTGCCCGCTGCGGTCTCGTCGCCCAGCCGGTGAACTGGCGACTCGGCGTGGAGGAAATGGCGCGGATTCTCAACGACGGCGACCCTCGCGCCCTGGTCTACTCCGGCGAGTACGCCGACACCGCAGGGCAACTCAGGGGCAGCATTGCCGCAGAGCACTGGCTGAGTTTTGGCGAGGGCTCCGACGGGTCCTATGACGCGCTGGTTGCCGGGGCAGGCGATGAAGAGCCCGCGGCGGCCGCCGAGGTGGCCGATGACGATCCGGTGCTGATCCTTTACACCGGCGGTACTACCGGCGAATCGAAGGGTGCGCTGCACACACACCGGTCGATCTACATGGGCATGCTCAACCAGACCGTCGCCGAGCGCATCGTACCCACCGACGTCTACATGCTCACCGGGCAGATGTTCCACATCCCGGTCGCGCTGGCCATGAACTACATGGCCCACGGCTGCCCGCTGGTGCTGATCAACTTCGAGGCAAAGCTTGCACTGGAAGTGATACAGCGCGAGCGTGTATCGGCATTCCTGGGTATCACCACCATGCTCAACTGGATGATGGCGGTGGAAGACTTCGACAGCTACGACCTGTCCAGCCTGAGGAATATTCAGTATGGCGGTGGTCCCATGCCCCGCAACGTGGTTGCCGACGCCCTTGAGAAATTTCCGTGCACCATCATCCAGGGCTATGGCCAGACCGAAGGCATGACTATGAGCTTCCTCTCCCAGGAGGATCACCTTGCCGCGCTCGCCGGAGACCACCCGGAGCGGCTGGCCTCCTGCGGCCGTGAGGGCTTCGTCACCACCATCGACCTGGTGGACCCGGACGGGAACCCCGTACCGAAGGACGGAAGCACGCCCGGCGAGATCATCGTTCGCTCCGAGGCCAACATGGTGGGTTACTGGCGCCGCCCGGACCTCACTGCAGAGACCATACGCGACGGCTGGATGTGGACAGGTGATATCGCCACCTGGGACGAGGACGGCTACATCTTCATCGTCGACCGCGCCAAGGACATGATCATTTCCGGCGGCGAGAACATTTACAGCACCCAGGTGGAGGCGGCTATTCACCAGCACCCTGCAGTGCTGGAATCCGCGGTGTTCGGCGTGCCAGACGACGAGTGGGGCGAAGCGGTCAAGGCGGTGGTCGTGCTGAAGCCCGGCCAGGAAGCCACTGCGCAGGACATCATCGCGACCGCCAGTGAGCACCTGGCGTCCTACCAGAAGCCCAAATCCGTCGACTTTGTCGACAGCCTGCCCAAAGCGCCCACGGGCAAGATCTTGAAACGCCAGCTGCGCGACCCGTACTGGCAGCAGCAGGACAAAAAAGTATGAGCGGACTACTGAGCGACGAACTGCTGGCCAACATTGGCCGCCAGAGTGAGCCCCGCAGGGAACTGGTCACCCGGCGGGACATACGCAAGTATGCGATTGCCACCGACAACCGCCAGCGCAGGTACCTGGACGGCGACCAGGCGCCGCCCATGTATCACGTCGCGTTGTTCTGGGACGTGGTGGAACTGGACCAGCTCAGCCCCGATGGCGTATCAATCGATACCCTGCTGCCGAAGTTCCCGCTGGAGAAGGCCATGGCGGGCGGGTTGGACATCGAGTACCACAAGCCGATTTTCCCCGGCGACTGGCTGACCGCCACCCGCACGCTGACCGACATCTACGAGAAGCAGGGCCGTTCCGGTCCGCTGATTTTCTACGAGGTGGTCATGGACATCGTCGACGAGGAAGGTGAACTGGTGATCCGCGAGAAGACCACAAGGATACTGCGATGACCCAAGCACAGGCACTGGTGGACCCCACAGCATTGAGCGTCGGTGACGCGCTTCCGGAACGCGACCACGTATGCAGCAATGTGCAGCTGATGCTCTATAACGCGGCGCTGTGGAACGCACACCGCATTCATTTTGACGAACCCTATGCCAAAGACGTCGAGGGCTACCCGGGGCTGGTAATTGCCGGCCCGCTGATCGGCGACTGGCTCAACCAGTGCGTGGAAGAGTGGCTGGGAGACCGCGGCACCCTCACCGGCATCCACTACTCCAATCGAGTGGCCAGCTATGTCGGCGAAACCCTGACCTCCGGTGGTTCTGTCACTGGCTACGACCCCGACAGCGGCGAGTTGACCCTGGAGGTCTTTGTGCGCAATGGAGCCGGCGAGATTGTCGCTCCCGGCACAGCCACCGCCAGGCTGACTGTGGGCTAGGCCGCCAATGAGCCTGCGAGGAAAGCTTGCGATCGTCGGTGCCGCCGACACCAGCGTCGGTGTGGTCCCGGGCAGAACCCCGACTGAGCTCTGTATCGATGCGGCGCTGAAGGCGATTGCCGACGCCGGCATCGACAAGTCCCAGGTGGACGGCATTCTCACCTGCAATTCCTTCGCCGAGCCCATTCTCTACCACGCCGAGGCGATGGCAGAGTACCTGCAGATCTTTCCGCGCTACTGCATGAGTGTGAACACCGGCGGCGGCACCACGTTCACGGCGCTGCACCACGCCGCGTCTGCGATCGCCACGGGCATGGCGGACGTGATCGTGATCAGCATGGCGGACAGCCTGCGCAGCAGCATGACGCGCAAGCAGGCGATGGTGGTGCAGTCTTCCACCGGGCACCCGCAATACGAGCAGCCCTACGGGGTTCCGGTGCCGGCCTACTACGCATTGATCGCCCAGGCCCATATGGCAGAGTTCGGGACCACCCGGGAGCAGTACGCCGAGGTGGCGGTCTCCTGCCGCGCCCACGCGGCGCGGAATCCCACCGCCCAGAAACGCGAGCTGATCAGCGTGGAGGATGTGCTGGAGTCGCGGCCCATTGCCGATCCCCTGCACCTGCTGGATTGCTCGCTGGTGTCTGACGGCGGTTCCGCGGTGGTGGTCACATCCGCCGAGCGCGCGGCGGACTTTCCCCATCAGCCGGTCTATTTGCTCGGCGTGGGCGAGGGTCATGGACACGAGCATGTCAGCCAGGCCCGGAGCCTGACCACCTCTGCCGCGGTCGAATCCGGCAAGCTGGCCTACGAGATGGCCGGCCTGGGCCCCGCCGACATGCATTTCGCCCAGCTCTACGATTGCTTCACGCCGACGGTGCTCATCGAACTTGAAGACCTCGGCTTCTGTAAAAAAGGCGAGGGCGGCGCGTTTCTGCAGACCGGGGTCACTCGGCCCGGTGGTGCGCTGCCGGTCAATACCCATGGCGGCATGCTCTCTCATTGCCACCCCGGCAATCCCGGCGCGATGTTCGCACTGACCGAATCCGTGTGGCAGCTGCGCGGCGACGCCGGTGAGCGGCAACTGCCCCATCCCGAGGTGGGCCTGGTCCACGCCCAGGGCGGCATCATGTCCAGCCACACCACCATCATCCTCGGCAGGGAGGCGGCCTGATGCCCGAGATCCGGATACAGCCGAAGACGACGCCCCTGAGCGATCCCTACTGGTCCGGCTGCAAGGAAGGAAGGCTCCGCTTGCAGCAGTGCGACGACTGTGAACGCTTCCAGTTCTACCCGCGAATTTTCTGCAGCCACTGCGGCCACCGGGAGCTGACCTGGCGGGACGTCAGCGGGCGCGGCCGGATTGCCAGCTTTACCGTGGTGCAACAGCCCCTGACCCTGGCCTACCCGTCGCCTTCAATCATCATCCTGGTCGAGCTGGAGGAGGGACCCCGCATGATGAGCAGCCTGGTGAAGGCGGACCCCGAAACCGTCACGGTCGGGGCGCCTGTGATTGTAGATTTCGAAGAATGGTCCGATGATATTTCCATGCCCGTGTTCCGAATTGTGATGGAGGAGAACACATGACAACTGCAGAACTCATTCCGCTGGCTGTCATCAATCCCGATGCGCCCGAGGACTCCCTGGAGGCCAAGCAGCCGCATATCGACAACGGTGTCGAGTGCTATAGCAAGGACGGCTATTTCAGCCGCGACTACATGGCGCGCGAGTGGGAGAAGATCTGGTCCCGGAGCTGGCTGATCGCGGGGGTCCAGGCGGATCTCACCGAGATTGGCGACTACTTCCTGTTCGAGGTCGGCCACGAATCCATCATCGTGACGCTGACGGACGAGGGCGTACGCGCCTTCTACAACGTCTGCTCACACCGTGGCGCGAGGCTCGTCACCGAAGAGCGTGGCAACAAGAAAGTCTTTGTCTGCCCGTTCCACTCCTGGAGCTTCCACAACAACGGTGAACTGCGGCGGATCACCGACGAGGGGACGTTTCACCCTGACGTGGTGGCGCATCGCCCGGGCCTGACAGAGCTCGCCTGCGAGACCCACGCGGGCATCGTGTTTATCTGCATGGACGACAATCCGCCGCCGCTGCAGGAGTCCATCGGCCTGCCGGAAGGCTATCTCGAGGCCTACAACATCGACCGCATGAAGGTCGTACGACATGTGCGCAGCGAGTGGGGCGCCAACTGGAAGGTCGGTGTCGAGGCGTTCTACGAGAGCTATCACCTGCATGCGGTGCACCCCGAGACCCGCGGAGTCATGGGTGACCTCAATGTCCAGTACGACCTGTACCCGAATGGCGCCAGCCGCATGATCGTACCCCTGGGACAACCCAGCCCCCGTATGCATGACCAGGAGACCGTCAACGAGGGCCTGAAGATCATGCTGCAGGACGCTGGCGTGGATCCGGAGAATTTCGAAGGCAGCGCCGCGGACGTTCGCCGCGCTATCCAGCAGGGCAAGCGCGAGCGCGCGGAACGCCTGGGACTGGACTACTCACGGTTTGTCGACGGGCAGCTATCCGACAGCTGGGCCACCGGGATCTTCCCCAATGTGCAGATCGGCTGTCATCCGGAAGCGGTGTTCCTGATGCGCTTCCTGCCGCACCCGGCGGACCCCGAGCGCTTCTACTACGAAACCATGACCCTGCTGATCCCGGCGGATGACCCGGACTACTGCCCGCCGGCATGGATGGGCCTGCCTGAGGGCACCGATGTCACCGGGCGGACGCGCCCGGCGACGGAGCACTACACCCTGGAAGAGGACGCGCAGCTGGGCCTGGTGTTGAGCCAGGACGCCGCGTTCCTGCCTGTCGTGCAACAGGGAATGCGCTCAAAAGGCTTCAAGGGCCAGCTCTGGGGAGAGCAGGAACAACGTTTGCGACATTTTCACGTGGAGCTGGAAACGCGGCTTGCACGTACCTAGGATGAACTGACCAATATTTGTTCGCAATTTACTTGACAATAACAAGTAACAGGTTCAATCTTTGAATCAAATTCAAAATACACCCGCAATCTGTAAGGGAGCATAATAATGAACGCCCTATCCAGGACTCGTAGTTACACCAACTGGCAACGCTTCAAGGCATCACTGATGATCGGTGCCGCACCCCTGCTGGCGCTGCCCGCAGCCTCTGTATCGGCACAGGATGCCGCCCTCGAAGAGATTCTCGTAACCGCCACCCGGCGCGCCGAAACAGACGTGCAGCGTACCCCCGTCGCGGTAACCCCCGTGAGCGACGTCGAAATCCAGCGGACCATTCCGCGTGACCTTGGCGACGTGCTGGTTTACGCGCCGAACGTTGTCGCCGGCAAGCAGCCGGGCTTCAACTCCGCAAACTTCGCAATCCGCGGGGTAGGCCAGAACGGCATCATCCTGTATTTCGAAAACCAGGTCGGTGTGACGGTGGACGACTTTGTCATCCCGCACATCCAGACGGCCAATATCGAGATGCTGGATATCCAGAGCGTGGAGATCCTCCGCGGCCCGCAGGGCACGCTGTTCGGCAAGAACACCACTGGCGGTGTGATCAACGTCAAGACCAACCGCCCTGAACTGCAGGAGAACTCCCTGGCAGTGCGCGGCATGGCGGCCGAATTCGGCCGCTACGAAGCCGAGGCCGTCGCCAACTTCGCCATCGGTGAGAACTTCGCGTTCCGCGCCGCGGGCCTCTACATGGAGTCCGACGGCTACTTCGAGAACGGCGCGGAATATGGCCCGGTAGGGGACCTTGGCGTCAATTACCCGCTGGTCGGTGCCACCGGTGCGGGTGACGGCGACGACGTCGGTGGAGACGATGTATTCTCCGGCCGCTTCAAGCTGCGCTGGCAGCCCATGGAAACGGTCGACGTGAACTTCGCCTATGAGATCGTACGCGATGAGGGCGACTCCCCGCCGTCCTACAACGATACGCCCCCCGACGGTGCCTACCTCTGGAACGTGCTGGGCTTCACCCGCGATCCCGGTGATCCCGTTGACAATGTCGGCGTTACCAACCGCAACGACGTTCTGCTGCAGATGGGCGACCGCGGCCACGAGATCGACGTCGATGGCTACTACCTGACGGTAGACTGGGAGCTGAACGACAATTACACCGTAACCGCCTTTGGTGGCTACCGCGAGACCGACTCCTGGCTGCCCAGCACCTATACCGGTGAAGTGGGCCCCGTATCCCTGTTCGATGCGACCCGCCAGGACGAGCGCGAAACCACGCAGTTCGAGGCGCGCATCGCCTCCAACCTGGACGGCCCCTTCAACTGGGTCGGCGGCTTCTTCTACCAGGAAGACGACACGGAATTTACCGTGTCCCAGGTGCTGGGCTTCGTCGACATGACGCTGGACTCCGGCGCGCTGTTCGGCGACCCCTTGTTCTTTAACAATAACCCGCAGGTGCTGTCCAATGCGCAGGATGCCGAGTCCTGGGCCATCTATGTCGACGGCACCTACGAGATCAACGAACAGTGGTCTATCGGCGGCGGCTTCCGCTACACCGAGGAAGAGAAGGACTGGATCGGCCGTAACCAGGTGTTCATCCAGGCACTGGACGGCGGCTTTGATCCCAACTTCACCTGGGAAGATCTCGGCGAGCCTCTGAACGCTGCCGATTTCAACCGCTGGCCCACCGGTGTGGTAACCGACGACGAAGATTGGGATGAGCCCACCTGGCGCTTGACCGCAGGCTACCAGGCCAACGACGACATGTTCATCTACGGCACCTACTCACGCGGCTTCAAGAGCGGCGGCTACAACGACCAGACCGGCACCGGTGGCAACCCCATCGAGCCTCTCCAGGCGCGGCCGACCGACCCGGAAACGGCTGACTCCTTCGAACTGGGGCTTCGCTCCGAGTGGCTGGACAATACCCTGCGTATCAACGCCACTGCCTTCTACGTGATCTACGATGACTCCCAGCAGCAGCTGCTGGCGACCATTGAGACCGCGGCAGGTACCGAGTTCCAGGAGACCCGCTTCTTCAATGCGGCGGAGATCAACGTGGGCGGTATCGAACTGGAAGGTGTGTGGGCCGTCAACGATGCGTTCACCATCCAGGGCAGTCTCGGCTGGCTGGATTCCGAGTTTGATGAGTTCCAGGCGGACACCAACTTCGACGGCACGATCGATACCGATCTCAGCGATGAAGACGTCGCCCGGGCCCCGGACTGGACCGCCAACGTGGACTTCCTATACAACCACAGCCTGATGGGCGGCACCGTGGACTGGGTGTTGAACGTGAACTACGAGGATGAAGCGGTCTACGCGTACACGGCACTGCCGGGCACGCCCGACGGTCTCACGGACGATCGGACCCTCGTTAACCTCGCGGCCACTTTCCGTCCCGGCAAGGGCGCCTGGTGGGTGCGCGCCTTCGGCAAGAACCTGACCGACGAGGAGTACCGGATCGGTGAGTTGCCGGTGGCCGGCCTGTGGGTGATGTCCTACTACGGACAGCCCATCAGCTGGGGCATCGAAGGCGGCATGGATTTCGACTGGTAAACCAACGCCGGACTATTCTCCCGGTTGTTCCCCCTAGGGCAACCGGGTGCGTGGGAAACGGCAGGGTGTTCAGTCCTGCCGATGTGTGAAGGGTGTTAACTGGGCCGGCTTACCGGCCCTTTTTTGTGCCGAACTGGCGAGGCCGGCAAATTCATGACAGACCTTATTCTCCATCACTTCGATATTTCTCCCTTCGCCGAGAAGGTCAAGGTCGCCCTTGGCCTGAAAGGGCTTGCCTGGCGCTCGGTACAGATTCCGCTGGTCATGCCCAAGCCCGACCTCACGGCGCTGACAGGGGGTTATCGCAAGACCCCGGTGATGCAGATCGGAGCCGATATTTACTGCGACACCCGGCGCATCGCAATTGAACTGGAAACCCGATTTGGCGGCCCCGAGCTTTTTCCGGGCGGTTGCATGGGTCAGGCCCTGGCGCTTGCCAACTGGAGCGATATGACCCTGTTCCGGCCCGGTGCTGCGCTGTCCATGGGAACCAATGAAGGTCTCCCCGAAGACATTCTCAGCGACCGGATGGCGTTCTTCGATTTCCTGGAGCCCGAGGATCTCGGAGAGCGGTTGCCACTGTCCTTCGCCCAGTTTCGCGCGGGGCTCGAGCAAATGGAGCGCATGCTGGAAGACGGGCGCCCCTGGTTGCTGGGAGAGTCAGCCAGCTGGGCCGACTGTGGATGCTACACCCCGGTTTGGATGTGTCGCGGCAATATCGCGAACGCCGATGAACTCCTCGGCCCTCTGGCGAGGCTGACGGCCTGGGAACAGCGCGTTGCCGCGCTGGGCCACGGGGAGCGGTCGGACATCGAAGCGGACGCGGCGCTTGCCGAGGCGAATGCCTCTGTGTCCACGGTGGTGCCGCTGGTGCTGGCGGATGCCTGGCCAAGACTTTCAGCTGGGGATTCAGTGACCGTTTACGCGGATGACTACGGCAGGGACCCCGTAAGCGGCGAGCTATTGCGGCTCTCTCATGAAGAGATAGCGATCGGGCGAGAGGACGAAAGGGCTGGCAGGGTCACCGTGCATTTCCCGCGGGCCGGCTACCGGGTCGAGGCCGGGTAGGGCTTACCCTTTTGGCGTCAGTGCCAGCTGGCGCGATTGCGCCACCAGCCGGCCCGATTCATCCCAGATTTCACCGTCTTCTTCCAGCAGTCCGCCGGAGATAAACCGCGTCGAAAACCTGCAGCGCAGCCAGCCCGGCTCTGGAATGCCGCGAATGTGGGTGGTGAGTTCAAGCGTCGGCGCCCAGCTGATCGGCAGGTTGGCCGCGTTGAAGACCGGGGGCGGGAAGGCGTCGACGGCCAGCAGCAGCGCGATGGCATCGATCGGCTCGTCATCCAGCAGGCGAAACCAGCCTCTAAACAGCGGCATGTCCGTGGGCTGGCCCACGGCAAACCCGGCGTCGTCGGGATGCAGCCGCAGTTCAATCTTGCTCATCATGGCCGGTGGAAACCCGGCGGGGCTGGCCTCGATGCGTATGCATTCGTCGGGGGTTGGCAGCTCCGGCGGTGCGGCATCCAGCCGCATCGGGCCTTCGAGTGCGTTAATATCGCCGAAGCTTCCCAGCAATTCGACCAGCGTCTTGCCGTCGGCGTTTTTCATGGTGCCGCGCATCGTGGTGAAGCGGTTGCCGATTTTTACGGGTTCCGTATCGATGGTCACGGGCCCCGGCCTGCCGGGAGACAGAAAGTGCGCGTTCAGGGCCACCGGATTTGGTCTTCCAGACGCCATCGTCATGGCGCGCCCGGCAATGCCCAGCAGGTAGCCGCCGTTGGCATTGCCGACCACGTCCCAGCCTTCGTGAATCTCTGCTTCCAGCCGGTTGTCCCCGGCCTGTGTAACTGCGGTGTCGCCTGAAAATATCATCGCGGTCCGGCTCAGTAAGTTCGTCAGGAAATACGGGAAAGCTCCGCGAACAGTTTATCAAGGGTGACGTCCAGGTCGATTTCGCCCAGGCTCGCACCCTCGGTCAATTGACTGCCGAACTCGGACTCCATGAGTCGGTCCAGCCGCTCGTCGAGGTGTCGGCGCAGGGTCTTCGCGACTATTCTCTGTCGACGATGCCGGCGCTTCTCCTGCCGGACCGGGTCAGTCGACAGGAGTTCTCGTTCGGTCTGCAGGGTACCCCAGGCATCCGGCAGTCCCTCACCGCTGGTGGCGATGGTTTCGCAAACCGGTGGTGTTGTGTCGCGGTGCAGCAATGACAGGGACTCAACCAGGTCCTTGCGGGTCTGCTCGACGCCGGGTTTGTCGGCCTTGTTGATGATGAACACGTCTCCCGCTTCGGTCAGGCCGGCCTTGTTGGCCTGGATCGTGTCGCCCCAGCCGGGGTTGAGAACCACGACAACTGTGTCCGCGAGGTCCATGATGTCCAGCTCGACCTGGCCGATACCGAGGGTCTCGATGATTACCAGCGGCCAGCCGCAGGCATCGAACAGGCGTACGCTGGTGGACGCGGCCCGCGCCAGGCCCCCGAACTCGCCGCGGGATGCCATCGAGCGAATGAACACGTTGCTGCTGGTGCTGCGCCCCTGCATGCGCACGCGGTCGCCCAGCAGGGCGCCCTGGGAGAAGGGCGAACTCGGGTCAACCGCAACGACCGCCGCGCGGCCCGTACTTTCTACCGCCAGCGGCAGCAAGGCGTTGATCAGCGTCGACTTTCCGGCGCCCGGTGCGCCCGTGATACCGACGACATAGGCATTGCCGGTGAGGGAGGAAATCCGGCTCTCGATGGCGAGTTGCGCTTCTCCACCTCGCTCTGCGAGGCTCAGCAGCCGCGCGAGTGAGGGACGGTCCCCGGCGAGTGCGGAGTCGAGGAGGTTGTCGATCGAAGTCAATCAGCGCCTCGTCATTGTCCCGCGCCCGTTAGGCGCTCCGCGGCATCGACGATATCGGCGAGCTGTGAACCCGGTGGGTAGACTTCGACTCCCAGGGCCTGGAGTTGCTTCGCGGCGTGGGGAGGTATGGTTCCACCGGCAAAGATGGGCAGGCTGTCCCGTGCCTCCTGCACTGCCTTCACGGCGCGCAGGGCGACGTCGATATGGCCGCCGACATTGAGTCCCACCAGGTCGACATCTTCGTCTATGGATGCACTGACGATGTCATCCGTGCTTGCCATGCCAATCATGATCACTTCGAAACCGGCGTCCCGCAGCGCCCGCGCCACGATGGTGGGGCCGCGCCAGTGCCCGTCGAGGCCGGTTTTGGCCATGAGGATACGTTTCTGGGAATGACTCATGGCTGACTCCTAGGTTTGGATCGGTGTGTTCCAGTCGCCGTAAACATCGCGGTACACGTCGCCAATTTCGCCCAGCGTAACTTCCGCTGCCAGCGCGTCCATCATCGCGGGCATGATGTTGTCGTCGCCCCGGCAGGCTGTCTCCAGGTTCTTCAGGGCCTGGTGCGCGCCGGCCTCGTGGCGGCTGCGCAATACCTCATGCAGGCGCTCCGTGGCGACGTCAAAGGCGTCGTCCGTGCCCATGAAGCCGTCGACTTCATAGGGCGTTTCGTCGTCATGGGCGCAGGTCACGCCGACCACGTGCTGCTCGCCGGATTCCATTGCCATGAATTCCTTGTACTGGTTCTCGGCGGCCTGTGCATGCAGCCATCCTGAATCCAGGGAGGCGAGGTAACCACCCTGTTGCTGGATCTCTTCGAAGAACGCCCAGGCTTTTTCAACGAGCTGCGCGGTCAGCGTCTCGACGTAATATGAGCCGCCCAGGGGGTCGGTCACCGCGCAGACGTTTGTTTCCTCCTGGAGGATCTGCTGGATTCGAACCGACATCTGGTGAGCGTGTTCCGAGGGGATGGACAGGGCTTCGTCGTAACCGGATACCCCGAGCGACTGCACGCCCCCGAGCACGGCGCTCAGCGCCATAATGGTGCCCCTGACGATGTTGTTGAGCGGCTGCTGGTAAGTCATTCTCGAGCCCGCCGTCACGCAGTGGATCCGCAGGTTGGCGATTTTTGGGTCGGTGATGTTGTAGCGGGACCGCAGCAGGTCACTCCACATCAGCCGGGCCGCGCGCATTTTGCTGGCCTCTTCGAAGATGTGAATAGAAGCCCGGAAACTCACGCCACCGCAACCCTTTGCGGCTCGCTCCAGGGGCATGGTGCCACGGCGCTTTATCTCGTCCAGGTACTCCACGGCGTTGGCAAACAGCGCCCCCAGTTCCTGGTCCGGCGTCAGGCCGGTGTCGGCCGCGTTGTAGCCGGCGATGGAGACCGGTACCCAGTAGGGCAGGTACTTGTCACAGAACTCGATGATGTCCGCATTGAAACGCAGGCCCGCATCCGTGGGGATCTGCTGCTTGGTGACGCAGCCCAGGTAGGTGAGATTGAAATCACTCTGTCCCGTGCCGGCAATTTTGGAAAGATCGAATCCACGCTGCTTCGCCACGGTCCAGTAGGCGGCGAGCGCAAACGGCGCATGCTGTACCACTGCGCCACCGGCGTGGCCGAAGCTCGTATCCACAGGCAGGCCGTCCATACAGATGGCCGTATCGCGCACGCTCTGCATCACCGCGCCCGTCAGGCCCACGTCTTCGCGCCGGGAGACGACATCCGGGTGGTCGACGTTGTAGCAGTGATCGGCGGTATTGCGGTCATGTTCCATGATGAAGCCGGTTTCACCGTTCTTCAGCAGGAACTTGATGCGTTCGTTTTCGTCCTCGGGTTTGCCAAAGCCGCTCAACTGGAAGATACGCCAGGGCTTGCTGCGGTAGCCCGTAGGGTGGAAACCTCGGTGGTAGGGTGCCTCGCCCGGCGGCCCTCCCGCGCGCTCCCGGTGCGCTTCCGGAATGTCACTGGCGGTGTAAAAGTTCTTTAGTTCGATGCCCGACAGCGTTTGGGCGGGACCCACTGGTGTCTTCTGACTCATAGGTGAAAACCGGCCGGATATACCGTAGTTATATTTTTCTTACTGGACATTAATAGCACTTTACTTGCATATATTCAATTGCTAGTCTCGGTATCTACAGCATAAGAATAACGATGAGAGGAGGCGGCATGTTCTCTTCAAACTCCCAGACACTGGGATTGACCGCTACCGAACGCGTGCATATGGGTCGACGCGCCGCAGACGCACTCGCGGAAGAGGCGGCCACCCTTAATGCCTCAAGAATCTTCCTGCTGGTCAGCTCTTCGCTGCGGTCCCAGACTGATGAAATCGCGCAGATCGAAGCGGCGCTCGGCGACCGGATCGCTGCGGTTCACGACGGCATGCCGCCTCACTCACCGCGCAGCGCCGTACTTGAGGCAATCAGTGCGGCCCGGGATGCGAAGGCGGACCTGATCGTCACCGTCGGCGGGGGCTCCGTCACAGATGCGGGCAAGGTGATCGCCCTGGGACTCAAGCATGGATTCAAGACCCACGAGGATTTCGAGGGCTTCTACGTTTACGTCAACGATGCCGGCGATACGGTCGTGCCTGATTTCGAGGGACCCGACCTGCGGGTGATTTGTTGCCCGACCACCCTGTCCGGCGGCGAGTTCAACACCATGGGCGGCGTCACCGACGACAAGGTCAATCACAAGCAGGGCTATACCCATCGCGACATGGCACCCGTGTCGATTGTGCTGGACCCGGCCCTCACGGTACACACGCCGGAATGGCTGTGGACTTCCACCGGCGTTCGCTCTGTCGACCATGCGCTGGAGGCCCTGGGGTCATTCCAGTCCAACTACTTCTCCGACGGCATTGCCGATAGCGCCCTGCGGTTCCTGGCCGACGGGCTGCCTGCCGTGCAGCGCGACCCCGGAGACCTGGATGCGCGACTGCGCTGCCAGGTGGGTGCATGGCAGTCGATGATCCCCATTATCGGCGGCGTCCCCATGGGCGCCAGCCACGCCATCGGTCACGTTCTGGGCGGGACGGCGGACGTTCCCCACGGCTACTGCTCCTGCGTCATGGCGCCGGCGGTACTGGCGTTCAACAAGTCGGTCAATGCGGATCGCCAGCAACGCATCAGCGCCTGCTTTGGCCGGGCCGATGAGGATGCCAGCGGTATTGTCGACGAGTTCATCGCAGGCCTGGGCATGCCCCGGTCCCTCGCCGATGTGGGCGTTGCGGAGGACCAGCTTGACCTGATCGCGGAGTTCACGATGAAAGACTTCTGGGCGCGCACCAACCCGAGGACCATTGAGGGTCCCGCCGATGTGCGCCAGATTCTGGATATGGTGGTCTAGCAGAATGCCTGCATCGAAAGCACAGAAGGGCAGTGGGCTGAAGGAGGAGATCTCCGATTTCAAACGCCGCCGCATTCGCGAGGAGGCGAGCCATCTGTTCTTCGAACTGGGTTACGAGGGCACCACGATCGATGCCATTGCCCAGCGCCTCGATGTCACCAAACCCTTTATCTACTCCTATTACAAGAACAAGAGCGAACTTCTTTACGACATCTGCCGCACCGGGATCGCGCTGTCACTGGAGGCGATGGATCACGCCTGCGACGGTGAGAAAACGCCAACCGAGCGCCTTCGGCAGCTCGTGGATCGCGTTCTGCGCATCATCATCGACTACCAGGAATACATCGTGGTCTACGAGCGCGAAGAAAAGAACCTCGACGTAAAGCAGGCCCGGGAAATTCGTGAATTGAGAAGCTTGTTTGATCACAGGCTCGCGGAGATCCTCAAGGCAGGCAACGCGAATGGCGAGTTTACGATTCATGATCCCGTGCTGACCGCGACGACCATCGGCGGGATGATCACCTGGGTGTCCTTCTGGTATTCCCCAAAAGGACGACGCTCTGAGCACGATATCACGTCCCATGTCATGGACATGGTTGACGCCGTCGTGAGGCGGCGCGACGCGCGGGACAGCAAGGTCGCCTGAGGGCCCGCAGCTCACAAGTAGCGTGGTATGGAGAACAGTAAAATGACAAATCACTCTTCCACCACTGACCCGAGGATTCCACCTCGTGACGCCTGTGTTACGCGCTACCTGCTGGAGCGTTGGGCCAGGGAAATGCCCGACAAGGACTTTGCCGTGTTCCAGGATGGGGACAGCTGGAGCTATTCAGCCCTGCTGGCAAGTGTCCGGCAGCTTGCGGGCGGTCTTGGCGCCGAAGGGGTCAGGCGAGGTGACCACGTCGCGGTCTGGATGTTTGACAGCAAGGAGGCCATTCTCACTTTCCTTGCGATCAACTACCTCGGCGCGGTCTTCGTGCCACTGAATACCGCATTCAAGGGCAAAGTGCTGGAGCACGTTCTCAATGTGTCTGACGCCAGTGTGATGGTGGCACACGGCCAGCTGCTCGAGCGTCTCGATGGGATCGATCCCGCAGGCGTCCGCAAGCTGGTCTCCGTGGGCGATAGTTCAGCTCCAGGGAATTTTGAGCTTTGTGACTACGAGTCCCTCGCCGGCGGCGGCGCTGAGCCGCCTGAACTCGATAGCCCTATCGAGCCCTGGGATACGCAGTCGATCATCTTTACGTCGGGTACGACTGGCCCCTCCAAGGGGGTTCTGTCTTCCTACCTGCATATCTTTACCAACGCGGGTCCGGAGACCTGGCATTTCGTGAACGGGGAGGACCGCTTCCTGATCAATATGCCGATCTTCCATATTGGCGGGATGGGTGTGATCTTCGTGATGCTTGCTCGGGGCGGTTCCATAGCGGTCATGGACGGCTTCGATACGGAGAAGTTCTGGCCCTTCGTTCGCGAGAGTAAAACTACGGCGTTTTTCCTGCTCGGCGTGATGACAACTTTCCTCTTGAAGCAGGCCCCCGCACCGGACGACAAGAGCCACAGTGTCAGGCTGGCGTTTATGGTCCCGTTGACTGAAACCTGCGTGGAGTTTCATGAGCGCTTCGGCATCGACGTGTACACGATTTTCAACATGACGGAGATTTCGTCACCGATCGTCTCGGAGCCCAACCCGACGAAGCGGGGGACCTGCGGAAAGAAGCGCGACGGCGTCGATGTACGGCTCGTCGACGAGAACGACTGCGAGGTTCCACTGGGAGAGATCGGCGAGATGATCGTTCGCACCGATCGCCCCTGGGGTATGAACAGCGGCTACTACAAGAATCCCGTTGCGACGGCGGAGGCCTGGCGCAATGGCTGGTTCCATACAGGTGACTGCTTCCGCCAGGACGCAGATGGCTACTTCTATTTTGTGGACCGCATGAAAGACGCCATTCGACGGCGCGGCGAAAACATCTCCTCCTTCGAAGTGGAGGCAGAGGTCGTCGCCTACCCGGCGGTGCGCGAAGCGGCGGCATACGCGGTACCCAGCGAGGTGGGTGAAGACGAGGTCATGGTGGCGGTGGCTGCCGTGGCTGGGGAACAGATCGACGAGCGCGCGCTGATGGAGTTTCTCGGCGACCGCATGGCGTATTTCATGGTCCCCCGTTACCTGCGCGTCCTGGAAGAGCTGCCCAAGACGCCCTCTGCAAAAGTCATGAAACATGTGCTCCGGAACGAGGGCGTTACCGCAGACGCCTGGGATCGCGAGCAGCACGATATCAAGTTCAAGCGAGAAAAACTGGCGACGTAGACACTACAAACCACTCAGCTGTACCCGCATAGCGAGGAAATATAATGGATAACATCAGACGCAGCGCAATTTACATCGGGGTACTCGGCGCCCTCGGCCTGTCTCAAGGGGTGTACGCGCAGGAACAGGTGCTGGAGGAAATCGTCGTAACGGCGACCAAGCAGGCATTGGCCCTGCAGGACCTGGCAGGTGCTGCCAACGTGATAGACGGAGACCGGATTCGGCCGGGCGGCGTTCAGGAAGTCAGGGATATGCTGGTGGACATTCCCAGTCTTTCCCTCGGTGACCAGTTCGGATTTGCACGCGTGTTCATGCGCGGCATCGGCATGACCAGTATCGATATCGGCGGCGAGGGTGCGGTGGCATTCCTGCAGGACAAGGCGATCGTTCCCAGGCCTGCGGCGCAACTGATGGGTATGTTCGACCTCGAACAGGTTGAAGTGCTTCGCGGACCCCAGGGTACGCTCTACGGGCGTGGCGCGACGGCCGGTGCCATCAATATGGTCACCGCACGACCCGGCGACGAATTCGGTGGCTATGCAAACCTCACCGTTGGAGACTACGACACCATCATTGCCCAGGCGGCCGTCGACGTGCCGGTCAGCCCTGAGTTCGGGATGCGGTTTGCCATCAAATGGGACGAACGGGACGGCTACGGCGAGAACAAGTTTTCCGGTGAAGAGGTCGACGACCGCGACGCCCAGTTCTACAGGGCGACTCTGCAGTGGGACCCAGAAGGACCCTTCGACGCGACACTGTCGGGGCAATACTACGAAGAAGACGACAACAACTATGCCTTCCACTACTTCGGCCCGTCAGCCGGCACTACACTCGGTGTACCGCCTGCCGTGCCGGTACTCGGCGGGCAGACCGTGTTCGACGTTGGCGGTGATTTCTACGACATCAATTCGGACCAGGAAGCCATCAACGAACGGGACGGCTACCTGATCAACCTGTTCCTTAACTATGAGTTCAGCGAGGAGCTCAGCCTGCAGTCGATCACGTCCGTACAGGATTTTGATCGCTTTCTGCGTGACGACCTGGACTCTACGGACGAGAACCTCTTCGGCCAGAACAACTACGACGAAGAAAGCGAATCCTTCAGCCAGGAGTTCATCGTCAACTATAACTCCGAGCGGCTCGATGTCGTCGGTGGTGTCATGTACTTCGAGGAAGACCTGTACGGCAAGGTCTTTGTGCCGCTCACCAATATCTGTTTCCTGCTGGCACCAACGCTCTGCGGCACACCGATCGGCGATGCGCTCAACAGCGGCGCTTACCTGCAGGATGGCGACGTCGATATCGAGGCCTGGGGCGTGTACGCGGAAGCCACCTATCAGTTTAACGAGCAGTGGTCGGTTATCGGCGGGCTGCGCTACAACTATGAGGAGCGTGATGGCACCGGCTCTTTCCGTTTCGATGCGGCGATGATCGATGTGAACACCGACGCCGATGAAGACTGGGACGAGGTCACACCCCGATTCACGGTGCAGTACCAGCCCAACGACAACCTCATGCTCTACGGCACCTATACCGAGGCGTTCAAGTCCGGGGTGATCAACACCGGAAGCCTGAGCCCGCCTCTGGACCCGGAGACCGTCGACGCCTGGGAACTGGGCGTGAAGGGTAGTCTGGCTGACGGGACGCTGAACTTTGCTCTGGCGGGCTTCTATTACGACTACAAGGACCTGCAAATCTCGTTCGTCGATGCGGACAGCGTGGTGTCGACCATCAACGCCGCCGAGGCTGAGAACTATGGCGTCGAGTTGGAGCTGGACAAGAATTTCGGCAACGGCTTCTCGGTGGACTTTTATGCGACCTACCTGAGCGCGGAGTATGAGGAGTTCATCAACGGTGACTACGCCAATGGCTTCGCCCTGACGGACCTGAGCGGCAATACCTTGCCCAACGCGCCAGAGTATACGGCCAAGCTGGGGATAAACTACGAGCGGGAGCTCGCCGGCGGAATAATCCGTTTCCGTGGAGAGGCCTATTACCAGGACGAGGTGTACTTCACCGAGTGGAACCGGGATGACGCCTACCAGGACTCCTATGAGCTCTATAACGCGAGTATCGACTACCTGTTCGCGGACGGCGCCTGGATGCTAACGGCCTGGGGGCGCAACCTGGGTGACGAGGAGGTGATATCCAACAACATCATCACCGCGCCCCTGTATGACTCCCTGCGGGTCGGGTCGGTCCTGCCCCCGCGCACCTATGGTGCGACCGTGGCCTACCAGTTCTAGCATGCAATGGCCCCGGTGAGGGGCCACGGTCCTGGACACCAAGGCCTACAACTTCAACCCGATGGATCCCGAGCTGTTGCGGGATCCGTACCCCTTTTTCCAGCACCTCCGGGAGAACGACCCCGTCCATTGGTCCGAGCTTGGCTTCTGGGTGGTCACCCGGTACGAAGACTGCAGGCGCGTTCTGGTCGACAAGCGGTTTGGGCAGGGGGACTTTGTCAGCAATATCCAGCTGTTCTACGACGAGGACTTTGACGTTCTCGCGCATCCTTCCTACGCCTGGCTCTCCCGTGTGTTTGTCATGCAGGATCCGCCTGACCATACGCGATTGCGGGGGCTGATTGCGAATGCGCTCTCCCTGAAGCGCATCCGCGAAATGGAGCCCCGTATTCGAGAGCTGGCGCGTCTACAGCTTCACCGCTACAGCGAAGAAGGCTGTACAAACTTTATCACCGAGTTCGCCTACCTGTTCCCAACGCTTGTGATGTGCGACATGCTCGGGATGCGTGACGAGGAGTATTCGCCGGAGCTTCTTCTAAAGCTCAACCAGGCGATAGCGGACACCTTTCCGGTGTTCGAAACTCGCGCGCTGGCCGCGGATGAGCTGGCGCTGGCTGATCGCCAGATGCTGTTTCTGACAGATTACTTCGACGGCCTTTTTGCGTCCCGCCGCGAACACCCAAGGCAAGACCTGACCACCGCGCTGGTCCAGTCCCAGGAGGGCGGGGAATCGCTGACCCCGGAAGAGCTCAGCACCTCGGTCATCGGACTGTTTGGCGCCGGTTTTGAAACCACCGCGCACATGATCGGTAACGGCATGTACTGCTTCGGCAAGTTCCCTGAGCAGCGGGATCGCCTGCTGCGCGACCCGGGGCTCGCGCCCAGTGCCGTGGAAGAGATCCTGCGCTTCGAGTCATCCCTCCAGGCCACCTACCGGACGGCCCTGGTCGACGAGCAGGTCGCTGAGCAGGCGATTGGCCGCGGGGAGAGAGTGCTGGCGATTGTTGCCGCAGCGAATCGCGATGCCGGTAAGTTCGTGAAACCGGACGCATTCGACATTTCCCCCCGGGACCAGAAGCCGCTGACCTTTGGGGGCGGCATTCACTACTGTATTGGCGCGGAGCTGGCCAGGCTGGAGGGCAGGGTGTTCCTGGAGGAGCTGGTGCGGGCATTCCCGAATTTCGAAGTGGATATTGCCGGCGCCAGGCAGCGCCAGGCGTTCCTGTTCCGAGGTTTCGAAGAGCTTCCGGTCAGGCTGGCCTGACTAGGCTGTATCCAGCGTCTGGTAGGCGCTGCCCATATCGCCAAACAGCCAGATCAGCCGCTCGCAGTGGTTGGCCGCGGCCAGCAGGTGCATGCGCGCATTGGCATCCATCTTTTCATCCTCGGCCAGGTAGGCCTTGCGCACCCGGGTCATGCCGTCTTCCGAGGTCATACCCGACAGCAATTGGGCGTCGAGCTCAGAGCGCTCCCTGGCCACATCCATGAAGGTGAGCAATATGGCGTCGATGCCGTCGATGGCAACGCGGGAAAAGCGCTCACCGAGGCCGGTGCCCTGCAGCAGGTTCAGCTGACGAGCAAGGCTCTGCACTTCGACGTTGGCGGTCTCGAGGCTGTGCTGGATATTCAGCAGGCCATTGAGGCGCTCATACAGTACAGGGGACAGCTGGTGCTGGTTGGACAGGTCGGAAATGGCGTTGCGGACGCTGTCACCCAGGCTGGTAAAGCTCTCATTCAGCAGCTCCATGCGCGCGGTCGGGCTGCCATCGCGCATGGCTTCAAAGCTGTAGCCGAGTATCTCGATAAGGCGCACCTGCTCCAGCTCGATCAGGCGCATGGCGTTGTGGGGATCTTCCCCGCTCTGCTCCAGCAGGTAGCGCGGCTTGCCCATCTGCTCCTCGACGGTCTGTGGGTAATAGCGCCCCAGCATCTTCGCGATTATTGCCACGAAGGGGAACACCACAATGCCGGGTACTACGTTGAACAGCAGGTTGATCAGCGCGAGCTGGAACGCGGCATCCTCTGCGAAGGCTTCGCCGAGTGCGATCATCAGCGGGATGCCGGTATAGACTTCGATATAGAAGGCGGGTACCAGGATGATCGCGCCTGCCACGTTGAACCATACCTGGAACATCGCTACCTGCCGCGACTCTCCCACCAGGTTGGAGGACAGCACGTAGGTGAGCAGCGAGGATCCCAGCTTGGAGCCGTACGCGATCATCACCGACTGCTCTATGGTAAACAGCCCCGCGTTGAGGAAGGCCAGGTTCAGGATCATGACCGCCAGGCCGGACTGGGTGATAAAGCTGAGGACCAGGCCCACCAGCAGTCCCAGGATATATGAGCCGCGTGTAGCCGCCAGGGTCTCCTCGAACCAGGGCATCTCCGCCAGCGGCGCGATGCCGGCCTGTGTGGTGCTGAGCCCCAGGAACAGCAGCCCGATTCCGAAGGCCGCACCGGCAGTGGCCCGCACGCCGCCGGCCCGGTCGCGGGAATAGATCAGGCCGGTGATGCCCAACAGGAAGAACACCACCAGCTTGATATCGAATATCAGCACCAGGATGATGATGCCGGCAAAGCAGTTCATCCCGATCAGGATCGGCAGGATCTGCTTCACACCCAGCATGCCGGCCCGCAGCATGCCGATCAGGATGAAGGTCGCCGCCGCCGCGCTCTGGGTGATAGTGATGAACAGGCCGCCCCAGGCTAGCCCGAAAAGGGGATTCCGGGTCCAGACCGCAATGTTTTCCCGCAGTCGCCGGCCGCTCAGCAGTTTCAGGTTCTCAGTCAGCAGCTGCAGGCCGACGAAGAACAGGCCAAGACCGGCCAGCAGTGTTGCAATGATTACCAGCATCAGGCGTCCTTCAGGGCTTCCTCTTCGGTGCCATAGACGCTGAGGATGGAGATAAAGCCCGAGATCTCGAAGACTTCATGGACGGTTTCATTCAGGTTGGTGATTTTCAGGGACCCGTCCGTGCCGTTGAGGCGCTTGGCGGTGGCCAGCAGGATTCGCAGCCCGGCGCTGCTGACGAATGCCACGTCTCGCAGGTTGACCAGCAGGTTGCTCACGCCGTCATCGATCAGGCTGTTGATGGTTGCCTGCGCCGGCTCAGAGGTGTTGGTGTCCAGGTTTCCGGAAAAGCGCAGCACCATGGTCTGGTCGATCATTTCTTTGGAAATATCCATGTCAGCTCTCGCTTTCCTCATCCAGGTGTTTGTGTAGGCTTACCACGTTGTTCTCGCCGTGGCGTTCGTAGTGGACCTTGTCCATGAAATTCTTGACAAGGTGAACTCCCAAACCGCCAATAGGCCGCTCGTCCACTGATAGCCCGGTATCGGGTGGGTCATTACCGAAGGGATTGAAGGGTTTGCCGTCGTCGGTGATGGTAACGACAAGCTCTGAATCCAGCAAGCGCACGTTAAGCTCGATCTCGTGCGGCTCTTCGCTGTCGTCGTCCTCATAGCCATACGAGACGATGTTGTTCAACAGTTCATCGAGGCAGACATTCATGCGCCGCTGTATGCCGGTCGGCAACGCGTGCTTCTCGGCGAAGCTGTTGAAGGCCTCGTTGACGCGGCTGATCTCGCTGATGTCGTCGACCATGGTGAGAACCAGCTCCGATTCCCCTTCCACGGTCATGGGGCCATGGTAGCGCATTGCCATGATGGTGATATCGTCCGCCTGGTCGGCATCGCCCTGGAAACGCCACACGTCGTTGACGCTGTCGGACACGGCATCCTGTGCCGTGACGTACTCTCCCTCTTCGAGAATTTGCACGAGGCGCGGCTCTCCATAGAGCGTGTCCTCGATGTCCATGGCCTCAGTCACCCCGTCGGTATACAGGTACAACAGGTCCTGTTTTCCCAGGGTGACCTCGTCCTCGCCGTAGGCGATGCCCTCCATCGCGCCCACCACCGGGCCGTGACGCTTTTCCAGCCGCTCCAGCGAACCGTCCTCGCGCTGCAGGTAGGGCGGGTTGTGCCCCGCGTTGCTGTAAACTATTTCCCCGGTGTGCAGGTTGAGGATGCCCAGCCAGAGGGTCACGAACATGGCAGAGTCGTTCCCCTCGGCCGTTTCGCTGTTCACGTGGCTGAGGATGCTGGCGGGGGACAGGTCATTGGCGGCCCGCGACTTGATCAGGGTTTTTGTCACCGCCATGAACAGCGCCGCGGGCACGCCCTTGCCGGACACATCGCCAACGCAGAAACAGAAATGGTCCAGGTCGATCATGAACATGTCGTAGAAATCCCCGCCGACTTCCTTGGCCGGAAAGATGGCGGCGTGAACGTCGAACTCACCCTGCTCGGGGAATGCGGGGAACGACAGGGGCAGCATGCTCATCTGGATGTCGCGTCCGATATTGAGCTCGCTCTCCATGCGGTCCTTGGCGCTGCGGGTGCGTTTCAGGGTCTCCAGGGAATCTTCCAGCTCCGTGTTCTTGGTCTGGATTTCTTCCAGTAGCTGGTCGCGTGTCTTCTGCTGAACGATCTCCCGCAGCCGGTTCATGGTCACGGCATCGACTCGGGTAAAGGGCAGATTGAGTACCGCACGTGATGAGGCCGAGCCGCCATCGCCACGCCGACGTTCCACCTGGTCGAAGAACCGTTCCAGGTAAGACTGGCTGCGTTCATCCAGGTCACCGGCAAATTCAAGCAGCAGGCTGGGGGCCCCGCTTCGCGTGCGCAGGCTGACATCGATACGGGCCTGGCTATTGAGCCTCTGCAGGGATCTGCCGACTTCCGACACAACAGTAGCGACGCGGGTGGCCGTCAGGGGATCATCGCTGAGAATCTGGGCAAGGCTGCGCAGTTTGCGGCGCGCTTCACGCACCGAGCAGCTCTCGACCAGGGGGATGGCTCCCAGGGATACGATATCGGCAGCGGGCTCGGCGTTCATCGCGGAAATCTCAGGGTGACGCAGGTGGCATCGTCGTGGGGCTTGCCGAAGCGCTCCACCATCGTGCGCGCGACCGTGTCTGCGCTCTGGTAGAGCATCTGCGGGTAGTCCTCCTGCTCGAACCGGTCCTTGATGCCGTCGGAGTAGATCACCACGACATCCTCCGGCGTCAGCGTATGCTGCTCTTCCCGCGGCGAGCGGATCTGGTGGCCTAGATTGCCGGCCATGGACAGCAGCCTGGCAGGCCGAGGCCCGAACACCCGGTAAGAGATATTGCCGATGCCGCTGAAGCGGGCGTGGCCGGTGCGCGTATCGACAACCGCAATGCCCGCGACGGCGCCGATGCTGCCGCGCAGCTCGTGGTGCAGCTTTTCCATGGTGCCGACGACGTCGAGACTCCAACGGCCCTTGAGAAAGTCGCGGGCGGTGGTGGACACCCGGTGCGCCTCTGCTCCGTGCCCCAGACCATCGATAACCGCCAGCATGAGCAGGTGGTCGCGCTGCTCGATGATCGCAAGGTCGCCGTTGAGGTGTTCGCCCTGGCAGGGCCGGGAATAGGAGGCGTAGTCCAGCGCCAGGCAGTCGTCGCAATCCACTTTCTCCGGGGCGCAGTCCCCGGGCCGGTGGCCGGTCAGGACGCGGCCGCCGCGCAGGGGCGGATTGTCCCATTTCAGGCAGGTGACCTCGGTGGATTGCCCTGGCACGGACTCGATGGTGAAGTCGTCCATCATGCGCCGCACACCGGGCAGCCCCAGTCCCAGTGTGCCGCTGGAACTGAAGTGGTCGCACATGGCGGCCTCGATATCGGCTATCCCCGGCCCGCGATCCCGGGCGACAACGATGACGCCGCGAGAGGTGCCGCTGAGAACACTCTTCAACAGGATCTCGCCGCTGTCTGCGTATTTGAGGATATTGCGCGACAGCTCCGACACAGCCGTCGATACCGCCTGGGCGTCGACCTCGCTGAGGCCCACTTCACGACAGTAGCGGGTGGCCTCCATGACCGTACGGGTCACGTCGGGCTCCGACTTCACCCGCATGCGTGTGGCGCCCTGGTCAGGGTCCATCGGTATCTTCCTCGGCCGTTTCCAGCTCAGCGGATTCTGCGTCCTCAGGCTCTTCATCGACCGCTTCCGCACTGTCCAGCAGGGAGAACGCTGCATCGAGGTTGAAGGCCGCTTCGATATCGTCGGTTTCGGCATCGAGTTCGACCAGGGCGGAGACCACACCGGCGCGGAATCCTGCAAATATGGTTCGCGCACCCATCAGGCTTGCCATGGTCATGGTGTCGCGCAGGGCCTGGAATTCCTCAAGGTCCATGACCGCCAGGCCCGATACGTCGAGGATGACAGCGCTGGCGTCCGCGCTCTGCAGCAGTTCCAGCAGGTCGCTGCGAAACTGTGCGAGCACGTCGTGGCTGAGGTCCACCTGGATGGACGCGACGATGCAGCCGCGGGACAGCTGCATCGGGACACGGATGTCGCTCAGCCCTTCCGCCATTTATGAGGCCTGGTCGATGTCCATGCCCAGCTCGGCGAAGGCCGTGGCCAGGGCATCTTTCATGGTCGAGGTGGTCTTGAGGTCGCCGACCTCGATGCCGAGGTCTACGATGGTTTGTGCAATTGACGGCGACACCCCGGAGATGATGCTTTCGCAGCCCATCAGGCGCGTGGCCCGTGAAATCTTGATCAGGTGATTGGCCACCGCGGTATCCACCACGCCCACCCCGCTGATATCCAGGATGAACAGGCGGGCCTGGGTCTGGGCAATTTTCTCGAGGGTCGCATTCATCACGTCACGGGCGCGGCGCGAATCGATCAGCCCGACCAGCGGCAGCAGCAGGATACCGTCCCAGATGTTGGTGACCGGGGTCGACATTTCCAGCAGCGACCTGGACTGGGCAGTGAGGGTTTCCTCGACCATGGCGTTGTAGGTGTCTACCACGATGGCGGTGTCCAGGTGCAGCAGCTTGGTCACCGAGTACTGGGTAGCCAGCCGCTCCTGATCTTCCATCTCGGCGGCGATTGCCACCTCCCGGAAACAGTCGAGGAAGCGGTTCATGCCGGCGAAGTAGGTGTTCAGGGGCAGCCCGATCCGCGCGTGGGCTTCGCCCACCCGGCGCCGGCGGGCCACGTAGGCCTCGTCGATGTTGCCGCTCATGAACAGCTGCCAGTAGCTGTGCTGCAGCCCCTGCACGCGCTTGAGGGTATCTGCCTCGGAAAAGTACTGGGCAAACTCGGGCTGGGTCTTCAACCAGTCGTACCAGCTGTCCACCATCTCGTCCATCTGCGGCTCCACCACGCTGGCGAAGGCCTGGATGCGGGCCAGGTCCTGGTGGGATATGCCGTACTGCTGGCACATGAGCTCCGGGCTCTGGTGTGAGAACTGACTACAGATGTTCAGCGACGTGTTCATGGGTTCCCTCGGTGTGAGAAAGCTGGCGGCTGGTACTGACCGCTCTGTCGCTTATTCTATGATGCTTGCGTGACGGTTGGCAGGTAATCGCGGGTGAGATTTTCCGAAACTTCCCAGAGTTTCGCCGCCAGCGCGTCATCCGCCAGGTAGGCCGTGCCCTCGCCAACATTGCAGTTGTCGAAATAATAGCCACGGACACCCTCGAGAGAGGGGTGGGTGGCGAGGTAGGTCTGGGTCGCGGCCCCTTCCTCGACGGTCTTGGTGAACATCCAGCCGAGCCAGCGGGCGGCTGTCTGCTGCCATTCCGGCATATTGCGAATGGCGTTTGTCACTATCACGCCCGGGTGCAGGCTGTTCGAGGTCGCATTCGTGTCGGACAGCTTGTGCGCCAGCCAGCGCGAACACAGCGCATTGGCCAGTTTCGAGTGCCCGTAGGCCACCTGTGGGTCGTATTCGTGGTTCTCCCAGGCCAGGTCGTCCAGCAGGATCCCGCTTTCCGGGGCACGACGGTGGGCGCGGCTGCTGACGAACACGAAGCGCCCCTGTTCGGCGGCGAGCACCGTGTCCAGCAGCTGGTTGGCCAGGATAAAGTGGCCCAGGTGGTTGATGCAGAAATGCTTCTCTACGCCGTTGACCAATTCACGCTCCTGGACTGCGACGATCCCCGCATTGCAGATCAGGCCATCCAGGGGCTGGTTCATGCCTCGCATGCGCTCGGCGCAGGCGACGACCGTGTCGAACTCCGCGAGGTCCAGATGCTCCGCTGTGGTCTGGCCATCCACGGAGGCACAGGCGACTTCCGCCTTTTCCTGTGTCCGGGCGATACCAATGACGTGGGCGCCGCGCAGCGCCAGCACCCGCATGGTTTCAAACCCGAGCCCCGAGTTGCAGCCGGTGATGGCGTAGGTCTTGCCGCTCAGGTCCAGGCCCTCGGTGACCAGCTCCGCCGTGGCATCTTCATCGAACTCGCTCTCGGGCGGCGGCCGGCTGACGATTTGCGCCAGCAGGGACGGTGGCAGGGCGGCCAGCAGGGCAACCAGGCTGGAGTGCTCCAGGAAACGGCGACGGGTAATGTTGTGCATAGACTAAATAACTATATAAAACAATAAGATAAGATTAATACTTCAGGTCAATTCAGTGCGGTGTTGGCGAACACCAGGAAGATGATCACCGGGCACATATAGCGGATATACCAGGGCCAGATGCGCCAGAACCAGGTGTGCTCGATAGCGGCGTTGCCTTTCTGCAGCTCCTCCAGAATGCTGTTGCGGTGCCAGATCCAGCCGCAGAACAGGCAGTAGAGCAGGCCCAGCATGGGCTGGGAGTAGCGCGTGGTGAGAGCGACCACGAAGCCAAACAGGGTCGAGAAATTGGTCAGTATGACCAGGCTGACAATGCCGATGGCGATGCCGGCGACGACAACTGATTTCTTGCGGGTGAAGCCGTAGGACTCGATGGTGAAGGCCACGGGGACTTCCAGCATGGAGATAGAGGAAGTCAGCGCGGCAATAGTCATCAGGGCAAAGAACAGGAAGCTGACCAGCAGGCCCGCCAGGCCCATGGTATCGAACAGGGCGGGCAGTACGGTGAAGATCAGCGTGTCTTCCGACAGCAGGGAGCCGTCCGCGGCGAAGATGTCGACCCCGTTGTGCAAGGCCACGTACATGGCCGGCAGTACGAGGAAGCCCGCGGTCACGGCAATGCCCACATCCAGCACCGTCACCCAGGCCCCCAGGCGCGGCAGGTTGCCCTTGTCCGGCACGTAGGAGCCGTAGATCAACATGGTGCCGACGCCCAGTGACAGGGAGAAGAAGGCGGCCCCCATCGCGTTGATGATGAGCTGTGGATTCATCGCGGCCTGGAAATCCGGCAGTAAATAGACCTTGAGGCCTTCCCGGGCGCCGTCCAGCGTCAACACGTAGAACACCAGTACGATCAGGGTCACGATCATCATCGGCATCAGCCGGGTAGACCAGCGCTCGATGCCGTCGTGCACGCCCTCGGAAATGATGCCGATGGTAAGTGCCATGAAAAGGACCATGAAGAACACGTTGCGTGCAAGGCTGAATTCAAGCAGCCAGCTGGCAAGGTCTGTGGCGCCTGCCATCGTGGCCAGCGACGCCAGGAAGTGCGCAATCATCCAGCCCGCGACGATGGCGTAGAAGCTGAGGATCAGTGAAGCGGTCACCACCCCGATCAGGCCGGTGAGGGTGCCCAGCAGCCAGCTCTTGCGACCGGGAGAAATGAAGCGCAGGGCACTCACGGCGTTGGCGTGGGCGTGACGGCCGATGATCAGTTCCGCCATCAGGGCGGGGTAGGCCAGTGCAAAGGCCAGGAACAGGTAGACCAGCAGAAACGCCGCGCCCCCGTTACTGGCAGCCTGGGTCGGAAAGCCCCAGATGTTCCCAAGGCCGACAGCACTGCCCGCCGCCGCCATGATAAAGCCGAAGCGGGAGCTGAATTCGCCGCGGGATGCTGCCATGTTATTGTTCCTTAAAGGGTTTTTTTGCCGCAGTGTAGCAGTATTTGAGTGAACTGTTTCACAGGCTCGACGCAAAATATGTCAAATACTTGCGCCCGAGGGTAAGATAATCGGCATGGATAAGGAATTGCGGACAAATCAGCCAGTCGACTCTGACGACGGTGCCCGGGAGGGGAGCAGCTTCTTCCGCCGCAGCATCGTGGCCATGGCCATGATCGCAGTCTTTGGCTACGTCGTGGCGTTTGTGCAGGCCGATCGCGGCACCGTGCATTACAACGCCTATGTCTCCGCATACACCGACTGCTTCTACCACATTCTCGATGCCGGGGCGCCCTCGGTTGACTGTAACTTCGTGCCGGAAGTCCGTGCCTCCCTGATCCTGCATCGTGAGGCTTTTGCCGTCGGCGAGCCTTTCCTCAACCTGGCCCTGTCCCTGACAGTCGCCATCATCCTGTCTCCCTTATTCCGCCGCTTCAGCCGCATGATGCTGGAACCGCTGCGCGTGGACGGCTATATCGTTGACGCCAGTGCGGACAATACAGCCCACGATCCCGCGTGATATGATCCCGCCCGCGCCCGGGTGGTGAAATTGGTAGACACAGGAGACTTAAAATCTCCCGACCGTTAGGTCGTGCGGGTTCAAGTCCCGCCCTGGGCACCACCCCTTCTCACGGTACCAAAGCCACCGCATTGAACTCCGAGTAGCCCTTCAGGTGACAGGCGCCGCTGACACGGAGCTTCACCGGCAGGCGGTGGCTGGCGGCTTCGAGGAGTACCTGCAACATGCGCTCGGAGCTTTCGCCGGTTTCCTCGCGGAAGAACAGGCGCTGCTCCTTGCAGTTGCTGGGATTCTTGCGCAGGTCCAGCTCTACCAGGGTCCTGCCGAAGATATTGGTTTCCACCGAGACGATGTGCGCAGGCTCGGTCCAGCCCGCCTCGGCGTGGAGACCGGGGGCGTTCAGAAGTAAGAGGGCGGTAAGCAATAGAGTCTGGTAGCGCATAGTCGTCGTCCCGGCTGAGCCCTGGTGTCAGTCTAAACCAATGCCGGCTGGCGGTAGCTCGTAAAATTCCTGCAAATTTCCTAATATCGACGCATCTCGCCCTGGTCGCGATCACCTTGGAGACGCGCTGTTGAATTCGATGCTGAAGCGGTTCTGCTTCTTCGCTGTGCTGCTTTGCACGGCGCTGGCGGTGCAGGCGCAAGAGGGTGCCGCGGGGATTCCGAAGGCAAGCGAGGTCAAAGCCGCTGTCGAAGCGGCTGAGGGCAACGAGGCGCTCACGGAAGAGCAGCGCACGGCATTGCTTGACACCTACCGCCGCGTTCAGTCGTTTCTCAGCAGTCGCGAGGAGCACCGGCAGAAGACTGCCAACTACCGCGCGGCCCTTGATTCCGCCAAGGCGGAAGCTGCAAAGATCTCGGAGCAGCTCGACAAGGACATGGCGGCCTACGAGGGAAGGGAGCCGGTGCCGCCGCGTGGCATGAGCCTGGAAGCGGCTGAGTCTGAGCTGCAGACGGCAAAATCCGATGCCTCGTCCGCGGAAGCCCGTTCAGGCCAGTTGTCCGAGAACATCAAGGCACAGTCAGCGCGCCCGGAGCTGATTCGCGCTGAACTGACCGAGCGACGAGCATTGCTGTCACAGCTGCAGGAACAGGCCCCGGTGACCGATGAGGCGGCGCCGCCGGAGAGCCAGGCAGCCCAGCGCTGGTTGCGGGCTGCGCAATTGGCCTCCCTCACGGCCGAAGTCGAAATGCTGGAGCAGGAGCTCCTGAGCCAGCCCGTGCGGCTGGAACTGCTCAAGGAGCAGCAGGAGCGCGCGGCCTTCGATGTTCTGCGCCTTCGTTCCCGGGTCAAGATGCTCGACCAGTATGTGATCGGGCTCAAACAGGAAGAGGCGCTGGAAGTGCTGACCGAAGTCGCCTCTGCCCAGGAAGCGGTCGCCGATGCTCACCCGAAGATACAGGAGCTGGCACAGGCCAACACCATTCTCACGGCGGAGATCACCGCGCGGACGGCCGCGCTTGAAGACATCAAGGGCAAGGCCAGTGATGCTGCGGAACTGGCCCAGCGCTTCGAGAGCGATCTTGAAAATATCCAGCGCAAGCTCAGCGTGCTCGGCATGAGCGAGGCCCTTGGACGGGTGCTGCGCGAACAGCAGGCGCGGCTACCCCGGCCGCTCTATAGCCGCGCGGATGTTGTCCAGCGCGGTGACCTGATATCCGACTCGAGCCTGCGGCAGCTGGTCTACGAGGATGAGCGGAGACAGCTGAGAAGTCTCGGCGACTACGTCGCAGAGAGGGCTGCCGACTTGCCCGAGGCTGAAGCGGAGGCGATCAGGGAGGATATGACGTCGCTGGCGCGAACCCGTCGGGAGCTGATCGCGCGCGCGGTGGATATCGAAAGCACCTACCTGCGCGCACTCGGCGACCTCGACTTCGAGACGCGCCGGGTGGAATCGGCCGCCACCGAGTACCGGAATTTCATTTCGGAACGGCTCCTCTGGATACGCAGCACGGCGCCGTATTCCCTGGACACCGCCAGGGCCATACCCGATGAGTTGGCGACATTTCTGTCGCCCGCTCACTGGTGGGCGATGCTGGCCGCGATCCCTGGCGCGCTGCTGGGCTCGGTCTGGTATCCGGTGATGCTGCTCTTGTTCGCGGTGCTGCTGCGCTACCACAATCGCATGCTGGCGCTGCTGGAGCTGTCAGCCGAGAACGTGGGCAGGGTGGGACAGGACAGGTTTACCGTCACCGTTCAGGCGGTTGTGCTCACAGCCATTATCGCCGCGACCTGGCCTCTGCTGATGAAGACCCTCGGTGTCGCCCTGGATAGCCATGGCCCCGGCGAGCGCTTCGACAGGGCGGTTGCCTACGCCCTGGAAACCATCGCACCTTATTATTTTGGCCTGGAATTCCTGCGTTATCTCCTGGTATCCAACGGTGTGGTTCGACGGCATTTCCAATGGAGTACGGATGTTGCCAGAATCCTGTTGCGGAAACTCTGGCAGCTGGAGGTCGTCTTCATCCCGGTCCTGCTGTTCGCCGTTGCCGCCAACCGCGGGATTGCGGAGGGCCAGTCGGTGCTGTCGAGCGTGTCGCTGATCGTCGCGCTGGCGGCGCTCTCCAGGTTCTTTGCCGTATCACCCAGCCTGCTGCAGGGCCAGCTGGGCCAGCGTATCGCGATGAGGGGAACCCAGCGCGGCAGCCTGCTGGGCAAGCTGTTCCGCTATTTCCTGATCGTGCTTCCCATCCTGCTGATCGCCTGCCTGATGCTGGGTTTCCAGCACACGGCGGTGGAGTTTACCGGCCTGTTGATCGGGACCAACGCCCTGTTTGCCGGACTGCTGCTGGTCCATGAGCTGGGCGTTCGCTGGCTCAAGATCATGCGCCTGCGCCTCATTGAATCCGAACGCCAGGCGGCCATCAAGGCGGCCCGGGAAGCAGCCGAGAATCCCGAACACGAGAAGGATTACCTGGTCGATTTCGATGAGCCGGACCCGGATGCACTGGACGCGGAAGGTAGTGCGCTGCTCAACAGCCTGCTGGTGGTGACCGCGATTTTCGGGGTGTGGGCTGTGTGGAGCGATGTGCTTCCGGCCCTCGGCATTCTCAATAACATCGAACTGTGGACGTCGACTGAGGTTATCGATGGGGTTGAAACTGCCTCCCCCGTCACCCTAGTGGATATTGCGCAGGTGCTGCTGGTGACGTTCATTGGCTACGCGGCCGTGCAGCGCCTCCCGTCGCTGCTGGAATTGTTCCTGCGCCAGAAGATAGAGCTGGCGGCGGGCACGGTCTATGCCAGCGTCACGCTGGTCCGCTATGTCCTCGTGGGCGGTTTCGTGGTGCTGGTGCTGGGTATGCTGGGAGCCAGCTGGGGGTCTATCCAGTGGGCCGTGGCCGCGCTCAGTGTGGGCATCGGCTTTGGCCTGCAGGAGATCGTGGCGAACTTTATCAGTGGTTTGATACTGCTGTTCGAGCAACCGATCCGGGTCGGCGACACGGTCACGGTAGGTGAGACCTCGGGTGTCATCACCAAGATTCGCATGCGCGCCACCACGGTGCGAGACTGGGACGGCAAGGAACTGCTGGTCCCCAACAAGGAGTTCATTACGGGCCGGCTGTTGAACTGGTCACTGTCCGACACCCAGAGCCGGGTCGTCATCGAGATTGGAGTCGCCTACGGTTCGGATGTCCCGAAGGCGATGAAGCTGGCACTGGATGCCGCGAAGGAAAGCCCCGACTTCCTGGCCGACCCCGAACCGTTTATCACCTTCGACGCCTTCGGCGACAACTCACTGCTGCTTCGCCTGCGCGCCTACCTGCCCAATGTCGACAACCGCCTGACCGCCTCGAGCCGTCTGCGGGAGGCGATCAACGACAAGTACAATGAAGCCGGCATCGTGATTGCGTTCCCGCAGCGCGATGTCCACCTCAACACCCTGGCACCCCTGGAGGTGCACCTGATGAAACCCGCTGAGGAGTCCTAGCACACCGATGAAACAGGCCCTGGTCAACATGCTGGAAATGCAGCATCGCATGAATACCCGCGTACACGAGAACTGGGCGCAACAGCACTTTGAGTGGTACCGGGCCGCGTGGATCGAGTGCGGCGAGCTCATCGAGCACTACGGCTACAAGTGGTGGAAGAAGCAGGAGCCGGACATGGAGCAGGTGCGCCTGGAAGTGATCGATATCTGGCACTTCGGCATGAGCGCCCTGTTTGGCGATGACGACGGGCCGGAACAGGTGGCCGACACCATCCTCGCCCAGATGGAAGGCTACCAGCCCTCCGGCGCCGGCGTGCGTGAGGCCACCGAGGCGCTGGCCCTGTACTGCCTGGAAACCCACAGTTTCTCGGCACCCCGATTCTGGGACCTGATGGCCGCGGTCGACCTGGATTTCGACTCCCTGTACCGGGCCTACGTCGGCAAGAACGTGCTCAATTTCTTCCGCCAGGACAACGGCTACAAGGAGGGCACCTACGTGAAGAACTGGGCCGGCCGCGAGGACAACGAGCACCTGGTGGAGATCACCGAGGGCATGGACTGCGACGCCGCGGACTTTGCCGATGCGCTCTACGCCGCCCTCGATCAGCGCTACGGCGAGATGGCGCGCTGATGGCCGAGGCCGAGAAACTCTCGACCTCGGCCCTGGCCCGAAAGCTGAACCTGCCGGTCCAGCAGCTGTTTGCCACCCTCAAGGATTACGGCTGGATCCAGCGTCACCAGGACGCATGGCTGCTGACCAACAAGGGGGAATTCGAGGGCGGCAGCTACGTCGACAGCCAGCGCTACGGCCGCTACATCGTCTGGCCCGACACCCTCATCGAGCATCCGCTGCTGAGCGCCATTGAATCCAACCAGCGCGTCAGCGCCTCGGGTTTGCGGCGCTACTTCCCCAAATTGCACCCGCGCCAGATCAACCGCGCCCTGGGAGAGCTGGGCCTGCAGGTCCACAGCATATTGGGCTGGGAGCTCACCGAGCAGGGCAAGCGCCTGGGCGGACAGCAGGAGGAGAGTGAAAACAGCGGCGCCTTCTACGTCACCTGGCCCCACGAGATTGTGGATCACTCGGTCATTCATCGCGAATTGACGGCCCAGTCCGAGATCGGCGAGGCCTCTGTGTCGGAGGAGCCCGCCGACGACCTGTTCGCCAACGTCAACCTGACCGAGCTGGTGGGGATCGACGGCCACGCCCTGGAAACCGTCCTCGAGCTGAAGGTCTGCAACTGGCTGTACACGGCGCAGCTCGCCCATGCCCACCAGCGCGCGCTGCCGGTTGAGGAGCTGCTGTATGCCGACTTCTACCTGCCGGCCGCGCGAGTCTATATCGAGTGCTGGGACGAGGAGGAGCCACCGGAGCGCCTCACCCTGAAGCTGCGCAAGAAGGATGTGTACCGGGAGCAGTCCCTGCGCCTGGTTGAAATCAATGCCCGCGACGCCGACCGGCTCGACGAGGTGCTGGGGCGCCCGCTGATGGGCTACGGTATCCGCGTCTAGGCCTGTCTGGACAGCGCCACGCCGCACTCCATGTGATCCGTATAGGGGAACTGGTCGAACAGGGCCAGGGCGTCGATGCGGTGTGTCCCGCAGATGCCTTCCAGGTTCTTCACCAGTGTCTCCGGATTGCAGGAGATGTAGAGAATGCGCTCGAAGTCCGTCACCAGGCTCTCGGTCGCGGGGTCCAGGCCGGCACGGGGCGGGTCGACGAATACGGTCGTGAACCGGTAGTCGGCCAGGGGCCTCGCCAGCGCCTTCAGCCGCCGGAACTCCCGCTGACCGGCCAGGGCGCTGCTCACTTCCTCGGCAGACAGGCGCGCCAGCTCGAGGTTGTTCACGCCGTTCAGGTCCCGGTTGTGAAGCGCAGCAGCGATGGAGCGCTTTGCCATTTCCGTGGCCAGCACATGTTCGAAGTGGTCCGCCAGGGGCAGGGTGAAGTTGCCGTTGCCGCAGTAGAGTTCCAGCAGGTCGCCGCCGGCCTCGGCCTGGCGGCAGGCCCAGTCGATCATCTCGCAGTTGACGCGTGCATTGGGCTGGGTGAAGGACTGTTCGTACTGTCGGTACCGATACTCCCCCCGGGCCAGGGGCAGCACTTCCTCGACGTGGTCGCGACTCATCACCAGCTTCTGTTTACGCGCTCGGCCGATGATGTGGGCATCGATAGCGGCTTCCAGTTCCCGCGCCGCATGCTCCCAGTCGGTGTCCAACTGGCGGTGGTAGACCAGGGTGACCAGCAGCTCACCGCTGAGGGTCGACAGGAACTCCACCTGGAACAGCTTGCGGCGCAGCACAGGGCTATGCGTCAGTACATTCCGCAATCGCGGCATGACGGACTGGATGCGCTCGCTGGCAATCGGGAACGACTCCACCCGTATCGGCGTGCGCGGCTCCGCGGGATCGAACATGGCATAGAACAGGTCGTCGCCCTCGTGCCAGATGCGAAACTCGGCGCGCATGCGATAGGCCTCCGGTGGCGACACAAAGCGCTCGGCCGCGGGCGCGTCGAACCCGGCAAACATCGACTCCACGCGGTCACACTTCTGCTCGAACAGGGTGTCGTATTGCTCCGGGTTGTACTGCAGCACTACAGTCGCCCCGGGTCGCGCTGCTGCCACCAGTCTGTGGCAAGGGTACGGGCTGCATCGGCGCTGTCCGCCCGTTGCATCAGGTACAGCGCCACGGCGGCACTCTCGATCACGGCGTTCTCGCCGTAGCGATCGGAGGCCTGTCCTCGCCACAGGGCCTGCAACGCTGCGGGACCTGGGTCGGAAGCGGCCTCCTGGCGTCCCTCCAGCTGCCGCGGCCACGCCAGCAGTTCCCGTTGACCCTCGCGTTGCAGGTGGCATTCCGTGCGGGCATGGGGCTTGATCTCGACCTCACCGCCATCACCCTTGAAGACCAGGCTGTGGGGTTGCGCCAGGCGTTCATCAGCGGCCAGGTGCAGCGCGGCGTAGTTGGGGTGAAACACGCTCTGGATACTGTACGGGGCGCGCAGGGGATTGAGCATGCGTGCCAGCGTGTTCACCGGTGAACGCAAACCCAGCACGGGTTTCAGCTGCACAATGTCATGCAGCGGCGCACAGAAGTTTCGCAGGGGCAGAAAGGCGAAACCGGTGTTCTCCAGTCGTCCGCAGGCGTCGGCGATATCCGCAGCGGCACCGACGCCCAGGTCGGCAAGCGTCTGTTCGGAATAGGCGCGCCCCGGCGTGTGTCCGTCCGTGCCATGCATGATCACCCGTACGCCGTTGTCCGCCAGCAGCAGGGCGCTGAGCAGGAACCAGGGGTGCTGGCTGCGCTTGCCGGCGTAACTCGACCAGTCCAGGTCCACTGCTGCCGCCGGCGGCTCGCCGACATGGTCGCGGCAGGCCTGGACGAAGCCGGCCAGTTCGTCACCGGTCTCCTCCTTGACCCTGAGCAGCATCAGGAAGGCGCCCAGCTGCAGATCCTCGACTTCTCCGCGCAGGATCATGCCGAAGGCCGCGCGGGCCTCGTCGAAATCCAGGGAGCGGGTGCCGGATTTTCCCTTGCCGAGTATGCGGACAAAGGGCGCAAATGGGTGCTCGCTTTCCACATTGTCTGGCTCAGGGCTGTTTACCTTGTCTGGCTCAGGGCTGTTTACCTTTCCTGGCTCAGGGCTGTTTACCTTTCCTGGCTCAGGGCTGTTCGTCACAGGCAGTTGTCCGGTTTCGGCAGGCCGGCAATCTTGCTGCCCAGTTTGGCGGGGCTGCCCGGAAACAGGCTCATCAGGTAAATGCTGCGGCCTTTCTCTTCGCCCAGTTGCTGGCGGGTGAACTTCACCAGGGCGCGGTTGGCCGGTGAGGCCTCGAAGCGCTGGTAGAAGTCACGCAACAGCTCGATGACTTCCCAGTGGGCGTCGGTCAGTTCGATGCCCTCGCGCCCGGCAATCTCTTCCGCAATCGCCGGCGTCCAGTCTGCCAGCTCGCGCAGGAAGCCTTCCTTGTCGTACTCGGGCATGGCTAGTACCAGCTGCGCACGTTGCTGCAGTCGGCGGCAAGGGCGACGAAGCCCGGGTAGTCGACCTGGTCTGCCGCATCGTCCAGCCGCGACGCCAGGCCCCGGGCCGCGACGTCTTCTGCAAGGACGCAGAGCTTTGCGCCGCCATCCTTGAGCGCCTCCAGCTGCGGGTGCGACAGGCAGGCCGCATAGACCGCGTCTTCGATCAGCAGCAGCACATCACCTTCCGACAGGCAGCGAAGACAGCTGTCGAGAAGCTCGCCGGTGCGATTGATCGTATGCAGGACCATCAGAACAGCAAGACCTGGTCGAAGCCGGACATGAAGGCGGCCAGCTGGTCGCCCGGAACCGGTTCGATGTTGCCCGCTAACTCCGCTGCCTGCAGCCCGCGCGCATCCAGTGAGTGCTGGTCCACGTGAAAGCTGTCGATGTCGTACAGGGGCAGGGAGGCAAGGGCCTTTTCCGTACTCTTTGCCCCGATGGCTGCGGGATCCTGGTCTGGCAGCAGCTGCCAGATACCGTCATCCATAAACAGCAGGCTGACGGGCTGGTCGAAGGCCGCGGTGGCCAGCGCAATATCCAGGCCGGCCCGGGCGCGGCCGTTGCCATAGGGCGGGTGCCGGAATACCAGCAGCAGGGATTTGTCAGTCACTGGCGTGCACCGAAGGTGACCAGTCGATCACTGTTGAGGTGGGCGTCCACGAGCTGTCCCAGCCCGGACAGTTCGAAAGCGGGGTGAGCATTGGCCGCAGGTTTTTCCTGTCGTTCTGCCTCGCCCTCGTCCAGGACACCGCGTTTTACCGCCGAGGCAATGCACAGCACCAGGTCGACGCCGTGTTGCTCCGCCAGCTCCGCCCAGCGACCCGTGCGATCCGGCTCGTCCTGGGCGGGTGCCGCCAGCAGGTTCCCCTGGTAGCAGCCGTCCTGGTAGAAAAACACCCGGTACAGCTCATGGCCCGCATCCAGGGCCGCCCGCGCAAACTGCCAGGCACTGTCGCCCCCCTGCGCACTGTGCGGCGCCGCCATGACCAGCAGAGAAAATTTCATGCGCGCACCCTAGCCGCCGAATAATGCGTTTTCAATAGCCAAAAACAAAAACGCCCCCCGATCCCTCGGGAGGCGCTCGAACGATTACTCATTCGATTAGAACTCCTGGCGGTGATGCCGCCCCTCAATCACTTCTAAGAGGCTGATGCCTGGAGCGGTCTGAAAGAGTCAGTCGTCTCCGCCTAATACTGACAGCAGGTGCAGCAGGTGGACGAAGATGTTGTACAGGCTCAGGTAAATGTTCACCGTGGCCAGGATGTAGTTGGTTTCGCCACCGTTGATGATCCGGCTGGTATCAAACAGGATGAGGCCAGACATGATCAGGATGACCGCCGCAGAGATCGCCAGCGACAGCGCCGGAATCTGCAGGAAGATGTTGGCGATGATGGCAAGGATGGCCACGATCAGGCCCACGAACAGGAAGCCTCCCAGGAAGGAGAAATCCTTGCGGGTAGTCAGCGCATAGCCGGACAGGCCAAAGAACACGATCGCCGTGCCGCCCAGCGCCTCCATGATCAGGCCGCTGCCATTGATGGCGAGATAGTGGTTCAGCACCGGACCGAGACCGGCGCCCAACAAGCCGGTAATCGCAAACACGACGCCGATGCCTTTGGCACTGTTGGCAACGCGAGGCAGGACAAACCATATGGTGCCCACGGCAGCCAGCGTGCAGATCAGGCCTGCGCCATAGGCAAGGTTGACCGCCATTGAAATGCCGGCAGTCACCGCGCTGAACAGCAGGGTCATGCTGAGCAGCATGTAGGTATTCTTGAGGACGCGGTTCGTGGCAAGGACCGACTCCACGCCACCGGTCTGAGCAGAATAGAGGCTCTTCTCTTCCATTTTTACAGCTCCGTAAATGCGCTCTCGCGCCGTTGCAATAAATGATAGGGACGACAGCACCAAAATCAAGCGTTGTCCACGTTATGTCGCCCTGAGGTCAAATCTCCAAAAAATCTGTAGCTTGTTGAAATATCGCGTTTTTTGACCAAAATAAGGCGAATTGGTTCCCTCAGTTCAAGCCGGTACTTTGCGCTTGCAGGCGCTTGGCCGATACTTCAGGTACGCGGGGGCGCGCATCGTCCGATCAACCGGGAGGCAGCCTTGGACCATCTGGAGCAGAATTCAGACCTTTGCAGCGCGGTAGACCAGTGCCTGCAGCGCTTCAGCGCGGTGCCGGGCGGGCTGCTGCCCCTGCTCCACGCCGTCCAGGAGGCACTGGGATACGTACCCCCGGAATCCGTGCCCGATATTGCCGCGGCCTTCAACCTGTCCCGGGCAGAGGTGCACGGGGTGATCAGCTTCTACCACGATTTTCGCACCGCGCCCGGGGGCCGTCACCGCGTCCAGATCTGCCGGGCAGAAGCCTGCCAGGCCATGGGTGCGCGGGACCTTGAATCTCACGTCCAGGCGTCCCTGGGAATTGCCTATGGAGAGACCACGCCGGACGGCGCGGTCAGCCTGGAGCCCGTGTATTGCCTGGGCAACTGCGCCTGTGCGCCGTCGGTTCGCATCGATGACGAGGTTCACGCCCGGGTCGATGCCGCGGCGATCGACGCGCTGTTGGCGTCACTCAGGCATCCCGCGGAGGTCTCGTGAACATCCGGATTTTTGTGCCCAGGGATACCACGGCCTGTGCGCTGGGCGCCAATCGCCTTGCGGACCGGCTGGCGGAGGAGACTGGACGCCACAACCTGGAGGTGGAACTGGTGCGCAACGGTTCCCGTGGCGCCTTCTGGCTGGAACCCCTCGTGGAAGTAGAGCGGGACGGACAGCGCGCCGCGTTCGGGCCCCTGGCGGAGTCGGATCTGCCGGGCTTGCTGGATGCAATCGACGGGGACTGGTCCGCCCACGACAAATACCTGGGGCCCGTGGACCAGATTCCCTGGCTCGCCGGGCAGCAGCGGCTGACGTTCGCGCGAGCGGGGCAGGCGGACCCCCTGTCACTGGCCAGCTACCGGGAACTGGGCGGTTTTCTTGGCCTGGAGCGCGCGCTGGCCATGACGCCCGCCCAGGTCGTCGAGGAGATCACCGCTTCCGGCCTGCGCGGTCGGGGCGGCGCAGCATTCCCCGCCGGCATCAAGTGGCGCACCGTGCTGGAGACCGAGGCTCCGCAAAAATACATCGTCTGCAATGCGGACGAGGGGGACTCGGGCACCTTCGCGGACCGCCTGTTGATGGAGGCCGATCCCTTCCAGTTGATCGAGGGCATGCTGATCGCCGGGCTGGCGGTGGAGGCGACACAGGGATACATCTACCTGCGCTCGGAGTATCCCGCCGCAAAGGTTGTCCTGGAACAGGCGATATCGCTTGCGCGTGTTGCCGGCTACCTCGGACAGGATGTCCTTGGCAGCGGCAGGGCCTTTGAGCTGGAGCTGCGCATGGGGGCGGGCGCCTATATCTGCGGTGAGGAAACCTCACTGCTCGACAGCCTGGAGGGTAAGCGCGGCGTGGTGCGGGTCAAGCCGCCGCTGCCGGCCATCGAGGGGCTGTTCGGCATGCCGACGGTGGTCAATAACGTGCTGACCCTCGCCGCGGCGAGCACGGTGTTGGAAAAGGGCGCGGACCACTACCGCGGCTTCGGTAGCGGCCGCTCCCTGGGGACGCTAACCGTGCAGCTGTCCGGCAATATACGCCGCGGCGGGCTGGTCGAGGTGCCTTTCGGTACCAGCCTGCGCACGCTGGTGGAAGAGTTTGGCGGTGGCACCCGCAGCGGCCGCCCGATCCGGGCGATCCAGGTGGGCGGCCCTCTCGGGGCCTACCTGCCCGAAACGCTCTGGGATCTGCCGATGGAGTATGAGCGCTTCGCCGAAGCCGGCGCGATGCTGGGTCACGGCGGGGTGGTGGTGTTTGACGACACGGTCGACATGAGCGCCCAGGCCCGCTTCGCGATGGAGTTCTGTGCGGAAGAATCCTGCGGCAAGTGCACCCCGTGCCGGATCGGGTCGACACGCGGGGTCGAGGTGATCGACCGGATCATTGCCCGGGAGTCGGTAGGAGCCAATCTCGAACTGCTGGACGAGCTCTGTGACACCATGGAGCACGCCTCACTCTGCGCCATGGGCGGGCTCACGCCCAACCCGGTGCGCAGCGCGGTGCGGCATTTTCCCGAGGATTTTCAGTGAAGCCGCTGTATCCTAGCCTTAGGGCGGCTCTCGCGAGGTAGAGGCCATGCTGCAGTTTTACGAGCCACAACAGGATTTCGGGACGCCGGCGCGCGTATCCTCCGACACTGTTTCGGTGACGATTGACGGCCGGCGTGTCGCCGTTCCCGCCGGCACATCCGTTATGCGTGCCGCCGCCGAGGCGGGCGTCAAGGTACCCAGGCTCTGTGCCACCGACTCCCTGGAGCCTTTCGGCTCCTGCCGGGTCTGCATGGTTGAGGTGCAGGGCATGAAGGGCTACCCGGCCGCCTGCACCACGCCGGTCACCGAGGGGATGGAGGTGCGCACCGAGACCGCGGAGCTGGCCCGCCTGCGGCGCAATGTCATGGAGCTGTACATCTCCGACCATCCGCTCGACTGCCTGACCTGTCCCACCAACGGCGATTGCGAGCTGCAGGACACCGCCGGTGAGCTTGGCCTGCGGGAAGTGCGCTACGGCTACGAGGGCGCCAATCACCTGGTGGCGGACAAGGACGAGTCCAACCCCTATTTCACCTTCGACCCCTCAAAGTGCATCGTCTGTTCCCGCTGCGTGCGCGCCTGCGAGGAAGTGCAGGGCACGTTTGCCCTGACCATCCAGGGCCGGGGCTTTGATTCCAGCGTCAGCGCCGGGCAGAACCAGCCGTTCATGGAATCGGAGTGTGTCTCCTGTGGCGCCTGTGTCGATGCCTGTCCCACCGCCACGCTGACCGAGAAGTCGATCATCGACGCCGGCAAGCCCGAACACAGCGTGGTCACGACCTGCGCCTACTGCGGAGTGGGCTGTGCCTTCCAGGCAGAGGTGCGCGGTGACCAGGTGGTGCGCATGACGCCCTACAGGGATGGCCGTGCCAATCACGGCCACGCCTGCGTCAAGGGGCGCTTCGCCTTCGGTTACACCACCCATGCTGACCGCATTACCGAGCCCATGGTGCGCGACAGCATCGACGAGGACTGGCGAGTCGTGTCCTGGGAAGAGGCCATCGCGTTCACCGCAGGGCGGCTGCGGGACATCCAGGAACGACACGGTCGCAACAGTATTGGCGCTATCACGTCGTCACGCTGCACCAATGAAGAGGTCTACCTGCTGCAGAAACTGGTGCGGGCGGGCTTCGGCAACAACAACGTCGACACCTGCGCCCGGGTCTGCCACTCTCCAACCGGCTACGGCCTGAAGACCACGCTGGGAGAGTCTGCCGGCACCCAGACGTTCGAATCGGTGGACAAGGCGGATGTGATCATCGTGATCGGTGCCAATCCCACCGAGGCGCATCCGGTGTTCGGGTCCCGGTTGAAGCGGCGACTCCGTGAGGGCGCCGGCCTGATCGTCATCGACCCACGCGCCATCGAACTGGTGCATTCGCCCCACATCCAGGCAGACTTTCACCTGCCGGTGAATCCCGGCGCCAATGTGGCGGTGTTGAATGCCCTGGCCCACGTGATCCTGACCGAGGGCTTGCACGACCAGGCCTTCATCGACGCCCGCTGCGAGGGCGAGGCCTTCGCGCGCTGGCAGGCGTTTATTGGCGACCCGAGACACGCACCGGAGGCGGTGGAGGCCGACACCGGCATCGAGGCGTCGCAGCTGCGCGAGGCAGCCAGGCTGTTTGCCGGCGCCGGCAACGGGGCGATCTACTACGGCCTCGGTGTCACCGAACACAGCCAGGGTTCCACGGCGGTCATGGGGATCGCCAACCTGGCAATGCTTACCGGCAACATCGGTCGCGAGGGTGTGGGGGTCAACCCGATGCGGGGGCAGAACAATGTGCAGGGATCCTGCGACATGGGTTCGTTCCCCCACGAGCTGCCCGGCTACCGGCACCTGTCCGACGCGGCCACCCGGGATAGTTTCGAGCGCGACTGGCAGGTGGAGCTCGACCCGGAGCCGGGTTTGCGCATCCCCAATATGTTCGATGCAGCGGTGAGCGGCAGCTTCCGCGGACTCATTTGCCAGGGGGAGGATGTCGCCCAGTCCGATCCCAACATCCAGCATGTGGAGGCGGCGCTGCGCGCCCTGGAGTGCCTGGTGGTCCAGGACCTGTTCCTGAACGAAACCGCCAAGTACGCCCACGTCTTTCTACCCGGCGCCAGCTTCCTCGAGAAGAACGGTACCTTCACCAATGCAGAGCGTCGCATATCACCGGTGCGCCAGGTGATGCAGCCGCTGTGTGGCAAGGAGGACTGGGAGGTCACGGTGGCGCTGTCCAACGCCCTTGGCTACCCGATGCAGTACGACCACCCGTCGGACATCATGGATGAGATTGCGCGCCTGACGCCGACCTTCCGCGGCGTCAGCTACGCGAAGCTCGATGCCCGGGGCAGCATCCAGTGGCCCTGCAACGAGGAGGCACCCGAGGGCACCGAGATCATGCATGTGGAGGAGTTTGTCCGGGGCATGGGGTATTTTGCCCTCACCGAATACGTGCCCACGGATGAGCGCGCCAATCGCCGCTTCCCGCTGCTGCTCACCACCGGGCGAATTCTCACCCAGTACAATGTCGGCGCGCAGACCCGGCGCACTGCCAATAGCGAGTGGCACCCCGAGGACATTCTGGAGATTCACCCTCACGATGCCGAAGAGCGCGGCATCGCCGACGGCGACTGGGTGGGAATTCGCAGCCGCGTCGGCAATACGGTGCTGCACGCCATGATTTCCGAACGGGTCAGGCCCGGGGTGGTGTACACCACCTTCCACCACCCGGTATCCGGTGCCAATGTCATCACCACGGACAACTCCGACTGGGCGACCAATTGCCCGGAGTACAAGGTCACCGCGGTGCAGGTCGAGCGGGTCAGCCAGCCCTCGGAGTGGCAGTCGCGGCAGCGGCAGTTCGACCAGCGCCAGCACGAGCACCTGGAAAGCGCGCTGCAGACGTGAGCGGCGGCACCGAGCAGGTTTCCCGGCTGGACTGGCGCGACGGGCAGTCCGCGTCCACCACCGACAGCATTGCCATCGAAGCGCCCGTGGCCCTGGTCTACAACGGGGTCTCTCACGTGGTCACCATGGCGAGCCCCCAGGACCTGGAGGATCTTGCGCTGGGATTCAGCCTGTCCGAGGGAATCATCGACTCACCCGAACAGCTCCTGGACTGTGATATCGACCCCGGGGAGCGCGGCATCGAGGTGCAGATGCGCATCACCGGCGAGCCGTTTGCGCGCCTGCAAGAGCGCCGCCGCAACCTGACCGGCCGCACCGGCTGCGGTCTGTGTGGCCTGGAATCACTGGAACAGGCCCTGCCGGAGCCGGTGCGGGTGGCCTCCGATTGCCAGGTGCACCACCAGGCCCTGCAACATGCATTGGCGCAACTGGATGCGGTGCAACCGATGAAGCAGCACACCGGCGGCGTGCACGGCGCGGCTTGGTGTGACCTGGACGGAAACATTCAATTGGCGAGGGAAGACGTGGGTCGTCACAACGCCCTCGACAAACTGCTGGGCGCGCTAGCCCGCGGCCGCGTTGCCGCCGAGGGATTTGTCCTGGTCAGCAGCCGCGCCAGTTACGAAATGGTTGCCAAGGTAGCCGCCCGCAATATTCCGCTCCTGGCGACCGTGTCGGCACCGACGTCCCTGGCCGTTGATTACGCCCGGGACTGTGACCTGACCCTGGTGAGCTACGTTCAGCCCGGGCGCCAGGCGGTCTACACGCATCCCGAAAGAGTGCTCGAGGAGGCGACCGCATGACCGCCCAGGGGGTCGATTACCTCGCCAAGATGGCCAACGAGATTGCCCGGAACCTGGGTGCTATTGGCGACGAGGCGACGGTGGCGGCGGGGGTTGCCAATCATTTGAATCGGTTTTGGTCGCCGGCGATGCGGAGGGAGTTGGTGGAGCATGCCAGGGAAGATGATTCGGGACTTTTGCCGGCGGTGAAGTTGGCGCTAATCGACGTCCGTGTGTAGTTAGGGCAGGGGTTGCCCGTTGCAGGATCGAGGTGGGCCAGGGATTGGTAAAAAGCTGGATCGAGCTGGGCCAGGGATTGGTACGAAGCTGGATCGAGCTGGGCCAGGGATTGGTACGAAGCTGGATCGAGCTGGGCCAGGGATTGCTCGTAACGCGCTTTGGCGCGTTACGACCCCTTCGGGGCTGCGACGCTTCGCGTCTTGGCCAAAACACTCCTTTGGTCGTGTTTTGTCGAACGGGGGTTCGAATCTAATCCTGGCACTTCGCCAAATAAAAAACCCCGGGCGCTGCCCGGGGTTTTTTATTTGGCGGAGGGCCAGGGATTCGAACCCCGGGAACCTCTCGGTTCAACGGTTTTCAAGACCGCCGCTTTCGACCGCTCAGCCAGCCCTCCTGTAACTGTTGTCGCGGGTTACCCTGCGACAGGCGAGGCATTATACAGTCCTGCGGGGACTGTACAAGCTCGCCGGAAGCGCGCTACTGGCTTGCCGGACCGCGCGGGTCGTTTGCGGCCCGCGGCGGCTGCGGCCGCGTCTGGACCACCGGGGGCGCGATGTGTGCGGAGAAGAAGGTCGGGTGGCCGGTATCGATCTGGACTGCATCCACGGGACGGGGTGAGATCCTCGGATCGTTCCAGGCCCGCACGTCCGGTCCGCTCTCGGGCTGCTGCGCCGAGACGGCAGGCGCCTCTGGTTCGGCAACCGGTGCCGGCTCCTCGGCGGGCTCTTCAACCGGGAGTTCCTCGCTCGCTGCTGCTTCCGCAACCGGGAGTTCTTCGGCAACGGCTTCCGTCACGACCTCGACCTCTTCGACGGCGGCGTCGGTAACGGTTTCCGATTCGCTGTAGCTCGGCGCAGCATCGGCCGCTTCAACGGGTGCGGCTGCCAACGGTTCCGGCGTGTAGGTCGCTTCCTCAGCCGGCGCTGTCTCAACTTCTTCCGCGGTAGACAGCTCCGCCGCTTCGGGCGCAGTTTCCACGGGCTCCTGTACAGGCTCCTGGGCTGGTTCAGCCACAGGTTCCGGAGCCGCCTCGCTTACCGGTTCAGCAACGGTCTCGACAGGTGCGGCTTCTACCGGAGCGGCCTCTTCGGTCGTGCTCTCGACAGCGGGGGACTCCTCCGCGGCTGCAGCAGCGTCGGCCTCAGGTCGCTTGCCCCGACGGCGCCGACGGGGCTTGTCCGCGCCGCGCTGATCGGCAGGGCGCTTGCGCGGCTTGCCTTCTGAAGACTCTTCACCGCTTTCCTCGGCGGCTGCAAGATCCTGATCCTGGCGCTGCTCGGACTCGCGTGCCTGCTCGCTCTTGCGGCGCCCGCGGCCGCCGCGGCGACGGCGACGGCCTTCACCGGGCTTGGATTCACGGGACTCTTCTTTCCTCGGCTCCTTGCGCTCGGGCCTGTCCTCGGAAGGCTGCTCGCGAGCCTCCTTCGCTTCGGCCGGACGGCGCTGCTCCTGGTCGCGACCGCCTTCTCCACCCTTGCGGCGCCCGCGGCCTCCACGGCGGCGGTTGCGATTGCGCTGTCCGCCGCGCTCTTCGCCATCCTTGCCGCGGGCCTGCTTGCCGCCTTTGCCTTTGCCCTTGCCGGCGGGCTTTTTGGGTTCTTCTTCCTCGGCTCCCGTCAGGAAGCCGACCAGACGAGCCAGCAGCCCCGGCTTTTTCTTCGGCTCTGGCTTGCGCTTGCCCTGGCGGCGATCGCCGCGGGACTTGTCGGCTTTCTTTTCCTCGCGCTTCTGCGGCTTGTCTTCTACTGCCACCGGCTCAGGCGCGGGTGCCGCGGGGGCAATGCCCTGCACCGCGGCTTTTTCCTGGGGTACGTCCCTGGGTTCGTCCGCGGGAATCTCCGGCTCTTCCGGGGTCAGGTCTATCTCGAAAGACAGGTCCTTGCGCTCGACCACCTGGTCGTCCCGCAGGCGCTCGACCTCGAAATGCGGCGTTTCCATGGCCGGGTTGGCCAGCACCATCACGCGGACCTTGGTGAGGGTCTCGATTTCGCTGATGGCGGCGCGCTTTTCGTTCAGCAGGTATGTGGCGACGGGAACCGGCACGACGGCGCGGACTTCAGCGGAGCGTTCCTTGATGGCTTCCTCCTCCAGCAGCCGCAAGATTGCCAGTGACAGTGACTTGGTATCGCGGATGGTGCCCTGGCCGTTACAGCGCGGGCACACGATGGCGCTGGTCTCGCCCAGCGAGGGACGCAGCCGCTGGCGTGACATCTCCAGCAGGCCGAAGCGCGAAATGCGACCGACCTGCACCCGGGCGCGGTCGATTTTCAGCGCGTCGCGCATGCGGTTTTCGACGGCGCGCTGGTTCTTCGAAGCCATCATGTCGATGAAATCGATGACCACCAGGCCGCCCATGTCCCGCAGGCGCAGCTGGCGCGCAATTTCGTCCGCGGCTTCCAGGTTGGTCTGCAGCGCGGTCTCCTCGATATCGCCGCCCTTGGTTGCCCGGGCGGAGTTGATGTCGATGGACACCATCGCTTCAGTCGGGTCGATGACGATTGAGCCGCCGGAAGGAAGGCGCACTTCCCGCTGGAAAGCCGTCTCGATCTGGGACTCGATCTGGAACCGGTTGAACATCGGAATCGCATCTTCGTAGTTGCGAATCCGGTTCTTGTACTGGGGCATGATATGGCTGACGAAGTCCAGCGCATGCTGGTGGGCGTCAGGTGAGTCGATCAGCACCTGGTCGATATCGTCGCGCAGGTAATCGCGGATGGCGCGGATGATGACATTGCTTTCCTGCAGCAGCAGGGAAGGGGCTTTCTCGGTGTCCGAGGCCTCCTTGATCGCGTCCCAGAGCTGCAGCAAGTAGTTGAGGTCCCACTGCAGTTCCTCGCTGGTGCGGCCGATGCCGGCGGTGCGGATGATGATGCCCATGCCGTTGGGGATTTCCAGGCCGGACATGGCCTCGCGCAGCTCGCTGCGGTCATCGCCCTCGATGCGGCGGCTGATACCGCCGGCGCGCGGGTTGTTGGGCATCAGCACCATGTAACGCCCGGCCAGGCTGATAAAGGTGGTCAGGGCGGCGCCCTTGTTGCCGCGCTCTTCCTTCTCCACCTGTACCACGACCTCGGTGCCTTCCTTGACCAGGTCCTTGATGCGCGGCCGGCTGTCGCCGTTGCCGCCTTTCCCGGAGAAGTACTCCCGGGAAATTTCCTTCATCGGCAGGAAGCCGTGGCGCTCGGCGCCGAAATCGACAAACGCCGCTTCGAGGCTGGGCTCTACCCGGGTGATCTTGCCTTTATAGATGTTGGATTTTTTCTGGACGCGGGTTCGGTTCTCGATGTCCAGGTCGTAAAGACGTTGCCCTTCTACCAGGGCGACACGCAACTCTTCAGGTTGAGTTGCGTTGATAAGCATTTTTTTCATGTGTACCACACTTGGCTGTGGCACAGCGATCGGGGCAGCTTGAGAACGTATTGCAGGGCTGCAATACAACAGGGCGGTGGGGTAACCCTCACCGAATCGCATTACAACGGCGTCTGCGCACCTGTACCTTGGGTCAGCGCCATGGCCGACCGGAATGTGCTCTTTATAGCTGCAAGAGCTATAGCTTCAAGAGCTTCAGGCGACGCCCCGCTGGATGCAGGGGGTTATCGCAGTCTTGCCGTGTTTCAAGGGGTTGCGTCTATGTGATCAACCCACTTGCGAAATCTTCTGTCTCTCAACGGCCGCCAGCTTTCGCTGTGCGGATTCACTTACTCGTTTTCGCGGGTGGCGCAGATTTGTCTTGTGGACACCGTGCCAACCCGATATTTTCGTGCCCCTGTACAACGGGGCGACGATGGTCCTCGTGTCTGCGTGGCTGTGATGGATGCAGCCGCTTCGGTGGTCGGCGACGTGCTGATAGCTGCACGCCCATTATCATGCCGATACCGGCGACCCCGGTCGGGGTCCCGCTGGACACGGGTGGGGACTATAACACCCTTTTATAAGTGCTTCAATTTCATAGGGTTTATGAGCCAGGTCCGAATTATCGAAGTGTCAGAGGATTACGCCGGGCAGCGCCTGGACAATTTCCTCCTGCGCGAGCTCAAGGGTGTGCCCAAAACCCGCATCTACAAGGCCCTGCGCAAGGGCGAGATCCGCGTCAACAAGGGGCGCGTGCGCGGGGACTACCGCGTGGTGGGGGGCGACCAGGTCAGGATACCGCCGCTGCGCGTGGCGGAAGTGACCACGCCCCGGGTGCCGAAGCGCTGGGCGGGTTTGCTGGAGGATCACCTGGTCTACGAAGACGAGGGCCTCTGGGTCCTGGACAAGCCCTCCGGGCTGGCGGTGCACGGCGGAAGCGGGCTGAGTGTCGGCCTGATCGAGTGCCTGCGGCAGCTGGCGCCCGAGCAGCGGTTCCTGGAGCTGGTGCATCGGCTGGACCGGGACACCTCGGGCTGCGTGATGGTGGCCCGCAAGCCCGCCGTGCTCAAGGACGTACACCGTCAGCTGCGGGAGGACCGGGTCGACAAACGCTACCTGGCGCTGGTGGCGGGACGCTGGTCCGGCAACCGGCATTTCGTCGAGGCGCCTTTGAAGAAAAACACCCTGAAGTCCGGCGAACGGGTCGTGCGTGTCGACCGTGAGGGAAAGCCGGCCCGGACCGAGTTTTCCGTGGTGGAGCGCTTTGACGGCGCCACGCTGGTCGAAGCGAAGCCGATCACCGGCCGCACCCACCAGATCCGGGTGCACGCCCAGCAGGCGGGTCACCCCATACTCGGGGACGACAAATACGGCGACCGAGACGCCAACGCCTGGGCGGCGGGACTGGGACTGAAGCGCCTGTTCCTGCACGCGGTGTCCCTGTCCCTCAAGCTGGGCGGGCGCCGCCTCAAGGTCTCGGCGCCCCTCGATAGCGGGCTTGAGGCCGTTCTCGAAAAACTTCGAAATAAGCCCCCTAAGTAACTGATGTTAATAATATTTGACTGGGACGGCACCCTCTGCGACTCCACCGGGAGGATCGTCGAGGCCATGCAGCATGCGGCCGGTGCGCAGGGGGTAGGGGTGCCGGGAAGCGATGCGGTTCGCGACGTCATTGGACTGGGTTTGCCGGAAGCGATGGCAACCCTGTTTCCCGACCTGAGTGAGCCGGAGAGAGCCGGGGTCGAGGGCAAATACCGCAGCCGCTACCTGGAACTGGACCGGGAGCCTTCCCCGCTCTACGCCGGCGCCTTCGAAGCGCTGGAGTCCTTACGCGCCGCCGGCTGCCAGTTGGCCGTGGCGACCGGTAAGGGGCGGTCCGGGCTGGACAGGATCCTGCGCGGGCACGGCCTGTCGGACTATTTCGACGCCACCCGCTGCGCTGACGAGACCCGCTCCAAACCCGATCCACTCATGTTGCAGGAACTGCTGATCGATCTGCGACGCACTGAGCCTGAGAGTCTCGTGGTCGGGGACAGCGAATACGACCTGATGATGGCCAGCGCGGCTGGAATTCGCTCGGTGGGGGTCAGCTTCGGCGTTCACAGCGCCGAACGCCTGCAACAGCACGATCCCCTGGATGTGGTGGACGAATACCCGGCGCTGATCGACCTGGTGGCCAGGCTCTAGCGCAGCGACGCCTCAAGCCAGCGGGTCGAGGCCGGCGGCTCGAAGCATGCGGCACAGGGCGATCAGTGGCAGTCCCTGCAGCGCCGTGGGATCTTCTCCCTCCAGGCGCTCAAACAGGCTGATACCGAGGCTCTCCCATTTGAAGCTGCCGGCGCAGTCGTAGGGCTCATCCAGGGCCAGGTAGCGTTCTATCTCCCGATCCTCCAACTCGCGGAAATACACGGCAAAGGGAATGCAGTCGAGCTGTGGGGGCCGGCCCGGCGATAGCACGCAGAGCCCGGTATGAAAGCTGAGCCGCTGTCCGCTGCAGCGCTGTAACTGCTCCCGAGCGCGCTCGTGATTTCCGGGTTTGTGCAGGATCTCACCGTCCAGGCTGGGCACCTGGTCACTGCCGATCACGACGGCCTCCAGGTTTCGCGCCTGGATGGTCTCGGCCTTGGTGTGGGCGAGGCGGCGTGCCAGTACATCAGGCAGCTCACCCGGCAGGGGTGATTCATCGACGTCGGGCGAGGCGATATCGAATGGAATTCTGAGCCGTCCCAGCAGCTCGCGGCGGTAGCTGGAGCCGGATGCCAGAACCAGGGCAGGGCGTGTCATGGCAGTGCGTCCTCGGCGCGGATCGGGAAACTCTGTCCCGGACGGGGGAGAGTTCCAGAACTGTCTGTATTCTAAAGATTTTTTTGACAATAGTAGAAACCGTCCCTATGATTGCGCGCCTATGTCGACCGAGCCCCTCCCGACGACCCTGGATGTGCGTAAAGCGGCGGCTCGCGAGGTCTCCGTCAGCGGCTCCGTTCCGCTGTCGAGCATGACCCGCCTCAGGGGTGCGTTGGCTTCGGAAGACGGTCGAATCGAGGCTCAGTGCCGGTTCGGTCGCGACGAGGAAAACCGCTGCATTGTCGCGCTCTCGGTGACCGCCGAGCTGGAAGTTCCCTGCCAGCGCTGTCTCGAGAAGATGGCGCTGACCGTGGCGTCAGAAAACCGGCTCGCGATTGTAGGCGGTGACGACATGGCCAAACAGCTGCCCGGAGACCTGGATCCCTGGGTGGTCGAGGGAGAGCAGGGGAACCTTTGGGCCCTGGTCGAAGACGAGTTGATATTGGAACTTCCGGTCGTGTCGTACCACGAAACGGAAGCATGTAAACAGTTACTGGACGCCTATCGCCAGCCGCCAGTCACACCGGAACCCGATGGCGATAACCCGTTCAAGGTGCTTGAGCAGCTGAAGTCCGGCAGCACCGAGGAGAATTGACATGGCAGTACAACAGAACAAGAAGACGCGTTCCCGCCGCGGCATGCGTCGTTCCCACGACAGCCTGAATGGCCCGACCCTGTCGGTTGACCAGACCACCGGTGAAACCCATCGCCGTCACCACGTGACCGCAGACGGTTTTTATCGCGGTCGCAAGGTCGTAGAGCGCGGCGACGACGAGTAAGCCCCCGACTCGCGGGTCGACGACATCCGTGGGCTCAAGGGTTCATCTTGCGGTAGATATCATGAGCGGGGACTTCGGTCCCCGCGTTACGTTGCCCGCCGCACTGCGGGCACTCCAGCAACACCCTCGATTACACCTTCGCCTGGTCGGTGACGGCCGGGTTCTCGAGCAGCAGCTTCGCGCCGACGGCGGGGCCGCGGATCACGCGCGCCTGTCCATCACCCATGCCGATTCGGTCCTGCCCGTCGATGCGCAGCCTCGCGACGCGCTGCGGGGCGCCCAGGACTCAAGCCTGCATCGCTGCGTGTCACTGCTGGCGGATGAAGAAGTCGACGGTGTGGTCAGTGCCGGCAGCACGGCTGCGTTAATGGCGCTGGGGCGGCGCAGCATCAGCATGCTGCCGGGCTTCAGCAGGCCGGCACTGTGCTCCGCGATGCCCACGGAGTCGGGCGCCACCTACATGCTCGACCTGGGCGCCAATGTCGATGCCGACCCCGACAGCCTGCAGGAGTTTGCCCGGCTGGGTACCGCCCTGGTGACCGCCCTCGAGGGAGTCGACAGTCCCAGGGTTGCGCTGCTGAGCAACGGCACCGAGGCGGGGAAGGGGAACCTCGCTATCAAGGAAGCCGCGCAGCGGCTGGCTTCAGACACACAGCTCAACTACATCGGCTATATAGAAGGTAGTGATCTTTACAGCGGCAGCGCCGACCTGATCGTCTGCGACGGGCTGCTGGGCAATATCGCCCTGAAGACCGCTGAGGGCACCGCCGAGTTCGCCGCCCGGATGATCAACCGGAGTTTCCGGCGGCACTGGTGGTTGAAGCTGGTGGCCATGGCGGCCGCGCCTGCGCTGCGGGACCTGCGGGAGTCCCTGAGCGCAGAGCGCCACGGCGGGGCATTCCTGCTGGGTCTGCGCGGCGTGGTGGTCAAGTGTCACGGTGGGGCCGGCGAGGAAGGTTTCTGTGCGTCGCTGGACGAGGCGGCGCGCTGTATTGAACAGGACATGGTGCCGAAACTGGCACAGCATCTAGGTGAACAGGAGACAGAACAGGAATGATTGTGGACGATCTGGCATTTGTATTTCCCGGGCAGGGCTCCCAGAAAGTGGGAATGCTGGCAGCCGCCGCACCGGCGCACCCTTCAGTGGGCCAGACCTTTGCCGAGGCGTCAGATGCGCTTGGCTACGATCTCTGGTCGCTGATCCAGGAGGGCGAGCAGGAACAGCTGAATATGACAGAGACCACGCAGCCGGCGCTGCTGACCTGCAGCGTGGCACTGTGGCGCAGCTGGCGCGCGGCCGGTGGAGCGATCCCGGCTCGTATGGCGGGTCACAGCCTGGGTGAGTTCTCGGCGCTGGTCTGCGCGGGTGCACTCAACTTTTCTGACGCTGTCCGCCTGGTCCGCGAGCGCGGTGCCGCCATGCAGGCCGCCGTCCCCGCCGGCGAAGGCGCCATGGCGGCCATTATCGGTCTCGATGACGAGGCGATCGACCGGGCCTGTCGGCAGGCCGCCGCAGAAGGTGGCGTGGTGTCAGCGGTCAACTACAACTCTCCCGGCCAGGTCGTCATTGCCGGCAAGACTGCGGCGGTCGACAGCGCCATCGAGCTGTGCAAGGAAGCCGGGGCGAAACGGGCCATGCCGCTGCCGGTAAGCGCACCTTTCCATACGGAGCTGATGAAACCCGCCGGCGACCGGCTGCGCGAGGTGCTGGAATCGATCACGGTGTCCGCACCGGAGATTCCGGTCATTCACAACGTCCACGCCCAGTCGGAAACGGACCCCGTGAAAATCCGCGAGCTGCTGGTCGAGCAGATTTACAGCCCGGTGCGCTGGACTGCCTGTGTCCAGGCCATGGCCGGCAGCGGTATCCGGCAGCTGGTGGAATGCGGCCCCGGCAAGGTCCTCAGCGGACTCAACCGCCGCATCGACAAGGCGCTGGTGAGCCATTCCATCGAAGAACCCGAACAGCTGGCCGGGACCCTTGCCAGCATCAACGAGGAGGCCGCCTGATGAGCGCACCCGTAGCACTGGTTACTGGCGCCAGCCGGGGTATCGGCCGCGCCATTGCCGAACGACTGGCAGCTGACGGCATGACGGTGATCGGCACGGCGACCAGCGATGCCGGTGCCGCGGCCATATCCGAGTACCTGTCCGCCCTGGGCAATGGCGGGACGGGCAAGGTGCTGCGCGTCGACGACGACGCCAGCGTCACCGACACCATCGCCGATATCAGCGGCGAGTACGGCGCGCCGACGGTGGTTGTCAACAACGCCGGCATCACCCGCGACAACATTCTCATGCGCATGAAGGAAGACGAGTGGCAGTCCGTGATCGATACCAACCTCAACGCGCTCTACAGGGTGTGTAAAGCGTGCGCACGGGGTATGACCAAAGCGCGCTGGGGAAGAATCATCAACATCACCTCGGTCGTGGGTGCCATGGGCAATATTGGCCAGAGCAACTATGCTGCTACCAAGGCCGGTGCCGAAGGTTTTTCCCGTGCCCTGGCCAGGGAGCTGGGGTCGCGCAACGTCACGGTGAACTGCGTCGCCCCCGGTTTTATCGACACGGACATGACCCGCGAATTGCCGGACGAGCAGCGGGACCTGCTGCAGCAGCAGATTCCGTTGGGGCGCCTGGGCGAGCCCGAAGAGGTCGCGGCGGTGGTGGCGTTCCTGGCGGGAGAGCAGGGCGCCTATATCACCGGCGAAACGATTCATATCAATGGCGGTATGTATATGTAAAACGCTGTGTTTGAAGGTGTTTCAAGCCCCAAACCGGCATGTACATGTACAGGTAACACGAGTACAATGCGGCCCGTTCGAGTACCGGACGGTATCTTATCTTCACAGGAGCACACACAAACCATGAGCAGCATTGAAGAGCGCGTAAAAAAGATTGTTGCAGAACAACTTGGCGTTAAAGAAGAAGAGGTGCAGGCTTCAGCATCCTTTGTTGAGGACCTGGGCGCAGACTCCCTCGACACAGTCGAGCTGGTCATGGCACTCGAGGAAGAGTTCGAGACGGAAATTCCCGACGAGGAAGCCGAGAAGATCACCACCGTCCAGCTGGCGATTGATTACATCAACGAAAATCTCGCCTGAATTAACTCCCCCCGATCCATCCGAAGGCCGTCTCTATTGAGAAATAGGGCGGCTTTCGTGTTTACGGGCATTGTTGACAATGAGGACATAGCGTGTCGCGCAGACGAGTAGCAGTCACAGGTCTTGGAATGGTCTCTCCCGTGGGCAACACGGTGGAAGCCACCTGGGAGAATATCCTGCGCGGCAAGAGCGGCGCCGCCACGATCGACAGCTTCGACGTCTCCGCGTTCACCACGCAGTTCAGTTGCAGCGTCAAGGATTTTGACTTCGAGCCATACTTCACCGCCAAGGACGCTCGCAAGATGGACGTGTTCGTCCAGTTCGGCATGGTGGCAGGCATCCAGGCGATACAGGATGCCGGTCTCGAAGTTACCGACGAGAACGCCGAGCGCATCGGCACCTCGATCGGCTCCGGCATCGGCGGCATCGGCCAGATCGAAAAGAACGCCGAGGTGATTCGAACCTCCGGCCCCCGCAAGATTTCGCCGTTCTTCGTGCCCGGCTCGATCATCAACATGATCGCGGGCAACCTGTCCATCAAGTACGGCTTTCGCGGGCCCAACCTGGCGATGGTGACGGCCTGTACCTCGGGCACGCACAACATCGGGCTGGGTGCACGGCTGATCGAGCGCGGGGACGTCGACGCGATGATTGTCGGCGGCGCCGAGATGGCAACGACGCCGGTGGGGCTCGGCGGCTTTGCCGCCGCCCGGGCGCTGTCCACCCGCAATGACGACCCCGAGGGCGCGAGCCGCCCCTGGGACCGGGATCGCGATGGCTTCGTGCTGGGCGACGGTGCGGGCGTGGTGGTGCTTGAGGAGTACGAGCAGGCGAAGGCGCGCGGTGCCAATATCTACGCGGAAGTCGCGGGCTTCGGTATGAGTGCCGATGCCTACCACATGACGTCACCGCCGGACGATGGCCGCGGCGCGCTGCAGGCGATGCGCCAGGCCGTGGAAGACGCCGCGATCGACCCCTCGGAAATCCAGTACATCAACGCCCACGGCACGTCCACCAAGGCCGGAGACCTGGCCGAGTGCATGGCGGTGAAGTCCCTGATGGGCGCCGCCGCCGAGAACGTGGCGGTCAGTTCCACCAAGTCGATGATCGGTCACCTGCTGGGCGCGGCCGGCTCTGTCGAGGCGATTTTCTCGGTGCTGGCCCTGCGCGACCAGGTCGCGCCGCCGACGATCAATCTCGACAATCCCGACGAGGGCTGTGACCTCAACTTCGTCCCCCACACCGCCCAGGAAATGCCCATCGAGGCAGTGCTTTCCAATTCCTTCGGATTCGGCGGCACCAACGGCAGCCTGCTGTTCAAGAAAGTCTGAGTGACGCTTCCGATCCACTGGGTCAACGGGGAGCCCGCCGCAGGGCTGTCACCCGCTGACCGGGGGGTCAGCTACGGGGACGGGGTATTTGAAACGTTCCGCTGCCGCTCTGCACGCCCGCACCTCTGGCAATACCATCGCGACCGCCTGGAACAGGGCCTGGCGGTACTGGGAATCGACTGCGAGCGAGACCGGATAGAGCAACAGCTGGCCCAGGGCCTGGCGGCACTGGAACAGGCCGGTGTCGAGCATGCGGCGGGGCGGCTCACCGTCACCCGCGGCAGCGGCGAGCGGGGGTATCGCGGCAAGTGTGGACCGGCGACCGTCATACTGAGTTTTTCTGCGACCACGCCCTGGCGCGAGCCTGTCCCGCCGGTGGAGCTGGTGATATGCCACAGCACCCTGGCCCGGCAGCCGCGGCTGGCCGGCATCAAACACTGTAACCGCCTGGAGCAGGTTCTCGCCGCCGCTGAACTCGACGCGCGGGAGGCGCAGGACGGTTTGCTCACCAACGACCGGGGAGAGCTGGTCTGCGCCCTGTCCTCGAATATCTTCGCGCTGGTCGACGGCGAGCTGTTGACCCCATCGCTCAGGGAGTGCGGGATTGCCGGCACCGTGCGCCGGCTGGTTCTCGAGGAACTCGCACCTGAGGCGGGCTTGAACGTGCGCGAAGCCACGCTGACCCCGGGCGACCTCGCCGCCGCCGAGGAACTCTTCCTGACCAGCTCACTGACCGGCATCCGCGCCGTTTCCAGCTGCGAAGGGGTGTTCTTTACCTCCACCCGGTGGGGCGATACCCTGCGGGACAGTTTTTACCGCTGGTCAGAATCCACCGAATGAAAAAAGCCCTGTTGCTGTTGCTCGCCTGCCTGCTGCTAGTGGCGGTGGGTCTGTTGCAGGTAGCCAGGCAGTGGTGGCAGGCGCCGGTTCCCGCCCCGGGCGGCGTCATCGTGGTGGACAGCGGAGGGACCCTGTCATCCGTCGCCAGGGAGCTGGCGGCCCGCGGCGCCCTGACCTGGCCCCGAGCCTGGACCCTGGTGGCGCGTTTCCAGGGGCTGGATGCCAGCGTCAAACGCGGTGAATACGCGCTGGACCTGGCCCGCAGCCCGCGTGAGCTCCTGGCTATGCTTGTCGCGGGAGACGTCATTACCTACAGCGTTACGCTGCCCGAGGGCATCACGGTGGCCCAGGCGCTGTCGCTGATCCAGGCCGAAGAGGCGGTGCGGGCGAAGCTGGACGGCCCGAGGGATCCGCGCCTGCTGTCCCTGATCGAACCCTACCCGGAGCCTGAGGGGCTGTTTTTCCCGGACACCTATGTCTACCGTCGCGGCGAGACCGACCTGGAGATCCTGGAGCTTGCGCACAGGCGAATGAAGAGCGAACTGGAAGCCGCCTGGTCGGCGAGGGACGTGGGCCTGCCCTACGGCGAACCCTATGACGTGCTGATCATGGCCTCTATTGTCGAAAAGGAAACCGGCGTGCCGGACGAGCGGGATCGCATCGCCGGCGTCTTCGTGCGCCGCCTCGAGCAGAACATGCGGCTGCAGACCGATCCCACGGTGATTTACGGCCTGGGAGAGGGCTACCAGGGCAACCTGCGCCGCAAGCACCTGAATGATGAGAGCAACCTGTTCAATACCTACCGTCACGGCGGCCTGCCGCCGACACCGATCGCGCTGCCGGGCCAGGCGGCGCTGCTGGCGGCGGTCCAGCCCGCCGAGGGGTCTGAGCTGTACTTTGTGGCCAGGGGCGACGGCAGTCACGAGTTCTCCGATACCATAGAACAACACACCCGGGCCGTGCGCCAGTACCAGCTCAGGCGTCGCAAGGACTACCGCTCGTCGCCGCCGCCGGGGAACAGCCGATGAGCGGCCGCGCACTGTTTATTACCGTCGAAGGCGGGGAAGGGGTGGGCAAGTCCACCAATATCGCCGTGGTGGAGGACTGGCTTCGCGACCGGGGGATTGACTACCGCCTGACCCGGGAGCCCGGGGGCACCGAGCTCGCCGAGGCAATCAGGGGGATCCTGCTGGAGCCGCGGCAGGAACCCATGGCGCCCATGACCGAACTGCTGCTGGTGTTCGCGGCTCGCGCCCAGCACCTGCGCGAGGTCATCGAACCGGCTCTCGAGGCCGGCCAGTGGGTGATCTGCGATCGATTCACCGATGCGACCTATGCTTACCAGGGCGGCGGCCGCAACCTGCCCCAGGGCTGGATCGCCGAGCTGGAGAACCTGGTGCAGGGGCAGCGACGCCCGGACCTGACGCTGTTACTGGATGCCCCGGTCGATGTCGGCATGGCGCGCGCGGGCAGCCGCGGTGAGCTGGACCGGTTCGAGCAGGAGCGGTTCGACTTCTTCGAACGGGTTCGCAGCACCTATTTAGCGCGGGCCGGCGCAGAACCCGAGCGGTTCCGTGTCGTGGATACCGACCGCTCGCTGGATGCGATCGCCGACGAGCTGCGTGAGCTGCTGGATGCAGCCCTGGAGGCATTGTGAGCCCATGGCCGCTCGCCGCGCTGCCCTGGCAGGCCGACGCCTGGGCCCGGGTTCAACAGCTGGATGCCGCAGATCGCCTGCCCCATGCGCTGCTGGTGGCAGGCGCGGCGGGAATCGGCAAGCAGGTCTTCCTGCAGGCACTGGCCGCCAGGCTGCTCTGTGAAGACGCCAGCGCCGGCACGGCCTGCGGCGAGTGCAAGGCCTGCAGCCTCCTGGCCGCGGGCAGTCACGCGGATTTCATGGAAGTCGGGCCGGAAGAGGGCAGCCGCGTCATCAAGATCGACCAGGTCAGGCGCCTTATCGAGTTCGCCAACCGCACACCCTCGCTGGGCAGTCGCAAGCTGGTCCTGCTGGGACCCGCCGAGACCATGAACATCAATGCCGCCAACGCGCTGCTGAAAAGTCTCGAGGAGCCCAGTGCCAGCACCACGATGCTGCTGTACAGCCACCAGCCCTCCGGGTTGCCCGCCACCGTTCGCTCGCGCTGCCAGTCCCTGGTATTGCCGACACCGGAACCTGCGGCCAGTCTCGACTGGCTGGAACAGCTGACCGGCAGCCGGGAACAGGCGCAGCTGCTGCTGGAGGCGGCCGACGCCCGTCCGCTGGCCGCCCGGGAACTCTATCAGCAGGACCGTCTGGAGGAGCGCCGTGCCGTCCTGGCGGGCCTGGACGGTTTGATGAGTGGGCGCGTGTCTCCCCTGGAGTTTCCGTCCCTGGTGGCCGATGAAGATCTTTCCGCGGTACTGGCACTGATGCAACGCGGCCTGGAGGGCCGGTTAAAGCAGGATCTCATGGCCGGGGATCGCAATCAGCGTGAGGCATTTATCCTGCGGGATGACCTCGCCAGGCTCCAGAATTCTGTAAAACGGGGTGCCAACCCCAATCGCCAGCTCATAATTGAGGACTGTTCCGCAAGATTGGCGAGAGCTTTGGGCTGCACCGGTACTTAGTGCTAGTATTCCTCACGTTGAACAGGGGGAAAGACCAGTGAATCAACAGCAGGGCGGCAGAAACGGGATTCTGTCACTGACCATCAAGGACAAGGCGGTGCTCTACTCGGCATACATGCCGTTTCTGCAGCATGGCGGCCTGTTCGTACCCACCAACAAGGAGTACAAGATCGGCGACGAGGTCTTCATGCTCCTGAACCTGATGGATGAGCCCGACAAGATTCCCATCGCCGGCAAAGTGGTCTGGATTACACCCAAGGGGGCCCAGGGCAACCGCACCGCAGGAATCGGGGTGCAGTTCAGCGAAGAAGATGCCCAGGCCAACGCCAAAATAGAAAACCATCTTGCAGGATCCCTGGAATCGGATCGTCCCACCCACACCATGTGAATTCATGCCACTCTTGACACGTCTGTCAAGAATCTCACGTAAGCCTTTGTTTTTACGTTTCTAATGCGTAAAAAAATGGGCTCCAAAAGGAGCCCAATAAGACCATTAGGAGTGAAACATAAAGGAATTGCTTCCCTGATTGGAACACGAGAGGTGCCCCAGCGAGCACCCGTTTAAACTAGGGGATAGGTGCCCACACTCTTAGTATTGCCTAATTATGGTAATTTTCCATAACGATCTTCCGAATTTTTTAAAATAAATCGCGATAACGAAATGACATCTAATTCCAAGCAGGCAGGTGATGCTAGCGATGACAAGCTTATCGGCGTCGTGGAGGGCTTCTATGGCAGGGAGTGGGACTGGGGCTCAAGGCGCGAGTATGCGGGCTTTCTCAAGTCTCTCGGGCTGAATAGCTTCCTCTATTGCCCCAAGTCCGACAGCGTTCTCCGCAAGCAGTGGCAGGAGGACTGGTCGGCGGCGGACCGGGAAGAACTGGGCAGACTCGCTCTGCACTATCGCGACCTGGGCCTCAACTGGGGCGTGGGGCTGTCTCCCTTTGCCCTGTACCGGGACTACAGTGCGGCCGCGCGCCGGCTGTTGAAAGAGAAAATCGCCCGGATTGACGATCTGGGCGGCAATATCCTGGCCGTACTGTTCGACGATATGCCCGGGGATTGCCCGGACCTGGCGGCCAGGCAGGCCGAGATCATTGCGGATGTGAAAGCCTGGAGTGGGGCGGGGCATATCCTCGCCTGTGGCACCTACTATTCTTCCGACCCGGTGCTGGAGCAACACTTCGGGACCATGCCCGAGCGCTACCAGGAGGACCTGGGCGAACGGGTGGATCCCGAGGTAGGCCTGTTCTGGACCGGCAACCGGGTCTGCTCCGAGACCATCACGCCTGCTGACTTGGATAAAATCAGCGGCCAGCTGCGCAGGGCACCGGTGCTGTGGGACAACTATCCGGTCAATGATGGCGCAAAGGCCAGCAAGTACCTGCACATGGCGCCCCTGCCGGGCCGTGACCCTGCGCTCCCTGACGCGGTATCCGGGCACTTCTGTAACCCCATGAACCAGGCAGGCCTGTCCCGCTACCCGCTGACGGGCCTGGCAGCACTCTATGGCCATGATGCGCCGGGTCTCGAAGCACTGTATTCGCCAGACTTTGCCGCACGACTGGCGGATGACCAGGCGCTGTTCGAGCAAACGGGGCTCGACGGTCTCGGCGATCCCGAGCGTGCTCGACTGGCCGGAATCTACGATCGCCTGGATGACCCCGCGGCCGCGGAAGTGGCGGGCTGGCTGCGCGGCGAATACGCCTTTGATCCCGCCTGTTTGACCGGTTGAAGGGGGGTAGTGTTTGTGGCAGAATCCCCGCCCTTGTAACAGCCCGGCACAGGCCGTGAGTGCGGCGATTTTATTCCCATTAATCAGTCACTTACATAGCGCCAGGCAAGATGTCGGGCCCGGCCCGGTTCACGTGCGAAAGTGGCGGAATTGGTAGACGCGCTGGATTTAGGTTCCAGTGCCGCAAGGCGTGAGAGTTCGAGTCTCTCCTTTCGCACCAGATTTTTCTGAGGATAGTTCACAACATGCAGGTTTCTATCGAGACGACTTCAGGTCTTGAGCGTCGTCTAACCGTGGGAGTTCCCGCCGAGCGCGTGGAAAGTGAAGTCAACAACAGGCTTAAAAAGGCGGCCAAAAACATACGCCTGGACGGCTTCCGCCCCGGCAAGGTCCCGATGAAGGTGATCAAGCAGCGCTACGGCGCGGGTGTGCGCCAGGAAGTCCTCGGCGAGGTGATGAGCCAGTCCTTTTATGAGGCGGTGAACCAGGAAAACCTGCGCCCGGCCGGCCAGCCCTCCATCGAGCCGAAGAACCTGGAAGAGGGCGGCGATATCGAGTTTGTCGCCACCTTTGAGGTATTCCCCGACATCGAGCTCGCGGACATGTCTGCTGTCGAAATCAGCCGCCCCAAGGCGGAAGTGACCGATGCCGACGTGGACAACATGATCGAGGTGTTTCGGAAGCAGCAGGGCAAGTGGGAAACCGCTGAACGCGACGCAAAAGATGGCGACCAGGTCGTGATCGACTTTGTGGGCACCCGCGACGGCGAGGAGTTCCCCGGCGGCAGCGCGGAAGGATCAGAGCTGATCCTCGGCTCAGGCCGCATGATCCCGGGCTTCGAGGACGGCATCGTCGGCATGAAGGCCGGTGACGACAAGACCCTGGAGCTGACTTTCCCCGAGGACTACCACGCCGAAGACCTCAAGGGTGCACAGGTGGAGTTCAAGGTCACCGTACACAGCGTCAGCGAGCAGGTGCCCGCGGCACTGGACGAGGAACTGTTCAAGACCTACGGCGTCGAAGACGGTGGAGAGGAGCAGTTCCGCAAGGAGATCACCCAGAACATGGAGCGAGAGCTGCGCACCGCGGTTCGCAACCAGGTCAAGCAGCAGGTGCTGGATGCGGTGATCGAGCGGCACGACAGCCAGGAGGTGCCCCAGGCCCTGGTGGACAGTGAAATCGGCACCATGCGCCAGCAGATGTTCCAGCAGTTCGGCGGCGCCGGCAGCCAGGATATGGACCTGGAATCCCTGCTTCCCGCCGACATGTTCAAGGACCAGGCCGAGCGCCGGGTGAAGCTTGGACTGCTGCTGAGCGAAATGGTACAGGCCAACGAGTTGAAGGCCGACCCCGACAAGGTGCGCGAGGCCGTCGAGGAGATCGCATCGACGTACCAGGAGCCTGAACAGGTTGTGAACTGGTATTACTCAAACCAGGAGCAGCTTAGCGGCGTAGAAAACATGGTAATGGAAGATGCAATCATCGAGCTGATCCTCGATACTGCCACCATTACCGAAGATGAGTGCTCCTACCAGGAGGCACTGGCAAAGGCACAGGAGAGCCAGAACGCATGAGCCAACAGTTCGACGGACGCAACGAAAACGTGATTCAGAATCTGGGCCTGGTGCCCATGGTGGTCGAGCAGACCGCCCGCGGCGAGCGTTCCTACGACATTTTTTCCCGGCTTCTCAAGGAGCGCCTGGTGTTCTGCGTAGGCCCCATCGAGGATGGCATGGCCAACCTGATCGTGGCCCAGCTGCTGTTCCTTGAAGCGGAGAATCCCGACAAGGACATCAACCTGTACATCAACAGCCCGGGCGGCGCGGTCACTGCCGGCCTGTCGATTTACGACACCATGCAGTTCATCAAGCCCGACGTCAGCACCACCTGCATCGGCCAGGCAGCCAGTATGGGTGCCTTTTTGCTGGCCGGCGGTGCCAAGGGCAAGCGCTTCTGCCTGCCGAATGCCCGCACCATGATTCACCAGCCCAGCGGCGGTGCCCAGGGCCAGGCCACGGATATCGAAATCCAGGCCAAGGAGATTCTCATCATCCGCGAGCGGCTCAATAAGCTGATGGCGGACCACACCGGACAGGACATCGAAACGATCCAGCAGGACACCGAGCGGGATCGCTTCATGAACGCCGAACAGAGCTGCGAATACGGGCTTGTCGACCAGGTGGTGGGCGCGCGGAGCGGCGAGTCAGACACTGCCGCTGAAGACTAGCGGCGGGGCGTCGATACAGCTAGCAGGGGCGCGCAGTCCGTGCCCCGTTGGCAGATTCCGAACAGGGACTTGCATTGTGCCCTGAAAATCAGCATCTTTAGCTGTGAAAGGGTCCGAAATCGCGCGCCGGCCTCGGCAATGGAATGTCGCGCAAACCCGCATAAACAGTGGGGTTGAGGGCTTCAGGCAGTTAGGATAGTAATAGCTAACGGGTGCGCATCAGGCGTCGACAGGATCAGGTAGGATAGATGACTGACGAGACAACGAATTCCGGAGACGATGGCGGCAAACTGCTTTATTGCTCTTTTTGCGGCAAAAGCCAGCATGAAGTGCGGAAGCTGATTGCAGGTCCCTCGGTATTCATCTGCGACGAGTGCGTCGACCTCTGTAACGACATCATCCGCGAAGAGGTGCAGGAATCCGGGGGCGACAGTTCCCAGGACCGCCTGCCGGTACCCCAGGAAATCAAGGCCATTCTCGACGAGTACGTCATCGGCCAGCAGCGGGCGAAAAAAGTCCTCTCGGTGGCTGTGTACAACCACTACAAGCGCCTCCGTCACGACGATGGGCGCGACGACGTCGAACTGGGCAAGAGTAATATTCTGCTGGTTGGCCCCACCGGTAGCGGCAAGACGCTGCTGGCGGAGACCCTGGCCCGCCTGCTCGATGTTCCCTTCACCATCGCCGACGCCACCACGCTCACCGAAGCGGGCTACGTGGGCGAGGATGTCGAGAACATCATCCAGAAGCTGTTGCAGAAGTGCGACTACGACGTGGAAAAGGCCCAGGTGGGCATCGTCTACATCGACGAGATCGACAAGATTTCACGCAAGTCCGACAACCCCTCCATCACCCGCGACGTATCTGGCGAGGGTGTACAGCAGGCGCTGCTCAAGCTGATTGAAGGGACCGTGGCTTCGGTACCGCCGCAGGGCGGCCGCAAGCATCCGCAGCAGGAATTCCTGCAGGTGGACACCTCGAACATCCTGTTCATCTGCGGCGGTGCTTTTGCCGGCCTGGACAAGGTCATCCGCGACCGGTCCGAGAAGGGCGGTATCGGCTTCGGTGCCGAGGTGAAGAGCAAGGACGATTCCCGCAACGTCGGTGAAGTGCTGCGCGATCTCGAGCCCGAGGACCTGGTTCGCTACGGACTCATCCCCGAGTTCGTCGGCCGACTGCCGGTCATCGCGACCCTCGAAGAGCTGGATATCGACGCGCTGGTGCAGATTCTCACCGAGCCCAAGAATTCCCTCACCAAGCAGTACGGAAAACTGCTGGAAATGGAGGGCGTGGAAGTGGACTTCCGCGAGGACGGGCTGCGCGCCATCGCCGAGCGAGCCATGGAGCGCAAGACCGGCGCCCGGGGGCTCCGCTCCATCCTCGAAGCGGTGCTGCTCGACAGCATGTACAACATTCCCTCCCGGGACGACGTCAGCAAGGTAGTGATCGACGAATCCGTCATCAAGGGCGATTCGGAGCCCCTGCTGGTGTACCAGAACAGCGAACCGCCGAAGGCGGCCGCACCGGAGGATTAATCCGGGGCAACGCTTCGACGCGTAGTCCCGACATACAGGGCGCACACTTCCCCCAGATCGGGGAGTAGTTCCCTCAAGGTAAGAGCCGCCCGCGCCCTGCCGCTCTTTATAAACCCGCCGCAGGCGCTATCCGTGCCTGTAGCTGGCCCCACGCAAGCCTTCCGCAGCCACGAGCGACATCTGCTGTGGATGCCACACAGAACAAGCTGTGGCCTTGTAAACCGCCCGAGTGTCCCCATTACACGGGTATTGTCTTTGAGGGAGACCTTATGAGTTCCGATAGCGTTGTCACCCTGCCTCTGTTGCCCCTGCGCGATGTGGTGGTGTATCCACACATGGTCCTGCCGCTGTTTGTCGGCCGCGAGAAGTCCATCGAGGCGCTCGAGGATGCCATGGCCACCGACAAGCAGGTGTTGCTGGTCGCACAGCGCAACGCCTCGGAAGACAACCCCGGCGTGGACGACGTCTACCAGGTGGGTACGGTCTCCAGCATCCTGCAGCTGCTGAAGCTTCCCGACGGCACCATCAAGGTGCTGGTGGAGGGCGGCTACCGCGCGGCCATCGACAGCGTCGATGACAGCGGCGATTTTGCCGTGGCGGAAGTGCGGGAAATCGAAAGTGAAATCATTCCCCGGGACGAAGCGGAAGTGTTGCTCCGTTCCACGGTGTCCCAGTTCGAGAAGTACGTGAACCTCAGCAAGAAGGTTCCCAGCGAGGTGCTGACCTCACTGTCCGGCATCGACGAGCCGGGCCGGCTCGCCGACACCATCGCCGCCCACATGAGTGTCGACCTGGAGCAGAAGCAGGCGATCCTCGAAATCTCCGGCATCCGCGAGCGCCTCGAGCACCTGATGGGCCTGATGGAAGCGGAAATCGACCTGTTCCAGGTGGAAAAGCGCATCCGCGGCCGCGTCAAGAAGCAGATGGAGAAGAGCCAGCGGGAGTACTACCTCAACGAGCAGATGAAGGCGATCCAGAAGGAGCTGGGAGAGCTGGATGAGGAGCCCAATGAAATCGAGGAGCTCCAGGCGAAGATCGAAGAAGCCAAGATGCCTGAAGAGGCTCGCGAGAAAACCTCCGCCGAACTGAACAAATTGAAGATGATGTCGCCCATGTCCGCGGAAGCCTCCGTGGTGCGGAGCTACATCGACTGGATGTTGAGCGTGCCCTGGTCCAAGCGCAGCAAGGTCAAGCACGACCTCAAGCGCGCCAGCGACATTCTCGAGCAGGACCACTACGGCCTGGAAGAGGTCAAGGAGCGCATCCTGGAGTACCTGGCGGTGCAGAAGCGGGTGCGCAAGCTCAAGGGTCCCGTGCTCTGCCTGGTGGGTCCGCCCGGTGTGGGCAAGACATCTCTCGGCGAATCCATCGCCCGTTCCACCAATCGCAAGTTCGTGCGCATGGCCCTGGGTGGCGTGCGTGACGAGGCGGAAATTCGCGGCCACCGGCGCACCTACATCGGTTCGATGCCCGGCAAGCTGCTGCAGAAAATGGCGAAGGCCGGCGTCAGGAACCCGCTGTTCCTGCTGGACGAAATCGACAAGATGGGTATGGACCACCGCGGTGATCCCGCCTCGGCCATGCTGGAAGTGCTGGACCCCGAGCAGAACCACGCTTTCAACGATCACTACCTGGAAGTCGATTACGACCTCTCGGACGTCATGTTTGTCTGCACCTCGAACACCATGAACATCCCGGCGCCATTGCTGGACCGGATGGAAGTGATCCGCATCCCCGGCTACACCGAGGACGAGAAACTCAATATCGCCCAGCGCTACCTGATTCCCAAGCAGATGAAGCAGAACGGCCTGAAGGGTGAGGAGCTCGACTTCTCCAGCGAGGCGCTGCTCGACATCATCCGCTACTACACCCGGGAAGCCGGCGTCCGCGCCCTGGAGCGTGAAATCGCCAAGGTTTGCCGCAAAATGGTCAAGGCCTTCAGTCTCAGCGAACAGGAAGCGCCGGTTACCATCGTCCCGGACATGCTGGCGGATCTCTCCGGGGTCAGGAGGTTCACATTCGGCCTGGCGGAAGAAGAAAACGAAATCGGCCAGGTCACCGGCCTGGCCTGGACCTCGGTCGGTGGCGAATTGTTGACCATCGAGGCGGTCGCCATATCCGGCAAGGGGCGCCAGGTGAAGACCGGTTCCCTGGGCGACGTGATGCAGGAGTCCATCCAGGCGGCCTACACGGTGGTGCGCAGCCGCTCCCAGCTGCTGGGTATCCCGGCGAGCTATCACGACAAGCACGATGTACACATCCACGTGCCCGAAGGCGCTACGCCCAAGGATGGCCCCAGCGCCGGCATCGCCATGTGCACCGCGCTGGTGTCGGTCCTCACACAGATACCGGTCCGCTCCGAAGTCGCTATGACCGGCGAAATCACCCTGCGGGGTGAAGTGCTGCCGATTGGCGGGCTCAAGGAAAAACTGCTGGCTGCCCACCGCGGCGGCATTACGACGGTGGTGATTCCCAAGGAGAACGAGCGCGACCTCAAGGAGATCCCGGATAACATCAAGGCGGACCTGGACATCCGGGCGGTCAAGTGGATCGACGAAGTGCTTGATATTGCTCTGGAATCCATGCCCGAACCCCTCTCCGATGAGGACTATCTGGCGGACTCGATGGGCCCTGCGGAGTCAGAAGAATCCGGGGAAAACAATCGCATTAATACCCATTAAGCGATATGCTTCGGCGTTGACCGGGTTCTCTTACCTATATTAGAGTCGGTGGCCTGAACGCTCAGGTGTTTAGTCCATTAAAAAAAAGTCCACGCATTAGAAAGAAAGGGGATAAGTGTGAACAAAACTGAACTTATAGACGCAATCGCGGCCTCTGCTGACATCCCGAAGGCTGCTGCAGGTCGCGCCTTGGATGCGGTGGTTGATTCCATCACGGGTGCGTTGAAGCAGGGTGATTCTGTCGCCCTGGTGGGTTTCGGTACTTTCGCTGTGAAGGAGCGTGCTGCGCGTACTGGCCGCAATCCGCAGACGGGTGCTGAAATCCAGATTCCGGCGGCCAAGGTTCCTGGCTTCAAGGCAGGCAAGGCTCTGAAGGACGCTGTGAACAGCTAACGCCGTATCCAACAATAGGAAGAAAGGCGCACTTCTGGGTGCGCTTTTTTTTTACCACATCGATCTACCACCCTCACTATGCTGCAGAACATCCGAAAGAACCTCCAGGGCAATATCGCCAAGGTCATCATCGCTATCATCATCGTTCCCTTTGCGCTGTTCGGGATCGAGTCCCTGCTCGGCGGTGGGGGCGTCCAGTACGTGGCGGAGGTAAATGGCCAGCCCATCTCTGCCCAGGAACTCCAGCTCCAGATCAATCAGCAGAAACGCCGGCTGCTGATGACCATGGGTGACAATGTCGATCCCAGCATGCTCGATGACCAGCTTCTGGCAGCCCCCGCCCTTGAATTCATCATCCAGAAAACCCTGTTGATGCAGGCCGCTGACGGCTATGGCCTGGCGGTACCCGACCAGGCCCTGGTGGATTACATCGCCGATATGGACGTGTTCAAGATCGACGGCCGCTTCGACCAGGTGCGATTCCGGCAGATCGTGTCCGACCAGGGGTATACGCCCGCGGGCTTTCAACAGGCGCTGCGCGACGACCTGGTCATGACGCAGCTTCGGTCCGGTGTGGCCGGTTCCACCTTTGCGACCGAGCGCGAGGTGGCGCAGTTGGCCAGCATCAACCAGGAGCGGCGGGATGTGCGCTACATGGTGCTGCCGCTGTCCCGGTTCAAAACTGAAGCCGACATCAGCGAAGAGCAAATACAGGACTGGTATGAGCAAAACTCGGCACAGTTCATGACCGAAGAGACGGTCACGCTGTCCTACATCGAGCTGACGCCAGAGGACTTCATCCAGCCGGTGGAAGAGTCCGCACTGCGGGAGCTGTATGAGTTGGAAGGGACCGTTTGGCGCCTGCCGGAGCAGCGGCGTGTCTCGCATATCCTGTTCGTTCAGGGGGAAGGCGAAGACGCAGCCGCGGTACAGGCCCGCATTGCCGCGGCCCAGGCGAGACTGGCATCCGGCGAGAGCTTTGCCGACGTCGCCGCGGAACTGTCGGACGATGTCGGTAGCGCCGGCATGGGCGGCGATCTCGATTTCACCGACGGCAGTATCTTCCCCGAACCCATGGAAGCTGCGATCGCCGCGCTCGAACTGGAAGAGGTGTCCGAGCCAGTGGAAACGGATGCCGGCTTCCACCTGATTCAGTTGACCGAGTTGCGTGAAGGCAAGGTCCGCGACTTCGAGGAAGTGCGCGGTGAGCTGGAAGCTCGGCTTCAGTCCGAGCAGGCCAGCCGCGAACTGGTGAAAAAGGCAGAGAGCCTGCGCGACCTGGTTTTCAATGCCGAGGATCTCGCCGGTCCTGCCGCGGAACTCGGTCTCGAGGTTGAGCAGAGCGCGCCGCTGACGCGTAACCAGAGCGACGGCCTGTTCGCCAATGCCCGGCTCATCGGCGCGGCCTTCAGCAGCGACGTACTCAACGAGGGCTATAACAGTGAGGTCATCGAGATCGATACGGAGCACTTCGTGGTGCTGCGCGTGGCGAACCACAAGCTGCCGGAATTGAAGCCCCTGGAGCAGGTTCGCGAGGGCATTGTCGTGACGCTTCGCGACGAGGCCGCGCGCGCCGCGATCCGGTCTTCGGCGAGAACGCTGCTGGCGGAGCTTCGCCAGGGCTCGTCTATCGAGGACGTCGCACAGCGCGAGGGCTACGAGTGGCAGGTAGAACTGGCCAGCACTCGCAGGAATCCGTCAGCACCGGCCACCATGCTGCGACGCGCCTTCGAATTGCCGGCGCCCGCAGAGAGCGAAACCACCTTTGAGTACGTACAAAACGCCGAGGGTGATATCGAGCTGTTCGAGCTGGTACGTGTCGAGGCCGGGGACGTCGCAGGGCTCCAGGACGGCCAGCGCAGGCTGATCGAGCGGCAGCTCATCAACGAGCACGGCCAGCAGGCTGACGAATACTTCCAGCAGGAGCTGCGCGGCGGCGCCGATATCAGCCGCACATAAACACATTCGAGAGGTTATCCGTGCACAAAGTACTGACCCTGAACCAGATCTCCGTCAGGGGTCTGGATAGGTTCCCCCGCGAGGACTACGAACTCGCCAGCGAATTCACCCACCCGGACGCGATCCTGCTTCGCAGCCACAAGCTCAGCACCGACGAGATCGCCGACACGGTCACCTGCATCGGCAGGGCCGGCGCCGGCACCAACAACATCCCGGTGGCCGAATGCACCAAGCGGGGTATTCCCGTGTTCAATGCTCCGGGCGCCAACGCCAACGCGGTGAAGGAACTGGTAGCGGCGGGCCTCCTGCTGGGTTCGCGGGGCATTGTCGAAGGCATCAGCTACGTCGGGACGCTCGCGGACATGAAAGACGAGGCCGAGCTCAACAAGCTGCTGGAGGCGCAGAAGAAGCAGTTCAAGGGCAGTGAGATTACCGGCAAGACGCTGGGTGTGGTGGGCCTTGGTGCGATCGGCTCACTGGTGGCCGAGATGGGCCTGACCCTGGGCATGGAGGTATGTGGTTACGACCCGGCCCTGTCTGTCGAAGCCGCCTGGCGCCTGTCCAGCCAGGTCCAGAAGATGGATGCCCTGGCGTCCCTGTTCGCCCGCAGCGACTACATCACCCTGCACCTCCCGGTGCTGGACAGCACCCGCGGGCTGGTCAACACCGAGCTGCTGCAGCAGGTCCGCCCGGGCACCTGCCTGCTCAACTTCGCCCGCCAGGAAATCGTCGACACCGACGCCGTGGTTGCAGCGCTGGAAGAGGGCAACCTGCGCCGATATATCACTGACTTCCCGCAGCCCAGCCTGATTGGGCGCGACGACGTCATCCTGATGCCGCATATTGGCGCCAGCACCGACGAGGCGGAGGAAAACTGTGCCGTCATGGCGGCGGACCAGATTCGGGATTTCCTCGAGCACGGCAATATTCGCAACTCCGTCAACTTCCCGACCCTGCAGCTGGAGCCCGCCGACGGTGTTCGCCTGGCCATCAGCAACGAAAACGTCCCGGCGATGCTCGGCAAGCTCCTGTCCCTGCTGGCAGAAGAGAACATCAATGTGATCGACCTGCTGAACAAGAGTCGCGATGAAGTGGCCTACAACCTGATCGACCTGGCCTGCAAGCCCAGCGACGAGGTGCTCGACAAGATGCGCGCCATCGAGGGTGTCATCAACGTCAGGGTCATCGGAGACGCCAACTTCTGCTGATCGCGCATGTCCGATGAGGAGCTCAGGCGGGTAGAGGAAGCGGTTCCCAAATCCCAGCCCGGTCAGCCGCCGCTGCACCTGTGGCAGCCGGCCCTGTCCGGGGATATCGATATCCTGATCAAACGCGACGGCAGCTGGTGGCACGAGGGCGAACCCATCCGCCGCCAGCCGCTGGTGCGGCTGTTCGCAAGCATCCTGCGCCGTGAGAGCGACGGCGACTACTACCTGGTGACCCCGGTCGAGAAATGGCGTATCTCGGTGGAGAGCCTGCCCCTGGTCGTGGTCGATTTCGATATCGAGGGGAGCGGGAGCGGCGACCAGCAGTGCCTGGTGGTGACGAACACCGGGCGCCGCTACCCCCTGGGCAAGCACTATCCCCTGTACATTCCCGAAGACTCCGAGAGTGCCGCCGATGACATTCCCGCGGTGGGGCTCGACTACGGACTCGCCGCCCAGTTCAACCGGGCGGCGTGGTATCGGCTGGTGGACGCCAGCGAGGAGGAGGGCGGTCGCCCCGGGATCCGCAGCAGCGGGCTCTTTTTCCCGCTGACGCGGTAGCCAACCCCGCTACATGTTGGGGTAGTTCGGCCCCCCGAGACCTTCCGGCGTCACCCAGTTGATGTTCTGCGAAGGGTCCTTGATGTCACAGGTCTTGCAGTGCACACAGTTCTGGGCGTTGATCTGGAAGCGGGGCCCGCTGGCTTCCTCCACGATTTCGTAGACGCCGGCCGGGCAGTAGCGCTGGGCCGGTTCCGCGTACTTCGGCAGGTTTACCTCGATCGGGATGCTGCTGTCAGCCAGGGTCAGGTGACAGGGCTGGTCCTCCTCGTGGTTGGTGTTTGAAAGGAACACCGAGGAAAGGCGGTCGAAGCTGATGACGTTGTCGGGCTTGGGGTAGTCGATTTTCTTGCAGTCCGCCGCGGGCTTCAGCGTTTCGTGGTCGGCGACCTTGTCGTGCAGGGTCAGCGGCAGCTTGCCGCCGAAAATGTTCTGCTCTACCCACAGGAAGGCGGCACCGATCAGTGTGCCGAACTTGTGCACCCAGCCGGTGAAGTTGCGCGCCTTGTAGAGATCGTCGTACAGCCAGCTGTTTTCCAGGTTGGTGGCAAAGGCTTCCAGGTCGGCGGGCGCCGTGTCCCGGTCGGCCAGGGCGTCGACGATGGTCTCGGCGGCGACCATGCCGCTCTTCATGGCCGTGTGATTCCCCTTGATCTTCACGGCGTTGAGGGTGCCGGCATCGCAGCCGATCAGGAGGCCGCCGGGAAAGTGCATTTTCGGCAGCGAGTTCAGGCCGCCCTTGACCAGGGCGCGCGCGCCGTAGGTGAGGCGGCTGCCGCCCTCCAGGTACATCTTCGTCTTGGGGTGCTGCTTCCAGCGCTGCAATTCCTCGAAAGGACTTACGTGGGGGTTGGAGTAATTGAGGTCGGTGATCAGCCCCAGGTACACCTGGTTGTTTTCGGCGTGGTACAGGAAGGCGCCACCGGTGGAGTTGCTCTCGTCCAGGGGCCAGCCGAGACCGTGCACGACCAGGCCTTCCTCGTGCTTCTCCGGGGGAATCTCCCAGATCTCCTTGATGCCGATGCCGTAGTGCTGGGGATCCTTGCCTTCATCAAGGGCGAACTTCTCTATGAGCTGCTTGCCCAGGTGTCCGCGGCAGCCCTCTGCAAACAGGGTGTATTTGCCGTGCAATTCCATGCCGGGCATGTAGCTGTCCTTCTGCTCACCCTCGGCACTGATTCCCATGTCGCCCGTGGCGATACCCTTGACGCTGCCGTCTTCGTTGTAGAGCACCTCAGAGGCGGCGAAACCGGGATAGACCTCCACACCCAGGCCCTCGGCCTGCTCCGCCATCCAGCGGCAGACATTGCCCATCGAGGCAATGTAGTTGCCCTCGTTGTGCATCGGCCGGGGAATCATCCAGTTCGGGAACTTCACCGCACCGCTCTGGCTGGTGTAGTAGTAGAAGGTATCGCCGGTTACCTTGACGTTCAGCGGAGCCCCCTGTTCCTTCCAGTCCGGGAACAGCTCGTCCATGGCGCGGGGTTCAACCACGGCGCCCGAAAGGATGTGGGCACCCACCTCGGAGCCCTTCTCTACGACGCAGACAGTGATCTCCTGGGACTTCTCGGCAGCGAGCTGCATGATGCGGCAGGCGGCTGAGAGACCGGCGGGGCCGGCGCCGACGATGACCACATCATATTCCATTGATTCGCGTTCCACGGGTGCTTCCTCTCGAGTGGGTCAAACAAGGGACGGGCAGTATAGTCGACTACCGCCCAAATCTCTATAAACCGTACAGATACCGTTTATAAATCAAGCAGATACGGCGCAAAGCTAACTGCGCTCTGCGGTCAATTCCGCGGTCATTTTCTGCCCTTGACCTATACTGGCGTTGTGGGCATGATACCGGCCCGATTGACGCGAGCTGCCTCGTCGCGGCCGCGAAACCCAACCCTAACCACCCCTGGAGAATCCATGAAGGTTCTTGTAGCTGTTAAGCGCGTTGTCGACTACAACGTCAAGGTGCGCGCGAAGGCGGACGGGTCAGATGTTGACCTGAACAATGTCAAAATGGCGATCAACCCGTTTTGTGAAATCGCTGTCGAAGAGGCCGTTCGCCTCAAGGAAGCCGGCACCGCGACGGAAGTCATCGCCGTGTCCATCGGCGACAAGTCCTGCCAGGAGCAGATCCGCACGGCACTGGCGCTGGGCGCCGACCGTGGCATCCAGGTCGAAACCGAGGGTGCGGTCGAGCCGCTCTCAGTGGCCAAGCTGCTGAAGGGCGTGATCGAGAAGGAGCAGCCCCAGCTGGTCATCCTGGGCAAGCAGTCCATTGACGGCGACAACAACCAGACCGGCCAGATGCTGGGCGCCCTGGCCAATATGCCCCAGGGCACGTTCGCTTCGGAAGTGGCCATCGACGGCGACAAGGTCAACGTCACCCGCGAAGTGGATGGCGGCCTGCAAACCGTCAGCCTGAACCTGCCGGCTATCGTGACCACCGACCTGCGCCTGAATGAGCCGCGCTACGCGTCTCTGCCGAACATCATGAAGGCCAAGAAGAAGCCGCTGGACGTGTTCACGCCCGCCGACCTGGGTGTTGAGGTCAAGGCGCACCTGACGACCCTGAAGGTCGAGCCGCCTGCCGAGCGCGAAGCCGGTATCATTGTTGAGAGCGTCGAGCAGCTGGTCGACAAGTTGAAGAACGAAGCAAAGGTGATTTCATGAGCACGCTGGTACTTGCAGAACACGACAACGCGTCCCTCAAGCCCGCGACCCTGAACGCGGTTGCTGCGGCCCAGGCCCTGGGTGCGGACATCGATATCCTGGTGGCCGGCGAAGGCTGCGGCGCAGCCGCTGAAGCGGCCGCCAAGGTGGCCGGCGTCGGCAAGGTCCTGGTTGCCGACAATGCTGCCTACGGCCACGCGCTCGCCGAGAATCTCAGCCTGCTGGTCGCCGAGGTAGGCGCAGGCTACGACAACGTTCTGGCGGCTGCCACGACCACCGGCAAGAACGTCATGCCCCGCGTGGCGGCACTGCTGGACGTGGGCCAGATCTCCGACATCATCTCGGTAGAATCCGCCGACACCTTCAAGCGTCCCATCTACGCGGGCAACGTCATTGCGACAGTACAGTCCGCGGACGCCAAGAAAGTCATCACCGTCCGCACCACGGCGTTTGACGCAGTCGCGGCCGAAGGCGGCAGTGCAACCGTCGAGGCGGTGGACGCCGTCCACGATGCGGGCATCTCTGCCTATGTCAGCGAAGAGATGGCAGTCTCCGACCGCCCCGAACTGACCGCCGCCGATATCGTCATTTCCGGCGGTCGCGGCATGCAAAACGGTGAGAACTTCTCCATGCTGGAATCCATCGCCGACAAGCTGGGCGCCGCAGTGGGCGCCTCGCGGGCCGCGGTCGATGCGGGCTTCGTTCCCAACGACATGCAGGTCGGCCAGACCGGCAAGATCGTCGCGCCGAACCTGTACATTGCCGTGGGTATCTCCGGTGCGATCCAGCACCTGGCGGGCATGAAGGACTCCAAGGTGATTGTCGCCATCAACAAGGACGAGGATGCGCCGATCTTCCAGGTCGCGGACTACGGCCTGGTGGCTGACCTGTTCACGGCAGTGCCGGAGCTGGACGCCTCGCTGTAAGCGAAGTCCTGAAATGAAAAAGCCGGCTAGTCGCCGGCTTTTTTGTGTCTACACGTCCCGGAGGAGCGGTGCCGGCACTCAGGCGTCGATATCCGCCTCACCGAAGTAGGCGACGCCTATATCGCTGAATTGAGGTGCCGCTTCGATAAAGATATCCAGCTGTCCAGGGCTGCTCAGCTCCGAGTAGACGATGGTGACATCCCCGCGCAGCACCGGCGCCAAACTCAGGGCCAGTTCCTGGGCCAGCGCTCGGTCAGCGGTGCGACAGCGAATGACAAATCCATCTCCGAGCCCTGCCAGGGATGCGGGCGCGGGTTCAGCCGCCCTGGTTGTGCCGCCGAGGCTGAACTGGGTGAACCACTGTTCCAGCTGCCTGGCGAAGTTGAGAGTGCCGATTCCCTCATTCAGCGGGTTGACGGTGATCCTGGGAAGATCCTCCTGCCAGGACACACGCAGTTCCCCCAGGCCCTTCAGCACCCTGGCACGCGGGTCCGCGGAGGCCGGCACGAAGCCGTCTGCCAGCGCCGTGCTGTAGGCGCCGTCCGGGTCATTCAGTGAGAGCGCGACACCGGCACCACCGCCGGTCAGCGGGGTAAAGGAGGGCCGCTCCGTGGCGTTGAAACCCAGCAGCAGGGCCCAGGCGACGGCGAAGAGAATGACCGGCACCATGACCCTGCGAATGGGCGGGACAGGCTGGGGGCCGACGGGTGAAAGGGTGTTCTGGTCCACTTCTGGTATTCCTCATGTGATCGATCCGGCTTGGTACGCAGCGCGGGCTTTTTTGGGTGCATCCGGAGTGTGATCCGCTCCGCAGACTGGCAGCGACGGAGGCCTCTTCACTCGTTACACTGGGACACATCGAGGACAGGGGACGAGTTTTGAAGCAGATTCCCAATATTTTGACGACCCTGCGGCTGCTGCTGGCCATTCCACTGTGCTGGCTGATCCTGGAGCGCGACTACGAAGCCGTTCTCTGGGTGGCATTGATTGCGGGCGTCAGCGACGGTGTCGACGGCTGGCTGGCGCGCTTGCTGGACGCGACCTCACGCTACGGCGCGGTGGTTGACCCGCTGGCGGACAAGGTCATGCTGAGCGGGGCCTACCCCTGCCTGGCCTTTGTCGGCCTGATCGAGTGGTGGCTGGCGGCCCTGGTGATCGGTCGGGACGTGGTCATTGTCCTCGGCGCCCTCGCATACCACGCCTTGTACGGACGCTACGAGATGGCGCCCAGCCAGCTGGGCAAGTTCAGCACCTTCCTGCAAATCCTGTTTGCCCTGGCGCTGCTGTTGCAGCAGGTGTTTCCAGTCTTGCCCCTGGCGGTGGTACTGGGGCTGCTGTATGCAGTGGTGCTGGTCACGTTGGCCAGCGGCGTGCACTACGTCTATGTGTGGGGCGCGAAGGCGATGAGGCAACCGCGCTAGCGCGCTTCAGTCCCGGCGCAGGTGGTCGGATATGGCGATCGGGGTGGGGTAGTTCAGCACCACGATGTAGGACGACACGACGAAGGTCAGGATAGTCGTCGCCTGTATCAGCAGGGAGGCCTCGCTGCTGATCAGCGCGCCCGCGGTGGCCACGTAGGCGATGAGCAGCGAGAATTCGCTGGCCTGGCCCAGGCGGAAGCCAATATCCCAGGCCAGCGTGCGCTTTTCACTCACGCCCTTCAGCAGGAAGCGGTAGATCACTGGCTTTAGTCCCAGCACCAGGGTGGCCAGCACCAGCGCCGGCAGCAGTACCTGCCCCAGCAGGTTGATGTTGAAACGTGCGCCCACCGAGAAGAAGAACAGCACCAGGAAAAAGTCCCGCAGGGGCTTCAGGTTGACCGCGATGTACTGGGAAATGGGGCTGGTCGCGATGGTGATGCCGGCGATGAACGCGCCGATCTCCTCGGACAAGCCCAGCGCCGACGCCGCCTCCGCCACGCCCAGGCACCAGCCGATGGCCAGCAGGAAAATGTACTCGTGAAAGCGGTCGAAGCGGGTGATCAGCGGCAGCAGGACATAGCGCACGATCACGAAGGCCCCGCCCAGCAGCAGCGGCAGGCCGAACATGGACATGATAGCGGCCATCGCTGACTGGTTGGCGTTGGCGGGATCCGATGCGCCCAGCAGCAGCATCAGCACGACAATGGCCAGCAGGTCCTGTAGCAGCAGCAGGCCGATCATGAGCTCGCCGATATGCCGGTGGTGCAGCACCGTAGTCGGTAGTAGTTTGATGCCGATGATGGTGGACGAGAACATCATCGCTGCACCTACCACCAGGGCGTCGAAGTGGTTGAAGCCGAACAGCCGGGCGACGCCGAACCCCATCAGCAGGAACAGGGCGGAGGATACCACTGCGACGAAGGTGGATTTCTTCAGGGTGATCAGCAGGGCCTGGGGCTGCATGTCCAGTCCCAGCAGGAACAGAAGGAAAATGATGCCGACGTGGGCGATGTCCGCCAGCAGCCTGACATCGGTGACCAGGCTGAGCCCGTGGGGGCCCATGGCGGCACCAAGGACGATATAGGCGATGATCAGCGGCTGCCGGGTATACAGCGCAATGGACGCGAGTACCGCCGCCCCGGAGAAAATCAGGAAAAAACTGAAAGTGATCGCACTCGCATCCATGCAGCGAGTATACCGTCAGCGGCGCCGGAACAGGGGCTCCGCTTGCAGGACGTCGGCCTGGTACTGGTCTTGAAACTCGTCCAGGCTCGCCAGGGCCGCCTCGAGGTTGGTGTTCTCCTCGAAATCGAAGGCGTTGAAGCCGCAGCGGGCGAGGTAGCCCAGCTGGTCCCGCATGAAGTGCCCAACCGCCCGAAGCTCACCGGTATAGCCGCGCTGGCGCAGCTCACGGGCGTAGGAGAAGCCGCGCCCGTCGGTGAATACCGGGAAGTTTATCGCCACCATGGGGATCAGGTTGAGGTCGCCGGTCAGCTCCGAGGGCGGCTGGTCCGGCTCGAGCTGCACCGCCAGGGTATCGGCGGGCGCGGTGCCGTCGGCCACCGCCTCGTTATAGCTCTCCAGGTCCAGCAGCCGGCCGCGCCAGCTGTCTTCCACGACGGCGTCGTCCTTAATGATTTTCTGCATAGACCCGCTCCTTGAAGGGCTCTATCCCCACCCGACGGTAGGTGTCCAGGAACTGCTCCTCGTCGGTGCGCAGGTCCACATAGGTCGAAAGCAGCTTTTCTATCACGCCAGGCATGGCGTCCTGCTCGAAGGACGGACCCAGGATCTTGCCGAGTGACGCATCCTTGCCCTGGTGACCTCCCAGACTGACCTGGTAGAACTCCTGTCCCTTCTTGTCGACGCCGAGGATACCGATATGGCCGATATGATGGTGTCCGCAGGCGTTCATGCAGCCGGAAATGTTGAGGTCCAGCGGCCCGAGGTCGTAGAGGTAGTCGAGGTCCTCGAATCGCTCCTGTATAGCTTCAGCCACCGGGATGGACTTCGCGTTGGCCAGGGAGCAGTAGTCACCGCCCGGGCAGCAGATGATATCCGTGAGGGTGCCGATGTTGGGGGTCGCCAGGCCCAGCGACTCCAGCTCCTGCCAGAGCGCGTGAAGGTCGCCGCCGGCAACATCCGCCAGCACCAGGTTCTGCTGGTGGGTGGTGCGAATCTCGCCGAAGGAATAGCTGTCTGCCAGGTCGGCGACGGCTTCCATCTGTTTATCCGTGATGTCACCCGGCGCATAGCCGGTGGCTTTCAGCGACAGGTTGACGATGCGGTAGCCAGGCACCCGGTGGGGCAGGGTATTGCGCTGGAACCAGCGGGCAAAGCGGTCGTCCGCTCCCAGCTGCTCCTGCAACTCGCCGTTGGCGTCGACAGCGGGCAGGTCCTGGTAGTCCGGCGCCGTGAAGAACCCCTTTGCGCGCTCGATTTCCTCATCGGTGAGCGTGGAGGGCCCGTCCTTGAGTGCCGCCCACTCCTGCTCGACCCGCTCGCGGAATGCCTCGACGCCCATGGCCTTCACCAGGATCTTGATACGCGCCTTATACTTGTTGTCGCGGCGGCCGAGCTGGTTGTAGACCCGCAGGATCGCCTCGAGGTAGGTCAGCAGGTGTTTCTTCTCCAGCCACTCACAGATGACCGCGCCGATCACCGGCGTGCGCCCGAGGCCGCCGCCGGCCAGCACCTTGAAGCCGAGCACACCGTCGCTGTTGGGCACCAGCTCGACGCCGATGTCGTGGGCGTGAATCGCGGCGCGGTCGGTTTCGCTGCCGCACACCGCGATCTTGAACTTGCGCGGCAGGAACGCGAACTCCGGATGGAAAGTGCTCCACTGGCGAATGATCTCGCACCAGGGGCGGGGGTCCTCCAGTTCGTCGACGGCACAGCCGGCGAACTGGTCGGTGGTGGTATTGCGGATGCAGTTGCCGCTGGTCTGGATGGCGTGCATCTGGACGGTGGCGAGCTCTGCCAGGATGTCCGGCACATCCTCCAGTTCCGGCCAGTTGAGCTGCATGTTCTGGCGGGTGGAGATGTGCCCGTAGCCCTTGTCGAACTTGCGGGAAATCTCGGCCAGCTTGCGCAGCTGCCGGCTGGACAGCATGCCGTAGGGAATGGCGATTCGCAGCATGGGCGCCAGGCGCTGGACGTACAGACCGTTCTGCAGCCTGAGGGGCAGGAACTGCGCTTCCGAGATCTCACCGGCCAGGTAGCGGCGGGTCTGGTCGCGGAACTGGGCGACCCGGTCGTCGATGATGCGCTGGTCGATTTCGTCGTATACGTACATGGTCTGGCTGCCGTTGGGGAGCGGCAAAGATAGCAAAATTCAACAACCCGCTGAACACTCGAAAACTTATAAGCTTATGTGGAATCTTGCTGTTATAATCCGCGCCCGTTGACAACTTCCACGGGTGTAAACATGACCGACGACAAGCAATTCGACAAAGATCCGGGCGACGCCAGGGCAGATGCAATCGCCACCACGGCCATCGTCAGTATCGCGATTGCCTGGGTCGTATTCTGGTTGTACGGAATGCCTTCCTGAACATCGGCGCCCGCAGCGGCTCTCACGCCTAGCGGGCGTTGCTCAGCACCGTGGTAACCACCAGGTAGACGGTGCCGACAAACAGCACGGTGAAGACGATCCCGGCGGCGATGAAGACGCCGAAACTTCCCTGCTTGAAATCCCGCTCCCTGTTCTTGGAGCTCTGCACACCGAACGCCGCGGCCAGCACGCTGCCCACGACCTGCAGGGGGTTGAGGCTTGTCTTCTCTTCCTGGGAATCTTTGTCAGTCACGTTCGCCTTCCGGGTTGTCGCTTACAGGTAGTCGAGGTTGGGGCGCAGCCAGCGCTCCACGTCTTCCACCGACGCTGATTTCCTCGCCGCCAGGCTCTCCACCTGGTCACGCCCGATCTTGCCGATGGCGAAGTAGCGGGCGTCAGGGTGCGAGAAATAGAAACCACTGACGGAGGCCGTGGGCGTCATCGCAAAGTGCTCGGTCAGCTCGACGCCGGTATGGTAGGGCGCATCGAGGAGCCTGAACAGCGTTTCTTTTTCCGTGTGATCCGGGCAGGCAGGATAGCCCGGGGCAGGGCGGATGCCCTGGTAGCGCTCGCGGATCAGCTCCTCGTTGCTCAGGGCCTCTTCCCGGGCGTAGCCCCAGAATTCTTTCCTGACACGCAGGTGCAGGTGCTCGGCGAAGGCCTCCGCCAGGCGATCTGCCAGTGCCTTCAACAGGATGCTGTTGTAGTCGTCATGGACGGCGTCGAACTCGGCGATTTTTTCGTCCAGGCCGATGCCCGCGGTCACCACGAACCCGCCGATATAGTCGTCGATGCCGGAACTCTCGGGCGCGACGTAGTCTGCCAGTGACAGGTTGGGCTTGCCGTTGACCATGGCGGTCTGCTGGCGCAGCTGGTGCAGGGTTTCCAGGCGCTGACTGCGGCTGTCGTCCGCGTAGACGGCGATATCGTCGTGGTCGACCTTGGCGGCGGGCCAGAAACCGAACGCGGCGCGCGCCGTCAGCCATTTCTCATCGACGATTTTCCTGAGCATCGCCTGGGCGTCCTCGAACAGCTGTGTCGCGGCTTCGCCCACCACCTCGTCTTCGAGAATATTGGGGAACTTGCCCGCCAGCTCCCAGGTGATGAAGAACGGCGTCCAGTCGATGGTTTCTATCAGCGCCTCGAGCGGGTAGTCGTCCAGCACCTTGACGCCGGTAAATGCCGGCACCGGTGGTGAGTAGCTGTCCCAGGCCGGGGCGAAGGCACGCTGCACGGCGTTGTCGTAGCTCAGGCGCTCGGACTTGGGTTTGCGATTCGCCATGCGCTCACGCACCACGGTGTATTCGTCGCGCCGCTCAGTGACGAAATCTGCCTTGCTGTCGCTGACCAGCTGGGTGGCCACGGAAACGCTCCGCGAGGCGTCGGGCACGTACACGGTGAGGTCGTTCTCGTAGCTGGGCTCGATCTTGACCGCCGTATGGGCTTTTGACGTGGTCGCACCGCCGATCATCAGCGGCACGCTGAAGCCCTGGCGCTGCATTTCGCTGGCCACGTGTACCATCTCATCGAGAGAGGGCGTGATCAGGCCGCTGAGGCCGATGATGTCGACGTTCTCGTCATTGGCGACCCGGAGGATTTCCTCGCAGGGCACCATCACGCCGAGGTCGATGACCTCGAAGTTGTTGCACTGCAACACCACGCCGACAATGTTCTTGCCGATGTCGTGGACGTCACCCTTGACCGTCGCCATCAGGATCTTGCCGTTGCTCTTGCTGTCCTCGGACTTCTCCTCTTCGATGTAGGGCTGCAAGTAGGCCACTGCCTGCTTCATCACGCGGGCGCTCTTCACGACCTGCGGAAGGAACATCTTGCCCTCGCCGAACAGGTCGCCGACCACGTTCATGCCGTCCATCAACGGACCCTCGATCACCTGGATGGGACGATCGAAAGACTGGCGCGCTTCCTCGGCATCCTCTTCGATCCAGGTATTGATGCCTTTCACCAGTGCATGCTCCAGCCGCTTCGCCACCGGCTGTTCACGCCAGGACAGGTCTTCCTGGCGCGACTGCCGGCCACCCGAATCCCGGTAGCCCTCGGCCAGGTCGAGCAGGCGCTCGGTGGCATCGTCGCGGCGGTTGAGCACCACGTTTTCCACCGCCTCGCGCAGCTCTTCGGGCAGCTCGTCATACACCGCCAGCTGGCCGGCGTTGACGATACCCATGCTGAGTCCCGACCGGATCGCGTGGTACAGGAACACGGAATGAATCGCCTCACGCACGGGATTGTTGCCACGGAACGAGAACGAGACGTTGCTGACGCCGCCGGAGACCATGGCGCCGGGCAGCTCCTCACGAATGAAGCGCGTCGCCTCGATGAAGTCCACGGCGTAGTTGTTGTGCTCTTCGATACCGGTGGCGATGGCGAAGATGTTGGGATCGAAGATGATGTCCTCGGGCGGGAAGCCGACCTTGTTCACCAGCACGTCGTAGGAGCGCTTGCAGATCTCGGCCTTGCGTTCGAACGTGTCCGCCTGGCCATCCTCATCGAAGGCCATGACCACCACGGCGGCGCCGTAGCGCAGGCACAGCTTCGCTTTCTCGATGAAATCTTCCTCGCCTTCCTTGAGCGAGATTGAATTCACCACGGGCTTCCCCTGGATGCAGCGCAGCCCGGACTCGATCACCTCCCACTTGGAGGAGTCGACCATGATCGGCACGCGCGCGATATCCGGTTCCGACGCCACCAGGTTGAGGAAGGTGACCATGGCATTCTCGGCGTCGAGCATGCCCTCATCCATGTTCACATCGATGATCTGGGCGCCGTTCTCGACCTGGTCGCGGGCCACTTCCAGGGCCGTGTCGTAGTCTTCCTCGACGATCAGTTTCTTGAAGCGCGCCGAGCCGGTGACGTTGCAGCGCTCGCCGACATTCACGAACAGCGAGTCGGCGCCCATGCTGAAGGGCTCCAGGCCGCTCAGCCTGCAGGCCTGCGGCCGGTCGGGCAGGGCACGAGGCGCCACGTCCTGCACTGCGTCGGCGATGGCTCGAATATGGTCCGGCCCGGTGCCGCAACAGCCGCCGACCAGGTTGAGGAAGCCGCGCTGGGCAAAATCCTTGAGCTCGCCCGCCATGTCCGCGGGGGTTTCATCGTATTCCCCAAAGGCATTGGGCAGGCCGGCGTTGAAGTGGCCGCTGAAATAGCAGTTGGCCGCATTGGCCAGCTCTTCCGCAAAGGGCCGGACCTCGGAGAAACGGCGGCCGCAGTTTGTACCGACAATCAGCGGCTTCGCATGGGCGATGGAATGCCAGAAAGCCTCCGGGTTCTGGCCGGACAGGTTGCGGCCGCTCATATCCGGGAAGGTCACGGAGATCATCACCGGAAGCTCCCGGCCGGTCTCCTCGAACACCTGCTTGAGGGCGTAGACGGCAGCCTTGGCATTGAGGGTGTCGAAGATCGTTTCCACCATCAGCAGGTCCACACCGCCTTCCACCAGGGCGCGGGCGGCTGCGGCGTAATCTGACGACAGCTGCTCGAAGGTGATATTGCGGGCACCCGGGTCGTTTACGTCCGGCGAGATCGATGCGGTGCGCGGGGTCGGGCCCAGCACCCCGGCGACGAAGCGCGGCTGGTCGGGGGTCCTGGCGGTCTGCTCATCGGCGGCTTCCCGCGCGATCTGGGCTGCAGCGAGGTTCAGCTCCGCGACGATTTCACCCAGCTGGTAATCGTCCTGGGCGACTGCGGTGGCATTGAAGCTGTTGGTTTCAATGATATCGGCGCCAGCGGCCAAGTAGGCCAGGTGGATCTCCTTGACCACGTCCGGGCGGGTCAGGGAGAGCAGGTCGTTGTTCCCCTTCAGATCCACGGGATGCTCCGCGAAACGATCGCCGCGGTAATCCCCCTCCTGGAGCTTGTAGTCCTGGATCATGGTGCCCATGGCGCCGTCGATAACGAGAATACGGCGGGCAAGGGCGTCTGTGAGGGGTGACTTCAACACTGCAGAATCCGGCTAAATTACGAATTGGCGCATCCTACCAAAGCAAACTATCTATATCAAAATATTTTGATATAGATTATTCCAGCGATCTCTCGCCAAGCCTGAATCCTTCGCCTATAATACCCGACCAAATTACTTGGTTAAGGTGCTTCACCGCCCGAAGGAACGCTGTACATGATCACGATCACCGAATCTGCCCAGGACTATCTCGCCGAACTGCTCTCGAAGCAGGAGGACGCGCTGGGTGTGCGGGTCTTCATCAACCAGCCCGGCACGCCGCGGGCCGAGACCTGCATCGCCTATTGCCGCGAGGGTGATGTGCAGCCTGACGACGAGGAGACGAAGTTCGACAGGTTCAGCGCCTGGTTCGAGGGCCGCAGCCTGCCGTACCTGGAAGATGCCCTGGTCGATTACGCCAAGGACCGCATGGGCGGCCAGCTGACCATCAAGGCACCCAACTCCAAGATGCCGCGGGTGGACGACAACAGCCCCATCGAAGACCGTATCAACTACGTGCTCTACAACGAGATCAATCCCGCGCTGGCTGCCCACGGCGGCGAGGTGTCACTGATTGAGGTGACGGACGATAACTTCGCGGTGCTGCAGTTCGGTGGCGGTTGCCAGGGCTGTGGGATGGTGGACGCGACCCTGAAGGGTGGGGTGGAGAAGACCCTGCTGGAGCAGCTGCCGATGTTGGCGGGTGTCAGGGATATTACCGATCACTCGGATCGCTCTAACGCCTATTATTAAGACCGCTACATATCGCGCCTCAATCGACTTTCGAGGCGCTACGTCACTCTCTGTAGTTTCAATCAAATGCTATGTATCGCGCCCCTGGACGAGACTATTTGCCCAGTTCCAGCAGCGCTGGGACCTGGTCCAATGATTGGACCGAGTGTGCCGGGCTCTCGCGGTCGTGCGGCCAGGGTTGGAATCCTTCCAGCCAGATAGCGGTCATTCCCATTTCTGTGGCCCCCTGGACGTCGTTGACGGGGTGGTCACCCACAAACCAGGTTTGTTCGGCCTTTACGCCAAGGTCATTCAGGGCATGGTCGAAGATCTTTCGCGCGGGTTTCTTTACGCCGACCAGACCGGAACTGTAGACCCTGTCGATCAAGGGTGCGAAAGACGCCAGGGATACGGTGAGCTCCCGTGATCGGTGCGACCCGTTGGATATCACTGCCAACTTCATTCCCCGGTCCTTGAGTTCCGACAGCAGGTCCACCGCACCCGGCATCTCCACGGTGGATCGCGGGAGCCAGGTTTTCCAGTGTTCCTCGATTTCGACTCTCGTAATGGCGCAGCGTCCGTTCAGCTGGGCTACCAGCGTATCGCTCACTAGTTCCCGAACTTGAGCATATGGTGTTCCAGGCTTCAGGTACCCGCCATTGTCAGTGGTGATTATCAGCTCGGTGAGGGTATTCCTGCCCAGGTAATCCGCCAGGTCGGGCATGTCTTCACAGAGCTTGTCGATGTATCGGAGCAGTGATTGCTTCCGGTGGACGAGGGTGTCGTCCAGGTCGAACAGTACGGCCTTTATCATGCGGTGGCGCGTTCCTTGCGATGCACGAGTGTTTGTAGAAGAAAGCAAATTTTAACACCTGGCGGGCTCCTGAGGTGTGTGAAGATTGACCTGAAATGGTGGAAAACCGGTCCTCGAAAATTTCTTAAGAAGGGTAAAATTATTCAATTAAATCAATTGGATAAGTTTCTTTTCTCAGGCGCATCCGACGCCGCAGGAGGTCCCCGTGAATGCCATCGCTCAGCCGGTTCCAGTCATCTCTCGTCGCTCCCTCGACGATCTCGAAGAGAGCATCATCAGCCTGTCACAGCACATCAACGCCAGCGAGTACGAGTTCCTGGTGTTGCTGCGGGAGTTCGACCTGCGACAGGGCTGGAAGGCCTATCACTTCAACAACTGTGCGGAGTGGTTGAATATGAAATGCGGCATCTGCCCACGCACTGCCAGGGAAAAGCTGCGCGTGGCGAATGCACTGTTCGATCTGCCAGAGATTTCACTGGCTTTCCAGAAAGGCGATCTCTCTTACTCAAAGGCGAGATCACTCACTCGCGCCGCAACGCCGCGGAACGAATCCCAGCTACTGGAATTCGCGCTGAAGGCCAACGCGGCCCACGTGGACCGCCACTGTACGGAACTCAGGAACGTGCGCCCGGAGATCTCGACAAATGACGCCAGGCGCGCCCACGCTAACCGGTACCTGACCGTCACTCCGAATACTGACGGGACTGTTCGAATCAGTATCGAGCTGCCGAAGGAGGACGCCGACGTCGTGGTTAAAGCGCTGGAGATGGCCACTGCCAGCATGAAAAGCTCAGATGCCGAATATTTTGAGGATGGTGTGGACGAGTCCGAGCTGACCGAAAATGATGAGAACGGTCCACGTGGACCGTCTGAGCTTCAGCAGCGGCAAGTGGATGGCCTGGTGGAAATGGCACGTGCCTATCTTGCTGGCGGTGAGCGAAAGAGCAGCTGTACCGCTGACCACTACCAGGTCACGGTGCACGTTGACGAGAAAGCCCTGCGCGGTGAGCCCGACGAGCAGAGCAAGAGCGATTTACCGATTGAAACCGTGCGACGGTTGTGCTGTGACGGGTCGATTGTGCCGCTGGTGTACAAAGACGGTACGCCGACGGGCATCGGACGCAAACATAGGGTGGTGAATCCCCAGCTAAGAAGGGCGCTGGAGGCGCGAGACGGTGGCTGCTGTTGCTTCCCGGGATGCACCCACACGAAATGGCTGGACGCGCATCATTTCGAGCACTGGTGCGATGGGGGAGAGACGATCCTGGAGAACCTGTTGCTGCTGTGTCCGCACCATCACAAGTTGCTGCATGAGGGCGGCTTCGAGATCAAACGAGGGCCGAACGGCGAGTGGCAGTTCCGGAACGCGTCGGGGTATAGACAGCCTTGAGCTGGAGAGCGTTAGCTCAGCTATTGAAAGCCTGGAGACTCGGAGAGCGCAAGCCCTCCGGGAAAAATCTTGAATGGTTAGCCGTTCCGGGCAGGCAGCACGTCCTTGAGCCGGTCGCGCATATCGCGGATGGCGTTTTCCGTGGCTTCCCAGTCGATGCAGCCGTCGGTGACCGAGACGCCATACTGCAGCTGTGACAGGTCGTCGGGGATCGGTTGGTTGCCGGCGCCGATGTTGCTCTCGACCATGAGGCCAACGATTGAGTGGTTGCCTTCGAGTACCTGGTTGGTGACGTTTTCCATGACCAGGGGCTGCAGCTCAGGCTGCTTGTTGGAATTGGCGTGGGAGCAGTCGACCATGATGTTTGCCGGCACGCCCGCATTGTCGAGTTCCACTTCGCACAGCTTCACGTGAACCGAGTCGTAGTTGGGTCCGTCTGCGCCGCCGCGCAGTACCACGTGGCCGTAGGGATTGCCGGTGGTCTTGATTACCGAGACCTCGCCCGCCGGGTTGATGCCCAGGAAGCGGTGGGGCTTGGACACCGACTTGAGGGCATTGATGGCGACCGTCAGACTGCCGTCCGTGCCGTTCTTGAAGCCCACGGCGGAAGACAGGCCGCTGGCCATCTCGCGGTGGGTCTGGGATTCCGTGGTGCGCGCCCCGATGGCGGACCAGCTGATGCAGTCTGCCAGGTACTGGGGTGAGATCGGGTCCAGGGCTTCCGTCGACGTGGGCAGGCCCAGCTCGAGGATATCCAGCATCAGCTTGCGGCCGATATGCAGGCCTTCCTCGATCTTGAAGCTGTCGTTCATGTGGGGGTCGTTGATCAGCCCCTTCCAGCCGACCGTGGTGCGCGGCTTCTCGAAGTAGACGCGCATAACCAGGTAGAGGGTGTCCGAGACTTCTTCGGCCAGGGTCTTGAGCCGCTGCGCGTAGTCCATGGCGGCGTCCACGTCATGGATGGAGCAGGGGCCGACCACGATGAACATGCGCGGGTCCTTGCGATCCAGGATATCGCGGATCACCTGGCGGCTTTCCGCCAGCACGGTGTTGGCACTTTCAGAGAGCGGCAGCTCCTGTTTCAGCGCTTCCGGGGTGGTGAGGACCTCGTAGGCCTCGACGTTGACGTTATCTACCTGTACCTGGCTCACGGCTTCTTTCTCGCTCAAGGCTGACTGCTGGTTCATCTCGTCTCTACAGTACATCGCCGCCCACGCGGCTCGGGGTCGGGTATTCTATAGAAATGACGCGGGTTAGAATACCGGCGTAAACGCAGGACGCCCGTGCACGCCGGAAACAGTTTTTACCCCATCGATTCCCTGGTCGAGCCCATTGCGGCCGGCCGCATCGTCCTTACTCCCAATCATCGCCTGGCCCGGCGCATCAAGCTGGCCTGGGGTCAGTACATGGCCGGGCAGGGTAGCCAGGCCTGGCCGACGCCGCAGGTCATGTCGCTGGATCACTGGTGGCAGCACTGCTACCGGACCCGGGTCATGGCGGGCGATGAGCTGCCGGGGCTGATCGGCCCCGCCCAGGAGCAGGCGCTGTGGCTGCAGTGCGTCGAGAGTTCCGACAGCGCAGCGGCGCTGCTGCGCCCGACCACGGCTGCTGAGCTCGCTCGCGACGCCTACAGCAACCTGCTGCTGTGGAACCTCGACTGGCGCAGTGAAGGTGTCGCCCAGCAATTCAGGTTTGGCGAAGACACCCGGCTGTTCCTTGAGTGGGCCACTGAATTCGAGCGACGACTCCAGTCGCTGGGAATGAGCACCCTGGCCGCGCTGGTACCGGACCTGGCTGCGGCCTGCCCGGTCGAGTCGATCGTAATGGCAGAATTCGGGGACATCTCGCCGCGCATTCGCGCTGCGCTCGAAACCCAGGCGACGGAACTCCAACATCACCGCGCCGGCAAAGAAAACGCCGCCGGTGTACTGCGGCCCTGTGATTCCCACGGTGGGGAGCTGGAGGCAGCAGCCCGGTGGGCCGCAGAACAACATCGCGAAGCGCCCGGTCGCCGTCTCGGTATCCTGCTGCCGGGTTTGCAGCAGGAACGCCGGGATATGGAACGTGCCCTGCACAGGGCGTTCGGCAGCGACCCGCGCAAGCCGGAGACGCTGCCCGTAAACTTCTCCGCTGGCATTCCATTGTCCGAATGTGGTCCCGTGGAAGCGGCCCTCGGGCTGCTTGCGCTGCCGGCAAGGGATTCGAGCCTCGCCGAACTGGGTCGGGTGCTGCAAACGCGTTATCGCGACAGCGGCGAGCGTGAGGGTGAACTCGACGCCTGGCACTACCTGCTGCTGGATGCGAGAGAACCGGTGCCGCCGGCGGAAGTCCGGCACCAGCTGGGCAGGGTGAGCAATCGTCTCGGCAAGCAGCTGACCCTGCAGAAGCTGCTGCTGGAAGCGGGGGATGCACGCCAGCTGCGCAGCCGCAGGCTGCCGTCGGAGTGGCGGGGGCTCTTCCGCAAACTCCTCGAGGATTTCGCCTGGCCCGGCCCGGGTCCGCTGGACTCGCTGGAGTACCAGCAGGTCGAGTTGTTCTACAAGGTGCTCGAAGACCTCGGTACGCTGGACCCGATCGAGGGCGATATCACCTATACAGCGGCGCTCTCGTCGCTGGAGCAGCTGTGTGCGCACACCGTGTTCCAGGCGCAGACCCCGGACGCGCCGATCCAGGTGCTGGGGCTGCTGGAAGCGGCGGGCTTGCAGTTCGACGCCCTCTGGGTGTGCAACATGGGCGCGAACGAATGGCCGCAGGCGGCGCGCCCCAGCCCGTTCATACCCGTTTCCCTGCAGCGCACTCACAAGCTGCCCCACGCCGATGCGAACCGGGAGCTGGAGTATGCGCGGCAGCTCATGGCCCATCTTCGGCAGTCCTGTAGCGAGATCCTGGCGAGCTATACCCGGCTCGACGAAGAAGTCGCGGTTGCGCCCAGTCCCCTGTTGGACGGCTTCAAATCCGGGGCAGTCGTTGAAGACCTGCCCTGGCCGGCGCACTGGACGTACGACAGCGAAGCCCTCGCCGGGGAGGCCGATGTGGATGCGCCGGCCGTGACTGCGGAGGAGGCCGCCAACATCACCGGCGGCAGCGCCATCATCGGCAACCAGGCCCAGTGCCCGTTTCGGGCGTTCGCCTATCACCGGCTGATTGCCCAACCGCTCCCGGATGCGCAGATCGCACTGACCGCGGCGGAGCGTGGCGCCATCCTCCACGACGGCCTCAACCACCTGTGGGGGGAACTGGGCAGCAGCGACAAACTGGCCGCCGCCACCGAGGACATGCGCAAGACCCTGGCAAACGAGAGCGCGCAGATAGCCGTCGACGGCTTTCGCGGCCGCGGCGGTCGCAGGCACGGGGAGGGCTTGCTGGCCCTGGAGCAGAAACGCCTTGAAGGCTTGCTGCTCGACTGGCTGGCGGTGGAAAGCGAACGCAGCGCGTTCGTGGTGGCTGCACGTGAGCAGCGACACGAGCTGGAGCTCGGCCCCCTGACTATCACCCTGCGCATCGACCGGGTAGACGAGTTACCGGGCGGCGAAAAACTGGTCATCGACTACAAGTCCGGCGACAGCAAAGTGCGCCTGTGGCTGGGGGATCGCCCCGAGGACCCGCAGCTACCCCTTTACACCCAGCTGCTGGCGCCGGGGGAAGTGGCCGGTGTGAGCTTCGCGGTGCTCCGGCACAGTGCGGTGGAGTACCGCGGCCTGGCCGCGTCATCCCAGGGTCCCGGCATCAGCACCGACATTGCCAAAGCCACGTCCAAGCTCGAGACCTCGCTGGACGACTGGGCTGCCCTGCAGGCGCACTGGAAGGCCGTTCTTCAGGAACTTGCACAGGAATTCCTCGACGGCCACGCCGCCGTAGCACCTATCGATCGCAAAAATAGCTGCACATTCTGCGGCCTGGAGGCCCTGTGCCGAGTCCGGTAGCAGACAGTGCAGAGCGCCTGGAGGCCCTGGACCCGCTGCGTTCCTTTTGCGTCACGGCGCCGGCGGGTTCCGGCAAGACAGAGCTGCTGATCCAGCGTTACCTGACCCTGCTGGCGCGGGTGGAGCTGCCCCAGGAAGTCCTCGCCATCACGTTTACGCGAAAGGCCGCCGCGGAAATGCGCAGCCGCATCGGTGACGCCCTGGCCCTGGCAGAGAGCGGCGAGCGTCCGGGAGATGATCACGCGGCCATGACTTTCGACCTGGCGCGCGGGGTGCTCGCCGCCGACAGCGAGCGAGACTGGAACCTGCGCGCCAATCCCTCACAGCTCAACATTCGCACCATTGACGGGTTTTGCGGCGCCCTGACCCGGCAGATGCCCGTGTTGTCAAAATTTGGTGGCCCCATTGCCGCAGTGGACGACGCCTGGCCCTATTACCGCGAAGCCACCCACGGGCTGCTGGAACAGCTCGAGCTGAAGGGACCGGGAGCCGGCGACCTCGCCACCCTGTTGCTGCTGTTCGACAACAACTGGTCGCGTCTGGAGGACCTGCTGGTGGCCATGCTGGCCTGCCGGGACCAGTGGCTGGTGACCATGGGAACGGGCCTCGACAGAGAGCAGGCGCAGTTCGCCATCGAACGGAGCCTGGTGGTGCTGTGCACGGAAACTCTGTCCGGCCTGGATGAGGCCCTGCAGCCCTGGCGAAGTGAACTGGAACCGCTTTGGCGCTATGCGCGCGACAACCTTGGCGAGTCGGGGGAATTCCAGTGGCCCGGCCATGACACCGGGGACGTCGTTCGCTGGCAGTCACTGGCAAACATTTTGCTGACGCAAAAAGACACCTGGCGAGTTGCGGTCGACAAGCGCTGCGGGTTCCCCGCCGGCAAGGGAGAAGCGGCGGACCGCAAGCAGGCAATGGCGGACGTTCTCACGGCCATGGCGGGGCAGGTGGGCCTGCTGGAGCTGCTGAGAGAAGTCCGCCACCTGCCGACTTCCGAGCCCGGAGACGCGCACTGGGAAAATGTGCTGGCCTGCAGCCGGTTGCTCCCGCTGCTGGCGGCGCAGCTTCTCGTGGTGTTCCAGCAACACGGCATCGTGGACCATACCCAGGTGTCCCTGGCCGCCCTGGAGGCCCTTGGGGATGACGAGCAGCCTACTGAACTCGCCCTGTCACTGGATTACCGCCTGAAGCACATCCTCGTCGACGAATTCCAGGACACCGCGGTCAACCAGTTCGAACTGGTGCGCAGGCTCACCCGGGGCTGGGCGGAGCACAATGCGGACAATCCGGAAGCGGCGCGCACGCTGTTCATTGTCGGGGACGGCATGCAATCGATCTACGGTTTCCGGGACGCCGATGTCGGGCTGTTCATCCGGGCCAAGCAGCAGGGCTTCGATGCCCTGGCCCTGGAGCCGCTGACCCTGAAAACCAACTTCCGCAGCCGTGCGGGCGTCGTGAACTGGGTCAATCGCAGCTTTGCCGAGGCGTTCCCCGCAGCGGACAACATACAGCGCGGCGAGATTGCCTTTTCTCCGGCCGTGGCCTTCCAGGAAGGGGATGACGACGGCGCCGTGCAGGTAGTGACCTGCGACGACGAACGGGTGGAGGCGGGCTGGCTCGCCGAGCGCATCCGTGAGGGAATGGATGACCCGGATTGCGAGAGCATCGCCGTGCTGGTGCGACGCAAGGCCGATCTTGTGCCGCTGGTGGCGGTTCTGAAGAGCCGGGGCATTCAGTGGCAGGCCCAGGAAATCGATGCCCTGTCGGATTCCATGGTGGTTCGCGACCTGGAGAATCTCTGCCGCGCCCTGCACAACCCGCTGGACCGGGTGGCCTGGCTGGCCCTGCTGCGCGCACCCTGGTGCGGCTTGCCCAATCCCGACCTTCTGGCGTTTGCACGGGAGTCGGTGGCATCGACACCACGGGCGTTACTGGAGACCGGCCGTGTTCCGGACAGCGTGAGCGAGGACGGTCGCCGTCGCCTCGCGGGCCTGCGCAGTGCGCTGCTGGAAATCATGGCGCAGCGCGAGCGTTTGCCCCTGCGCGACTGGATCGAATTTGCCTGGCTGCGATTGAACGGTCCCCACTGTGTCGAGGACAGCGCGCAGCTCGAGGACGCCGAGGCTTTCTTCAACATGCTCTCGGTATTGGAAGCGGAAAAGGAGAACTACGACCCGGCAAGACTGGGACAGCATATTGACAAGCTGTTTGCCCGGTCGTCGGCCTCCGACAGCAAGCTGCAGTTGATGACGCTGCACAAGGCCAAAGGGCTGGAATTTGACTGGGTGTTCATTCCCAACCTGGGGCATACCGCTCGCGGCGAAACCAGGCCGCTGCTGCTGTGGGACGAGTACCACGCTGCCGCAGGGGAAAGCTGTTTCATGCTCGCCATGAACGACGACACGCAGGACAGCGCGTCAACGCTTTACGACTACCTTTACGAGCAGCGCAAGAACAAGCGCAGGCGGGAGTCCACACGGCTGCTGTACGTGGGCGCCACCCGGGCCGTGCAGCGGCTTTGGCTGTCTGCCAACCTGGCGAGGGATGAGGAGGGCGGCTTGAAGCCTCCGGGCAATGGTTCGCTGCTGTCCACGATCTGGCCCGGGGTCGAGTCGCAGCTTCAGGCCGTGGAGCCAGACACGATCACTGATGCCAGCGCCGAACTGACGCAGCAGGATTCCGGGCTGCTGCGCCTGGCAACGCCGCTGGAAGCGGATATCGCAGAAGCTGTAGCAGCCGAGCCCAATATCCCGGAGTGGGGTAGCGACCATTTTGCCACCGCCGTCGGCAACCTGATTCACCTGACGCTGGAGCGCCTGTCGGAGAGGGCGCTACCCGACAGCTTCGAGACCGCGGATTTTGAAAGCTGGTGGCGCAGGGAGCTGAGGAGAGCCGGCGTAGCCGAGTCCTCCCTGGAGCCGGCAGTCGAACGCGCTTCCAGCTCCCTGTCGAACGTGCTGGCGGATGAACGCGGGCGCTGGCTGCTATCGCCGAAGCGCGAGTCGGCGGCCAGTGAACTGGCGCTCAGCTGCCTGCTGCCGGACGGCCGGCTGGGGGAGTTCGTGATCGATCGAACCTTCATCGCCGACGGCGTGCGTTGGGTGGTTGACTACAAGAGCTCAGTACCGGACTCTACGCAGTCGCTGCGGGATTTCCTGGCGGCGGAAGAAGCCCGCTACCGACCCCAGCTGGAGAACTATGCCCGGCTGCTCGCGGCCACGGACGACCGGCCGGTACGATGCGCCCTGTATTTTACGGCCCTGCCTCACTGGCATGAGCTGACATAAGAATATTTTCGGAGACACCCATGCACGACACTCTCACCGAATACCTGGATCACTGGGCCGAAACGCACCCGGATGAAGTCTGGCTGCGCGACGTCAGCGGCGATGACATCACCGAATGGACCTGGGGGCAGGTGAGGGAGAACGCCTACGCCCTGGGCGCCTGGCAGGAAAAGAACCTGCCTGGCCCAGGCGCCATCGTCGGGCTGTTGTCGCGCAATTGCGCACACTGGTTTATGGCAGATCTCGGAACGATCTCCGCCGGTAACGTGACGGTGCCCATGTTCACCACGCTGCCCCAGGAAACGGCGGAGTACGTGATGGACTTCACCGACATGAAGCTGCTGTTTGTCGGCCAGACGGAGAACTGGGAGCAGGTCTCCGCGGTGTTGCCAGACGGTATACAGCTGGTGACGCTGCCGGGCGTGGACATTGAACAGGAACATCTGCGTTGGGAAGACGTCGTCACTCCCCACATGGGTGAGCGGCCGACCCACAAGGCGGACGGCGATGAGCTGGTCTCTATCGTATTCACGTCGGGTACTACCGGCCTGCCCAAGGGTGTCATGCAGACACACGACTCCAACATCATTCCCATCAACCGCTTTCAGGAAGCTTTCGCGTTGCCGGCGCGGGCGAGATTTTTCTCCTACCTGCCGCTGTCCCATATCGCAGAACGCCAGATCGTGGAGTACGCATCGCTGGTGCACGGCGGCACGGTGTACTTCAACGAAAACCTGCTCACACTGCTGCGCGACCTGCCTGCCTGCAAGCCTCACATGTTCTTCGGCGCTCCGCGGGTATGGGAGCAGCTGCAGCAGGTGATCATCGGGCACCTCGGCGGCCAGGAGGCTATCGACAAAGCATTGGCCGAAGATGGTGAGGGCCTGGGCAAGACGGTGCGCGACACGCTGGGCCTGGGCGAAGCCCAATACCTGCTGACGGCCGCAGCGCCGACACCGCCGGCGCTGATCGAGTGGTATGGAAAATTCGGGCTCACCCTGATGGAAGGCTTCGGTCAGACCGAGGCCATGGGCCTGCTGGCAAACCGGCACGGTGACCGGCGCATCGGTTCTATCGGAAAGCCGGTCGGCGAGGTCGAAATCAGGCTGACCGAAGAAGACGAACTGTGCTGCCGGGCCGAGGGACTCTCTCCCGGTTACTACAAGCAGCCGGATAAAACTGCCGAGACCTTCAAGGACGGCTGGGTGTACACCGGCGACAAGGCGCGGATTGATGAAGACGGTTTCATCTATCTCACGGGGCGGGTGAAGGACTACTTCAAGACCATCCAGGGCAAGTTCGTCGCCCCGACGCCCATCGAGAACGAGTTTGCCAAGAACCCCCACACGGAACAGATCTGCCTGCTGGGACGCGGTTACTCCAAGACCGTGATGGTGTGCGTGTTGAGCGCCCTGGCCCAGCAGGCGGAGCAGGATGCGGTGGAAGCCGACCTCAAAGCCATGACCCAGACGGTTAACGACGCGGTAGACAAGCACGCCCGTATCGGTGCGGTTATCGTCTCGAAGGATCCCTGGACCATCGAGAACACCATGCTGACGCCCACCATGAAAATCCGCCGGGAAAAGGTCGAGTCAGAGTTCGGTGAACGCGCCCAGGAGCTGGCGCGCAGCGCAGCGGAGCAGGGCGAGCTACTCGTGGAGTGGCGCTAAGCCCCTGACATGGGCAGGACGATGTCCTCCGCGAACCGGCGGATGCCGTCCTGCTTCAATTCGAGATCTTCCGTTTCCCCGTGGTAGAACGCCCAGGGCATGGTCAGGATGTGGGTGACGCCCGCGTCTTCCAGGCGCCGGTAGCCGTCGATATCCCAGGCGTCTGAGGGCGTCGCCATGATCGAGAACTCACCGTCGCGCCCGTATTCTTCACGCCAGCGCCCGATCCGGGCAATGCACTCGATAATCTCGTCGCTGGTCTGCAAATCGGTTACCCAGCCGTCCGCTACCCGGGCCGCCCGGCGCATGGCGGGATCGGAGATGCCGCCGATCCAGATCGGCACAGTGCCGGGGGGAGGCGGATTCATTTCCACCCGTGGCAGCTGGTAGAACTCGCCGCTGTACTCCACCCAGTCGCCGCTCCAGAGCAGGCGAAGTATGTCGATCATCTCGTCCATGCGCCTGCCCCGGGTGCTGAAATCCTGTTGCATCAGCGCGAACTCGTCACCGGACCAGCCAACGCCGAAGGCGGGGATGACACGGTTGTCCGAGATGACCGCCGCCGTACTGATGGCCTTGGCGACCAGCAGCGGGTTGCGCATGGGCAGCACGAAGATGTTGTTGGTGAATTTCAGGCGTTTGGTGATGGCGGCCAGTGCGCCAATGGTGACCCAGGGATCGGGCCAGTCGGTAAAGGCGGGCCAGCGCCGGCTGCCGTCTTCGGTGTAGGGGTAGGGCGTGCTGATGGCCTCGGGATGCACCACGTGGTCCGAGAAGGACATGGCCTCCCAGCCGGTCTCGTCCGCGACGGGCGCCAGCGCGGTCAGGTGGGCGACGCTGGAGAACGACGTCGACAGTACGAATTTCATTGGCAGTCCCTGCTACACTCAGCCCTCACGTTAGCGACAGCACGCCGCCCGCTCAATCCCGGAGCCGGCGAACTCACATGGACAGTCTCGAAAACCGTCACTGGCACAATATAGTAATCCTCACCGGGGCCGGCATTTCAGCGGAGTCCGGGCTGGGCACGTTTCGCGGCCCCGACGGCCTGTGGGAAAACCACCGGGTGGAGGAGGTGGCAACACCGGAGGCCTTCGCCCGCGACCCGGAGCTGGTGTACCGTTTCTACAATGCCCGGCGCCAGAAGCTGCCGGAGGTGGAACCCAATGCGGCCCACCGGGCCCTGGTGGAGCTCGAGCAAAACCATCCCGGCGGATATGTACTGGTGACGCAGAATGTGGATGACCTGCACGAGCGTGCGGGTTCGATGCGCCTGCTGCACATGCACGGTGAACTCAACAAGATGCGCTGCCAGTTCACCGACGAGGTGTTCGAGGCGCTGCCGTCGTTCACTGCGGAAGATCCCTGCGAATGCTGCGCCCGCAGTGCCAGCCTGAGGCCCCACGTGGTCTGGTTCGGGGAAATGCCGCTCTACATGGATGAAATCTATTCGCTGCTGGCCGACTGCGACCTGTTTGTCGCCATCGGCACGTCCGGCACGGTCTACCCGGCGGCGGGCTTCGTGCAGATTGCGCGACAGGTGGGGGCGACGACGCTGGAGATCAACCCGGATCCCACCGATGCCAGCTCGATGTTCGAATACCACTGGCGCGGCAAGGCGACCGAACAGGTGCCGCGGCTCGCGGAGGCGCTCAGCTCTCGGTAATGTCCACGTACAGGGTCAGGCGCTGACCCGGGTGGATGTACTTCTTGCCGCGCAGTTCCTTGTTCCAGTCGACGATATCCTCGACCGTCACGTTGAACTTGCCGGCGATGCGCGCCAGCGAGTCCCCGTTGCGCACGCGGTAGCCGACCTTGCGGACCATGGACTTGCGCTCGGGAATGTCAAAGGCCACCGAGGTGAGCGTCACGCCCGACACCGGCTCCTTGCTCCAGATCACCAGCTTCTGCCCGGGATGAATCGGATCGCGCACCGCCATCCCGTTCCACTCGGCCAGCTTGCGGGTGCTGACGTCGAAGCGCCGTGAGATCGTCCAGAAGCTGTCCCCGGGCCGCACCAGGTACTCCACCCGGTGGCCGTCACCGCGACCCTGTTTGCGGGCCAGGCGCTGGTCCGCGCTGAGGGCGTAGGTGGAGGGCGGCGCGCTGGCCACGGGAATCATCAGGCTGTTGCCGGCGATAATGCGATTGCCGCGCAGGTTGTTGACCTGGCGAATGACCGCGGCCTCGGTGTTGTAGCGCGTAGAGATGGTGCTCAGTGTGTCCCCGGTGCGCACCGTGTAGCGCACCCACTGGATGCGCTCACTGCCATCCAGCGAGGCCAGGCCCTCATTGAAACGGAGCGCTGCCGGCGCCGGCAGCAACAGCTCATGGGGGCCCTCCGGTGAGGTCGCCCAGCGATTGAATCCTGGATTCAGGCGGTACAGCGAATCAATCGGGATTTCTGCCAGCTGCGCCGCCTGGGCCAGGTCGATCTGGCCGCCGGTGGTCGCGACGGCGAAATAGGGTCGGTCGGCAATCGGGGTCAGGGTCTGGCCGTACTGTCCGGGCGCGGCGACCAGGTCCGCCAGCGCCAGCAACCTGGGTACATAATTACTGGTTTCACGGGGCAGTTTCAGAGACCAGAAATCCTCGCTGCGCCCCAGCTGCCGGTTGCGTCGCTCCGCCCGGGCGATCCGGCCGGGTCCCGCGTTGTAGGCAGCCAGCGCCTTCAGCCAGTCGCCGTCGAAACGTGCGGCGAGCCGCTCCAGGTAATTCAGGGCGCCATCGGTGGAAGCCCGCAGGTCACGGCGACCGTCATACCACCAGTCCTGCTCGAGGCCGAGGTCGCGGCCGGTGCCGGGAATGATCTGCCACAGCCCAGCGGCGCGGCCGTGGGAATAGGCAAACGGGTCGTAGGCGCTCTCCATGATAGGGAGCAGGGCGAGCTCCATGGGCATGCCCCGGCGCTCCACTTCTTCCACCACGTGATACAGGTAAGGAGAGGAGCGCTCGGTAACCCGCACCATGTAGTCCGGGTTGGCAACGTACCAGTTGCGCTCCGCCGCAATGCGCGGGTTCTCGATATCACCGAGGCTGAGTCCCGCGCGGACCCGCTCCCACAGGTCCCGGGTAGCCACCACGTCGTCCATCTCGTAGGCGGCGGCCGCCGAGGAGACCAGCACCAGGCTCAAAAGGCTCTTTGAAAGAGCCTCTAAGTAATTGAATTTAAACATATTCCCTATTCTTGTTTCAGCTTCCTGGGGCGCTCTTACGGCGCCTAGAAATGGTCTTTCCAGTCTCGCACGGCGCCGAATACCGCCACCGGGTCATCTGCATTCACACCTTCACGGCTGTGCATATGCTGCGCCACGGAGTCTTCCCGGCAGCGCAGGAAGGGGTTTGTGGCGAGCTCCAGTGACAGTTCCGAAGGCACCGTGGGCTCCCCGCGCCCACGGGTTTCTTCGTCCCGCGCCACCCGTTCCTTTAGCGCCGCATTGTCCGGCTCCACCGCGCTGGCAAAGGCGAGATTCGCCATGGTGTACTCGTGGGCGCAAAACACCCGGGTCGTAGCGGGAAGCGCGGCCAGTTTGTCGAGAGAACCCAGCATCATCGCGGGATTGCCTTCAAAAACGCGGCCACAGCCGCCGGCAAACAGCGTATCCCCGCAGAACAGCAGGTGTTCGCCAGGGCTCGCTTCGCCATGAAAGGCAATGTGGTCCAGGGTGTGGCCGGGCACTTCCAGCACTTCCCATTCGATGCCGAGGATTTCGACACTGTCGCCGTCCCGCAGGCGGTGGGTGATCTGCGCAATCTGGGGGTTGTATGGGCCGTAGACCGGCACAGACCGGTGCGCCAACAGGGTGTCCAGGCCCCCGGTATGATCGAAATGGTGATGGGTGATGATGACGCCGGACAGCTCCAGGCCCTGTGAGTCCAAGGCTGAGAGCACGGCATTCCCATCGCCGGGGTCCACGACCACGGCATCGGCCTCGCCGGGTCGGCGCAGGCACCAGATGTAGTTGTCAGAGAAGGCGGGTATCGGTGTGACGTCCAGCATTTATACGCTACCATGCGGGCATGGGCCTGCAGTTTAGCGAGATTTCTACCCGGCTGGAAACCTGGTTTTCCGGGCCTCGTGGCCAGTACCTGTTGCAGCAGGAGCGCGAACTCACGGAGCGCTTGCTGGACAACATCTTCGGCTATCACCAGCTCCAGATCGGGGTCACACGGGACCAGCCCCTGGGCGAGGGCAGCCAGCTCAGCCACAAGATTTACTGCAACGCCGTGGGGGGCAAGGATGTGGGCCTGCTCAGCGAGCCGGATTTCCTTCCCTTCGCCAGCGACAGTATCGATGTGGTGGTCCTGCATCACGCGCTGGAATTTGCCGAGCGGCCCCACGCCATGCTGCGGGAAGTTCACCGGGTGGTGGCGCCCCAGGGGCATATCATCGTGGTGGGCTTCAATCCCCTGTCCCTGTTCGGCGCGACGGCGAGACTGGTGGGCCTGTTTCCCGAGCGGCTCTGGTCAGAGTCTCACCATCTCACCACCCGCCGACTCAAGGACTGGCTGGACCTGCTTGGCGCGGAGGTGCAGGCGGTCCAGCACTGTTTCGTGACGCCTCCCGCCGGCGGTGACAGGCTGTTCCGCACCCTGGCGCGCGTCGACGCCCTGGCAATGAAGTACCAGCTTCCCCTCGGCGGCGTCTATGCCATACGCGCCCAGAAGAAGGTCTCGACGCTGACGCCCAATCGCATACGCTGGCGCAAACAGCTCGCGCCGCGGCTGATTGGCCTCACGGTGCCCAATTCGGTGGCCAGTTCCCGCAAGAGAAATGTTGGCGCTTGAAGAACGTCGATGCATTTACAGACGGTGCGTGCCGGGGCAACCCCGGTCCAGGTGGCTGGGGGGCACTGCTGCGATTCGGCGAGCATGAACGGGAGCTCTGGGGCGGGGAACCCAGCACCACCAACAACCGCATGGAATTGACCGCCGCGATCGAGGCGCTGCGCGCGCTCAAGGAGCCCTGCCACGTGCAGCTCACTACCGATTCGGAATATGTGCGCAAAGGCATTACCGAGTGGATGGACAACTGGAAGCGGCGCGGCTGGCGCACCGCGGCCAAAAAGCCCGTAAAGAACGTCGACCTGTGGCAGGCGCTGGATGAGCAGAACCAGCGCCACCGCATCGACTGGCACTGGGTCAAGGGTCACAGCGGGCACCCAGAAAACGAACTGGCCGACCAACTGGCCAACCGGGGAATCGACGAATTATGAGACAGATCGTGCTGGACACGGAAACCACGGGCCTTGAGACCTCCCAGGGGCACCGCATCATCGAGATCGGCTGTGTCGAGCTGGTGAATCGCAAGCTCACCGGGCAGCACTATCACCAGTACATCAATCCGCGACGGGAGATCGACCAGGGCGCTATCGAGGTTCATGGCATCACCAACGAGTTCCTGGCAGACAAGCCGACCTTCGACCAGGTCGCCGCGGATTTCCTCGAGTTCGTCCGCGGCGCCGAGCTGGTCATCCACAACGCGCCCTTTGACGTGGGCTTCATCAACAGTGAGCTGGAGCGGATGGCAGACGGCACCGGGCCGATAGAAGGCCTTTGCGGCGTGGTGGACACCCTGGTGCTGGCGAGGGGCAAACACCCGGGGCAGCGCAACAACCTGGACGCGCTCTGTGCGCGCTACATGGTCGACAATTCCCAGCGCGACCTGCACGGGGCGCTGCTCGACGCCGAGATCCTTGCGGACGTCTACCTGGCCATGACAGGCGGGCAGACCACGTTCCAGCTGGGCGGCGAAAGCAGCAATGACGGCACCACAGGCGGCAAGGCCGCGCCCACCCGGCTGGCGGCGGACAGACCGCGGCTCAAGGTGATTCGCGCCAGCGAATCAGAGCGAGCGGCCCACGAGGCCAGCCTCGAAACCATCTCCGGCGCCGCCGGGGGCAAGGTGGCCTGGCGGGAACTGGGCCTCGACTAGCGAGACCCCGGTCGGCAGCGCTTACAGCGTGTAGACCACCATGGTCAGCCCGACGATCGACAGCACGATAGTGTAGGGCAGCGCCATGACCACCATGCGCCCGTAGGACAGGCGGATCAGCGGCGCCAGGGCCGACGTCAGCAGGAACAGGAACGCCGCCTGGCCGTTGGGCGTCGCCACACTGGGAAGGTTGGTGCCGGTGTTGATGGCGATGGCCAGCGCATCAAATTCCGTCCGCGTGATCTGCCCCGCATCCAGCGCTGCCTTCACATCAGTGATGTACACAGTCGCGACGAACACATTGTCGCTGATCATCGACAGGATGCCGTTGGCGAGGAAGAAGGCCGAGGTGCGCATGTCACCCTCCAGCGCCAGCACGTACTCGATGACCGGTGTAAACAGGTGCTGGTCGTGGATCACCGCCACGATGGCGAAGAACACGGTCAGCAGCGCGGTGAAGGGCAGGGCCTCTTCGAAGGCGTGGCCGATCTGGTGTTCCTCGATGATCCCGTTGAATGACGTCAGCAGGACGATAATCATCAGGCCGATGAGGCCGACCTCGGCAAGGTGCAGTGCCAGGCTGAATACCAGGATGATGGCCACTACGCCCTGGACCAGCAGGCGGGCAGTGTCGCGTGCATTGCGGTCCTTCTCCTGGTGCGACTGGTACTCTTCCAGGACCTCCCTCACCGGCTCCGGCAGCTCGGCCCCGTAGCCAAACTTGCCGCTGACCTCCAGCAGGTAGCAGGTCGCCAGGCCCGCCACGAGGGTCGGCATGGTGATGGGCGCCATGTTGAAGAAGAATTCCATGAACTCCCAGCCGGCGATCTCCGCAATCAGCAGGTTCTGGGGTTCTCCCACCAGAGTGCAGACACCGCCCAGCGCGGTGCCCACTGCGCCGTGCATGATAAGGCTGCGCAGGAAGGCCCGGAACTGCTCCAGGTCCTCGCGGTGATACTCGATGATATGAGAGTCCTGGGAATGGTCGTGATGGCCGTCGTGCATCACCGCCTTGCCCGATGCGACCTTGTGGTAGACCGAGTAGAAGCCCACACCGACGGAGATCAACACCGCGGTGACCGTCAGCGCATCCAGGAATGCCGACAGAACCGCCGCCACCAGGCTGAACAGCAGGGACAGCAGCTTCTTGGACTTCACGTTCAACAGGATCTTGGTGAAGATAAACAGCAGCATGTCCTTCATGAAGTAGATGCCCGCCACCATGAAGATCAACAGCAGGATGACCTTGAAGTTCGCCTCGGTCTCGTGAAACACCGTCTCCGGGCTGGTCATCCCCAGCACCACCGCCTGAATGGCGAGCAGGCCGCCGGGCTGGAGCGGATAGCAGCGCAGGGCCAGCGCCAGGGTGAAAATGAACTCGCCGATCAGGAACCAGCCGGCGACGAATGGGCCCATAGTCCACAGGATGATGGGATTTATCACCAGGAAGGCGACAATCGTCTTCTTGTACCAGTTGGGTGATTGGCCGAGGAAGTTCCGCGAAAACGCGAAGGGCAGTGATCTATCCATGGGGGTTCGTTCTGCTTATCGAGCCGCGCATTCTACGCGATTGTGTCCAATGTTCGTAGCACTGGCGGGACGCTGTTGCCGCAACCGGTCATGCAGTACTATAGCGGCCCGCCAGAGAAATACGGAAAAACATGTTCGAAGCCGCCGTCGCCGAGCCCACGGAGGCCGGTCCCGTCAAATACTGTGTCTTCTACGGCAGAGAGCTGCTAATGGACCCCCAGTCGCCCGAGCCCTGCCTGCTGGACGCCGGCGCCGTGAAATTCCTGGGCCCCGAGCCGGTCAGCCGGGTATTCCTGGGCTACTGGCACGGTGCGCCCTGTTACGGCCTGGAGCTGGACGCCTCGATGCCGCTGGAGGCGCCACAGCTCAAGCGTGGGACGCTCTATCACCTGCTGGGCAGGGTGCCGGACGAACTGTTCGCGCTGGCGGGCAACGCCCAGCAACTGCTGGCCTGGGCGCGAGAGAGCCGTTACTGCGGCAGCTGTGGCGAGGCCATGGAAGACCACACGACCGATCGGGCGCGCACCTGCGAGCCCTGCGCCCATTCCATCTACCCGCGAATCAGTCCCTGCATTATTGTGCTGGTGCACCGGGGCGAGGAAATGCTGCTGGCGCGAAACGCCAACTTTCCCGTGGAGATGTTCAGCACACTGGCAGGATTCATAGAGATCGGCGAGTCCGTCGAGGAGTGCCTGCGGCGCGAGGTGAAAGAGGAGGTGGGTGTCGACGTGGCGGGCATCCGCTACTTCAGCTCCCAGCCCTGGCCCTTCCCCAACCAGCTCATGCTGGGCTTTTTCGCCGAGTACACCGGCGGCGAAATCGTGTGCGAGGATGAGGAGATCGCCGAGGCCCACTGGTTTCACCCGGAAAGGTTGCCCAATATTCCACCGCCGCATTCCATCGCCGGCCAGCTGATCCGCCACCACGTGGCGAGCCATCGCTGAGCGGGTCACCATCACGATTCGAGAGGAGTCATTTTGGAGTTTCTGAGTGAATACGGGCTGTTCCTGGCCCAGGCCCTGACCATCGTCGTCGCCGTGCTGGTAGTGGCCATCGGCCTGTTTGCCATTGGCCAGCGCGGGCGCCAGCACATGGACCAGGGCCACATCGAGATCTACAAGCTCAACGACCGCTACCACCAGTTCCGCGAGGCCATGCAGCGAGCCCTGCTGACAGAGAAGGACTACAAGCGGGAGCACAAGGCGGAAAAGAAGCGCCGCAAGGAAGAGGGCAAGGCCGACACCGGTGATGAGCCGGGACGGCTTAGATTGTTCGTGCTCAATTTCCACGGGGACCTCAGGGCCAGCGCCACCGACAACCTGCGCGAGGAGATCAGCGCGGTGCTGGGCGTCGCCCGCAGCGGTGATGAGGTGCTGCTGAAGCTGGAAAGCGGCGGCGGCATGGTGCACAGCTACGGGCTGGCTGCCAGCCAGCTGCAGCGAATCCGCGACGCGGGTATCCAGCTCACGGTGGCCGTGGACAAGGTGGCCGCCAGCGGCGGCTACATGATGGCCTGTGTCGCCAACCGGGTGCTGGCAGCGCCTTTTGCCATGATCGGGTCCATCGGTGTGCTGGCACAGCTCCCCAACTTCCATCGGCTGCTGCGCAAGGCAAACATCGACTTCGAGCAGCTCACCGCCGGTGAATACAAGCGCACGCTGACCATGTTTGGCGAAAACACCGAGGAAGACCGGGCCAAGATGCAGGAAGACCTGGAAGACACCCACGTGCTGTTCAAGGATTTCGTGGGGGCGCACCGGGAGCAGGTGGCGATCGACGAGGTCTCCACCGGCGAAGTCTGGTTTGGCCAGCGGGCCATCGATCGCGGCCTGGTAGACGAGCTGCAAACCAGCGACAGCTATGTGCAAAACTGCCTGGCGGAACGCGATGTGTTCGAAGTGAAGCACGTGCAGCGCAAGCACTGGCAGGAGCGCCTGGGCATGGCGGCGGAATCCGCCCTGGAGCGCAGCATTCTTAAACTCTGGCAGGCGACGATCAACCGCCAGCTCTATTAACCTGGCCCAGCGGAGGCCCTATGACCAACTTCAAGGCATTGCGGGTAGAAAAGTCCGGTGACGGCTTCACGATGGCCGTGCAGGACCAGCAGACGGACGACCTTCCGGCCGGTGAACTGCTGGTCAAGGTGGGATACAGCTCCCTCAACTACAAGGACGCGCTCTCGGCCAGCGGCAATCCCGGCGTGACCCGCAACTTCCCCCATACCCCCGGCATCGATGCCGCGGGGGTTGTGGAGAGCAGCGACGACGCGCGTTTCTCCCCGGGAGACGAGGTGATCGTGACCGGCTACGACCTGGGCATGAACACCCCGGGTGGACTGGGCCAGTACATCCGGGTACCGGCCGACTGGGCCGTGCCGCTGCCTGCAGGCCTGAGCACCCGCGAGGCCATGATCATCGGGACGGCGGGACTGACCGCAGCGCTGTGCCTGGAAAAGCTGCACACCATGGGCCTCAAGGACGGGGGCCGCGTGGTCGTCAGCGGCGCCAGTGGCGGTGTCGGAAGTTTCGGCGTGGCCCTGTTGGCCAAGCTCGGCTACCAGGCCGTGGCCAGCACCGGCTCACCGCAGGCAGCGGAGTGGCTGAGTTCCCTGGGCGCAGCAGAAATTCTCGATCGCAGCGTCCTCGCCGAATCGTTCCCCCGCGCGATGGCGCAGGAGAAGTGGGATGGCGCCATCGACACCGTCGGCGGCGAAACCCTGGCGAACATCATCAAGGAGCTGAACTACGGCGCCAGCGTGGCGGTGGTCGGCTTGGTGGGGGCCGTGGACATTCCCATCACGGTATTCCCTTTCATCCTTCGCGACGTGAACCTGCTGGGTGTCGACTCCGTGGAGATCAGCCACGAACGGCGCGTCAGCGCCTGGGGCAAGCTGGCGACGGATTGGAAGCTCGACAACCTGGAGAGCCTGGCCACCGAGATCGGGCTTGAACAGGTCCCGGAGCATCTCGAGGGGCTGCTGAAGGGCAGCGTGCGCGGCCGTACCCTGGTGAGCTTGTAGCATGCAGGGGCCCATGGCAGGGGTTCGCGTCATCGACCTGGGGTCGATGATTGCCGGTCCCGCCGCGGCCACGGTGCTCAGTGACCAGGGCGCCGACGTCATCAAGGTGGAACCCGTCGGCATGGGCGACGTGATGCGCTACCTCGGCGCCAGCCGCAACGGTGTTTCCAGCCTCTATCACAATTGCAATCGCGGCAAGCGCTCCATTGCCCTTGACCTCAAGTCCGAAGCCGGGGTCAGCCTGTTGCAGGAAATGGTTCGCGGTGCGGACGTGGTGCTGGAGAATTTCCGGCCCGGTGTGACCGCGAGGCTGGGCGTCGATTACGCGTCCCTCTCGAAACTCAATCCAGGCCTGGTCTACCTGTCGGTCTGCGGCTTCGGCGACCGGGGCCCGCTGGCAGAGAAAGCGGCCTACGACAACGTGATACAAACCTTCGCCGGCGTCGCCCAGAGCCAGGCCAACCGCGAGACCGGCGAGCCCCAGCTCTACCAGCAGTTGTTCTGCGACAAGATCACGGCACTGACCGGCGCACAGGCGATCAGCGCGGCGCTGCTGGCCCGGGAGCGGGGCGCCGGCGGCCAACATATCCGCCTGTCCATGGCCGACACGGCCGTGAGTTTCCTGTGGGCGGACGTGGCGGGAACCCGCAGTTTCACCGAGCCCGGTGCTGTCGAGGGCATCCAGGTCGCCCGCGGGCTTCGCCTGCTGGTGTTCAGCGACGGCTACGGCACCGCCTCACCGGTCACCGACAAGCAGTTTCACGGGTTTTGCCGCGCGTTTGGTATCGACTCCAGTGACCCGGGGCTGGCCACGGTCGCCGACCGCAACGGCAATACCGACCTTGTTCTGTCGACCATGATCCAGGTGGGTGAAAAAGCTGCCGCCATGACGACCGCTGATGCCATCGCCGCGATGGAGGCCGAGGACGTGCCCTGTGCAGCGGCCAACCACCTGGTCGAGCTGCCGGAACACCCGCAGATGCAGGCCAATGAATCCTTCGCGGAAATCTACCATCCCCTGGCCGGTACGATGCTCGAGCCCAATAACCCGCCGAACTTTTCCGCCACGGCGTCTCCACCGCTGCGGCCCTCAGCCAGCCTGGGCGAACACACCGACGCGATCCTTACCGAACTGGGCAAGACGCCCGCCGATATCGAGGAGCTGCGGGAGCAGGGCGTCGTCGGCTAGCTCGCTGCGGCGGGTTCGATCAACAGCGTGGGAATACCCAGTGTGTGACTCTTCACCGTGGCAACCCGGGTGCCGGGCTTGCGTCCGTCCCTGATCGGGGAGTGCGCCACGCCCAGTTGGTCCAGCCTCTCGATGGTGGCGTCCAGGTCCCGGCACAGGTAGGTAATGCCCCAGAAGTGATCTTCCGACACCGGCTTGTCCAGGTTCTGTATCACCTCCAGCGTGAGCTTGCCGCAGCGGAAAAACAGCATGCGGCCTCCCCATTCCGGCACCTCCTGGTCCAGTGCGAGACGCATGCCGAGATCTTCGCCAAACAGCCGGATGCAATCGTCCGCGTCCCCGGTGCGCAGCACGATATGGTCCACTGCGTCGATGCCGACGCCAGTTCCGGACTGTGTGACCTGCCGGTCAGGGGCGACACTGAGGTGCAGGTGCCGGATATCGACCGGCAGCTCCAGTGAATGTTGAGACCAAAGCACGAGGCCGGAAATTCGCGGCGCGTCGATACCAGCGTCCTCTTGCAGTGCAATCGCAACGTTTGCCAGAGGCAACAACGCGTGATCGCTGTCCGTCTCCTGCTCACCAAACAGCCAGGCGCACTCTTTTAGTGCGGCGTTCAGATCGGGGACGGTGATGCGGATTGAACTGAATCCGTCGACCAATGGGTACTCGCGTGAATTGTTATAAAAGCTGTGCCATATTAGTCCACGCAAGAGAGAAAAATAACCCAGGGGATCATCACACCATGTCCACTCTGTTGTGGCGGCGACATTTTGCGCGCCTGCTGTTCCTTACAGTACTCATACCCAGCCTGGCGGTGCCGATATCGGCGCAGGCCCAGGATTACGGCTACCCGTTCCGCGACCGCTGGCTGTCCACGGTGGTTGGGACCCCATCGCAGCTCCAGATGGAGCTGCCCGGCAACCCGTTGCGGCCAAGGCGCATCGAGATCTTCCCGGAGCGCGAAGTGCCCGAAGTCATCTGGTACAACCAGGAGATGCGTTACTCGGCGGCCCTGCAGCGAGGCGACGCGCCGGTGATGTTCCTGATTGCCGGTACCGGTGCCGCCCACGACGGGTCCAAGAATATCTTCATGGCCAAGGCGTTTTTCGAGCAGGGCTTCCACGTGATCTCCCTGTCATCGCCGACCTTCCCCAACTTCGTTGCCGCGGCCTCGGAGACCGGGGTTCCCGGGCACGTGTTCCGGGATGCCCAGGACCTGTACCGGGCGATGGAGATGACCTGGAACGACATCCGGGGCAGCCGCAGGGCCACGGGCTACTACCTGGCGGGCTACAGCCTCGGCGCGTTCAATGCGGCGTTCGTGTCCCACCTGGATTCCGAGCGCAAGAAGTTCAATTTCGAACGGGTGATTCTGATCAATCCGCCGGTATCGCTGTACAACTCGATCTCGCTGCTGGACCGCATGATCAAGAATATCCCCGGCGGTGAGGACAACTTCGACCAGTTCTTTGAGCGCCTGGTGAAGGTATTCACCGACGTGTACCAGCGCTCCGAGAACGATGTGGGCTTTGGCGAGGACTTCCTGACCCTGGTATTCCAGGCCATGCAGCCCAAGGACGAGGAGCTCGCGGCGTTGATCGGCGTATCCTTCCGGCTGTCTTCGGGCTCCATGCTGTTCACCACGGACGTCATGACCGACTACGGTTTCATCAAGCCCAAAGAGGTGAAGATCGGCAAGTATGACGACATCAGCAACTATCGCCGGGTCTCGCAGCGCATAGGCTTCACGGATTTCTACCACGAGTTTTTCTACCCCTACTACCGCGAGGAGTATCCCAACATGGACAGGGACGGGTTCATCGAAACGATGGGGCTGTCCAGTATTCGGGACTACCTGCAGGGAGCAGACAATATCTTCGTTATGCACAACGAGGACGACATCATTCTCGCGCCGGGAGAGATCAATTTCATCCGGGATGTATTCGGGGAGCGGGCGAAGATATATCCCTGGGGCGGGCATCTTGGAAACATGCTGTACCGTGACAACGCGATGCACATGGTTGAGGTGATCACACAATGAAGACCACGACCATGACACTTCGACTCCGTATCGCCGTCGCGACGTCCTTGCTGCTGCTGGGGGCCTGCGCCGCCAACAAGCCCTCCCACGAGGGCACTACCAAGCCGATCTACGACTACCAGCGCATCGTGCCCGAGGATGTGGGTGACCCGCCCGGCGAGGTCTACGACCCCTGGTCCGGTATGAACAAGCGCATCTACGCGTTCAACTATCACTTTGACCGCTACGTGTTCCTGCCGGTGGTGCGGGGTTACCAGTGGATCATGCCGGGTTTTGCAGAGAAGGGCGTTTCCAACTTCTTCAACAACATGCGCGACGTGCGCACACTGGCCAACTCCATTCTGCAGCTGAAGCCTGAAAAGGCAGCCCAGGCCACCGGGCGCATCATGGTCAATACGACCGTGGGGCTGGCGGGCCTGGTCGACGTTGCGACGAACATGGGCATTCCGCGTCCCCAGGAAGACTTCGGCCAGACCCTGGGTCGGTGGGGTGTGGGCCCGGGCCCCTACCTCGTAGTTCCCTTGCTGGGGCCGTCCAACCTCAGGGACGCAATCGGCCTGATTCCAGATGCTTACCTGCAGAACCAGATCTACCAGGAGGTTATTGCCTCCGGGGTGAACGACTATATCTTCCTGCTGGACGCCATCGACACGCGCAGCCAGGTGCCGTTCCGGTATTTCGAGACCGGATCGGCCTTCGAGTACGAAACCGTGCGCTGGCTGATTTCCACCCAGCGTGAAGTGGTTGTGGCGAAGTAACCGGGGAGAGACCAACGTGAATATCATGAAAACTATTGCCGGCCTGCTCCTCGCAGCCACCTTCTGCCTGGGAATGCCCGTCAGCGCCCAGGAAACCAAACCCATCCTGGTAGGCACCACCCAGTCCCTGAGCGGCCGCTTCGCGGAAGAGGGCAGGCTGCAGCTGGAAGGCCTGCTGATGTGGGTCGAGGACATCAACGCCCGCGGGGCGCTGCTGGGCCGCCCGGTCCAGCTGGTCCACTACGACGATCACTCTGATCCGGAGCGGGTCGCCATGCTGTACGACAAGCTCATCAACGAGCGCAAGGTGGACCTGCTGATCGGGCCCTATTCCTCGGAGCTCACCATGCGCGCCACCGACGTGGCGGAGCGGGAGAACTTTCCCATCGTCACCGCCGCGGCCTCCGCGGAATCCATCTTCAATCGCGGCTACAAGAACGTGTTCGGTATCGATGTACCATCTTCCAATTACATGGATATCGCCGTGGCGGAGGCCGCCAAACGGGGCGCCAGGACCGTGGCGCTGTTCTATGCAGAGGGAGATTTTGCCGAGGATGTCGCGCGCGGTGTTCGCCGCGAGGCGAAGAAACATGGCCTCAGGCTGGTGATGGACCGCAAGTACGCGCCGGACAAGATGGACTTCAAGGTCCTGGCCCGGGAACTGCTCGCGATCGAGTCCGAAGCGGATGTCGTGCTGGGCGCGACCTACCTGGAGGATTCCATCGGCATCGCCAAGGGCCTGGGCACGGGCAAGCGCCTCGAGGTCGACATGGTCGCCCTGACCGTGGGACCGGCGCTGAGGGAGTTCAGCGACCGCCTGGACGGCAATATCAACGGTGTCACCGGCGTAGTGCAGTGGCTGCGCACCGCGCGGCTGCCGGGCGCCCAGGATTTCTCCTACCGCTACCGGCAGATGCACGGCAACAACCCGGGCGTCCATGCGGCCATTGGCTACAGCGCGGGCCAGGTCACGGAAGCGGCGGTCCGCCTGGCGGGCACCACCGACAATGATGCCCTGCGCAGCCAGCTGCGAGAGCTGCGCTTCCGCTCCCTGATCGGCCACTACCAGGTGGACGAGAGAGGGCGGCAGATCGCCAAGCGCAACTACCTGCTGCAGTGGCAGGACGGCCGCCGTCGCCTGGTGGCGCCCGCCAACATCGCCGAGCGGGAACTCATCTACCCAAGGCCTTGAGCTTTCCCTGAAAAGAGCTTGCTATGTGGTTGAAATACAAGCTCTTTTCAGGATTTCCCAGAATCTGCCTGAGCTTGCTGCTAGCGCTCGCGCCGGCCACGGGCTGGTGCTGGGGGCCCCAGGGCCACCGCGTGGCTGGAACCCTGACCTGGCATTACCTCGCCCCGGAGACCCGGGTCGCCATCCGCGAGCTGATCGGCGACGAGAGCCTCGCTGATGCCTCCACCTGGGCGGACCGCATGCGCGACAACCCCAGTCCGTTCTGGCAGAAAACCGCCGGGCCTTACCACTACGTGACCGTTCCGCCGGGCAAACGCTACAGCGATGTGGGCCCTCCCTCCCGCGGCGACGCCATGACGGCTTTGAGCGAGTTCAGGGCCGTGCTGCAGGACCCCGATGCACCCGCGGTGCAGCGCCAGCTGGCCTTTCGTTTTGCACTCCATATCATCCAGGACCTGCACCAGCCCCTGCACGTGGGCAACGGGCGCGATCGCGGCGGCAATACCGTGGCGGTAATCCAGGGTGGCAAAGTGACCAACCTGCACCGTATCTGGGACAGCACGATCCTCGCCCACGGCGGCCGCAGTGATGCGGCCTGGGCGGGGCGGCTGAAGCCGGCGCCCGAGCAGGTCGAGGCCTGGCTCGCGGACGACCCGGAGACCTGGATTACCGAGAGCGCAGCACTGCGCGACCGCATTTACCCCTCGAAGGACCCGATTGACGAGGTCTATCTGGAAACCTGGCTTCCTGTTGTAGAGCGCCGCCTGGCGCAATCTGCGGTCCGCGCCGCTAAATTTTTTGACGCAGTTATCCGATAACGTAATAGGATTCGATAGTTCTGCACGTCAGGGCTAGACTGTCGCGTCCAGAAAATACCTACAGCAGCACTGGCGATATGCAATCCTCAGAACAGGACAAGCTTGAGGCCGCCAATGCTCTCGCCAGGGATGCCGCGATAATTGACGGCTTCGGTGCTGGCGATGGCACGGCCGACAGCGAACAGACCCAGGTCACCCGGGACGCCCGGCGGCGCCTGGTGGCCGGCTTCGGGATCGTCACGGCACTGCTGATTTCCATCGGGGTCCTCGGCGTATTCAGCGTCAACCAGCTGTTCTCCGCGGTCGACCGCTACATCACAGCGAGCCAGCTCTCGGAAAAGCTCGACCTGTCGCGCCGGAACGCCCTGCTGTACAGCATCAACGGTGACGCGGAGGCGGCGGCGGGTGCCCTGTCAGCCCTGGACCAGGCCATCCCTATCGCCGGCGAATTTGCGTCTCGCGCGGAGCAGGACGGCGGCCTGGAAAGCCTCAAGCCACTGCCGGGCGCATTGAAGAGTTATCGTGAGAATTTTGCCCGCGCCGTCGAGCTGCGCACCGAGGCCGACCAGGTCAGGTCCGCGCTGGTGGATGTGGCCACGGAGGCAGAGGCGAGGGCACTGGAAATCAGCGCCCTGCACGAGCAGAAGATTGACCTGACGGACCAGTCCATCGAGCAAACCATCCGTGAACTCGACGCCGTCTCCCGGTTGATGGCGAGTTTTCTCCGGCTCAGGGAGGACCTGCTTGAGACGGATGTGCAGGTGTCACAGCAGCTGGTGCTGGGCGAAGACGTCACCAGTTACCTGGTGCGCATTAAAGCGCTGCAATCGCGACTGGAGCTGATCAGGTCCGGCGATTCGACGGAGCTCGGTACCGAAGTGCTGGCACAGTTGCAGCAGGAGCTGGCCCGCTACAGCGACGCCCTGGCCGGTATACCCAAACCGGCAGCGAGGGGGGAAGTCACCGGCGACATGGTAAGGCCCAAGGACAAGGCGCTGCAGGACGCCCTGGCGCTGCTGGACATCGTCTGGGAGCGAGCGCTGAGAGTGCGTGTGGATTTGCAGGAATCCCTTGCCGCCAGGCGCTCAGAGCTCACGCGTCGGCAGAACGCCAGCGCCATGGCGAACAGCATTCTGTTCGAGGTAGTGTCCGCGCGGCAGCGGGACCGCGACCACACGCTGGCCAGCTCGGCGGAAGCGAAGCTGACAATCGCCGACGACGTGCACACCCATATTCGCGGGCTGGCGTCCCTGCTGGTGCCGACCAATACGCTGGTCTTTGCCGAGGACGACGCCACGGCCCTGACCGGTCTCAATGCGGCGGTGGATAACTACCGCAACCTGTTCAACACGCTGGAGAGCATCGAGCTGGAACTGACCCGGGTGTCCGCCAACCGGGTGGCCGACGCCAACCTGGTCGATTACCTGTTGAGCGAGCAGCGCAACCGTCGCTATACCGATGTGCAATCGGCACGTGAGGCATCGGGCTGGCTGGTACTGCTGCTGGTGCTGCTGGGCATCGCCATCGCACTGCTGGTCTTCATCGTGCGCAGCTCACAGGGCGCGCTCGAACAGCTTACGGCGAGCCTGAACCACGAGAAGGAGAGGGCGGAGCAGGCGAATTCCGCGAAATCCGTGTTCCTCGCCAATATGAGCCACGAGATTCGCACCCCGATGAACGCCATTCTCGGGATGAGCCAACTGGCGCTGGACACGGAACTCGACGCCCGCCAGCGCAGCTACATCGAGCGGGTCAACAAGGGGGCCTCGACCCTGCTGGGGATCGTCAACGACATCCTCGACTTCAGCAAGATCGAGGCAGGCAAGCTGACCGTCGAGAATATCGATTTCCAGCTGCGGGACGTGCTGAGCGACGTCGCCAGCATCCTGACGCTCAAGGCCCAGGAAAAGTGCCTGCAGCTGCACTTCATGCTGTCGCCGCGACTGCCACTCAACCTGGTGGGCGATCCCCTGCGGATTCAGCAGATCTTGATCAACCTCGGCAACAATGCCATCAAGTTCACCGACAGCGGCGGCGAGGTCATTGTCGGCGTGGACGTGGTCGAGGAATCCGATACCGATGTGAAGCTCAAGTTCTTCGTCACCGACACCGGCATAGGCATGGGCTCGGAAGAACAGAAGAGCCTGTTCAAATCCTTCACCCAGGCGGACTCCTCGACCACCCGTAAGTACGGCGGCACCGGGCTGGGACTCGCCATTTCCCGCGAGCTGGCCCAGCGCATGGGTGGCGAACTCGACTTCGAGAGCGAGCCGGGCGAGGGCAGCACCTTTTTCTTCGTGGTGCCGCTGATCAAGCTGGGCAATGCCGTGGAGGCGGACACCCGCAACCAGCTCGGCAAGCTGCGGGTCATGGTCATCGACGACAGCGCCTGCTCGCGCGAGATCTTCAGCGAAATGCTGACGGCGTTCGGCTTTGAAGTGGAAACTGCCAGTTCGGCCCGGACCGCTCATTCGATGCTGTTGTTCGGCGACAGCGAGACCCCCTTCGACCTGCTGATGATCGACCTCAACATGCCGGACACGGACGGGCTGTCTGCGCTCAAACAGATGCAGCTCCCCGTTTCCCTGCATCACCCACCGAACGTTATCCTTATGACTGACGGCGCGGCGGGCGAGGCCCTGATCGAAGCCGCGGACACACAGGTCGACGGGGTACTGGAGAAGCCGGCCCTGCCGTCACAGGTACTCAACGTTATCGAAAAAGCCGTCGGGCAAGCAGAGGAAGAAGACCCCATGGCAGAATCCGGCAACTACCAGTCCGACATCTCGGTGGCGCTGCTGAAGGGGGCCCGCATTCTCCTGGTGGAGGACAACCTCATGAACCAGGAGCTGGCGGTGGAGCTGCTGGAATCCAATGACATGAGCGTGACCACGGCAGCGAACGGGCAGGAGGCCCTGGATATTCTTGAATCCGAGGAGTTCGACGGCGTCCTGATGGACTGCCAGATGCCCGTCATGGACGGTTACACCGCGACCCGCCGTATTCGCGAGATCCACCAGTTCAGGAACCTGCCGATTATCGCCATGACCGCCAACGCCATGGCGGGTGACAAGGAGAAAGTGCTGGAAGCCGGCATGAATGACCACGTCTCCAAGCCCATCGACCTCGAACTGCTGCTGGTCACGATGGCCCGATGGATCACGCCAGCCGCGCGGCGCGCGACAACGGAGCCCGAGCCCTCCGAGCAGATGACGGCCGAGCCGGAACCCGAATCAACAGAGGATACGGAAGCCGAGGCGGCTGAACAGACCCGTTTCGACCAGATTCCCGGCATCCGGGGCGACGCCGCCCGGCGTACCTGCATGAATAACAGCGAGCTGTTCGAGCGACAGCTGGAGCGCTTTACCACCACCTGGCGGCGCTTTGACTCACAGATCGCGGACCTGAGGCAGCGCGGTGACCAGGAAGCGTTCCTGCGCCTCGCACATACGCTCAAGTCCAATGCGGCCCAGATCGGCGCCATGGAACTGCAGGACGCCGCGGCAGCGCTGGAACAGGGCCTGAAGCTGGAGGGGGATGTCGAGGACCTGGCCGAGAGCGTGACGCGCCAGCTCGGCGGCCTCCTGCACGCTATCGCAGCATCCGCGGTTCCGGCACCCAGGGAACCCAAGGCCGCCGCCTCAGAGTGGAACGAGGAAGCGGTCGTGCTCAGTGCAAACAAACTGGCGCAAACGCTGCGTGCGCACGACGCGAGGGCGCTGGAGGAAGCCACAGCCCTGCTGCGCATGGGCGATGGCACGCGCTTTGAGGCGCCGCTGAAGATGATTCACGACCTGGTCAAGAATTACTGCTTCGATGAAGCGGCAGACCAGCTTGAGCCGCTGATCAACTCGCTGGCAGACGGTGTCAGCGAGCCGCCGGGCAGCCGAGAGCGTCGCGCAGGCTAGCGTCGGCCACCGTGGTACGCGGTGAGCAGCTCGATTTGACCGTTCGCCCGGACTTCTCCAGTTGCCATACCAGGTTCTTCGACCGCAGTGGCTCCGGCACGCCGGGGTCGGCGCTGTACCTGAGTACCAGGGATTCCCCGCGAATCGCCACCGCGGCGATAAATTCCGGAAGTTCCTGATTCTGGAACGTGGTGGCGTCGAGATTCCCTGGCAGTGAGCCCCTGAGGATGCGATAGGCCGAAACGGAATTGCGCGCCTTTTCCAACAGCTCGGTAGAGGTGTCCAGCATACCGAGGGACAGGGCCGACTGGCCGCCCTCTGTGGCCTGGGCCTGCTCTCGCAGCGCCAGCAGACGCTCCCGGTCGTCGGGGCCCAGGTCGCGCTTCAGCGCGAAGTCCATCAACCGGAAGCCCTCGAGATAGACCGCACGCGCCTGGGACAGATCGCCACCCTCGACCGGTTCCGAGAGCCGGTGTGCGAGATTGTCGATCAGTGCCTGGTCTACCTCCGCCGGCTGTTTGCGCGCCAGCCGGGCCTGCTCCAGCGCTTCCACCAGCGAGATGATGTCGGCCGCGCGCCAGTGCATATGCCGGTGTGCAACATCGTAGAGCAGTTCGTCCGCCATGGCCTCGAGAATCACCTCGTCCATGGTGAAGTCGGGCTTCACTTTTCCATCGGCGGCGAAGTAGCTCGACACGATCACCGAACACCGGTCCACATCCTCACCGGGGGGACGGTTGACCGAAGGGGCGTGGCGAATACGGTCGATGCAGAACAGGGCGATATTCTTCTGGGCGCCCAGTGCGTGCTCCTGCTTGTAAGCGAAAAAGTGTTTGCCGGATTCGATGGCCAGCTTGTTGCGGGTATAGAGGTCCGGCGCGAAATCGCGCTTGATGTAGTACAGCGCGCCCAGCTGGTAGTGATCCCGGGGGCCAAGCGGGTCGGGGCGGGCCTGAAGACGCGCGATTTCGGCATCGACTGCCGCCTCGGTCTGGAAGCTCGTGAGGTCGACGCCGGCACGGCCCTGTGCGCTGAGCATGCCGAGCAGCAGCACCAATAGCGCGGACCTGAGCGGAAACGCGAGTTTGCCGGGCAGCATACCGATGGCCGGTTTACCGTGTGGTGCGCGAGAGTGCGGCCAGGAGCAGGTAGGTTGCCGGTACTGCGAGAACCAGGACCAGCAGGCCCAGCAGCAGGAATTGCCGCGAGGGCGCCTGCACCTGTCCGACATCAGCGGTGACCACCACGCCCCAGGGCAGGGACTGCATTGGGCGCCACACCGCGATCACGGGCGATTCCGGACCCTTGATCCGGGCCGTGCCCGCTTCACCCTGGATCACCTGCCGCGCGAGGCTCTGCGAGGTGACCCACGCGGAGGACGTGTTTGCTGTGGGGACAAGCACCGCGGCTTCCCCGTCAGCGGGCGCCAGGAGATAGGCCGCGAGATCTCCTGCGCCTGTTGCTGCAAATGTCGCTTCCAGCGCGCCCAGGCTCACACGCGTGAGCAGCTGATGCGGCTTCCCTGCCACAGGCAGGGTAGTGGTCACCCAGATCCCATCGGAATCCGGGAACAGGCATGCATCCAATGCCTGCCCGCGTGCTGCACAAGCCCCCAGCACCTCCTTGAGGACAGGACTTTCCCCGGCGCCGGCCGAGTAGGGTGGCACCCGGGCGGCAAGCAGTGTGCCGTCGCCATCCAGCAGCAGTGAGGGCTGCCCTGTTGCAGCCTGGACATGCCTCACAAGGGCGTCATTATCCAGTGCTGCCGGCGTTGTGCGGCCAATAAAGCCAAGCACTTCCCCGGCCAGCTGCGCGCGGAGAGCCGCGTGCCAGGTCTCCAGCGCCTGTACCCGGCTTGCGGCCTGGGCCGCGAGGCGGACTTCAGCGGACACCGTCAGGCTGCGCTGCAGGGTCACGTAACCGATGGCGATGCATATACCGATGGCCACCACCAGGACGAGGCTGCCGACAGCGCGAATGTCGACGTCGCCCGACAGGGCCGCTGTATCTTCTGCGGGTTCTTGGGTTTGCATTGGACTGGCTCCTTGCCCTGGGGCCTAGCGGTAATCTTCCGGGTCAGCGGATTTTTGCGAGGTGTCCGAGGCGGTTTCATCCTTGCGCTGGTGCATTGCGTCCAGCTGGGTCATGAAGTCGTTGATGGAATCGTTGACGATGCCTTCGAGTTCCGGGAAGAAATCCTTCTCGGCGAGCTCGAAGGGCGGCAGGTGTTCGATGTCGGAGCGGAACAGCTGCATGTGCTTGCGCATCTTGACGATGGGCGTGGCGATCTTGTGGGACAGCACGAAACTGCCCACCAGTATGCACAGCAGCGCAATCACGGTGGCCACCCCAACACTGGCGATCAACATGCGCTTCTGCTCTTCGATCAGGGCGAAGTAGGGGTGGGACTCGGTCAGGCCCATCTCCTCACCCATGCGGGTGAGCTCGGCAAAATAGCTGAGGTTGGATGCGAGGATGATGGCAAAGCCGATCACCGTGAGGGCGCCCATATACAGCATGAAGCGCAGCTGGAACTGCGGGTTGATCAGCAGCGTTCGCTTCTGCACCTGGGGGTTCTTATTCATGGCTCCATACTCTAACGCGAAATATGCGGCATAGCCTATTCACAGCCGCTCCTTACAAAGTCCATCAGTTCGAGGGTTTCGGTGGTAATTCGGGGGCCCCACATCACGTTGGGGTGGCTCTCCGCGAAGAACGACGAGACCGAGTAGACGGTTTCCATTGCCGTCCAGGGCGTTCCGCTGCTGCCCGAGCCCAGGGGATTGCCCTTGGTGCCAAGGAAGCCGGAACGGGAATAGAAGGAGGGCGCTGTCAGCGTGATCATGCGCTGACCATTGAAATACTTGTTGGCATAGCCGGAGACCAGCAGGTATTCGGCGGGGAGGCCCTTGGAGACGCCCAGTGACCCGGCTTCATTGGGACGCGCGGTCTTCAGGAAGGCGACATCGTGGTACAGCTGCTTTGCCCCGTCCAACTGTTCCCAGCCCCGGGTAGTGGCCATACAGGATATGGCGAATACCTCGGGCGGCCCGGCGCCGTAGAGACGGTAGAACATCACATCGCTGTTCCAGCTGCCGTCGCGCTGCATCAGGCAGTGGGCGGCCGTGATGATCACATCATCGGCACCGGCAAAACCGGCGCTGCAGGTGGCTGGGGAGCCGTCAGGCCGTTTGAAGAACAGCTTGCCCATGGCGGCATAGGGCAGCTCTGCCAGCTGCGACTGCGACGCCGCTGAGATATTGGGTGTCCAGTCGTATTCCGGTGGAATCTGGACGCCGCTGCCGCCTTCCAGCGACAGCGTCGAAGCGTCCTGGTTGCGGCTCAGCAGGGGATTGATGGCCATCCAGCGCAGGGCGGTGGCCGCCTGGGAGCGATCGTCAAAGTGCTGGGCGGGAAAGCGCGACTCCGCCAGGGAGGCCTGGCAGGCTACAAGCAGGAAGAGGAGGGCGCCTCTCAGTCGCCTGGACGCTGTCCTAGCCGCATCCCCGGGGGCTGGGCGCAGGGCGGCAGGCATGACAAGGCGGGCTCCGGGTCAATCCCGGTGGCGCTTGCGGATTCGCAGGACCTCGTCCATGGAGTTCAGGAACAGGTCGACCAGCTGCGGGTCGAAGTGGGATCCCTGGTTCTCGTAGAGGAACTCCAGGGCCTCGTCCACGCTCCAGGCCTTCTTGTAGGGCCGTTCGCTGGTGAGCGCGTCAAACACGTCTGCCACCGCAACGATACGGGCAGACAGGGGAATCTTCTCGCCGGACAGGCCGGTGGGGTAACCGCTGCCATCCCACTTCTCGTGGTGATACAGGGCGATCTCGCGGGCGGTTTTGAACAGCGGATGGCTGGATTCGCCGATGATTTCAGCGCCGATTTCGGCGTGCTTCTTCATCACTTCCCATTCATCGGCGTTGAGGCGTCCCGGCTTCTGCAGGATGTTGTCGGGAATGCCGATCTTGCCGATATCGTGCATCGGCGCCGCCTGCAGCACCAGCTCAGACCAGGTCTTGTTCTCGGTGTGGCGCAGGGCGATGAGCTGGCTGTAGAAGCTCATGCGCATAATGTGCTGTCCGGACTCGTTGTCACGGAATTCCGCCGCCATGCCCAGCTTGCGGATGACCTCCATACGGGAGTCTTCCAGCTCGCGGGTGCGCTCGGCGACCTGCTTCTCCAGTGCCCGCTGGGTGTCGGACAGGGTCAGCTGGGTCTCGACCCGTGCTTTCACGATCTCGGGAATAATGGGCTTGGTAATGTAGTCGACGGCGCCGAGGGCAAGGCCCCTGGCCTCGTCGGTGCTGTCGTCCTTGGCGGTGATAAAGATAATCGGGATATCAGAGACGGCGGGGTCGGCCTTGAGCCGCTCACACACTTCGTAGCCGCTTAAGCCCTCCATCAGCACATCCAGCAGGATCAGGTCAGGGCGGGGCTCCGCCGTGGCCAGTTCCAGGGCCTTGACGCCGTCGCGGGCGACACGGACGTTGTGGTCGTCCTTCAGGGTCTCGTAGAGGGTATCCAGGTTGTGAGGGGAGTCATCCACCACCAGGATCAGGTGCTCGTGGCCTTCTTCCGCCGACCGGGCAGAATCCATCAGCAGCTGCAGCTCGGGCTCCATGCGCCGTTGAGTCGAAGTGTCAGTCCCTGAATTCTGCATAGTGTCTATGTCTAGCCCACGCGGCGAGTCCGTGTTGTTAGAGCCGCGTCCAAGGCGCGATAGCGGATTCTGCAAGATGCTCACTGTTCCAGCTGTCCCTTAGGATAGTGCATTTTTTGACCAAGGTCGCATAGCGACCACGGATTAGTCCTTTCCTATGGATATCTATCGACCATTGATGGAAAAACCTTAAGGAAAATTCAGTTTCCTGAAGTAAGGCGTCTAATTCCAGGTTCCGCTCCTAACTTACTGATTAATGGTCAAAAAACGTGAGCTTGTAGGCTAGTCTTCCTTAGCGTTTCTGGAACGTGCCGCCAGCCCGTGCCTTGGTCGCATAATGGATTGGTATGTCGAGAGCTTCAGGGACGAACCTTCGCGCGATCCGCGCGCTGGCGGTGCTGTTGACGATTTATGCGGTCGTCTCCGGCATGTTGTCGGGATTCCTGGTGTAGACGGTGGCAACCCGCGGCCTGTGAAGGGGCTGGATAATCCTCCTTACCTTCCTGGTCGCATTCCTGACGACGGCGCAACGAGCTTCTGATCATATTGCTTGCGACAAAAATGCTGTCATAAACTGTCGCACATCTTTCGTATGTTTGACGCAAGAACGCCGTATCGCCGTCAAATCACTGCCCGCATTGTTGCGACCTCGGCAACAGGAGGTCGGTCACAGTCTTGAGGAATCACGATGAAAGTCAACGCGGAACTGGTGCGCGAGAAGCGCGAAGAACGATCCTGGACTCAGGAAGAACTGGCACTCGCTGCTGGTCTAAACCTGAGGACGGTTCAGCGAATCGAGAAAGAATCTTCGGCATCACTGCAATCAAAGAAAGCGCTGGCTTCGGTTCTCGAGATTGATGTTCGCGACCTCGACTATGAGGAGGTCCCCATGATGAAGCGCTACGAATTCAAAACTATCGAAATCGACCCAAAGGAAGGGTTCCTGACTGGCATCAAGCGAACGGAATTGCCGGACTTCAATGAAGTGTTGCAAGTCGAAGGACAGAACGGCTGGCAGCTCGTTCAAATCCTGACACCGGATCTGGCCCAGGGACTTTGGACGGCCAAGTCGGGACGCTTTGTCGCTGTTATGCAGCGAGAGTACGTCGAATAGCTACGGGCAGGCTGCCCAAAGCGCCTGACAGGGCATCAGTCTGATCATATTCAGTAATGCCGGCAACATATTCAAATACCGGAAATCGCCCAACTGATTCGAACTCGCCGGCAATTCACGTGAATATGCGCCTTTCAGCCGTTAAATCGCCTGGTGAAACACCGTCTTAACTTTGACCAATATAAGAGCGGGGCATTCACTTTTTCTGGAAAAAACACATCCGGGATTCACGTTTGGTGGAAAAAGTGCTTCAGCTTAAAAATCAATCACTTAGGAAGGTTTTTTTGGTTCTTCATTGCGGCTTGGCAATTGTGGCAATGAATGCTGAACGACTAGCGTAGGGGGCTTGTTCACCTTCAACGGAATACCTGGGATCGAAAGCCCTTAATTTCCGGTGATCACTGAGTTACTTTTGACGAGTGGTAGCATCCTCATGCGATTCTCGGAAGGCATTGGACACACAAGTGGCAATCGCAGTAACTGAAAGTCTGTCGTTTGATTCAGTCGAACAGCTCGACGAACTGACGCATGCCTTGGGGTGGGATACAGAGTACCGGCAGCTTCAACCTGGATTATTCGCTTCGCATTTTTCTGTGCTGGAGGGAGAGCAATGGTTCCTCATGGAGGAGCAGTCCAGCAACACCGTTGAGGTCCAGGCCCCGGCCCCGGATGCAATGTTTGTTCTGGCGGTAGTAGAAGGAGCCCCGGGCGCGGTCAATGGCCAAACGCTTTCAAGTGACCACATCTTCATACAGAGCCCGGATTCAGAGTTCCGCGCAACCCTCCCTGCCAATATCCGGGCTACGCAGATAGGTGTTGGCGCGGAGCACTTTGAGTCATTGATTCGAGCCATGGCGCCAGATTCTTCAGCTCCGCTGCTGGGAAAGAGCACGATATTGGTAGAACCGGATACCCTGACGCAAGTGAGGCAAGCTATGCGCGCAATGTTAGCGAATCCTCTACAGTCAAAATCTCATCGGGAAGCTGCCATCTCGGATATCCTTGAAGAGATTACCATCAAGTTGCTAGATCACTGTGCGCGCCCTTCTCGGCGAGAGTTGCACCCTGCCATGGCTCGTCGAGCGCTCGATCGTGCGCTTGAGTACATTGAGACGCATCTGACAGGGGCCATACAGATCGCAGCAATCTGCCGATACGCACAGATCACTTCTCGCTCTCTTGAACGCATTTTTCTACGTGAGTTTGCAATGTCTCCGCAGCAGTACGTAAAGGCGCGCAAACTCAATGCAGCTCGGCGGTCGTTGCTCGCCGCAAGGAGAGGGGAAGGCATCCGAGTCACCGACATCGCTTGGAATCAAGGATTTACCCACATGGGCCGTTTTTCAGTGGATTATCGACGAATTTTCGGCGAGTGCCCCTGGGATACACTGTCCAGTAGCTGACTAACCCCTGATTCCATACTCCGGGCCGCCTGTCGCATTTCGGATATATTCGCTTTTTTCCATATGTAAATCTGTTCGGACGCGTTGCGTGGCAGAGAGATCTTGCCCGACGGCAACCCTCGTCGTGAAATGCCCATAGCTCCCACCAATGCAATCAATGGGCGAAACCCATACAAAGAAATTAGGAGAGCAAGCTAGTGAATATCAATGCACTGCACGCTATTTCTTTTGCACTATTGATGTCGCTATTAACCATGTCAGCTGGTGTTCAATCCCAGGAACCCGGCGCTGATGCGGCCGCTCAGGCCAACAACCCCCTCGCCAATCTCACTGCGCTCAACATACAGGGATATCACATCGGAGAACTATCGGGCTCGGATAATAGCGCCAACCAGTGGTGGCTGCGCTACGCTCAACCGTTCTCTTTCGCCGGGGGCACCTGGCTGCTGCGGGCGTCTCTACCCTTTAACAGTTTTCCAGTGGGAGACAACGGCAGCACCGAAAACGGAATTGGCGATTTAAACGCTTTTGCCGCTTACTTGTTCGACACCGGCAATCCAGCGGTTAGCTTCGGTATCGGGCCGCAGCTGACCGCGCCCACCGCGACTGAGGACCGTGTCGGCAGTGAGCAATGGTCAGCGGGGTTTGCGAACGTGCTGTTCGACGCGCGCTCATCGAAGTTCCAATATGGCTATCTGCTCACCTACCAACATCGCTTCGCCGGCGAAGATGACCGCGAAGACTTCAATGTCGGCGCTTTTCAGCCGTTTGCTTTCTACCAATTGGGTGGAGGCACTTACCTTAGGGCCGCCCCGATCTGGGTGTATAACTTCGAGAACGATGATTACAGCGTGCCCCTCGGAATTGGCATCGGGCAGGTGCTGAAGAAAGGCAAGAACGTCTATAACGTGTTCATCGAGCCACAGTTCTCGGTAGCGGACGACGGTCCCGGGCAGCCGGACTGGCAGATCTACTTTGCGCTGAACATGCAGTTCTACTGATTCGATAGGGGAGAGGGCATGTTCAGAATATCCCTTATTGCGCTCCTGGCGGGCTGGCTGGCATTGCCGGGGGGCGCCAGCGCAGCGAGCAAGCCCAATGTTGTGCTTATGCTGGCAGACAACCTCGGCTTCGGTGACCTGTCGGTCTACAACGGCGGCACACGCGGGGGTATTCGCACCCCTCATATTGATCAGCTTGCGTCAGAGGGCATGCGGTTCACCCAGTTCCTGGTAGAGCCCGGCTGTACACCGTCGCGTGCTGGTTTGATGACCGGGCAGTACTCAATCCGTTCCGGTATGTCGCTGATCATCACGCCGGGCGCGGCGGGCGGCTTGCAGCCCGACGATGTGACACTGGGCAAGATCTTTAAATCCGCTGGATACGACACAACCTATATCGGAAAGTGGCACCTGGGTCCCTCGGCCCAGAGCCAGCCGCAGAACCAGGGCTTTGACCAGTGGCTGGTGGGCTTTAAGGGCACTACAGACACGGTCCAGTACGGCGCCAGCATGCGCGAAGTAGGCGCGCCGGAGGCGCTGCGGAAAGCTTTCGAGGCGCACGTGCTGGAAGCAAAAAAGCCCGGCGGCGAGGCGCGGCAGGTACGGCTTTACGATCGAGAGTATCGCCGCCATATCGAAGGTGACATTGCCAATGCGGCCGTTAAATACATCAAGAAGCAGGCGCGCGATGATTACCCCTTCTTCCTCATGATCGGCTGGACGCGGCCCCATTTTCCCAACGACCCCGATGATGAGTTTATCGGCGCATCGGGCGCCGGCAAATACGGCGATAGCCTGGTGGAGCTGGACGCCCGCACCGGCCAGGTGCTGGATGCCATCGACGCAGCCGGCATTCGCGACGACACCATCGTGATCTGGTTGTCGGACAACGGTGCAACAGTGACGGCGACGGCCATCGATGAAGTCCACCAGGGTGACAATGGCCCGTTCAGTGGCGAGCTGGGGGATGCCAGCGAGGGCTCACTGCGTACTGCGGGGATGATCCGCTGGCCAGGCAAAATCAAGCCCGGGGTCAGCAACGAGATGATCTCGGTGCACGATTTCCTGCCCACGCTGGCAGGGTTCATCGGTGCCAAAGTGCCGCAGGACCGGCCTTACGATGGTTTCGACCAGGGCGACTGGCTGCTTGGCAAGCAAGATACCTCCAACCGCGACCATCTGCTGACTTTCATGGGAGACCGGTTGGTGGCGGTGCGCTGGAAGCAGTTCCGAATCTACCCGGTTGAATTTGTCTCCTCTAACACGAACCCGAGCATTGCCGGGTACCTCGGCGGCATCAAGGAGACTGCCGGCTTCCCTCGCATATACAACATCGAGGCGGACCCGAAGGAGCGGGTAGATATCGCCCCCACAGGAGCCGCCTGGACGCTGGCGATCTATTCCAGGCTGATCCAGCAGTACAAAGCGACATTGAAGGATCACCCCAATCCGCTTGCTCCCAACATGACCCGATTTTGAGCGTGATCCGGCAGGGCAGGTTAGAACTCGCTGTGAACACTCCCACCTGGCATGCACTCTGTTTCGGTCTCTTGTTTGCTGTGCAGCCAGCGGCATTCGCAGCAGAAGGCGGACTGAGCAACTACATACCTGGCTTCTACGGTGACATAGCCTTCGCCACACTGCCGCCGGAAGGTCTATCGATCCGCAATGACCTGTCGAGTCCGTGAATCTGAATTGATCTTTCAATGACTTGTTTAATTCCGTCAACTACGAGGAAGAAGATGAACGTTCTAATCCCAGAGTTCAATTTCAAAGTTGCCTTGGTTGCCATCCCACTACTTTTGCTGTGCGCGGAGTCGTCGCATGCACAATCTCCGTCGGAAAAAAGGCAGCATGCACAAGCCCAATCTGCCCTGAACGAAGAGCCAAAGTACTGGGGCGACCTGGTCGGCATGGAGTTCGAAGGCGGTGCCTACCCCAACCCGGAGCAAACACAACGGATTTTTGACGAATACGATTTTCAGCGCGCAACCCAGGCTTTCATCTGGTCATTGCCCGCGATGAACATGTACTCCATGCGCGAGGGTTCTGAGGCGCTGTTCGGCAAAGGCAACCACATCCTGCCGGTGTGGAAAGGTCGCCTACGTGCGACGACCCAGGTGACTACCCCGAACTCGGACGTGATCTATGCCATGAGCTACCTTGACACCAAGGGCGGGCCGGTCGTCGTGGAATCTCCGCCCAAGATTCAGGGCCTGTTTGACGACATGTTCCAGCGGCCCATTGCGGACGTCGGGTTTCCAGGGGCAGACCGGGGGAGGGGCGGCAAGTACCTTCTGCTTCCGCCAGATTACACTGGCCCCATCGAAACAGGTGTGCACACGCTTCAAGCGCCCGGGGAAGATCCGTACCTTTACTATGTCCTACAGTCCCCGACCTATGGCGTATTCCTGTTCTGGCGCGCGTTCCTGGATGCGGATGGCAAAGGCACGAAAACAGGTGTTGAGTTCATCGAGCAGACGAAGGTCTATGACTGGGGCAAAAAGGATGGAGCGCCAGCAATGGAATTCCCGGATGCCACCCACGCCAACGCGCAAATGCTCATCCCCAACATCACTGTTGGCGACGACCCTTATCGCTATTTCGAAAACCTCGCCGACTACGTGAACTACGAGTATGTCCAGGAGGAAGACAAGGCCTACCTGGGTATGCTCCAGGGGATTGGCATCGAGAAGGGCAAGCCGTTCGCACCGAGTGACCGGATGAAGAACATAATGCGGAAGGCTTCTATTGCCGGGTACAACATGTCCCGGGCAAACCGGTATGCGTCTCGGGATGACGCCAAATACATCTGGAAGGGCAAGCAATGGGAGCAGCCTTGGATCCGCCAGCACGTGGACCACATGGCAGAGAACTTCCTCGATCTCAATTCACGTGCCGCGTTCTTCCACATCGCCTACTCATCGAGCCCGGCGATGGTCGACCCTTTGATCGACATGGGGGCAAAGTACCCACTGGCCATGAGAGATTCGGACGGAAACTTCCTGAACGGTTCCAATACTTACAAACTTGAAATCCCATCCGGGGTGCCAGCGAAGATATTCTGGTCTGTCTCGGTCTACAATGCCTTCAGCGCATCTGGTGTCGACAACGGGCAACCCTTCCCGTCGATCAACTCCATGGACCAAGTCACTTACAACGATGATGGCAGTGCCACCTTCTACTTCGGCCCTGACCTGCCAAAAGGCGCTCCTAAATCCAATTACCTGCGCACCCTTCCAGGCGAAGGCTGGTTTACCCTTTTCCGGCTCTATGGGCCCATGAGGCCCTACTTCGACGGTAGTTGGGAATTGCCGGACATCGAAAAGATCTAGTGCGTGATTTTCAGGTTGCGTCGAGTTCAAACCATTGAGATTGGAGAACCAGTTATGAGCACTATTCCAAAGCGAGCGCTGGCACTTTTGTATGCCTTTGTTTTCTCTTGCGGGGCTTTGGCTACCACAGACAAGGAACGCCCGAACATTCTTGTTATCTGGGGTGACGACATCGGCTATTGGAACCTGAGTGTCTACAACCAGGGGATGGCAGGCTACCAGACGCCGAACATAGATCGCATCGCGAACGAGGGGGCCCTGTTTACCGACAATTACGGCCAACAAAGCTGCACCGCCGGGCGCGCTGCCTTCATGATGGGCCAGCACCCGGCCCGTACCGGGATGTTGACTATCGGTATGCCCGGATCTCCTCACGGCATACCTGACTGGACACCCACAATCGCTGATGTGCTGAAGGACAAGGGCTACATGACGGCCCAGTACGGCAAGAATCACTTCGGCGACCGGGACGAACACCTGCCGACCAACCATGGGTTCGATGAGTTCTTCGGTAACCTTTACCACCTCAATGCTGAGGAAGAACCGGAGACCTACTATTATCCGAAAGACCCGGAGTTCAGGGCCAGGTATGGCCCGCGGGGTGTCATGAAATCATCTGCCGACGGGGAGATTCAGGACACAGGTCCCATGACGCGCAAGCGCATGGAGACCGCCGATGAGGAATTCCTCGCCGGCTCGCTGAATTTCGTGGACCGTGCACACGCACAGAAGCGGCCTTTCTTCATCTGGCACAACTCCACCCGTACGCATGTATGGACGCGGCTGAAGCCGGAAGCCAGTGGCCGCAGCGGCGTCGGGTTGTATGCCGATGCGATGCTCGAACACGACGACCAGGTTGGCCTGCTGTTGGACAAGCTCGATGAACTCGGCATTGCCGACAACACGATCGTGATGTACTCGACTGACAACGGTGCCGAGAAGTTCAGCTGGCCGGATGGAGGCAACTCACCGTTCAAGGGAGAAAAGGGTACAACCAATGAGGGCGGGTTCAGGGTGCCGCTGCTGGTCCGCTGGCCCGGGAAAGTCAAGGCGGGATCGAAGTTCAACGGGATCGTATCCCACGAGGACTGGATGCCGACCTTCGCTGCCGCGGTGGGTGAAACTGAGCTGGTGGAAAAAATGAAGAAGGGCTTCCGGGCAAACGGTAAGCGCTTCAAGGTTCATCTCGATGGTCACAACCTGGTGCCGTACCTGACCGGTGAAGTGGATTCCTCGCCGCGGGACACGATCTTCTACTTCACAGCTAATGGCGAGCTGAATGCGGTGCGCTGGGGTGATATGAAGGGAACCTTTGCGAAAATGGAAGGCGGCATCATGGAAACCCAGCGTGAGACGCCCAACTGGCCCATCATTACCAACCTGCGCGCTGACCCATTCGAGACTGCTAACGAGGAAGCCTTGTCCTACATGCGCTGGCACGCTGACAATATGTGGCTGTTCGTACCGATCGCGGAGAAAATCAATGAATTCCTCGCGACCTTCGAGGACTACCCGTCGCAGGCATCATCCAGCCTTAACCCGGCGAATATCAATATCAACGAGGTGATTCGCCAGCAGAAGTAGTTCCGTACCCATCGGTGGGGTGGTGCAACCGCCTCGCCGATGGGTTTTGGTGGCTTCGAAAGCGTAATCTGCATCCGGGCGCCATTGGCGGAGAGAATAACTGCACATGGTATTTATGCGGCAGTACGCATGTTTCCAGTCTTTTGAATACGGTTTCCAGTTGGATGAATAAGTTTCCACCAAAACTGAATATGATCAAGTCAGGGCACCCTGACAGACCCGGGCCTGAGACAAATATGCGCATAATATATATTATGTTAAATATGTGATCAGGCTGTGTTTCGTGTGCCTGGTCTTCTATAGGACGGCGCCCCTACTTCACAGGAACCACGGACATGGCCCGATAGAGGGCCGCGGGATCCATCACCGTCCCCGACTTCATTACCCAGCTCACGTTCTGGATGTCGGCAATGTCCTGGTCAGGCCTGCCGTCTACCAGGATCAGGTCGGCCCGCTGCCCGGGCGCAATACGGCCGACGACATCATCGACACCCATAACCTCGGCGCTTCCCAGGGTGGCGAGACGAAGAATATCCGCCGGCGGAATCCCCGCCTCTCCGTAGTAGTTGAGTTCCGCCTGGTAGGTAAAGCCGGGAATGTTATCGGTACCCGCTACCAGGGGGACGCCGGCGTCGTGCAGCGCCTTGATGACCTTCAGCATATTGGCCGCAGAGGCCTGGTAGCGTTCCTCCCACCCGCCTGGCACCGGCAACCCCCCCTTGCGGTTTGCGCGCAGGATCTGCGGGGGCAGCCGCCCTTCAGCGGTCATCAATGCCGGCGCCAGTTCGCCCGGCTTATGCGCCAGCAAGTTCATGAAGACGGCCACTGTCGGATCGACCACGGTATCGTTATCCAGCAACAGGCGCACAAAGGCCTGGAACGAGCCTGAGGATGTGTCCAGGTCCGCGCCGCGCTCGCCGACCTTGATGAACCGGTCGGGGTTCCGCGTCTCCACGATGTCCTTGTAGAAGTTGAGAAACACCATGTTGATGTGCTGGATCTCGTCGAATCCCGCCCGCACAGCATCCTCTGCCCACATGCCAGCGGGAACATGCCCGCTGACGCGCAGTCCCAGCTCGTGTGCTCGCCTGGCCATGTCCGGCACCAGTTCCGGCGATACCGAGCTGTAGATCTTGACCTGCTGGTAGCCGTTCTCCGCGTAGAACTCGAGCCACTTTTCCGCTTCGGCCTGGTCATCAATCAGTGCTTTCGTAGGCCCGGCAAAGGGACCCGTACCGTCGATAATCCCCGCCCGGAAGATATGGGGGCCGGGGGCCGCACCGCTGTCGAATGCGGCGATGGCCTGCTCCAGCTGGTCGTGGTCATTGGCCAGGTCGCGGACGGTGGTAATGCCCGCTGCGAGATGCAGGGGGCCATGCGCAAGATCGACATGGGTGTGCATGTCCCATAGGCCCGGCAGCAGCATCCTGCCCTTGCCTTCAACACGGTATACGTCCTTTGGGCGCCGATCCCTCGGCCCCAACAGGGCGCGGATAGCGTCCCCTTCCACCAGCAGGGCGTTCTTGCCCGGGACAACCTGACCCGCGGCCACATCGAAGATGAGCACATCATCGATCAGTACCGGACGTTCGGGCCGCGTGGCCGCCTTTACGGAAATTTCGCGGAAGTACCCTTCCCTGCGCGCGTCCTGGCGCTCATTGAGCTGCGGCGCCAGCTCTGCATTGTCTGCTTCAATCAGCGTGAACCAGCCGGACACCATTGCGAAAAGCTCATTGTCCTGCGTCAGCCAGACATGGGCAGGCTCAAAGCTGAGACCGGTGATTTCATAGAGCTTGAGGGTCTGCCCCCCTGCATTCAGGCTGTCGACCTGTGCAATGCCTGCCTCGCCCACCGGTAACAGGGGTACGCGCCCATCTTTGGCACCCAATAGCGCCTGTGCGAGCAGGGCCAGCTCCCCGGGAGGGCCATCCAGACTGTTGTAGAAGCCCGCAGTCACAGAGCTTCCGCTGTCGACAGAGCTCTTCCAGCGAAATTCCCCGCCGGACGCCTCCAGGGATTCATCGACCGGCGCCTTCAGGTAGTCCACGCCGCCAATACTGATCCTGATTGGAATGCCTTCACTGTTGAGCTGATAGGTGGCGCGGACATCAGGCCCACGCCCACGATCATTGAATGCGAAGGTCATGGTCACTTCCGATCGGCCTTTGCGATCGAAGCTCATCGCTCCCGCCTCTTTGCCAGCGAGAATGAGCGAGAATTCGCGCTCCGCAGCCATGGCTGAGGAGGACAGCAGTGCCAGCGCTGCGCCCAGTAGAACGACTACATACTTCACCCTCAATTCCCCCCTTCCCTTCGATCCCATCAGGGACAGGCAACAAGTCTCGAACAGTATAGAACCCGGGCGAGTAACAAGAGGCCCCTGTCAGGGATACCCAGGCGATCCCGAATTACGTCCGAGATTCTGTTGCTGCACCCGCCCGGTCGTACGCTCCCCGGCCTCATCGCGACTTGGTAATAGTTGGCTAAATAGCGGTTTTTCAAGCAAAAAATGGTGATCTGGGTACCAAATCCCCCGATCCCCGCTTGCGCCCCTACCCGGTTTTTAATTTGCTGCGAGTTACCGACCCCCAACCGGGAGAAAAACCATGCGTATCGCGACTTGCCTGGCACTGGCCGGATTACTGCAAGCGACCGTATCCAGCGCTGCGGAAACCTACGAGCCGGAAAGCTACAGCCCCGCAATCAGCGCCGAACTCAAGGTGGAGATCCTGTCTCCCGCCGCCAACGCGCTCATCACGGGCGACAACCGGACCGTCACCGTCGAAGGCGGCGCCTCCAGTTTTGGCGGCATTCGCCACCTGGACCTGGTGTTTGTCCTCGACAGCTCGAAGAGCCTGCGCCGCACGGACCCGCAGAACTTCCTGTCCGCGGGTGCCGTGAACCTGATCGAGAACTTCTCTCCCAAGAGCGACATCCAGATCGGCGTTGTCAGCTTTTCTTTCAGCGCCGACCTGCTGCAGCCCATGACCACCGACCGCGCTGAGGCGATCGGCGGGCTCAAGAGCCTCAAGCGGGATGGCGGCACCGATATCGCCGACGGTGTGGAAGCGGCCCTGGTAGAACTGGATGCAAACGCCCGCCCCGATTCCACCCGCGTCATCATGCTGTTTACCGACGGCAAGTCCAGCAAGCGCAAGGCCAGGAAGGCCATGGAAAATGCACGCCAGCAAGGCGTTGCCGTACACACCCTGCTGCTGGGAGACGATGAAGACGGCGCCGAAATTCTGAGGGAAATCGCCCGTGGCACCGGCGGCAGCTTTGTCCAGGTCACTGACCCGGCGATGCTGCCGGACGCCTTCCTAAACCTGCGCACCACCGGAGTCGACGCCGTTGCCGTGCAGGTCAATGGGGAGGCGCCGGTGCCGGCGCGTCTGGCCGGCGGTAATTTCCTGGCGGATGTGACCCTGAAGCCCGGCGAAAACCGCATCACGGCCGTCGCCACCGGCCTCGACGGCAGCACCGCCACCAGCGAGATCATGGTGAATTCCGGGCCGCCGAACTGCGCGGCGTTGGAACTTACGGCTTTCCGCAACGGCCTGCCGGCCTCTTCCATCGAGGATCGGGCGGTGGAAATCGTTATCGATGCGTCCCGCAGCATGTGGGGCCGCATGGAGGGTGAGCCCAAGATGACAGTCGCCAAGCAAACCCTGCTCGACGTCTCCCAGGGCCTCAACACCGATTCCTACATGGCGCTGAGGGCCTATGGCAGCAACAGCAACAGCGAGCTCAAAGACTGTAACGACTCCGAGTTACTGGTGGAGTTTGGCGATGACAACCGCGAACAGATCAAGCAGGCGATCCAGGGATTGCGGCCCACCGGCCAAACCCCGCTGGCCTATGCACTGAACCAGGCCGGTCGCGACTTCGAGGGGATCGAAGGTGAGAAAGCCCTTGTGCTGGTCACCGACGGCATCGAGAGCTGCGGCGGAGACCCGGTCACGGAAGCGGGCGCCCTGCGCGAGATGGGCATTCCCATCCACGTGATCGGCTTCGGCATGGGTAGCGCCGAGGACGAAGACACCGCCAGCCTTGACGCCATTGCCCAGGCCGGTGAAGGGCAGTTCTTCCTGGCGGGCAGCTCCGATGAGTTGAAAGACGCGCTCGCCAGCACCGTCGGCACGCCCTACAAGGTCTACGACGGAATTCGACTGGTTGCCTCCGGCGTGCTCGGTTCCGACAAGCCGATCCTGCTGCCCGAGGGGCAATACGTGGTGGAACTCGAGAGCTCCCCGCCCCGTGAGTTCCCGGTGATGCTGGTCGATGGTGAGCGGATGAAGCTGACGCTGCAGAAAGAGGCCCGCGAACTGAGCCAGAGCGAACAGCGCCAGTCTGAAGGGTACATCCCCTGCCCCATGCCTGAAGAAGCCGAGCAGTCTGTCGCCGGCTACGACTGGGAGTAGCAGGCCCCACAATAAAAAAGCAGGGCGGCATAGCCGCCCTGCTTTTTTTGTGCCCGCGTGGAGCTGCTCACTGGTTCCAGTAAGCGTCGAGCGTTACCCCTGAGAAGCTCCTGTAGGCACGAATACCGATGTGCCAGGTGCCCTCGGGCGGGTTGCTGAAGGTGCAGGTCTCGTTGTTGCCGTTGAGATAGGGTCGGCAGTTATAGCTGCTGGTGGTCGGCTGGCTGCCGTAGCGGATGTACAGATCCGCATCACCGGAACCCCCACTGATACTGAACTGTACCTGCGAGGCTCCCGCCGGGACTTCCAGCGTGCGCCGTACCCAGTTGCGACGGCTGGCCGACAGGTTCTGCTCGGTATAGCCGTCACTGGTCGGGCCGCTGCCGTCGTTGACGGTGACCAGCTGCGAGCTGGCGTCCGTGGCGCCGCCGTCATCCGTGACCGTGAGCGTCACCGTGTAGTCCCCGTTCGCAGCGTAGCTGTGTACGGGGCTTTGCAAGGTGGATCCATTGCCATCACCGAAGTCCCAGCTCCAGCTCACCAGGGTGCCGTCAGGATCGGAGCTGGCGTCGGTAAAGTCCGCCGTCAACAGATTGGTAGTGAAGCTGAAATCCGAACTGGGACGCTGGTTGACCGGTCCGCCGCTGACGGCTGCCACAGCGGCATTGGCGTCAATGATGCCTGCGCCACATCCGCCCGAACAGCTGCCCGGCAGCGGCCGCGCAGTGTCCTTCAAGGCCTGCTCGACCTGGTCCGGCGTCAGGCTGGGGTTGCTGGCATACATCAGTGCCGCCGCGCCGGCCACATGGGGCGCCGCCATACTGGTGCCCTGGTAGTAGGCATAGGCCTCGGCGCCCGGTGAACGATCGCCGGCGTTCAGTGTGGAGAGAACACCGTTGGCTGCCACCTGGGCGGTTTCACCTCCCGGTGCAGCCACGTCCACGGTAGCGCCATAGTTCGAGTACGACGCGCGATTGCCCTGCCGGTCATTCGACGCCACGGAAACAACCCCCGCACAGCTCGCCGGCCGATAGTTGGCGGCATTGTCATTGCTGTTGCCCGCGGAGACCACGACCGTCGCACCGTTCGCCCGGGCAGCGTTGATTGCCGCCTGGTAGGTGCTGTCGCAGGCGCCACTGCCGCCAAGGCTCATATTGATCACCTGGGCCGGGTTGGGATTGGCGGGCGCGCCCGCCACTGAACCACCCGAGGCCCACACGACAGCATCGGCGATGTCAGACAAGAAACCGCCACACTTGCCGAGGGCACGCACCGGCACGACCTTGGCATCGAAGGCAACACCGCTCACACCGCTGCTGTTATTGGTGACCGCTGCCACAGTCCCCGCGACGTGGGTGCCGTGCCAGCTGCTGCCGATGAAGCTGGGGGGATTGAAGAAACCACAATCCCAGGGCTCCATCCAGTCGCCCGGGTCACTGGCATCGGCATCGCGGCCACCGCCGTCGTTGGCAACGGTGGCGTCGCTGATGAAGTCATATCCCGGCAGCATGTTCGCATCCAGGTCCGAGTGGTAGACATAACCAGTGTCGATAACCGCAACGACTGCGCCGCCGCCTGTCTGCTGGTCCCAGGCAGCCGGCGCGTTGATGCCACCGGTGGCCTCGAAGTAGTGCCACTGGTCTCCATAGGCAGAGTCATTGGGCGTGAAATGCGGCTGCATCAACACGTCCTCCTCCACCGACACAATGCCCATCCTGCCCTGCAGCCGCTGGAGCAAGGCCTGGAGCCTGGGTCGGTCGGCGCGGCTCGCCAGTTTGAAAACGTGGCGTCGTTCAACGCCAAGCTTTCGCACATAGGCCAGGTCGCGGCCGCTGAACAGCGACAGCACGCGGGCCTCGTTAGCCCAGTTGCGGCCGTTCTCGGTATCGAACTGAATGATCAATCGCTGTGGTACGTTGCTGAAGTCATTGCCCAGGCTGCTGCGGTCGGCGGCCAATGCGGTCGTCGACACTGAGAGCGCTGCAAGAAGTGACGCGGCAAACGGCAGTCTGGACCGCCGCCCGCCTGGGCGTGGTGTTTTCCCGAACATAAGGTTCTCCCCATTTGTGTTATTTCAACTTAACCGGGCCGGTACCGCGCTCCCGGTCGGAGAGAGAGTCTGTGGCTCTTTTACATCGATACCGGCCAACACTGTTCAAGCTAGGTCAGCACTGGGGAGGTGTCGAAGAAAACCCCTGTATTTGTAGGTACAAACGCAAATCTGTGACAGCGGTCGACTGCCGAGAGAAAGAGTGTTGCAGTGAGCTAGCCCTGCCTTCGCAGAGCGGGAGAGTTGGGGTCAGTCCTCGCCCCAGTCGAAGTCTTCGCTGACGAACTCTTCATCAGCAGCGCCTTCCGCCTGGCCGGTGGCGCTGTCGCCGCCGTAGCAGTCGTCAACTTCTTCCTTGGCGGCCATGAACTCAAGCAGCATCTTGCGCTTGACGTCCATCTCTTCCAGCAGGGACAGCTCTTCGTACATCAATGCGTTGCCATAGCCCTGCAGCGGGTCGTAGATGGGGCGTGCACAGCGGTGCACCGGCATGTCGGTGGGAAGGGTTTCGCCGGGACGGTACATGAAGATCTGGAGGTCGTCTGCGAAGTAGACAAAGTCCACATCACCGTCGCTGGCGCGATCGGTCATGCACATGGTGTAAACGAAGAAGGAATCGCAGGTGGTAGGCCCGATGTTCTCGACTGCGGCCGCCTGTTCGGCCTGCCGAGTGGACGCACAGCCCCCTGACAGTGCTGCCAGAGCGAGAACGAGTGAAATTCTGAGCCGGGTCATAAGGGATTTGCACCAAGTGTTGAGCGCGGATGTTACCGATATCGCCTGGCCTTGTCTGCCGACAGGGCGTGAATCTGGCGGGTTTTGTGTACCATGTCGCGGTTTTGTTGGACTATATACGCCGTGTTACGAGTTTCTGACCACATTCTCATCCCGGAGGACGAGATCGAGTTCTCCGCCGTCCGCGCCCAGGGGGCCGGTGGCCAGAACGTCAACAAGGTATCGACGGCGATCCACCTGCGCTTTAACGTTCGCCGTTCCTCGCTGCCGGACGAGGTCAAGGACAGGCTGCTCGCGACCCGCGACCAGCGTATCAACCGGGAAGGCACCATCGTCATCAAGGCCCAGCGCTACCGCAGCCAGGACAAAAACCGTGCCGAGGCACTGGAGCGACTGCGAGAGCTGGTTCTCAAGGCAACGGTGAAGCGCAAAACCCGCAAGCCGACGCGGCCCGGCAAAGCCGCCAGGCAGCGGCGGATGGATGCCAAGACCCGCCGCGGGCAAACCAAGAGCATGCGCCGCAAGCCAGAGGTTTAGTCTCGCAACCCCCATCCAGCCGCCGCGTGTTTGCACGGGCGGTTCTGTGTACACTTGCAGGCCTTTCGATGTTCAGAGATACCCATGACCACTGTCAGGACTGATGGACCCGCTTAGCCAGGGCGTCCTTGGCGCCGCCGCACCCAAGAGCATCGCGCCGCGGAGCCAGGCGCGGCTCGCCTGCCTGCTGGGCTTTCTGGCAGGGATGGCGCCGGACCTCGACGTGCTGATTCGTTCACCCGAAGACCCGCTGCTGTTCCTGGAATACCACCGTCAGTTCACCCATTCGCTGTTTTTCGTCCCGGTGGGCGGCTTCATCTGTGGCTGGCTGCTGCACCGGCTGTTTGCGGCCCGCTACGGCATGCCCCTCAGGACCAGCGTCCTGTATTGCACCCTGGGCTACGGAACCCATGCCCTGCTGGATGCCTGTACCACCTACGGCACCCAGCTGCTGTGGCCATTTTCCGACCAGCGCTTTGCCTGGAATACGGTGTCAGTAGTCGACCCGCTGTTTACCGTACCCATTCTGCTGCTGGTGGGTATCGGGACCTGGCAGCGGCGCGCTGCGCTGGCACGGATCGCCCTTGTGTGGGCCATCGCCTACCCCGGCATGGGTATGCTGCAGCGGGATCGCGCCGAGGCCGCGGGCTGGGAACTGGCCCGGGAGCGCGGCCACGAACCGATTCGCCTGGAAGCCAAGCCCAGCTTCGCCAACATCGTGCTGTGGAAGGTGGTCTACGAGACCGAAGACCACTATCACGTCGACGCCGTGCGCGCCGGCTCCAGCATCCGGGTCTATCCCGGGGACTCGGTGCCGAAACTGGATGTCGCCAGGGATTTTCCCTGGCTGGTGCCCGGCAGCCAGCAGGCACTGGATATCGAGCGCTTCCGCTGGTTCTCCAATGATTACCTGGCGGTAGAGCCGGGCAACCCCTATCGCATCACGGATATCCGCTATTCCATGGTGCCGAACCAGATCAAGGGATTGTGGAGCATCGAAATCTCCCCCGCGGCCGCCAATGGCGATCACGTCGGCTACGTCGTAAGCCGATCGGCGGACGATGCCGCCATGCGCAGCTTCCAGAGCATGCTTTTCCAATAAAAACAAAAGCTTGAGCACGTCTATTTGAGCAAATTCAAGCCCAGTACAGCGGCCGCCGTGGTGGTCGCCAACATGATCGGAACCGGTGTGTTCACCAGCCTGGGCTTCCAGCTGGTGGAATTGGACTCCGGGTTCGTCCTGCTGATGCTGTGGGCGGTGGGCGGCCTCGCCGCCCTTTGCGGCGCACTGTCCTACGCGGAACTGGGCGCTGCCCTGCCGCGCTCGGGGGGCGAATACAATTTCCTCACCAATATCTATCATCCCGTGGCGGGCTTTATATCCGGCTGGGTGTCTGCCACCGTGGGATTCGCGGCGCCCACCGCACTGGCGGCACTGACCTTCGGCAGCTACCTGGCCTCGGTGCTGCCGTTCATGTCGGCAATCTGGCTCGCCACGGGCGTGATCGTCGTCCTCACCGTGATTCACTGCACCAGTCACCGCCAGTCGGGCGGCACCCAGCGGCTGCTCACGGTGCTCAAGATTGTCCTGATCCTGGGATTTGCCGGGCTGGCGCTCTGGTATGGCGACAACCCGGAGCCCATTGCCTTCTCCCCCCAGGCCGGGGACGGGGCACTGCTGATGGGAGGCGCTTTCGCCGTCTCACTGATTTACGTGAACTACGCGTTTTCCGGCTGGAATGCCGCCACCTATATTAGCGGCGAGCTGGAATCCCCCCAGCGCTACCTGCCGGTGGTGCTGTTTGCCAGCACCGGCCTGGTGGCGCTGGCCTACCTGATGCTGAACTATGTATTCCTGGAGGTAGCCCCGGCCGACGCCATGCGGGGCAAGGTCGAAATCGGCTACGTGGCGGCCCAGTATGCCTTCGGTGAGGCGGGCGCGGACATTATGGGCAGCCTGCTGGCTTTGTTGCTGATCTCCACGGTCAGCGCCATGATTCTCGCCGGCCCAAGGGTGTGGCACGCCATCGGCGAGGATTACCCGCTGTTCCGGGAGCTTGGGGCGGTCAACCGCGACGGCGTTCCGGTGCGAGCCATTGCCCTGCAGGGCGGTATCAGCCTGGTGTTCCTGTGGACCTCGTCTTTCGAGAGCATCCTCGTGTTCGCCGGCGCCACGATGGCTCTCAACACATTTTTCGCTGTGCTGGGGGTTTTCGTCCTGCGCTGGCGGCAGCCGGACTTACCGAGACCCTACAGAATCACGTGGTTCCCCCTGCCGCCGCTGGTGTTCCTGCTGATTACCGGCTGGACGCTTCTCTATACTGTGCTGCAGCGCCCGCTGGAAGCCTGGCTGTGCCTGGGTGTGGTGGTCAGCGGCGCCCTCTTCTACCGCGTCAGTGTGATACTGGGAGAACGTCGACATGGACTTTGAGCTGCCCGAGGAATTCCGCATGCTGCGCGACCTGGTGGCGCGCTTCGTGGAAGAACACCTGCTGCCGCTGGAGCCCGCGGTCCTCGAACGCGAAGCCCGCGGCGAAGGCGCGCATATCACCGCCGAAGAGCGGGCACAGCTGGATGCGGTTTCCCGGGAGCTGGGACTTTGGGGCCTGGACGCGCCGGAATCCATGGGCGGCATGGACCTGCCCGCGGTAGCCCTGGTGGGTGTAAACGAGGCCATCGGCAGCAGCATGGTGCCCTATGTGCTGCCGCCGGACTCCCCCAACCTGCGCATGCTGGACGCCACGGTGAATGATGAGCAGCGCACACGCTACCTGGAGCCCTATGTTCGCGGCGAGACCATCTCGGCCATCGCCATTTCCGAACCCGGTGCCGGCAGCGACCCGGCCGCCATGCGGACCAGCGCCGTGCGAGACGGCAACGACTGGGTGCTCAACGGCCGCAAGATCTGGATCAGCAAAGCGGACAAGGCAGATCATTTCATCACCATGGCGGTCACCGACAAAGCAAAAGGCGCCCGCGGCGGTATCTCCGCCTTCCTGGTCGAGAACGGTAGCGACGGCCTCAAGGTGGCCCGGGACATCCCGATGCTGGGCGGCAACGCCACCTTCGAACTGGAACTCGACGACTGCCGGCTGCCGGCCGACGCCCTGCTCGGCGAGGAGGGGCAGGGATTTGCACCCATGCAGCTGCGGCTGTCCACACGCCGCCTGGAAATGGCCACCTGGTGTATCGGCATCGCCCAGCGGGCCCTGGCCATGCTGCTGGAATACGCGCCGCAGCGGGAGACCTTTGGCTCCGCGCTGGCGGACAAGCAGACCATCCAGAACTGGATTGCGGAGGCGGATACCGACATTCACGCCGCGCGCCTCATGGCCTACCACACCGCCTGGAAGCTGGATCGCGGGGAATCCGTGCGCCGGGAGATATCGCGCCTCAAGGCCCACGCCACCGAGATGGCCTGGACCGTGGTCGATCGCGTCATGCAGGCCCACGGCGCCATGGGCATGACCAAGGAACTGCCCCTGCAGCAGATGGCCAACGAGGTCAGGCTGATGCGCATCTACGATGGCCCGACGGAAATCCACAAATGGGTGGTGGCGCGGGACCTGCTGCGGGGTTAATTCCCGAAACCTATATAAACAGCTCCCCTTTCTCCCAATCGTTATTGCGTGCTTGCAGAAATACCGACCCATACTCTGTCTAACGCCGTAGCAAATACAGAGCAGCCGATCTGACTGGCTGCAGGGAGGCGCGCAACATGAAACGACGCTATTTCCTGGCGGATAACCTTGACGATCTCGACGGCTTCGATGCAGACCTGCGCGATGCCGGTTTTTCCAACCCCCAGATGCACGTGGTCAGCCGGGATGACGCCGGCGTGGCGCTGCGCAAACACCTTGTCCCCATGGAGGCGGTGCTGCGCAAGGACGTGGTGCGCGGCACCGAAGTCGGGGCCGTAATCGGCATGCTCGGCGCCGGCCTGGTCCTGGGCGTCGCCTATGTCAGCGGCGTCGCCGCCACCGTGGGCTGGGTACCGTTCATCTTCCTGGCGATTGTAGTGCTTGGGTTCTGCACCTGGGAGGGCGGGCTTTTCGGCATCCAGGTGCCGCACAACGAGTTCGTGCACTTCGAAGCGGAACTCAAGGCCGGGCAGCACCTGTACGTGCTGGACATGACACCGGAGCAGTACGAGCCGCTCGCTCGCATCCTTGCCTACCACCCTCGCATCGTGCCGGCGGGCGAGGGAACCGCGGTCCCGGATATCGTGGTCACGGCGAAGCAGAAGTTCGACAGCGCCATGCAGACATTGCCATAGCAACGCGCATTTTTGAGAATAAGGGGATGTATCCATCCCCTTTTTTTTGCGCCTTCGTCGAGCACCCGTAAGGAGCACGCATGCCAGTGAAGACCCGCCTCCAGTATCTCGTCTACACGGGCGAGCGACCGGTGTACTACGCCTCAATCGGCGGCGCCGGCGCCGCGCTCAAGGTCAGCGCCGAGTTTGATGAGCGCGAAGTTGAGGTACATGACGCCCGGCAGATCGAGGCGACGCTTGATACCCAGGGATTCATCCTGCGACCCCACCCGACCCGGGTGACCGATTTCTACGCGGATAGAGCGCTGTGGCAGAGCACTTACGAGGCTGAGGTGCGCAACCTGGTGCTGCGCGCGACCGGGGGGCGGGACATCCATATCTTCGATCACACCCTGCGCTCGGACTCCGCCTCGGTACGCGGGGAAAAGACCACGCGAGAGCCGGCGACGATCATTCACAACGACTATACCGACGCCTCGGCGGAAAAGCGGGTGCGCGACCTGCTGGAAGCTGAACAGGCGGAGGAGTGGATTGCCGGCCGCTACGCAATCATCAATGTGTGGCGCTCGGTGGCGGGGCCCGTGCTCACCACGCCGCTGGCCTGCTGTGATGCCAGCTCCATCGCCGATGGTGACCTGGTCGCCAGCGAACGCCGCGCCGAGGACCGTATCGGGGAACTGGAACTGGTGTGCTGGAACCCCGCGCACCGCTGGTACTACTACCCGGAAATGGAGCGCGATGAGGCCCTGCTGATCAAGTGCTTTGACTCGGCGCTCGACGGCCGCGCACGCCGGTCCATCCACACGGCGTTCAGGAATCCCGAGGCCGGCGCCGACGCGCCGCCGCGAGAAAGTATTGAAACCCGGACGATTGTCGCGTTCTGACTACCAGGGCAGCTCGCTGCCGTCGTAAACCAGGAAACGGCCGCTGTCCTCAGCGCCGAGTCCGTCGATCACCTTGCGCATGCCGTTGATGGAGACACCGGTGGTGATGGTCGCGCCCTCGCCGCCCATATCGGTCTGCACCCAGCCCGGGTGCATGGCCACAACGGTCACGCCGTCCGCGCGCAGGTCGTTGCAGGCGGATTTCAGCACCGCGTTGAGGCCCGCCTTGGAGGCCCGGTAGCTGTACAGGCCGCCGTCTGAGTTGCCGGCGATGCTGCCGAGGATGCTGCTCATCCCGACGATGAGTTTTTTCTCGCTGGCCACCACGTGTTCGCGAAAGGCCTGGATCATCAGCGCCGGCGTGACCGTGTTGACGCTCATACTGTGCAGGAAATTCTCCTGGTCCAGTTCACCCAGGTTTGAGCTCGCCGTGCCCATGACCCCGGCGTTGAGCAATAGCAGGTCTATGGGCTTACCCCGCAGTCCATCCGCCAGGGCACTGATACTGGCAGTGTCGGTCACTTCCAGGGGGTAGAGCTCGATGTTCGGGATTACGTCGGCCAGGCCGCTGGCCTCGACGGCGCTGCCCAGGTCCCGGCAGGTACCGATCACCTCCCAGCCCGCCTCCGAGTACTGCTTGATGAACTCGAGACCGAGTCCTCGGTTGGCGCCGGTGACAAGAACGGTGGGCATGGGTTTCTCCTGCGTGGGTTACTGCCTGCGTAGGTTACAACAGAATGTACGCGGGGTTTCACCGTTCAGCGCTTCTGTCCCACTCGTCGCGCTGCAGATGAAAGCGCCGGGCGTGTGGCTTATCATGCGGTTCCATGACCGACGAAACCCCAGGCCAGGACGACGCTGAGGCGGAAGAAACGCCCAACGTGATCATCGACAGCGCAGGGCTGCCGAAGATGGCGCCCCCGGGCTATCGCTCGCCCTACGACCAGGACTGGCGAGTCCTGGGCGGACTGGCGGTCACCTTCCTCTACCTGATCCTGATGGGCCTCTACATCAACGCGGAGGTGGGTTGGTCGGCGTTCGTGAAGCTGCAGGTGGAGCGCATGGGCAGCTTCCTCGAGGGCGCCTTCGCCCCGCTGGCCTTTCTCTGGCTGGTGATCGGCTACTTCCTGCAGAAAAAAGAGCTGCGCCAGAACACCGAGGCGATGAAAATGCAGTTCGTCGAGATCCAGCGCTCCGCCGAACAGGCCACGGTCCAGGCGGAAGCCACCGCCCGGGCCGAGATGCACCAGCGCCGCGAATCCTTCCTCAAGCTCGCCGAACTGGTGCGCACCCAGCTCGGTTACGTCGTCGCCCTGCTCTATCTGTCCAGCCAGATGGCCGACCGCAATGAGGAGAAACCTCCGCAAGAGCGCCTGGCGGACCTGTGGTCGGTGGTGGGACGCGACGATCCGGAGGCCTTCTCCCGGGAACTGCTGAGAACCAGCACACTCGCCACGCGGCAGTACTGCTTCAAGCTGTTTTACGGCACGGAAATCCGCACCCGGCATACCACCAATTTCGAACACAGTTTCGGGCGCCTGCTGCGTGCCGCGGAGAGCTGCGACGAGGACAACATGATCCGGGATGCGCTGCTGGGCAGCGCTCACGGCAACCTCTACCGGCGCATCCTCGCGGTGCAGGAAGATATTCCCGAAGGCTTCGAAATCGGCGTCTACAACTTCGACCCGGACAGCCGCGAGGGAGACACCCCGACGCTCTAGGCCGTCAGGCCGGAAAAGAGCCCTCAGCCCAGGCCGTCAGGCCGATAGAGAGCCTTCAGCCCAGGCCGTCAGGCCGGTAAGAGCAGTTCCTCCAGGGCGAAGACGTGCTCGTCGTGCACCCCGAGCTCCCGCAGTGCCGCCGCCAGGGTCAGCAGATACTCGCGATTACTGCCGCTGGGGCCATGGCTGCGCGCGATATGGGCGGCCATATTGTCCAGCGAGTCGGGCCCCAGGAAGGCGTGATTGCCCTCATCGGCGATATACACCGTGGCCGGCACCTCGCGCCCATCCTCGAGGGTCATGGGGGTATCGACCCGCCGGTAGCCGTTCTTTTCACGGAAATCGAGGTGCTCGAACACATCCTCGGTGATGCAGTAGGCCATGCCGTGGCAGGGTGTTTGGCCGGATTCGACCAGTGTCACCACCCGCCCCGGCGCGTCCGGGGTGCCGCGATGGTCGTGGGAGCCCTGCCAGAAGCGGCGTTCCCAGCCCCTGATATGCGCCGGTTCCCGGGCGATATAGGGGAAATCCACCTTGTAAATCAGCGATCCGTAGCCAAAGACCCAGTGCGACATTCCGGCCGTATCAAACCTGTCTATCCTGTTGAACTTTAGGTAACGGGACCTTTCTAATCCCACGACCAATACTGCTACACTATAAGGCCGCTACAGACGTGAGAGTACCCTTGACCAGTCATCGCTTTTCGGCGCGGCTCTCAGCGCCAATCCTGACCCTGACACTCACGCTGGCGATGGTCGCCGCCTCTGCCGTGCAAGCGGTCCCCGCTGCACCAGACGCCGACATATCCCCCACCCCGAGCATGGCCAAGACCGCCATCGAGCTGGTGGAAAAACTCGAGAACCGCCACTACTCCAAGCGCACCTTTGATGACGAACTCTCATCGCTGCTGCTGGACAACTACCTCGACGATCTCGACCCGACCCGCTCCTTTCTCTACCAGCGCGATATCGACCGGTTCGAATCCCGTCGCCTGCTGCTCGACGACCAGTTTTCCAGCGGCGATCTCTCTACCGGCTTCGAGATTTTCAATCTCTACCAGGACCGCATCGAAGCGCGCCTGGAAGGCCTGATCGAGGAGCTGCCGGCCACCGTCGAGGGGATGGATTTCACCGCCGACGAGAGCCTGTCCCTGGAGCCGGAAAAGCAGGGCTGGCCCAGCAACGCGGTCGAGGCGGAAGAGCGCTGGCGCAAGCAGCTCAAGAACGCGGTGCTGAGCCTGAAGCTGGCCGGCAAGGCGGAAGACGAAATCGTCCCCACGCTGGAGAAGCGCTACAGCAACCAGCTCAAGCGCATTTCCCAGTACAACGCCCAGGACGTATTCCAGGTCTACGCCAACGCGCTGACAGAGCTGTACGACCCGCACACCAACTACCTGTCGCCGCGCACGTCCGAGAACTTCAATATCAATATGAGTCTCTCGCTGGAGGGGATCGGCGCTGTGCTGCAACTGCAGGACGAGTACACCAAGGTGGCGCGCATCGTGCCGGCCGGACCCGCTGACAAGCAGGGTGAACTGCAGCCCTCGGACCGCATCGTCGCCGTGGCCCAGGACAATGACGGCACCTTCGAGGACGTGGTGGGCTGGCGCCTGGATGAAGTTGTGCAGCTGATTCGCGGCCCCAAGGGCACCACCGTGCGGCTGCAGGTGATACCCGCCAGCGCCAAGACTCCCGATGAGCGCCGGGTCATCACGATTGTGCGCAACAAGGTCAAACTCGAAGAGCAGAGCGCGCAGAAAGATATCATCGAAATCCCCCGAGGTGATGAAACCCTCAAACTGGGTGTCATCGACATCCCCGCCTTCTATATCGATTTCGAAGGCATGCGCCGCGGTGAACCCGACTTCAAGTCCACCACCCGTGACGTGAAGCGCCTGCTGGATGAGCTGATTGCGGAAGACGTCGACGGCGTGATCATCGATCTGCGCAACAACGGCGGCGGCTCCCTGCAGGAAGCCAACGACCTCACCGGCCTGTTCATCGAATACGGGCCCACGGTGCAGATTCGCCACTCCTCTCGCAAGGTGTTCCGGGACGGCAAGCGCCTGCGCACGCCCTACTATGACGGCCCGCTGGCGGTGCTGATCAATCGCCTCAGCGCCTCGGCCTCGGAGATCTTCGCCGGCGCGATCCAGGACTACCAGCGCGGCATCGTGGTCGGCAGCCAGTCCTTCGGCAAGGGCACGGTGCAGACCCTTATCCCGCTGCCGGAAGGCCAGCTGAAGCTGACGGAATCCAAGTTCTATCGCATCAGCGGCGACAGCACCCAGCACCGCGGCGTGATTCCCGATGTGGAATTCCCCTCCCAGTACGACAAGGCGGAAATCGGCGAGAGCACCCTCGATCATGCCCTCAACTGGGACCAGATCACGCCGGTGCGCCATCGCAAGTACCACGATATCCCGTCCCTGGTGCCCTACCTGACCGACCTGCACGAGGACCGCGCCAAATCCAACCCGGACTTCATCTACCTCCAGGACAGCCTTGCCCTGGCGGAGGAAACCCGCAATGCCACCAGCCTGCCCCTGAACGAGAAAGCGCGGGTGGCGCTGCGCGAGGACCGCGAAGCGCGCTCCCTGGCGATCGAGAACAAGCGGCGCAAGGCCAAGGGCCTGGAGCCCCTGGACAGCTTCGAGGATGAGGAGGTGGTCGCCTCAGCGGACCTGCCCGCAGAGACCACTGAAGGCCAGGAAGGCGCGGGCCAGAGCGGCGTCGACGGCGCCTCCATCGGCACGCCGGCTGAAGAGTCTGCCGACGAGGAAGAAGATGTCGATGTGCTGCTGATGGAGGCAGGCAACATCCTGGTGGATGCTGTTGCAGCCCGCAGTGAAATGGTGGCCAGCAACCAGCGCCAGTCCCAGGCGGCAAACTAACTCAGCTCAGGGCGCCTTCCAGCCGACTGCTTCGGTACCCGCGGTCGGCGGCCAGGGGCCCGGGTTGTCGGCCTCGCCGAACCACTCCAGCCGCTCCCGCAGACCTACCACCGCACCGATGATCAACAGGGTCGGTGCATGCACCTCGCGCTCACCGACGATGCCCGGCAGCGTTTCCAGCGTGCCAATCAGCGTGCGCTGGTTGCGGGTGGTCCCCTGCTCAACAATGGCGATTGGCGTGTCCTTGTCGCGACCGTGGGCAATGAGTTCGCGACAGATAATGTCCAGACCCTTCAGCCCCATGTAGAACACCAGGGTTTCCTCCGGATGGGTGTACTGCTCCCAGGGGAGTTCCAGCCGATCATTCTTGAGATTGCCGGTCACGAATCGAACTGACTGGGCGTGGTCCCGGTGCGTGAGCGGTATTCCCGCGTAGCTGGCACAACCGCTGGCGGCGGTGACACCGGGAACCACCTGGAAGGGAACGCCCGCACTGGCCAGGAGTTCGATCTCTTCCCCGCCGCGTCCGAAGATGAATGGATCGCCGCCCTTGAGCCTGGCGACGCACAGCCCCTTCCGGGCCAGGTCCAACAGAAGCTGGTTGATTTCTCCCTGGGGCACCGCGTGCTCGGCGCGACGCTTGCCGACGTAGATGCGCTCTGCATCGCGCCGGGCCATGTCCAGTATTTCCGGAGACACCAGCCGGTCGTAGAGCACAACATCCGCCTGCTGCAGCAGCCGCTCGGCCTTGAACGTCATCAGGTCGGGATCGCCGGGGCCGGCACCGATCAGGAAGACTTCGCCGGGGGCCTGCTCTCGCGCTTCGGGGTCCAGGTAGTTGCGGACCAGGGTCTCGGCCTCCTCTTCCCGACCGGACAACACCAGCTCACCCGCGGGTCCGCTGACGAGTCGCTCCCAGAATCGTCTGCGCTGGTTTTCTTCCGCGAACGCCGCCTTCACCTCGTCCCGGAACCGGCCGGCAAAGGCCGCCAGCCGACCAAAGGCCGCGGGAATCATCGCTTCGATCTTGCTGCGAACCAGGCGCGCCAGCACGGGGCTCCTGCCGCTGCTGCTGATGCCGATGACCAGCGGGGAACGGTCGACAATGGAGGGGAAGATAAACGAACACAGCTCGGGGCTGTCGACCACGTTCACGGGCAGGTTTCGCGCCCCGCAGTCTTCCGCCACCTGCCGGTTCACCGCATCATCCGGCGTCGCCGCAACCACCAGGGTAACGCCGTCGAGGAAGCTCTCGGCGTAGCGCGCCTCACGCCACTCGCCGCCGCTGTCGCCGAGCATTTTCAGGAGATCGGGATCGATATCGGGGGCAACGCAGGTCACGCGCGCACCGGCGCGGATCAGCAGCCGCGCCTTGCGCAGCGCGACCGTGCCGCCGCCCACCAGCAACACCGCGCTGTCGCGGAGCTGGAAAAACAGCGGCAGGTATTCCAAGCCTCAGGCTCCCAGGCGTTCCCGCCCACCCATGTAGGGCCGTATCCGCTCGGGTAGCAGCACCGTGCCGTCGGGCTGCTGGCCGTTTTCCAGCAGCGCCACCAGCGTGCGGCCGATGGCCAGGCCGGAGCCGTTCAGGGTGTGAATCAGTTCGGGCTTGCCGGTCTCCGGGTTGCGCCAGCGCGCCTGCATGCGCCGCGCCTGGAAGTCGCCCATATTGCTGCAGGAGGAAATCTCCCGGTAGGTATCCTGTGCCGGCAGCCACACTTCCAGGTCATACGTCATGCGAGCAGAGAAGCCCAGGTCACCACCGCACAGGATCACCTTGCGGTAGGGCAGCTCCAGCGCCTGCAGTACAGCTTCGGCGTGGCCGGTGAGGGACTCCAGCGCGGCCTCCGAATCCTGCGGACGGACCAGGTGTACCAGTTCCACCTTCTCGAACTGGTGCTGCCGGATCATGCCGCGCGTGTCCTTGCCGTAACTGCCCGCCTCGCTGCGGAAGCACGGCGTGTAGGCCACAAAACGTATACCCTCGCCGAGCTCGTCGGCCTCGAGGATTCGCTCCCTGGCAATATTGGTAACCGGCACTTCCGCCGTGGGAATCAGGAAGTAGTCGGGGTCGTGATGCAGTTTGAACAGATCTTCACCGAACTTCGGCAACTGGCCGGTCCCCTTCAGGCTGTCGGCGTTGACGATATACGGGACGTTAACCTCCGTATAGCCGTGCTGGTCGATGTGCATGTCGAGCATGAACTGCGTCAGTGCCCGGTGCAGGCGCGCCATTCCACCTTGCATAACCACAAAGCGAGAGCCCGTCAGCTTCGCGGCGGTTTCGAAATCGAGGCCGCCGAGGGCCTCGCCAATCTCGACGTGATCGCGGGGGGCCTCAATCTGCTTGGGCTCGCCCCAGCGCATGACTTCTTCATTGTCGGACTCATCCGCGCCCGCCGGCACCCGCTCTGAAGGCAGGTTGGGCACGCCCATCAGCAGGTCTTCCAGCTCGCCGGACACGCGCTCCGCGCGCGCCGTGGCCTCGTCGATACGGGCGGCGATTTTCTCCAGGGTTTCGTTGACGGTCTGCTTGGCTTCATCCACCGGAACCCCGGACTGGACGAGCTCACCAATTTTCTTCGAGGCGGCCTTGCGCTCCGCCAGCAACTCCTGGCTCTCGACGTCGGCGGCCTTGCGCTGGGCGTCGAGCGCCTCGAAGGCGACGATATCGAATTCAAAGCCTCGCAGCGTGAGCGCACTCGCCACGGCCTGCGGGTCCTGTCTGACCTTTTTCAGATCCAGCATGGTGTTGTTCAATCTCCTTTCAAACCAGGCGCATCAGGGTCATGCCACCCCACACCGCCAACAGGCAGGCCAACACGCTGACCGCCACGTACACCAGGGCTGCGCCCGCCTGGCCGCCTTCGTAAAGGGCCAGGGCCTCCAGTGAAAACGTGGAGAACGTGGTGAACGCGCCCAAAAATCCAATCATGCTTACGCTGCGCCAGTCAGGGTGTACCAGGCCGCGCTCCACGATGAGCACGTAGGCGATGCCGATGGCGAAAGAGCCGAGGCAGTTGACCGCCAGGGTCGCCCAGGGAAAGCGGACGGGTTCGCTGCCGTGCACCAGCACATACAGGCCGTAGCGCGCCAGGGCACCGCCGGCGCCGCCGAGGGCGATAAACAGGATGTGCTTCATCTAGCACCCGGACCGGACACTAATCGTAGCGGCGCATTGTACTGTGTTTGTCCAGGTCGCGCAGGTGCCTGAGCTTCTCGGCGATCTTCTGCTCCAGGCCCCGGTCAGTCGGCGCATAGTACTGCCTGTCCTTGAGCGCCTCGGGAAAATAGTTCTCACCGGGGGCATAGGCACCGGGCTCGTCGTGAGCATAACGATAGTCGGCGCCGTGCCCCTCTTCCTTTGCCAGCCGCGTGGGAGCATTGCGCAGGTGCACGGGAACGTCTTCCGTACCGGTAGACGCCACATCCGACTGGGCGGCCTTGAACGCGGTGTAAACGGCGTTGCTCTTCGGCGCGCAGGCCAGGTACACAACCGCCTGGGCAACCGCCAGTTCACCCTCGGGACTGCCCAGGCGCTCCTGCACCTGCCAGGCATCGAGTGCGAGGTTCAGGGCCCTGGGGTCGGCATTGCCGATATCCTCGCTGGCCATACGCACGACCCGGCGCGCCACGTACAGCGGGTCACAGCCGCCGTCCAGCATGCGCGCAAACCAGTACAGCGCCGCGTCGGGGCTGGAGCCTCGCACCGCCTTGTGCAGCGCCGAGATCTGGTCGTAGAACAGGTCGCCGCCCTTGTCGAAACGGCGCAGGCTGCCCTGCAACACCTCGTCGACGACAGAGGCGCTCAGCTGGAGTACGCCCTTGCCGTCCTCCTCCGCCAGGTCCAGCGACAGTTCAAGCAGGTTCAGTGCGCGACGGGCGTCGCCGTCAGCGGCCCGCGCCAGGCTCTCGAGCAGTGATGGCTCTATCTGCAGGGGCCTGCCCGCGCCGTCGACGCCCCGCTCGAGCACCCGGGTAATGTCTTCTACCGACAGGTCGCGAAGGCGATACACCCGCGAGCGCGACAGAAGCGCATTATTGAGTTCGAAGGCCGGGTTCTCAGTGGTCGCGCCCACAAATATCAGGGTGCCGTCTTCGACGAACGGCAGAAACGCGTCCTGCTGCGACTTGTTGAAGCGGTGCACTTCATCGACAAACAGGATAGTGGCGCGCCCCTGGCCGCGCTGGATCTTCGCCTCGTCTACCGCCGCGCGGATATCCTTGACCCCCGCCAGCACCGCCGACAGGGTAAGGAAACGGGCGTCCGCAGACTCCGCCAGCATCTTCGCCAGGGTCGTCTTGCCCACGCCCGGCGGGCCCCACAGGACCATGGAGTGCAGCTGGCCGCGCTCGATGGCTTCACGCAGTGGCTTGCCGGGCGCCAGCAGATGCTCCTGCCCGATGTAGTCTTCGAGGCGCGTCGGCCGCAGCCTGGCAGCCAGGGGTTCGAAGGCTTCTTCGGAATCCCCGAACAGGTCAGGGTTCATTGCTGTAGATGTCCACACCTTCCGGCGGGCGGAACTCGAAGTCCGAGGGCTCCAGTGCGACGCCGGCGTCCAGCGACGCCAGGTCGATACGCGTGCTGCGTCCAAGCCGGTCGCGTATGGCCATGCTTACCGGCAGGCCGTCGGCAAACTCCAGCGTCACCTCGGTGAACTCCGCGTCATCGAAGCGCGGCAGCAGGCGCCAGCTGACCGGGGACTGTCGCTGCACCTCGTAAAACTCACCCAGCAGGCGGGTATCGCCGCCGAGAATGGTCAGGGGGCTGGTGGGATTGCCCTCGGGAATTCGCCGCCGCGTGGCAGTTTCAAGCTCGACGTCGTAGTGCCACAGGGTTTCCCCGGCGGCGAGAAGCACCTGTTCGTCCGGCTCGAGGATATGCCAGGCGAGATAACCCGGGCGCAGCAGTTGAAAGCGGCCGCTGCTCTTTTCCAGTTCTCGCTGATCGACGGAATAAAGGACCTGCGCAAATTCACCGGACAGGCTGTCCAGCGGTTCCAGCTGTGCGCCCAGGGCGACCAGCGCGTCCTCGTCGGCAACGATCGGCGTCGGCAGCAGCAGACACAGGATAAACAGCAGGCGTCGCATCAGTCTTCCACCGGCGGCGGTGCCAGCACCTCGCGCTGTCCATTGCTGCCCATGTCGCTGACCACGCCTGCCGCCTCCATGGCTTCGATGAGCCGTGCCGCGCGGTTGTAGCCGATCCTCAGCTTGCGCTGCACCGAGGAAATCGAAGCGCGCCGGCTCTTGGTGACGTAGTGAACGGCCTCATCGTAGAGGGCATCGCTCTCCTCGTCCTCCCCTTCACCGCCTTCGACTTTCTCGCCGGGCATGACGCCGGGGGCACTGCCCTCTTCCAACAGGCCGTCGATGTAGCTCGGGTCGCCGCGGCGTTTCCAGTCCGCGACCACCCGGTGCACCTCGTGGTCATCCACAAAGGCGCCGTGTACGCGCACCGGGATGGCAGTGCCCGGCGGCAGGTAGAGCATGTCACCGTGCCCCAGCAGCTGCTCGGCGCCGCCCTGGTCGAGAATGGTGCGGGAGTCGACCTTCGAGGACACCTGGAAGGCGATGCGGGTGGGGACATTGGCCTTAATCAGGCCCGTGATCACGTCCACCGAGGGACGCTGTGTGGCCAGGATCAAATGAATGCCGGCAGCGCGGGCCTTTTGCGCGATACGTGCGATCAGCTGCTCGACCTTCTTGCCGACGATCATCATCATGTCGGCGAATTCATCGATCACCACGACAATGGAGGGCAGCGGCTCCAGGTGCGGCCGCTCCTGCTCCTCCTCGGTCAGTTCGAAGCTGGGCTCCGGCGCCCACATCGGGTCTTCGAGGGGCTCACCCGCCTTGATCGCCTCCTGCACCTTGCGGTTATAGCCCGCCAGGTTGCGCACGCCCAGGGACGCCATCAGCTTGTAGCGGCGCTCCATTTCACCGACGCACCAGCGCAGGCCATTGGCGGCATCTTTCATATCGGTGATCACCGGCGTCAGCAGGTGTGGAATGCCGTCATACACGGACAGCTCCAGCATCTTCGGGTCCACCAGGATCAGGCGCACGTCCGCCGGCGTGGATTTGTACAGCAGGCTCAGCAGCATGGCGTTGACGCCGACAGACTTGCCCGCGCCGGTGGTGCCCGCGACCAGCAGGTGCGGCATACGGGCAAGGTCCGCCACGACCGGCTGGCCGGAAATATCGTGCCCGAGGGCCAGGGCCAGATGGGAGCGGGTCTCTTCGAAAGCCTTCGACGCCAGCACGTCCCGCAGGTTGACGATTTCCCGATCTTCATTGGGAATCTCGATGCCGACCACGGACTTGCCGGCGATGACTTCCACGACCCTCACGCTGATTACCGCGAGAGAGCGGGCCAGGTCCTTGGCAAGGTTGGAAATCCTGCTGACCTTCACACCGGGCGCAGGCTGGATCTCGAAGCGCGTGATCACCGGCCCGGGATAGACCGCGACCACCTCGGCCGTGATGCCAAAATCGGACAGCTTCAGCTCCAGCAGCTTCGACAGGGCCTGCAGGGCCTCCTGTGAATAGCCGCGCTCGGGATCGTTTTCCCGTTCGTCCAGCAGTTCCAGGGGTGGCAACTCTCCAGTGACCGGCGCATCGAACAGGGGCTGCTGCTTTTCTTTCTCGATGCGCTCGCTCTTCTCGACTTTCTTCACCGGCGGCTTGATCTTGGGCGGTTTGCGCTTCTTCTCTTTTTCGACGTGCTCGGTGATGACCGCCTTGCGCTCCTGTTGCACCCGCTGCCGGGTGCGCCGCTCGCGCAGCTCTGCCCATCGGCGAGCCGTCGTGGTCTTCAGCCGGGCAAAACCGTTGAGGGTCCAGTAGCCGACGTCTTCCATCAGCTTGATCCAGCTGAGATCGGTGAATACGGTCATGCCAAACAGCAGCACCGCCAGCAATATCAGGCGGCTGCCGGTGACGCTGAAGGCCTCGGTAAAGGAACCGCCCACCGCCTGGCCGAGAATGCCGCCGAGGCCCTGGGGCAGGCTGGACCCGCCCAGGTCGTTCATGGCCAGCAGCGCGGTGCCGGAAATCATGACCAGTACCAGGCCCAGGGCGCGGATCGCAAAGGTGACCCAGTCGAAGCCGAGTTCCTCGTGGCGATGCTGGAACAGCACCCAGGCCCTCCCCGCCATCATCAGCGGGAACAGGAAGGCCGCGTAGCCCACCAGGGAGAAGAACACGTCCGACAGCCACGCGCCGAAGGGCCCCATGATGTTGGTGACAAACTCGCTGCTGCCGGTGGCAGACCAGCCGGGATCATCGGGCGTATAGCTAAAGAGGGCCAGCAGCAGATACATGCAGGCTGCGGTGACGCCGATAAAGGCGCCTTCCCGCAAGCGCGGCCCCAGGAAGCGCCGGGCGGTGCTGTTGGCGCTGCGATTGGCGGAGGCTGTGGCGGTACTGTTGGCCAAAACGTAAACCCTGGATTTATGATCTGTCTTCGCGACATGGGCTCGCCAATGTCTGGCCGGTTCCGACCGGTGGCAGCGAGCACGCCAAGGCGCTTATTCAGGCGATAATTATGCTTATATTTATTATTTATTTCAAAAGCTTAGCGCACTTTTATGCTTTAGTTTATTATATGTCGCTTTCACTTGTATACAGACTTTACCATTGACAGGACCACACAATGAGCGACGTACAGCACCATCGACTGATAATCCTGGGCTCGGGCCCCGCCGGCTACACAGCCGCGATCTATGCCGCCCGCGCCAACCTGAGCCCGGTGGTGATCACCGGTATCCAGCAGGGCGGTCAGCTCACCACCACCACTGACGTGGACAACTGGCCCGGTGACGTCGAGGGCCTGCAGGGCCCGGACCTGATGCAGCGCATGCTGCATCACGCGGAGCGCTTCGATACCCAGGTTATCTTCGACCATATCGAGCAGGCGGACCTCTCTGAGCGCCCCTTCCGACTCAAGGGCACCAACGAGTACACCTGCGACGCGCTGATCATCGCAACCGGCGCCTCCGCCCAGTACCTTGGCCTGGACTCCGAGGAGAGCTTCATGGGCAAGGGTGTCAGCGCCTGCGCCACCTGTGACGGGTTCTTTTACCGCGGCCAGAAAGTCGCTGTTATCGGCGGCGGCAACACTGCCGTGGAGGAAGCGCTGTACCTGTCCAATATCGCCGAGGAAGTCACCCTCGTACACCGCCGGGACGCCCTGCGGGCGGACAAATACCTGCAGGGGAAGCTGTTCGAGCGGGAAGAATCCGGTAACGTCAACATTATGTGGAACCATACGCTCGACGAAATCACCGGTGACCAGAGCGGCGTGACGGGCATGCGGCTAAAATCTACTCTCGACGAGTCAATGAGCGAGGTCGATGTGGCCGGCGTCTTCATCGCGATCGGGCACAAGCCCAATACCGATATCTTCGCCGGGCAGCTGGACATGAAGGACGGCTATATCCAGATTCACAGCGGCACCGAGGGTGACGCCACCGCCACCAGCGTCGCCGGCGTATTCGCGGCGGGCGACGTGGGCGACCACATCTATCGGCAGGCAGTGACCTCCGCGGGATTCGGCTGCATGGCGGCCCTGGACGCCGAACGCTACCTGGACGACCTCCAGTAAGCACCCGGGACGGCGCGATGGTTACGATCGAGCGAATCGAGCACAACAGCCTGGAGTTTCCGGATACCCAGCAGGCGCTGGCCTATCCCAACGGGCTGCTGGCCGTGGGCGGCGATCTCTCCACCGAGCGGCTGCTGCGGGCCTACCAGCGGGGCATCTTCCCCTGGTACGAGGACCCGCAGCCCATCCTGTGGTGGAGCCCCGACCCCCGCTCCGTTCTCTTCCCCGACGAGATTTGCATCTCGCGCAGCCTGGCCAAGACCCTGCGGAAGAACCGCTTTCGCATTACCACGGACCGGGTCTTCCACCGCGTGCTCTCCGGCTGCGCCGCCCCGCGGGCGCGGGAGCGCGGCACCTGGATCACCAACAACATGGCCAGGGCCTATATGGAGCTGCACCGCATCGGCTATGCCCACTCGATCGAGGTCTGGGACGAACAGCAGCAGCTCCAGGGCGGCCTCTACGGCGTTGCCCTCGGCCGCGTATTCTTCGGGGAATCGATGTTCAGCCGGATGAATAACGCCTCGAAAGTGGCGCTGGTGGCATTGACGAAGATCATCCGCGACTATGGCCTGGAAATCATCGACTGCCAGGTGGAGAGCGATCATTTGAACTCTATGGGCGCCAGAAATATCCCGAGACTGGACTTTGAGAACTACCTTGCCCACACTGGAGGGCCACACTACCCCATGGGTAAATGGGCCCTGGAGATGACCGCGGGAGAGCTGGCGTGACCTCGTCGCTGCGAGACCTGAAGGTCTATACGACCTACCCCCACAGCTGTAGCTACCTGCCCGAGCAGGAAGCCACCACCCTGTTTGTAGACCCGCGTACCCCCATGTCCGGCACCCTCTACAGCCAACTGTCGCTGCTGGGATTCCGCCGCTCCGGCTCACACCTGTATCGCCCCAACTGCGGAAGCTGCTCCGCCTGCATTCCGGCGCGGGTGCCGGTGAAGCGCTTCGAGGCCAAGCGCACCCAGCGCCGCACCTTCAAACGCAATGCGGACCTGAGCGTGGTGGAACTCGAAGACATCAACAGCGACGAAATCTTCAGCCTTTACCGGCGCTACATCGAAGCGCGCCATCACGACGGCGATATGTACCCGCCCTCAAGGGACCAATACCAGTCGTTCCTGAGCTCCGAATGGGGTGTCACCCGCTTTTACGGCTTCATGCTGGACGGTGAACTGGTGGGCGTGGCGGTGGCCGACCAGCTCGACGACGGCCTCTCCGCCATCTACACCTTCTACGACCCGGAGCTGCAGGAACGCAGCCTGGGCACCTTTGCCGTACTCTGGCAGATCGAATGCACAAAGGAGCTGGGCCTCGATTACCTGTACCTCGGCTACTGGATCAAGGAGTGCCAGAAGATGGCCTACAAGATCCAGTACCGTCCCCTCGAGCTCTATATCAACGGCAGCTGGGTCGAGCTGCTCTAGACCGCTTATCGTACTTTTCACCTAGCACTGGGACTGGATTTCAGGCACAATTCGCGCCAGTTTTTTCCACCCGAGGCAAGCCGCCGAATGGCGAAAGAAGACCAGATTGAAATGGACGGGGAAGTCATCGACACCCTTCCCAACACGACTTTCCGCGTACAGCTGGAGAACGGCCACATCGTGACCGCCCATATCTCCGGGAAGATGCGCAAGAACTACATCCGTATCCTCACCGGCGACAAGGTCAAGGTCGAGCTAACGCCCTACGACCTCACCAAGGGCCGCATCACGTACCGGGCGCGCTAGACGCCTGACGGATTAGACGCCTCAGCCTTCCCCTGGGGCGCTACAAAACCCTCAAATCCAAGAAGAATCGTGGCCCTGCGACTCTAGGTCCGTGCCAGCAAGACGTGCGCGCGGCACCCGGGGTGTTTCCGGGACGCGCTAAAAGCATGCCGTCCATGGCTCGCTCGACTGCGGCCATCCATGGCCGCAGACGGTCCCTGAAACACCCCGGGCACCACGCACACTCTGCAAGTAGCACAACCAAGAAATCACTTCGGCCTAATTGTCCTGAATTTTGCACTTTTTGAGGGCGTGAGCTGGGTGCGCGTCTCCCCGGACCGTCGACGGCCAGGACGGCCGTCGCCGAGCGAGCCATGGACGGCATGCTTTTAGCGCGTCCGGGGAGACGTGCACCCAGTTCGCGCCCGCACTACGGAGCACTATTTTCAGACACAAAAAAGGCGCCACGAAGGCGCCTTCTCAGATTGGGAGAGGATCAAGCCTCCGCGGGTTCCTTCTCTTCGATTTCCGCTTCGACCACTAGGCTATCGGTGGCCTCGTCATAGCTGACGTGGGCCGTGCCGCCGTTGGATGAGAGTTCGCCGAAGAGGACCATCTCGGCCAATGGCTTCTTGATGTTCTCCTGGATGACGCGGGCCATCGGGCGCGCACCCATGGTGACATCGTAGCCGCGCTCGACCAGCCACTGGCGGGCGCGCTCGTCGACGTCCAGCATGACCTTTTTCTCGTCGAGCTGGCTTTGCAGTTCCGTGAGGAACTTGTCCACCACCGTGAGAATCACCTCGGTGTCCAGCGGCTCGAACTGGATGATGCTGTCCAGGCGGTTGCGGAACTCCGGCGTGAACATGCGGTTGATCGCCTCCATACCGTCGGTGGAGTGATCCTGCTCGACAAAGCCGATGCTGCGGCGGCTGATGTTCTCGGCGCCGGCATTGGTGGTCATGACCAGGATGACGTTGCGGAAGTCCGCCCGGCGGCCGTTGTTGTCCGTCAGGGAGCCGTGATCCATGACCTGCAGCAGCAGGTTGAAGACCTCGGGGTGAGCCTTCTCGATTTCGTCCAGCAGTACCACCGAGTGCGGGTTCTTGGTGACGGCGTCGGTCAGCAGCCCGCCCTGGTCAAAGCCCACGTAGCCCGGGGGTGCGCCGATCAGGCGCGACACGGTGTGGCGCTCCATGTACTCGGACATATCGAAGCGCACCAGTTCCAGGCCCAGTACCCGGGCCAGCTGGCGGGTGACCTCGGTCTTGCCGACACCGGTGGGGCCGGCAAACAGGAAGGAGCCGATCGGCTTCTCGGCGGGCTTGAGGCCGGCCCGGGCGAGTTTGATGGCCGTTCCCAGGCTGCTGATGGCCTTGTCCTGGCCAAAGACCACCATCTGCAGGTTGCTCTCCAGCTTCTGCAGGGCCTCCTTGTCCGAGGCGCTCACGGACTTTGGCGGAATCCGCGCGATCTTGGCGATCACCGCTTCCACATCGTGAACGCCGATCACTTTCTTACGCTTGGACACCGGCTGCAGCTGCTGGAACGCGCCCGCCTCGTCGATCACGTCGATAGCCTTGTCGGGGAGGAAGCGGTCGGTGATGTAACGCTCTGACAGCTCGGCCGCGGCCTTCAGCGCCTTGTTGGTGTAGCGCAAGCCGTGGTGCTCCTCGAAGCGGCTCTTGAGTCCCTTGAGGATATGGAAGGTGTCCTCGGCAGAGGGCTCCAGCACATCGATCTTCTGGAAGCGGCGGCTCAGGGCGCGGTCCTTGTCGAAGATACCGCGGTACTCCTGGAAAGTGGTGGAGCCGATACAGCGCAATTTACCTGACGCCAGCATGGGCTTGAGCAGGTTGGACGCGTCCATCACACCACCGGAAGCCGCGCCGGCGCCGATAATGGTGTGGATTTCGTCGATAAACAGGATAGCACCCTCGCGCTTCTTCAGCTCTGCCAGCAGCGTCTTCAGGCGCTTCTCGAAGTCGCCGCGGTACTTGGTGCCCGCCAGCAGCGAGCCCATGTCCAGCGCGTACACCACGCTGTTCTTGAGTACATCGGGGACGTCGCCGTCCACGATCAGCTTGGCGAGGCCCTCGGCGATGGCGGTCTTGCCCACGCCTGACTCGCCGACCAGCAGGGGGTTGTTCTTGCGGCGACGGGACAGGATCTGGGAGACACGCTCGACTTCCTGCATGCGACCGATCAGGGGGTCGATCCTGCCTTCCAGTGCTTCCTCGTTGAGATTGGTGGCGAAGCTGTCGAGGGGATTCCCCTCGCCTTCTTCCGCGGCGGCATCCTCGTCGCTCACCCGGCCCGGGTCGGCGCTGTCCTCGTCGCCGGAGACCTTGCTGATGCCGTGCGTGATGTAGTTGACCACGTCCAGGCGGGCGATGTTCTGCATTTTCAGGAAGTACACCGCCTGGCTCTCCTGCTCGCTGAATATGGCGACCAGGACATTGGCGCCCGTAACCTCGGCCTTGCCGGAGGACTGGACGTGAAAGGCCGCGCGCTGGATCACGCGCTGGAAGCCCAGCGTCGGCTGGGTGTCGCGATCGCCCTCGCCCTCGGGGATCAGGGGCGTGGTGGCGTCGACGAACTCGGTCAGCTCTCCGCGCAGGCTGGCGAGATCGCCGCCACAGGCCTTGAGGACCCTGGCAGCATCGGTGTTGTCCAGCAGGGCCAGCAGCAGGTGCTCGACGGTCATGTATTCATGCCGTTTGGACTGGGCGCCCCTGAATGCCTCATTGAGAGTGGCTTCGAGCTCTTTGTTCAACATAAATCGGTAACTCCACTGGGCCCCGGGGGCCCTGTCTGCACGCCCACCGGCGCGACTTGTAACTCAGCCGCCTTCCGGCGGCGGGACCGACAGCCTCAGCCCTCGGATGCCTCTACCTCACACAGTAGAGGATGTTGGTGCTCACGGGAATACTGGTTTACCTGGTTCATCTTGGTTTCCGCGATATCGCGGGTATAGATGCCGCAGACGCCCTTGCCCTGGGTGTGCACGGTCAACATGATCTGCGTGGCCTGCTCCCGGTTCATGCGGAAGAAAATCTCGAGCACCTCAACCACGAATTCCATCGGTGTGTAGTCATCGTTGAGCAGGATGACCTTGTACAGCGGCGGCTTCTTGAGTGCCGGCTTGGCTTCCTGCAGTGCGATATCGCCGTCGAGGTGGTCCTCCCCACCCTTTTCGTCGTCACCGCAGCGCACGATGTCTGAAAATTCACGCATGAAACGATTATACCGAAATCCGGATAACTGATTGTGACAGGCCACAGTGCCTTCGACTACCTGGTGTATACGCAGGTTCCCTCCAAATAGGTGGGGACAAGTGGGGCAAAAAAAAGGGCCGGCAGTGCCGACCCGTGCATTTCATAGAAATCTGGGAGATTCCCGGCAGATCGCTCTCGGCCTCCATGCCTTCGCGATCGACGCGGGGGCCGCCCCCTACATCCTGTAGCTCACATGGCGCCGATAACCGCGTCGCCGAACTCGGAGCAGGAGACCAGCTTCGCACCGTCCATCAGGCGCTCGAAGTCGTAGGTCACGGTCTTGGCCTGGATAGCGCCGTTCATGCCCTTGATGATGAGGTCTGCGGCCTCGTTCCAGCCCATGTGACGCAGCATCATCTCGGCGGACAGGATCAGGGAGCCCGGGTTGACCTTGTCCTGGCCGGCGTACTTGGGCGCCGTGCCGTGGGTGGCCTCGAACAGGGCGACGGTGTCGCTGAGGTTGGCGCCCGGCGCAATGCCGATGCCGCCCACCTGGGCCGCCAGCGCGTCCGAAAGATAGTCACCATTCAGGTTCATGGTGGCCACCACGCTGTACTCCGCCGGGCGGGTCAGGATCTGCTGCAGCATGGCGTCGGCAATCACGTCCTTGATGACGATCTCACTGCCGGTGTTGGGGTTCTTGATGGACACCCAGGGGCCGCCGTCCAGCAGCTCGCCGCCGAACTCTTCCATCGCCAATTCATAGCCCCAGTCGCGGAAGGCGCCCTCGGTGAACTTCATGATGTTGCCCTTGTGCACCAGGGTGACGCTGGGCAGGTCCTGGTCGATCGCGTACTGGATGGCCTTGCGCACCAGTCGCTTGGTGCCGGCTTCCGACACCGGCTTGATGCCGATGCCCACGCCCTCGGTGAAGCGCATCTTGGTGGCGCCCATCTCCTGGGTGATGAAATCGACCACTTTCTGGGCTTCCGGCGTGCCCGCCTGGTACTCGATACCCGCGTAGATGTCCTCGGAGTTCTCCCGGAAGATCACCATGTTGCACTTCTCGGGCTCCCGCACCGGTGACGGCACGCCCTCGAACCAGCGCACCGGGCGCTGGCACACGTACAGGTCCATCTCCTGGCGCAGGGCCACGTTCAGCGAGCGGAATCCGCCGCCCACCGGCGTGGTCAGCGGACCCTTGATGGCGACCGAGTACTCCCGAATCGCCTCCAGGGTCTCCTCCGGGAACCAGTCGCCGTCATAGAGTTCGGCGGCCTTCTCGCCGGTGTAGATTTCCATCCAGGAGATTTCCTTCTCGCCACCGTAGGCCTTTTCCACTGCCGCGTTGACGACATTGAGCATGACCGGACTGATATCTACACCGATACCGTCGCCCTCGATGAAAGGAATGACGGGATTGTTCGGTACGTTGAGCGAGTAGTCCTCGTTGACCGTGATCTTGTCGCCCTGTGCCGGTACCTTGATATGCTTGTAACCCATAGAAATGCTCCGTGTAGATTCAGTTGCGGGTGCGAAATCGGCGCGAATTATAGCACCCAATCTTCGCTCGTGGCGGCCCGAAACCGATGGAGGAACCTTGGCAGGCCTGATTCTCTTCAACAAGCCGTTCCAGGTGCTCTCCCAGTTCACCGACACCGAGGGCCGTGCGACCCTGTCCGACTTCCTCGACGCTCCCCGGTACCGGCCAGCAGGACGCCTGGACTACGACTCCGAAGGCCTGCTGCTGTTGACGGATGACGGGCGCCTGCAGCAGCAGATTGCCCATCCGGTGAAACAGACCTGGAAGACGTACTGGGTCCAGGTCGACGGAGAAATAGACGAGGACGCCCTGCGCGCACTCAGGCAGGGCGTTATTTTGCGAGACGGGCCCACCCGCCCCGCCCGGGCCCGCAGGCTCGAACGACCACCGGCGCTTTGGGAGAGGGACCCGCCGATTCGTTTCCGCAAAAATGACCGGACCACCTGGCTGGAAATCAGGATCACCGAGGGCCGCAACCGGCAGGTGCGCCGCATGACTGCCGCCGTGGGCTTCCCTACCCTGCGCCTGGTCCGAAAAGCGGTCGGTCACTGGCAGCTGGGTGACCTGCAGCCCGGGGAGTACCGCTTGGAGAGCGTCCACATGCCCGGCACGGTGCGCAGGCCCCGCTCGGGGAGCCGCCGGTGAACGGCGAGTGGTATGCGCACGTCACCGTCGCCACGGTCATAGAGCGGGACGGGCGGTTCCTGCTGGTGGAGGAAGAGGCGCCGGAAGGGCTCGTCATCAACCAGCCCGCCGGCCACCTGGACCCGGGCGAGTCCCTGATCGAGGCCGCCTGCAGGGAGACGCTGGAAGAGACCGGCTGCGAGGTGGCGCTGGAAGGCCTGCTCGGGATGGCCCAGTACACGTCGCCCGCCAACGGTGTCACCTACCTGCGAACCACGTTTTTCGGGCGCCTGGTTCGGGAACTCGAGGGCGCCAAACTGGACGACGCTATAGTGCGTACCCTCTGGCTGACGCCGGCTCAAATGCGCGCCGAGTCTGATAGAATGCGCAGCCCGCTGGTGCTCGCCAGCGTCGAGCAATACCTGGCCGGCCGGCGCTGGCCGCTGGACTTTATTTACTACACCGGATGACTGCGACCCCAGACACAAAGGTCATCGTCGGCATGTCCGGCGGTGTCGACTCCTCCGTAGCGGCGCTGCTTCTCAAGGAGCAGGGTTACGCCGTGGAAGGCCTGTTCATGAAGAACTGGGAAGAGGACGACGGCACCGAATACTGCACTGCCAGGGAAGACCTGGCAGATGCGCAAGCCGTGGCCGACCGTATCGGTATCAAGCTGCACGGCGCCAATTTCGCCGCCGAGTACTGGGACAATGTGTTCGAGCACTTCCTGGCCGAATACCGGGCGGGCCGCACCCCGAACCCGGACATCCTGTGCAACCGGGAAATCAAGTTCAAGGCGTTCCTGGAGTACGCCCTGACCCTGGGCGCCGACCTCATCGCCACCGGCCACTACGCCCGTCGCGGCTCCCGGGACGGCCGCGCCACGCTGCTGAAGGGGCTGGATGCCAACAAGGACCAGAGCTACTTCCTGCACGCGGTGGGCCACGAGGAACTCGAACGCACGCTGTTCCCTGTGGGTGAAATAGAAAAGGCCCGGGTGCGGGAGCTGGCCCGGGAGTGGGACCTGGAAACCCACGACAAGAAGGACAGCACCGGCATCTGCTTTATCGGCGAACGGCGCTTCAAGGATTTCCTGCAGCAATACATCCCCGCACAGCCCGGGGAGATCCACGACCTGGAAGGCCACCACCTGGGACAACACCAGGGCCTGATGTACCACACGATCGGCCAGCGCCAGGGACTGGGTATCGGCGGCGTATCCGGGCACGAGCACGACCCCTGGTATGTGGTGGGCAAGGACCTGGAACACAATCGCCTGCTGGTCGCCCAGGGCAACGATCACCCGGCCCTGCTCAGCACATCCCTGACGACCGGGGACATCTACTGGGTGGCGGGCGAACCCCCGGTGCTGCCGCTGACGTGCGCGGCGAAAACCCGCTACCGCCAGCCCGACCAGCCCTGCACCCTGCATCGCGATGGCGCGGGCTACCGGGTGGAATTCGACACACCGCAGCGGGCAGTGACGCCTGGCCAGTCGGTGGTGTTTTACGTGGGCGAGCGCTGTCTCGGCGGCGGCGTGATCGAGGCGGCGGCGTGAAGCGACTCGATGACCAGGTCCTGGCGCTGGCCGGCGTCGTCCAGGTCGCGCGCCTGGTAGACCAGGTGTCCCGCACCGGCAGCTACCCCGAGGAATTCCTGTCCCCGCTGATCAACAGCCTGTTTAAATTCGATGCCTCCAGCGCCGAGGATATCTACGGCGGCGTCAGCGGGGTCAAGCTGGGCCTGCACAACCTGGCCGCATTGCTGGCCTCGGGCAACGAGCCGGAGAGCCGCGAGATGCTCCGCTACGTGTTTGGACTGTTGCACCTTGAGCGTCGCTTCTCCGCGGAGCCGGACATGGCTGCCATCGTCAGGTCGCGCCTGGAGCACACCCAGTTTCGTTCCGAGTACTTTGCCAATCACGTGCAGGAGGTCTGCCACAGCCTGTCCGGCCTGTACCAGGACACCATCAGCACCTTCAAGTACCGGATCCGCGTCACCGGCAGCATGCAGCAGCTGCAAAACCCTGCCAATGCCGACCTGATTCGCGCACTGCTGCTGGCGGGAATCCGCTCCGCGGTCCTGTGGCGCCAGCTCGGCGGGCGGCGCTGGCGGCTGCTGGCCCAGCGCCGCCGATTGCTGCAGGTCGCCCACGACCTGTCACGCCAACTGGGTTCCGTGTAAAATCGCGGCTTTTGGCGGCCGTTCACGTCGTCTGCAAAGGAGTTAACCGGATGGACCTGTCGACCCTCACGGCAGTATCGCCTGTCGATGGTCGCTACGGCGGCAAGACCGCCGACCTGCGGGACATATTCAGCGAGTACGGCCTGATCAAGCGACGGGTCCTGGTGGAAGTCCGCTGGCTGCAGTCCCTCGCCGCCCAGTCCGCCATCCCCGAGGTTCCCGCGCTGTCGGCAGACGCCAGCGCCAGGCTCGACGCCATCGCGGCAGAGTTCGATCTCGCCGCCGCCGAGCGCATCAAGGCCATCGAGGCGACCACCAACCACGACGTCAAGGCGGTCGAGTACTACATCAAGGAACAGTTTGCGGGCCATGACGAGCTCGAGGCCGTCTCGGAGTTCGTGCATTTCGCCTGCACCTCCGAGGACATCAACAACCTGTCCCACGCGCTGATGCTGAAAGACGGGCTGGAACACTGCCTGCTGCCACTGGCGTCGGATATCGTCGCAAGGCTGCGCGAGCTGGCCCACACGACCGCAGGCGCCGCCATGCTGTCCAGGACCCACGGCCAGACCGCCAGCCCGACTACCATGGGCAAGGAGATCGCCAACGTCGTGGCGCGCCTCGATCGCCAGCTCGACACGCTCCGCGCGCAGAGCTTCCTGGGCAAGATCAACGGCGCCGTCGGCAATTACAACGCCCACCTCTGCACCTACCCCGAGGTGGACTGGCCCGCTCACGCGCAGGCCTTCGTCGAGGGCCTTGGTCTCAGCTGGAACCCCTACACCACCCAGATCGAACCCCATGACTACATGGCGGAGCTGTTCGATGCGGTCAGCCGCTTCAACACCGTGTTGATCGACTTCGACCGGGACATCTGGTCCTACATCTCGATCGGCTATTTCCGCCAGAAGACCGTGGCCGGCGAGGTGGGTTCCTCCACCATGCCGCACAAGGTCAATCCCATCGATTTCGAGAATTCCGAGGGGAATCTCGGGCTGGCCAACGCCGTGTTTGCCCATCTCGCGGCCAAGCTGCCGATCTCCCGCTGGCAGCGCGACCTGACCGACTCGACGGTGCTGCGCAACATGGGGGTCGGCTTCGGTTACAGCCTGATCGCCTACCACAGCGTGCTCAAGGGTATCGGCAAACTCGAGCTGGACAGTGAACGGCTGGCTGCCGATCTCGACGCCAGCTGGGAAGTCCTCGCGGAGGCGATCCAGACTGTCATGCGCCGCTATGGCATCGATCAGCCCTATGAAAAACTCAAGGCCCTGACCCGCGGCCAGCGCATCGACCGCGACAGCATCCAGGCCTTCGTCCAGGACCTGGAGCTCCCGGACGAGGCGCGCGATGCGCTGCTGGCGCTGACGCCCGCCAACTACACCGGCAACGCCGCTGAACAGGCCGAGCGCATTTGACGGCGCTGGCGGACTTCAACTCCGGGAAATTTCTCCGCGACTACTGGCAGCGCGAGCCGCTGCTGCTGCGTTCCGCCATCGACTTCGACAACCCGCTGAGTCCGGAGGAACTGGCCGGGCTGGCCCTGGAGGACGAGGTCGAGGCGCGCATTGTTCGCCAGCGAGGTGACCGCTGGGAGCTCGACAGCTCACCGCTGGACGACAGCAGCTTCGACGGCGACTCCCCCTGGACACTGCTGGTCCAGGCCGTGGATCAGTGGGTCCCGGAGGTATCCTCGCTGCGTTCCCTGGTGGACTTCCTGCCCAATTGGCGAATGGACGACGTGATGGTGAGCTACGCCACCGACGGCGGCGGCGTCGGCCCCCACTACGACAACTACGACGTGTTCCTGCTGCAGGGCGAGGGCCGCAGGCGCTGGCAGCTCGGGCAGACCTGCGGCGCGGATGAGACGCTGCTGGATATCGAGGGCCTGCGCATACTGGCCCGGTTCGAGGCGCGGGAAGAATACCTGCTGGAACCTGGCGACATCCTCTACGTGCCGCCCGGCGTGGCCCACTGGGGTACCGCGGTGGGGCCCTGCATGACCTACTCCATCGGCTTTCGCGCACCGCGGATGAATGACATGCTGTCGCGCCAGGCGGATGCGCTGCTCGAGCAAATGCCGCCCGAGCTGTTCTATTCCGACGCCGGTATCGCACCGGGCGGTCCCGGTGAAATCACCCCGGAAGCGCTGGCGTCCGCCTTGTCACAACTTCAGTCGGCGGTAAATGCGCTGCACGCTGAAGCCGACTGGTTTGGGGAGCTGGTAACGGAACCGCGAACCCCGGCAGATCCTCCTCCCCTGGCCGCCCCCCTGCCTGGCACAGTCAGCATCGACGCCTCGAGTCGCGTCGCCTGGCGCTCCAGGGCCAACGACCTTGCGGTCTACGCCAACGGAGAAACCCTGTTCGCGGCGGTCGGCTGCCGGCCGCTGCTGGAATCACTGTGCCGCGGCGAGCGTGTGACCCGCGACGGCCTCGACGGTGATTGCGCCGCGCTGCTGCGCACGCTCTGGAATTCAGGATGCCTTGCCGATGACTGAGCAGCCCACCGTCGAAGTGGTCAGCTGGAATCTCAACCGGGAAACCCTGCGCACGATTCGCGACAAGGTGTTTACCGAGGAACAGGGTATTGCTGCCGACACGGTGTGGGACGATGCCGACGAAACGGCCACCCACTTCCTGGTGACCAACCAGTACATCGCCCTGGGCTGCGGACGGCTGCTGCCCGACGGCAAAATCGGCCGCATGGCCGTGCTGCCGGAACACCGCGGCCAGGGGTTGGGGCACGTGCTGCTCGACGGCATTGTCGACCACGCCCGCCGCAGGGGTTACCCACGGCTGTACCTGCACGCACAGGCCCAGGCGACGGGTTTCTATGAAGCCGCGGGATTCATGCCCTATGGAGACCCCTTCGAAGAAGCCGGCATACCTCACGCCGCCATGGAAATGCTGATCGACTACCGGACAGCGGACTACTTCATCACCGGCGTTGAATACCCGGAGCCTTTCGCCACCCTGGTCCAGGGGCTGGCGGATACTGCGCGCCGCAACCTGAGAATCTACAGCGCCACGCTGGACCACGAGGTATTCGATCGCCGCGAGCTGGCCACGGCCATGTCCAACCTTGCGCGGCGCGGTCGCCTGAGCGAGGTCAAGATCCTGGTCAGCGACGCCAGGCCGATGGTCAGTCGTGGGCACCGCCTGCTGGAGATCACGCGGCGGCTGTCCTCGTTCATGAGCATAAGAGTCCTGCCCGAACACCCGTCGCTACCGGAGGCCACCTACGTGGTGCGGGACCACGATGGCATCGCCTACAAGCCGAACGAGCGCGGCGGCAACGGCTTCTTCGAGCCGGACTCCCGGGCTTCGGCGAAACGATTTGTGGAGAGCTTCGACCAGCTCTGGCACCAGGGGCAGACCGACCCGCGGCTGCGGCAGCTGACGCTCTAGCCCTCCTCCCAGCTCACGCCGATATCGGCGCCTTCATAGGCCACCGGCCACACCTTGAGGGGCCGGCACGCTTCGCGAGTGGACTCGATCAGCCTGCCCGTAAGCAGCGAAAAGCGGTAGCCGTGCAGAGGGCACATCAACTCGCCGTCCTCCAGCCAGGCTTCCATCAGTGGGTGCTCCTGGTGCGGACACAGTGCCTCGACCAGGTAGTGCTCGCCTTCGAACTGGATCAGCATGAGGCGGTGATACTCGACGCGAAACTCCCGCCGGTAGCCGTCGTGCAGATTGATCAGTTTCTCGAGCGGAATGAAGCGCATGTCAGCCTCACAGGCAGTCGATGACCTGGCTGGCTGCGGAATACGGCGTGATTTCCCGCGCCAGCACCTGTGCCTCGAGCTTCGGCAGCAGGGCCCGGGCTTCGGGATTGTCCTTCAGTCGCGCCTTGAGCATGTCATCGATCAGGTGGTGCATCCAGTCCATGGCCTGTCGGTCGCGCCGGTCAGAGAAGATACCGCTGTCGCGACTCGCCGCTTCGAACTCCTCCACCATCGACCAGACTTCGTCGATGCGGTTTTTCTCGACGGATGAACAGGTCATCACCCTGGGCTCCCAGTGAGGCGCATGCCGCAGCAGCGCCAGCGCTGCAAGGTAGTGACGGCGGGTCTGCTCCGCCAGGTTGATGCTCTCGCCGTCGGCCTTGTTGATCACCAGGGCGTCGGCGAGCTCCATGATGCCCTTCTTGATCCCCTGCAGTTCGTCGCCGGCATTGGGCAGCATCAGCACCATGAAAAAGTCCACCATGCCGGCGACCTGGTATTCGCTCTGGCCGACGCCCACGGTTTCCACCAGGATCACGTCGTAGCCCGCAGCCTCGCACAGCAGCATGGTCTCGCGAGTTTTCTGGGCGACACCGCCCAGGGCGCCCGAGGCCGGCGACGGGCGAATGAAGGCGCCGTCCTGCCGCGACAGCTCCTCCATGCGGGTCTTGTCACCGAGAATGCTGCCACCGGCGATCGGGGAGCTCGGGTCGACGGCCAATACCGCCACCCGCTTGCCCAGGGACAGGAGATGAAGCCCGAAGGCCTCGATAAACGTGGATTTGCCTACGCCGGGTATGCCGGTGATGCCCAGCCGGATGCTGTTGCCGGTGTAGGGCAGACAGCGCTCAAGAATATCCTGGGCGCGCTCGCGATCCGCCGGAAGGCTGCTCTCGATGACCGTGATGGCCTTGGCCAGGCTGCGGCGATTGCCGCCGCGCAGCGCGTCGAGATCGAATTCAGCCACCCTGTACGGCGCCGATGGCGCTGAGCACGTCGCGGGCCGCCCGGGGAATGGGCGTGCCCGGACCGAAGATACACTTCACGCCCGCCTCGAACAGGGCGTCGTAGTCCTGCTGCGGGATCACCCCACCGGCGATGACGATGATGTCCTCGCCGCCCTGCTTTTTGAGTTCCTCGATCAGTTCGGGGACCAGGGTCTTGTGGCCGGCCGCCAGCGACGAGGCGCCCACCGCATGAACGTCGTTTTCAATCGCCTGCCGGGCTACTTCCTCCGGTGTCGAGAACATGGGCGACAGGTCGATATCGAAACCGACGTCGGCGAAAGCCGTGGCCACCACCTTGGCACCGCGGTCGTGGCCATCCTGGCCCATCTTGCACACCAGCATGCGCGGCCGGCGGCCGTGTGCCTCGACGAAGGCCTCGATATCGCTGGAGATGGCTTTCCAGTCCTCGTCTTCTTCGAAGGCGGCGCCATAGACACCGGATACCGTCTGCGCCTGGGCATTGAAACGTCCGAACTCTTTTTCCATGGCGTACGACACCTCCCCCACTGTGGCGCGGCGGCGCATCGCTTCGATCGACAGCCCCAGGAGGTTCCCCTCCTCACCCGCCGCAACGCGCGTAATCTGGTCCAGTATCTCATCCACCGCTGCCTGGTCGCGACTGGAGCGAATATCGTCCAGGCGGGCCAGCTGGGCCTTGCGCACCTCCTCGGTTTCGATTTCGAGAATCTCTACCTCGTCCTCCTGGTCCAGCTTGTACTTGTTGACGCCGACAATCACGTCGTCGCCACGATCGATGCGCGCCTGCTTGCGGGCGGCCGCTTCCTCGATGCGCAGCTTGGGCAAGCCACCTTCGATAGCCTTGGCCATGCCGCCTTCAGACTCGATTTCCTCGATCAGTTCCCAGGCCTTGTCGGCGATCTCCTTGGTGAGGCTCTCCATCATGTAGGAGCCGCCCCAGGGATCGACCACCTTGGTGATACCGCTCTCTTCCTGGATGATCAGCTGGGTGTTCCGGGCAATGCGCGCCGCGAACTCGCTGGGCAGCGCGATAGCCTCATCCAGGGCGTTGGTGTGCAGGGACTGGGTGCCGCCAAACACGGCCGCCATGGCCTCGATGGTGGTGCGCACCACGTTGTTGTAGGGATCCTGTTCGGTCAACGACCAGCCTGAGGTCTGGCTGTGGGTCCTGAGCATGGAGCTCTTGGGATTCTTCGGATTGAACTCCGAGACAATGCGCGCCCACAGCATGCGCGCCGCCCGCATCTTGGCGATCTCCATGTAGAAGTTCATGCCGATGCCCCAGAAGAAGGACAGGCGCGGCGCAAACTGGTCGATATCCAGCCCCGCCGAGATAGCAGTGCGAATGTACTCTTTGCCGTCAGCCAGCGTATAGGCCAGCTCCAGGGCCGCGTTCGCACCCGCTTCCTGGATGTGATAGCCGGAGATGGAAATCGTGTTGAAGCGCGGCATGTGCTCAGAGCAGTAGGCGATGATGTCGCCGATGATCTTCATACTGGGCGCCGGCGGGTAGATATAGGTGTTGCGGACCATGAACTCCTTGAGAATGTCGTTCTGGATGGTGCCGGCGAGCTGGGCCTGCTCGACCCCCTGCTCCTCGGCCGCCACGATGTAGCCCGCCATCACCGGTAGCACCGCGCCGTTCATGGTCATCGATACGGACACCTTGTCCAGCGGTATCCCGTCGAACAGGATCTTCATGTCCTCGACGGAATCCACCGCGACGCCCGCCTTGCCCACATCGCCGCTGACTCGCGGGTGATCGGAGTCGTAGCCGCGGTGCGTCGCCAGGTCAAACGCGACAGAAATGCCCTGCCCGCCGGCGGCAAGCGCCTTGCGGTAGAACGCGTTGGACTCCTCGGCGGTCGAGAAGCCCGCATACTGGCGGATGGTCCAGGGGCGGCCGGCGTACATGGTGGCCTGGGGACCCCGAATGTAGGGCGACATGCCGGGCATCGTGTTGGCGTACTCGAGCCCTTCAAGGTCCTCGGCGGTGTACAGGCATCTGACGGGAATCCCTTCCGGCGTCTCCCAGGTCAGTTCATCGGGCGACTTGCCCTTCATCTGGGTGGTTGCCAGTTCCTTCCACTGATCGGGTGTGGATGAAGACTTGTCGTAGATGGACATCTGTGTGCTCTCAGGAAGGCCTAGTGCGCTTCGCCAGGTTGGTTGATTTCAATGAGTACGCCGTCGCAGCTTTTCGGATGAATAAATATCGTCAGGGCACCGTGCGCGCCCGGGGACGGCTCATCCGCCAGGAACTGGTAGCCCTTCGCCTTCAGGCGTTCCACATCTTCATGGATATTGTCCGAGCGGAAGCAAAGATGATGGATGCCCCCGCCGCGCTTCTCCAGGTACTTGGCCACGGGACCCTGGCCTTCCAGCGGATGAATCAGCTCGATGCTGGTAGGCGGCAGCGGGAAGAAAGCCGTCGTGGTCTGGGCGGCTTCCACCTCTTCGGTACCCTCGAACTCCAGTCCGAAGTCCTCCATGAATCGCTTGATCGCCTTCTCCAGGTCGGGGACAGCGACTGCAATGTGATCAAGGGCTGTAATCATGCTTCTACCTCCAGGTCTCAGGCCAGGGCCCGGGCCAGCCGCTCGGTGACCTCATGCCGGCGGGCGCGTCGCTCCTCTTCCGATTCCTCGACAATGACCTCGTCCGGGGTAATCTTGAACAGGGGCTGGCCCTTGCTGATGATGACGCCGTCGTCTTCCACCAGGACCTTGTCGATGGTCCCGGCGAAGGGGGCGTACACCTTGTTGAACATCTTCATCACCTCGACGATATAGAGCGGATCGCCCTCCTCGAAGTGGCTGCCCTTCTCCACGAAGCGGTCGTGCTCGGGCGTTTCACGGGAATAGAACATACCGCCGCTCTCAGCCAGCACTTCGTCGCTCTTCGCCACCGGCGGCGGCACCAGCACCTTGGCCATGCGGTCCTGGTGGTCGGCGTCGGTGAGGCGGTCGGGAATGTGCAGTGTCAGGTCCGGGTTGACCTTCAGCTCGAAGAAGCCGGAGTCTTCTGCCATCAGCGGCAGCACGCCGATGATATCGAGGCCGGCCTGGAAACCCGCGTGGGCCGACTGCGCCTGTGCCCAAAGCTCGGCGTCAAAGCCCTCCGGGGCATCGCCTTCACGCAGCAGGCTGTCCAGTTCGATCCAGTCTTCCACGGGCAGCCGGTTGTTGAACTCGTTGTAGAAATCGATGCCGGACTGCAACAGGTCGTGGTCGTGGTCCCAGATCATGTGAGCGGCGGGCTGGCCGTGCTGGTAGTCCATATCCAGGAAGTGGTAGGTATCGGCCAGTAGTTCGAGGGGGTTTTCGTTCCAGCTGATACGGCCTTCGATGAGCGTATAACAGTCCCGATTGACGCTGAGCCAGCCGGACAGCAGGTGGGGCTCGTCCATCAGGCGCTGGATCGGCCGCCGCAGCAGGCTGTACTTGCGCTCGAAGCAGGACTTGATGTCGGTGCGGGCCGCCTCTTCTGCCTCCGCCATGGCCGCCTTCATGATGATGTCGTAGGCATAGACCAGGTCCAGCTGTGCCGCCTGGTCCTTGAGCTCGCCCACCGCGGTCAGGTAGGGAACAATAAAGCGCGTGGTCGGCCGCGCATTGATGTTGTTGCCAATGAACCAGTTCACCAGTCCGTAGTGAAACTCGAGATTGGAGGCAAGATCCCGACCGCGCATCGTGGTGCGGCGAATGGTATCGGCCATGCGCTGGTAGGTATCCAGCCGCGTCTCGCCCACGGTCAGCAGCAGGGCGATATTGGAATCATAGGCCCCGGCCAGGGTGTACTTCATGAACACATCCGTATCCGGATTGTGCAGGCTGATGCCCTGGTCGTCGCGAATCTCTCCCTCTATCGCGTCCGACCAGTACTCGATCACACCGCCGGCGTGGGGCTGCAGGGCCTGGTTGGTGGCGTTCAGGCGCGCTTCCACGGAATCGTTGTAGCGCGGCAGGCGCGTTGGCCGGGGCAGGTTCTTGCCGTGGGCCGCCAGCAGCACCATCGCTTCCACCAGGGATTCCACCACGAAGCTGTCTTCCGCGTTGTCGGGATTGGCGAATTCCAGTGCGTAGCAGAGTTCCGTGACCCGGTGCTCCACCTGGATGCGCGTGTTCATCTCCATGAAGAAGTGCTTGTCGCGATCAACGATGCACTCGAAGGTGGATACGGAATCGAGGCCGGTGGCTTCGCCAAAGCGCTCTGACTCCGCCTCCATGGCGGCGAGTATTTCCACGTCCTGGCGCAGTATCCTGGCCTCTTCGTCGAGGCCCGCCGCCTCGGCGACCTCGACTGCGCGCAGCAGTGACTCGTTGGTAACCGATACCTCCAGCAGCTTCTGTTCGTGCATCTGCAGGGAGCAGTCGCGACCACCCATGGCCAGTGTCCACTCGCCGTTGCCGATCACCTGGATTTCCTGGTGCCGGGTGGTCTCGATATTCAGCTCCACCAGCACGTTCTTGTTGTCGCCGACGCCGGTGGTCTTGACCTCGTTGAGGATCTCCCGCACCAGCTCCGGCGTGCGCTCCGCTTCGCCGATGCCGAGAATGCGCTGGCCCTTGCCGCCACCGCCGCTGATCGCCTTGAGCCGCACCCGGTTTTGCGGGTATTGCTCGGCCATCCGTCCCACGGCTTCGGTCAGGGTCTCGCAGAGCTCGTCGATGGTGTACAGGTCGATATGCTTGTCGTAGGACGCGGCCAGCACGCTATCCGCCTTGTCCTCCAGGGACAGCGCGTCGTCGTCCAGCACGTCGCCGACGTCGAGACCGTGTTCGGCACAGAGCGCCTTGAGCGCATCGACATCGGGATGTTTCTTGAGCAGCGTCAGCGCGGTGCCGTTGTCGATACCGGGCGTGACGCTGACGCCGACCTTAAGCGCCGTTCGCTTGGCTTCATCCTTTAACCCGGCGTCGTGTACGGTACGCGAACAGGGTCCGATGAAATTCAGGTCCGCGGCCTCCAGGGCCGCCACCATGTTCTCGTCCTCGGCCATGAACCCGTAGCCGGCGAACACGGCGTTATAGCCGTTGTCCTTGGCAATGGCGATGATCTGGCGAATGCGTGCGTTGCGCTCCTCCTTGTTGACGCCGGTGTAGTCCGGCACCCGGTGCACACGCTCGGGATCCGTGAGCTGCCGCAATTCCGGCGCCAGCGCATAGCGATAGGTGATGGAGTCCTTTTCCGAGAGCAGGATGCCGTAATGGGTCATCCCCATCTCCTCGAACACATCCATGGCCTCCTTGCGGATGGGACCGCGGCAGATGATCAGGGGCTTGATGTGCTCACAGGAGAACTGCTTGACCCAACTCGAGGGCCGCAGGCCTAGCCGCCTGTCCCGGTGGACCAGCGGATTGTTCAGATAGTGTTCGTTGGACACGTGCGGGTTCCTTGTGTGCCGCCTAGTGGAATTCTCTCTGTACACCAGACATCGGCGACGGCTCGTAGTGGCGCAGGTGGAAGGACATGTTCTCGGCCAGCACCTGGCGCAGGTCCGAGGGCATCACGATCTGCGAGATCGAGCCCAGGCTCAGCGCTTCATTGGGGTTCATCAGCTCCCGCTCATAGCGAACCGCCAGCTCCGCCTCCTTCGCCTTGACCCACTCGGCTGCGGCTGCCTCGGCAGCTGCGCTTGCTTCCTGTTCAGACAAACCCGCCGCGGCCTGCTCCTGAGCAACCTGCTGGCGGCGCGAAGCCGCCTCGGCGCGAATGGCACGCAGTTCGTCCTTGTAAACGTACTCGACCCCCGCGGGCCCCATCACCGCCAACCGCGTGGTGGGCAGGGCGACCACGAAATCGGCGCCGGTGGGATAGTTGTTGTAGGAGGCGTAGGCCCCGCCGAAGGCGTTGCGAACAATGACCAGGAATCGCGGCGTGCGCAGGTCGACGATGGCGTCCAGCATGGCGCGCCCTGCCTGCACGATACCGCCGGACTCCTGCTCCTTACCCGGCAGGAAGCCGGTGGTGTCCTCGAGGAACATCACCGGGATGTTGTAGAGGTTGCAGAAGCGGATAAAACGGGCGTTCTTGTAGGCCGCGGCGATATCGATCTGGCCGGAGGCGACCGCACTGTTGTTGGCAACAAAGCCGATCACGTTGCCGCCCATGCGGCCCAGCGCGGTTACCGTGTTGCGGGCCCGGTCTGCCTGTATTTCCAGGAAGTCCCCGTGGTCGCAGAGCTGCTGGATGAGAATGGAGATATCGATGGGCGTATTGAAACCGGTCGGCGAGTTGAACGCCTTCTTCAACAGGATGTCGATATCCCAGGTCTTGCGGGTGATAGGGTCGGATGATGGCTGGTGCGGCGCAAACTCCGAATTGTGGCTGGGCAGGTAATTGAGCAGCTCCCGCACCTTGTTCAGGGCAGCCACTTCATCGGGCACCACAAAGTCATTGACGCCGCTCTGGCTGTGCACGTTGGGCCCGCCCAGCTCGTCCGGGGTGACATCTTCCCCCAGCACCGACTTCACCACCCCGGGGCCGGTCAGGCCGAAGAAGGTGTTATTGGGCTGGATCAGGAAGCTCCCCTGCCGCGGCAGGTAGGAGCCGCCGCCGGCGTTGAAGCCGAACATGCACATAATGCTGGGCACGATGCCCGAGATCTTGCGCAGGGCGGTGAATGCATCTGCATAGCCGTCGAGTCCGCCGACACCGGCAGGGATGTAGGCGCCGGCGCTGTCGTTCAGGCCCACCAGCGGAATCCGCCGCTTGGCGGCAAGCTCAAACAGGCGCGCCAGTTTGCGGCCGTTGGTGGCGTCCATGGAGCCTGCCCGCACCGTGAAATCGTGCCCGTACAGCGCCACATCACGACCGTTCACGCGAATGATCGCCGTCACCAGGGAGGCTCCGTCGAGGTTGGGGCCCCAGTTCTGGTAAAGGATGGTAGGCTGGCTGTCGCGATCTGCCAGGACGTCGATACGCTCCCAGATCGTCATGCGCTGCTTTTGGTGCTGGCGTTCGATATTCTTCACGCCGGCGGCGAGCCGGGGCCGCTGTTGCAGCTCAAAGCCCGCCTTCAATGCCTCTTCGTAGAGGCCGGGTTCAGTGGCGATCTGTCCCGGGACGATGAACTCCGGGTTGTTCTCGTGGGCGAAAGGGTTCGCGAGTGAGGGGTGCAGCGCCGGTTTTTTTGCCATGGGTCGCTTTGTCTTGTCGCTGGGGTCAAACGGCGAGATACGATACGTTCAACACCAGTTGAAGTCAATTTCGGCGCGGATAGCGACACATGAATACAACAGATGTATGCAGGGTTAACACTGTTTTTCGAAATTTTCCGGCCTGAATACTACGAAATATGGCAGCTCACACGATATTTCTTGAGGAACTCCCCTACCAGCCTGACAGCTGCGGTTGGTTCGAGCGACTCCGTGACCTGCCGGGCGCCCTGTTCCTGGATTCCTGTCACCCACACTCCCACCAGGGACGCTTCGATATCCTGCTGGCGGACCCCAGGCAGGATCACCACTTTACTTGTTCCAAAACAACGAGCTACGACGAAGTATTAAAGTATTTTCAGGGTCTGGCGCAGGCGATCACCGGCTACGGGGGCACGCAGTCAGACACCCTGCCCTTCTGCGGTGGCCTTGCCGGCTACCTCGACTACGAGCTGGGACTGCCGCTGCAGCACCTGCCGCCCCTGGACGGCGCGAGAGCCCAGGTGAGCTTCTATGACTGGGCGCTGGTCCAGGACCACCTTCTGGGCCGCTGCCATTTTGTCGCCCTGCCGGATGTGCCTGCTGCCCGCAGGCGCGACCTGCTGGAGCGCCTGCGGGAACCTCACGGGGCCGGCGCCGCGCCTCAGGACTTTGGCCTGGAAACCCGCTTCGACAGCAACCTGGAACTGCGGGACTACGAGGCGGCATTTCGGCGGGTGCAGCACTACATTCACGCCGGGGACAGCTACCAGGTCAACCTCGCGCGCCGGTTCAGCGCCCGCTACCAGGGAGACCCCTGGCAGGTCTACCGGTCCCTGAGACCGCTGGCCGCCGCCCATTTCAGTGCCTATATGGATGGCGGGGACCACCAGCTGCTGTGCCTGTCGCCGGAGCGCTTCCTGCGTATCGCGGGCCGCCACGTGGAGACACGGCCCATCAAGGGGACATCGCCCCGCTCTCCGGATCCTCGCGCTGACGCGCTGGCGGCCGCGGAGCTCGCCCGTTCGCCCAAGGACCGCGCCGAGAACCTGATGATCGTCGACCTGCTGCGCAATGATCTCGGCAGGGTCTGCCGGCCGGGCAGCATCCAGGTGGACGCATTGTTCGAGCTGGAAAGCTATCCCAGCGTGCACCACCTGGTGAGCACGATTTCCGGTGAGCTCGGGGATGGCGCTTCACCGCTGGAAGCGCTCTGCGCGAGCTTCCCCGGCGGATCCATCACCGGCGCCCCGAAACGGCGGGCGATGGAGATCATCGGCGAGCTGGAGCCGAATACCCGCAGGGCCTACTGCGGCTCGGTGTTCTACGCCAGCACCTGCGGCCGCATGGACAGCAATATCGCGATTCGCAGCCTGTTGTGCGAAGCCGGCCGCGTTTACTGCTGGGGCGGCGGCGGGCTGGTGGCGGACTCCCAGTGGGAGCGGGAGTACCAGGAGACCTGGGACAAGGTGGGTCGCTTCATCGAAGCGCTGGAGCTTACGCTGGCGTGATATCCCGCTCGGAGGCCTCACAGATGGCGGCCTGCAGTTCCCCGTAAGCCGTCACCGCAGGATACTGGGGAAACTCTGCAATGACATTGTCAGGGGCCCGGAACAGGATGCCCGCATCCGCCTCTTCCAACATGGTCGTATCGTTGTAGGAATCCCCGGCGGCGATGATACGGTAGTTGAGGCTGTGGAAGGCCTTGACCGAGGAACGCTTCGGGTCGGGTTGCCGCAGCCGGTAGTCGACCACCTTGCCCTCCCCGTCGACGACCAGGCGGTGACAGAACAGGGTTGGCCAGCTCAGCTGCTTCATCAGCGGCGCGGAAAATTCGTAGAACGTGTCGGAGAGGATGACCACCTGGAAGCGGGGCCGCAGCCAGTCCAGGAACTCTGCCGCTCCCTCGAGCGGCGACATGCCGGCGATGACGTCCTGGATGTCGTCGATGCCGAGCCCGTTCTCCTCGAGCAGGGACAGGCGCTGTTTCATGAGCACGTCGTAGTCGGGAATATCCCGGGTCGTGGCCCGCAGCGCATCGATGCCGGTGCGCTCGGCGAACTCGATCCAGATTTCGGGAATCAGCACCCCTTCCAGGTCCAGGCAGACCAGTTCCACGCGTCTCTCCTTCTAGTCAGTACGTCGGCAGCTCGACGTGGGAAAACAGTTCGTCCAGGTCCGCCTTGCTGTGGCGCGAGAACGCCTCGTCCACAATCTCGCGGGTGAGATGGGGGGCGAACAGTTCAATGAATTCGTACATATAGCCGCGCAGGAAGGTGCCGCGGCGGCAGCCGATCTTGGTGACGCTGGCATCGAACAGGTGGCCCGCGTCCAGCGCCACCAGGTCGCTGTCGGCGTCGTCATCGTAGGCCATCTGGGCGACGATGCCGATCCCCAGGCCCAGGCGCACATAGGTCTTGATGACGTCGGCATCAGCCGCGGTGAACACTACCTTCGGCACCAGGCCCCGGTCCATAAAGGCCTCGTCCAGGCGCGAGCGGCCGGTGAACCCGAATACATAGGTGACGATGGGGTGCTCGGCGACCGCTTCCAGGGTCAGGCTGTCCATTTCCGCCAGCGGGTGATTGCGCGGCACCAGGATACAGCGGTTCCAGCGGTAGCAGGGCATCATGACCAGGTCGCTGAACAGCTCCAGTGCCTCCGTAGCGATGGCGAATTCCACGGTGCCGTCGGCCGCCATCTCCGAGATCTGCATGGGGGTTCCCTGGTGCATGTGCAGGGACACTTCCGGGTAGCGCTCGATGAACGTGCCGATGGTGTCGGGCAAGGCATAGCGCGCCTGGGTGTGGGTGGTCGCCAGGGACAGGCTGCCCTTCTTCTCGTTGCTGAATTCCTGGGCGACCGACTTGATGGACTCGACCTTGCGAAGTATTTCACCGGCGGTCTTGAGGATGACTTCGCCGGCCGGCGTGACGTGTGTGAGGTGTTTGCCGCTGCGCGCGAAGATCTCTACGCCCAGTTCATCCTCCAGCAGTCGGATCTGCTTGCTGATGCCGGGCTGGGAGGTATACAGGCTCTGTGCCGTGGCCGAGACGTTCAGCTCGTGGTGGGCAACCTCCCAGATATAGCGCAGCTGCTGGAGTTTCATCCCCGTTCCAAATCGCCCTTCGCTTATGAAGAATAGCGCTTAACATCTATATTGCAAACCGCAAAAAGTAATAACGACGTTTCGGCGCAGCGGCCTACTGATTGGCGATTCCGTGGGGCACATGGCCGGTCGCCACGTGGCTGCCGGCACTGTCACAGTGGGCCTGCTGGTCATCGAAGAACACGTCGGCGCGGTAGGCCCGGAGGAACTCGCCCTTGTCGAGTCCACCCAGGAAAATCGACTCGTCGATGCGGATTTCCCAGGCGCGCAGGGTGCGGATCACGCGCTCGTGCGCAGGCGCCGAGCGCGCCGTGACCAGCGCCGTGCGTATGGGCGCTTCGGTGGCGGGAAATTCCCGCTGCAGGTGCTGCAGGGCAGCGAGGAACGGCTTGAACGGCCCGCCGCTCAGTGGTTGGCGCGCGGCGGCCTGCTCGCTCTCCTGGAAGGCCTCGAGGCCCTCGCTTTTGTAGACGCGCTCGGCCTCGTCGGAAAACAGTACCGCGTCTCCGTCGAAGGCGAAGCGGAGCTGGTCGTCGTCGCCGGCCACCTTGCGCTTGGAGACCAGGTTCGCAGCAGCGACCCCGTGGTTGAGGGCGTGGCGCACGTCCTCGGGCTCCGTGGACAGGAACAGCTGTGCGCCGAAGGCGTTGATATAGCGGTAGGGACTCTCGCCGCCGCAGAATGCGGCGCGCTGAATATCCAGCTCGTAGTGCTGTATGGAATTGAAGACCCGCAGCCCGGTGTCGGCGCTGTTGCGCGACAGCAGCACCACTTCCACCCGGTTGCCACCCTTGAGCTGCTCGTTGATGCGCAGCATTTTCTGCACCATGGGGAAGGCCTCCCCCGGCTCCAGCGGCACGTCCTCCCGCTCGATCTGGTAGCGAGAGTAAGCTTCGAGGCCGTCCTGTTCATAAACCTCATGGCTGTCGTCGAGGTTGAACAGCGCCCGGGAGGATATGGCGATAACGAGTTTGTCAGGAAGGCTCATGGCATGAGCTTACCAGACTGCTGCTGCCGGCGCGTTACGCGCGCTCCGAGCTGGAGAAATGGAATTCACTGCGCTGCGGAAACAAGCCGAAAATGCCCCCGGTGTGCACAAAGATGATGTCGCGGTGCTCCCGGAAGCGCCCGCTACGGATCTCCTGAATCATGCCGTGAAAGGCCTTGCCGGTGTACACCGGGTCCAGCACCAGGCCTTCGGTGCGCGCTACCAGCGCGATGGTGTCGAAGACCTCGGCAGTCGCCTTGCCGTAGCCCGGACCCACATACCCGTCGATCACCCGCGGATCGGGCTCCGGCAGGTCGATGTCCTGGGGGTAGCGACGCTGCCAGTCGGCGATGTCCTCGGCTACCTTGTTGAGGAACCAGGCCTCGTCATCGCAGACATTGAAGCCCCAGACCTTTACCGGCAGTTCCTGCAGCGCGGCACCCAAGGTGAGACCTGCCTGGGTGCCGCCGGACCCGGTGGCGCAGACCCAGTGGGCACTGTCGATGCCGGCGCCCGCCATGTCCGCGGCCAGTTCTTCGGACCCCGCCAGGTAGCCCCACAGGCCAATCCCGTCGCTGGCCCCCGTCGGTATGCACAGCGCTGAGTGACCCAGGGCCGCGTAATGCTCGCGCCAGTGTTCGAACAGTGCGGGCAGTTCCGCCACGTATTGCCGTTTCGGGTAGTGGGAAACAGAGGCCCCGGCAAGATGATCCAGCAGCAGGTTGCCATCGGCCTCGTCGGGGGCTTCCCCGCGCAGGATCAGGTGCACGCCGAGTCCCAGCCGCGCGCCCACCAGCGCGGTGGCGCGACAGTGGTTGGACTGGACGCCGCCGCAGGTAATCAGGGTGTCGCAGCCCTGCTCCAGCGCGGCCGCAGCCACGAACTCCAGCTTGCGCAGCTTGTTGCCGCTGATGGCGGCGTCGGTGAGGTCGTCGCGTTTGACCCAGAGCCGGTGCCCCTCCCCCAGCATCTCGCTGAGGCGCTCCAGGGGCTGCAGTGGTGTAGGCAGGCGGGCGAGGGTCAGCCGCGGCGGGTACGTGAGACCGGGCATCCCTGTGGAAGCCTCAGATGGACTTCAGGGTTCCCTTCGGCAGCACCGCGTTGATGTAGGACCGCTGGAACTTGAGTTCCACGTTGTCCGCCACCTGCAGCACGACGAAATTGTCGTCGATCCGCGTGATCTTGCCCAGGATACCACTGGTGGTGATGACCTCGTTGCCCTTTTCGAGGGCGGACACCATCTCCTGGTGCTCCTTCTGGCGTTTGCGCTGGGGGCGGATCGCGATGAAATAGAAAAGAACGAACAGGCCAATCAGGAAGACGATGCTGAAAGTATCGGCCGTCTGTTGAGGCTGGCCTGCAGCCTGGGCGTGCGCACTGGCAACGAAGAAACTCATGGAGAACCCCTGGAAATTGAGGGCGCCAACTGTATCAGGGCTCTATTACCCAATCAAACTCCATGGTGTGGGGGGCGTGATCCGAGAAGCGCTCGTCCCGGTAGATCGAGGCGCGTTTGACCCGGTTCTTCAGGCCCGGGGTGATCATCTGATAGTCCAGCCGCCAGCCCACGTTCTTGGCCCAGGCCTGGCCGCGGTTGGACCACCAGGTGTACTCATCCCCGTCCTGGTTGACCAGGCGGAAGGAGTCGATATACCCCAGTTCGTCGTAGACCTGGTCCAGCCAGGCCCGCTCCTCCGGTAGAAAGCCCGAATTCTTCTGGTTTGAGCGCCAGTTCTTGAGGTCGATCTCCTTGTGGCAGATGTTCCAGTCGGCGCAGATGATGAACTCCCGCCGTTTCCGCCGCAGCACCTTGAGGTGTTCGTAGAACTTGTCCATGAAGCGATACTTCTTCTGCTGCGCCTCGTCGCTGCTGGACCCGGAGGGCAGGTAGAGCGATACGACGCTGAGGCGATCGAAGTCCGCCTGGATGTAGCGCCCCTCACCGTCCAGGGGCTCCCAGCCCAGGGAGGTAGTGACCTTGCGTGGCTTGACCCGGGAATAGAGGGCGGTCCCGCTGTAACCCGGTTTGATGGCATCGTTGTAGACGCAGTGGTAGCCCTCCGGCCGGAACACGGGGTCCTCCAGCTGGTGCACCTGGGCCTTGGTCTCCTGGATACATACCACGTCGGCGGCCTGCTTCGGCAGCCAGTCGAAAAAGCCCTTGCGGGCCGCCGCGCGAATGCCGTTCGTGTTACAGGTGATGATTCTGGCCATGGGTGCAGCCTTGCAAACCGGAAAAGCGGCGCATGATACCCCGCTAACCAGTACGGGTCATCTGGGTTGGCAAAGCCGCCGTAGCAAATGTAAAGTTAGCTTTAGCGAACAAGGAAAATAATGCGGGGGCGTAGACAGCGCCTCAAGGGGCATAAATATGACCATGGAAGTCGACAAACCGGGAGGCAAACCGCGGTTTTCCATCAATTTGGGGCGTCTCCTGCTTGAGTTTGGGCGGGACTATGAGCGCCGGGTGATGGACCTCCTCCACCAGCGCGGCCACCCCCTGATCAGACCGTCTCATTCGACAGTGTTCGCCAACCTCACCGACGGCGCCGTGCGCGTCACCGAACTCGCAGAGCGGGCCCACGTTACACAGCAGGCTATGGGCAAGATGCTCAAGGAAATGGAGCGGATCGGCTATATCGTCCGGGACATTGACGGCAGCGACCGCAGGGCCAAGAAAATCCGGCCCACGCAGCGGGGCCTGGACCTGATGCGGGACAGCATGGAAGCAGCGGATGAAGTCCGTCAGTACTACATCAACCAGGTGGGCGAGGAAGCCCTGGGCGAACTGGAAGACTGCCTGTCCGCTTGCGTGAAGCGGATGGACCTCACGAGTCTGAACCACAGCTGGAACAAGGATTCCCGCGTCGCTTAGAGCGACTCGGGGGCCTTAAAAACCTGAACAAACCCTATACAGCTTTTCGCTGTAAATCGGGCGACACTCCCCTGCGCTTACAGCGACATGAACTCCGGCGTGTTGAACACCCAGCTCTTCTCTTCCACCCTAGACTCTATTCGCCAACCCGCTTCCGTACGCCGATAGCGATCCACATACCATAACCCCAGCATGAACAGCTGGCTGCCGCCGCCCGGCATGGCCATTTCCTGTGGGTTGAAGCACATAACCCGTCCGCTGGCACTGTCGCCGTCGAGATGGATGCGAATATTGGCATTGAGGTGCTGGTGCGCGGGAAATGTCTCTGTGGTGAGGGCTTGCTGCAGGAACGCAATGGTCTCGTCCAGGCCGCCCACACTGCCTCCGAACACGCTGTAGTCGATGTGGGCATCGGCGGTGAACACATCGGTTCGCAGCGCTTCAAAATCCTTGCCGTCGATCAGTTCCGCATAGCGATAGCAAAGATCCTGGATCTCCAACCGGTCCGAAATTTCCTGTTGTGACAGCATGGCCGCTCCTAGAAGTCGAGAGGGGTTTCAATATGGCGCCGGTAGAGCCGGTCGCGGTGCTCCAGCAGCGCCGGGCTGAGTGCTTCCGCCAGCGCCGGGGTCAGGTGGCCATAGGCCACGCGCATATTGTCCGGCATGGGATTCATCGCGGCGGGCAGCGGGTGGAACATGCCGACGAAGTTCGCCAGGTACAGGTCCGCCGCCGTCAGCCCGTCACCTACGAGGTATTCACTGCCCCCCTCCGCCTGTGACCCGAGCCGCGCTCCGAACCAGTTCAGCAGCTGCACTAGCTGCGGTTCCGCGGCAGCGAAAGCCGCTTGACTGAAACCGTAGCGCCGCGCCATGACCTCCATGTAGGGCGGCGCCCTGCCGCTCTCGATGGCCCAGCCGGTGAGCAGCTGGCGACGGTGCCAGCCCAGGCCCCCTTCTCCTGCAATCTCCCGGCACATTCCCACTACCAGGATTCTTTGGCCAGGCTCCTGACCCAGCAGCGGGGTCGCCGGTGCCAGGCGCTCCGCCAACATGAGCTGGTCCAGCCAGTTGCTGCGCGGGGGCTCGTCGTTCCACGCCAGAACCGGTGCGCTTGCCTGGCCGCTCCACTCGACCAGCTCGGGATTGTCCCCGCCAACCACCTGCGCCACCGCGCGCCAGGACAGGGATTTGCAGGCAAGAACCGACTTCAGGGCCTCACCCCAGGGGCCCGGGGCGCCGCGGCTCAACACCAGGCGCAGCCCCGGCAGGGTGCGTGCCTCAGCGACAGAGAGATACTCCACCGGTCTCAGCGCCAGGCCAGGATGAGCTTGCCGATGTGCTCACTGGCCTCCATTACCCGGTGCGCTTCGGCCACTTCCGCGTAGGAATAGATCTGGTGAATCACGGGCGCCACATCGCCGGACTCTACCCAGGGCCAGGCCTTTTCCCGCACTTCCGCCACCAGGGCCGATTTGAATTCCGGTTCCCTGGCGCGAAGGGTCGATCCTGTAAGGATGAGACGCTTCAGCATGACCGGCATCAGGTTTGCCTGTACCAGTGAGCCCTGGAGGTAGGCGATATTGACGATTCGCCCGTCAGGGGCTGCGAGCTGGATGTTGCGGTCCACGTACTCTCCGCCGACCATGTCGAGAATCACGTCCACGCCACGGCCGCCGGACAGCTCACCAATGACTTCCACAAAGTCCTCTTCGCGATAGTTCACGCAGCGGTCAGCGCCCAGCGACTCGCAGGCCGCGACCTTCTCCGCATTGCCGGCCGTGGCGTATACCGTACAGCCGAAGGCCTTCAGCATCTGGATGGCGGTGGTACCGATACCGCTGGAACCTCCGTGTACAAGGAAACTCTCACCCGGCTGGATGGCCGCACGGCCCATCACGTTGGACCAGACTGTCAGGACCGTCTCGGGCAGGGCGGCGGCCTCGGAGAATTCCATGCCCTCCGGCACGGGCAGGCATTCGGCGGCCGCAGCAATTGCGGATTCCGCGTAGCCGCCCCCGGCAAGCAGGGCGCAGACGCGATCACCGACCTTCCAGCCGCTGACCGCCTCGCCGACAGCGGCCACCTCACCCGCCACTTCCAGGCCCGGTGTCTCCGGGGCGCCCGGAGGCGGCGGGTAGAAACCCTGGCGCTGCACGATATCGGCGCGGTTTATGCCCGCCGCGTGCACGGTGATCAGCAGTTCCCCGGGTCCGGGTGTGGGCTCCGGCAGGTCCACGAGCCCGAGAACCTCGGGGCCGCCGGGCTCTGAGACGGCAATGGCGCGCATCAGCACTGCTCCTGTGATTGTTCGACCACCGGAATACTGGCCTCAAGCCGGCGAGACGTCAAAAAAAAGGGACGGCATGCCGTCCCTTTACTGTAGTGACCTGCTGAATCAGCCCGGGTCGTCGACGCAACCGAAGATCAGCGAAATGTCCTGGGTGCCCACGGAACCGGACAGGAGCACCTCGATGGAGCCGTTGATGGTCGCGGTGTTGTCGGGCTGGTTGATGATGGTAAAGCCCACACCGAAGGCGCCGCGGGCGCTGGTGTTGGGAACCGTCGACTCACCGCCGAGGATCTGGCATCCGTCCGCCGACACGGTCACCGCGGTGCCCGCGCTGGGCAGGTTGTTGAAGAAGTCAGCCGCCAGAACCACGAAGCTGCGGTTGCCTCCGCCGGAAGACATGACAATCGTAGCCGGCGCCGGTGAGACACCGTTCTCCAACATCGCCAGCGTCTGGACACCGGACATGACCACAGTCAGGTCCTGGCGTACGTGCAGCAGGTCACGGCTGCACTGGCCCGCATTGGCAAGGGCCTCGGGGCAAAGGGAGCCGTTGTAGAGCCCGTTGGCCTGGTCGTAGACCCCGTCCTCGTCAAAGTCGAAGAAGATCTCTTCCTGCCCTTCAGCACACTCGCGGCCGACCGTGGTCGTGCTGTCGATGGCGCAGAGCGGCGCGGTATTGTCGAAAACGCCGTTCTCGTTCTTGTCGAGGAATGCCTCCGGCAAGTCGTCGAAGGGCTCGCCGACGTCGTAGAGACCGTTACCGTTGGTGTCGATAAAGCTCTCCTCACCGACTGCGATGACGCTGACCTGGCTGCGACGACCGAAGATCGGGCCGAGGCTGCTGGCGCAGGGCCGGCCGGTGCTGAGGGTTTCGGGGCAGTCGCGATTGGCGATGGTCGAGACGAAGGCTTCGTCCGGGGGGACGTCCTCGGTGCTGTTATAGATCAGCGGCAGGCGCGGCTCCTGGCTGGTCCAGGTCACGCTGCAGACCCCACCCTGCAGCTGGCAGCTGTCTACCACCGCACCAAACTCAGAGGTGAAGAACGCCACCGTACCATCCGGTACCGGGTTGTTGAACTTGTCCGCCATGCGCACGTTGATCGACGTGGTGATGCCGTCGAGGTTGCCGCCACCGGGGTTCAGGATCGACGCCGACAGGGACACGGAGTTCTGGTCCGGGAGACCGGTGCTGACCACGAGCTGGTCAGACACGGTGCTGAGCAGCTGGCCATTGACGTCGATGGTCGCCGTGACCCTGACCGAGGTCGACACGTTGCCGGCCAGCACAATGGCGGTCGCAATGCCGTTTTCGTTGGTGGTGGCTGTGGCATTGGTGAGCGACAGGCCGCCGATGGTCGTCGACAGGCTGAAGCTGACATCGACGCCGGAGGCCGGGGCGCCGGTATTGTCGATGACCTGGAATGACACCTGGGAGGACTCGGAGCGGCCCTGGCCGCCGGTACCCTTCAGGGCGATGGAAGGCGGCTCGGCGCTGACGAAGGCGATGGAATTGACGTCAGCCGTCGCGATAGTGAGCACCACTGACGCAGATTGCGTGTTGCCGCCGACGATCGACGCCGTCACCGTGTCCGTGCCGGTACAGCCGTTGGCCGTGTAGGTAGAGGTAGCGATGCCATTCACGGTGTTGACGTTCTCGGAGATATCCGCGAGACCGATGGCCGCGCAACCACTGCCGAACTGTACCGGGACAGTGGAGGTGACCGGGGTATCGGTGGGATCGACGACTGCAACCGAGAGAGTCGTGGAGCCCGCCGCCGGCAGCGTGGTCGCACCGGCTTCAATCTCACCCTCGATAAAGGTGCTGCCCTGTATGCGGCCAACACGCAGGTTGGCTTCACCGATCTGGTAGTTGACGCTGCTGCTAACCGTGCCCAGCGTAACCGTGGCGCTGCCCGCACCGAGCACGCCGCCAGAGGAAATGGTGAACGTGCCGACGCCATTGAGGTCGGTCAGCGCCGTGCCGGATTCGGGAGACAGGGTGCCGAGGGTCGCCACCGCCGACAGGATCTCATCGGCTACAGGCTGCCCAAACGCGTCAGTCGCCGTCACCGTGAGTGTCCCGGGGCTGATGCTGGTGATATTCGTGACCGGGTTGCCGGCGCTGTCCGTCAGGTTCAGGGTCAGTACGTTATTGCCGGAGGTGACCGAGTCGATCTGGAAGTTCACCGAAGCGGTCAAATCGAGTGCAGAGACAGTCGCGGTCACCGTGCCGGCGCCGGACTGGTTAGCGGCTTCCAGCACGAAGGACGCCAGGCCTTCGGCGGTTGTGAGCGCCGAAGACGGGGAAATACCGCCCACGGTGACCGAGACGTCCACCAGCTCATTCGCTGCGGGGGCGCCCGTGATGTCGAGCACGGTGACGGTGACGATGCCGGGGCTGGCATTCGAGATCGTGTTGGTCGGGTTGCCATCGGTATCGGTGAGCGCGATGGTCATGGTGCCACCGGCAGCAGGATCGTCGCCGCCGCCGGGGTTGTTGATGCCGCCCCCGATAAAGCCGGGATCACTGGTGCCACCGCCACCGCCGCAGGCGCTGAGAAACGCCAGCAACAGCCCGGTGAACAGAAATTGGAAAGCCTTAATCCGCCGCAGTACCTTCATGTTTTCATTCCCGGCCGACTGGGTCGGCTCATTATCGTTGGTCAGAATGCTGTAAAGCATTGCGCCCGCCGGGCCCCTGCCCTGCGAGCATCTCGCCGGTATTCCGGCCTTATTGTTCTGCGGGTGAAAAGCGAACGTAGCGCACCCGGCGATCCCCTCGCCGGGCGCTGTGCGATACCGCTGTGCACCCGATATTTATACCGAGTTTACAGAGGCTTAGGTGAGATTCCTATGGTTTACTTGAGTAGAAAAAGGGGTATTATTGACAGTCCCCCCCGGGCTATAAGCCCAACTCCTTGATTTTAGCCAGCACGTCGTCGTGATGGGTCTTGGTCTTGACCTTGTCCATGATGTGCTTGAGGCGCCCGTCCTTGCCGATAATGAACGTGGTCCGCAGGACCCCCATGGACTCGCGGCCCATGAACTTTTTCAGGCCCCAGCAGCCGTATTTGTCAGTAATGGCGTGGTCCTCATCGGACAGCAGCGTGAAGTTGAGGCCCTCCTTCTCGATGAACTTCCCCAGCCGCGCCACCTTGTCGGGGCTGACGCCCAGCACTACGGTCTTTGCCTTCTTCAGATCCGCCTTGCTGTCGCGGATACCGCAGGCCTGTACCGTGCAGCCCGGGGTCATGGCCTTGGGATAGAAGTACAACACCACGTTGCTCTTGCCCTTGAAATCCTTGAGGCTCACCTTGTTGCCGTCCTGGTCCTCGAGTGTGAATGCCGGCGCCAGGTTGCCGATCTTGGGAAATGCCATGGGTCTAAACCTCCTCGTTCTCAGTCTTGTCTGGTGCGGGCCCCGGCAGCTCGGGGTCGCCGCTTGAGTCCTCATCGCTGTCTGCCACCATGCCCGCCGGCAAGGTCCGCTTCGTGCGGGCACCGAGCTTTTCCAGGTCCTGCACGCGCTTGACGAGGTTCCCCCGCCCCGTCGACAGGCGCGCTCGGGTCTTGTCCCAGCTCTCATGGGCCCGGTCGATATGCCGGCCGACGTCTTCCAGTGATTCCAGGACCAGGGCGAACTGGTCGTGAATGGCACCGGCCTGGGCGGCAATCTTCTCGGCATTCCGGTTCTGGTGCTCGTAGCGCCACAGGGTCTGCACGGTTCGAAGCGTCGCCAGCAGGGTCGTCGGGCTGACCACGATGATCTGCTTGTCGTACGCCCGGGCGAACATCGACGGATCACTGTCGAAGGCCGCCATGAAAGCGGACTCGATGGGAATAAACAGCAGCACGAAATCGAGGCTGTTGATGGCCTCCAGCTGTTCGTATTCCTTCAGGCTGAGGCCGTCGATGTGCTGTTTCACGGCCTGCACATGTTCCGCCAGCGCCAGCTTCTTTTCCGCGTCGTCCTCGCAGGCGACATAGCGGTCGTAGGCGACCAGGGACACCTTGGAGTCGATCACGATATCGCGGCCTTCCGGCAGCCTGACCACCACGTCGGGCTGGCGGCGCTGGCCGTCACCGGAGGTCGCGCTGAACTGGGTTTCGTATTCATGTCCGCGCCGCAGCCCGGACTCCTCCAGCACCCGCTCGAGCACGATCTCACCCCAGTTGCCCTGGGCTTTCTTGTCGCCCTTCAGCGCCCGGGTCAGGTTGATAGCATCCTCTGACATGCGCTGGTTGAGTTCCTTCAGGGTATTGAGCTCGTGCTTCAGGGAGAGGCGATCCCGGGTTTCCTTGTCGTAGACGTCCTCGACCTTGCTGCGGAAGTCCTTGAGCTGGGTCCTGAGCGGATCCAGGGTCGCCTGCAGCGTGTCCTTGTTGGTTTTCAGGAAGCGCTCGCTCTTTTCTTCGAAAATGCGGTTGGCGAGGTTGTTGAACTCCGACTCCAGCTGCTTGCGGGCGTCCTGCAGCAGCTGGAGTTTCTCGGAAGCGGATTTCGACTCGCCTTCCAGGCGCTCCTGCAGCCTGCCATTTTCCTCGCGCAGGGCCGAGAGTGCGGCGGCCTGCTCCAGCTCAGACTGCTGCCGGCGCCGCTGGGCGAGCATGGCGGTGACCCCCCAGCCCAGCAAACCTCCCAGCAGGGCGCCGGCCAGCAGGGCGATGAGCAGATCCGGCGCCAGGCTCACCGGTGAATCGCCGAAACCCGCACCGGCCAGCTTGCCTCGCGGCGATCGTGCAGGAACTCACGCAGCGTGTGGAAGACGGCGGGAAACGCGATTTCATCCCAGGGGATCTCGTCTTCCGCAAACAGATCCACTTCGGAAGACTCGGGGCCGACGCCGAACTCACCGTCGACGATCCTGGCCCGGTAGAACATGTAGACCTGGTTGATCCCCGGAATATCGAACAGGCGGTAGAGCTCCTGGTCATAGACCCGGGCCCGGGCCTCCTCCCAGGTTTCACGGGCCGCGCCCTGCAGCGTGGTTTCGCCGTTTTCCATGAAGCCGGCGGGCAGCGTCCACAGGCCGTGCCTGGGCTCGATCGCACGGCGGCACAGCAGAATTTTCCCCTCGTGCTCGGGCAGGCAGCCGACGATCACCCGCGGGTTGCTGTAGTGAATGGCGTCGCAGCTGTCACAGACGTGGCGTGGCCGGTCGTCGCCTTCCGGCACACGATGGCTCACTGAGCTGCCACAGTAGCTGCAGAATTTCACGCCTCAGCCTGCCATCTGGGCGTAGGCGCCGCTGCAGAACAGCAGGGGATTGCCGTTGTTGCGGCGCGCGAGGTCGATGACACGCGCCACCAGAATCACGTGGTCGCCGCCGGGGTGGCGGGCCTCCTGTTCACACTCCAGGCTGACCAGGGTGTCGGGCATGATCGGTATGCCGTTGTCACTCATCTGGTAATGCCCCTCGTCGAGCCGGTGATCGCCCTTGACCGCGTACTGGCCGGACAGGTCCTGCTGGTCCTCGCGGAGGATATTGACCGCCCAGCGATGACAGTTCTCGAAGGTGTCGAACATGTCGGAATTGTTTTGCAGGCTCCAGAGGATCAGCGGCGGGTCCAGGGAGACCGACGCGAAAGAGTTCACGGTCATACCAAACGGTTCGCCACCCTCGGGCTTTCCGGTGATCACGCAAACCCCGGTCGCGAAGCAACCCAGGGCGTCGCGAAACTCGCGGCTGTCAAAAGTCATTGGCGTCTCATTTCCTTGCAGAAGCGGCGGATTATACACAGCGCCTCCGGGTGTGGATCATCCCTCATTTGGGCGATCATTCGCGGCCGCGGCCCAGCGCAGCGCGGCATCGTCATCGCTGGACCGCGCGTCGACCCAGCGCTGCCCCTCTGGCGTGCTCTCTTTTTTCCAGAAGGGCGCCCGGGTCTTCAGGTAGTCCATGATGAATTCGCAGGCCTGGAAGGCCTCACCGCGATGTGCGCTGGTCACGCCCACGTACACGATCTGCTCGCCCGGGGCCAGTTCGCCCACCCTGTGAATGACGCGCACGGCATTCAGTGACCAGCGGTCGCGGGCCTCGTCGACGATGGCCTGGATGCTGCGCTCGGTCATACCCGGGTAGTGCTCCAGCAGCATGGAGGAGACAGGTGACGAGGGATCGCTGCGCACAGAGCCGATAAACACAGCGGTGGCGCCGGTGCCGGTATCGCCGGCGAGCAGTTCACGCTGCAATGCGCCCGCATCGAAATCTTCGGTCTGGACGCTGACTTCCGGCGACACGTCTCAACCCCCGGTCACGGGCGGGAAGAAAGCGACTTCATCGCCGTCGCCGATGGCGTCGGAGTGAGCCGCCTGCACCTGGTTGACCGCGCAGAGGATATTCTCGGCACCCAGGGCGCTGTCCCAGGGTTCGCCGCGGGCGCGCAGGAAATCCACGAGAGAGCCTACCGTGTCGCCCGCCTCTGAGGCGGGGCACTCGAGGTTACCCTCCCCCAGGGTTTCCCGGAGCCTTGCAAAAAACAGTACGCGAATCACGATGCCCCCCGCTCCCAGCTACCGGAAGCGCCGCCATGCTTCTCAAGCAGGCGCACCTGGCCGATCACCATGCCCCGGTCGACGGCCTTGCACATATCGTAGATCGTGAGCGCTGCCACGGAGGCCGCGGTCAACGCTTCCATTTCTACGCCGGTGCGGCCGGCCAGCTTGCACTGCGCCGTGATCTCCACACAGTTGCGCTCGCGATTGCAGCCGAGGGACACTTCGACGCTGCTGAGCTGGAGCGGGTGGCAGAGCGGGATGAGGTCGCTGCAGCGCTTTGCTGCCTGTATGCCCGCAATCCTCGCCACGGCAAACACGTCGCCCTTGCTGTGCCCCCCGGATTCGATCAGTTCGAGCGTGGACGGTTGCATGGCGACCTCGGCCGCGGCCACCGCCACTCGCTCCGTCACAGCCTTGTCGCCAACGTCAACCATCCTGGCGTTGCCGGTGCTGTCGATGTGGGTAAGTTCCGTCATCCGCGTTGAATCCTCTGTAGAGCCCTGCATTATACTGCGGCTTCGATTCAAATCGGGGAGCGATCGATGGCGGATCTGAAACTGGGCCTGCAGCTGGGATACTGGGGGGCGCTCTACCCGGAATCCCACGTGGGACTCGCGCAGGAAGCGGAGCGGCTGGGCTACGATTCGGTCTGGACGGCAGAATCCTGGGGCAACGACTGTTTCACGCCGCTGGCCTGGATCGGGGCGCACACCAGCAAAATACGCCTCGGCACCGGCGTGGCGCAGCTGTCTGCGCGTACGCCCACCGCCTGCGCGATGGCGACGCTGGCCCTGGACCATATGTCCGGCGGGCGCATGATCCTGGGCTTGGGGGTGTCCGGCCCGCAGGTGGTCGAGGGGTGGTACGGCCAGCCCTACAGCAAGCCGGTCTCTCGTACCCGCGAGTACGTCAGCATCATCCGCAAGGTGCTGGCGCGGGAAGAGCCGGTGACCAACGACGGTGAGCACTACCCCCTGCCCTACACGGGACCGGGATCCTGGGGCATGGGCAAGCCCCTGAAACCGATCACGCACCCGCTGCGCGCGGATGTGCCCATCTTCATCGGCGCCGAGGGACCGAAGAACGTCACCCAGACCGCCGAGATCGCCGACGGCTGGCTGCCCCTGTACTACTCACCCTACCGCCAGGAGGTCTACGCGGACCAGATCGCCGGGGCCAAACCGGGCTTCGAGATCAGCGCCGGCGCGATCGTCAGCATCAACGACAATCTTGAGGAGGCGCTCTACCCCGTCAAAGCGATGCTGGGTTTCTACATTGGCGGAATGGGTTCCAAGCAGCGCAACTTCCACAAGGAACTCATGGCGCGCATGGGATTTGCCGACGAGGCCGAGCAGATCCAGGACCTGTTCTTCGAGGGCAAGCGGGACGAGGCCGTGGCGATCGTGCCGGACGCGTTCGCCGATGAGATCTCGCTGTGTGGGCCCAGGGAGCGCATTTCCGAGAAGCTTGAAGACTGGCGCAAGTCGCCGGTGACCACGCTGATGTTCCATGGTGATGTGGAAACCCTGCGGGCGATGGCGGAGCTGGTGTTGTAAAGAATATGGCCCGCTGTAGAAAGTACGCAGTTTGCAGATAGCTCAGAGGGGAGGATTGATCAGAACAGCCTAGGGGCTGTTCTGACCCCTTCGGGGCGTACCCGAAAAGAGGGGCAGGCTCCCGTCGCTTCGCTCCCGCGTCCAAAATGCTCCATTGGTCGCATTTTGTCGAACGGAGGTTTGAATCAAATCCCTCCGGCAATCCAAATACGACAGAGCCGGCGCAAGGCCGGCTCTGTCGTATTTGGCCCGCCCGAGAGGATTCGAACCTCTGACCGACGGCTTAGAAGGCCGTTGCTCTATCCAGCTGAGCTACGGGCGGGAAAAGGGGCGCGCAGGTATTGTTTCGCGCTAGTAGGCTGTTCGCAAGCCTGACGGCTCACTTGACCCCGCAGGACACGGGCCAAAGAATTTGGGGTGGCCGAGGGGTCTCGAACCCCCCACCTCCGGAGCCACAATCCGGTGCTCTACCTGATGAGCTACGGCCACCATTGCCAGGGTCTAGTCGATTGGTCGGGGTAGAGGGATTCGAACCCCCGACATCCTGCTCCCAAAGCAGGCGCGCTACCAGACTGCGCTATACCCCGAAGCCCTGAATCGACCCTGATTTCAGGAGCGCGAATAATACCCGTGCACCCGGGGACCGTCAATTGAGGTTCCGCGCGCTTTTGCTGCCCATGAGCCCGTGCGATAATCCGCGCCTTTCACGCCAACAGGAGTTCTTCAGCATGGCCGCACAGGTCCTCGACGGCAAAGCACTGGCAGCACAAACCGAGCTTGAGCTGGAATCACGGGTCGCAGCGCTCAAGGAGAAATCCGGCGGCAAACCGCCCATCCTCGCCACCATCCTGGTGGGTGAAGACCCCGCCTCCGCCACCTACGTCCGCATGAAGGGGAATGCCTGCCGGCGCATCGGCATGGAGTCACAGGCCATCGAGCTGCCCACAGAGACGACCACCGAGCAGTTGCTGGACAAGATCGCCGAGCTGAACGCCAACCCGGATGTGCACGGCATCCTGCTGCAACACCCGGTGCCGCCACAGATCGACGAGCGCGCCTGTTTCGACGCCATCAGTCTCGAGAAGGACGTCGATGGGGTGACCTGCCTGGGCTTCGGACGCATGGCCATGGGGGAAGCCGCCTATGGCTGCGCGACACCCCAGGGCATCATGCGTATGCTCGCGCACTACGAGATCCCCATCGAGGGCAAGCACGCCGTGGTGGTCGGTCGCTCCCCTATTCTCGGCAAACCGATGGCGATGATGCTGCTGCAGCAGAACGCCACGGTCACCATCTGTCATTCACGTACGCAGGACCTGCCCGAGATCGTCAAGCAGGCCGATATCCTGGTGGGTGCCGTGGGCAAACCGGAATTCATTCGCGGCGACTGGGTGAAAGACGGCGCCGTGGTCATCGACGCAGGCTATCACCCGGGCGGTGTGGGCGACATCGAGCTGGACGCCATAGTCGACCGCGTCGAAGCCTATACGCCGGTACCTGGCGGTGTCGGGCCCATGACGATCAATACACTGATCTACCAGTGCGTCGAGTCCGGCGAGAAAAGTATGGCGTGAGGGGGTCCGGAACTTCCGGATCAGGCTTCTGCGTCGAGGCGACAGTGCCAGCGGGCAATGCCGAGCTTCTTCATGTTTTGAATCAGCGTGCGGTGGCTGCGAAACCGCTTGGGTTGGCCGCGGAAGGTCGTCAGCATGCCGTCTGCCTCATCCCGGCGGCTGGCATCGCGAAGGCGAACTCCCAGGTCAAAGCGCACCCCGTAGCCGACCCCGTCTGAGTCGACCCTTGGATGCCGCAGCTCGCGCTTGATCACCAGCTGCTTCAATTCCCTTTCGTTGAAGCCTCGCACTTCGATTTCCCTGCGGTAAGAAGATACCCGCCACGATATGAGCTGCCCGCGGGCAAGTCCACGAGCAGGGGTGCAAATCTAGACCGAATTCACAGAAATTTGCGGCATTTCTGCCGCTGCGGGACTAGCCCAGCGCCATGTCCGCATCCACGCAAATCAGTGCCTGGACGCGGTCCGCGTCGTCGTTTCCTGCGCTGAAATGAGTGAGGCAGCGAACGCTGTCATCAGGCAGGCGCATCCAGCGATGGCCGACCGCAATGTCCTCGCCCGCGGACAGCTGGTTGCGGATGAAATTGACCTCTGAAAAGTAGGTGGGACTCAGGGTCTGCTTGATCGGCACACCGTTGCCGCACTGGTGCAGGTAGAGAATCGCGTCGAAAGAATCCCGCAATTGCTCCTGGGCCCGGGCAATCCTGCCCGACCAGGTGAACTTCACGGCATCGTCGGCGCTGGTCTCGAAGATGCGGGCATTGTCCGTGTCCTCGTAGAGGCGGTACTCACCGTTGGACAGGGCCAGCCTGAGGCGGTCGCCCTGCTTGCCGCCGTTGCCCATGTGGCGGGGGCCTATGGCCTCGTAAAAGTCGTCGGGCAGCGCGAACTCGTATATCCCGTTGCTGAAGCCACCCTGATCGTGGAACAGCAGGTAATGGTGATTGTGGCTTGCGGCAAACACCACGGCGCCCTCCGCGTCGGGTGCCGGCATGATCAGTGCGGCATTCGACTGGGTCTGGTTGGGGAACCGCCGCAACAGCGCCAGGAAACGGGCGCTAAAGCAAGCCATATCAACGGGTCGCGCCATTGATTATTTCGCCTTGTTCTTAGACATGCTGGGAATATACACGTAATGGGGGCCCTAGAGGAACGCCGCACCGCCAATTCATGAACGGGTTCCGGGTATTGTGCGCGTTGACGGCACTTTCTCGCATAATCGGCACATTTCGGTTGCTCCAGCGGCCCTATGCTGCTCTGCTAGGGCTATGAGTGAACACCGGGAAACCCCTTGCCTGATCATCCGGTGATCGGGCTGATTTGCGATCACAGCTCGCCGATCCTGGCGGGGGACATCATGCGCGCCGGATACCGGGTTACCCGGGTTGCGCCGGACGCCCTGGTACCGGGTGAAGTCGCCAGCGTCGATGCCTGGGTGCTGGATTGCGAGGACCCCGGGCAGGTCGCCGAAGCGACCCTGTGGCTGGAGCCCCGGGTGCTCGCACTGAGCAACCGACCGCAGCCCTCGGAGCTGCAGGCCTACCGGGACTGGTGTGAACGCATCATCACCACGCTGGACAAGTGGACATCCCATCTTCGTCATCCCGACCTGGCCGATACCGCTTCGGATCCCAATGCGGTGGCTGACGTGGAAGCCGTCTGGCTGCTGGTGGGCTCGACCGGGGCGTTTGGTGCGGCCAGCCGCTTCTTCTCCAACTTCAGCCACGTGCCGAAGCTGGCTTTTGTGTACGCCCAGCATATCGATCCCCGCCAGGAATCCAGCCTCACTGCGATCGCCCGCGCTAACCGCGACCTGGTCTGCAGGCTCGCCCTGGGTCGACACTGGCTGAACCCCGGGCACGTGCTTATCGTTCCCGCCAGCAGCCAGCTCCGCTTCAATCGCAGTGGTGAGGTCTTCAGCAGCCGCGATGCCTGGGAAGCACCGGAAACTCCCAGCATCGACGCTCTGGCACTGGCTATGTCCGGGATGAAACCGGCACCGGCGGGCGCCATTGTTTTCAGCGGCGCCGGCCGCGACGGCAGCACCGGCCTGCAGGCCCTCTCGCAAATGGGTACCAGGATCTGGGTGCAGGACCCGGACTGCTGTGAGGCTCCGTCGATGCCTGCCGCGGTTATCGAGGCAGGGCTGGCGAGCGTGATCGACAGCCCCGAGCGCCTGGCCCGGCAGCTGATGTCGATGTACCCGAGGACCTGACGCCGGTCGGCGCGTCAGGCGGAAGCGCCCAGGTCGAGTGACGACAGGTACTGATTCTTGCAGCGACGCTTGAACTCCTCGGCACAGTAGTCGGAGAGGAGTTCGGCGAGGCCCTCGGCGTCGATCCCCGCACCGCGCGCGTAGCGGAACAGGGCCTTTTCTGCCCGCTCGGGCACTGGCCAGCGCGAAAGATAGACCTCACACCAGCACAGCGTCAGTGCGCGCAGATCGACAGGCTCTACAAGCCTTCCGGAGAGCGCCCGGGTGACGAGCTCCAGGCGCTGGCGCGATGAACCCAGGTGGCCGTCAAGCAGGTCAGCCACCCTCGCCTGGGCCGCCTCGTGATTCTGCCGGCGCTGCCGGGAGAGATAGGACTCCCGGGTGGGACTGAAAGCGGCGCCGGGGTCCCAGAGGCTGACGTCGACTTCGAATTCCTCTACGCCGAGCCTGCGCAGGCAGGCCAGCGCCCGGTCGGGACACTTGATGGTTTTTTCTGTTCCCGCCCGGGTCACCAGAACCGCGGGCACGGGCAGTCCGTTGTCAGACTGGTAGGTGCCTTCCACCAGGAAACCATCCGGTGTAACGCCGCGCAGGACGACCCGCGTAAGCTTCCCTTCCTGGATCGCTTCCCGCAGTTCCTGCTCCGGCAGGGGTAGCCGAGGCGTGTGTGTATTAACTTTGCTCAGCAGCACAATGAACCTCCCTGACGGCTCTGACGGCCGTTACAAGGCAATGCAGATGCTAATTGCCGACGAATTAAATTTGCAGCGCTGTAATAAAAATGCCTTGACCTGTGCGAGGGCGGCGCTATTGTTACCTCATTGGTACTTCCGGCGACCACCGTTTCACCAGCAATTCCGGAGAACGGTGGTAATAGGGGTATAAGCCGCAGGGCGCCATGATCGGCAGAGAACTGATCAGGTACCGTGCGGGATCGAGCTGGCGCCGACCCATACAATAACTGGGCGCCCTCGAATCCAAGCCGGATAAACGTGTTGCGTGAACATCGGCCGCCAGCGGTATAAGGGCTGCCAGAAGTGCTCGCAGACTGTCGAGAATTTCGAGTTGACACACTCGAGGTAGACGAAAGTCGCGAGCTGAACGCAAACGGCGCAGGCCCCGACGGGCAACGAGGTGAAAGAGGCGAAACCATGCCACACCCGCGCCAGACAGATGTACCAATACGAGGTGACGAATGAACTCCCCTTCCGGTAGTGTTATCAAGGACGCAGAACTCACTCATCGCGAAGCTCCTGAAGAGGACCTGGAGTCAGTCCCTGCGAAAAGCCCGCACCGCAAGTACCTGGTGCTTCTGGCTTTGCACATGGTCCACACAGATGATCCCAAGGTGTTCAGCAAGGCGACGGACTGCAGTGAACGCACGTTCCACTACGTCAAGAGCCGCCTGTGCAAACACGATGGCGTAATCATCAGCTACGACAGGCGCGCAGGGCGCTACATTGTCGTGCACTCGGGGGTTCTCGACCTGAACCGGGTGGCGGAGCTTATGAAACGACACTATCCCAAGCGCTACGCCAATATCGAGCGCCTGGCCCGGGAGAGTCGGGCGAATTTTGTAGGGTAAGGCTTTTCCTTGCACTGGCATCGATAGTTCCCACAGCGGTCGGCATCAGCCGGCCGCGTACAGCATCTTGGTCAGGTCCGGAATAAGATAGAGCTCGTTGTGCATGCGGGTCGCCCCCACAAACACACCCTCTGACGGCAGATCGACCTCATTCAACCAGGAGGGCTCAATGCGGCCCGGCGAGGCTGTGCCGGAAAATGCCAGCGCGCAGAACGGCGGTGCGTGATCCTTGTCGGCCTTGAACACGCCAACTGTGGTCAGGCGGTCCGCCGACGGTTCTTCCAGCCCGCACTTCACATCCAGAGACTCGATCTCCAGCTCGTAACCGCGCCAGGTGAACACGCCGAGGTCGCCGGGCGACCGGCCCGCGAAGTTGACCTGCTGCACCTCCGCCAGCGCGCTCAGGGGCAGGATGACCTGGCGCCCGTCGCTCAGGGGCAGGAATGCCACATCCAGTGAATCTGCCGGTCCTACCACAACAATCTCCCCTAGCTAGCCATGGCCGGTGTATCGAGGTGCCGCTGGATCATTGCCTGCATACCCTCGGCACTGTTCGAGCCCTTGGCCATGAAATCGGTGGCACCGACCTTGCGCGCCTCCTGGCGGTGCTTTTCTCCATCACGGGACGACACCACTACCGTCGGTACGTTCGCCATCACAGGCAGGCGGCGCATGTTGGCGATGAAGTCGAAGCCGTTCATGTTCGGCATCTCGAGGTCAGTAAAGATAAAGTCCGGCGGCCTTGTGGTTTCCGCCAGGTAGTCAAGCGCCGCCTCGCCGTCTTCGGCGGTGACGACTTCGTAGTTGAGGCTGGACAGTCGCTTCTCGTAAGTGCGGCGCATCATCACCGAGTCGTCGACGCAGAGCACGACAATGCGGTGATCCTCCTGCTCCGCCGAGCTGTCGCTCAGCGAATCGGCGTAATCCACCTGCCGGATCAGTTCGTTGAGATCCAGTGCCAGTACCGGCCGGCCATCGGGCTTCAATGAACCGCCGGCAATGCCGGGCACGCTGGTAAACTGCGCACCCAGGCTCCGAATGACGAGTTCTTCGGCGTTGGTCACCGAGTCGGCATAGAAGGCCACGCGGCGGCGTCCGTGACGCGCGAACAGCACCGGGACGAAGTCGGGCATATTCTCATGGGGCAGCGCCGGCGTGCCGCCACGCACCGTCCCCAGGTAGCGAATCTCATACTGTTCGTTACGGAACGTGATGCGTTCACCCGCATCGGAAATTGCCCGGGCAATCTCGTCGCGGTGCCTGAAGTCTGATCCGTCCAGCGAGGTCAGCGGCACAGCCACCTCCTCTTCGCCGATTGCCGCCAGCAGGGCCCCGTTCACCATGATGCTGGCGGGGACGCGGATATCGAACTGGGTGTAGAAGCCGGGCTTGGAGCTGACTTCCACCGTGCCACCGATCTGGGCGATGGACTGCTGTACCACGTCCATGCCGACGCCACGGCCGGAAATGTCAGTCACCTTGTCAGCGGTCGAAAGCCCGCTGTGGAAGATCAACTGCAGCGCATCAGTCTCTGTGATGCGCTCGTCCTCCTGCAGTATGCCGCGCTCCACCGCCTTGCGACGCAGGGTTTCTGGCGCGAGGCCCTTGCCGTCGTCCATCAGGCGGATGACAAATTCTGCCGCCTGGCGATAAATAATCAGCGAGACCTTGCCGGTCTCCGGCTTGCCGCGCGCCTTGCGCTCCTCCGGCATCTCGACGCCGTGGTCCACGGAGTTCCGCAGCATGTGCTCCAGCGCGGTTTTCACCTGTTCGAATACGGAAACGTCGAGGCCCCCGTCGTCACAGGTCAGGTCAAAATCGACGCTCTTGCCAAGCTGGCGGCTGACCTGGTTGATCAGGCGGCGGAAGCCCGGGCCGAGGCGATTGAAGTTCACCAGGCGCAGCAGGCGCAGGTCCGACTGGCTGCCCTCGATCAGGCGCGACGATGACATCGCCTCGCCCATGGCTGTTTGCACGTGATCACCGAGCTGCTTCGCTTCCTCGTGCAAGTCGAAGGCGGCCTCGCGCAGAATTGCCGCCAGGCCCTGCTTCTCGGTCAGGCGGTCCATTTCCAGCGGGTCGAAGTTCTCACCTTCCGGCACGGACTCGGTCTTGGCCTGGATTTCGGTATCGAGCTGCAGCGACAGCTTGTCGACGATGTCTTCAACGCGGCGCGCCAGCGACTGCACGGATACCCGGTCCTGCTGTGCAAGGTCCAGCGCGCGGCGCGTGCGGACGTTGCTCATGCTGACCTCGAGCCCGGTGTCGAGCAGGCGGTCGATACGGCCGGTGCCCACGCGGATGGAATCCACCACGCTGCCCACGGCGGGGAGCTGGTCTTCCACCTCCTCCTGCTGGGCCGGTACCGAGGACTGTTCGCCGGAAGCCGCAGCGGGCTGTTCCTGCTGCTCCGGCTCCTCCGGCTTGTGGCCCCAGTCCATGTTGTACTGCTTCACATGCTGGGAGGCCTCGTGCAGCTGGTCGAGCTCGCTGTAGACCTCGGATTGTCCTGCCTTTTCCTTCAGGGTGCCCTTGTGCTCGAGTTCACCGATTTTGCTCTCGAACTCGTGCACCAGCTGGCCGTAGTTGCGCAAACCAATCGAGTTTGCGCCACCCTTGAGGGTATGCAGGGTGTTTTTGATAACCTGCACGGACTTGTCGTAATCGTCATTGAGAGCCGCGACGGCCACGTCGACTGAGTCGATGGAATCGTCGAGCGCCTCCAGGAAAATCTCCAGCAGTTCCTCGTCGATCTCCTCCACGGGGAACAGCACCACATCTGCGGAGGGCTTCTCCTCGGCAGCCGGCGCTTCGACAGTGCTCTCGGGCTCATCCCCGGCGGGGACTTCCGCGACAACGTCTTCGGTGGTTGACTCTTCGACGGCCGTCTCTTCGAGAGCGATCTCTTCAACCACCGGCTCTTCTTCGACCGGCTCTTCTTCGACCGGTTGTTCTTCGACCGGCTCTTCTGTGAGCGCCTCCTCCACCACGGGAGCTTCCAGGACGACCTCTTCCACCGACTCGGGTTCGTCGAAGGCAGGCGCCTCCTGAGCAGTCTCGGCAACCGCTTCGAAGCTGTCGATTTCCTCGACCATGGGGAAATCGTCGTCGCTCAGGTCGAACTCGATACCGCCGGTGTCTAGACCCTCTGACTGGAGACCCAGCTCCTCTTCCAGGTCCAGGCTGCCTGCGGGCAGGCTGCCTGAGCCCAGGTCAAACTCTTCTACTTCCTCGATTTCATCGGAAAGGGCGCTCTCACTCCCCAGAGTAAGCTCTGGTTCGGAGGCGCCATCGAGCTTTGGGCTGAGGGGGTCTCCTGCAACCGTCTGCTCCTCGAACGCCGCGGGATCACCTTCCGGTGGTTCCGTTATCGGAATCTCCTCGGGTTTAAGCTCATCGCCTCCGGCCCCCGCTTCCGCGTAAGGCTCCGAGTGCAGTTCGATATCGGCGAGCTCGTCGCTATCCGCCTCTGCAGCGGATTTTGCCTCGGGGGGCGCGCCACCCAGTCTTACCTCGGGCTCAGGCAGCTTCAGCGCCCGGCGTACGAATTCCTCGAGGTCTGCGTGCAACTGCTCGGTGTCGACTTCACCCTCTGCCGACAGCGTTTTCAGGTATCGCTTGATGCCATCGACGTTGGCAGCGGACAGCTTGCAGAGGACCGGTGCCCCGGCGCCCGCCTCGACCGTTCCACTGTCGGGATTGTTCGCGGCAGAGAGAATGGCCGGCAGCTGCAGCATGTGCGACAGGCCGGTTTCGTCCATGCTGAGAATATGACCGTCAGCCAGCTCCTTGAGCACGGGTACGATCGCATGCAGCAGAATCAGGGCGCTGGCGGAGTGCAGGCCGTGCTCATCTTCCTCGGTTGAGTCCTTCAGGCGCGTCGACAGGGATTCGATGATGTCGTCCGGAGACATCTCTCTCCAGGCGGTGGTCGCCTCCGCTGCTGCGGGTTCTACTACCGCCGTCATCTCAACCTCTTCCACAACGGCGGGCTCTTCTACCGCTTGAGGCTCCTCTGCAGCGGAGGGCGCTTCAGGCGCCGCGGGCTCCTCCGCGGCAGTGTCCTCCGCGGGGGCCGCCTCTGCTGACGCTTCGCCCGTGCTCACCTGGCTGGCATCGGCATCAAAGCGCTTCTCGGCAATGGCACCCGCAATTTGCCCCGGGATGCTGAAGTCGACGGTGTACAGTGGTACGCGCTCGTTCAGCAGGTCGACAAACTCCGGCAGCTTGGCGGTGACCGCATTGAGCAGCTCCGCAGTTTCCGGCGTACCCTTGATGTAGCCGTCACGGAGGGCATTGAAGACCTTTTCCATGTCGTACATGAACTCGCCGAACTCCATGAGTTCGATCGTGCGAGCACTGCCTTTCATGGTGTGGAAAACAGCGCGAATATCGAGGATGTACTTCTCGTTATCCAGCTCTTCGGTGAACTGCGGAGACGTGTCCTGGAGTTTGCGGACGTACTTGCGCGCTTCCTCCACAAAGCACTCGACGAGTTCCTCGTCGATGTCCGCGTCCGGGTTTTCGGGCGGCGCATCGGGACCGCGGTCTACCTTCATCTCCGACCACTGGTCCAGCGCCTCTCGCCAGTGGACTCCCCCGGCAATCGGGGCGGCGGGCTTGGGCGCTTCGGATACCGGCTCCGGTTCGGCGGTGCGCACTTCGCGCATTTCTTTCGCCTCGGAGTCCTCCAGTTCCATGGACACCGTGGTAGCGGGTTCCGAGTCGTCGAGTTCGGCTCCGAATTCCTCTTCGCCTTCTTCCGTCGCCACATCCTCCATCTGGATGTCTTCGATGATGGCGCCGGAATCCGTGCTGGCACTGAACTGGACGACGTTGTCCGCATCCGGCAGCGAGGTCGCACGCTGCTCGATATAGGAGGGCAGCAGGCGGGCGCGTGCCGCTGCGCGATCAAGGTGATCATCCGCGTTGCCCAGCGGATCCTCGGTGCGGCGCTCCATGAACTGTTCAAGGGCGGCAATCGCCTCCGCGAAGCAGGCCATGCCGGTGTCATTGACAAGACCGCCGAGGCCGATGGAATCGCGAATGAACTTGATACACTCGCCCAGGATCTGCGACTCGCGCTGCTTGTCTTCCATCAGCGACAGTACAGAGACCACCTGCTCCATGTCCGCAGCGGCTTGCTCGGCATAGGAATTTTCCGGGATTTCCGCGAGCAGTTTCTCTGCGAAATCCACCAGCTCATCGCGGGTAGGCAGGTCGCCGGTTTCCCAGCTGGCCACGCTTTGCTGGATCTCCTCGTTGTCGACCAGTGAAGCCGCCCGGTGTACCGGGCGAAGCTGGGCGATGGTGACCGAATCCGACGGCGCCTTGTCGGCGGTGAAAGCGGTCAGCTCCTGTCGCGCAAACTCCCGGTTGATGCTGTTCTTCATGTCGTTCAGGCAGCGGAAGGTCTGGGACATGATCGCCGAGTCGAGATCGTGGCCCATGCTGTCGCCTTCGGCGGACAGGCCGTGCTTGAGCTTGTGTTCCAGGTTTTCCTTGACCGCGACCAGGGCACCACCGAAGTCCAGCAGTTCCGACTGCGGCGCGGGCTCTTCCCGCTCCGAGAGCTCCTTGAGCCCCTCGTACTGCTGGGCAATGGTCTCGGCGTGCGTGTTGAGGCCGATCGCCTTCAGCTGCAGACCAACCTGTCGCAGCTGCGGGACGATGCTGTTGACCAGCACGGAGTTGCCGCTGTAGATCTCGCGGTGCTGCGAGGTCATGAATTCCATGACGCCAAGCAGCTGGGTCATGGTGTGATTGAGCGCTTCCAGCAGGTCATCTTCCTGGATCAGGCGGCCCGCGCTGGCAATGCCGACATCATCAACGTTCTGGACGTTGAAGGTATCGCGCAGGCCCTGCTGCAGTGATGTGGGCGCGGGCGTCTTGGCGATGTAGTACAACATCTTCTTGATGTAGGGGGACGGGTTAGCATCCTCGACCGCGCTCTCGCCGCTCAGGGCGAGGGACTTCAGGAAGGCGAAGGTGTTCTTGAAGATATCGACAATGACTTCGTCGGTCTTGGTATACGGCTGCGCCAGCGCCTCGATCAGGCCCATATGGGCGCGGAAATAGGGCTCCATCTGCGAGCCGGCCAGCAGGGGCGTCGCGTGCTTGCCCACCGCAAACAGCTGTTTGAGGGCGTCTCTGTCCTTCTTGAGCGCCATCTTGGAGTACTGGGCGCAGACCCGCATGGCGCGCGCGCCAAAGTGCTTGAGCTTGGCCTCGGCAGCGGGCGATTTGCCCTTGGTGATACCGGCCGTGGGCTTGATGGACGGATTAAAGAACAGGGAGTCAGGCAGCGAGGGCCGGTTACCAAAGTGACGCAGGTCGTTGATGACGTTGGCAATCGCACCGGCGGATACTTCGCGCTTGGCGCGCACGTTTGCCAGGTAGGCAGGCAGCGCCTCCATGGCGGCGGCCAGTTCGGTCATGGCGAGCTTGCGGGCCTCGCCTGCGATCTTGCCGACGATCAGCTGGCTGATGACACGCTCGATTTCCTGGGTTAGCAGTGCGGCGGGATCCAGAGCGCAGAGCCGGAGTACACCGGTTGCGGAATGAACGTTGCGCAGAGCTTCACGCAGGTGCCGCATCTCGTCCGGCTCGCGCTGGTAGGAATGGAGGTGCGACTTCGCCGTCTCCATCTCCTCGCGCAGGTATTTTTCAACCCAGCCGAGTGCTACAAAGTCAAAGTGTTGTGTCATAGCTCATGTCCATTAGCAAACGCGATAGGCATTGAGTCGACCGGGCAGCCAGCGGACCACCCGGGATGAATTCCAGTCCGGCGCTTCTCCGGCGCCAAGTACGAGCAGACCGCCGGGATTGAGGCGCTCTACAAACTGATCCAGGATCTTGTGGACCGTATCCTCGCGAAAATAGATCAGCACGTTCTGGCAGAAGATCACGTCCTGCCCGCGATAGGGGCAGTTTTCGATATCCCGCAGGTTCGAGGTTCCGAAGCGCACGCGCTGGCGCAGGCCGGGTTCTATCGCCCAGTCGTCGCCGGATTGCTCAAAGAAACGCATGCGCCGCGGCTGCGCAACGCTGTTGATCTGTTTTTCCGTGTAGGTACCGCGCTGCGCATGGATAACCGCTGTCGGGCTGATATCCGTACCCAGCACCTGCCACCGCTGCTCGGTGTATTCGAAGTATTCCGCCGTGACCATCGCCAGGGAGTAGGCTTCCTGGCCGAGGGCACAGCCGGCGGACCAGACCCGAATTTCGTAGTCTTCCTTTTCCACCTCGCGGGACAGGCGCAGCAGGTATTCGCCGACGGCGTTCATGGCCTGTTCGTTGCGGAAAAAACTCGAGTCCTTGACCGTGAGCTGGTCGATCAGTGCGGCCTTCTCCAGGCCGCCGCCCTGCCCCAGGTCGATGAGCCTGCGATATTCATCCAGGCTGGATATTCCGCAGGCCAGCAGTCGCGGATAAATACCCTGCTCCAGCACGTGCTTGCGACCTCGCAGCACGATGCCTGTGGTGTTCTCGATCCAGTGCTCCCAGCGCGGGAGCTCTTCGTCGGAGATAGTTGGGTATTCAGCCGCGCTCATGGTCAGCTAGCCTTTTTGGTAAGGTCCTCCGGCAGTTCGAAGTCCTCGACTTCGGCCAGGGCCTCGGTCTCTTCGATATCCACTTCGGCTGCGCCGGGCTGCAGGGTCGGGACCTCAGTGGCCTGGCCCTCCAGCACGTTGCCCTCCTCTTCGGCGAGCTTGAAGCGCTGGGTGTCCTCACGCAGGCGGTCGAACAGCTTCCGCAGGTCGTTGGTGGCCGAGTCCATGCGGTCCGCAGCGCGCTGGGTGCCGAGGGTCCGCTCCAGGATCTCACTTACCGATTCGGTCACGCGGCTTGCAGAATTACCGGACTGCTGAATCTGCTGGCGCATATCACCCATGTAGTTACGTGTTTGCTCGGACAGTGACAGGATCCGCTCGAAACGCTCCCGTACGTCAGAGGCAATACCGGTCAGCTTCACCAGGGACTGGGTGGCGTCTTCCATGTTGCGGTTGGTTTCCGCCATACGGTTACTCACTGAGCGAATCGCTCGGTCAGCTTCCTGTACGATGTCGTTGGTCTGGTTGGCGAGCTTACCGGTTTCGTCCGCAATACCCGCGAATCGCTGGCCACCCTCACCGGAGTAGGATGCCGCCTCAATACGGGTGTTCATGGCGAGGGTCGAAATCGCGTTTGCAACCTCACGAATCTTGAACAGCAGGTCGGCAACGATTTCAATATCGTCACCCAGGCGCTTACTGGTCTTGGCCACCGTCTGCTGGGATTCGCGAATTTCCTCAACCGAGACCATCAGGGTCTGAATACCGACGTCACCCTCGCGGGCTGCCGCCACCGCTTCGTCAGAAGCTTCATCGGTCGTTTGTGCGAGTTCAGCCATATGGTTGTTGATCAGGCTCAGCTCGTTACTGGTGGACGCGGTATCGGCCACGATGCCGCCCACTTCCTCCAGCGAGTTCTTTACCTCACCGGACGCCTTGGCAGAGAGCTCTACCGCCTCGTTTACCTGCAAACTGGAGTTGTTTACCGAGGTCACAACCTCCCGGATCCAGTCCAGCAGCTGGTTGATCGCGATAGCAATCGGCTTGGTAATACCCTCGGTGACGGTCAGGTCGCGGGACAGGTTGCCCTCGGCCAGCGGCTCGATCTCGTACACCTTGTTCTGGATTTCTTCCTCGGTCATCTCCGCCTGGGCCTGCGCCTGGCGTTCCTGGACGCGGGCACCGTTGAAGCGGAACATGATCAGGGCGAAGATCAGGATGCTGAATACGGCTGCGCCGGTCAGCGTCGTGAAGTTCAGCTGGCGGCTGTTCGGCAGCCGGTCAACATAGGCCTGGGCGTTCGCCACGTTCACGCTCAGTGAGGAAATCGTTTCGGCGATATCGGCCGTTGCCTGCGCGGCAGCGATCAGCTCGGGAGCCGCCTGGTAGATCTCGTCCACCGAGTCACTCACCTGGGCATAGAGCTCAAGCGCCAGGCCCAGGGTCTCAACCGCTTCCGGCTGGGTCAGCTTGTCGATGTCGCGAGAGCGGTCACCGTTACGCAGGCCTTCGGAGTTGCGCTGGAACAGCAGGGCGTCGGCGCGGAACTCTTCCGCCGCTTCCGGGGCAGATTCGCCACCTTCCAGGATCCGGTCGATGTTGCGGCCGATCCGCTCTACCAGCCACAGCTGCTGCTGGGCGGCGATCAGGGTGGCATTGGACACGCGGGTATCACCGACGATGTCGACAATATCGGCGTAATAGGCCTGGATCTGCTTGATGTTCGTGTTCAGGTTGCCGGAAACGTCGCGGATGAACAGGATGCGCGGCTGGGCGGTAATGATATTGTTGGCGGCAGCGCCAATCTTGGCCCAGTCCTCGTCGATAGCATCCGCATAGCGCTTCATATCGCCGCCGGGGGCAGGCACGCCCTGGGTGGCATCGCCGTCCTGCAGCACCCTCAACTGACGGGGAAACTGCTGCGTCAGCATCTCCAGTTCGGCAAACTGCTCCTCACTGCCGGAGAACGCTTCCCGAGCGGAACCGTTGATTCGCCGCGAAGTGCTTTCCAGGCTGGTGGCCACGCTGCGATAGGTGTCATCCCAGCCCGCCGCTTCCTGCGTCATGAAGTAGAAGTTGTAGCCGAATCCGCCCATCCCCACGAGCAGCAGCAGCACCAGCAGGATCATCGTGGAATCCACGCGTCCTGAATTTCTAGAATTTGAGGGACTCATGGTCTCACTCCTCCCCTAGCTTTCCATTTGCACACCGGCTTCCATGAAGTCCGTGTGATTTAGTAATCGATCGATGTTGAATACGGCGTAATCCCCGTTCTCCGAGGAAAAGACGCCGCTGATGAAGGGCTTCAACGCTTCCACATCGCCCTGCTCATCCCGCAGGTCGTTGATGGGGAACCGCACGCCGCCGAAGCTGGCGTCGATAACGATGCCCGAGTGAATCCCGCGGCCGCTGATGACGAGCGCCTGCTTGCCATTGGACGTAACCCTGCCTTGGGAGAGAAAAGCGGCAAGGTCGGCAATGGACAAAACGCGCCCGCCGATATTGGCAAGCCCGCGAACCCAGGGTTTGACCCCGGGAATCCCGATGGTCGGTGTGAGATCGACGACCTTGCGCGCCTCCCGCATGCTGGCCACACAGCGTGTACCCAACACCTCGAAAGCCGCCCCGTGCCAGTACTCGATGTACTCGTTCGCGAGCGGCACCGGCGCCGATCGGCGCTGGATGAAGTCCGCTTGCTCACGGAGGGTGTCGAAACTCTTCCGGTCCATCAGGAAGCCTCACGCACCGTCAGGAATTCCTGGAGGATCTGCTGCAGCGCTTCCATCTCGAGCGGTTTCTCGAGATACGCGGAACACCCGCGATCCTTGGATTTGCCCATCGTGAACACATCATCATGGGAACTGAGCATCACCACCGGGGTGTCCTTGAACTCCCCCTTGCTGGCCCGTATGAGGGTCAGTGTCTTGAAGCCGTCCATGGGCTCCATGGTGATATCCAGCAAAATCAGGTCCGGCTTGACGTCCTCCAGCTGGGTTACTGCATCCCAGCCGTTTTCCGCCGTGACCACCTCACAGCCGCACTGTTCGAGCATCTTGGTACCCTTGATCCGGATGATCTTGTCGTCATCCACCAGCAGCACACGCCCTTTCGTGCCATTTTGTTCTTGAGACATACTCTCTCCCTGTTCTTGAGACATCTTTATCTCACCTGCAGAGCCAGGCACAGAAGTCAGCTGGCCAACCCCGTATCTGACCGAAATCAGACCCCGGCGACGGCCAGCAGCCATTTACCACTTCGCCAGTATTCTGCTAAGGCAAGACATTGGAAACAAAAAAATGCGTTTTTGTGAAGAATGCAACACTCTGCCGCAAGTTACCTGCGCTATTGTTTGGATTTGTGACGCTAAGCAACTGAATTGGAAAGCAGTTTACGCTGACCACCGGAGAGCTCAAAATCCGCTCCAGACCCCCTTTCGACCCCCAAAAAGCGCCTGCACCGGTTCCGTAACGCAATAATTTTGCAGTATTTTCTAAAAATCCGGACTTTCTTCATATTCTGGAGTTTTTTTCTTGTTTCGGCTTGCGAGCTTCGGCAAGTTAGTTCCGCATAACTATTTGCAAGACCATTGGACGAGATTTGAGCATGTTGTTCGACAAAAAGGGCCCTTTGCGGGGGGTGTTCGTCGCCCTGGCCCTGTTCTGTTCCTGGGCACAGGCCCAGGACGAGCTGGAGACCGTGGGGCTGGCGGTTTATACGGAAACTGCCAGGGACATCTACGTGGCGGGCCTGCTGCTGCCCTATGGCGCGGTGATGGAAAACCTGATGCTGTCGCCGCCGCCCAAGGCCATGGAATACCGGATCGCCACCCGCCGCATCAGCGCCCGCGGGTTCTCGGGCACGCTGCTGCTACAGGGAGAGCTGGGCTCGGGTGGCCGGGCCCCGGAAGCCGCGATCAACGCCCTCGGCGAGCTGAAAGAGAGCATCAAGGGCTCCCTCAAGCAGGGAGATCGCTTCATTATCTACCTGAACGAGGAAGATGAGACCGTATTCCTGCTGAACGGGACCGAGCTGCTGCGATCCGGCGATGGCTCCGTTTTTGACTTCTTCTTCGCCGGCTGGGTGGGCGAAGGCAGCGCGGCGACATTCCGCGGCCCCCTGCTGTCCGGGACCTTCGACGAGAGCATCGCCGAACGTTTCAACCAGCTGGCGCCCAGTGAAGAGCGTATAGCGGCCGTTGTCGAGTGGACCCAGCCCGAGCCGGAACCCGAGCCTGAGCCCGCACCGCCGCCGAAGCCGGCTCCCGCAGCCGTCGAGACGCCTGTGCAGGTGGCTGCAGCTGCCGCTCCGGCGACACAGGCTGCGGCAGAGACCGCAGCAGCCGCACCCGCCCAGGAAACCCCCGCGGCAGCGCCCGCCCAGGAGTCGGCAGCGCCCGTAGAACAGGCGCCGGCCCAGGAGGCTACCGCCGCGGCAGAGCCGGCACCGGCGCCGGAGCCGAAACCGGAACCGGTACAGGTCGCCGTCGTGGAGCAGCCGAAGCCCGAACCTCAGCCCCAACCCCAGCCGGAGCCCGAAACCGCCCAGCTGGACGACCGTGAATACCAGCAGCAGCTGCGTGAATATGTGAGCACGGTCATGCGACAGGTATACGGCCAGGTAAAATATCCTCGCCGGGCGATTAAATACCAGTGGGAAGGCAGGGTAGAATTGTTGGCGAAGGTGGAGGCCAGCGGTGACCTGATCGAAGTGACCATCGACAGCACCTCCGGCCACGTCGGGCTCGACAAGGCGGCACAGTCCGCTGTCGAGCGCGCGGCGCCCTTCCCGGAGCTGAACGCCGTGGCCCAGGAGGAATTTGTTTCCGACGAGGGCAATAGCTACGTCATGGCGATCCCGGTAACGTTTGCACTGCGCTAATCGGCTAGAGAGAATAAAACAACAATGACGACTTCAGCCTACCCGCTAACCCACCGCGCCCTGGTATGTTCGAGGATGGACATGTTCCAGGACCTGGAGAGCGTCAACGTTCTCGCCACCAGCGGGCCCATATCGCCGAAGATCAAGATGGATTTGCACGAGGCCTCGGAGGCGCAGGCCAAACGCATCATTGAATTCCTGTTCCCGGTGTTCCTGCACAACCTGATTCGTGCAGAGGACTTCCCCATGCGCCAGAAGCTCAAGGGCGCCCTGGACACCATGGAGCAGAACATCCAGGAAAATGCGAAGAACGCGATGATTCAGGAGTTGCTGACCTGCGGGCTGAAGGGTGAGATTTGCGACCCGGGCGGTCTGCCCAAGGATGTCGACGCCAAGCGCGCCACCATGCTGTACCTGGCGCGGGCCGAGTGGGACACGCTCTACAAGACCTTCCACCTGCGCGTGGTCAAGGCGCTGGTCCAGGGCCGCGAGGAAGTGGCTGACTGGATCAAGTCCCAGGAGCAGGCCGCGGCCTGAGGCCGCGCGCCCGGAACTGATCCCTGCAATTCGCCCCTATCGGCTGACCGCCAGCGGCATATTGTCCAGGCTGACCACCTGCATCACCGTATCACGCCAGGCGTCGGCCGCCTTGCGCGCGGTAATCAAACAGCGGTGATGCCCTTTCTCGGTGTTGATCTGCACCGGCATCTTGTTGGGCGTCCAGTCGTCGCCCTTTACCCGCGGTTTGCGCGTTGACCAGAACCAGCAGCCGCGCTTGTCCTGAAAATAAAAGCGGGCATCGAGGGGCAGCGGAACCTGCACACCCTCGATGACCGCGTACTTACCAAGAGGTTCCAAGACCTCATGTTTCACTCCTGCCGTAACCGGCCGGATCCTACAGCTCTCCATTTCTTGATCCCCAGGCTGTTTTTTTGGATACCGACCTCTTTTCTACCGAAATGTAGAAAAATGTGAACGACAGGCGTCACAGTTTCGCGGACCAGCCTTGCCCACTGCAGGTTAGTTGCTACCAACCTGTGTATTCAGTGGTTTCGGGGGGTGTTTAGTGCGGAGCATGGAGCGTTGCATTCAGTTTTGTTCCTCTGGAAAAAACTGAATGCAACGCTCCCTGACGACTGACGCCAGCAAAAAACTGACTGCCAGAGACGACAGCAATGACCCCGTACAGATGCAGGCTGCTCTCAGCTTGAAATGGCGAGCAACTACGGGCGGGAATTGGCGGCTAAGAGCCAATGGGATCGCAGACTGGCTCGGTGTGGGGAGGTAGGTGTCAGCTTTTTTCGCTTGCCGAAAAAAGGTGATACCTGCCTACCACTCGGTGCGAGACAGCCGCGGCAACTGACATAGGGTCAGGAACGGAAATGGCGGCTAAGAGCCCGTGGGGTCGCAGGCTGGCTCGGTGTGGGGAGGTCGGTGTCAGCTTTTTTTGCTGGTCAAAAAAAGTTGATACCGGCCTACCACTCGACGTCAAACCTGCCGGAGTAAGATCAGGACCTTTTCCAGGTGAATCCGGGACGCGTTGAGGGCAGTGCCATTAGCTGCGACGCCAGCTCGTCCCTTCCCTGGAATCCTCGAGCAGGACGCCTCGGGTTTTGAGCTCCTCGCGGATGGCATCCGCGCGGGCGAAATCGCGGTCGGCCTTGGCCTGCTGGCGCTCGGCGATGGCGGCTTCGATGTCCTCTGCGGGCATGTCGCCCTCTGAGCCCTGCTGGAACCAGGCTTCCGGGTCCTGCTGGAGGATGCCCAGCAGGTCGGCGGCGGCCAGCAGGCGCGCCTTCAGGTGGGCCCTGTCCGCCTCGTCGGCCTTGTTGAGGGCCTTGGTGATCGCGTGCAGCTCCGAGATCGCCAGCGGCGTGTTGAGGTCGTCGTTGAGGGCGGCGTAGAAGGCCTCCCCTTCCAGCGCGACGTCCTCGTCGACTTCCACGTCCATCACGTCACGCAGGGCGCCGTAGAAATGATCCAGGGCGGCACGCGCCTGGTCCAGCAGGTCGGCGGAGAAGTTCAGCGCCGAACGGTAGTGGGCGGACAGCAGCGCAAAGCGCAGCACCTCGCCGGGATAATGGCCCAGCAGGTCGCGGACCATGCGGAAATTGCCCAGGGACTTGGACATCTTCTCGCCGTCGATATCCAGGTAGGCGTTGTGCATCCAGTAGCGCACATACTGGCCGCCGTGGGCGCACTGGCTCTGGGCGATCTCGTTCTCGTGATGTGGAAAGATGAGGTCGCGGCCACCGCCGTGAATATCGATGGTTTCTCCCAGGTGAGCGTGAATCATGGCGGAGCACTCCAGGTGCCAGCCGGGCCGGCCGCGGCCCCAGGGGCTGTCCCAGCCGGGCTCATCGTCGCCGGAGGGCTTCCACAGCACGAAGTCGCCCGGGTAGCGCTTGTAGTCGGCGACTTCCACCCGTGCGCCCGCCTGCATATCTTCCAGGCTGCGATGGGACAGTTTGCCGTAGTCGGGCATGGACTGTACGGCGAACAGCACGTTGCCCTCCGACTCGTAGGCGTGCTCCTTTTCCACCAGCGTCTGCGTCAGCGCGATCATCTCATCGATGTGATGGGTCGCATGCGGTTCGATGCTGGGAGGAAGCACGTTGAGCCCACCCATATCCTCCCGGTACTTCTGCGTGAATTCCGCGGTGAACTCCGCCATGTCGCGACCGGTTTCGGCGCAGGTCTCGATGATCTTGTCGTCGATATCGGTGATGTTGCGCGCGTAGATCACCTCGTCGTAGTGGGTCTGCAGCAGCCTGAACAGCACGTCGAACACCACCGCCGGCCGCGCATTGCCGATATGGGCGAGGTTGTAGACCGTGGGGCCGCACACGTACATGGTGACGCGCTCCGGGGTCAGCGGCTCGAAAGTTTCCTTTTCACCGGTCAGGGTATTGTGCAGCAGGAGGGACATCAGGCGCCTCCCTGCCAGCTGTCACGCAGGCCGATGGTCTTGTTGAACACGGGCCGCTCGGGCGAATGGTCGAAGCGGTCGGCAACAAAGTAGCCCTCGCGCTCGAACTGGAAGCCCTGTTCCGGCAGGGCCGCTGCCAGCCCCGGCTCCGCTACGGCCGCAGTGGTCACCGCCAGGGACTGCGGGTGCAGGTAGTGATGAAAGTCCTCGTCGCCCCGGTCCGGTGCTTCGACGTTGAACAGCCGGTCGTACAGGCGCAGCTCCACCGGCACGCCGCGGCTGGCGGACACCCAGTGAATGACGCCCTTTGGCTTTACGCCGTCGGCCGGGTTTTCCCCCAGGGTTTCCTCAAGGACCCGGCAGTACACCGTGGTGATGTCCCCGTCCGCGTTTTTCTCGACATCCTCGGCCTCGATGACATAGGCGTTGCGCAGGCGCACGCGCTTGCCCAGCACCAGTCGCTTGTACTTCTTGTTGGCTTCCTCACGGAAGTCATCGCGATCGATGAACAGCTCCCGGGTGAACGGCAGGGACCGCTCCCCGAGATCATCGCGGCTCGGGTGGGCGGGCGCGACCAGGGTTTCCTCCCGGTCTTCCGGGTAGTTGGTCAGCACCACGCGCAGCGGATCCACCACGCAGAAGGCCCGCGGCGCGTTCTCGTTGAGGTCATCGCGAATGGCGTGTTCCAGCATGGCCACATCGACGATGCCGTCGCTGCGGGTGGTACCGATCATGTCGCAGAAGCGACGGATCGCCGCCGGCGAGTAGCCGCGCCGACGCATACCGGAGATGGTGGGCATGCGCGGATCATCCCAGCCACTGACCAGGCCCTCATCGACCAGCGCCTTGAGCTTGCGCTTGCTGGTCACCGTGTAGCTGGGATTGAGGCGCCCGAACTCGTACTGCCGCGGCCGCGAGGGCACCGGCAGGTTGTCGATCAGCCAGTCGTAGAGCGGCCGGTGGTCCTCGAACTCCAGGGTGCACACCGAATGGGTCACACCCTCGATGGCGTCTTCCTGGCCGTGGGCAAAGTCGTAGGTCGGGTAGATGCACCAGTCGTCACCGGTCTGGTGATGGTGGGCCTTGCGTATCCGGTACAGGGTCGGGTCCCGCATGTTCATGTTGGGCGAGGCCATATCGATCTTCGCCCTCAGCACGCGGCTGCCTTCCTCGAACTCTCCGGCCTTCATTCGCTCCAGCAGGTCCAGGTTCTCCTCGACGCTGCGGTCGCGAAACGGGCTGTTGCGGCCGGGCTCGGTCAGGGTGCCACGGTACTCACGGGTTTCTTCCGCCGACAGGTCGCAAACATAGGCCTTGCCCTCGCGCACCAGGTGCTGGGCCCAGCTGTAGAGCTGGTCGAAATAGGAGGACGCGAAGCGCACCTCGCCGTCCCAGTGATAGCCCAGCCAGCTGACGTCCTCCTGGATGGAATCGATGAACTCCTGGCTTTCCTTGAGCGGATTCGTGTCGTCGAAGCGCAGGTTGCAGCGCCCGCCAAACTGTTCGGCCAGGCCAAAGTTCACGCTGATGGACTTGGCGTGGCCGATATGCAGGTAGCCGTTGGGCTCGGGCGGAAATCGCGTGACGACCTCGCTCTCGCGACCGGACTCGAGGTCGTCGCGGATGATCTTCTCGAGGAAGTTGCTGGGGGCGTTCGTGTCTGTCATGCCTGGGGCCGCTACTGAAAGGCCGCGTATTATAGGGAACCTTCCGGCGATGCAATAGTGCCGGGGCCTGGACCGGGGCACAAAGAACGGCCCGGGGCGTGAACGTTAGCATGGGGCGCCAAAAGGCCGTATCATGCGCGACCCATTACTTCAGACTGCGCGAGACCCATCATGATCGTACTCAAGACCAATCACGGCGATATCAAAATCGAGCTGGACTTCGACAAGGCGCCGAAATCTGCAGAGAACTTCGTCGCCTACGTGAAGGACAAGTTCTACGACGGCACGATTTTTCATCGCGTCATCGATGGCTTCATGATCCAGGGGGGCGGCTTCGAACCCGGCATGAACCAGAAGCCGACCGGCACGCCGATCGAAAATGAGGCGGACAATGGTCTGACCAACGACCGCGGCACCCTCGCCATGGCCCGCACCATGGACCCCCACTCGGCGACGGCGCAGTTCTTCATCAATGTCACGGACAATGCCTTCCTCAATCACTCCGCCCCCACGGCACAGGGCTGGGGCTACGCGGTATTCGGCAAGGTGGTCGAGGGCATGGACGTCGTTGACGCGATCCGCGGTGTGGCTACAGGCAACGTGGGCGGACACGGCGACGTGCCGCTCGAGGATGTCGTGATCGAATCTGCGGAAGTGGTCGAATAGGCCGCAGAAACTACTTTAAGTGAGAATTTTTGCTGCAAGTTCAAGCACTTGCAGCGAATTCCTCCACCGGGACTCCGCTGTGGAATCGAAACTCACGGTCCCCTGATACCACCAGCTCCGCATCCAGCGCCAGGAACAGGGCCTGGCGTCGCTCCACTTCTTCTTCGTCAGAGGCCGCCACCGCCAGGGACAGGTAATCCCGGAAGTGGCGCGACTCGGACTTCAACAGCGAGCGGTAGAACTCCGCCAGCTCTTCGTCGAGATGCGGCGCCAGGGCCGCAAAGCGCTCGCAGGACCGCGCTTCGATGATCGCCCCCACCACCAGCGTATCCACCAGGCGGCCCGGTTCACGGGAGCGTACGCTGGCGCGCAGCCCCGACGCGTAGCGCGAGGCCGAGATCGTGTCGTAGTGAATACCCCGGCGTTGCATGATTGCCAGCACCTGCTCGAAGTGGCGCAGCTCCTCCCGCGCCAGCCGCGACAGCTTGTTGAGCAGTGGCGGGTGGTCCGTGTAGCGAAACATCAGCTGCAGCGCCGTGGAGGCGGCCTTTTTTTCGCAGTTGGCGTGATCGATCAGCAGCAGTTCGGGATTCTCCAGGGCCCAGCTCACCCAGGCATCGGGTGTCGATACCGTCAGGAAATCGCGCACGGGCGCCAGCAGCGTTTCCAGGCCCTTGCTCATCAGGCAGTTTCCAGCACGCCGACATAGCGCTCGTAATAGGCCTCGGAGAGGATATAAAACTCGTCGTCGATCGCCTGCCGCAGGTCGGCCAGCGGCAGCTCGCGATACTCTGCGTCAATCTGCAGGCCGTACTCCGCAGGATCAGTGATCTGGCTGGCGCCCGCCTTCAGCAGCGCATAGGCCCAGCAGTAGGGATCACGGTGGGCCGGGTAGGCCACCTGCTGCAGCATCAGCTGCTGTTCGAGCAGCGCGGGATCGATGACCTGCAGCTTGTTGCGCGTGCACTGGCTCAGGAACTCTCCGAGGCGCCGGTCAATGAGCTGCTTCTCTTCGTTGCTGTAGCTGTTCCAGTTGATCACTTCGTGGGCGAAGCGTTTGCAACCGCGGCAGACGCGGTCGCCGATACCGGTGGAACACACACCAATACAAGGGGTTTTAACGCGGGGATCAAGCATGCGGAAATCGTACAGTATCACCCTGGTGAATGCACAGTATTGTCCCCCAGATCGTGCGGCTGACAAGGGCTTGAGCTATAATCGCGACCCGTCGAAATTACCCTCCAGGAGACATTATCGTGCTTGAAGCTTATCGCGAACACGTCGCCGAACGCGCCGCCCTCGGCATCCCGCCGAAGCCCCTCAGCGCCCAGCAGGTCGCAGAGCTCATCGAGCTCCTCAAGGCCCCGCCCGCGGGTGAGGAATCCACCCTGCTGGAACTGATTTCCGACCGCGTGCCCCCCGGTGTGGACGAAGCCGCCTATGTGAAAGCCGGCTTCCTGTCCGCCGTCGCCAGGGGCGAGACACAATGTCCGCTCATCGATGCCGCGGCCGCAGTCAAACTGCTGGGCACCATGCTTGGCGGTTACAACATCGAAACCCTGGTGGGACTGTTGTCCGACGATACCCTTGGCGCTCTTGCCGCTGAACAGCTCAAGCACACCCTGCTGATGTTCGACGCCTTCCACGACGTCGAAGAGCTCGCGAAGAACGGAAACGCCAATGCACAGTCGGTGATGGAATCCTGGGCCGAGGGCGAGTGGTTCACTTCCAATCCGGAAGTACCGGAATCCATCAAGGTGACGGTGTTCAAGGTCACCGGCGAAACCAACACCGATGACCTCTCCCCCGCCCCCGACGCCTGGTCGCGCCCGGATATCCCTCTGCACGCCCTGGCCATGTACAAGATGACCCGTGACGGCCTCGAGCCGGAGGAGCACGGCGTCAAGGGACCGATGGCGCAGATCGAAGCGGTCAAGGCCCAGGGCCTGCCGGTCGCCTTCGTCGGCGACGTGGTGGGCACCGGCTCCTCGCGCAAGTCCGCCACCAACTCTGTGCTGTGGTTCTTCGGCGACGAGATGGAAGGCGTACCGAACAAGAAAGGCGGTGGTATCTGTATCGGCGGCAAGGTGGCCCCGATCTTCTACAACACCATGGAAGACGCAGGTGCCCTGGTTTTCGAGGCGCCCGTCGACGAGCTGGGTATGGGCGACGTCATCGAGATTCGCCCCTACGACGGCAAGATCCTGTCCGAGTCCGGCGACACCCTGTCCGAGTTTGCACTGAAGTCCGACGTGCTGCTGGACGAAGTGCGCGCCGGCGGCCGCATCAATCTCATCATCGGCCGGGGCCTGACCACCCGGGCCCGCGAATCCCTGGGCCTCCCGGTCTCTGAGCTGTTCCGCACACCGGAGCAGCCCGAGGACACCGGCAAGGGCTATACCCTGGCCCAGAAAATGGTGGGCGCCGCCTGCGGCATGGAGGGCGTTCGCCCCGGCACCTACTGCGAACCGCGCATGACCACGGTGGGCTCTCAGGACACCACCGGCCCGATGACTCGCGACGAACTCAAGGACCTGGCCTGCCTGGGCTTTTCCGCCGACCTGACCATGCAGTCCTTCTGCCACACGGCGGCCTATCCCAAGCCCGTGGACATCGACACCCAGCACAGCCTGCCGGACTTCATCATGACCCGCGGCGGCGTCTCCCTGCGACCCGGCGACGGCATCATCCACTCCTGGCTGAACCGCATGCTGCTGCCGGACACCGTGGGTACCGGCGGAGACTCTCACACGAGATTCCCCATGGGCATTTCCTTCCCGGCGGGCTCCGGCCTGGTCGCCTTCGCCGCGGCCACCGGCGTTATGCCGCTGGACATGCCGGAGTCGGTGCTGGTGCGCTTCTCCGGTGAGCTGCAGCCGGGTATCACCCTGCGGGACCTGGTCCACGCCATCCCCTACTACGCGATCCAGCAGGGCCTGCTGACCGTGGAGAAGAAGGGCAAGAAGAACATCTTCTCCGGCCGCGTCCTGGAAATCGAGGGACTGACCGACCTGACCGTGGAGCAGGCCTTCGAACTCTCCGATGCCTCCGCGGAACGATCCGCCGCGGGCTGTACGATCGACCTGACCGAGGAAACGGTGGCCGAGTACCTGCGCTCGAATATCGTGCTGCTGCGGTCCATGATCGCCGACGGCTACGGTGACGCCCGCACCCTCGAACGCCGCGCCCGCAAGATGGAAGAGTGGCTGGAAAACCCGACCCTCATGCGTGCCGATGCGGATGCGGAATACGCCGCGGTGATCGAGATCGACATGAACGAGATTGTCGAGCCGATCGTGTGCGCACCCAACGACCCGGACGACGCCCGCAAGCTTTCCGACGTTGCAGGCGACGGCGTGGACGAAGTCTTTATCGGCAGCTGCATGACCAACATCGGCCACTTCCGCGCGGCCGGCAAGCTGCTGGATGCAAACCCGGGCACCATCTCCACGCGCATGTGGATCGTGCCGCCCACCAAGATGGACGAGCACCAGCTGATGGAAGAAGGCTATTACAGCATTTACGGCCGCTCCGGCGCCCGCACGGAAATGCCCGGCTGCTCCCTGTGCATGGGGAACCAGGCGCGGGTGGCTGCCAACAGCACCGTGCTGTCCACCTCGACCCGCAACTTCCCCAACCGCCTCGGTGACGGCGCCAACGTCTACCTGACCTCGGCGGAGCTTGCTTCCGTGGGCGCTATTCTGGGCAAGATTCCGACGCCGGAAGAATACCTGGAGTACGCGGCGAAGCTGGATTCCATGTCGGAAGAGATCTACCGCTACATGAACTTCGACCAGATCGTCGAGTTCCAGCAGCGGGCGGATGACGGCAAGCGAATCGCCGCCGTGGAAATCCAGGAACTCAGCGCCTGACGCGAAACGCCCTGACCCGGCGGCGGAGTTCTTCCAGAGCCTCTGCCGGGGAATCGGGCCGGTAAGCAATCATCTCGTAGGCGTTAGTGATGGCGCCTACATCCCCGGCCAGGGCCGGTCTCTCCTCGGTAACCCGGCGAGCGAAACTGGCGGGCGGTTCAGCACGTCCCCGCTCCAGGCCGGCCTGGGCCAGGCGCCGGCAGAAATCCCGGTACAGCCGATCGTGGGGCGCCAGCCGAGGTCCCCGCGAGCGCCACAGCACCAGCAGGAATGCGGGCAGCAGCAGGGCCGCCCAGATGGCAACGACAATGACCACCAGTTCGCCGCGGGAGACGCCACCCGCGAAACGCTTCCACAGCTGGTACTGTGAGTCACTGTCGTAGCTCAGCACAAACAGCTGCCAGCTGTAATTGATGGCGTCCAGTTCCAGGCGCAGGCGGTTGATCCAGCCGACATCGCGGAACCGCAGCGGGGACAGCGGCGAATCCGCCAGGAAGCTGCCCTCTTCCGCCAGGGCCTGTTCGAGGCCGTACTCGATACGGTCCGGGGCAATCGCCGCCGTCGGGTCTACCCTGATCCAGCCGCGCCCCTCCAGCCAGACCTCGGTCCAGGCGTGGGCGTCAAACTGGTGCACGATGACCGTTCCGTTGACCGGGTTCACCTCGCCGCCCTGGTATCCCGCGACCACCCTGGCGGGGACCCCCGCGGATCGCATCAGCCAGGTAAATGCGGCGGCATAGTGCTCACAGAAACCCCGGCGCGACTCCAGCAGGAAGTCGTCCATGCGCTCCTCGCCGAGAAGCGGCGGCTTCAGGGTGTAGAAGAAGGCCTGTTCGCGGAACATGCCCAGCACCGCGTCGATATACCGGCGCGGATCCCGCCCCGCCTGCTCGAACAGCCGCTCGGCGAGCAGTCGCGTCTGCGGGTTGCCGAAGCGCGGCAGCGCCACCTCCACCCGCCGTCGCCAGTCGCTGAGCTCCTGCTCGATGGGGACGTCCAGCCAGCTGCGCACCACGTAGCGCTTCTGGTCCTGTACCTCCACCGGCGACAGCAGCCGAAAATCATTGGTGGAAATGATGCCCCGGTCCGGGGTCGTCGCGTGGCGCAGCGCGTAGAGCCAGTTCTGCTGCGTGGGTTCGAGAATCACGCTGTAGTCTGCGAACTCTCCCGTTTCGGGAGGCTGGCGCGCGCGTCGCGCGTCACCCGGAATATCGCGCCAGCGCAGGCTGCGCCAGGCGCCGTCCTGCAGCCGGCTGAACACCAGGCCGCGCCAGTAGAGCTGGGACCGCGGCGGCACCTGCCCCTCGAACTGGACCCGGAAGGCGACCTCGTCGTTGAGCCCCAGCTGTGCGATATCCCCCGGAGACATGAAATCGCTGACGCCGGTGCGGGCGGTGTGGGATTTGATCGGCACGTTCCACAGCGGCCCGATCCGGGGGAACACAAAAAACAGCAGGACCATCAGGGGAATCGCCTGCAGCAGCATGACGCCGGCGCGGACGGCGGAATCGCGATTGAAACGATCCTGGCGAGGCTGGTGCAGGGCCACCAGCGCCGTGGTGTTCAGCCAGACTGCACAGCCCATGTAGAGCGTGACCAGCAGCTCCTGGGAGAACAGGAACTCGGTGACGCAAACGAAGTAGGCGATGAACGTCACCATGTAGGCATCGCGGCGATCCGCCAGCTCAATGAGTTTGAGGGCATAGGCAATCAACAGCAGGGCCACGGTCGGCTCCAGCCCCACCAGGGTCTGGTAGCTCGCGGCGACACCGCCGAAGCACAGCACGGTGAGGCCGGACTTCAGGTAGGCGCCCGGGAAGGACCAGCGCCCCTGGTGCACCATGCTGCGCCAGACCGCCGCCAGAATGTAGACGGCGACCACCCAGAACGGCACCCGCCCCAGGTGGGGAATCAGCAGTGCAAACTGGGTCGCGATGATCCAGACCAGGGCGTTGCGTGGAATCTGCTCCTCAAACTTCACGCTTGCCTCCCGGCAGGCCCCACAGCGCCAGCTGCCTCAGGACTTTGAGACGGTGGTTTTCGCCAACGTCCGGCTCGATCACGACACCGGGAAGGCGCAGGCCGTATTCCTCGTTGCGCTTGTCGAACTCCAGGGTCCAGTGGCACAGATGCGAGAGCCGCTGCTCCGGCGGCAAGCCCTCGAACAGGGCCCAGTCCAGCCAGACGCTGCGGTCCGCATAGGCGACGTAGTGCTTGCTCTGCAGGGCCTGGCCCTTGGCGACGCTTTTCCAGAACACGTGGCGCAGGGAATCGCCTGCCCGGTAATCCCGCAGGCCGTAAAAGTCATCCGTACCATAGATGGGCTCCGCGGTGCCGTCCGGGCGATCGGTGGCAATGCCCGGCAGCGGACCGCTCGCCAGGGGCCGCGGATACACCAGGGCGTGAATGTCCAGGTCCAGCCAGGTCCAGGCCCGCAGCAGTCCCAGCGGGTACACGGTCTCCAGCAGCAGGCGGCCGGGATTGTGCCAGCCGCGCTGCTCGGTGGGCACGTACAGCTGCACGTGCTCCTCTTCCACATTCTGCAGATTGACGGTGACCGAGTCCTCACCCGCCCACTTCAGGTGCAGCCCGTAGTAGTCGCGTCGGTTGGAGCGCGACAGCATGATCTCGAACTCCGCGTGCTGACCGGCGAATACCGGGCTCGCCCTGACCGCGTGGATGGTCAGGTTGGAGAGGTTGGCGAAGGTGTGCAGCACCGCCACCACGAACAGGTTTGCCAGCAGAAAGGTCAGCGCAAACGTCATATTGTTCTGGTAGTTGATGGCCGCCACCAGCATCACCAGCAGGGTGAACAGGAAGAACATGCCGATGCGGGTGGGAAAGATGAAGATCCGGCGCTGGTCCAGCGTGACCTGCTTGGCCGGCGGTATGCGCCGATTGATCCAGCGCCGCCAGCGCTGCCGCGCCCGCTCCCTGAATCGCGACCAGGGCTGGGACTCGGCGAGGGTAGTCATTCAGGCCTCAGGCGGCGATGACATCGACGTTGCGCAGGATATCGTGCACCAGCGCCCGGCTGTCACCGGCATAGTCGCTGGTGGGCACCAGTCGATGGGACGCCACCGCGGGCAGCACCATCTGCAGATCCTCCGGGACCACATGGCCACGCCCGGACATCAGGGCCCAGGTGCGCGCGCTGTGCAGCAGCGCCAGGGCGCCGCGGGGCGACAGGCCGTAGGCGAACTCGGTGGCGTTGCGGGTATAGGCCACCAGTCGCTGCAGGTAGTCCAGCAGGTTTTCCGAGGCGTGGACATCGTCCACCGCCCGGCGAAACTCGGCGAGCTGCTCGACGCTCAGGCAGCGCTGCAGCTGCTCCGCTTCCGGCGCAGAGCCGTCGCGGACAAACATCTGCCGCTCCGCCCGCGGATCCGGGTAGCCCAGTTCGATTCGCATCAGGAAGCGGTCGAGCTGGGATTCCGGCAGGGGGTAGGTACCGGACTGGTGCACGGGATTCTGCGTGGCAATGACAAAGAAGGGTTCCGGCAGCGCCCGGGTCTCCCCCTCGACGGTGACCTGCCCCTCCCCCATGGCCTCCAGCAAGGCGCTCTGGGTGCGCGGGGTGGTGCGGTTGATTTCGTCCGCCAGCAGCAGCTGGGAGAAGACCGGGCCGGCGTGGAAGCTGAACGCATTGCTCGACTGGTCGAAAATCGACACGCCCAGAATGTCCGCCGGCAGCAGGTCGCTGGTGAACTGAATGCGGTTGTAGCTCAGGCCCAGTACGCTGGCCAGCGCGTGCGACAGCGTGGTCTTGCCCATGCCGGGCAAGTCCTCGATCAGCAGGTGACCGCGTGCGAGCAGGCAGCACAGCGCCAGGCGAATCTGTTGATCCTTGCCCAGCAACAGCTTGCCAACTTCCGAAGCGGCCCGGTCGATCAGTTCCTGCATGAATTCTCCTGCTACAGCGCGGCGAAGCCGCGGGCGAGATCGGCCTTGATATCGTCCAGGTGTTCGAGACCGACGGCCACCCGGATCAGGTTGTCAGTAATGCCGGCGGCCGCTCGCTCCTCGTCGCTGAGGCGGCCGTGGGTGGTGGTGGCCGGATGTACGATCGTGGTCTTGGCGTCGCCAAGATTGGCCGTCAGCGACAGCATGCGGGTGTTGTCGATGCAACGCCAGGCCTGCTCGCGCTCGCCCTGTACCCGGAACGCGAGGACACCGCCGAAGGCCCGCTGCTGTGCTTTCGCAAGCTCGTGGCCGGGATGGTTCTCGAGCCCGGCGTAGAACACCGTCTCGACAGCCTGCTGTTCGGACAGCCAACGGGCCAGGTCCAACGCGTTTGCGCTGTGGGCATCCATTCTCAGCCGCAGCGTCTCCAGTCCCTTCAGGAACACCCAGGCATTGAATGCACTCATGGTGGGGCCGGCAGAGCGCAGGAACCCCAGCACCTCGTCCATGTGCGAGGCGGAACCGACCACCGCCCCACCGACGCAGCGTCCCTGGCCATCCAGGTACTTGGTGGCGGAATGGGTGACAATATCGGCGCCCAGGGCCAGCGGTGTTTGCAGGGCGGGTGTGCAAAAACAGTTGTCGACCACCAGCAGCGCACCGGCGTCCCGTGCCAGGGTCGACAGCGCTCCCAGGTCAGCGATTTCGCTGAGTGGGTTGGAGGGGGTCTCGAGAAACAGCATTTGCGTGTTGTCGCGGATCGCCGAGCGCCATTCCTCCAGCTGCGTGGGATCCACGAAACTGACCTCGACACCGAAGCGGGTCATGTACTTGTTGAACAGTACCGTGGTGGTCCCGAACACGCTGCGGGAACATACCACGTGGTCCCCGGACTTCAGCAGCGCCATGCAGACGCTGAGGATCGCCGCCATGCCGGAAGCGGTAGCGACCCCTGCCTCTGCGCCCTCCAGTGCCGCGATGCGCTCCTCGAAGGTGCGCACCGTGGGGTTGGTGTAGCGGGAATAGACGTTGCCCGGCGCATCGCCGGCAAAGCGCGCGGCGGCATCCGCCGCGTCGTCGAAGACATAGCTCGAGGTGAGGTACATCGCCTCGGCGTGCTCCCCCTCCTGCGAACGGACCTGCCCCGCGCGTATCGCGAGGGTATCCAGTTGCGCCCCGTCCAGGGCGTCGTCAGTTTCTCTGGGCATGGATCAGTCTATGATACTTCGTTGTGCAGGCCGATGACCGCGCCCTCTTCCCGGGCCGCTTCCTGCCTGCGTATCTTGGCGTCGTCGTTGCGCAGCGCCTCGACCCGGTCCAGGTAGCCCTGGTCCACATCACCGGTGACATAGTTGCCGTCGAAAACGGCGCACTCGAACCGGGAAATGTCGGGGTTCCCCTCCTGGCTGCTGGCCACCAGGTCATCGAGATTCTGGTACACCAGCCAGTCGGCGCCGATGAATTCACAGACCTCGTGTTCCTCGCGGCCGTGGGCAACCAGCTCCGCCGCCGAGGGCATATCGATCCCGTAGACATTGGGATAGCGCACGGGCGGCGCCGCCGAGGCGAAGTAGACCTTGTTGGCGCCCGCTTCCCTGGCCATCTCGACAATCTGCTTGCTGGTGGTACCGCGCACGATGGAATCGTCCACCAGCATCACGTTCTTGCCCTTGAACTCCAGCGGAATGGCATTGAGTTTCTGCCGCACGGACTTTTTCCGCTGGCTCTGTCCCGGCATGATGAACGTGCGACCGATGTAACGATTCTTCATCAGGCCCTCGCGAAACTTCACACCCAGCACTCCGGCCATGGCCTGGGCGGCAATGCGGCTGGTATCCGGAATGGGGATTACCACGTCGATATCGTGGTCCGGCCGCAGGGACAGCACCTTGCGGGCCAGGTACTCACCCTGGCGCATACGGGTCTTGTAGACCGAAATTCCGTCGATCAGTGAATCCGGTCGCGAGAAGTAGACATGCTCGAAAATGCAGGGACGCAGCTCATGCTCTTCGGCGCACTGGTGCGTGAACATTTCACCCTCGGCGGAGATATACACCGCCTCGCCGGCATCCACATCGCGAATCATGTCGAAACCCAGCACATCCAGGGCGACGCTCTCAGAGGCCAGCATGTACTCTTCGCCGTCACCGGTGTCACGCTTTCCCACCACCAGCGGCCGGATGCCATGGGGGTCCCGGAATCCAACCAGGCCGTATTCGCCAATCATGGCAACGGCGGCATAGCCGCCACGGCAGCGGCGGTGCACGCCCTCGACGGCGCTGAAAACTTCCCGCTGGGTGGGCTTGAGCTTGCCCTGCTTCTGCAGTTCGTGGGCGAACACGTTCAACAGCAGCTCCGAATCGGAGTCGGTGTTGAGATGGCGCAGGTCGGTCTGGTAGAGCTCCTCGCTGAGCGCCTCGGAGTTGGTCAGGTTGCCGTTGTGGCCCAGGCAGATTCCATAGGGGGAATTGACGTAGAAAGGCTGTGCCAGGGCCGGGCCGGAGCTGCCAGCGGTGGGGTAGCGCACGTGGCCGATGCCCATTGCGCCCCGCAGCCGCTGCATGTGGTCCTGCCGGAACACATCCCGCACCAGGCCCTCGGACTTGCGCTGGTGGAAGTTGCCTTCGTCGAAAGTCATGATCCCGGCGGCGTCCTGGCCCCGGTGCTGCAGCACCGTCAGGGCGTCGTAAATCGCCTGGTTGACGCTCGACTTTCCGACAATACCTACCAATCCGCACATGACTGCCGTCTCTCCTGGTCTCTCAGGCTAGCTGCCTGTGGAGACGCTTCCCACCCATGGAAAATCGCCATCGCTGCTGACATCCGACAGCGTCTCCCGCGCCCACTGCTCCACCATGGCGATATGGGGCAGCAGCCGGGAATCGCGCATGAATTCCTGCTCGTCCTCGTGCAGTACGGACTTCATCACGAACACCATCACCAGCACCAGTACCAGGCCTCGGGCAAAGCCGAAGGCCGTACCCAGCGCCCGGTCGGCACCGCTCAGGCCGGTGACCTTGATCACCTGTGCCAGCAGGGTGTTGACCAGGGAACCCAGCATCAAAGTTGCGGCGAAGAGTACCACGTAGGCGACAACGTAGCGAAACGCGTCGTTGTTGATGAGATCCGTAAATTGAAGGCTCAAACGCCCTGAAAACGCGGTCGCAATCAGGAACGCCGCGACCCAGGCGGTCAGGGACAGGGCTTCCTTGACGAAGCCGCGCTTCAGGCTGACCAGGGTCGACAGGCAGATGATGCCGAGGATGATCCAGTCCAGGACGCTCATGGGACATAGCGCGCAATGATCGCGCTGACGTTGAGCTGCCGGTCGATATCGCGCTTGGCGGCGGCGAGTTTCTCCCGCTCGAAGACCGGTCCGACAAACACCCGGTACAGTACTGTGCCGTCCCGGCGAATGGCCCTGGAATAGGCCTTGTAGTCCTGGGCGATAAGGGCTTCGGTCAGCTGATCCGCCTTCTCGCGGCTGCTCAGGGAGGCGACCTGCAGCACCCAGGCGATGGGGATCCCATCCTCGTCCAGGGCAGGACTGGCCGGCACCGGGGCGGTCCTGGCAACCGTCTTTGGCGCGGGCTTCGGCTCTGGCTTGGGTTCTTTCCTGGGCTGAGGCTTGGGCTTGGGCTGGGAGGATTGCTCGGACTGGGCGGCAGCTACCGGTGCCGCCTCGACAGCGGGTTCGGGTTCCGCCGACCTCGCCGCCGCCTCTGCAATGCGGTCAGCCGCACTGACCGGCTCGACGTCCTGCAGCGGTTCGGGTGCGGGAATCGCCACCTCCTCCAGCCGTGGCATCGGCTCCAGCTGGGTGCTGCGATCCATGCTGCCGCGCTCGGTCTCAACGAACACGACCGGCCAGAAAACAACGCCGAGGGCGATGAGCACGAGCGCGCCCACAAGTCGCTGTTTGAGAATGTCGTTCACGCCTGTACTGGCCCCTCCCCCAGGAGCTCGAAATATGCAGCCACGGTGAAAAACGAGCCGAACACCACGACCGTTGTCCCGGGGTGCTGCTGCCGGGCGATCGCCCAGGCGTCGGCAACACTGGCAGCGGCGTCGACGGGACTTGCCCCCGCCTCGCTCATCTGCCGGGCCAGCTCCGCCTGACTCAGGGCGCGGCTGACTCCAGGAAGCCCGACCGCGTACCAGTGGTCAAACAGCCCCAGACAGGGCCGAATCATAGCATGTATGTCCTTGTCAGACAGGGCGGCAAACAGCGCAATCCGCGGCCCGTCGACCCGGGATTCCAGCCATTGCGCCAGGTGTTCCGCCGCCGCCGGATTGTGCCCCACATCAAGCACAACCGGGACCTCGCCGCACTCGGTCAGCTGGCAGCGGCCCGGCAGCGTGAAACCCTCCAGCAGGGACGCCAGTTCCCCGGGCGCCGGGCCAAATGCCGCCAGCTCCGCCGCAGTGAGCGCCGCGAACAGGTTTTCCGCGCGCAGGCCGGAGCCTTCCGGCAGCTGCACCTTGTCGTCGCGGTAGAGATGACAGCGACAGCCCAGCTCCTCGACCCTGGCCAGCACCGAGGCGGGCGGGTCCGCATCGGCGATCACCGCGTCGATACCCGGCCTCAGCACCCCGGCCTTCTCGCGCCCGATGGACTCGCGATCGTTGCCCAGCCAGGCCTCGTGATCGAGGCTGACAGCAGTGATCACGGCGATGTCGGCATCGATGATATTGACTGCGTCCAGCCGACCGCCCAGGCCCACTTCCAGTACGACGAGATCGAGTTCGCTGTCGGCAAACACCTGCAGCGCCGCCAGCGTTCCAAATTCGAAATAGGTCAGCGGGATGTCCTCGCGGACCGCCTCGATGGCCTCGAAAGCGGCGACCAGCGCACCGTCCGTCGCGTTCTCGCCGTTTACACGCACGCGCTCGTTGTACTCCACCAGGTGCGGCGAGGTGTAGACCCCTACCCGCATCCCTGCGGCCAGCGCCATGTGCTCCAGCAATGCGGTTGTCGTTCCCTTGCCGTTGGTGCCGGCCACGGTAATGACGCGGGCTTCGCCGCGGTCCAGGGGCAGGCGCCGCGCTACCGCGGCCACCCGGTCGAGCCCCAGCTCGATATTGCTGGGATGAAGTGTTTCGAGATAGACGAGCCAGTCGTCCAGGGAGTTACCCGGGCTCGAACCGCCGGGATTCACACCGCGTCGGCAAGCCGCGGCTGCCCGGACAGCTTGGACAGCAGGCGACCTATGGTCTCGCGCATGTCGTTACGGTGCACGATCATGTCGATCGCACCGTGGTCGAGCAGGAACTCGCTGCGCTGGAAGCCCTTGGGCAGCTTCTGCCGGATGGTCTGCTCGATGACGTTGGGGCCTGCAAAGCCCGCCCGCGCGTCGGGCTCGGCGATATTGATATCCCCGAGCAGTGCCAGGCTCGCGGAAACACCGCCGTAAATTGGGTCGGTCATGACCGAGATATAGGGAATACCCTCCAGTTTCAGGCGCTCGAGGACGGCGCTGGTCTTGGCCATTTGCATCAGCGAGATCAGCGCTTCCTGCATACGGGCCCCGCCGGAGGCAGAGAAACAGACCAGCGGCAGGCGCTCGTCCAGGCACAGTTTGGCGGCCCGGGTGAACTTCTCACCGACCGCATAGCCCATGGAGCCGCCGTGAAAACTGAAGTCGAAGGCCGTGGTCACCAGCGGCGTCCCGCCCAGGGCTCCGCGCATGGCCACCAGGGCATCCTTTTCGCCGGTATTGCGCTGGGCGGCGGCGAGCCGGTCCCGGTAGCGCTTGGTATCGCGGAACTTGAGTCGATCGATGGGTTCGAGGTCGGCGAACAGCTCTTCACGCCCCTCCTCGTCGAGAAACATGTCGAGGCGCTGGCGCGCGCCGATGCGCATGTGGTGGTCGCACTTGGGGCACACCTCGCCATTGCGCTCCAGGTCAGGCTTGTAGAGCACAGCCTCGCATTTCACGCACTTTTTCCACAGCCCTTCCGGCACCGAGGCCTTGCGATCACCGGCCTGCTTGCGAACCCCGGAGGGAAGAATCTTGTCGTACCAGCTCATACCCTACCCCTTTGCCTGGGCTGTTGTGGCGTCTCCGGACACCGGCTGCGCTGAGGCACCGCCGACGCTGTCCACGCCTGCCCGGATGTCTTCCAGCAGGCCGGCAGCCGCGGCCATGACCGCATCCGCATCGTCACCGGCCTCGGCTCGATCCGCCATCAGCTGGACCAGCGCGCTGCCCACCACCACGCCGTCCGCAACACTGGCCACCCGGGCCGCGGAATCCGCATCCTTGATACCAAAACCCACCGCCACCGGCAGATCCGTGTAGCCGCGAATCGTGGCCAGGTGTGCGGATACATCCTCGACGTCGAGGTGACCCGCGCCGGTCACGCCCTTGAGGGATACATAATAAACGAAGCCGGTGGCCGCCCGGGCGATTTTCTCCACCCGCGCCGGAGGCGTCGTGGGCGCCACCAGGAAGATATTGTCGAGGCCGCAGCGCTTCAGCTCGGTGTTGAGTGCGTCCACCTCTTCCGGGGGCATATCCACGGTCAGCAGCGCATCCAGGCCCACCGCCTGCGCGCGATCGGCGAAGCGGTCAAAGCCCATGCCCACAACGGGGTTGGCATAGCCCATCAGCAGTACCGGGGTCTCACTGTCCTGCCGGCGGAACTCCGCCACCATGTCCAGCGCATCCCGCAGCCGCACGCCCTTGTCGAGTGCGCGCTCGTGCCCGCGCTGAATCGTGGGGCCCTCCGCCATGGGGTCGGAAAACGGAACACCCAGCTCGATAATATCGGCGCCGCTGGCCACCAGCCGATGCATCAGCGGCACGGTCATGTCACGGATCGGGTCGCCCGCCACCACGTAGGGAATCAGCGCCTTGCGGCCGGCGGCCGCCAGGGCTTCGAAACGGCGCGCGATGCGCCCCTTGTTCTCACTCACTGCGGGACCCTACAGCTCGATGCCGTCCAGCTTGGCGACGGTATTGATGTCCTTGTCGCCGCGTCCGGACATGTTCACCACGATGATCTCGTCGCGGCCCATGGTGGGCGCCAGGCGCGCGGTGTAGGCCAGCGCATGCGCCGTCTCCAGCGCCGGCATGATGCCCTCCGTACGGGTTACCTCGTGGAAGGCGGCGAGGGTTTCCTCGTCGTCAGCGGCCACGTAGTCCACGCGGCCCATGTCCTTGAGCCAGGAGTGTTCCGGACCGACGCCGGGGTAGTCGAGCCCCGCAGACACCGAGTGGGTGTGCTGGATCTGGCCGTCCTCATCCTGCATCAGGTAGGTCTTGTTGCCGTGCAGTACACCGGGTTTGCCCGCGGACAGCGGCGCGGCGTGCATGCCGGTTTCCAGCCCGTGGCCGCCCGCCTCCACGCCGTACATGGCCACCGTTTCGTCGGCCAGGAACGGGTAGAACAGGCCTATCGCGTTGGAGCCGCCGCCGACACAGGCCACCAGTGCATCGGGCAGTTTGCCCGTCATGGCCAGACACTGGGCTCGCGCCTCGCGGCCAATGACGCTCTGGAAGTCGCGCACCAGTCGCGGATACGGCGCCGGGCCCGCCACGGTGCCGATGATGTAAAACGTATCGTCGACATTGGTGACCCAGTCGCGCATGGCCTCGTTCATGGCGTCCTTCAAAGTGCGCGTCCCGGACGTTACGGACACTACCTCGGCGCCCAGCAGTTTCATCCGATACACGTTCAGGGCCTGGCGGTGGACGTCTTCCTCGCCCATGAACACGTGGCACTCCATGCCGAGGCGTGCCGAGATCGTCGCTGACGCCACGCCGTGCTGTCCGGCGCCGGTTTCTGCGATGATGCGCTTCTTGCCCATGTGCTTGGCGAGCAGCGCCTGTCCCACGGTGTTGTTCACCTTGTGGGCGCCGGTGTGGTTCAGGTCTTCCCGCTTGAAGAAGATGCGCGCACCGCCCAGCTTCTCGGACCAGCGGCGAGCCTCGTACAGCGGTGAGGGCCGGCCGACGTAGTGGGCCAGGTCCTCATCGAATTCGCGTTGAAAATCCGGATCCTGCGACAGCCTGGTGTAGAGCGTGTCGAGCTCCTCCAGCGCCGCCATCAGGGTTTCCGAGACATAGCGACCGCCATAGTCTCCGAAACGCCCCGCCTCATCCGGCGTCGCCGCCAGGAGTTCCGAGGTTATCTGGTTCATACCTGTATCTCGCTCAGTGTCATATCGGCGGCTCTCACCGCGCTCAAAAATTCGTCCATCAGCGCCGGGTCCTTGACTCCCGGCGCCGCTTCTACCCCGCCCGACACGTCTACCGCGTAGGGTCGCAGGCTGCCGACCGCTTCGCCGACGTTGGCCGGTGTCAGGCCTCCCGCCAGCACCAGGGGCACGTCCAGGCCGCCGGGCGGTATACGCTGCCAGTCAAAGCGTTCGCCGGTCCCCCCGGGGACACCGGCCTTGAACGTGTCCAGCAGCACCGCCGAGGCGCCGCAGTAGCGCGCCACCTCCGCGGCAATATCTGTCTCTTCCGCGACCCGGATGGCTTTCATCCAGGGCAAACCGAAGCTGGCGCAGAATTCCGGGGGCTCGTCCCCGTGGAACTGCAGCAGGCCCAGCGGCAGGCTCTCACAGGCCGCCCTGACCGATTCTGCGCTGGCATCGACGAACAGTCCGACCACCGTCACCATGGCGGGTAGATCCCTCACCAGGTCGGCGGCGCGTTCCAGGTCAATCACCCTTGGGCTGGCCGGGTAAAAGTTCAACCCGAGGGCATCGGCACCTGCCGCTACGGCCGCCAGCGCGTCTTCACGTCGGGTGATTCCACATATCTTGACTCGGGTCCTGGCCACGCTCGCTGCCGCGGAAATGCAAGCCGGAGATGGTACCAGAAGCACTGCCGCTATGCAGGCGCAGAGGGGCCTAATTCACACTCCCCAGAAACCAGGGACCGGGCGCCGGCGGCTGCAGGCCAAACTCCCCGGGATAGTCGACGCCCACCAGGTACAGCCCACCCGCCGGTGCGGTATCGGGGGCCCGGGTGCGGTCTTTCAGCGCCAGCAGTTCGCCCACCCAGCCCTCTGGATGCAGGCCCTTGCCTGCGCTAATCAGCGCCCCGGCGATATTGCGCACCATGTGGTGCAGAAAGGCATTGGCCTGGATATCGATCACCACCAGGCTGCCGCGCCGGCTCACTTCGATGAAATCCACGTGGCGCATGGGCGTCCTGGACTGGCAGGCGGCGGCGCGAAAGGAGCTGAAATCCTGTTCGCCCAGCAGGGACTGGGCCTCCGCGTGCATGCGCTGCTCCGACAGGGGCTGCCGTACCCAGGCCAGGTATTCACCGCCGATCGCGGGGCGTACGGGATCATTGCAGATCAGGTAGCGGTAGCGCCGCGAGCGGGCGCTGAAGCGGGCGTGAAATTCGGGGGACACCAGCTGACCACCCCGCACTGCCACCGTACCGGGCAGGTTGGCATTGGATCCCCTCAGCCAGGCCGTGATTGGCCGCGGATTGCTGGCATCGAAATGCACGAGCTGGGACGTGGCGTGGACGCCGGCGTCGGTGCGCCCGGCACAGTGAAGCCTGACGGGATGGTTGGCGACGAAGCCCAGGGCGGATTCCAGCACCCCCTGGACGCTGGAGACCGGGGCGCCGCGCTGCAACTGCCAGCCGCTGAAGGATGAGCCGTCGTATTCGACCCAGAGAGCGATGCGTTGGGATGTGCTTGCGGCGCCGGCGTCGCGATCCGAGCCGGCGTCCGCGGGTTGATCAGTCAATGCCCTCCAGCAGCGAGCGCGCCTCCTGCTGCTGGCTCTCGTTGCCGGACCCCACGACCTCCTCCAGGATGGTGCGCGCACCGTCGTGGTCACCCATATCGATATAGGCCCGCGCCAGGTCCAGCTTGGTGGCCATCTCGTCACCGTCGGCGGCAAATACCAGGCCCTCTTCGCCCTCGTCACCGGACATATCCAGTTCCAGGTCGGCGAGATCCCCGTCGCTGTCGTCGGCGCTGAGGTCGAATTCGACACCGTCCAGCTCGGAATCCACATCCAGGGCGGATTCAGCCTCCGCACCGGCGGGCTCTGCCGCCGGTTCAGTGTCGAGGTCGCTGGACAGGTCCATCAGGTCACTGTCCTCGTCGAGGGACATGCTGACGTCTGCCAGCTCCGATTCTGCCGGTTCCTCGTCGGACAGCCCCACATCCAGGTCATCCAGGTCGGAGAGCAGGTCGTCGCCGCCCAGGTCCAGGGCTTCTTCCGCGGCCTCTTCAGCCGCCGGCTCCGCGGCCAGGTCGTCCAGCTCCAGGTCGGGCAGCTCGATCTCGCCCGCACCTTCTTCCTCGACCGCCAGGTCCTCGATGTCATCCAGGCTGATTTCTTCCTCGGCGGGCTCCGCTTCCAGCGCGGGCGTGGTGTCCAGCGTCAGCTCATCGAGAGCGTCCGCGGCCGATTCGGGCTCTTCCGTCTCGAGATCGAACTCGAGGCCTTCATCGTCTGCTGCGGTTTCCTCTTCAGCCTGCTCGAACTCCAGCGTGTCGAGCTCCTCCGCGGGTTCCTCGATGTCGAGCTCCAGGCCGCCCTCATCCGCCTCCTCGACGTCGAGATCCAGGCCACCTTCTTCGGCTTCTTCGGCTTCGTCCAGATCGAGATCGAGACCGCCCTCTTCGCCGGCCTCATCGAGGTCCAGGTCCAGGCCGCCCTCGGCGTCCAGGCCCTCCTCGGCGTCTTCATCCAGACTGAGGTCGACCATCTCAGTGGCCCCCTCCTCGGACTCCGGCGCCGCCGCTCGTGCCTGCGACACCTGGTCGGGCGAAATGCTGGGCTCAGGCAGATCGCTGAGCCAGACTTCACCGCCGTCGACGGCCTCCAGCAGCGAACGTGCCCGGTTCAGGACATTTTCGTCACCGATAACCTGCAGGTCCGCATACTGTTGCTGGAACTCGCCGCTCTCGACCATCTCGATGCAGGCTTCCATCAGCTTGATGCGGTAATCCGTATTGACGGGTTCGTGGGCGATGGCTGCCTTGAGCAGGTCAACTGCCTGCGGGAAGCGCCCGTATGCGATATAGATATCCGCTTCCGCCAGGGCATCGCCGCTCTCAAACTGGGCCGCATAGGCCTCTTCGTCCGGCGCGGAGAAGCTGCTCACCGGCTCCGCGGGCTCCGCCTCGCTGTCCTCGTCCACCTCATCGACAATCAGGCTGTCTTCACTGAGGCTGACATCGGCAAAATCATCTTCGTCACCGGCGACCACGGTGACCGGCATTTCCTGGTCCTTCTTGCGCCCAATGGACGGCACCGACAGCTTGCTGCGCAGCAGGAACAGCAACAGCAGAATCAGCACCAGGACACCGGCGCCGACATAGATGATGTTGTCCATCACCATGTCGAGGATGGTGGGCTCGGGTGCGGGACGGCGCGGCGCGGGGGCCGGGGCGGGCTCGGGCTCAGCGACCTCTTCGGCCACTTCCTCGACTGCTTCCTCCGGCGCGGGCTCCTCGATGGTTTCGATAGTGCCCTCCTGGGCATCTACCGGCATCTCGACTTCGGCGCCCGCGTCCGACAGGGCATCCTGGAGGGCTGCAATCTGCTCATCCTTGAGTGACAGCAGGCGCTCCTGCATTTGAAGCTGTTCTTCCATGGCGCTGACGCGCGTGGACAGCTCGGCGTTCTCCCGGCGGCTGCGGTCGAGATCTTCCATACGGGCGCTGATCTCACCTGCGCTCATGGTTTCGTCACCGCTCTCGACGCCGGCGATCTGCAGGTGACCTTCACCGCGATCCGAGCCGGGGGAACCGGACATGTCCAGGCCCTCGGAGGCGTCCATCCTCACTTCCAGGCCGGCCGCCGCATCCTGCCAGCGCCGGGTCTGGCGCTCGACTTCCCTGACGGCTTCTTCAAAGCTCTGCGGCGTGATTTCGCTGGCGGTGGGCAGGCGCAGCACATAGCCCGCTTTCAACTGGTTGATATTGCCGCCTATAAAGGCCTCGGGATTGAGGCGCTGGATGTCGAGCATGGTCTGCTGGACGCTCGCGCCCGACGGTGCTGCAGACTCGGCGATTCTCCACAGGATGTCGCCGCGCTTGACCATGTATTGCTCGCCGCTGGAGGGGCTGTCAAGGGCGCCGCGGCCATAGTCACGGTCCGGCGCGGGCGGGGCGGGAGCAGGTGCAGGCGGTGCGGTGGGCTGGCTGGTTGGCGGTGTCGGGCGGGAGGTGCTCGCGCGAGCAGAGATACCGCTCTCGTCGCCGACGAACACCGGCGGATCCAGCAGCACCGTGTATTCACGCAGCAGCCGGCCGGTCGGCCAGCGCGCTTCCACAATAAAGTCGAGGTAGGGTTCGCGAACCGGGTCGCGGGATGTGATCAACAGCAGTGGGCCCTGTTCGCCGCCAACGACCTCAAAGCGCAGGCTGGTCAGGAAATAGGCGCGATCAACGCCGGCGCGGGAAAAATCTTCGCGGGTGGCGAGTCTGACGCGAATCTGGCTGGGATCCAGGTCGCCGGTCTCCAGTAGCTGGACCTCGGCCTCAAGCGGCTCGTTCAGGTAGGACTTCAGCGAGATTTCGCCCAGCCCCAGAGCGGCTGCCATCCCGGGACTCAGTACCCCGAGTATGAGAAGCAACGACGCACACTTACGCTTCATATAAACGCCTTATTATTGTGTTCCGTTTGCCGCCTTCCCCTAGAAAACGGCTTCATTTCACCCACCAACAACTTGGCTTGCATGACACCTGGCAAGCGGTAACGCTTATCGGACACCGGGCAGCTTACTCAGTCCCCTTTTTTGCTGCGACTTTTTTTGTGCGGAATATGCAGTTTTTCACTATCGTTTTTTACTGTCGTTTTTACTGCATTAGCCGCACTCACAAGCCGGAATTCCACAATTTCCGACCCGCATTGTCCACCGCTTCGTGTCACCCCCGTTGTTTTCCCTTACAAGGTTTTAACGGCGAAACCTAAAAAAATTATATACTTACGGCCGTAAGTATCTTTTATAAATAAGTTTTTAGCAAGAGCTCCGCAATCTGGATACTGTTGAGTGCAGCGCCCTTGCGGACGTTGTCTGAAACCACCCAGAGATCCAGGCCGCGAGGGTGGGAAATATCCTCCCTGATACGCCCAACATAGACCGGATCCTGGCCGGCAGCCTCTCCCACCGCGGTCGGGTAACCGCCATCTTCCTGGCGATCGATCACTTCAACGCCCGGTGCTGCCTCCAGCAGCTCGCGAGCGCGCTCGGCGGACAGGGGGTCGCGGGTTTCAATGTGCACCGCCTCGGAGTGGCCGTAGAACACGGGGATGCGCACACAGGTGGGATTCACCTGTATCGACTCGTCGCCGAAGATCTTGCGGGTCTCCCACACCATCTTCATTTCCTCGCGGGTGTAACCGTTGTCCTGGAAGCTGTCGATATGGGGCAGCGCGTTGAAGGCAATCTGGGCCGGGTACACCTCGTGTTCCGCAGGCAGGCCGTTGAGCAGCTTCGCCGTCTGCCCGGCCAGTTCCTCGATGGCGGGCTTGCCGGTGCCGGAGACGGCCTGGTATGTGCAGACATTGATGCGCTCGATACCCGCCTCGTCGTGCAGCGGCTTGAGCGCCACCAGCATCTGGATGGTGCTGCAGTTGGGATTGGCGATAATGCCGCGGGCCGTGTAATCCGCGATGGCCTCCGGGTTGACCTCGGGGACCACCAGCGGAATGTCCGGCTCGCGGCGGAAATGCGAGGTGTTGTCGATGACCACGGAACCGCTGGCCGCGGCACGGGGCGCATGTTCGGCGGACACGCTGCCACCGGCGGAGAACAGGGCGATCGGCGTCTGTGAAAAATCGAACTCCGCCAGGTTGCCCACCGTCACGCTGCGATTGCGGAAGCTGACCGCGGAACCGGCAGAGCGCTCACTGGCCAGCGGGAACAGCTGGTCTACCGGGAAATCCCGCTCCTCGAGGATAGAGATCATCGCCTCACCGACGGCGCCGGTGGCACCGACCACCGCGACATTCACTTTATCGGCCATCAGGCAGACTCCTCCCAGCGCTGGGCCGACAGGGCTTCGACCACGGCATTCCCCATGGTCGCGGTATCCACCAGCTGATCGTCGGGCCGGTGTATGTCCGGCGTGCGCAGGCCGCGATCGAGCACGGTGCTGACCGCTTCCTCGATGGCATCCGCGGCAGCCGGTGCATCCAGGGTATAGCGAAGCATCATGGCCACGGACAGGATGGTGGCCAGCGGGTTCGCCTTGCCCTGCCCGGAAATGTCAGGTGCAGAGCCGTGGCAGGGCTCGTACATGCCGCGCCCATCGGCGTTGAGTGAGGCGGACGGCAGCATGCCGATGGACCCGGTCAGCATGGCCGCCGCATCACTCAGGATGTCGCCAAACATGTTGCCGGTGACCATGACGTCGAACTGGCGCGGGTCGCGAATCAGCTGCATGGCTGCGTTGTCGACATACATATGGGACAGGCTGACGTCCGGATAGTCCGCCGCCAGGCGGTCCATCACTTCACGCCACAGCACCGTGACCTCGAGTACGTTGCTCTTGTCCACCGAGCACAGTCTTCCATCGCGCTTGCGGGCGGACTCGAAGGCGAGCCGGCCGATGCGCTCGATCTCGGATTCGCTATAGACATAGGTGTTGTAACCCTGGCGCTCGCCGTTCTCGAGTATGCGTATGCCACGGGGCTCGCCGAAGTAGATGCCGCCGGTCAGCTCCCTGACGATCAGCAGGTCCAGGCCGGCGACGACGTCCGCCCGCAGGGTCGAGGCCTCCGCCAGCTGGGGATAGAGCAGCGCCGGGCGCAGATTGCCGAACAGGTCCAGCTGGGAGCGGATTTCCAGCAGGCCGCGCTCGGGGCGCAGCTCTCGCGCAACGCCGTCCCACTCCGGTCCGCCGACCGCGCCCAGCAGTATGGCGTCGGACTCACGGGCCATCGCCAGGGTCTCGGACGGCAGCGGCTGCCCGCCGTCGTCCAGGGCGGCGCCGCCGATGAGGCCGGTTTGCGTTTCTATGCCAAGGCCCAGGCGCTCGTTCACGCAGTCGAGGACTTTCAACGCCTCGGCCACGACCTCTGGACCGATATGGTCGCCTGGCAATACCAGGACGCGGCGGCTCACGAGTTCACCTCTGCGGCAATCCCATTGAACAGCCAGGGCCGCTGCTTCCGGGTGCGCGCTTCGTAGGCCCGAATGGCGTCCGCGTGCTCCAGGGTCAGGCCGATGTCATCGAGGCCGTTGAGCAGGCGATAGCGGCGGAATTCCTCGACTTCGAAGGGCGTCTCCCGGCCGTTGGGTTCGCGCACCAGGCCCTGTTCCAGATCCACCGTCAGCTGGTAACCCTCTTCTGCGTACATCGCCTCAAACAGTTCGTCGACACGGTCCGCCGCCAGCGTCAGGGGCAGGATGCCGTTCTTGAAACAGTTGTTGTAGAAGATGTCGGCGAAGCTCGGCGCGATCACGCAGCGGAAGCCGTAATCCTCCAGCGCCCAGGGCGCGTGTTCACGACTGGAGCCGCAGCCGAAGTTCTCCCGGGCCAGCAGGATGGAGGCACCCTGGTAACGCGGGAAATTCAGCGGGAAATCAGGGTTGAGAGGGCGGCCGGAGCAGTCCTCACCAGGCTGGCCCTCGTCGAGATAACGCAGTTCATCAAACAGGTTGGGGCCGAAGCCGGAGCGCTTGATCGACTTCAGGAACTGCTTGGGCATGATCATGTCGGTGTCGACATTGGCGCGATCCATCGGCGCGACCAGGCCGGTATGCACGGTAAATTTCTCCACGATGACCTCCCTATTGCTCTGCCGGGGCCAGTGCCCTGACATCGGTAAAGTGGCCGGCCACCGCGGCCGCGGCCGCCATGGCCGGACTGACCAGGTGGGTGCGGCCGCCGAAGCCCTGGCGCCCCTCGAAGTTGCGGTTTGAGGTCGAGGCGCAGTGTTCGCCCTGCCCCAACTTGTCGGCGTTCATGGCCAGGCACATGGAGCAGCCCGGCTCGCGCCACTCCATACCGGCATCGATGAACACCTGGTCAAGGCCCTCCGCCTCGGCCTGCGCCTTGACCGCGCCGGAACCCGGCACCACCAGCGCCTGCTTGATGGTGTCGGCGACCTTGCGTCCACGCACTACGGCGGCCGCCTCGCGCAGGTCCTCGATACGTGAGTTGGTGCAGGAGCCAATAAACACCCGATCAGGGCGAATCTCGGTAATCGGCTGTCCCGGAGCCAGGCCCATGTATTCAAGCGCCCGCTCCACTGCGTCTCGCCGAGTTGCATCGTCGATGGCCGCCGGGTCGGGCACGGAGCCGTCCACTGGCAAGACCATTTCCGGCGAGGTGCCCCAGGTCACCTGGGGGGCAATGTCCTCGCCACGCAGTTCCACTACCGTATCGAACTGCGCATCGCCGTCGGAATGCAGCTGCCGCCAATCGGCTTCCGCCAGGTCCCAGTCCTCGCCGGTGGGCGCAAAAGGACGGCCGCGAACGTAGTCGAGGGTGACGTCGTCCACGGCCACAAGGCCGATACGGGCCCCGGCCTCGATCGCCATATTGCACAGCGTCATGCGCCCTTCCATGCTCATCGATCGCACCGCGTCGCCGCCAAACTCGATCGCGTGGCCGGTGCCGCCGGCGGTGCCGATCTTGCCGATCACCGCCAGCACCACGTCCTTGGCGGACACGCCGGGCTGCAGTTCGCCGTCGACGCGCACCAGCATGTTCTTCATCTTTTTCTGTACCAGGCACTGGGTCGCCAGCACATGCTCGACTTCCGACGTGCCGATCCCCTGGGCCATGGCGCCCAGGGCCCCGTGGGTGGCAGTGTGGGAATCGCCGCAGACCACCGTCATTCCCGGCAGCGTCGCGCCGAGCTCCGGGCCGATCACGTGGACGATGCCCTGGCGCCGGTCATTGATCTCGAATTCGGTGATGCCGTATTCGCGGCAATTGTCGTCCAGGGTCTGCACCTGCAGCCGGGACACCGGATCGACGATGCCGGCGACACCGCCGCTGCGCTCCTCCGCCGCGGTCGGCACATTGTGGTCCGGCGTCGCCAGGTTGGCGTCGATGCGCCAGGGGGGACGACCGGCCAGGCGCAGGCCCTCAAACGCCTGCGGCGAAGTCACTTCGTGGAGCAGGTGACGGTCGATATAGATCAGCGCCGACTCGCCCTCCAGCGGCTGGACGAGGTGGGCGTCCCAGAGTTTGTCGTACAGGGTTTTTGCGGTCATGGCTCGGGCCCGTGGGATGTTCGAAGGCGGCTAGTCTAGGGATGCGGGCGGAATAACACAAATTCATATTTTTTATTGATATCATTCCATTCTGGAATTCAAAAAGGAGCGTCCATAACGGTGGATACGCAAAACCTGAGCGCCTTCCTGCAGGTGGCGGAACGGGCATCGTTTTCCGCTGCCGCCGAGGAACTACACCTGACCCAGCCAGCCGTCAGCAAGCGTGTCGCCGCCCTGGAAAACCAGCTGGGCTCACCCCTGTTCGACCGCATCGGCCGCAGGGTCAGCCTCACCGAGGCGGGGCGGGCCCTGCTGCCCCACGCCCAGGCCATCGCCGGACACCTGGAACAGGCGCGCCAGTCGATCGAGGACCTCGCCGGTGCTGTCAGCGGCCGGCTCCGGCTGGGCACCAGCCACCACATCGGCCTGCACCGGCTCCCCCCCGTGCTCAGGCGGTACAGCGAAACCTACCCCGAGGTCGCGTTGGATATCGAGTTCATGGATTCAGAACAGGCCTACGAGGAGATCACCCGCGGCCATGTGGAGCTGGCGGTCGTCACGCTGCCGCCGGCCGAAGAACCCACCATGGTCACACGCAGGATCTGGCGCGACCCGCTGGACTTCATGGCCAGTGCCGAGCACCCGCTGTGCGCCCTCGGCAAGCTCGATCTCGCCGACCTGGCGCAATACCCTGTCATTCTTCCGGGCCTCGGCACGTTCACGGGTCGTATCGCCCGCGAGGTGTTCGAGGCGCGGCAGCTGAAACTGGATATCACGCTGGCAACCAACTACCTGGAGACGATTCGCATGATGGCCGCGGTGGGCCTGGGCTGGACCCTGCTGCCGCGCAGCATGCTGCTGGAGCCGCTGGTGCCGCTGCCCGTGGCAGGCGTTGCGCCGGAACGGACCCTGGGGCTGGTCTATCACCGCGATCGCTCCCTGAGCAACGCGGCAAGGGCCTTTGCGGATCTGCTGGACGCCGACGGCTAGTCGCTGGCCCCGCCCCGAACCGCCGTCAGGCGGGCCTCGTCAAACTTGAAGGCACCGGGGTCGGGCAGGTAGAAGGTGCCGCTGAAGCGCAGGATGACCTTGTCGCCGGAGGTGATGACGCCGCTGGAAAAGCCGACTCGCCGCTTGACCGTGACCCGGTCGGCCTGGGCCTGGATCCAGTCCCCCTCTCGTGCCGCCGCGATGAAGTCGAAACTGAGATTGAGCGTTGGCGCCGGGTGAATCTCACCGCGGGCGTGGTTCACGCCCCAGGCGGCTCCGACGTCCGCCAGGGTCATCAGCACGCCGCCGTGGCAGATGCTGATCAGGTTGGCGTGCTGCGGCTGGACAAACATGCCGATGGCCGGAAACTCCCCCTCCCGCCGGTACACCGGGCGCAACACATCCGTGAAGCCGAGCCCTTCGGGAAGCTCGACGAAACCCTCGGGTACATCCCCGTCCATACCTTCTCCTCAGTAGATTCCCATGGCGAGGCCCATGGCCAGGGCCTGGCCCAGTTCCTCACAGTCGGCCTGCATTGCGTCGGTCACCTCGCCGCGGCAAACCAGGGGCTCAGCCACCAGCTTCATGGGAAAGCCCTTCAATATACGCTGCACCTGTTGGCTGGCCCCGCGGCCGTCGTTGCCGGCGCTCACCACCAGGGCGTAGGGCCGGTTCAGCTGCAGCGGCTGAGCGGGATAAAAGCAGCGGTCCAGAAAATCCTTCATGGACCCGGCGACCGTGCCGGAGTTTTCCGCCGCGACCAGCAGCACCCCGCTGCAGGATTCCAGTTCCGCCATGCCGGCGTCCCAGGCGCGACACCAGGTCACCGCCGTCGCCGGCTCCCGCAGGGCGCCGCGCCGGGCCGCCGCGGCCAGGGCCAGCGAGCTGCCGCTCTGGGAATGGTAGACGATCAGCAGGTTCGCAGACATGCGCGGGATTGCATCACAGCTGCGCTCGCCGGCCAAGCGGATGCTGGCCGGAACCCACAGGTTTATCCACAAATTCTGTGGATAAGTCAGTGGATAGACGGGGCGATACGGTATCGCCGGGCCTCGCGCGCGCTTGGCCAATCCCTGTCCAAGAAATCACTTTAAGTACCCTGTTGTCTCTTAAAATCAATGAGTTACGTTATTTTTATAGGGTTTTCCGAAACCGTGCATCAGCAAACACTATAAATAAAGGGGTTTGCTCAGTCAGTGTGTATAAAAAACGTTGACACCCGTGAGTGACTACTGACGCGGCAGCCAGCATAAAAAGCCACTTTTCAGTTTTTTTCAAATCGCCAGCAGCGGTGTATCCGCGGGGTTCTGCGAAAGTCAAAGTCGATTGTTTGCGGGGTGATGTCCTCACACTGGCCGGGGCCTGCCAGGCTGGGGTCCAGCTTGAAGCTGCGCAGGTTGTTGGAAAAGTACAGCACGCCCCCGGGGCGCAGTCGTGCGATGCAAGCGTCGAGCAGCGACAGGTGGTCGCGCTGCACGTCGAACTCGCCCTGCATGCGCTTGGAGTTGGAGAACGACGGCGGGTCCAGGAGTACCAGGTCGAAATCCTCCCCGCCCTCCTCCAGCCAGGTCCTGCAATCGGCGCGCACCAACTGGTGGGCAGTCCCCTCGAAACCGTTGAGCGCAAGATTGCGCCGCCCCCAGTCCAGGTAGGTGTTGGACAGGTCGACCGAGGTAGTGGTCTCGGCGCCTCCCACCGCCGCATGCACCGAGGCACTGGCGGTGTAGCAAAACAGGTTGAGGAAATCGCGGCCACGCGCCTCCCGGGCGATGCGCAGGCGGAGGGGGCGATGATCGAGAAACAGGCCGGTATCCAGGTAGCCGTGCAGGTTCACCAGCAGCTTGGCGCCGCCTTCCCGGACCTCCATGAACTCGCCCGCCGTCTCTTCGCGCTCATACTGGGCGCGGCCGCGCTGGCGCCGGCGCTGCTTCCAGGCAATGCGCGCTTCCGGAATTTCAAACACCTGTGGCAGCGCCTGGCGCACCTCCTCGAGACGGCGCGCCGCAGCCTCCGGGTCGATGCTGACGGGCGCCTGGTACTCGGCCACATGCAGCGCGTCGCCGTAGACATCGACCGCGACGGCGTACTCCGGCATGTCTGCGTCGTAGACCCGGTAGCAGCTGTGCCCCTCCCGCTCGGCCCAGCGGCGCAGCTTCTGCAGGTTCTTGCGCAGGCGGTTGGCGAACATCGCCGCACCCTCGCTCAACTCTCCCGGCGCGGGCGCGGGGCGCGGCTTGAGCCGATTGTCCGGGTTCAGTTCAAACAGCAGCAGCTGGCAGGCGAGGCTGCCGTTGTACAGGGTGTAGCGCTTGTGGCTGCGCAGGCCGGTGGCCATGCCCAGTTCCTTTTCCGAGGTCAGCATGGCCGCCTGCCATCCCGGGAATTCCCGCAGCAGGCCCTCGCCCCAGTCGCGGTAGAGTTCGCGCAGGCTGTCGACGTCGCCGAGGCGCTCGCCGTACGGAGGGTTCGAAATCACCAGCCCGGGCTGCAGCGGTTTGTGGGTCGGCATCTTCAGCGCCTTGAGAGGTTTGCAGCTGATGCGGACTACCTTTTCCAATCCGGCACGCTTGACGTTGGCGAGCGCCTTGTCCACTACCGGCCGGCTGGCATCGTAGCCTCGGATCTCCGGCAACTCCCTGGCCCTGCCGCGCTCGGCGCGGGACTCGGCATCCGCCAGGATCGCCCGCCACTGGGCGGCGTTATGCCGGGGTAGCTGCTCGAAGGCCCATTTGCGCCGCCCCAGGCCGGGGGCGATATCGGCGGCCATCATGGCCCCCTCGATCAGCAGGGTGCCTGCACCGCAGAGCGGATCGATCAGCGCGCCGCCCCGTGCCGCGATGCCGGGCCAGTCCGCCCTCAGCAGCATCGCCGCTGCCAGGTTTTCCTTGATGGGTGCCCGCCCTGTATCGAGGCGGTAGCCGCGCTGGTGCAGGCTGGTGCCGGCAAAGTCGAGACTCACCGCCACCTTGCCGCGATGCAGCCTGACCTGGAAGCGCAGGTCCGGCTCCTTGCGGGACACCGACGGTCGCTCAAGCCCCTTGTCCCGGAACCGGTCGACGATAGCGTCCTTGACCCGCTGGGCGCCGAACTGGGTATTCCTGATCTCGCGGTTGGTGCCGATGAAATCGACCACGAAGCTGCGCTTCGGGGGCAGCCAGTCTTCCCAGGCCACGCCGGAGAGCACGCGGTGCAGGTCTTCGCCGTCAGCGAGCGCGAGATCTGCCATGGGCAGCAATACACGGTTGGCCAGCCGGGTCCACAGCGCCACGCGATAGCCGACGGCCAGCGGACCGTGAAAGGAACACCCCGCCACGGTCTCGCGCACCTCGTCGGCTCCGAGACTGCAAAGTTCCTGCAGCAGCAGGCTCTCAAGTCCACGGGGACAGGCGGCAAACCAGGCGTGTTTGCTCATGACATCAGCCTGGACGCGAAGCGGAGTTGAGTTTTCATCTTTTCAAAATATAAGTGCTCGAGCGCTTATAACAAATAAATGTTGGATGCGGTCCATCCGGTTTAGGTAGATTTGTTGTAACTGACGCCGAGAGATACCAGAGGAGGATGTGAGCGCACATGAAACGCCAGAAAAGGGATATGAACGACCGCGCATTTCAACGAGGGTATCAAGCGGGACTGGTCGGCCGCTCCATGGATACCTGTCCTCATTCCGCAGAAACACAAAGACAGAACTGGTTATCGGGCTGGCGCGAAGGCCGCAGCGATAATCGCGCCGGTTATACCGGTGTCTCCGGTATGCACCGGGAACAGCAACAACACTAGAGAAGCGTACTCAGTGGAGGCTGCTCTGGGCCAGGTCCAGTAGCTCCCTGTTGGCCACGGCAAACATGGCGAAGTCCGGCGTCGGCACGGCGTGCAGCTCTGTCAGCATTTGCCGCCAGCGACTGATCAGTACGTCCTGCTCCACCATCCAGCGCTCGATGCACAGGTCAGAATCCCGCTTCTCGCACACGTGCTTCAGCGCCCCGACGGCCAGCGAGCGCTGCTGCCACTCCAGGTCTTCCAGGTAGGTATCACGCGCCAGGGCCTGCCATTCGTTTTCGATCTTGGCCGCGGTGATCTGCTCGGCAAACCAGTCCAGCTCCAGCGCTTCGCCAATTTTGAAAAACAGCTCCGCCACTTCCAGGGCCGTGGTTCCCGCCGTGCGCGAGGCCATGATGATACCCATGGCCGCGTAGAGGTACTGGCTGCCCGCCACGTACTGGGCCAATTCGCTGCCGACACCGCGATCGGTCAGCCGCTGGTAGCGCTCGCGCACCATCTCTGCCGCCCGTTCAGGTAGCAGCCCCGGCAGGGCGGACTCCAGCTCCGCCACCCCGGGCTGGAACTCGGCGATAGCGTCCGCCGGTATAAGCTGGTGGCGGCGATTGCGCAGCAGCCAGCGGCTTGCACGCCGCATCAGCCGCACCAGTTCGACCATGATGTCGGCCTGCACGGCGCTGTCCACTTCGTAATCCAGGGCCTCGATGGCGTTCCACTGGTTCTCGAGCTGGAAGATACCCCGCGCGGTGACATAGGCCGTCGCCACCTCGGGCGTTGTCGCGCCGGTGGACACCACCATGCGACCCACAAAGCTCACACCGACGCGGTTGATCATGTCATTGGCGACCTGGGTGGCGATGATCTCCCGCCGCAGGCCGTGACCCAGCAGGTCTTCACCGAATTCCTCGAGGATGCGCGCCGGGAATGCGCCCTCCATGGCGCGGGCCATGTAGCTGTCGTTATAGACCTCCGAGGCGGAGATCTGCTCCTTGAGGATGGCCTTGCTGTAGGACACCAGGACCGAGAGTTCCGGCCGGGTCAGTCCCAGTCCCGCGGTGCGCCGCTCCACCAGCTCTTCCTCCGAGGGCAGGAACTCGAGCTTGCGATCCAGGCGTCCGTTCTCCTCGAGGCGCGCAATAAACCGCGTGTACTCGCCGATGCGGTGTGCGGACTCGCTCTCGGCCAGGCTGATGGCCTGGGTCTGCAGGTAGTTGTTCTTCAGGACCAGGTCCGAAACGCTGTCGGTCATCTCCTCGAGCAGCTTGTTGCGATGCTTGCTCGTGAGGTCACCCCGCTCCACCACCGAGTTGAGCAGGATCTTGATATTGACCTCGTGGTCAGAGCAGTCGACGCCGCCGGCATTGTCGATGAAGTCCGTGTTGCAGCGACCGCCGTTCAGGCAGTATTCGACGCGCCCGAGCTGGGTGAGCCCGAGGTTGCCGCCCTCGCCCACCACCCGGCAGCGCAGGTCACTGCCGTTCACGCGCAGGCTGTCATTGGCCTTGTCGCCGACGTCTGCGTGGGATTCCGTCGCGGATTTGACGTAGGTGCCGATGCCGCCGTTCCACAGCAGGTCGACCGGCGCCTTGAGGCAGGCGGTCACCAGCTCGTTGGGGGTCAGGGTCTGCGCGTCGATACCGAAGCGCTCCTGCATCTGCGGCGAGATCGGTATCGACTTGGCGCTGCGCAGGAAGATCCCGCCGCCGGCAGAGATCAGTTCGCTGTTGAAATCCTCCCAGGTGGAGCGTTCCATGTCGAACAGCCTGCGCCGCTCGGCGAAGGTGCTCTCGGCGTCGGGATTGGGGTCGATGAAGATGTGCAGGTGGTTGAACGCGGCCACCAGCTGGATCTTCTCGGAGAGCAGCATGCCGTTGCCAAATACATCGCCACCCATGTCGCCGATGCCCACGACCGTGAACTCGGTTTCCTGGCAGTTGATGCCCATCTCGCGGAAGTGCCGCTGCACGGACACCCAGGCGCCGCGGGCGGTGATACCCATCTTCTTGTGGTCGTAGCCCACGCTGCCGCCGGAGGCGAAGGCATCCCCAAGCCAGTGTCCGTACTCATCGGAGATCGCGTTGGCAATGTCGGAAAACGTGGCCGTACCCTTGTCAGCCGCCACCACCAGGTAGGGATCGTCGTCATCCATGCGCACGACCCGGGTCGGCGGTTTTACCTCGCCGCCCACCAGGTTGTCGGTAATGTCCAGCAGGCCGCGAATAAACGTCTGGTAGCAGGCGACGCCCTCTGCGGCGATTTCCTCACGGCTGGCGTTGGGCAGCTGTCGCTTCGCCACGAAGCCGCCCTTGGCGCCAACCGGCACAATGACGGAATTCTTGACCTGCTGCGCCTTGACCAGGCCGAGCACCTCCGTGCGGAAGTCCTCGTGGCGATCGGACCAGCGCAGGCCGCCGCGGGCGACCTTGCCGCCCCTCAGGTGCACACCTTCCACCCGCGGCGAGTAAACGAAGATTTCGTAGGCCGGCCGGGGCTTCGGCATGTCCGGGATCTCTCCCGGCTGCACCTTGAAGGAAAAGTAGCCCTTGCGCTTGTCCGCCTCGTCCACCTGGAAGAAGTTGGTGCGCAGGGTCGCCCTGATCAGCGCCAGGTACTGGCGGATGATGCGGTCCTGGCCCAGGTTCTGCACCTGCTCCAGCGACGCCACGACGCGGCTCACCACCTCGGTCTGGCGCGACTCCCGCCACTCGTCGTCGCCCTCCATGTCCGGATCGAAGCGGGTCAGGAACAGCTCGACGATGGACCCGGTAATGTGCAGGTGTTCCTCCAGGGTCTCGGCGATGTACTCGGTGCTGAACTGGAAGTTGATCTGCTTGAGATACTTGGCATAGGCCCGCAGCAGCGCCACCTCGCGCCAGTTGAGCTGGGTACCCAGCAGCAGCCGGTTGAAGGAGTCACTCTCCGCCTCTCCGTACCAGATGCGCTCGAAGGCATCGGTAAATTCATCCCGCACGGCGTCGACGTCGACCACGCCGCCCAGGGTGTAGCGCAGGCTGAAGTCCTGGATCCAGAAGCGCTCACCATCCTTGTCCTGAACCACGTAGGGGTTCTCCGCGATCACCCGCAGACCCAGGTTTTCGAGGATAGGCAGCACGTCGGACAGCGGCAGTGAGTCGCCCATACTGAAGATACGAAAGCGCAGGTGCTCGTCGCCTTCGTCCACCATGCGGTAGAAGCTCATCTCCAGCTTGCGTCCCGCGCAGACCGACAGGATGCGCCCCAGGTCCATGACCGCGACCCGGGGATCGAACTGGGCCCGGTAACCCGCGGGGAAGCCGGTACCGAATCGATCCGCGTGCTCTGCGCCGTGTTCTTCGCCGTACTCCTCGACCAGTCGCTCCCGCAGCCGGTCCTCCCAGTCCTGGGCGGTTTCGATGACCGCCTGCTCCAGCTCTGCGAGGTCGTAGTCGACCTGCTTGTCCGGGTCGAGCAGCAGGACGAAATGTATGCGGACCAGCACCGATTCGGTAAAGAACGTGGTGAACTCGCACTCGATGCCGCCGAGGGATTCGCACAGCAGATCCTGTATCTTGATCCGCTTCTCCGTGGTGTAGCGATCCCGCGGCATGTACACCATGCAGCTGATGAATTTGCGGTGGGCATCGGGGCGGGCGAACAGGCGTATCTTGCGCCGCTCCTGCAGCTGGTTGACCGCCGTGGACATGCGGTAGAGCTCTTCGGCGTTGCCCTGGAACAGCTCATCCCGGGGGAACAATTCAAGCACACGCGACAGCTCTCGCCCCTCGTGGTTACTCATGTCGAGGCCAGACATCGCCATGACCTGCTGCACCTTGAGGCGCACGATGGGAATCAGCGTGGGGCTCTCCGAGTAGACCGAGAAGGTGTACAAGCCCATGAAGCGGTGCTGCAGGATGACGTTGCCCTGCTCGTCGTACTGGTTGACCTCGATATAGTCCGGGTAGGCGAAGCGGTGCACCCGGGAGCGCTTGCGTGACTTCGAAAACGTGACCTGGCGTTCCAGCATGCCGCTGCCGTCGCGTGCAGTCAGCTCCAGGTCGCGGGCCAGGTCCAGGCGCCCGCTGGTGCCGCGCAGACGCAGCAGGCCGAGCCGTGTCTCCTGGATCTCAAGCACCTGCAGCCGATCGCCGGAGTTCTGCACGCCGAGACACTCGTAGCCCAGCAGCGTCATGTGGTTGTCGTCAATCCACTTGAGGAATGCCTCGTGCTCCTTGCGCTGCTTCTTGTCGACCAGGGTATCCGCTGCGACCATCGCGGTGACCTCGGCGAGCTTCTCCTTCATGGCGGAGAAATCGCGCACCACGCAGTCGACCTCGGACAGGATATCCAGCAGTGCCGTGCGCGTGGCGTCGATGTCCTCTGCATCCGTGCTGCGGTCGATCTCGAAGTAGATGAGGCTCACCACGTCGGACTCGCGCTCACCCAGGATGCCGGTAATGTGGCCTTCTTCGTCGCGCTCGACGCCGAAGTTCTGCCCGTGCAACTTGTGTATATGCGCGTTGCGACGGTTCAACTCACCGCGGGCGGAGTCCAGCAGGAACGGCATGTCCCGCGCGAGAATGACCACGGCGGTGTGGTTGCTCTCCCAGCCGTGCTTTTCGAGGTCCGGGCTGAAAATATTGACGCGCGCGTCGCCGCTGTCCCAGGACTGGAGGGAGCGAAAGGCCCCATAAATAAAGCCGTAGAGATTGTCTACGTCAGCGTCGCGGAGATCCTCCGCGGGAAAGCTCCGGTAGAAAGTTTTTGCGAGCGCATCCAGCGCGACCGCATGAGCGGGCTCCGCCCGGCTCGCGATCATCTGCTTGAGCTCATGCAGCAGTTTGTTCTTGCCTTTATCCCAGCTCATGGCTTTCCCCTGTCCCAGCTCATGGCTACCCCCTGTGTCGCCTAAAGAATAGTCTAAATCGACTCTCCTGCGACCGGATATCCCTGAAAACGGCTAGGGCATTGACATACTACAAGCGGGCCTACGCGAGCGACTTACTGACGACTTCGTATACATCCTTGGATAGTTTCGGAAGCGCTTCGATTTCCTTGAGGGCATTTTGCATGGGCTCGGCGCGATTGCCGTAGCGGCGCCAGCGCGTGAGCGGTGTCAGCAGACGCGAAGCGATCTGCGGATTGAGGCTGTTGAGTTCCGACACCACTTCCACCAGCAGCTGGTAGCCCGCGCCGTCGGCGCGGTGAAAATTCACCGGGTTGGCTGAGCAGAACGCGCCCACCAGGGCTCTCACCTTGTTGGGATTACGGATTTCGAACGCGGGGTGCGCCATGAGCTCCCTGACACGCTCAATGTTGCCCGGCCGCGGGTTCAGCGCCTGCACCTGGAACCATTGGTTGACCACCAGCGGCTCATCGCGCCACTGCGCGTAGAAGTCTTCCAGCAGCTCACCGGCCTGGGCATCGCTGCCACAGTGCACGACATTCATCAGGGCGGCCTGGCGGTCCGTCATGTTGCTCGCCTGCCGGTACTGCTCCCGGGCCAGCTCCACCCCGTCTTCGCCGGCGACCGCGAGATAGGCCAGGCAACTGTTGCGCAGGCTTCTCGCCGCGATCTGTGAAGCCGTTGGTTCGTAGTCCGCATCGCTCGCCAGCGCGGCGTAGCGTTCGTGCAGCAGGCCGGCCAACTCGCCGCCGATCGCCTCACGCACGCGGCGGCGGCCGGTGTGGATGGCATCCACATCCACCTCGGCGGCAACATCCGCCAGGTAGTTTTCGCTGGGCATGCGCAGAGCTTCCGCCACCATGGCCGGGTCAAGGCTGTCGTCGTCGAGCAGGGCCTGGAACGCATCTACCAGCAGGGAATCCACCGCCACCGATGGATCCCGCGCGTCCGTAATCACCTCGATCGCCAGTTGCTGGCTCGCGTTCCAGCGACTGAATCCGTCGCTGTCGCGGCTCATGATAAACGCCAGCTGCTCGCGGCTGTAGGGATAGCTGAGTTTTACGGGCGCCGAGAATCCGCGCAGCAGCGACGGTACCGGGCGTTCGGGGAGGTTGGTGAACGTGAAGGACTGTGACGCCTCGGTCAGTTCCAGCACCCGCGTTGTGTTGTCCTCGGTCTCGGCGTCTGTCACGCCCCCCTCGAGTTGCAGGCGCAGGTCCCCCGCATCGCCGAGTAATCCCATCTTCAGCGGGATGTGCATGGGCAGCTTTTCCGGCTGCCCCGGCGTCGGCGGGCAATGCTGTGCAATGTCCAGCGTGTAGGTTCCGCTGGCCTCATCCCAGCGGTCGCTGACATCGAGCTGGGGCGTGCCCGCCTGGCTGTACCAGCGCCGGAACAGCGCCAGGTCCCTGCCGCTGGCATTTTCCATGGCGACCACGAAGTCCTCGCAGGTCACCGCCTGGCCGTCGTGACGTTCGAAGTACAGGTCGGAGCCCTGGCGGAACGCCTCGGGACCCAGCAGCGTGTGGATCATGCGCACCACTTCCGCACCCTTCTCGTAGATGGTCATGGTGTAGAAGTTGGAGATCTCGATGTAGGACTCGGGCCGAACCGGGTGCGCCATGGGGCCTGCATCCTCGGCGAACTGCATGTTGCGCAGCAGCGTGACGTCCTCCACGCGCTTGACGGTGCGAGACCCCATATCGGCGGAGAACTCCGCGTCGCGGAACACGGTAAAGCCCTCCTTCAGGCTCAGCTGGAACCAGTCCCGGCAGGTGACGCGGTTGCCGGACCAGTTGTGGAAGTACTCGTGGGCCACCACCGCCTCGACGCGCTGGAAGGCCTGGTCGGTCGTCGTCGACGGGTGGGCCAGCACGCAGGAGGTGTTGAAGATATTGAGGCTCTTGTTCTCCATCGCCCCCATGTTGAAGTCGTCCACCGCCACGATGTTGAACAGCTCCAGGTCGTATTCACGGCCGTAGACTTCCTCGTCCCAGCGCATGGAATTCTTGAGGGAGTGCATGGCGTGCTCACACTTGTCGACGTCCTTGGCCTCGACATAGATGCGCAGGTCGACTTCCCTGCCGCTGGCGGTGGTGTAGCTGTCGGATACCAGCTCCAGGTCGCCCGCCACCAGGGCGAACAGATAGGACGGCTTCGGGAACGGGTCGTTCCACTGGGTCCAGTGACGGTCGCCATCGACACCGCTGTCCACCAGGTTGCCGTTGCTGAGCAGCACCGGGTATTTGTCGGCGTCCGCCTCCACCCGCACCGTGAACACGGACATCACATCCGGGCGGTCCAGGTAGTAGGTGATTTTGCGGAAGCCCTCGGCCTCGCACTGGGTACAGAACATGGTGCGCGACTTGTACAAACCCTCCAGGGACGTGTTCTCCTGGGGCTTGAGCCGCGTCACACAGCGCAGCGTGAACTGCTGCGGCGGGTTCGGCAGGTGCAGGGTGTCGTCGGTCAGGGAGTACTCCGCCTCACCCAGTTCGCGTCCGTCAATCTCCAGGCGCACCAGCTCCAGTTCGCTGCCGTCCAGCTCCAGCACGTCGACTGCCTCCGCATCCGGATTGCGGCGCAGCTTCAGCACCGCATCGACCACGGCGTGATCCTCGGCCAGCTGGAATGACAGCGCCGTTTCGTCGATCAGGTAGGCCGGCGGCCGGTAGTCCTTCAGGTAGATGGCGCTGGGTTGTGCATCTCGCATACTGCTGTCCTGCTTACTGGGCGCTGAGGGCCAGGTGATAGCCCCCGTACTTGCGCATGTTGATGACGCCGGTATCGAATATCAGGTATTGGCCCTTGATGCCCATCAGCACCCCTTCGACCAGCGGGTCCTTGTCGAGATTCATGGACTTGACCTTGGTCGGGTACTCGGTGACCGGGTAGTTGAATTCATACTGGCTGTCCTGCTCCAGCCTGGCGACGGCCTGCAGGCCGTACTGCTGCTGCAGGGCCTGCACACCGGCATCCGTCAGCTCGTACAGGCGGTCGCGCTCTTCATCGAGCGGCAGTGGCGCACCCTTCCCCTTGAGCATGGCCTGCCAGGCGGTGCGGTCGTTCACATGCTCCTTGAACAGGGTTTCCACCAGGCCCGACTGGTGCCGGGTCTGGACCCGGAAAATCGGCAGGGCCTGGATCGCGCCCTGGTCCATCCAGCGGGTCGGCACCTGGCTGATACGGGTGATACCGACTTTCACACCCGAGGTATTCGCCAGGTAGACGATGTGGTCGATCATGCAGTTGGCCTCGCCCCACTCCGGCTCGCGGCAGGTGCCGGCATCGTAGTGACACTTCTCCGGGCTCATGATGCAGCTGTCGCAGGCGGCGAGACGGGTGAAACAGGGGTAGCAGTAGCCCTGGTTGAAGCTCTTCTTGGTCACCCGGTCACAGTTGACACAGGTGATGGTGCCCAGGAACTCCAGGCGCAGGGAGCGGCCCAGCAGCGGGTTGACCGGCAGCTTGTCCTCGCCCAGGGGCATTTCATAGGCGACCGTATCCTCGTGCCGCGTGATCATCTTGCGAAGCCTGCCTTCGCCCAGTTGCTCAGCCACCGTGTGTCCTCTTATTCCTGTTCTTCACCGGGTTCACCGGTCCAGCGCAAGGCCTCTTCCGAACCCGCCAGTGTGTCACTGCCACGCCGACGCGAGGCGCGATGCTTTGCGTCCCTGTCGATATAACCCACTCGCTCCTGCTCTGGCGTGTGCAGCTGGTCGTAGGCGATAACCGCCTGCAGGCAGTGCTCGCGCTGTTCGGGGGTCATATCGCGGCCGTCCGGCCAGCGACCCAGTTCCAGCGAACGCTTGAACGTGTCGTAGAGTTCGGGGGTGATCTGCTCGACCAGGTCCTGGTATTTCACGGGGTCACATTCTCCAGTGTTTGCGAAACAGGGCGACCGGCGCCGCCAGGGCGCAGCCCAGCAGCAGGCCCGCCACGTGGGCCGCGTTGGCAATGCTGCCAATGCCCAGCGCCTCGGTCGGCGCCACCATGCAGAACACCAGCCACACCAGCATGAAGCCGATAATCGCACGAGGGACCTCGAGCATGCGGTCCGGCAGCAGCGCATTGTATACCCAGCAGAAGCCCAGCAGGGCATAAACCACACCGGACATGCCGCCAAACAGGGACGGTCCGCCAAACAGGTGCTGGGCGGTGTTTGACCCCGCGCCGCTGAGGAGGATCAGGACCAGCAGCAGCCAGCCGCTGATCCGCTGCTCGATGAGCCCGCCCAGCTCCCACAGCCAGAGAGAATTGAACGTGATATGCAGCCAGCCAAAGTGCAGGAAGATCGGTGTGATCAGGCGCCAGTACTCGCCATGGGTGGGCAGGAATACGATCTGGCCCTGCAGCATCCGGAAATCCGTGTAGGTCAATGCTGCCATCCAGGACAGGGGCGCGCCCAGGTAAAACAGCAGGAAGCCGATGATGCTGAGCACGATGAATACCGCCGTCACGGGCAGCGTGCGCAGCGCATCGCGAACATTGTCAAACTGGTGTGGCACGTTACTGGATGGGGTCTCTGGATCGGGTGTTCAGGCTGGTGTATACGCAGGCGGGTGGTGTTGGGTCAGCTCACTCTACCAAAGTGGTACGGAGCTCGGCGACATCATACCGCAGGCTACTCCACCAGCGTGTTCCCCCACCGTAGTTTGTCGCGGCAGCTGGCGTAGAAGCTGTGCCCCAGCGGGTGGATCAGCGTCATCTGGTGGGGCTTCTTGAACACTTCCACCGAGTCTCCGGGCCGGGCTGTCATATTGACCTGCCCGTCGCAGGTCACCGGTGGATGGATGCTGTTGCTCTCGGCGATATCCAGGCGCAGCCGCGAGTTGCCGTCCACCACGATGGGCCTGGAACTCAATGTATGGGGGAACATGGGCACCAGTACCACCGCGTCCAGGGACGGGTGCATGATGGGGCCGCCTCCGGACAGCGAGTAGGCGGTCGAGCCGGTCGGGGTGGAAATGATCAGCCCGTCCGCACGCTGGCGATAGACAAAGGTGTCGTCGATATGCAGGTCGAACTCGATCATCTGGGCCGAGGTACCCGAGTTGACCACCACGTCGTTGAGCGCATCGGCGCGGCCGATGATCTCACCGTCGCGCACGACCTCCACATCCAGCAGGAAGCGCGCCTCGCGGGTGCACTTGCCCTCCAGCACCTCGACCACCCGGGTTTCGATCTCGTCCGGCGAGATATCCGTCAGGAAGCCAAGCCGGCCACGGTTTACCCCCAGCAGGGGCGTATCGTACTTGGCCATGGTGCGGGCGGCACTGAGCATACTGCCGTCACCGCCGACGACGATGACCAGGTCACAGGTCTCACCGATTTCGTCGCGGCCGGCCTCGGTGGCGATACAGTCGGGACAGATCTTGGCCAGGCGGGGCTCGATGAACGCCGCCAGTTCACGCTCTCGCAGCAGGCTCAGCAGCCGTTGCAGGGTTTCCGGCGAACTCTCGTGACGACCGCGACCAATCAGGCCGATTTTTGAAAAGGCTTGGGACATCCACCTATTATAAGCGCTCAATTGGAAGGGAGTCTCAATGCAGGCCAGAATCTTCAGTCACGCCTGTGTCCGCGACCTCGCCTGGGCCGCCTTCTCACCCGCGCTGCTGGTGGGTCCTGACTTTCGCGGCGTGGGCCTGCGCTATCCCGGGTTCTGGGAAGCGCGACTGGTAGAGCTGGACGCGGACCCGGGGCCGCTGCAGGAATTTCTCGGGGACGCCGCCGAGGGACGGCTCGGACTCTATTACGAGCGACTCTGGCAGTACCTGCTGGAGCAGGATCCAGACATCGACCTGCTGGCCCACAACCTCCCGGTGCGCGACGGCAATCGCACGGTGGGAGAGTTCGATTGCCTGCTCTGGTCCGAATCCGAGGGTGTCCACATTCACCTGGAGCTGGCGGTGAAGTTTTACCTGGGCCAGCCGGAGAGCGGTACCTGGCTGGGCCCGGACCGGCGCGACCGACTGGACATCAAGCTCGAACGACTGCTGGGTCACCAGGCGCAGCTGGCCCGGCACGCGGCGGCAGAGGAACCGCTTGAGGCGCTGGGCATCGGCGACTGCGAGAGCCGCATCGCTTTAAGGGGATACCTGTTTACACCGGCCGCCGGCATGTCGCCCCCGGATCAGTTCAACCCCGAGCTTGCGCTACAGCGCTGGTACCCGCTGACCGACTTCCTGGCGCTGCCCGCCCTCCCGGCAGAATGGGCAGGCTGGCAGAAAATCCCCCGGCGCCGCTGGCTGTCACCCTTTCACGCCGGCGACGGCAAGCTGCGCGACCCCGATGCGCTGGCACAGTGGCTGCAGGACAGGATGGCGGGTTCTGCCCGCCCTGCCCAGCTCGCCGCCTGCGATGCCGACGGCATCGAGCAGTTTCGCTGCTTCGTCACGCCCGACGGCTGGCCGCCCGACGTGCAGGCATAAAAAACCCGGCGCGTGCCGGGTTCAGTTTGCAGGAGATGAGCGCCCGCGCCCGTTAAGGGCACGGGAGTGGTTTACAGCGTGCCGGGCAGCGTCCAGCCAACCCACCAGGCATCCGCCGCGGAGGTGCCGGGCTCAACTGCACCGACATAGTCGGTATTTTCGAAGCTGAAACCGGAGCCGTTGTTCACAGGCATGAACATCGGCGCCACCACATTGGCTTCCGGCTGCTCAAGCGCATAGGCGGCATCGACCGTCAGCGGTGTTACCACGCCATCCGGATCGCCGGCATTGTCTTCGAAATCCGCAGGGCCACGGGAAGAATCGTCGTAATAGCCCGCCGTACAGTCACCCAGCACGTTGTAGAGCTCAACCACCGAAGGCACGATGGTGCCAAGGCCATCGGTATCCGCATCGTCGATGCGTACACAGCCCTGGGCGTCGAAGGCTGAAACAGACGTGTTGTAGATACGCGTGGTCAGCGCGCCGCGCAGGCGCATACCGGGCTGGCCGCTGCCGGCATTGTTCACCGTGTTGCCGATGATCAGCACGTTGGCGATCGCCGCTTCGGTCTCGGGGACAAACTCGTCGTCAGAAGAGTTCGCCTCGATGGCCCGCGGGTCGTTGCTGCCCTGGGGCGCCGCATTGTCGGACTTCAGCACGATGGCGTACTGGATATTGCCCTGGTAGCCCTCGTCGAAGTCGATATCGTCGTCGTCATTGTTGGTCAGCACCAGGTAGCGCACATTCACCGTGCCGCCGAACCACTCGACACCGTCGTCCAGGTTGCCGTGAACCTGCACATACTCGACGGTAGTACCGTAGCCAACGCCCTGCAGCGTCAGGCCATTGATCTCATTGTTCGGGCCTTCCACCAGGCCGCCTTCGGCAATACGCACGTAGCGAATGGTGCCGCTGTTGTCATCGGGCACATTGCCGCCGTAGCGACCAATGACCGTGCCGCCTTCACCTTCGACGTTGCACCACAGTTCGCCGGGGTTGAAACAGGCACCGGTGCCACCCGCACCGTACTGCGGGGCAAAGCCCTGGATGATGACGCCGCCCCACTCGCCCAGGCCGTCGAAGTCCTCGTCCTGCAGGCTGGAGAAGGTAATCGGGCTGGCTTCTGTGCCGACTGCCTGCAACCTGGAGCCGCGGGTCACCAGCAGGGAGCCGTCGCCGAAGGCGCGAACGTCTACGCCCGGCTCGATGGTCAGGGTCACGCCATTGGCGATCACGGCGTCGAACTCGTCCTGGGCGGAGATGTTCTGGTTGCCGTCACCGACGATGACTTCGCCGTCGAGACGGTACTGCACGCCGCGCACGAAGGTGTAGTCCTCGTCGATCGTGCCGGTAATCGTGCAGTTCGGCACACTCGCAGACAGGTCGCAGCTGACGAAGTCCGGGGACTCATCCGGCGGCGTCGTCGCCAGCGAACCCGGGATGATCCAGCCTTCCCACCAACCGGTGGCCGCGGCGGGGTCGACCGCACCGATGTAGTCGGTCTGGTCGAAGACGAAGCTGTCGCCGTTGTTGACCGCGTCGATGGTGGTCGCCGCGCCCAGTTGGGCATCGTCTTCATTGATCGCGTAGGTGCCGCTGATGGTAAACGGCGTCACCGTGACGTTGGTTGAAGACGTCGGCGACTGGTCCGAGGAGCTGTCAAAGATGCCGCTCTCACAGTCGTTGAGGATGTTGGTCAGGTTGACCACCGCCGGCAGCACGTTGGAGCCCGTGCCATCGGTATCCGCCGTATCGATGCGGATACAGCCGCGATCGAAGTCCTGCACCGCGGTGTTGTAGATATCGGTGGTCACCGCACCGCGCAGGCGCATACCGGGCTGCGTGGCGCCGGAGGCATTGTTCACACTGCCACCGAGAATCAGGACGTTGGCGATCGCCGCTTCGGTCTCGGGCACGTACTCGTCGTCAGATGAGTTTGCCTCGATCGCGCGAGGGTCGTTGCTACCCTGGGGCGCCGCGTTATCGGACTTTCGAACGATGGCGTACTGGATGTTGCCCTGGAAGCCCTCGTCGAAGTCGATGTCGTCGTCATCGTTGCCGGTCAGGACCACCCAGCGCAGGCTGGCCGTACCACCGAACCACTCGACACCGTCGTCGAGGTTGTTGTGCACCTGGATGAACTCCAGCGTGGTGCCGTAGCCGACGCCCTGCAGGGTCAGGCCATTGATCTCATTGTTCGGACCTGCGACCAGGCCGCCCTCGGCGATACGCACGTAGCGAAGCACACCGCTGTCGTCGTCGGGCTCGTTGCCGCCGTAGACAGAAATGTCGGTACCGCCTTCACCTTCCACGTTACAGACCGTACCAGTCCCGAAACAGGCGCCGGTACCGCCGGCCCCGTACTGGGGTGCAAAGCCCTGGATGATCAGGCCGCCCCACTCGCCGAGGCCGTCGAAGTCGGCATCGAGACTGGAGAAGGTTATGGGGTTGGCTGCGGTGCCGTCGGCCACCAGCCGGGACCCGCGAGTCACCAGCAGGGAGCCGTCGTCGAAGGCCTTGACGTCGGTGCCGGCCTCGACCGTCAGGGTAACGCCCGCGTCCTTGATAGCCTGAACGTCAGCATCGTCGGCAACGGTCTGGTTGCCGGTGCCGACGGTGACAGTGCCCTGTAGGCGCCACTGCAGCTCGGAGTTCAGCGTGTAGTCCTGGTCCACGGTACCGGTGAGTGTGCCAACGGCGCCGCCGGACACTTCAGTACAGGTCGAGAAGCTGGTTTCCACAAAGCCTTCGCAGTCTCCACCCGGGCCCGGATCGGGCGGATCGGTCGGAGTGTCGCCACCGATTACATTGGTAATGGTAACGACGTCGCCCTCATCCCCGTCACTGCAGCCGACGAGGGCCAACAGGGCCGCCAGGAAAGTGAGCGTAAGTGTTTTCTGTAACATAGGATTTTTCCCAGGTTATCGGTTAGAGAAATTCGTAAGTGAAGCTCGCAGAGATCGTGGTCCCTTCCTCGAAACTCTCGATCGTCACGCCATCCCGCTCGTACTCGAACTCTTCGTTGAAGATGTTCTTCAACTGCAGCTTGAAAGTGAGGGACTCACCCCAGAGCTTTTCGTAGTTCAAATCGACCAGGGTCCGGCCAACCAGCAGTTCATTGCCGATGTTTTCGCCGCGGGTGACCCTGAAGATCTGGTCGTCGAAGTAATTGACCAGCAGCGTCAGCTTCTGCTCGGTGGGATAGTGGTCGTAGCCAATCTGGAGGTTACCCAACCACTCGGACTGGCCCTGCAGCTGCCGCCCGATGGCATCGGACCCCTCCAAGCGGATGCTGTCTTCGCTGAGCTCAACTTCAGAGTCGATGTAGGTCACGTTGCCGGCCACGAACAGCAGGTTGTCACCGTCGTCCCAGACCACCTTGTAGCCGTCCAGTTCGACACCATCGAGGTCTGCGCTTTCGTTGTTGCGGAAGGTAATGCCGTTGTTGGCCGCGGAGCCGGACGCGTCGGGGACACCCCGCTCGACCGGGTCGTCGATTTCCTTGCTGAAGTAGGCCAGCGAGATGCTCTCATCGCTGGAGAAGTAGTACTCCGCACGGAAGTCGTAGTTGTCGATCTTCGACGGAACGAGGTCGGGGTTACCGAAAATCGGGTCGTCCGTGTTCGGATCGAAGACCAGTGACTCCGCCCGCTCGATCAGACCCGGATAGGACACAGTTTCGGTATAGCCCGCACGAAACTGCCAGTCCTCACCGAGGCGATAGATCAGCTGTACGGACCCGTACCAGTCGTCCTCTTCCAGCACGCTGCCGGCGGTGGGGTCGTTCGGGTAGCTGAGATCCTGCTCAAAGTCCTCGTAGCGCGCGCCAAAGGCCAGGGTCCAGCTCTCGCCGAACTCGGTGCTGGTGCCGATGTAGCCCGCGTTGTAGGTCTCGTCGGCCTCGTAGGAGTCCGTATTGGTGGTGTTTGTGCCAAGACGCCAGCGGTCGAGCGCGGCGTTGTTGTAGGACAGGGTCTCTTCAAGGTTTGCGTTGATGGAAAAGTCCAGCTCATCGGCCCGGGATCCCGTGCGGATACCGAAGCGGTACAGGTCCACCTCCCGCTCCTTGTCAGAGTACAGACCACCAAACTTGATCTCGGAAAATACGTTGCTGGACCAGTTGATCGGAAAGGTGTAGTCAGCGACGAAGTCGACGCTCTCTTCCTCGAGGTCGGACCAGCGACGCTCGAAGGAGGACAGTGACAGCTGGTCGTTGATGTACTGGTACTGGCGGCGGTCCGGTTCGTCCCGCTGGGTCTTCGAGTACGCGGCTCGCCACTCGAACGTGTGGGTCTCGTCAAACAGGTAAATGTCATGCAGGCCGCTGAACTGCTGGGAGAAGAAGTCACGCTCGACCCACTCCAGTATCACCCGCTGCACGTTGTTGTCTTCCGCCGTATCGAAGCCGTTCTCAAAACGGACGGTGTCATCGGAATTGTGCAGGAAGATCGTCCTGGAGAGGATTTCGTCCGCGTCACGAAATTCGTATCCCGCTGCGAAGTAGGCACTGGACGCGGTGCTCTCGGTGCTGCGCTGGTAGTTGCCGAAAATATCCAGGGAGTCCTCGAGTTCGGCGGTACCGCGATCACTGGTTTCGCTTGAGTAGTTGGCGGCAGCATAGAAACCGACGTCTCCCGCGCCCAGCTGGTAGCGATCCCCGTAGGCCCATGACGCGCCGAAGTCCAGCTTGGCCTGGCGGTCGTCAACGTTGTAATCGTCCTGGAATTTCACGGCGAGGCGCGCGGCGTCGAGCGGCGCCGTACAGGAAGGGTCAACCTCCGGCGGGCAAACGGTCAGCTGCCGCGCCCCGTTCGTGGCCCGAACGACGTCGCCCGGCAGGTCGCGTAGATCGTTGTCCCAGCCGTACTTGTCGGTCTCGCTGCTGCGGTAGGAGACGATGTCGTCACCGGTAAAGTCAAAGTTGTAACCGGTGCTGAGACCGATCTTGTGAACCTTCTCGTCGGGGATACCCAGGGTGCCGATCTTGACGCTGCCGCCCGTGGTGCTGGCCAGCCGTTCCGGTGAGAACGACTTCTGGATCTCGAGGCCGGACAGTATGTTCGCCGGAAACAGGTCGAGCTGAACATCGCGGCGCAGGGGGTCGGTACTGGGCATGAGAATGCCGTTCAGGGTGGCTGAAATGTAGCGGCCGTCCAGGCCCCGTACCGTCGCGTACTTGTCCTCCGCGACCGATACACCCACGATTCGCACCAGGGCAGCCGCCACATCGCTGTCGCCGAAACGAGCCAGCTGGGTCAGGTCCAGGGCGTCGGTAATGGTGGTGGCGAAGCGCTCGGCGCCGGCTGCCGTCTCGGTAGGATTGAAGGTGCCCAGAACTAAGGTCTCTTCCAACTGCGGCGCGGCAATGCCGAGGTCAGCTCGCCTCCTGGGTGCCAGATCGACCTCCGCGGTGACGCCTACATTTGCAAAGATCCGGATGTCGGTCAGCTCAGCCGTGGCGAAACCCTCCGCCTCAACGGAGATATCGCGCACACCCCTGGGCAGTTCAATACCAAAGCTACCGTCAGCGCCGGTGACCACGGACTCTCCGTTGCTTGTCAGCGTGGCGCCGCTGACGGGATCGCCACCGGAGTCACGCACGGTACCGCTGAAAAGGCCCGTCTCACCGCCGCTGTTACCGACCGCAAACGTGGCAACCTTGATCGCCGGGTCGGCGCCGTCGCGGGAGTAGTCGACCTCGATCTCGACCTCTTCCGTATCGGCGTTGCTCACCTCAAACGCCACTGTCGCGATCACGCTGTCCTGGAAGGACAGTGCAATCTCATGCTGGCCCACACCCATGTCGAAGAACAGCGCGCCGCGGTTATCTGTGGCCCCAAGGGAGTTGCCACCGATGGACACTTCCACACTTTGCAGCGGAGCTTCCTCAAAAAAGACATGCAGGAAAACTTCCGCAGCCCAGGTAGGCTGGGCAACCAGCAAAAGAAGGAGCACGGTTCGAGCAGCAATTTTCATGTAGAGCGCCTGTTGTGTTTGTTGAACTCCCCGGGGGCGCCAGCTACACGCACCCGAGGCTGCCCGGACATGGGCAGCATGTCGCGGCATATTAGAAACCTCGGGTGACTAAATAATTAACGGTTTGTGACAGTAAGATGACATCCACCTGGCGCAGCTTCGTGTCAATCAGCATCCAGCGCCTGACGGTCCAGCGAACGCTAGCACCCGCTACCGCGAGGCTCGCAGGGGACTGTCGTGAAACTGTAACTTCCCTAAGGTAGCTTCGCGTTCGAAGCCGGACATGCGTGCCGGCCGGACTGCGTCCACCCGAAGAAGCACAAGGAGACAAACATGTTAAACAGATGCGTGATGGCTACAGGGCTCGCCCTCGCATTCGCAGTGCCTGCCCACGCCGATTTCCGGTGGGAGCTGGGCGCGAATTACTTCACGGGTGATACCGAAACAAATGCCACCGCCATCGGCGCGACCGTGGACACGGACATCGACATCTTCGGCGCCAACGGCTCCTGGTTCCTGGAGTCCGTGGATACCAGCAAGGGCCCGCTTTCGGAAGCGGCCTTCCTGGATCGCGCGTCTCGCGTCGATGTACTGGCAAGCGATGGCGAGCTGGACTTTGACTTCGACGACGTCGATATCACCAGCTACGGCGTTGGCGGGCGCTACGTCCTCAACAAGGAGTCCGGCTGGCTGATCGATGCGTCCTATACGTACACGGAACTGGATAACTTCGAATCCGACAGCTTTACCATCGGAGGCGGCAAGTACCTGCGGGAAAACACCCTGGTCACACTGTCCTATACCTACACCGACCCGGACCAGGCCGATGATGTGGACACCTTTACAATCGCTGCAGAACACCTGCAGGAACTACCCCTGGGTAGCCTGAAGGCCGAGGCCGCCTACGCCTATGCGGACCCGGGTGACAGCAGCGACATCGACAACTACCTGGCGCGCGTCATCTACTACCCGATGAACAATATCGGCGTCGGCGGCAGATGGGAGCGCATTGTTTCGGGCAGCAGCTCCGACAACTGGAGCCTGTTTGCCGAGTGGTTCTTCATGGAGAACATCGCCCTATCAGTCGAGTACCGTGACTTCGAACGCACCAGCGGCATCCCGAACATCGACGGCGACGGTGTGTTTGCCAGCGCCCTGTACCGCTTCTAGCAGCTCCCCTTCCCATGCTCTTTTGCCATAGGCGCGCTGCTTCAGCGGCGCCCCTCTGGCGCGCCATTTTTCACTCGACTAGACTTTCCCGGATTCCAGAACTACGACAACGAGGAAACACCATGCTGTCTCGCCACGCCGCCTTTCTGCTGATCCCGGTTCTTGTCATGGCCTGTGCCGATACCCCCAGGGACCCTGAATTCAGCGACGACCAGGTCATCATGGACCGGTTGCACCTGGTCACCAATGCCCGCGTGGGAATGGCCTACGTGGACCCGGAAGCAGACTTCGGCCAGTTCAGCCAGATCCTGCTGGAACCGCTGGACATGAGCCGCACCCGAATCGTCCAGCCCAACCGCGGCAACACCAGCGTCACCGGCAACCGCCCCTGGGAGCTGACGGACGCCGACCGTGAGACACTGCAACGCATCTACCTGGAAGTATTCACCCGGGAGCTGGAAGAAACCGGCGACTACGATGTCGTGACGGAACCGGGCCCCGGCGTGCTTAAAATCTCGGCCACCATCACCCAGCTGGCGCCCAGCGCCTCCCGGGATGACATGCGCTCACGCCCGGCGGGGCGCAGCCGTGTTTATACAGAAAGCGCGGGCACCATGACGATTGCCTTCGGCTTCTCTGACAGCGAGACCGGTGAAATCCTGGCGGTGGTGAAAGATGCCAGGCGGGGCAGCCCGGTCTGGGGTGTCAACAACGCGGTGACCAACCTCAGCGACATCCGCTTCATGTTCGCCCGCTGGGCGCGGATGGTGCGGGCCCGCCTGGATATCGCCCACGGCTTCTGAGCCATGGGGACGCCGAAGATGATTTGTGGATAGAAGAGAGAAGCGCCGGAAACCGGCGGCTCAGGCGGCGCCGGCCACGCCGCCCTCCTCGAAATCCCTGCGCAGGGCGTCTTCGTAGCGCTGAAAGAACTCTTCCCGCACCCGTCGCTTGGAATTGCGGTGCGCCTTCATGTGCAGCGCCGAGAACCCTGCCGCAACCTCACCGGCACGGGCCTCCAGTGCCTCCGGCGCCACCGCCTCGTCAAGGAAACCCGCCGCCACGGCGCTGACCGGGTCATAGATGCGCGCCAATCCCACCGCGGGATTGAAATGCTCTTTCGCAAGCCGCGCCCGCGCCAGCTCGATACCGAACCAGGGCAGGGTCATACCGATTGCCACTTCGTTGAGGCCGATCTTGTAGTCGCCGGTCATGCCGATCCGGTAGTCCGCCGACAGGCACAGCAGCGCACCCATGGCCAGGGCATGCCCGCTAACCGCGAGCACCACCGGGGTCTCGAAGTCCATCAAGCGTTGCGACATTGCCGCACCGGTCTTGAGCAAGTTAAGGGTGGCTTCGCCGCCCTGCCCCATCACGGACAGGTCAAAGCCCGCCGAGAACTTCCCCGGCCGGCCGGATATCACGACCACCTTGCCGGCGGACGCGGCGGCATCGAGGCCACCGTTGAGGGCATCAAACATGTCGAAGGACATGGCGTTGGCCTTGCCGTCGTCCATGGCGAGGGAGACATGGGTTTCGTGTTCGGTGGTGGTGACCAGTGCATTCATGGTGATAATCCGGGGCGTGCTATGTTTACCTCATGATGACACAGATTGCCCTGTTGGGGTCCGGGAAAATCGGCAGCATGATTTGCGAACTGCTGCTGGCCAGCGGTGACTTTTCCGTCACGCTGATAGATTCAAACCAGGAATCCCTGGACCGGGTGCAGGACCCGACCGGCGAACTGACACGGCTTTGCCTGGACGTCACCGACGAGGCAGCGCTGGGCGAGGCCATCAGGGATCACTTCGCGGTCGTCTGCGCCTGCCCCTTCTACCTGACCCACACCGCCGCGGCCGTCGCACGTAAGGCAGGCGTCCACTACCTGGACCTGACCGAGGATATCAGCAACACGCGGCAGGTCAGGGAACTGGCCGCAGGCGCAGACACGGCCTTCATTCCCCAGTGCGGGCTGGCACCGGGATTCATCTCCATCGTCGCTCATTCGTTGTGCGAGAAATTCGAGGCGCTTGAAAGTGTCAGGCTCAGGGTCGGCGCATTGCCCCGCTACCCGACGAACTCCCTGACCTACAACCTCACCTGGAGCACGGACGGCCTGATCAACGAGTACTGCGAGCCCTGCGAGGCGATCATCGACGGGGAAAGGGTCACCATGCCCGCGATGACCCAGCGCCGGGAGTTCAGCCTGGAGGGCGTGCGCTACGAGAGCTTCAACACCTCCGGCGGCGTGGGTTCACTGGCCGAGTCCCTGGCTGGCCGGGTCAACAACCTCAGCTACCAGACGATTCGCTATCCCGGGCACTGGGAGATCATGCAAACCCTGCTGCGCGACCTGCGTCTCGCAGAGCGGCGGGAGCTGCTGAAGGACATACTCGAGTACGCGGTGCCCGCCACACACCAGGACGTTGCGCTCATCTTCGCCACGGTCAGCGGCCGGCGCAACGGGCAGCTGCTGCAGGACACTTACGTCAACCGGGTCTACAGCCGTGAAATCGGGGGCGTGAAACGTTCAGCGATCCAGATCACCACCGCCAGCGCCGCCTGCGCGATGCTCGACCTGCTGCGTGAAGGCAAACTCCCCGAGCGGGGGCTGGTCAGGCAGGAGCAGGTCGCCCTGGAAGACTTCCTCGCCAATCGTTTCGGCGCCTATTTCCTGCAGGATACAGCGCCGGATGCCACTCCCAGCGACCACCAGGAATAGATCATGAATTCGCTTATCGCACAGCAACTGCCTTCGATTCTCGAACAGTTGAACCTCTCGGGCCTCAGCGGGGAGCTTCTGGTGACATCGCCCGTCGACGGCTGCGAGCTGGGCAGCGTGCCGCTGGACACAGGGGAAAGCCTGGACGCAAAGGTGGCACTTGCCCGCGAGGCCTTTGATGCCTGGCGGCTGGTCCCCGCGCCGAGGCGCGGAGAACTGGTGCGGCTGTTCGGCGACGAACTTAGAGCCAACAAGGATGCACTGGGCGCGTTGGTCACCCTGGAGTGCGGCAAGATCCTGCAGGAAGGCCTGGGCGAAGTGCAGGAGATGATCGACATCTGCGACTTCGCGGTGGGGCTGTCCAGGCAGTTGTACGGCCTTACCCTGCCCTCGGAACGGCCCGGCCACAGCATGCGGGAAACCTGGCAACCCCTGGGGCCCGTGGCAGTGATTTCCGCCTTCAATTTCCCGGTCGCGGTCTGGGCCTGGAACACGGCGCTGGCGCTGGTGTGCGGCGACCCCGTGATCTGGAAGCCCTCGGAGAAAACCCCGCTGACGGCCCTGGCCTGCATCGAGCTGTTCAATCGCGCGACGCAGCGCTTTGACGACCCGGTCGACCACCTGGCCCAGGTGGTGATCGGCGGCGCGGACATCGGCGAACAACTGGTACGGCATACCGACATCCCCCTGGTCAGCGCCACCGGCTCCACCCGAATGGGCCGGCAGGTCGGGCCGCTGGTGGCGGAACGTTTCGGTCGCGCCCTGCTGGAACTCGGCGGCAACAATGCCATGATCGTGACGCCCTCAGCGGACCTGGATATGACCGTCAGGGCCATCCTGTTTTCCGCCGTGGGCACCTGTGGCCAGCGCTGCACCAGCCTGCGGCGACTCATCGTGCACCGGGAGGCTCACGCCGAGCTCATGACGCGACTGCGCAACGCCTATGACCAGATCAGTATCGGCAACCCGCTGGCTGACACCGTGCTGGTGGGGCCGCTGATTGACGCAGCGGCCTTCGACGCCATGCAGGCCCTGCTGGAAAGCCTGCGCCAGGATGGTCGCCCCGTGCACGGTGGCGAACCGGTCGAAGTGGCCGACTGCGACGGCGGCTGTTACGTAAAGCCCGCGCTGGTCGACATGGATGAACAGGACGACCGGGTGCGCACCGAAACCTTCGCCCCCGTGTTGTACGTGCTGCAGTACGACACACTGGAACAGGCCATCGCAATGCACAACGACGTGCCCCAGGGCCTGTCCTCCTGCATCTTTACGCGGGACGTGCTGGAAGCCGAAACGTTCCTGTCCGCCGCGGGCAGCGACTGCGGCATCGCCAACGTGAATATCGGACCCAGCGGCGCGGAAATCGGGGGCGCTTTCGGCGGCGAAAAGGAAACCGGCGGCGGGCGGGAATCCGGGTCCGATGCCTGGAAAGCCTACATGCGCCGGCAGACTGTAACGGTCAATTACTCCACCGAGCTGCCGCTGGCCCAGGGCATCGAGTTCCACACGGACTGAGCAACCGCGCCCCCCACGGGGCACTTGCTATTATGTAACGATCATTACATAATCAGCGACCTCTCAAGCCAGAGCGCTAGCCAGCCATGGCCAGACCTGTCCAGATCGACCGCAAACGCGCCCTGAAAGCTGCCCGGGAACTGTTCTGGCGCCAGGGCTATACCGCAACCTCCATGAATCAGCTGCTGGAGGCGACCGGTATGGGCGCCGGCAGTTTCTACGCCGCGTTTGGCAACAAGTCCCGCCTGTTCGAACTGGCAGCCGACCATTACGCCGATTGGTCGGAGGCACAATTTTCAGGTACCAGGCGCGACCACGCTGGACTCGATGCCCTGCGCATGTTCCTGGAGAAAACCCTGGTCGATGTCAGCGATGTTGCCCGCCGCAAGGGCTGCCTGCTGGTAAACAGTGCGCTGGAGCTTGAAGGCGTCGAGCCGCAACTGCATGACGTGGTTTCCGCCCACCTGGCGGCTTTTGCCGCCTCGATACGCAGCTGCCTCGAGGACGCCGCCGAGCGGGAAGAGCTGCGCGCAGGTATTTCCGTCACCGACGCTGCGGCGCTGATGATGACACTGATCCATGGGCTCAGGGTCGAGAGCCGGCTGGGACTGAACCGGGCGGACGCCGGCAATCGCGTGAACACCATGATCCATCTCGTAGCGAGGGAGACAACACCGTGCAAGTAAGCTTCGACATTCAGGACGATATCGCAGTTATCGCGATGGACGACGGCAAGAAGAACGCCATCACACCCGATGCGGCGCCAGCCATCCTCGCGGCACTGGAAGAGGCCGACGACAGGGCCAAGGCGATCGTGCTGGCCGGCCGACCCGGCGCGTTTTGCGCGGGTTTTGACCTGGCGACCATGACCAGCGGCGACCAGCAGGCCATCGCCGACCTGTCACACGCGGGGGCGAGCATCCTGCTGCACCTGTTCGGGACGGGCAAACCCACCGTCGCAGCCTGTACCGGCCACGCCTTCACCATCGGGGCCCTCTGGCTGCTGGCCTGCGATACCCGCATCGGCGAGGACGGCGCCTTCAAGTTCGGCATGAACGAAACCGTCATGGGCATGGTGCTGCCCCCCTGGGCCATGGAGCCGCTGAAGTATCGCGTCGCGTCGACGGCATTCGTCCCCGTCGTTGCCCAGTCGGCAATTCTCGACCCGGCAGGCGCCGTGCAGGCGGGTTTTCTCGACCAACTGGTGCCCGAGGGCAAAGCCATCGATACTGCGGTAGCCCTGGCAGGCGAACTCGCGAAGCTACCGGGCAAGGCCTACGCCGGGAACAAGCTGATACCGAGGCAACAGGCGCTGGATATCATGTCCGCAGATCTCGCGGCATGACAGTGACGCAACAGACAGCAGAGGAATACGAGCAATGACGATTTCATTTTACGACGCCAGCGTGGACGCTTACCTGCGAACCCTGGGGGGCGTGGCCCATGTCCTGGAGAAGGGAAAGGCCTATGCAGACGCGGGCCATCTCGACCTGGACGAACTGGTCAAGTACAAGCTGCGTGACGACATGGCGCCCTTCAGCTTCCAGATTATCTCGGTCTGGCACCACTCCCTGGGCGCTATCAAGGGCTTCAAGGCCGGCCTGTTCGAACCGCCACCCAAAATGTCCGGCATGACTTTCGAAAAGTGCCGGGACCTGGTGGCCGAGGCGACCGAGAGCCTCAAGGCCGAGTCTCCCGAGGACATCAATGCGCTGGCAGACCAGCCCATGACATTCCGCATGGGCGGCAATGACATGCCCTTCACGACAACCAACTTCCTGCTGTCCTTTTCCCTGCCCAACTTCTATTTCCACGCCACCACAGCCTATGACGTGCTGCGAATCCACGGCGTGCCACTGGGGAAGATGGACTACCTGGGCAACATCAAAGTGGGCCATTAACCCGGACGCGATTCGCGAGGAGCCACCCCTATGTCAATGGAACTCTGGTCATACGCCACACCCAACGGCTGGAAAGTCACCATCATGCTGGAGGAACTGAAGGAGGCCGGGGTCGAACTGCCTGAGGTGGAACTGGTCACCGTGAACATCATGAACCGCGACCAGTTTGGCGAGGACTTCACGGCGATCAATCCCAATCAGAAGATTCCCGGCCTGCGCGACGGCGACCGGACGCTGATGGAGAGCTGCGCCATCCTGATGTACCTGGGGGAAAAGTATCCCTCTCCCCTGCTGCCCCAGGACGCGTCACGCTGGGATGTCATCCAGTGGCTGTTCTGGCAGGCGGCCAACCTGGGGCCGGTATTCGGCAACAAGCTGAGCTACACCCGGTACATGGACGACATTCCTGCCGAGCAGAGAGTGCACCCGCTGCAACGCTTCAATAATGAAGCCCAGCGACTGTTACGGGTTTTGAACAAGCAGCTAGAGGGCCGCGATTACATCTGCGGCGACCACTTCACCATCGCCGACATCGCCTGTTACCCCTGGGTGCGGGGCTGGAAGTGGAGCAAGATCGATATCACGGGACACGCCAACGTGGTGGCCTGGGTCGACCGGGTTCGGGCCCGCCCCGCGGTGGAACGCGGCCTTGCCTACGGCTTCGATGAAAACCAGATCGACCAGTGGAGCGAAGAGACCAAGAAGCGCTATGCCTCCGGCGGCGCGTCCATTGCCTCCAACGAGAGCATTGCTTCCGACAGTTGAGTCTGCGTAGCGGAGCTGCGCGAAGAACCGATCAGCTGCTGCTGTAACCGTCCGGGTTGTGCTGGAACCAGTTCCAGGCGTCGCGGACCATCTGCTCCAGGTCAAATTCCGGGCGCCAGTCCAGCTCTTCCTCAGCCCGCGCGATATCCGCGATGAACTGCCCAAGGTCACCCTCGCGGGCGGGACCGAAAGCGTGGGGAATTTTTTGGCCCGCCACTTCCTCGAAGCAGCGCAGCACTTCCAGCACCGTGTGGCCCTTGCCGGTGCCCAGGTTGATCGGGGTGAATCCGTTTTTCTTCTCCAGCAGTTCCAGCGCTTTCACATGCCCGCGGGCCAGGTCCATCACGTGGACATAGTCGCGTACCGCAGTCCCGTTGTGGGTCGCATAGTCCTTGCCGTGGACGGTGAACCGGTCTCGCTTCCCGGTCAGGACCCTGGAAATACAGGCAGAAATGCTGCCCACCCCCAACTTGGGGTCTTCCCCGAGCTTGCCTGTGTGAAAGGCGCCGGCGGGATTGAAGCAGCGCAGGGCCACGGCGTTCCAGTCCTGGGCCTCACAGCGCTCCCGCAGGTGGTTTTCCGCGGCGAGCTTTGACTCGCCGTAGGGGTTTGTGGGCTGCAGGTCCGCCGTCTCGGGGATGGGCTCTGCGCTGTCGATCCCGTAGACCGCGGCGGACGAGGTGAGGACGATGTCGCGCACCTTGAACTGTTCCATGACATCGCACAGGGCGATGGTGCCTTCGACGTTCACGGCGTTGTAGAGGTCGGGATTGGCGATGGAAGCGGGAATGGAGTTGAGCCCGGCCGCGTGAATGACCAGGTCGATATCGAAATCCTTGAACAGGCGCTCCAGCACCTGCTGGTCGCGAACGTCCGCCTTCACGGTCCACAGGTTGCGGTAGGTAATCTCCTCCACCCTGGACAGCGCCCCCGCACGCTGGTTGTCGACCACGACAACCCCATAGCCTGAATGCAGGAGTTCAACGCAGGTGTGTGTGCTGATGTAGCCACCCCCGCCTGTAACGAATACGGTCTTCACGCTTGCTGTCTCATTTTTTTGCGTAGTGTAACAGCCGTGCGTAACTGTCCAAGCCCACTGCCATCAACTTGCGGCACAGGTAGCAGTTTGGATCAATTTTTGTCAGTAATCGCTGACCGACATCAATCCTGACTTACCTTCAGGGATGCCACAATGAATCGTCATAACTCATTGTTTTCAATTATTTTTTTGAACCTTCATTGTCAGAAAACTGCATTATTCTTAGCCTCTTTAGCCCAAAATCAGGAGTTATTGGCTACCTGAGCGACTCAAGTCACAAAGCGCCAAAATTGGGAAATTCCAATCATCGCTGGCTCCCAAAGAAAGACTCAACAAATCGCCTAGCCCTTCACAAAGCTAATACGAGAGAATAGATATCGCACTAGAATGGCCATGCAGAATCGCAAGAATCATGTGGCCCTACCCCGTTATTCGTCTTGAAATGGAATTCTTAATAATCTGAGCTTCTTGTTAGATAGTGGAGGATCAATGACTACAGGGGAAAAGGACTGGTTCTACCAAGATGGTGATCAGAAGGTGGGCCCCTTTGATCTAGAGCAACTGGTTAAGCTCAACGAGAGTGGAATTATCTCGGCTGAAACACTAGTTGGAAGGCCTTCGGAAGATCAATGGTTCCACTATCAAAGCCTAGTAGGGAGCGACGGGCGCATAGCGGACAAGACTTGGTATTACAAAGACGGCCCTGATTCAGTCGGACCCTTTGATCCCTTTGGTTTGTTGAAGATGTATGAGAAGGGTGTAATTTCAGAAGATTCCCTCATACAGCATGTCAAGGGAAGCCAGTGGGTGCTTTTCAAAGAACACTTTGGCCTGTACAGAAGCCAAAGCGAGAACTCAGCTCCCAATTCAATAGCTGGAAGCCAACCCCCTGATTCAGTACAAGATCCATGGACGGGCGAAGCTCGAACAGCATCAACTTCGCAACCCATTGGCGAACCAGTATCAAGTGCCCTGCCAGTTCGCGATCCGAATGTAGCCACCTCCGAGATTCAAAGTGATGGGGAACCAGACGCATCTTTACCTACCGGTTGGGTGATGGGGCACAGGGTTCCGTGGCGAAGATACGGAGCGAGATTGCTGGATATCTCAGTAAATGGAATGATCGGCATAGTGCCAATAGCCACAGCCTGGTATGCAGTCGCACCATCAAGCGCGGATGCATTTTTCAATGACCTGAATCCATTGCTCGACGTTGTATTAACCTCTCTACTTGGTTGTTTTATATCGGGCATATTTATCGGGTTCTCGGGAAGCTCGCTGGGAAAATGGATATTCGGAGTACAGGTACTGGGACAAAACATGAAACCCATAGGCGTGGCACAGGGCATCCAGCGGGACATAGAGATTTGGTTTAAAGGCTTAGGGTGCGGTATTCCGCTCATCTCCCTGTTCACTCTTGTGTCTGCTTACAACAGGCTCAAGGAAAAAGGTATTACCAGCTGGGATGAGGGCAGTGGATATCTTGTAGTGCACCGAGAAAGCACCAAGTTGCAATCTCTGATGAATGTTGTTGGCGTCCTACTAATTATTGTTGTTCAGTTTTCCATTCGATTACTGGGGGAAAGCTAGGGTACTCGCATTAGTAGGAAATAGTTTTGCCCGGGATACTACTCATACTTCTTCTCTTATCCTTACCCGTTCAATATCTGCTGGGCCACGTGCTTTCAGATGCAATTCATCATGGATTAAGCGCGGTCCTGCTGCTTCTTTCAACTCAGGCTTTCACGTTTCTAGTTTCCATAGCCGCCTACATCAGACTACTTGGCCTGTTATCCACCAGGGGAGCTGGCAGCAGGGTACTTGTAGTGCTTGCATTTTCAACACTGACCTTACAAGGAGCGGTTCTTCTGGGTATAGCCACTCGGACACCTGAGATTATTGCTGGTGCCAGTCAAGCGTCGCAAATGAATCACGCGGTGGTCCAAAGAGCAAATGATAGAACCCTCGTGCTTGATGGCCAAATTGGCTTGGAAACCAAGCGCTCTCTTGAAGTAGAACTCGAGCAGGGAGGAATTGAGGCAATTCTCCTCTCTAGCAATGGCGGCTACATAGATCTATCTCTAAAAATTTCAAGGCTTATACAGGAACACCAACTCGATGTGTACGTCGTGAATGAGTGCTCCAGTGCTTGCGTAATTCTTGCGCTCTCTGGGGAAAGTTTGTATGCGGAGCCCGACGCAAAGTTCGGGTTTCATAGAGCTCAGACGGCCACAAAAAGGGACGGCCAAGTTGCAGACTACATGAGAACTCAGGCAACAAACGCAATGATCGATTTCTTCAAGCACAAGAACGTGCCCGCTCACATACTGGAACGCGCGGAAAATACGAGCAGTGATGACATGTTCTACTTTAGCGGCGAAGACCTATATAGAGAGGGTTTGGTTAGAGAGCTGCTCTAATCTCAGGAACATCAATTCGACCCCAGTTAATTTGAGGATTCAAAACTTGAAAATCTTCTATTCCTGGCAGAGCGACATAGTAGGACAGCTAAATCGGAACTTTATAAAGGACTGCCTCGAAAGAGCCATAAAGCAGCTAAACCAAGAGCACGAGATCCAGGACGCACTTAGGCTGGATCACGATACTAAAGGGGTCGAGGGCTCTCCGGACATAGCGAGCACTATCCTTGGCAAGATTGAAGACGCCGACGTCTTCATAGGGGACATTACTGTTGTAGCAAAAACCAAAGAAGATAAGTCCTGCCCAAATCCAAACGTGCTGATAGAACTGGGCTATGCACTGAAGTGCCTCGGGGATGGGCGTGTGATCAACGTCATGAACTCAGCATTTGGAGCACCCGACAATAATCTGCCTTTTGATCTTGCACACAAGAGGTGGCCAATCACGTACTCCCTGGACAAAGAAAGTCTCGCGGATAAGTCTGAGGTCAGAAAAGAACTTGTTGCTGCCTTCAAAGCAGCACTCTACCCATATGTCGGCAGACCGAAAACAAGTAAAGCCGTATTTTCTAGCCCGGCGGAACAAGTCAGACATAGAGAACAATTGAGAAAGGAGTTTCAATACGAACTTGGTGAGATGAGTGCCAAAAACATTAGATCCGATGTGATAATTAGAGATGTGGACCGCGTGGATGGGTACCCTAACGCTCAAAAAGGTGATTCGGGCATATCATCATGGTTCCGTATCGGTCTATTAGAAACATATACGAGAGGCGTAAAGTTCTTATTGAGAACGGGAATGCTCACCTCTACGGATCAGGGTCTGAGATACACAGACAGAAAAGCGGGGGAGAAAGGGGATACCCGGGCATTCTTAATCGGCGAAGTCCCATATGACTCTATAATTTCAGTAAATTGGAGCGGGGACGAGTACTACTACTCGCCTCACATATATTGCCATTTCGATCATAATGGCGAGCCGTATGAAAGACTAATCTACTGCGTGGAAGTGGATATGGGGCATGGCCATACCTACTACAAGGAAATCGCTGAGCTTAAGGAAATTGAGGCGCTCAGTCGTGAAGCGGGAGTCGAATATTTCGCCTAGCAGCACTCAATGACTTTCAATTTAGTCTTGAATGCTTCGCGCAAGATCTAGCCAGGCATCATAGGGTCAGAGTAACACTTCCATGGGAAAACCCGTCCTACGCGATCTGGTCCGTAATCATGCGCTAACGGCTCGCTGTATGTGCTAGCAATGGAATCAGGAGCAACGCAGATTATTCGCAAGCTTGACTGAGAAACGAAAGGTCGTCACCAGGGAATGTACTTAAAACCTCACTCTGACCCCCATTCCCGCCAGGGAATGTCCTTAAAACCTCACTCTGACTCCAATTCTCGTCAGTGGCTGGGAATCGAGCCATGATTCTGAGTCAGCCATATTTTCGTGGAACATTTGCTACATTTCTGGCCGGATTTCGTATCAGAATCAGGCAGATACAATTGGCAGGACAAAAAAGGAGCTTAAGCGGTGTTGTTTTCTGATGATTTTCTGAGTGAAGTTGATAGTGACCCGATAGGCACTATCGTCAAAATCTGTGGAAGCGTAATTGATCAGCTCGATCTTGAAAACCAAGAACCATGGACTGAATCCGATAAAGCATTGCTACTCGAAGCCGTCGCCCTAATTGACTCGATTATGGAGAAGAATGACATTGGCGCCGGACCGCCGGAACCGAACCTAGGCGGAAGCACGCAAGAGACTTGCAACAGGTTTTTTTCCTACATTCAGAAGCTCCAAGTGGAATTCTTGGCAATCAAGGATGAACTCGCGCTATCAACCCTTAAGCGGAGATATCGAACTCAAGTTGGAGCCACTTTTTCCTACGAGTTTTCTCAGGGCGACCTCGATCGAGTTCAAACATTGGTAAATGAGCTCCGGGAGAAGATTTCTGAAGTTCGCGATCTAGAAACAGAGCACAAGCAGAGGCTCCTGCACCGGCTGGAGAAACTCCAATCCGAATTGCACAAGCGGGTCTCTGACCTAGATAGATTCTGGGGGATGGTTGGCGATGCGGGAGTAGTTTTGGGTAAGCTGGGAACGGACGCCAAGCCTATAGTAGATAGAATCAAAGAAGTCACTGAAATTGTCTGGAAGACCCAAGCAAGGTCAGAGGAGCTTCCGAGCGATTCCCCAAGCCCGCTTCTGGGCCATGATGGTGAGCCCGACGAATAACGCCATTCCTTAGTTACACCGAGCGGACGACCGTCCCGCGGAGCCAAGGCCTCCAGAATGCTGAGCCAAATTCAACAATACTGGGGTAAGAGCTAAATTTCTGAGAAATGCTACTCTGACCCCAATATCTTTGCTGACGCTAGTTGGAAACCATCTGCATCAGTGGCATAACGCCAGGAAGAAGTCCTGTCTGGTCCACACCGGCGAAAACACGTTCTAAAACGGCAGGATCTTGGCGAACCTATCTAATTTGGAAGGAGAAATTGACGGGACCATACCGGTGTCAGAGTTAAACTCCTGTGAAATGCTACTCCACCTCCAGTACCTTAAACTGTAAACATAGTTACAGATGGGTTTTTACGGGATGCAAGAACTGACTGAATCCCAAGTCAACCACCTCGTTACAGTTGCATCGACACTGGCAGCTGTAGCACTTGGCGGTGTGATTGCCTGGTGGCAGGCAAAAGCGCAACATGCCAGGGAAGTCGAGCAGACTCAAAGGGAAGAAGAAAAGCGTCTGTGCGAGCGTCTCTACTTAACACAAAGGGCAGCATTCCGTGTATTTATCGATGAACGCGCTTATGTGGATGGTGAGGAGCCTGAGCAACCTGACAGAGCGCCGGTAGATGAGCTGAACATGTTGGTCTCTTTGTACTTCCCCGAACTTCAGGAAGCGCTAGTCAATCTAGAGTCAAAGCACCGACAGCTAATAGACGCCAAACTTGGGCCTGATTCTGAACATGAGGCACCTATACCTCCGGAGGTGATTGAGCTCTACTGGGAAGAGTACGAGGAGCAAGCTCTGTACTTTAGAGGTAGGATAGAAGCCAAGATTATCAGCGACTTCCACTAGCCGGCCACAAGCCGGGCAATTCGCGAGAGCTTAGGCAAAATTCTGTCCAAATTAAAGAAATAAATGGCAGAAAAAGCTCGAACTCTATCGCCGCTCCCGAATACTGGGGTCAGAGCAAGATTTTCGAGAAATGCTGCTGTGAGCCCAATTTCTTACGCCTACGCATGGAGCCCCATTCCTGTCCTCGACAATTTCCTTCTACGAAACATTTCACTACTGACATAACCACGGTCGATATCACAGTGACGAAGAATCCGAGGTAATATGCCGCCTTGAGCCGTAAACAATGGAGAAGGCCGTATGGAGCACATCACGTTGGAGATTTTGACCATTGTTGCAATTCTTGTGGGCCCGATTGCAGCAGTGCAAATCACACAACTTCTCGAACGAAGAAGGCAAAGAAAAGGGGTTAAGGAACAGATTTTCAAGACACTAATGCGGACACGCGCAAGCGGTGTGCATCCCGATAGAGTGGAAGCGCTGAACATGATCGATGTAGCTTTCCACGGCACCAACAAGAGGGACCAAAAAGTAGTCGCCACCTGGAAAAGGTACCTGGACGCATTGAACAGCCCGGAAGACACGACGATCCTCCAGAGGCGCTACGATGTATTTTTCGAACTTCTCGGGAACCTGTCCGACGCCGTCGGCTATCGCTTCTCAGAGAAGGAGCTGCAAAAGAGCAGCTACATTCCTCAGGCGCACGTGGACGCTGACCATGACCAATTCCTTCTGAGAAAGGGAATGTTGGCCTTGTTGAATGGCGAAAGCTCAATCAGTGTCAAAGTCTCAGACCAAACAAAATAAGAGTACATATGGGCTCTCATGTATACTGGGGTAAGAGCTAGATTTCAGAGAAATGCCACTCTGACCCCAATATCTCTTGTCTGCCGCTGCGGCAGCATTTGCACTAATCAATTAATCCTCGCTAGGTTTAGCAACCTCTCTAACTTTTTCCCGCTGGAGACTTTTTAACAGTAGAAACAATTTCTAGCTTCTCAAGACTTGACACTAACCCGCCAGCCGTACGGGCTAGCACAAGCTTTAGGATATTGAGCATCTGTCCAGCGTGTTGATTTCTGTACTTAGTGAAGGCCTTACCAAGAGGGCGACCGATGAGATCCACATCTGCCTGAGTAATCTTCTTATCTCGCTCGTGCGAACACTGATTTCTTATCTTATTAAGATGGCGGAGAACTGTTGTTAGTTCATCACCCACACAATCCAATGCGCGGACCAGTGTCAGCTTTTGGCTAAAACTGAGGGAACCATGTTCAATCAGAATGTCTCCACGCGGCAGTTCTGCACAAATTACCCTTTCCAAAAGATATTCGAAGAACAGGTGCGTCCGAAGCACCAGGAGTACTGGGTCATCTAGGTCTTCAATGGTTGCAAAAAACTCATCTTTGTTTGCTTTCTTGGCTTTACCGGAAATCCCGTCTTCTTCTTGCTCGTTCTTACTCATTACTCACCAGTTGTCTGTATTCATTTGGTAGAACATTCCGAATGGGCTTCAACGGGCAGCCACTCTATCTTTAACCCGGCAACAAGCTTCAAAGCACACATGCATCGTACATACTGGGGTCAGAGTTAAATTTCTGAGAAATGCTATTCTGACCCCAACATCCCTGCCCTTGATTGCACTATGCAGACTATCTCTAAGTCCGCCCCGCTGGCACGGCATCACCATTAAAACCAATGTGGCCTATGGGTAGATATCATGTATTCGCCCGTCACCATCTGATTCAACATCAGGTTGGGCATTTTTGTGCGGAGTACTCTGATTATTCGCTCCATCAGCTTTGCGCCTCGACAGTGCGACTCAAGGAAAGCCACCCAAATATCAGGGTAGTACCGAGCCAGCATGCTTAGAGCAAAGCTAACTTGGAAAAGATCAACTACTTCGGGCACATCAATATCGTCTGGAAAGTAGATTCGCCGATGATCTAATGTCTCTCGCCAGAGCGGATACTTGAAATTCACTGTCTCGGCAAAGGGCGTCTCTACAGCACCCACCACCTGCCCAGGAATGATATTTATTGAAAAGTTCACTCGTTCCTGGCACTCGAATACTCCAACAACTCGCATCAAGCTCTCGTAATTGGGCGCAGAGTGAATGACAAATTGATGCTTCGTAGTCCCATTATCTCTATCTATGAAAAGGGTATGCTCTCCCCTGAAATGGTCTCGAACCACGCCGTGCTTCAGGAGGTCTGAAGTGAGATCAGGGATGGACTCGACCAGATCGAGAAGTGATGCTTTTCGATTTATCAGCTCATCAACCTGGGCTCTTTGAAAACCACCGATAGGGACGTAGTTACGTGACTCGGTTCCTTTGCTGAGGCCGATGGTTGTCGCGTATGCCCTTTGCTCAGACTTGAGGTTGGTGTACCAATTAACAAAATGCCCAGCAGGTTCAACTTGCACTGAGGTTTCGCGTAGCAAGTTCAAGCCCTCGGTACATTTGGGCAGCGTTGCACCAATACCAAACCTGAGTCCGTGATTTCTGTTGCTGCTATTGTTTCGAAGACGGTCTAGGGAAAAGTTTCCGTCACCTCTTAACAACATTACTGCGGTGGAAAGGGACACGGCGCCGTAGTAAAGCAGATTTGGCCTAGTTAAAAGTGATGCGTGACTGGCTGAATCGTAGTACTCCTTCGCCTGGAGAAGCGCAGCTCTGATCTGCGAAGCTTGCTTCTTATAGTTCTGTTTCAGGCTAGGAGTTTGAGCAGGGCCATGGATCTCCTCTATGGAATCAACCGCTATGTCGAGGTTGGCAAACTCCAATAGTCGTCGCCAAACCTCTTCATAAACATTGTCGGTGGTTACCCACTCCATTGAGAGCACACCTTGAGTCAAAGTCCTCGTTACAAGTATAAGCCACTAGGTTTTGTGCAAGACCGGCATCCCGCCCCATTGGGGCGCGAGCTCTATTTCCACGAGCTAGCGACTGAACAGAACTGACCATCTCCTGCAGATTGTCCGGTCCAAAAACTTCACAGCCTTCAAAACCATGAGTGCAGAGGTCGCTGGACCGAGTCCCGTCCGGCGCAAAGCGCCTAAGACATTGATTTTTTAGGAGAAATAGCCTGAATCAGACTGCCTCTAGGACGGTCCCCAGAAGTCGTAAGCCATTGACTTTAACGGAGTGAGTGGCGGACCGGACGGGACTCGAACCCGCGACCTCCGGCGTGACAGGCCGGCATTCTAACCAACTGAACTACCGGTCCAACGGTAGCGACGCAGAGGACTGTGCCCCGACGTGTTTCTTCTTATATATAGCCTTGAATGGATATAGCTAAGAAGTTCGGATTGGTGGGTGGTGACGGGATCGAACCGCCGACCCTCTGCTTGTAAGGCAGATGCTCTCCCAGCTGAGCTAACCACCCCTGATTCCGAGACCGCGCATTATAGAGATTTCGGCTAGGCTGTCAAACGCCCCGAGAAAAAAATCCCAATGCCCGCGAATGCCTTAAAACACAGGGTTTTTGCGGCTACACTGGCGCTGAATTTCGGGCCAAACCAGGCGCCAATGGAAATCTGCAGGGAACCTGATTTCGAGGCCGAACACCGGCAGCCGAACGTCCCCGAGGGCCACAAGTGCGCGCGGCTGCACGGGCATGCTTTTCACCCGTTGTGCCAACACCGCCTGAATAACATTGCGGGACTGGAAATCTCCGACAGAGAAACATTGGATCCCGAAGAGGCTGGCGCCGGACCTTCACCTGCTCTCCAGCGTGGAAATCCGCGAAACATGCACCTCCAGATGCGTTTATCGCGGCGAAGACTGAAAGTTAGTGAAAGCTAAGCGAGAAAGTAGTTCCGCATAGCGTGAAACAGCTCATTGCGCAAGGTTATTCACAATTTTTTTTCTGTCATGAAACATTCACACACTTAGCTATGCCTTTAAAGTTATCACTTCATATATGCTTCTTATATCATTGTTTTTATTATATTTATCGGCATTGCACATTTTTTAATCAATCTGTAACGAAGGTGATCAACAGGCGCTCTGGGGGCATGTTAAACAATTTACCCACTGACTTATCCACAGATTCTGTGGACAACCTTTTCGGTCAGTTTTCTTACCGAACCACTGCACCGTCGACGCACATGTCCGTGGAAGTAGCCCTCTCATGACCTTGTTTGAATGGGCCTCCCTCGCCGCGGTTTGCCTGCTGGGTGCGATGTCACCGGGCCCCAGTCTCGCGGTCGTGGTGAAGCAGACCCTGCACGGCGGCGCCGGCGCAGGCGTTCGCGCCGGGGCCGCCCACGGGTTCGGAGTGGCGCTCTACGCGGTCGCGGTCGTCTCCGGGCTGGCGGTGATGATCACGACCTCCCCCGGACTGTTCGCAGCCCTGCAATATGCCGGAGCCGGCTTTCTCGCCTGGCTGGGGATCAAGTCCCTGCGCAGCCAACCCGGCCAGGAGGAGACGGCGAGCTCGAAGGCGGCGGGCAACCCGGTGGTTGAAGGATTCGCCGTCGCCTTCCTCAATCCGAAGCTGGCCATCTTTTTCCTGGCCCTGTTCAGCCAGTTCCTGGATGTCACCGCCTCGATCACGGAAAAGGTGCTGATGGTGGTGACCATGGGCGTGATCGACGGTGGCTGGTACTGCGGTATTGCCCTGCTGCTGGCGCGCCCTGCCCTGCTGCCGCGGCTGCAGGCTGCACGCGTGACCATCGACAGGGTGTTCGGGGTGATCCTGCTGGGCCTGGCCCTGCGAATCGTGTTGCAGGCGTTCAGCTGAAGCCGGGGCGGTCGGACTGGCGGTCCGCGATGACCAGCGCCTGAACCCGCTGTCCCAGCATGATCACGTGGCCGCGCTCGCGCTCGTAGCCGTCGATGCTGTACTCGAAACGGTACTGGCGCCACAGCCGCCAGTGTCCGCGCTCGTCGCGGCTGGCAGACAGGCGCTGAACCATGACGGTTTCGTCCAGCAGCTGGTAGCCCGCCTCGCGGCAGGCCTGCCGCGCTGCCGCCAGCGCCAGCTCCCGCACCCGGATGGACTGGAACAGGTAGGCGCCGTAGCCGGTCAGGGCCAGCAGCAGCACCACATCGAACAGCGTGAGTGTCACGAATCGGGCTTTTTCAGCCGCCTGACCACGGCCTGGAAGTTCAGCACCACCTCACCCTCCACGGACAGCTGACCGTTCACGAAGGTCATGGAACCGGTACGCTTGACCACTTCAGCCTGGGCTTCGACCCAGTCACCGGAGCGGGCGGCAGCGATAAAGTCGCTGGTGAAGCTCACTGTGGCGCAGTTTTCCTTGACGCCGGCCAGCGCCACCATGGTCACCGCGTAGTCGGCGAAGGTCATCAGGATGCCGCCGTGTACCGTGCCCAGGCCGTTGCAGTGCTGGTCGCGGGCGCGAAAGCCCATGGCAAGACCCCCGTGGTTTTCAGGAGAGCCAGTCTTGCGGTAATAAAAAGGACCGATGTGGTCTTCCGCCGGGCTCAGCCCGGCCAGGGTCTTGTAGTCTGCTGGGATGTCGCTCACGTGGTTTCCCGTTGTTCCAGTGCGGCTTTCAATTCACCGACAATGCCCTGCCAGCAGCTGTCCGGCAAGGCATAGGGTGCATAAATGCCCAGGCGCTGGGCGATGTCGCCGTAGCGCGCCAGCAGTCCGGGCGCTATGGTAGCGGGCTCACCGCAAACCGCAAAGGCCTGCAACAGCTCGTCGTCGACCAGCCCCGCCATCTCGTCCCAGCGCCCCTGCTTGGACAGGCGATTCAGTTCCGGCTGCAACTCGCCATAGCCCACCGCATCAAGCGGTGGCCGATAGGCGGGCGTCGAGGCATAGAAGGCCAGCAGTCCGCGCACGCTCGCCTCCGCCGCACGGTATTCCTCCTCGTTGTTGCCGGTGACACAGATCGCCGAAACCATCAGGGTGAAGTCTTCCCGCCGCCGCCCGTGGTTTGCCAGGCTGTCCTGCAGGGCCACCAGCTGCTGTTCCCGGAGAAACGGCTGGCTGTGGAACGGATGCACGATCAGCCCGTCGGCGACCTCACCCGCCACCGCGGTCATCTTCGGGCCGACCGCGCCCAGCAGTATCGGCGGCGGCCCAGTCTCCAGCGGGCCGGGATGAAACATCGGCGTCATCAGGGTATGGCGGTAGAACTCGCCCTCGAAGGCCAGCGGTGCATCGTCCTGCCAGCAGCTGAAGAACGCCTTCACGGCGCGAATGTATTCCGCCATACGCCGGGCCGGCGGATCGAAGGGCAGGCCAAATCGCTTCTCGATGTGGGCGCGCACCTGGGAACCGAGGCCCAGGCTGAAGCGGCCACCGGAGAAGCGCTGCAGGTCCCAGGCCTGGTAGGCAATATGCGCCGGGTTGCGCGGGAAAGCGACGGCGATGGCGGTGGCGATGTCCAGGCCCGGACAGTGCTCCGAGGCGATGGCCAGCGGCAGGAAAGGATCGCCGGCGCCCTCCAGGGTGTAGACGCCGTCGTAGCCGATGCCCTCGAGGCGCCGGGCCTCGGCGGCGGCTTCACCCAGCTGCGCGTAAAACGGTCCGTCGATGTGCACCCTGCTCTCTCCTGCTCGCTACCTATAAGACGATTTCACCCGCCGCGGCCCGTGTCAAACATGCCCCTGCCAAGCCCGGAGCAGTTTGCTACCATGGGCGCGGTTTTGATTCGAGGACTACCATGATTCGCACCGTCATAAGCGGCCTTTTCATCCTGCTGGCCGCCTGCAGTACCGCTCCCAGCTACAATCCCTCTGTTTTCCCCTACGAGATCGATGAGGAACGCCTGGCCGCTGCGCCCATCAAGACCGTGGTGATTGCCCACGTCAACCTGGGCGACCCCACGCGCAACTATCTGCGCGTCCACGAGGCCCGCATCGACAAGATGGTCGAGGCCTACCTCGAAGAGAACGGCATCACGGTGCTGCCGACCCGGCTGTTCGAGCAGGAGTGGAAACGGGCGGTGCGCGCCTACGGCGACGTCTACGACCCCACCACCGGCGAGGTCAACCGCAAGTCCTTCGCCCTGGCCCTGGTCAATGTGCGCGACGCCCTGCGGGAAACCCACGACCTGGACGCCTTCGTGTTCACCGACATCCTCTCCCAGAAGGTGGCCTTCTCCGCCGGCATCAACCACATTGCCCGCTTCAACGGCGTGTCCCGCAAGCCGACCCTGCAGGGCCCTGGTGAGGGCGTCTCAACAGCCTTCGACTGGAGCCGTGAAGCGGACTCGGCCTCACTCTGGGTCAGCGTTTACGACATGGAGCTCCAGCGCGTGTTCACCAGCATCGGCGGCCTGGACATGACGGAAGCCATCGACACCCGCTCCAGCAGCGGGGCCTTTGTGCGCCGCCGCAGCATTCTCGAGAACAAGACCAATATTCGCGAGGGTATCGAGCTCGCCTTTCACCCGTTCATCCCCATGGAACGGTACCCGGGCAAACCTGAGTCCTAGACCACTTCCAGCGCGCGCTCGATACACCACATCGCCGACAGGGCGCCCAGCGCGTAAACCGGCGCCGGCCTGAGAATCGCCGCGTCCGCCATCGGCATGCGGCGCAGCAGCGTCCACACCGCCATGACGGCAGCGATGAAGGCTAGCTGCCCCAGTTCGATCCCGATATTGAAAAACAGCAGCGCCAGCGGCAGCTCCGACTGTGGCAGGCCCACCTCCGCCAGGGCACCGGCGAAACCCATGCCGTGCAGCAGCCCGAAGCCTCCCGCCAGCCACCAGGGATAGCGCTCGAACAGGCCGGCCTTGTCCCGGTTCGCCAGCTCCAGTGCCAGCACGAAAATGCTGAGGGCAATCAGGAATTCCACCAGCGCTACCGGGTATTCGAAGTAGCCCAGGGTGACCAACGCCAGGGTCACACTGTGCCCCACGGTGAATGCGGTCACCGTCCAGATCAGCCGCCGGTTCCAGCCCACCAGCAGGAACAGGCCAAACACGAACAGCAGGTGGTCGATACCGCCCCAGATGTGCTCGGCACCCAGCCAGCTGTATTCCTTCATGACTTCCAGCGCCGTTGGCTCCGCGGGCACCAGGAACGCGGGCTGTTGGCCGTTCAACAGTGACTGGTAGTAAAAGCCGTCGCGGGTTTCGATGGACAGCAGCACCGAGGCGCTGTTTTCAGCCAGCCCGCTCACTGACAGCTGCCGCCCCACCAGGCTGTCCGCGCAGCGAATGCGAAAGCTGGCGATAACCCCGGTGCCCTCGCGGCTGGCAGAGGATGCCTCACCGTCGCAGGCATCGGGAAATACCGGTTGCAGGGGAATCGCGCTTACCCGCTGGGCCGGGGTTTTCCAGATCACCTGGTACTCGCCCTCGCCCACTTCGAACAGCCGCAGCAGGGAGGGGGCGAAGCGATGGGCGCTGGCGTCGAAGGACACCAGCAGGGCCAGCAGGAGCCCACAACAGCGCCTCATAGCACCACCTCATAGTCTTCACGCACCTGTGCGATGGCCCGGTCCAGGGCCTGCCGGCGCCGTTCGTGATCCAGCTCTCGCCGCAGCCGGCTGCTGGCCTCGGCCAGCGACTGGGCACGCGCCGGTTCGATCTGCTCCACCCACACCAGGTGAATGCCATAGGTGGATTGCACCGGCCCGACCCAGGCACCGGGACTGGGGTTCGCCTGTTCCAGGTTCTGCATAAAGGCGGCCCCGAACTGCCGCGCCAGCTGAGCCGGGCTCTGGGAAACAAACCGGTAGCCGGGCAGGAACGGGGAACTGAACTGCAGGGCGTCCGCCGGCGCCGTGGCCGCCTCGCGCAGCCTGGCCAGCAGCTCCCCGGCCTCGCTCTCGCGGTCGCGTGCGAGGAACACGTGCTGCAGCGTGTAGCGGGGAGGCTCCATGAATTCCTCCCGCTGGGCCTCGAAGGCCGCCGCCAGCTCCGCAGCTGTCACCGCTGCAGGCGGTTGCCGCGACAGCAGTATCTGTTCCATCACCTGCACCAGCCGCCGTTTGACTACCTCGTCACCCAGGTGCAGTTCCATGCGCAGGGCCTCGCGGAACAACTCTGCGTCGTCCCGGCCCCGGTCCAGTTTGAGAAAACGCATATTGCGCACCAGCCGCTGCTGCACGATCGGGTCGACCCGGTACAGCTCCAGCTCCAGGGCTTCACGAAACAGGATCTCCCGGTCCAGTTCGGCGCGGATCATGGCCGACAGCTGGGCCTCGGTCGGCATGCGCCCGGTAGTGGCAAACCACTGCCTGCGAAGGCCCTCCAGCTGTGTCTCCTGCAGCGGGCCCACGGTCGGCAGCGGTGGCGGAAAGAAAACGCCCTGGGCATAGAACAGGGCTGTGCCCAACACCAGGAAATGCAGCCAGGGTTTGCGGAGTAAGCTCACGCCAGGATCCTTGTTTATTCGGGTGACTCGGAGAGAACCGGGTAATACCAGACCGGGGAGCTCACCGCGCGCTCGTGAATGACCGGTCGATGGGTATCACTGCAACAGGCCTCGAGGTCATCAGGTACCGTGTCGGGCCGGGCGCAGTCAACACCGGCGGCGGCGCAGATGCGCTGACTCCAGCGACAACTCGGATTCTCCACCGCGCGCGCATAATAGTACGCCTGCTGCGTCGGGGAAAAGTCCGGGTCGGCCCAGACGTCACACAGCTGGTTTGCGCCCTCACCGTGGGGTTCGCAGGTCGTGAGGTTCACGCCGGCGTCGCTGTCCGCGTTGCCGGCGATGTCATAAACACGCTGGTGATGTTCACCCTTGTCATCCAGCCAGCCCTTGATGACCTGAAGCCGTTGCAGGGGCAGCGAAAGCGCGTCGCGCTGGGCGGCCACCGCGATGCGGGCCTGGGCAGCGCCGCGAATCACAGAACCCATGGGTTCCCCTGCCGCGTAACCCGCTGCGGCAAAATCCACCTGCTCGCACAGGTCACCGGGCAGGGTCTCCCCCGCAAACAGGCGCAGTTCGATGCGGGGGCCGCTGGTGGCGTAGGTTTCCCTCCGCCGCATCGCATCAAAAATATCCTCGCGCCGGTTCTGCGGTGCCCATACGGCCGCCAGCCCTCCGGGGCTGTACTCCAGGTCGTCCACCAGTCCCTGGGGCAGTCCGTCGCCGGCCGGCGCCCCGGCGCCGCCGTGGCCGGCAAAATCAACCTCCGCTACCGCCCCCGGTGTCCCGAGGTGGGTGTCGGTACTGCCGATAAAGCCGAACTCAAAGGGGTTGCTGCCGAGTTGGGCGCGCACGTCCAGGCCGTCATTCAGCACGGCTCGCAGGAATCCGTCATCCGCCTGGGGCGGCTGCAGGGTCCAGGTCTGGAATTTGCCGCTGAACTTGTCGTAGGGCAGCTGCTCGAAAGCGCAGAGCTCGTCCTCGGTCACGCCCGGGCTGTAGTAACACTCGCTGGAGCCCTTGTGCTGCAGCACCTCCACCAGCGTTTCGAAGCGGCGCCGCGTGTCGGCATCCACCGGCGTGCCAATCTCGCCGACGGGAAACATGAAGCCGTCGCTGAGATTGCTGTTGTGGGGAATCACCTGCACGTCGCAACCCTCGATGCCCTCGAGGCAGTCCGCCTGCAATTGCGAATAGAGCGCCTCTGCACTGCCCGCCTCCAGGAAGCTGGGCGGCAGCGCCGGCACCTGCGCGCCGCTGAAGATCACGTTGCGGTGTATGTTGGCCAGGTTTTCCGAGGCACCGGTCCATTCATAGGCATTGAAGCTGGTGAACTCGCATGCCTCGTAGGCCTCGTTCGCTGCCGCCTGCATCACGCCCCAGACGTCCGATGCGGCGTCGAGGCAGCGCTGTCCCGCGTCTCCACAGATACCCAGTCGCCGGCCGGAGGCGGCGGCGGTGTTGAACATAAAGAAGGCTGTCCGGGGAAATCCGCGGAAGCCCTTGCACCACAGGCTGTCATAGGCGGGGCTGCCCTCTCGCGTACACAGCTCCACTTCACCCAATAGTTCGGCGTGGTCGGTTACCGCCGCGAAATCCAGCGGGCGTTCCAGCTGCAGGCGGCGCAGGGGCTTACCGTTTTCCCAGGGCTGGATGCCGATCCCCTCGCCGCGGGCGAAGGCGTAGGCCTGGGCCGGCGTGGTGCGCGTGTCCTGGGTACTCGCATCGAGGCTGTAGCGGGTATGAACGTGCAGGTCACCCCAGTACAGGTTGTTGTGGGGGTTGAAGTCCGGGCAGTCTTCGGCAATAACCGCCCCGGAGGCCAGCAGCACCAGCGCCAGCCCGCTGCGAATCCCGGTCAGGGCGACCACTCCTCGACAAAATCTTCCGGCTTGCGTTCGGGCAGGGATTTCCTGCGGCCGTCACGGCTGCCGAAGTAGAGGAAGCCGACAATGGACTCGTTGTCTTCCAGCCCAAGTGCCCGGGCGACGTTTTCATCCTCGGCATTGACACCGGTGCGCCAGATGCCCGCATAACCCTGGGCCTCGGCGGCGAGCAGCATGCTGAAGGCGGCGCAGCCGGCGGAGATAACCTGCTCCTGATGAGGCACCTTGGGATGCTCGGTATAGCGGCAGATCACAACAACCACAGTAGGCGCCCGCAGCGGGGCTGCCAGCGCCTTGTCACGGGCATCCTGGTCCGCGCCGGGATCCCTGGCCACCAGGGCGTCCAGGAACACCTCGCCCAGGCATTGCCGGTCCTCGCCCTGCACCAGCAGGAAACGCCAGGGCTGCAGCCAGGCGTGGTCCGGCGCGCGCAGGGCTGACTGGAACATGTAGTCCAGCGTGGCCTGGTCGGGGCCGGGTTCGGTCAGGCGCGGAGAGGAATTTCGATTGGTCAGGTGCTGGATGGTCTCGTTCATGGCGCGAATTATACCGTGGGCCCCAGGAAGATGTTCATGAAGCCCGCGTCCTGTGGATAGGCGTCTATGTTGTCACACCAGACCGCGAGATCTTCCGCTGCCGTCGGCGCCAGTCGATGCTCAATATGATCGACGATGGCAAACGGCAGCGCGAGACCCGCCAGGGTTTCGATCAGTTCCCGACCGCTGCTGCCCGCCTCGCGCAGGGAGCGCGGCGTCAGCTCCACCAGCATGCGCAAGGTCGCACCGCTGTTTCGCAGCAGCGGCAGCAGGCCCTGCACCACGGCGTGCTCGGCCCCCTGCACGTCGACCTTGACGAAGTCGAGTCCCGACTCCCGACCGGCGAACCAGTCGGCCCCTGCCAGCAATCGAATCGGTACGGTCTCGCGATCCTGATCCCCGCGGTGAATCTGGTGATCGCCCAGGTTGGCCGGGTTGAGATGCAGCTCGCCCTCCCCCTCGCGATCGGACAGGGCGCCCTCGACACAGTGGACATAGTCACCGAAGCCATTCAGCGACACATTCTGTTGCAGCAACCGGAAGTTGCGGGGCTCCGGCTCGAAGGCATACACGCGGCCGCCGGCGCCGACGGCACTCGCGGCCAGCAAAGTGAAATAACCGATATTGGCGCCGACATCGAGCACACGCTGCCCGCTGGACAGCGCGCGCCGCATCAGCTCCGTTTCGAAGGGTTCCCAGATTCCGTGTTCGCGCAGTGCCGTGGAGATGTGCACGTCGGTATCCCGGTGCAGGTGCATGCGCAGGGGCATGCCGGGGATGGCCAGCTGTACCGCGTCCAAGCTGAGTGCCTAGTGGAACCCGATGGTGTTGGCGAACTCCTCGGCGTAGCGGACGATCCACTCTCGCGCCGCTTCCTCGCTGGAAAGGCTGCGCCCTTCACGCTCGCGCACGTCCCGGCGATAGTCCTCGATCTGGCAGAACTGCGCGACCATGCGCGCCTTGAAGGCCTCGTTGGGTTCCGTGAACTGCACACCCGCCTCGTAGCCGTTGGCGGCCTCGCGGCACCACACCACCGTGCCCGACGCCGTATAGTCGGGCCAGACGTCCGGCATGGATATCGTGATTCGCGCTCCCACCATGACCGGGTGGAGCATATTGAACGCGAGGCCGCCGGTCGAGACGTTGACCATGTTCACCTTGCTGGGAACATGGGACTCGCCTTCAAACACTGCATCCGCACCGCTCTCGTCGATGGCGATCTCGATGGGAATACAGCTGGGATGTCGTATGAATTTGCGCACTGCGCGCCCTGTTCGCCCCGCTCACCCCGATTGTAGTGCTTGCCCGCGCGGACAGGCAAACGGGCTCAACACATGTCGGCGTAGGGATTGTCGAGATTCAGGTCGACCTCGGCGCCCCGCAGCAGGATGCGGTCGCTGCGCAAACTGACATCCTCGCCGGCCAGCACCTCGTGGTCGAATTTGTAGATGGAGCGGAACTCACCGGCCAGGCAAGCCGCCTCGAAAGCACTGCTGTGGGCACTGACGGACTCGTTGCTTTGCTCCCAGGCAGCGACCGCGTCACGGCCGTGGCGTTTCTCGAGCATCTCGCGGGTGCGCGAGGGTGAGATCACGGTCGCGGAGGCGTTGTTGCCGCCAAAGCCCTTGGCATTGATCACCGCGTAGGCGCTGTCGGCGGCCAGCTCCCGGTGTTCCGCGGAAATGTCCAGGTGGCTGGCATGCACATCCTCGGCGACGTGATCGATGGTGGCGATGCCGGGTACCAGGCCGTGCTGCCAGCAGCCCAGTGTCGCCACCAGCTGGTCGCCGCCGGCGGCGCCGATGCTGTGGCCCAGATAGGCCTTCACCGCCGCGACGGGCCAGCGCTCGATACCGAACTGGTGCGCGGCCTCGTTGAGGATGTGGGATTCGGTGACACGGTTCTGGGGTGTGCCGGTGCCGTGGGCCATGACAAAGCCGGAGGACAGGGACGCCTCACCCACCAGGTTGCGGGCGGCGGCCAGCGCCTTGCCCACGGTGATGTAGTTGCCGACACCCGGCGCCGAAATCGATTTCTTGTGGCCGTCGGCATTCACGAACACATCGCTGACCGCGCCGTGGATGTGGGCGCCCAGTTCCAGCGCCAGCTCGTCATCGCAAAGCATGACCACCTGGGCGGATTCGGCGATGGTGAAACCACAATTGCTGGAAAACGGCCGGCAGGCGCGGCGGTAGTCCGGGACCTTCTCCCCGGGCAGGCCGTCCAGGTCCCGCAGCTCGCGATCGCTGGCCAGTGCGCCCATGGCCGCGTAGCCGTCCATCACTTCCGGCGTGATCGGTGCTTCGGCGCTGCCCACCAGGGCGACCCGGGCGCGGCCGGCCTGGATGTCCTGCACCGCCTGCTTGAGGTTGTAGAGGAAGGAGGCACAGGCCCCCATGCTGGTACCCGTATTGCCGAGACTGCCCAGTACGTACGCGTTGATGAAATCCGCCGGCATCTCGGCAAACCCGAAGGGGCAGTATTTCGAGGTGACCTTGCGACCGGTGTAGCGCGACTTGATCAGGCCGCCGTTGCCGTGGCCATCCAGTTGGCTCATGCCGCTGCCGGCATAGACCGAGATCTTGTCCGCGGGTACGCGACTTCGAACCTGTTCCCAGTCCAGCCCGGAGCTGCCCAGGGCATCCGAGGCCGCAAACACGGTCATCTGCAGGCCGCGGGGATGACTGCGGGCATTATAGAGTGCGCCGGGATCGAAGCCCGTCGGCAGCTGTCCCGCGGCCTTCACCGTGGCCTCCCGGTGCGTCGGCAGCAGGAACATCATGCCCTGGTCGATCTCGACGTGGACGTGGAGGTCATCAATCTTCTCTACGGCCCATCCCGGCGGCAGCGACTCCGGCAGCTGCTTGTGCTGGGTGCGGAACTGCATGGGATAACCTTCCGAGTGAGCCACGACGCGCCGGTTCCAGGGAACCGCGTCGACGTCGAAGTGGTTGTCCTCGATGCGCCTGACCAGGGTGGCGGCCGCCAGGGCGTCGCGGGCGGCCTGGCTGCCGTCGTACGGGGTACCCGTCAGCGCGGCCAGTGCCTGCCAGGTGCCCTCCGCCAGGTCCGCGGGAAGTGCATCGATCACCATGCGGCGATAGCCGTGGTGGGCGGAACTGCGGCCCGCGGCATTGACGCCGCCAAACCCGACTATGACTGGTAACCGCACGATGCACTCCTCAAGGTCTATGCGGGCATTGTAAAAACCGCCCGCTGGCTTCAATATGGTGATTCCGTCATTTTATTTGTTTATTTAGACAGCCATGGAATCACGTCGGATTCGCGTCGTCGCCGCCCTCTACCCGCGGGCCCTGGCCACCAGCCTGGCCCTGCCGATGGATGTGCTGCAGGCGGCGGGCAGTGCCGCCCGCGCCCGGGACCGGGGCCAGAGCGGGCTCAGCTTCCAGTTTGCAGCACCGGGCCAGGACCCTGTCGAAATCGCCGGCGGCATGCGCTGGCAGCCGGACATCACACTGGATGCGGTGGCGCCGTGCGACCTGCTGCTATTGCCCGCCATGTGGCGCAATCCGCAGCCGGTGCTGAAGCGCGAGGCGCCCTGGCTGACACTGTTACCGGAACTACACGCCGCGGGCACCACCATCTGCTCCGTCGGCACCGGCAGCTGCTTCCTGGCCGCCGCGGGCCTGCTGAACGACCGCGCAGGCACCACCCACTGGCACTACTTTGACGAGTTCGCGGCGCACTACCCGCAGGTCCAGTTGAAGCGCCGCCACCTGATCACCCAGAGCGACAACCTGTACTGTGCCGGCAGCGTCAACTCCGGCGCCGACCTGATGATCCACCTGGTCGAGGAATGGTTCGGCCAGCGCATCGCCCGCCAGGTGGAAAACCAGTTCTCACCGGAGATTCGCAGGCCGTTTCGGGCCCACGCCTACCAGTCGCTGGATGACAGCGCCCACCACGACGAAATGGTGCTCACCGCCCAGCAGTGGCTGCAGGACCAGCTGCACGAAACCGTCTCCATGGAGGACCTGGCGAGACAGCTGCAGTGCAGCCCGCGAACCCTGACCCGTCGCTTCAAGTCGGCGGTGGGCATGACCCCCAGCGGCTACCTGCAGCAGCAGCGCCTGGCGGCGGCGCGGGAGCTGCTGCGCACCACCAACCTGTCCGTGGGCGAAGTCGCCTTCCGGGTGGGCCTGCACGACGTCAGCTACTTCACCACCCTGTTCCAGAAGCACAACGGTCTCACCCCGGGTCGCTACCGAAAAAGTGTGCGTGGGAAACTCTTTAGCCCCATCCGCAGCGCTTGAATTCCGGCGTCTTCGCCCCCATTGAGTTGAGAACGCAGGGCCCCTGTGGCTAAATGGGCGCCCGCAAAACAACCCTCAGAATTGGACACCGTATGAGCCAGGAATCAGTCGTTATCGTTGCCGGCGCGCGCACGCCCATGGGTGGGCTGCAGGGCGAGCTGGCGGAAGTCACCGCACCGGCGCTGGGCGCCACCGCCATCCAAGCCGCGGTCGAACGCAGCGGCGTGGACGCCGCCGATGTCGACGAAGTATTCATGGGCTGCGTACTGCCCGCGGGCCTTGGCCAGGCGCCCGCGCGCCAGGCGGCCATCGGCGCCGGAATTCCCGTCTCCACCGGCGCAGTCACGGTCAACAAAATGTGTGCCTCGGCCATGCAGGCCACCATCAGCGGCCACGACAGCATCCTCGCCGGCACCAACAAGATCGTGGTGACCGGCGGCATGGAGAGCATGACCAACGCGCCGCACATCATTCCCAACGCCCGCGGCGGTGTGAGCACCGGCCACAAGACCATCAACGACCACATGTTCCTGGACGGCCTGGAAGATGCCTATACCGGCCGTGCCATGGGTTCATTCGCCCAGGAGACCGCCGACAAGTACGGCCTGACTCGCGAGCAGATGGATGCGTTTGCCGTCGAGTCCCTGACTCGCGCCCGCAACGCCACCGACGAAGGCAAGCTCAAAGCGGAAATCGCCCCGGTCACCGTCAAGACCCGCCGCGGCGACGTGACCGTGACCGACGACGAGCAGCCCCACAAGGCCAGCCTGGAGAAGATCCCCAACCTGCGCCCGGCCTTCGCCAAAGACGGCACCATCACCGCCGCCAATGCCAGCAGCATCTCGGACGGCGCCAGCGCGCTTATGCTGATGGCGGCCAGCGAAGCGGAAGCCCGTGGCCTCAAGCCCATGGCTCGCATCGTCGCCCATTCCCGCCACTCCCAGGAACCCAGCGAGTTCACGATTGCGCCGATCGGCGCTATCGGCAAAGTGCTTGGGAAAGCCGGCTGGAGTGTGGACGACGTCGACCTGTTCGAAATCAACGAGGCCTTCGCCATGGTCACCATGCTGGCCGAGCAGGAACTGGGGCTGGACCACGAGAAGGTCAACGTCCACGGCGGCGCCTGCGCCCAGGGCCACCCGATTGGCTCCACCGGCGCCCGCATCATCGTGACCCTGATGCACGCATTGAAAGAGTACGGCAAGTCGAAAGGCGTCGCCGCCCTGTGCATCGGCGGCGGCGAAGCGACCGCGGTCGCTATCGAACTGGTCGAGTAATCACATTATGGCGCTGAGCAGCATCGCCGACCTGGTCGACGATATCCGCAAGGGCAAGATGGTCATCCTGATGGATGACGAAGATCGCGAGAACGAGGGCGACCTGATCATCGCCGCGGAGGCGGTGACGCCGGAGACCATCACCTTCTATTCCAGCGAGGCCTGCGGACTGATCTGCCTGACCATCACCGAGGAGCAGGCGGGACGGCTCAACCTGCCGCTCATGGTGCGGGACAACCGCTCCCAGCACGAAACCAATTTCACCGTGTCCATCGACGCCGCCACCCGGGTCGGCCCCGGCATCAGCTCCGCCCAGCGGGCCGAAACCGTGCGCTCCGCCATCGCCACCGATGCGACGCCGGATAACATCACCCAGCCCGGTCATATCTTCCCGCTGGTGGCGAAACCCGGCGGCGTGCTGCGCCGCGCCGGTCACACCGAGGCCGGTACCGACCTGGCGCGCATGGCGGGCTTCAACCCGGCCTCATTGATCGTCGAGATCATGAACGAGGACGGCACCATGGCGCGCCGCCCCGAGCTGGAAGTGTTCGCTGAGAAGCACGACCTCAAGATCGGCACCATCGCCGACCTGATCGCCTACCGCGCCCTGCACGAGCAGTCGGTTGAGTTGAAGGACAAGAAACCGATTCACACCGAGTTCGGCGAGTTCACCCTGCACACGTTCCTGGACCTGGTCGACAACCGCCTGCACTACGCCCTGGTCAAGGGCGACATCAGTGAAGACGACCCGGTGCTGGTACGCGTGCAAACCCTGAATACCCTGCGCGACATCCTCGGCACACAGCTGCCGGACGGCGAATCCGGCTGGAGCTATCGCCGGGCACTGCAGCGCGTCGCCGAGGAAGGCAAGGGCGTAGTCGTGGTGATCGCCCAGGACGAAAGCACCGAGCAGGAACTGGCGGACGTGCGCGCGTTCCCCGAGGTGCCCGAAACCGCCCCGGTGTCGGGCGAAGACGGCACCCGCGTCTACCGCCTCATCGGCACCGGCAGCCAGATCCTGCGCCAGGTGGGCGTGTGCAAGATGAAGCTGATGTCAGCACCGGTCCGCTTCAACGCCATTTCCGGCTTCCATCTCGAAGTCACCGAGTTCGTGGAGACCTGATTCGCGCCTGCGACCACTGACCAAAATTGATGACGACGGTCCACGTGGACCGCAAACTGCAAGATTCTTGCACGCTCCACGTGGAGTGTTTCCTTTACAGCGAGCGCGGAAGTCTGGACATTGGACGAGTCTACGAGCAGCTCAGTTCAACCCAGGCCGTATAGCTTACGCTATTCCAATCCAGATGACTGGGATCCCATTACCTGACTGGTTGATCTCCCAGCAATTGCTCACGGGTATGAGATAAAGGGTACTGACCCCTTTAACGGACCCCTTTAACGGGTGGGCGCCGTGACAGTGTCATTCCAGACGCTCTCGGCGACTGCGGCGGCTGCCGCGGCCACCTCCGGTGAGAGGCCTTCTCCAACAGAGAAATCGCGCCCGACGATTCCCCACAGGGTCAGCTTTTCCGGCATGCAACCGAGAACCCTGGCCAGTTCGACCGCCTCGGCCACACCCAGCGCATGGGTACTGGACCGCAGCGCTTCCAGTGGCGCCTCTTCAGTGTCGAGGTGCATCCTGACGGCTTTGCCGGGTTGTAGCTGGCCACTGCTGTTCAAGGCATCCACGAGGATCACGTGGTCGCAGGCGGCAAAGTCTTCCATCAACGTGGCCACATCGCCGCCGGACTTGGTCAAGCGAAGCCATGCCATGTCGTGAGACGGGTATTCCCGGGTCAAATGATCGATCACCCGGAACCCCACACCGTCATCAGAGCGAAACGCATTGCCGACGCCGATGACATTGACCCTAGTCACGCCGCACCTCGACATTCAGGAAGTGCGTGGCACAGGAGATGCAGGGGTCGTAGTTGCGAATGGCCTGCTCGCAGCGCCAGGTCAGCGCATCCTGTGGCAGGTCGAGGTTTGCGGACACCAGGTCGTGCAGGTCCTGCTCGATAGTGGACTGGTTCTGGGAGGTGGGTGGAACAATATTGGCCCGCGTGATCTTGCCCTTGTCGTCCACCGCGTAGTGATGGAACAGCAGCCCGCGGGGCGCCTCCGTCGCCGCCATGCCCTCCCCTGCCTGCACGGGCACCGGCACTGAAGCCGAACCTTCGGGCTCGTACTGTTCGATCAGCCGAATGGCTTCATCAAACGCGTAGAACGTCTCCAGCGCGCGCACCACGATGCTCTCGAAGGGATTGTTGACCTCCCTCTGCAGGCCGACCTCGCCGGCCAGCGCCAGGGTGTCATCGGAAAGTTGTTCACGACACAGGTTATACCGCGCCATCGGCCCTACGAAGTAAGGTGTCTGGTGTTCCCTGCGAACCGCGTGGAGCGCGTTGCTGTGGGGAAGATGTACCTCCTCGAAACAATCTGGAAACTCGTCCTGCTCGATCACCAGGCCGTGACTGGACACGATCTGGCCCTCGTTCATGGGGTACACATCGGGATGCTTCAGGGACACAAACTCGTACTCACGAGTCAGCTCGGGGATCTCGAACGAGGACGTCCACAGCACCGTGTCCCGGGCCGCGTCGCGCCCACGCTTGAGGTCGTCGAGCAAGGCCTCCAGCGCGGATTGTTCAGGCAGCTTGTAGAAGCCGCCCACCTTGATATTGATGGGGTGAATTTCGCGGCCGCCCAGGGCCGCGATCAGTGCATTGCCTGCCTTCTTCATGGCAAGGCCGCGCTTGACGATATCCCCATGGTCCTTCGCCAGGGATATGGCGTCGTCGTATCCCAGGAAATCCGGTGCGTGCAGCATGTACACGTGCAGCACATGGCTCTCTATCCATTCGCCGCAGTAGAGCAGGCGACGCAGCTGGCGCGTGCCGTAGGGAGCCTCGATACCCAGTGCGCGCTCCATCGCATGCACGGCGCTCATCATATAAGCCACCGGGCAGATTCCGCAGATACGCGCGGTGATGTCGGGCGCTTCACCCAGTGCGCGACCCCGCAGCAACGCTTCGAAAAAGCGCGGCGGCTCGAAGATCTTGAGCTGGAGCTTGGTGAGTCGGCCGTCCCGTACATCGATCAAGAGCGAGCCCTCGCCTTCCACCCGGGCAAGATAATCGACCGAGATGCGGCGGCTCTTGACGCCGGCTTTGACTGGAATCTCTCTGTCCACCATACCTCGCTACCTCCGGCTGTCTTCCCGGCGTCGGCCCCACTTCCTGTCCGAGGCGATCACTTTCAGTTCAGGCGCGTCGGCGTTGAATGATCGCGCCGCCGCCCTGGCTTCGGCCTCGGTCATGCCCCGCTGGTCACGCAAATAGCCGAACAGGGCTTCTACCTGCGCCTGCTCCTTCACGCCGTAGCAACCAAAGCAGCCGCGATTCCAGGTCGGGCACAGCGCCCCGCAGCCCGCGTGTGTGATCGGGCCGAGGCAGTACTCGTCCTGCGCCACCATGATGCAGACATTACCCGCGGCCTTGCATTCCACGCAGACGCTGTCGCGGCTGACCTGTGGGCGCCGCCCACTTGCGAACGCCAGCAGCACCTCAAGCAGCTGGTGCTTGTTGATCGGGCAGCCGTGCAGCTCGTAGTCCACGTCGATGTGCTCGCTGATGGCGGTGGACGTTGCCAGCGTGTCGATATAAGACGGTTGTGGGTACACGGCCCGCGTGTACTGGTCGACGTCGGCGTAGTTGCGCAGCGCCTGGATTCCACCCGCTGTGGCACAGGCGCCAATGCAGATCACGTAGCGGGACATCTCGCGAATCTCTTCTATCCGCTCGGCATCGTGCGCCGTGGTGATGGAGCCCTCCACCAGGGAAATATCGTAGGGGCCCGGAAGCACCCGGCGCGAGGCCTCAGGGAAGTTCACGATATCCACCAGTTCAGCGACCTTCAGCAGCTCGTCCTCGCAGTCCAGCAGGCTCAGCTGGCAGCCGTCACAGGAGGCGAACTTGAATACGGCAAGTGTGGGTCGATTCATCATCAGAGCTGATCGATCTCCATCAACTGGGCGACGTCCTTGTAGCGGAACACCGGACCGTCACGACAAACAAAGTAGGGCCCCATCTGGCAGTGGCCGCAAAAGGCGGTGGCGCACTTCATGTTGCGCTCCATGGAAATATGGATCCGGTCCAGCGGCAGGCCCTTCAACAGCAGCTCGCTGACCGTGAAACGCATCATGATTTCCGGGCCGCAGATCATGGCCAGGGTATTGCCGGGGTCGACGCGGGTGCGGGGTATGTAGCGGGTGACCACGCCCACGTCCCCTTTCCAGCTTGGGCTGGCCGCGTCCACCGTGACTGTCACGGTGACATCCGGCTCCTGGTGCCATTGCATCAACTGGTCCGTGTAGAGAATGTCCCCGGGCGTACGCGCACCGTAGAGCAGGTAGACCCGGCCGTACGCCTCGCGGTTTTCCATTACCGAGTACAGCACCGGGCGCAGGGGCGCCATGCCGATACCGCCGGCGACCAGAATGAGGTCCTTGCCGCGCGCCTCCTCCATCGGCCAGGGCGTGCCAAAGGGGCCACGCAGACCGACGCTGGCGCGGTCATCCTTCATCTGCAGCCGCCGCGTGACATCGCCGACGGCGCGAATGGTATGGACCAGTCTGAACGCGTCCTCCGGGTCGCCGCTGATTGAAATGGCCGCCTCACCCACCCCGGGCACGTAGAGCATGTTGAACTGTCCGGGCTGGAACCCGGCATAGTCCGGCGGCGGTTTGATATCCAGCGTAAACGTGTCCGCCGTGTCCTGCTGGCGGGCATTGATATCACAGAGAATGGGTAGGAGCGCGTCGCTCACAGGTCGAGCTGTCCATAGAGATCGAGCATCTGGAGCCGGGTGGCATTGAGGCGCCCGGCGATGAGCGCGGCGAAACGCCGCATCAGTTCATAGCCGAGCACGGGATCGGCGTTGCATTTGTCGCGCAGGCACTTGCCGTCCATGCGAATGGTGTGGACCGTCTGTACCGCCCGCGCCTCCACCGGCCAGCGATAGGGCGGCACCAGGAATGACCAGCCGAGAATGTCGCCGGCATCCAGGGTTTCCACCTGGAGGGTGCCGCGCTCGCTGGAGTGCATGACCAGGGCCACCCTGCCCTTGCGAACCACGAACAGCTCATCGGCACTGCTGCCCTCCCTGGCCAGCAATTCTTCCGGCTTGTAGACGGCATTCATCCCACACCCGGCGATCAGGTCGATGGTGCCCGGATCGAGGCCCTCGAAGAACGGGTGCTCGCTCAGTTCATCCGCGATAGTTTTCATTGGCGTTTCCTCAGGATCTCGACTTCCTCGGTGAGGTCTATCCCCACCGGGCACCAGCTGATGCAGCGGCCGCAGCCGGTGCAACCCGACACATCGAACTGGTCTTCCCAGCTCGCCAGCTTGTGGGTCAGCCACTGCCGGTAGCGGGATCGAATCTTGTGGTGGATGGGTCCACCGGTGGTGTAGGAGTGCATTTCGGTAAAGCAGGAGTCCCAGACGCGATCATGGGATATCTCGTCGGACAGCAGGTCGACCGTCTCACGGGTGGTAGAGCAGAAGCAGGTCGGACACACCTGGGTGCAGTTCCCACAGCTCAGGCAGCGTTCCGCCACGTCGCTCCAGTGCGGGTGCTCGAGGGCATCGAACAGTGCGTCCCTCAGGCCCTCCCGGGGCAGCTGGCGCTGGATTTGTCCGGCGGCCTTGGCGACGGCGGCCTCTGCCTGGCGCTGCTGGTCCTCGGTCGCGGGCTCGCCTCCTACTCTCTCCACCAGCTGCTGCGCCGACTCACTGTGCGCCTCCACCAGGTACCAGGGTGCCTGTGGATTGACCTCGGTAAGCACCAGGTCCGCGCCCTCCCTGACGGCGGGCCCATCGTCATTCGCGGTGCAAAAACAGGTTGCTGCGGCCTGGGAGCAGTTCACGGCCACAATCAGCACCTCCTGCCGGCGCTGCTGGTATCGCTGCTCCTGGTACTGCCCGCCCAGGAACACCCGGTCCTGCACCTGGATGGCCGCCAGCTCACAGGCGCGAACCCCGATAAAGGCCCGCTTTACGGCCGCAGGTGAAGCCGGGGCGATCAGGTCGGTCCTGACGGTAAATAAGGTTTCATTCGGTGGAAACAGGAACTGTTTCCAGGTGGACGGACCCAGGTTGTATCCGAACCGGGTTTCATCGTCCCGCCGGGTCAGGCGGTAGTGGCCCGCTTCCTGCTCATCCCCATAACCGACCGGCAGCGCGTCCATGGCATCGTAGACCACCGCCCCGTCACGTATGACGGGGCCTATCACGTCGTAGGATTCGCTGTGCAAAAGCTGCACAAACTCACCAAGTTGCTGCGCGGACCAACAGATCATGAGGCCAGTGTAGTAGGCCTCAGCGGGGAATAGATTGATCTCCGGCAGGAAACCGGCCGGTCACGCGGTCACATCGCGAAAGTGTTCAGCTTTGTTGCTGCGGCGGGCACCAGGATCTAACCCATGACGAACGCATTGAGTTTATTCCCATCCGGGTCGCGGAAGTAGCCCGCGTAGAAGCCCTCCCCGCGCGGGCCGGCAGGGCCTTCGTCGGTTGCACCGAGCTCCAACGCCTTTTTGTAGAACTGGTCCACCATGTCGGTGGATTCCATCCGCAGCGCCACCATCACCCCGTTGCCGACCGTAGCCGGATTGCCGTCGGCGGGCTTGATCACCGACAAGCAGGGCTCCTCCAGCGACGTGCCCCAGGCGACGAAGCTGTCGTCCTCCAGCACGCGGGCGCAGCCGATCGTGGCCATGAGCGCGTCGTAGAAGGCGCAGGCCTTTTCAATATCGTTGGTGCCAAGGGTGACGTAGCCGATCATGGGACTTTCTCCGTTTGTGGGTAGCCCCAAGTGTAGACGCCAAACGACTCACTGGCGTGGCGGAAACGGGAAACTAGTCGAAGGCGTAGTTGAAACGCTTTAGGTAGAACCTATAGACGCGCTCCAGCAGCTGCCGCGTCGCCTCATCGTAGTACTGGCGGTAGTCGGAGTCGCGCTCGGTGACGTTTTCCCTGGCCAGTGCAGGCGGTGACTCAACACCCCGCTCTTTCATCCACTCCGCAAAAGTCTCGTCCATGGCTTCAAAGCGCAGAAAGTAGTCAGCGTGGTGGCCGAATTCCGAATGCAGCATCTCGGCATGATCGTCAGGGAATGCCGCCCAGTGCTGCTGCATCCATTCCGAAAAGCTCAGCTGAGTGGCCAGGCGCACCCCGTCGATGTCACTCTGTTTCTTGAACAGGTGGCTGTCGGGATTGTCGAGCTGTTTGCTCCAACGATCCCGCTTGCGGATGTAGGCGGTCACCCAGAAATCAAACGGGTTGCGGGTGGTGGTCACCACCTGGTATTCGTCCAGTGGCCGCGGCAGCAGGTTCCAGCGCTCGAAATCCCGGTAGGTCGTGTGCTTGCCATCCACCAGGCCATCTTCCCCCGGCCCCATCCGGACATCACCTTCGGGGCAGTATTCTCCAATCCCCGAGTCCACCAGCGCTCGCGCGGTGGCGGTGCTGCCGGTGCCGGGAGACAGCAGGAACAGGAAATTGTATTGCTCGGAAACGACTGCCACGGTGCTCGCTTACGACTCATGCGGTCGGGAGGAATTTGGAGCGGGTGATGGGAATCGAACCCACGTTAGAAGCTTGGGAAGCTCCGGTTCTACCATTGAACTACACCCGCATGCTGATCATTCTACAGCCTCTCCCGCCACCCATCTATTGAACTGTGATAGAGAAACGGTTGCGGCGCATACTCGATGACCCTGATTTCGTTATCATTGCAGCGTGAAATGGTAATGGAGACTGTTTGTGCGACTGGCCAGTGACGACATCCTGATTGATAAAGGCGCCCAGGACCCTGTCTATGATGCGGTCTACCCGTCCTACACGGACTTCGCGCTATGGAACCCATCATCCTGGACGAGCGGCCATCCGTTCGAGCTTTACAAACTCATGCGGGAGACCGCCCCCGTCATGTGGTCACCCGCCCGCGAGGAGCTGTCCGGGTTCTGGTCTGTTACCCGCTACGATGATATTCGAAAGGTGGAGCTGGCGCCGGATGTTTTTTCTTCAGAGCGCGGCAGCATCAACCTGAGCGTTCCGGCGCGAGAGCATTGGAAGCCGGAAAAGTTGATGCTCGCCTCCTTCAACTCACTCATCAATCTTGATGCGCAGCGGCATCTCGAGATGCGATTGCAGCAGAAGAAATTTTTCCTGCCACCTGAATACATCGCCACACTGCGTGAAAAGGTTGCACGCAAAGTCGACGCGCTCCTGGATGATATGGAGCGGCGCGGCCCCGTTGTCGATTTTGTGAAGGTGTTTGCCGAGCAGCTGCCGCTTTTCACGCTCTGTGAAATGCTGGGTATTGATGAAGAAGACCGGCCAAAGGTCGTTCACTGGATGCACTACCTGGAAATGGCATCCCAGTACCTGACCAATCCCTGGCAAACCTTTTTCTCAGCCCCGCTGTTGCCGCTGCGCTTCAAGTCCGTGGTGAACGATATGTTCGCCTATGGCGAGCGCGTGATGGCGGATCGCCGGCAAAGGCCGCGCGACGACCTGCTGACCGCCATCGCCCAGTCCACCATGGAGGGAGAACTCCTACCCCAGGAATACCTGGACGGATCCTGGTTGCTCATCATTTTTGCGGGGAACGACACAACGCGAAACTCACTCTCCGGCACCCTGCGACTGATGACCGAGTTCCCCGAACAGCGCGCCATGCTGCTGGAAGACCCGGCCCTCATACCCCGGATGTCAGATGAGGCACTGCGTATGATATCCCCGGTGATTCATATGCGCAGAACCGCCACCGCAGATACCGAGCTGCAAGGCCAGAAGATTGCCAGGGATGAAAAGGTGGTGCTCTGGTATGGCGCGGGGAATCGCGATCCGGATGTTTTCCCGAACCCCGACGTGTTCGACATGCATCGCCCGAATGTGAGCAAGCATGTCGCGTTCGGTCACGGAGTGCACAAGTGCCTTGGCTTCCGCGTGGCAAAAATGCAGCTGGAAATCGCGTATGAACGCATCTTTGATCGCTTTCCCAATATCACCTGGACGGGAAAGCAGAAAATCGCGCCAAACGCCCTGGTGCACGCGATATCAAGCCTGCAGGTTGACCTCTACGGCAAAGGTTGACGGCAGTCAGGGCGCACGCCGCGACCAGAGCTCAGCACCCAGCGCCGTCACCAGCAGTGCGCAGAATACGGCTGCGATCACCGGCAGCGTGAGCGGCGCCAGGCCCAGCAGCGTCCGCAGCGGCGCCAGCGTGAACGTGAGGATCGACAGCACCACGCTGAAGGCCACGATGACGTTGAGCACGCGGTTGGGGACGACTGCCCCGGTGAGCCTGCGCGCCGGGTAGGCAAAGGCCAGCTGTGCCAGGGACTCATAGACGAACACCGCTGTCAGTGTCACTGTCCCAAGGTATCCAACAGCCGGCAATGTAAAGAACAGGGCGAGCCCCAGTGCTGCCTTGATACCCCCCGTCACGAGGATGAACCGGATATCCGCGCGGGAGAGAAGTGGCGCGCCGGGCGGTCGGGGCTGCTGGGCGAGCACGCCGGGATTGCGATCGAGTCCCAGCGCCAGCGCAGGCGGGCCATCGGCCAAGACGTTGATCCACAGCAGCTGCACCGCCAGCAGCGGCACCAGCAGGTTGCCGCCTTCATCGCGCATGTCCAGCAGCGCGGCTCCCGTCACGCCGACGGCCACCAGCAGGGTCAGGGCAACATTGGTGGAGAACAGGAAGCGAATAAACTTGAGAATGTTCGCGTAAATGCTGCGCCCTTCCTCGACCGCAGCGGTAATGGTGGCAAAGTTGTCGTCGAGCAGGACCAGGTCCGCGACTTCCCTCGTCACATCGCTGCCCCGCTGGCCCATGGCGACACCGATATCCGCCCGCTTCAGCGCCGGCGCGTCATTGACCCCGTCTCCGGTCATGGCGACGATCTCGCCGTTTGACTGTAACGCCTCGACCAATGCCAACTTGTGCTGGGGACTGACCCGAGCGAACACGTTCACACTGCCCACGCGCTCGGCGAGGGCGGTGCGATCCAGGTTTTCAAGCTCGGCGCCGGTCATGACCTCGGCGGCCTCGATGCCGACGTCCTGGGCGATGGCCCGCGCCGTCGCAGGGTGATCGCCGGTGATCATCAGGACCCGGATGCCGGCTTGCTGCGTGTCTCCGATGGCCGGGGGCACCTCCTCCCTCGGGGGATCCCAGAGGCCCACCAGGCCCAGCCACTGCACCTCGGTCTCGCCTTCGCCTGGCGCCCAGGCCAGGGCCAGCACCCGGTTTCCGGCGGCCGCCAAAGATTCGATCTGGCCGGCCCATCTCTCTCGTTCATCCGGTGACAGGCGACTGCGAGCGAGCAGCACTTCCGGGGCACCCTTGAGGTAGGAAAACACCTCACCGGCCTCGTCGTGAACGGTCACCCGCATGAACTTCCACTCCGAGTCGAAGGGGCGCTCAGAAATTCGCTTGTACCGGGAACGGGTTTCAGCGGGATCGAGACCCTGTTCAGCGGCATACCGGTATAGACCGATCTCGATAGGATCGCCCGATCCCCCGTCGGGCTCTGCCTCGGCCGCCAGCACCATCGCCAGCAGCGCGCGCCCGGGATCCGTGGCGTCCAGGGACCGGACCGTCATACTGTTTTCCGTGAGGGTCCCGGTCTTGTCTGTGGCCACCACGGTGACCGAGCCCAGGGCCTCGACCGAGGACAGACGCCGCACCACGGCCCGACGGGAAGCCATTCGCTCGGTGCCCAACGCCAGTGTAAGAGTGAGGACGGCTGGAAGCCCCTCGGGTACCACCGCGACAGCCACTGCCACGGCAAACAGGAGGGCTTCATCGATGCGCTCGATGCCATCGATCCCGACGCCCGCCACCACGAGCATGACGGCCAGGGCAGCAACCCACTGGGCGATCCGGTGTCCGAAGTGCGTCATGCGCCGCTCGAGCGGCGTGGTCTCGGCCTCGACCGAGGCCAGCATGCCGGCAATCTGCCCCATCGCTGATGCAGGTCCTGTTCGCGTCACGGTGAGCCAACCCAGGCCCCGCACGGAAAGTGTTCCCGAGAACACCTCCTCGCCGACCGCGCGGTCCACCGCCACCGATTCACCGGTGAGCACAGACTCGTCAACCAGCAGACCCTGCTCGCCCTCGAGCACGCCGTCGGCGGGAATGCGGTCCCCCGCCGCCACCCGGGCAAGGTCTCCCGGCACCAGCTGGGATGCCGGAATCTGCACAAGGTCTCCGTCCCGGCGCACCCAGACTTTCGGGGCCGCCAGCGCCCGCAATCGCGACAAGGCATCTTCCGCCCGGTACTCCTGCCAGACGCCCATTACCGTGTTGAAGGCCAGGATGAGGAGAATCGCCAGGGACTCGATGGGCCAGCCTTTCGCACCCTCGATGACCCAGATCACCACGTCGAGGGCAAGCGCAAACAGGAGGATATAGATGATGGGACTCTGGAGCTGGCGGGCTACCCGCACCCAGGCGGCGACTCGCTCCGCTGGAGGTAACTGATTGGGGCCGTGCTGGTCGAGAAGACGGGCGGCTTCGGCGGAGCTGAGCCCGCCGGCGGCGGAGCCGCGCTCAGGGTCGATGCGGACCGGGGGATGGTCGTCATTCATTGTCGCTGGTCATCTTCGCGGTTGCAGCCCGGGTGCTCTGGATTATCCATTGAACTACACCCGCGTACGGGGCAATCTAGTCGAGGATACAGATCGAGGCAATCCATGTCCGAACAGTTTTCCATCAGCTCTGAACTCGCCGTCTCCGCGGAGGCGCTGTGGCGCCACGCGGTATCCCCCGTGGACATCAACGCCGAATTCCGGCCCCTGCTGCAGATGCGCTTCCCGCCGGGAATGGAAGATGTCACCGAGGGCTGGACGCCCAGCAGTATCGGCTTTCGGAGCTGGATCCTCCTCGGTGGGGTGCTGCCGGTCGACTACGACGACCTGCGCTTCACCGAGCTTGAACCCGGACGCTACTTCCAGGAGCGCTCCACCATGCTGACCCAGGCATTCTGGTCCCACCGGCGGGAGATAACGCCGCTGCCGGGCGGGGCGCGCATCACCGATAGGGTCGAGTTCTCGCCGCGCGCGACCGTCCTGACGCCGCTGTTCGAAAAGATATTTCCCCTGGTATTTCGCTATCGGCACCGCAACCTGCGGCGCATGTACGGACGCCTGATCACGGAGGGATAAATGGCTTTCAATGAATCACTCGCGCACCTGCTGGACGAACGGCGCATTGCTACGCTCACCACTTTCAGCGAGGACGGCATGCCCCACGTCACCGCGGTGTGGTACCTGTGGGAGGACGGCGCACTCTATATTGCCACCAGCCAGCGGGCCTCCAAGGGCAAGAACCTGGCCAGGGATCCACGCATGGCCCTGTGCATCGAATCCCGAGAGGACGGCAGGGAATCGGGCATGAGCGCATCCGGAAAAGCCGAGCTGCTGACCGGCGAGGCGGCCGCACCGCTCGCGCACCGGGTCAATGCCAAGTACCTTACCCAGGCCGCTCTGGACCACCCGGCCATCGGGCCAGCGTTTATCGACATGTCAGACCTGGTGGTCAAGCTGGTGCCGGAGAAATGGATCTCCTGGGACATGGCTGCGCTGGGCGAGGAGCTGTTTGGCGAAGGCGTCGACGAGGCGGAGTACTTCCACCCCACCCTGAAGTAATCAGTCGAAGCGCGGCTTGCGCTTTTCCATGAAGGCGGTCAGCGCTTCGATGTTGTCCGGCGAGCCCGCCTGGCGCGCCATGGCCGCATCCTCCAGTTCGAAAGCGGCATCGATGTGCTGTCGGTGCGGGAGCCTGAGCGTCGCCTTGATCTCTTTCAGTGCGCTCACCGGCCACTGGGCAATCTCCGCGGCTTTCTCCAGGGCGGCTTCCAGCAGCGCGTCATCGGGATAAGCGCGCGCCGCGATGCCGCAGTCCACTGCGCGCGCCGCATCGATCCACTCCGCTGTGTAGAACAGCTCCGCCGCCTGCTGCGCGCCGATGTTGGCCTGCAGCATGTAGCTGGAGGCGAACTCAGGCGGCAGCCCCAGCGCCGCGAAGGGCAGGCGCATGCGCAGGCTCTCGCCCACGTAGCAGATATCCGCGTGAAACAGGATCGTGGCGCCGCCGCCAACAGACACGCCCCGGGCCGCACCGATCCAGGGTTTGCCGAAAGCCGCCACCGCCCGGGCGCAGGCGCCAAAAGGATGCTCGCCTTCCGGGTTTTCGCCAAAGCTGGCCAGGTCCACGCCGGCGGAAAAGTTGTCGCCCTCCCCGGCCAATACCAGGCAGCGCACCTGCGGGTCCTTGTCCGCGGCGTCAAAAGCTGCGCCCAGCGCGCGCCACATCTCGTTGTTGATGGCGTTCTTCTTCTCGGGCCGGTTCAGCCGGAGCAGGCGGACGTGATCGCGGTCCTCGCTGAGCAGGAAGTCCGACATTCAGCTGTGGTAGTGAGTCATATCCGCCAGGCTGCCGCGATCGGTCTGGCAGCCGTTGGCCGGGTGGGATTCGTCCTCGTAACCGAAGGACAAGCCGAACATGAGCCGGTTGCTGGGGTCGATGTCCAGCACCTCGCGGATCTGGCCCGCCATAAAGCTCAGCGCCGTCTGCGGGCAGCTCGCCAGGCCGTGGGCCACCATGGACAGCATCAGGGTCTGGGCGTACATGCCCAGGTCGCAGGCCTCGCGAATGCCGAAGGGCTCCGGCAGGAACAGAAAGGCCACGTGCGGCGCGTCGAAACAGGTGAAATTGCGCATGAAGGCAACGTTCCGCTTGTCCTTTTCTTCCCGGGCAATGCCCATGGCACTGTAGAGCGCCTCGGCGGAAGCGTACTGGCGATCCTTGTAGACGCCCTCGTACTTGCCGTCGTAGGGAAAGTCCATGGTGAACTCACCCTTCATAAAGGCTTCCGGCATGATCTTGCGAAGCTGCTCCAGCTTCTCGCCGGAGGCGATGTGGGTCTGCCAGGGCTGGGTATTGCAGTTGGAGGGCGCGCGCAATGCCGTGCCGAATACCTGGTCGAGCACCGCCTGGGGTACCGGGTCGGGCTTGAAGCCGCGGGTGGACTTGCGGCGCTGGACGATGTCGCGGAATACCGTGCCGGTATCGATGGAGTCTTGCTGGAGTGCTTCGGTCATGTGTCGGGGCTCTGGGTGAATGCGGCGCCTATGGTAACGCGCCGCTACTCGCCCTTGAACACCGCCTTGCGCTTTTCCTTGAAGGCCCGCATGCCTTCTTTCGCATCGGCGGAAGCGAATACCGGATTGGCCAGCTCGTCCGACGCCGCCATGGCCTCGTCCTCGTGCATGCACTCCTGGTGTTCGCGCAGGGAACGGGTCACCGCCTTCACCGCCAGCGGGCCGTTCTCGCAGATACGCTCTGCGACCTCCCTGGCGACTGCCAGCGTCTCACCCTTGGGCACCACACGGTTGACCAGCCCGAAATCCAGGGCATGCTGGGCCGTGATATGTTCACCCAGCAGCAGCATCTCGGCGGCCAGGCAGTAGGGAATCTGGCGCCGCAGGCGAATCGTGGACCCCGACATGGGGTACAGGCCGCGGGCCACTTCCGTCACTCCAAAGGTGGCATCCTCCGCGGCGATGCGAATATCGGTCCCCTGCAGAATCTCGGTGCCTCCCGCCAGGGCGTAACCCTCCGCGGCCAGCACAATGGGCTTGCAGGGCCGGTTGTCCCGCAGCAGTGCCTGCCAGTGCACATTGGGCACCTCTGCCATCAGTGCCATGAACTCATCGGTGGCCTGCTGGTTGCCGTCGGCGCCGGCTTTCAGGTCCATGCCCGCGCAGAAGGTGTCACCGTTGGCGGTGAGAACCGCGCAGTACAGGTCGTCGTCTTCGTCCAGCAGGCGCCAGGCCCGGTACATGCCCAAAAGCATTTCCGGGGTAAAGGCGTTCTTGGCTTCCGGCCGATTGAGCGTAACCGTCAGGACATGGCCATCCTGTTCGACGATGCAGTTCTTCGTGCTGATATCCAGCTCTGCCATGGGGCTCTCCTTCAGCTCGTCAGGTACTGCCCGGACAGGGCCAGTTCGCGGGCCTTCGGGTAGATCGGCTTACCGCTGGGTGTCCGGGGGATATCGTCGACCAGGTGCAGCTCTCGGGGCAGTTTGTAGCCCGCCACGTGGTGGCGCGCCTCCTCCTGCAGGGATTCGAGGCTTAGCTCAAAGCCTTCCCGCAGGGCGACCACCGCCGTGACCTTGCTGCCGAAGCGGTCGTCCGGCGTGTCCACCACCAGGCAGTCGTACACCGCCGGGTGGGTCTTCAGGGCCTCTTCCACTTCTTCCGGGTAAATTTTCTCGCCGCCGGAGTTGATGCAGTTGGAGCCGCGCCCGAACACAGTGATGGAACCGTCTTCTTCCAGGCGCGCCGCGTCGCCGGTCAGGAGCCAGGTCTTGCCCTCCACCTGCACAAACGTTTCGGCGGTTTTCTCCGGCTCGTTGTAGTAGCCCACGGGGATGTAGCCCGAGCGGGAGAAGATGCCCATCTCCCCGGCCACCGCGTGATGGTGGGGTTCACCGTCGCCACCGGCGATCACATCCATGAAGTCGGAGCGCTGCACATTCCCCAAACCCTTTTCCTCGCCTTTCTTCTCACCGGAGTCGAAGCCCATGTTGCCGGACTCGGAGGAGCCAAAGGAATTGGTGATAAAACAGTTGGGGAAGTGTTTCTTGAAGGCTTCCTGCTTGGAGACGGAAAAAACCGCACCGCCGGAGCCGATATTGAAGATCGCGCTCAGGTCCCAGCGATCGGGATTGGCATCCAGCGCATCCAGCAGCGGAATGGCCATGGCATCGCCGACAATGGTCAGGGAATTCACCTTTTCTTTCTCGACGATCTCCCAGACCTGCTCGCCCACCAGCGAGCGGTTCGGGTTCAGCACCAGGGTATTCCCGGCGAGCAGCTGGATGCAGGCATACCACCAGCAGGCTCCGTGCATCAGCGGCGCCAGCGCCATGCCGACAATGGGGAAGTCGCCGATACGCCCGGCGATCTGCTCGGGCTCGGTGATCGGCCCGTCTGGGTGGAACCATCCGCCACCCCCAAGGGCCGCGAAAAACAGGTTTTTGTGGGGCCACATCACGCCCTTGGGCATGCCCGTGGTGCCGCCGGTATAGAGCAGGAAGAGGTCATCGTCTTCCCGCGCCCCGAAGTCCCGCTGGCCGGACTGCCCTGCCAACACGGTCTCGTACTCCAGGGAACTGTGGGCGCCGTCACTGCCGTCCTCTACCGCCACCAGCACCTTGAGTTTCGGCGCATTGACCGACGCGATCAGCGGCGCGAACTCCCGGTGATGGATACAGCCCACGAGGTCCGCGTTATTGAACAGGTAGTCGAGCTCCTCCTCGACATACCGGTAATTGACGTTGACCGGCACCGCCCGCAGCTTGAAGCAGGCGAGCATGCTTTCCACGTATTCGTTGCAGTTATAGAGGTACAACCCGACGTGATCGCCGGCCGCCACGCCCGCCTCCGCCAGCACATGGGCCAGCCGGTTGGCGCGCTGCTCGAGCTGCTGGTAGCTGGCGCGCGCGTCGCCGCAGATCAGCGCCTGGCGGTCAGGCACCGCGTCTGCCACCATCTCGAACATGTCTGCCAGGTTGAATGCTTTCTTCATAGTGCTATCCCGTCATTCACGCGTATTCCCGTCATTCCCGCGTATTCCCGTCATTCCCGCGTATTCCCGTCATTCCCGCGTCTCCCCGTCATTCCCGCGAAGGCGGGAATCCATTGTGACCCGAAGATGGATCCCCGCCTTCGCGGGGATGACGTCCCTTCGGGGGATGACGTCCCTTCGGACGATGACGTCATGGTTTCTCGGAACTCACGACCCACATGGCGTAGAACTGGGCGCCGCCGCCGTAGGCATGGCCCAGGGCGGTGCGGGCGCCGTCCACCTGGTGCTCGCCGGCGTCGCCCCGCACCTGGCGGGCTGCCTCGGCAAAGCGAATCATGCCGGAGGCGCCAATCGGGTTTGAGCAGAGCACACCACCAGAGCAGTTCCAGGGAATGTCACCCCCCTCATCCAGGGACGTGGCCCCGGACATGGTCAGCTCCCAGCCCTTGCCCTCTTCCGCAAAGCCGAGGTTCTCCAGCCACATGGGCTCGTACCAGGAAAACGGCACGTAGACTTCCGCCATATCCAGGTCCTTGCGCGGATCGCGTATGCCCGCCTGGGCGTAGACGTCCGCCGCACAGTCGCGCCCGGCCTGGGGACTGACTTCCTCACGGCCGGCGTACATGGTGGGTTCCGAGCGCATGGCACAGCCGCGAATCCACACCGGCGGTTTGGGGCTGTCCTTGGCAAGACCCTCGTCGCAGAGCACCATGGCGCAGGCGCCGTCAGACGAGGGGCAGCTTTCCAGGAAGCGGATCGGGTCCCACAGCATGGGCGACTCCTCCACTTCCTTCATGGTGATCTCGGGCATCTGCAGGTGGGCCAGCGGGTTCCTGGCGCCGTGCAGGCGGTCCTTCACCGCCACCTTGATACCGGTATCCCAGGGCGCGCCTGAGCGTCGCATGTACTCGCGCATGATAGGCGCAAAATAGCCTCCCGCCCCCGCATTCAGGTGTGGCGAAAACGGCTGCGGATTGGACAGCGCCCACATGGCGTTGGATTCCGACTGTTTTTCGAACGTGACCGTCAGCACCCGGCGGAACATGCCGCTCTGGATATGGGAGGCCGCGACCAGCGCCGTGGAACCGCCCACGGATCCCGCGGTGTGAACCCGCAGCATGGGCTTGCCGTTGCATCCCAGGGCATCCGCCAGGTAGATCTCGGGCATGATGACGCCTTCGAACATATCCGGCGCCTTGCCGATGATCACCGCCTCGATGGCGTCCCAGCCCAGACCTGCATCGTCCAGGGCATTGCGGGCGGCCTCGTGCACCAGGCCGGCGATAGAGACATCGCCCCGGCGCGTCTTGTAATGGGTCTGGCCGACGCCGGCCACGGCTGCGAGCTGTGCCATCAGGCGGCCTCCAGTACGGCGACAAGGTTGTGTTGCAGGCAGGGGCCGCTGGTGGCGTGGGCCACACCGCGCTTGATATCGCCCGCCATAATGCGCGTGGCAACCTCGCCGATGCGGGAGAGGCCTGAGGCCATCATCAGGTTACCCGCGAGCACGCCGCCCGAAGGGTTGACGTCCGTGGCGTCTCCCAAGGCCAGGGCCTTCTGCAAGATCAGCAACTGGTGGCTGAAAGGCGCATACAGTTCCGCCACCTCCACCGGACCGTCGCCGACACCGGCGGCGGCCGCGGCCAGTTCCGTGGACACCGAGCGGGTCAGGTCACGGGCGCCGAGATTGTGGGTTTCCATGCGGTGGTCAATGCCGCTGATCAGCGCGTAGGGCACGCCCATTTCCTTTGCCTTGTCCACGCTGCAGATGACCATGGCGGAAGCGCCGTCAGAGATCGGGCAGCAGTCGTGGCGACGCAGCGGTGCGACAAATTCGGGTTCCGCCAGCAGCGTGTCGACAGAGGACTCGCCCGCCAGCTGGGCGTGGGGATTATTGGCAGCCGCGTTGGCCCGGGAACGCGCGACGACGTCTGCCATGTCGGCTTCAGTGATCAGGCCGCGGTCCAGCATCACCCTGGCCTGCATGGCCGCGAGGCTGACCGTGTCCACCCACAGGGGCGCCAGGTAGTAAGGGTCGAGCTGCTGGGACAGCACCGTGGGCAGCTCCCCGGGCGAGGATTTTCCGAACCCGTAGACCAGCGCGGAGTCCGCCTGGCCCATGCGAATCTTCAGCATGGATTCGTACAGGGCCCAGGCCGCGTCCATTTCCACGTGGGATTCCTTGATCGGCGGCACCGCGCCCAGGGCGTCGACGCCCAGCACAAAGGCAAACGCCGCGCCCTGCTGGTAGTCACAGCTGCCGGAGCAGGTGAAGTCCACGTCCTGGCTGTTCTTGAGTCCCACCGCGCCCAGGGCTTCCCGTATTACGGGGATGATCAGCTCCACCTCGTTGCGGGCGCCGGCATCGCGCAGGCAATCGGACTGGGCGAAAGACACAATGGCAATGTCGCGCATCAGCTCTCTCCCCCAGGGCCTTCCACGGGCACCCTGCCGATCTGCTCGATGGGCACGTCCGGTTCATCGATGGGCCGGAAGTAGCGGATGTTGTCCATGGCGTAGCCCCACTCCTCCTCGGGCTTCCACACCGCCTGCACCCGCTGGCCGATGTGCACCTGGTCGTTGTCGCATTCGCTCATCAGGTGAATAAAGGAGATGTTCGCCCCGTCGGCGACGAGGTTGGCCACCACGTAGGGCGGCTGGATGGGATTGTTGGGGATGGGAATCCAGACGATGGTGAAGGACTGCACGGTCGCCTTGTCGGATACTTCGACTTCCTCGTCGGTCGCTACCCCGCAGGCGGCGCAGGCGCCCCGCGGCGGTACGTAGACATTGCCGCAGCCCGGGCAGCGCTGCCCGACCAGGCGGCCTTCCTTCACCTGGTTGAGAAAGCGGGTGGTGGCCTCGCCGGCGGTGAAGTTATAGGTCATGTAGACCGGCGCCTCGATGGCGGTGATGTCTTCGTCACTCATGCGCCACCCTCTTTCTCGAAGCATTCGATGTCAGTGATAAAGCCGATACGCTCCTCTGCCCAGCGGGCCTGCACCCGCATACCGGTGGCGATCTCGTCGCGGGCGCAATCGACCGCGTGGACCATCGGCACGTCCGCGCCGTCCAGGCGGATCATGGCCCAGGCAAAGGGCCGGTCGAAGGGGTGGCTATCCCGTGGCTCCGTGACCCAGCACCAGGTGACAATCTCACCGCGGTCCGCCACGTCGACAAATTCCGTCAAGGCGCTGGCGGTCACCGGGTCGAACTCCATGGGCGGCACGTACACCGTGCCGTCATCGCCGCGGGTGCCGACGATTTTGCCGTCCCGCAGTCCTGTCAGGAAACGCCCGACCACGGGGCCGGTGGAGCGCGTGTAGGTATAGCCAAGTTCGAAAGACTGGCGCAGAAGTTCAGGCAAGGAAAAGCCTCCCTGGGGTCCAGGGAGGCAGTATTGACGAGGGTGTGGGGTGACTCAATGGCCGAAAATCCCTATCGGCCATGACATTTCAGATCAGGCCTCTGCCTCAGCCAGCAGTTTGCCGGCGAAGCGCTTGAGTTTGCCGCCAGCTGTGACACCCTGGAGGTATTCGATCGCCCCGGCATCTTGCAGGGGCTCCCCGGTAGCGACCGTCAATTCGTACAGCAGCTCGACCAGGCCGCCGATGTCCCGGGGCGGCTCGGCTGGATCGTGCCTGAGCGCGCCCGCGATTGTGTCACGGACAAAAGCTGCATGCTTTCCTGAAATTTCACTCAGTTCGCCCAGTGACTTCGTCCATCGTCCTACCGGGATAAAGCCCCGCGCCGGGATCAGCTGCCCCAGGGCCTTGCACAACTGCTCGACGGCCAGCCGATCCTGTTCAATTGCGGCGATAGCGGCATCGAGCGCTACGGTTTTTACCGCCGGGTCGCTGCTTCCAATCCCAAGGGCGAGCAGCAGCGCACCCATGTTATCGGGGACAATATGCTGCTGGAGCATGGGTTCGATAAAACCGACATAGGGCGAATTCGTCAGGATCTGGCTGTGATCGAATACCTCCATGCCCTGAGAGAAAAATGCCTGCGGGTTGAGTGGCCAGACTGTGGCACTCCACCGGACCATATTGACGTGCAGGCCACAGACACTGCCATAAGCCTTGTCATCCGCCGTGGTCGCATGGAAGGTACTGGTAAGAAAAGTCTCGGGGATCGCGCCGGTCAGCTGCGGCTCAACCACAATGTTGAGGCGAGAGTAGCGCTCGTTGCCCTTCCACTGCAGCTGGTATGTCGCACCGCTACCGGCATCGGGACAGCCGTGGCCGTGCTTTCTGGCAATCTCCTCGTGATCGATCCTGGGCAGTCTTGCCGCGGCGGCCGCCACCCACAGCCAGTCTATCGAGCCGACGGGCACATCCGCGCCGAGGGCGAAGGCCATCGCAGCCTGGTACTCGTCCCTGGGATCGAGAGCCCTGGCCGCCTCTTCTCGCGCATCTGGCGCGAGGCGCAAAAAGGCAAGCACCATATCGGTGGGTGAAGGCGTGATACCACTGTGCTTGTAACGCATATACCGCGCCACCAGGGTGCCAGCGTCGACGAAGCCCCGACTATCGGTCGGCGCGCTCAACAGTGGCAGGTCGAGCCCCGCTTCTATGCGAGAGAGCAGTTCCTCGCCACGCCGGGCAAATACGGCTTCAAAAGTCTGGCGAGTATTTTCCTTGAGAGGTGAGTAGTTGCCCATTCCATAGAGCGGGAATCGAATCTTATGCTCCTCCTCGAGCGGATCATTACCGGCAAAGCGACTGGCAAGGCGAGCGAGCTGGAACTGGAACTGGTCATCGGGCATGCGCTTTATCAGGGCGACTGAACGTTTCTTCAGCGGACCTATCAGTTCTTCAAAGTCCGGTGGACGTGTCGCGCCCAGCCGAGCCAGGCCATCCAGCAGCCTCTCCACCTGGAGGGGATCACTGGGGTCTTCAAGCAGGCGCAAAAATTCCTGGTTCAACTCGGTATAGGTAGCGATTGGCTCAATCACGGAGACAGACGCTTTGGCGGGCGCGGCAACCGGGGAGACTGGCTCCGCTCGCGCCTCCGTTACACCCACCAGCTCCTCAAAAGTTTTTCTTAGTGATGGGGCAATACCCTCCGCATACCCCTGCATGGCCGCCCGGGTGTCGGGATCGCGCAGGCCGTCCAGGGATTCGATCAGGGCCAGCGCCTTTTTCTGTACGTCAGCCGACTCGTGGATCAGCGCATCCACGGCCAGTCGCGCCCCCTGCCCCGACAGATCGGGCTCGCGCTTGACCGCGTTTGTGATCAACCGCAGTCCGGTGTTGACCGTGCCTTTGGCCCGCGCCTGCAGGACCGGCGGTAAATGCGCCAGCAAGTCGACTGCTGACAGTTTTCCCGCCTTGTCCAATGCCACAACAGCCTTGAGCGAAAAGGATACTGTGGGCGGAATCGAGCTTCCTAACAGAAGTAGATACCGGTCGGAGCGCGCTGCACGCTCCTCGATTGTCGGCTCCAGCGCCTCGTGGAAACGGGAAAACCAGCCGGCCCTGAACTGGGCGAAATCACGCGCCAGCGCCTGCAGGCTCTCGTCCAGCAGACGGTCGCGATCCAGGGTGCCATCGGACGCTAGTTCTAGCATCACAGCCGACCAGGAGTAGCCTTTGCGACCGATGTATTTTTCGTGTGTAGCCAGGCTCAGGTCCCCGCCGCCTTCCACCTCGAAAAGGCGCCAGATATCTTCATCCCTGATATCCGGGCGCGAACGAATACGGTCGGCGTGCGTCATTCCGCTGTCCCAGAGCGCTGTCGGTGACTGCTTCCAGTCAGGTAGGCAATCGATCATGCCGAGAATGTATCCATCTCCGGTGGGCTTCTGGCAAAGGTTCGCTTCGTAGAGCAGCCTGACGTCGTTGAAAGCGCGCGGCGTCTGCTCGACCAGCGACTCCAGCCACTCGTCTACCCAGTCCGGTTTGAGTGCCTTGACCACGTCGAGAATGAAACCGTCCCAGGGCAGCATCCGCCAACCCAGCTTTATCAATTCGCTGGCAGTTGCCGTGGCAAGAACACACACCTGGATTCGCTCCTCCCGTTCGCGGTAATCATGCGTTGTCCCTTGTGAAAGCCAGTCCGCATCCAGGTTCTTCAGGAGCTTCATTGCAGCGGGAGCAAGCTCCCTTCGCTCTTTGGCGGACTTGTCCGCAAAAAAGGCGAGGCAGTCCTCCCTGGGTGATGTGTCGATCAACTGAGCCAGAACGTCCATGTCGTGTCCTGCATTCATTAGGTTTCTTCGAGCGCCATTTCCGTCGCCAGAACATGCTTACAGGGCCCACGCGCGCCCTGGTGTTTGGCGTACCAGGGGCAGGTGCAGGTACTGCAGGATTCACCGAGAATGACCCGGTGGGTCACGCCGTCACTCTGCACTTCCGCTGACACCGAGCTTCCATCGACACGCACTTTCACTGCGCCTTTGCGATACAGCTCTTCCGCGCTCTTCAGCCTGGGGTTCAGCCTTTCAATCAGTGATAGATCAAAGGGCAGCGCACGATGGAAGTATGCGCCCGCCTGCAGGTCGAAACCCAGCAAACCCTGGGCCGCAAGCGACGCCAGCGCGTTCTCCACAGCCTCATGGTTCAGCCCGGTATCCTGTGACAGCTGTTTCGCATCCAGCACGCTCTGCCATTTGAGCTGCGCTTTCAACAGCGCCAACGCGCTGTTATCGGACGCACCAACGCTCGAAAGCAGCTGGCCGTCACCGGAAAAGCCGCGCCAGGGTTCCGAGTTCAGCGCCAACAACAGGCTCTGGCCGCCAAAGTCCAACACCCATGCACTGCTACCCTGGGCTTCGTTGTACCAGACTGCCAGCGACTCGGCATCGCCTGCCAGCTTCTCCAGCAGGCGCAGCCGCTGGGTACCCCTGATCATCACACTGCCCGGGGACTGACGTCCCGACAGGCGGCCGCCCTGGGGCGACGGCGTCACCCATTGCACATGATCCGCTTTCCCGCGCGGCAGAGAACGCAGAAAGCGCTGTGCCTGCACACGCGACAGTGTAAATCGGGCCGACATCCCCCGCAGATGAGACTGCACTTCGGCAAACCCCTTGATCCACCGCGTGGGCAGCGGCACTTTTCGCTCGACAACGGATTCGCTGGCCTTGTGTAACTCGACAGACTCCCTGTTCACCTCCAGGCGTAGGGGTGTCGCGGCCCGCACCGTGGCCAGCGCGGCACGCATGTCGGCCTGGAAATCGACGTTGGTTGTACCCGGGCTGAAGTGTTCGGCGGCAAAGGCCGCTTCGCCCAGGTCATGACGAATGTAGGTACTGCAACAGGCGGAGAAGCCTTCGAAGTGAAGCTTGTCGCGGGAGACCGTCGCAACCGGATCGGCTTCCCGCAATATGCGGGCAAGCATGCTGGGAGGCACATAGAATCGTGTACCGACCAGGTCGGAAACCGCTCGCAGGCCGCGCGCGGTCGCGAGCGGGTTCAGTAAATCGCCGGCGAAGAACCGGGTTTCCGAGGGCTCGGTGAGTTCCGCTGCAATCTGCAGCTGGAAGCCGTCACCCGCGGCATTCAGCGCGGATGGACGGGCGTAGCGATAGACATGGTCGATAGCTGCCATGCTTTCATTCTAACCATGAAAGCGTGGCAGCCAATCACCTATTTACAGAAACGGACCAAGGCGACTGCAATCAGATCTCGAAACGGTGGCGCCGGAGCCAGACCGCACCTGCGAGGAACAGCGCCGCAGTGGCAACACCGAGCACCATGCCCATGTAATCGAGGCCGCTCCAGACCGGGCCGTAGGCGTAGAAGCCCAGGGACGAGGCGTCGTCACCATCGACCAGGCGCGGCAGGTGGTTGCCGATCGTGTAGAGCACATAGCGTGTGCCGAACAGGATGCGCTCGCCAATCACCAGTCCCAGCGGAATCGCGATGGCCAGCAGGAACGGGGAGCGCTTGGCCGCTGCGGAGCACAGCATCAGCCAGCCATACACCGGCAGGCTCCACAGCATCCACACCAGCAGACCGCCCATCTGGTTGCCCACCAGTGCGGCGAACTGCAGCTCACCGATAAACTCGCCGGGCGAACCGTCCATACGCCAGACCATCAGCATGCCGAGTAGCATGAACAAGACCTGGGTGAGCAGCGACACGGCAAAGAACAACACCGGCGCGACGATGGTGATGGCAAGCAGCTTCGACGCCACTTCCTCCCACTCGGACACCGGCATGGACTTCCAGAACAGGATGCTGCGGTCCTTGCGATCGTCGTACAGGCTGCTCAACAGGAAGTTAATGCTGACGAAGAACAGTATCAGCAGGAATATGCTGTGCAGCCCGTTGAACAACGGGTTGATGGAGTCGTACTCGAGACCGCCCTGTGAACGCTTCTCGCGGCGGGGCGCGGAGAACGTCCACTCGCCGCTGAAGTTCCAGGCGTCTTCGGCCACGTCTTCGGGATTCTCCGTGATCGTCAGCGACTGAGTAGGCTCGGCCGCCTCTTCGTCCTCGATTTTCTTCAGCAGCAGGTCTTCTTCGCCGGTATCCGGATCCTCACCGACGCTGAGCTCCAGGTTCACGGTGCCGCCTTCCGACTCGCCCGTGAAAATGTGGATCACGTCGTCGCCCAGCATGGCGAAGCGCCCGGCCAGGACCACGCTGATCAACATGAGCAGCGTCAGGCCAGCGGCCGTCGCTATAGGGGTCCAGACCAGCGAGGTGCGGAATTCCTGCATCTCGCGGTTGACCATCGTAAAAAGTTTCATGCGATTGGAGAGTTCCATATCATTGCCCCTCCGACATTTTTGCTACGAAGAGATCGGATATCGAGGGCGTATGCAGCTGGCCGTATCCGGCCAGGGCCTCCCGGTCCCCATCTTCAAATATCATGGCCTTGCCACCGAGGATGGAGCGCTCGCTGATCGGCCCGTGTTGATGGGCCTCCTGCACGGAGCCCCCGACCACATGCACCTCGCAGAACCGCTCCGCCAGCGAGTCCATGGATTCGTGGAGTACCACCTTGCCGCTGCGCATGAACATGGCATCGGTGAGGATGTTCTCTACCTCCTCCACCTGGTGGGTGGAGATGATGATGGTGCGCTCGTCGTCGTAGTAGTCGTTCAGCAGCTGCTCGAAGAACTGCTTGCGGAACAGGATGTCCAGACCCAGGGTCGGTTCGTCCAGGACCAGCAGCTTCGCGTCGATGGCCATGACGATGGCCAGGTGCAGCTGCACGGTCATGCCCTTGGACAGCTCCTTGACCTTGTGGCCCAGGGTGACCTCGGTGCGGCCCAGCAGCGCCTCTGCCTGCTCCAGGCAGAAGCGCGGGTGCACACCCGCCACGTAGTCCAGCACCTGCGAAACCTTCATCCAGCGCGGCAGTACCGCGGTGTCGGCAATGAAGCAGACCTGCTCCTGGAGTTTGGTCCGTTGCACACGCGGGTCGAGGCCCATGATCTCGATATCGCCGTCACAGGCATTGAGCCCCAGCAGCGCCCGCAGCATGGTGGTCTTGCCGGCGCCGTTGGGGCCGATCAGGCCGGTAATGCTGCCGGACTCAATATTGAGCGAGACACCGTCAACCGCAGCCTTGTCGCCGTAGCGCTTGTTGAGGTTGTGCGTCTTGATCAGCGTGGCCATCAGGAATGACCCCCCTGTGACTTGAGGCGATCGGTCACGGTATCGATGTCCAGGCCCAGGCTGCGCACCCGCTCGGCAAAGGCCGGCAACTCTTCTTCCAGAAATTTCTGCTGCTCGTTGTTGGTCAAGGCTTCACGAGCGCCACTCAAGACAAACATGCCCAGTCCCCTACGCTTTTCCAGCAAGCCGTCGTCCACCAGTTCCTGGTAGGCCTTGGCCACTGTCAGATGATTGATGTTGTAATCCGATGCCACCTGCCGAACCGAGGGAACCGCGTCTCCTTCGGGAAAGCTGCCGTCCAGTATCCGTTGGATTACCAGGTCCCGCAGCTGGCGGTAGATCGGCTGGTTGTCATTCCACTCTATGGACACGTTCTGGCCTCCTTTCGGCTAAAAGGATGGTTCGTCGCCGCCATCAGTCGATGGGGCTCGCTTCGCCGGAACCCATAATGCTGCGCTTCACGCGCGGCTCGCCCCGATACATCACGTCGCCGCTGCCAAGGATGTTCACGTCGAGGTACTCCACGGCCCAGACCTGGACATCACCGGAGCCGAGAATATCCACCTCGACCTGACGGGCAGGCAGACTGGACAGATCCACGTCGCCGGAGCCGGCCACGCTGATATCCATCGAATCGACCATGCCGTCCTCACTTTCGCTGGAGCCGACAATATCGCCGGAACCGGCCACCTCGACGTCCATCCGCTGTGCAGTGATCTTGCCGAGATCGATGTCGCCTGAACCCGCCAGTTCAACGGCCAACTCGTCAACCTCGGAACTCGCCAGCTGGATGGTCCCGGATCCCGCGACTTCGACCTCCAGTGATTCCGCCTTCACGGAATGCAGGCGCATGCTGCCGGAGCCCTCGACACTGACATAGAGTTCATCGGTCTCGACCGGGTCCACCCAGATTTCGCCGGAGCCTTCCAGCTCGATATTGTCCAGGTCGGTCACTTCCAGCAGGTACTTCACGTCGCGTACGCTGCGGCCGCGCTTGGTGTATCCCAGCTTCAAGGTGTTGCCGCGTACATAGAACGGCTCGCGGTCGAGATCCTCCTCGTCGCCTTTCACCAACAGGCGGTTGGTGTCACCAAAGGTGACTTTCAACTCGTCACTGCCGCGCAGGATGACCTTGTCGATGTCGAAGCCCTCGACGGCGCGGGTATCTGCGTGTACCACCGCTGACACACCGGCACAGGCCAGGAAAGCCAGGGCGATAGCGAATCGCCGCTTGCCGCCCGGTGCGAGGAATTGTCTTCGCTGGTTCAACATCGGTTGCTCCTCCGATATGGTGTTATAGCTAACTATATCACCTTGAAACGAATCTGCAACACTTTTTTATTTCCAGTCAAATCAATCAGTTACCTTGAGGGACTGCCGCATGTTCGCGGCGATGGCCGTGGCGATACGCTTGGCGCGCTCCGCTTTCTCCCCTTTCCAGCCCCGGTCCACCGCCGTCAGGAAATATTCCAGCCAGCGCTCGAAGTCCGCCGCTTCGAGGCTCCGTTTGCCGTGCAGGCGGCGGTGAATATTCATGGTGTGGCGCTGGTAGGCGGTCTCTCCCAGCAGCAACTTGTCCCAGTAATCGATGATATGCGGCAGGTGAATTTCCAGGTCGACGGCGGCCACGTCCATGAAAATGGGCGCCAGTACCGGGTCCTGCAGAAGTTCGCTATAGAAGCTGCGAACAAAGCGCTCGATCTGTTCGCGGCTATCCAGATCCGGCAGTGCTGTGACAGGCAGGGGGGCGTTCATGGTAGGAGTATATGGAGTGTAGAGGGCCAGGTCAGCGGCGCTTCTTCTTCACGTGTTTCATCATCCGCCGCTTGCGGGCCACCTGGCGCTGGGTGAGTTTGTTGCGCTTGCCGGCATAGGGGTTGTCCCCGGTGCGGAACTCCACCTTGACCGGCGTACCCTGCAGGTCCAGCGCGCGCCGGTAGATCTTCTCCAGGTAGCGGTGGTAGGACGCCGGCAGCTTGCCGGTCTGGTTGCCGTGTATGACGATCAGCGGCGGGTTTTGCCCACCCGCATGGGCATAGCGCAGCTTGATGCGCCGCCCGTTGACCATGGGGGGCTCGTGGTCAGCCACTGCGTCTTCAAGGATGCGCGTCAACTGATTGGTGGAGAGTTTGCGGGTTGCCGCCTCGTAGGCTGCGTCGACGGACTTGTAGAGGTGCCCCACTCCGGTCCCGTGCAGCGCTGAGATGAAGTGGATGTCGGCGTAATCGATGAATTTGAGGCGCCGCTCCAGCTCATAGCGAATGCGCTGCTTGTCGTCAGATTCCAGCCCGTCCCACTTGTTCAGGGCGATCACCAGGCCGCGCCCCGCGTCGATGGCCTGTCCCAGCAGGTGAAGGTCCTGCTCCACCAGTCCCTCGTGGGCGTCCATGACCAGGATGACCACGTGGGCGTCGTCGATCGCCCGCAGGGTCTTCACGATGGAAAACTTCTCCACCACTTCTTTCACGTTTTTGCGGCGCCGCACCCCGGCGGTGTCAATAAGCGTGTACTGGCGGTCGCCGCGGTCGTAGTCGATGTAGATGCTGTCGCGGGTGGTGCCGGGCTGGTCGTAGACCACCACTCGCTCCTCACCCAGCAGGCGATTGATCAGGGTGGACTTGCCGACATTGGGGCGGCCGATCACGGCGACGCGAACAGCGCCCTCTCGCCCGGGTGCAGGTGCCGTGTCTTCAAACTCAAACTCCGACAGCACCGCTTCCAGCATGGGTTTGACGCCGCGCCCGTGTGTGGCGGTAATGGGATACACGTTTTCAAGACCCAGCGCATAGAACTCGGGGACCACCACGTCCTCGTTGACGCCGTCGACCTTGTTGACCAGCAGGTGGAATGATTTGTTGCTGCGCCGCAGGTGATTGACCAGTTCCTCGTCGCCGGCCGTCAATCCCGCGCGGGCGTCCACCAGCAGCAGTACCACGTCGGCCTCGTCCACCGCGGCCAGGGACTGCTCCGCCATGTGGGAGTCGATGCCGGCTTCTTCGCCGGTAATCCCGCCGGTGTCGATGACAATGAAGTGCTGGTCGCCGTAGCGGGCTTCGCCGTACTTGCGATCACGGGTAAGGCCGGGGAAATCCGCCACCAGCGCATCGCGGCTGCGGGTCAGTCGATTGAACAGGGTCGACTTGCCCACGTTGGGCCGCCCGACCAGGGCGATCACCGGTGTCACTGGTTTTCCCGGGCGGTGACCCTCAGCGCAGTGAGTTTGCCGCTGTTACCGAGTATGTAGAGCACGTCATCCACCGCCAGCATATTGCCGCGGATCCCGTCGCCATCCACCTGTATGCGGCCGATGATCCTGCCGTCGACCTGGGACAGGATGTGCACGTAGCCTTCGAAGTCCGCGACGGCGACGTAACCCTTGACCACACGCGGGGAGTTGAGACGCCGGTAGGTCAGGTCGCCCTGCTCCCAGCGGATGCCGGAACTGTTGCGGTAAAACGCGATCACCGTGCCGGTTTCCTCCGCCACGTAGATATTGCCGAAGCCCTGGTCGAGGCCCACGTAGCTGGACACCTCTTCCTGCCGGAGCTTGCGTCCGCTGCTGACGTCGACGGCGGCAAGCCGCCCCTGGTAGCTCACGGCCCACAGTACCGGCGGCACCAGCAGCATGTCGCCGTCGATATCGACGATGCGATCGATTTCGGAGCGCCCCTGGGCAATAGCGACCCGGGCTTCCCAGCGCACCGCCCCCGTATTGACGTCCAGGGCCACCACCCGGCCATTGCCGAACGCGGCAATGGCGAAGCGCTCATAAATGATCGGCGTGCTGGTACCGCGCAGGGTCAGCACCGGCACGTTGCTGTCGTACGCCCAGGCCTGGGATCCGTCTTCGGCATTCAGGCCAAGCAGTTTGCCGTTATAGCTCTGCACCACTACCATGGTGCCGTTGCTCTGGGGCGCTGACAGGATCTCGCCCTGGAGCTGCGTGCTCCACAGTTCGCTGCCGTCTTCCTGGGACAGTGCAAGCACCTGGCCGTCACCGGTCCCGAGCAGCAGGCGGCCGCCGCCGATGCCGACGCCGCCGCTGAGCTCACGATCCAGTTCGGTGCGCCAGATGCGCTTGCCGCTGTCACGTTCCAGCGCCACCACGTCGCCCTCAGCACCGGCGGCATAGATGCGGTTACCATCGATGGCCGGGCGCAGGCGGTAGAAGCCCTCCCCCTGGCCACCGTCGACGCTGACGCTCCACAGCCGTTTGAAGCGCACTTCCTCGACGATGTCGAGCAGCTCCGCGGGCTGATTGGCCTCATCGTCACTGTCGCCAAACCAGTCGCCCAGCGTGCTACAGGCCGACAGGAAGGAAATGCCCAGGGCCAGACCGGTGGCCTTGAGAATACGAAGCACGTTATTCCTCCGACGTCGCTGCCAGCTCACGGGCCGGTACCGGCGTCAGGCTTTGCAGCTTCAGGCGCAGCGCCTCGCTGGTACCGATATTGCCCGCCGCAGCCAGTGACACCGCGCGCTCGTAGGCGGCAATCGCCTTGTCGGTTTCGCCGAGCTGGACGTAGACATCACCCTCGGCTTCCGCGTAGGCGGGCTCATAGGCGCCGGCCTCGGCGGCGCTCAGTATGCTGAGCGCTTCCTGGGGCTTGTCCTGGGCCGCCTTGACCCGTGCCATGCGAAGCTCAGTCAACAGGCGAATTTCCCGCTCGGGATTCTGCGTCAGGACCCAGCGCAGCTGTTCCTCTGCAGCGTCGAGCTCGTTGTCGGCAACGGCGATCCGCGCCAGGTGCAGGGCGGCGAACTGGGCGTAGGTCGTGGAGGGGAATTCCTGCTTGAGCCTTTCCGCCAGGGTTTTTGCGGTGACCGCATCATCGGTCCCTGTGCTGACGCGCACGGCTTCCAGCAGTTCCTCGTAACGCACGGAAGCGTTTTCCGCCTGCTCCACCTTGCGGTCCTGCCACTCATTCCAGCCAAAGGCCGCCAGCACGGCGAAGCCGACGGCGGCAAGCGTCGAACGCCCGTTATCGTCCCACCATTTCTTGAGCGCTTCGACCTGCTCTTCTTCAGTGCGATAGGTTTCCACTACTGTTCCTCGTTCTCGAAATATTGCTTCAGCGCCGCGGCGAGCGACTCGCGCGACACAGTGCGCTGTTCTCCGTCACCGCGCAGGGGCTTGATCCCCACGGTGCCGTCCGTCAGTTCCTGTTCACCGAGCAGCAGCGCCAGGCTGGCGCCGCTGCGGTCGGCCTTCTTCATCTGGCTCTTGAAGCTGCCGCCGCCGGTATGCACCTGCAGGCGGCAGCCTGGCAGTGCATCGCGAATCTGCTCTCCCAGCGCGAGCCCCGCAGGCTGGGCACCCTCGCCCACCGCTACCAGGTAGACCGAGGCCGCCGCCGGTGCCGCCGGGGCGGAACCGATTTCCTGCAATAGCAGTACCAGTCGCTCCAGTCCCATGGCAAAGCCTGCCGCGGGCGTCGATTTGCCACCGAGCTGCTCCACCAGGCCATCGTAGCGGCCGCCCGCGCACACGGTGCCCTGGGCGCCGAGTGCATCCGTCACCCACTCGAATACGGTGCGGTTGTAGTAATCCAGCCCGCGCACCAGCCTGGCATTCAGGCGATAGCGAATACCCGCCGCATCCAGCATGGCGGTCAGCTGCGCGAAGTGATCGCGGGACTCGTCGTCCAGGAACTCCGGCAGGCTGGGCGCGTCTTCCAGCAGGGCCTGGGTGTCCGGGTTCTTGCTGTCGAGAATACGCAGCGGGTTTGAGTCCAGCCGGCGCTGGCTGTCCTCGTCGAGCTGGTCTGCGCGCGCCGCCAGGTAGTCCACCAGGGCAGCCCGGTAGTCGGCCCGCGCTGCATTGCTGCCGAGACTGTTGAGTTCCAGCGTCACCGCATCTGCGATACCCAGCTCGCGCCAGAGCCTGGCGGACAGGGCGATAAGTTCCGCCTCCACGTCGGCGGTGTCGGTGCCCAGCACCTCGACACCCACCTGGTGAAACTGTCGCTGGCGGCCTTTCTGGGGTCGCTCGTAGCGGAACATGGGGCCCGCATACCAGAGTTTCTGCTGGGCGCCGAGCAGCCCATTCTGGATAGCGGCCCGCACACAGCCGGCGGTGCCCTCGGGGCGCAGGGTCAGGCTGTCGCCGTTGCGGTCGGCGAAGCTGTACATTTCGCGTTCGACGATATCGGTCACTTCACCGATGGCGCGCGCGAACAAGGGAGTCTGCTCGACCACGGGCAGGCGAATCTCCCGGTAGCCATAGCCGTCGAGCAGGTCGGCGACGATGCGTTCCAGGTGCTGCCACAAGTAGCTGTCCTGCGGGAGAATGTCATTCATTCCCCTGATTGCGCGTATCGGGTTCACGTGGGCTTCTCGGGTGTTCTCTAGGCTTTGGCGATCAAGTCGCCTGAGTCGTCTTCGACCGGCAGCGGTTCGCCGCTGCGACTGGCTTCCAGCTCTGCAGCTTTTTTGCGAATGACCTGCTCGAGGTGGTCAATGAAATCCTGGTTGCTGACCTTGTGGTCCGGCTCGCCCCCGATATAGATCAGGTTGCTGGGCGTCGCGCCGGTCAGGCCGACATCCGCCTCGCGGGCTTCGCCGGGGCCGTTGACGATGCAGCCGATGACCGCAACGTCCATCGGTGTCCTGATGTCCTCGAGCCGCTGCTCGAGGCTGTTCATGGTCTTGATGACATCAAAGTTCTGCCGGGAGCAGCTCGGGCAGGCAATGAAATTGATGCCATTGGTGCGCAGCTTGAGGCTCTTGAGAATCTCGAAGCCGACCTTTACCTCTTCCACCGGGTCCGCCGCCAGGGAAATGCGGATGGTGTCGCCGATGCCTTCCATCAGCAGCATGCCGAGGCCCACCGCAGACTTGACGGTGCCGCCGCGCAGGCCGCCCGCCTCGGTGATCCCCAGGTGCAGCGGCTGTTCGATCTGTTTAGCCAGCAGCCGGTAGGCCTCGACCGCCATGAACACCTCGGAGGCCTTCACGCTGACCTTGAATTCCGGGTAGTCGAGCTTGTCGAGGAAGTCGACATTGCGCATGGCGGACTCCACCAGCGCCTCTGCGTTGGGCTCACCGTACTTGCGCTGCAGGTCCTTGCCCAGGGAGCCGGCATTGACGCCGATGCGAATGGGAATGCCCTTGTCGCGGCAGCTGTCGACGACCGCTCGAACCCGCTCTTCGCGGCCGATATTACCGGGATTGATGCGCAGGCAGTCCACCCCGTACTCGGCGACCTTGAGCGCGATCTTGTAGTCGAAGTGGATGTCGGCCACCAGCGGAACGTCTACCTGGCGACGAATTTCCCGGAATGCCTCGGCGGCATCCATACTCGGCACGGATACGCGGACAATGTCAGCGCCTGCGCCCTGGATAGCCTGGACCTGGGCGACCGTGGCATCGACGTCGCAGGTCTCCGTATTGGTCATGCTCTGCACGCTGATGGGCGCATCGCCGCCGACGGCGACGTTGCCGACGTGAATCTGGCGCGATTTGCGGCGCTTGATCGGCGACTCGGTGTTCATGGCTCACCTACGGTAAATCTGGCGGTGTCCCGCCCCGGTCGAGTGCGTACCGGAAACGGCTCACCGAGATAGGTCAATGTCACGGCAGCGGCATCGCCAGCGAGAATCTCGAATGGCGGCGTGCCGTCCAGGCGCAGGATATCACCGGCGCCGCGCAGGTCAGCATAGATCAACTGGCCGTCGCCGTCGCGTACTTCCAACCAGCAATCGGCGCTGAAGCTGAACTCCAGGGCGGCGTCCTGCGGGCCTGTGTCCGAAGGCTCGGACGCCGCGGCAACGGGTTCCGGGGTCTCGATTGCTTCAGGTTCGGCTGCGGCGAGGCCGCTGTCGAGCGCGGCGACGGTGCTGTCTCCCCGGGTGACTTCGGGAAGGGATTCCGGCAGCGAGTCGGCCGCGCCGGCGTCCACAGCAAGCGAACTCTCGATCACCGGGCTGTCTGCTGCCGCGGCCGGAAGCGGTGCGTCTTCTGCGACGGCGCCCGTTACGGCCTCTGCGACTGCCTCTGCTGCCGGCTCCGGCGCAGAAGCGGCAGTGTCTGCAACCTCGGCCGTGCCTTTGTCCCGGTTGCCCGAGATCAACGCAATCGCGACCACCGCGAACAGCACAAGGCCAAACACCCAGCGGCCCGCATTCTGCCCCGGCGTAGCCGCCGCGGTCGTCGCCCCGGCATCGTCCGGGGTTTCTGCGTGTTCAGGTTCCAGCGCGCCATACAGCGCGACCATTTCGTCTTCGTCCAGTCCGAGAGTGCGGGCATAGGCGCGAAGGTAGCCGCGTACGAAGGCGGCGCCGCGCAGGCTGTCGAAGCGGTTTTCCTCCACTGCCTGGATGTGCGCCGGCAGCCAGTTGAGCCGGTCGGCCATTTCACGGGGGGAGATGCCGGCCGCTTCGCGGGCGTTCCTCAGTCGCTCCCCGGGTGTCTGGAGCTGCTCGCCGGTAAGCTCAGAGCTCTCCATTCTTTACCGCCTGCTCGTAGGCGCGGAATTCCGCGGACTGGGGATAGAGGTTGCGCAGCGCCAGGGCCCGGCTGGCCTCGGCGTCCTGGTCCTGCAGGGCATGCGCGACACGGATGCCGAGCCACAGCGCCCGGGAGGACTGCTGGCGGCGGAAGCGCCGGTAGTTTTCCAGGTAGCGCTCCGCCAGCTCGAAATTGCTGGCGTTGTATTCGATATGCGCCAGTTCCAACATCGCCAGGCTGTTGCTGCGGTCCATGGTCAGCGCTCGCTGGAAGGCCTTGCGCGCGTCATCTTCCTTGCCGAGCCGCACCTGGCACAGGCCCAGGTTGATGAAAGCCTGTGGCCGGCTCTCGTAGAGTGTGTCGGTAACCACTACGAGCAGCTGCTCTTCGGCATCCTCAAAGCGACCCTGGGAGTAGAGAAAGGCGGCGTAGTTATTGCGCGCCCGGGAGAACGGATCTTTCAGCCTGATAGCCCGCTCGAAGCTTTCCTCGGCCAGCTCGTACTCACCCGTACTCTGGTAGACCAGCGCGAAGGCCTCGTAGACCTCGGGATTTTGGGGGTCGATGCGCTCGGCCAGCTTGAGGTTGCGCTTGGCATCGTCCCAGTTGCCCTCACCAATGTAGCGGCGCGCCAGGGCAACCCGCGCCTCCAGCGCTTCCTCCGGCGACGATTCGGCGTTGAAGACTTTCTGCTCCTGGGTGATGCAGCCGCCGACGGCGAGGACCAGCACGGTGCCGACAAAGATGCGCGAAATTGCTGCTTTGAATTCTGAACCCAAGTCTATGCCCACCTGATGACCTGTTTTTCTTTTTCTTTTTCTTTTTCTCTATACCGCTCGCTGCGGCGGGTGCGGTCTACCACCTCACCCACCAGCTGCCCGCAGGCCGCGCTGATGTCATCGCCCCGGGTGGTGCGCACGGTCACGATATAGCCGGCGTCGACCAACACTTGCCAGAACCGGGATACCGCATTGCCACTGGGGCGCTCATAGTCCGATTGTGCAAATGTATTGAAGGGAATCAAATTTATTTTGCAGGGAAAATCCCGCAATAGTGACGCGAGTTCACGGGCGTGCTCGGGCTGGTCGTTGACGCCGGCAATCAGCGTGTACTCCACCGTGACCACCCGCTTGCTGTCTCTCTGGGCATCGATGTAGTTGCGGGCGCTTTCCAGCAACACCGCGATCGGGTACTTGCGATTAATGGGTACCAGCTCATTGCGCAGCGCATCGTTCGGTGCGTGCAATGATATGGCGAGCGAGGCCTCGCTGACTTCCGCCAGCTTGTCCAGCATGGGGACCACGCCAGACGTACTCAGGGTGACCCGGCGCTTGGAGATGCCGTAGGCCAGGTCTTCCATCATGAGGTCCATCGCGTCGACGACATTGTCGAAGTTGAGCAGCGGTTCACCCATGCCCATCATCACCACGTTGGTCACCTTGCGACCCTTGCCGCTCTGGAAGGCATCGAAGGACTTCAGGGCCAGCCACACCTGGCCGATGATCTCCGCCGCACTCAAATCCCGCTGGAAACCCTGCTTGCCGGTAGAGCAGAAACTACAGTCCAGGCTACAGCCCACCTGGGACGAGACACAGAGCGTACCGCGCTGGCCGTCGGGGATAAACACGGTTTCCACCAGGCCGCCGCCGTCAACGCGGATAGCCCACTTGCGGGTGCCGTCTTCGGAGTCCAGCTGGTTGACCACTTCGGGCGGGCGAATCTCGGCGACTTCCGCGAGTTTCTCCCGCAGCGCCTTGCTGAGATTGGTCATCTCGTCGAAGGAATCGATTCCCGCGTGGTGCATCCACTTCAGCACCTGCTGCGCACGAAACGGCTTCTCCCCCATTTCGCGGAAGAAGTCCTGCATCTTTGGCAGCGTCAGGCCCAGCAGATTGACACGGGAGTCGCTCATGGTGACTTAGCGCTCGCAGATCTCGCTGTCGGTGAAGAAGTAGGCGATCTCGCGGGCCGCGGATTCCGGTGAGTCGGAGCCGTGCACGGCATTGGCATCGATGGACTGCGCAAAGTCAGCGCGAATCGTGCCTGCGTCTGCTTCCTGGGGGTTGGTGGCGCCCATCAATTCGCGGTTCTTGAGGACGGCATTTTCGCCTTCCAGCACCTGCACGCACACCGGGCCGGAGGTCATGAATTCGATCAGCGCGGGAAAGAAGGGGCGCTCGCGGTGTTCCGCGTAGAAGCCGCCGGCCAATTCCTCGTCCAGGCGCAGCATCTTGGCGGCGACAATCCGCAAACCGTTCTTTTCGAAGCGGCTGTAGATTTCGCCAATCACGTTCTTGCCTACTGCGTCCGGCTTGACGATTGACAGGGTGCGTTCGACTGACATGTTGGGTTTCTCCAGTTACAAGTTGAAACCGTGCCGGCAGCACCCCTCATGGGGCCACCGGATCGGCGTAGAAAAGGCGGCGGTATTATACGGAGATTGACCCGGGCTTGCACCCCGAAATCGCGAATACTGGCCGGTTATTTGGCTGAAAAATCAGGAGCTTATGCGTTCTTGCTCAAGCGCCCTGTCCACTGGCCTTCGGCGGGGTCCTCAGGCGCTCCAGCACCTCGAGGATCCGGTCTGCCGCGAATTGCACTTCTTCAGGCGTGGTGAAGCGCCCGATAGTGATGCGCAGGGAGCTGTGGGCGAGCCGATCCTCCACTCCCATCCCGCGCAGTACGTGGGACGGCTCGATCGCCGCCGAGCTACAGGCAGAGCCCGTGGAGACCGCCAGGTCCTTCAGCGCCATCAGGAGGGTTTCACCTTCGACGCCGCCAAAGGCAACGTTCAATACGCCGGGCAGCCGCGGTGCGTCTTCTCCGTTCAGGTAGACATCACCGGCCTCGCGGAGCTCACCCCAGAGCTTGTCCCGCAGGCCCGTGATGCGCGAAACCTCGTCTTCAAGACCCTCCGCTGCTATTTTTGCAGCTTCGCCCATGCCCACCACCTGGTGGGTCGGCAATGTGCCGGAGCGCATGCCACGCTCGTGGCCGCCGCCGTGCATTTGCGGCTCCAGCTGCACCCGCGGGTTGCGCCGCACGAACAATGCGCCTACGCCCTTGGGGCCGTAGAACTTGTGGCCCGAGATGGACAGCAGGTCCACAGGCAGTTCCGCGAGGTTCAGTGGAATCTTGCCGACCGTCTGGGCCGCATCCGTATGGAAAACCACGCCGTGTTCACGGCACAGGGTTCCGAGGGCGGCGATATCGTTGATGACGCCGGTCTCGTTGTTGGCGTGCATCACGCTGACCAGGATGGTGTCCTCCCGCAGCGCCTGCCGAACCGCCTCGGGGCTGGTCTGGCCATTGGGCTCCGGGTCCAGGAAGGTGACCTCGAAACCCTCCTCCGCCAGGTGCTTGCAGCTGTCCAGCACGGCCTTGTGCTCGATGCTCGAGGTGATGATGTGCCGGCCCCGCTCGCGGTAGAAGTGGGCCGCTCCCTTCAGGGCGAGGTTGTCGGATTCCGTGGCGCCGCTGGTAAATACAATCTCACGCGGGTCCGCCCCGATCAGGTCCGCCAGCTGGTTGCGGGCATGCTCCACCGCCTGCTCCGCCTGCCAGCCAAAGGCATGGGAGCGCGATGCCGGGTTGCCGAACACCCCGTCAGTGGAGAGGCAGGCCACCATGGCCTCCACGACCCGGGGGTCGACCGGCGTGGTGGCCGAATAATCGAGGTAAATAGGTGTGCGCATAGCTGTTACCGTCCTTTGCCGCAGTATCCTAGATGGCGTGCCGTCCCGCAACAACGCGGGCACCACCGAACGTCGAATTTCTGACTCACTATATCTTTAAATTTCAATGGCTTATGGAATTTTTTTGAGCGCTATTCCAGCTTATCCCCGGCCGCGCGCTGGGTCTCCGTGAGAATGCCGCGCAGGATATTGAGCTCCATCTCGTCCAGCCGCACCCTGCCGTAGAGCCGGCGCAGTCGCGCCATCAGCTGGCGCGGTGCTGCGGGGTCCAGGAAACCGATCCGGGTGAGGGTTTCCTCCAGGTGTTCGTAGAACCGCTCCATGTTTTCCACCGTGCTGAACGGCGCATCCCACTCGTCGCAGGGATCTGCCGGCAGCTGGCCGTCCAGGGCCTGCATGCGCAGTTCGTAGGCGACTACCTGCACCGCCATGGCGAGGTTCAGGCTGGGGTAGTCCTCGTGGGACGGCACGTGCAGGTGCAGGTGACAGGCCTGCAATTCCTCGTTGGTCAGGCCGCGGTCCTCGCGACCGAATACCAGCGCCACTTGCTCGTCCTTGTCGGCAGCCGCCAGTGCACGCTGGGCGCAATGCCGCGGGTCCAGCACCGGCCAGGGAATGCGGCGCCCGCGGGCGCTGGTACCGATGACCAGCTGGCAGTCGGCAATCGCCTCCTCCAGGGTTTCCACCACCTGGGCGGACTCCAGCACATCGCCGGCGGATGCCGCACGCCAGTCGGCCTCCTCGTGGGGGAACTTCCGGGGCGCGACCAGCACCAGGCGATTCAGGCCCATGTTCTTCATGGCGCGGGCGGCGCCCCCGATGTTTCCCGGGTGGGTGGTGTTGACGAGGACGATTCGAATATTGGCGCTGTTCACGGGTTTGACCTGGGGAAAGGGCGCGAATTTTAGCAGATCTGCTGCTATAATCGCGCGCCGTTCAAGACCTGCCAGGAACATCCATGGAACCCATGAGCCATATGGCCCTGCGCGCCGCGCGCAAGGCCGGCGACATCATCGTTCGCGCCACCGACGATCTCGACCGCATCGAGGTGGAGACCAAAAGCGCAAACGACTTCGTGTCGGAAGTGGACCGGGCCGCGGAGAAAGAGATCATCTACACCCTGAGCAAGGCCTACCCGGACCACGCCTTCCTGGCTGAGGAAGGCGGCCTCACCGGCAATGAAGAATCCGAGTACCGCTGGATCATCGACCCCCTGGACGGCACCACCAACTTCCTGCGGGGCATCCCCCACTTCGCGGTCTCCATCGCCTGTGAAATCAAGGGCAAGATCGAGCACGCGGTGGTGCTGGACCCGGTGCGCCGCGAAGAATTCGTGGCCAGCCGAGGCCGCGGCGCGCAGCTGAACGGCCGCCGTATCCGCGTCAGCAAACTGGCCGGACTGGACAACGCCGTACTGGGCACCGGCATTCCCTTCCGCGCGCGGCAGACCGACCACCTGCCGGCCTATACGAAGTCACTGGAATCCCTGGCGGCCGCCTCTGCCGGCATCCGTCGCGCCGGCGCCGCCGCCCTCGACCTGGCCTACGTGGCCGCCGGGCGCTACGACGCGTTCTGGGAGATCGGGCTGGCACCCTGGGATATCGCCGCCGGCAGCCTGCTGGTGCGCGAGGCTGGCGGCCTGGTCGGAGACCTCAGCGGCGGTGAGAGCTACATGGAAAGCGGCAACATCGTCTGCGGCAACCCCAAGTGCTTCAAGGCCGTCGTGCAGGTCACCAAACCCATCCTCGGCCACATCAGCTAGACCCAGAGCCTTCAGCCAAGCGTGCTGCCACGCATGTGGCAGTTCGCGAAAAGAGCCTTCAGCCCAGCGTGCTGCCACGCATGTGGCAGTCCGCGAAAAGAGAGCCTTCAGCCCAGCGCATTTTGCGCAGCAAAATTCGCTAAAAAAGCTAGACCAGGTTTTCCTGGTCCTCGCCCTCTTTCACCGGCACGATCAGGTCTTCCTTGCTGATGCCCAGCATCAGCAGGCTGTTGGCGGCGACATAGATCGAAGAGTAGGTACCGATCAGGACACCGACCAGCAGTGCCACGGAGAAGCCGAAGATCATCTCTCCGCCGTACACCGCCAGCGCCACCAGCACCAGCAACGTGGTGAACGAGGTCACGAGGGTCCTGGCCAGGGTTTCCGTCAGCGACTGATTGATCACCTCGACCGGCGCTGCCTTTCGGATCTTGCGGAAATTTTCGCGAATCCGGTCAGACACCACGATAGTGTCGTTGAGCGAATAGCCGATTACCGCCAACAGCGCTGCCAGCACGGTCAGGTCAAATTCGATGCCGGTGATCGAAAAGAAGCCCAGGGTGATCAGCACGTCATGGGCCAGTGCGACCACCGCCCCCAGGGAGAATTTCAGCTGGAACCGGAAGGCGACGTAGAGCATCACAAGGCCAAGCGCCAACAGCATGGCCAGGCCACCCTGCTCGCGCAGTTCCTCGCCCACCGCTGGCCCCACGAACTCGATACGCCGCAGTTCAACCGTGCCATCCGTGTAGGCAGCCTGCAGCTGTTCCAGCAGCCGGGCGCCGTCCTTGTCGGAGAAGCCCTGGGGCAGGCGAATCAACACATCCTTGTCGGAGCCAAAGCTGACTACCACAGCGCCTGCAAAGCCGCTTGTCTCAAGATTGTCGCGTATCTCCTGCAGGCGTGCGGTCTCGCTGTAGTGCACTTCCACCAGGGTGCCCCCGGTGAAGTCCAGGCCCCAGTTCAGGCCGTTGACGGCCAGCGAGCCGATGGAGCCGATCAGCAGCAGCGCGCTGAAGACGGTTGCGACCATTCGCTGGCCCATGAAGTTGATGATTTTCATAGCGTTACCCAATGGCCAGCCGCTTGACGTTGCGGCCGCCGTAGATGAGGTTGACCAGCGCGCGCGTACCGAAAATAGCGGTAAACATCGATGTCGCCAGTCCGAACATCAGCGTCACCGCAAAGCCCTTGACCGGGCCTGTGCCCACTGCGAACAGGATGATGGCCACGATCAGCGTGGTCAGGTTGGCGTCGAGAATTGTCACTACCGCTCGCTCGAAGCCGGCGTGTATGGCCATCTGCGGCGACAGCCCGTTTCTCAGCTCCTCGCGTATTCGCGCGAAGATCAGCACGTTGGCGTCCACCGCCATACCGACGGTCAATACGATTCCGGCGATCCCGGGCAGCGTCAGGGTGGCTCCGAATAGGGACATGCAGGCCACCAGCAACACCAGGTTGCAGGTCAGCGCAATCACCGCCGCGATTCCGAACACCCGGTAATAAACAATCATGAACAGCACCACGGCCAGCAGGCCGTACTGCACAGACTCGAAGCCCTTGGCAATGTTCTCCGCGCCGAGAGACGGGCCGATGGTGCGTTCTTCCACAAACTCGATGGGTGCCGCCAGGGCGCCTGCGCGCAGCAGCAGGGCCAGTTCCGATGCTTCCTGCGGGCTGTCCAGGCCGGTGATCTGGAACTGCACGCCAAGTGCGGATTGGATCACCGGCGCAGTGATAACTCTTTTTACATCGAAGGATGTCTTGACGGCTTTTTCCTCGCCGTCAGGCCCGGTTTCGTAGCGGGTCTTGGTTTCCCGCTCGATAAACAGCACGCCCATGCGACGCTTGATGTTTTTCGCCGTCGCACGGTTCATCAGCGTGCCGCCGTCGCTGTCGAGGCGAATATTGACGTTTGGCATGCCGTTCTGGTCAAAGCTGGCGCGAGCATCTGTCACGTTGATGCCGGTGATGATCACCTCGCGCTCCAGCCACTCCGTGCGGCCCCCGTACGCCGCGCTGCGGTATTGGAACTCCTGGCGCTCCGTCAGCGGCGCATCCGCGCGCGCCACCAGGCGGAATTCCAGGTTCGCCGTCTTGCCAAGGATAATCTTGGCCCGCGTGGGGTCTTGCACACCGGGAAGCTCTACAACAATGCGATTCCGTCCCTGGGGCTGAACCAGGGGTTCCGAAACACCCAGTTCGTTGACACGGTTGCGAATCGTGGAAAGGTTTTGCTGCACAGCGTACTGTGCAATCTCGGTGCGGGTAAGCTCGGACAAGGTCGCCGAAAACGTAAAGTTCTCCCCCTCTTCCCCACGCTCCAGGACCAGCTCAGGGAAATCCTTGCGGACGACTGATACAGCTTCATTCCTGCGTTCTTCGGTGGGAAAACTGCCGAGGATGCGTACACCCTCTTCCAGCTCGACTCTTCCACGCACCCGGGACTGGCGCAACGATTTGCGAATGCTGTTGTAGTCGGTCTCGAGACGCTTGGCGATCGGGGCCTCGGTGTCCACCTCGAGCTTGAAATGCACGCCCCCGCTGAGATCGAGACCCAGCTTCATCGGCTCCGCGCCAAACGCGGTCAGCCAGTCCGGCGTGGTCGGGGCGAGATTCAGCGCGACCACGTAATCGTCGCCCAGCGCGCGCTCGATAACGGCCTTTGCGGGCAACTGGTCGTCGCCCTGTTCCAGCCGGATGAGCGCTGCGCGTTTGCCCTCCTGTATTTCCGCACCAAAATACCCAACGCCGGCTGCCTCGAGTGTGTCCGTCGCCAGGGTAAGCGCGCGCTCATCCATGGAATCTGCAGTACGCAGGGGGCTGATCTGCAGCGCCGGATCCGGCGGGTAGAGATTGGGCGCCGCGTAGAAGAAGCCCAGCAGCACAAAGAAAAGTACCAGCAAGTACTTCCACAGGGGGTACTTATTTATCATGTTTCACCTGATCAAAGAGCCGCGCCATTATAAGGATTAGTGGGGACGCCTCAAGCAGACTCAACCCCCCCTGGCCAAGCCGGTCAGCCCACCCAGGCGCGGGCGTTTCTGAACAGCCGCATCCAGGCCCCGTCCTCCTGCCAATCGGAGGGCGCCCAGGAACACTGCAGCGCACGGAACACCCGCTCCGGGTGAGGCATCATGATGGTGACCCGGCCATCTTCGGAGCACAGCCCGGTAATACCTGCCGGCGAGCCGTTGGGGTTGGCCGGGTAACGGCGCGCGATGTCGAGGCCGTTGCCGATAAAGCGCAGGGCCACGGTACCGCTGCTGTCCGCGGCGCTGAACGCCGTATCGTCGCGGAACTCCGCACGGCCCTCGCCGTGGGCGACGGCAATCGGCATATGGGAGCCGGCCATACCCGCGAGCAGTATGGAAGGCGATTCCTCCACCCGCACCAGGGAGAGCCTGGCCTCGAACTGTTCGGAGCGATTGCGCACAAAGTGGGGCCAGTGTTCGGCGCCGGGCACCAGCTCGCGCAGGTTGGACATCATCTGGCAGCCGTTGCAGACACCGAGTGCAAAGCTGTCCTCGCGTTCGAAGAATGCCTGGAACATGTCGCGCAGTGCGGCATTGAAGAGAATGCTCTTCGCCCAGCCCTCGCCGGCGCCCAGCACGTCGCCGTAGGAAAACCCGCCGCAGGCCACCAGGCCCTTGAAGTCGGCCAGTTTGACCCGGCTCGCCATCAGGTCGCTCATGTGCACGTCCACCGCGGCAAAGCCCGCGCGATCGAAGGCCGCGGCCATTTCCACCTGCCCGTTCACGCCCTGCTCGCGCAACACTGCAATGCGCGGGCGCACGCCGGTGGCGATGAACGGCGCCGCCACATCCTCGGTCGGGTCGTAACGCAGCGTCGCGCTGAGGCCTGGATCGTCATCTGCAATCGACTCGAATTCCTCGCGGGCGCAATCCGGGTTATCCCTCAGTGCCTGGATGCGGTAGGAGGTCTCCGCCCAGGTCCGCTGCAGATCGGTTCGCGAGGCGGACAGCACAGTTTCCCTGCCCCGGTGAATGCGCACCCGGTCTCCGTCGATCGCACTGCCCAGTTCGTGCAGGGCGCAGTTGAGATCCGCCGCGCGGCGCATCACCTCGCTGACATCCCCCGCCGCTATCTGCAGGACGGCGCCCGCCTCTTCGTTGAACAAGGCCGATATCGAACATTCGGGCAGGGACGAGATATCTATCTCGAGGCCGCAGTGGCCGGCAAAGGCCATTTCCAGCAGCGTGGTGATTACACCGCCGTCGGAGCGGTCATGGTACGCGCTGATCAGGCCGTCGCGGGACAGGCCCTGCAGGAACTCAAAGGCCGCCTTCAGCACCGCGGCGTCCTCGATATCCGGCACCTCGGTGTCCCAGTGGCCGTACACCTGCAGCAGTGCGGAGCCGCCCATTCGATGGCGCCCGCCAGACAGGTCCAGCAGCAGCAGGCGGTTGTCACTGGTGTCGAGCTGCGGGGTCAGGGTTCGCCGCACATCGCCGACCGGGCTGAACGCGGACACGATCAGGGACACCGGCGCGGTGACCGACTTGTTCTTGTTGCCGTCCGTCCAGGTGGTGCGCATGGACATGGAATCCTTGCCCACGGGTATCGTAATGCCCAGCGCGGGGCAGAACTCCATGCCCACCGCGCGCACGGTATCGAACAACACCTCATCCTCGCGGCCGCTGCCCGCCGCGCACATCCAGTTGGCCGACAGTTTGATGTCGTGAATATTCTCGATCGGTGCGGCGGCGATATTGAGCAGGGCCTCGGCGATTGCCATGCGGCCTGACGCCGGGCCGCTGAACAGGGCCAGCGGCGTGCGCTCACCCATGGCCATGGCTTCCCCGGACACGCTGTCGTACGACACGGTCGTGACGGCACAGTCCGCCACCGGCACCTGCCAGGGGCCGACCATCTGGTCCCGGTGGACCATACCGGTCACGGTGCGGTCGCCGATGGTAATCAGAAATCCCTTGCCCGCCACGGTGGGAAGGCGCAGCACACGGTGTACGGCCTCAGCCACGCTGATACCCGCCGCGTCCCATTCTTCCGCCGGGGCCGCCACCCGCTGCACCGTGCGATGCATTTTCGGCGGTTTGCCGAACAGCACCGACATGGGCAGGTCTACCGGCTTGTTCTCAAACCGGGTATCACCCAGGGTCAGGTGCTGCGCATCCGTGGCCTCGCCAACCACGGCAAACGGGCAGCGCTCACGCTCACAGATTGCCCGAAACTGCTCGAGCCGCTCCGGCGCGACCGCCATAACGTAGCGTTCCTGGGCCTCGTTGCACCAGATTTCCAGCGGCGACATGCCGGGCTCATCGCTGGGGATCTCGCGCAGCTCGAAGCTGCCCCCGCGGCCGCCGTCCTTGACCAGTTCGGGGAAGGCGTTGGACAGGCCGCCCGCGCCGACGTCGTGAATAAAGGCAATAGGATTGGCCTCACCAAGCTGCCAGCAGCGATCGATGACCTCCTGGCAGCGGCGTTCGATTTCCGGGTTCTGCCGCTGCACCGAGGCGAAGTCCAGGTCCTCGGCGCTGGCGCCGCTGTCCATGGACGATGCGGCACCGCCGCCCAACCCGATCAGCATCGCCGGTCCACCCAGTACCACCAGCTGGTAGCCGGGCTCGATCGCCCCCTTCTGCACGTGTTCGTCGCGAATATTGCCGTAGCCGCCGGCGATCATGATGGGCTTGTGATAGCCGCGCATCTCCCCCGCCAGCTCCGCCTCGAAGCTGCGGAAATACCCGCACAGGTTGGGCCGGCCGTACTCGTTGTTGAAGGCGGCGCCGCCGATGGGCCCTTCGATCATGATATCCAGCGCCGAGACAATGCGCCCGGGCTTGCCATAGGGGCGTTCCCAGGGCTGCAGGAAGTCGGGGATACGCAGGTTGGAGACGGAAAAGCCTGTCAGGCCCGCCTTGGGCTTTGAGCCACGCCCCACTGCGCCCTCGTCGCGGATTTCGCCGCCGGCGCCGGTGCCGGCCCCGGGAAACGGTGCGATCGCGGTCGGATGGTTGTGGGTCTCTACCTTCATTAACAGGTGCACGGGCTCGCGGCTGTAGCCGTATTCGGCGCTGTCCGGGTTCGGAAAAAAGCGCCCCGCGACCGGCCCCTGGACCACCGCGGCGTTGTCCGCGTAGGCGGAGAGCACCCCTTCGCCGCCCTGGGCGTGGGTGTTGCGAATCATCTGGAACAGGGAGTGGTCCTGCTCCACCCCGTCGATGGACCAGGTGGCGTTGAAGATCTTGTGGCGACAGTGCTCCGAGTTGGCCTGGGCGAACATCATCAGCTCGACGTCGTGCGGGTTTCTTCCCAGCTCTCCGAAGCTGTCGACAAGATAGTCGATCTCATCCTCCGCCAGCGCCAGGCCCAGGTCCCGGTTGGCGGCCTCCAGGGCGGCGCGCCCGCCGCGGAACACATCGACGCTACCCATCGGCCGCGGTTCGTGGTGGGCAAACAGGGCTTCCGCGTCGGCGAGGTCGTCCAGTACGGTCTCCACCATCCGGTCGTGGAGTTCCGCCCCGACCGACCTGATCAGGTCGGCGCCGGCGTCCTCAGGCAGCTCAACCCGGTATGCCACGCCTCGCTCGATGCGTCGCAGGGCCGAAAGGCCACAGGAATGAGCGATATCCGTGGCCTTGCTGGACCAGGGAGAACGGGTACCAATACGCGGCACCGCCAGGAACAGCCGGCCCGCCTCCGCTGCATCCTCCAGCCGGGGGCCGTATTCGAGCAGGCGCTGGAGTATGTCCAGGCTGTCGGGGTCGATTTCGCCGTCATAGTCCACGAAATGGACAAAACGGGCGCTGATGCCGGTGATACGCCCGTCGAGGGCAGAGAGTTTGTCGCGAAGTTTCTGGAGCCTGAATTCGGAGAGTGCCGGTGCGCCTGGCAGCGTGATCATCCGCGGGTCGCCTGTGTTGACTGCGGGCGGCAGCCCGCCGGAAAGCGCGGTATTGTACTGTATTCACCCGGCAGCGTCAGCGCCGTTTGCCGGATTTCCCCCAGTCCGCTGCAGCGATAAAATTAGACCATGGCAAAACTGCGCTTGATCACCGCGCTCGCGTGGATGCTGGGCGCAGCCCTGCTCGCGGGCTGCGACGGCAAGGATTCCCTGGATCGTATTATCGAGTCCGGGGAACTGGTGGTGACTACGCGCAACGGCCCCACGACCTACTTCATCGACAAGGGCGAACCCGCAGGCTTCGAGCATGAGCTGATCGAGCGCTTTGCCGAGGAACTGGGTGTCGAGGTCCGCTGGCAGCTGCGGCACAACATCGCCGACATCCTAGAAGACGTCCGCCGCGGCGAGGCGGACCTGGCCGCGGCGGGCCTCACCATCACCCCGTCCCGCCAGGCGGAATTCCGCTTCAGCTACCCGTACTACCAGATCGATCCGCAGGTGATCTACCTGTCCGGCACCTCGCGGCCACGGCAGGTGGACGACCTGTATGAAGGACGTACCGTCACCATGGCGGGCAGCAGCCACGCGGAGTCATTCGTGGGTCTGCAGGCAGACCACCCGGACCTGCGCTGGCAGGAGATCGAGAACGTCGAACCGCTGGACCTGATGGATATGGTTACCAGCGGCGCCGCCAGCTACGCCATCATCGATTCCAACGAGTTCGTGGCCAATCGCAGCTTCCACCCCAAGCTGCGCGTCGGCTTCAACCTGGGTGAACAGCAGTCCCTGGCCTGGGTCTTCTCCCAGCGGCAAGACGACGATCGGCTTACCCAGAAAGCCAACGATTTCCTCGCCAGGCTGGACAAGGACGGTACACTGGCCCAGCTCAAGGAGCGCCAGTTCGGGCACGCCTGGGGCGTGGACCAGGTGGACTCCCAGACTTTCAACCGCCGCATGCGCAAGCGCCTGCCCGCTTACGAGGACCTGTTCCGCCAGGTGGCGGCGGAATACCAGCTGGACTGGCACCTGCTGGCAGCCATCGCCTACCAGGAGTCCCACTGGAATCCCCGGGCCCGGTCCCCCACAGGGGTCCGCGGCATGATGATGCTGACCCAGACCACCGCCCGGGAAATGAACGTGAAAAACCGCCTGGACGCGCAGCAGAGCCTGCGCGGCGGCGCCCGATACTTCAAGAAGATCAAGCGGCTGCTACCCGACGACATCTATGAGCCGGACCGCACCTGGATGGCGCTGGCGGCCTATAACATCGGCCGCGGCCACCTCAATGATGCCCGTATCATCACCGAGCGGCAGGGGGGCGATCCGCACCTGTGGTCCGACGTGAAGGAACGGCTGCCGCTGCTGCAGCGCAGCAAGTACTACAAGACTGTGCGGCACGGTTACGCCCGCGGTTCCGAGCCGGTGACCTATGTGAAGAACATACGCCACTACTACAACATCCTCGCCTGGCAGGACATCGCCGCCAACCGCCCGCTGCCGCCGGTGGACGCCAACGAGTACGTGCCCGAGTCCCTCAAGGCCGTCGACTTCTCCGCCCTGTGAATATCCGCGAGGCAGAGGCCGGCGATTTCGATGCCATCTGGCCGATATTTCGTGAGATCGTATCCGCCGGCGATACCTATGGATTTGACCCGAATACCCCCTGCGACGAGGCCCGGCGCATCTGGATGGAGCAGCCCCGCAAAACCTTCGTCGCCGAAGACGAAGGTGAAATTCTCGGTACCTACTACATCAAGACGAATACGGGCGGCCCCGGCGCCCACGTCTGCAACTGTGGCTATATGACGGCGCCGACCGGACGGGGCCGCGGCATTGCCAGCGCCATGTGTAAACACTCCCAGCAGGTGGCCGAGGAGCTTGGCTACAAGGCCATGCAGTTCAATTTCGTCGCCTCCACCAACGCCGGCGCCGTCAGGCTCTGGGACAAGCTGGGCTTCGAGACCGTCGGCCGCCTGCCGAAAGCGTTCGGGCATCCCACCGAGGGCTACGTGGATGCGTTGGTCATGTACAAGTGGCTGGAACCATGAGCGAGCTCTATGACTCGATTGGGATCGGGTATACCAACTACCGCCAGCCCGATCCGCGCATCCAGGCGCTGATCGACAATGCTCTGGGTGATGCAGGCTCCGTCCTGAACGTTGGCGCAGGTGCTGGCTCCTACGAACCGGTCGACCGACCAACCATCGCTGTAGAACCCTCTCCGGTGATGATCGAGCAGCGGCCCGAGGGCCTCAACCCGGTGCTGCGTGCCTACGCTGAATCACTGCCGTTTGCCGACGACAGCTTCGACGCCTCGCTGGCGCTGCTGACTGTCCACCACTGGCCCGATCGGATCTGCGGCATGCAGGAACTGGCGCGAGTCGCCCGTGCCCGGGTGGTGATCTTTACCCACGAACTGTTCGAAGACGACTACTGGCTCTTGGAGTACTTCCCGGCAGTTCAGGACCTGACCCGAGACATGATGCCATCGAAGGATGAGCTTCAGTCGGTGTTTGGTGACGTCGAAGAGGTCAGGGTGCCCATACCCCACGACTGTACCGACGGATTTCTCGCAGCCTACTGGCGAAGGCCTGAGGCCTATCTGCAGCAGGGAGTGCGCGACGCCATCTCCGCCTTTTCCGTGATGGACGGTGTCGATGAAACGGTGGAACGACTGCGGCATGACCTGGAATCCGGCGCCTGGCACAAGCGCCACGGCCACTTACTGGAACAGGAGTCGATGGATCTGGGTTACAAACTGGTAATTGCCCAGGCATAAAAAAGCTCCTGCCCCAGAGGGGCAGGAGCAGCTAGCGGTTCACCTCGCGTGAACCCAGGTTGACCAGGTCGTTCAGTACGCCCTCCAGGCCTCCGTAAACGGAGATGCTGTCGATGCGCGCCGTGACCCGCTCAAGAGCTTCCAGCTCTTTCAGACGCAGCAGCGTCGGGTTGTTTTCCATCATTTTCGCGGTGTTGTGCAGTGACCGCATGGCTTGAGTTTCCTCGCGCCGTTTGATCAGGTTGGCCTCGGACTCTTTTTGAGCCTCGACAACCTGGTTCAGGATCAACTTCATATCACCCGGCAGAATGATGTCTTTGACGCCCACGCTGACCATGTCGATGCCGTACTCGGCCAGCTGACCGCGAATGCCGTCGGCAATCGCAACGTTCAGACGGTCCTTGTCTTCCAGCAGTGCGTCCAGCGCATGCATACCGACCGCCTCCCGCAGCCGCAGCTGCAGCTCACGGTAGATGTAGGACGCATGGTCGCTCAGGCGCAGTACAACCGTTTCCGGATCGACGATCCGGAAGCTGGCGCTCAGGTTGATGCGCAGGCTAACCCGGTCTTTGGTCAGGATTTCCTGGCCGCTGACTTCCATGGTTTGCAGGCGCATATCCAGCAGGTTTACGACAACGGACCGGTTGTAGGTCCAATAGCCGTAGTTGCCCGGCGCGAGCTGGCGCTCGTACTTGCCGTTCACGCTCAGCATACCGACGTGTCCGTCCTTGACCTCGACGTACTCGATGCCGCGGCCGGCCCGGCGGGCGCGATCCAGCGTGCGGCCGTAACCCAGTACACCGAGCAGGGCCGGCTCGACGGCGAAGTCCTCGCTGATATCGACGATGTCGACCCGGACGTTTTCGACACCTCGCCATACGGCCAGGCTGGCGCCCGGCGCCAGGACGTCGACCAGGTGGCCGTCCCGGTAGAACAGGCCGACCTCGGTGTCGCTCATCTCGAAGCGCTCGATATACCGGTCGAGCATTTCGCCGTGTACGTTCAGCAGGAACTTCGCGCGCGGCTCGACGAAGACGACGTCAGTAACGTCGTAGATCGCTACGTCGATGCGGCCGAACAGGCCAAGCACGCGGTGACGGCCCGGCATCAGGACGTCGACCAGTCGGTTGCGCCGGTACAGAAGGGCGCGTTCATTGTCTGCAATATCAATCGTTTTCCAGAAAATCATGTCAGTCCTCCTCTTCCATGGAAAACACTGTTAACAAAAGGTGAGGCCCACCCGATGGCACTGTGGCCGCCGGATTCCATCCACCGGGGCGAGCGGCCAGCGGTGCGACCGCGCGCAGCCCCCAGGCGCCTCCGCAGAGGCGATACCGCTTACCCGGGGACCGCGGCAATCGCACTTGGCCGCCTACCGCGAAGGACTTCCTCCGAAGGCAACGGCGCCACCGGCGTCTGCCGGTGACCACCTGGCCGGGCGACACTACAGCGCTGTCGCCGCGACCCGGCCGCCACCAGAGACCATGGGCCTCTGGTTGGTTTTTTTAACAAGGACCTCAACCTTGTGGGGAGTCGAACCCCAGGTCTCTCGACCTTTACCCATTCCGCGTGTCAGGCGGTGTGTCTCTGACAGGAATCGAACCTGCGACAAATCGATTACTCATCGACTGCTCTGCCAAGCTGAGCTACAAAGACCTTGGTGTTCAGGCTTCCGTCCGGATTGGTACACAGGACGCCAGGGGCACTGTGCCAGGCCGGCGTTATGAACCGGCACCGCTAACCCGTTGGGAACATCCCAAACCTGGTGTTGGCCGGCCGCCCTCAGGCGGCCAGCCAGTTTCGTTGCCCGCCGAAGCGGGTTTGCAGGTACTGCATCTGGTCACCGCAGATATGGCGGTTGGCCAGGTACAGGTACTCGTAAACGTTCGGCTCGAACGGAATTGCGAGCAACTCCATTCCAGCCTGCTCCGGCGTGCGACCGCCTTTGCGGTGGTTGCACCTGGCACAGGCGGCAACCACATTGGTCCAGACGTCGCGACCGCCCTGAACGCGCGGAACCACGTGGTCCCGGGTCAGCTCGCTGCGGCCGAAGACCCCGCCGCAGTACATGCAGCGGTGGCCGTCACGACGAAACAGCAGAGGGTTGCTGAGCTGCGGAACCAGGCTGTGTCCACTCACACGGCCTTCACAGGCGATGATCGGGGCCAGCGTCAGGCTGGAGCGCTCACCGCTGCGGTTCGTGCCGCCGCGCAGCCGCGTGGTCTCAGTACCCAGGGTCCAGACAACCAGCTCCTTGACGTACAGGACGGCAGCCTGTTCGCGGGAAACCCAGGCGAGGGGCAGCCCGGCGCTGTTCAGCCGCAGAATCTGCATGATCATTGCACTACCCTCCTCGCGCGATTTCCGCGCATAAAAAAAACCCGACAGACTCAGGCCTGTCGGGTTTCCTCGATGAAGCGCTTCCCGCTTCAGGAATACCTTGAAAGGCCCACGCGCCTTTCAAGGGAAAGACGCAACTAGCTCACAACCCCCTTGCCGATATGGCGGAGGCAGAGAGCGTCCAACAGCGACTCCCATGCGCTGGGCATGGCGATCGCCTGGACTGAGTTGTTCTGCACATCAAACATTGATTGTCGTCTTTGAAAAATTTGTCGTTTAAAAATCAGGGCGCGCATCATAGCGCTGTGAAAAACCGTGTCAACAGTTACTGGCTTGCAAAACAGAATTTTCACAAACTGAATCCACAATTGAGCAAACTCGGTCTTGAGCCCAGCGTACGGTGCAGTGTCTACGCACGATGTTCGCTCATCCAGCCAATGGCAAAATCCACCATGGGTCTCTGCCGAAACAGTTTTGTCTCAGCAAGCCCGACCTGTCCGCGAATGAAATCTCCCGGCGCGGCGCAGGCTTCGTACGCAGTCCCGAGGCTTCCGAAATCATCGGTTTCCAATGCCAACATCCTGAAAGTCACCCACTCTCGATCGGGACGATCGCCCTGTTCCGCAGACCTGCGAACCCTGGCGCAGCTCTCATCAATTTCACGCCGGGTGAACTCCGCTTCGTATTCGGCCAGATGCAGTGATGTGTTGGAGTCATGACCGACGCCCAGCAACATCACCTTACCGTCAGAATCGTAGAGTCGCCCAATAGGAGATTCCCTGCCGAACATTGGCTCAAGCCCATGATCGGCAGTGAGTGCCCTGGCGAGCGGACCGAGGGCAGCGAATGAGCCAATGGGGTGAGTACTTCGGATAGCACCGGGCCACTGGCGAAAACATTCTGCTATGGCGCCCATGCCGAAAGAGGGGCTCAGTCGTGGGTCAAAAGCTGGCATCTCTTGCCGGATGGTATCCCACCAATCCCGCGGCACCGGCGGATTCTCCCAGTGGCCTGGATCCGTGTTCCCCGCCGTGTGGGTAGGCATTACCAATGTACCCTGGTGCCCAACGGTATCCAGTAGTGCATGCACGACCGCGACTGCACCACCACACACCCAGCCCAGCGCAGACAGACTGGCGTGCACAAGCAGAACATCTCCGGGTTCGACGCCCAGGTCTCGGAGCTGCGCCGCAATCCTGCTACGCGTCACAGGCCCGGGTGAGCGCGAAACAACGCTTGTCTCGTTCTTCACTGGGTTAGCGCCGTTCGCGGAAAAAGCCCTGGAGTAGTGCAGCGCTGTCCGCCGCGAGGGGTCCCTCTTCCCAGGTCACCTTGTGGTTGTAGAATTCGCGATCCAGGTCGGAGCCCTGGCTGACGACGACGCCTGCCCGCGGTTCCCGCGCAGCGAATACCAGCCGCTCGACGCGGGCGTGAACGATGGCGCCCACGCACATGGTGCAGGGTTCGAGGGTGACATAGAGGGTGGAGCCCGGCAGACGGTAGTTTCCCTCCCGCGCTGCGGCATCCCTGAGCGCAATGATCTCTGCATGGGCCGTCGGATCATTGGAGGTAATGGGCTGGTTGTAACCTTCACCGATCACCTCGCCCTCGCGCACCACCACCGCACCGACCGGCACTTCGCCAGCGGCCGCAGCATCGCAGGCGAGCTCCAGGGCGCGTTGCATATAGTCGGCGTCGGACATTCCGCTACTCCCGCTCGATGATGTGCACTTTATTGTATGTAGCCATACTCATAAGTGAAGTACATCCGCCATGCCCGCGGGAGCCGAGTCATCAGGTCGCCTTTTTGGGATTCGTTAGTTGACACACTCCTCCGGACCCAACATGGCCAAATCCAGGACCTCATCGAGCATCGAAAGTTGCTCGCAGGGTATCCCCTCATTGCCCTGAAGATCCAACTCAGTGAGGCTGACCAGGGCGAACAGAACTGACACGTCGACGACCTTGTTGTGGCTCAGATCCAGACTCTCCAGTTGGGCCAGACCAGCCAAGGGGCCCAACTCACGTATATTGTTTCGGGAGAGCGACAGCGACAGTAGATTTCTGAGCGCTGCAACCCAGGAAACATCATCGAGACTACTCGATGTAATCTCGAGTGAAGAAAGTTGAGTCAGGTTTTCGAGCACTGCCGTGTCCAGCTCGCTATTGTAGCTGAGCCGCAGCTTGGTCAGATTGTAGAGCTCCGGCAGCACGCTGAAATCCGTATCCCTTAGCGGCTCACAAATATAGCTATACCCCTTTTCATCAAAGCAATAGTCGTAGATAGGACTCACACTCGACAAGGTAAGCTCCTCAAGACCGGTAAGCATTGTCAGAGGCGTCAAGTCGTCCGTATTGATGCCAACAAGAGAGAGGATTCTCAATTTTCGCAAGGAGCGCAAGCGAGAGAGATCCAGGTCCATACCACGGAGATAGAGAACTTCCAGTGACGTGAGGTCTTCCAAACCGGAATACTGACAATACGACGAGCCGCCAAAGCAGTTTGGCGCTTCCAGGGACTTCAGCTTCTTGAGCTCAACCAGAGGGCTCAGATTACTGAACTGGTTGAAGCACGGATGGCCCTCCCAGTTGTAGTAACACCAGTTCAGCTCCTCGAACAGGTGTCCGGGGACATCCGTGTAGCTGTGGCCGAATCCGCTCCTGAGGCTCAGGGTTTCCAGGTTTTTCAACTCTGAGAGGGCCTGGATATTGCCAATCACATTACCGGCAAGGTCGAGATCGATCAGATTATTCAGAACGCGGAGGGCATCGATATCGCTTATAAGGTTTGTCCTGAGGTTAACAGACTCAAGCGTTCTGAGTGCGGACACAGGGGTAAGGTCAACGATAAAGTTTGAGGAGAGATCCAGCTTCGCGATCGGCGCATAATGGAACGCGCCCAGCCCTTCCACTGACTCTATACTGCGATCTGCACACAGGAGCTCTGTGACATCGCGTACCACCGCCCAGCCGTTCCGTTCGGCTTCTTCGGCAACGCATTGGCCCAGCGCTGCATCCGCGAATGACAGATCAGCGAGTGGAGTATCGGGCTCTGCCAGACGCCGGAACACAGCCACGGTCGGCGGCATAACCGTGTCCGGCCAGCGCGCGTTGAATTTCTGCAGTACCTCCGTGGAAACCCAGTAGTGGCATTCTCCCAGCGTTGAATCAGCGTCGCAGGCCAGGCCCCGCCATCCTTCAAACTTCCAGCCAGGACGGGGTATCGCCGCGTAGCGGGCGTTGTAGCTTCCCGCCAGCACACTGTTATCGGTGCAGCGCTCGGCCTCGGCCTGAAACTCCTCCAGCGTGCAGCCGCGGACGCCCCAGTTGAGCTCGACAATGTCGCCCTCCCCCTCAATGGCGAGGGGGTGTTTGCATGCCGCCAGTACCACCAGGCAAGCGAGAGCCACACTGCTTTTCAAAGCCTGTGCAAGCCTGTCCGCCAATGCGTTACTCAAAGTGACAGCCACATCCTGTGAGCCGAGACAATTCCCTACTCACAGAGTAGTTCAGGTTGCGGCTGTATTAAACCAGAAACGTGAGACCAGTCTATCATTCCCACTCGATGGTAGCGGGCGGCTTGCTGGAGATATCGTAGGTCACCCGGCTGACGCCGGAGATTTCGTTGATGATTCGGTTTGAGACTTTTTCGAGCAGCTCGTAGGGCAAGTGCGCCCAGCGCGCGGTCATGAAGTCCACGGTCTCCACTGCCCGCAGGGCAATGACGTATTCGTAGCGGCGCCCGTCGCCGACCACGCCGACGGATTTCACCGGCAGGAACACGGCGAAGGCCTGGCTGGTCTTGTGGTAGAAATCCGCCGCGTGCAGTTCCTCGATGAAGATGGCGTCGGCCTCCCTCAGCAGGTCCGCGTATTCCTTCTTCACCTCGCCGAGAATGCGCACGCCGAGACCGGGGCCCGGGAACGGGTGGCGGTAGACCATGTCGTAGGGCAGGCCCAGCTCCAGTCCAACCTGGCGCACCTCGTCCTTGAACAGCTCGCGCAGGGGCTCGACCAGGTCCAGCTCCATGTCCTCCGGCAGGCCGCCGACGTTGTGGTGTGACTTGATCACGTGGGCCTTGCCGGTCTTGGCCCCCGCCGACTCGATCACGTCCGGGTAGATGGTGCCCTGGGCCAGCCATTTCACGTCCTGGATTTTGGCCGCTTCGTCGTCGAATACCTCGATGAAGGTGTTGCCGATGATCTTGCGCTTCTGCTCCGGCTCGTCCACCCCGGTCAGGCGCGACAGGAAGCGCTCCTCCGCGTCGGCGCGAATGACCTTGACGCCCATGTTCTTGCCGAACATGTCCATGACCTGCTCGCCCTCGTCCTTGCGCAGCAGGCCGTTGTCGACGAACACGCAGGTGAGCTGGTCGCCGATGGCCCGGTGCAGCAGCGCCGCGACCACCGAAGAGTCAACGCCTCCTGATAGCCCGAGCAATACCTTGTCGCTCCCGACCTGCTCGCGCACCCGCTCGATGGCGTCCTCGGCGATATTGGCCGCCGTCCACAGCACATCGCAGCCGCACAGCTCCAGCACGAAGTGCTCGTAGATGCGCTTGCCCTGCAGGGTATGGGTCACCTCCGGGTGGAACTGTATGCCGTAGAAGGGCTTGTCCCGGTGCACCATCCCGGCGATCGGGCAGCTGTCGGTCTCTGCCATCAGGTCAAAGCCTTCGGGCAGTGTGGTGACCTTATCGCCGTGGCTCATCCACACATCCAGCAGCGCGGTGCCGTCGTGGGACACATGGTCCTTGATGTCGTGCAACAGGCCGGTGTTCCCGGTGACGCGAATCTGGGCGTAACCGAACTCTTTCAGGTCGGAGCACTGCACCTCGCCGCCAAAATGCGCGGCCATGGTCTGCATGCCGTAGCAGATCCCGAGAATCGGAACGCCCAGCTCATAGACCAGCGCCGGCGCGACCGGCGCCCCCTCCTCGGTCACCGATTCGGGACCGCCCGAGAGAATCACGCCCCGCGGGTTGAACTCCCGAATCTCCTCGTCGGTGATATCCCAGGCGCGGATTTCGCTGTAGACGCCCACTTCCCGCACCCGTCGGGCGATCAGCTGGGTGTACTGGGAGCCAAAGTCCAGGATGAGAATTCGCTGGTCGTGAATATTGTTCATCAATGCAAAAAATCCAAAAACTGGTGTCTGGAACGAAAAGCGCCGCTTTCGCGGCGCTGGGTCTATCGTACCGGGTAGTTGGGTGCTTCCTTGGTTATCGACACGTCGTGCACGTGACTCTCACTCATCCCCGCACTGGTCACCTGCATGAACTCGGGGTGGGTGCGCATGGTGCTGATATCCGCACTGCCCGTATACCCCATGGCGGAACGCAGGCCGCCCATCAACTGGTGGATGATGCCAGCCAACGGACCCTTGTAGGGAACCCGGCCTTCAATCCCTTCAGGTACCAGCTTTTCCATGCCCTGGCTGGCATCCTGGAAATAGCGGTCACTGGACCCCTGGGTCTGGGCCATCGCGCCCAGGGAACCCATGCCCCGGTAGGATTTGTAGGTGCGGCCCTGGTAGAGCTCGACCTCGCCGGGCGCCTCCTCGGTGCCGGCGAACATGCTGCCCATCATGACGCAGTGGGCGCCGGCAACGATCGCCTTGGCGATATCGCCGGAAAAGCGGATGCCGCCGTCGGCGATCAGCGGGATCTCGGTGTCCTTGAGTGCGTTGGCGACGTTGGCCACCGCGGAAATCTGCGGAACACCGGTTCCCGTCACGATGCGAGTGGTGCAGATCGAGCCGGGGCCGATGCCCACCTTGACGCCGTCGGCGCCGGCCTCCGCCAGTGCAATGGCCGCTTCAGCCGTGGCGATATTGCCGCCGATCACCTGCATTTCCGGGTAGGCCGACTTGATGCGCTTGACCCGCTCGATGACATTGCGCGAATGGCCGTGGGCCGTATCGACTACCAGCACATCGACCCCGGCCGCCACCAGCGCGTCGACGCGGTCGTCCGTGTCGGGGCTGGTACCCACCGAGGCGCCCACCAGCAGCTGGCCAAAGCTGTCCTTGGCTGAATTCGGGAAGCTCTCGGCCTTGTCGAAGTCCTTCACCGTGATCATGCCGCGCAGGTCGAACTGGTCGCCCACCACGAGAATCTTCTCGATCCGGTGTTTGTGCAGCAGGGCCTGCACCTCCTCGGCCGTGGCGCCCTCGGAAACGGTGACCAGCTTGTCCTTCGGCGTCATGATTTCTGACACCGGAATGGTCATATTGGATTCAAAGCGGGTATCCCGCCGGGTCACAATTCCCACCAGATCCTCGCCGTCCATCACGGGCACCCCGGAGATGCCGTTCTTCCGGGTCAATTCCAGCAGCTCGCCCAGCCTGGCGTTCTGCTGGATGGTGATAGGATCCTTGACCACCCCGGCCTCGAATTTCTTGACCTTGCGGACCTGTGCGGCCTGCTCCTCGACGGTCATGCTCTTGTGCACAATGCCGATACCGCCCTCCTGGGCGATGGCAATGGCGAGGGCGGCTTCGGTGACCGTGTCCATGGCGGCGGACACGAGGGGGATGTTGAGATGGATTTCCCGGGTCAGGCGGGTCCGGAGCGAGACATCGGTCGCGACCACTTCGGAGTACCCAGGCACCAGCAGAACATCGTCAAACGTGAGGGCTTCCTGGGCTATCCTGAGCATGACTCTTCCGCTGTCTAGTTAAACGTGCAATTATAAATCCACGCCCCGGTCGCAGTAAATGATGGCGCCTCCAATTACCTCCGATAAGGCGACCCCCGCCAGCGAAACACTCACCGTCAGCCAGCTCAACCGGATGGCCAAGCGTCTGCTGGAGAGCCATTTCGACTACCTCTGGATCGAGGGAGAGCTGTCGAACCTCGCCACCCCGGCGTCTGGCCACTGGTATTTCACCCTCAAGGACGACAAGGCCCAGGTGCGCTGCGCCATGTTCCGCAATGCCAACCAGCGTCTGCGCATGCGCCCCCAGAACGGGCAGCTGGTGCGGGTGCGGGCCCGCGTCTCCCTCTACGAGGGCCGCGGCGAGTTCCAGCTGATCGTCGAATTTCTGGAGGAGGCCGGGGCCGGCGCCCTGCAGCGCGCGTTCGAGGCACTGAAACTGAAGCTGCAGAACGAGGGCCTGTTTGCGCCGGAACGGAAACGGCCCCTGCCCCCCTTTCCCGGGCGCGTTGCCATTGTCAGCTCCCGCAGCGGCGCCGCGGTCCGGGATGTGATCACGGTATTCGGCCGCCGTTTCCCGGCGATCGAGCTGAGCCTGTTCCCGGTACCGGTGCAGGGCGCTGAAGCGGCGCCTGCCATGTGCGAGGCGCTCGAGACGATTTACGAAAGCCCCAACTTCGATGCCATTGTACTGACCCGGGGCGGCGGCTCTGCTGAGGACCTGTGGGCCTTCAACGACGAAACCCTGGCCAGGAAGATCGCCGACAGCCCCATTCCCCTGGTCTGCGCGGTGGGCCATGAAATCGACTTCACCATCGCGGAATTCGTGGCTGACCGCCGCGCCCCGACCCCGTCGGCGGCAGCGGAGATGCTCAGCCCCGACCAGCGCGACGTCGCCGGCCAACTGTTGGGGGTGGAGCAGGCCCTGTCGCGGCAGTTTCGCCGTCACCTTAAATTCCTGGCGACCCATGTCAGCGCCGTGGCCGCACGGCTGCGGCACCCCGGTGACCGTTTGCGGGAACAGAGCCAGCGGCTGGATGACCTGGACCTGCGCCTGCGGCGCGCCCAGCGCGAACGGCTCCAGCGTCAGCGGCACGATATCGCTGTGTTCGCCCACCGGCTGCAAGCGCTTTCGCCCGCTGCGCGCATCGACAAGATGAAGCTGTCGCTGAGCGGCCTGGCGGGTCGAGCCGGACGGGCGGTCAGGCAGGGGCTGGGCACGTCTCGCGACGCCCTGGCGCTGCAGACTGCGCGGCTTAACTCACTGAGCCCGGAGCGCACGCTGGAGCGGGGTTATGCGATCGTGCTGGACGCCGAGGGCCGGCTGGTGCAGGCGGCAACCCAGGTGGCGAAAGGGGATGTGATCACCACCCGCCTCGGTCAGGGCGAGCTGACCAGCGAGGTGCTGGAGACCCGTGAGGATTAGTACGTCGCCGGCAGGCGAGTATGGATGAGAACCCGGAAAGGCTTCAGTACTTGGCGGGGAGTCTTGTATTAATGATGATATGGCGACCTTCGAAGCGGATATAGTCGCCGATGGTCAGGTCCTTGAGAATCCGCGCCACCATCTCGCGGGAGGCACCGACCCGATCCGCAATATCCTGCTGGGTCAGCTTCTCCGGAATGAACATACTGCCGTCGCCCCGCTCTTCAGCCAGATCCATGAGCACGTTAGCCACCCGGCCATAGACATCCTGCAGGGCCAGGCTCTTAACGTCAGCGGTGAGCTTGCGCACGCGGGCCGCGAGGTTGGAGATCAGCTTGCGCGCAATATTGGGATTTTCATCCAGCACCCGGTTGAAGTCGTCCTTGTAGATGATGCAGAAGCTGGACTTCTCCACGGTGCGCACCGAGGCCGAACGGGAGGAGTCGTCCAGCAGGGCCAGTTCACCAAAGTAGTCACCCTCCCCCTGGGTGTTCATGATGAACTCCTTGCCGTTCTTGTCGCTGCAGTAAACCTTGACGCGACCGCTCTCGATGATGAACAGGGAATCGGCGGGATCGTTTTCGTGGATGACGACCGTATTCTTGGGGAAGGCTCGGCTGGTGCTGCTCGCCGCCAGCGCATTCAGTTCCTCGTCGGACAGACCCTGGAATAACTCGACCTGCTGCAGTATCAACCCGGAATCCTTTGTTTTTTGTCGTGTTCCCACGTACGCAGGAACAAAAATTCGCTCAAACTGTGAACAGTGTACCCCAGCGCCGCCGAAGGCGCACTATTACTGCCTTTTCGCCACAGATATAATCCTCCGAGGACTGTGGGGGATAGTCACTTGGCAAGCCAGAGCGAAACATTACCGCTAACCGATCACGTGCAGCGCGCGCTGGCGGAATTGCGCGCGCAGTCCGAGCCCACCCTGGACAACCTGGCCCAGGAAACCCGCGAAGACCTGGAGCGCCTGGTCTCCGCCGGGGCCGCCCTCGAGGCCCTGATCAGCGGCAATGACGACATGGATGAAGCCACCCGCCGGCACGACATCATGAATGTGCTGGGCGCCATGCGCGGCTATGCGGAATTTCTTATCGAGGACCTGGAAGCCAACTTCCCCTCGATCACCTCGGCGTTGGAGCGCGTCCTGAAATCCGTCGCCGCCGCCAGCAGTGGCGGCAAAGGCGGCGACAGCGGCAGTGCCAGTGCAAGCACACCGCCGGAAGCGGTACTTGCCGACCTGACCGGCACCATCCTCGCCGTGGATGACAACGCCGACAACCGCGAACTGTTGACCCGCTACCTCGAGCGTTCTGGCCACGACGTGGTCGTGGCCAGCAGCGGCATGGAAGCACTGGCGCGGCTGGCGGACCGACCGGTGGACCTGGTACTGCTGGACCTGATCATGCCGGGCATGGACGGCAACGAAGTCCTCAAGCGGCTCAAGGAAAATCCCGAGCTGCGTTCCATCCCCGTGATCGTCATCTCGGGCCGCCAGGACATGGAAGGCATCATCGAGTGTATCGAGGCCGGCGCCGACGACTACCTGTTCAAGCCTTTCAACCCGGTGCTGCTGCAGGCGCGAATCAAGGCCGGACTGGAGCGCAAGCGCTGGCACGACACCGAGGAAAAATACCGCCGCCAGCTCGAGCGCAACGAAAAATTCATCCGCGCCACGTTTGGCCGCTACGTCTCCGACGAGATTGTCGACAACCTGCTGGAAGAACCCGAGGGCCTGAAGCTCGGCGGGGACCTGCGCGAAGTGACGATGCTGATGTCGGACATCCGCCAGTTCTCCACGATCTGCGAACGGCTTGAGGCCGACCAGGTCATGCGCATGCTCAACAACTACCTGGGCGTCATGACCGAGATTATCATCGGCCACCAGGGCACCATCGACGAATTTATCGGGGATGCCATCCTTGCGATCTTTGGAGCGCCGATCCAGCGTACGGACGACGCCGATCGCGCCGTTCAGTGTGCGCTGGATATGCAGCACGCGATGATCGATATCAACCGCAGCAACCGCAAGGCCGGACTGCCGGAAATCAGCATGGGCATCGGCGTCAACACGGGCGACGTCATTACCGGCAACATCGGCTCGGAAAAGCGCAGCAAATACGGCGTTGTCGGGCACCACGTCAACCTGACCGCGCGCATCGAGTCACATACCAGCGGCGGCGACATCCTGATTTCCAGCAGCACACTCGACAAGATGAAGTTGCCGGTGCAGCTGGGCCGCCAGCTGCAGGAACGGGTGAAGGGGATCGCGGAGCCGGTCACCATGCACGCAGTGCTGCCCACCGTACAGGAGAAGTCCAATGTCTCATGAAATCCTGCTGGTGGAGGATAACGAGCTCAACCGCGACATGCTGACCCGGCGACTCAACCGCGCCGGCTACACCGTGCGTGCCGCCGGTGACGGCGAGGCCGCGCTGGCCGCCATGCGTGAATCCACGCCCGACATCGTGCTGCTGGACATGAACCTGCCGATCAAGGACGGCTGGACGACCTGCCGGGAAGCCCGGGAGGACCCTTCCCTCGCGGGGCTCAAGATCATCGCCCTCACTGCCCATGCCATGGGCGAGGACCTTGACCGGGCCATGGAAGCGGGATGCGACGACTACGCTACCAAGCCGGTGGACTTTCCGGACCTGCTGGAAAAAATCCAGACTCTGGTGGACGGGGGCTGACCCGTGAGCCTGAGCCGCCGACTCACCCTCTCGCTGCTGGCGATTCTGCTGATTTTCTCGCTGAATGTCGGCACCCACTTCTGGGGCAGCTTTGCCAGGACCGAGAGCATGAACGCCTACCGGGAGTCGGTGTCCGCACAGCAGTTGGGAACCAGCATCGGTCTGCAATTGGAAGAGCAGCGCAAGCAGGTGCGCGTGCTGGCGACCCTCAGGGAAACGACCACGGAGCGCCTTGGCGACGAAGACCGCAGCCGCGCCATGGGTAACCTCAATGGCATCACCGACGAAATCATCCGGCTGGGCAATGCGGCCCACGAAGTGACCCGCCCCCAGTTTGACGATCTGTGGGAATCGGCCGAGAAGCTGCTGTCCGCCTGGCGGGAATTCTACAATCAGTACAACGATCCGGGCTGGACGTCGCCCTTCCCCGCCCCGGACGCGCCGGAGCTGTATGATGCCGTGCGCGAGAAGCTGGTCATGCTGGAAGACCGGCAGAACTTCATCTCCGACCAGCAGGCGACCATCATCGACCAGACCATCGCGCTGACAGACCGCATCACGGCGATCAGCTTCCTGGCCTCGGTTTTTCTTTCCAGTATTCTCGGCTTCTTCCTGATCCGCTACACCAACAATTCCTTCAGCCGCCTCAAGACCGGCACCCTCAGGATTGGGGCCGGCGACCTGGAGTACCGGATCGAGGGTATCGAGGACGCGGGAGAAATCGGCGAGCTGGCCAACGCCTTCAACGATATGACGGGCAAGCTGCGAAAGGCGGTGGAAGAAGTGCGAAAGGCCAAGGAAAACGCCGACCGCGCCAACGAAGCCAAGTCCAGCTTTCTCGCCAACGTCAGCCACGAACTGCGCACGCCGCTCAACGCCATCATCGGCTATAGCGAAATGCTGTGGGACGAGGTCGAGGATCCTGGCGAAATTGATCGTTCACAAACCAAGTCGGACCTGGAAAAGATCATCATGTCGGGCAAGCTGCTGCTCAACCTGATCAATGACATCCTCGACCTGTCCAAGATCGAGACCGGCAAGATCGAGCTCTACGCCGAGGAGTTCAGCGCGAACGAGCTGCTGGAACAGGCGCGCCATACGGTCGAGCCGATGCGCATGAAGAACAATAATCGCATCGAACTGGAACTGCCCGGGGCACTGCCCACGTTCTACAACGATGCGACCAAGTTCCGCCAGGTGTTCGTCAACCTGTTGAGCAATGCCTGCAAGTTCACCCATGAGGGCACGATCACGATATCCGCAGACCCGCTGGAAGGCGATGACGGCCTGGTCATGTTCACCGTCAGCGACACCGGCATTGGCATGACCGACGAGCAGTGCGACAAGGTCTTCGACGCGTTCGTGCAGGCGGACATATCCACCACTCGCAACTACGGCGGCACCGGCCTGGGTCTCTCAATCTGTAAGGAGTACTGCGAGATGATGGGAGGCTCGATCCACGTCGAGAGCGAGCCAGAGGTGGGGACTAGTTTCCGAGTAGTCCTCCCTGTTCAGGTTCACGCCCTAGAGTCAGATCACGAAGCCGCTTGATCGCCTGCTCGCGTTTATCCAGTTCGACCCGGAGACTGGCATTGGTCTCCTTCAGCTGTTCGATCTGGTCGTACATTTTCAGGAATGAATCCAGCGAGTCCTGCATCAGCTGAACCTCGCCGTGCAGCTTCATATCCTCTGTAATGCGATCCCGCAGCGGCGGGTAGCTCTGGCGGGCGGCGTCCCGGTCGTAGATCGGGCTGTCCGGGATGATGCTGAGGTAGGCAATGGCAATACCGGACTCGATATCGGCCATTTCCGTTTTCTCGATGCGCTGGTAGCGCTGGAAGTACTGCAGGGACTCGAGGTAAGCCCCCTCCTCCAGCGAGTTGAACCCCTTTTCCAGGAACGTGAAATTCCCCTGGGGATTGTCACAGGAGCAGTCGGCAGTGGGCAGATTCAGGTTGAGTTCAGGAAGGTCCTCACCCTCTGCTGCCGCGGACTCACCGCTGGGCTGGGATGCGCAGGCCGCCAGCAGCAGTAGTGCTGACATCAACAGGGCTCGGGCGCCAGTTTCTTTCATCATGTAATGGATAATAGCCTGCGAGCGCGCGGGATGTCACTCCAGCGAGGCCGGACTTGTTCTCATCCTGCTTGCGGCGGCGGTCTGCGGCTCGGGCTGCTGCGCCGCGCAGGCGGACAACAACAGGGCCGGAACAATCATTATGACTCGCATGCTAACTCCCTTCAGCATGCCCCGAGCATACCCGGATATTCTGGAAAATCACTCCGGCCGCATATGCGGGAACAGCAGCACGTCGCGAATGGAGGGCCGGTCGGTCAGGAACATTACCAGGCGATCGATGCCGATGCCCTCGCCCACCGTCGGTGGCAGCCCGTACTCCAGCGCGGTGATGTAATCGTCATCGAAGTGCATGGCCTCCAGGTCGCCGGCGTCTTTTTCCGCGACCTGGGCGCGGAAGCGCTCCGCCTGGTCTTCCGGATCGTTGAGCTCCGAAAAGCCGTTCGCCAGTTCGCGGCCGGCGATAAAAAATTCAAAGCGGTCGGTAACGAACGGGTTTTCGTCATTTCGGCGAGACAGGGGCGACACTTCAGTGGGGTACTCGGTAATGAAGATCGGATCGTCGAGGTTGTCCTCGACCGTCTTCTCGAAAATCTCCAACTGCACTTTGCCCAGTCCCCAGCTGTCCTTCAGGGGAATATCCAGCCCTTCTGCGATTGACCGCGCGGATGCCTCGTCAGACAGCTGTTCGGCGCTGATGTCGGGGTTGTAGTGCAGGATGGAATCGAACACGGTCATGCGCTGGAACGGCCGCGACATGTCGTAGTCCTTCCCCTGGTAGTGCACGGTGGTACTGCCGAACACTTCCTGGGTGATGGTGCGCATCATGTCCTCGGTCAGGTCGATCGCATCGTGGTAGTCCGCGAAGGCCCAGTAGAACTCCAGCATCGTGAACTCGGGGTTGTGGCTGGTGGAGAGACCTTCGTTGCGGAAGTTGCGATTGATTTCGAACACGCGCTCGAAGCCACCCACAGTCAGCCGCTTGAGGAACAGCTCCGGTGCAACCCGCAGGTACATGTCGAGATCCAATGCATTGTGATGCGTGATGAACGGCCGCGCGGTCGCACCGCCGGGGATAGTCTGCATCATTGGCGTCTCGACTTCCATGAAGCCGCGCGCCTGCATGAAGCGGCGGATGGCGTCGATGATCTGCGAGCGCCTGCGAAAAATCTCGCGTGACTCCGAGTTGACGATCAGGTCCACATAGCGGCGGCGGTAGCGCAGCTCCTGGTCCGACAGGCCGTGGTACTTGTCGGGCAACGGCCGCAGCGCCTTGGTCAGCAGCCGCGCTTCCTCCATGTTGATGTAGAGGTCGCCCTTGCCGGAGCGATGGATCGGGCCGCGCGCGCCGACGATGTCCCCGAGGTCCCAGGTCTTGATGTCTGCCAGCGTATCTTCGCTGAGCGCCTTGCGGTTCACATAGAGCTGAATTTCCCCGCCGTCGTCCTGGATTTGCAGGAAGGCGCCGCGGTTGCGGATAAGCCTGCCGCAGACCGCATATTCATTGTTGGATTGCTCCAGCGCCTCCTTTTCGGAATCCATATAGCGCTGCTGCAGCTCGCCCGCCGTGGCGGTGCGGCGAAAGTCATTGGGGAAGGCCGGCCCGCGCTCGCGCAGGGCGTCGAGCTTGGCGCGGCGCTCCGCTACCAGCTTGTTTTCGTCGATGGGCGCCTGCTCGTCATTCATGCTTTTGTCCTGGTTGGCTCAAGGCTGTCTTCCTGGTTGGCTCAGGGCTGTCTACAGCCCTTTCTTCAATGAAGCTTCAATAAACTGGTCGATATCACCGTCCAGCACGGCCTGGGTGTTCGAGGTTTCCACGTTGGTACGCAGGTCCTTCACGCGCTGGTCATCGAGCACGTAGGAGCGAATCTGGCTGCCCCAGCCGATATCGGACTTGGTGTCTTCCAGGGCCTGGGCCGCTTCCTGCCGCTTCAGCATTTCCTGTTCGTAGAGCCGGGCGCGCAGCATCTTCCAGGCCTTGTCCCGGTTCTGGTGCTGGGAGCGCTCGCTCTGGCACTGAACGACGATACCCGAGGGCTCATGGGTCAGGCGCACGGCGGAGTCAGTCTTGTTCACGTGCTGACCGCCGGCGCCGGATGCCCGGTAGGTGTCGGTGCGCACGTCGGACGGGTCGACCTCTATTTCTACCGAGTCGTCGATCTCCGGCGAGACGAACACGGAGCTGAAGGACGTGTGGCGGCGATTCCCGGAGTCAAAGGGCGACTTGCGCACCAGGCGGTGTACACCGGTCTCGGTGCGCAGCCAGCCGAAGGCGTACTCCCCTTCAAAGCGGACGGTGGCACTTTTGATACCGGCAACATCGCCGGCGGAAGCTTCCTCCAGCGTGGTTTTGAAGCCGTGGGATTCTCCCCAGCGCAGGTACATGCGCAGCATCATCTCGGCCCAGTCCTGGGCCTCGGTACCGCCGGAGCCGGCCTGGATATCGAGAAAGGCGTTGTTGGGGTCCATTTCGCCGGCAAACATGCGGCGGAACTCCAGTTGCTCCAGCTGCTTCTGCAGGCCGTCGATCTCGGAGCGGATATCCTCGACCGCGTCGGCATCGTCTTCCTCCGCGGCCATCTCCAGAAGGTCCGCGGCGTCACTGGCGCCCTCGCTCAGGGATTCGATGGTTTTGACCACGGCTTCAAGGGCGGCGCGTTCACGGCCCAGTTCCTGGGCGCGTTCCGGCTCGTCCCAGACGCTGGGCTCTGCGAGTTCGAGTTCTACCTCGGCGAGGCGATCCTTGCGCTGAGCGTAGTCAAAGATACCCCCTAAGCACGTCAGTGCGCTCTTCGATGTCCTTGAGGGCGAGTTGCAGGGGGTTGATTTCGAGCATTGCTATGTGTCGCTGTCAAAAAGGCGGCGAATTGTAGCGCAGGGCTCAGACGGCGTTCAACACAACGCCGATAGCGATAATTTGCGGCAGCGTCACCAGCGGCAGGAACAGGGCGATCTTCCAGGACGCCGTGGTGTCGCGAATCGACATGATTTCCGTGTAGTCGGTGGAAACGCCGGCCATCAGGAAGGTGAAGCCGTTGCCGGGCGCGCCGGCGCGATTCATCAGGTCCGCCGCCACCGGCACCGTGCCCTCTGAGCAGACCTCGATGACCGTGGCGGCCAGCAGGGTCAACCAGAGCCCGGTCATGGTGGCGCCAAACCAGGCCGCGAACTGCTCCGGCGGCACCGCAGCGCGAATGGCCGAGGCCAGCAGGATACCGAACAGGCCCCAGCGGATGACCACCCGGGAGCCGCGCAGGCCTTCTTTCAGCATGGCCAGCGTGCCCGCGGCAGAGAACTGCCAGCCGGCGCGGAATTCACCCCAGAGGTCGGCGAACTGCGCGTCTGGATTCAGGGTCTCCCGGTGAGGGTTGTCCGGCAGCACGCCGCGGCGCACGAAGCCGTCGAAGATCGCCCCGCTGATCAAACCGATCACCAGCGACAGGCCGATAAACAGCAGCGTCCAGCTGACTCCGATAAGGGCAAACAGGATCAGGGTCAGCGACAGGGAGTTCCAGGGGCTCGCCAGCAGGAAGGCCATGACCTGGCCAATGGTGGCGCCGCGCTCGTACAGCTTCATGCCGACGGCGAGGATGCCGTGACTGCAGAGGTCGAGGAAGACCCCCGCCAGTGTAGCCCGCAGCAGCGAGGTGAATCCGTCGCGATGCCCCAGCACCGACATGACCAGGTCCCTGGGAATGCGCGACAGCAGGCCCACAAACACCACACCCAGGGTGAGCCCCCACCACATCTTGTTGAAGATCTCGACCACCCCGTGGGCCAGCACCGTAAAACGGCCGCTGTCTGCGGTGTGCGGCAGGAACTGCCCGGTCAGGTACAGCAGGACGACGCCGGCCACCACCGCCACCAGGAACCAGTCCCGCTTGTTGGCGGCCTGGGCGCAGTGATCGTGCTCGGTGGATTGCGCGGGCTCGTGACAACACTCACTCATATGACCAGTCTAGACCCAGAGACCGTGCCCCGGTCAAGCGGGTTCCAGCACCTCGACCATCAGCTGCAGGCGCTCCTCGCCCCGGTAGTAGTTGCAGTCGAGGCGGTAGGCCAGCCGTACGCGCTCGACGCTGTCATCGGGCCAGCGCTTGACGTCGACATTGAAGGCGATGGCGTCCAGCAGGGCGTCGGGCGCGGCGGGCAATGCCACCACCAGTTTCAAGTGTTTCTCGCCGACGATGCGCTGGTGCACGAGCTGGAACACGCCGTCGAACACCGGCTCGGGAAAATGTTGTCCCCAGGGGGCCGCATAGCGCAGCTGGCGCGCCAGGGCCAGTTCCATATCCGGCGCCTGCAGTTCGCCGTCACTCTCGACAATGGCCTGCAGCTCCACGTCATCGAGCCATTCGCCGACGGTTTCATCGAGTGCGGCTGCGAAGCTGTCCAGGTTGGCCCGCGGCAGGGACAGACCCGCCGCCATGGCATGGCCGCCGAACTTGCTGATCAGCCCGGGATGCCGGCTCGCGACCCGGTCCAGGGCGTCGCGGATATGCAACCCAGGGATGGAGCGCGCCGAGCCCTTGATAGTCTCGTCATCGCTGTCGGCGAAGGCAATCACGGGGCGGTGCAGTTTTTCTTTCACCCGGGACGCAAGAATGCCCACGACCCCCTGGTGCCAGCCGGGCTGGTAGAGGCAGATACTGGCAGGCGGTTCGCCCCCCTGCCCTACCTCCAGCGATGCCAGCGCCCGGGCGGCCTCTTCCTGCATTCCCTGCTCGATGTGCTGGCGATCCCGGTTCAGGGTATCGAGGCGCGCCGCCACGCCGCCGGCGGTGACGTCATCCCCAGCCAGCAGACAGCTGATACCGATGGCCATGTCGTCCAGGCGTCCCGCCGCGTTCAGCCGCGGTGCAACCGCATAGGACAGGTCCGAGGCCACGACCCGGTGCAGGGTGCGACCCGCCACGTCCAGCAGCGCCCGGATCCCGGGCCGCGTGTGCCCGGCGCGCATTCGCAGCAGGCCCTGCTGGACCAGGATACGGTTGTTGCGATCCAGCGGCACCACATCCGCCACGGTGCCCAGCGCCACCAGGTCGAGCACACTGGCCAGCGACGGCGGCTCCAGGCCTCTTTGCTCGAACCAGCCCCGCTGCTTCAATTCCCGGCGCAGGGCCGACAGCACGTAGAAGATCACCCCCACCCCGGCCAGCGACTTGCTGGGAAACTCGCAGCCGGGCTGGTTGGGATTGACGATCACATCGGCCTCGGGCAACTGGTCCCCGGGCAGGTGGTGATCGGTCACCAGGGTGCGCATACCCAGTTCCCGGGCGCGAGCCACACCCTCGAGACTGGAAATCCCGTTGTCGACGGTGACGATGACACCCGGTTCACGCTCTCTTGCCAGTTCCACGATCTCCGGCGTGAGGCCGTAGCCGAACTCGAAGCGGTTGGGGACCAGGTAATCCACGGCCGCGGCGCCCATGGCCTGCAGCAGGCACATGCCCACCGCGATACTGGTGGCGCCGTCGGCATCGAAATCGCCGACGATCAGGATGCGATCGCCCGCCTCCATGGCGTCGGCCAGCAGTGTGGCGGCGGCATCGAGACCGAGAAACCCGGTCGGTGGCAGCAGCTTGTCCAGGCCGTGGACCAGGTCCTGGGAATCCTCGAGGCCGCGGGAGGCAAACACCCGGCTCAGCACCGGGTGCAGGTCGGGCGCTTCGAGAATCGAATCGGGTTCGGGTCGGCGACGGATTTCCACGTCAGCCTGCTCAGGCCGAAAGATTGTCCGCCATGTAGCGCTGCACGGCATCGAGATCGTTGGGCAGCACGTCAAAGCGCTCTTCCCGTTCGAACAGGTCTGCCATATGCGCCGGCAGCGCGGGCTCGATGGCCAGCCCCGCCTGGGCGATGGCCGCGGGGAATTTCGCTGGATGTGCCGTCGCGAGTGTCACCATGGGCTCGGCGGCATCGCGTCGACAGTCCAGGGCAGCGCGGTAGCCAATCGCGGAATGAGGATCCAGCAGGTATTCGCTGTCGCGATAGACGCCGGCAATCATCTCGCAGGTGGCCGCATCATCCACGCACTGGCTGGAAAACAGGGTGCCAAGACGCTCCATGGCGTCCGGGCTCAGGGAAATATCCCGGTCGTTGAACTGCTGCATGAGGTCCGCGATAGCGGCGCCGTCCCGCCCATAGAGATCGAACATCAGTCGCTCGAAGTTGCTCGACACCGTGATATCCATACTGGGAGACAGGGTCTGGTGCAATTCGGTCCTGGAGTAGGCTCCGGTGGTCAGTATGCGGTGCAACACGTCATTGCGGTTGGTGGCGATGACCAGCTGATTCACCGGCAGGCCCATGTTGCGCGCCAGGTAGCCGGCGAAGATATCCCCGAAATTGCCCGTGGGTACGGAGAAGTTCACCGCGCGCTGTGGCGCACCCAGGGCCAGGGCCGCGTAAAAGTAATACACGATCTGCGCCATGATGCGCGCCCAGTTGATGGAGTTCACCGCCACCAGGCTGCGGCCCTCGGGCAGGAAGCCCTGGTCCGCAAACGACGCCTTGACCGCCGCCTGGCAGTCATCGAAGTTGCCTTCGAGGGCGATGTTGTGAATGGTGTCGCCGGGCACCGTAGTCATCTGCCGGCGCTGCACCTCGGAGACACGCTGGTGCGGGTGCAGGATATAGATGTCGATATTGCTGCAGCGGCGGCAGCCCTCGATGGCGGCGGAACCGGTATCGCCGGAGGTCGCCCCCATGATCACCACCTTGCGATGCTGCCGTTCCAGCACGTAGTCCAGCAGCCGCCCCAGCAGCTGCAGGGCGAAATCCTTGAAGGCCAGGGTCGGGCCGTGAAACAGTTCCAGCACCCAGTGATTCGGCCCCAGCTGTACCATCGGCGCCACCGCGCCGTGCCGGAATACCCCGTAGCACTCGTGCACCATGGCCTCGAGGTCGTCCCGCGGCACGCAGTCGCCAATGAACGGCTGCATGATTTCCAGCGCCAGGGTCGGGTAGTCCATGTCGCGCATGGCGGCGATGTCGCTTTCCGAAAACTGCGGCAGGGATTCCGGCACATAGAGGCCGCCGTCTTCCGCCAGCCCCGCCAGCAGGACCTGCTCGAAATCCAGGGTCGGCGCTGCGCCTCGGGTGCTTACGTATTTCATCCGTCCAGGGTTTCCACGCGAATGCGGGTGATCTGGCCTTCGATGCTGTCCAGCGCCTCGATCTCGGCAGCGACCTGGTTGAGCTCGCCCTCGCGGGTGCGGTTGGTCAGGATGATAACCGGCACCCGGGTCTCCCCTTCTGCCGGCTCCTTCTGGATCAGCGCCTCGATGCTGACACCGGCGCGGCTGCAGATGCTGGCCACGTCCGACAGTACGCCGGGCTTGTCTTCCGCGGTCATGCGTAGATACCAGGCCGTTTCCACGTCGTCCATGTGCAGGATAGGCTGCAGGGCTACGGCCTCGCTGCGGACCCCGAGTTCGGCGACCGCGGGCTTCTGGCCCAGGGCCAGGTTGCGGCCCAGGTCAACGATATCCGCCACCACCGCCGAGGCGGTCGGGCTGGCGCCGGCGCCGGCGCCGTAATACAGGGTGGGCCCCACAGCGTCGCCCTCTACCAGCACCGCGTTCTTGACGCCGTTGACGTTGGCCAGCAGGCGCTTTTCCGGGATCAGCGTGGGGTGAACGCGCATCTCGATGCCCAGCTCGTTGCGCCGGGCGATGCCCAGGTGCTTGATGCGATAGCCCAGCTCTTCGGCGTAGTCCACATCGACGGTCTCGATGGTCGAGATGCCCTCGGTGAACACCTTGTCGAACTCCAGCGGCATGCCAAAGGCGATCGCCGCGAGTATGACGAGTTTATGCGCCGCATCTATGCCCTCGACATCGAAGGTCGGATCGGCTTCCGCGTAGCCAAGCGCCTGGGCTTCCGCCAGCACATCGGAAAACTCGCGGCCCTTCTCGCGCATTTCGCTGAGAATATAGTTGCCTGTGCCGTTGATGATGCCCGCCAGCCACTGTACGCGGTTGGCCGTGAGACCTTCGCGCAGTGCCTTGATGATCGGGATTCCACCGGCCACGGCCGCCTCGTAACAGATGCTGACCCCGGCGGCGTGCGCTTCCTCAAACAGCTCGTTGCCAAACTCGGCGATGAGCGCCTTGTTGGCGGTGACCACGTGCTTGCCGTTGGCAATCGCCCTGCGCACCAGTTCCAGGGCCGTGTCGGTGCCGCCGATCAGCTCTACCAGGATATCGATGTCCGGGTCGTCGGCGACCTCGAAGATATCGCGGCTCACCGGGACCTTGCCGGTGGGACAGTCCGGCTTGTCGCTGCGAGCGCCCACCCGGCCCACATCAATGTGGCAACCCGCCCGGTCGGCGATATCCGGGGCGTTGGCAGACAGCAGCTTGAAGGTGCCCGCACCGACGGTACCGAGACCGCAAATCCCCACCTTCACCGTCTTCATGAGGCGAAACCGTCGTTGCGAATCATGCGTTTTATATTCCTTATTGCCTGGCGGGTGCGGTGCTCGTTCTCGATCAGGCCGAAGCGCACGTAACCCTCACCATATTCACCGAAACCCACCCCGGGTGACACTGCCACCTTGGCCTCGGTCAGCAACTTCTTGCTGAATTCGATGGAGCCCATCTCGCGATAGAACTCGGGAATCTGCGCCCAGACGAACATGGTCGCCCTGGGCGGCTCCACCGGCCACCCCGCCGCGGTCAGGCCGGAGCACAGCACATCGCGCCGGCCCTGGTAGAGATCGCGAATTTCACTGACACAGGACTGGTCGCCTTCCAGCGCTGAAATAGCCGCGACCTGCACCGGCGTGAACATGCCGTAATCCAGGTAGGACTTGATGCGCGCCAGCGCGCCGACCAGCTCCGGGTTGCCGCAGCAGAACCCGACCCGCCAGCCGGGCATGTTGTAGCTCTTGGACAGTGAGAAAAACTCCACCGCCACGTCCTTGGCGCCGGGCACCTGCAGGATGGACGGCGCCTCGTAGCCGTCAAAGCACAGGTCCGCGTAGGCGAGGTCCTGCACCACCCAGATGTTGTACTCCCGGGCGATGGCCACCACCTTCTCGAAGAATTCCAGCTCCACGCAATGGGTGGTGGGATTGCTGGGGAAATTGAGCACCAGCATCTTGGGCGTCGGCCAGCTGTTGTGGATCGCGCTTTCCAGCTCCTGGAAAAACGTGCCGTCGCCGCGCATGGGCACGTGGCGGATATCTGCCCCGGAAATGACGAAGCCGTAGGGGTGTATCGGGTAGGAAGGGTTCGGCACCAGGATGCTGTCCCCGGGCCCCGTGGTGGCCAGCGCCAGGTGCGCCAATCCCTCCTTGGAACCCAGGGTGACGATGGCCTCGGTTTCCGTATCCAGCTCGACATCGAAGCGGCGCTTGTACCACTCGCAGATGGCCCGGCGCAGCCGCGGGATGCCCTTGGACTGGGAGTAGCGATGGGTGTCACCGCGCTGGGCGGTTTCCGTGAGCTTTTCGACGATGTGCGCCGGCGTCGGCTGGTCCGGATTCCCCATGCCAAAATCGATGACATCCTCGCCGGCCGCCCTGGCCTGCTGCTTGAGGTCACCGATAATGTTGAAAACGTAGGGAGGAAGGCGCTCGATGCGCTGAAATTGCTGTTCCACGGCGAGTCGACTGCGTGACTAAGCGGGCCACATTACTGAGGCAGCCCGCCCCTGTCAACGCGAGGAATACCGCGGCCTGGAGCGCCGCTTAGTTGGCAGCGATACCGAGGCGCTGAGCCAGGTCTTGTGCGCTCAGGTAGCCGGGCAAGATTCTCCCATCCTCCAGGACCAGTGCTGGGGTACCGTTCACACCGGCCTGCTGGCCCAGCATGAACTGGTCGGCGACCGGGTTACCCGGGCACACGTTCTCGGGGATCTCCTTGCGCTGCTTGAGTCGGGTGATGGCAACCTGGGGGTTCTCCGCGCACCAGGCGCTGGCGATTTTGCGGTAGGACTCACTGCCCACGCCCGCACGGGGATAGGCCAGGTAACGCACCTCGATGCCCGCCTGGTTCATCGCAGGTACCTCGTTGTGAAGCTTCTGGCAGTAGTAGCAGTCCACGTCGGTGAATACCGTGACGCTCGCCCGGGTCTCGCCCTCCGGCGAGAAGATGATCATGTCCTTGCGCGGGATCCTGGCCATCAGTTCCTTGCGGTCCATGTCCCGCTGCTGCTCGGCCAGGTTGACGATACCGTCCATGTTCACGGCGTACAGGTCGCCCGCCACGAAGAAGTCGCCATCTTCCGTAGCGTAGAGCATGGGGCCCGCCTTGATTTGCACTTCGTACAGTCCGGGCGCAACGCTGGCGCGGACTGACTCAACTGTCAGGTCCGGCCGGGCCTTGTTCAGCTTGGCCGCAATGACCGACTCGGGGCTGTCCTGGGCGCCAACGTGGCCTGCCATCAGCAGGGTCAGCAAGCAGCTTGCAATCCATCGTCCCAGGGATGTGATATTCATGGTTTCTCTCCAGTTTACTGGCCTCCAAACCGCTTGGAGCCCTTTTGTCCCCGCGAGTTCCCTAACCCCGGGGATGGTGTGTGGCATGCAGTTCCTTCATCCGTTCCCGCGCCACGTGGGTATAGATCTGCGTGGTAGTCAGGTCGCTGTGCCCCAGCAACAGCTGCACGACGCGCAGGTCCGCCCCGTGATTCAGCAGGTGCGTGGCAAACGCATGCCGCAGCGTATGCGGCGACAGGCTCGACCGGATGCCCGCCCGATCCGCATACAGCTTGATACGATACCAGAAAGCCTGGCGTGTCATGGGGCCGCTGCGCCGATTTATGAACACTGTCTCACTGGTTCGGGTTCCCAGCAGTTCCCGGCGGGCACCGCTCAGGTAGCGCTGAAGCCAGTGCAGCGCCTCTTCCCCCATCGGCACCAGGCGCTCTTTGCCACCCTTGCCGACAATGCGCACCACGCCCTGGTTCAATCCCAGCTGGGAAATCTGCAGGGTGACCAGCTCACTGACCCTTAGCCCGCAGGCATAAAGCAGCTCCAGCATGGTCCGATCACGGAATTCTATCGGCTTGTCCAGCTCGGGGGCGGCCAGCAGTGCATCCACTTCCGCCTCACTGAGCGACTTCGGCAGCGGTCGCCCGAGTTTCGGGCTGTCCACGTCCAGGCTGGGATCTTCGCTGATACGGCCCTCGCGCAGCTGGTAGCGGAAGAAGCCGCGCACGCAGGACAGGAAGCGCGCGGTCGAGCGCGGGGAACGCTGCTGCTGGTGGCGCCAGCCCAGGTAGTCCATCAGATCGGTCTTGCCGGACTCCATCAGCACGGTGGATCGCTTGCCCAGCCAGTCGGCGTAGTGGGCCAGGTCGCGCCGGTAGGACGCCAGCGTATTGTCCGCGAGCCCTTTCTCCATCCACAGGGCGTCGAGGTACTGTTCGATTTCCGGATAGCTAATGGTGCGCGCTCTCGTTGGTCTTCGGCCGATGGTACGCGTTCTATCCGCAAATTACAGACTCACCGCGGATTGGATTCGCTCCGTAGGACGGGCGCGATCAGGACATAGGCCTTCTCGGACACGCTAAAAGCGTGACATCCCTGTCGCGCTCGGCAACGGCCGTCCCTGGCCGTTGACGGTCCGAGAAGGCCTATGTCCAGCTCACACCCTCTTCCAGCGTGAATTTCCGGCATGCAGGAATCGAAGATCGTTTGAAGGAATTGGTACTTAGGGAGCGCGCGTGGTGCCCGGGGTTCTTCCGGGACCGTCTGCGGCCAGGGATGGCCGCAGTCGAGCGAGCCATGGACGGCATGCTTTTAGCGCGTCCCGGAAGAACCCCGGGCGCCGCGCGCGCGGGTTCAGCGCGACTCCATACACAACATTCCTGCGAATGCGCAAATCACGCAAAAAAAAGGGGCGACAGTGTCGCCCCTCCGGTATCGCGAGTCTGTTACTTGGCGAGCTTTTCCTTGATGCGAGCCGCCTTGCCGGACAGTTCGCGCAGGTAGTACAGCTTGGCCTGGCGCACGTCGCCGCGGCGCTTGACGGAAATGCTGTCCACCAGCGGGCTGTAGGTCTGGAAGGTACGCTCCACGCCGATGCCGTGAGAGATCTTGCGCACGGTGAAGGCGGAGTTGAGGCCGCGGTTGCGCTTGCCGATCACCACGCCTTCGAAGGCCTGCAGACGCTCGCGGTTGCCTTCCTTTACCTTCACCTGCACGACCACGGTGTCACCCGGGCCAAACTCAGGCACTTCCTTTTCCATCTGTTCCGCTTCGATCTGCGAAATGATGCTGTTCTTGCTGCTCATTGCTGAACTCCTGTAGTACGCGGTGGCCTTAGGCCCCTCAATCAAAATCTATTGCGCCCCTTCCGGGCCCTGACTGTCTTCGCTGTCAGCGCGAAGCTCCGCCAGCAATTCCTGTTCTTCCGGCGACAGCGGCCGGGCCTCCAACAGCTCCGGGCGCCGCGCCAGTGTGCGCGCCAGGGACTGCTTCAGGCGCCAGCGGCGAATCATCTCGTGATTCCCGCTGAGTAACACGTCCGGTACCCGCCGGCCCCGGTACTCCTCGGGCCGCGTGTAGTGCGGGCAGTCCAGCAGGCCTTCCGCGAAGGAGTCCTGCTGGGCAGACAACTCGTGCCCCAGCACACCGGGCAGCTGGCGGCAGACCGCGTCCACCAGCACCATAGCGGCGAGCTCGCCGCCGCTCAGCACGTAATCGCCGATGGACACTTCCTCGTCCACCTCGGCCTCGATCACGCGCTCATCGATACCCTCGTAGCGCCCCGCCACCAGCAGCAGCTGGTCCAATCCGGCGAGTTCCTGCACCAACGCGTGATCCAGGCGCCGCCCCTGGGGCGACAGGTAGATCACGCGGCGACCGGCGGCGCCGGGTTCCCCCAGCTGCGCCCTCGCGTTGTCCAGGGCCGCTTCCAGTGTTTCCACCTTCATCAGCATGCCCGGGCCACCGCCGTAGGGCCGGTCGTCCACGGTGCCGTGCCGGTCCGTGGCGTAATCCCGGGGGTTGCTCAGGAACAGCTCCAACTGCCCCTGCTGCACCGCCCGGCCGGTCACCCCGTAATCGGTGACCGCGGCAAACATCTCCGGGAACAGGCTGACGAGCGCCACGCGCATCGCCTAGAACTCCGGGTCCCAGTCCACGTCGATGGTCCCCTTGTCGAGATCCACCGCGAGGATGACCTGTCCCATCACCCAGGGCACCAGCCGCTCCCGCGAATCGATGCTGCCCCCGGTGGGCTTGATCACCAGCACGTCGTTGGCGCCGGTCTCGATCAGGTGATCGACCTGTCCGAGGCACTGGCCGCCCGCCATTACGGTCAGGCCTTCCAACTGGTGCCAGTAGTATTCATCCTGTGCCAGCGACGGCAGTTGCTCGCGCGGCACAGCGATTTCGCATCCTTTCAGCAGCTCTGCATCATCCCGGGAATCCACCCCGTGGATGTGGGCAATCAACCCTTTGCCGTGCTGCTTTCCCGTGTCGATCTCAATGGGCTGCCACTGGTCTCGACGCTGGATTTTCAGATCCCGGTAGCCGAACAGGTTCTCTGCCGGCTCCGTGAATGAGTGCACCCTGATCCACCCCTTGATCCCGTACACGCCGCTGACGCGGCCGATAACGAGCAGGTCTTCAGAGGCCAGGCTGTCACTCAACAGTCACAGTCCCGGCGGGGATCAGGCGGCTGCCTGTTCCTTGCGGGCCTGCTTGACCAGGGAGGCGACGCGGTCGCTCAGCTGCGCACCCTGGGATACCCAGTAATCGATGCGCTCATTGTCGACGCGAAGACGCTCTTCCTGACCGCGGGCGATCGGGTTGAAGAAGCCGACGCGCTCGATGAAACGACCGTTGCGCGCGCGGCGGCTGTCGCTAACAGTCAGGTGGAAAAACGGGCGCTTCTTGGACCCACCACGGGCCAGACGAATAGTTACCATTGCTTACAAAAATCCCTCATTGTGGCGGCTCCTGCGGCGAAAATGCCGCGATTGTGTCGATAACAGCCTGAAAGCCGTCCGCACTGGAACCGCCGGGTTCCCGAAAAGGCGCGTATTCTACGTGATTGGGTCGGGCAATGAAAGGCCTCTTTCCAGAAAATTTCTAGCCTTATTAGGCACTTAGTTTAGGCATCGTCGGTCTGGATCGAGGGGGGCTTCCCAGCGTGGGCGCTGGTTTTCCGCAGGCGAAAAACCCACCCACGCTGGGAAGCCCTCACGATCGAGCTGGATACCCGTTCAGTGCCAATTGCTGATGTTGTTGAAATCCAGCGGTCGGCGCTTCAATGCCAGCGAGCCCCGGCGTCGGCGCGCGTAGCGCGCCTATCCCCAATGTAAGCGGATGGCGCACCTTACCTGACCGAGGCGTAGGATTCTGAGGCGTCGTTGAGGCTACAGCGCCGGCTTCAGCGCGATCGTGAGGAAGGTGAACAGGTGGTGGGTTTTTCGCTTGCGGAAAACCAGCGCCACCTGGTCGCCTTCCCCCTCGATATCTGTCTTCAGCAGGCTCGCTCGAAGCCTACTTAAAGGGCGGCATCCCAGGGGGCATTCCGCCTCCTCCCATGGCGCCACCCATGCCGCGCATCATCTTCTGCATGTTGCCGCCTTTCATCTTCTTCATCATTTTCTGCATCTGCTTGTGCTGCTTCAGCAGGCGGTTGAGGTCCTGCACCTGGGTGCCGGAGCCGGCGGTGATGCGGCGCTTGCGGGAGCCCTGGATGATTTCGGGGCGGCGGCGTTCGGCGGGGGTCATGGAGTTGATCATGGCCTCCATGCGGGCGAACTGCTTCATGTCCATGTTCTGCTGGGCGGCCTGGGCCATGCCGCCCATGCCCGGCAGCTTGTCCAGCATGCCGGCGACGCCGCCCATGTTGTTGATTTGTTGAAGCTGGTCGCGGAAGTCCTCGAGGTCGAAGCGCCCGCCCTTCTTGACCTTCCTGGCGAGCTTCTCGGCCTTCTGCTTGTCGATCTTCTGCTCCGCTTCCTCGATCAGCGAGAGCACATCGCCCATGCCGAGGATTCGGGAGGCCAGGCGGTCGGGATGGAACGGGTCCAGCGCATCGGTCTTCTCGCCAACGCCGAGGAACTTGATCGGCTTGCCGGTGATGCTGCGCACCGACAGGGCAGCACCGCCACGGGTGTCGGCGTCGACCTTGGTCAGTACCACACCGGTCAGCGGCAGGGCGTCGTTGAAAGCCTTGGCGGTGTTGGCCGCGTCCTGGCCGGTCATCGCGTCGACCACGAACAGGGTCTCGATCGGGTTGACCGCGCGGTGCAGCTCGGCGATCTCCGTCATCATGGCCTCGTCGATGGCCAATCGGCCCGCGGTGTCGACAATCAGCACATCGGCGAACTTGATGCGGGCGTCGGCCAGCGCCGCATCAACGATCGCCAGCGGCTTCTGGCTCTCGTCGCTGGGGAAGAACTCGGCACCCACCTCGCCGGCCAGGGTTTGCAGCTGCTTGATGGCCGCCGGGCGGTAGACGTCGGCGCTGACCACCATCACCTTCTTCTTTTCCCGCTCCATCAGGTGACGGGCGAGCTTGGCGACTGATGTCGTCTTACCGGCGCCCTGCAGGCCCGCCATCAACACCACCGCCGGCGGCGTGGCCGCCAGGTTCAGGGATTCATTGGCGGCACCCATGAGCTGCTCGAGCTCTGCCTGGACGATCTTGATGAAGGCCTGGCCGGGGCTGAGGCTGCTGCTGACTTCGGTGCCCACGGCGCGCTGGCGAACCGCCTCGACAAAGTCCTTGACCACCGGCAGGGCAACATCGGCTTCCAGCAGCGCCATGCGCACCTCGCGCAGGGTTTCCTGGATGTTGTCGTCGGTCAGCTTTGCCTTGCCGGTGATTTTCCGGAGGCTCTGCGATAGGCGTTCGCTAAGGTTGTCAAACATGCTTAAGGCTCAGTAGGAGGCGCCGCGGCTTGTCTTCATGGGAAGCCTCACGGCTTGCTATCGCCACGGCAAATGGGTACAAAGGCGTGAAGTATACGTCACCGGGAAAGCATCCCCAAATGCCCAGCGCAGTCGTCGCAGCCTGCCTCTACATCGTTGTCAGCTTCCTGCAGGCCCGCCGCGTCAGCACGCGCAGCGCCGCCTCGCCCGCTCCGATCTACGCGCTCGCCGCCGTCGCCGTGCTCATGCACGGTTACTCTGCGCTGAGCGGGATGCGCGTGGAAGGCGGAATCAGTTTCGGGCTGTTCAACGCGACGTCACTGACCTTCTGGTTGATCAACCTGAGCCTGATGCTGAGCCTACTGCGCCGGCCGCTGCAGAACCTCATGGTCATTCTGTTCCCGCTGGCGGCACTGGCAAGTCTTGCGGCTGCGTTCACGCCGGAATCCGGCACCACGCTCGAATCGATCTCCGGTGGCCTGCTGACCCACATCGGCTCGTCGGTGCTGGCCTACGCCGTGCTCACCATCGCCGCCTGCCAGGCGGGTGCCGTGGCGCTGCAAGACTACCAGCTGCGCAATCGCCATACCCGGGGTATCGTGCAGCTGCTGCCGCCTCTGCAGATGATGGAAAACATGTTGTTCGAAATCGTCTGGGTGGGCCTGGCGCTACTGACGGTGGCAATCGCCTCAGGCTTTATCTTCCTCGAGGACATCTTCGCCCAGCACCTGGTGCACAAAACCGTGTTGTCGATTTGCGCCTGGCTGCTGTTCGCCACCCTGCTCTGGGGCCGACACCAGCTGGGCTGGCGCAGCACGATTGCGGCGCGATTTACCCTCGGCGGTTTCGTGGCCCTGTTGCTGGCCTATGCCGGCAGCAAATTCGTGCTGGAAGTGCTGCTGCAGCGGGTCTAAATGACCCTTGCGCGCGCAGGGCAATTTATGGAACATGTCGCTTCTTTGGCTCCCCGGGTAACCCCTTTTTGAACGAAGCACCGCTGGGTCTTCTCTTTTCCATTCTCGGCGTCCTGTTACTCCTGTCCGCCTTTTTCTCCAGCTCCGAAACGGGCATGATGGCGCTCGACCGCTACCGCCTGAAGCACCTGAAGGAGCAGAATCACCGCGGCGCCCGTCGCGCCAGCAAACTGCTGAAGCGGCCCGATCGGCTGATCGGCCTGATCCTGATCGGTAACAACCTCGTCAACGTGCTGGCGGCGGCCATCGTCACCATCATCGCGATTCGGCTCATGGGCAACGCGGGCATCGCTATAGGCTCCCTGCTGCTGACCCTGGTGCTGCTGGTATTTGCCGAGATCACGCCAAAGACCATCGCCGCGCTGCACCCTGAGCGGATCGCCTTCCCGGCGAGTTGGATCCTCGCACCACTGCTGAAGATCCTGTACCCGGTGGTGTGGCTGGTGAACGTCATCACCAACGGCCTGCTGCGGTTGCTGGGCTACGACCCCCGCAAGGCCAGCGAGTCGGGACTGACCCGTGACGAGCTGCGCACCCTCGTGACGGACTCCAGCCACATGATTCCCGACGCTCACCAGGGCATCCTGTCGAACGTACTGGAGCTGGAGAAGGTCTCGGTCGACGACATCATGGTGCCCCGCAACGAGGTCTACGGCCTGGACCTGTCGGGCAGTGACGAGGAACTGCTCGCACGGATCCAGAACAGCGAATACACCCGGCTGCCGGTGTTCGAGGAAGACATCAACAACGTGGTCGGAATGCTTCACATGCGCCGGGTCAGCCGTTTCATAGACAACGACGGCCTGCACCGTGAGGGGCTATTGGAAGCCCTGGAAAAACCCTATTTCGTGCCAGAGGGGACGCCGCTGCACACGCAGCTGCTGAACTTCCAGCGCAAGAAGCTGCGCATCAGCGTGGTGGTCGACGAGTACGGCGAAGTGATGGGCCTCGCAACCCTCGAGGACATCCTCGAGGAAATCGTCGGCGAGTTCACCTCCAACCTGGCTGAAGAAACGGTCGCCGACATCTACGCCCAGCAGGACGGCAGCTTCGTGATCAACGGCAGCGCCAACGTGCGCGACATCAACAAATCCCTGGGCTGGGAGCTGCCCACCGACGGCCCCAAGACCCTCAACGGCCTGCTGCTGGAAATCCTCGAATCGTTCCCGGACGGCAACTGTGGCGTGCGCATCGACAACTACTACCTGGAAATCCTCCAGCTCGCGGACAACGTGATCAAGGCGGTGCGCGCCGAGGTGCTCGACACCGACACAGACTAGGCCTCGGCCTCCAGCTTCGCGGCGAACCGCAGCGCGTTGTCCACGTAGTGGTCGGCGTTGTGGGAGAAGAATTCCTGCTGCTCCGCGGTAAGCTCGCGCCGGATCTTGGCGGGCACTCCCATCACCAGGCTGCCATCCGGAATCTCCATGCCCTCGGGCACCAGGGAGTTGGCGCCAATGACGCAGTTCTTTCCGACTTTCGCGCCATTGAGCACCACCGCGTTGATGCCCACCAGCGTGTAATCACCGATCGTGCAGCCGTGCACCGTGGCATTGTGCCCGACGGTGACATTGTGGCCGATCGTCAACGGCGAATCCGGGTCCGAGTGCAGGACGCTGCCGTCCTGGATATTGGTGTTGGCGCCGATGCGAATGGTTTCGTTATCGCCGCGGATCACCACGCTGAACCAGACACTGGCTCCCGCACCCAGCACCACATCACCGATCACCGCAGCATTGGGTGCGATGAAGTGTCCCTCGCCTTCCAGGGTGGGTGACTTGTCGTCGATTTTGTAGCGCATGTCTGCCTCCGTTAATTCAGGTTCAGGGCGCTTTGCCGCCCTTCCAGTAATCTTCCATGGCGAGCCCCGCATCGCAGGCGAGGTTGACCAGCTTCACCAGGATGCCCGCGGTGATACCCCAGATACTGTAGCCCTGCCAGTCGTAATGGGGCACCTGGCGCTCATGCCCACCGTAATCGAAGCGCTTGAAATACAGCTCATTGGGATCTGCAAAGAATTCCAGTGGCACCTCGAACACCGCATCGAGTTCATCCGGGTTGGGGCGAAATTGCGCCGCTCTTTCCAACAGCCCGACGCAGGGGGTCACCTGTATCCCGGTGCGGGTGACCAGCGGCGCCATGTGGCCCAGCGGCCTTATGTGCCCCGCCGGCAGCTCGATCTCTTCCGCCGCTTCGCGCAGGGCGGTATCCCAGAAGTCGTTGTCTTCCGGGTCGCATTTGCCGCCCGGAAACGCGACCTCCCCCGCGTGCAGGCGCAGGTGCGCCGCGCGCTGTGTCAGGACCACCGAGGTAGGCGCCTCGCGATCATCCAGGGCGACCAGCACCGCGGACTGGGGCAGACTGTGATCGACACCTGCCGCAGAGCGGTCCAGGCGCTCACCGAGGCGCCCGACCATGTCCATCAGCGGGTTTCGGCCCTGATCAGGTCAAAGGCGGGTTCTTCATAGGGGTGTGCTTCACGCAGGGCAGCCACCACGCCGTCGACCACGTCGTCCGCACACACCATTTCCACCCGGTACTCTGACACCTGCTCGACCTCGCCCTGGCTGCCCAGGAAGGGCTGGCTGCCCTCTCCCGGCCTGAACTGGCCCGTACCCAGCACCTGCCAGCAACAGTCGCTGTAGTTGCCGATGCGTCCCGCACCCGCATCAAACAGCGCGCGCTTGACCGCTTCCAGGCTTTCTTCGGGTACATAGACGCAGAGCTTATACATCATCGATATCCCGTTGCTGGCCGTCGTGCCAGGCTTTGGCGAATTCGTTGAGCGTGCCGGCCTCGATGGCGTCGCGAATGGCGCGCATGTGGTTCTGGTAGTAGCGCAGGTTGTGAATGGTGTTGAGCTGGGAGCCGAGTATCTCGTTGCACTTGTCGAGATGGTGCAGGTAGCCGCGGCTGAAGTTCTGGCAGGTGTAGCAGTCGCAGTCCGGGTCCAGCGGCGCCGTGCTGTGGCGATGCACGGCGTTGCGGAGCTTGATGACCCCGCGGGAGGTAAAGATATGGCCGTTGCGAGCGTTGCGGGTCGGCATGACGCAGTCAAACATGTCCACGCCCCGCTGCACCGCGGCGAGGATGTCCGCCGGGGTGCCCACGCCCATCAGGTAGCGGGGCCGGTCCGCGGGAAGCAGCGGCGTGGTGTGGTCCAGCACCGCCATCATCTCGTCCTTGGGTTCGCCCACCGACAGGCCGCCAATGGCGTAGCCGTCGAAGCCGATATCCACCAGGCCCTCCAGGCTCTCGCGCCTGAGACCCTCGTACATGCCACCCTGCACGATGCCGAACAGGGCGGCGTCGTTGTCGCCGTGGGCGTCCTTGCTGCGGCGCGCCCAGCGCAGGGACAGCTCCATGGAGGCGCGCGCCTGGTCTTCAGTGGCGGGGTAAGGGGTGCACTCGTCAAAAATCATCACGATGTCAGCGCCCAGGCTGCGCTGGATTGCCATGGAGGTTTCCGGGTCGAGGAAAACGCGGTCGCCGTCTACCGGCGACTGGAAGCGTACGCCCTCTTCGCTGATCTTGCGCATGTCCCCCAGGCTGAACACCTGGAAGCCGCCTGAGTCGGTGAGAATCGGTCCCTGCCAGCCCATGAAGTCGTGCAGGTCGCCGTGGGCTTCGATCACTTCCGTGCCCGGGCGCAGCCACAGGTGGAAGGTATTGCCGAGGATGATCTCGGCGCCAATGGCGTGGATATCCCGGGGCAACATGCCCTTGACCGTGCCGTAGGTGCCCACCGGCATAAAGGCCGGCGTTTCAACGGTTCCCCGGGGAAACGCCAGCCGGCCCCGCCGCGCGGAGCCGTCCTCAGCGGATACGGAAAACTGCATGCGGCAGGCACTCACGGGCCGGCCCTCTCGATGAACATGGCATCACCGTAGCTGAAGAAGCGGTACTCCCGTGCCACGGCTTCCGCGTAGGCGGCGAGTATATTCTCGCGGCCTGCGAACGCCGACACCAGCATGACCAGGGTCGACTCCGGTAAGTGGAAATTGGTGATCATCGCATCGACGCTGCGGAACTCGTATCCCGGGTAGATGAAAATATCGCTGTCGCCGCTGTAGGGTAGCAGCTCACCGCTCGCTGACGCGGTTTCGAGCGAGCGTACGACTGTAGTGCCCACGGCGACGATGCGCCCGCCGCGGCTGCGGGCGCGGGCCGCCTGTTCGCAGAGGCCCTCATCCACTTCCAGGAATTCCGAGTGCATGTGGTGGTCTTCGATATTGTCCGCGCGCACGGGCTGGAACGTGCCGGCGCCCACGTGCAGCGTGATGAACCCTATGTCGACGCCGCGCTCGCGCAGTTGGTCGATAAACGCTTCGCTGAAATGCAGGCCCGCGGTCGGCGCTGCTACCGCGCCCTCGCGTTCTGCGTACACGGTCTGGTAGCGCTCCCGGTCCTGGGATTCGTCCTCGCGATCGATATAGGGCGGCAGGGGCATGTGCCCGAGCGCTTCGAGGATGGACATGAGCCGCTCGCCCTCCGGGGCCTCCAGCAGAAACAGGTCGCCGTCGCGGTCAACCATCTGCAGGCTGCCCTCGATGTTTTCGGCGTCCCGGTTCCGCCGCAGCAGCAGTTCGGTGCTGGGCTTCGGTGTTTTACTCGCACGCACGTGCGCCAGGCAGCGGCGCTCGTCCAGCAGGCGCTCCACCAGGATTTCCACATGGCCTCCTGTGGGCTTGCGCGCCCACAGCCGCGCAGGGATCACCCGCGTGTTGTTGAACACCAGCAGGTCGCCCTCCTCAAGCTCCTCCCGCAGGTCGGTAAACTGCCGGTGCTGCACGCTGCCGCTGCTGTCGAGGCAGAGCAGCCGGCTGCCGGTGCGCTCCGGCAGCGGGTAGTGTGCGATGAGGTGTTCGGGAAGGTCGTAGTGGAAGTCGCTGCGTTTCATGGCGCCATCTTGCACCAGATTCCAGAAGGCAAAAAGCCGGCGCGAGGCCGGCTTTCCTGGAACTGAAGCAAGGATTACTCCTTGGACTCTTCGTCCTCTGCAGCGGGCTCCTCGGCCGGCTCTTCGGCGGGAGCTTCCTCAGCGGCAGGCTCCTCGGCGGGCGCTTCAGCAGGCGCTTCTTCGGCAGCGGGCTCCTCGGCGGGCTCTTCTGCAGGCGCTTCCTCGGCGGCGGGCTCCTCAGCAGCAGCTTCCTCTGCCGGGGCTTCCTCGGCTTCAGCGGCTTCTTCCTCGGCGGCCTCGGGCTCCGCTTCCGGCGGCAGCGCGACCTTCAGCAGGCCCTCTTCCACCAGGATGCGAACTTTCTCGTCGCCGTTGATCGGCTTCTTGTCGGCGTCCTTGACCGCGTAGCGATCGTCGCCGCGCTGGTAGATGGTGTAGGACTCGGTCTTCTTTACGACTTTCATCGCCATGTGTCTTTTCTCCCAGTTGGTCTCAGGTACTCAGAGGCGTAAATACCGCGCGAAGTGTACAGACTACGGACCAAATGACAAGGACGGATTGATCGGGCCCGGGGCTTGAATTACACTCCCCGCCCTGCCTGCCTGACCTGCCGGAGTGGTGAAACTGGTAGACACGAGGGATTCAAAATCCCTTGCCCGCGAGGGCGTGCCGGTTCGAGTCCGGCCTCCGGTACCACTTTATCCGCGAACGCCGCTGCGCGGCGCACGCTTGGGCTCAGGGCTGTTTTCGCGAACGCCGCTGCGCGGCGCACGCTGGGCTGAAGGCTCTTTCGGCGAACGCCGCTGCGCGGCGCACGCTGGGCTGAAGGCTCTTTCGGCGAACGCCGCTGCGCGGCGCACGCTGGGCTGAAGGCTCTTTCGGCGAACGCCGCTGCGCGGCGCACGCTGGGCTGAAGGCTCTTTCGGCGAACGCCGCTGCGCGGCGCACGCTGGGCTGAAGGCTCGTGGCCGTCGGTTTATCGAAATCACGCTACCGGTTCGAGAACTCGATCAAAATCTTGCCGCGCTTGCCGCGTCCCAGTTGGTGAGCGAATGCATCACCGGCTTCGGCCAGCGGATAAATGCTGTCCACCACTTCCCTGAAAGCACCTGCTGCCATCAACTCATACAGTCTGGCCATACGCTTCTGGTCGGTATCTGACTCCATGAGGTAGCCCCACTTCCTCTGCGAAAACAGGCTGCGCACGAAGCCCGCGATATCCTGTTGCGGCATGGTCGAAACGAAGGTGCCACGGGCTTTGAGGTATCCCTGACTTGCAATGAAGCCCAGTGAGGGTGCCGTATCAAACACCATGTCGAACTGCCTGTCTCGCAATGGCATTTCATTCTTGTCATAGGCGAAGGCGCCCTCAGCCCCTGTTTCGACGACGAAACTTGTCTGCGACGAATGGCAGACGCCGAATACTTTTGCGCTGAGATGGGAGGCCAACTGAACGGCCGTGATGCCCACACTGCCAGTCGCTCCGGTCACCAGAACCTGTTGATTGGCGCCGATCCCAGCGATTCTTTCCAGCGCCGTGATCGAGGTCAATGCACCCCCCACGATAGAAGCGGCACCTTCAAGTGAAATAGCTTCCGGCACGCGGGCAAGCTTGGATGGAGGTATGGCAACGTAGTCTGCGTGGAAGAAAGGGCCACGGAAGATATTGGTATAGCCCACGACCCGGTCGCCGGGCTTGAACGGACCACCGCCGACTTCCACGATCCCTGCCATTTCTATGCCCGATACCACCGGCATCTTGCTCATCAGGCGTGTAAGCCCGCGCTTGCGCCTTCCTTGAGACGTCTCACGGTCGAAGTTGCTGAGGCCCGCGAAACGCACACGAACCAGGACATTTCCGGCCATCGCTTCCGGTGCTGGCAGTTCCACTTGCGTGACAGTTGGGACAGGACTGCCCTCTGTGAACCGGTACCCGATAGCTCGCATCATAGCGACCAAGGATAGAGTAATACCCATGTGACTCAAACCACTGTGGCAGCGTTTCAAGTACCTTCAATCAAGCCAGACTGCGAGCGCGGTCGTAGAACTCGATCTCCAGGGCATTGTCTGCCCGGATCACTTCCAGCAGCTCAGCGGAGGGCTCTTCCGACGGCGGCGCGACGTTGCGCACCGGCGCCTGCGTAAGCGGGACGCCAAGGTGGCCGGCCAGTTTCGACAGCAGACCCTCGATATCGTCCTGGAAGCCGAGAATGTCCACCTGCTCAAGGTTGCGGATGGCCAGCTCAAAGCGGGGACGGTCGATGTCCAGCGGATCCAGGTAGCTGTGGGGCTGGTCCTCAGGCCTGAAGGCAAACATCTTGAGCTGGTGATTGAGGAAGAAGCGCTCCCGCAGGAAGTCATTGCGGTAGACCTCGAGCAGCGACGGATGGTCCTGGTCCTTCAACTCGGTGAACTTGCGCCAGCCGCCCTTGTTGCGGCTGACTTGCTTGAGATGACTGACTACCCGCTCGACGGGGTCCCGCAGTACGCAGCAGCTGTCGACCTCGACACCCAGCATTGACGTGGCCATGAAGGGAAAGTGGCCGGCGACAAAGCGCGTGCGGCGAACGCGGCCCGTCGAAAGGCCCGCCAGGTAGCCCAGCTCCGTGTAGGCGACCACCCGGTCACTGTCATCCACCACGTTGGGGTAGCTGGCGCATTCATCTAGCTGGGCGCGCAGCCAGTCTGCAACGGTGGAGCCGCCCGTCTTCATCACATGGATGAAGAACAGGGGCCGATGCCGGTCTTCCACCCGGAATGTTAGAGCAGGTTTTTCTTCGGCTGCTGGCGCTTGAGCAGGATCGGGGTAGGCACGGAATCCAGCCGACCCTGCATGAACAGCAGGCTGCGGCGAATCTGGTGACCCCAGGCATCGAAGATCAGGTCAACGGCGTTGCGGTCATCCTCGATATTGTCGAAGGCCCAGATATCATCGGTAGACTTGGAATCGATCGCCTTGATAACGACTTCACCGTCGGAGGGATCGACCAGCGCGAAGGACATGGTGAGCGCCCCGCCGGCGCGGGCGCCCGCTTCGACCTCCGTGCGAGTCTGGTACGGATGGACAGCGATGAGCCGTGAATACAGAACCGCGTGAGCCTCTTCACGGGTCGGTACGATGTGGAAGGCCTGGTCCGCCTCCATGGCCCGGGTCATCTCACGGATGAAGGTATTCTGGAGCACGCCCTGCTCCACATCGTCGATATCCCAGGCCCCCACGCTGCCCTGCCGAACCCCGTAGGGCTGGATGATTTGCATCTGGGAGGTGTTGGTCGGCGCGATATAGATACGCCGCACGTCGTCAAACCACCCCCGGCGGGAGATGTCGTCGGTCACGTAGACCTCGTCCGCCATGGAATCCCGGACCTTGAAGTAGTTGGGGTCGCCCTGCTGTGCCGCCTGCTGCTGGACACCCTGCTGCGCGGCGCAGCCGGTGAGCAGCGCGGCGCAAACCATTCCGATTAGTCCCCTGGACCCCATGTGACAGCTCCTGCTAGCGGTTTTGCGACAAGTTTAGTCGAGCATTTTTCGTTGGGCCAGCAGGGTGATTCCATTACACTCGCTCACCATGAAAAATATGACATGGCTCGTCCTGGGCTGCGCAGCAACTTCCCTGTCTTTCCACCTCGCCGCCCAGGAACCCGGGCAGCAACTGGAACAGGTCGTCGTGACGGCGACCCAGCAGGCACAGAACCCCCTGGACCTCCCGATCAGCGTGTCGCTGCTGGACGCAGAGGACCTGCGCACCGTGCGCCACGTGCACCTCAACCAGGCCTTCCAGCGCGTCTCCGGCGCCTGGATATCCCGCGGCAACGGTCAGGAGAGCCTGACCGCACTGCGCTCCCCGGTACTCACCGGCGCCGGCAGCTGCGGCGCGTTCTTCATGGCCAGCGACGGCGTATCCCTGCGCGCCCCGGGTTTTTGCAACGTCAACCAGCTGTTCGACGCCAACTCCGAGCAGGCCGAGCGCATCGAGGTCCTGAAAGGGCCGAGTACATCCCTTTACGGTTCCGGCGCCATGCACGGGGTCATCAACCTGATTTCCGCCGCCCCCACCGACTCCCTGCAGCACCGGGTCAGCGTTGAGGGCGGCCCCCATGACTACTGGCGCGGCCGCTATTTCATCAGCAACACCCTGGGCCAGCACGGCCTGATGCTGGCCGCCAACACCACCTCTGACGGCGGCTACAAGCGCAGCTCGGGCTTCGACCAGCACAAGGGCACCCTGCGTCACCGCTTCACTGGCGAGCGCTACAGCGTCGACAGCATCTTTACCGCGACAAAACTTGAACAGGACACCGCGGGGTTTATCACGGGTTTCGAAGCCTACAAGGACGAGGACCGCAAGAAGGAAAACCCCAACCCAGACGCCTACAGGGATGCGGACTCCCTGCACTTCCAGTCGACGGTTGAGATCCCGCTGGACGACTTCTCTCGCCTGAGCCTGACGCCCTACTACCGCGACAATGACATGGAATTCCTGCAGCACTTCCTGCCCTGGCAGTCAGTCGAGGAAAATGGCCACGAGAGCTTCGGCCTCAACACGAAGTACTACCGCTCGGGGAGCTGGCTGGAGAGTGTCAGCGGGATCGACCTGGATGTCACCGACGGCTGGCTCAAGGAAACCCAGGACGAGCCCTTCGTCAGCCTGAATCAACCTGAGGGTGTGCATTACGACTACCAGGTGGATGCGCTGGTGGCCGCCATCTGGACACAGCTGAACTGGGACGTGGCGCGGCAGCTGAGCCTCAGCGTCGGCGCGCGCTTCGACTACACCGAGTACGACTATGACAATCGCACGGGTGATGGACCCGCCTGCGTCCCTGAAGCCACCGCCTGCCGCTTCTACCGCCCCTCTGACCGGGAAGACGACTTCGACAACTGGTCTGTGAACGTGGGACTGCTGTGGGACTTCGCGCCGAGCCAGGCGGCGTTCATACGCGTGGCAAGCGGCTTCCGCGCCCCCCAGGCCACGGAGCTGTACAGGCTCCAGGGCTCCCAGGCCGAAGCGGACCTGGATTCAGAATCACTGGACAGTATCGAAGTGGGTGCGCGCGGACTCCTCAGAAACCTCAGCTACGAGCTGGGCCTCTTCTACAACGAAAAGGATGACGTGATCTTCCAGGACTCGGAGCGCCGCAACGTCAGCGACGCCAGCACCCTGCACTACGGGATGGACCTGGCCCTGCGCTGGCAGATCTCGGAAACCCTGGACCTGGCGCTGGACGGCACGCTCGCGCGGCACGAATACGACAGCGATATCGCCCTGCTCGGTTCCTCCGGCAACATAAACGGGAATCAAATCGACACCGCGCCGGAACATTTCGGCAGCCTGCGGCTGGGCTGGAATTTCCTCCCCAGCTTCCGCGGCGAACTGGAATGGGCGCACATGGGGGAGTACTTCCTCGAGCCCGACAACCAGCACAAGTACGACGGCCACGACCTGCTCAACCTGCGTGTCACCGGACAGCTCGGGGATCGGGTGGATATCGGCCTGCGGGCGACCAATCTCACTGACGAGGACTACGCCGAGCGCGCTGACTTCGGCTTTGGCAGCTACCGCTACTTCGTGGGCCAGCCTCGTGGGCTGTACGTCGAACTCGGCTATCGCTTTGCTCAGTGACACCGAGGGGGAAGGCGCTTCGGTGGCGCTGGTTTTCCGCGGGCGGAAAACCCACCACCAAATCCCCTTCCTCACTATCTGAGCAGTGCGGGCATCGGCACGCCGGGGAGACCTGGCGTTGGCAGTGACCGTGCCTACGGCTCAGCGTGCGCCGTGAAGCGGCGTTCGCGGAAAGAGTCAGCGGATAGCGGCAATGCCCACGGCGTCGCGAACCTTTGACATCAGGTCGCTTGCCACTTCCCGCGCCTTCCTGGCACCCATCGTCAGTTCCGTCTCGATGAAGCCGGGGTTTTCCATCAGCGTGTGGTAGCGCTCCCGGGCGAACGTGAGTTCCCCGTTGACGAGTTCAAACAGCTGCTTCTTGGCCTCGCCCCAGGCAATGCCGTCGGCAAACTTCTGGCGCATTTCCTCGACCTGCGCCGGCGTGGCAAAGGCCTCCCAGATCTGGAACACGGTGGAGTCGTCCGGATCCTTGGGTTCGCCGGGCTCCAAGAGGTTGGTCTTGATCTTGTTGATGGACTTCTGCAGCCGCTTCTCGGTGTCGAACAGCGGAATCGTGTTGTTGTAGCTCTTGCTCATCTTGCGGCCGTCCAGTCCCTGCAGCACGGCGACGCTGTCGTCCACGACCGCTTCCGGCAGGGTGAAGGTCTCGCCGAAATGATGGTTGAAGCGCTGGGCGATGTCGCGCGCCATTTCGACATGCTGGATCTGGTCCCGGCCAACGGGAATGTGAGTGGCATTGAACATGAGAATGTCCGCGGCCATCAGGATGGGATAGCTGAACAGGCCCATGGTGATACCGAAGTCCGGGTCCTCCCCCGCCTCCTCGTTGACCTGCACCGCGGCCTTGTAGGCGTGGGCGCGGTTCATCAGGCCCTTGGCGGCGGAACAGCTCAGCACCCAGGCCAGCTCGGTGATCTCCGGAATATCACTCTGGCGATAGAACACCGCCTGGTCCGTGTCCAGGCCCAGGGCCAGCCAGGCCGCGGCGATCTGCTTGCTGGACTGGCGCACCTGCTCTGGGTCGCTGTTCTTGATCAGCGCGTGGTAGTCGGCCAGGAAATAGTAGTTCTCCACGCTGTCGTCGCGGCTCTCGGCAATGGCCGGGCGAATCGCGCCGACATAGTTGCCGAGGTGGGGCGTCCCGGTGGTGGTGATCCCCGTGAGTACGCGTCGTTCTGCCATGGGCTGAAGTTCCTGCCGATTTTCAAAAGGCGCCTATGATACTGAGTTGCCCCATGGCTGGCTACGCCGCCAGCGCCTCCAGCAGCGCCCGGTAACGGGGCAGCAGGAGCGCAGGCGTGAAGGCGTCGACATCCGCCTTCGGCAGGCTATCGCCGGCATCTTTCAGGGCGGCGAGGTCGAGAATTTTCTCCACCGCCTGCCCGGCATCCGCGTAACGGAAGCCGGCATCGAACCATTCCGGGTAGACAAGATCGTCAGGTACCAGCGGACTCGCTCCCAGCCGGCAGGCTTCCAGCACCGACAGGCCCTGGAAGTCGTGCAGGGCGGTAGACAGCACCACGTCGGACCGGGCCAGCAGCCGCCTGTAGTCGACGAGATCCTCGACGAAGCCCCAGACCCCCTCCGCGTCCGCGCGCGACAACAGCTCTCCTATGCCGGCAAACTCCGCCGGCTGCTCGCGAAACTGCTGGCCCACCACGTTCATCCGGAATGCGGCGCCGCGCTCCACCAGGCCGGCGACGATATCCCGCAACAACCCGGGGCCCTTGTCGTACTCCCAGCGGTGGTTCCAGACAAGCTCGAGCGGGCCGCTCACCGGCTGCTGCGGCATTTGTTGCGCGCCGGCGTCCACCGGCACAGGCAGTACCGCGGCCTTTGCCGACAGCATGTCGACGATGCCGGGGGGCACCGCGTCGGGAAACCTGGCCAGCAGCGATTTGCAGCCGGCCAGGAAGCTGTCGCGGTTGTAAGCGGAATTGAACAGCAGCTTGTCGGCAGCGAGTGCACTGTAAAGGCTCACCATCTGTGCCTCCAGCAGGCCGTGGGGATTTCGGCCCTCGGGGTAGGCAAACTGGTTCTCGTGGAAGTACAGGGCCGACGGCGTCACTGCCAGGCCCGGGATCAGGCCGCGCAGGGTTGCCAGGTCCACCATCGAGGTGGCCAGGATGAGATCGTAGGACTCGCGCAGGGCCGGTTCTCTGGACCAACTGAGGGGATTGCCGCGCGTTCGCCAGGCAAAATGCCGCGGCGGCAGCGCCAGCACCGTCCACTGCCAGTCGTCGAGGCCGTTGCGGAGTGTCTCGTGCCAGCGTCTGTGACTCGCCGCGTCGTAGGCCGACAGCAGCAACACTCGCACGGGTCAGGCGTGCCGTGCGCTCAGGGGCCGATCCCAGCCCATGAACCGGCTCATGGCGCGGCTCAGGTACCAGGCATCGCGGTAGCCCGCCAGCTCCCGGATCGAGTGCATGGCGAACTGTGGGGCACCCACGTCGAGGGTGCGAACGCCAAGCTCCCCCGCCGTAAGCGGGCCAATGGTGCTGCCACAGGCCATGTCGGTACGGACCACGAAGGACTGCACGGGAATCTCGAGTTCGCCGCAGACCTGGCGGAACAGGGCCGCCGTCTCGCTGTTGGACGCGTAGCGCTGGTTGGCGTTGACCTTGATCACCGGGCCCTGGTTCAACAGCGGGCCGTGATTGTCATCGTGGCGATTGGCGAAGTTGGGATGCACCCCGTGGGCGCAGTCGGCGGAGATCATCATCGATCGCTCGATCATCTGTGCGTAGGCCGCCGCACTGCCCGCGATGCGCTCGAGCACGCTGCGCAGCATCGGGCCCTGGGCACCGGCGGCGGACTGGCTGCCCACCTCTTCGTGGTCATTGCACACCAGCAGTCGCGTCGCTGCATCGTCGCTGTCCAGCAAGGCCACAAGTCCTGCGTGGCAGCTCAGCAAATTATCGAGCCGGGCCGAGGCGATGAACTCGCCGTCAAGGCCGACTCTCGCCGGCGCCTGGGTATCGTAGAAGCACAGTTCGTAGTCCAGCACCTCGCCGACCTCCACGCCCTCGTACTCCTCGGCAATACGGGCAGCCAGCAGCTCCCTGAAATCCATTTTTTCGGCCATGCTCAACATCGGCACGATATCGGTCTGGGGATTGATGCTGCGGTTCTTGTTGACCTCGCGGTCGAGATGAATGGCCAGGCTGGGAATCATCGCGATCGGGCGGCGGAAATCCACCAGCGCCTTGCACAACTCGCCGGAAGGAGAACTGAAGCTGACACGACCGGCCAGGGACAGGTCCCGGTCAAACCAGGGGTTCAATAGCACACCGCCGTAGACTTCCACGCCCAGCTGCTGGTAGCCCTTGCTCTGCTTTTCGGGCTTGGGCTTGACCATCAGGCAGGGGCTGTCGGTATGGGCGCCCACCATGCGCACGCCCTGCTCCGGGCCGTGCTCATCGCCCATGCGGAACGCTACCAGCGAGCTGTCATTGCGCGTCAGGTAGTAGCCCGCGCCGGCGGTGAGCTGCCAGTCCTCGTCATCGCGCAGCTCGGAAAAGCCCGCCTCCTTGAGCCTCCGCGCCATTTCGTGCACGGCGTGGAAGGGTGAGGTCGCGCGGCCGAGGAAGGCCAGCAGGTCGTCGTTGAAGCTGTCGAGTTCCATCATTTTCCTTTCAGTCTTGCCAGCAGGCTGGAGGTATCCCAGCGGCCACCCCCCATCGCCTGTACATCGGCATAAAATCCATCCACCAGTCGTGTGAGCTCGAGCGGCAGGCCCAGTCGCTCACCCTCTGCCAGCACCATATCCAGGTCCTTGCGCATCCAGTCCACGGCAAAGCCATGTTCGTACTCGCCGGCGAGCATGGTCTGGTAGCGATTCTCCATCTGCCAGCTCTGGGCCGCGCCCCTGGATATGACTTCCACTACGGCGGCCGCATCGAGTCCGGCGCGCTCCGCAAAATCCAGCCCCTCTGCCAACCCCTGCACCACGCCTGCAATACAGATCTGGTTGACCATCTTGGCCAGCTGGCCGCTGCCCGCCGGACCCAGCAGTCGCACACAGCGCGCGTAGTGGTCGAGTACGGGCTCCGCCCCGGAAAACACGTCGCCATCGCCGCCCACCATGATAGTCAGCTGGCCGTTTTCAGCGCCTGCCTGGCCGCCGGATACCGGCGCATCGAGGAAGCCCACGCCGCGGGCGGCGGCGGCGCTTTCCAGCTCCCGTGCCAGCGCGGCGGAAGCCGTCGTATGATCCACCAGGACAGTGCCCTCTCCCATGGCGCCCAGTGCCCCCTCGTCTCCCAGCAGCACCTGGCGGACGTCGTCGTCGTTGCCGACACAGCACATGACAAATTGCGCCCCGGCCGCCGCCTCTGCCGGCGACTCGGCCACGCGACCCGGGTACTGCGCCGCCCAGTCTTCGGCTCGCGCGCGGGTGCGGTTGTACACCGCGACATCCAGGCCCGCCTGCGCCAGGTGGCCCGCCATGGGATAACCCATGACCCCAAGGCCGATAAATGCGGCTCGCACTGCTGTCACACTACCCTCCCAACCAGATAGCCAACAGGACCAGGCCCAGCGCGCATCGATAGATCACGAAGGGCATGAAACCCACGCGCTGCACCCAGTCGAGAAAAACCCGTATTGTCGCATAGGCCGTCACGGCGGACACGGCCGTCCCGACCACCAGCGTCTGCAGGCTGACCTCCGCTCCCCCTTCCAGGGCTTCCCGCAGCGCCAGCAGGGAAGCCGCCAGGATGACCGGGATTGCCAGCAGGAAAGAAAAACGCGCTGCCTGTTCACGGCTCAGGCCGCAGAACAGTCCGGCCGTCATGGTGATGCCGGAGCGGGACGTACCCGGGATGATCGCCAGCACCTGGGCCGCACCGACCCACAGGGCGGTCTTGAGGGACAGCGGGCTGTCGCCGCGCTGGCGATCAGCGAGCGCCAGCAGCAGGCCGAACCCGATCGTCGCGCCGGCGATGACCTGAATGGAGCGCAGCTCTCCCGAGACCCAGTCCTTGAGCAGGATGCCGGCAAAGCCTACAGGCAGCGTCGCCACCGCCAGGTAGAGCACCAGCCGAGCGTCCTCATTCCAGCGCCGCTCCACACAGGCCCGCAGGCTTCCCCCGGCCAGGGACACACAGTCCCTGCGAAAGTAGTACAGGACCGCCAGCAGGCTGCCGAGGTGCACCGCGATATCGAATATGATGCCCTGGTCGGGCCAGCCCAGCAGGCGGCCCGGCAGTATCAAGTGCGCGGAGCTCGAAATCGGCAGGAATTCCGTCAGGCCCTGTACCAGGGCAAGGATGACCGCCCTTACCGCCTCATCCACCGCGCGGTCCCTGCTCGGAAATCTTCTTCCAGTGAATTTCATTGCGCAGGTAAACGGGCTGAACCGCTTCTGCGGCCACCAACGCTTCCTGCTCGGCCACGCGATCAGCCAGGGGCAGCAGGTCAACGCTCTCCGGCCACTGGTCCTCTATACGCCGCAGCATGCCATCGCGAACCGGCGCCGGCAGGTCGTCGAACAGCGCCAGGCCACTGCCGAGCGCAACCGCGGGACCAAACCGATCGACCAGGTCGACCGGCACTTCCGCAGGCGCAGACACCTCGTCCTCCACGCAGGGCACCGCCAGGCCCTCTTCGAATCGATACAGGCCCCAATAGATTTCGTTGATACGGGCGTCGAGTAGCACGAAGGCCAGCTCGTTCTCCGAGACCACGCGCCGCCGCAGGGCACCCTGGGCCAGGCAGGCCAGGGTCGAAACGCCCGCCACCGGCAGGCCAAGCGTATAGGCCAGGCCCTGGACAGCGCTGGCCGCAATGCGCAGACCGGTGAATGATCCCGGACCGTGCCCATAAGCCAGCATCTCGATTCCCGCCTCTGCAGCGCCTTCCGGCAACAGTTCGTCCAGCATGGCGAACAGGCGGTGATTGTGCTGCCGTGGGATCAGCTGGAAGCGCGAACTGACAAGGTCGCCCTGGCGCAGCGCCGCAGAGCAGGCGTCCGTGGATGCATCCAGTGCCAGGATATTCTTCATGTGAGCCACTTTTACCGGGGAGCGCGCATTGTATGAACCCTCGCCACGCCCATGCAATAATCTCGCGATGAGCTGCTCGAGCATCATTCTCTGTGGCGGCCGGGGGGCGCGTGTCGGCGGCGCGGACAAAGGGCTGCTGGACTACTGTGGACAGCCCTTTGTGCAGCACGTGATTTCCCGCCTGTCTGAACAGGTGGACGAAATCCTGATCAGCGCCAACCGGAACCTTGAACAATACCGCGGCTTCGGCAGCGCGGTGGTGAGCGATGAGCTAGACGACTACCAGGGACCGCTGGCCGGCATCGCGGCGGCCCTGCCCCAGTGCCGATTCCCGCGGGTGATCATCGCCGCCTGTGACATGCCCCGGCTTCCCATGAACCTCGCCCCCAGGCTGCTCGCGGCACTTGAAGGGCACGACGTGAGCTATGCCTGGGATGGCGGACGGGACCAGTACCTGGTCGCCGCGCTGCGCCGGGAGCTGGGACCGGAACTCCGTGCCTATCTCGCCGCGGGGAATCGCTCCGTGCACGGCTGGTACGAGACATTGCGCTGTGAGCGGGTCGATTTTTCAGATCACGCGGACGCGTTTGCCAACCTCAACCGTCTCGCCAATGGGCTCGGCGCCCGCGCAGAGGGCAACCAGGCATAAAAAAACCCGCCAGCGGCGGGTTTTCTATCAGGCTGCGATTAAGCTGCCTTTTTCTTTGGAGCAGCCTTGCGCTTCGGAGCGGCCTTGCGCTTCGCAGCGGCCTTCTTCCGCTTCGGTGCCGCTTTCTTTTTGGCTGCCGCTTTTTTCTTTGGAGCAGCCTTTTTCTTGGCTGCGGCCTTTTTCTTCGGAGCGGCCTTCTTGGCAGCGGCCTTCTTCTTGGGTGCTGCCTTTTTCTTGCCAGCTGCTTTCTTCTTCGCTTCCGCCTTCTTCAGGCTCTTCTTGAGCTGCGCCTCGAGGCGCTTTTCAAGTGCGCGAAGTTTCTTCGCATCTGAAGCTGCCCGGGCCTTGGCCCACTTGACCGCGTAGGCCGCCAGCGCACCCGCCTTGTCCGCTTCCGCTTTCGCAGCCAGCGCGGCTTTCTGCGCCTTGAGGCGATCTGCCGCCACTTCCTTGGCAATCGCCTGGCGGGCATCGATCAGGGCGTGACCGAACTTCGTGCGCGCAGCCGCGGCGCGGTCGCGCAGACCGGATACCTTGGCGTTGGCGCGTTTCACCGCATTCCCGGCAACCTTGGCCGCTTTCTTGTCAGCGGCCTTGGCGGTCTTGGCCGCCTTGGCGCGTGCTGCCTGCGCTTTCTTGCGCGCAGCCGCTACCGCTTTGCGCTCTTGTGCAAGCGCCTTTTCAACGGCTTTTAGCGCATCGCCGGCGCGCTTTACGATTGGAAGTTGTTCAGGTTTTTTGGCCTTGGCTGCCGAACGTTTTTTTGCCGGCGCCTTCTTGGCTTTTGCTGGTGCTTTCTTCTTTGCTTTAGCTTTCGGCTTTGCCTTTGCTTTGACTTTACGAGCAGTTGTTGCCATGTCCCTAATCCCCACCGTTATTATTTGTTGGCGTGCCCGCAAAATAGCACAGAGGATTTACCACGTTCAAGACAACGCAGTGTGACAAAACTACAGTAGAAAAAGGCCCCTTTCGGGGCCGCGTGTTCAGCTCAGCGCAGCGAGGACGTGCGAGGTAATTTTTTCGACGCTGCCGACACCCTCTACCCTGTGGTATGCCGGTGCGTGATCACCGCGCAGGTGCGTGTAGAAGTCTATCAGCGGCGCAGTCTGGTCGTGGTAAACCTGCAGGCGTTTGCGCACGGTTTCTTCCTTGTCATCCTCGCGCTGAACCAGCGGTTCGCCGGTCTCGTCGTCGAGTCCTTCCTGCTGCGGCGGATTGTGCGTCACGTGATAGATGCGGCCCGAGGCTTCATGGACGCGGCGCCCGCTGAGGCGGCTCACGATTTCCTCGTCCTCCACGGCAATTTCCAGGACGTGATCGATCGGGATGCCGGCATCGACGATGGCCTGTGCCTGCGGAATCGTGCGTGGAAAACCGTCGAACAGGAAACCGTTGGCGCAGTCGTCTCCGGCTATGCGCTCCTTGACCAGGGCGATGATCAGGTCGTCAGAGACCAGTGCACCCGAAGCCATGATCTCTTTCGCTTCGAGGCCCAGTGGCGTGCCCGCCTTGACCGCGGCGCGCAGCATGTCGCCGGTGGAAATCTGGGGAATGGAAAAGTGTTTGCAGATGAACTGGGCCTGGGTGCCCTTGCCTGCGCCGGGGGCGCCCAAGAGGATCAATCGCATGGAAATAGAACCGGGTGAAATAAGGGGCCAAACCTTACAGCGGTGGGCTGGCCAGTTCAAGCTTTGATCAGCCGCGCTTGACCTCATCCCAGAGCCGGTCCAGCTGTTCCAGCGGGATCTCCCCGATGGAGCCGCCGCTGTCCTTCACGCGGGACTCGACCGCATTGAAACGCTGTTCGAACTTGGCCGTGGCGCGCCGCAGTGCAGCCTCGGCGTCGACACCGTGGTGGCGCGCCAGGTTGACGCAGCTGAAGATCAGGTCGCCGAGCTCCTCCTCACGGTGCTCCCGTTCAGTCGCGTCGGACAGCTCGTCCAGTTCCTCGGCGATCTTTGCCGCTGCCCCACTGGCATCCGGCCAGTCAAAGCCGACGTTGGCGGCACGCTTTTGCACCTTCTGCGCCCGGCTCAGCGCCGGCAGCGCGAGGGGGATATCATCCAGCACGGAGGTCTGGCTGCGCGCGGCCCGCTCGGCCTGCTTGATCGCCTCCCAGGATTCCTTGACCTCGGTGACGGTACGGCTGCTGTCCACCACGCCCTCGATCTCGCCGTTGGCAAAGACATGGGGATGGCGCCTGACCAGCTTGTCTACCAGGGTGTCGATGATATGCGGAAAGTCGAAAAGACCCCGTTCATCACCCATCTGCGCGTAGAACACGACCTGGAACATCAGGTCGCCCAGTTCTTCCGCGACGTGGGGGAAATCCTCGTGCTCGATGGCTTCGACCAGTTCATAGGCTTCTTCCAGCGTAGAGGGGACGATCGTGGGAAAGTCCTGCTGTATATCCCAGGGGCAGCCGTGCTCGGGGTCACGCAGCCTCTGCATCACCCGCAGCAGGTCATCCATCGTGTAGCGGGGTTCAGCCTGCCTGTTCAACGCCAGCCTCACTCAATCGACGGGCGGAAATAACATTGCTCAGCCGTCCGATCCGCACCAGCAGCCGGCCCAGGGACGTGAGGTCCCTCACCTCCACCCGCAGGCGCATATTGGCGATATTCTCGCGCTCATCGGTCAGCGTATTCACAGAGAGGACGTTGATTTTCGCATTGGCGAGCAATTCGGTGATATCCCGGAGCAGGCCCGGTCGATCGTAGGCTTCGATACCGATGTCCACCGCGTAGCCGCTGCGGTCGTCCGACCCCCAGCTCACGTCGATGATGCGCTCCGGGTGCTCCATCTGCAGGTGCAGCGCGCGGGCGCAGTCCCGCCGGTGCACGCTGACACCGCGACCGCGCGTGATGAACCCGACAATGGCGTCGCCGGGCACCGGCTTGCAGCAGCCCGCCATATGACTCAGCAGGTTGCCCACGCCCTGTACCTGGACCGTGCCGGTTCCCTTGCGGCTGGGCGCCTTCAGCTTGACGTCACTGGCCTGGTCGGTGGAAACGTCCGTGAACAGGGCCTGGGCGGCCGACAGGACCTGTGCCGCCGACAGCTCCCCGGCACCGACGGCAGCGAACATATCCTCAACGCCATTGAGCTGCACCCGATGCGCCAGGCGCTTGTAGTCGACGGCGGTCAGGGCCAGCCGCTTGAACTCCCGCTCCAGCAGCTTGCGGCCGGCGTCGATGTTGTCGTCCCTGGCCTGGGCCCGGAACCAGTGCTGGACCTTGGCCCTGGCGCGGGATGTCTTGAGGTAACCGAGGCCGGGCTGCAACCAGTCGCGGCGCGGGCTGGACTCCTTGCCGGTGAGTATCTGCACCCGCTCACCGGTGTTCAGTTCATAGGTCAGGGGCACGATCGAACCGTTGACCTTGGCGCCGCGGCAGCTGTGACCCACCTCGGTGTGGACGTGGTAGGCGAAGTCCAGGGGTGTCGCACCATGCGCAAGGTTGACCACGTCCCCGTCGGGGGTGAATACGTAGACCCGGTCCTGGGACACATCGTTGCGCAGCTGCTCCGCCAGGTTGCGAACGTCACTGCCCGTCTCTTCGTGCCAGTCCAGCACCTGCCGCAACCAGGCGATCTTCTCTTCATAGCTGCTGGCGAGGCCGCCCTCCCGATCGGAACCCTTGTAGCGCCAGTGAGCACAAACCCCGAGCTCCGCCTCTTCATCCATGTCGTAGGTGCGGATCTGGACTTCCAGAATTTTTCCTTCCGGGCCAATCACCGCGGTGTGCAGCGAGCGGTAGCCGTTTTCCTTGGGGTTTGCGATGTAATCGTCGAATTCGTTGGGAATGTTGCGCCACAGGCCGTGCACCACACCCAGCGCCGCGTAGCAGTCCTTGATTTCCGGGACCAGGATGCGCACGGCGCGGATGTCGTAGACCTGTGAGAAGCCGATGCCCTTGCGCTGCATTTTCCGCCAGATGCTGTAGATGTGCTTGGAGCGACCCAGCAGCTCCGACTCGATGTTCTCCCTGGCCAGGACGTCGGTCATCTGACGCTTGACGCGCTCAATGAACTTGTCCCGCTCCAGGCGCTTGCCGTCCAGCAGGCGCGCAATCTTGTGATAGGCGTCTTCGTAGAGATAGCGGAAGGACAGGTCTTCCAGTTCCCACTTCAGGTGACCGATACCGAGCCGGTGCGCCAGCGGGGCGTAGACGTCGAACACTTCGCGGGCGACCACCTGGCGATTGTCCGGGTCCTCCTTGACCGCCCTGATCGCGCAGGTGCGTTCTGCCAGTTTGATCAGCGCCACCCGGACATCGTCCACCAGCGCGATCAGCATCTTGCGGATGTTGTCCTTCTGGGCGTCTGCCTGGCCGAGCACCGGGGCATCGCGGTCGATGTTGAGTTCACTGATGGCCGACATGCGCCGCACCCCCGCCAGCAGCTTGGCGACGCCGGGGCTGAAATCCCGCTCGACCTGCTCCATGGTAATGCGCCCTTCCTCCACCGCGCGGTAGAGCAGCGCTGCCTCGAGGCTCTCGGGACCCATGTGAAGTTCACAGAGAATGTCGACCATATCCAGGCCGGTACTGAGGCAGTCTCCCTCCCCGTACCAGGTAAATTCCTGCTGGACAGGCGTTTTCGCCGCATCCCGGACCGCCGCATAGGCCTGTCCCACCTGCTGGCGCTCTTCGTCGGGGAATGCCGCCAGCCGCTCCAGCAACCAGCGCCCGGCTTCGGTCGCTCGCTCGGCGCGCACCCGGACCACGGTCAGCTCCCTCCGTACACGCCGGTGGACAGGTAGCGGTCGCCGCGGTCGCAGATGATGGCGACAATCACCGCGTCAGTGACCTCCCGGGCCACCCGCAGCGCACCGGCGACGCAGCCGCCGGAGGACACGCCGGCAAAGATGCCCTCGCGCTGTGCCAGTTCGCGCATGGTCTGCTCCGACTCGCTCTGGCTGATATCGATCACGCGGTCCACGCGCGACGCATTGTAGATACTGGGCAGGTAGGCCTCCGGCCAGCGTCGGATGCCGGGAATGCTGGAACCGTCTTCCGGCTGCAGGCCGATAATCTGGATTTCGGGGTTCTGTTCCTTGAGAAAGCGCGACGTGCCCATGATGGTACCGGTAGTACCCATGGAGCTGACAAAATGCGTAACACTGCCGCCGGTGTCGCGCCAGATCTCGGGCCCGGTGCCGCGAAAATGCGCCTCCGGGTTGTCCATGTTGGCAAACTGGTCCAGCACCCGGCCCTTGCCCTCGGCCTGCATCTGTATGGCGAGGTCGCGGGCCCCTTCCATACCCTCCTCCTGGGTCACCTCGATCAGCTCAGCGCCGTAGGCCGCCATGGCCTGCTTGCGCTCGTCGCTCATGTGGGAGGGCATGATCAGCTTGAGGGTGTAGCCCTTGATCGCCGCCGCCATCGCCAGGGCGATCCCGGTGTTGCCGCTGGTGGCCTCGATCAGCACATCGCCGGGGGCAATCTCGCCCCGCTCCTCGGCGCGCTGGATCATGCTGATCGCCGGGCGATCCTTGACCGACCCCGCGGGGTTGTTCCCCTCGAGTTTCAGCAGGATGGTATTGCCGGTGTCCGCCCCCATGCGCTGCAGGCGCACCAGTGGCGTATTGCCGACGCAATCTTCGATCGTGGGATAGTCTGGCATGGGCCGGGGATTATACCTGTTCAGTAGCGCTGCGGCGAAGTGGAGGCGACCAGGGCGGCTAAACGGCGGGTCAATCGGGGCTTCTAAACAGCTCGCGACTCCTCAGCGGCTTGTCTCCCAGGTGCGAGGCCAGCGCCTGGCGCATAAGCCGCTTTGCGCACTTGCGGGCGGTGCCGGAAAAATCGCCGCGGCTCAGGCTGGCGAGGTCCGCACCCAGGTAGCGGGGCAGCCGCTCCGGCGCGTGCTCCGGGGCGAGTACCATACCGTGCTCTTCGTGAAAGTGATACCAGGCCTGCTCCGCCACCGCGTCGCCGCTGAGGCCGTCGCTGGCCAGGTCAAAACCGTATCCCAGCTCTTCCAGCAGCACCAGCTCAAAGCGCCGCAGCGGCACCTCCTCGTCTTCGATGTCGGGAGCAGCCAGCAGGGACAGCACGGCGGCGTAATGATCGAACAGTTTCTGGTGTGGGTCTTCCGGATGCAGCAGCCGCATCAGCAGCTCATTCATGTAAAGCCCGCTGTACAGGCGCCGGCCGTTCAGCGCCAGCGCCGACCCCAGGGGCTCACAGCCCGTCAGGGTATGCAGCTGGCTGCGGCCGCTCCAGGAGCACTGCAGGGGCGTAAACGGCTGCAGCAGGGCCGCGCCGCTACCGCCGCGGGACTTGCGGGATTTGGCACCCTTGGCCACCAGCGCAATGCGACCGAGATCGCGGCTGAAATACTCCACCAGCAGGCTGCTGTCCCGCCAGGGCCGGGTGTGCAGGACGTATCCGGATTGCAGGCTGGCGCGCACCGCTCGCAGCCCTCACTCGTCGTAGCCGAGACTGCGCAATGCGCGTTCGTCATCGGACCAGCCGGACTTGACCTTGACCCAGAGTTTCAGCATCACCCGGGATTCGAACAGGGCCTCCATGTCGGCGCGGGCATCCGCGCCGATCGAGCGCAGGCGGCTGCCACCCTTGCCGATGATGATGCGTTTCTGCCCGTCCCGCTCGACAAAGATCAGGGCCGATATATGCAGCACGTCGTCCTGCTGGCGGAATTCCTCGATTTCCACGGTGATGGCGTAGGGCAGTTCCTCCCCGAGCTGGCGCATGATTTTCTCGCGCACCATCTCCGCCGCCATGAATCGTTGGCTGCGATCCGTGACCTGGTCTTCGGGAAAAAAGTGCACGGACTCCGGGAGCTCCTCGCGGATACAGTGGTCCAGTTCGTCGATGTTGTGCTGGTTCAGCGCGGAAATGGGAACGATCGCCTTGAACTCCGCCTGCTCCGACAGGAACTGCAGATGCGGCAGCAGGTCACCCTTGTTGTCCATCAGGTCGACCTTGTTCACCGCCAGGATCACCGGTGCCGATCCGGACTGGGCCTGCTCCAGCACCCACTCATCCTCGTCGGTCCAGGCGGTGCGATCGACGACCATGACCACCACGTCGACATCGGCAATCGCCGAGCTGGCGGCGCGATTCATATACCGATTGATCGCCTTGCGCGCCCCTTTGTGCAGGCCGGGGGTGTCCACGAACACGACCTGGTCATCACCTTCGGTCTTGATCCCTAGCACACGGTGCCGGGTGGTTTGCGGTTTGCGGGAGGTAATGCTGATCTTTTGCCCCAGCATATGGTTCAGCAGGGTCGACTTCCCCACGTTGGGCCGGCCGATGATGGCGACATAGCCGCAGCGCTGGGCGGGGGCCTGCTCAGTCACGGAGTCGCTCCAGCGCCGCGTCCGCGGCCGCCTGCTCTGCGCGGCGCCGGCTGCTGCCGCTGCCGCTGAAACTGGATCTTGGCTCCGACAGCCGGCACTCCACGACAAAGTGCTGGCAGTGATCCTCGCCGCTGACCTCGGCCAGGTGGTATTCCGGCAGCGGCAGGCCGCGCCCCTGCAGGTATTCCTGCAGCGACGTCTTTGGGTCCTTGGTCGCTGTCTCCGGGCTCACCGAGCCGAGAGGCTCCGCAAACCACGCCAGCACACAGTCCCGCGCTGCCTCCTGCCCACTGTCCAGGAGGATCGCGCCAATCACGGCCTCGAGTGTGTCCGCGAGAATGGACTCGCGCCGGTGCCCGCCGCTTTTCTTCTCACCGGGACCCAGGAGGACGGCGCTGCCGAGTTGCAGCTCCCTGGCCACCGAGGCCAGCATGCCGCCCCGCACCAGCGCCGCGCGCATGCGGCTCAGTTCACCCTCGGTGCAGTCGGGAAAGTGGTGGTATAGCTGCTCGGCGACGATGTGGTTTAGGATCGAGTCGCCAAGGAATTCCAGGCGCTCATTGTTGCGGGCGCCCACAGAGCGATGGCTTAGAGCGAGCTGCAGGAGGTCGGGGTCCCGGAAGGTATAGCCCAGCGCCTGTTGCAGGCGGGTCTGTTCGGGTGGGCTACTCAATGGCTACTCAATGGCTACTCAATAACTACTCAATAACTACGATATTGTCGTTGAACATCAGCACGGCATCGATGTTCTGGAACAGGTGCGTCCTCGTCTCGTAGTTGGCATCGATGATGATCTTGCCCTTGTCCCGATACACCTTGACCTGGTTTGGCTTCAGCGCCTCGATGCGATTGGTGTTGAAGGTGCTTGCGACACGCTTCGAGACCTCGCGCAGGGACTGCGAGGCATCGGAAGCCTCGGCAACGCTCTCGATGGCGTTCTTGATGGCCCGGCCCTCGAGCCAGGGGGGAAGCAGCCTGATCACGACCGTCAGGGTGAAAGACAGCAGGGCCAAGATAACAAGGATGCCGAGAATCGACACACCGCGCTGCCGCCTGCGAGACAAAGTGTTCATACCAACCCCCGTTTCCACCCCAGTTGTCCCGGGCTATCACCGCTGCCTACGCGCAGCGGCCGCTCCCGGCTGTTATTCGATGGCGCCGACGCGGTGGAAGCTGGGCAGACTCAGGAAGGACTCCCAGTGCATCCAGATCGCGAACGCCTTGCCTACTATATCTCGTTCCGGCACTTGCCCCCAAGCCCTTGAATCCTGCGAGTTATCCCGGTTGTCGCCCATCATGAAATAGTGACCCGGCTCGACCGTAAGGGAGAAATTGCTGTTGGGAACCTGGCCATCCGTCTGCATGAGGTGCGCCGCTTCTCCCAGTGCTTCACGACTGATCCTGAAGCGTGGCCGCGCCGGCGGCAGCTGGGCCAGCAGCTCCTGCGGGACCTGCTCACCGTTCACGTACAGCTTTTTGTCCACGTATCGGATCCGGTCTCCCGGCAGCCCGATAACCCGCTTGATGTAGTAGGTGTCGTTCAGATGCGGCGGGAAGAACACCATGACATCCCCGCGCTGGGGCCGGTTCAGGTCCAGCACCTTGGTGCGGATCACCGGCAGCCGGATGCCGTAGGTGAACTTGTTCACCAGGATGTAGTCGCCGACCTGCAGGGTCGGCACCATGGAAGACGACGGAATCTGGAACGGCTCGACCAGAAAGGACCGCAGGACGAATACCAGTAACAGAACCGGAAAAAAGGACTTGGAGTACTCGACCACCAGCGGTTCCCTCGCCGCGGTCTCGCTCCTGAGGGTGTACTCCCGGAACTGGGGGCTGCTCTCGTTGGACCACTCCGGGTAGTCGCGCTGCAGCTGCGCCAGCGTCGCCTTGCGCCCGGGCGCCAGGAACAGGTGATCGAGCAGCCAGACCATGCCGCTGCCGAAGACCAGTATCACCAACACCAGGGGGAAATCTATATCCATTTATCGCTTCAGCCTTCCGTTCTCAGCTCTCTGTTTTCAGCTTTCTGTTCTCAGCTCTCTGTTTTTAGCTTTCTGTCTTCAAGACGGCCAGGAAAGCCGACTGGGGAATTTCCACGCTGCCGACCTGCTTCATGCGCTTCTTGCCCGCCTTCTGCTTTTCCAGCAGCTTGCGCTTGCGGGTTGCGTCGCCACCATAGCATTTTGCGGTCACGTTTTTCCGCAGGGCCTTGACCGTTTGCCGGGCGATGATTTTACCGCCCACCGCCGCCTGTATGGCGACGTCAAACATCTGCCGCGGTATCAGTTCCTTCATTTTTTCCGTCAGCACCCGGCCGCGCGACTGCACCGAGGAGCGATGCACAATGACTGCCAGCGCATCCACTCGCTCATTGTTGATCAGCACATCCAGCCGCACCAGGTCTGCCTTCTCGAAGCGCACGAAGTGGTAGTCGAGGGAGGCATAGCCGCGGCTCACCGACTTGAGGCGGTCGAAGAAGTCCATCACCACTTCGGCCATGGGCAGCTCGTAGACGACGGAGACCTGCTGGCCGAGAAACTGCATGTCCTTCTGGACGCCCCGCTTCTCGACGCACAGGGTGATCACGTTGCCGAGATGCTCCTGGGGCACCAGGATATTCGCCTGCACGATGGGCTCACGCATTTCATCGATATCACCGGGGTCTGGCAGCGCTGAGGGATTGTCCACCAGCAGGACACTGCCGTCCTTCTTGACCACTTCGTAGACCACGGTCGGCGCCGTCGTGATCAGGTCGAGGTCGTATTCCCGTTCCAGGCGCTCCTGGATGATCTCCATGTGAAGCATGCCGAGGAAGCCGCAGCGAAAGCCGAATCCCAGTGCGTCCGAAGTCTCCGGCTCATAAAAAAGAGACGCGTCGTTGAGGGTCAGCTTGGCCAGCGCCTCGCGGAAGTCCTCGTAATCGTCTGTGGAGATGGTGAAAATGCCCGCATAGACCTGGGGCTTGATGGTCTGGAAGCCTGGCAGTGCGTCGACTTCAGAACTGGCGGCGTGGGTCAGGGTGTCACCCACGGGCGCACCGTGAATATCCTTGATGCCGGCGACCACATAGCCCACTTCGCCGGCTTCCAGCACACCGGTAGGCTCACGCTTCGGCGTGAAGATACCGATATCGTCGACACCGTGCGCCCGGCCGATGCTCTTGGCAATGATCTTGTCGCCCTTGCGCAGGGTGCCGTTCTTGACGCGAACGAGCGATACGACGCCGAGATAGTTGTCGAACCAGCTGTCGATGATCAGGGCCTGCAGCGGCGCCTCGGCGTCCCCCTCCGGCGGGGGGATATTCGCAATCAGGTACTCCAGCGCATCCTCGACCCCCAGCCCCGTCTTGGCGCTGACCGGGCAGGCTTCACTGGCGTCGATACCGATGATCTCCTCGATTTCCTGCTGGACGCGCTCGGGCTCCGCCTGGGACAGGTCCATCTTGTTGAGGATGGGCAGCACCTCAAGGCCCTGCTCGATCGCCGTGTAGCAGTTGGCAACAGACTGGGCTTCAACACCCTGCCCGGCATCCACCACCAGCAGCGCACCCTCGCAGGCGGCCAGCGAGCGCGACACCTCGTAGGAGAAGTCCACGTGGCCCGGGGTATCGATGAAGTTGAGCTGGTAGGTCCGGCCGTCCTGCGCCGTGTAGTTGAGGGTGACGCTCTGGGCCTTGATCGTAATCCCGCGCTCCCGCTCGATGTCCATGGAGTCGAGCACCTGCTCCGCCATCTCCCGCTCGGACAGGCCGCCGCAGACCTGGATGAAACGATCAGCCAGGGTCGACTTGCCGTGATCGATATGGGCAATGATGGAAAAGTTACGGATTGTGTCCAGGCTACTCACGTGCGGACCGGGTCGCTCAAACAAGGCGCGCGATTGTACCCGATCACAGGTACAACCGCTATGAGCCCTACTCCGGCTTCAGCCCCAGGAACAGCGGCGTGCCGCGCCGGATCAGCCGCACCGGAACAGATTTGCCCGGTTCAAGGCCCTCGGCGATTCGCAGGAAGCTGTCCACAGAGGTGACCGGCGAACCCGCCAGCAGGGTAATAACGTCGCCGCTGCGGATTTCGGCCCGGTCCGCCGGTGAACCCGAGATCACCTCGCTGACCAGCACGCCTCCGGAAATACCCCAGCGAGACTGGAGCTGTTCGGTGATTTCCTCCACCACCAGTCCCAGCCTGACGCCGGTGTCCACCTCGGGGGCCTGCTCCGCTACGGTGGGTTCGTCGTCAGCGCCGAGGCTGCCGACCTCCAGGCGGATCGTCTTGCGCTTGCCGTCGCGCACCAGCACCACCCGGGCGTCGGTGCCTGGCCGAACCAGGCCGACCACGTGGGGCAGGTCTGACGAGGTGAGAATGTCCTTGCCGTCAAAGGTGATGATCACGTCGCCGGACTCCAGCCCTCCACGATCCGCAGGTCCGCCGGGCTGCACCTGTACGATCAGCGCGCCGCGCGGTCGCTCGAGGCCCAGGGACTCGGCCAGCACCGTGTCCACGTCCTGGATGGTAACGCCGAGCCAGCCGCGCGTGACCTTGCCGGTCTCCTTGAGCTGCTCGACCACGTTCAGCACCACACTGACGGGAATTGCGAAGGACAGGCCGATGGAACCGCCGGAGCGGGTAAATATCTGGGAATTCACGCCGACCACTTCACCGTCAAGATTGAACAGCGGGCCGCCGGAATTGCCGGGATTGATGGCGACGTCGGTCTGGATGAACGGCACGTAGTTCTCGCCGCTCTCCGTCGGCAGGCTGCGGCCCTTGGCGCTGACGATACCGGCGGTCACCGAGTAGTCCAGGCCGAAGGGTGAGCCAATCGCCAGGACCCACTCCCCCACAGCCAGCTCTTCGGGCTCGGCGAATTCGAGTGAGGGAAGCTTCTCGGCGTCGACGCGCAGCAGGGCGAGATCGGAACGCGCATCGAGGCCGACGATTTCCGCCTCGTACTCGCTGCGGTCGGTAAGCCGGACGATGACGGTCTCGGCGCCCTCGACCACATGATTGTTGGTCACGATGTATCCATCGCTGCTGATGATGAAACCGGACCCCATGGACTGGCGCGGCCGCTGCTGTTGCTCGGGCTGGCCCCGGTACTCGAAGAACCGCCGCAGGTACTCGGGAATTTCCGGCATGTCGCGGTGGAACGGGTCCTGCGCGCCGGGGGCGTACTCCACCAGGATCTTTACCACGGCGGGCGTATTCTGCTTGACGATCCCCTTGAAATCGGGGAGCTCGGCGGCGGAGGCTCCCGCCAGCCAACTGCCCAGCACAACAAGTGCGACAAGGCGGGTCACTATGGATTGCATTCGATTACCTCTTGGAAACGTGAGTTGCTCGCGCTGCCAGGCAGCGGTTGCCCTATTCTTTGGCGCCGGGCTAGGCTGGGCCCAGCAGGCGTGGATGCAGGTGCTTGTCGTTGCGGCGGCTCCAGGCGTGCCACTTCACCAGGCCGACGCCGGCCAGGAACCCGAGGCCCGCGCCAGTGAGGGTGTCGAGGTCGGACGCACCGGGCACAAGACCCGCGAACACGCCTGCCACGGTGAGCGTGCACAGCAGCGGCACGATGTAGACAAGGAAAGACCCGCTGAGGATGACGCTCTCCGGGATCGCGATGCATACCTCATCGTCGACCTGGAAGCGGCCATCCGGAAAGGCCTCGCTGGAGACCTTGAGATAGTTACGGCTGCCCTCGCCAATGCGGTTCATCAGACCGTGCCCGCAGCCCTTGGCCGCGGCGCAGCTTCCGCAGGTGGACTGGCGGATGGTTTCCACCCAGAGCCAGCCCGATTCAACGGCGACGACACGCCCTGTTTCAGTCAACATGGAGCAATAATACCGGATTCCGAGGTCGGCTTCCGCGGGCGCCTACTGGGCCCAGCTGACCGAGTCCGCCACCCGGCGCGCCGTGGTCATCGGCACCTCGCCCAGAACCGTAATGAGGACTGGCTGGCCCGAGAGGCTGCGGCCGCGGGTGTAGGCATTGGTGCCGCCCTGCCTGGCCACTCCTTCACCGGGAGATTCCATCTCCGGTACGCGCTCGACGAACACGCTGAAAATCGCCAGCCCGTCGGTAAAGCTCTTGTCGTGGCCGGTATTGGCGATATCGTCCGTCAGCGTGAATCCCGCAGGCAGCCAGCCCACATTCCAGGCCATGGCATCAGGGTCGGGCGGCGGCCTGAGGACGCCGTGGTCGTGAGGCGCATGGCGAATCACGTCGACCTCGGTGCCTTCCATGTCGACGTCACCAATTTCCAGGTCTGCGAACTGGAAGCGCTCAAGGATCCTGCCGTCTTTCGCTACGGTCTGTGTCTTCAGCAGCAGCCCGGTACCCCGGTCCACTGCCATCTGGTAGCCAAAGCGGTAGCTGTCCCTGGGTATCACATTGATGATGACCGCGCTGCGACCGGCGATGCGATGTCCACCGGCGACCTTCAGGCGATAGTGAGCAGACAGGCCGCAGTCGTCGCCGCTGCCCTGGAAATTGCTGCCGAGGCGCACCAGCTTGTGCCCGGGGTGGATACAGTCGAGCGGATGCTCGGTACGCACGACGCGCAGATCCTTGCCCGTGAGGTGGGTAATCTCCTCGCGCTCCATGTTGCCGGAGACGGAATGCGAAATCCGCATGGCCTGCACGGCGCCACCATGCTGGTAGGTGAACACTCCACGGTAGCTGGTTTCGCGCAGGCTGTGGGACATCCGGTCCAACCAGCGCATGGCCTCCCTGTCGGCGGCCGGGCACTCTGCCAGGGTCGGTGCCGCGTACCCGTGCAGCAGTGCAATCGTAATGACGACAGCGCGCAAGCTTTACTCCTCCGCTTCGAAGGTGGCCACCTTGGCATAGGGCATCATGCCCTGGGGTGAATTGAGTGCGGCTTCGTCTGCGTGTGGCAGCATGTAGCGGCGCAGCCGTTCACGCGCGATGGCATCATAGTCAGTTGCAGCGGGTGCCGGTTCGGCTGCTGCGGGCTGGGCTTCACGCTGCGCCGGAACCGCATAGCCGTAGCCCGCGCGCGTCGCGGTGCCGCCGAGCAGCGTTACCGGTGAACCGCGCTCCGTAACGGCGTCGGCGACAGGAGCTACCGGTGCGCCGGTCTCGAGCAGGCCGTAGTACTGGCTGCCCAACAGGACTGCCGCGGTGACAGAGGCCGCCACCGCAAAACTCGCCACCGGCTTCATGATCTGCTGGAAGCGGCCAACCGGCTGAATGCTGGCTGCCGCCGCGCCCGGCTCGGTTTCGTTGGCGGCGGGCGTAGGCACCATGTCGTAGCTGGGCTCCTGTTCAACGGCCGCCATGATGCGATCCGACAGGTCCAGGTTCATCATCGGGCTGCCGGGCTCAAGGCCGCTTCGCACGCTGTGGTAACGCCGCCAGCTTTCGCGCAGGGCGGGATCACTGGCGTTGTCCAGAACGCGCGCTATATCCGCGTCGCCGGCCTCGCCATCGATCAGGGCTGAAAGGGATTCGCCCAGCTGTTCATCCAGGTTTGCGGTGGCCGCCGGGCCGGGAACTGCTGTGCCAGCGGCGTGCGATGCCTCACTGCCGTGGGCCGACTCCCGCTCGATGGCCGCCATAATACGATCCGACAGGTCCAGCTCCGGCATCTGGCTGCCTGGTCCGAGGCTGTGCCGCACATTGTGGTAACGCCGCCAGCTTTCACGCAGGGCGGGGTCGCGCACATTGTCCAGCACGCGTTCCATATCGGCTGCGCCGGCCTCGCCGTCCATCAGGGCGGACAGAGATTCGCCAAGCTTTTCGTTCATTGTTTTTGACCTCCCCGGTCTCGCGTAATCGCCGATCGCATCATTACGCGCTGTTCAGGTGCCGGGCACCACTTCCCCATCGAGCTGTGCCTGCACACGTTTGTCTATGGCCTCCCTGGCCCTGAATATCCGCGACCGCACCGTCCCCACGGGGCAATCCATGATATCCGCAATGTCCTCGTAACTCAGACCATCAAATTCCCGTAAAGTTACAGCGGCCCTGAGATCATCGGGCAGACCCCTGATGGCCTCGTTGACCACCGCTTTCAGCTCCTCGCTGAACAGGTGGTTCTCCGGGTTTTCCATGTCCCTGAGGGCGCCGCCATTTTCGAAATGCTCGGCGTCTTCGATTTCCACATCGCTGCCCGGCGGCCGTCGGCCCCTTGCCACCAGGTGGTTCTTGGCCGTGTTGATGGCAATCCGGTACAGCCAGGTATAGAACTGGCTGTCGCCGCGAAACCTCGGCAGCGCCCGGTAGGCCTTGATGAAGGCCTCCTGGGTAACGTCCTGCACCTCGTAACTGTCGTTCACATAGCGCGACACCAGCCCCAGGATCTTGGGCTGGTACTTCAATACGAGAAGATCGAAGGCACGTTTATCTCCCGCCTGTACCCTTTCAACCAACTGCTGGTCTGATTCGGCCGCAGCCAAGCATGCCCCCTATGTCCCGCGCTTTAGGATTGCGGGAAAATAAAAAAGTTCCTTTCGATTACGCGGTGCGTATGATGAAAACGTCAAATTTGTGCTGATTGCTGCAAATTTGCCGCCGTTTGGCGCAACAGTCAGCAAAAATACACTAAATTTCTGAGTCACACAGCCCCGGAAACCCGCGAGGATGCCCCACCGTCACCAACACGATGTCCTGGTCATTGGCAGCGGCGCCGCCGGGCTGGCCCTGGCCCTGCAATTGCCCGACACCGCCCGTGTCGCCGTGCTGAGCAAGGGTGAACTCACCCAGGGTTCCACCTACTGGGCACAGGGCGGCATGGCCGCGGTGCTGGACAAGGACGACACCGTGGAATCCCACCTGGAGGACACGCTCAATGCCGGGGTCGGCCTGTGCCACCGCGATGTCGTCGAGTTCGTCGTGTCCCAGGGTGCCGACATGGTCAGCTGGCTGCTCGAACAGGGCGTGGAATTCGACCGCCGCGAGACCCCCAAGCACAGCGAGTTTCACCTGACCATGGAGGGCGGCCACAGCCACCGCCGGGTCATACACGCGGCGGACGCCACCGGCAAGGCAATTTCCGAGGTGCTGGTCGAGCGCACCCTGGAGCGGGACAACATCGAGATCTTCACCAATCGCGTCGCCGTCGACCTGGTGCGGCGGAACGATCGCTGCCAGGGCGCCTATGTGCTTCACCGCGAGACCGGCGAAGTGGACCTGTTCCTGTCCCGCTTCGTGATCATCGCAACCGGCGGCGCCAGCAAGGCCTACCTGTACACCAGCAACCCCGACGGCAACAGCGGTGACGGCATCGCCATGGCCTGGCGCGCCGGCTGTCGTGTTTCCAACCTTGAGTTCAACCAGTTCCACCCCACCTGCCTCTATCACCCCGATGCAAAGTCTTTCCTGATTACCGAGGCACTGCGGGGGGAAGGCGGCTGGCTTCAGCTGCCGGATGGCACGCGCTTCATGGAGAAATTCGACAAGCGCGGTGAGCTGGCGCCCAGGGACGTGGTGGCACGTGCCATCGACCACGAGATGAAGCGCACCGGCAGTGACTGCGTCTACCTGGACATCAGCCACCAGCCGGCGAAGTTCCTGCAGAGCCACTTCCCGACGGTGCACCGACGCTGCCTGGATTTTGGCATCGACATCACCCGTGAACCGATCCCCGTGGTACCCGCCGCCCACTACACCTGCGGCGGCGTGCTGGTGGACCTGCGCGGCCATACGGATCTCGCCCAGCTTTACGCGATCGGCGAGACCACCTGCACCGGCCTGCACGGGGCCAATCGCATGGCCAGCAATTCACTGCTGGAATGCCTGGTCTACGCCCGGGCGGCGGCCCGGGACATCATCAGCAAGCTCGACGATGTGGCGCCGCCGGAGGAAGCCCCGGACTGGGACGAAAGCCAGGTCACCAACTCCGACGAGGACGTGGTCATCTCTCACAACTGGGACGAACTGCGGCGCTTCATGTGGGACTACGTGGGCATCGTGCGCACGGACAAGCGGCTGCAGCGAGCGCTGCGCCGGGTCGAGCTGTTGCAGGAAGAAATCGTCGAGTACTACAGCAACTACAAGGTCAGCAACGACCTGCTGGAGCTGCGCAACCTGGCCATGGTAGCGGAACTGATGATTCGCTGCGCCATCGAGCGCCGGGAAAGCCGCGGCCTGCACTACACGCTCGACTACCCCGAGCTCGCCCCCCAGGCCGTCGACACCGTGCTTCGACCGGAGCTGTAGCGAGCGGCCAGCACCAGCCGGCGCCAGCGCTCACGACAGAAGTGGCGCCGCCACAGCAGGCAGCGGGAATCGAATGCCTCGCCGCGAAGGTGCAGGCACAAAAGCAGGGGGCCGCAGTAGGCGTCGCCCACCGGGTTCAGGCGACACTGAGTGTCACCTCGCTGCAGCCACCAGTCCCGCCCGTCGAAAACCAGGCGCCGACCCGCCAGCCGGCGCCGGTAGCACCACAGGTCGATCAGCAAAACGGGGACGGGCAGTGCGGTCAGCCAAACCGGAAGCACGAGGCTCGCGAGCACCATTGCCAGCAGGAACAGTGCGGCCAGCAGCGCGCGGCCGCGAGAGCAGTCTTCGGCGTCAAGCGCCGCGGCGGGCAAACGCCAGGATGGTGTCGACGATCTGCGCGAGTTCATTGTCCTCGGGGCGCACACGGCCCAGGAACCACTTGAAGAGCTCCGTGTCCTCGCATTCGAGCAGGTTTCGATAGCGCTGCTGGTCCGCTTCACCAAGGCCCGGGTAGCACTCCTTGACGAAGGGCTCCAGCACCAGGTCCAGCTCCAGCATGCCGCGGCGGCTGGCCCAGCAGACGCGGTTGTATTCGATCGAATCAGGCATGCGCGAAGTATAAGAGCTGACACCGTCCAAAGCAGCACCTATCATAGCCGCCGTGACATCATTCCTCGCCAAACTGGATTACCGCGGCACCCTCTCCCTGGACGGTCCCGACGGCCGCAGCTTCCTGCAGGGCCAGACCACCTGCAATCTCGATGAGCTCGACGCCGATCACAGCCTGGCGGGCGCCTACTGCAATCCCCAGGGCCGCATGGTGTGCGATTTCCGGCTGCTGCAGCAGTCCGGCGAGCAGATCCTGCTGGTGTTGGAGGCCGATGCGGTCGAAACGGCCCTGGCCACGTTTGGCAAGTACATCCTGTTCTCAAAGGCTGAGATCAGCGATGTCTCCGACGCGTTCTGCCACTACGCCCTGTGGGGCGACGGTGCGGCCGGCCTGGCAGGCGCCCCCTCCGAAGAAGGCATCACCTGCTGGCGAAACGGTTCCGTGACCTGGACGGCTTCAGATGTGCCCGGCGCATTCGAGGCCTGCGTACCGGCCGCGGAAGCCGACGCCTTCGAGGCCGCCATGGCGGCGGACACCGCTTCCGCGACGGCGTTCCGACAACTGGAAATCGAAGCGGGCATCGGCCACGTCGCCGGTGCCGGCAGCGGCCTGTTCCTGCCGCAAATGCTCAACTTCCAGCTGACCGGCCGGGTGAGCTTCAACAAGGGCTGCTATACGGGCCAGGAAGTCGTGGCCCGCATGCACTACCGCGGCAAGGTAAAACGGCCGATGGTGCGGGCCAGGGTCATCGCCGACGGCGCCCTGCCCGGCGACCCCCTGTTCCGGCGCGACAGTGACAAAACCGTTGGCAACGTGGTGCTCGCAGCCGCGGGCGACGGCGAGTTATCGCTGCTGGCATCCGTGGCCAGCGATGCCGTCGCCGAGGGCGTGACCCTCGGCGAGAACGGCCCGGAACTGGAGTTCCTCTCCCTGCCCTATCCCATCGAGTCCGGCTGAGCCGGCAGCCGCCAGTCGACGGGCTGGCGGCCCTGCGCTTCCAGGTAGGCATTGGCCTGGCTGAAATGCCGGCAGCCAAAAAAGCCGCGACGCGCACTGAGTGGTGACGGGTGCGGGGCTTTCAGCACGCAATGGCGCTGTGTGTCGATGACCGCGCCCTTGCGCTGGGCGTAGGAGCCCCACAGCATAAATACCACGTGCTCGCAGTCCCGGTTGACCACTTCGACGGCACGATCCGTGAACTCTTCCCAGCCCTTGCCCTGGTGAGACGCGGCGCGGCCGCGCTCCACGCTGAGCACGCTGTTGAGCAGCAGCACGCCCTGGTCCGCCCAGTGGGTCAGGCAACCGTGCTGTGCCGGCGGCAGCTGCAGGTCCTGTTCCAGTTCCTTGTAGATATTGACCAGCGACGGCGGCAGGGCCACGCCCGGCCTTACAGAAAAACACAGGCCGTGTGCCTGGCCGGGCCCGTGGTAGGGATCCTGGCCGAGGATCACGACGCGAACCTGGTCTACCGGCGTGTGGTTGAAGGCGGCAAACATCTCGCTGCCGCGCGGATAGATGACCTTGCCCGCCGCCTTCTCCCGGGTCAGGAAGGCCTTGAGGGCGTGCATATAAGGAAGCGTGAACTGCTCTTCCAGCCGGGACAGCCAGCTCGACTCCAGCTGGATCGCAGCGGAGGCCGCCGCTTCAGCCACGCTCAGCCCTGCTCGCTGGCCAGCAGGTCGTTGCGCAGCAGCGGTGCAGCGCTGCGCTCGTAGCGGCGAGCCGGCGTATTCACTACCTCGGCCAGGGGCTCGGCCGCCAGCGCAGCGGCGCGGCGTTCTGCCGGGGCGGGCTCGTAGACGGTGTTTCTCAGCCAGACCTCGCGCCCGCAACTCTCGAGGAAGGCTTCGATCTCGGCGGCGGGCCATTCCTGGCCGTGGCTGGCACCCGCGGCGCGGGTGATGGTCTCATTCATCAACGTGCCGCCGAGGTCGTTGCAGCCGGCGTCCAGGCAGGCCGCGAGCCCCGCGGGCCCCATCTTCACCCAGGAGGCCTGGATATTCTCGATAAAGGGATGCAGGGCCAGCCGCGCCACGGCGTGCATCAGCAGGGCCTCTCTGAACGTCGGCCCGGGACGCGCCCTGCCCTTCAGGTACATCGGCGCTTCCATGTGCACGAATGGCAGCGGCACAAACTCGGTGAAGCCGCCGGTTCGCTGCTGCAGTTCGCGCAGCCGCAGCAGGTGCCGGGCCCAATGGCGAGGCTGCTCGACATGGCCGTACATGATGGTGGCGGTGGTCCGGAACCCGACCCGGTGAGCCGCCTCCATGACCTCCAGCCACTGGTTCGTGTCGATCTTGTCCGGACAGATCACGGCGCGAACCTCGTCATCGAGAATCTCCGCCGCGGTCCCGGGCAGCGTGCCGAGGCCGGCCGCCTTCAGCTCGGCCAGGTAGTCTTCCAGGCTCATGCCCAGCGTATGCGCGCCCTGCCAGACTTCCAGCGGCGAGAACGCGTGCACGTGAATCTCCGGGGCGGCCGCCTTCACGGTGGCGAGAATATCCAGGTAGGTGCGGCCATCGTAGTCCGGGTGAATGCCGCCCTGCATACAGACTTCCGTGGCGCCTCGCGCCCAGGCCTCGCTGCAGCGACGGGCAATCTCCTCCGGCGCCAGGTCATAGGGACGACCGCGCAGGTTCTCGCTGAGTTTGCCCTTGGAAAACGCGCAGAACTGGCATTTGAAGTAACAGATGTTCGTGTAGTTGATATTGCGATTGATCGCGTAGGACACGCGATTGCCGTGGCGTTCACGGTTGAGTTCATCGGCGGCGCTGCAGACAAAGGCGAGTTCAGGTCCGCGGGCCCGGAACAGCCGTTCGACATCCGCCTCCTCCAGTGCGGCGCCCTCGCGGCAGCGATCGACAATCCTGCGAAGGTCCGGGTCCATAGACCGCGCGTCGGGCACGTTTGCCAGCTGGTCCAGCACAGCCCCGGGCACCTCGGCTTGAGCGCCCGGACTCCAGTCGTCGCTGCGGGCAAAGCCCTCGGCATCGAGCAGTCCGAGCACGGGTTCCCGCAGCTCAGGGTCCAGCCAGCGTTCCGGATCTCTCGCATAAGCGGGGTAGATGGTGAGCCGCTGTTCGAGGAATTTGCCGGCGGCCGCGGTTTCCGCAGCGAGCTTGTCCAGGTGCGGCCAGGGCGCTTCGGGATTGACATAGTCGGGGGTCAGCGGCGACACGCCGCCCCAGTCATTGATGCCGGCGGCGACGATCTTCGGCAGCACCCCCGGGCTCAAATTGGGAGGCGCCTGGATATTCATCTCGGGGCCAAACAGGATGCGCGCGACGGCGATGGTCCACAGCAGCTCGTCGAGATCCGGCTCAGGCGCCTCCGCCATCTTCGTGCCGGGCTTGGCACGGAAGTTCTGGATGATGACTTCCTGCAGGTGGCCGTGGCGCCGGTGGCTGTCCCGCAGCGCCAGCAGGGATTCGATCCGCTCCCGGCGCGTCTCGCCGATGCCGATCAGGATGCCCGAGGTAAACGGCACGTCGAGCCTGCCCGCGCGCTCGATCGTGTCAAGGCGCCGCGCGGGATCCTTGTCCGGCGAGCCGTGGTGGGGCATGCCTTTTTCGCACAGTCGCGCCGAGGCGGATTCCAGCATGATGCCCATGCTGGCGGACACCGGCCGCAGCGCTGCCATTTCCGCATCGTCCATGCAGCCCGCGTTAATGTGGGGCAGCACGCTGGTTTCCGCGAGCACACGCCTGGCCACTTCTGCCAGGTAGGCGAGCGTGGAGTCGAAGCCCATTTCAGCCAGTGCTTCGCGTGCCGCCCGGTAACGCAGTTCCGGGCGCTCTCCCAGCGTGAACAGCGCTTCCCGGCAGCCCAGTTCCTCGCCGCGGCGCACCTGCTCGAGCACCTCGTCGATTGGCATATAGGCCTGGGGAATGTGGCGCGGTGTCTGGGCAAAGGTGCAGTAGTGGCAGACATCCCGGCACAGGTGCGTCAACGGGATGAAGACCTTGCGGGAATAGCTGACCACCACACCGTGACCGCGATCGCGAATATTCGCCGCCACGGCAGCCAGGGCGCGGGTGTCGCGAACGTCGGACAGCGCCAGCGCCTGTTCGTCGTCCGGGGGGGAGTCTTCAAACCCGGACAGCAGCGCATCGAGGCCAATATCTTCGTAGCCGGTCACCGGGCACTCCTGTCATGGTATTGGTCCGACTCTGCCAGCACTGACAGCCGCCGGTGAACGTCGTTTCCCGCCAGGAAGCGGCGGGTGTGCTCGCCCAGCGGGCCACCGCTTTGCGCCAGCTGCCACAGGTCGATGAGGTCTGAGGGCTGGTCGACATCCAGGCCGGCGCCGGCGAGCGGCTGCAGCTCGGCACGGAGCCCGGCCTCGGCGGCGGCATCCAGATGCGCCTGGCAGCTGCCGACACCGTAATGGAATTCCAGCGCGCACCGGCTGGATAAAAGAAGGATGTTGGTGCCGTCGCGATGCCGGTCCGGACTGATCAGCAGGTCGACGTCGGCAGCGCGCCAGGCATCGAGCAGCTGCCCAAGCTCAGCTGCCGTCAACAGCGGCAGGTCACTGTGAACCACCATGACCGAACCGGCGCCGCGTTTGCGGAGGTGCTCGCAGCCGGCCCTGACCACCGGATTGAGGCCGGTGACCGCCAGCGTAGACTCGGGGAGCAATTCGACCGCGTACTTGCGCGCCAGCAGGTCGGCACCGGGGTCGTCTGAAATCAGCAGTATGCCCTCCAGCCGGGGACAGGCCGCCAGGGCCGCCAGCACATCCTCGGCCATGGCCTGCGCCAGTGCCCGCCGCTCAAACGGTGCCAACAGTCCCGACAGCCGGGATTTTGCCTGGACGAGATCCTTCAGTGGCAGCAGCGCCCAGGTCATGGTTTTCTCTCGACAGTAGTCATCTTGTCATTGTGTCACGAACTGACAGCAGTCAACACGGTGCGGGCCAGGGCCTCACGGTCCTCAAGACTTGTCATGATAGTGGGGGCGACGACGGCGTCCATACCCAACTCCTGAATTCCCGGCGCCAGTGTAGCGTCAGCTTCATCCAGTACAAAGGTGTTGACCAGGCCTTGGTAGTGGCGCGCCACCGCCCCGGCACTGACCGGCAGGCCCAGCTCCTCGAGCATCTTGGCGGCCGGGCCTTTCAGTGCCCTGCCCGACACGATCGGCGAGACCGCCACGACGGGCGCGGCGCATTCGCTCAAAGCGGATTTCAGTCCGGGCAGACCGAGGATGGGATCCACACTGACAAAGGGGTTGGAAGGGCAAATGACCACCAGCCCCAGCTCGGGGTCAGCCAGCGCGGCGAGAAACTCCGGTTGCGGTGTTGCTTCTTCTATACCCCCGAATCGAAAGCCCCGGACCCGCGGGCGACACTGCTCGCGCACGAAATACTCCTGGAAGGCCAGCTCACCAGACTCGCAGTCCACCAGCGTACGCACCGGGTCGTCGCTCATGGGCAGCAGGCGCGGCGCTACCGACAGTGCCTCACACAGGGCCGCCGTCGCTTCCGTCAGGCTGTGGCCCTGCTTCAGCAGGTGGCTGCGCCGGAGGTGCGTGGCGAGATCGCGGTCGCCCAGCTGGAACCAGCTCTCCCCGCCCAGCGCGGCCAGGGATTCGAGGCAGTGCCAGGTCTCCCCCGCCAGCCCCCACCCGCGCTGGGTGTCGTTGAGGCCGGCCAGGGTGTACATGACCGTATCCAGGTCCGGCGCGATATAGAGTCCCAGGTGCTCGAAGTCATCGGCGGTATTCGCCACGATTGTCAGGTCCGCAGCCGCCAGCACCCGCGATAGCCCGAGCGCCAACTTGGCGCCGCCGACGCCGCCGGACAGGGCCACGACTTTCATCGCTGCCGCCCCATGCTCAGCGGAACATATCCATGGCCCGCTCTCGCAGCAAACCATCGGAGCCGCCCTCGCCCGCTCGCCAGTGGGCGCCGCGGACAATCACGACCGGGCAGGCCTGGCCGGCCTGGCCCATCACCAGCGACGCGGCAGCCGCCAGCTCATCGGCAACGGCAACCTCGGTGATCTCCAGCGGACGGCCGAACAGGTCCGGCTCGCCGACCTGGTCTTCCACCGGCTGGAGCCCGCAGGTGCCGAGGGCAAAACCGATGGTGCCGTTGCGCCAGGCGCGGCCGGCGCTGTCATTGATGATGACGGCAATTCCCTGGCCGAAGGTGTCCTGCAGCGCGTCGACAAGCTGCTTCGCGCTGGCGTCGGGGTCCTCGGGTAACAGCAGTACAACGGGATCATCGGGGTCGGACTCGATGTTTGAACGATCGATCCCCGCGTTGGCGTGAACGTAGCCGAGGCGGTGCTCGACGATAATGACGCCGGGGCGAACCCGCAGCACCTCGCGGGATTCATCCAGGATCAGCTGAACCAGGCGCGGGTCCTTTTCGGCCTGGCCCGCGATGTCCAGGGCCTCCTTGCCCGGCTCCACTTCCGCCAGTCGACGGTAGCGATCTTCCGCCTTGCTGAAGATTTTCTGCGCCACGACGACGACGTCGCCGGACTCGAGGTCCAGCGACTGTCGCGCCAGGCAATCCAGGACAAGTCGGGGCACGCTGTCCCCGGGCTGCACCATCGGAAACGGCAGCAGGGGGATCAGCTCGACCCTGTCGGTCATTCAGTCGTGTCCGGACCCGTTATGGAGATGCCCGCGTGGCACTTGTACTGGCGGTTGATGGTAATCAGTACCGACGTGAGGGCTTCGGCAGCGGCGGCATTGGCGATGGGGCCGGCGTGGAAGCCGCGCATGCCCGCGGCGTGGACCAGGGTAATCACCTCGCCCCGCGCCTCCTTGTTGTCACCTGTCACCAGTACATCACACTCGATGCCGTGCCCCTCCTGGAGGTGGTGGGCAGCGACGTTCTGGAAAGCGGAGACAACACGGACTCCCTCACCCAGCAGGTCCTGGGCAATCTGCCCGGCAGAGCCTCCCTCGGGCAGCTGGACCCGGCCCACCTTGGGCGGCACCAGCGGGACGGTCACGTCGATGAGAATCTTGCCGTCCAGCGCACTGCGCACGTGCTCCAGCGTGCTCACCTGGTGGGCGAAGGGCACCGTCAGTGTCACGATGTCGGCGGCATTGGCTGCGTCGAGGTTTTCCATGGCCTCGACCTCGACCTCGGCAACGCCCCGCTCGGCCATCACCTCGCGCAGGTCGTCGATCGCCGCCTGGGCCTTCTCGAGCGTGCGCGAGCCGATGATGACCCGGTAGCCGGCCTGGTACCAGCGTCGCGCCAGCCCTGTGCCCAGGTCGCCGGTACCACCGAGAATTGCGAGCGTCGGCAGTGATGAATCTGTCATAGGTATCCCCTGTAGTTGAACTCAGTGTTTTGACGGTGGCCTGGTGCACCGGCATATTATGTAAGTCCCGAGTCCGGTACAACTGGCGAGTCGCAAGTGCGCCAGGCCGGGTCGGTAACACGGCGACAAAAAGGACAGTGCGACTATGGAAAACCCGGTAGACCTGACCGGACAGGTGGCCATCGTCACCGGTGGTACGCGTGGAATCGGGCTGGGGATTACCCGGCGGCTGCTGGAGGCCGGAGCCGAGGTAGTGGTCTGCAGCCGCAGCGAACCCGAGTCCCTGCCGAGCGCCGGTGAACGCAGTGCCAGTTTTTGCGCGGCGGACGTGCGCGACCCGGACGAGATTGAGCGCGTCGTACAGTTCGCCATGGACCGGCACGGCCGTATTGATGTCCTTGTGAACAATGCCGGGGGGTCGCCGCCCGCGGAAGCCGCGACCGCCTCGCCGAGATTCTCCGAGGCCATCATCCGCCTCAACCTGATCGCGCCACTCAACTTCAGCCAGGCCGCCAACCGCATCATGCAGCAGCAGGACAGCGGTGGCTGCATCATCAATATCGCCAGCGTCAGCACCCTGCGCCCCTCCCCGGGCACCGCTGCCTATGGCGCCGCGAAGGCGGGACTGGTCAACCTGGGCAGCTCTCTCGCCGTGGAGTGGGCGCCGCGGGTGCGCGTGAACAGCATCATCTGCGGCCTGATTCGCACCGAACAATCGCACCTGCACTACGGTGATGAGGACGGCATCGCGGCCGTCGCCGGCACCATCCCGCTCGGGCGCATGGGAGAGCCGCGCGATGTCGGCGATGCCTGCCTGTTCCTGGCCTCACCCCTGGCGCGCTACATCAGCGGCGCCAGCATCGCAGTGCACGGTGGCGGCGAAAAGCCGGCCTTTTTGGGTGCCGCCAACGCTGAATCAACCCCCACTCCGTGAACCAGCCGACATTCCCCAAGACCCGTTTGTCATGCCTCGGCTTCTACGGGTTATACTGCGGGCAGCCTAGGGGGCCGGCAGCTCAGTGATTCTGCCGGCGCGCCAATAATAGATCGAAGAAAAACGGCGGGAGAGGTAAACCGTGTCGCAAGCTGAAAAGCTACCGAAATCGCATTCGGCACAGCTGCACCTGGACGGTGCTGCGTACTATGCCGGCGACATCGACGCCACCGTGGGGGACAGCCTCAGGCTGTCGAATGCGCGTCAGCTTCAGGGCGAGCAGTCCGGCGAGAATATCAGCGTGCATCCAGGCGCCAGGGCGGAGCTGGTATTCCTGGAGCTGTTCGATGATGAAGGGGATGCCGTATCCATCCCCGTCACCATCGTGGGCGGCGGCGCGGATTCCATCAAGCTGGATTTCCGCGACCAGGCCGCAGAAGACTCCGACAAGTTCATGGCCCTGCTGCGCGAAGGCGAAGGCGGCGGCCAGCGCAAGGAAGGCGACGAGAAGCTGCTGGCGGAGTTTCGCAAGCGCGCCAACCGGCAGATGGAGAAGAACATCAGCGCCTTCCTCGATGCCGCCTCCGAACACCTGTTCGACATGTCGGGCCGCCCGCAGCAAATGCGCGACATGCAGGATGCCCTGTACGAGGCCATGGGCATACTGAAACGCGGCCGCGACGAGATTCTCAAGGCCTACGTCGATCAGCTCGAGGCCTACTTCGATGAGCCCCTCAAACCTGAGAGTCAGGAGACGCCCGAAGAGGAGCTGGAATTCGGCGACCTGGAGCTGGTCGACACCCAGGAGTTCGAGGACTCCCTGACCATTGACCGGCTGGTCAAGGAAGCCCAGTCCAAGTTCGGACTGTCCATGGAAGCCCTCACGATTCGATTTGCTGAGCTGGCGGGCACGGAAGCCATCGAGACTCGCCTGCCGGTTCACGTGTCACAGATTTGCAGCGCCTTCCGCGAAAGCGTCCACGGTCGCGGCCTCGACAGTCGCGTGGCGCCGGAGCTGTACCAGTTTTTCGGCGCCCAGGTCGTGCGCAGGCTGGAACCCTTCTATACCAGCCTCAACGTCTACCTGAAGGACCAGGGCGTACGGCCGGAGCTCGACAGCGAGCTGGAGAGCAATGGTTCCCTGTTTGACCGGATGCGCAAGGACAAGGCGCGCGCCGCCGCGAAAAGCACAGCGGCCGGGCAGCAAGATGAGACGCCGGAACCGCCTGCGGATCTGCCTTCCGAGGAGGAAGCGACGGACCTGCTGGAGGAAGCGCGCCAGGCTGGCCTGGAAGGCGCCGCTCCCCAGGGCGCAGCCGCGCCGGCCGGCGCGGCGCCAGGTGTCGCAGCACCGGGGGGAGATCCGGCTGGGGCTGCAGCACCCGCCGCTGGTGCACCTGCGACTCCCGCGACCGGTGCGCCGGCACAGGCAGCCGGCGATCCCGCACAGGTAGCGGCCTCAGTCGGCAGGTTTGATGCGCCTACGCTGTATCGCTCGGTTATTGATGCTCTCAATTTCCGTCGCAGCCACCCCGTGGCAGGAGCGCCCTCGGGCGCCCAGGTCGGCGAGACCGGGGGCGTAGTTCCGGCGACTGGCGGCACGCCGGGCGGTGTCCCCGCGAACTCCGACGCCCTGGCAAGCGCGCTGTCCGCTATGCAGGATGACGACCAGGTACGCACCGCGCTGCGCGAACAGCGTTCGGTGCGCCAGTACCTGAGCCAGCACCAGGCCGATATCGCAGGCCTCGAAGGCACGGATGGTTTCGAAGCGGCCAGCATGAACCAGCTGGACCTGGTCGATAACCTGTTCACCGATATTTCGACGGACATCGACGTCACGCCGGACCTGCGGCCGATCGTCGGTGACCTACAGATACCGCTGGCCAAGCTGGCCCTGCTGGAGCCGCAGTTTTTCGCGGACAAGAACCACCCCGCCCGCGGCGTCATCGACAAGGTTACGGCGCTGGCCTCCTCCAGCAACTACCCGAACAAGGCGCTGGAAGTCAAAGTCACAAAAATCATCGACAACATCGTCAAGAACTACAAAACCGACAGCGATGTGTTCAATTCGGCCCTGTCCGAGCTCGATGGCCTGACACAGCAACAGCAGAAAGCCCTGGAGCGCAACGTCGAGCGGGTCGTCAAGACCCAGGACGGCCAGGAAAAGCTGCGCAAGGCGGAGAAAGCCGTCGAGAAAGTTCTCAGCACCCGCGTGCGTGCACCCAAGGCGCCCAAGCCGATCGTCGAACTGGTCGACAAGGGTTGGCGCGACTTGCTCAAGCTGACCTTCGTCAAGCAAGGTCCCAACAGCCGCGCCTGGAAAGACTACGTAAAGACCCTGGACCTGCTGTCCCTGTGGCTGATGCAGCAACAGACCGGGAAGGGAAAGGGAAAAGGCGCGGACGACGAAGAGGTCAAGGTCGAGCGGGCGCTGGAGGCCGAGCCGCTGTTGGACATGGTGCGCCAGCAGATTTCGGAAGCGCTGCCCACCCACGTGGAACACGAGAGCGTGCTGGACAACCTGCGCGATGTGCTGGCCGGCAAGGCCAAGCTGGAGTACGTGGACGTCGAGCCGCCCGCGGAGGACACCGAGCGCAAGCCGGAGGAAATTCGCAAGAAGGTCGAACAGCTGCCGCGCCTGCGGCGCTGGGTGCGCCGGGTCGAAGACCTCGAGCGCGGCACCTGGCTCACCTACCGCGACGCCGAGGGCGCACGGCGACGCATGCAGCTCGCCTGGGTGAGTGAGGACCAGGACCGTTTCATTTTCGTCAACGAGCGCGGCCAGAAAGTCGCCGACCTGACCGGCGTGGAGCTGGCTCGCAAGCTGTCACAGGGCGTGAAGCCCCCAACCCCCAGCGAAGAGCTGCCGCTGGTGGACCAGTCCATGTACAAGACGCTGGAGCATGTACAGAAGTCGCTCAGCTTCGACATGAACCACGATGCGCTGACCAAGCTCATCAACCGCGACAAGTTCATCGAAGAGGTCCAGCAGGCACTGGAGCACGCCAAAACCAAGCACTCCAATCACGCCCTGCTGTATATCGACATCGACAAGTTCGGCATCGTCAATGACGTCTATGACGAAACCGTCGGCGACCAGATTCTCATCGACTTCGGGCAGATGCTGGCGCAGCGCCACGACAAGAAGATGCTCTCCGCGCGCCTGGAGGGCGACCGCTTTGCCGCCCTGCTGCTCGACCGCTCCCTGGAACAGGCCATCGCCCAAGCGGAGGAACTGCGAGCGGACATCGAGAAGACCCCCGTGGTGGTGGAAGGTGAGAAAATCGCCTTTACCGCCAGCATCGGCGTCGCCGCGATCCTCGACCACACAGAGTCCGTCGACGTGGTTCTCGAACACGGCACCACCGCCGCCCGCGAAGCGAAGGAGCGCGGCGCCAACCAGGTCTCGCATTTCAACGAGGACAAGGCGCGGGTGGATGCCTACCAGGCGGAGGAAGAAGCTGCGATCAAGCAGATCGAGCAAACCCTCGACACCAAGAACTTCGTGCTGCAGGCACAGCCCATCGCGCGCACGGAAAAGGTGGACGACGAATACGAGGTCGAGCATTACGAAATCCTGCTGGCCATCGCCGACGAATCCGGTCGCCTGCAGTCGCCGGTGGAGTTTATCGCCAGCGCCGAGCGTTTCGGTTTCATGACGCAGGTTGACCAGTGGGTCGTCAAACAGGTGTTTGCCTGGATCAGCCAGATGATGGATGAACAGAAGGAAGTCCCCAACCTGGCCATCAACCTGTCGGGCAACAGCGTCACCGATGATGCGTTCATGGAATTCCTGTTCGAAGCCATCTCCGAGTACGGCGTGGGCACCACCAAGATCTGCTTCGAAATTACAGAGACCGGCACCATCAACAACATGGTGAAAGCCACCGACTTCGTCAACGAGTTCAAGAACATTGGCGTCAAGTTCTCCATTGACGACTTTGGCACCGGTCTGGCGTCTCATTCCTACCTGCGCGACCTGCCGGTGGATTACGTCAAGATCGACGGCACCTTCATCCAGAACATTCACACCAATGCCAAGGACTTCGCCATGGCGAAGTCGATCAACGATCTCGCCCATTTCCTCGGCCAGGAGACCATCGCCGAATTCGCCGAGAGCGAAGAGGTGATTGCCCGCATTGCAGACATCGGCGTCGACTACATCCAGGGTTGGGGCGTCGGCCGTCCCGAACCGCTCGCCGAGCTGGCGGACAAGCTGGAGATGATGGAAAAGTAGGCCATGGGCGGTCCCGGCCCCTCTTCCACCACCGAGGACCAGTTCGAGCAGCTGGTCCACCTGATCTACGAAGGCCCCCTCGAGCCCAGACCCTGGCAGAGTTTCCTGCCCGCCCTGCGTCGGGCCTTCGACGTGCAGGTGGTGTCGCTGGTGCTGCGCCCCCCGGCGGAGGGGGACCGCGGCGTTATCCTGAACTGCCAGCGCGGCGACGCCGGCGAGGACATACTGGCGGACCCGGCGGACTGGGAAGCCACGACCTACCAGGAACAGTTTTTCGCCATCGACCCCTTCGTCAACCTGCCCCCGGGCAAGGTGGTGACCCAACAGGAGCTGGTGCCGGACGAAGAACTGCTCGAGTCTGAGTACTACCTGAATTACCTGAAGCCCATCGGACTGTTCCATATCCTGGGCGTCGATACCGTCGAGCCGGACGGAATGCAGGCACGCCTGCGGCTGGCCCGCCAGCCCGAAGAGCCGGCATTCAACGAAGCCGACAAGCGGCTCTGTGAGCAGCTGCTGCCACACCTGCGACGGGCCATCCAGATCCACGCCCGCATGAGTCGCACCGAGTCCGAGCGGGATATCTATGCCGACGCGGTCGACCACCTGGCGGTGGCCACCCTGGTACTGGATGAACGTGGGCAGGTGCTCAATACCAACGCGGTGGGCCAGTCCCTGCTGGAACAGGGCGACGGCATCAGCATCCAGGACCAGCGGCTGAAGATCGAGGATCGGCGCACCGACAGCCAGCTGCAGGAACTCATCTACACCGCCATCACCGCACAGCGGGCCGGCACCACCGGCATGGCGCGGGCGCTGCGCATACCCCGCTCCAGCGGACGCGCTGACTACGGCCTGGTGCTGCGGCCGGTGCCCCAGTCGGAGTGGGCGGAGGGCCAGGCCAGTCCCTGCGTCGCGGTCTTTATCAATGATCCGGAACTCAGCGAACCCGGCGCCTCGGCACAGTCACTGGAGCTGTTAAAGGAACTGTTTCAGCTGACCCCCGCGGAGGCGAATCTCGCCCTGCACCTGGCCCGCGGGCTGAACCTCGCGGAAGCCTCGGAACAACAGAACATTTCGCAGCACACCGCGCGGGCCCAGCTGAAATCCATCTTCTCCAAGACCGGTGTCGCCAGGCAGGCGGAACTGGTACGACTGGTGCTGAAGAGCGTCGCCAGCCTGGGCTAGCCCTCGCCGGGCGGCTGGAATTCGTGCCCCCAGAGGCTGGGCAGCGTGGTGCGGGTCGGCGTGTAGTTCTCCCAGTCGATCTGCACCCCGTCACAGCCAAACTCGAGGGCGAAGCCGCCCGGCGTGGCCATATAGAAAGACAGCATGCGGTCATTGGTATGCCGACCCAGGGTCGAGGTCACGGGAACGCCCGCGGCCAGCACCCGGTCCAGGCAGTAGCCCACCTCGTCCACGGACAGGACCTCTACCATCAGGTGCACGCAGCCGGAGGGCATCTCTGCCTGATACAGGGCAAGACTGTGGTGGCGCGGGTTCTGGACATGCATGAAATGAAGCCCCTGGCCGGGATCGGCGGGGTCCTCGCTGAAATGGAAATGCATGTAGTCAGTGTCGCCAAATCCAAGGAGATCGCGGTAGAAGGCGTGCGTTTCTGCGAGGTTCGGCGCCGGCAGCACGGCGTGGCCGAAGCCCATGTCACCATTGAAACCGGTCTCGAAGCCCAGCACGCCAGCCGGTGACACAAAGCGCGCATAGTCGAGCTCGCCGCCGCAGTACAGCTCCAGCATGTTTCCGGCCGGGTCACTGAGACGGATCAGCTCGGTCACCCGCCGCGTCGCACACTGCTCTGGCGATCCCTCCTCAAAAACCACGCCGGCAGCCCCGAGCTGCTCCCGCGCCGCCGCCAGGTCATCGGCGGACAAAAGCTCCCAGCCACAGCACACCAGCCTGTCCTGCTCACCCGGGGTGATCATGAAGCGAAACGGCCGCTCGTCCATTTTCAGGTAGAGATTGCCGTCCTCGGGCATGCCCGGTGAGACCATCATCCCGACGATCTCTGTGCCAAAGCTGCGCCATTTCCCAACGTCAGTCGTCTCTATGCAGACATAGCCCAGGCTGCGAATGTTCATGGCTGTTTTCTCCTCGAATTTGCGCCCATTCTGGCCACCGCTTTCCGGGTGGGTCAACCGGCCGGCGAACAGGCCGCCAGGCAGTTCATCCCCGCAGACCAATCACCCCCGCAAGCCACGTGATCCGGGTTCTCCCGGCGACTTGACCTGCATCAAGTAGGGACGGGCGGAGCATTGCTATTCTTTTGCGCGGAGGCAGAAGAATCGATGGACAAACTCGTATCCGCAGCCGGTCAGCCTGACCACGCGTTGATCACCAAGTACGCGGGCAGCGGGCCGCGCTATACCTCGTATCCGACTGCGCCGCAGTTCAGCGAAGCGTTCGACGTTTCCGCCTATGCCGAGGCCATGCGCAAGCAGTGTGACGGTCCCCTCTCGTTGTATGTGCATATCCCCTTCTGCAACGACATCTGCTACTACTGCGCCTGCAACAAGATCGTGACCCGGGAGCCGGGCACGGCCTCGCAATATCTCGCCTACCTGCGCCGGGAAATTGCCATGCAGGCGGAGCTGCACAGCGGCAGCCGGCCAGTGCGCCAGATGCACTGGGGCGGCGGTTCGCCGACCTACCTGGAGAACGCCGAGGTCACCGAGCTGATGCACGACCTGGCGAGGCATTTTTCCCTGATGGACTCCGGCCGCCGCGAGTACTCCATCGAGCTCGATCCCAGAACCACCGCAAAGGGCGCCGTGGCGCTGATGAAGGGCCTGGGATTCAACCGGGTCAGCCTCGGCATCCAGGACTTCGACCCACTGGTCCAGAAATCCATAAACCGGGTGCAGCCCATGAAGATGGTGCGCTCCCTGGTGGAAGACATACGGCACTTCGGTTACCGCTCCCTGAGCTTTGACCTGATTTACGGCCTGCCCCACCAGGACCGCTTCACCATGGAATCCACCCTGGCGAAAGTCGTGGCCCTGCGCCCGGACCGTATCGCGTGTTTCAACTACGCGCACCTGCCGGAGCGTTTCAAGTCACAGCGTGCCATCGACCGGCTCACGCTGCCCAGCTTCAGCGACAAGCTCAAGCTGCAGGCGCAGATTTCCGGGACGCTGCAGGCCGAGGGCTATCACCATATCGGTCTGGACCACTATGTCCTGCCCAATGACGACCTGGCCGTCGCACAGCGTGAGGGTACGCTGCAGCGGAACTTCCAGGGCTACTCGGTGCAGCTGGCCGACGACCTGGTGGGCCTGGGGGTTTCCTCCATCAGCCAGGTCGGCGACTACTACGTGCAGAATGCACGCCAGCTCGAGCACTATTACGAGAGCCTGAGCCGGGGCGAGCTACCGGTCCACCGCGGCTATCACACCAGCGAGGAGGATCGCTTGCGTCGTCACGTGATCATGGAATTGATCTGCAACATGCACCTGGATCTCGACGAGTGCGAGATACCCGGGGGGCGCAGCTTCGCGCAGCACTTCTCCCAGGAAGAGGCTTCACTGCGGGAGATGGCCGAAGACGGCCTGCTTGAAATGGAAACGGACTTTATCCGCGTGACCGAGCAGGGCAGACCCTTCCTGCGCAACATCTGTATGGTATTTGACCAGTATCTGTCGCGCTCCGGGGATGCGGCCAACGCCCCCCGCTATTCCGCCGTAATCTGACGGACTATACTAAGAAAAAACAGTAACCTGTGGCACTATACTCAGAAAAAACAAGGGAGAGGGGGCTTATGAATATCCCGGCACAAGAGGTGAGCGATCAGGAATCACCCAGGAAATGCACCCACGATTTTCGGGTGAACTGCAGTAACTGCCGCCTGAGTACGCTGTGCCTGCCACTGGCGCTCGAGGCACAGGACGTCGAACGGCTCGACAGCATCGTCCAGCGAGGCAAACCCCTGCAAAAGGGTGAGTACCTCTACCGTGAGGGCGCTCATTTCTCTTCGGTCTTTGCAGTGCGCTCAGGTGCGGTCAAGGCCTATCACGTCACCGACGACGGCCGCGAGCAGGTCACCGGCTTCTACTTCCCCGGTGAAATCCTCGGCATGGATGGCATCAGCAAGAATGCGCATGCCTGCTCTGCCAAAGCGCTGGAAACCTCTGCCGTGTGCGAGATTCCTTTCAGTTCACTGCAGGACCTGAGCGTCCAGATGCCGGAACTGCAGCGGCATTTCTTCCAGCTGATGAGCCGCGAAATCACCGAGGATCAGCAGCTGATCACACTGCTCAGTAAAAACACGGCCGAAGAGCGCATCGCGGCCTTGATGCTGAGCATCTCTGCGCGCAATGCCCGCCGCAAACTCAGCGCGACGCAGTTCAGGCTGCCCATGTCGCGAATCGATATCGGTAACTACCTGGGCCTGACCGTGGAAACCGTCAGCCGGGTATTCAGCCGCCTGCAGAAACTCGGAATCCTCGAGGTCAGCAACAAGGAAATTGTCATTCTCGACATCGACGGCTTGAAAGATATCGCCAATGTCTCGGTTAGCGACGACCAGTCGTAACCGGGACTGCAATACCTGTCAAAAAAGACCAGCAGTACACATAAACAAGGGGTGATCTGATGTTCAACCACGCATTTGGCCTGCTAGTGCAGCCCAGCCTGCAATGGAAACGGGTAGCCGACCTGGCGCCGGCGTCCATGAGAAACATGGCGCTGTTCCCGTTCATCATGGCCATTTTGCCGGCTGCGGCCTGGTACTTCGGCACCACCAGGGTCGGCTGGACCGTCGGCGACGGGTCTGCCATTCGCCTCACCGAGGACAGCGCGCTGGTACTGATTATCCTGTTCTACACCGCCATGGTGGGCTCCGTTGCCGTGATCGGCTACGCCATCCACTGGATGTCGCAGACCTACGGCGCGGACTCCTCCCTGGCCAAAGGCCTGGTCATCGCCGGATTTACCGCAACGCCCCTGTTCATAACCGGGGCAGTCGGTTTCTACCCGGTATTGTGGCTCGATATGCTTATTGGTGTGGTAGCGGTTTGCTGGTCTGTGTACCTGATGTACCTCGGCATACCCATCGTGATGAAGATACCCGAGGAGCGCGGCTTCCTGTTCTCCAGCGCCGTGCTGGCCATATGCCTGGTCATCCTGGTGTGCATCATCGTCGGCTCGGTAATCCTCTGGGACTTCGGCGCCGCACCGGCCTTTACCGACGCCTGAGGCGCGGACAGGGCCTGAACAGAATTTATCTCTGAAATTATGGAATCGGACATGAGCGAAACAGCCATGAGTGGAACCACAGGAGTGGACGCGCAAGCGGATCCGAACGCGATCTATTCCGCGCTGGACCATCCCGTCTACAACTACAAGGTCGTGCGCCAGTTCGCGGTAATGACCGTGGTCTGGGGCATTGTCGGCATGCTGGTCGGCGTGCTGATAGCGGCGCAGCTGGTCTGGCCGGTACTGAACACGGAACTGCCCTACCTGCACTTCGGCCGCCTGCGACCGCTTCACACCAACGCGGTCATTTTTGCGTTCGGCGGCTGTGCACTGTTTGCCACATCACTGTTCGTGGTACAGCGCACCTGCCAGGTGAGACTGCTATCCGACACACTCGCCGCCCTGGTGTTCTGGGGCTGGCAGCTGGTCATCCTGCTGGCCGCCATCACGCTGCCCCTGGGCTTCACCAGCGGTAAGGAATACGCTGAGCTGGAGTGGCCCATCGACCTGCTGATCACCGTGGTCTGGGTGCTGTATGCGGTGCTGTTCTTCGGCACCATCATGAAGCGCAAGGTGCCGCACATCTACGTTGCCAACTGGTTCTTCGGCGCCTTCATCGTCACCGTCGCGGTGCTGCACATCGTCAACAGCCTCGCCATCCCCTACGGCAGCTTCAAGTCCTACTCCATATTCTCCGGGACCGTCGACGCGATGGTGCAGTGGTGGTACGGCCATAACGCGGTCGGATTTTTCCTGACCGCGGGTTTCCTGGGCATCATGTACTACTTTGTTCCCAAGCAGGCGGGGCGCCCGGTGTACTCCTACCGCCTGTCTATCGTGCACTTCTGGGCGCTGATCGCGGTATATATCTGGGCCGGCCCTCACCACCTGCACTACACCGCCCTGCCCGACTGGGCCCAGAGCCTCGGTATGGTGATGTCACTGATCCTGCTGGCGCCGTCATGGGGCGGCATGATCAACGGCATGATGACCCTGTCCGGCGCATGGCACAAACTGCGCACCGACCCGATCCTGCGATTCCTCGTGGTATCCCTGTCCTTCTACGGCATGTCGACCTTCGAAGGCCCGATGATGTCCATCAAGACCGTGAACGCGATGTCCCACTACACCGACTGGACGATCGGTCACGTGCACTCCGGGGCGCTGGGCTGGGTCGCCATGGTCTCGATCGGCGCCATGTACCACCTGCTGCCGCTGGTATTCGGCAAGCAGCGCATGTACAGCATCGACCTGATCAACGTTCACTTCTGGATGTCTACCATCGGCACGGTGCTGTACATCGCCTCGATGTGGGTGAACGGCATCCTGCAGGGCCTGATGTGGCGCGCCTACAACCAGGACGGCACCCTCACCTACACCTTTGTGGAGGCACTGCAGGCCAGCTATCCCGGCTACATCGTTCGCCTGATCGGCGGCCTCATCTTCTTCCTCGGCATGCTGGTCATGGCCTACAACCTGTACATGACCCTGGCCACGGACGAGATCGCGGAAGAGAAAGAACTGTCAGATTCACAGCCTGTCGCTGGCACCGCCTGAGGAGCTGGACATGAAACATGAAGTTGTTGAAAAGAACATTGGCCTGATGATCGTGCTGATCATCGTGGCCATCAGCTTCGGCGCCCTGGTCGAGCTGGTGCCGCTGATCTTCGGCAAGGAAGTGCGCGAGCCCATCGAAGGACTCAAGCCCCTGACCGCGATGGAGCTGGAGGGGCGCGACATCTACATCCGCGAGGGCTGCAATACCTGTCACTCGCAGATGATCCGGCCATTGCGGGCCGAGACAGAGCGCTACGGCCATTTCTCGGTCGCCGGTGAGCACGTGTACGAGCACCCCTTCCTGTGGGGATCGAAGCGGACCGGTCCCGACCTGGCCCGGGTCGGCGGCCGCTACAGCGACGACTGGCACCGCGCGCACCTGTACAACCCGCGCGACCTGGTGCCGCAGTCCAACATGCCGGCCTTCCCCTGGCTGTTCGACAACGACATCGACGGCAGCAAAACCGGCGGCAAGATGGCCGCGCTGCGCGCGGTCGGCGTGCCCTACACCGATGAGGACATTGCCGGCGCCGCCGATGCAGTAAAAGGCAAGAAAGAAATCGACGCCATGGTGGAATACCTGCAGCAGCTGGGCACCTTGATCCAGCGGAGACGGTAAGCATGGATATCAATATGCTACGCGGCCTGTCCACCCTGCTGTTGCTGGTCGCATTCATCGGCCTGGTGTTCTGGGTATACAGCGGCCGCCGCAAGCAGGGGTACGAAGACGCAGGCCACCTGCCCTTCGCCGACGAAGAGGCGCACCGCGAAACCATCGAGCGGGAAGCACGTGAAGGAGAAAAAGGATGAGTAGTTTCTGGAGTTGGTGGGTAATTGTCCTGACTGTGGCCACGTTCGTGGGCACGTTCTGGATCCTCTTCGCCAACCGCACCCGCGCGCCGGCGGATCCGGAACAAACCACGGGTCATGCCGCCGATGGCATCGAGGAATACGATAACCCGCTGCCCTTCTGGTGGTTCCTGATGTTCCTGATCACGCTCATCTTCGGGGTCGGCTACCTGCTGGTCTACCCCGGCCTGGGCAACTTTCCCGGCATGCTGGGCTGGACCCAGCTGGACCAGTGGCAGCGCGAGGTCGATGACGCCGAGGAGCGATTCGCCGCCGTGCGCTACCGCTACCTGGCCATGCCCATCGAAGAAGTGGCCCAGAACACCGAGGCCCTGAAAATGGGACAGCGCCTGTACGCCGTGAACTGCTCGGTCTGCCACGGCGCTGACGCTCGCGGCGCCTACGGCTTCCCCAACCTGGCCGACGACCACTGGATCTGGGGCGGTGCGCCCGACGCGATCACCCACAGCATCGTGCAAGGCCGCCAGGCCAACATGCCTGAATGGGAGGGGACACTTGGCGACGAGGGTATACGCAATGTTGCGGCCTATGTCATCAAGCTCAGCGGGCGTGAGGCAAACGAGGAGATGGCTGCTGCTGGCAAGGCGCAGTACGACATGTTCTGCGTCGCCTGCCATGGGCCCGAAGGCAAGGGTAACCCTCTTATGGGTGCAGCCAACCTCACCAGAGGGGTGTGGCTCTACGGCGGCTCCGAGAGCCAGATCCAGCACACCCTGCGGGTGGGCCGAAATGGCGTAATGCCGGCCTTCGGCGATCAACTCAGCGAGGACAAGATTCACCTGATCACGGCCTACGTCTACAGCCTGAGCCAATAGCCAGCCTGAGACGGTAGGCCGCCAACCCCACGGGCGGTACCCATGACTGACAAAGACCTCATCGAGGTCGAAGAACTCGCGCCGGCGGAAGTCGCCGAGCTGGACCTGTACCAGAAGCGCGAGAAGATCTACACGCGAAAAATCGAGGGGTACTTTCAGCGGCTGCGGCTGTTCACCGGCTGGCCGCTGCTGCTGGGCTACTTTATTCTCCCCTGGATGGCGTGGGGCGGGCGCCAGGCGGTGTTGTTCGACCTGCCGGAGCGCAAGTTCCACATCCTGTTCCTGACGTTCTGGCCCCAGGACTTCCCGCTGCTGGCCTGGTTCCTGATCATTTCCGCCTTTGCGCTCTTCACGGTGACCGTGTTCCTGGGCCGGGTCTGGTGCGGCTACACCTGCCCGCAGACGGTCTGGACCAGTATCTTCATGTGGATGGAGCAGCGGGTCGAGGGCAGCCGCAACCAGCGCATGAAGCTCGACCAGGCACCCTGGAGTGCCGCCAAAGCCGCCAAGAAATTCACCAAGCACGGCATGTGGCTGGGCTTTTCGTTTCTCACCGGGCTGACCTTTGTCGGCTACTTCTACGGCATTCGCGACCTGGTCTACGACATCGCCACGTTGCAGGTTACAAGCTGGGGCGCTGCCTGGACGGTCTTCTTTACCCTGGCGACCTACATCAACGCCGGCTGGATGCGCGAACAGCTGTGCATCTATGTCTGCCCCTACGCCCGCTTCCAGTCGGTAATGTTCGACGAGGACACGATGACCGTCGCCTATGACGCGACCCGGGGCGAACCTCGCGGTGCCCGGCGGCGCGATGCGGATCCCGCCGCCGAGGGCCTGGGTGATTGCATCAGCTGCCAGCTCTGCGTGCAGGTCTGTCCCACCGGCATCGATATTCGTGACGGCCTTCAATACCAGTGTATCGGCTGCGCCCTGTGCATCGACGCCTGCGACTCCGTCATGGGCAAGATGGGCTATGAGCCGGGGCTGATCCGTTACGCCAGCGAACACGAGCTGAGCGGTGGAAAGACCCACTGGCTGCGGCCGCGGCTGATCGGCTATGTTGTGGTAATGCTGATCATGGTGACGGCCTTCTCCCTGCGCATCTACTGGCGCGTCCCGCTGGAGTTGACCGTGATTCGCGAACGCAGCCAGCTCTACACAGAGAACGCGGCGGGAGAAATCGAAAACGTGTATACCCTGCAAATTCTCAACATGGACGAAGAGATGCACAGCTACCAGCTTCGGCTGGAGGGCCTGCCCGGCAGCGCCCGCATCGAGGGGGATACCGACGTCATCCTGAACAGCGGTGAAGTACTGTCCCTGCCGCTGAGGGTGGCGGCTCCCGCCGACGCGTTCGAACGGCCCAGCACCGAATTCAATTTCATCATCGAGGCCGATGACGGCAGCCAGCTCACCACTACTGCCGAATCGCGCTTCCTGGTACCGGTCGGACCCTGATGGACACTACACCCTGGTACCGCCAGTTCTGGCCCTGGTTCCTGTTTGGCCTGCCCGGTGTGGTCGTTGTCGCCGGTCTGACCACCTGGTGGATCGCTGCGCATAACGCCGACTCGGTGGTTGTCGATGACTATTACAAGGAAGGTCTTGCCATCAATCGCGAGCTGGGCAAGCAGCAGCGCGCCCAGGCCCTTGGGCTCCAGGCTTCCCTCTCCTACACCGGGGGAGCGCTGGAGATCCTGCTCGAGGGCGATGCCCGCCCCGCCGCCCTCCACCTCAAGCTGTCGCATCCCATCGATGCCCGCCGCGACCAGTCGTTTCGCATGGCACAGGTGACACCGGGACGCTACCGGACCGAGGCCAGCCTGGGTAGCGCGTCACGCTGGCTGTGGCAGCTGGAACCCCTGGTCGCGGGCACCGATGCCGAATGGCGTCTCGACGGTGAACTCAGGGTCAGCCATGCTGATGCGCAGTGACAGTGCCGAGCGCTGCTATCACTGCGGCGAGGCCGTGCCGCCGGGCGCCGAGTTTTCTGTCGAAATCGACGGCAGGGCGCAGCCGATGTGCTGCCCCGGCTGCCAGGCTGTCGCCCGGCTGATATCGGGCAGCGGGCTGCAGTCTTTTTACCGGCTGCGTACCTCCCTCAATGACACCGCGCCACCCCTGCCCGAGACCAATCTCTACCTCGCCTACGACGACCCGGCCAACCAGGCAGATTTCGTCACCGCGCTGGATCACGGCAGGGCCCGCGCACAGCTGCTGCTGGGAGGCGTCAGCTGTGCCGCCTGCACCTGGCTGATCGAGAAAGCCCTGCTGGCGAACCCGGCGGTGAACGCCGCCAGCGTGAACCTCGCGCAGCAATCACTGGCCGTCGAGTTTGATCCTGATCGCCTGGCGGTCAGCGACCTGTTTCAACAGCTCCTCGCCCTGGGCTATGACCCGCATCCCTGGCAGCTGAGCCGCGGCGCTGAAATGCTGCAGCGAGAGCAGCGCAGCGCCCTGCGCGAGCTGGCTGTGGCGGGACTGGCCATGATGCAGGTGGGGATGTTCGGCATCGCCCTTCACGCGGGCGATATCCAGGGTATCGCGCCGGAGTATCGAAGCCTGATGCGGTGGGTCAGCCTGATCATCGCCAGCATCGTCGTGCTGTACAGCGCGCGCAGCTTTTTTCGCAATGCCTGGATCAACCTGCGCCACGGCCGCCTGGTCATGGACTTACCGGTGGCGCTGGCCATCGGGCTGGCCTATGTCGCCAGCGGCTGGGCGACTCTGCGCAATACCGGCGAGGTCTACTTCGACTCCATCGCCATGTTCACGTTTTTCCTGCTGCTGGGGCGATTCCTGGAGCGACAGGTCAGGCAGCGCGAGTTCCTGCGCCAGACTGACCTGCACAGCCTGCTGCCGGTGGCCTGCCTGCGACGGGAGGGTTCGGAGTGGGTGACGGCTCCCACTCGCTCGATCGCCAGCGGCGACGTACTGATGCTGCGCGCCGGGGACGTGATCCCGGCCGACGGCGAAGTGATCGCCGGCGCCGGCGCCGTGGACGAAGCCGCCTTTACCGGCGAACATTTCCCACGCAGTCTCTCGAGCGGGGATCGCGTCGCGGCGGGGACAGTCCTGCGAGAGGGCGGCGCCGAAATGCGCGTGGAAACGGATGCCGCCGGCAGCCGGCTCGCCGCCATGCTGTCACTGCTGTCCAGGGCCGGTGACCAGAAACCAGCCCTGGCGATCCTGGCGGACCGGGTCGCTGCCAGGTTTGTCGCCGCCGTACTGCTGATCGCTACTGCGGTGGCGAGTTACTGGTGGATCAACGAACCCGAAAAGGCCCTGTGGATTACCCTGTCCGTGCTGGTGGTGAGCTGTCCCTGTGCACTCGCCCTGGCGACACCCACCGCCCTGACCGCCGCCACGGCGTTCCTGCGCCGCCGCGGACTGCTGCTGACCGGGGAAAACAGCCTGGAGGCACTGTCCCAGTGCAGCCATATCATCTTCGACAAGACAGGCACCCTGACCCGCGGCCAGCTGAGGCGGCGCCAGGTCAGAACCGAACGCAGCGAACAGGATGTGCTGGCGCTGGCAGCGGCGCTGGAGCAGCACGGGCGCCACCCCATCGCGCACGCCTTTGCCGATATCACTCCGGCCGCCGGGGTCGAGAATGTCACCGTCGTCCCGGGCCGCGGCCTCCGGGGCGAGTATCAGGGCGAGGGGCTGGCCATCGGCAGCCCGGGCTTCGTGGCCGAGACCTGCCCCACCCTGCCCTCGCCGCCGGATGAACCCGGTCACTGGGTCGCCCTGGCCTCTGCCAGGGAATGGCTGGCATGGATTGCGCTGGAAGACACCACCCGGGATGACGCGAAGGCAACCATCGATGCCCTGCATGGCCGCGGGCTATCTGTGGAGCTGTTGACCGGCGACCCTTCCGAGGCGGGCCCGGAACTGGCCGCCCACCTCGGGCTGGCGTCCGAGCGTCACGGTGTCACACCGGAGGAAAAGCTCGACCATATCCGCGCACTGCAAGCGCAGGGTCATCGTGTCGCCATGGTGGGCGACGGTCTCAATGATGCACCGGTGCTGGCGGCTGCGGACTGCGCCTTCGCGGTCAACCAGGCCACCGACCTCGCCAAGTCCAGTGCTGACGCCATCCTGCTGGGCCAGTCCCTCGCACCCCTTGACCTCGCCTTCGACACTGCAGAACGCTGTCGGCGCATCATCCGCCAGAACATCGGCTGGGCGCTGGGCTACAACAGCCTGGCCGTGCCGTTGGCCGCCATGGGCTGGGTGCCACCCTGGGCCGCCGCCATCGGCATGAGCGCCAGCTCGTTGCTGGTGGTGCTGAACAGCCTGCGACTAAAATAGGCCATGGACAGCCTGTATATCCTCATTCCCATCGCCCTGGTGTTCTGTGTGGTGGCCATCAAGCTGCTGCTGTGGGCCATCGACAGCGGCCAGTACGAAGATCTCGACAAGGAAGCCTGGCGCATCCTGATGGACGAAGACGCTGACCGCCAGCCCGGGGACGAGATTGACCGAGACTGATCCCGGTTTCATCGCCGCATTTATCCTGGGCCTGTTGGGCAGCAGTCATTGCATCGTCATGTGCGGCGGCATCAGCGCTGCGCTGGGCATGGGCGCCGCACCGGGACAGCGCCAGCGCAGCCTGGTGCTATTCCAGGTCGGCCGGGTAGCGACTTATATGCTGCTGGGCGCGGGACTCGGCGCCCTCGCCGCCGGCATCGCCGGCGTTCACGGCCTGGTGCTGCCGGCCCTGCGCATACTGTCCGGTGTGCTGCTGCTGGCCATGGGCCTGTACGTGGCGAACTGGTGGGCGGGACTGACCTGGCTGGAACGCGGCGGGCAGTTGCTGTGGCGGCGCGTCGAACCCCTCGCGCGACGGCGCCTGCCGATTTCCAGTCCCGGGGACGCGCTGGCGGTGGGACTGTTCTGGGGGTTCCTGCCCTGCGGCCTGATCTACACGGCGCTGGCCTGGACGGCGACCACCGCCAGCTGGCAGCAGTCGGCGCTGCTGATGGGTGCGTTTGGCCTGGGCACTACACCGGCCATGCTGGCGACAGGCCTGGCGGCCCAGCGGCTGGCGGGCTTGCTGAGCCGACGCGGTCTGCGCGCCATGGCGGGAGTCATGCTTATCGCAGCCGGTGCCTGGACTGCCTGGATTGCTATCCAGCATGCAGGTCACGCGCATACTCCGACAGCAGGCACAACGGAAAGCGGCGCCGCAGAGGGCGCCGCTGATCATTCACACCACCACTAGCGTGGTGGCAGTGGGTCAGAACTTGTAGGAAACACCCACCATGTAGACCCAGGGGTCGATTTCTACATCGAACTCGACGTCTGCCAGTTCCGTTTCGATGGTCGCATCTGTGTCGATATCGATCCACCAGACGCTGGCGTTGACGCCCCACTTCTCGTTGAACATGTACTCGAAGCCGGCGCGCGCAGCGACGCCCCAGGAGTCATCGAGATCCAGGTCTGCAGGTACAGGATCGGTGCCGCCGGTCACCGGCTCGGTAATCACGCCGAGAGCCGCTTCGAGGTCACCGTCCACTTCTTCATCCCAGAAGTAGGTGTAGTTGACGCCCGCACCGACGAAGGGCTGGAACTTGGAGTCCTTGCCACCCATGGGATACCACATGAACGTCAGGGTCGGCGGCAGGTGCTTGGTGGAACCGGCATCCAGCGGCAGGCCCTCGACGGTGATGTCGTGTTCGAAGGGTGTCGCGGCCAGCAGCTCGACGCCCCAGATGTCCGTCAGCATGTAGGTGATGGTGATGCCGAGCTGGGTGTCGTCGTCGACATCCACGCCCTCGAGGGTGGCGAGGCCGGCGATATCGATCTGGTCGCTGTCCGTGTCGGGGTCGACGTTGGCGGCGCCCACGCGGACAATCCAGTCTCCCTGTTCGGCCTGTGCCGGCAAGGCAGACAGCATGAAACTCGCCAGCAGGGCGAGGATGGTAGTGCGGGTCAACATGGTTTCACTCCTGTTGTCAGTTGTTGTTTCCGTTACACACTTTGCACGGTTAAAACATTACAACAGGCGGGAAAAATCGGGCTTGACTGAAGTCAAGCCCGGTGGGGTTTGTCAGGCGGCCTTGCGAACTTTGTCCGCGGTTCCCTGTCGCTGGGCCTCCAGTTCTTCCGGCACGTGGTCGATGCTGCTGAAGTAGCTGCCCTGCTCCTCGCACTCGGCCAGCAGTTGCTCGGGATCAACAGACATCAGCGCGTCGAACTGCTCGCGCTTGTAGTCGAGGCCTTCCCAGTTCAGGTCGTCGTAGTCGGGGGACAGGCCCAGCAGCGACTCCGTGGCGTGAGCATGATCATTGGCACGGTCGGCAATCCACTGCAGCACACGCATGTTCTGGCCGAAGCCCGGCCACATGAACTTGCCGTCAGAGTTCTTGCGGAACCAGTTCACCCGGTAGATCTTCGGCGGCTGGCTCAGGTGGTCTTTCATCGACAGCCAGTGGCGCCAGTAGTCGGCGACGTTGTAGCCGATAAACGGCAGCATGGCCATCGGGTCCCGGCGAATCGCTGCCTGGTTGTCGGCCGCCGCGGTCGCCTCGGAACCCATGGTCGAGGCGAGGTAAACACCGTGGTCCCAATCGTGGCTTTCATAGGCCAGCGGGAACAGAGAGCTCATGCGGCCGCCGAACAGGAAGGCGCTGATGGGAACGCCTTTGGGATCTTCCCATGCGGGATCCATGCAGGGGCACTGGGACGCCGGGGCCGTAAAGCGGGCATTGGGGTGGGCGGCGGGACCGGCACTGGCCGGCGTCCAGTCGTTGCCGCGCCAGTCGATGAGGTGCTCCGGCGTCTCGTCGGTCATGCCCTCCCACCAGATGTCGCCGTCGTCGGTAAGCGCGACGTTGGTGAAAATCGTATTCTTTTCGATCGCGCGCATGGCCGCCGGGTTGGACTTCACCGAGGTGCCGGGCGCGACGCCAAAAAAGCCCGCTTCGGGATTGATGGCGTAGAGGCGGCCGTCCGCACCGGGCTTCAGCCAGGCGATATCGTCGCCGACCGTCCACACCTTCCAGCCCTCGTAACCCTCGGGTGGAATCAGCATCGCCAGGTTGGTCTTGCCGCAGGCGCTGGGGAAGGCGCCGGCCACGTAGGTTTTTTCACCGGTGGGCGACTCCAGGCCGAGAATCATCATGTGCTCGGCCATCCAGCCCTCGTCGCGCGCCATGACGGAGGCGATGCGCAGGGCCACGCACTTTTTGCCCAGCAGCGCATTGCCGCCATAGCCGCTGCCGTAGGACCAGACCACGCGATCTTCAGGGAAATGCGAGATATAGCGGTTTGCGACGTCGCAGGGCCAGGGCACGTCTTGGCGGCCCTCGCTCAAGGGATAGCCCACCGAGTGCAGGCACTTGATGAAAAAGCCGTCGCCTAGGGCCTCCAGTACCGGCCGGCCGATGCGCGCCATGATGAACATGTTGACCACCACGTAGGCGGAGTCGGTCACCTGCACGCCGATCTGGGAGATATCGCCACCCGGGCCCATCATGAACGGAATCACGTACATGGTGCGGCCTTCCATGCAGCCGTCGTACAGGCCGGTCATGATGTCGCGCATTTCACCGGGGTCCATCCAGTTGTTGGTGGGACCCGCGTCCACCTCCTTCTCCGAGCAGATAAAGGTGCGGTCCTCGACCCTGGCCACGTCCTTCGGGTCGGACCGGCACAGGTAGCTGCCGGGACGCTTGTCCTCGTTCAGCGGGATGAAGACGCCCGCATCGACCATCTCGGCACAGAGCCGCTCATATTCTTCCCGGGAGCCATCGCACCAGTAGATCTCCCTGGGCTTACAGAGTGCTGCCTTTTCGGCAACCCAGGCGTCGAGTTCGGGGCTGATTGAGTCGGGTCTGTTGATTTCCATGCGGTGCGGCACCAGTGCGAAGTTATGAAAAGAAGGAATGCAATCGTATGCAGGCGCGGTAGTCTAACAAATCTTGTCAGCCCATTTGAACCGGCCCGCGGGTATGGGCACATTCGCAAGATGAATATTCTTATTTATTATTTAAATCAGTGTCTTATCGAGTTTTTCTATAAATTACATCAAGCCGGCTCAGAGCGGATCCAGGGCTTCACCGCAGCCCCGGTACTCGCGCCCGTCCAGTAGCACCGTCACGGTGTTGGAAAATGCCGCGCCGGACATGCTGTCGGTGCAATGATCGAGCTGGATGTCCACCGTCATGCTGTGATTCTCATCCTCGGCCACGTAGCGCTCGCCTTCGTCGGTGGGCTCGGGGAACGGCGTCGGCAGCAGCACTCGCCGGGTGCCGTAGTCCGCCTCCATCAGCATGTTGCGGTCGTGGCGGATTTCCAGGGTCCAGCCCGGCTCCTGTCCCACCGCGCGAAAGTCCACGCCGCGACGCCGCGCCTCCTCCCAGGGGCCGCGGGCCCGGTTGAGCCGGCAGCCCACGTAGCGCCGGCTGCCGAGGTCGAGCACCGCCTCGTCGCCCTTGCTGTGAAACATGACATCGCCGTCGACAAACCGCGACCCGGAAGCGCTGCGCACCTGTCCCAGCACGCGGTAGTCGTCGGGCAGGTACAGGGCGACTTCGCCGGGACCCGTGCGCACCACGAACTCGAAGTCACCGCATTCATACACCAGGGTCTGCGAGGTCTGCAGGGGCGGCATGGTGCCCTGCTGTCCGGCGCAGGCGGCGAGCAGGGTGAGCCCCGCTGCCAGCAGCATCCTCGGTTCAAGCATGCTCGGTGACCTCCAGTTCGGGAATCCAGCTGCCGGCCCGGCGCGCCAGGCGTTCCTCGAGGCTTTCCCCGCCGAAGTCCATGGGTACCGCCTTATCGGGATCAATCTCCGCCTCCAGGGAGTGGAGCTCCACCAGCGCATAGATGCGGCCGTCGATCATCGATGTCACATAGACCAGCTCGTTGCAGCGCCCGCAATGGATGAAGTCGGCCGTGCGGGTGCCGAAGGCGTGAGCATACAGGTAGCGCTTGTCTGTCACCTGCACCTCCAGGCGCCCTTCCCCGCTGCCCAGGTAGGCGGCACCGCGAGGCTTGCAGAACAGGCACTGGCAGGCCCGGGGCTGCAGCTCCGCGGCGGGCTGGTTGCAGTGGAAGCTGTAGCGCACAAGACCGCAGCGGCAACCGCCGGCGTGCTGGAAGCGGAACTCACTCAACAGGGATCGACCTCAGGTTTCGATAGCGTCGCAAAGTATCGGCGATGATGAACGCCAGCCCAAGCCATACCAGCACAAAACTCGTGAGCTGCACGGGATTGATGGGCTCGCCGAAGATGAAAATCGCCACCAGCAGCTGGCAGGTCGGCCCGAGGTAGAACGCCAGGCCCATGGCCGTGAGCGCGAGCCGGTGCGATGCGGCCACGTACAACAGCAAGGGCACGGTGGTCATCACGCCCGCGCCCGCCAGGAACAGGTCCACCTGCATCCCGTGCTGACCGAAGCCGGCGCCGCCGGTGTAGATCATCCAGGCCAGCGCCACCGGTGCCATGAACGCGGTCTCCATGGCCAGCCCCTCGACGGCGCCGATGCGGACCATTTTGCGGACCAGCCCGTAGGTGCCGAAAGACAGCGACAGCCCAAGGGCCACCCAGGGCAGCCCCCGGTTCTCCACCACCAGGATGGCGAGGCCGACACAGGCGAGCCCAATGGCGATGGCCTGGGCGCGGTCGATACGCTCCCGCAGCACCAGCACGCCGGTGGCCACATTGACCAGTGGCAACAGAAAGTACCCCAGGCTCGCTTCCGTGGCCTGCTCGTTGGTGACCGCCCAGAGAAAAATGGACCAATTGCAGGCCTGGGCCGTGGCGGACAGCGCGATCACCCCGAAGGTTCTGAGATCCAGCAGCTGCCGAAACGTCTCGCGAAGACGCCCCAGCAACAGCAGGGCCACCACCAGTAGCCCCACCGACCACAGCGCCCGGTGCGCCACCAGGTCGACCGGTGACACCGGCTGCGTGTAGATCCAGTACAGCGGCGCAAATCCCCAGATCAGGTGGGCGGCCACCGCCGCGGCCATGCCCAGGTTCACAGGGGCAGTCCTATCCAGATCATGCGCAGGGCCAGTAGCGTCACCAGGATGCGAAACCACAGCAGGAAGTTGATCTGGGGGACGAACCGGCGCAGCCAGGTACCCAGCCAGGAGCCGACAATGACCGCCGCGACCATGCCCGCCAGCAGCAGGGCGTACTGGCTGAAAGCAAAGCCCATCAAGGCGAAGGCGGCAGCCCGCAACAGGTGGTTGGCGCTCATGTACACCGCCGTGTTGACCACCAGCCAGTCCCGACGGCTATCCCTGCGGGCAAGCACCGCGGCGCCCAGGGGGCCGGATGCACCGATGAGCATCCCGAGGCCGGTCTGGTAGAAGCCCAGCAGCGCCAGTGCGAAGCTTCCTTCGCCCCTGACCTTCGGCGCCGGCAGCCAGGTCAGCAGCAGGATCACCACCCCGATCAGCGCCGGCAGCCAGGACAGGTCGAGCCGGGAAAACACAGCGGCACCCGCCCCCGCCCCGGCGATACCGCCCACCAGGAAGGGCGGCACCAGCTTCAGGTCGATATGACGCCAGCCGAACAGGGCGCGGCTGCCGTTGCTGGCGAGCTGGGTTACCGCGTGCAGCGGGATGATCGCGGCGGTCGGCACCAGCCCGGGCATGACGGCAATCAGCGGCACACCCCCGCCCATGCCGAACACCCCGGCCAGGGTAGAGGTAAGCAGCGCCAGTGGGAGCAGCCAGTATTCGCTCAACCACCCGCCTCGTCGGCTTCGACGATTTCGGTTTCAGCCCGCCCGGCTGTCATCCAGGCGATGATGTGTTCGTCCTTGAGCACCGTGTCCACGTAGGCGCGGGCATGGTCCGGGATATCCACCACGTAGCTGTTGAAGCGCAGTGCCACCGGGGCAAACATGGCATCAGCCAGCGACCACTCGCCGAACAGCCAGTCGCCCGGCTTGGCGACTTCCCGGCATTCCTTCCAGAGCTGGCAGACGCGATCGATATCCGACTGCAGGCCCGGCCCGATCTCCACCCGGCGATTTTCCGCGCGGCAGTTCATGGGCATTTCGTCGCGCAGTGAGGCGAAACCGGCGTGCATCTCGGCCATCACCGAGCGTGCGTGCCCGCGCAAGCCCACATCCACCGGCAGCAGGCGGCCTTCGGCCCAGCGCTCGTTCACATATTCACAGATGGCAACGGATTCCCACACATGCAGCTCGCCGTCCTGCAGCACCGGCACCCGGTGTGAAGGGGAGTATTCACCGATCCGGTCGGCAAACTCCCGGGTATCCAGCGGCAGGCGCAGGACCTCGAAATCCACGTTTGCCTTGCGCAGGGCCAACCAGCCTCGCAGGGACCAGGACGAGTAGTTCTTGTTACCGATGACCAGTAGCGGGCGCATGTTCCACCTCCTCGGTGTACAGCCTGTAGTGATAATCCAGCTCGACAGGGGTGCGGCCGCGGTTGCTCCACATCAGGCAGTAGGTCTGGCCTGACTCGGCGACAAAGTCTCCCGAGTGTGCGCGAACGGCTTTCAACCGCACCGGGTAGTGCACCCCACTCCCTTCATGGTAGTGCAGGTTGAAGTCCATGGCTCCCGATGATGTGAATCCATACTCGAGCCGCTCACCGGCAGCCATCGGAAAACAGGGCTCCTCGAAGTGTCCCGGCTGCACGATCACCACCGACTCGACCAGCGAACCCAGGCTGAGGGCGAGAAGCAGGGACGGCATGTCGAAGCGCTCCAGTTCGGGACGGGCGCGCCAGCATATCAGCTTCTGCTAGGGCGGCGTGAGGCCGGCGCCATCAAAGTAGGATATACGGAGATTGTCGCCGCGTCGGTTGCGGCCCAGGAACAGCAGCTTCGAATAGAAGCTGACCGCAGGCCGCTCATCGTCGCGCAGCCGCGGTGACTGCATGCGCAGGTACAGCCCGATTACGGCCGGATCGCGCCCCTCGGTGAACGCGGCATTGAGGTAGTCCCTTGACTGCAGCAGCAGGTGACGCGCCAGGTGCGCGTGGCGATGATCCGGGCTGACAAACACCGTGATCGCCCAGAACCGGTTGATCAGCTGCCCGACGTAGTGGTCCTCGGCGGCCAGCTGGCCCACCATGGCATCGTCGGGGCCCAGGGCGACGGCAACGGTCATCTCCGCGCGCTGCCGCGCTTCCGCCTCGGTCTTGAAAGCGCCGTCATCCAGCAGGAACTGCGCCACGCGCTGGAGCAGTTCCTCGTCCAGTTCGTCACGCACGATCTGCACCCGGTAGCGTTCATCCAGCATCCAGTTCTGCGCCGCCGGTGCAGCCAGCGGCGGCCCTCCCCCGATGCAGGCGCCGCGGAAGAACTTCACCCGCATATTGTCGCCACGCCGGTTACGGCCAACGAAAGCGTAACCCAGGGGCGTCACCGCCATGTCGCGCCGGTGTTCGAAGGCGCGGGTCTGGACCACCATGAAAATTCCAATCACATCCTGCTGGTAACCGGCGAGGTAATCCTGCTCGAGTGCCTCGGTGGCGACACCGGCCAGTGTCGATGGCAGGGATGCCTGCCGGTGCTCGGGATGGACGATGACGGTAATGACCCAGAGCCGGGAATGGAACTGCTCGACGTGCCGGGCCTCAGCGGTGAGCACGGCAGCCAGTTCCCCGCCGGGCGCATAGGCCAGTGCCCGCGCCTGGGCGGCGCGCTCAGGTATCTGCCCGGCCTCGTCAAAGGCGCCGATGGCCTCGAGCATCGCGGCCACCTGCTCGATCTGCTCGGGGCTGGCCCCGCGAGGGCAGGGAACCAACTGGTAGTCCTGGTGACTCATCGCTGCAGCCTAGCTGCCGCAGCCGGGCCTTGCCAGTGGCGTCAGCCGTTGGCCAGGAAATCCAGGCACTGCCGATTGAACATCGCCTCGTGCTCCACCATGACCCAGTGGCCGCACTCCGACACCAGCACGAAGCGCAGCTGCTTGCAGTGGTGGGCCAGCTTCATGATGCCATTCTCCGGCATCATGCGTTCGTTCAGTCCCCAGAATGCGAGGACCGGGCAACCCAGGTCGCCCAGCCGCTCGGTCAGCTCCGGGATCTGCATGGAAGACATGACCTGGCCGTTCATCAGGGCCATGATCTGCATGCGTTCGGCTACCAGCTCATCGGTCGCGTGCGCGGGGTCGTGCATCAGGCCGAAGGCAAACAGCTCCTTCATGACCTCATGTGTGATGGGTTCGCCGGAGCCGTAGACCTGGAACATCTTCTGCATTCCGGGCATCTGCTGGTACTCCGGCAGGGAACTCAGTCCCCCGGGCGCCATCAGGATCAGCTTCTCGACCAGCTCGGGACGCGCCAGCGCCAGGCCGATAGCAATCGCGCCCCCGAGGGAATTGCCCACAACCGCACAGCGTTCAACCCCGATCGCATCGAGGGCCTGGGCCGTGCACTCGACGAAGAAATCGAGGGTATAGGTTTCAGTTTCGGGTTTATCCGAGAAGCCGAAGCCGACGATATCGAGCACGATCGACCGATACCCGGATTCGGAGATGGCAGCGTAATTCCCCTTGAAGTTGCTGTGGCCGCTGGCACCGGGGCCCGAGCCGTGCAGCCACAAAACCACCGGCCCCTCGCCGCGATCGATATAGTGCATCCGGTAACCGTTCGCACATTCCGCGTAGCGGTGTTCCGGCAGCACCCCGTTCAGCTGCGGGGCATCGTCTCCAGCCGCAGCGGTTCCACTAGAGCCCAAGGTCGGCGTTCTCCTGGCCCAGCAGCACGCCACCCATGTTGATGGCAAACGGCGTCGAGTGGTTGGCGACGTGAGCCTGGCTGGCGAGGATGTCGAGATGGTTCTCCAGCACCGCGCTGCCGTTGCGAATGCCCGTGGACCCCACCGCTTTCAGCATGCGGCCGGAAAGCTCCACACAGCGATCTGCCACCACCGCCGAGTCATAGCGGTAGCGTACCCGGTCCTCGATAGGAATCGTCTCGCCGGCGCGGGTGCAGTCCATCATTTCGTCGAAGTTGCGGTACATCACCAGCTTCATCTGTTCGATCTCGGACTTCACCTCGGCAGTCAGGCGTTTGGCAAAGGGATCGTCACGCATCGGCACCGGGCCCGCCACACGGGTAGTCGCTACTTCCTTGTAGGCCTCGAGCTGGCCCTCCAGCGCCCCCAGCGAGGCCGTGCACACGGCCCGTACGAAGACCTGCATGAAGGGCATGCGGAACAGCGGCGCCGTGTTCACGGCGTTACCGGGATTGTCGCAGTTGAAGCCGTCCACCACCTTGTGGGTGCGGTGCTCCGGCACAAACACGTCTTCCATCACCACGTCGTGGCTGCCGGTGCCCTGGAGCCCGACCACGTCCCAGTTGTCGACAATCTCGTAATCCTCGATCGGGACCAGGAAGGTGCGGTAGTTCTTCATGTCGAAGGGGGCGTCCTCGGTGGGAATCACGGCCCCCACGAAGACCCACTTGCAGTGTTCGCAGCCACTGGAGAAGCTCCAGCGCCCGGACAGCCGGTAGCCGCCCTCCACCGGCTTCACCTTGCCTACTGGCGCATAGGAGGAAGAGATCAGCACGCTGGGGTCCTCACCCCAGACATCCTGGGCCGCCTGGTCGTCAAATAGCGCGAGCTGCCAGTTGTGAACGGCGACCACGCCCAGCACCCAGGCGCTGGACATGCAGGCCCTGGAAATTTCCAGGCCCACGGCGTAGAACACCTGGGGATCCATGGCATAACCGCCGTACTGCTCGGCCTGCAGGATCTTGAAGAAGCCGGCCTCCTGGAAATCCTGGATGGTCTCTTCCGGCACCTTGCGGTCCAGCTTGCATTGCTGGCGACGCTCCCTCAGTACCGGCTGCAATGCCCTCGCTTTTTCCAGCAGCTCTTCGGCTCGCGGCGAGCCCAGGCCGTACGGATTGTCCGCTGGTATCTGCTGTTGTGCGGTCATGTCTTGTCCCCCGACAATTCTGGTTTGATCACCATTACAGCGGGGGTCGGCGCCTGCCGCATCACTCGTTTGGGTTAATTTATTTTTTTATATATTAATCAATGTGTTGTGGGCATGTTTTGAAGTCATTTCCCGGCCAAATCACTCCACCACCGCGTCACCGTAGGTGGTGGGCTCTCCGAAAAAGCTGCGATGGGAGGGCGGCTGGCGGCCATCCGCCTCCGCCACGCCGTAGTGTTCCGCGAGTTCGGCGCCGATCATCACGCACCCGGACTTCTCCATGACATTCGGGTCCGCCGCCAGGGCATCGATCACCCGGCCGGTGAACTCCGGGGTCTCCGCGGTGGCGGCGAGTTCCGTGTACAGCTCGGGCTGGGCATCGAACACCGCCCGGGTGCGCTCCGTCAGCAGCAGGCCCATCCACAGGGAGACGACCGCCACATTGTGGGGCCTGAAGTCGTGGGCCATATCGTGGGCCATCTTGTCCACCGCCGCCTTGCCCGCCCCGTAGGCGGGTCCGTGCATATAGATGCGGCCGCCAAAGGACGACGTGGTCACGATCAGGCCCTCGCCGTTGGCCAGCAGCAGCGGTGCCGCAAACCAGCTGGCGACGTAGTGGGAGCGCAGGCCAACATCGAACAGGCAGGTCATTTCCAGCGGCTTTTCCCAGAAGGGACCAGGCTGGGTTATGGCGTCAGGCAGGGTGGTGGCATTGTTCACCAGGATATCGAGGCGACCCTGTTCCTCCATGACGCGCTGGAACAGGGCTTCGACATCCGCATCCACGCCGTGATCGCAGGCCACCGGAATACCGTGGCCACCGGCAGCGGTAACCGCCTCGGCCGTCGCGGCAATTGTGCCCGGCAGGGGGGCACTGCCCTCCTCCAGGGTTCGCCCGGTGACATACACGGTGGCGCCGGATGCCCCCAGTGCACAGGCGATACCCTTGCCCGCGCCACGGCTGGCGCCGGTGACCACCACCACGCGGTCTTGCTTGAGTCCCATGTCAGTTCCACTCCGTCCAGTATTTCCTCTAGTATCGGGACGGAGCCACGCCGGGCAAGCCCCCGGTCCCGATCAGTCTGGATTCTGGAACTACATGACATCTGTCCTGGTGGTGTCGCAGCACGCCGACACCTATCGCAAGCTGCTGGAGATGACTCCCCTGCCCGGCGCAGAAATCGCCTATGCCGGGAGTGCCGATGCCGCGCTGTCACAGGCCGCCACCGCGGAAGTCCTGTTCGGCGCACCCGATATGCTGGCGTTGCTGCTGGAGCACTGTGCATCGCTGCGCTGGGTGCAATCCAGCTGGGCCGGCGTCACCCCGCTGCTGAATGCCGCGCGCCGAGACTACCTGCTCACCGGCGTCAAAGACATCTTCGGACAACCCATGGCGGAGTTCACACTGGGCTGGCTGCTGGCGCTGGAACGCAATATCCCCGCCCGCTTCGAGGCCACGCACTGGAACGACCGCGCCGACGGCGGCGTCGCCGGCAAGACCATCGGCATCATGGGCACAGGGTCCATCGGCGCCGCCGTGGCCCAGGCCTGCACAGCGCTGGGACTCGCGGCCCGCGGTCTCAACTCCAACGGGCGATCCGTGGAGGGGTTTGAGCAGTGCTGGCCCATGGCGGACCGGCTCGCCTTCGCGGACGGACTCGAATACCTGCTGGCGGTGCTGCCCGACACCCCCGGCACCGATGCGGTGGTCGATGAGGCCCTGCTCTCCGCACTGGCGCCCGGGGCCATATTTATTAACGGCGGCCGCGGTAACGCGGTAGTCATGCCGGATTTGCTGGCGGCGCTGGAGCGTGGTCAGCTGCGGCACGCGGTACTCGACGTGCTGCCGGAGGAACCCCTGCCGGACGGGGACCCGCTGTGGCAAGTCGAAGGCCTGTCGATCACCAGCCACACGGCGGCGCCGACACCGGCCGTGAAAATCGTCGAGGTATTCCGGGAAAACTACCTGCGCTACCAGGCCGGCGAACCGCTATCTCACCGGATCGATTTCGAGCGCGGCTACTGAACCGGGTCTAGCCTGACCAGGCCTTGAACAGCGCGGTGCCGATAAAAGTCCCCAGCGCATACCCCAACACCCCTACCAGCACCCCGGGCGTCACCAGGTTGTTCCAGCCCCGGGTGGCCGCCAGTGCCGGCGCCGTGGTGGCGCCGAGTACGGCCGCATTGGAGGCGGTGATCAGCTCCGGCAGGCTCAGGCGCAGCAGGCTTCCGAGGGAAAACGTCACCAGCGCGTGCACGCTCAGCAGGATCAGGACAAGCAGGGTCAGCAGCGGCGCCACTTCGATCATGGCGATCACATCGGCGCCGGCGGCAATCGCCGCAAAGAATACGAAGGACAGGCCCACGCCCACTTCGAAACTGCCGGCCAGCCGCCCGGACAGGTCCGGCACCAGCGTCGCCAGCACCAGGGTCACCGCCGTGATGATCACATAGCGCCAATCGCCGATTCCCAGCCACGCCACCAGCGCGTCACTGACCGCGACGATGGTCAGGGCTGCCGCCAGCCCGAGGGTCAATGACATGGCGGTGGGTCTTTGCTGGTCCCGATCGGCCGCACCCTGGCTGTGGTCATGTTCCGGAAAGCGGCGTGCCAGCCAGCGCCAGCCCGGCAGCAGCGCCAGAAGGCCCAGGTACACCGCGCTGAACAGGTTGTCAGCCGCGGTGGCCGCCGAGAAGAAGGAGGCGTCTTTCGACAGGCCCGTGATATCCCCGAGCGCGGCGTAGTTCACCGAGCCGCCGATGTAGGTGGAGGCAAACAGGCCTGCAATTGCACCCTCGCGCTGCGCGCCTTCCAACGCCGCACCGGGCGCCAGGCCCTCGAGGTCCAGCGCCAGCACCCCCAGGGTAACGCCGATCACCGTGCCGGTGGTCGCCAGCAGGAAGGCACCGGTGGTACGCCCGGTCTCGAACAGCAGCCGCTTCAGGTCCGCCTGGAACAGGAACAGCGGGATCAGCACCGGCACGATGAAACTGAACACAAACCCGTAGGCCGGCGCGCTGTGGGGAATGATTTTCAGGTTCGCCGCGGCAATGGCGCCAAGAATCGCGATCACCGCCCCGGTCAGGTGGGAACCGATGCGGGTCTTTTCGCCGAGAAAACCGAGGGCGGCGATGACAAACAGTGCCGCCATGACGGCGAGGTGCTGGTCGGCGGGAATCAATGACATCCGCTGTCTCCTGGGGATAGGCCGATCACTTTACTGCAAACAGCAGCGCCGCCCCAAGGGACTATACTCAGTCAAGGCGATCGCGCATCGCCGGGAGGAACGCCATGCATACCGTGCACAATGATCAGCACGCCGGCAGCCCGTTCATCGTTCACCGCATCCCACCGACCCGGCCCCTGGTATGGCTGGGTCAGGCCTGGGTCGACTTCCGCAACAATCCCCTCGCCAGCCTGGCCTACGGCCTGCTGGTGACAGTCATGGGAACCATCATCCTGATGTTCAACAGCCATCCCTTCATGGTGGCCGGGGCGCTCACTGGCTTCCTGCTGGTGGGACCCATCATGACCACGGGCTTGTGTGAACTGTCGCGGCAGCGTGAACAGGGCAAGCACATCAACTTCGAGCAATCGCTGCAGGCGATGCACCACAATCGCCAGGGCCTGTTTGGTTTTGCCAACCGCCTGTTTGCCATCGGCGTCGGCTGGATGCTGCTGTCAGCAGTGCTGCTGGACCGGGCCCTCGGGGCGGCCGCCCCCGCCATCGGCGACACGGTCTGGGGCGGCGCCTGGGGCGCGCTGACAACCGACCAGCTGCTGCTTTACCTGGGCACCTGGGGATTGTTGTCTGCAGTTGTCTTCAGCATCTCGGTGGTATCGGTACCGATGATCCTGGATGCCAGCACCGATGCGAAAACCGCCATCAGGACCAGCCTCAGGGTCACGGTGCAGGATCTTCCTGCCATGCTGGTATGGGCGCTGGTGATACTGGGCCTTGTGGCCTTCGGATTTGCCTCGGGCCTGGCCGGGATGGTGGTGGTATTTCCGCTGCTGGGGCATGCCACCTGGCATGCCTACCGCGAGCTTGTTCACTAGGCGCTAGCGCACTAGGCGACCAGGAGCTGCTGCTCCTGCACGTGGTCCAGGGTCGCATCCAGTGACCGCCCGAGCTTGTCGACCAGCTCGTCGACCTGCTCGCGGCTGATCACCAGCGGCGGACACAGGGCGACGGCGTTGCCGGCCATGGCACGCACGAGCAGACCGTTGTCCTGGCAGCGCATCTGGGCAAAGGCGCCTACGGCATTCCCGTCAAAGGCCTGGCGGCTGTCCTTGTTCGCCACCAGTTCCAGGGCGGCGATCAGGCCCATGCCGCGCACCTCACCCACCAGCGGGTGGTCGGCGAAACCCCGCAGCTTTTCCTGCAGGTAGGCGCCGGTCTCGGCGGCGTGCTCGAACAGTCGGTCGCGCTGGTAGATATCAATCACTTTCGAGGCGACTGCACAGGCCACGGGGTGGCCGGAGTAGGTGTAACCGTGGCCGAACACGCCTACCTGGGCGCTGGGCTCCACCAGCGCCTGGTACATGTCGCCGGTGATCACCGCGGCACTCACGGGCATGTAGGCCGATGACAGGGCCTTGGCCAGGGTCATCATCTGCGGCTGGATATTGAGGCTATCCGCGCCGAATGGCGCGCCGGTCCGGCCGAAGCCGCAGATAACCTCGTCATCCCACATCAGGATGTCGTACTTCGACAGCACCGCCTGGATTTTCTCGAAGTAACCTGGCGGCGGAACCACTACCCCGCCGGCGCCATTGACCGGCTCGGCGATGAAGGCAGCGATGGTTTCCGGGCCCTCGGCCAGGATCAATTCCTCCAGTTCCGCGGCGCGGCGGCTGGCAAACTCCTCCTCGGTTTCTCCGGGCAGCCCGTCGCGGTAGAAATGCGGCGCTCCGGTGCGCAATACGCCGAGCGCTTCGAAAGGCAGGCTGAAGTGGGTGTGGTTGGCGGGCAGCCCCGTCAGCGATGCCGCGGCGACCGTGACGCCGTGATAGCCCCGTTCCCGGGCGATGATCTTGTACTTTTCCGGGCGGCCCAGTGCGTTGTTGTAGTAGCGCAGCAGCTTCACCAGGCTGTCGTTGGCGTCGGATCCGGAATTGCCGAAAAACACCTGGGCGTTATCCATCGGCACCATCGCGGCCAGCTTGTCAGCCAGTTCCATGGCCGCCGGGTGGGTCTTGCCGCCGAACATATGGCTGTAGGCCAGGGTGCGCATCTGCCGCGCGGCGGTTTCCACCACTTCCTCGTTGCCGTAGCCCAGCGCGGTGCACCAGAGCCCCGCCATACCTTCCAGGTACTGATTGCCCTGGTTGTCGTAGACGTAGACACCCTCGCCCCGCTCGATCACGAGCTGCTCGGTGGCCTTGAGGTTGGTGGTGGGATAGATAACGTGACTCATGGCTTGCCCCCGCTGCGCGCACTTGTCGATAGTTCCGGGTATCGTCAGCCAGCGGTCCCGGGCCAACAATCCCCAATATCAGTTACCGGGCTGAACTCTGGAACATCGCACCGGCAGAGGGCGTGAGCCAGGCGTATAGCTCCACGGACCGTCAACGGCCAGGGACGGCCGTTGCCGAGCGCGACATGGATGTCATGCGGTTAGCGTGTCCGGGGAGCTATACGCCTGGATCGCGCCCGTCTAGCGAAGCTGTAGTTTCCCTATTGCTCCGCGTGATTGCCGGTTAGACATTCGGCTGAAGGCTCTCCGCCGCCTGTTGCAGTTCGGCCAGCATCTCGCCCAGCAGGCCGCGGTGGCCGGCGTCGATGCGCGCCATCAGCTGCGCCTCGTAGTCCTGCGCCAGCGGTACGATCTGGCCGTAGATTTCCCAGCCGTCCTCGCTGAGGCTCAGCTCAGAGCGGCGACGGTCATCGTCGGCCACGTCGCGCTGCAGCAGGTCGCGGTCCGCCAGTCGATTGACCGCCCGGCTGACGGCCACCTTGTCCATGCGGGTGCGCTCCACCAGCTGCTGTGCGGAGCTGCCCGGGAAGCGGGCCAGCACTGCCATCACCCGCCAGTCCGGTATACCCAGGCCGAAGCGATCGCCGTAGAGACCGGCGATGGCGTTGCTGATGGTGTTGGACAGCACGGACAGCCGGTAGGGCAGGAAATCTTCCAGTACGATCCCCGGTTCTTCACTTTTGAGTGCGCTCTTGCTACCCGTGTCCATATGGTCCCCTGCCCTTGCAGACGCCGCCTGCGATATCAGTTTCACTTGTAACTTTTATAGTTTCATGTGAAACTAATGTTTTTGCAAGTCCACGTTGGAGGGCACCGCCATGACCGACCTGTTTGACAACCCCATGGGTACCGACGGATTCGAATTTGTCGAATACGCCGCCCCCGAACCGGAGCTGCTGCGCGCCCTGTTCGAGCAGATGGGCTTCGTCTGCGTCGCCCGCCACCGCAGCAAAGACGTGACCCTGCACAAGCAGGGCGACATCAACTTCATCATCAATGCCGAGCCGGACAGCTTTGCCCAGCAGTTCGCCCGGGACCACGGCCCCTGTGCCTGCGCCATGGCGTTCCGCGTCAAGGACGCCGCCTTCGCCTACCAGCGCGCCATCGAACTGGGCGCCACGCCGGTGGAGACACCTGTTGGCCCCATGGAGCTGAACATCCCCGCCATCGAGGGCATCGGCGGCTCCCGCATCTATCTGGTGGACCGCTACGGCGACAGCAGCATCTACGACGTGGACTTCGTGCCCACCGGCCAGGCCGCTTCGGAAGAAGCCGGTCTCACCTACATCGATCACCTCACCCACAACGTCGAAAAAGGCAACATGGACCAGTGGGCGGGCTACTACGAGAAGCTGTTCAACTTCCGCGAGATTCGCTTCTTCGACATCGAGGGCAAGCACACCGGCCTGCTGAGCCGCGCCATGACCAGCCCCTGCGGCAAGATTCGCATTCCCATCAATGAGTCTGCCGACGACAAGTCGCAGATCGCCGAGTACCTGCGCGAGTATCGCGGCGAAGGTATCCAGCACATTGCCCTGGGTACCGAGGACATCTACCAGACCGTGCGCACCATGCACGCCAAGAACGTGACCTTCCAGGACACGCCGGAGACCTACTACGAGGCCCTGCCGGAGCGTATTCCCAACCACGGTGAAGACGAGTCAGCCCTGAAGGACCTGAGCATCCTGATCGACGGTTCACCGGAGGAAGACACCGGCCTGCTGCTGCAGATCTTCACCCAGAACGTGATCGGTCCGATCTTCTTCGAGATCATCCAGCGCAAGGGCAACGAGGGCTTTGGCGAAGGCAACTTCCAGGCCCTGTTCGAGTCCATCGAGCTCGACCAGATTCGCCGGGGCGTTATCTAGCCCGGCAACCTGATCCACCGGAGGGCGGCTGCCAGTCCAACGGGTGTATACTCCGCGCAACCGGAGGACACCCGTGCAACCGCCCACTCTCTCCTTTCTTTTCATCCCCACCCTGCTCTGCCTGCTGCTGGCGCCATTGCCGGCGAACGCCGAACGCGCCGCCTTTGACGTCAATGCGCCGCAGCTACTGCGCGCCGTCGGCAAGCTCTCGGTGCCCGGCCACGACCGGGTCGACGGGCGGCGGCGCCAGCGGGATGAAAACTGCAGCGCCAGCCTCGTGGCGCCGGACGCCATTCTCACCGCCTGGCATTGCCTGGAGTACTACCGCGACCTGAGCCGCGACCCATTGTTCAGCCTGCCCAACGTGCCGGGCCAGGAGCCGGTCGCCGCGCGGCGTATCAGCGACGGCGGCGGCATGATGGCGGATTGGGCACTGCTGAAGCTGATGCGACCGATTCGCTCGGTCGAGCCGCTGCCGGTGAGACGCTATTCGCCCTCCTCCGGCGAGCTGTTGCTGGCAGGCTTTGCCAGGGATGCGGGCCCTGGCGCGGGCGGCGAACACCTGACCTGGCAGGGGGGATGCCGACTGATGGCGGGCGATCTGCCCGGAACGAACTGCCGCACCTTCCGCGGCGCATCCGGGGGCCCGGTGCTGTCCGGGGGCTACATCATCGGCGTGATCTCGGCGCGGGACGAAGAGCAGCGCACACTGTTCGCACCGAGTACGGTCTTTCTCAGCGATCTTCGCCCTTATATTCACCGGGCTGACCCTGCTGCTGGGCGACCATAGCCTTTTCCACTTCCTTGAACGTCTCGTCCACGGTGTAATGGCCGCGGTCGCCATACTCGTCAAACAGGTTGATCACGCGATCGGAGCGACGTCCCAGTTTCTTCAGGCGGTAGGTCAAACTTTCCTCGTAGGGGGGACTCAGCAGGGCGTCCAGGATAAACGCAATGATGCTCATGGGGCTGAAGGCGAAATCGCGGACGGCATCCAGCGCCAGCTTGAGCTGGAAAACCACCAGGTGCCGCAGGGATTTACCGATCGACATATCCTGCTTTTCTGATGCCATCTGGCCCTCCCCCAAACCGATAGTTTGCTGTTATGATTGCGCGGCCCGCGGGCACAGTAAAGCCCGCACACTTTCTGTACCTTTTTTGCAAACAATCAGAAAAATGCAGGAACAGATGCCCAGACGGTTGCCGGCCCGCAGCGCAACCGCTTACACCACGGCAACGGCGGCGTTCGTAACGAATGCAGCCGGCATTCCCGCACGTAAAAAATCCACAGTTTTTGACCGGGGAATAGGTATATTCTCTGCTCTGAATCGTACCAATAAAAAGAAGCTGCACTAACGGCGTCAACACCCATAACAAACTACCAAGGTAGGAACCCCAAATGTCTAGATACTCTTTACGTTCACCCACAAGCTTGCGCCCGCTGGCCATAGCCGTGGCCATCGCCAGCGGCGCGACCATGACCACCGCCGTTCAGGCACAGGAACAACCCCGGCGTGGCAGCGCCTCGGCCCTGCTCGAAGAAGTCGTGGTGACTGCGCGGAAGCGCGAGGAAGGCGCCCAGGAAGTACCGCTCTCCGTCACCGCCTTCAATGCCGATCAACTCGAGGCACTGAAAGTCCGTGACCTGACCGGCCTCAGGGTCGGCATGCCCAACGTGGCCCTGGAAGACATCGGCACCACGCGCGGCACCGCGAACTTCTCCATCCGCGGCCTGGGCATCAACAGCTCCATCCCCTCGATTGACCCGGCGGTCGGCGTGTTCGTCAATGGCGTTTACCTCGGCGTGAACAACGGCATCATCTTCGACCTTTTCGACCTGGAAAGCATCGAAGTGCTGCGCGGCCCCCAGGGCACCCTGTTCGGTCGGAACGTGACCGGCGGTGCGATCCTGATGAACACCCAGAAGCCCGGTGAAGAGCTGGAGGCCACCCTGCGGTATGCGGTTGATACCGGCGACGACGGCGGCATCAACTCCTACTACATGGGTGCGGTCGGCGGACCGATCACCGACACCCTCGGCGCTCGCCTGGTGCTGTACTACAACGATGACGATGGCAAGTTCGAGAACCAGTTCAACGGTGACGACTTCGGCGAAGTCGAACAGAAGATGGCTCGCGGTACCGTGGTCTGGACACCGACCGACACGACCGAAATCAAGCTGGTCTATGAGTACAACGACATCGAGGGCCAGGGCCCCGCTGCCCAGACCCACACCAACGGTTCCGGCGTCCCCGGTGCCTTTGTGAACTTCGATCGCGATGACTTCGATTTCTCCATCGACGAGGAAGGCTCCCAGGATAACGACACCGATTTCTTTGTCGCCCAGATTGACCAGGCCATCGATTTCGGCAACGGCAATATCACCGGTATCTTCGGCTACCGGGACTCCGAGGGCGAGACCGTCAGCGACATCGACGGCCAGCCCGTCTGGATCTTCCACGCGCCGGCCTGGCTGGAAGCCGAACAGACCAGCTTCGAGCTGCGCTACAACGGCACGTTCTTCGATGAGCGGGCCAACATCACCGTCGGCGGCCTGTACTTCGACAACGACATGGATTATCACGAGCGCCGGCAGCTGCTGGGCCTGGACGCCAACGGCAATCCCGCACCCAAGCCGGATGTGGTTGTTGTAGGTGCACAGTTTGACGGCGGCGGCGAGTACGAGGTGGAAACCTACACCGCCTTCGCCCAGGTGGACTACGACCTGAACGAGCAGTGGACCCTGACCGCGGGCATCAACTACAGCTCCGAGGACAAGGACGTACAGATCAAGTCCCTGAGTAACCTCGGCGCCGAGTGTAATATCGTCGAGGGCCCTGCCTGCCCCTACGACTTCATCGACGACGACAGCTGGGACAACTGGGCGCCGAAGCTGGGAGCAACCTACCACATCGACGACCGCCAGCGCGTCTACACTCACTGGACCCGCGGCTACCGTTCCGGCGGTTACAACCTGCGTAACACCTCCTTCGACCCCAACGACACGCCGGGGCCGTTCGACGAGGAAGAAGTAAACAACTTCGAAATCGGCTACAAGTCCACCCACAGCTGGGGTCGCCTGAATGCCGCGGTCTTCTACAACGAGATCGACGACATGCAGCGTGAGATCAACCTGCCCGGCCCGATCGGTGTTATTCAGCTGGTGCGCAACACCGCCGATGCCACCATCATGGGCATCGAGGTTGACGGCACCTTCAGCGTGGGCGAGAACACGCTGCTGCTGGCCAACTTCGGTTACATCGACGCTGAGTACGACGACGTGAGCTTCGACCTGAACGGCGACGGCGTGGTCGACGGCCAGGATGAGGATCTCGACATTCCGCGTGCACCGGAGCTGAGCTGGGCCGTTGGCGTGACCCACGACGTGGAAATCGGCAGCTGGGGTTACATGACCGGCCGCATCAACTACTCCTACCGCGACGATATGGCCTTCACGGATAACAACCTGGGCTTTATCGACGACCTGGAGATGCTGGATGCCGGCCTGGACTTCTACTCCAACGACGGCCGCTGGATCCTGTCACTGTACGGCCGCAACCTGCTGGACGAAGCCAACCACGGTGGCGACACCCAGCTGCCCGACACGATCGGCGGCGTACCCACTGGCGGTACGTTCTCACCGCTGACGTTCGGCGTTCGCTACGGCGCGGAAGTCACCTACAACTTCTAAGCTGTCACTGCCCAAACTCAAAGCCCCGCTCATGCGGGGCTTTTTTTTGCCCACCGCGCATCGGGAAACAACGGACATCGTCATTTGTGGAGCGCTGAAGCCGCGCGCGCGGCACTCGGGGCCCTTCCGGGACGCGCTAAAAGCATGACGTCCATGTCTCGCTCGACTGCGGCCGTCCTGGCCGCAGACGGTCCCAGAAGGGCCCCGAGTGCCGCGCACGCTCCCGCAGTGCCACTCCCAATCCCGATCTTCGACCCTGAAACACTGGAACACTGGAAGCTCGCACTGTCGGAGGGTGTGAGCTGGGCGTACGCTTCCCCGGACCGTCAACGGCCAGGGACGGCCGTTGCCGAGCGAGACATGGACGTCACGCTTTTAGCGTGTCCGGGGAAGCGTACGCCCAGTTCGCGCCCGTCCTACGGAGCTAATCTTGCTGCCCCATTGGATATCGTTCGAACGATGGCGTTAGCGTGTGTGACTAGTACCAGTCGCCGGCAGGTTGGGTGATGAAGTCTTCCTGGCGCAGTTCGATCAGTGTGGGGCGATCCTGTTTGACTGCGGTCTTGAGAGCGTCTTCGAGCCTGTCCAGGTTGTGTGGCCGCGCCGTGTGGCAGCCCATTGCGGTGGCTGCCGCGACCAGGTCCGGGGTGAAGATATCGACGCCTACCGGTTCGATCTGCGAGGCGACCATGCCCTGCTTGATTTCCCGGTAGCCCTGGTTGTTCCAGACCATCACCGCCACACCCAGTCCCGCTTCCACGCCGGCGGCCAGCTCCGGCAGTGTGAACTGGGCCGAGCCGTCGCCGATCATTGCCGCCACCGGCAGTTCGGGCCGGGCCAGCTTGGCGCCGAAGCTCGCCGGGATGGCGAAACCCAGGGTGCCGCCGCCGGTTGCCGAGTGAAAGTAGCGCCGCGGCTTTTCAGATTCGTACTGCCACACCGCGTAGTAGGTCGGCAGGGTGGAGTCACCCACCAGCAGAAGTTCGGGCACCGCGCGCTGCATGACTGCGAACAGTTCGGCGAACTCCGGGTGGCAGTGGGGCTCTGAAACGATGGCCTCGCGCAGGGCCGCCGCAATGGTTGCGCCTGCCCGTTCCGCGCTATCCAGCCGTGGGGCCAGCGCGTCGAGAAACAGCCCGGCGTCGCTGACCACCGCCAGCTCCGGCCGCTGGTTGCGCGCCAGCTGCCGCGCATCGATATCCACGCGGATCAGTTTGCCCGAGAGTTCGATGTCTCCCAGGAACAGCATGTCGTAGTCGGTTTCACCCCACTCCGTGCCCACGGCCAGGACCACGTCTGCTGCCGCCAGGGCGTCTCGAACGGTTGCCAGCGACGGGCTGGCGCCTACCGCCAGTGCATGTGAGGCTGGCATCACGCCCTTGGCATTGACCGTGTTGACGACCGGGGCATCGAGTTTTTCAGCCACCGCCAGGGCTGCATGGCCGGCATCGACGGCGCCACCGCCCAGCATCAGCAGCGGGTGCTGCGACCCATTGAGCAGCGCTGCGGCCGCCGCGAGCGCCTCCGGGTCCGGTCCCGGTCGGGTCGGCATTGCCCAGGGACGGGTGTCGACGTCCGCGGCATCCGCGGTGATCACATCCAGCGGCAATTCGATATGCACCGGCCCGGGCCGTTCACTGGCAAACACGGCAAACGCCCGCGCCAGCACCTTCGGCAGTTCTCGCGGATCCATCAGGGTATGACTGAAGCGGCTGCACTGGCTGGCGAGGGCGTGTTGGTCCGGCAGTTCGTGCAGGCGCCCCTCGCCCATCCCCAGGTCACGCCGTGCGGCCACGGCGGTAATCACCAGCATCGGCACGGAATCCGCCAGGGCCTGCATCATCGGCGTCGCCGCGTTGGTCAGGCCGGGGCCGGAAATCAGGAAGCAGACACCGGGGCGGCCGCTGGCGCGGGCATAGCCGTCCGCCATGAAGGCCGCGCCCTGTTCGTGTCGTGGGCTGACATGCCTGATGGAAGATGCAGCGAGACCGCGATAAAGCTGGACTGTATGGTTGCCGGGAATGCCGAACACGGTATCCACGCCGTAACCCTCGAGCAGTCGAACCAGGGTTTCGCCGCAGCTGGCCAACTCAATATCCCTCGGCGGTATCGGGGTGAGGATCCTGCATGGCGTCGTCCTCCCGCTGCTGGCGTGCGGGCGGCGGCGCACCGATATGCTGTTCGTTGCGGGCAGCCGCCAGCTCGACCTGCTTTTGCCGTTCTGCGAAGCGCGCTTTCTGCTCATCGCTCAGCGTGTCGTGGCAGCCGGGGCAACACACGCCCTTCATATACAGCGGCGAGCGCTTGTCATCCTCGGTAATGGGATGGCGGCAGCCGTGGCACTGGTCGTAGCTGCCCTGCTGGAGATGGTGGTCCACGGAAACCCGGTTGTCGAACACGAAGCACTCACCTTCCCAACTGCTCTCCTCCTCGGGCACCTCTTCCAGGTATTTCAGGATGCCGCCCTCGAGGTGGTACACATGTTCGAAGCCCTCGGTCAGCATAAAGGACGAGGCCTTCTCGCACCGGATCCCGCCGGTACAGAACATGGCCACCTTCTTGTGGCGCTCGGGATCGAAGTGCTCGCGCACGTACTGCGGGAACTCGCGAAATGTCGTGGTGTGCGGATCGATGGCGCCCCTGAAGGTGCCGATCTCCACCTCGTAGTCGTTGCGGGTATCGATCAGCAGTACGTCGGGGTCCGCGATCAGGTCGTTCCAGTCTTTCGGCTTCACATAGGTGCCCACCCGTTTGTTCGGATCGACACCGGGCACACCCATGGTGACGATCTCGCGCTTGAGCTTCACCTTCATGCGGTAGAAGGGAATGTGGTCGTCGTAGGATTCCTTGTGCTCCAGGTCGGCGAGCCGCGGGTCGCTCCTCAGGTGGGCAAGCACCCGGTCGATCCCTTCGCGGCTGCCCGCGATGGTGCCGTTGATGCCCTCCTCCGCCAGCAGCAGGGTGCCGCGCGTGCCGGCCGCGAGGCACTCATCCAGCAGCGGCTCCCGCAGCTCGCGATAGTCTTCGAGGGTCGCGAATTTGTAGAGCGCCGCAACGACGACCTGCGACATGGCGGGCTAACCCTGCTCGGCTTTGCTGCCGCCCAGGCAGGGCGGTGACAGCGGCGCCTCGCCGAAGCGCGCCGCCCACTCCTCGCGGGTGTAGGTATGCAGGGCCAGGGCATGCACGGGACCCGCCAGCTCCTCACCCAGCAGGCCGTAGATCGACTGATGGCGAGCCACCTTGCGCTGCGACTCGAAGGCATCGGCGACGACCACGACCTTGAAGTGGGTTTCCGAATTGGGCGGCACGTTGTGCTGGTGGCTCTCGTTGACCACCTCGAGGTGGGCCGGGTCCAGCGCCTGGGCCAGCTTCTGCTCTATATCGGCTTGAATACTCATGGCGGCGGATTATACGCGCTCGTCGCCCGGGTTTGACAGTGCGGACTCCCGGTAGGCGCCGGGGGTCACCCCCGTCCACTTCTTGAATGAACGATGAAACGCGCTGGGGTCGGTGAAGCCCAGCTGGATCGCCACGGCCGTCACCGACAGGTCGGGCTGCTTCAGGTACTCGCAGGCGGCCTCTCGCCGGCAGTCATCCTTGAGCTGCTGGAAGGTGGTTCCCTCACGCTTGAGCCGGCGGCGCAGGGTCGGCGCGGACATGTTCAGCGCGCGGCTGATACTGTCGAAGCTGGGGAAGCCCTCACTGAAGTCGTGACCGATCATCGCGCGCACCCGCGTCACCAGGCTGCGATCGTACCGATCGCGTGTCATGGTCAGCAGTTGATAGGGCGCAGTGCGCAGGAACTCGTCCACCGACTGCTCGGTGTGCACCAAGGGCAGCTTCAGGTAGGCGCTGTCGAAATACATCAGGTTCGCGGGCTGCCGGAAATAGAGCGGGCACTCGAATAGCTGGCGGTACTTCTCGGGATTGGAGGGCGGCTCGCCGACGAAATCGACCCGCTGCAGCAGCACCGGCCGCCCGACCAGCCAACCGAAGAACCGGTGCCAGGCCGACAGGGCGTAAGCGTCCAGCGCATCGACTCGCTTCTCGCCGGGGGCCATCGCCTCCCGGTAGCCGACCCGGGCACTCTGCTCGCTGAAGTTGGCGTAAAGCGGCGCCTGCTCACTGAACAGCGTGCGGTAGAACTCCGAGGCGCGCCGGATCGCGCGGCCCAGGTTTTCGCAGGAGATGACGCAGTAGCACATCATGCGGAAGGCTCCCGGCGCCACGCCCATGCCCGGGGTCAGGCCAAAACTCTCGTCCTCGATGTTCGCCAGCACCTGCTGGTAGACCCGGCTGTACTGCATGGCGCTGACGTCAGGGCGCCAGCCGGCGCTGTCCACGTCACTGGGGTCGAAGTCGATTCCCGCCTGGCGCAGCAAACCCTCCCACTCCTCGGCGGGTGCCAGGCGCAACAGCGAGGCGACAAAGCGGGCTGGAACCCTCTCGTCCTGTACAGCTACCGTCATTTCAGGCCGAAAATCACTAATTGTGATGATACTAACAGATCACAAAGTGCTTGTTGCCCGCCGCGCGACAAGCAGATATCTTCGGGCCATGAGCGACAAATACGACATTTTTTTCGCCGGCAAGATCGTCGACGGGTTCGACGAGGCCACCGTGCGCGAAAATGTCGCCAAGCTGTTCAAGGCCAACGCCCAAACCGTGGAAAAGCTCTTCTCCGGAAAGCCCCAGGCGATCAAAAAGGGCGTCGATAAACAGGCCGCCATCAAATACAAGGCCGCCATGCAGAAGGCCGGCGCGGTGCCGTTGATCCGCGCCCATGCGGCCGCCAAACCTGCAGCTGCCGAGACGCCTGCGCCCGCCGAGGCCGAGGCCCAACCCAAGCAGACCATGGCGGAACGCCTGGCGGCGCTGACCGGGGAGTCAGCCCCGAGTGAGGACGCACCAACGCCATTTGGCTCAGGTGCCGCCGAGCCTGCCCCCGGCGAGGCTACTCCCGCGCCTACCCCGGAGCCCGCCGCTGGCACTGCAAGCGACAGCGCGACAACCGAAGGCGCAGCGAACTTCGATGCGGACATGAGCCTCGCCCCGGTTGGCAGCGATGTGCTGCGAGACGATGAGCGAGAGGAAGTGGAAGAACTCGACATCGACACCAGCGCAATTCACCTGACGCCTGAGTTCGCAGAACCGGAAGTCGAAGAGAAAGCAGCGCCGCCCGCGCCCGACGTGAGCCATATGAGCATGGGTGAAGTCGGCGAGGACATCCCCCACCTGGAGATCGAAGCGGAGGAAGTCGACCTCGACACCAGCCATCTCAGCATGGGCGAGCCCGGCGACGAGATTCCTCACCTTGAGGAAGAGGTTGAGCTGCTCGATCCGGACACCAGCGGCATGGACCTCGCCCCCGAGGGGAGCGACGTGCTGGAGGAGCAGTACCGCAAGCAGGAGGCCGCCGAGCCCCCCAACACGGACCATATCTCCCTGGAGAACTAGCCCAGGGTCACCTCAACCCGCAATCCCGGGTGATTGTCCAACAGCTGGATCGCGCCCCGGTGCAGCTTTACCACCGCCTTCACCATACTCAGGCCCAGGCCATTGCCGGGCTGCTGGCCACGGCTGGACTCGAGGCGAAAGAAACGCTGAAAGACATTTTCCCGGTCCGTTTCCGGCACGCCGGGACCGGTGTCGGCGACCACCAGCCGGGGGTGGCCCTGCGGGTCGGCTTCCAGGGTCACGGTGATGGCCCCTCCTGTCGGTGTGTACTTGACGGCATTGTCGAGCAGGTTTGCCAGCATCTGGAACACGAGATCGCGGTCGCCGTCGCATTCCACGTCACCCGCGCACACGCAGTGCAGGGCTATCTGCTTTTCCTGAGCCAGCGGTTCGTAGAGGTCCACCACATCCTGCACCAGCGTCGGCATTTCGAAATGGGAAAACGCCTGGATGCGGTTGCCCGCTTCCAGCTGGGCGATACGCAACAGCGCGTTGAAGGTCGAGAGAATGTCGTCACATTCATCGATGATGGCCTGGACGGCCTCCTCATCCTCATCCTGCACATCACGCTTCAACTGGCTCAGGTTGTTGCGGATATGCGTCAACGGCGTGCGCAGGTCATGGGCAATATTGTCCGACACGGTGCGCACGCCCTGCATCAGGGATTCGGTCTGGTCCAGCATGCTGTTGAAGTTTTCGATCAGCAGTTTGACGTTGCCCACCGCATCGCCTTCCGGAATGCGCTGTGACAGGTCGCCGTGCACGATGGCGTCGATGCCCTCGTTGATGCGTTCGATGCGGCGCAGCGTGCCCGCCGCGGCGAAGAAGCCGCCCACCACGCCCAGCACGACGGTGGCGATCATGGTGCGCACAAGGGTTCGGAACACGAGCTGCGCGGATTCGATCACATCGTTGTAGCGCAGCGCCGCCAGCAGGTGAGAGCCGTCCGGCAACAGCTGGGGCCGCGCCATCAATTCTCCCTCTCCGTCGAAGCCGGTCAGGTCAATGCCGAAAGAAATCCAGCCGTCGCCGATCTCGCGGTAGTCGGGCCAGACCGACAGCGTGCCGGCCAGCTTGTCGTAGTTGGCGTCCGCCAGCAGGTATTCAAAGCGCCGCCCCTCTACCGCGACCGCCCGGTCATCGATGTATTGCTCCACCCCCGCGACGCCCTGCCCCGCGTAAATGAGGCTCACGGTATCCAGCTCATCGACGACCGATTCCTGCAGGTCCTGGAAAAACCCGTAGGTAAAAACGCCGTAGATGACCGCCATCACCACGAATACGGCCAGGCTGAGCACCAGCACGTAAAGCAGCATGAAGCGGAAAGTAAAGCTGGTGAGGATGCTGCGCAGGTTCACGGCGCTTCAGCCTCTTCCAGGCCCAGCCGATAGCCCGCACCGCGGACCGTCTCCAGCAGCGGCTGCGAGAAGCCCTTGTCGATTTTCTGGCGCAGGCGGCTGATATGCACGTCGATCACATTGGTCTGCGGGTCGAAGTGATAGCCCCAGACGTGCTCCAGCAGCATGGCCCGGGTCACCACCTGCCCGGCATGGCGCAGCATGAATTCCAGGAGCTTGTACTCCCGGGGCTGCAGCTTGATACGCTTGTCGCCGCGACTGACTTCCTGCGCCAGCAGGTCCATCTGCAGGTCCGCCACCTGCAAGGTGGTGGGTGCGGCGCTGTCCACCCGGCGACGCGCCAGGACTTCCAGTCTCGCCAGCAGCTCCGAGAACGCAAACGGTTTGCCGAGGTAATCGTCGGCACCGGCCTGCAGGCCTTTTACCCGGTCATCGACTTCCCCCAGCGCGCTGAGAATCAGGATCGGCGTGGTATTTCCCGCCTCGCGCAGCGCCCTGACCAGTGAAAGTCCATCCAGCCCCGGCAGCATCCGGTCCAGGATCATCACGTCGTAGGCACGTTCCCTCGCCTGTTCCAGGCCGGCCTGGCCATCGTCCGCCCAGTTGACTGCAATACCTGCACTGCGCAGGGCCTCGCAGATATAATTCGCAACAGTTTTATCGTCTTCGACGAGCAATACATCCATGGCGGGAATTTAGCACGCCACGCCGGGCGAATCCCGCCACCGAGGAACAGAAGCCACAATGGAACAACTACCCAGCCCCGGGCTGCCGCGGCGCCTGGCCGCCATCGTTTACGACAGCCTGCTCATCCTGCCCCTGATCATGGCCACCGTGGCCGCAGCCACCGGGATCAGCGTAGCCGTTACGGGAGATCCCGGTGAGGGTGACTACAGCGCCACCCTGCCACCGCTGGTGGTTCAGGGGATTGCCATGGTCTGCATCGTCGGCTTCTACGGTTATTTCTGGCGTCAGCGGGGCCAGACCCTGGGCATGCAATCCTGGAGAATCCGACTGCGCAGCTTCGACGGTGACAGGATCAGCGTCCGCCAGGTGCTGTTGCGCTGCCTGGGTGCCCTGCTGAGCCTGCTGCCGGCAGGCGCCGGGTTCCTGTGGGTCCTGGTCGACCGGAACGGACGCTGCTGGCACGACTACCTGTCGCGTACGGAGCTGGAACTGCTGCCGAAGAAAGCTGCTAAAAGCGCGGCGGAGTCACCTGCCGGCGGCGAATAGTGGGTGGCAGGTCCTGTGTCGCAGAGGGTAGCCGCGTCGGTGCTGCCGCCCCCGCACCCTGCACCCCGCCACTGAACAGGGAAGTACACAAACCAACACCGGTCTGCAGATCCCTGATGGGTGCGCTGCGGCTGGTATAGGGTGAGGCATCGAGAACACCCAGTGTGGTTTGCAGCACCAGTTCTACTCGTGCAGCGACTTCAGCGCGATCCAGGCGGTTGCGCTGGCCCCAGCCAACGACGTAGTCATTGCAGGCTGCCAGGTCGGGGTCCGGTACCCGGTTGACGAAGGCAGCCACCAGGTCCGCGCCGTAGTGATAGTTCATCAGGGCCGCCTCCGCCAGCATGGCGGTGTCTTCATAGCCCGTGTAGTAGGCGTAGAAGGAAGTGGCAGCTTCTCCCTCGAAGGCGATACCCGCCTGCCGGCCGGAGACTGAGCGCTGCATCGGCGTGGGCTCGGCGCCGCCCCACCTTATGGCGGCCAGTTGGTGCAGGAGTTCGGAGCGCAGCGGAAGACTGGCCTCCAGCTGGGTTGTCGCCGACCAGGCTTCGTTCTTGTAGAACACATCGAGTACCGTGTCAGCGCCGTCCAGGGTCGACATTCTGGCCGGTGGCGCAAAGTCGTTGGCGTGCGCCAGCTCGTGGAACATCAGCGAGGCAAACTCGAGCTCCGCGTCGGCGAGGGAGCGCTGGCGCTCGTCGTCCAGCGAATAGAAGTCGTGGGCGAGATTGCCACCGTTCATGTAAAGCCCTACAAACTCGAAGTTCAGGTTCTGCGCAAACTCGAGTCGAAAGTCCTCGTCCTTGGAAATGGTCGCCTTCTCGGCATTGGTCAGCCAGAGGAAGGCCGGGTCGAGGTGAATCGCCCCGGTCGGCGGAAAATAGTAGGCCGGCCTGACATTCGAAGAAATCACGACGGCAGTGACACCCCGCATCATGCGATACACGTCTGCGGGCATGCGCTGCATCAGTTGCTCGAAGCGAACCCCCATCCAGTCGTGGGAGATCACCGTGCGTTGCAGGATCTGCTCCAGGCTGGGGTCGTCAGTTTCCATGCCCAGCAGGGGCAAGGTGTTCAGGTTGCATAGCTTGAACGCATCCGATGCGGACACACAGCCGGCGATTGCGTCGGCGTAAGGTGAATTTGACCGGTAGGGGCGCAACGCAGCGGCGTCCTCGGCGGGTACCGCGTCAAACTCGAAGGCCACACTCGCCAGCACGCCGTCGCTGTCCACCGCGGAAATGAACAGGTACAGGGATTCAAAGCCCGGTGCGCCCGGCTCAAGCGTGAAGTCAAAGCCACCCCCGCTGCGCGTGCCGGCGAGGATATAGCTCAGGTCGTTGGTGGCGAGAAACAGCCGCAGGTCGTTTGCGGCGGCGCGGCGTCCCTCGATGTCGAGGCTGCCGTCGGGAATACGCAGGAAGTCGCCGGGGGGCAACTCGTTGTCAAAAAAGCTGCCGCCGGTGAGCCTCAGGGGTCCGGAGTATTCCGGGGCGAAGCGAGGTTCGAGGGCGGCGTCGACGTCCAGCTCCGCCGCGGAAGCGGATACGCGTACCGAACAGGAAGTCGGCCGCTTCTTGCACACCGGCCCCCAGCCGAGGAAGCGGTGGCCGGGCATGGGCACCGGTCGGAAACTGTCCTCGAAGGCCCCCGAGATGTCCATCTGGTCACCGTGGTGATAAATGGTCCCGCTGGACTCGGCCACCAGGACCCCGGCGCCCTCAAACTCGAACAGCAGGCGACAGCCCGCCAGCCCCATCACCAGGACAGCGGATATCAACGCCCGCATCGTTCGCCAGCTCATCAATTGCAATCCCTCGCCTCCTCGACCGCTGCTACCGCAGGAGTATTCCTCGACATTCATGGTAGTCCAGGCTGAACAGAATGACAGCGATCACTCGCGGCCCATGGCCGTTTCATCATAAAATTCCGGCTTCCCGACGTTTCAAGTGAAGGACACACCCATGGACATTACCGCCAAATCCCTGACCGATGCCGGCAAGGCCAAAACCAGCTGCGCCATCGCCCCGGTTTTCGCCCGCAAACAGCTCAGCGCAGCCGCGAAGCAGCTGGACAAGGCATGCGGCGGCCTTATTTCCCGGGCACTGGCCGCCGGCGATATGACCGGCAACGCCGGCGAATCGCTGATGCTGCACACCGGCAGCGACAAGTCCGCCCGGCGCATCCTGCTGGTTGGCGCGGGCGCCAAAAACAAGCTCAATGTCGCCACCACCCGCAAGGTCATCGATACGGCCCTCAGGGGCCTCAAGGGCAGCAAGGCCAAGGATGCACTCTTTCACATCGAGGAGCTCGCCTCTGACGATATGCCCATGCCCGCCCTGTGCGAACAGCTCGGCCGCAGCGCGGAGGTTGCCACCTACCAGTACAGCGAGACGCTCAGCAAGCCCAAGCCGGCCCTGGCGGTGACACGCCTGCAGGTCAACTGCGGCAAGGCCGCGAAGACTGCCGCGGCGGGACGCATGCTCAAGCTGGGCAAGCAGATTGGCGAGGGCATCAACGTGGCCCGGCAGCTGGGTAACCTGCCCGGTAACATCTGCAACCCCACCTATCTCGCGGGACAGGGCCGTAAGCTGGCCAAGGCCAACGCCAAAATCACCACCAAGATTCTCGAAGAGAAGCAGATGCGGGAACTGGGCATGGGCTCATTCCTCTCGGTCAGCGCCGGCAGCGAGCAGCCCGCCAAGCTGATCGTCATGCAGTACAAGGGCGCGCCCGCGTCGAAGAAACCCTACGTGCTCGTCGGCAAGGGCATCACCTTTGACAGCGGCGGCATCAGCCTGAAGCCCGGCGCCAAGATGGACGAGATGAAGTTCGACATGTGTGGCGCGGCCAGCGTATTCGGCACCCTGCACGCGATTGCGGCGATGAACCTGAAGCTCAACGTGGTGTGCCTGGTGGCGGCGTCCGAGAACCTGCCCTCCGGCAGGGCCACCAAGCCCGGCGACGTGGTGACCAGCATGTCCGGCCAGACCATCGAGATCCTCAATACCGACGCCGAGGGGCGCCTGGTGCTCTGTGACACCCTCACCTACGCGGAGCGCTACAAGCCCGCAGCAGTCGTGGACATCGCCACCCTGACCGGCGCCTGCGTCGTGGCGCTGGGCTCACACGCCAGCGGCATGTATGCCAACGACGACACTCTGGCGGAGCAGCTGACCAGCGCCGGCCTGCGCAGCCACGACCGCGCCTGGCGCATGCCCCTGTGGGACGATTACCAGAAGCAGCTCGACAGCAACTTCGCCGACATGGCCAATATCGGCGGGCCCGGCGGGGGCAGTATCACCGCCGCCTGCTTCCTCGCGCGCTACGCCAAGAAGTACAAGTGGGCGCACCTGGACATCGCGGGTTCCGCCTGGGACAGCGCGCCCAAGGGCGCGACCGGCCGCCCGGTGGGGCTGCTGACCCACTACCTGCTGGACCGGGCCGGCGTAAAGCTGGCATAGCAGGACCCAGGTGACGCGGGTCGATTTCTACGTGCTGCCCCAGGAAGACCCGGGGCAGCGCGACCTGTTTGCCTGCCGGCTGGCAGAGAAAGCTTTTCGCCAGGGTCATCGCGTCTACCTTCACACCGCCGGTGAACGGGAGGCCGGCGCACTCGACAGTTTGCTCTGGGGTTTCCGCCCCCAGGCGTTCATTCCCCATGGGCCCGTGGGCTCTGAAGACGCCAGCCAGGTCGCCATTGGCTGGGGCGATGACCCCGGCGAATGCCGCGATGTGATGATCAACCTCGCCCTCGCAGTGCCGGACTTTGTCGGTCGCTTCGAGCGGGTACTGGAAATCGTGGTGCAACACCCCGACATCCGCGATCCGCTGCGCGAATCCTGGAAGCGTTACAAGCATTATGGGTACCCCATCCAGAAGAATGATCTCTGAGGCGCCATCGCCTTCACCAGAGCAGCCCTGTTATAATCCCGCGCTTTTTGGAGCCCCCCTCAATCAACATGGACAAGACCTTCCAGCCCGCGAATATCGAGGCACGCTGGTACGAGCAGTGGGAAAACTCGGGCTACTTCGCCCCCAGTGGCGAGGGCGAGCCCTACTCCATCATGATCCCGCCGCCCAATGTCACGGGCAGCCTGCACATGGGTCACGGCTTCCAGGAAGCCATCATGGATGCGCTGATTCGCTATCACCGCATGCGCGGCTGCAACACCCTGTGGCAGGTGGGCACGGACCACGCCGGCATCGCCACCCAGATGGTGGTGGAACGGCAGCTGGAAGCCCAGGGCACCAATCGCCATGAACTCGGGCGCGATGCGTTTATCGAAAAAGTCTGGGACTGGAAAGAACACTCCGGCGGCACCATTACCCGGCAGCTGCGACGCCTGGGCGCATCCATGGACTGGTCCCGGGAGCGCTTCACCATGGACCCCGGCCTGTCGGAAGCCGTGCAGGAAGTCTTTATTCGGCTGTACGACGAAGGGCTGATCTACCGCGGTCAGCGCCTGGTCAACTGGGACCCGGTGCTGCACACCGCCATCTCCGACCTCGAGGTGATTTCCGAAGAGGAAAAAGGTTCACTGTGGCACCTGCGCTACCCACTCAGCGACGGTTCCGGCCAGCTCGTGGTGGCGACCACGCGACCGGAGACCATGCTCGGTGATACCGCGGTGGCCGTACACCCGGAGGACGAGCGCTACAGCCAGCTGATCGGCAAGACCATCGACCTGCCGCTTACCTGCCGACAGATTCCCATCATCGCCGACGAATACGTCGACCGGGAGTTCGGCACCGGCTGTGTGAAGATCACCCCGGCTCATGATTTCAACGACTGGGAAATGGGGCAGCGCCACCAGCTCGAAGTCATCAACATCCTGACCGTGGATGCGGCCATTAACGACAACGCGCCGGAACCCTACAGGGGACTGGATCGCTTCGACGCGCGCAAGCAGGTGGTCGAGGACCTGCAGGCGCTGGACCTGCTGGAGAAAATCGAGGACCACACCCTGAAGGTGCCGCGCGGGGATCGCTCCCACCAGGTCATCGAGCCCTACCTCACCCAGCAGTGGTACGTGGACGCCAAGACCCTCGCCAAGCCGTCCATCGAAGCCGTGGAAAACGGCGACATCGAGTTCGTGCCGAAGCAGTGGGAAAACACCTACTTCGCCTGGATGCGGGACATCCAGGACTGGTGCATTTCCCGGCAGCTCTGGTGGGGTCATCGCATCCCGGCGTGGTACGACGCCGACGGCAACATCTACGTTGGCGCCGATGAAGACACCGTGCGCGAGAAGTACGGGCTCGACGCGGGCCTCGCCCTTGAGCAGGACGAGGATGTGCTGGACACCTGGTTCTCCTCTGCCCTGTGGACCTTCTCCACCCTGGGCTGGCCGGAGGAAACCGAGGAGCTGAAGACCTTCCATCCCAGCAGCGTGCTGGTGACGGGCTTCGACATCATCTTCTTCTGGGTCGCTCGGATGATCATGATGACCCTGCACTTCCGCAAGGAAGTGCCCTTCCACAAGGTCTACGTGCACGGCCTCGTGCGGGACAGTCACGGACAGAAGATGTCGAAGTCGAAAGGGAACGTACTCGACCCCATCGACCTGATTGACGGCATCGACCTGGAGTCGCTGGTCGAGAAGCGCACCTCCGGCATGATGCAGCCGCAGCTGGCGGCGAAGATCGAGAAGATGACCCGCAAGGACTTTCCCGACGGCATCGCCGCCTACGGCACCGACGCGCTGCGCTTCACCTATTACTCGCTGGCGTCCACCGGCCGCGATATCAAGTTCGATATCGGGCGCATCGAGGGCTTCAGGAATTTCTGCAACAAGATCTGGAACGCATCCCGCTACGTGCTGATGAACTGTGAAGAGCAAGCTTGCGGCGCCGCCGACGAACCCTTTGAGTTGGGCCTCGCCGATCGCTGGATCATCAGCCGCCTGCAGGAGACCGAAGCCGAGGTCGAGAAAGCTATCGGCAACTATCGTTTCGACCTGGCATCCCAGGCGATCTACGATTTCATCTGGAACGAGTACTGCGACTGGTACCTGGAACTGTCCAAGCCGGTGCTCTGGGACGACAGCGCCAGCGACGCTTTGAAAACAGGCACGCGACGCACTTTGATCCGTGTGCTGGAAGCCTCACTGCGGCTCGCGCATCCGCTGATGCCTTTTATTACCGAGGAAATCTGGCAGCGCATTGCGCCGCTGGCGGGCCGCGAGGGCGCGACGATCATGCTGCAGCCCTACCCGCTGGCGGAGGACAAAAAAATAGACAGTTCTGCGACGGCAGATATAGAATGGCTCAAATCCGTCATTGTCGGTGTACGTAATATCCGCGGCGAAATGTCCGTACCGCCCGGCAAGGAAATCAGCGTGCTGCTGCGCAATGGCGACAATAAAGATAAGAATAGGCTGGAAGAGAACGAGCAATACCTGAAGAAGCTGGCAAAGCTTTCCGATATCCGTTTCCTGTCAGAGGATGAAGACGCACCACCCGCCTCCGCGGCGCTGGTTGGCGACCTGGAAATCCTGGTACCCATGGCAGGCCTGATCGATCCGGAAGCAGAGCTGGCGAGACTGGCGAAAGAAATCGACAAGCTGGAGAAAGAGCTCGCGAAAGTTCAGGGCAAACTTTCCAACAGCGCATTCGTCGACAAGGCCCCCAAAGAGGTCGTCGAGAAAGAACGCCAGAAAATGCTCGGCCTGCAGCAGTCGCTGGATAAACTCCAGCAACAGGTAGAAGAGCTGCGCCAGCTGTAGAACTGAGCGGGAAACCCGCCAGGAAAAAAATGGAGGCGTCCCAAAGGCAAAGGAAGGGGCGCAAGTCCGGTCGAAAGGCCGGCACCTCGATGACGAGATTACAAGTTCCGGCAGCGGATAATAACCAAAGCTGTACCGTCGCTGGATATAACAACGAAGAACTGGCTACAACGTCGAGGAAAAGTGGTATGAGTGATCGGGTAACGGGCACTGTTAAGTGGTTCAACAACGCCAAGGGTTTCGGCTTTATCACCCGGGGCGAAGGCAGCACCGAAGATGTCTTCGTTCATTTTCGTTCTATCCAGGGGGACGGTTACCGCACCCTGAATGAAGGACAACAAGTCGAATTCACCGTGGTGGAAGGCCCCAAGGGCCTGCAGGCGGAAGACGTCGCCAAGGTCTCCTGACCGCGTGGGCTGAACGCCACACGCAACGAGGTACCGGCCGGGACGGTCCCGGCCACCGCAGCAACACGGCCCGGGCGCGGGACACCGCGCCAGGGTTTGTCAAAATCGGCACCAGTGGGCTGATAACCCTGGCGTCATAGCGTCGTTTCTCTTTTTTGCCGGCCTTTTCCCAATGAGCCTACTCCTGCAACTGACGATCAGCCTCGTGGCGGCCATCGCCGTGACCGCGGTGATACTGGCATTCAATCTCACCGCGCAACCCGCGGCCCTGGCCACAGTGGTACTGGCGGGATGCTGTGCCTCGCCGTTGCTGGGTGCACTGCCGGGTGGTGGCAGGCAGAGGCCTGACCAGCCCGCTGCGCCAGCGCCCGCCGCTGACGACAATCGCGAAGAAGGTGAAATCAAGTGGTTCAATGTCAGCAAGGGTTTCGGCTTCATCCGCCGCGACAATGGTGAGGAGATCTTCGTCCACTTCCGCTCGATTCGCGGACCCCACCGCGGGCGCAAGCAGTTGCGCGACGGTCAGCGTGTTTCCTTTGTCGTCGCTGACAGCGACAAGGGGCCGCAGGCAGAGGACGTCGAAACCCTGGGCTGAGTCACCCCGCTAGTAATGCGGCGGCTTTTCCTGTTCCGGTTTGTCCGCCATTTGGGCCTGCAGGCTCTCGTAGCGCTCCTGTACCAGGGTCCACTGACGCTGCAGCGTTGCCAGGTCCTGCTGCTGTGCGCTGAGCGCGTCATTGAGATCGGAAATCGTCTGCTCCTGGAACGCCAGCTGGGTCTGGAGTTCGACCACCTGCTCTTCCAGGGCGGCCAGCTTTTTCTCGAGCGCCGTCGCCTCGCCGCCGGCGATGTCTTGTTCCATGATGCTTCAGCCCTGATTGCGGGGCCGCTATTATACCGGTGCCACAAGCAGAGAGTCCCCCATGCCATCCAAGCGTTCCAATAGTCGTCCGGTCTATTCCACCAAGAGTGGCAGGCTCTGTCCCCAGTGCCACCGGGCGGTGGCGGACTGCGTCTGCGGCAAGGCGAGACCCGCCTACAGCGGCGACGGCGTCGTGCGCATACGCCGGGAAACCAAGGGTCGCGGTGGCAAGGCTGTGACAGTGATCGAGGGTATCCCCCTGCCGCCACCGGAACTCAAGGCCCTGGCGAAGGAGCTCAAGAAGCGCTGTGGCGTCGGCGGCAGCACGCGGGAAGAAACCATCGAGATCCAGGGCGACGCCCGCGAGCTCTGCAAGCAGGAACTGGAGCGCCGCGGTTATACCGTGAAGCTGTCAGGCGGTTAGCGACAACTAGCGTATTTGTCGTTAAAAATTCATATAAGAAAACTGGTATAAGTCCCTATTTCTATTGGCTTAATAGGAAACCTGTGCTTAAATTCTGAAAATAATTAAAACAAGCCGGTACAGGCTGCTTAGTGAAGGTATTTCGGTACCCGAGCGGGCGAAAAAGCCAAGCCGAGCAGGTGGGATTTACCCACCACGACCATAGCGAGTAAGGCTTTCCTGAACAGGACAGAGGCTATGTATGTGACAGCGGAACACCTGAAGGACCAGGTTATCCAACCCACCCTCAAGTACCTTGGGGTGTGGAGTACTGCCGCTGAACAATTCCTGCTCTCCGCCGCAACCAATGCTCCCGAACTCGGACTCTTCTCAGCTCGCCAGGACGGCCTCGGCATCTTCCACATCACGCCGGGCCAGCATCGCGATATCTGGGACAAGCACCTGGCCTTCAACCCCGACCTCGCCTCGCGCGTGCGGGGGCTGGCAAGCCAGCGCGCCTTCCTCAGCGACCCTGACAAGGAGCTGCAGACGAACCTGAGTTATTGCACGGCGATTGCCTGGTTGTTGTACGAGCGCACGAATCCGGCTAGCGGCGATGAACTGGGGGAAGCCTCGGCCACCGCCTGAGGCGGCCGCGCGGCAAACTACCAGTCCAGGTCTTCCGGCAGATGCCGGAGGTCTTCGGGCCGATCGATATCCTGCCTTGCATCCAGCAGCCGGTAGCTGCGACCCGTCTCCTCCAGCGCTTCAACACTTAGCCTGAGCACCGCATTGCTGCCCCAGGGCATATCCGCGAACAGTTCCCGGCACAGGGTCTTCAGTCCCAGCAAAACATAGCCGCCATCCAGCGCCGGGCCCAGCACGACATCGACCGCGTCCAGCGCCCTCACCGCCTGGAGCACATAGTCCGCGTCCAGCTCGGGCGAATCACTCCCCACCAGGATCACCCGCTCATGAGAGTCCAGGCCCGCCGCGGCGATATGTTGCATTTTCGCCCCCAGGTCCCCGCCGGGCTGTGGATGCAGGCTGCTCGCACCGGCATCCAGGCACTCCTGGAACAGCGGGTTGCCGACGTCACCGGCCACCCACAGTTGCAGGGGGCCGGCCTCGCTGAGCCGGCCGGCAGTGCGCAACACCATCGCGGCGTGCAGGGCCGCGGCCCGCTGTGGCGACAGCGCCGACAGCAGGCGTGTCTTGACCTTTCCGGGTACCGGTTCCCGGGCCAGCTGCGCGATTACGAAATCAGTGGTCATGCCAGGACTTCGACAATCCTGCCGGGGCCGCGCCCAGCCAGTAGCGCAGCCGCAGGGACCACATCAGCAGCACTGTGCGCAGCACGCCGCGCTGTTCCCAGCGCCGGCTCGATGTCACCACCGGCGGTGTGAGCATCCGCGGCGAGGCCCGCCGGCGCAGCCGTTTGCTCAGCTCCACATCTTCCATCAGGGGGATATCAGCAAAACCGCCCAGTGATTCGAAAAGCGCGCGCGATACAAACAGGCACTGGTCGCCGGTGGCGACCTGGGTCCAGCGGGATCGCCAGCTCATAAACCGTTCGATGATGCGGAAGCGCCAGTCGTCGCCACTGAGACACACCTGGAAGAAGCCCCACGACGGCTGATCCTCCAGCGCGTCTACAAATTCCTGTGGCGAAATGGTGAGGGCGGTATCGCAGTGCAGAAAAGCGAGGTAGTCACCACAGGCGACGGCGGCACCGGCATTCTGCTGGCGAGCGCGTCCCGGGGCGCTCTGCAGTAATTGATCCACGCGGCCCTCGGCCAGCACCCGGCTGTCATCTTCGCTGCCGCCGTCCACCAGGATGATTTCGGCCACCGGTCTCCACGCGGAGAGCTGCGCCAGCAGGTCCGGCAGCACCGCGGCTTCGTTCAGTACGGGGATGACCAGGCTCAGCCTGGGCGTGCCGGTGTTCAACTCTCCAGGGCGCCGCCGCAGCTGCTGCCCTGCCCGGCGGTGCAGCCGTAGCAGTGTTCGCCCGTCGCTATCGGGGCAGTGGCCAGTGAATCGTCCTGCAGCAGGTCGCGGATGTGGCGCCGGCCGTCGCTGGCCAGCACCGGGATATCCAGCATCTGGTTGAAGTCACAATCGAACAGGTAGCCCTGCCAGTCGACGCTGAGGAGGCTGCGGCACATGACGGTTGCCAGGTTCTCCTCACTGAAATTCTCTCGCAGCAGCGCCATATAGTCGGTGTACTGTCCCTGGGACAGCAGCACCGCCCCGAAGCGGCTGATCGGCATATTGGTGATCGTGTATAGCTGGTCGAAGACGATCCCGAAGCGCTCCGACAGTTCGCGCTTGTAGTCGGCCTCGAGGCTCGCCTGGGGCGGCGGCAGGACCGGTCCCACCGGGTTGTAGACCAGGTTGAGCTGCAGGCGTTCGTCGCGGCCGTAGCCAAGTTCGTTGAGCAGGCGGATGGCGCGGATGCTGTCGTCGTAAACTCCCTTGCCCCGCTGCTGCTCCACGTTCTCCTCCAGGTAGCAGGGCAGCGACGCGGTCACTGTCACGCCCTGGTCGGCGAGAAACTGGGCGAGATCTTCCTGGCCGGGCTCCAGCAGGATGGTCAGGTTGCAGCGGTCGATCACGTCGATCTCCCGCTCACGGGCGGCAAACACCAGGCGCCGGAAGTGTTCATTGAGTTCAGGTGCGCCGCCGGTCAGGTCCAGGGTCTGCGGGCGCAGCTGGTGCAGCAGCTCGATGAGCTGGTCGATGGTCTCCCCGGTCATTTCCTCGGTGCGGGTAGGCCCTGCGTTTACATGACAGTGCACGCAGCTCAGGTTGCAGCGGTAGCCCAGGTTGACCTGCAGGGTGGAGATCACCTGCCGGCGTATGGGGGGAAAGTCGGTTTCCAGGAGCAGTGGTCGGGTATCGAGCATCTGTCTATGATAGCGAGAAGCCCCGTTCCAGGCACAAGGATTTTCCCATGGACCCCAGAAACGTCACTGACAACGATTCCGCCCGTGCCTACCTCCAGGAAACCGGCTTCGACAACATCAAGCTGGCGGTGACCGACCTGGACGGCGTCCTGCGCGGCAAGTATGTCAGCCGCGACAAGTTCCTCTCGGCCCTCGACAAGGGATTCGGGTTCTGCGACGTGATCTTCGGCTGGGACACCAACGATGAGCTCTACGCCGAGGACTCCTACACCGGCTGGCGCACTGCCTTCCCCGACGCCTGGGCCCGAATCGATCCCGCCAGCTGTAGGGCACTGCCCCTGGAAGATCACCAGAGCGCCCTGTTCCTGGCCGACTTTGCCGAGGACAAGGCGGCCTCTGTCTGTCCGCGTTCGCTGTTGAAGCGGGTGCTGGCGCGCGGCCGCGACCTCGGCTTCAGCGCCCACGCCGCCGCCGAGTTCGAATTCTTCCTGTTCGACGAAACCCCCGACAGCCTGCGCAGCAAGGGCTACCGGGACCTGGAACCGATGACGCCTGGCATGTTCGGCTACTCGGTCCTGCGCAACTCCACCCATGCGGAACTGTATCACCAGCTGCTGTCGATGGCTTCCGACATGGGCATGCCGCTGGAGGGGCTGCACACGGAAACGGGCCCCGGGGTGCTGGAGGCGGCAATGACCCACTCCGACGCCCTGCGCGCCGCCGACAACGCGGTGCTGTTCAAGACATTCACCAAGGTACTGGCCCAGCAGCAGGGCCTGATGGCCACGTTCATGGCACGCTGGTCATCGGACTATCCCGGCCAGTCCGGGCATCTGCACCTCTCGCTCACCAACGAGGCCGGCGATCCGGTGTTCCACGACCCGGACAGGGCCGCCAACATGTCCGACACCATGCGCTGGTTCATCGGCGGGCAACAGAAACTGCTGCCCGAGCTTCTCTGCCTGGTCGCCGCCAGCTGCAACAGCTATACCCGGTTGGTACCGGGCTTCTGGGCACCAACGGCCGCCAGCTGGGGCATCGACAACCGCACCTGCGCGCTGCGTGCGATTCCCGGCAGCCCGTCCGCGCAGCGCGTCGAGTACCGGATTGCCGCCGCTGACATCAACCCCTACCTGGCCCTCGCCGCTGCCTTCGGCTCCGGTTTCTGGGGCATCGAGAACAAGCAGGAACCCACCGAGCCTTTCGCCGGTGACGCCTACAGCGGGCGTTTTCCAAAGGCGCTGCAGCTTCCCGCGACGCTGACCGAGGCGGCGGGACGCCTGCGCCGCTCGGCTGCCGCGCGGGAGCTGTTCGGCGAGGAGTTTGTCGAGCACTACGCTTACACCCGCGAGTGGGAGGAATCCGAGCAGCGCAAGGCGGTGACCGACTGGCAGCTGCAGCGTTACTTCGAGATCATCTGATGTTGCCTCACAGCAACTGGAACTTCCCGACCCGCATGTGGTTCGGCAATGGCCGCCTGGACGAACTCCCCGCCGCCTGCAGGCAACTGTCGCTGTCGCGGCCCCTGCTGGTCACGGATCGAGGTCTCGCCGAACTGCCGTTTGTGGCCAGGGCGCGCGCAATACTGTCTGAATCCGGGCTGGGTGACGCCTTTCACAGCGACGTCGACGGGAATCCCGCGGGGCGTCATGTCGATACAGGCATCGCCCGTTTCCTGGAGAACGACTGTGACGGGGTGATCGGACTGGGCGGCGGTTCGGCGCTGGATGCGGCCAAGTCCATTGCCCTCGCCGCCAGGCAGTCGCGGGACCTGTTTGATTTCGAGGACGTCGGCGACAACTGGACCCGAGCCGACGCGCAAGCGATCGTTCCGATCATTGCCATCCCCACCACAGCGGGCACCGGCTCCGAGGTCGGGCGCGCCGCGGTGATCCTGGACGAGCAGGCGCGCAGCAAGAAAATCCTGTTCCATCCCCGCATGCTGCCGTCCATTGTGATCTCAGATCCCGAGCTGACCACGGGGCTGCCGGCAAACATCACCGCCTGGACCGGGGTCGACGCCTTCGTGCACTCCCTGGAGGCCTGGTGCGCGCCCGGCTACCATCCCATGGCGGAGGGCATTGCCATCGAGGCCATGCGCATGGTGTTGAAATGGCTGCCGCAGGCGGTGGCCGCAGGCGACGATCTCGAGGCCCGGGGTCATATGCTGGTGGCGGCGTCCATGGGCGCTACCGCTTTCCAGAAAGGGCTGGGATCGATCCATTCGGTCTCCCATGTTCTCGGCGCCCTGTACGGCACCCACCACGGGCTCGCCAACGCGGTGATTATGCCCTACGGCGTCGCGCGCAACGCACGCTACCTGGAGTCGAGGGTTCCCGCCCTGTGCTCGGCCCTGGGTCTGCAGGGCGAGACCACCGCTGACCTGGTAGGCCACCTGCAGGCGTTTTGCCGGAATCTCGACATTCCCGAGAGCCTTGGTGAGCTGGGTATCACCACCGACGATGCCGCCGACATCGGCCAACGCGCCTTCGCCGATCCTTCCACCCCCACCAATGCGGGCCCGGTGCAGGCGGAGGACCTGGAAGCCCTGTTTCTGGATGCCGCCGCGGGCCGGGTAACGGTCAGCCAGGCATAGATCTCACGGGGGCGTTGGCCTGGGCCGGACGCTGGCGATCAGGCCGCGGTTGGGGCTGACCCTGTTGTCGACCAGGTCGCACCAGGCGGCCGCGGCGGCTTCAGCATCATCGATGTGTTCGATGCTGATCTGCCCCGCAACCTGCCCGGCGACGCCTATTACCGCGTCAGTCGCTCGCCCCATGACGACACCGGGGCCCCACTCCGCATCGCGCTTGGCGATTTGCGCCGGTGCGAAGAAGAACTCCGGCTTGGGCCCGGGCAGCTCCGGGGTTTCGCCGAAAGACTCCCAGTGGGTAGCGCCCACGGCGCAGCTCTCTTTCAAACCGTCGCCGAAGTGTTCGTGCACCCGCGTGGTCAGTCCGGCGTCACCCGACATGTCCACGTAGGCGGCCGGCGTCGCAGCGTCCAGCTGCGACTCGTCGCCATAGCAGATGACCTGGTCGTAACTACCCAGTGCTTCCACAAACTCCCGGTTGCCCGGCGACGTGAAGCCCACGACCTGAGCCGTCACACCCGGGTCGCCGTGCAGCAGCGAGGCGAGCCCGAAAGCCGTCTTCGATGAAGCGGAGCCCAGCAAGACCTGGCCGGCGCCAAACAGTTCGTTGTCCACCAGGTAGTCATACAGCAGATAGGAGGTGGCAAACAGCGGGAACAGCAGGCAGCGCTGCTCTTCCATGTCCTGCAGCTCCTGCCGTTCCGCGGCCGTGCGGCGGTACATATTGTAGGTGCCGGGCAGCTCCAGCCGATGGGGACTGACTTCGGTGAGGTACTGGGCTGCGGGATCACCCACTTTCAAAATGGTGTGACTGGCCATGGGAAAGAATCCGTACAGGCGCTCGCCGACAGGAACCCCCGGATGCGCCGACTCCACCACGTTGCCCATGCCCCAGACCGGCACGTGTCCCCAGGCCTCGTCGCCGGGATAGAACTGCCAGTAGCCGATCATGTCACCGGCCACCGCGTAGGTGACGTTGTTGGCGGTGAGCGCAAATTTGTCGATGGCAACCCGCAGCTCGCCCTCCTCCAGGTCACGCTGTGGCAGGTGCTGGACACGGGCGTTGCGGATATTCCCGCGCTCGACCTGGATCGCGGTGTATTCGGTCATGGCATGTACTCCTTCAGGAAAGTTCTTCCACCAGTTCCAGCTGCCCTGGCTGGCGTCGCACCCGGTGCGGCAGGGGCGCCTGCAGTGCTTCAAGCCCACCGATCCGTTCCAGCAGCACATCTGCCGCGTCCCGCGCCTCGCCGGTCAGGTTGTGATAGTGATCCCAGGCACGCTGGAACATCCACTGGGAGTAGCTGTGCACGACCCGCTGTCCCTCAGCGTCACCCGTACGGAACGGGTGCATGCCCAGGTGACGGGGAATATTCTCTCCCGGGTGCGCATCGAGGTAGGCGGCGTTCTGGGCCACCACATCCCGCACGTCGGGCAGGAAGTCGCGGCACAGGGTCTCCAGCACCGGGATCAGTGTGTCGGGAATTTCGTCGTCAGGCAGCAGGTCCCCGTAGTCGCCCGGCGGGTCCATCATACGCTGCACCCAGCCGTATACCGCCGGCGCTCGCTTTTCCATGATCTGTTTCGGGACCGGATCCCGGCCGAGATGCGCATACAGGGGGCCGATAAAACCGAAGTCGGCAATGCAGGGGCGATCCCCCAGCAGGTAGCGATGCTGGGCAAAGTGGGCTGACAGCTGGTCGAGCAGCGTCAGGTAGCCGGCCTCGATGGCGGGTATGGTCGCCTCGCTGATTCCGAGGGGACCGATACTGCCGCGAAACGGCGCCGAGGTCTTTTCACCGATGGCAATCTGGTTCTTGCGGCTCTCGTCCGGGGCGCTCATGGCACCAAACTCTCCCATGATGAAATCGTACTGCTCGTCCAGCACACTCCAGCGATAGTGCATGGCGGGTATGACCAGCCACTCGTCGCCGTAGTGTTCCAGCATCAGGGCCACCAGTTTCTGGCAGGGGCCTTCAGGGTAGACACCGGGCTCGGGGTGTCGCTGCTCAAGAAAGTCGATGATGTCCGTTGTGTCCTGGACCAGTTCCCCCTCGGGCGCGGCCAGCACGGGCACGATGGGCGCGCCCACCCCGGGCAGGATGACTTCCTTGTAGACCTTGCGCGTTGCCACCCGGTCTTCAAAGGGCAGGCCCTTGTAGCGCAGGTAAGCACGGGCCTTGCCGCTGTAGTAGGAGAACTCGGACCCATAGAGAATGTAGCCGTCGAATTCGGTCTCAGGCGTGCTCATCCCGCGCCGGTCCAGGCGCGCATCGAGCCAGGCCTGCAGGTCATTGAACACCTGCATGCGCTCCGGCTCGTTGAAAATCTCATGGTATAGCCCAGGGTAGAGCTTCAGGGTCTTGTCCGTAGAGCTGATGTGGTCATACAGGTACTGTGAGCCCGATGGCGCCGTCAGCGTGTCCGCCTCGCCGTGCATCAGCAGCATGGGCAGCTCGATGTTGGCGGCCTCTTCCTGCACCCACTGCATCGCGGCGAACAGCTCGGATACCTTGCGCGCCGACAGCTTGCCGCCATACACCAGCGGGTCGTCGAGATATTCCTGCACTTCCAGCGGGTCGCGGCTGACGCCGTTGGCGTCCAGCTGAAGAACACCCATGCGCGGCGCCACCGCAGCAAAGAACTGGATCAGCAGCCGCTGCCACCAGGGCGGCTCCAGGTCGGTCTTGATGGCCGGGCCGGACAGCACGCAGCCGACGAAGTCCTGCTGGTTCTGCAGCAGGTAGCAGGTAGAAATCAGTCCGCCCATGCTGTGCCCCAGCAACACCAGCGGCAGGCCGGGATACTCCTGCCGCAGCAGCTGCACAAAGTGGTCCAGGCTCTCGATGTAGTCCGAAAAGCGGTCCACGTGTCCGCGCTGGCCCTCTGAGTGACCGTGACCCACATGGTCGAGGGCCGCGGTGGCATACCCGTACTGTAGGAAATGCTCGGCAAAGCGACGGTAGCGCCCGCTGTGTTCCGCGGCGCCGTGCACCACGATAATCAGGGCCCGCGGGTCCCAGTCAGGCAGCCACATCTTGTAGTGAATCTGGGCGCCCCGCGCGCCCTTGAAATTGTCTTCCCTGTGCTGCATCAACCCGGCTCCGATTCCGCGCCCGGAGAAACCCGCAGCAAACCGCGAAAGGCCTGGCGTGCGGTCCGGTTGCCGCTGACCACCTGGAAGACATCCCTGGCAATCGGCATATCGATCGCATGCGCCTCGGCCAGCGCCATCACCGCGGGCGCGCTTTTGACGCCCTCCGCCACCATCGTCATCTCCTCGATGATCTCATCGATATGGCGGCCTTTTCCAAGCTCCACCCCGACGTGCCGATTGCGGCTCTGGGGGCTGGTGCAGGTGGCAATCATGTCGCCCATGCCGGCAAGGCCGGCAAAGGTTTCGGCGCGGCCGCCCATGGCCACTCCCAGGCGCGTGACTTCGGCGAGGCCACGGGTGATCAGCGCCGAGCGCGTGTTGTCGCCGGCGCCCTGCCCGTCTCCCATGCCCACCGCAATGGCGATGATGTTCTTGAGGACACCGCCAAGCTCACAGCCGACCACATCGTCATTGGTATAGACGCGGAACAGGCCCGAACTGAACAGAGCCTGCAACTGCCGCACGATGATCTCGTCTTCCATGGCGACCACGCTGGCGGCGGCCTGCCCGCCGGCGATCTCCCGGGCCAGGTTCGGACCGGTCAGCACTCCGATCGGGTGTCCCGGCAACACTTCCTGGATGATTTCGGTCATGCGCATGCGGGTGTCCAGCTCCAGACCCTTGGTCAGGCTGATCACCGGCACCCAGGCGCGGAGGTGCGGCTTCACCTGTTCGAGCACGCCCCGGAAACCCTGGGAGGGAATCCCCATGATGAGCACGTCCACGTTCGCCACCGCCTCTGCGAGGTCACCCGTCGCCCGCAGGTTTGCGGGCAGCTTCGCACCCGGAAGGTACTTTTCGTTGCGGTGCTCGTCATTGATCTGCGCGACCGTGTCCTGGTCCCGTGCCCACAGCACCACGTCGGTATTGCGCGCCACTACAGAGGCCACGGTGGTACCCCATGACCCGCCTCCCAGCAGGCCGACTCTTAACTGCATGCTATTTCCTCTTATTCTTGGGTGCCGCTTTCTTATTTTGTGCTGCTTTCTTCCTGGGTGCTGCTTTCTTCTTCGCCGGCGCTTTCTTCTTCGCAGCCGGTTTCTTCTTTGCGGCCGCTTTACGTCCGGCCGGTTTGCACCGGGCCATCAGTTCAGCGTGGCTGTTTTCCAGGCACTCGATGAAGTATCGGATATCCGGCATGATCTCCCGGCTGGAGATGACGTTGAACACCATCTTTCCGTCGTAGCTCGGTGTGGCGATAAACAGGCCCATGCCGTCCGCCAGCGGCGCCATGCCGTAGCTGGCCACCTGCCGTGCGCCGTTCATGTACAGCGGGAACTGTGGGCCCGGCACATTGGACACAAACAGGTTACAAACCCTGACCGACTCGCTGGCCTGCAGGATCAGGCGGCTGGCCAGCACCTGGGTCGCCGCCGGCACATGCTGGGTGAGATCGGTCATGACCCGTGCAGATACGCCGGACTTCGCCTCCTTGCTCTGGCGAGTCGACTCGTAGATCTGCTCCAGTCTCGCGACCGGGTCGGGCTCGCCCGTGTGGATGGACGTGGTCATGGCCGTGATGTTGTTGCCCGGCGCCTCCGCCGCGTCATCCGAGCGCTTGTTGATCGGCACCCAGGCCACCAGGGGTTCTGTGGGCAGTTCCCCGTGATGCACCAGGTACTCGCGCAGTGCGCCGGAACAGATGGCAAGCACCACGTCATTGACCGTGCTTCCCGGCACCAGCTTGCGCATGGCCTTCAGGTCGTCCAGCGGGAAGGTCACCGCATCGAACATCTTGTGGGGTGACACCTTGCGATTGAAGCGGGTCATGGGCACCGCGCTGCCCGGTGCCCGTCGACCGCGCAGGCGCTTGCGCGCGACCTCGTAGAGCCCCGGCGTATTCCTGAGCAGGGCGTCGGCAATACGCACCGGTGAACGCAGGTTGTTGCCGGCGGCCCGGCGCGCCATATCGCGCAGGCTAGGCCTGGGGCTCTCCTCGTCCTCGGGCACATCCAACTCCATGACCGGCGTGCCCTTGTTGTCGATGTCCACGATCGACAGCAGGAAGCGCATCATGGAGGCACCGTCCACCGCGGCGTGGTGCACCTTGATGCATACCGCGTAGCAGCCGGGTGGAAAGCCCTCGACCGCGTCCAGGCCCTCCACCACGTACATTTCCCAGAGGGGCTTGTTCATGTCCAGCGGGCGGGAATGGTAGCGCGCCATATGGATACAGAACTGACGCCAGTCACCGGGAACCGGCAGGCGGCCGTGGCGCATGTGGTACTCGAGGTCGAAGTACTCATCGTCCACCCAGTAGGGATAGTCGAGCTCCAGGGGAACCTTGACCAGCTTCCTGCGCAGCATGGGATTCAGCGCCAGGCGCTCTCCGATGTGGGCAATGATGTCCTTGAAGCGCACGACTTTCTTGCCGGGCACGGTGCTCGGGTCAAAGATCGTGATACTGGTGACATGGGTCAGGTTGTTTTCCGTCTCCATGTACAGGAACTGGGCGTCCTGTGGACTCAACTGCTGCATGTTTACCTCGGCAGAGCCAACGTGCGTACGATGTCGATGCGGTGCGCCAGTTCGCGCAGGTCCTGGCTCATGGCCTTGCGCCTTTCACCGATGTCCGCGCCACCGCCCCGGGTCAGGCCGCGGTTGTCCATAAGCTTCCAGCCGTTCTGGAACAGGAGCTTGCCGATCGACGACTGGTTGCTGATACGCCGCTGCAGGTAGGCCTGCCGGCCGTAGGCCAGGGCCTGGTTGACGCACTCTTTCTCTTCCACGTCGGCATCGTCCGCCTGCAGGGCCAGCACGTCCGCCACGACCCGGTAGGCGTCCACGAAGTGCAGCAGGGTCGAGTGCGCCACCAGCGGAAAATACTCACCCATGATGCGCTGGGCGAAGCCGGTCTCCTCGGCGAGTCGCGTCTCCCAGTCGGCGTCGTAATGCGCCAGCTCCTTGCGCAGGTCGTCGCGGAACTCCGCGGTGGGCGCATAGAAAAATTCAAACTTGAACAGGTCCCGCAGTCGGTCGGCCTCTTCCCAGAAACCCTCTACCGAGCTGGAGTTGAACTGGGCCAGCTTGAGCATGGTCAGCTCGATGATGGCCTTGTTCACGAAGTGGTGAATCGTGGTGTTGCGATAGTAGCTGGCGATACCGTCCTGGTCCGAGGTAATCGCGTAGACCCGCTCCGGGCCGCCGTCGTAGCGCGTGACCAGCCCGTTGCTGACCATGGTTTCCGCGAGGTTTTCCTGGGCCTCCCGGTTTTCCGGGTCGAAGTCGCTGGTCATGCGGATGTTCCGCTTGCGGGCCCACTCCACCAGCGAGTCCATTTCCCGGACCAACTCATCCCGGGTCAGGGCCCGGGGCGCGGCACCCAGCAGGATCATGGTGGCCAGGGACGGGAGGGTAATCGGCGTGACCTTGTTGACCTCGACACCAACCTGGAAGGCAACCTTCTGCAGGGCCAGCGTGTCTTCCGGCGGCGGCGCCCGCTCCAGCACCACCGGTTCGCCAAAGTCCATGTAGATTCGGCCCAGGGGCTGACGCAAACCCCGCAGGTAGCCGATGAACCAGCGCAGGGACTCCGGCTGTTTGGTGGCGCCAGCCTGCTCCGACGCGTAGTCCGCCACGTCGCCAATCAGGTCGTAGTTGATGGCAATGGGAATGATGTGCAGGTTTTCAGCATCTCCCGCATGAGCCGCCTCGATCACATACTTGAGCAGCCCGTAGCGCGGCGGCATCAGTTTGCCGACCCTTGAGCGGGTTCCCTCGAACGCCCAGGTCAGTGGAAAGCGTTTTTCCAGCAGGTAACCGATGTAGCTGCGCAGGATGTACTTGTACAACAGGTTGTCCTGGAAGCTGCGGCGGATAAAGATCGCCCCGGCCCGGCGCGCGAGGAAGCCGAGACCGCCAAAGGCCATGTTCACCCCGCCCAGGATATGCGGCGCGGGGAAGTCGTTCTTGAAGAACGTCCAGTGCATGGCGAAGCCGTCGACGTGGGTCTTGTGGGTCCAGAGCAGCGCCGTCGGGTACTGCCGCGTCATCTGCCGCATGCGCTCCAGCCCCTTCTCGTCGACGACGATATCCGTCTCGTAGCCCAGGGAAATGACCTTGCGGTTGAGCACGCCCATGACGTCGAGCCAGAACGTCTGCGGGATCGACACCAGCTCCTTCATGATTTCGGCGGATTCCCGCTGCAGGTCTGCTACCGGGCGCCCCAGCTCCGCGCTGAGCTGCTGCACACCAACCCGAAACTTCGGGCTGGCCTGCAGGTTCTTGGCAACCTGGCGCGGCACCTTGTAGCGCCCACCCAGCAGTCGCCGCTCGGCGATATCCAGGGCCAGGCCCGCCTGGCCGGCGACGAAATCTGCGAGCTGACTGGCACTGGCCGCCTCGCCGCGGGTGCGCACATAGCGTTGTCGCAGTTCTTCCAGGGTCGCCCCATCACCGGCGACACACTGGACCCGCTCGGGATGCCGCTTGAGGATGCGTTTTGCGCGCCCTACACCGGGTTTGCGGGGGTTACCGCGAAGCAAATCGCGCAGGCGCGGCTCCACGGATTTGTATTCCACCGAGGTCATCCAGGCCACGCGCACCGGAACCACCAGGGTGGTCGCGGGCAGGTCCATCACCTGGCCCAATGCACGTGTGGGAATATTTTCCGGACTGCGAAGGATGGGAACGACGACCTCATGCGCGTTGCCGCTGAATCCAGCAGTTTTCTGCTGCTCTGTGAGCCAGCTTCGCAACAGGTCCTCTTCGATCCGATGCGCCGCATCGATGATGAACAGTACATCCTGCTGCCCCGCGGCCAGCATGGGCATGGCCGTCACGAGCGCGTTCCTGCGTTCTTGGGCTTGACCGTACCGGTGCGGCGGGCAGCTTTCTTAAGCGCGGGCTTTTTTGCCGCGGGTGCTTTTTTGGCCGCGGGCGCTTTCCTGCCTGCGGGCTTCTTCTTAGCTGCGGGAGCTTTCTTTGCCGCGGGCTTTTTCTTCGCAGCGGGCGCTTTCTTCGCAGCGGGCGCTTTCTTCGCCGTGGGCTTTTTCTTCGCCGCAGGCGCTTTCTTCGCCGCGGGCGCTTTCTTCGCCGCGGGCTTTTTCTTCGCCGCGGGCGCTTTCTTCGCCGCGGGCTTTTTCTTCGCCGCGGGCGCTTTCTTCGCCGCGGGCGCTTTCCTGGCTACCGATTTATTTGCCGCGGGCTTTTTGCTTGCCGGCTTCTTCTTCGCAGCCGCCTTCTTCGCCGCGGTCTTCTTCACGGCCTTTTTCTTCACGGCTTTCTTACTCGCGGCCTTCGTTTTCGCGGGCTTCTTCCGAGCCGGCTTGCTGTCGTCCTGGCCCAGCACGTCGAGGTACATGCCGCGCACTTCCGCCACCTGCGCGTTCATGTTCTCGGCGGTCCAGTCGCTGGTGTCCACCGGCGCCAGAACGTCAACCAGCACTGTGGCGGGGCGGAAAATAAAGTCGCCCTTGGGCGCCACATCCAGGGCGTTGTGAATCACAATAGGCACGATCGGCACGCCCGCCTGCATGGCGAGGTGAAAAGCGCCTTTCTTGAACGGGGCGAGGCGCGGGGACACCGTGCGCGTACCCTCCGGTGCCAGCAATACCGAGCGCCCCTCCACTCGCATCGCATCCACCAGGGGCTCCATGGCTTCGATTGCGCTCTTGGCGTCGGCGCGGTCAATCGGCACCATCCCGCCGAACTCGAGGACCTGGCCAAGCACCGGCATTTTCTTGATCTCTTTCTTGCCCACTCCGGCCAGGTCACGCCGCACCAGGCTCGCGGCAATGACCACATCCGCCTTGCTCTGGTGATTGAAGATGAATACTGCCGGGCGATGCGACCACAGGTGTTCCTCGCCGCGCACCTTCAGGTCCATGCCGATCAGGGCCCGCGCGGTATCGGCGAAAAGCGAGTAGGAGAAGTTCTGGGCGCTGCGCTTGGAGCCGGTGATAGCCCAGATGGGCAGGCCCGCGGCAAAGGCCGTCACCAGGCTGCCGGTAGCCGCCAGGGATCGGGCCCAGTCGGCAAAACCGGGGCGGCCCCGGCTCTTGAAGCGGCGCACGGGCCAATCCCGCTCTTCGGCTATGGCGGTGAGCTTGCGATTGGGATTGAGCGGACGCGGCTTGCCCACCCGCTCCAATAGTTCCAGGTCGTCGTCGCTGTCGGAATAGAAAAAGGACTGGTCGAGGTCGGCGCCGGTTTCCGCAGCGACTTCCTCAGCCGCCATGACCTTGCCGTGACCGAAACAGGTGGGGCGCAGCACGCCGCCGGTGAGAACCCCGTCTTCGACCTCCAGCTGCGTGCACTTCACATGCTCCACACCGAGATCCCGGGCGGTCGGTTCGACCTGGTAGCGGGTGGCGGAAGAGATAATGGCCACCGTATGGCCCTTGGCCAGGTGTGCTTCGATCAGCGCACGGGATTCCGGGTAGACCAGGCGTGCCAGCTGACGGGTATACAGATCCTCGCCGAACTCTTCGTAGCTCGCCTCAGTCTGGCCGCGCATAAATTGCGATGTCACCACCATCATGGCGGAAAAGCCCATGTTGCCGAGCCCGAAGCTGGTCATGGCCCCGGCCAGTTCCATGAACTCCCGCGGTGCAAGCTGGCCGCGGCGCACCTGTTCGCGGATGAAGGGAATGGCGGAATAGCTGTAGATGACGGTGCCGTCGAAATCGAAAAACGCGCCTACCTGAGGGCCATCAGGTGAGGATTCGATTTCGGCGAGTAGTTCCCCGTGTCTGGAGGAGCGTCCTGACGAGTAGCGTGAGCGCTTTGCTGGCATCGCGGGCCTGTGTGGTCGGCTTTCTTATAACCCTATGAGATTAGCCGCCGCCGAAGACAAGCTCAAGCGGCGTGGCGCTCCAGCAGCCGGTCCAGCATGCGGCCGAAGGCTTCCGCCTCCTGGGCGCCCTGGACCATGTACTGTTCGTTGATGACGAAAGTGGGCACAGCCTGGATACCCTGTTCGATCCACTGGCGCTGGTCTTCCCGTACCGCCTGGCCCACCGCCGCATCCGCCAGCACCGTGCGGGCCATTTCCGGGTCCAGGCCCACACTCTCACATACCGACACCAGCGTGCCCTCATCGCTGACGTCCTGGCCGTCAGTAAAGAAGGCCTTGAACAGGGCTTCCTTCAGCTCGGTCTGGCATCCCTGCTCACCGGCCCAGTGCAGGAGTTTGTGGCAATTGAAGGTATTCACCATCTTCATGTCGTCGGTGTAATTGAAGGTAAAGCCCAGGTCGGTGCCGATATCCGTGAGCCGCTGCCGCGCCTTCTGGCTTTGCTCGGGCGTGGTGCCGTACTTCTGGGCCAGGTGCTCGCGTAGATTCTGCCCTTCCGGGGGCATCTGCGGATTCAACTCGAAGGCGTGCCAGTGCAGCTCCAGCTCGATGCGGTCCTCCCGGGCTGCCAGCGCCTTCTGGAACTGGCGATATCCGATGATGCACCAGGGGCACACCACATCCGATACCAGGTCAATTCGCAGGGGCATGGATTCATTCATCGCGCAGGTCCTCAGATCCCGAGTTCTTTCTTGACGGCGCCGAAGGCCTCGATCGCCAGTTCCAGGTCATCCGGGGTCAGGGCTGCGCTCATCTGGGTGCGAATACGCGCCTTGCCTCTCGGCACCACCGGGAAGGAGAAGGCTACCACGTAGACACCGCGCTTGAGCATGGCGTCGGCAAACTTCGCCGCCAGCGCCGCATCGTGCAACATCACCGGCACAATGGGATGCTCCCCCGGCAGCAGTTCGAATCCCAGCCGCTCCAGTCCCTCACGGAATTGGGCCGTGTTGCTCTCCAGCCGATCCCGCAATGCGCTGGACTCGGACACCAGCTCGATCGCCTTGATAGCACCGGCCACGACCGGCGGCGCCACCGTATTTGAAAACAGGTATGGGCGAGAACGCTGGCGCAGCAGGTCGACAATTTCACGGCGGGCGGCGGTGAAACCGCCGCTGGCACCACCCAGCGCCTTGCCCAGGGTGCCGGTCACGATATCGACGCGGTCCATGCAGCCCCGGAACTCGTGGGTGCCCTTGCCGCCCGCGCCGATGAACCCGGTGGCGTGACAGTCATCGAAGTGCACGATGGCGCCATACTGGTCCGCGAGGTCGCAAATCCTATCGAGCTGGGCGATGTAGCCGTCCATGGAGAACACGCCGTCGGTGGTGATCATCTTGAACCGCGCGCCCGCCGCATCAGCAGCCTGAAGCTGCGCCTCCAGGTCCGCCATATCGTTGTTCTTGTAGCGGTACCGCTGCGCTTTCGACAGTCGCACCCCGTCGATGATGCTGGCGTGGTTGAGCTCGTCGGAGATCACCGCATCTTCTGCGGTCAGCAAGGTTTCGAACAGGCCACCGTTGGCATCGAAGCAGGAGGGATAGAGGATGGTGTCCTCGGTGCCGAGAAACGTGCTGATTGTCTCCTCCAGCTGCTTGTGCAGGGTCTGCGTGCCACAGATAAAGCGCACCGAGGCCATGCCGTAGCCCCACTCCTCCAGGCCTTTCGCGGCGGCGGCGTTCACCTCCGGGTGCTGGGCCAGGCCGAGGTAGTTGTTGGCACAGAGATTCAGGACCTCCGTGCCTTCGCCATTGGTCTTCACGCCGACGTGGGCACTCTGGGGCGTGGTGATCAGCCGCTCGTGCTTGTAGAGCCCCGCCTCCTCGATCGATGCCAGCTCAGCGCCCAGGTAATCCCTGAATTGTCCGTACATGCCTTGCTTCCTTTTACTGTTCCCAGTTCAGCACCACCTTGCTGGCGGAGCCTTCTTTCATGGCGTCAAATCCCTGCTGGAATTCGGTGAATGGCAGCCGGTGGGTAATCACCGGCGACACGTCGAGGCCGTTCTCCACCATCACTGACATCTTGTACCAGGTCTCATAAATTTCCCTGCCATAGATTCCCTTGATGGTCAGCATATTGAAGATGACCACGTTCCAGTCGATGGCGGTCTCTCCCTCGGGAATACCGAGCATGGACACCTTGCCGCCATGACACATGTTGGCAAGCAGGTCGCGAAACGCCTGCGGGTTGCCGGACATCTCCAGGCCCACATCGAAGCCCTCGGCCATGCCCAGTTCAGCCGCCACGTCCTCGATGGATTCCTTCGTGACATCGACGGTGCGTGTAGCGCCGAGGGTGGCGGCCAGCGCCAGTCGTTCGGGGTTCACGTCGGTAATGACCACGTGGCGCGCGCCCCCGTGCCGGCAGACGGCCGCCGCCATGGCACCGATAGGGCCGGCGCCGGTGATCAGCACGTCTTCGCCCAGCAGGTCCCACTGCAGCGCCGTATGCACCGCATTGCCCAGCGGGTCAAACAGGCTGGCTACGTCCAGGTCGATGCCGGGGCGGTGCTCCCAGACATTGGACATGGGCAGGGCGATGTATTCCGCAAACGCACCCGGGCTGTTCACCCCGATTCCGCTGGTGTGATTGCAGAGGTGGCGGCGGCCGGCCATGCAGTTGCGGCAGCGGCCGCAGACCAGGTGGCCTTCGCCGGAGACGATCTGGCCCGGGTGCCAGTCGTTGACGTTGGTGCCCACCTCGATGATCTCTCCGACGAACTCGTGGCCGACCACCATGGGGACCGGGATGGTCTTCTGCGCCCAGGCGTCCCAGTTATAGATATGCATGTCCGTGCCGCAGATTGCAGTGCGCTTCACTTTTACCAGGACATCGTTGATTCCCAGGTCGGGCTCGGGCACATCTTCCAGCCAGATACCTGGCTCAGAATGCTTTTTTACCAGCGCTTTCATAGACTTACCTTTCTTTCCTCGACAGGGTATTAATGCCGGGAAATTCACTATGGTGGAAAACTGTCCGGCATACTAGAATTCAGCACCAGTGATTGCAAGAAACTTTTCCACTATAGTGGAACGCCGCCCTCAGCCACCTGATTGAGCGCCATGATGAACAGAGCCACATCCCAGCCCGACGACGACCACGCCGCCAGGGCCCTGTGCAGCCGGGTGACAGAGTTGCGCAAACAGCACGCACTGACCCTGGAAGAACTGGCGGCCGCCTCCGGCGTCAGCCGCTCGATGCTCAGCCAGATCGAGCGCGGCAAAGCCAACCCCACCCTGGCCGTTACGTTCAGGATAGCGCAGGCCTTTGGCATTACCATCGGCGAGCTGGTCGACCAGCCCTGGTCGGCGCCCTCCATAGAAGTCGTTCACGGGGACGACCCCAACATGCTGTTCCGCAACGACGAGGAGTGCCAGATAAGGACCCTCTCGCCCCTGCACATGGAGCGCAACATCGAGTTCTATGAGCTCCGCATCGCGCCCGGTGCCGAGCTCCGCAGCGCCGCACACTACGAGGGCACCCGTGAACTGCTCACGGTAACCCGGGGCCAGGCCCGCATCACATCCGGCGACAGTACACGTGACGTCGCAGCGGGTGACTCGGCCCACTATCGCGCCGACCTCGAACATTGCATCGCCAGCCTGGGTGAAGAACCGCTCCTGGCCTACCTGGTGGTGACCAGCCGATGATGAGGACCGCCCTACTTCTTCTATTGGTGCTGACCGGATGCGGCGAGACCCGGCAGTATGAACCGCTCCCCCCGGGCACCGTGGTGCTGGCATTCGGTGACAGCGTCACCTATGGCACCGGCGCCCGACCGGGAGCGGACTATCCCAGCCGCCTCACCGAACTCAGCGGGTGGATAATCATCAATGCAGGAATTCCCGGAGATACCGCCAGGGAAGCCCGCGGGCGCCTGGGGCCACTGCTCGAGCAACACCAGCCTGAACTGGTGATCATCGAACTGGGCGGAAACGACTTCCTGCGTAAACGCTCGGAGCAGCGCGTCGCGGCTGACCTGCGCGTCATGATCGAGGAGGTGCAGGCCTTCGGGGCGATCCCGGTGCTGGTGGCCGTACCGCGGCTGTCGATCCTGCGCGCCACCGCCGGCGCGCTCGCCGACTCGGACATCTATGCACAGCTGGCCGACTCCACCGGCGTCCTGCTGATCGACAGCGTGTTCTCCGATGTCCTGTCTGAGGAGGACCTGCGTGCGGACCAGATCCATCCCAACGCCGAGGGATACCGCGTGATGGCAAGCGGGATCGCGCAGCAGCTGTCAGAGGCCGGTTTGTTAAACCGCTGACCGCGCGGCCGGGTTACCGGTCATGTTAACGTCTGCTCCATGAACGAGCCGTCCAGAAGCCGCGTTAAACGGCACCTGCTGCTGTTGGCCATGGTCATGCTGCTGGCGGCTGTTGCGCTGACGTTTACCACGGCGCGCGCCTGGCTGGTGGCCTATACCCTGCCCGACTATCCCGACTGGCCCGCACCGCAGACCCGTCTGTCGGCCGACGATCGCGGCGAGATCTATTTCCCCAGCCGCAGCCCCTACGACCTGGAAGTTATTCTCACCGATCTGTCCCTGGCGCCGCCCACCACGGGACTTGGCTACCTGAGCTACCCGGAAACGGCGACGGCCGAGAACCCGGTGCCCGCCATGGTCATCCTGCCGGGCAGCGGCGGCATCGCGCCAGGCCGGGAGCACGCCTATGCCCGCTGGTTCAACGACCGGGGGATTGCCGCGTTCGTGATCGAGTACTACCAGCCCCGGGGTTTCGGGCCGGATTCGAACTACATGATTCGCACCTCAGCGGTCACGGAGTTCGACCTGATCGCCGATGCCTACTCAGCCCTCACGCTGCTGGAGAGCAGCCCGCTGATCGACGGGTCGCGAATTGGCGTCATCGGTTTCTCCTACGGCGGCATGGCGGCGCGGCTGGCGGCCGACCAGCGCATCAGGGATGCGCTCGCCGGGAACGTCCCGCCATTCAGCCTGCACATCGATGTGTATGGCCCCTGCTACCAGGACCTGCAGTCACCCGCAGTCACCGGCGCACCCCTGCTGACCCTGCGGGGCACCGAAGACGCCTCCAACGACCTGCCCGCCTGCACCCGCCGGGAGACGGAGCTTCGCGAACTGGGCGCCAGCGTCACGGCCCGGGTCTACGAGGGTGTCGGCCACGCCTGGGAAGTGGAGCGGCCGCGGGCCATGAGTGAAGAGTCGCCCTATCTTTCCGGTTGCGAAGTGACCTACGACAGGCAGGGCCGGCCCTACCTTCATGGAGCGCCCCTGGTTGATTACCAGGCCGACGCGTCACTGGAAACGAAGGTGACGGCCCGCTTCAGCAGCAACCTCCGCTTCAAGGACTGTGTCGGCTACGGCTATATCGTGGGCCGCGACGAGGCGGCCCACGACCGTGCCAACGCAGACATCACAGCGTTCCTGGCAGCCGTTTGGCCGACCGCAGAGGACCCTTCGGACTAGCCCGAACGCGCAGTCGCAATTCCGTTTACCTCGAATACAATTCTCAAAGCAGGTTTCCCGAGCGCAACTATACTGCTATGGATGCGCCGCGCGCAGGTTCAGGGATATGGCCGGTTCGCGACTTGCCGGCAACGCGAGGCGCTTCCTCGGCACGTGGTGTAGTCCCGCGTCGGGCGACAGAAGAAGAGCGAACAGGGCCGAACAATGAAACCGTTCTCCAGGGTATGCCAGGGGCTGGCAGGCTTTTTGATGTGGGCGCTTGCGTCAGCCGGCAGCCATGCCACCGATTACATCACCACTCTGACCTTGCAGGATCCGGGCGGACTGAATGATTTGCCCGTGCCATTTGTCGAACAGGTGGTATTCCGGTGGAGCATCGATCTCAATGAGGGCTCCCAGACCGAGGGTGAGCTGACGGCACTTTCCGTCGAGCTCTACACTGCCCTGAACGCCGGCGACTGTGTCAGCCGCAACAGTGGCTGTGAGCAAACCTACTACGACCAGGTCATCTCCGGGAGCACCATCCGGCCGCTGCCGGGCACCGAGCGCACCAGCAACGACCCGATATGGGACTTCGATCTCAGCACCCTGACACTGGAGCAGTTCCGCAATATCGATTTCGGCACCATTCCCTCCACGACCGGGCGGCAGGTACTGGTGACCGACGGGCTGAGCCTGCCGCTTGATGGCGTCGTCCGTATGGACACCTATGTCAACGGCGCCGAAACCAACGTCACGGTCGCGCAGCTCCAGTCGCAGCGCACGGTCATCGATGACGGCAGTGCATCGACCGCGCTGGCGCCGGCCTGCTGCACCACCCTGGCCTTTGTTGCGAACCTTACCCACGGCTGGCAATTCACACCGACCCGGGATATCACCATCAACGCCCTGGGCTGGTCGGACCCCGACCAGCTCGGCCTCAACTTCGATCACGAGGTGGGCCTGTTTCACGTCGACAGCGACCGCCCCATCGTTACCCGCACGGTGACCACCAACTCCCGGCTCAGCAATGGCTATCGCTACGAAAACATCGCGCCTCTCCGGCTCAGCGCCGGCGAAACCTACATCATCGCGGGCTATGACCCCGGTGGAGCGTTGGAAGAAGGCGCCGGCGATCGCTACGCCCTGGCGCCGGTTGCCGATACGGTAATCAGCGACGCCATCAGCTATGAGGGCTACGTGTCCGCATCGGGCGCCGGCGGACTGGTGAAACCCAACGGAACGCCGGCTCCGGAAATCGCTTGCTGCGCCCGCTGGGCGGTGAACTTCGAGTTCGACGAGTCCGCCGGGCAGCTGTCCGGCCCCTGGTCGGGCGGCCAGGCCAACCCGCCGGTGGCCGGCTTTACCCCGCCGCTGCAGCCCGCCACGACCACAGTGGTCTCCGACGGCACCGACGGCCTGGCTGTGTTCAGCTACAACAACAACTTCCCCTATCCCACCATCTTCGGCAGCGGCGCCCGTGACTCCTGGGAATTCAGCACGGTGGCTTCCGCGACCGGCCCAGTGGATCTGGACCCGACCTGGTCGGGCTACCACGCCTTCTTCCAGGTGCGCACCTTTCTCGAGTTCTTCCTGATACGCGACGGCGTCACGATCTTCAGCGACACCCTGGTGACCGAGGGACCGATCAACTGCTGTACGCCGCCCTCCGGCGGCTTCGGCTACCCCAACGCCAGCCTGCCCGACCTGGGCTTTTCAGTCGATGTCCAGGCCGGCGATATCTACGGTTTCCGGCTGGCGGGCAGCAACGGCGACCAGGACTCGCGCATGTTCGGCACCCTGTCGGTGAGCGTGTTCAACCCGGTTTCTGTCGCCAACCCGATCGCCGATGTCACTGTGCAGGAGGATTCCGGGATCATCGTCATCGATGTGTCAGACACCTTTACACCCCCGGAGGTCTTTGAGCCCGACATCAGCATTGAGAATCCCTCGCTATTCGGCGCGTTCAGTGTGACCTACTTCATCGGCGGTGGTGTGCTGGAGCTCGAACTGGCTCCGGACCAGAACGGCAGCTCCGAAATCAAGCTGGAGGTCACCGCCGAGAATGGCAGCACAGCCACCGACAGCTTCATTGTCACAGTGCTGCCGGTAAACGATGTGCCGCTCTCCCAGGGACCGCTTCCCGACCTGGAGCTCGTGCTGGGCGACCCCAACCCCACCGTCGACCTGGGTTCGCAGTTCACCGATGCGGACATCGCGACCAATGGCGACAGCCTCAGCTATAGCGCCAACAGCGTACCCTCCGGCATCGTCGATCTATCCGTTGTTGCCGGAGAGCTGGTGATCGAAGGCATCGGCGTGGGAACCACCACGGTGACGGTGACCGCAACGGACGAGGCCGGTGAGACCGCCTCGGAGTCTTTCTCCGTTGTCACCGAAGATCCGGAGTTCCTGGGTGATGCCGTGCTGGTGCAGGCAGTGACAGGCACCGATCCCGATACCGGTGAAGACCTGACCTTCGTCGCCATCAACGCTACCGGCCTGCCCGGCGAGTCCACCCAGACCGTCGAACTGCTGACCGCCAGCTCCTGTTCGGACGGCACGCTGGGCGAAGATGCGGTGGTGTTTGCCGAGGTCATCATTCCCGCCTTCGACGAAAACGGCGAGGCCTTCCTGACCAGCGTAATCCCGACCCCGGGCCCGATCGGCAGCTATGCCACCGCGCGCATCCGCGGCCAGTTCTCCAGCGGCGAGTCCGCCTCCTGCGTGGTCGCCGGACCCGACAATGATTCCTGGGTACGCGCCCTCGAACTCGCCCTCACCCCCAGCGGTGAAGTCAGCATCGGTGATGCCACCGGCTTCCTGGACCGAGAGGGCAACGCCCGCTGGTACCGGTTCCGGATCCAGCCCGGGGCCCGGGTGACGGTGGACCTGTCGTCACTGCCGAAGGACTACGACCTGTTCCTGTTCAAGGACATCGCCGCCGTGTTCCAGGAGCTGGAAGGCGACAACGACGTCGACGGTCTCAATCGACTGGGGGCGGAGTTCGCGCCCTCCACGTTTGCACCGTCGACGTTTGCACCGGCGTTGTTCGCACCTTCGACCTTCGCGCCGGACGCCTACGCGCCATCGACGTTCGCGCCGTCGACATTCGCATCCTCAGTATTTGCACCTTCGACATTTGCACCGTCCACCTTCGCGCCTTCGACCTATTCACCGTCGACCTTCGCGCCGTCCACGTTTGCGCCGTCGACTTTTGCACCCTCGACCTTTGCGCCCTCCACGTTCGCGCCGTCGACTTTCGCACCGTCCACGTTTGCACCGGAGAATTTCGTCAGCGCCCAGGTACGGTCCCTGATCGCGGTGTCCGCGCAGCCGGGAACGGGTTCGGAGCAGGTGGTGGCAGACACCTGGAACAATACGGGCTTTTTCTACGTGCGCGTGTCCGGCAAGAACGGCAGCTTCGACGTGGGCACGCCATTCCAGCTCGACATTGAAGTGGACGGCGTCGACTGCACCGGCGTGGAGCCGCTCACCGAGACCGTGTTCGCCACAGCCAACGACTACCGTTCGATCATTCTCTGGGACAGCGGCCGCATCAACGCCGACCCCAGCAATACGCCATCTGAGGTGGCGGAGCTGAGGGCCAACCTGGATGCGCTGGCCACCCGGCCCGAGGTCAACGGCGTGCTGCTCGACCTCGCGGAATTCAGCGCCGTACAGGCCCTTCAGCTCCAGTCTGACAACAACGTGGCCTGCCCCTACGCAGACAACCTGACCGCCGAGGCGATCAAGGGGATTATCGACGAATACCGGGAGTCCAATCCGAATATGGCCTATGTGGTGCTGGTCGGCAGCGACAGCCACATTCCCTTCTTCCGCTACCCGGACCAGGGCCTGCTGGGGCCCGAGCAGGATTACAACCCGCCGGTATCCGACGGCACCCAGTCCCAGTCCGCGCTGCGGTTGAACTACATCCTCGGCCAGGACCAGTACGGGGCCGCGAACACCCTGTCCCTGCGTGACGGCATCTTCCCGCTGCCGGGGCTGGCGGTGGGCAGGCTGGTTGAGACCGCGCGCGACATGAACGAGGTGCTGGAGGCGTACCTCGCCACCGACGCCGGGGTCGTCGACACGCCGACTTCCACCCTGGTGACCGGGTACGACTTCCTGACGGACGCCGCCAACGAGGTGCAGTTCGAGCTGGTCGCGGGCACCGCGGTTGCGCGCAATGACACCCTGGTCACCGCCGCCGATATCTCGCCGGACGATCCGCGTTCCTGGACCGCGGACGACCTGCGCCGGGAACTGCTCGATGAGCGCGAAGACATTGTGTTCCTGGCCGGCCACTTCAGCGCCAACAGCGCACTGGCCGCGGACTACAAGACCACGACCCTGACCACCGAGCTGGCGGCTTCCACCACGGACTTCACCAACGCGATCGTGTTCAGCGCCGGCTGTCACTCCGGCTACAACATCGTGAACGAGGACATCGTCCCGGGCGTCACCCAACCGCTGGACTGGCCCCAGGCCTTCGCCCGCAAGGGCGCCACCCTGATTGCCGGCACCGGCTACCAGTACGGCGACACGGACTTTGTGGAATACGGTGAGCGACTCTATGCGGGCTTTGCCCGGGAGCTGCGCACCGGTCTCGGCCGGGTGTCCATCGGCGAGGCCCTGGTGCGCGCCAAGCAGGATTATCTTGCCACCACGCCGGACATTCGCGGACTGCATCGCAAGACCATCATCATCAGTACGGTGTTCGGCCTGCCCATGCTGAGCGTGGACATGCCCGGCGAGCGCATTGTCGAGCCGCCCTCCGCCCCGACCATCACCCCGGCGCTGGTCGCCGGCAATCCCGGTGAACTGCTGGGCCTGCAGGTGGCGGATATCGGCTACCGCTTCGAGGACGGATTCGACGGCGAACCGCTGGAACAGACGGTGGAGTTGACCAACCTCGAGGGAGGCACGCTGACGGCGACCTATTTCGAGGGCCCGCAAGGCGTGGTCTCCAACCCGGCCGAACCCGCCCTGCCGCTGTACACCCGCAACGTCACGCCGGTCATCACCGATCCGCTGAACCTGCTGTCACTGCGGGGCGTCGGCTTCCGTGGCGGCGCATGGAATGAATCCGTGGTGCTGCCGCTGACTGGAGCGCCGACCACGGAGCTTCGGGGTGTCCACACGCCGTTTACCTCCCCGGTCTACTTCCCCATGCGGCTGGCCAACAGCAACTATTTCGATGCGCTGACCGGCGGCGGCACCACCCTGCTGCATGTGACGCCGGTGCAGCATCGCTCGGCACAGATCGGGGATATCGACTCGATTCTGCGCAAGTTCTCCACCCTTGGCTTCCGCCTGTACTACAGCGGGAACACGGTGGTCTACGGACCCAACCTGCCGGCACTGGCGGGACCGCCCACCATGTCGGGCGTCGAGGCGGTCATCGACGGCAATGACATCGTGTTCTCGGTCAACGTGATCGGCGATGCCTCCGCCGGCATCCACGAGGTGTGGGTGACCTACACGGACACCTCCGGCGCCAGCGGCCAGTGGATTTCGCTGGACCTGACCCAGGACCCGGTGAACTCGACCCTGTGGTCCGGACGCCTCGCCGGTGCGGTGGGTGCGCCCTATGACTACATCGTGCAGGCAGCCAGCGGTACCGGCCTGGTGACCATCAACGACAACTTTGGCGCCTTCTTCAAGATCGCCGGCAGCGCCGGAGGACCGCCCCCGGGCGAGGACCCACCGGAACCCGCAGTGACAGAGCTGACCCTGGACGCGCCCTTCAGCGGGGCCTACGGCGACAAGGTGAGCGTCAGTGCCAACCTGAGTGCCGAGTTGTTCCCGTTGGAAGACGCCAACGTCGTCTTCACCATCGGTGGCGCCGGGCGTGTCGGGCGCACCGATGCGAATGGCGATGTGACCGTGGAACTGCCGCTCACCGCACCGCCGGGAGACTACGCGATTACCGCGTCCTACGCGGGTAACGCGGAGTTCGAGCCCGCCGACGCAGAACAGATGATCACCATTACGCCCACGGCAACGTTCCTGTCCTTCGAGTTCGGAGAGCAGAGCCTGGGAGTCAATGGCATCGAGCCCGGTCTGTCGGCACGTTTGCTGGACGCTGCTGACCGGCCGCTGCTGCAGCGCACGGTCTACTTCACGCTGGAAGGCGGTCCGGTGCCGCCACAGACTGTGGCGATGATCACGGACAATACCGGGCTGGCGCGGTTGCGGGCACTTCAGGTCCCACCGGGCAGCTACACCGTTACCGCCCGCTTCCTCGGGCAGATCCCGACCAGCGACGGCGTGCTGGAGCTGGATGACCCGGTGTATGAGCCTTCAGAGAACAGCACGAGCATCCTGCTGGAGTCCGCCTGCCCGTCAGACAGCGGGGCCGCGTTGTTTGCGGCGCAGGGCGCAGGCACGGCGTTTGCAGCAAACACCTCCAGCAAGAAGGGCAAGAAAGGCAAATCCGGGAAGCATCGGCGGGATGATGACGACGATGATGACCATGACGACGATGACGATGATGACCGTGGGCTCGTACTGGACGGCTTCTGCTACATCACCAGCGACGTGCGCGATCCGGTCAAGGTCCGCAATGGCACCCTGATCATCGGCGAGGGCGTGACGATGCGCGGCAAGATCGACCAATACGGCGAAGGCAGCGTCATCGTGCTGGAAACCGCCGTGGTGAAGCAGAAGATCACCGAGCGCGGTCCCGGCAGCATCATCGTCCACGGCGAGGTGACAAAGAAGATCCGGGAGCAGGATGCCGGCAACATCGAGATCGGTGAAACCGGCCACGTCAACGGCAACGTGGACGAGACCCGCGACGGCTCCATCCTCATCAGCGGCAGCGTCCGCGGCAACGTCAAGGAAACCGGCGACGGCGACCTTGTCGTCACGCCCACCGGGTTTATCAACGGCAAGGCCCAGGAGCGCGGCGAGGGCATGCTGGTCAATGACGGCACGATCAGGAAGTCCCGGCCGCGGGATGACGACGACGATGATGATGACGAGGACGACGACGATTGAGTCCTGCTCGCAGACACCTGGTGCCGGGTTCAATGCCCGGCTGCAGCTGACTTGCCTCTCGCTGGCCGCGCCTTTGATGGGCTATGATCGGCCAGTAGACCTTTGCCATTAGCCGTCCACCAGCACCATGAGACGTATCATCCGGGAATTGCAGCAGCGCGGCGTCTTGCGGACGACCGGCCTGTATATCGCCCTGCTCTGGCTGCTGCTGCAGGTGGGCGACGTGGTGCTGCCCGCCTTCGAGCTTCCCGACAGTATGCTCCGCTATGCCCTGTTCGCAGGCATTGCCGGCCTGCCGGTGGTGATCCTGCTCTCCTGGTTCTACGAAATCACGCCGGAGGGCATCCTCACCGAGGAGGAGGCCCGCGAGACCGGCACCCCCAGGGCCAGCAACCAGACACTGACCATGCTCACCATATTCACGCTGGTGATGGCGCTGGGTGTGTCGCTATACGTCAACTTCCGGCAGGCATCTGACGAACCGGAAGCGCCGGCGGAAATCGTCTCGATCCTTGTGGCCGACATCCAGAATGAAACCGGGGACCCCCTCTTTGACGGCTCCCTCGAGGCTGCGCTGGCCATCGGCCTGGAGGGGGCGCCGTTCATCAGCTCCTATGCAAGGACCAACGCGCAACAGGTGGCGCAGCAGATCAACCGCGGCGGCAACCTGGATGAGGAGTCGGCACGCCTGGTCTCGGTGCGCGAGGGCATCGACCTGGTGCTGACCGGCAGCATTGTGCAGACCGGCGACGGTTATGAACTGACCCAGCGCGCCCTGGATCCCCTGGAGGGGGACCTGGTGGCCGAGGCCGAGGCCTCGGCCGTCGACAAGCCCGACGTACTACCCGCCGTCGGCACCCTGGCCGCACAGATTCGCGAGGCCCTGGGTGATGTCAGCCTGGAGGATGAAGACCTGGCCGCCAGCGACGCGTTTACCTCGACGTCTCTCGAGGCGGTGAAGTATTTCACCCAGGGCCAGAGCCACGCCTTCCGGGAGGAGAACGTGGAGGCCATCGCGTATTTCGAGAAGGCCGTGGAGCAGGACCCAGACTTTGGCCGTGCGTACACGGCCTGGGCCCACAGCGAGTTTAAGCTGGGCCGTCGTGAGAAGTCCGAGCAGCTCTGGCAGGAAGCGCTGAAGCGCGTCGACAGCATGACCGAGCGGGAGCGCTATCGCACGCTGGGCCTCTACTATGAGGCGGTGACCGGAAATTCTCGCAAGGCCATCGAGAGCTATGAAATGCTGGTAGAGAAATACCCCGCGGACGCCATCGGCTGGAACAACCTCGGGGTCAACTATTTCCTGGTGCTGGAATTCGACAAGGCCATGGAAGTGGGCGGTCAACTGGTTGAGCTGTTCCCGGGCAACCCGGCCTTTCAGGCCAACTACGCCCTGTTTGCCATGTACGCAGGCGACTTCGATCGCGGCCGGCGCGAAGCCGACGCACTGATCCAGGATAATCCCGGCTACTACCTCGCTTACATCCCGGTGGCGATCGCCGAGATCGCCGACGGTAATCTCGACCAGGCCGAGGCCGTCTACCGGCGCATGGCGGAACAGGGAGAAAGAGCGAAGTCCATCGCCATGGTGGGTCTCGCAGATGTGGCTTCCCTGCGCGGTGACCACCAGGCAGCGGCGGAACTGCTGCGTGAGGGGCGAACCTCCGACATGGCCTTCGGCTCCAGCATGGGCACCGCCTACAAGGGTATTTACCTCGCCCGCGCGCTGGCAGCACTGGGTGACCGGGAGGGCGCACTCAAAGTGCTCGATGAGAGCGTCACCGAGAATGCCGGCATCAGCCACAGGGTGCCTGCGGCCTTGCTCTACGCGGAACTGGGAATGCCGCAACAGGCACAGGCCATTGCCGACCAACTGGCGTCGAACCTGCAGGAGCGGCCGCGGGCGGCGGCGGAAGCGATCAACGGCGCCCTGGCCCTGCAGCGGCAGGATTACGTCGCGGCAGTCGATGCGCTGCGTGCATCACTGGATCGTGTCGACTTCTGGCTGACGCGGTTCTACCTGGGCAAGGCCTACGCCATGGCAGGCAATCATGCGGAAGCCCTGGGAGAGTTCGAACTCTGCGCCGAGCGGCTCGGTGAATCCACGGCGCTGTTCCTGGACGACATTCCCACCTTCGAGTATCACGCGCCGCTGTACTACTGGCTGGGCCGCACCCGGCAGGCAATGGGTTCACAGTCCGGCGCGACCCGTGATCTCGAGCGCTACCTGTTGCTGCGCACCGACGGCGACGCCGGCGTTGAAACAAGGGATGCCCGCGAGCGCCTCGCCGCACTCACCGACGCGCCCTAGTGCAGGGTACCCATGTGCTTGGCGATGATGCTGAGCATGGTTTCGTCAGAGCCCCCGCCGATGCAGCTCACCCGGTTGTCCCGCAGGGCGCGGGCGCAGTAGTTGTCCCACATGAATCCCATACCGCCCCAGTACTGCAGGCAGCTGTTCGCCACCTCCACCGCCAGGCGCCCGGCCTTCAACTTCACCATGGAAGCCTTCATGGTCATGTCCTCGCCGGCGACATGCTGTTCGACGGCGGCGTAGGTCAGCGCGCGCACGGCCTCCACCTCGGTCTGCAGCTCTGCCAGGCGGAACTGGATCACCTGGTTGTCCAGCAGCGGCTTGCCGAAGGCGCTGCGCTCGCGGGTGTACTCGATCGTCTTGTTGATGCAGTTTTCCATGTTCCTGAGCAGAACCAGCGCGCAGTACATGCGCTCTTCCTGGAACTGCTTCATCTGGTACACAAAACCCTGCCCCTCTTCGCCAATGCGATAGCGTTGGGGCACACACACGTCTTCGAAGAACACCTGGGCGGTATCGGAAGAGCGCAGGCCCAGCTTGTCCAGCTTCGGCGCCACCGTCACACCGGGTGTGTCGCTGGGCACGATAATCAGCGACTTGTTCTTGTGGATCGGGCCCTCGCCCGTGTTGGCCAGCAGGCAGAAGAAATCCGCCTGGGTGGAATTGGTAATCCACATCTTGGTGCCGTTGATGACGTAATCGTCGCCGTCCTGCTTCGCGGTGGTCTTGATCGCCGCCACGTCGGAGCCCGCGTGGGGTTCGCTGACCGCGATGCTGGACACCGTGTCGCCGGCGATGGCCGGCACCAGGAACTCATTGCGCAGCTCGTCGCTGCCGAAGCGCGCCAGCGCCGGCGTGGACATCATGGTATGTACACCGATCAGCAGCGGTGAACTACCGTGGTCGGCGCCGCCCAGCTCCTCCGAGAACACCGCCTGGTAGGAAAAATCCAGGCCCAGTCCACCGAAGGCCTCGGGTTTGTCGATGCCCAGCAGGCCGAGCTTGCCCGCCTTCTTCATGATCTCGTGGCCGGGCAATTCCTGGGCCTTCTCCCATTCGTCCACATGGGGATTGAGTTCTTCCTGCACGAACCGTGACACCGTGCGACGCAGCTCGTTGTGTTGTTCGGTGAATTGCATGAATGTCTACCTCGTATTGTGTGCGGGGCTAGGACGCGGCCTCGATTTCCAGCAGGACGGCGCCCGCGGACACCTGTTCGCCCACGCCGGAATGAATCGCCACCACGGTGCCGGACACCTCCGCCACCAGCTTGTGCTCCATCTTCATCGCCTCCATGACGGCGAGACCATCGCCCTCGTTCACGCTGTCGCCGACCGTCACCATCACGTCCAGCAGGTTGCCGTGCATGGGTGCGGTCACCGTGCCGCTGCCGGCACCCGCCAGGTCCGCGGCGGTGAAAGCCAGCTCGTTGCTGAATGTCGCGCTGCGGCCCGCCAGTTGCAGCACCACCTGGCCGCGCTCGGGGAAACAGTAGGCGAGGTTCTGCTGTACGCCGTCGACAGCAACCCGGGCCATGCCCTCCTCGCCTTCGCTGAGCCACTCCACTTCGTGTGCATCTTCTCCCGCGACGACCTGGTACCGGTCCGTGCCCAGCTGGCCGACAAACAGGTCCAGGGTTTCCCCTTCGATGTCGTAACGAATGTGACTTGCAAGGCCGCGACTGCCGCTCCAGCCACTCAGGGCCAGGGAGGGCGACAGCATGTGCCGCTCGGAGCCGTCCAGTCCCTGAAGGTATTGCAGGCAGGCGCCCACAACGCCCAGCTCTCGCGCAGGTGGGGGTGTGCGGTAGCCATCCGGGAACTGCTCTCCGATAAAGGCGGTGGTCGCACCGCCGTCAGCGAAGCAGTCATTGCCCAACACATCCACCAGGAATTCCCGGTTGGTTTCGAAGCCGAACAGTGCCGTATTCTCCAGCGCACGGACCAGGCGGCGTCGCGCGACTTCACGGTTTTCGCCCCAGGTGATGATCTTCGCCACCATCGGGTCGTAGAAGGGCGACACTTCCTGGCCCTGCAGCAGGCCGTGGTCCACGCGCACGCCCTCCCCCGCGGGCGGCTGCCACAGTAGCGCGGGGCCCGAGGCCGGCAGGAAGTCGTTGCGGGAATCCTCCGCGTAGAGCCGCACCTCGATGGCATGGCCGTCGAGTTCAACGTCTTCCTGGGACAGGGGTAGCGTTTCGCCCTGGGCCACATCCAGCTGCAGCGCCACCAGGTCGAGGCCGGTCACCAGTTCGGTGACCGGGTGTTCCACCTGCAGGCGTGTGTTCATCTCCAGGAAGTAGAAGTTCTGGTCCGCGTCGAGCAGGAACTCCACGGTGCCGGCGCCCACATAGTCGATACTGCGGGCGGCGTTGACCGCCGCTTCGCCCATGGCCACTCGCAGTTCCGGCGTCATCACCGGGCAGGGAGATTCCTCCACCACTTTCTGGTGGCGCCGCTGCACGGAGCAGTCGCGCTCGCCCAGGTGAATCACGTTGCCGTGGGTATCGCCGAACACCTGCAGCTCGACATGGCGTGGCTGGATGACAGCCTTCTCCAGGATCAATTCCCCGGAGCCGAAGGCGTTTTCCGCCTCGGAACGGGCCGAGGCCAACGCTTCCGGCATGGCATCCAGGTCATCCACCAGGCGCATGCCCCGCCCGCCGCCGCCGGCCGCCGCCTTGACCATGATCGGCACACCGATATCTTTCGCCGCGGCCAGCAGCGTCTCATCGGACTGGTCCGGGTCCTGGTAACCCGGGATACAGGGGACGTCCGCTTCCAGCATTCTTCGCTTCGACTCCGCCTTGTTGCCCATGGCCTCGATGGCAGCGGCCGAAGGGCCGATAAAGACAATGCCCGCCTTCTCACAGGCTGCGGCAAACCCGGCATTCTCCGACAGGAAGCCGTAACCCGGGTGGATGGCAGCGGCCCCGGTCTTTGCGGCAGCATCGAGAATTCGCTGCGGGTCCAGGTAGCTGTCTTTCACCGGCGCAGGTCCGATCAGCACGGCCTGGTCCGCGAGCTGCACATGCGGCGCATCGACATCCGCCTCGGAGTAGACCGCTACCGTTCGGTAACCCTGGGCCCGGGCGCTGCGAATCACCCGGCAGGCGATCTCGCCGCGATTGGCTACCAGCACGCTGTCAAAACGATTACTCACGCGTCGACCTCCCCTGCCCAGGCGGGCTTACGTTTCTCGGAAAACGCCATCATGCCCTCGCGCCCCTCGTCACCGAGCATGGCGTCGGCAAAGCGCTCCGCGGCAAACTGCACGATGTCGTCGCCGTGCAGGGTTTCCGACGCTGCGATGATCTGTTTCGTCAGCGCGATCGCGCCCGGCGCGCCGCGGCGAGCGTCGCCGACAATGTCGGCCGCTTTTTCCTCCAGCGCGCCGGCGTCGTCCACCAGGAAATGGGCAAAGCCCAGGCGGTGAGCCTCTTCGCCGTTGAATCGCTGCGCCGTCAGCAGCAGGCGCCGGGCCTGCGAGGCGCCGATGCGCTTGATGACCACCGGCGTAATCTGTGCGGGTGGGATACCGAGCGTGACTTCCGTCAGCGAAAACTTCGCGTCCGCCGTGGTCACCACCACGTCGGCGATACAGGACAGGCCGAGGCCGCCGGCCATGGCAAACCCCTCGATCAGCACGATGAACAGCTGCGGCAGCTGGTTGACCGCGTGACACATGCGGCCGAAGCTCGCATTGAACTCGACAATCTGCTCGCGCGATGTGCCGCCCTGGAAAACAGTCTTGAACATCTTCAGGTCGCCGCCGGAGCAGAACGCGCCCCCCTTGCCCCGCAGGATCACGAAGCGGATATCTTTTTCCTCCGGGAGGGCTTCCAGCACGGCGGCGAGCTCGCCGGCCATCTCGTCCGACAGGGCGTTCTTTACCTCGGGACGATTGAACCAGATGGTGAGCAGGTCACCGTCCCGCTCAAGAATCAGGTTGGATACTTCTGGCAACATGGTTGACTCCTTACATGCGGCCGACGCCGAAGCTGTTCGTGAATACTGTTCGGTTACGCGCTTCCCAGCAGGTCTGCAGCGCCATGCCCAGCACCCGCCTTGAATCCCGCGGATCGATGAGGCCGTCGTCGAGCATGCGGCCCGAGGTGTAGAAAGCGTCCGACTGTCGGTCGTAGTGGGAGACCACGCGGGTCTCCTGTTCCGCCAGCATGTCCTCGTCTACCTCCTGGTCCTTGCGGGCGGCGCTCTCCCGGAATACCTGTGACATGGTCTTGGCGGCCTGCTCGCCGCCCATGACGCCGATCTGGATATTGGGCCAGCTGAACACGAAGTCCGGGTCGTAGCCCTGGCCGCACATCCCGTAGTTGCCCGCGCCGAAGCTGGCGCCGATCATCAGTGTCAGCCGCGGCACCCGGGTATTGGCCACCGCCTGGATCATCTTGGCGCCGTGCTTGATCATGCCCGCCTGCTCGTACTCGGTGCCCACCATGTAGCCGGTGATGTTCTGAAGGAACACCAGCGGCGTACCCGCCTGGTCACAGAGCTGGATAAACTGGGCCGCCTTGGCGGCGCCGTTGGGATCGATGGGGCCGTTGTTACAGAGAATGCCCACGGGCATGCCGTAAATGCTGGCCTGCAGGCAGACCATGGAAACCCCGTAGCCGGGTTTGAAGTCCGTGAAGCTGGAACCGTCGACAATGCGCGCCACCACTTCCCTGGCTTCGTAGGGCTGCCGATAGTCCACGGGAACGACACCCAGAAGTTCCTCCGGGGAATGGACCGGCTCCGCGAAGTCCCGGGGCGGCGGCGTATTGCAGTGGCGATTCCAGTCCAGACGCCCCACCACGTCGCGGCACATGGCCAGGGCATGGGCGTCATCCTCCGCCAGGTATTCCACCAGGCCCGAGGTGGTCGCATGCATTTCCGAACCGCCCAGGGTGGCCTGGTCCGCCACTTCCCCGGTGGCCGCCTTGAGCAGCGCAGGTCCCGCCAGTGCTGCCATGCCATTGTCTTTCACACCGATTACGTAGTCGCTCATGCCCGGCATATAGGCACCGCCGGCAACGGAAAGGCCGTGCAGCACGGTGATCACGGGAATGCCCGCGGCGCTGAGGTGCGCCAGTCTCGCGAAAACGCCGCCGGCGGACATCCACATCTCGACCTGGTACTTGAACAGGTCCGCACCGGCGCTCTCCACCAGGTGCACGAAGGGCAGCTTCTTGTCTTTCGCGATATCCATGGCGCGAATGATCTTCTTGCTGCTGAACGTGGTCATGGCCCCGGCGTTGATGCCGGAGTCGTCGACCACCACCATGCAGCGGGTACCGGCGATGAAACCGATGCCATTGATCCCGTTGGAACCCGGTATGGACGTCTCGCGATCCTCGTCCTCTACCAGGTAACCCGCGAGGTTGTTGATTTCGAGGAACGGCGAGCCGGGGTCCAGCAGCCGGTTCAGGCGTTCCCGCGGCAGCAACTGGTTGCGTCGCTGGAAGCGCGGCAGGGCCTTGTTGGAGAGCTGCGCGGCGCGGTCCAGCACGCTGTGCAGCTTGTCGACCAGCTCGAGCATATCGCTGCGGTTCTTCGCGAAGTCCTCGGAACCGGGATTGATGCGGCTGTGGAAAGCAGGCGGCGATGTCGTCATGGTGTCTCTCGCGGCGGTTGTTTAAACCAGTTGGAATTTGTCGGCGAGGCTGCGCGGCAGCTGGATGGGCTCGACCAGCAGCAGCTGTGCATAGCCCTTGCCCTGGGGGTCGACCCGCAGGCTGGCTACGCCGCCGCCCCCCAGCACGTCGTGCAGCAGGAAATTGAAGGCGTGGCTGCCGGGCAGGTAAAAGCGCTCGACCGTGCCGGCCTCACCCAGGAAATGCGCGAAGTAGTCCTCGACCCGATCCGCGGTGAGGGATTCGGCGATGTAGGGCACAAATTCGGGCCGCCGCGCAATGATGCCGATATTGGCCTTGTTCCCCTTGTCGCCACTGCGCCCCCAGGCCAGGGCCTCCAGTGGGACAGGCACCCGGAGCTCTTCATCATCCGGCAGGAGCGGCAGGACCGGTTCGACCGTCACAATGTCGCCACCGACCGTATCCTCTATCGTCGTCGAGTCACCTTCGACATCCACGGATACGGTCACGTCGGCTTTCGGAATTTCCATCGAGAACAGGCGCACCACCGGCGAGGGCTTGGCGCGGGCGCCGGCAAAACCGGTGAGACCGGGCGGCGCGGTCAGGGCCAGGCCTGTCATTTCCTTGAGGAAGATCCCCACTCCCGCGGCGGCGGGGTGTTTCACCGCCAGCTTCACATCCACCTCGCGCACGCCACGGGCCTGGCGGGCGGCGCCGAAATGGGTTTCGCTGCCGATGACCTCGACGCTGGTTTCCGTAAAGGGCGGCAGGCCCGCCTTTTCCAGTATCTGCCCGGCACGGAGGAATACCGAGCGGGCAAAGTGCTCGGCCTTGGTCTCGGCGTCGCGACCGTACATGGTCCAGACATGTCCCGCGCGAAAACCGTCCGCCCAGGTGGCGCTGGCCTTGTAGTTGATCGGCGCACCGCGGCCCCGGGCGCCGTCGACCCGCACCAGGTCTGCGCTGAGTTGCTCCAGGGTCACACCGGAGAAATCGCAGATCACGTCCGGGAGGATATAGGCCTGGGGATCGCCGATCTCGTAGAGCATCTGCTCCGCGACCGTACCCACGGAGACGGTGCCACCGGTGCCTGCGGGCTTGGACAGTTCGAAACCGCCGTCGGTGTGAATGGTTGCGATCGGGTAGCCGGCACTGTCGAGACTGTCGACCACGGACTCCCAGTCGGTGAAGTTGCCGCCGGTGGCCTGGGTGCCACACTCCAGGATGTGGCCGGCAAGGCTGCCCTGGGCCAGCTTGTCGTAGTCTTCACGCCCCCAGCCAAAAGCGTGGATGCAGGCCCCCAGGGTGACCGCGGAGTCGACGCAGCGGCCGGTGATCACGATGTCGGCTCCGCGATCCAGCGCGTCGGCAATAGGGAATGCTCCGAGATAGGCATTGATGCTCGCAACGTGCTCCGGGTCGGGGAAGGATTCTCCCGAGAACATCTCGCTGGCGCCGGCGAACTCAGCCGCGCGTGCCGTCAGGTCATCGCCGCTGACCACCGCCACCTTGAGATCCAGTTCCTGTCCGGAAATGATGTAGCGCAGGGCGTCGGCGCAGGCCTGGGGGTTCACCCCGCCGGCGTTGGCAATGATCTTGATGCCCTGCTCGGCGATGGCTTCGAGGTTGGGCGCCATGGCGGCCCCAACAAAGTCCGTGGCGTAGCCCTTGCTGTCGTCGGCAGCCCGGGCCCGCGCCATGATCGACATGGTGATCTCGGCCAGGTAGTCGTAGACGATGTAATCGACATTCCCGGCGCCCAGCAGCTGTGGCGTCGCCAGCGCGGCATCACCCCAGAAGCCCGAGGCCCCTCCAATAGCGATCGACTCCTGGCCCATAGGCCCTCCCCCGTTGTCTACCCTGCTACCAGCATGGTTCGCGATTGCATGAACGGCAAAGTCTAGACTAGAATTGAGCGGTGCTCAATATTTTCTGAGTACTGCTTAAGCGCGCTCGCACAGGAATCCGCAATGGCCGAAGCCCAATCCAAGCCCCTCTCCCGCACCGAACAGCGCGAGGCCGACATACTCGACGCGGCGATCTACCTGTTCGCGGACGAGGGCTTCCACAACGTGTCGACCCGCAAGATCGCCGCCCGCGCCGGCGTATCCGAGGGCACGCTGTTCAATTACTTCGGTTCCAAGAACGAGCTGATGCGCGCCATCCTCGGCCGCATCTATGAAGAGCTGACTGACAATGCCAACGTCATCCTGCGGGAGCACCTGGACAGCCGCGAGCGCCTGCAACTGCTGGCGGAAAACCACATCGAGGTGTTGTCGCGGGACAATGCGCTGTTCATGCGTATGATCCAGGCCTACATGAACGTGGACCTGCAGGGCTACAGCCGTATCAAGGGCTCCGTGCTGCACAAGCTCAACCTGAGCTACGCCTGGGTGTTCGATGTCACCGTCAAGGAGGCAGCGGCGCGCGGCGAGGTGCGCGAGGACGTGAACATCTCTGCCCTGCGGGACCTGTTCTTCGGCGGGCTGGAATACCTGAGCCGCACCCTGTTCCTGCACGACAGTTTCGACCGGATGTCCGAGCGGGTGGCGTCGGTGGTGGAGCCCCTGTGGCAGAGCATGCTGCCGGCCCGGGCTGCAGAGCCCGACCGCCTGGATGCGGCTTGCCGTCGCATCGAGGCCGCCGCACGCAAGCTGGAAAAGGGTGCAGGCAAGTGATGCTGGACTTCTGGGTGAGCCAATTGCGCGATGAGCAATCCTGGCAGGCACGTTTTGCAGCGTGGCGCAGCCACCCAGACGCCAGCAGTTACAGCCACCATGAGGCCGCGGCGGATGAGGCACGGGTTCTGGCAGAGGCGGCAGAGTTCGCTGAACGGGCCCGGCGCGAGCAGCTGGCCATCATCGCGTGCCTTTCGACCTCCGAATGCCTGGAGAATCACGACCTGGCCATCTCACTGCTGGAACCGCTGCTGGACGGCGACCCCGATCTGGCAGAACTGGAGGCGCTGCTGCGCGCCCGCCACGAGGTGATCAGGCAGTTCCAGCGTTTCCCGGCCCGCAACCGGACCCTGCAACGTGCCAGCACCCCTACCGAGGCCTACTTCATGCTCGGTGCGGGGCAGCAGTATTTCTGAGGGCTACTCCAGGACGAAGCCGTCTGTGGGAAAGTGCACATGCACACGGCCGAAGTCCGTATCACGGGCAATGATCCAGCGGCGTGCGTCTGCACCCACGAGTTCCCCGGTGGTGCCGTCCAGGCCGTAGTCTGCGGGACGGATGGTGACCGTCTCACCGATTTTCTCCACCTGCTTCAACGCGTCGGAAATGCCGCGCGGTTCGGCGCCCTTTGCGGCTGCGAAGGCCTCCTCACCACGGATTTCGCTGTGGACGCCATGGCCGAACTGCCCCATCAACTGGTACCAGGCCACCAGTGCAGGAATGCCCTCGGGCACAGGGAGATTTCCCACCTCCCGGTGAAACCAGAACGTATGATAGGCAGCGAAATCCAGGTGACTGGGCGCTTCGCCGCCGAGGAAGGGGCCGTTGCCGTCCAGGTACTGGTTGAGTTCTTCCAGGTGACGGTCGAACACGACCACCGCCCGCTTGGGCGACATAAATGTGGTCGCAGCTTCGCGGCTCATCCGCGACCGGTCGCGAATAAAGCGGAAAGCACCGATCGGTCCAAACAGGCGCAGCAGCGCCCGCAGGGTGCGACCGGCGGGGATCGAGGCTACGCAGGCCATGAACACCTCGCCTTCCAGGTCGGCTGACAGGCCCAGCGCCTCCTCCCTGCAAGTCGCCGGGTCCAGGGCCGGCAGGTTGGCGTCCGCGGCGATCTCTGCGCTGATCAGGCGCGTGTCGCAAAACAGGTCGGCGCCGAGCTGGGCCACCGGCATGCGGCGGTAGCCGCCCACCAGGGGATCCACATTGGGCCGCGGCGGCATGGCAGGTGAGGTGACGCCAAACCATTCCATCTCCGCATAGCCCAGCATCAGCCGGATCTTTTCCGAATAGGGTGAAGGCGCGTAGTGGTGCAGGATCATGGGTCAGCCCTGGCTGTATTTTGCAGGTCGCTTTTCCATCTCCGCCATCACCGCCTCGACCTGGTTCGGCGTGCCGATAATGGCGTCCTGTTCGACCGACTCGGCAACCAGGCCGTCCTCCATACCCAGGTAGGGTGCATTGTTCAGAAGGCGTTTGTCGGCGCGGATTGCATCCGGGTTCCGGCCTGCAATTTCCTTCGCCGTTGCCATGGCCTCCGCCAGGGGATCTTCACAGACCCGGGTGACAAGACCCATCGCCAGGGCCTCCTCTCCGTTGAAGACGCGGCCGGTATAAGTCAGCTCGCGAACAATATCGTCCCGAACCAGGTGGCGCAGAAGCTGGGTACCGGCAAGGTCCGGTACCAGGCCCCACTTGATTTCCATCACCGAAAAACGCGCGTCGGCTGTGGCGTAGCGCATGTCGGCGCCGAGCGCGATCTGGAATCCGCCGCCATAGGCCACGCCGTGCACCGCGGCAATTACCGGCACCGGTAATTCCCGCCACATCCAGGCGGCGTGCTGGGGCTTGTTGGCGATCCCGTGAGTACGCGTCGCCAGGGTTTTGGGCGTGGACTGGCCAGAATCAGCGCCCGCCATCGCCGCGAAATTGGACGTGTCCAGGCCGGCACAGAAGGCGCGTCCCTCCGCCGACAACACCACTACACGAATCGAAGGATCGCTGCGCAGCTTTTCCCCCACCTCGACAATGGCGTCGAACATCTGCGCATCCAGCGCGTTCATTTTGTCAGCGCGGATCAGTCGTACGTGGGCGATGCCCTCCTCGACCTCCAGCGCAATGCGATTTTCCATGGCCATGATTATTCTCTTCGGCTTTGCGGGACACTGATTGAAAGCTCCCGGGGACGCCGCGTCAAGAGCTAGCCGCGGCCGAAGAGGCGCCGCCACCAGGCGAGGTTGGCGGGCTGGGCAGGCTTGTGGGACTCAGGGATACCATGCTTCGCATACCACTCCTGCCACTCCCAGGGTGTCAGGGTTGTCGGCACCTTGTCGCCGGTGGCCCGGTCCAGCGCCTTTTTGCGGAGCGAGTGATCGCCCTCGCCCTGATCCTCGTCGAGAATCCGATCGATAAGCTGTTGCTGCCTGTGCGCCATTCCAAACCATCCCTTAGGTGACGTCTGGATATACGCATTTATCAGGAAAAGCTATCAGTGCACGGACAGGCGCGAACGGGCCGCGTCGGTAATTTTCAGGGCAAAGGGTTCGCTGAGCCGGCGCTCCGGCGAAATCAGGTAGAACAGTTCACGCAGGCCTTCGACCCGGCCGACACGGCGAGCGCGGTACATGTGCTGGATTTCGGGCTCGATCGCCTCCGGCGCCGGGAAGATCGCGGTGCCCGCCTCGCCGAACGCCTTCATCAGCGCGCTGTCATCAAATTCCGCCACCACCTGGGGCGCGACACCAGTAGAGGCCAGCCAGTCATCCAGGCCGCGGCGGATTGCCGTGGTGCTGGCGGGCAGCAGCATGGGCGCGCCGTTGAGGGAGTTGGGGAAATCCTCTATGTACTTTGCCGCCAGGTCTTCCCTGGCGTAGAACGCCATGTCGCTTTCGCCGAGCTTGTGGCTGTAGGCGCGCACGTTGAAACCCGTGGGTACCGGGCGGTCCGACAGCAGCAGGTCGAGGCGGTGCACCGCCAGGTCAGCCAGCAGCTTGTCGAGATCAGATTCCAGGCAGATGAGCCTCGGCGCCCCCTCCTCTGCCAGTACCGGCTCCAGGGCCCGGTAGGCGATCAGCTTGGGCAGGGAATTCACGATGCCGACATTGAGGGTGGATGGCAGGCCCTCGCTGTCGCCCTGTACACGCCGGGCCAGCTCGGTGCCCAGTGAGAAGATCTCGTCGGCGTAGGGCATCACGGCGCGGCCCGCCTCGGTGAGGGCGAGCCCGCGTCCGGCGCGCTCGAACAGCTTGGCGTCGATGGCCTGTTCCAGCTGCTTGATCTGGCCACTGATGGTCTGGGGGGTCAGGTTGAGAACATTGGCTGCCGCGGCAACGCTGCCCTCGCGGGCGACGGTCCAGAAATACAGCAGGTGATTGTAATTCAGGTGCCGCAGCAGCCTCTGGGGCGTCCGTGGCTTCGTCATACCGATCCTTAACTTCGTATTTCCCGATGAATGGGCTAAGTATATTCGAATTGTTAGAGGAGTCGAATTACTTATCCTACCGCCTTGCTCGGGTATTCGAAAATCCATGGCCCTCGAACCCGTCTACGTCTACAATTAGCGGCTTTTTTGGAGCGACACCATGAATCTCAGGCTGGGAATCATCGGCGCGGGGCAACTTGGGCTCTACCTCTGCCAGGCAGCACGCAGGCTGGGTGTTGAAACCTGCGTACTCAGTGAAGACGGCCGCGCTCCGGCGGCATCCTTCGCCGACCAGCTGGTGGTCGGCGACCTCGAAGACCCGGTCGCCTTTGAGCAATTCCTGGACGGTTGCGACGTGGTGACCTTCGACAAGGAAGACATCCCCAACGAGAGCCTCAATCGCCTGGAGCTGGCCGAACAGGAAGGCCGCGTCCGCGTGCATCCCGGCGCTGGAACGCTGTTCCTCCTCAAAGACAAGGGCACCCAGAAAGCCTGGCTCGAAGAGCAGGGCTTCCCCACCCTGCCGTTCACCCTGTTGCAGGGGGATGCTATCGACCGGGACGCCCTGGTATCGGAATACGGCCTGCCGCTGGTGCAGAAGGCCCGCTGCGGCGGCTATGACGGCCGCGGTGTGCAGATTCTCAAGGACCAGGCGGCGCTCGCAGAGATGTGGAACACGCCGAGCCTCGTGGAGCCCTTCCTCGGCAATAGCCTGGAAGTGGCTGTGCTGCTGGTGCGCGACGCCGAGGGCAACTGCCGGACCTACCCGCCGCTCGGCATGGAATTCGACCCGGTGCTGAATTCAGTGACCACGGTTTATACTCCCTGCCGCCTGCCCGGAAACCTGGCCGAAGAGGCGCAGGAGCTGGGTGAACGCGTGATCGGCGCGCTGAACGGCGTCGGCGTGTTTGCTCTCGAAATGTGGGTCAGCCCGGACAACGCCCTGTTCATCAACGAGATCTCGCCCCGGGTGCACAATTCCGGCCACCTGACCATGGAGGCCGCCGGTGCTTCGCAGTTCGAACAGCATGTTCGCGCCGTGGTGGGCCTGCCCATTGAAGACGTCTCCGATACCCGCCCCTCGGCGATGGTCAACATCCTCTACGATGAATCGCTGGAGCGCAGCTGCCCCGGCCGCCCCACCTGCGAGCTCAGCGAGGATGACGGGGTTGCTGTACACTGGTACGGAAAACCACCCGGACAACTGGGACGCAAGATGGGGCATGTCACCGCCTGGGCAGAGTCTGCCGAAGAGGCCGTTGCGCTGGCACAGGCGGTTCGCAACGACCTCCCCAACCGCCCGGCAACTGAGGCTGCATGAAACCACTGGTTGGCATCATCATGGGCAGTGACTCTGACCTGACGGTCATGAGCGCAGCACCCCTCATGCTCGACAAGCTCGAGGTGCCCTGGGAGATGGATATCGTCAGCGCCCACCGCACCCCGGACCGCACCGAATCCTACGCCCGAACCGCCGAAGAGCGAGGCCTGCGGGTCATCATCGCCGGCGCCGGCGGCGCCGCCCACCTACCCGGCATGATCGCGGCATCGACCCCGCTGCCGGTGATCGGCGTTCCCGTCAGCGCCACCAAGATGCGCGGTGAAGACGCACTCTACTCCATCGTGCAAATGCCCGCCGGTGTGCCGGTTGCCACCGTCGCCATCGACAATGCCACCAATGCCGCCATCCTGGCAGCCCAGATGCTCGCCACCGGCGACGACGCCCTGCGCCAGCGTATCAGCACCTATAAACAGGAGCTGCACGACATGGTGGTGGCAAAATCCGACAAGCTGAAAACCTCCGGCGCCAACTGAGCGACCTACCCCACAAGTATCGGCCGGTGACCCCCCTCGCATCGAGCTGCGTATATCCCTGAAATCAGGAGAACAAGATGACGCGCGAAAATCGCTTATTCACCGGCAAAGCCGTGCTGGCCGCGGCGCTGATGGTGTTGGTCAGCACCACCGCCCACAGCCGCCTCAAGCTCGAACTGACCGGCCAGAGCGCCCCGGAAGACACCGAGGAGTTCACCGAGGCCTATGCGAATTGCACCGACGGCCTGCTCAACCTTGACCCTGCCAGCGCCATGGCAAACGTGAACCTCGCCGTGAAGTACCGCCCTGCCCCCCTGTATGCGGAAAACGGCGACGCCAACCTGCGCGCCTACTTCACCACCCCGTCCTACATGATTCGTGAGGGTACGATTTATCGGCTGGTGTCCCTGGAATTTCACGTACCCGGCGAGAACATTGCAGATGAGGGCACTTACCCCCTCGTGGCGCACTTCGTGCACTACGGGCAGGACAGCAGCTTCGGCGTGCTCGCAGTGCGTATCGTGGAAGGCTCGGCCAACCCGGAACTGGACAAACTGCTCTCCGCCGCCGCGGGCAATGACCGGGCCAAGGGTCTGAACCCGAGACTGATGCTGCCCTCACAACTGGACGTACCCTACTACCTGGGCCCGGGTGATGTACCTTCCTGCGACTACAAGCTGCACTGGCACTTCGCCTCAGAGCCCGTGCAGGCCAGCGCCGAGCAGATCGCCCGGGTACAGCAGTTCCTCTCCAGCGGGGAGTCCTGATCCCCTGACGCTTCGCCCTCCTCTGCTAAGCTGAGCCTAAGCACGAGGAGGAGTCACCATGACACAGCATCCGGCATTGGCCAGCGGCAATGTGGCCGTGATCACCGGCGGCGCCGACGGCATCGGCCTGGCGGCGGCGCAGCACTTCAAATCCCTGGGCATGCGGGTCTGCATTGCCGACATCAACCGTGAGAACCTGGACAGCGCGTCTGACGCGCTGGGCGATGCGCTGCTGGCAACGGTCGACGTATCGGACCCCGTCGCACTGGAGAAACTGCGCGACAAGGTGCTGGAGACCTACGGCCAGGTCGATGTACTGATGAACAACGCGGGCACCGCCAGGCCTACCACCTCCTGGGAACACCGCGATGCCTGGCAAACCATTCTCAATGTAAACCTGTGGGGCGTGATCAATGGTGTGCACACCTTCGCCCCCACCATGATCGGCCAGGGCACCCCCGCCGCCATCATCAATACCGGCTCCAAACAGGGCATCACCTCGCCGCCCGGCAACCCCGCCTACAACGTGAGCAAGGCCGGGGTGAAGTCCGTGACCGAGATGCTGGCCTACGATTTGCGCAACACGGAGGGCTGCCAGGTCACGGCGCACCTGCTGGTACCGGGGTTCACGTTTACCGGCATGATCAGGAAATTCATCGCCGAACAACCGCCCGGCGCATGGACGCCGGAACAGGTGGTGGAATACATGGTGGACGCCCTGGGCCGCGGCGACTTCTATATCCTGTGCCCGGATAACGACGTCAGTCGCGAGGTGGACAACAAGCGCATGGCCTGGGCCATGGGCGACCTGGTCGAGAACCGCCCGCCCCTGTCGCGCTGGCACGCGGACTATGCGGAGGCCTTCGAGAAGTACATGGAGGACTGACGCGCCAGCCGTGTATAATCCGCGCGTCGCTTCACGACGCCCCCGTAGCTCAGTTGAATAGAGCATCCGCCTCCTAAGCGGAGGGTCGCAGGTTTGAGTCCTGCCGGGGGCACCATTTCCCTGCGGAAAATGGTTTCCCGTCACTCCTAAGCCCGGCCACGCAGCCCACACCCGTCATCCCCGCGAAAGCGGGGACCCAGTGAACGTAACCTCGACGTCAGAGGGCGCACCATTCCCAATCCGTCTTTCCCGCGTAGGCGGGAATCCACACTGCCACAGCACTCCCAAGCCCAGCCAGGAGAACCTGCTGAGACCCGTTTATACTCAGGGCTCCCGGCGATAGCAGGCCGTTAACCAACGCAAACCACACGGATTCGATGAAGGCAGCGAACATCCAGAAAGAGTTTCGTGAGCTCGGCGATCCATCGGTCGCCGCACATTCCGCCCGGTTTTTCAAAACCGCCAAAGGAGAGTACGGCGAGGGTGATCGATTTCTCGGCATCCGCGTGCCCGTGATTCGAAAAGCCGTCAGGCGCTACCGTGACGCCAATCTACGGACCACGTTGTCGTTGCTCAAGTCGCGATATCACGAAGAACGACTACTCGCATCGTTGATGCTGGTAGACCAGTTTTCGCGTGGGGATCAGGCAACCAGGAAGTCGGTGTATGAAGCGTATCTCGCGCACACGCCATGGCTCAACAACTGGGACATCATTGACTGTTCGGCGCACAAGATCGTCGGACCCTGGCTCGAGGATCGTTCGCGCCGTGTGCTCTACAAACTCTTGAAGTCGAAGAGCCTCTGGGAAAGACGCATTGCGATGATGACGACGTATCATTTCATCCGGCTGCATGACTTTGACGACGCGCTTGCAATCGCCGAGGCGCTGATCGATGACGACCATGACCTGATTCACAAAGCGAGCGGCTGGATGCTGCGCGAGGTGGGCAATCGCGACCTGGCGGCGGAAGAAAAATTTCTGGAACGGCACTATAAGACAATGCCGCGGACGATGCTGCGCTATGCCATCGAGAAGTTTCCCGAGAAGCGTCGAAAGGCCTATCTTAATGGCGACATCTGATTCGGACGCACCGTCCGTCGGCTTCCCACTGATCGCCGGCCTGCCTTGGATGAGTCCGGCCTATGCATCGCTGTCCTGGGGTACTCACTGGCGTTCTTGCTTCGGAACCAGTTAAAGAGGCCGGGAGCTAAATGGACTCGCAAGTGATACGTGAATCCTCCATCGCGGCTCACCTCCAGTAGACCAACCACCAAGGAGTTTTATCCAGGTTCGTAATGGGTTCGTTCAGGCTCGAGTGCTGCCGCGGGCACCACCTCCCTTCTGACGACAGAGGGAAACATGACATATCGATGTGATTGCTGTTAAATCACACGCATCTGGTCTCTTCGGGCTGGTTGGAGTGCAAGCTTTGCCGTATCAGTACAGGATCGATACTGAGCGTTCGATTCTAAGGATAGATATTTCTGACCCAACCTCTTACGAGGAGATTGTAGAGGGCGTGCAGCAACTCATTGCCGATCCGGCTCTGTATGAGGGGCTGCAGGTACTCAACGATCAACGCAATCTCGATTTCCTCGCATCACCGGACCTGATCAAGTCGCTACCGCCACTGTTTACCGAGCTTGGGAGCAGGATCGGACCACACCGCACCGCCATCGTGGTATCGAGCAAGGCATCGTTCGGCATGACGCGTATGGCAGAGCTGATCTCCAATGACGGCCCTGCGGAGATCAGGCCCTTCTGGTCGCTTGAGGAAGCGGAAGCCTGGTTAACGAGCTAGTCGGCGACAGCGTCAGTAAGTGAAAATCACCTCGCCGCCGTAGGTGCGCACTCGCATAAAAGTGGCTGCGGTCGCCCCGATGCGGTAGTTGGCGTCGTCCTCATCGGTCAGGTTCCTGCCCCAGACGGCAAACTGCCAGTCGCCCCCGAACAGGCTGACATCGGCGAGACTGATGCGCCCATTGAGCATGCCGAAGTCCTCCACCAGTACATCACCAAACTCGGTGTTTGCCAGGGCAAACTGGTCGTCCTGCCAGGAGTAGTCCAGGTGGGCACGCAATTCGCCCACGGCCAGCGGCAGGCTGTAGTCTGCAGTGATCGCATAGGCGTGCTCCGGCGCCCAGATCAGCTCCGTGGTGTTGCTGCGGTCTGAGCCGTCCGGGAAGATGGCGTCGTTGATTTCATAGTCGATGTAGGCGTAACTCAGCCCCAGCATGAACCGCTCGCTCAGCACCGCGGTCACATCGAGCTCCAGGCCGTCGATATCAGCGTCCCCGGAATTGAAGACTTCCACAAACTGCGGGTTGTTCACCGGGTCCGGCAGGTAGTCGAGGATGATGTCGTCGACTTCCATGCGGTAGATCGCGCCGTTGAAACGCAGGCGCCGCTCCCACAGTTCCGTCTTCCAGCCCAGCTCATAGGAAATCAGCGTCTCCTCGTCGAAGGCCTGGTTGAAATCCAGCCCCTGTCGACTGGACCCGCCCGAGCGGAAGCCGGTCGCCACCTTCAGGTAGGTGGACACCGTATCGGTCCACTGGTAGTCGACAACCGCCGTGTAATCGACCTCGTCCTGGTCGGATTCAGACACGCCGGGTCCAAAGGGATTCCATAGCAAGCCATCGTTGGTCCGCACCGCCTCACGGTCATCGTCCGTGTAGCGCAGCCCCAGGGTCAGGTCCAGCCGGTCCTGCAGCACGTTCGGCGTCCAGGTGGCCTGGCCGTAGACCGCCCAGGATTCCACGTCGGTATCTACCGTATACATGCCCAGGTAGAGCGGGAAAAAGGCGGTGAAGTCGTTGCAGATCGGATCTGCCGTGGAGCCGTCGCTGCAGGGCGTCGGCGGGAGATTCGTGAAGTCGAGCGCAATGATACCGGTAGAGTCTACGGTGGCCCGGTCCAGGTACTGACGCTCTTCCTGGTCACCCTCTTCGTCGAAGTAGTAGGCACCGGCCACGTACTCCAGGCGCTCGGCACTTCCGAGCAGCTGGAATTCCTGCGAGAACTGCTCGTGGTCGGTCATCGTGTTGGCTTCGATGCTGCCCGCGTTGCCGAAGGACTGGGAGAAGTTCTGGGACAGGTCGTCATCAAACTCGCGGTAGCCGGTAATGGACTTGAAGCTCAGCGTGTCGCTGATCTCATAGCTCACCGTCAGGTTGTGACCCTCCACTTCGGTGTTGGTCTCAGGCAGGTAGTAGGCAAAGTTGCCGCCGCCGGTGGGCGTGCGGGTGTTTTCCAACCGGTCGGTGAAACTGTCCGTAATGGGATTGAAGGCCGGGTCCAGGCCACCCGTGGGACCACCGTACTGGAAATATGGCGGCGCCGTGTCCATGTCCGAATTGTCGTAGCTGTAATCCACCAGCAACTGTTCCAACCCGTCGTAGCGCAATGCGATGCGGTAGCCGGTCTTTTCTTCCTCGTAGTAATCGGTGTAGTCGAGGCCGGGGACCTGGTTGGGACCCTCGTTCTCCGCCCACCCGTCGCGCTCCGAATAGGAGCCGGTCAGGCGCAGCTTGAAGCCATTGACGTCAGGCAGGTCCAGCCGGGACACGGCGCGCAGGACGCCCTCATTGCCCGCACTCAGCGTTTGCCGGAATGCCAGCTCTCCGCCGGGCTTGCTGGTTATGAAATTCACCGCGCCGGCCGTGGTATTGCGTCCGTACAGCGTTCCCTGTGGACCACGCAGTATTTCAACCCGCTCCAGATCCGCCAGGTCAGCCAGCAGGCCAGTGGAGCGCGCCGCGTAGACGCCGTCATAGTAGATTCCCACGGTGGCATCCTTGGTCAAAACAATGGAATCCGCATTACCGATGCCCCGGACAAACAGGCCCAGATTGTTGGACGTGGTGGGATAGGCCGGCGTTTGCAGGCTGGGTGAGGCCTGCCCAATGTCCTGGGCGTTGTGCAAGCCCAATGCCTCGATGGCCTCTGCATTGAAGGCGCTGATCGAGACGGGAATTTCCTGCAGCGATTCCGCGCGTTTCTGCGCGGTGACCAGGACTTCTTCCAGTACTGGCTGCCCCTGGGTGACGGTGGAAAACACTGCTGCCGTGGCGGTGAGCGCCATGGTCATCGGTAAAGCGTGGAGACTGGATCTGCGCGGCATCGCGAATTACCTCCCCGTGGTTTTATTATTGAGCCCTATTGTCTGCCCATGGACAGGGAATTTTTAGCCCGGGGATCTGGATTTGCGGAGGATTACCAATATCGAATGACAGCCACGCGAAGTTCCCTCCATGACTGCAAGCACTCCGAAAAAGGAAGCAGGCCTTCTTATTCTCAAGTTTATTCCAACGCAGCTCTCAGCTTCCTGACCGCCTGCTCTACTTCTGTTACGGCATCGCCCAGGTCCGCCCGGGTACCGGCCGCCTTCGACGAGCCGAGACGCCCGCTGGTCTCGATAATCTCAAGAGCGAGCTTGTTCAGGCTGATTCCCTCACGCTCGGCGGCCTCCTGCATGGCCTCCAGTAGCGCTGGATCGGGCCGGATCATAATGGCCTTGCGTTCCCTGACGCGTGGTTTCTTCTCTGGCATGCAGCACCTTCATGTGACAAAAATGGGGCGGGCTCCTTAGTCGGCCAGCGGGCGCCCGATGAGTTTTCAGCATAGGAGAAAAGCGCTCTATTCTCCTTACTCCTGCCTGTCAGTTGGCAACCGTCCGCGAAACTTCTCGAAAATCCACAGCAGGCAAAGACCAAGGACGATGGTGGCCACGCCCAGCACCAGGAACGTCATTGCATTCCGGCGGATGAACGCTTCACCCAGATAGACGACAGCAAACGCATAGGGCAGTTCTGTAATGGCCAGGGCAGCTAGGTAGGTGCGAAAGCGGTAGCGAAGCGTACCCAGCACATAGCCCGGAATCTCCGAGGGCACCACAGCCTGGAAAGCGAGGATGTGAACGAATCGCGCCCGTTCGCCCAGCTCCTTCTGCCAACCGGTAATTTTCGTCTCGCCAAGCACCATGACTGCCACCGAATGACCCAGGAAACGGCCGATACAGTACGAGGCCATCCCCCCCAGCAGCCAACCCAGCCACAGCAGGCCCATGCACGCCAGGCCTCCCCAGGCAACAATCGCAATCGGGGCGAGCAGCGCGCTTGAGAAAAAGGCCAGCATCGATGACAGCATTGCCAGCAACAGGAACGCCAGCATGCCCAGGCGCGGTGATTCGGCGATCACGGCTTCCGCCCAGAGGATCAGTCGCTCAATTTGACCGTGCAGCGTGTCTGAAACGGTGACCAACCCCACCACGAGAATGAGAACTCCCAGGATGAGGAGCTGGCGCTGGAGTTGATGCCGATAGGTCAAGTTTCGCCCTGCCGGTCTTCTACCCGTACAACACGTCGGTTCGAATGATGTACTTGGTTCCCTGGGTTATCTCTTCGCTGGCATGAACGCAGTGTTGGGGATGCGTGCCATGCGGAAAACAGAGCACCGCGCCCTTGGGCGTCCTGACATTCACGACAGCAACATCGTCCCGGTCCCTGGCTGGCTTGCCCGGGTCCTGCTTGCTGACCAGGAACTGGGTACGGCCACCCTCGTAACCGTCGTTCAGGAAGACCAGGAAAGAGTACTGGCTGTAGCGGTCCCCGTAGGCATCCGCAATCAGCACACCGTCTTCAACGCGACTACCCGGCCACGCGCCGTCGGTATGCGGGCTGAAGTAATCACCGAACCCATAACGGTAAAAGCGAAATCGCGCGCTGATGCCCACGGCCACCTGCTCGCCAACCCTGTCGGTCAGCAGTTCCCTGCAGCGCTCCCAGAAAACGCCATCGATGGTGTCACTCACCACCCAGTTCAAATTGTCGTTGTGGCGCACATCGTGCGGCAATGACACAGGGGCATCCGGGTGAAAGCCCAGTTGCTCGGCAATCTCGACGATCCGGTCTGCCTCCTCGTCGCTCAGAACGTTGAGCAGTTGAAAGGTGCCCGGCACTTCCTGGATGTCGATTCTTGAGACGGTCGCATCTGCGCGGTCTTCAAACGGGTTTACCGCGCCCGGCTTGTCGGTCCAGGTAGGTAGCGTTGCAGGCCCGAAGCCAGGCTCTCGGGTCACAATGTACAGGTCTTTGCTCATTGGCTAGATAACAGAATCCACCAGGTTCTCGATAAGGGCAGCGCCCACCCAGGTCAGGGGCGGGATGATCAGGTACAGCAACAATCGGGTCATCGAACCCGCATCGAAGGGCCAGGTGGACACGCGTGCGACTTCCCTGCGATAGCCAAGCAACGGCGTCAGCTCCCGCAGTTGGTCGGCCTCGAGGCCGGTCCCGTCGCCTCCACCCAGGCAGGCATCGATTCTGCGATCCAGTGAGGCCAGCTCGTCCTCCTTCAGCGACGCAATCCGTCGATGCAAGGGCCAGATCGGAATGGACAACAGCATCGGCAGGGCAATGAATGTGGCAACGGCGCCGGGCAGCAATTGCTGCAAGGTCATCTCGCTATTCACGCTCATCAATGGAAACAGGGCCAGTGCACCTATCAGGGCAAGGCTGCCAAAGATCGCCACCCGCGCGAAAGGCACCAGCCTGCCGATGTGAAGCAGTGAGATGCGCACCGAGTCCCTGCCCAGGCGCGCAAACACGACGGCCTGCTGAATCAAGAGCGAGATGGCCGTTGTCATGACCACCCAGACCAGCACAGCACCCAGCGTACTGATGAAAGCAGTCTGGTTGCTCAACATTTCCTCGATCATGGACCGGGCAGACCCCTCTATGAAACTCATCTGGGCGAGCCCAGCCAACACACCACAGACGATGTAAATGAAGGTCATGTGCAGGCGGAAACTATCCATTCTGGTAAGAGCCTCAGAAAAGCCGGCTTCGTCCAGGTCCAGTATGGGCCGCAGCTCCAGCAGTGCCTCGCGTAATCGGGCAGTGATATAGCTGGTCACAGGAATGATGTAGGCAATGATCATGCTGAAAAACAGGGCCGGCGTGTTGCCGGCGTGGCCTTCCCGCACACCGAGGTAAAAGAAAGGCACCAGGACGAGCAGTAGGAACAGGCTCGCCACCAACCGACCATAGGCAAAAGGGAAGACAAGCTTGAGCAGCCAGACCTTTGTGTATTTCAAGTGGCCTCCGGCGACCAGTGACACTTCAATGCAAAGCCTCCTGCGATTCTAGTCCAACGGCAGCTTCAGGTCAGAAAGGATATAAACACTACCCTTTACCCAGAAACTCAGAACACCGGATTATCGCGCCAGAACGGAATTTCTCTGGCAAGGTGTTGTCACAGGTTCGCTGAATTGAAACGACCAAATGGAGATTCTGTGAATATACGAATAATGCTTGCCGTCATGGTTCTTATGACCGGCCTTTTTGCCGGCTGCGCCCAGGAGAGTCGAGAGGCGGGACCCGTGCTGACAACAGACTCCGGCGTCGCCATAGAGGGCTATGACCCGGTCGCCTATTTCACCAATGGGGCCGCCACGCGCGGCAAGTCCGAGTTCACCGCGAACTACAATGGCGCCACCTGGTGGTTCGCCAACGCTGAGCACCGCGACCTGTTCCAGGCCAACCCGGAAGACTATGCGCCCGCCTACGGCGGCTGGTGTGCCTACGGGATGGCCGAAGGATATGCGGCAGAAACCGATCCCGTGAACGCCTGGTCCATTCACGAAGGCCGACTGTATCTGAACTGGGATGCGGAGATCTCCGCCGAGTGGAACGCCGATCGGGCAGGATACTTACAGCGTTCGGAATCCAACTGGCGCGAGGTCAACACCCAGCTTGAAACGGGTAACGCCACCGTCTACTGGCACGACTAGCGCTGCCTCCAGGCCGCCTCACCCTTTTCCAGGGTTTTGAGGCTAAAAAAAAAGGGGCCACCACGCGGCCCCAATACATCGGATCTCCGCAGGGGATCCGGAGGTTATCTGCCTGCTAGAAGCTGGTGCCCACGGTGAGGCCATAGGTCCTCGGGGTACCCACCGCAGTCATGTTCGGGTTGCCGCCGCTGATGACAAAGGACTGGCCGTAGCCGTAGTCCAGCGCATAACTCTCGTCTGTCAGGTTGTGCACGAAGCCGGTCACGTACCAGCGATCGGTGCGCAACCCGATGGTGAGATTGCCCACATCGTAGCTGTCGAGGATGGTGGTGTCATCGTCGTAGCCAATCACCAGGGGCACCGCCGGCTCTACCACAGTCCGCTGCTCGTCCACATAGCGCCATTCCACGCGGCCAAACAGCTCTCCAATGCTCAGGGACCGGGTGTACTGGACATAGCCGGACGCCGTCAGGTCGGGGGCGTTGGGTAGCTGCGAATCTTCAGCGATGTTGGCGTCTGCCGCGGGATCAGAGAACTCCGTATCCTGTGCGGTCAGCGTGAATCCCGTCGACCACTCCGGCGTCGGCAGGTAGTTCAGTTCGAGCTCGCCACCGACGATTTCAGCATCACCCCCCGAAGTCAGCACAGACACCGCCTCGACCGTGACCGCCGGTACGAATATATCGGACTGCACATCGGTCCAATCGGTGTAGAATAGCGCGCCGTTCAGCACCAGGCGCCCGTCTAACCAGGTAGTCTTGGCGCCGAGTTCGTAGTTGACCGTTTCATCCGAGTCGAAGCCGCGGAAGCGGTCGGGATCCGTGGTGTCCGCCGCGTTCAGGTTGGAGCCGCCGGAGCGGAAGCCCTCTGCGATATTGAAGTAGTAAAGCTGGTCGTCATTCGGCGTCCAGCTCAGGCCAAACTTCAGGAGGACGTCGCTGTCTGTGGTTTCGTTCGTGGCCTCGGGAACGCCGAGGAAGGAAAACAGGCCAAACGCCGACTGCTGGTCGGTGAATTCGACCTCTTCATCGAAGTAACGCGCGCCCAGCGTCAGCTCAAATCGCTCGGCAAACTCCCAGTTGACCTCACCGTACACCGCCAGCTGTTCATAGGACTCCGTGGCGGTTCGAGTCAGGATGTCGAGACCTGTATCCGCTTGCAGGTCGCAGTTGAAGGTAGCGTCGGGGAAGGCCAGGAAGCCCAGGCCAGCACCTTCCAGGAAAGCATTCATATCAAGCGCAGCCGGGCTGTCGTAGAAGGTGCACACATCCCGGTCGCGATCGCGATAGAAGGCTCCCAGTGTCCAGTCCAGTACCTCGTCGCCCGGAGAGACCAGCCGAACTTCCTGTGAGAAGGTCTCGGTGTAGTCATCGATTGCGAGCAATTCATTGTTCGAGAATCCGAACGGCGGCAGCATCAGAATCGGCAGGATGATTTCATCAATGGACAGCGGCGTCTTGACCGCAAATTCCCGGTCCTGCTCCAACCAGGAGGTGATGGACGTCAGCTCGGCGAAGCCAAAGTCGTACTTCAGGGTCATCGCGTAAAGATCGACTTCGATATCGTTGAACTCGTCTTCGAGCAGGTTCGTCTCCAGGTCACCCAGGATATCGACCTCCTGTGGGAACCCATCGTTCTCCTGCTGGTCGTGCAGCACAAGCAGCTCCGCACTGAAGTTGTCCGTGAGCTGGGCAAGCACTGAACCGCGCAGCGACCAGAGATCGACGTCGTTGACCCCGTCCTCGCCGGTCTCGATATTGTCGATAAAACCTTTTCTCTCCTCGACACTCCCGACAATGCGCGCAGCGACCTTGTCTTTGACAATCGGGAAGTTGACCGCGCCGCGCGCACGATAGCCAGTATCGGCATTGTCGATGGCCAGGGCCGAGGCCTCGACTTTGGCGCCAAACTCCGCCAGGTCCGGCTTGTTGAGGATGACTTTCACGGCGCCACCCATGGCACCCTCGCCGTAAAGCGTTCCCTGGGGACCTTTCAGCACCTCGATGCGCTGCAGGTCATAGAGGTTCAGATCCGGCAGCGCACCTGCACCCTGGATGGCCACATCGTCCAGGTACAAGCCGGTGGTCGATACCGTCGATGCAAACGCATACAGGTCCTGGGCCACGGCGCTGACGCCGCGTATGCCCAGCTTCACGGAACCGTTACCGTTGCGGGTAAAGCCCACACCGGCGACGCCGTTGATGTAGTCTTCGAAGCCCACCTTGTTCAGCGCATCGATGTCCGCGCCGGACAGCGCGGTGATTGAGTTGGCGACGTCCTGGATGTTCTGGGTACGACGCTGCGCCGTCACCAGGATTTCTTCGAGGACGAAGTCGCTAGAGGCCTGATCGCTTTCATCCTGCGCCAGCGCTACACAAGGAGCACCAATGCCCAGCGCACAGATGAAAGGCGCCAGTGATCCGTTTGTTATTTTTTTCATAGAGTTTCCTCCTGGAAAATCGCGGGTAACAGGTTTCTTATGGGAATTAACGTGTTGGGTCATAGGTCTGCCCCTGCTCAAGCGACCTGGTAGATCGCGAGCATGTCCTCGTCAGGATTGACGACAACGTCGGGAACCTGGCGCAGTCGCAGGCAGCTATGGCTATCGGATGTGTACTGGGGCCACTCCGGCAGTCCCTGCCCGTTCGGAGCACCCGTGGTCGCGAAGGCCACGACAGTCTTCGACCAGCGCGCGGCCAGGTCCTGGTTAACCGCCGTAGGTTCGTGGGTGAATATCCAGGGGTGCCCCTCTTCGATCCAGTTGAACGTAAAGGGAACGTCCGCAAAGTGTGAAACGCCCAGTTTATGGTCGGTCTCTACCTCGAAGTCATAGACCCAGCCACCGGCACCATGCTCTGCAGCCGTCTGCGCAACGCGCAGGGCGCTGGCGCGAAAGGTGTCGAACCAGGCGCGCGTCATCTTGGCCAGCACTTGCCCTTCGCCGAATTCCTTTTCCAGGTAAGCCATGTAGGCCATGCCGTCGTCGCGCCCGACGGACGTGGCGAGCGCAAACAGCATGGGGATACCGATTTCATCGTTCGGGGCGAAATACGGCGCGAGCAAGGTGCCCTCATCGAGGGTAGTGCCCGCCATGATCGGGATGCCGGCAGCACCCCCGTCTTTGATAGCTTCGCAGGAGGGCCGCGTAATCACGGTGCCATCCAGGGACGGCCCTGAGTAGAACATCGCTGCCTGTTGCAGCTGGGACAACTCCGCGGCGGGCATCGCCCGCAGTTGCTCCAGGCAGGCTTCATCGGATTCGGCGCCAAGAACAGCCTTGATAGCGTCGAGCTGGTCCAGCGCCGGGCCGAGAGTCTCCGCCCCGCTGCAGACGATGGCCTTGTGGAACAGGCCCTCGGCAGAGGGCGTGCCCAGCAGCGACAGGACCGACGCCGCGCCCGCACTCTCACCGAAGATGGTGACGTTGGAGGCATCTCCGCCGAAGGCGGCAATATTCTCACTGACCCACCGCAGTGCAGCCACCTGGTCCTGGATGCCCAGGTTCCCGCTGCCTGCAAATTCCTCGCCCATTTTCTCGAGGTTGAAGAAACCGAAGATGCCCAGGCGATAGTTCACCGTGACGACGACAAGGTCATTGGCTTTCACGAGGTTGGAGGGATCGTATTCGTTGCCGGAGCCGCACTGGAAGGCGCCCCCGTGAATCCACACCATGACGGGTGCAGGGCCGGTGAGACCCTCACGCGCATAGATGTTCAGGAACAGGCAGTCCTCGCTTTCCTGCCCCGGCAGGTCCTTACCCGCATACAGCTCCTGGGGCATACCCACCTGGTAGTTACGGTCACCAAATGCCGTGGCATCGATGGGCCCTGAGGCGTCAACAACGGCTTGCGGGGGCTGAAAACGCAGGGCACCGACCGGCGCCTGGGCATACCGGATGCCGAGGAATTTGTTGATCCCCTGCTCGCAGATCCCCTGGAACTCGCCTGCGGGCGCGGTTGCAGTGGTTAAGGATTGCGACATCTGTCCTCCCGGGCCAGGTGCCCGTTTGCGCATGTAGCGCTTATTATCGGGTGAGCTTAGGGCCTCGGCCGCCTTCGAATCGATTGCAGATCACGCCAGTGTCTTGACACATCAGGCCAAAACGTCCTCTAGCGCTAAAGGGCATTCTTATTGGATGCATCGGCGTAGCTCTGGGGAAAGTAGCGGCTCAACCGGTCACCGCGGACCGCGTCACGTCCGACCATGATCTTGCGTTTGCCTTGCTTTACGCCATCGAGAATGATTTCCGCGGCGCGTTCCGGTGCGAGTCCGTAGGCTTTGAAGGCGTCGGCAATCGCCGCCTGCTCTTCCTCGGACAGGGTGACCCCGACCACGTTTCCGTCGGCACGGGCGTTGCGCACGATGTCCGTGCCAATGTGTCCGGGGTGAATGGACGCCACCAGGATAGGACGGGATTTCAGCTCCTGGGCCAGCACTTCGGTAAAGCCGCGAATTGCATACTTCGAGGCGCAGTAGGCACCCTGCCGCTTCCTGGGAAACAGGCCGAACACGCTGGACACGTTGGCGATGAGCGCCTCGGGCCTCTGCTTCAGCAGCGGCAGGAACTCCTTGGTGCCGTAGACCATGCCCATGAAGTTGACGGACATGACCCGCTCGAGTTGCTCGTAGGACATATCCTGGATGGTGCCGGCGAACGAGACTCCGGCATTGTTGATGATCCCGTCCACATGGCCGCGTTCGCCCAGGGCTTCTTCGCGGAACGCCTGCCACTGCTCCAGGCTGGAGACGTCGAGCTGGTGCACGGAGCAACGGGTATCGGGCTGTGCCGCTGCGGACGCGAGGGCCTCAGTCTCCTTCGCACCTTCCAGGTCGCGATCCGCCACGGCCACCGAGGCGCCGCGCCGCATGGCTTCAATCGCCAACGCCCGGCCTATGCCTGAAGCTCCGCCTGTGATGACGAGTGTCTTTCCCGCAATTTCCATCGTGTTTGATACCTACTGGTAGACCAGCGCGTCCTCGTTCAGGTCGAACAAGGGCATCTGGTCTTTTTCAACGTAATAATCCGGCGAGAAGCGCCAGGGTTCGTAGTCGCCGCTCTTCGGCATCCGGTGGATCGCGCGGGTCATGTAGCCCGGGTTGAACTCGTTCTCATCGATCCACCGGTTGCGGTTCATGTCGGCGTCCTGGGGGCGTAGCTGTGGCGTCACCACCTGAAGATGCTCTTCGTCCATATGATTGAGCAGCCGGCACAGGTAGTCCCCGACCAGGTCGACGCGCATGGTCCAACTGGTACGCAGATAACCGAACATGAGCGCGAAGTTAGGGAAGCCCGACAGCAATACACCCCGGTAGGTGAAGGACTCGGCCGGATCGAGCTGAACGCCGTCCACTGAATAGGGAAGCCCGCCGACCGACAGCGCATTGAAGCCTGTTGCGGTAATGATCACGTCGGCGCTCAGCTCCTCACCGGACTTCAGGCGAATTCCGGTTTCCGTAAAGCACTCGATGTGATCGGTGACAATGCTGGCCTTGCCATCCGAGACCACCTTGAACAGGTCTGCGTCGGGCACGTAGGCCAGTCGCTGCTGCCAGGGCCGGTAGCTCGGCATGAAGTGCTTCTCGGTGAGCTCGTCGCCCACGTGTTCACGCACCACCTTGAGCAACTCTTCTTTCACGTGCTCCGGGTACTGCATGGACGCCTGCTGAATTTCCTTCTGGGTTTGCAGCAGGTCGCGGCGCACAATGTCATGAATTGTTGACTCCGGCACCTCCAGCAGGCGGAGCCGGTCAGCGAGTTCGTTGCGGTTGGGCCCCGTCCAGAAGTAGGTGGGCGAACGCTGCAGCATGGTGACATGGGCGCAGTCGTCGGCGATGTTCGGAATCAGGGTCGCGGCGGTGGCGCCGGAGCCGATGACGACCACCTGCTTGCCCGCGAGGTCGAGGTCTTCCGGCCAGGACTGGGGATGCACGATCTCGCCCTTGAAGTCGGAGAAGCCAGGCCAGTCTGGCGTATATCCCTTGGCGTGGTCGTAGTAGCCGCCGGTCCAGATGAAGAAATCGCAGCTGATCTGGATGGTCTCGCCGGTGTCCTTCTGCAGGACATCGATGGTCCAGCGTTTGTCCTCGCTGGACCAGTCGGCCGACAGGATCCTGTGCTGGTAGCGGATGTGCTGGTCCAACTGGTCCTCTTCGATCACCTCTGCGAGGTAATCCAGGATCAGGTCCCCGTCGGCAATGGGTGCGCCAGACCAGGGCTTGAAGCGATAGCCGAAGGTGTAGAGATCGCTGTCGGACCGAATGCCGGGGTAGGTGTGCGTATGCCAGGTGCCACCATGGGTGGGCTTGTCCTCTAGCATGACAAAGCTCTTCCCGGGGCATTGCTCCTTGAGGTGGTGAGCAACGCCGATCCCGGAAATACCGGCCCCGACCAGAACGACATTGAAATGTTCGATGGAACTCACGACTAACCCCATTGCGCAGACTGGACAAAATCTTAGGGCGCACCAGCCGCGCCGGTCGATTGCAGATGAAGCCAGTCTTTTGATAGGTTAGGCCAATATGGCTCAACCCAATAACAGCGACTCTGCCAGGGTTGTCGCCACCCACGATCTCGCCTCGGGCCTGAGAACTATTGGCGGGCTGCTGGGGCAATTGGACGTGGTGGGACTGGATCGCGAGCAGGCCACGCGAATATTGCAGGGCACGGGCCTGCCGCCCTCGGCTTACGACGATCCCAGTTTCCCGGTTTCCCCGCGACAGGATTTCGAAATCCTGAACGAGATCCGCAAGCACATGTCGCCTGAGTACTCCATCGAGGTAGCCCTGTTCGGGCTGGTGCCCCACATGCGGGTGCACATGTTCGGCGCGCTGGGCATGGCCTGGCAGACCGCCCCGACCATGATGGATGCGGTGAAGATATCGAGTACACATCCGCAGTTGAACTGGGGCCGGACCCAGGTGCGCCTGTCTGCCTCGGACAAGGAAGATTGCATCGAGCTTGAGATCGACAGGATTCCCGCATCACTCAGCAGTGCCGAGGACGTTGAGGCGACTTACAAGTACGCGCTGTTGCTGGACATCACCGGCACCGTGGCCATTATCCTGGACATCGTCTCTGACCGGTCGCTACTCAAAAAAGTTCGGCTCCCCTTCGAACAACCCGATGACTGGTCCATTATCTCTGGTGCATTGCCATTCAAGGTCGAGTTTGGCGCCCCCGGCGCTGCGATCGTGCTCAAGCCGGGCTTTTTCCAGCAAACGCCCAAGCGAGCGCACGCATTGAGCTTCCGCCTGGCCATGCAGCTAGTGGAAAAAGAGGCCGCCGTGCTGTCTGAAGAGGCGACCCTCAAGGACACGGTTACTCGCTGGTTATGGGCACGGACCCCGCCTCTGAAGAAGTCAGAGATCGCCAAATTGCTAAACATGTCAGAGCGCAGTCTGACGAGGCAGCTTGCCAAGGAAGACACCAACTACAACGAGCTGTTTGCGGAAGTACAGTCCGAACGCGCGCGCAACCTTCTGGCGAACAGGAAGCTGGCGGTATCTGAGGTCGCCTATCGCATGGGGTATTCCGACCCCGCCGCATTCACCCGCGCATTCACGGTCTGGGAGGGCATAACGCCCTCTGAGTGGCGCTCCCGCTAGTTGCCACATCCGGCTCTATTGGCCTAACCCATCAAGAGACTGGCGCAATCTGCCATCGACCGGCAAGGCGCACTTTCCCTATGCTGCGGTGAAATAATCAGTCCGGCGTCAGGCCGGCCAGAGATGCGCACCTCATGACACCAGGCGGCCGGATTCCACTTTCCACCAAGATGCTCTACGGGGCAGGCTCCCTGGCCTCCGGCGTCAAAGACACAGCATTTAACGTCTTCCTGTTGTTCTTTTATACCCAGGTGGTCGGGCTGTCCGGCTCACTGGCGGGCGCCGCCATCTTCACCGCGCTGTTACTCGATGCCATCAGCGATCCTATGGTGGGTTACTGGTCCGACCGCCTGAAGTCCCGTTGGGGACGGCGCCATCCGTTCATCTACGCCTCAGCAATACCCATGGGCGTGGCCTTCTACTTCCTGTTCAATCCCCCGGGGAGCGAATCGCAGTCCTTCCTGTTTGCCTGGATGCTGGTCTGGGCGGTGCTGGTTCGGTTCTTCATGACTTTCTACACCGTACCGTCGAGCGCCCTCACCGCGGAGATGACCTCTGACTACGACGAGCGCACCTCGCTATCCGGCTTCCGGGTCTTGATGGGATGGTTGGGAGGACTGGTATTTGCCACGGTGGGATACATGGTGTTCTTCGCCCCCTCCAAGCAGTTTGAGGACGGGCGGCTGGACCCGGCGGCCTACCAGGACTTTGCCCTCCTCGGCGCCGCCATCATCGTGATCGCCATACTGATCTGCGCACTGGGCACCCACCACCTGATCCCACATCTGAAGAAAGTTTCAGACAATGCCGCGGAATCACAGGGCATCAAGCGCGACTTCTCCAACATGTTGCACAATCGCCCGTTCCTGATCCTGGTGGCGATCATTTTTGTCTCTGCGTCGGCCATCGGTTTCACCGACGTGATCGGCCTGTACATGTTCACGTACTTCTGGGAGCTGTCGACCGATCAGCTGGCACTCCTGACAATGGCGGCCCTGATTGGGACGGTCATGGCGTTTCTTGCGGCCCCGGTATTGTCGAAACGCTTCGACAAACGTCCGGTGGCACTCGCCGCCACTGCTCTGGTCATGCTTCTCTATCCAAGTTGTATTGCGCTGCGCCTGCTGGGCCTACTGCCGGAAAACGGCGATCCGGCGATCATGCTGGTGCTTGGGGGGAACGCCGCACTGACAGTTTTCGCTGCCGTCACCTTGACCATTTTGTTTGCATCAATGATCGCGGACACCATCGACAAGAACGAGCTGACAACGGGTCGCCGGCAGGAAGCCATCTACACATCGGCATTTACGTTTTCGATGAAGGCGACCTCCGGCCTTGGCGGCTTCATCGCCGGGATTGTGCTCGATCTCATCGACTTCCCCAGGGGCGTCGAGGCAACAGAGGTTGCCCAGTCCACCCTCGACTCCCTCGGTATCATGGTGGCCGGCATCATACTCGGTTTCTGGTTTGTCGCCTTGATGGTGATGCGCCTCTATCCGCTGGACCGTGCAGAACACAACAGGATTCTTACGGAAATCGCCAGCCTGCGCAGCGGCAGCGAAAGTCCAGCCACCGCCTGATTCCCTGCTTTCGCAGGCAATCCGCCGCGGGATACACTCCCTCCCGTCGAATCAACAGAGAGTCATCGACCGTGAAAGTCAGCAGCGACATGCTCCATCCGGACTTGCAGCCCTTCTATAACCGTGTCCGGTTCTTCGCGGTCGTCATCAAGCAGAAATGGCTGACCCGCCTGGTGAATTTTCTGACCCGGCGGTTCACCAACGGCAAAGACGTTGAGGGACTACACTGCGAGGAGATACATATTCCAAGCAACGATGGCAGCTGGCAGATTCGCACCCGCGTGTACAAGCCGCTGCAGCAGGAAGGCCCCCTGCCCCTGTTGGTCTACATTCACGGCGGCGGTTACGTGATGGGGAATCCCGAAATGTCAGGGGATCTTATCAAGCGGTTTATAGAAACTCGGCCCTGCGTAGTGGTGGCACCGGACTACCGCAAGGCCTATACCCAGCCCTACCCCGCCGGTTTCAACGACTGTTACGACACGCTGCTATGGACGGCTGCCAACGCGGAGCAGCTGGGCGCGAAGCCAGGCAAAGTGATCGTCGGGGGCCACAGCGCAGGCGGCGGTCTCACCGCAGCCGTCACGCTCAAGGCGCGCGACACCGGGGATGTGGACATCGCCTTCCAAATGCCCATCTACCCGATGATCGATTACCGGCAGCCGGAGGACCCGGAGCGCCAGATCGATTCCCCTATCTGGAACACAGACACCAACCGGATTGGCTGGAATGCCTATCTTTCAGACTTGCAGGCGCGCGGTGATGACATCCCGGCCTACGCCGCCGCGATAAGAAATGCTGATTACCAGGACTTCCCGCCCACCATTACTTTCGTCGGCACCCTGGAACCGTTCTACTGGGAGACAAAGGACTACGCGAACGCACTGAAGAATGCCGGCGTCGACGTGGCCTACGAGGAGTACGACAACTGCTTCCACGGCTTTGACCTGATCACGCCAGAAGCCGATATAAGCAAGGCCGCCCTGGCATTCACGTTCCAGTCATACGCGGATTTCCACGACCGCTACGTTAGTTGACACACGCTCGTCATTCCCGCGTAGTACTCGTCATTCCCGCGTAGTACTCGTCGTTCCCGCGAAACCTCCGTCATTCCCGCGAAAGCGGGAACCCAGTGCATCTGCGCGATGGATTCCCGCCTACGCGGGAACGACGAAAACTACGCGAAAACGACAGAGGTTTCGCGGGGATGACGGTACTTCAGTGCGCGAGTTCGGGCGAATGCTCCAGCGCACGCTCCAGCGACCCGGCCAGCCGGTGCGCCCAGCGGTATTGACCTTGTTCGTCCTCCACCATGTCGTGGCGGAGCTCGAACAACAGGTGCGGAATTTCGCGCCGCTCCCCGTGCACCGGGATCGAATAGTCGCTGAAGTCATCCACGGTGTAAGGCTGGTTATCTCCCAGGCAGAGCGTTTCATCTTCCGACAGCATTTGCAGGAACAGCTTCGCCAGGCGCGCGTCGCGGTTGTAGAGCAGCCCGATATGCCAGGGGCGCTTCTCCCCATGGTAAACCGGTGTGAAGGTATGCAGCGCCAGCAGGATCGTGGGCTGCCCCGCCGCCAGACGTCGGTCGATTATTGACGCAATGGTGTCGTGGTACGGCGCAAAAATCTCACGGCGCCGGGCTTCGACCTCTTCTGGCGAGATACCGCAGTTGCCCGGTATCTCAGTGTCCTCACTCACTTCAGGGATCGACGTGGGAGAATCCAGAGGGCGATTGCAGTCGATAACCAGGCGCGAATAAAGCTGTTTCACCAGCGTGGCGTCAAAGCGACGCGCAAATTCCTCCGCCATGCCCGCGACACCCACGTCCCAGGCGATGTGGCGCTGCATGTTGTCGTCACTGACGCCTAACTGGCCGAGTTTACGCGGTATGCGGTTGCCGTAATGATCGGCAATGAACAGATACGGCGACGTGCTGTCAGGCCGTTCTACTACTACCGCCTCTGGCTCGTCTTCGTCCAGAAGTTGAATATGTGCTGCGTTCAATTCGGTGAGGGTCCCCCGAGCTCTGCCCCCTGGCGCGCCACACACTTCAAGACTTCCGCCTGGTAGCGCTTGCCTCGTTCGTTGAGCAGGTCCAGCACGTGCAGCGACGTCGGCACGAAAGAGAAGCCAATATCCAGTTCCGGGTTCCACTGGAAGATGGAGCCGCCATAGCCCATCCACCCGTAGAAGCCTTCCCGCCCCTCGTTGAACTCGCGTTCGAGACGCGGTGTGTCCGGGGTGCATGGCAGAAAGCGGTCCACGCCACCCTGGGTGAAGCGCGTGGTCAGCAATACGCCGAGCTTGGCCTCTACCGGATGCTCGTGCATGGCCTGCCAGGCCTCGGGGGTCAAATACTGCCGGCCTTCCAGGCTGCCGCCCGCCGCCATCATGGCGGCCAGCTTCCCCAGCCCGCGTGCGGAGCAGGTTGCATTGGCCGACGGTGTCTCGCCTTTCGCGAAGCTCGGCTCATTGAAGAAGTCCGCGATGCCCTTTCCCACAAAAGGCGGCGGGGGTCCGTCGCCCTTGCGGCCTCTCAATATGAGCGGCAGCAGGTGCATCAGCCGCCTAAACGTCTGGAAGAAGCTGTGTACGATACGCCGGCCCAGGAACCGCGGCACCAGCCCTTGCAGGAGTTGGTAACCGAGGCCCAGCGCCTTCACCGGGGAGATTCGCGGCGCCTCAGCTGCGTTCACGCCGATCACCACATCTGCGTTGAGCGGGCCGCTGATTTCCACGCGCAGGAACTCGCCAATGGTACGACCGGCAGGGTCCACCCGGCGAAACAGCTCGTTGACGATCCATCCACGGGTCAGTGCGTGGTACTCGCGCCGGCCGCCACCCGGCGACTCGAACTTGAGTCCGTGCTGTTCGATAATGCGGCCTACGGCATTCTGCTTGATGTTCTCGGCGAAGAGATCCTCCATATCCAGCGAGGTATCGAAGTTGGCCAGGCCCGCCTCGTGCCGCATCAGGTCAGCGACCGTCACTCCCTCCTTCCCGTTGGCGCCGAACTCCGGCCAGTACTCCGTGATTTTCGCGTCGTAGTTCAGCAGGCCCTTGCCGACGAGGTGAGCCACGGCAATGGCTTCCAGGCTCTTGCCGCTGCTGAATACGTTGACGAGGGAGTCCCCGGAGAAGCTGCCCTCGCCGGTGGCATCGGCCCACAGGTCCACCACCTTTTGGCCGCGATGATAGACACAGAGCTGGGCGCCCCGCTCCGCCATGACACGCATCTCGTGCTCAAAGAGTTGCTTGACGGATTCGAAGCCCGGCACGGCGTCGCCTTGAATTTGAACAGAACCCATTACAGACCTACCAGCTCGGAACTGAGGTCCCAGAGCTGCTTTCTCAGCGCGTCGTCATCCGCGAGGCGGGCGTGCGTTGCGGGTTCACACTGGTCATAGTATTCGCCCGTAACATCAGCGAGTGTGGGATCGCTGGCCAGCATGATATTGGTCTGGGCGCCCTTCTCCGGGTCGATGAACATAAAGCCAACAATCTTGCGCGCGATCCAGGGCAGGTCACGGACGATGTCGGTGGCCACAGCGCCAGGATGCAAGACGTTCGAGGTGACGCCGGTTCCCTCCAGCCTGTTGGCGAGTTCCAGTGCGAACATAACGTTGTAGAGCTTGGAGTTGTTGTACGCGTCCGAGCCGCTGTACTTGTCGTAGCCGCGAATGGCTTCGAGAGCCATCGCCCCTTTCTTGTGCAGCGTGGAAGCCACCGTCACCACGCGCGAGGGGGCACTGGCCTTGAGGCAGTCCAGTAGCAGGTTGGTGAGCAGGAACGGGGCCAGGTGATTGACGCCGAACTGCATCTCGAAACCGTCGTCGGTCATCTGCTGCTTCATGGGAAACAGGCCGGCGTTGTTGAGCAACACATCCAGCCGGTCGTAGCGCCCCAGGAAATTGGCAGCCAGCTCGCGAATACTCTGCAGGCTTGCCAGCTCCACCGGCAGGTTGACGGCAGGGACCCTTGCCTGCGCATTGATCACCTCCAGGGCTTCCGCTGTCTTTTGTGTGTCGCGACAGGCCAGCACCACCTCGGCACCCTGTTTGGCCAATTCCCTTGCGGTGACAATCCCAATGCCGCTATTGCCGCCCGTTATCAGAACGCGTTTTCCGTCCACGCTGGTTTCCTCTTCTTATGTGGTTCAGCTAGAACCGGGTGTCGGCAATGGTAGTGCGATGAAGCAGACGATCATAGCCGTCGTAGCCGCCAGTGGCGGCATGCAGCAGGGAGCGGTTGTCCCACATCACCAGCATATCCTTCTGCCAGCTGTGGGAATAGACAAAGGCCTCGTTGGTTTGATGCTGGTAAAACTCGATCAGCAGCGCATCGCTCTCTTCTTTCGGCAGGCCGGCAAAGCCCTGGATGTAGGCAGCCGAGGAGAACAGGGCCTTCTTGCCGGTCTCGCGATGGACGCGGACAAAGGGATGCTCGTGTTTTTCGCGGGCCTTCTCGCTGGGAATGATCTTCATGCTGCGCCCGCTGTCCTGGTCGCCCTCCCCATAGACGCCATCCGGCGCATAGCCCAGCTCAGCGGAGTGGATCGCGACCAGTTCGTCAGCCTTGTCGCGCAGCGCATCGGGCAATGCTTCATAGGCCGCCACCTGGTCGGCAAACAGCGTATTGCCGCCTTTGGGGGGAATCGTAATGCCATACAGTGCCGTACCCGCCGGCGGTACCTCCATGAAACTCCAGTCCGAGTGAAAGATCTCGGCGAAGATCGGCGTCTTCTCGTCTGCGTTACGCTGGATGGCGGCGATGTATTCGGATTCCTCGATATGGCCAAAAAACGGGTCCTCGCCGATTTCCCCGAAGTATCGGGAGAAGCGCAGGAGATCATCGATGGAGAGTTGCTGGTCAGGAAACGCCAGCACCTTGTGCTCGACCCAGTGCGCCCGCAATTCGGCGACCAGATCGGCGGAAAGATCCTGCGACAGGTCGACGCCGGTGACGGCGGCGCCACAGGACGCGTGGGTGGGATGTACAGTCAGTGCCATGAGCTGGCCCTCCTGGCCAAAATAAGGCGGGTTATTGTTGCGCCTCCATTTTAGCCTCATGTGCGGCCAACCATGCAGCTTCTTCGCCAGGCTCGGGCATCACGTCACCGCCCTCCATCACCCAACTGGCCGGCGTGTCGCCGATGAGGACCTGCGCGTCTTCAGGTGCAACGCCTGCGTGTGTCGAGAATGCCTGCTGAATGGCATCGCAAATTTGCGCTTTCTGTTCATCGGTGCGGCCGCGTCGAATATTGCCAAACACGCCGGCCTTTGCAGTCCCGAGAGGGAAGCGCGGGTCGTCCTCGAAGAATGCGGTATGCACGAACTTTGCCGGCGCCCCGGTGACTTCGCAGTGAATGTCCGTGATGGCCGAGGCGATGGCGGCCTTGGCCTGGTTACTCACCGCTCCTTTTTTCGTATTGCAGATGTACAGTGGCATAGCTGTTCTCCTGTCAGGCGCTGGGGTCGTTGATTACAGCAACAATCTCATCGATCGAACAGCCCGTGCCGTCCATCCAGAGCTGGCTCAACTCCTTGAGCATCGCGACACGCGCCGTTTGATCGAGGGGTTCTTTTGCGGTGATCGATACCACGGACGAGGTAGAGGGACCGTGGGCCGTGAACCCGCCGCCCGCCGGCACGACCATCCAGGTGACGTCGGTCGGCTCACCGAAATTACGGCTGGAGAAGGCGTTCAGCGCTTCCTCTAGAAAGGCCTGGCCCTGGTCAGGGGCCTGCCCCGCCTGAATCACGCATGTGCAGTTGACCATGGGAATCTCCTCATTGCTGTCTTCTCTCGGGTTGCATAATAAAACTAATAGGTTTTTGAACGCAACCGCCTGAGCGGATTCAGTGACTGTTAGACTCCACCCCAGGGGGACACGATCTGATGCGCCGATGGCAAAAAGTTTCAATCACACTCGTGGTACTGGCAGGTCTGGCAGCCGGCGCGATCGCCTGGTTTCTCGGTGGTTACGACAGCCGGGAGCCTTCCCGCCTGGCCTTCGCCGAACACTGCGCAAGCTGCCACGGTGCTAGCCTGGAGGGTTCAGATACCGGCCCCGCGCTCGTAAATCGGGAATTGCACAGCGGTGACACTGCTGAAGCACTGGTCGCCGGCATCAATGCACATTCGGGAACACATGACTGGGCCGCCGCCCTCCCCGACTACACCATCAAGGCCCTCGCGCTGTACATCAGCGAGCAGCGCCAGCAGTTCCCGACCGTTTTCGAATCCCAGGCCCATTCCATCCCCGAGGGCATCATTCGATCGCAGTATCACGACTTCCGGGTAGAAAAGGTCACAGATCTTGCGAGCGGCCCCTACTCGATGGCGCCGCTACCCAGCGGCGACATACTTGTTGTTGAAAAAGTCCGTGGACTGTCGCTGGTGGACCGCGATGGCAATCAGAGCCCCCTGATCGAAGGCACTCCAAAGGTGTGGAGTGAACTGGTCAAGGTACGCGGCAGCTACGTGGGCCTGGGCATGATGCTCGATGTGGAGCTGCACCCGGACTACGAGAACAACGGCTGGATCTACCTGTCCCACGCCGACCGCTGCCAGCTGGACTGTGGCTCACTGGTGCCGCAGACCATGGTGCGGGTGGTGCGTGGCCGGCTGCAAGAGGGCCGCTGGGTCGATACCGAGGTGATCTGGTCGGTCGATCATGACCACTACACGGTCGTGCCCGACGGCGTCGCAGCCGGCAGGCTGGCCTTCGACCGTGAGGGTCATGTCTACGTCACCGTCGGCGGCAAAGCGCCCTACAGCAACCTCCACATCATGGACACGCCCTACGGCAAGATTCATCGGGTACGTGATGACGGCACAGTCCCTAAGGACAATCCACTTTGGCAGCCCCCCGATGAGAGGGCGGAAGCCTCGACACGCCACACCGTGTACAGCTATGGCCACCGCACCACCCAGGGTTTGACCGCGGATCCGAATACCGGCGAGATCTGGGCCACCGAGATGGGCCCCCGCGGCGGCGACGAGATCAATCACATTGTCGCCGGCGGCAACTACGGCTGGCCACTGTACACCGAGGGGCTCGACTACGACGGCACGCCCATTACCATCGGCGAAGACCTGGGCCTGGAGTTTCCCTTCACCGAGACCATTCCCCCGGTAGTGGATTTCACGCCGGCCCCCGCCATCTCGAACTTCACGTTTCACGATGGCGTTCAGTTCCCCGGTTGGCAGAATGACTTGCTGGTGGGCAGCCTGCGCGCCCGGACCCTGTACCGTGTGCGCATCGAGGATGACAAGCCGGTAGAGCTGGAGAAGCTGCTGACAGAACTGGGCCGCATCCGCGATGTGGAAATGGGAGCTGACGGGCTAGTATATGTTCTGATCGAGCACGCCGAGGGCGGTTCGCTCGTCAGACTGATTCCTGAGGATTGACGCTCCATGCCGCTGTCATACTTCAACAGCGATGCTGACGATGCCACGGTCATCGAGGCCCTGCGCCGCGATGGGGCCGTTGCGATCTACAACCAGGTGGAAGACGAGCTATGCGACGCGATCCTCGCGGACTTCAGGGAGCCCTTCGACACGAAGGGTCGCTTCGAAGAGGACGACTTCAACGGCTACAGCACCCTGCGAATCAGCGGGATACTGGGAATCTCCCGCCGCAGTGCCGACCTTGTGGCGCACCCACGGGTAATGGCCGTGGCAGACGGGATACTGCTGGACCACTGCGAAAACTACTACATCGGCAGCCTGACCGGCATCGAGATCTGGCCCGGGGAAACCGATCAGCTGCTGCACACCGATGACGAAATCTATCCGTTCCGCATGCAGGGTATGCAAATGCAGATCAGCGCCATGTGGGCACTGCAGGACTTTACCGAGGAGAACGGCGCGACGCGCGTGGTGTTGGGCAGCCACCGGAACCCGTCCGGCACGGCGTATGCCATTCTGTCCGGTGACCTCGAAGGCGAACTCACCCAGGCCGTAATGCCCAAGGGTTCGGTGCTGTTCTACCTGGGCTCCACGCTCCACGGCGGCGGCGCCAACAACAGCGACAAGCCCCGCGCCGGCCTGATCAACACCTATGCCCTGGGCTGGCTTCGCCAGGAAGAAAACCAGATCCTGAACGTGCCGCGTGAGATTGCGGACAGCTACCCGGTGCAGATTCGCGCACTCATGGGGTACCGTCCCCATGGCTTGCTTGGCGACTGGCAGAACCCTGACGGCAGCTGGGTCGAGGAAGAGTGACCCAGGGAAGCGAGACAAGGATGTTATTCATCAAGCTGGTGGTGTACTCGCTCATCACGGTGAACTTCAGCGTCTACGTCGTGGACGACTGGGTCGCGGCCCAGCACGAGCTGACCGACACGTCCGGTTTACTGGACTACATCTACATGTACACCACCTCGCTGAGCGTTTTCGCCTGGCTCGCGCTCCTGCTCATCTTCGAAGTCGAGACCTACTGGCTGGAGGACGATTTCGACAACCCTCCGGTCGAGATTCTGGTGACCGCGGTCAAGGTGGTCCTGCTGGCAATGATCCTTCAGGCCAGTGTGGCGTTCACTGTGGCAGTCATAGAGGGGGACAATGTCACAGCCATCGAAGGTGTCGACAATATCTGTGAACTCGTATCCGAGGACTATTCTTTTTACCGCAACCTCGAGTACACAGAACTGACCACGGAGACGTGTCGATCGATTACCAATGACGGTAGCTTCTACCTCTACCCCGACGGTCAGGTCATCACCGATGGCGCAGGACTCGAAGAGGACCGGATACTCCGCGCCGTGGACTTGATCGAGAACATCAGCTGGCTCCTCATCATCGCACTGGTACAGGTAGCGGTCGTCATGCAGAACCGTGGAATCTACCAGGGCGCCGCCATCACCTGGGTCACCCGGGGCAAGCTGCTTGGCTACGCAGGGATTGTCGGATGCAGCGTGGTCTGGATTTCCAAGGGCCACTACATCTACGCCTGGGACGAGTTCCTGTGGATCGCAGGCTTCACGATACTCGAGAAAAACCTGTCACAGTGGCGCGCCGAGATGGCCGAGACGGCCGAACTTCCGTCAAACCCCTACGATTTCCGTAATTCCCGCATGCCGCCCCGTTAATCCCGCGCGCGCCCCGTCATTCCCGCGAAGGCGGGAATCCATCAGCCTCAATACGCATGGATTCCCGCCTTCGCGGGAATGACGGGAGGCTTCCGCGGGAATGACGGGAGGCTTCCGCGGGTATGACGGTGAAGGAGCGCCTATACTCTGCCTTCCAAACGAAGAAGGAGTAGACCGTGGCAAAAATCGAACTGAAACCCCTCGCGACAATGACTGCCCAGTTAGGCGAACAGATCGACCTGGGCGCCGGCCCGAAAGGGCACCGGGTCGTGATCGATGTGCCCTCGGTGAAGTTCGAGGCGGAAGATTTCACGGCGGAACTCGCCACCAACGATGCCGCGGACTGGGCCACGCTCAGCGAAGACGGCACCCTGGCGGCGCTGGACGTCAGGGCCACCCTGAAGACCGAAGACGGCGCCATCATCTACGTGGAGTACGGCGGCCGCATGGACATGAACACGGGCTTCCTCGCCACGGCGCCGACGTTCCAGACCTCCGCCGAGCGCTACCTGTGGCTGAACCGGGTCCAGGCCGTGGCCGCCGGCCAGATCAATCCCGACACGGGTGAGCTGGTCTACAACATCTTCGAAGCCAGGCCTGTCGAGGACTGACACCTTCGTGGCGACCGCAGCTCCACTGCAGAGCAACAAGCCGCTCATCGTCTACCTGGACATCAAGAGCCCCTACGCCTTTGTCTCGGTAAAGCCCACACTGGCAATGATTGACCGCCTGGGCATTGACGTCGACTGGCGACCGCTGACCCTGGATATTCCCAGCTACCTGGGTTCCGCCAAGAAGAAGGAAGGCAAAGTGGTCGAGAGCAATCGCTCGGCCTCCCAGTGGCTGGCGGTGAAGTACGCCTACCGGGATGCCCGTCGCTACGCCGAGAAGCAGGGCTACGAGTTGCACGGGACGGTAAAGATCTGGGACTCCAGCCTGCCGGCTATGGGTATCAGCTGGGTCAATGAAACCCAGGCGGACAAGATGGCGGACTACCTGGCCGCGGTGTACCCAAAGTTCTGGCGCCGGGAGCTGGATATCGAGGACCTCAAGGTGGTGATCGACTGCATGGAAAGCGCCGGGATCGATACGGGGGGATTCGAAGAATACTGTCAGGGCGTTGGCCGCGAGCGTCACGACGCCCTGCAGAACCAGGTGCTGGATGCGGGCATTTATGGCGTGCCGACCTACGTGTTCGACGGTCACATCCTGTTCGGGCGCGAGAACCTGCCCTACGTCGAGTGGTGCCTGGGCGGGCGCCAGGGTGATGCGCCCGACATCGGGCTGTTCGCATGATCACGCCCATCATCTACATCGATTTCAAGAACCCGGCGTCCTACCTGGCGCTGAGGCCCACCTGCGCACTGCTGGACGAGCTGGGCGTTACCGCGCGGTGGCTGCCCTTCGGTACCAACGAGGAAGCAATTCCCGAACAGAAGGCAGAGGAAACCCGTGGCGAAAAACACCGGCGGGTGCGCGCCATCGCCCGGCGGGAGACACACTTGCTGTACGCTGGTGTGCAGGGTATCGACATGCAGTTCCTCGACAACCCCGGTGAAACTGACACTTGCCTGGCGGCACTGGCTCTGCTGGAAGAGAACCCGCTGCCGTTTATCCGCGCCGCCTTCGAGAGCTACTGGGTGCACGGCGACAACCTGAACGACGAGGAGATTGTTCAGGCGCTGTGGGACAACACCGCACCCGGGCTTGAACTGGACCTGCCAACCGGGCTAGGAAGACTCGCGCAGATACGCGAGGAGGCCACGGAGGACAAAGTGTTCCTCACACCCTCCTACCTCATCGGCGACCAGGTCTTCCTTGGCCGCGAACACCTGCCCTGGATCCGGGAACTGATGGAGGGTTCGCCATGAGCCGAAAGATCACGCGCCGGGATTTCCTCGATGGCGTTGCCATTGGTGTCGGTGCCGCTGCCTTGTCACCCGGGACAGTGCTTGGCCAACCCACTCCGGCCGCCACTCCGCAATCAGGCGGGGAATACTATCCCCCACTACTCACCGGCCTGCGCGGCAGTCACGAAGGCTCCTACGAGGTAGCCCACGCGCTGGCCTGGCAAAACCAGAAGCCCGCCCGGTATCGAAAGCTGGACGAACACTATGACCTGGTCGTGGTCGGGGCCGGCATCAGCGGCCTGGCGGCCGCCTGGTTCTATCGCAAGAAGATGGGCCCGGATGCCCGCATCCTGCTGATCGAAAACCATGACGATTTTGGTGGCCACGCCAAGCGCAACGAGTTCCAGTACCAGGGCCGCACCCTGCTGGGCATCGGGGGCGCACAGAACCTGGAGTTCCCGGAGTACTACAGCGACATCGCCAAGGGCGTACTGGATGATCTCGGCATCGACACGGAGCAGATGCGCGCAAATATGACGGCGGATTTCCCCATGTCCGATTTCCAGTACCCGAATGCCATGGCTGTGCCCACGGCAGAGGGACACAAAACCGTGGGCGGGAACTGGGTGTTGTTCATGCACGGCGAGGGTGAGTACGCCGATGCGGTGAGGGAATTGCCGATCGATGCGGCGGAACAGGACAAGCTCATTGCGTTCCTCGGCGGCGAGAATGACTACCTGGATGAACTGTCCTATCGGGAAAAGTATCGCTACGCCCGAACCACCCCCTACAACGTCTTCCTGCGCGACAAGGTTGGCCTGGCGGAGAGCACGCTTCCCCTGCTCGACGTCCTGCTGCGCGCCAACAACGGCTTCAGCGGCTGGAACCACAGCGTGGTGGAGGCCATCGAGCTCGGCGCGCCCGGCCTGCAGGGCTTCGGTTGGCTGGGCGAGTTTCTGGACTATGTCGCGGTCAACTTCGGCTCGCTTTACGAGGCTCGCTATTTCCCTGACGGCAACGCGTCGGTTGCACGGCTGCTGGTGCACAAACTCATTCCCGACGTTGCGCCCGCAATGGCCGGTTTCGCAGACGTCGCCACCAGGCGATTCGACTACGCTGCGCTGGACCTGCCCGACAACGCCACTCGCGTGCGACTGAATAGCACCGCGGTGGGCGTGAGAAATATCGAAGGTGGCAAGGTTGAAGTTGATTATGTGACAGGCGGCGATGCCCAGCGGGTGACCGCGAATCACTGCATCCTGGCCTGTTACAACGGTCTGATACCACACCTCTGCCCCGAGTTGCCGGACGCGCAAAAGGAAGCGCTGAAGTATGGCGTGAAGATTCCGTTCGTCTACAGCAATGTGCTGCTACGAAACGGGCAGGCCTTCTCAAAGCTTGGTGCCAACCTCGTCACCTGCCCCTACGACTACTACTCGATGGTGTCCTGTGCGCCGCCCACCCGCACCGGCGGATTCCAACCGCCCTCGAAACCGGAGGACCCCCGGGTCCTGTTCATGATGGCGGGCCCCACACCGAATCCGCAGGGTGGGGAATCCGCGAGAGACCTGTTCCGGCTGGGGCGGACGCAGTTATACGCCACATCCTTCGACACCTATGAAGCGCAAATTCGCTCGCAGCTGCAATCGATGCTGGGGCCCCACGAGTTCGACCACGAAACCGATATCGAGGCCATCACCGTCAACCGCTGGTCACACGGCTACGCCTACTTCTACTTCGAGCTCTACGATCCCGAGTGGCAGGAAGGGGAAGCACCCCACGAGATTGGCAGGGCGCCGTTCGATCGCATCTCCATCGCCAACTCCGACTCGGAAGCCCGCGCCTATATCGACGCGGCGATGGATGCCGCCTGGCGAGCCGTGGAAGAGCAGACCGCGCAGGCGAGCTGATCGGTTCGATCAGAACAGCGAGTAGTGCTGGCCCCCGTCGATGACGATGTTCTGGCCGACGATGAAACGCGACAGGGGGCTGCACAACAGCGCCGCCATGGGGGCCATGTCGGCGGCGTCCGCAACGAATCCAGCAGGAATCCTGTTGTTCTCAAGAAAATGGGTCATGCAGACATCACGATCCTTCTCTAGCCCAAAGACCTCCGCATACTGATCCAGGAGTTCATCCACACCTTCGGTAGCGAACATGCCGGGTAGGATGTTGTTGATATTGACCCCGTGCTTCGCGATCTCGCGTGACACGCCGGCGGTGTAGTTGATCAGCGCAGAACGGGCTGGGCCCGACATCAACCGCCAGATCATCGGGTTCTTCGCCGAGAAGGTCGCGATATTGACGATGCGCCCCCAACCCTTGTCCTTCATACCCGGGATGTAGTGGCGCATGATCTCGATGGGGCCGATCAGTGCCGTCTCGATCGAATCCCGCCAGTTTTCAGGCGTCAGCTCGAGGAAATCCCCATTTGGCGGCGGCGGCTTGATGGTAATTGCCAGGATATCCGGATCAGGGCAGGCCTCGAACAGGGCCTGCCGACCCTCTTCTTTCGAAGAGTCCGCAACGACAGGCGTTACGCTGGCACCATACTTTTCGGCAATTTCATTGGCCGCCTTCACCAGGCGCTCTTCCCGGCGGGCGGTGATGTACAGGTCCACACCCGCTTCCGCGAGCCGCTCCGCAGTCGCCCTGCCCATGCCGGCACTACCGCCGGCCATGATCGCTTTCTTGCCCTGAATCTGAAGGTCCATCGTTCTCCTCCTCTGTTGAGTTGATTCGGCTGCCACAACAGCCTTTCGCTGGATTGAGGGAAAATCTACAGGGCGGCGGCGTCCGGAACGAGCGAATAGCCGGCCAAATACTATGCAAATATGGCCACGCCTACCCCTCGGCGCGGCGCAGTGAAGATGGCGTCTGGCCGCTCCAGCGCTTGAAGGCGCGCCCGAAATCCGAGGCATTGTCGAAGCCCAGCTCATAGGCGATGGAAGCAATGGGTGCATCCGTTTCGCGAATCAGCCGGATGGCCATTTTCAGGCGCACGGCGTCCAGTATTTTCTGGTAGGTCGTGCCCGACTCTTCCAGTTTCCGCCTCAAACCGCGGGAAGACACTCCCAGCAACTTCGCCGCCTCATCGAGCTTTGGCGGCGCGGCGACCTGATCGATCAGCAGCGACTTCACTGCCCCGACGAAGCTTGTCTCTGCCTCGGCCTCCTCGAGCTGCCGTTCAGTCATCTCCAGCAGTAATCGCACTGTCTGCGGGTCAGCCTGCTTCATCGGCTCGTCGAGGAATTCGGCATTGAGGTAGATCCGTGTCCGGGCCTGGCCGAAATTCAGCGGGAACGGGAATTCATCGCGGACGCGCTCGAAGCCTTCGGGTTCCGCGATGGCCAGTTCCACCCGCTGCACGAGGTGCGCGCCGTTTAACGCGTCGAGAAAGAACCCATCGAGGAACAGGACCAGGGAACAGACGGCGAAGTAAATGACGGCATCGTGTTCCAGGTGAACATCGATGTCCATGAAGACCTCGCCATCAGTTTCGAACGCGCGAAAGGAGTACACGCGGGTAAACAGCTTGTTGAATCGGGTGATCATGTGCAGCGCCCGGGAAATCTTCCCGCTGTTGGCTGCGGCGAGCAGGGCGAGGTTTGCGTTCGATGTGTCCTGGCGCTCGTTTACCTGAAGCGCAAAGTGGGGGTCCCCGGTGATATCCAGGACGCGAAGAATAAAGCGCTCGTGTTGCTCGATGCTGAGACGAAACTTCTCGTCGTTCAGCTGTTCCGCTGTGAAATCCAGCCCCGCAAACAGCTGTTCCTCACGATAGCCCTGATCCAGTAGCGAGAGGTATACGAGCCGCGGGAAAAACGGCAGCAGGACCGGCTCGGTACGCGTGTAGATCTGACCATTCACCGGGACTGCTGATCTCGACTATTCAGCCCCTCAGGCGACGGCAATCACAAACAACGGCTCGCCGTGACGCATGCGGTCGCCGGCCTGCTCCAGTTCTTCCGTGTAACGATCTTCCACCGCATCCCGCTTGATCTTGAGCGTGTGGGTGAGCACACCGTTCTCCTGGGCCCAGGGTGTACGACTCAGGATCAATGCGCCGATGCGCGCATGCTTCTCCTGCTTCGCGTTGATGGATTGCACCCACTCGGACAATTGCGCCGCTGCTTCGTCGTCTGACAGCGCCGCACCGGCGGCGGACAGCACGGCAATCATCACCGTCTGGGCCAGGCCGCTACCCGTCAAGCAGGCCTGTTCCACCAGCGGGCTGTCGAGGAACTGGCCCTCGATGGGTGCAGGCGCCACGTACTTCCCCTTGGCCGTCTTGAAGATTTCCTTGGTCCGCCCGGTGATGTAGACGTGGCCGTCGTCGTCGACGCGGCCCCGATCACCGGTATGCACCCAGCCATCGGGCTCGAAGGTCTCGGCGGTCTTTTCCGGTGCCTTGTAGTAGCCCAGCGCCGTGCCCCCGCCCTTGGCGAGTATTTCGCCGTCGTCAGCGATCCTGATCTCAACCCCGGGGGAGGCTATGCCGATGGAATCAACCTTGCGATTGCCCACGACGTTGCCGCATACGGGGAGAATCTCCGACTGGCCGTAACCGTCGTAGAGCACAATTCCCAGATCGTCATACCAGGCCTTGAGCGGGGTTGGGGTCGGTGCTGTAGAGGTGAGAATGTACTTGGCCGCATCCATGCCCAGAAACTCGCGGACTTTCTGCGCGACAGGCTCAAGCTCGCCGGCGGCTTTCGCCGCTTCGAGTTCTTCCAGGCTCACCAGGTGTGCCAGCACCACCTGCTGCAACTTCTCCCAGATACGGGGCACGCCCAGCATCCAGGTGGGGCGCGCATTGCGCAGGTCCGCCAGGAAGGATTCCTGGCTCTCGTTGAAGTAGACCGTTCCTCCGCAGAACATGGCGTGGTTCTCTATCACGATGCGCTCACCCATATGCGCCAGCGGCAGGTAGGACAGGAAGCGGTATCCCGGCTGGCTGTCGGCCATCACGGCCACGCCGCCCGCCGCCTCGCGCAGTGAACGCATGGAATGCATAACGCCCTTGGGCAAGCCGGTGGTTCCCGAGGTAAAGACAATGGTGGCCAGGTTGGTCTCGTCCCTGGCATCGGGCGTCGGCAGATTCGCGCCGGCCGCCACGATTTCATCCCAGGTGACGGCGCCCTCCACCGCAGGTGCGCCTGGCAGCAGCACCACGGTCATGTCGGGATCGAAGCAGGATTTCACCGCCTCCCAGTTAGCCGCACTGCCCAGCAGCAGCATTTTTACCCCGGAGAAATCCGCCGTGTAGCTGATGCTCTCGGCATCCATGGTCGTGAAGAACGGCACCGTGACGTTGCCTGACCCCATGATGGCGTAGTCCGCCAGCATCCAGTGGGCGCAGTTCTGAGCGAGCAGCCCGATGCTGGTGCCCGGCTCTGTGACCTGGCTCGCCAGCCAGGCAGCGGCTGAGCGCACTTCGGCGGCGCCCTGTTCCCAGCTGATTTCACGTTCGTGGCCGGACCATTTCTCCACCAGCCAGGGCGCGGCAGGCTGCTCGGCGGCCCAGTGGTCGAGGTCCTGCAGCAGGGTTCGTGGAGGCAGTACAAGCTGATTCATGCGGGCTGTTCCTTTATTCAATGGTGCTCTGGATCTGGCGAGGGCGGCCGGTTGTTTTTCGGCGTGCCCTTTGCCCTTTGGGCATAAATATAGCAGCGCGGGGCCGGCCGGCGCGGTTCTTGACAGCTTACCACATGGTAAGTTATTGTGCTTACCAATCGGTAAGGTAAATTCAGAACCGCACCCGCAAAGGAGATCCCGACATGTCAGAACCCGTCGTGAAGTACAGCAAGGCCAACGGCATCGCCACCATTACCCTGAACCGCCCGGACAAGGCCAACACGCTGCGCATGGAAGTGATCGAGCAGATGGACCAGGCCCTCGCCCAGGCCCAGCGCGAGAGCGATGTGAAGGTGATCATTCTGGAAGGTGCCGGCGACAACTTCTGCGGCGGTTTCGACTTCTCGGGGGGCCTTGAGCACTACGGCAACATCAAGGAAGAGGGTTACGACCCGGGCGAAGACGTGCGCTTCGTCTGTGACCAGTACCTGAGCTACATCCCCAAGTTCATGGGCCTGTGGCGAGGCCTGAAGCCCACCATCGCCAAGGTGCACGGTTACGCCGTGGGCGGCGGTTCAGAGCTGGCGCTGTGTGCAGACCTGGTGGTCGCCTCGGACTGCGCCCGCATCGGCACCCCCTACTCCCGGGTCTGGGGCTGCCACCTCACCGGCATGTGGGTCCAGCGCCTGGGCCTGGCCAAGGCCAAGTACTACGCGCTGACCGGCGAATGGGTCAGCGGCAAGGAAGCGGCCGACATAGAGCTGATCAACTTTTCCTACCCGCTGGAGCAATTGGATGCCGAAGTGCAGAAGTTGGCGGAAAAGCTCAACACCATCCCCCTGACCCAGCTCACCGCCATGAAACTGATCGTCAACCAGGCTTACGACAACATGGGCCTGCAGAGCACCCAGACGCTGGGACCGATCCTGGACGGCATCATGCGCAATACGCCCGAGGGTCGTGGATTCGTCCACGTGGCCGCGAGTGAAGGTGTCCGCGGCGCCATTGAGAAGCGCGACGGCCCCTTCGGGGACTACAGCCAGGCGCCGCAGGACGAGCAGCCACGCAAGCGCAGCGCACTCTAAGCAACAGGGTCTATCCTTGATCGATGGCCGGGTCCAGGCAGCGCTGGACCCGGTCATGTGTTCGGCGTAAACTTGCGCACCTCTTCGTTACACCACAGCGATACAGGACCCTCATATGATCTACCAGAGCGACCAGCTCACCATCCAGCGCCTGGATGACGACATTGCTGAGCTGCACTTCGACCTGAAGGGCGAATCCGTCAACAAATTCGACCAGGCCACCGTGGCCAGCCTCACCGCCGGCCTTGATGCGCTGGAAGCCGAGACCGGCATCAAGGGCCTGCTGGTCACCTCCGGCAAGGGCGTATTCATCGTCGGCGCCGACATCACGGAATTCGTCGGGCTGTTCGGCGCCAGCAAGGAAGAGATCAAGCCCTTCACCGGCGCCAACAACGTCAACTTCAACCGGATCGCGGACCTGCCCTACCCCAGCACCGTCGCCATCAACGGCTTCGCCATGGGCGGTGGCCTGGAGCTGTGCCTGGCCTGTGATTTCCGGGTCATGAGCACCAGCGCCAAAGTCGGCCTGCCGGAAACCAAGCTCGGCATCCTGCCCGGCTGGGGCGGTACCGTGCGGCTGCCGCGCATGATCGGTGTCGACGAGGCCGTCATGTGGATGGCCACCGGCGCCGACAAGCGCGCCGACGACGCCCTGAAAGCCGGTGCGGTAGACGCGGTTGCGGGGCCGGACCAGCTTCGCGACGTGGCCCTGGCCACCCTGAACAATGCGGTTGCCGGCAATCTGGAATACGCTGAGCGCCGCGCCCGCAAGCATGGCCCGCTGCCGCTGAACGACACCGAGGCCATGATGTCTTTCTTCACTATCAAGGCGATGGTTGGGCAGCAGGCCGGCAAGAACTACCCCGCCCCGATCAAGGTCGTGGACGTGATCGAAACCGCCCGCAACATGGGCCTCGCGGACGCCCTGGCGGTGGAAGCAGACGCCTTTGCGGAACTTGCCACCACGCCGGTGGCCGCCGCCCTGGTTGGCATCTTCCTGAATGACCAGCTGCTGGGCAAAATCGCCAAGGACTGGGAAAAGAAGGCCGACAAGCCCATCGAGCAGGCGGCCGTGCTCGGCGCCGGGATCATGGGTGGCGGTATCGCCTACCAGAGCGCGTTGAAGGGCACCCCCATCAAGATGAAAGACATCAACCAGGCGGGTCTGGACCTGGGCCTGGGTGAAGCCAACAAGCTGCTGTCCAAGCGCGTGGCCCGCGGCCGCATGAGCCCGGACCAGATGGGCGCTATCCTCAACGACATTGACCCCACCATGACCTACGCCGGTTTCGACATGGTGGATATCGTGGTGGAAGCGGTGGTCGAGAACGAGAAGGTGAAGGGCATCGTCCTGCCCGAGGCCGAGGCGGAGATGGCTCCTAATGCCATCCTGGCCTCCAACACCTCGACCATCTCCATTACACGCCTGGCGGAAAACCTGAAGCGCCCCGAGAACTTCTGCGGCATGCACTTCTTCAACCCGGTACACGCGATGCCGCTGGTGGAAGTGATTCGCGCCGAGAAAACCTCCGACGCCGCCGTGGCCCGCACCGTGGCCTACGCCAACAAGATGGGCAAGAAGGCGGTGGTGGTGAACGACTGCCCGGGCTTCCTGGTCAACCGCGTGCTGTTCCCCTACTTCGGTGGCTTCAACATGCTGCTGCGGGACGGCGCAGACTTCCAGGCCATCGACAAGGTCATGGAACGCTGGGGCTGGCCCATGGGTCCCGCCTACCTGATGGATGTGGTCGGTATCGACACCGGCGTGCACGCTGCCAACGTGATGGCGGAAGGCTTCCCGGATCGCATGCAGCCCGACTTCAAGAGCGCCACCGAGGTGATGTTCGAACTGGAGCGCTACGGCCAGAAGAACGGCAAGGGCTTCTACGAGTACGTGGAAGACAAGCGCGGCAAGCCCCAGAAGACTGTGAACGAAGATGTCTACGGGATGTTTGCCGACGTGGTCGGCGAGCGCGTGGAATTCGAGCGCGAAGACATCATCGCCCGCATGATGCTGCCCATGGCCATCGAGATGGCCCGCTGCGTGGAAGAAGGCATCGTCGGTTCTCCCGCCGAGGCAGACCTGGCGCTGGTCTACGGCGTCGGCTTCCCGCCCTTCCGCGGCGGCATCTTCCGCTGGATGGACACGGTCGGCCTGGCCCACATCAAGGAGGCGTCCGACAAGTTCGCCGACCTCGGCAAGGCCTATGAGCTGACCGACCGTATGAACGAAATGCTCGCCAACGGCGAGACCTACTACTGAGTTAAGGCATAGAACAGGAGAACTACGATGAGTTTGAATCCGAGAGACGCAGTAATCGTTGACTATGCCCGCTCAGCCATGGGGCGTTCCAAGAACGGTTGCTTCCGCAACGTCCGCGCCGACGACCTGTCTGCGCAGATCATCAAGGCCCTGCTGGCCCGCAACGAGGCCCTGGACCCCGCCGAGATCGACGACCTGATCTGGGGCAGCGTGATCCAGCGCGGCGAACAGGGCATGAACCTGGCGCGCATTATCGTGCTGACGGCCGAGCTGCCCCACACCATTCCCGGCCAGACCGTGAACCGCCTGTGCGGCTCTTCCATGAGCGCCCTGCATACCGCTGCAGCAAACATCATGGCGGACGTGGGCGACGTGTACATCGTCGGCGGCGTCGAGCACCTTGGCCACCTGCCGATGATGGATCCGGCCAACGTCGACATCAACCCGCGCATGGGCCGCTCCGTGGCCAAGGCCGCGGGCATGATGGGCATGACCGCCGAGTACCTGGGCATGATGCACGGCATCAGCCGCGAGGATCAGGACAAGTTCGGCATGCGCTCCCACCAGCTGGCCCACAAGGCCACCGTGGACGGCAAGTTCGCCCGGGAGATCATTCCCATCGACGGCCACGACGAGAACGGCGCGCTGGTCTCCGTCACCACCGATGAGACCATCCGCCCGGAAACCAACCTGGAAGACCTGGCCAAGCTGAAGCCCTCCTTCAATCCCCAGGGCGGCACCGTAACGCCGGGGCAATCCTCGCAGATTTCCGACGGCGCTTCCGTGATGCTGGTCATGTCGGCGCAGAAGGCCCAGGACCTGGGGCTGACCCCGATCGCTCGCGTGCGGGGTATGACCGTGGCAGGCGTTGATCCGTCCATCATGGGTTACGGCCCGGTGCCCTCCACCCAGAAGGCCCTGAAGAAGCTGGGCATGACCATGGACGACATCGAGATGGTCGAGCTGAACGAGGCCTTCGCCGCCCAGGCACTGCCGGTGCTGAAGGACCTGGACCTGCTCGACAAGATGGAAGACAAGGTGAACGTCCACGGCGGCGCGATTGCGCTGGGTCACCCCTTTGGCTGCTCCGGCACCCGCATCACCGGCTCACTGCTGAACGTGATGGAAGACCGCGACATGACCCTGGGCGTGTCCACCATGTGCGTCGGCCTTGGACAGGGCATTACCACCGTAGTGGAACGCATCTAGACCCCGCGGCAACCCGGTCATCCCCGCGCATCGTCCCCGAAGGGGGAAAGCGGGGACCCCGTCATCCCCGCGAAAGCGGGGACCCACTTTCGTCATACCACCGGCTACACCGTCACTCCGGCGGTTCCCGTCATTCCCGCGAAGGCGGGAATCCATCGTGGTTCTGGCGCCAACTGCTGGATGGATCCCCGCCTTCGCGGGGATGACGGGATCTTCGCGGGGAGGGCCGGCCCCGCTTTTCGGGTATGACGGCCTCGCGGTCGTGAATGGGTTCCCGCTTTCGCGGGAATGACGGCCTTGCGGGAATGACGAACGGCTAGGCGGCATCCTCCATCGGGGTGGTGACGAAGCTGACGAAGTCACCTCCCGTTGAGGACTCCGCGATGGGCCGGTAGGCCGCATCGATGTTTTTCCGCCGCAGCTTGAGCGTCGGCGTCAGCATGCGATTCTCCGGCGTCCAGTCGACGTCGCTGATCAACACCCCCGCCATCTTCTGGTGGGCCTCGCACTGGGCGTTGACCTGATCCACCAGGTCTTTCACCGCTGCGGTGAACTCTTCCCGTGACATGGCCTTGCCCAGTTCCGAGGGGGTCGCCACCAGCACCGGCGCCACCATGCCCAGTCCGATCACGCAGAGCTGTTCCAGCAGGCTCTGGTCGCCGAATCGGTTCTCCACCACTGTCGGATTGATGAACTTGCCCTTCGCGGTCTTGAAAGTCTCGCTGATGCGCCCGGTCACGTAGAGATACCCCTGCTCATCCACGTGTCCCGAATCGCCGGTATAGAGCCAGCCGTCTTTCACGGTCTCCGCTGTCTTTTCGGGCTCCAGGTAGTAGCCGTGCATGATCGTCGGGCCGCGGAACAGGATCTCGCCCTCGTCGGAGATCTTGACCTCCACACCGGGCAGCGGTTTGCCGACGCTCTTCTCGGGGTAGTTGGCATCCGTGGCGCTCACCGCGTAGGACATATTCTCCGTCATCGCGTAGCCCTGCAGCAGCGGCATGCTCAGGGTCTTGTACCAGTGCAGCACGTCCGGCGGGGTGGGCGCGGCGCCGACGATAAAGGCCCGCACCGAGGAAAAGCCCAGCTGCTTGCGGATGAAGTTGCCCAGCAGGGTGCGCAGCCCCGGCGTGTTGCGGGCGACGCCGATCACTGCCGGCGGCAGCTTGGCCTCGATGGCCTGCTTGAACTTTGTGTACAGGCGCGGCACCGAGAAGAACACCGTCGGCTGGATTTTCTTGAGATCGTGCACGAAGCTCTCGGTGGATTCGGCAAAGCCGATACTGTAGCCGTGCACCAGTGACGCGCCTTCCACCAGCACACGCTCGGCGATATGCGCCAGCGGCAGGTAGGAGATCATGCGGTCATTCATGTCAGTCTTGAAGGGGTTGGCCTCCTGGCTATCCAACGCCGTCATCAGGTCGACCGTCAGCATCACGCCCTTGGGTGTGCCGGTGGTGCCTGAGGTATAGACAATGGAGGACAGTGCGTCCTTCGGATGAACCGGCTTGCCCTGCAGCGGTTCGGTGCGCTCGCAAATGGCATCGGTGGAGTCCGGCAGCGTCAGCTTGCACCCATACATCGCGATCTGCCGCATCGACTCCGGGCAGCCCTCCTGCCAGCTACTGGCATCGTCCAGTTTGCCGACGAAGGCGAGCTCACAGCCCGAGTGGTCCAGGATGAAACTGATCTGCTCGGCCGCCTGGCCCGCATACAGCGGCACGCTGACGCAGCCCGCCATGGCAATCGCCAGGTCGCAAACAATCCAGTCAAAGGTGTTCTTCGAATAGATGGCGATACGCTTGCCGTCGCCGTATCCCTCCGCCTGCAGCCAGGCGGCGAGGCGCCGTACCCGATCAGCCACCTGTGCCCAGGTAAAGTCCCTGAATTCGCCACGCTCAATCTGACGCAGGTAAACCCTGTCAGGGTGACTCTCTTCCCAATCGTAGAGCAGCTCCAGCGGCTGCCGTACACCTTTATTGCCCGTCATGAGGACCCCCTGCAGGTTCCAGGAAACATGTCTCTAGTATGACAATAACTCAGGGGTTTGCAGTCGTCCGCCATGACTGCACCCGGCTTGATCTAACTCAAGCCCCGGCGTCCAGGACGACCTCCGAGAAGTTCCCGCGCATGCAGTGGTCGGAGCTGCTGGCGGCGCTGTAGCCGCCCAGGTTCAGCAGCGCAACTTTGTCGCCTTCCGCCAGGGGAGGCAGCGGCACGTCCTCCGCCAGCAGGTCGATGCCCTCGTTGATGTTGCCCGCCACCGTAACCTGCCCGCGCTCGTCTGAATCGGGTTCGCGCAGCGGTACGACCACATTGGGGTAGCCATAGTACGCATACAGGTTGCTGAGGTTGAAACCGCCGTTGAGGAACACGAACTCGGTGCCGCCCTTTTCCTCCACCGCGCAGACCTCCAGCAACAGCACGCCGGCATCTTTGACCAGGTAATCGCCCGGCTCAACCTGCAGCGCGAGGCCACGGGGTTTTAAGCAATCCCCGAGCATGGACGCCCAACGCGCCAGGTCCAGGGGCTCTTCGCCCTCTCTCAGCGGCACGCCCAGGCCGCCGCCGATATTCACCCGGCGTACTGACGGCGCTCTGTCGAGGAACTCACCGAGCCGAACCAGGATCTGCCCGAACTCCTCGAGCTGGGGATTCAGGTAGCCCGAGCCCGCGTGGAAATGCAGCGTCGTCACCGGCATGTCGTACTCGGCCGCCAGCGCCAGCGCTTCCTCGAACCGGTCCGGGTAAATGCCGAACTTGCTGGCCTTGTCGCCGGCATAGCTCACCTTTTCCAGGTGGCTGGCGGTTTGCTGGGGGTTGATGCGCAGCCCGATCTCGCGCCCGCGCACCCGTTCGCCCAGTTGGCGAATGCTGGCAAGGGAATCGCAGTTGAAATAGATGCCCGGGTAGGCGGTGATCAGGTCCCAGTCTGTCGGGGAGATCGCTGTGCCCGTATAGGTAATCTGGGGTTCGGCAAAGCCCGCGTCGTAGGCCGCCTGCAGTTCCCGGGGAGAGCAAACATCGATGCTGGCGCCGGCCCGGCGCAGGGCAGCTATGATGCGTGGGTGACGGTTGGCCTTGAGCGCATAGAACACCTGGTGGTCCAGCCCGGCGTCATCCAGCGCCTGGCGCAACCCCTCGAGTTTTTCAGTGACCCGCCCCGGGTGGTAGATAAAGGCAGGAGTGCCCAGGCGCGAGGCAATCCCCTCGAGGTCTTCACCCCCCAGCTGCAGCAACCCGTCTCGATAGCCGAGGTCTTCCCGCTCCCACCAGTGCACGCGCGCTCCTGTCTTTGCTCACTGCGAACGCTCGACTATAGCGCAGGCCTCAGTAGCGGGTAAAAACAGAGCTCACAAGACTTGGCCTTCAAGTCTCCGACCCGAAAGGCCGATAAAACTTTGACTGGATGCAAACACTCCAGAGCCACTTTTTTGCACTGGTATTAGCCCCCCCAAGTCACGTAAACTATCGAACGTAACGCATTGAGCGTAAACGATAATTACGAGGAGGCCAGCGCCTGTCGCACAGGTCTCCCGACTCTGGCCAAGAGTGAAGCAGTCATGAAGAAGTACCTGGACACGCCCTGCCCGGGCGCCGGTGGCCTGTCATGATGTCGTCTCCCCCGGGTTCTCCTCCAGCGCAGACGCCGCTGGACGGCATTGCTTCGTCTGCCCAGCTCGCATCCTGGTTTGGGTTGCTGCGCCAGATGCTGCCCAGTCCAGGTCCTGGCCTGGTCACAATGATTGAAGGGGGAGCCTGCGGTACCGTCGCCGTATCCGAGGAGCTGACGCCCGAAGCCACCGACGCCCTGCTTCAGACAGCATCCAGCGTGGCAGCCAGTGGCGCCCCACTGGCCGATCACAATATCTACGCCCACCCCCTGCGCGACGGCGGCCAGCTGTTTGCAGTCGTCGCCATGGAAATCAATGTCCCCAACGCCCAGCAGCCCGTGGTCCAGCACCTGCTGAGCTGGTCAGAGCGCTGGTTGCAATTGCTGCTGGAGACCGGAGCCGGCGGCGGGGCTGAGGACAGCGCCGCAATGCTGTCACTGGTGGAAGAGATCCTGACCACCTCCCCACTGGAGGCGGCCCTGCTCAAACTCGCGGACAGTCTCGCCGGCCGCGTGGATTGCAGCCGCGTGGCGATCGGCATGCGCAGCGGCGGCAAGTTCCAGCTGCGGGCCCTGTCACACGGGTTGCAATTCGACAAGCGCACCAAACTGGCCAGTGAACTGGCGCTGGCCATGCAGGGCATCGGCGATAGCGTCCGGGTCTGGCCCCAGGACAACGCGGACGAGGGCTATGCGCTGAGGCGCCTGGCGGACAGCACCGGCGAACAGGCCCTCTGTGGTGTACCGCTGGGTCATGTGGGCGTCGCGGTTCTCGAGCGGCCGGCGGACAAGCCCTTCTCTGCCGCTGAACAGCGGATGCTGGCCGAAGCGGGCCGGCTACTGGGACCGGTACTGGCGCAAAAGCTTGCCCACGCGATGTTGCTCCCGGGCAAGGTGCAGGAGTCTGCCGAGGGCCTGCGCGACAGGCTCCTGAAACCCGGGCACTGGGGAACCAAGCTGGCCTTCCTTGTGCCCCTGGTACTCATCCTTTTTCTCACCTTTGTCCCGTGGACCTTCAGGGTTCACGCCGATGCCAACATCGAAGGCCTTATCCAGCGCGCCGTGGTAGCGCCCTTCGACGGGTTTATTGCCGAGGCCAACTACCGCGCCGGCGACCCGGTCGAGAACGGCGAGGTCATTGCCCGCATGGAAGACCGGGAACTGTTGCTGGAGCTGCGAAAGTCCACCAGCGAAGAGGAAAAGCTGGATACCGAATATCGCAAGGCGCTGGCCGCCGGGGACCGCTCCGAGGCCAGCATCGTGCAGGCCCGACTGTCCCAGGTTCAGGCGGAAACGCGTCTGCTGAATGAAAAGCTCGAACGGATTCAGCTGCGTGCGCCGCTGGCGGGGATCATTATTTCCGGCGATCTCAGCCGCGCTCTTGGCGCGCCGGTGGAGCGCGGTGAAGTGCTCTTCGAAGTAGCGCCGCTGGATGAATACCGGCTGGTCCTGAATATCGAGGAATCCCGGGTCGCCCACGTGGCCCCGGGGCAAACCGGCACCTTGACGCTGACCGCCCTGCCGGGCGAGCAATTCACCTTCACGCTGGAACAGCTCTCCCCGGTATTCCAGGAAAAGGAAGGCCGTGTGCTTTATCGCGCCGAAGCCGTGATCGAGGGCGAAACCCCGGTTCTGCGCCCCGGCATGGAGGGGGTCGGCAAGATCGAGGTGGGCCGGCGCAGCATCGGCTGGGTCCTGTTCCACCGTCCCATTGACTGGCTTCGCCTGAGGCTCTGGCTTTGGCTTCCCTAGGCTCATCACTGTCGCAGGCCGGCCTCGATGAAGCCTGGGGCCAGGTGGCGCCGCTGAAACCGCGGCTGGCGCCCCAGGTCGAACTGCACAAACACCGCTACCGGGGTGAAGTGTGGCTGGTCCTGAGCGACAAGATGACCGGGACCCATTTCCGCTGCGCCAGCGAGGTGGAGGGCTTCCTGCGGTTGTTGGACGGGGTTCACACGGTCGAAGACGCCGCCCAGGCCACGCTGGATGAAGAACACCGGGATTATGTCGAACTGATTCGACTGCTGGCGGAGCTGCAGGACGCCCGCCTGTTGCTGGATTTGGCGCCCACCGACAGCGAGGCCTTGCTGGAGCAGCAAAAACAGCTGCGCCGCCAACGCTGGCTGAAGCGCCTTGCCAGCCCGCTGGCGATCCAGGTCCCGCTGCTGGACCCGGATGCGTTTCTCGCTCGCTGCGCCAATGGGTTGCGCTGGCTGTTCAGCACGCCCGTCTTGTGGGCCTGGCTGCTGCTGGTAGCGGCGGCCGCCATCATCGCGACCGACCGCTGGTCAGACCTGCAACTGCACTGGGAATCGCGATTCCTCGACCCCGGCAACCTGTTGATGCTGTGGCTGCTGTATCCGCTGGTAAAGGGGCTCCACGAACTGGGCCACGGCATCGCAACCCGGGTCTGGGGCGGTGAGGTGCACGAAATGGGCGTGATGCTGCTGGTGTTCACACCGGTGCCGTACGTCGACGCCTCCGCCAGTTCTGCCTTCGCCTCTCGCTGGCAGCGCCTCGTTGTCGCCGCGGCGGGCATCATGGTCGAGTTGTTCCTGTCCGCAATTGCCCTGCTGCTGTGGCTGAACAGTGAACCGGGGCTGCTGCGCGATGCCTGTTTCAACGTGATGGTGATCGGCGGGCTATCGACCCTGCTGTTCAACGGAAATCCGCTGCTGCGCTTCGACGGCTACTACGTGCTGACGGACCTGCTGGAAATGCCCAACCTGCGCAGCCGCGCCAACGAGTACCTGGGCTATCTGCTGAAGCACCACCTGCTGCACCTGTCCTGTGCGGAAACACCCTCCCCCACAACGCGGGAGCGCGCATGGCTGCTGGGCTACTCCGTGCTGTCCGGGATCTACCGGATCTTCATCGGGCTGACCATCGCTCTATTTATCGCCGGGAAGTACTTCTTCATCGGCGCCACCCTCGCCCTCTGGCTGATCCTGAGCCAGATCCTGCTGCCGCTGGTCCGGCTGGTGATCACGCTGTCGAAACAGGCAGCGGCTGAAGGCAAGCTGGTCCGCTTTGGCGCAGTCTGGGGCGGCGGCAGCGTCGCCCTGGCGGTCGTGCTGTTCGTCATCCCCATGAGCAACAGCACCGGCGCCGAGGGCATTGTCACCCTGGCGGAAAACACCGAGCTGCGCACCGAGGCGTCGGGATTCGTGGCCCAGGTGCTGAAGCGTGACGGCAACCCCGTGCAGGCCGGTGACACGTTGTTGGTCCTTGAGAATTCAGAGCTGCGCACTGAGGCGGAGATGCTCGAGGCGGAACTGAGGGAGCTGGACATGCGCTACAACGCGGCGCTTTCCGGCGAGCCGGTGGAGCTGGAAATTCTGAAGCGGGAAATTGCGGCGGTTCGGGACGACCTGGAAGAAACCCGCAGCCAGTTGGGCAGCCTGGAAATCACCAGCCCCCGCGAGGGCATTTTTTCGCTCAATGAGGGCACCGATCTGCCGGGCAGGTTCCTGCGCCAGGGTGACCTGGTGGGTCACGTGCTGGACGACGCCGCGCCTTCGGTGCGGGTGGTGCTGCCGGAATCAGATGTCGACCGGGTGGTCAGGAGCACCCGCAGTATCGAGGTGCGATTGGCCTCGCGGCCCGGCGAACGCATCGCCGGTGAGCCCCTGCGCGACGTACCGAAGGCGACCCGGGAACTGCCGAGTGCGTTACTGGGTTCCCGGGAGGGCGGCGACATCGCGGTCGACGCCCGCGACCAGGCCGGCCGCACAGCGACGCGACCGGTCTTCCAACTGGAGGTTGCACTGCCGGAAAGGGCCTCAGGGCGCTATCTGGGCCGGCGCGCCTACGTCAAATTTGAGCATTACCGGGAGCCGGTCGGAATCGTCTGGTTTCGGCAAATTCGGCAGATTTTCGTCACAAAATTAGGAATTTAGCGCTTTTAATGCCGGGTTCTTCACAGTTTGGGGGGCCTTTTTTGAACAATGGCTAGTAGTTTCTTATTTTCATGGGGAATAAAGACGATGCCACACGAGGCACAACGGAGAACCATGCAAGCGACTCGCTCGAAAACCGGGTGGCAAGGACGCCTGCTGACACTGCTCCTGATGGGCAGCACGGCCATGGTGGGCCACGCTGAAACCCTCCCCGCACTGGACTGCGTAATCAATCCCCACAAGGTCTTCGACCTGGGCAGCGGCGTGCGCGGTGTGCTGGACAAAGTGCACGTGGAGCGCAGCGACTACGTCGAGGCCGGCCAGGTCGTCGCGGAACTCGACACCAAGGTCGAACGTGCCGCGGTTGCCGTGGCGGAAGCCCGCGCGGATATCACCTCGGAAAAACTGCTCAGCAAACTCACCATGGAGTTTGACGAGCGCCGCAAGGACCGCATTTCCAATCTCTACACCAACAATTCCGTCTCCATCCAGAACAAGGAAGACGCGGAGCTGGCGGCAGAGCTGTCCGCCCAGCGCATGCAGGAAGCCAACGAGCGCGACAAGATTCGCAAGCTCGAACTGTGGCGCGCCCAGGAACTGCTGGAGCAGAAAATCATCCGCTCCCCGGACAGCGGTTTCGTCCTGAAGAAGTTCAAGTCGGCCGGCGAGTACGTGGAAGACCAGCCGATCATCCGCATCGCCCAGCTCGACACCCTCAACGTCGAAATCATTGCCCCTATGGACCTGTTCGGCAAGATTCGCGTTGGCATGACGGCACAGGTTTACGCCGAGGGCTTCGAGAACACCCCGCGTACCGCGGAAGTCTCCATTGTCGACCCGATGGGTGACGTCGCCAGCGGCACCTTCGGTGCCCGGCTGACCCTGCCCAACGATGCCTACGATGTGCCCGCCGGCGTGAAGTGCAAACTGCAATTCGACGGCGCAGCATCCGGCCGCATTGGCACCGCCCACATGGCTGCCAAAAAAGGGCAGCCCGTGTCCGAGGAACCGGGCAGCGACTGGGCCGCTATCGACGCGCCCGCCGAGGATGCATCCGGCGAGGTTGTACCCACCCCCATCAACAGTGCTGCGCAGTCGGAACTGCAGCCGAACTGATGCCCTATGTCGCGCCCCCCTAGGAGACGGCCCTATCGATTCGAGCGGATAGAACCTCGAATCCTGCTGTCTGCCGATGCTCTCGGCGGGGCGTTCGACAACGACTCATTTTCTGACGACAACCTGAAGCGCGATTCCCAGGAACGCCTGGACGCGCTGCTCAAGTCGCTGCCCAAAACCCAGACCCAGCCGCCGGCGGATACTCTTCTGCCGCTCGACCTCGACGGCCTCGGCGCCCTGGATGACAACGACGAGCCCCGCCATGAGCTGATCATCGTCGACGCTGGCGTGGAAGATCGCGACACTCTGCTGGAGGGCCTGACCTCCGGCGCGGATGACACACAATTCACGATTCACGTGCTGGATGCGGACCGCGACGGCGTCGAGCAGGTCAGCGAACTGCTCGCCTCCATGAACGGTCTCGACGCGGTTCATATCCTCAGTCACGGCGACAGCGACGGCGTGCAGCTCGGCTCGACCCGACTGGACGGCGGCGCCCTCAAGCAGCACAGCGACAGCATCGCCGGCTGGGCGTCCGCCCTGGATGATCAGGCGGATATCCTGATCTACGGCTGTAACCTCGCCGCCAGCGAGAACGGCCTCGCGCTGGTCGAATCCCTGGCCGACCTCACCGGCGCCGACATCGCCGCCAGTGACGACCTGACCGGCAGCGCCGCCTTGGGCGGTGACTGGGACCTGGAATACCACGCCGGTGAAATCGAAACGATGGTTGCCGCCAACCAGGTGATGCTCAAGTGGGACGGCACCCTTGCCGTCGTTGCCGAGGATGACTTCGAAACAGGCGACTACACCGGCGGCACGGGCTGGGCAGGCCCCTGGATCGAAGATGACCAACTCGGCGCCACCGGTGGCGACTTCCAGATCAACACGATTTTTGACAGCCCGAACCAGGCGCTCCAAATCCAGGGTCTTGCGTCAGAGAGCATCACGCGCGAAATCGATCTGTCAGGTGAGACCACGGCAATCCTGAGCTTTGACTACGCGCGTCAATTCAACAATGCCGGCGACACCGTCACCCTGGAAATTTCCACCGACGGTGGCACCGTCTGGACACCGCTGCAGACATTCAACCCGGGCACTGACGCGACCTGGCAGACCTTCAGTACTGACATCTCGGGTTTCATCGACAACGACACCCAGATTCGATTCCAGCCGGACGGCCTCTCGCTTGCGGCCGAGTACATGTTTGTCGACAACATCCAGATCATCAATGACGCAACCTTGACCGTCGATACGACGTCGGATGTAGCCGACGGCAACATGACATCAATTGCCAGCTTGATCGCAACACCGGGAGCCGACGGAAACATCTCTTTGCGAGAGGCCATCACCGCTGCCAACAACACGACCAACGGTGCGACGCCCGACCTCATTCGCTTCGATATCGGTGGCGGTGGCGTGCAGACGATCCAATTGTCTGCTGCCCTTCCGGATATAACCGACGCGGTCATACTGGATGCGACTACGCAGCCAGGTCATGCCGGCACGCCCATTATCGAACTCGATGGCACGCTGACCACCGGCGCCAGTGGTCTGACTGTCACAGGCGATGGCAGCACTATCAGCGGCCTGGTGATCAACCGCTTCGACGAATACGGCATCAACCTGCTGGGTGCGGACAACAACACCATCCAGGGCAACTACATCGGCACCAACGTCGCCGGTAATGCCGCACCGGGCAACGGCGGTGACGGCATCAACATCGAAGGCGGATCGTCGAACAACCTGATCGGCGGAATGACGGCAGCGGAGCGCAACGTCGTTTCCGGAAATAACGACGGGATCTCGGTGCGCGGTACCGGAACGTCAGGAAATGTCATCCAGGGCAACTACATCGGAACGAATGCGGCCGGAACGGCCGCCCTCAGCAACGCCGACGATGGCATGGTCGTTTACGACGATGCCTCGAATACCACGATCGGCGGCGATGCGCCCGGAGCAGGCAACATCATTTCCGGAAACCTCAGCGACGGCATTCAGGTCGGCTCGGGCTCGACTGCAATTTCCGGCATCACCATCCAGGGCAATCTCATCGGCACCGACGTGACGGGCACGGTGGCAATTGCCAACACGCAGGCCGCCATCGACCTCGAAGATGCCACAGACATCCTGATTGGTGGTGTCACCGCGAACGCAGGCAACACCTTTGCCTTCAACGGCGAGCGCGGCGTCGAGGTGGGCACTGGCCTCACCCCTGCCATACTCTCGAATTCGATGTTCTCCAATACGGATATCGGAATCGACCGGGGCGTCAATGGCGTGACCGCCAACGACGTTGGCGATGCCGATGCCGTGCAAAACTACCCTGTCCTGACCACGGCCCAGACCGACGGATCGCAGATAGTCGTCGACGGATCTCTCAACAGCCAGGCCGGCAAGACTTTCCGGGTTGAGTTCTTCGCAAGCCCGACACAGGACCCGACCGGCTACGGCGAGGGCCAAACCTATCTCGGCTTCACCAACGTAACGACCGACGGCAGCGGCAACGCCACATTCAACACGCTGCTTGATGCCGCTGTTCCCGCAACCCACTTCGTTACCGCCACGGCGACCGAAGTCCTCGGCGGAGGCACCTATGCCGATACCTCCGAGTTTGCCCAGAATATAGCCGCCACGGCAGGGGGCATCTCGCCGGTGATCACGGCGCGCGAGACGGTCGACAGTGACGCGGACGGCCAGATCGACCAGATCAGGATCACCACCAACGAAGCGTTGAACGATGACTTCACGGATCTGACCGTGACCGTCGAAGGCTATACGGTGTCCGGCTATTCGACCGATATTGCCAACGACAATGTTTTCTACGTCGACCTTACCGAGAGCGGCACGCCTGACACCGGCGCCACCCCAACGGTCACCTTGACGGTGAACACGACCCTGGGTGATCTCGGCAGCAATATCATTGCAGTGGATGACAACTGGCTGGATGTGAACTGGCAAAACCGCGCCAAGATCACCTTCGACAACACCGCCCAGACCACCGATGACCTGGTCGACTTCCCGATGCTGGTCACGATCGACACCTCGAAACTCCCCAGCCTGAATCTCAGCACAACAGAGGGCGCGGACGTCCGCTTCACGGACGCCGCCGGCAACGAGCTGAAGTACCAAGTCCAATCCTGGGACGCCGGGGCCGACACCGCGACTATCTGGGTCAAGGTGCCGCAGATCGATGCCGGCTCCGCTACTGACCATATCTATGTCTATTACAACTACGACGGCACCGCCACCTATGACCAGACTGCGGTAGACGAGGCGGCGGTATGGCCTGCAGGCACGGGCGTTTACCACCTGGAAGATGACCCCGGACCCAACAACAACACCGGTGGCATGAGGGATGCGGATTCAAGCCCGAACAACGGCACGGCCTCAAATGGCTTTCAGCCCAATGACCTTGTGCCGGGCCAGATCGGCAACGGCATCGAGTGGGAAACCAATTCTGACAAACTCACCTTCGGCGCCACCGACGTGGGGAACACCTTCAGGATCTCGGCCTGGGTCAATCCGACAGCAGGTGGACCCGTTGTAGCGAACTCTGGCTCTGGCGATACCACGGACGGATTCCGCTTTTACATATCCAGCACGGGGCAGATCACCTTATCTACCGGCAATGGCTCCGCCGGCAGCGCGGCAACCTCTGTAGACGGCGCCGTCGATTTCGGCCAATGGAACCACATTGCAGTCGATATTGATCGCTACACCGGTTCGGCGGTGATCTATCACAACGGCGAGGACGTCACGACTGACGGCACCATCCTGACCGACTTCAGAACCAGCAGCGATTGGGTCATGGGCGCCTTCGAGGGTGGCTCTGGAAACAATACTTTCCGCGGCACCATTGACGAGGTGCGAATTGAGAACGGCAACCAATCGGCTGACTGGGCGAAAGCTGAGTATTTGACGCAGTCGGGCACAGACGCGTTCAACAGCTTTGCCAGCGAAGAAACGGTAACCGCCGGCGTGAAGGCCACGGACCGGGCCGCGCCGGTGCTGGTCAGTGCCGGTGGCCTGAACGGCACCACGGCCGGGCTGCTGAACGACACCGGCGATCAGTTGAACCTGGTGTTCTCCGAGGCGATCCAGGCCGTACCCAGCGAATCCGATTCGGAAACCAATTTCATCCTGAGCGGAACCGACGGCGACAACTTCCCCACTGAAGTAGGCGGCGAAACGATTATCGCACTGGGCACGACGACCGTGACCAACGATACGATCGGCTATAGATTCAGCGCGGGCGACACCGCCAGCACCAATCTCATCACGCCTGGGACCTCGACCATTGATGTCAATGTGGGCGGCGTCGTGGCGAACTCCATCGAAGACGCCGCGGGTAACGATCTCGTCGACACCCTGACAGGCGCGCCGATCACGATCACCAACGACGGCGTCAACGATGCGCCCACGGTTGATCTCGACACGGGTGCGGGCGGCCTGGACTATGCCTTTACCTTCACTGAGGGCGACGGACCCACCGCAATTGTCGATGCCACCGTCAGCGTCGACGACATCGACGATACCAGCCTGGTCAGCGTCAGCCTCGACATCGGTGGCGTGGTTGACGGGGCGGCCGAGGAACTGAGCATCGGCGACTTTACGTTCGGCCTGGACGCGGACAATTCGGATACAACCGTCACCATTGGCGGCAATCTCTACACCGTGGCATACACCGCCGTCAGCGGCGTGGCCACCGTGACCCTGAACAGCGGTGAGATGAGCCTGGCACAGGCCGAGGCAGTGCTGCTGGATACCCGCTACCAGCACACGGATACCGTGCTGCCTACCCCGGGCGTTCGAATCGTGGCCGTCACCGTCAATGATGGCGAACTGGATAGCGCACTGGCGGCCACCACGATTACCGTCGCGGACACCAACGACGCGCCCGTCAACACCGTACCTGTAGCCCAGAGCACGGCAGAGAACACCGTGCTGGTGTTCTCCTCGGGCAACGGCAACGCGACTACGGTGGGCGACGTGGATGCCGACGGTGCGGACATCCAGGTCACGCTGACCGCCACCAACGGCACGCTCTCAATTACAGGCGCAGTTGGCGACCCGGTTGAAGTCAACGATACGACCTCTGACCAACAGAGTGGCGCGGCCATCGCCAGGTCTGCGGACGGCAGTCTGGTGACTGCCTGGGCCAGCCTCAGCGGAGACGGCGACAGCTGGGGGATATTCGCCCAGCGCTACGACACCAGCGGCAATCCTGTCGGCCCGGAGTTCCAGGTCAACAGTACCTCCGCCAAGGAGCAGCTCGCTCCCAGTGTGGCCATGGACGACAGCGGCAACTTCATCGTGGTCTGGCAGAGCAAGGACCAGGATGCCGAGGGTGAAGGTATCTTCGCCCGCATGTTTGACAGCGACGGAAACGAAACCGTCGCCGAATTCCGGGTCAACTCGACCCAGGCCAAAGACCAGACCGCACCTGCCGTCGCCATGGATGCCGACGGTGACTTCGTGGTCGCCTGGGCCAGCGTAGACCAGGACGGCAGCGCCGAGGGGATTTACGCGAGGGGCTTTAACAGTGCGGGCACCGAGACCATCGCTGAGTTCCAAGCCAACAACTACACCTCCGGCGAGCAGTGGCAACCCGCCATCGCCATGGATGACAGCGGCGATTTCGTCATCACCTGGGCCAGCAAGGACCAGGACAGCGACGGCTTCGGTGTCTATGCCGAACTCTACAACGCCGCTGGAGGCGTCGTCAGGAGCGAGTTCCAGGTCAGCACCGAAGACACAGCCGATCAACAGGCGCCACGGGTCGCCATGGATGCCGACGGCGACTTTGTCATCGTCTGGGAGAGTAAGGACCAGGATGCCGATTCCTTCGGTGTCTTCGGCCAGCGTTTCAACAGTACCGGTGGCACCGAGGGCCTGGAATTCCAGATCAATACCGAGGAAAGCTCCGATCAGCAGTCGCCCGATGTAGCCATGACGCCGACCGGCGGCTTTACCGTGGTCTGGCAGAGCATGGCCCAGGATGGCGACAACTGGGGCGTCTATGCCCAGGAATACGACAACGCCGGCGGGACCGTCGGCAGTGAAACCCGGGTGAACCTGGGAACCTCGGGTCCCCAGTTCGGGCCGCGCATTGCCATGGACGGTACCGGTGACTACCTGGTGGTCTGGAACGGCGAGTCTCCCGGAGACAACGACGGCATTGCCGCCCAGCGCTTTATTGCAGCCCCTGGTGGCATCGCCTTCACCGATGGTGACGGCAGCCAGGACACCACCATGACCTTCACCGGAACGGTCTCTGAAATCAACAACGCCCTCGAGGGCCTGGTATTCAGCCCCACCGCGAATTACATCGGCAGCGCCAGCCTGCAGATCGTCACCAGCGACCTGGGTAATACCGGTGGCGGCGGCACCCAGACCGACGACGACACCATCGATATCAGCGTCTTCGATGCCGGCACGCCGGATATCGACCTGGATGGCGACAACAGCTCCGGTGCCGCTGATCCGAACTTCACCGCCAGTTTCACCGAAGGCAGCGGGCCTACCGCAGTGGTGGACGCCGATGCCACGATCATCGACAACGGTGCGCCCACGCCAAACCTGGAATCCATAACGATTCGCCTGACCAACCAACTCGATGGCGCTGATGAGGTTCTGGCGGCAAGCACCGGCGCCACAGGCATTACCGCGAGTTGGAACAGCGGCCTGGGCAGGCTGACCCTCTCCGGCACCGCCTCTCTGGCAGATTACGAGCAGGTACTGCGGACCATTACCTACAACAACACATCCGAGAACCCGAACACCACCGACCGCATTATCACCTTCATCGCCAATGATGGCGTCGGCAACAGCAACCTCGCCACCACAACCTTGAGCGTCGAGGGCATCAACGATACGCCCGTCGTGAGCGCACCGGGTGCCGCATTGGCCGTCGTTGAACAGGCGACGCTTACGATTGAAGGTACCGGGTTCTCGATCGCCGACGTGGATGCCGGCAACGGCGATCTGGTCGCCAGCTTCACAGTGGACGCCGGCATCATCAGCGTTCTGGAGGGCGATTCCGGCGTGACCGTGGTGAGCGGCAACAATACCGATACCGTAGCAGTCAGCGGCACAGTGTCCGAGCTGAACGACCTTCTCACCGGCAGCGGCACCGGCACTGTGACCTACGACGCCAATGTGGACGACCCGCCCGCCTTCACGACCTTCAAGGTGGCTTTGAGTGACCAGGGCAATACCGGCACCGACCCCGGCCTGACCGGTGATGGCACCTACGAGGAAGGCAGCAACACGGTCGACATCAATATCACGCCGGTGAACGATGAACCCACCCTGGTCACCACCGGCACTGACAACGACTACACCGTCGGCGGTGGCGACGTCAGTGTGTTCTCGGGCACCGCCATAGACACTATCGAGGCCGGCCAGACCATCAGCGGGCTGACCATCAAGGTAACGGGCGTCGAGCCGCCCACCGCCAGCAATGAAAAACTCAATGTAGGTGGCACCGAGGTCATCCTGGGCTCGGCTCACCTTGGTTCCAGGGGCACTGTCGGCGGCTTTGCAGACCTGAACGTGTCCCAGAGCGGCAACGAGTTCACCCTGGTATTCACCGGCGGCACCAACACGGCCGCCGACGTGGTCACCTTGATCGACGGCCTGACCTACCGTAACGACGGCTCAGCTTCGGTCAACGCGCGCGTTGTGGAAGTCTCCCAGATCGTGGACAGCGGCGGCGTTGCCGACGGCGGCGATGACACCAATAACCTGACCGGCCTGACCTCTACCCTGATGCTGCCGAATGCGGCACCGACGGTTGACCTGAACGGTGTCGGTGCCGGCGTCGACGAAGACTATATCTATTTGCCAGGCGACGGCGCGATCGCAATTGTCGACGCGGGTGTCGACGTTGCCGACGTCGACGACACCAGCCTGGTCCAGGCTGTGCTCAGGTTTGGCGGCGTCCTGGACGGTGCCGACGAGCAGGCGACCATCGGCGATCTCACCTGGGCGCTCAATGCCGCCGACTTCAACGACAACACGGTGACTATCGGCCCCGACACCTACACGGTGGACTGGGTCAACTCCACCGGCATCGCCACCGTCACCCTGAACTCCGGCGAGATGAGCATGACCCAGGCGGAGTCAATTCTGCTGTCAGGCCGCTACGAACACACGGACGCCGTCACTCCAACCGAGGGTGACCGCACCATCAACGTCCGGGCCAACGACGGCGAGCTCGACAGCGTCATCGCCACGACGACTATCACCCTGAGCGTGAACGAGGCACCGGTCGCCGTTGACGACCCCAGCCTGTTGGACGGCCCGGAGGATACGCTGTCGGGCGTGCTCAATGCCGCCCTGCTGGCCAATGACTCCGACCCCGATGGCGACACATTCACGATCACCGAAATTCAGGGCGTCACCCTGACCGGCGGCATCCAGACTATCGGCGTTACGAACGGCACGGTGCATATCGACGCTTCGCAAAACATCACGTTTGAGCCCAATGCCGACCACACCGGCGCCGTCAGCTTTACTTATACAATTTCCGACGGCTCGCTCACTGACACGGCCACCGCCAGCGGCACCATCACTCCGATCAACGATGCCGCGTACGCCCTGGGCGTGCCGACAGATGTGAGCGTTACCGAGAACGTTGCCAGCGACTTCAATCTGTCAATGACGACCTTCGTCGATGTCGAAGGCGATAGCCTGACGGTGACCCTGTCGGCCTCCGAGGGCACCTTTGCCGCCAGCAACGGCGGGGGTGTCACCGTGGGCGGCAGCGGCACGGGTTCCCTCACCCTGAGCGGCACTGTCGCGGACATCAACGCATTCCTGGATACGGTCGCCAATATCCAGTACACCGGCGCCCTGAATGACAGCGGTGACAATGCCGCCACTTTCACGCTGTTCGCCGACGACGGCACCATCAACGTGCAGGTAGGCAGCGGCAATATCGATATTGCGGGTAATAACGACGCGCCGATCAACACGCTACCCGGAGACCAGACGACGGCGGTAGATACGCCGGTGGTCTTCTCCACCGGGAATGGCAACCTGATCAGCATCAGCGATGCCGATGCCGGCGAACTGCCGGTGGAAGTAACCCTGTCCGTGACCAACGGGACCTTGAGCCTGTTTGATGGCGGCGCTGCCACGGGATCCGAGTTCCTCGGCAACACGACGACAGCCGGCGCCCAGACCCTTGACGCCTTCGCGGCCCGCGAGTCCGTGGCCATGGATGCCGATGGCAACTACGTGATCGTATGGGTGAGCGACGACGCCGACAGTGCGGGCGTCTACGCCCAGCGCTTCGACGCCACCGGCGCGGCCCAGGGCTCAGAGATTCTCGTCAATACCCAGGAGACCGATCTCCAGCAAAGGCCTGTTGTGGCGATGAACGCCGCGGGGGACTTTGTCGTGGCCTGGGAGAGTGACAACCAGGACGGCAGCGGCTGGGGCATCTACGCTCAGCGCTTCAACAGTGCCGGTGTGGCCCAGGGTAGCGAGTTCCGCGTCAACACGACCACCGCCGATGAACAACGTCGACCGTCTATCGGCATGGATGATGCGGGCAACTTTGTTATTGCCTGGGCCGACGGCGATGGCGCCACCGCGAACTGGGATGTGTACGCCCAGCGTTTCAATGCGGCGGGTGAGGCCCAGGGAAGCCAGTTCCTGGTCAACACGGAGACCACCGATGGGCAGCTGCGGCCTACCGTAGCCATGGACGCAGACGGTGACTTTGTTATCGCCTGGCAGAGCGTTGGCCAGGACGGCAGCAACAGCGGCATCTACGCCCAGCGCTACAATGCCGACGCCGATACCCAGGGCCTCGAATTCCGGGTCAATTCTGAGATAACCGGCAACCAGTGGCGTCCCGCTGCAGCCATGGACGACTCCGGTGACTTTGTCATTGTGTGGGAGAGCGACGGACAGGACGGAGATGGCTTTGGCGTTTACGGCCAGCGGTACGACGCTAACGGAATCACCCAGGGCCTCGAGTTCCGAGCCAATACTGAAACTACCGACGATCAAATGACCGCATCCGTGGCAATGGATGCCGACGGCGGCTTCATCGTGGCCTGGCAGAGCAACCTGCAGGACAGCAGCGGCATGGGCATCTACGCGCAGCGCTACGATGCAGCGGGATCCGCCCAGGGCGACGAACAGCTGGTCAACAGTTACACCACCGGCGACCAGGTGAATCCCTCCGTCGCCATGAATGACAGCGGACATTACCTGGTGGTGTGGAGCGGCCCCAGTGCTACCGATGCTGACGGCGGCATTTCAGGCCAGGCCTACGCCAGCCTGGACACCCTGAACTTCACCACCGGCGACGGCACCGATGACACCGATATCGTGCTCACCGGTTCGCTTCGCGATATCAATGCGGTACTGGATGGCCTCACGTTTACCCCTGACCCGGGCTTCGAGGGCTTCGCTTCCCTCACGATTGACACAGACGATCTGGGTAACAACGGCACCGGCGGCGCCCTGACGGATTCCGATGCGCTGACGATCACTGTGGGCACCCCGAATGTGGCGCCGACCGTGGACCTCAATGGCGCTGGCGCCGGTGCGGACTTCGCACTGACCTTCACTGAGGGCGACACGCCGGCGACGATCGTCGATGCAGGCGTGGTAGTCGATGACGGTAATGACACCACGCTGGTAAGCGTGACGCTCGATGTTGGCGGTGTCGTGGATGGAGCGGACGAAGAACTGACCATTGGCGACCTGACCTTCGCGCTCGACGCAGCGGATTTCACCAACGCAACCGTGGACATCGCCGGCAGCACCTATACCGTGGACTGGGTCAACACCACCGGTATCGCGACAGTTACGCTCAACAGCGGCGAAATGACCCTGGCCGAGGCCGAGAGCGTCCTGCTGGAAACCAGCTATCAGCACGTCGACAACGATAACCCGACTGCCGGCGCTCGAACCATTGCCGTCACTGTCAACGACGGTGATGTAGACAGCGTAGTGGCGACCACCACGATCACCGTGGCGCCCCAGAACGATCCGCCCGACGCGGTCGATGACCCCAACCTGCTGGACGGTCCGGAAGACACCATCACCGGCACCCTGAACGCTGCCCTGCTGGGTAATGACTCCGACCCCGAGGGCGACACTCTCTCCATTACCCATATCCAGGGCGTGGCGCTCACCGGCGGCATCCAGACCATTGGTGTGACCAACGGTACAGTGCATATAGATGCATCGGACAACATTACCTTCGAGCCCAATGCCGACCATACGGGCGCCGTGAGCTTTACCTACACGATCTCCGACGGTTCGCTGTCCGACACGGCTACTGCCGGAGGCACTATCACCAACGAGAACGACCAGCCGGATGCGTTCAACGATGTGGGCATTCTTGACGGCAACGAGGAAGTCACCTCAGGCATCCTCAACGCCACCCTGCTGGTCAATGACTTCGACGTGGACGGCGATACGCTGACGATCACCCATATCGACGGCACGCTGCTGACCGGCGGCGTACAGTCCATCACGGTGACCAATGGCACCGTGGACATCGACGCCTCTGACAACATCACCTTCACGCCGGATACCGACTATGTCGGCGCGGTGAGCTTCGACTACACGGTGTCAGACGGAGCGCTGTCCGATACGGCCACCGCCAGCGGCACCATCGCCAACCTGAATGACCAGCCGGATGCCATCGACGATGCGACCATCCTGGACGGCAATGAGGAAGTCACTTCCGGCATTCTCAATGCCACGCTGCTGGCCAACGACCTCGACGTCGACGGCGATACGCTGACCATCACCCATATCGACGGCACCCCGCTGACCGGCGGCGTACAGTCCATTACGGTGACCAACGGTACCGTGGACATTGATGCGTCCGACAACATCACTTTCACGCCGGACACCGACTATGTCGGCGCGGTGAGTTTCGACTACACGGTGTCAGATGGCAGTCTGTCCGACACGGCCACGGCCAGCGGCACCATCGCCAACCTGAACGACCAGCCGGATGCGATCGACGATGCGAACATCCTGGACGGCAATGAGGAAGCCACCTCCGGCATTCTCAATGCCACGCTGCTGGCCAACGACCTCGACGTCGACGGCGATACGCTGACCATCACCCATATCGACGGCACGCTGCTGACCGGCGGCGTACAGTCCATCACGGTGACCAATGGCACCGTGGACATCGACGCCTCTGACAACATCACCTTCACGCCGGATACCGACTATGTCGGCGCGGTGAGCTTCGACTACACGGTGTCAGACGGCAGTCTGACCGACACCGCCACGGCCAGCGGCACCATCGCCAACCTGAACGACCAGCCCGATGCGATTGACGATGCGACCATCCTGGACGGCAACGAGGAAGTCACTTCCGGCATTCTCAACGCCACGCTGCTGGCCAACGACCTCGACGTCGACGGCGATACGTTGACCATCACCCATATCGACGGCACCCCGCTGACCGGCGGCGTACAGTCCATCACGGTGACCAACGGCACCGTCGATATCGACGCGTCCGACAACATTACCTTCACGCCAGATACCGACTATGTCGGCGCGGTGAGCTTCGACTACACGGTGTCAGACGGAGCGCTGTCCGATACGGCCACCGCCAGCGGCACAATCAGTAACCTTAACGATGCACCGACCGCTGTCGGCGTGCCCCTGGATATAGTGGTCCTCGAGGATACTGCCAGTGACTTCGACCTGTCCGGCGTTACCCTTGCCGACGTCGATGGCGACAGCCTGACTGTCACACTGACGGCGACTTCCGGCACGTTTACGGCCAGCAGCAGCGGCAGCGTTGCGGTAAGTGGCAGCACAACGGGCACGCTGACTCTGACTGGCACTGCGGCCGACATCAATACCTGGCTGGACACCGTTACCAATATCCAGTACACCGGCGCCCTGAATGACAGTGGCGACGACGCCGCCACCTTCACGCTGTACGCAAACGACGGCACCGTGAATCCGGTGGTAGGCGGCGGCAACATCGACATTACCGAAGTAAACGATGAGCCCACAGTGATTGTCGGCAACGCGAACTCGCTGTTTGTCGGCGGCGGCCCCTCGCGCGACATCTTCTCGTCCGTGGACATCGACACGATCGAGACGGGCCAGGCCATCGCCGGCTTTACCCTGGTGATTGACGGCATCGACCCGCCCGGCGCTCTCGATGCGGATGCCGAGCGGATCATCTTCGACGGCACGGAAATCCTGCTCAACGGTGCCAACGTGGGCTCGCAGGGCGCGATCGGCGACTTCACAGACGTAACTGTGTCCCAGACCGGCGCCAATGAATTTACGGTGGTGTTCACAGGCGGTACTGCTACCGTCGCCAACCTGGAAACCGATCTCAACGGGATGCGCTACCAGAACCTGGAGAACAACCCGTCCGGCGGTGACCGTACGGTCGAAATTACCCAGCTGGTGGATAGCGGCGGTACCGCCAACGGTGGTGACGACACGGCAGACCTGACAGGCCAGACCGCAACCCTGCGCCTGGACTTTGTGCAGGTTCTGAGCGGTGCTGGTGGCACCCTCGCCTATACCGAGGGTGATGGCGCACAGATTATCGATAACAGTCTTACCTTGTTCGACCCCGACGATGCGGACATGGAAGGCGCCACCATCACGATCAGTGGCGGCCTGGTGGACACGGAAGACGAACTGTCGTTTACCCCCATCGGCGGCATCACTGGCAGCTACGACAGTGCCACCGGTGTGCTCACGCTGACCGGCACGTCCAGCAAGGCCAACTACGAAGCTGCGCTCGAGTCGGTGACTTACACAAACACCAACCTGGAAGACCCGGACACCGGCGACCGCACCGTCACCTGGGTGGTGACTGACAACGGCGGCGCCAGTAGCTCAGCGCCCATCACCAGCACTATCACTGTGGCCGGCGCCAATGACTTCCCCGACGCCGATAACGACGCGGGCGTCCTGGACGGGGTCGAAGAAGCGACCTCAGGCGTTCTCAACGCGACTCTGCTGGCCAACGACGTCGACGTGGATGGTGACGCTATCAGCATCACGGAAATCGAAGGCGTGGCGCTGACCGGCGGCGTGCAGTCCATCGCGGTGACCAACGGTACGGTAGATGTCGACGCCTCGGACAACATTACCTTCACGCCGGATACGGACTACGTCGGCTCGGTGAGTTTCGTCTATACGATTTCCGACGGTGTGGCGACCGATACAGCCACCGCCAGCGGCACCATCACCAACCTCAACGACCAGCCCGATGCGATTAACGACGTGGGCATTCTGGATGGCAATGAGGAGGCGACCTCCGGCGTTCTCAACGCCTCTCTGCTGGCCAACGACCTCGATGTGGACGGCGATACCCTGACCATTACCCATATTGAGGGTGTGGCACTGACCGGCGGTGCTCAGTCCATCGCCGTGACCAACGGTACGGTGGATATCGACGCCTCCGACAATATTACCTTCACGCCTGACACGGACTATGTCGGCGCGGTGGATTTCGATTACACGGTCTCCGATGGCGCCCTGAGTGATACCGCCAACGCCAGCGGCACGATCGCCAACCTGAATGACCCGCCCGTCGCCAACGACGATGTGGGCGTGCTGGACGGCAACGAGGAAGCCACCTCCGCGGTGCTGAACGCGACGCTGCTTGGCAATGACACCGACATTGACGGGGATACGCTGAGCATCACCCATATCGAGGGGGTAGCGCTGACCGGCGGTGTGCAGTCCATCGCGGTGACCAACGGCACCGTCGATGTGGACGCCTCAGACAACATTACCTTCACACCAGACACGGACCATGTCGGCGCAGTGAGCTTCGATTACACCGTGTCCGACGGCGCCCTCTCCTCCACCGCCACGGTCAGTGGCACCATCGCCAACCTGAACGACCAGCCCGATGCCATCGACGATGCCGGCATCCTGGATGGCAATGAGGAAGCCACCTCGGGCATTCTCAACGCGACGTTGCTCGCCAACGACATCGACGTGGACGGCGACACGCTGACCATTACCCACATCGAAGGCGTGGCACTCACCGGCGGCGCGCAATCCATTGCGGTGGCGAACGGCACGGTCGACATCGATGCCGGCGACAATATTACCTTCACGCCAGATACCGACTACGTCGGCGCGGTGAGCTTCGACTACACCGTGTCCGACGGCAGCCTGAGCGATACCGCCACGGCCAGCGGCATCATAGCCAACCTGAATGACCCGCCCGCTGCCAGCAATGACGTGGGCGTATTGGATGGCAATGAGGAAGTCACCTCTGCGATTCTGAACGCGACGCTGCTGGGCAACGATGCCGACATCGATGGCGATACCCTGAGCATCACCCATATCGACGGCGTGCTCCTGACCGGTGGGGTGCAGTCCATTGCGGTCACCAATGGCACCGTGGATGTCGATGCCTCTGACAACATCACGTTTACACCGGATAACGACTATGTCGGCGCGGTGAGCTTCGATTACACGGTGTCCGACGGCGCGCTCTCCTCCACTGCGACTGTCAGCGGCACCATCGCCAACCTGAACGACCAGCCCGATGCAATTGATGACGCCGGCATCCTGGATGGCAACGAAGAAGTGACCTCGGGCATCCTGAACGCAACGCTGCTGGCCAACGATATCGACGTGGACGGCGATACCCTGACGATTACGCATATCGAGGGTGTGGCATTGACCGGCGGTGTCCAGTCAATCGCAGTGACCAACGGCACGGTCGATATCGACGCCGGCGATAACATCACGTTTACGCCGGATACCGACGTTACCGGTGCGGTCAGCTTTGAATACACCGTGTCCGACGGCAGCCTGTCCGATACCGCCACCGCCAGCGGCACCATTGCCAATCTGAACGACCAGCCCGATGCAATCGACGACGTGGGCGCCCTCGACGGCGTGATGGATACAAGCTCCGCCGTACTCAATGCGACGCTGCTGGCCAATGACCTCGATATAGACGGCGATACCCTGACCATTACCCATATCGATGGCGTCGCACTGACCGGCGGCGTGCAATCCATTGCGGTGACCGATGGCACCGTCGACATCGATGCAGCCGACAACATTACCTTCACGCCGGATCTCGGCTACCTCGGGCCGGTGAGCTTCACCTATACCGCGTCTGATGGCGCCCTGTCGGATACGGCAACGGCCAGCGGCACCATCGTGGGGAACAACGCGCCGGTTGCCGCGGACGACCTCAGCATTCTCGACGGCCCCGAAGACACTGTCTCGGCAGTGCTGAATGCGGCCCTGTTGGGCAATGACACAGATCTCGACGGCGACACCCTGAGCATCACCGAGATCAACGGTGTGACGCTGACCGGAGGCGCGCAGTCCATCGCAGTCGCCAACGGCACGGTCAACGTGGACGCCAGTGACAATATTCGCTTTACGCCCGACGCAAACTATGTGGGCGCGGTGAGTTTTGACTACACGGTTTCGGATGGACTGGAAACTGACACGGCTACTGCCGGCGGCACCATCACCAATCTGAATGATACGCCCACCGGCGGCATCAGCATCGACGGTGATGCCACGGAAGGTGAGACACTCTCGATCGATTTCGGAAGCCTCGCCGATGCAGACGGCCTCGGTGCCCTGGACTTCCAGTGGTTCCGCGACGGTGTGGCCATAGCGGGCGCCGACGGTCCCGGCTATACACTCGGTGCTGACGATGTCGGCGCGTCCATCAGCGCCACGGTCAGCTATGTGGACGGTGGTGGCACGACGGAATCCGTCGCCAGCGCCGCAGTAGGTCCCGTCGCCAATGTGAATGAAGATCCCACGGGCAGCGTTGTGATCTCCGGCAGCACCAGTGAGGGCGAAACCCTGACTGCGGACGCGAGCGGCGTCAGCGACGGCGACGGACTCGGAACCTTCGGCTATCAGTGGCAGCGCGACGGCGTGTCCATCAGCGGAGCGACCAGCGATACCTACACAACCGGCCAGGACGATGTCGGGGCGATTATTTCCGTCACCGTCAGCTACACCGATGCGCAGGGCACCGATGAAAGCCTGGATGCAAACGTCGGGCCCATCACCAATATCAGCCACGCCCCCACCGGCGATGTGGACATCGCGGGTGATCTCACAGAGGGTGAAATGCTCACCGCCGATGCCAGCGCCATTTCCGATGAGGATGGCATGGGGTCCTTCAGCTATCAGTGGCTGCGCGACGGCACTGCCGTGGCCGGCGCCACTGGCAGCACCTACCTGCTGGGCGATGCCGACGTGGGCGCCAGCCTGTCCGTCGATGTCAGCTATACGGATGGCGAAGGTACCGCCGAATCCGTCCGGAGCCCGGCGACCGGCCTGGTGGCAGGTGTACCCGAACCGGAACCCGAGCCCGAGCCAGAACCTGAACCCGAGCCTGAACCTGCACCTGCACCTGCGCCCGCTCCGGCACCCGCTCCTGAACCAGCGCCCGCACCGGAACCCGAGCCGATCAGCGCAAGCTCAGACATTGGTGATGCCGCCATCATTCCGCTGGACCCTGCTGCGGTCGGTGATTTGCTCGGGGATGATATTCCGGTATCCGCTGCGCCCGAGGAGCCAATAGCGGCGACCGATCCCGTGGTGGAAGAGACCACGCCGGAAGAAGAGCCCGAACAGGCCGCGGCAGAGGAACAGACCCAGAACGACACTGCGACAGATGACGCCATCGACGCCACCGGCACTACACCTGCCATCGACGCGCGCCTGCTGGCGCAAGCGCAGAATCAGCTGTTTGGCGTGGGCTTCAGCAGCTCGGGCATTACCGGTGAGAACCTGAACGTGGTGCAAGAAGTCACCCTGGACTCCGGAGAAGTGATCGAAGTCACGCTCAACCGCGAGACCGACAGGCCGGACCCTTCATTGTCGACGGCAACGCTCGATGCACAGGTACTGGCATTCGAGTACCTGAGAGAAATTGCAACGCCGCTGAGTGACGTGGAGAGCTGGATTACGGATAGCGGCTTCGTCGACGGTATCGATCAGCTTCGCGAAGAAGTCATAGAAGAGACCCGCCTGCACAAGATGGTCGTAGGCAGCGGCTTCGCCATCTCCGGCGGCCTCTCGGTGGGCTACGTGCTCTGGGCTGCCCGCAGCGGCATCCTGCTCTCGAGCCTGCTGTCGACCATGCCGGCCTGGCGCTTTATCGACCCCTTCCCCGTGCTGTCCAGCGGTAATATGCTGGAAGGCGAAGACGATGAGTCCCTGGTGGACATTGCCAGCGGCAGCGAAACTGCTGAAGCCGACGAAATAGAGGAGGAAGCCAGTGCTTAGCCGCCTGTTCTCAGGTTGGAGCGCCACCGCGCGTATCACGCTCGGCCAGGTCAGCATCCTGATGTCGCTGGTCCTGGTGGCGTCTTTCATAGAAGTCATCCCCGATCGCCACGAAGCGGAACTGGAAGGCCGCGCGGCGATGGCGGAAGTGGCTGCCCTGAACACGTCAATCCTGGTAACGCGCTCTGATCTGCGTCGCATCGATGCAAACCTGCAGTTGCTGACCAACCGTCAGGAAGACCTGCTGTCCGCCGCTGTCGTGCGCGCAGACGGCACAGTCATCTCCAGGACCGGCGACCACGAACCGACCCCCATGGGTGAAGAAGAGACCAGGATCCCTGGGCGAGTCACGGTGCCCATCTGGGCGGGCGACACTCAGTGGGGCCGTGTCGAACTGCAGTTCAAACCCCTGCTGCCCTCGGGCTGGAAGCGCTTCTTCTACCACCCGCTGACCCAGGCCGTCGCGTTCTTCACGCTGCTGGGCTTCCTGATTTTCTACTGGTACCTGGGCCGCATGCTCAAGATGCTGGATCCATCCCAGGCCATCCCGGACCGTGTGCGCACCGCTTTCGACACCATGGCGGAAGGTCTGCTGGTGCTGGACGCCAAGCAAAACGTGGTGCTGTCGAACAGCGCCTTCGCAGAGACTATGGGTGAAGACGCAGATGAACTCATGGGTCGCAAGGCAGAAGATTTCCCCTGGGAGTTCGAGGAAGACTCGCAGTTCGACAACAATCACACGCCCTGGACCAAGGCGCTGGAATCCTCCACGCCCCAGATCGGCGAGCGGGTCCAGATCACCACGAAGACCGGGGCGAAGTTGACCTTTATGACCAACAGCTCGCCCATCATGGCCGGCCCCCACTCTGCGGTGGGTGTGCTGGTGAGCTTCGACGACGTCAGCGAGCTGATGGAAAAAGAAGTCGAGCTGCGCAAGTCCAAGGAAGAAGCAGAAATCGCCAACCGCGCAAAGAGCGACTTCCTTGCCAACATGAGCCACGAGATTCGCACGCCCATGAACGCCATCATGGGCTTCACCGAGGTGCTCAAGCGAGGCTACGGTAAACAGGGTGCCAACCCGCACAAGCACCTGGACACGATTTCCCGAAGCAGCTCTCACCTGCTGGGCCTGATCAACGACATACTCGACCTGTCCAAAGTCGAGGCCGGCCAGATGGATATCGAGCGCGTGGCCTGCACGCCGCACCGCATTATCCAGGACGTGGTCGAAATCATGCGGGTCAAGGCCGACGAGAAGGGACTGTTCGTCATATTCGACCCGGAAGGTCCTCTTCCGGCGGAAGTCATGTCAGACCCGGCCAAACTACGCCAGATTTTGACCAACCTCGTGGGCAACGCCATCAAGTTCACGGAATCCGGCGGCGTCACCATTCACACACGTATCCAGAAAGCCGGCCGTGACAGCATCCTGACCATGGACGTCAAGGACACGGGTATCGGCATGTCGCCCGAGCAGGCGAGCAAGATCTTCGAGGCCTTTGGCCAGGCCGACAGCTCCATCACCCGGCGCTTTGGCGGCACCGGGCTGGGCCTGACCATCAGTAAGCGTTTCGCCCAGGGCCTGGGCGGCGACATCATCGTGACCAGCCAGGAGGGTGAAGGCAGCACATTCTCCACCACCATCAACCTGGGCAGCCTGGACGACGTCGAGTGGCTGCAGCCCGAGCAGATGCTGGCTGAGGAAGCCGGCGAAGCGGCCACCAAAGCCGTACAGTGGAAGCTCCCCCACGCGCGCGTGCTGGTGGTGGACGATGGCGCCGAGAACCGCGAGTTGCTACAGGTCGTGCTGAGCGACCAGGGCCTGGATGTGATCACCGGCGAAAACGGCCAGGAAGCGCTCGACTCAGTCGAGGAAGCGGATATCGTGCTGATGGACGTACAGATGCCGGTGATGGACGGCTACACGTCTGTCGGCATCATGCGCGAGCGAGGCATCGAGACCACGGTAGTCGCGTTGACGGCAGAGGCAATGGAAGGCGCGGAACAGAAGTGCCTGGACGCCGGTTACACACGCTACCTGTCCAAGCCCATCGATATCGACAAACTGCTGGCGTTGCTGGCAGAAGAGCTGGGCGGCACCGAACAAGCGCCGGCAGCAAAGGCGGAAGCGCCTGCGGCTGAAGTCGAGGCGCCTACAGCCGTAGACAAAGCGCCTGAGCGTGTAGTTAAAGAGCCGGCGGCGAAACCTGCTGCGCCTGCGGTAGAACCCAGTGCGCCGAAAGTGGTCGCCCCTGCTCCCGCCGCTCAAGAAGAGGTTGCTGCAACCACGGAAGAAGCACCGGCTGCGGCAGCTGTCGCAGAATCGGCCGTCGTCACCCCTATCGAACAGGCGCCCGAGCAAGCGCCGATTTATTGTACGCTTCCGCTCGACAGCAACCCCCTCCTCCGCGCAATTCCGGAGAAATTCCTTGTAGGCCTGAATGACCAGATGTCTGACATGCGCACCGCATTGGATGGGGGCGACATGACAACGCTGGCCGCCCTGGCGCACAAGATCAAGGGTACCGGCGGCAGCGTGGGCTTTGGTGTGCTGACAGAGCCTGCAGGGCTGCTGGAAGCCAGCGCCAAGTCGGAGAACCGCGAGGGTTGCGAAGATTCTCTCGCCGAACTTGAAGCCCTACAGCGGCGACTGCGCCTGGAAAGCGAAGGCGAAGAGGCAGTGGCCCCGGAAGCGGTCGAGTCGACAGGCGTGAACGACCTGCCCGAAAGAATTGAATCGGCACTGGCCGGGAAAGACCCGAAGCTGGACGCCATCGTCCTGGGCTTCGCGGACAAACTCACCGCCAAGATTGAAGATATGGAACAGCGGCTGGAGAGCGAGGATCTGGTGGACCTCGCCAACCTGGCCCACTGGCTGAAAGGGTCGGGGGGAAGCGTGGGCTTTACCAGCTTTACCGAGCCCGCTGGCGAGCTGGAGCTGGCAGCCAAAAACGGGGATCTTGCGCAGGCGAAGGACCGCGTCGCATACATAAAAGAAATGAGCCGTCGCATTGTGCTGCCCGAAATGGCGGGCACCGGCACTGACTAGAGGCAATTGGGACAATGAATACCAAAACCGACATTCCACAGAGCGAACGCGAGTCAAGCGGAACGCAGTTCAAGCAGAACGAGTTCCGCGACGACGTCATCATGATGGTCGACGACGAGCCGCTGATGACTGGCATCCTCGAGGTCTACCTCGAAGCCGAGGGCTACGAGAATTTCATCGCGGTGCACGATTCCAGCATCGCCGTTGAGTCGGTATTGCGTGAGCAGCCCGACTGCCTGTTCCTGGACCTCAACATGCCCGGTGTCGACGGCTTTGAGGTCCTGACGCATCTGCGTGCCAATCCCGAGACCCAGCACCTTGCCGTCATTGTCCTCACCTCGGATACGGATTCGGAAACCAAGCTCAAGGCCCTGGAACTGGGTGCGACGGATTTCCTGGAGAAGCCCATCGACGCCAGTGAAGTCATCCTGCGACTGCGCAACACGCTTCGCGCCAAGGCCTACCAGGACCAATTGACCTATTGCGACGCACTGACGCGGCTGCCAAATCGCGCGCTGTTCCAGGAACGCCTGGAATCCGGTGTCGAGTACGCCAGGCAGCATCGCTTCGACCTGGCCCTGATGGTGGTATCCATCGATCGTTTCCAGGCAGTGAACGACAGCCTGGGGCCCATGGCGGGCGACGATGTGCTGAAGCAAATTGCCAATCGGCTGCGATCTGCGTCGAACGACGGTGGTTTCGATCGCAAGGGACGCGACCAGGGTGCGCGCTGCCTGGCCCGACTTGGCGGCGATGAATTCGCAATTTCCATCCCCGGCAGGCTGGGCAAGTCGGAGGTCGTCGAGATCGCCGAAGACATCCTCGATGAGCTTCGCAAGCCCTTCGACTACCGCGGTAAACAAGTGTTTCTGACAGCCAGCGTGGGACTTGCGCGGTACTCCCATGACGCCGGTGAGGCAAGCCTGCTGCTGAAATGCGCGGGCGCTGCGACCGAGTCCGCCAAGAAACAGGGCGGCAACATGATGCAGCAGTTCTCGAAGGAGATCACCGCCAATGCAGATGCCAGGCGCAGCCTGGAGGCCGATCTGCACAACGCGCTGGAGAAAAAGGAACTGCGCCTGCACTTCCAGCCGCAGATCGAGGTCGACACGGGCCGGGTCTCCGGCATGGAGGCGCTGGTACGCTGGCACCACCCCACCCGGGGGCTGGTCGTACCCGACGAGTTCATTCCCCTGGCGGAAGAGAGCGACCTGATTCGCGCCATCGATTCCTGGGTGCTGGAGGAAGCCTGCAGGCAGACAAGGGCCCTGCACACGGCCGGCTACCGTGGCCTGAATATTTCCGTCAACGTGTCGGCGCGTCAGTTCGAGAATCCGGACCTGGCCTGGTTCGTTTCCAACGCCTGTGCGCAGAGTGGTGTACCTCCGCGCTCGCTGACGCTGGAGCTGACTGAGAGCCTGGTGATGGCAGACACGGTCAAAGCCGCAAAAATGTTGCAGCAGTTGAAGGATATTGGCGTCACCATCTCGATTGACGATTTCGGCACGGGTTATTCTTCACTGGCATACCTGAAGCGCTTCCCCATTGATGAGCTCAAGATCGACCGCTCTTTCATTATGGAAATACCCACGCGTAAGGATGATTCCGCTATCGTGAAGGCGGTGATCGCCATGGCGCGGTCCCTTGACCTGAAAGTCGTGGCGGAAGGCGTGGAGACTGCAGCTCAGATGCAGTTCCTCAAGGAGAACAACTGTCACTCCGCACAGGGTCATGTGATACTTGAGGCGCTGCCCAAGCAGGAATTCACCAGCTTCCTCGCACAAAACTGGGGAAAAACAGGGACATCTACGGGTACCGGGCAGGAAGGAATGAGCACCGCTTCGCGCACGGAAGCAGTGGCGCGACCTGAGATGCAGAGAACCACACAAGCGGACGGAAACGGACAGCGGTGAACAAGCCAACCGATACAACCGAGCAAGACGGCGTCATCAGCCTGGACTCGAGCGCGCTCTACGAGTTCCACGACGACGTCATCATGATGGTCGACGACGAGCCCCTGATGTTGGGGATCCTCGAGGTCTACCTGGTCCAGGCGGGCTATCGCAATTTCATTGCCACCGACGATTCCACCAAAGCACTGGACCTGATCAAGGAAGAAAAGCCGGACTGCGTCTTCCTCGACGTGCACATGCCCGAAGTGGACGGCTTTGAAATTCTCGAAGGCATTCGCAATGACCCGGAGCTGCGCCACCTGTCAGTGATCATCCTGACCTCGGACACAGAGCCCGCGACCAAGCTGCGTGCACTGGAGATGGGTGTCACGGACTTCCTGGAAAAGCCCATCGATTCCAGCGAGCTGATCCTGCGCCTGCGCAATGCGCTCATTGCCAAAGCGTACCGGGACCAGCTGGCCTACTACGACGGACTCACCCGCCTGCCCAATCGCACCCTGTTCCAGGAGCGGTTGGCGGCCGGCGTCGCCTACGCCAAACGCAACAACGCCGGGCTGGCGCTGATGATTGTTTCCATCGACCGTTTCCAGAATGTAAACGACAGCCTTGGGCCCATGGCGGGAGACTCGGTCCTGCAGCAGTTTGCGCAGCGACTGCGCGAAGTCGTCAAAGACGCGGGCTATGACCAGCGCAAGGGCCAGGACGGCACCGCCCGCTGCGTGGGCCGCCTGGGCGGCGACGAGTTCGCTATTTCCCTGCCATCGGTGGTCGAGAAAAATGACATTGCCGAAGTCGCCGAGCTGATCAGGGACACCATGAGCAAGCCCTTCGAGTACATGGGTGAGGAAGTCATGGTGTCTGTCAGCCTGGGCATCTCAATTTTCCCCGACGACAGCCTGGAGGCCAGCCAGCTTATCAAGCACGCGGGCGCCGCCAAGGAACTGGCAAAGAAAGAAGGGCGCAACAACCTTCAGTACTACACCAGCGAGATGACCGTAAAGGCCAACGAGCGGCGCAGCATGGAGGTAGACCTGCACAAGGCCCTGGAACAACAGCAGCTGCAGCTGCACTTCCAGCCCCAGGTAGACCTGGTTACGGAGCGGACCATCGGCATGGAGGCACTGGTACGCTGGCGCCACCCGCAGCGCGGCCTGGTTCAGCCGGATCAGTTTATTCCGCTGGCGGAGGAGAACGACCTGATCGTCGCCATCGACTCCTGGGTGGTCGAGGAGGCGTGCCGGCAGGCCCACGACTGGCACATGGCTGGCTATGACGGCCTGCAAGTGTCCGTCAATCTTTCCGCCCGCCAGTTCAGGCAGCCCAACCTGGCTGAATCCATAGCCAGTGCCTGCGAGAAGAGCGGTCTTGCACCCTCCTTCCTGACACTGGAACTGACCGAAAGCCTGGTAATGGAAGACATCGAAAAAGCCGCCCGGCTGCTGCAGCAGCTAAAGGATATCGGCGTCACCATTTCCATCGATGACTTCGGGACCGGTTATTCGTCGCTGGCGTACCTGAAGCGTTTCCCAATCGACGAGCTCAAGATCGATCGCTCTTTCCTGTCGGATGTACCGGCCAACAAGGAAGACACCGCGGTCGTCAAGGCCATCGTGGCCATGGCGCACTCGCTGGAACTCAAGGTGGTTGCCGAGGGTGTCGAACGAAACGACCAGCTCGACTACCTCAGGCTGCTGAAATGCGACAACGCACAGGGCATGTTGATCTCTGCCCCGATGCGCGACTCCGAGTTTATCTCTTTCCTGATTCAGAACTGGCAAAACCACGCCGTTCCCGCGTAGTCTTGACCCCTCAGGGGGTCAACGGGAACTGAACTTGGAAACTCACAACGCGTCCTTCGGCCAGCGAGTGCTGGCTGCCATCGAGCGCACCGGCAATCGCCTTCCGGACCCGGCGATGCTGTTTGTCGGACTGCTCGTCATCGTCTGGGTGGTCTCCTGGCTGATGTCCTACATGGAGTTCTCGGCGATCAACCCGCGTACGGGCCAGCCGGTGCAGGTCGTCAATCAGCTCTCTGGCGAGAGCCTGACGGCATTCATGTCAGCCATGGTGAAAAACTTCGCCCACTTCCACCCCATCGGCGTGGTGCTGGTGGCCATGCTGGGCATCGGCGTGGCGGAGCACACCGGCTTCATCAACAGCGCCCTGCGGGCCATGCTGCGTGTGACAGCGAACTGGCTGCTGACCCCGATGATTATCCTGGTGGGCATTGTCAGCCACACGGCGGCGGACGCGGGCTATGTGATGGTGATCCCCCTGGGCGGAGTGATTTTCTACGCGGCCGGCCGGCATCCGCTGGCGGGCATTGCCGCCGCCTTTGCCGGCGTGTCCGGCGGCTTCTCGGCAAATTTTATTCCCTCGGCCATCGACCCGATGCTGCAGGGCATCTCCCAGACCGGCGCGCAGATCCTCGACCCGGCCATTACCCTGAACCCGCTCAACAACTACTTCTTCACCGCCAGTTCATCGATCGTGATTATTGGCCTCGGCTGGCTCATTACCGACAAGGTCGTGGAACCCCGGCTCGCCGACCACCTGCTGGACGACGACATCGAAGAGCTGCACACCATGGAGCCACTCACGGAAAAGGAAGCCCGCGGCCTGCGCGGCGCCCTGCGCGCCATGCTGGTGGGCATCGTTCTGCTGGTGATCAGCGCCTGGGGCGCGGACTCGCCCTGGCGCGGTGACACTGGCTCCCTGACGGAGTTCGGTGCGCCATTGATGGCGTCTATCGTGCCGCTGATCTTCCTGCTGTTCGTGGTACCGGGTATCGTCTACGGCATTGGTGCGGACACCGTGCGCAGCTCCAAGGACATCATCGAGGGCATGACCAAGTCCATGGAGAGCATGGCCTATTACCTGGTCATCATGTTTTTCATCGCGCAGTTCATCTACGCCTTCAACAACTCCAACCTCGGCGTGCTGATGGCGCTGGAGGGCGCCGCCGGTCTAAAAGCGCTGGGATTGGCGCCGGCCCTGACCATCACCGGCATTGTGATACTGACAGGCCTGCTCAACCTGTTCGTGGGCTCAGCCTCCGCCAAGTGGGCGCTGCTGGCGCCGATCTTCGTGCCCATGCTGATGGAGCTGGGCATCAGCCCGGACCTGACCCAGGCCGCCTACCGCATCGGCGATTCCACGACCAATATCATCACGCCGCTGATGCCCTACTTCCCACTGGTGGTGGTGTACTGCCAGCGATATATCAAGGACTCCGGCATCGGCACGGTGACGGCCATGATGATCCCCTACTCCGTCACCTTCATCATCACCTGGACCATCTTCCTGTTGCTATACTGGGCCATCGGCCTGCCCCTGGGCCTGCAGGCCAGTTATTCCTACGGTTGATGCTGAGACCTTATTCCGAAACAGACGAGGCGGACATCCTCGCGCTGAACGAGGCGTCCGTGGCGGTGCTGAGCCCCATGGACGCCGATCGTTTTGAGTGGCTGCGGGAGCTGTCGGCGCTGCTGAAGGTCGCCGAGGACGGCGATGACGTGGCGGGCTTCCTGATGGGCTTTTGCCGGGGTACCGACTACGATAGCCTCAACTACCGCTGGTTTTCGGATAACTTTGACGACTTTCTGTATATCGACCGGGTGGTCGTGTCCGACAACCACCGTGGTAAGGGCATCGCCTCGGTGTTCTACGAGCACGCCATCGACTGGTCGAAGCAGCAGGGGCTCAGCTGCCTGGTGGCGGAGATCGACATTGAACCGCCCAATGTGGGCTCGCTGAAATTTCACGAGAAATTCGGGTTCAGGGAAATCGACCGGCTGGAGCACTCCCCCACCAAGATCGTTTCCCTGCAACACCTGGCATTCTGACGAGGTATCACCATGAAGTATCGCAAGCTCGGCGCATCGGGCCTGAAAGTCTCGGAGCTGTCCTTCGGCTCCTGGGTCACCTTCAACAAACAGGTCGATGAAAAGCTGGCCGAGCGCATGTTCGGCACCTGCTTCGACGCCGGCATCAACTTCTTCGACAACGCCGAGGGCTACGAGCGCGGCCAGTCCGAGATCGTGATGGGCCAGGCGCTCAAGGCCCTGAATCACCCCCGTGACAGCTACTGCGTGTCGTCCAAGGTGTTCTTCGGCGCCCACGAGAACCCCGCCCCGACCCAGGTCGGCCTGAGCCGCAAGCACGTGACCGAAGCCTGTCACCAGGCCCTGGAGCGGCTGCAGGTGGACTACCTGGACCTGTACTTCTGCCACCGTGCCGACCCGGACACGCCCATTGGCGAGACAGTGTGGGCCATGCACAACCTCGTGACCCAGGGTAAGGTGCTGTACTGGGGCACCTCCGAGTGGACCGCCAAGGAAATCGCCGAGGCCTACGACTTCGCCCACGCCAACCACCTGACCCCGCCCACCATGGAACAGCCCCAGTACAACCTGCTGGATCGCGAGCGCTTCGAGGTGGAATACGCCCCGCTGTATGAAAAGTACGGCCTGGGCACGACGATCTGGTCGCCGCTGGCCTCCGGCGCCCTCACTGGCAAGTACCTGGACGGCATCCCCGAGGATTCCCGCGCCAACCTGCCCGGCTACGAGTGGCTGCGCGAACGCATGGTGGAAAGCGAGCGCGGCCAGGAGCGCATGTCCCGGGTGCGGAAGCTGATCCCCATCGCCGAGGAGTTGGGCACCACCCTGCCAAAACTGGCCATCGCCTGGTGCCTGCTCAATCCCAATGTCTCGACGGTGATCCTGGGTGCTTCACGGGTGGAACAGTTAGAGGAAAACCTGAAATCTGTAGAAGTGCTGCAGCTGCTGAATGATGAGGTGCAGGCGAAGCTGGCTGCCATCTAGTCCGGTGACAGTTAAACTGATTCACTAAGTACACCAGGTCGAAGACGTGCTTATCAGGTGACCGTTAACTGAATTCAATCATCAGGTAGGTGACCATTGAAATAGGTAAACTGTCACCAAATTATGGAAAAGCGCAGCAGTCCCCTCGATCGATTCGCCCGCGACCTCCCGCCCGGCAGGCTGGAGTGGATCGGCGTGCGGCCTAAACGCAAGGAGCCGTTGCAGTCGCTGGAAGAAGTCCAGGCCATCGAGGGCCTGGGCCTGGAAGGTGACCACCGTGTCACCAAGACGCCAGGCTCAGCCCGGCAGGTGACGCTGATCTCCCGTGAATTTATCCAACAGATCGAGCACTTCACCGACCATGACGCCATCGACCCGGCCCTGCTACGCCGCAACCTGGTGGTCTCCGGCCTCAACCTGAACGCCCTGCGCCGCCAACGCTTCACCATCGGCGACGCCCTGTTCGAAGCCACCGCCCTGTGCCACCCCTGCTCCCGCATGGAACAAGCCCTGGGCCCCGGCGGCGTCGCCGCCATGATCGGCCACGGTGGCGTCTGCGCAAAAATCCTCCGCACCGGCACCATCCGCATCAACGACGAACTCCGAGTCGAAGCGTAGTCATTCCCGCGAGAGCGGGAACCCACCCCTGTCATACCCGCGCCCCCCACCGTCATTCCCGCGCATCGTCCCCGAAGGGGGAAAGCGGGAACCCACCCCACCGTCATTCCCGCGAAGGCGGGAACCCACCCCACCGTCATTCCCGCGAAGGCGGGAACCCACCCCTGTCATACCCGCGCCCCCCACCGTCATTCCCGCGAAAGCGGGAACCCACCCCGCCGTCATTCCCGCGAAGGCGGGAATCCATCCCTCCCCCCACTCATCCAATCCCGAAAAGCCCCCGTACATTTAGTTAACACATTAACTATCCAAGGAATCCCGAAGGTGAAAGCCCTCCCCCAGGCCAACAACGACACCACCCGCGAGCGCCTGGAAACCACATCCTGGTTCGCCGTGGTCAGGGCCTACCTCGAGTGCAACCGCCGCTACACCGAGATGCTGACCCACTTCGACCTGACTATCACCCAGTTCGATGTCATGACCGCCATCGACAGCCTCGGCGACGAAGCCCTGCCCAAAGCCATCGCCGAACGCCTGGTAGTCACCCGCGCCAACATCACCGGCGTGATCAAGCGCCTGCAGGAGCGCGGTCTTGTCGATACCGTCGGCCATGCTGAAGATGGCCGCTCCTTTGTCTGTGTACTGACTCAAGATGGGAAAGCACTCGTGGAAAGCGCGCAAGCCGCCGCCGCACGCTTTATCCGCGCCCAGGCGGCGCCGTTCTCCACCAAAGACCTCAAGCAGGTAGAAACACTGATGCGCGACATGCACACCCACCTGCAAACCCTAGACCCCGAAGCGCTGGCTCAGCCGGCGTCAAACAACTGAACCCAGGAGACACCATGACCCCGTCTACCGGAACACCCGCACCGCCCAAGCGCAGTCTGATGCTGCTGGAGTCCCGCGCCGCATTGGATGTTGCGCGCATGCTCGCCCCACTGGCCGCATCCAGCATCCGCCGCACCGAGGAAAACACCGACAGCCTGGTGATCGTGGTACCGGGGTTCAGCTCTGGCGACAGCTACACCCTACCCCTGCGCCGTTACCTCAAGCGCCAGGGATACCGCGCGGAAGGCTGGGGCCTGGGCACCAATCTCGCCGGCACCAACCTGGAGCACACCCAGGACGACCTGTCAGACCGCTGGGACTTCACCAAGCGGGAAGACTACCGCGGCGAAGCCGGCGTCCCCTATCTGATCGACCGCTTCTACGACCGCGTTCTGGAGCGCCACGGCGATGTGGGGAGAAAGATCACCCTGATCGGCTGGAGCCTGGGCGGCTATATTGCTCGCGAGGTCGCGCGCGATCTGCCCGACGTGGTCGAACGCGTCATTACCATGGGCTCACCCACGGTGGGCGGCCCCAAGTACACCGCCGCCGCACCGTTCTTCGACAAGCGCGGCATGGACCTGGACTGGATTGAGTCAGAGATCGCCAGCCGGGAAGCACGACCGATCTCCCAGCCCATCACCGCGATCTTCAGCAAGACCGATGGCATCGTCGACTGGAACGCTGCGATCGACCAGTACAGCCCCAACATCAACCACATAGAGGTCGACGCCGCCCACCTGGGCATGGGCTTCAACCCGGAGATCTGGTCCTACGTGATTAAGGCGATGCGCGCGGAAGTGTGACCGGAATTGATGTGAACGGTCCACGTGGCACCCGATAAAGCAGGGCAGGCTCACCGCAAACTGCAATTGATTTGCACACTCCACGTGGAGCGTTACTGCAAGGTGCCTGAATACGTCAGGCGGCAGGGTTGCTAGCGCAACAAGGTCGGGCGACAAGCATAAGGATGCGCAGAGGTTTTCGTTTCCGAGAAATTCGCCAGCTTCACCCTGTTAGTTCGCGGTTTGCAGCTTACGAATTTGTAGTCGCTTAAAGTTACTTTGTATTGAGTTCTCAATTTCTTCAGGAATCTGAGCGTCAGGCAAAGAAGTAAAGAAGTCGATCTTATCCTTCCAATCATGTGGATAAGGTTGCTCAGGTAGTGTCTCAAGAACCGCCCTACCCTCGCTGAATTGCCCTGACTGAAGAAGACAAAAACCGCGATAGTAAAAGGCAAACTGCGGCAGCTTGCTTTTGGCAAACGCACGCTCAAGCGCCTGGAAGTTGTTGTGTTTATCTAAATCCGGAATGACCGTTTCAGAGACGATCTTACCGATAGACCTCTGCACAGATTCTATCTCTGGCGCAGAGCTTGCTGAATACTCCCTGGGTTTTTTAGGAAAGCGCCCGGAAGCAGGAGGGCAGCCAGCACCAAGTTGAATATCTGGTAGCGCTAAAGGAACGGAATTCTTCCATACGTAAATGTCCGTTTTCTGACCTTCAAAGCTCACAAGCTGCAAAATACCCTCGCAGATCCGACCGAAAACATGCGGCTTGATATTCATGAAACCGTTCTGAATAAGATCTTCACGGCAGTTCAATGACCATGCTTCTTGCTTCATGCAAGCATAATCCGGAAGTTGGAAAGCCATGCGTGGAGAGAAACGTATAGCCTGCCACACCAGCCAAGCACCATCATTGCTTTATCAAATGACGTTGAGAGCTTCATTCTGCAACGTTACCTCGCAACCAGGTTCATTGGGAAATACCCCGTTCTTATCTGGCCAAAGCAGGACCCACACCCTGAATGGGCGGTCGTAGTACTCTAGAGCTCCCCCAGCGTATTCAGAGAACGCGGTCTCAACAAGCGGCGCAAAGATAACTTGCGTTTCACCCCCCCCACAACTCCCGAAATCCTGGTGTTTGGTTCGAATGACAGACCACCTCTGAAATCTGTCGCAATGTCGGAGAGTATTGCGTGAGATATCTCTCGCTTCAGTCCAAAGACAATGATTTCAGGCTCACCGAAGCTTTTTTCAAAGCCAATCGAGTAGCTAAAATCGACTCGTTCCCCTTCGGCGTCGAAAACGTGCCTGCAATGCCAGCCGAACTCTCTTATGTTGTCTTGTATCTGGTCGTCGATCATTGAAAATTCGCGTGATGCAAAATGTAACTATCCAGTGACACTTTTCGCCAAATGTGAGCGCTGCATTAAAAAGGATCGAGCCAAGTACTCTTGTGCCAACCCCAGTCTCTTCAAGTGATTCTTGTTCTCAATGTTGAATCGCTGCGGGGTTGTCACGAGGATTTCACCCATGCCCTCGATCCTGTGAAATAGAACTCTGACCCTGATTATTCAACTCCCACCAGATAGGTCCAATGCCTCCTGCATCAATCGCTCCGCCTCTTCAGCGAGAACAGACCTGTATTCCTTCTCAAAGCCACATTTACTGCATTCCGCAAGAAAGCTGACTTTTCCCTCAGCGAGTTCATCAAGATCGCCAATGTGTTGACAGCAGATCAGTGCCCCGCATTGAGTGCACTTAATATCTATTGTGTATGACATACATCACGGCTCCCTATTGATGCTTTACAAAAGAAACGGCACAGAGAGCGCGCTCTGGCTGAGATTCTCAGAAAACGGGTTGGGAATATCACCGAAGACTTGCCTCACATTTGGGCCTCTTCCAGCTTCCCCATTGCAAACTTGCCGCGCTCGGAGACTGCATAGGATTCATCTGCAGCGAAGTGGCGCGCAAATTGAAGCGCATCATCCCCCAAACCATCCAGCTCACGAATCAGGAATTCCGCCGCTACGCGACGCACAATCGAAGATCTGTCATTCGCCGATTCTTGCAACAGTTCCAGAAAAGGCGCTGATGTGGGCAGCTTTCGCTCGCCGACAATCGCTTGATATCTACCTTGGCAATACCGTATGTCAGTCCACTCCCACTCGCGGCCCTCAAGCCACACTATTCTACTTTCGAACAGACTGCGATATGCCTTCGCCCTGACAGCAGGCTGAACAGCATCGGCTGCGATTTTACGAAGGTCGGCATCGAGCGCTGGCGTGCGTCCGACCTGTGCCAACAGGGCACTGACCGGACCAGAGGTGGATGCAATGATTTTCGATTTGAAGGCATGCCCCAGCGACTGGTCGGACACAATATCCAGTAGCACGGATTTCTCAGTTACCTGAATTCGGCCCCATGAATTCCAGTTTGAAAGGGTTGCACATAGCGCATCCACGACAACTACCGGATCGGAGGCTTTGACAATGAGAGGCAACTTTTCTCTGGCAGCTTCCCGTACTTGAGGGACCCAGTCGTTGAGCCTGCGGAAGGCCAGCGCCAGAAAGAAGCTATTGGGTGCCGGTCCTGAGATCGAGCGCAGGACCTTCTCGCGCCTGAACCCATCCCAACTAACCACATCCAGCCAGGTGACCAGCTGGGCAGGCTCAAACCAGCGCTTCCACACCGTTGGCGTAGAAGGTTTCAAAGCAGAAAAGTATGTGGAACGAATCAGCCCTTCCCAGTAGTCGAACTTTGAAAGCGGCACCTGGGAAGTAGCGTCAATCACCGATGACAGGTCAGCAACAATGCGGCTCTTCAGACGAAGCGACCCGACAAAGTCGCGCACCGCCGAAATTACTTCGCGCTCGATTCTGTCTGGATCATGCACTTTTCATTTGCCTTCTAGAACCTGCTGCTGAGATTGAAGCTCCGGCGTGTTTGTTTTTCAGGCCTCGAACGCGTCGTGGTCCTCAAGGCCGCAAATAAACGACTCAAAGTCCCTGGCAACGAACGTGATCTTGTAATCCCATTCCTGATCGACGTGGACAACTTGGGGCTCCCCGCTCGGCCCGCATTCCCGGTAGTCCAGGCAGAGCATGTCGTGACCGGCAGAGGGGCAATCCGCAAAGTAGATACCAATCGGTGGGTAGCCCCACTCCTCGACCCAGAAGGAGGTAGAAAATTCGCCACATAGAGAACACGTCATGTCCCGCCCGATGGAGAAAATGCCGGTAATCGCAACGTGATCCTCTGCCCATGACGTTCGCTCGCTGGTGCGGTGATTGGTGCGCTTCGGTATGCCACCGTTCTGTGTGGCCATCAACGCGATATAGGATTTGGGCAGCTTGTATCCAAGCTCCTTTTCCACGCTAGCAACGTCAATATCCGACACGGATTGACCCACATAATCCTTCCTTCCGTAGTCGGAGTCTTCCCAGAAATCACTCAGGTCGAGATTTCCAAACGGTTCTTCCATTGCCAACAGTCCTATCGCTCCAAGCCGAAGTATTTTCAGGTGTTATAGTCATTGAACACTTGCCATTCTGACCACAATAAGCCAGAAACCCTGGACTTTGCACCCGCCTCCAAACTGAGAACCCCGGAAGGGTCTTCGCTAATCGATCCAAAAAGCATCCAGCCGGACCCAAGCTCTTCCGCGAAAGAGATCACCTCCACAACAACCTGAGACCAGGGTGTATCGTCACCGTGGAAGAACGAACATTGTGCGATATAGCCTCCCTTTTCGTACCGCTCATAGCTCCCGTTCAGGCACGGGCGATCTACGCGCGATAGGCAGCGATTAAAGACTTTTCTCGCCGCTTCTTCGTCATTTGCATCCAATTGAAACTTCCAGAATGAGCTAGACACGCATTCACCGTACGCCGCAAGCTGGGGTACCAGGAGCAAGCGGTCTAGCCTTCTGGAGAGTCATTCTGCCTTGTTCTCTTTGGTCTTCAGCGCTTCCAACATTTCTTTCAAGTCCTCTTTCGTGACCGTCCTTGCCGCTTCCCTGGAAGAAGAAACTGCTGAGGAAACAGTTTGGTCTACTGCCTCAGCAGTTCTGGCGGCATAAGCTGAAACTGCTGCGTCGTACCGCGCAAGCATTTCCCGGGTTTGCTCCGCGGTCTTGCGATTCTCCGATATCGTGAAATAGGCAATGAGAGATAGCACGACAAGCTCCATCACCCACGAAACCCACCGATCGGCGACAAAGTCTGAAATCCCTGAATCTGGGTTACTGCTCATAGCTCTCCCTCCTTGAGATTGAATAAGCTTAACGCTTGTGACTGGGATTGCTGAAAACCAGTCCCGCTCTGCTCATGCCTGCTTTAGTCCTATATGTATTCAACATAGGTATCATTAGTCACATAGCCAAATACCCTGAATCCTGAATCTGTCTCAACACCAGGCACGCGAATATTGCTTAGAGCCGATCTCACCAGTGCTTTCTGTTCTGCTGAATCGACTCGCACTTCAAGCCACTCGATGTCCCTAAATCCACCCTGACTGAAATGGTAGTACCACTCTCCGTCGAACTGTGAAACGTACCCGTTGGTCGTGCACTTCGTCCGCCACATTGGGCTCATCTCGCCAAGGGAGAGCATCGCTGCCCTGACCTTGTTCCACTTTGAATCATTCATGACTGGCTGCATGACTCAGTGCTTTAGCTCTTGGCAGTGTTCAACACTTGCCTCACATTTGCGCCTCTTCCAGCTTCCCCAGGGCAAACATGCCGCGCTCGGAGACTGCATAGGATTCATCTACAGCGAAGTGGCGCGCAAATTGAAGCGCATCATCACCCAAACCATCCAGCTCACGAATCAGGAATTCCGCCGCCACACGCCGTACTGTTGACACGTGATCCTGGTGAACGAAACCAGTCTCTTCCAATATACAATCGGCATTACGTGGCATCTCGGGCAAGTTAGATTCATCACATACTCACCACACGCGCTTCATGAGTTGACATCGTATATGCCAGCTTCTCATTTTGCAGGAAACCCGCAGTGCTGGCATTCATAAGCGAAGGGATTCATATAGTACCAGGTCCCACAGAAGAGTCTCTTACAGCGGGGACAGCGAACCAGCAAAAACTGCACACCGAACCAAATGGTTGCAAATATCAGGAAAGCCAATGCTAACCCTGTGAAGCGCATCTCAGGATTAAACGCACCAATAAAAAAGAGTACAACAGAGAGAAATCCAGAGTAGAGAAATAGCTTTCTCTTGAAATCGATTGATTGGTGGCCTTTCATACTGCTTCAGCGTGAAAGATCTTGCGCTACAGCTAGCTGAATGCGATACATTTTCCGCAGCCCTTGCTGGTAGTCTGCCATCTCAAATTTCTCAATGACTGGCTCTACTGAATGGTCGTGCTTGTCTAGCTCCACCGAAACCAAATAGGAGCCTTCAATCAAAACCGTGTAAATATCAGTGGACTCCTCTGGCACCCAACGCAGCAGATAGGCACTTTCTGTGGAATGACCATGTTGTTCCAGAACCTGGTGCAGCCTTGCTTCAGGTTTTCTTAAGTGAGCATTCGATCTGACCAGTTCTTCTCGAAAGTCACTTTCAGTCTTGCTACCCGTTAGCTTCACGGCTATATCTCGAAATAAACACAACGCCGCAGGCCTGACCACCAGACTTGCAGTGCAGCGGAAATTCTGGTGCCCCGGCGGAGCACCGGCCTGGACTCGACACATTTTCTAATTGCTTTCGAGCTCCTCAATGAGACTCTCCCGCTTCTGCTGGTAGCGATCGTTGAGTTCAGAAAACTCGTCGTAAAACTGTCTAAGCAGTGGCAGGAGCTGAGCGCTCATCTGCTGCTCGAGAAGATTGCCTTTTGAGAGGATGCTTCGCCCGAGTTCGTCTTGAAGGAGTTCCAGCATGTAGTCCTGTTCTTCTACTGTATAGGTTGCAGAGTAGGCGCGAATCATGCCTGGTCGCACGGCCTCCCAGGACAAGTACTTTCGGACCAGTATTTCAGTCTGTTGTTTTTGCTCTAAAGCGAGTGGATAGAGAGGACTGTCCGACTCAGGTAAAGCGGCCACCATCGTTTCAGGATCAAATATGCCTTCCACAAATCTTTCGTAGGCTTCTTTTCCACCAGCCAGCTGAATCAACTTATCCAATCGTTCGTTGCAATGGCCGCCAGCGCTGAGCATGCCCAATACGACCGCAAGAAGAATCTTCATAACGCTAGGAGATGTCATGGCACCCTACACACAGCCGGCTGCAGAGCAGACGCTGCTGCCTGTTAGTGTTATGTGATTCAGCATTAAAGCTCATAACTGCCTATTTACTCCATTTGGTTCCGTCTTTACTGCGCCGAATGTACTCACGAAGGCTAATATCCGGGATCTTCCGCCAGTTATGTCGCCGCACATTTTGTACAGCACTTTCAATTTCACCCGCATCATCGATCATCACGTTATCCAAGGTCTGCCTGGTATGCTTGCGATACGAGCCGTTCACCCACTTTTTTCGCCTTGAAATCGCCTTGTTCGCATTCCTCCGGGATTCCGCGAGGATGTTTCTTCGATCCTTCTGATAGCTGAGCTCCTTCTTTTCGCGAGGTGTCAGTCTTCGCTTCATATTATTAAGCGCCGCAATCTGGTGCGGCCGGCTTCAAGCGGAAGGGAGCTTGGGCGCCCCAGCGTAACGACAGCGTTGCCTTGTTAATGGATCAAGCCTCCTGCGGCAACATGCCGCCAATAAGACTCATAATGCTCAACAGCAGAAACAACACCCACCAGGCGACGATCGCGCCTTTGGTGAACACGGGCTTCCGCCGAAAAAGTGCACGGGGCGCCCATACCAAAAACAGCGGCAACAAAACTCCAGAAATCGCTCGCCCGAACATAAAACCCATGCCATAGGCAGAGGAACCACTGCTTGTCGGAACCAGGCTTACGGCGAGATACGCAAAGACAAAGCTGACTAGAAACATTATCGCCGCGTTTATGTTGAGAGCGTTATTCATAGCGGATTCGTCCTTGAACGATACAAGCTGGGGCAAAAAGCTTGAAGTGAAACTAAGGGTTGAGAGGCCCACGTGAGTGCAATCCCTGCCTTTCTATGCTGTGTAATCACTTTCTCGTGCTCCCCTTACTCATGCCTAATCGATTGCGCCTCTCTAGCTTGTAGTCAACATATTCTTCCAGAGGCAGATCTGTCAGCCGGCGCTTCATGACAAAGCTGTATAAACGCCAGTCAAATCGGCGGTGAGGACATCTGTTTACGCAAATTTCTATGGAGCAAATCATCTCTCTTTCTCAAGGAAAACTCCTACCGCCCAATGAACCTGGAAGTTGGTAGCGTGACACACTCTGCAGCTGAAACCTCCTCAGACGACAGGTACTTTCCTACCAGGCCAAAACCCACGGCATATCCAGCATATTTGGGAAATTCTCCAGGACGCTTACCCAGGAACATTGTGCCCTCACAGAAGTCCTCGCCGTGCATGATGGGTCGCATTTTGGTGAAGTGCTTATCCCAGGATTGAAGTGTTTCGACGGGCAGAAAGCTAGGACTTGCGTTTCCGGTCATCTCGACTTCGAAGTGACAAGCAAGGCCCTCGGTCACCAATCGATCGGCCAATGTTGAATCCGCTATCTGCTCCATACGTACGCAGTGATGGACTTCATGCGCCAGTACGGCGAGCAATTCCTTATCTATCGAAGAAACGATTTTGTCGTTTGTAGGGTCCAGAAATACGTGCAGAAGTCTGGGGCTAAAGGCGCCACCGCCGATGCCAAGCTCCGGATTGCAATGGTCGGGGGAATCAGAAAAGCAGATATCCAGAACAGGAGACAGTCGAGTCGATATCTGCTCGATGGCTCGCTTGGCTGAATCTCTGATAAGTGATTTAAAGGGCTGCAAGCGGTTCTGCGCATCCAGGATGTGAATCTGCATCATGCGTTTGGCCCAGAGGCTCGCGTCACTGCCAGGGATTCCCTCACAGCGCTGCCAGCAGGTGATGCCGAAAGCGTGTCCCACTGGCTTGGCTTTTTAGAAGGCTGGATCATCTGTGTGCACCTTCAGCCAGACGACCAGAAGCCAACTCTGCGATATCTGTCCAGCTATCGGTTGCCAAGAGCTCTAAAACCGGCGCGGTGACCTTATTGTGGCGCGCTATCTCCATGCGGACGCTGGCATCAGAGTCTTGTGCCAATTTCACGAGCAAAGGCTCCTGCAGCCTATTTTTCATAGCCACCATGGTGCGTACCCGATCTTCCTCATGATCGGATAACTGCTCCAGGATTTCATAGGGCACGCTCTTGTTCTGTGCAACCCAGAATGCCATATCCGGAAATCGTAGCAGTACATCTTGCCAGACCTCCAAAGGAGCCTCTTCATGCGCAGCACGATGATACTCCGCCTGGATCTCGCTGTTCCGCAGCCTCACGAACTCTTCCGCAGTCTCAATCATGGGTGCCTTCTAACGCCTGACGCAGCGGGCGCCGGTAAACCGTCCGCTGCCTTTACTTGGTAGAGGGCACACGTTCCAATCCATGAGCGACTATCGCGCTACTGAGCTCTCGGCCATCATCATATTTCACAAGAATTACCCCGAGCCCATGCTCTGCATATCGATCTATGGATAAAACGGTGCCCTCGCCGGTGTGATCTTTCACTCGATCTCCAACAGCGAAAGGAAGGGAATCTCTATTCTTAGTGGGAAACAGAGACAAAAGAAATTGCCACAATCGATCATGGGATGAAGCTTGATAATGGTCGTAGCCGGGTTGTGTACCTGAGTTAATATCTGGCTCGGTGTAAATTTTCCCATCGTCTCCACGGACAGTAGCTCCCAATAAATCAGATACTTCAAGCATTTTGCCAAGGATCGCATTGTCGGGATACTTGCTGAATATTCTTCCATCAAACCAATCTAGCCAGCCCTCGCCAAACCCGTACTCGCAATCCCCTAAGAATCTGGCGAAGTACTCGCCACTACTCTCGTCAAGTTCAAGCTCTGAGTCCTGGGCCACGACATTGAGCCACTCCTCTGCAGATATTGGCCGAGATTCCTCGCGTTCTATGTGGAGCTCGTAGCCCATGGCGCCTTCTAACGCCTCCTGCAGGGACGGCGGGCTTGCCGCGAAGCGGCATGTACGACGTCCGAGCGCAGCGATTGCCGGCACTTGTTACATTTCTTGATTGTCATATAGCAAGCGATCGGCGTTATCTGAAAAGTAGTTCGCGAGGTACAAGAAACGATCCGCCTCGTCTGAGAATCTATTTGCAACCGTCGAGTATGCGGCACCGACCTTCTCGTGATCTTGGTTGGTTGCAAACCAGGTTTCCACAGCCTTGGTAAGGGCATCAGCCTCTTCAGTCAAACCGACTTTTCTATAACAAGACAAAATTTTCTCCATCTCGTCTTGCTTGTTCTCAATAGCGTACCAGCCGCTGAACTGGCAATTCGTTTCCCAGTAGAAAATGTAGGCGAGAAGGACGTAACCTTCTGGGATGCTGCCTTCATCTATGTCCGAGAGCATAAGCTCGCCCGAAAGATCGAATAGCATATCGATTAGATCGTCACCCGAAAGTGACTTCCAAAACTCAACTCCGCAGTCTCTCTGCTTGGTAATCTTCTCCAGGATAGGAACCAAAGAACCTGGTAATTTCACGATTGTCTCTGAGAAATGTAACGCCGCAAGCTGGGCCGCCCGGCCTGGAGCGCAGCGCTAGTTAGGGTGTCCCAGCGAAGCGCCAGCCTTGCCTTGTTATGTTTCACTTGTCAGAACCTCGCCGTGCCTGCCGCCAATTCGTCACATCCAAGTAGATTTGGTGGGCCAAAGTAACAGCCACCACGAAAGCCCCTCCGAAACATGGGACAAAAAGTAATGGAAGCCCTGCCTCGTACCCTCTGATGCCAAAGATCACTAGCAGGATGATGACAACTAGCTCGGTTAGTATCGCTTCCCATCCAGGTGCACTCCGATTCTCAATCGTCTTCGAGGCGAAGTGATTTACCTTCGGGCCCCAATTCCACTTCATAAAGAAACATAACGCCGCAAGCTGGGGCGCCCGACCTGGAGCGCAGCTAAAGGTTGGGTGTCCCAGCGAAAAGCCCGCCTTGCCTTGTTAAGTGTTTTGGCTGACACCATAGCCAACTATTACTCCATCTCTGAGTACATGGAACTTATGTCCGAAATGAGCTTTCTCGAGATATTTCTCGTCAATTCTGCAAGAGCACGTGTATGGTCCTCCGCCTAGCTCTTCAGAATCACTATCAGGAGAAATCGAAGCTCGAATCACTGGCTCAGCATCACCCTCGCAAGTGAATCGGACATCGACGGCGTCCAGATTTTCAACACGACTCTCAAATCGAATGATGGCCTGAAATTCTCCGATCATAGACACGTAACAGCTACGTGTGTCCCAGGTGACATAACGCCCCGGCGCATGTTGTTGAATTTGGGTTGTGGATTTCCATTTACAAATTCTCGCAGTAACAACAGCTTGAGGGGAATAGGCCAAAAGTCTTAGTGGCAGAGCGAGCCCGAGCCAGAAATATTTCAATAGTTCCGGTCAATTCTCTGCAGACACAGGCGCCCTAAATACACATTCAAAACAATGGCTTAGGGTACGTATGAGGCGTTGAATTTTGACGGAGTCCAGTGGAAATTTTACCCGGAAGCACTTGTCCACTTTTCTGTGAGCGCTTCGGATGGGAACGCTCCACGTGGAGCGTGCAAGTAATTGGCAGGGCCGGTGAATTGCGTGGCGCTGGTGCTAATCAGAGAAGCGTAAGGACGTATATCACCAACAATACAAACAGCATGCAGCCGATGAAGGCCGGTGTGTTCTGTTTAGCGATCTCATCCATGCGCATCTTCATCAGCTGCTTTTCCTGGTCGCAGATTTCATCGCCGCAGCCGCGACAAAAGCGATCGACAAGGGCGATATGCTCGGCGCAGTGCACACATCGGTAGACGTCTCTCATATTCCAGGGCCATCCCAGGGGCACCGCGTGCGTGTTCGCCTTCATAACCGAAATATCCTCGTCGCTGAATTCTATTCCGCAGTCCCTGCAGAATGAATTTCCATGTGCAGCGATAAAGCCGCATTGGGTGCATCGGTAGATGTCGTGAAGGGTTCTCATGGCTGACACCCTGCGCAAAAGTGCTCTACTTCAAGACTTGCAGCAAGAATTAGAGTCATCATGCCAGGCCGAACACTGAGCTGGCGTTGTCCTGCAGAAAGAGCGCGCTGACCTCTTCGTTCAGCTCCAAGAGATCGAGCTGCGACAATGCCGCCTCCGGGGTGATCATCGGGTAGTTGGTACCGAACATCACCTTTCGCTTACCGTGGGCCTTCATATACGCCACCAGCTCCGGCGGGTAGCGCTTGGGCATGTAAGCCGAGGTATCGATGTATACGTTCGGGAACTTGGTGGCAACGGCGATCATTTCCGTGGTCCACGGGTAGCCGATATGGCCGCACACAATCTTGAGAGCGGGGAAGTCCAGGGCAATGCGCTCGATGTGTGCGGGTCGCCCGGATTCCGAACTGCGCAGCGGGCCGGTGTGCCCAACCTGCAAACAGATCGGCACATCCAGTTCCACGCAGGCGGCGAGAATTGGGTAGTACAGCGCATGGCTGGGCGGCAGCTCCCACAGCCATTGCACGATTCGCACGCCCTTGAAGCCGTGCTCCTGCACGTAGTGGCGCACCGTATTCACAGCTTCCACCGGGTTGCGAATGTCCGCCGATGCGAGTCCCTCAAAACGGTCCGGATGCGCTGACGCGGTCTCCAGGACCTGCTCGTTGCTGATCAGTGCGCCTTCGGGTGCATACCAGGCAGCAATCAGTGCCTTCGACACATCCGCGGCATCCATACTGGCCAGCAGCATTTCAACAGGGATATCGGTCAGGTCCTGTCCGGTCCAGCGCTTGAGGGAGTCGAAGAAGGGCTGGGACATGAAGTGTGGGTTGGGCTGTTGGGCCCAGACATCGATGGCGGTCACGCGCAACTCATTTCCATTGAACAGGCTTCTTGATAGCAGCCACGCCACCGTGAATCAAGAACCCCGCGGACAATCTGCTAGTCTGTGTCCGAATCTACCAGGAACACATCATGAGACTTAACGAACCCCGCATCCCCGCCCTGCCGCCGGAACAGTGGAACGACAAGGCGAAAGAGATCATGAAGCCCTACGTGGAGTCCGGCCAGGACTACAACGTGTTTCGCACGCTGATGAACCACCCCGACCTCGCCAAGCGCTGGCTGGTCTTCGCCAGCCATGTGTTAGCGAAATCCACCCTGCCGGAGCGGGAGCGCGAACTGGTGATCCTGCGCATCGGTCATCTGTGCGATGCGCAGTACGAATGGAAAAAGCACGCGGATATTGGTCGCTACCTGGGCATGAGCGAAGCCGACATCGAAAGCAGCAAGGCCGGTCCGGGCACCGAAGGCCTGTCCGAGCTGGATCGCCTGCTGCTGACCGCCACCGACGAACTGCACGGCGATGCCTTTATCAGCGACGCAACCTGGCAGGGACTCAGCGAGCACCTAAGCAACCAGCAGCTCATAGACCTGGTGTTTACCGTCGGTCAATACAACATGGTATCGATGGCGCTCAATAGTTTTGGGGTACAGCACGACGCATGACAAAGCCTCCCGCTACCGCGATCCCGAGGGCCGCGACCACATAGGCCGCAAGCCCTACCACCAGCACGCCGGAGTAATCCTGGTTGGTCACCATCATGGCGGCGGCGCTGGGGCCGAGTCCGCCCCCTGCCCCGCTGGCCAGTCCACCGGCGGTGACCACGGCACCCCCCGGGTCCATATCCGCCAGCAATGACTGGATGTACGGCAGGGTAAAGGCCCAGGTCACGCTGTGAATGGACGTCCACATCAGGAAGCTCCAGTAATCCTGCGCCTGTAGGGTGAAATACAGCGACACGGCTCCCACCGCGATGCCGACAAACACCGGACGGGTGTGCCCGAAGCGCGAGCCCAGCCAGAGAATCGCAAAAGCCCCCGGCACGCCCATCAGCGAGGCGATACCCAGTGAGGAGCCGATCTCTTCGTCACTCAGCCCGGCAAACACCGCAATGCGTTCGATATAGGCATCGGTCGACACATTGCTGGCCTCGAAGGCACACAGGGCCACCAGCCCCGCCAGTGCCGGTACCGCCAGGATCAGCCGCCACTCGCTGCCGCGAATACTGATGCCCTCGGCCAGGGCCGCGGTGTTGGGCAGCAGTGTGGCGAGACCAATGCCCAGCACATTGAACGTCGCAAAACCCAAATACATCTGGGTCACACTCATCTCCGGTAAATAGGTCGGCAGCGCATACAGGGCAACGCCAGCAAGGCCGAACTGCAGCATCATAAACAGGCCGTAGCAGCGCTCGGAATCGTCCCGCCGGGCGAAGCAACTCATGACCGCTGCATAGCAGGCCCCATCAGCGAAGGCGTTGACGCCCCGCAGCACGTAGAACACTTCACGTTCGGTATACAGAAAGGCCGCACCGGTATTGCTGAGCGCTGCCACCGCCAGGCCCGACATGGCCAGTGTTCGCAGTGGCAGGTGGTGCATGGTCAGGGCGCAGATCAGCGCGATCGACACCGAGCCGATACCGCCGAAGCCGGCGGTCAGCCCTGCGGCGCGGTCGCTGAAACCGCCAAAGTCCACCAGCACCCCGGTGATGATGGGGCCAACCAGCACCGGCATGATGGAAATGCAGCCGAGAAGCGCGATGCCCCAGATTCGGGGATTCGGCAGCAGCACTAGTCCAGTCCCGGCGTGTGGGTCGTGATATCTCCGTACAGGTCTGGACGCCGGTCGCGATAAATGCCCCAGGTACTTCGGTAGGCCGCCACCGCATCCAGGTCGAAGCTGTGCACCAGCACGGACTCGGAATGGTCATCCGCCCGCTGGACGATCTCGCCGGTGTGGTCGCAGATGAAAGAGTTCCCATAGAACGTCATGCGCAGTGTGTCGTCGCCCGTGGCCACCTCTTCGCCGATGCGGTTCGACGCCACCACCGGGATGATATTGGCGGCCGCATGGCCCTGCATCACGCGCTGCCAGTGTTCCCGGGAATCAAGGTCCGGCTCACCGGGCTCGGAGCCGATCGCGGTCGGGTAGAACAGCAACTCGGCGCCGTTCAGCGCCATGCAGCGCGCCGCTTCAGGAAACCACTGGTCCCAGCAGATGGCCGCGCCGATCCGGGCGTAGCGGGTGTCCCACACCTGGAAGCCGCTGTCGCCAGGCGTGAAATACTGCTTTTCCTGGTAGCCGATGGCATTGGGGATGTGCGATTTGCGGTAGTAGCCCAGAATCTCGCCGTCCGCATCGATCATGCACAGGGAATTGAAATAGGCGTTGCTGGCCTTCTCGAACCAGCTCACGGGCAGGACGACCTCGAGTTCCTTCGCCAGCGCCTGGCAACGCTGCAGCAGCGCATTGTTCTCCCGCTCGGTGGCCAGCGCCAGGTGCTCGTGGCGCTGTTCAATGCAGAGGTACGGCGCCTCGAACAGCTCCTGGATCAATACCACCTGTGCGCCCTGCTCGCAGGCCTGGCGTACCAGGGCGCAGGCGCGCTCGACATTAGCCTCGCGGTCCCAGCTGCAGGCCATCTGGGTGGCGGCGACGGTGACGTTTCTCATGCAGGCTTCCTGTTCACGTTGCTGCGGCCAAGTTAGCAGAGACGCTTGGCGAAGTCTTTCCGCTGACCTAGGCTGAAACCAGCAATACCAACGGAGACCTGACAATGTCCTACCGCATGCCCCCGGAGTGGGCGCCCCACGAACGCTGCTGGATGGCCTGGCCCTGCCGAGACGGTATGTGGGCGAACAACGACGCCACGGCACAGAACTACGCCGACGTGGCCCACGCGATTCGCCGTTTCGAGCCGGTCACCATGCTGGTGCCCGACTGGGAGATGGACCGGGCGAAGCAGTATCTGGGCAGCGACATCGACATCTTCGAGGTGCCCATCGACGACTCCTGGGCCCGGGACAGCGGGCCCAACTTCGTGGTCAACGATGAGGGCGATATCGCCGGGGTGTGTTTCACCTTCAATGCCTGGGGCGAGAAGTACGAGCCCTACGACCAGGACGCACTGATGGCCGAGCGCATTCTCGAGTATGCCGGGGTGCCGGCGATCCATTCGGGCCTGGTGGCCGAGGGCGGCGGCCTCTGCGTTGATGGCGAGGGCACCCTGCTGACCACCGACACCTGCTTCCCCAACCGGAACCGCAACCCCGACTGGAGTCGGGACGAGATTGAAGACGAGCTGAAGCGCATGCTGGGCGTGGAGAAGGTCCTGTGGCTGCCCGGTGACCCGCTCGACAACGAGACCGACGGCCACGTCGACGGGCTCGCCGCCTTTGCCAGCCCCGGCAAAGTGGTGCTGGAAACTGCCGGTGGCGAGGATGAGCGGGTGCCCTACTTCGAGGAACTGCGCGCTGCGCTGGAGAGCATGACCGACGCCCGCGGCCGGCAGCTCGAAATCGTGGAGGTGCCGGAGGCGGACTGGAGCTGTGCCACCAACGACCGTTTCTGCCTGTCCTATGTGAACTTCTACATCGCCAACGGTGCGGTGATCGCGCCCAGCTATGGCGTGGCCACCGACGACCTGGCCCGGGAACGCCTGCAGGACTGCTTCCCGAACCGCGAGATTGTGCTGGTGCCCATCGCCGGCGTGGCCGAGGGCGGCGGTGGTATCCACTGCATCACCCAGCAGCAGCCGGCACCGTGACCTCCGTCACAGGGGCGGAGCAGGACCTTGACTGGAGCGGACCGAATCGGCCAAACTAATGACTATTAGTTTATAGCGAAAGGCGCGACATCGCCGGGAGAGGCAGCCATGAGTGAATGCCCGTTTGCCAACTTCAAGAACCTGATCGATCCGGAAACCTATACCGACGGCATGCCCTACGAGGAGCTGCGGAAGATCCGGGAATCCGGGCCCGTGCACTGGATGGAGGACCCGGTCCAGGGCGTGCCCTACTGGCTGGTCACCGGCCGGGACGAGATCGACTTCATCTCCAAGAATCCCGACAAGTTCTCCTCGGAGGCCCGCAGCGCCCTGGCGGAAGAGTACCCGGAAGAAGAACTGGACATGATTCACCGCCACATGACCATCAACATGGACCCGCCGCGCCAGCTCAAGTCCCGCGGCATTGTGCGTGCGGTGTTCACGCCCCGGGCCATCGATGCCTATGAGGAGCGATTCCGCGAGCACGCCAAGAACATCATCGACCGGGTCGCCGATCGCGGCGAGTGCGAGTTCGTCGAAGAGGTCGCGGCCGAGCTGCCGCTGCTGGCCATCCTCGAGCTGTGCGGCATTCCCGCCGAGGACCGCCACGACTTCTTCGACTGGACCAACGCCATGATGTTCAACCAGGACCCGGAGATGGCGGCCAACTACGAGGACGCGGAAGCGGCCTCCTTCAAGGTCATCGAGTACGCCATGAAGCTGGCGGCCGAGCACGAAACCGACCCCAAGGACGACATCATCGGCGCCCTGCTCAACGGCACCCAGACCGAGGAAGGCTTCAACCAGGACGAGTTCGTCTGGTTCTTCCTGATGCTGATCGCCGCGGGCAACGAGTCCACCCGCACCGTCACCAGCCACGGCATGCGCATGCTGATGGAGAACCCCGACCAGCTCCAGTACCTGGTGGACAACCCGGACAAGATCGCCGGCGCCTGCGAGGAGATGCTGCGCTACAACACCGCCTTCATCATCATGCGCCGCACGGTGATGGAAGACATCGAAGTGGGCGGGCAGCAGATGAAGAAGGGCGACAAGCTCATCATGCACTACCACACGGTGAACCACGACGAGAGCATCTTTGGTGAGGACGCGATGAAGTTCGACGTCACCCGCGCGGAGCGCATGCCCAACCTGTACCGCGAGCACCGCGCCTTTGGCATCGGCCAGCACTTCTGCCTGGGCACCCACCTGGCACGGCTGGAACTCAAGGTAATGTTCGAGGAGATCGTTCCCCGCATCCGCAACCCGAAGTTCGCGGGGCCGGTGGAATACACCCGCTCCAACCTGGTGAACGGCATCAAGCGCATGCCCATCACCTTCGACCCGGAGAGCAAGTCGGCAGACGAGGCCGCCTGAGGGAATGGATCGCCCCGCGGCAGTCGAGATTCCGGCGCGGTACCACGCTTTTCTCGACAAGCACTTCCTCGCCATGCTGACGACCCTGCGCGCCGACGGCCTGCTGTCCACCAACCCGGTGGGATATGTCTGGGACGGCGTGCATATTCGGGTGTCGACGCTTCGATCGCGCGTGAAGTGTAAAAACATCCTGGCCGATGACCGTGTGACGTTCTGCGTGCAGTCGCCCACCAATCCCATGGACTACGTGGAAGTGCGCGGCCACGCCACCATCGAAGACGACTCTGACCGCAGTTTCTTTCGCCGGCAGTTCGCGCGGGGCACCGGCGGCGAGGAACCCCCGGAGGGGCTCGACCCTCCCGACGCCCAGCGCGTGATCATCGTGATTCACCCGCAGCAGGTGTCCGCGCCCAAAGTCTACGGCGACACGTTCGACGACCGGGCAAACTCAAAAAAGGAGTAAGACATGGCATACAACGGCAAGGCCGCACTGGTCACCGGTGGCGGTAGCGGCATGGGCCGGCTCGCCGCCCAACAGTTTGCCGCGGCGGGCGCCAACGTGGCGGTGCTGGATGTCGACGAGGCCGGCATGCGGGAGACCGCCGAAGGCCACGAGAATATTCATACCTACCAGGTCGACATCACCGACTACGACGCGGTCTGTGCTGCCGTCACTGACTTCGAGGGAAAGTGCGGGCCGCTCGACCGGGTGTACAACTGCGCTGCCATCATGCCCTTCGGCAAAATCGTCGAGCAGGACCCGGCCCTGGTCAACAAAATCATGCAGATCAACTACGGTGGACTTGTCGCTATCACTAAGGCAACGCTGCCCGGCATGCTGGAACGCGGGCGCGGCGACTTCGTCAGCTTCGCCTCGGCCGCGGGACTGATCCCGGCGCTACTGGTCGGCGCCTACAACGCCAGCAAGGCGGCGGTCGCCATGTACACCGAGGTGCTGTACCACGAGAACCTGAACTCCGGCGTCCGCTTCGCCTGCGTCTGCCCACCGGCGGTAGCCACACCCCTGCTGGAACAGGGCCGGGCGACCGCCTGGCCCAAGGTGATGGAAATGAGTGAGGGGGAAGAGATCGCCCCCGCCGAGGTGCTTGCCTGTATCGAGGCCGACCTCGACAAGGGCCGCTTCTGGGTCCTGATCAACCGCAGGACCCGCTTCGGCGCCTGGATGCGCCGGGTGTTCCCCAACCTGGTGTGGAAACAAATCCACCAGATAGAAGGCTGGTAACCACGTCACCCCGCACAAACCGTCACCACCGCATTAACCGTCACCACCGCACAACCCGTCACTACCGCACAAACCGTCACCCCCGCGAAAGCGGGGGCCCATATACTTCGTAGGTGAATAGGTTCCCGCTTTCGCGGGAATGACGGGGTGCTACGCGGGAATGACGGGGGATGTAGCGCATCGTCACCCCCGCGAAGGCGGGGGCCCATTTACTTCGTAGCGGGATGGATTCCCGCCTGCGCGGGAATGACGGGGACGTAGCGCGTCGTCACTACAGCACAAACCGTCACCCCCGCGAAGGCGGGGGCCCATGTACTTCGTGGCGGGATGGGTTCCCGCCTGCGCGGGAATGACGGGGTGCTGCGCGGGAATGACGGGTGACGTAGCGCGTCGTCACCCCCGCGAAGGCGGGGGCCCATTTACTTTGTAGCGGGATGGGTTCCCGCCTACGCGGGAATGACGGAGGGCGTCGTCACCCCCGCGAAGGCGGGGGTCCATGGTCAGCCTGTGGCAGCGGCCTTTTCCTCGTCCGTCGTGTAGACCAGCTGCGGCTCGTCGAGGTCCACCTTCGGCAGGATCTCACGTTCCTTGTAGTAGTCGGTCACGTTGGTCCAGGGCTCCTGGGTGCCCTGCTTGGGCATCAGGTGCAGGCTGCGCTTGAGGTAGCCGGGATTGAACACGTCATCGGTGATCCAGGGCAGCAGTTCCATGTCTTTCTCTGACTCCAACAGCTGCGGTGTGACGCTGGTGGCGCCCTTCTGCTGCATGTTGTTGAGCAGCCGGCACACCAGGTCGCACAGCAGGTCGACCCTCAGGGTCCAGCTGGAACGCAGGTAGCCGAACATGGACGCCATGTTGGGAATGCCCGAACTCATGAAGCCGCGATAGCTTACCGTCCTGGCAAAATCCACCGGCTCGCCATCCAGGTCGAAGGCAATGTCGCCCATGACGCAGAGGTTGAAGCCCGTTGCGGTGACGATGATGTCCGCTTCCAACAGCTCGCCTGACTTGGTCAGAACGCCCTTCTCCGTGAAACGGTCGATATGGTCGGTGACCACCGAGACCTTGCCGGACTTGATCACCTCGAACAGGTCGCCGTCGGGCACATAGGCAATGCGCTGCTGCCAGGGACGGTAGCTGGGCGTGAAGTGGGTCATATCGAAATCCTCACCCAGCCATTCGCGGATCACGCCGAACAGTTCGTCTTTCACCAGGTCGGGGTATTCCTCGGAAGCGACCTGGATATCCTGGGCCTGCTTGAGGATGTCGCGGCGCACGATGTCGTGGACGACCTCCTCTTCCACACCCAGCTCGCGCAGGCGGTCGGCCAGCTCGTTGCGGTTCTCGCCGGTCCAGAAGTAGGTCGGCGAGCGCTGCAGCATGGTCAGGTGCTCGCAGTCGTCGGCCATGTTGGGGATCAGCGTCGCAGCGGTGGCGCCGGAGCCGATCACCAGTACGCGCTTGCCCTTGTAGTCCAGGTCTTCCGGCCAGGTCTGCGGGTGCACGATCGGGCCCTTGAAGTCGGCCATGCCGTCCCACTCAGGGGTGTAACCCTTCTCATGGCGGTAATAGCCCTGGCACATCCACAGGAAGTTGGCGGTGTAGTGCATCACCTCGCCGGTGTCCTTGCGCTGGGCCTCGATCAGCCACTGCTGGTCGTCGCTGGACCAGGAGGCACTCAGCACCTGGTGGCTGTAGCGGATGTACTGCTCGATATGGTCTTCCTCGATGGCCTCTTCCAGGTAGTCGAGGATGGCACCGGCCTCGGCAATGGGCTTGCCGGACCAGGGCTTGAAGCCATAGCCGAAGGTGTACAGGTCGCTGTCAGAGCGGATCCCCGGGTAGGTGTGCTGGCGCCAGGTGCCGCCAAAGGACTCCTTGTTCTCCAGCATCACGAAGGTCTTGCCGGGGCACTTCTCCAGCAGGTGGTGGGCCGCGCCAATACCGGAAATACCGGCGCCGACAATCAATACGTCAAAGTGCTCGGGGGTCGAAGACTGCAAAGGGGTTACGGTGGACATCGGTTTCACCTCGCGGGGTGCTTATCTGTCATGGCTACAGATTAATGACCCATAAGGCACGGGGACATTGCCGCTTGGGCCCATTTTTTGATAATTTGGGCCAAACTTGCTCGCAGAGGCAACCATGCAAGACGGCGTTATCGCCAGCGGCAACCTCGCCAGCCCACGCCGCATCATCGCCGGTGTGCTGGGGCAGCTGAACTTCTTCGGCGTGGAGCCAGACCGCGCCCGGGACATGTTCACCAATGCAGGTCTGCCAGCGCGGGCGCTGGAAGAGCCGGACTTTCCCATTTCCATACAGCAGGAGCTGGAGATCTGCGCCGCCCTGGTGTCCGGGTTGCCGCCGGGGATTTCCGCAATCCGCGTGCTGTTCGAGGTGCGCCCGTTCATGGGTATCGAGAACCTGGGCGTGATCGGCATGGCCATGAAGCACGCCGCCACGGCCGTGGAATCCCTGAAGGTCTGCCTGGACTACCCGGAGCTGACCATGGGCCACTGCCGTATGGTGGTCAGGCGCCGGGACGACCTCTCCCTGTTTTCCTTTCATATGGACAGACCCAGACTGCGGGATGCGGACCCGCAGACCATCGATAGCCTGGTGGACTACTGCACGGCCCTGGACCTGAGCACGTCACTGCGCAATATCGAGGATGTGTCGGCCTCGGGACTGCCACCCTCATGGGTCTCCCTGCCCTGCCCGGAGCCCCCGGACTGGGACGCAGTAGCCGGAGGCCTGAACTTCCCGGTCCGCTTCGCCGCGGACGAAGCCTGCATCGCCTACCCGCAGGCCTTCGATGACACGCCGCTGCCCAACGCCAACCCGCTGCTGTTCAAGATGTATGCGTCGCTGGCCGAGAAGATGTCGCAAATGCTCGCGGAAGACGTGAGCCTGGAAGAACGGGTCACACGCTGGCTGTGGGCCTACACGCCACCGCCCAAGCGCGGTGAAATTGCCGACCTGCTCGCCATGTCGGAACGCAACCTCACGCGCCAGCTCGCGGCCGAGGGTACCTCTTACTCCAAACTATTGGCCCGAGTGCAGTCGGAACGGGCCCAGAATTTCCTGCGCAATCGCGAACTCACCGTGTCGGAAATCGGCTACCGTCTCGGCTACGCCGAACCCGCCGCCTTCACCCGGGCCTTCACCCACTGGACCGGCCAATCACCGCTGAAGTGGCGGCAAGCCCATCAGACCACGTAGACCTCACCGCTGGAGCGCACCGTCAGGTCGCTGATGACCACGCCCCAGGGCTGGTCGATGGCGTAGAGGATCTGGTCACAGAGCAGCTCCGGCGCCAGCATGAAATACTCCATGCTTTCCGGGTCGGTCCAGCCCGGCTGCCCGCCGCCTTCCAGCATGGCGCCAAAGCGTTCACCGAACGCCTCCGCGTTGACGCCGACGATGCCTGCGCCCGCCTCCATGTTGACCACGGCGCTGCCGATCCCGGTCAGCGGTATGCCGGTCGGGCGCACGGTGGTTACCTTGATCCGTCCCTGGGACTCCTGGCGCAACGCTTCCGACAGGAAGTTCACGGCCGCCTTGGTAGCGCCGTAAACGGCTGCCCCCTTCAACGGGAAATTGGAGTAAATCGAAGAGAGATTGACGATGTGCCCGCGGCCCTGCTGCATCATCTGGTCATGCACTGCCACGGTCCCATTGAGCACGCCCTTGATATTGATATCGATGCAGCGGTGCCAGGCTGCAAGTGCCTCGGCGTGATCACTGTAATAGGCGAGCGGCATGGTGCCGGCATTGTTCAGCAACACGTCCACCGCGCCGTACTCTGCGACCGCCGCTGCCACCAGGCCAGACAGATCTTCGGCAACGGTCACGTCGGCCACCTTGCCCATCGCGGTGCCACCCGCATCGGTAATCAGGGCCAGGGTTTCGTTGAGTGTCGCCTCGTCGATATCACAGGCGACGATGCGCGCCCCGCGCTCCGCGGCCTTGCAGGCGACCAGGCGGCCGAAACCGCTGCCTGCGCCCGTGATCATCACTACCCGGTTGGCCAGATGGCTCATGTCGCACCTCCCTCGTCGGTTCAGACCGTCACTCTAAACACCGCGCGCCGGCAAGGCTACCGGGGCGGCGGCACCGTGACCTGCGGGTTTATGCTAGCCTGTCCGGCCAATGGCAATCCCGCTTCCTGACAACCTGGAACACGTTGAGCAGCTTTGCCAGCGCTTGTCCCTTGGCGACTCCCAGTGTGAGCCCACGCCGGTATCCGGTGGGTTCCAGCACCGCATGTGGCGGCTGGAAACCCGGCGCGGCCGCTATGCGATCAAGCAACTGACCGCAGCGAACCGTGACAGCGACGAGCTGCGCCGGCACTTCGATCTCACCGAGGCGGTCGCTGCGGCCTTCGCCGCGGGCGGCATTCCCGCCGTGCATGCGCTGGAGGCCAGCGGGGGATATGTGCAACTCGTCGACGGGATCGGCTACCTGGTCTATCCCTGGTGTGACGCGAAGGCGCTGAGCCGGGAGCAATTGACCGGGCACCATGTGTCAGTGGTCGCCGGCCTGCTGGCGCGGATGCACAACCTGGATCTCGACTTCCCCGAACTCCGGCGTCATACCTTCGACATCCACACCGCGGAAAACATCGAAATCCTGGTTGCCGTTGCCGATGACGCGGGTGCGCCTTTTGCCGGCACGCTGAAAAAATGCCTGCCGAGCTTCCTGGAGATCGTCGCGGCCCAGGACCTTGCCATGGAGCGACTCGGGCACCGCCTGGTGGTCAGTCACGGCGACCTGGACCACAAGAACGTGCTGTGGGATGCGCAGGGCGCTCCCCATGTCATCGACTGGGAATCCGCCCGCAGACTCAACCCGACCCACGAGGGCCTGCTCGAGGCCCTGAGCTGGAGCGGCGCTGAGTGGCGGTTCAAGCCGAGGATTTTCGATCTGTTCGTTGCGGCCTACCAACGCGCCGGCGGCATCGTCGATCGCGCGGATGCGACTCCGGCCTACCACCGCGTACTGGGGGACTGGGTCTTCTGGCTGATGCACAACGTGGGGCGGTACCTGGAAGGGGGCGATGCCAGCCGCACGGCCTCGCTGGAGCAGCAGATTGTGTTCTCACTGGCGACACTGCAGCGCATTATGGATCACGTTCCCGGGTTCCTTTCCGTCGAGAACCCTCCCGCAGTAGATAGCGAGCACAGCTGCAATGTTTGATCTCTCGGCCTGCTACGTGGAGCGCAACCTCGCCGGCGACTACCTGCTGCACTGGCATGGCTCGCACCCGGGGCAGCGCGTTGCCGTGTACATGGCGGACTCAGCGGAATCCTTCTACGGTGGCGCCCCCTCCGGCAAACCGCTGCTCCACACCAGCGAGCCAGAGGTCCTCATCCCCAACCCCGACAAATCCATCCGTCACTACTTCTACCTGGAAGCCGACTCCGGTGAGGCCGCCGTGTTGGCAGAGCGCCAGCTGCCCCTGGAAGGCGCGCCCAATTTCAGGGACCTGGGGGGTTACGAGACCTATGACGGCCGCCGCACCCGCTGGGGTCGGCTATACCGCTCCAGCAAGCTGTCGAACCTGACCGAGACAGACCTGAAACACATACACCGGCTCGGCCTCACCCTGGTCTGCGACTTTCGACACCTGCTGGAGCAGGAGCTGGAGCCTTCGCTCCTCAGCGACCATCCCCTGGAGCATGCCAGCCTGCCCATCACGCCGGGAAGCCTGCAGCGCTTCCTCGATGAGCTTCACACCGGGGTGATCGCAGTCGATGATTCCGCCAAGCTCATGCAGGAAATCAACCGGGAGTTCGTATCCCACCAGCTGCCACAGTACGCGGAGATGTTCCGCCTGCTGCTGCTCGAAGATCAACAGGTACTCATCCACTGCGCCTCGGGCAAGGACCGCACCGGCTTTGGTGCCGCGCTCATCCTGGACGTACTGGGCGTGGAGGAGGATCACATTGTCGAGGACTACCTCCTGACCAACAAATACCTGGCCCTGGAGGAGAACCTCGAGCAACTGTCCGATTTACTCTCCGACCAGTCCGGCAAGCCCGTGCCCCGGGAGGTCCTCGAGCCGCTGCTGCAGGTGCGCCCGGAGTACATCGCCGCCTGTTTCGAGGAAATCCGCAAGCGCTATGATTCGAAGGAGCACTTCTTCGAAACCGCCCTCAATCTGGACGAAGAGAAGCTCGAGACGCTGCGGGAACGGTACCTGCACGACTGAGCGGCCTCATGTGGCCTGAATTGACATACTCCAGGCCGTTCTCAACCCATCCCCAGGTAAACGGCATGTGCTAGTCTTTCCTGCGGAATATTTTGGAGGGATACCCCATGCATGACCTGGTGATTCGCGGCGGTACGATTGTCGACGGTTCCGGCGGCGAAAGCTTTGTTGCCGATGTGGCCATCGACGGCAACCTGATCACGGCCATCGGCCCCAACCTGCCTGCGGGCAAGGAAGAGATCGATGCCAGCGGCAAGGTCGTGGCGCCCGGCTTCGTCGACATCCACACCCACTACGACGGCCAGGCCACCTGGGACCCGGAAATGGCGCCCTCCTCCTGGCACGGTGTGACCACCGTGGTCATGGGCAACTGCGGCGTCGGCTTTGCCCCCGCCAAGCCCGACAAGCACGACTGGCTGATCGGCCTGATGGAAGGGGTCGAGGACATTCCCGGCAGCGCCCTGGCCGAGGGCATTACCTGGGACTGGGAGAGCTTCCCTGAATACATGGATGCGCTGGAAAAGATGCCGCGCACCGTGGACGTTGGCACCCACGTGCCCCACGGCGCCGTGCGCGCCTATGTCATGGGCGAGCGCGAGGAGCGCAAGGAAGAGCCCACGGAAACCGACATCGCCGCCATGTCGCAGATTGTCGAGGAAGGCCTCGAAGCCGGTGCGCTGGGCTTTTCCACGTCCCGCACCATCCTGCACAAATCCGTCGACGGCGAGCTGGTGCCCGGCACCACCGCCACCAAGGAAGAGCTGATCGGCATCGGCCGCGCCATGGGCCGCACCGGCTTCGGTGTGTTCGAAATGGCCAGCGACCTGAACAAGGAATGGAAAGAGTTCGAGTGGATGGGTGACCTGAGCCGCGAAACCGGCCTGCCGGTCACCTTCGCCGCCCTGCAGTCCCCGCTCAAGCAGCTGCCCCTGGAAGCGCAGATTTCCGAGATGCGTGAACAGAACGACAAGGGCGCCAACATCGTTGCCCAGATTGCGCTGCGCGGCAACGGCATCCTGATGGGCTGGCAGGCCACCTTCCACCCGTTCTCCTTCAAGCCCACCTGGCTGGCCATCCAGGAGCTGCCCTGGGAGGAACAGCTGGCGAAGCTGAAGGATCCCGCTTTCAAGGCCCAGGTCGTGGCGGAGGAAAGTGAGTATCCCGACAGCGATATTCGCTTCCTCGCAGAGATCGCCACCACCGCCTGGAACCTGCTCTACGAAATGGGCGACGGTTTCAACTACGAACCCACTCCCGAGGAAACTCTGGAAGCGGGAGCCGCGCGCACCGGCATGACCGGCGCCGAGTATGCGTACGACGTGCTGATGCGGGAGGAAGGCACCGGTTTCATTTACTTCCCGGTGCTCAACTACGCAGACGGCAACCTCGACTTCCTCGAGGATCTGCAGCGCTCCGACGACTGCGTGAACTCCCTGTCCGACGGCGGCGCCCACTGCGGCACCATCTGCGACGCCGCTTCGCCCACCTTCATGCTGGAGTACTGGGTACGCGACCGGAAGAAGGGCAACCTGACCCTGCCCCAGGCCATCAAGCGCCAGTGCCGCGACACCGCCCTGCTCTACGGCCTGGAAGATCGCGGACTGCTGTCGCCGGGCTACCTCGCCGACGTCAACGTGATCGACATGGACAAGATCAAGCTGGGCAAGCCCTGGCTGGCCTTCGACCTGCCCGCCGGCGGCAAGCGCCTGCTGCAGAAAGCCGACGGCTATGACTACACCATCAAGTCCGGCGTGGTCACGTTCCGCAACGGCGAGATGCAGGGCCCAACCCCGGGCGGCGTGATTCGCGGCCCGCAGGGTGCCCCCCAGGACCAGGTCGCAGCCGGCTCCAACTAGATGTGCCGTGACCGGCTGGGCCTGCAGGCCCAGCCGGTCACCCTACCCCATCCCCTCGCAAAACCGGAACCCATGCAGGATTCCGTGAATTCCGTCTTGGGCGCAGCGCCTTCGATGTAATATTCTCGGCTCTGGTTTTTGAATGCCGGACCCATGACCGACCAGCAGAATCTCGAATCCGCCCTGCGCTCGCACTTCCCGATCATCGTGATCGAGACCCACGAGGAGAAACGCGCACTCAAGCTCATTCGCTCCATCACCAGGGGCAACACCAACGGGATGATGTACTGGACTGCCGCAGAAGGCCTGGTCAGCCCGCTCTTCAGCGGCCAGACCCTGTCGCTGGAAGGGGCTTCCACGCAGCAGGGCGCGAAATCAGACAACGCCACCACGGATCCCGAGGACGCGCTGAAAGCGGTCCGCGAACGCTATGCACGCAGCGTCGTGGTGCTGATGGATTTCCATCCCTACCTCACCAACCCCACGGTACTCCGGCTGACCAAGGAAGTGGCGCTGGAGTATGAAAACAAGCGCACCAAGCTGATTCTCATCAGTCACAGCCTCGATATCCCGGCGGAAATTCGGCGGCACTGCATGCGCTTTCACCTGACGCTGCCCGATGCGGAGGCGATTCGCGACATCGTCATCGAAGAGGCAAATGAATGGAGTGAGTCGGTCAACCGCAAGGTGAAGGTGAGCCGGCAGGCCATGGACAAACTGGTCAACAACATGGTCGGGCTGACCACCAGCGACGCCCGGCGCTTCATTCGCAATGCCATTCACGACGACGGGGTGATCACCCACAGCGACGTGGACGATGTCATGGCGGCCAAGTACGCCCTGGTGGAAGAAAGCGGCGCCATCGCCTTCGAATACGACACTGCGGACTTCGCGGACATCGGCGGCTTCGACAACATGAAGACCTGGCTGGAGCGTCGCAAGCGCTACTTCCTCGAGGCCGGTGAAGATGCGCCCGACCTGCCCAAGGGCATGCTGCTGCTGGGCGTACAGGGCTGTGGCAAGAGCCTGGCGTCCAAGGCCGTTGCGGGTGTCTGGGGTATCCCCCTGCTGCGGCTCGACCTGGGCTCGCTCTACAACAAGTACATCGGCGAAACCGAGAAAAACATCCGCCGCGCCCTGAAATCCGCCGAAACCCTCGCGCCCTGTGTCCTGTGGATCGACGAGATTGAGAAGGGGATCGATTCCGAGGGCGACGATAACGGCACCTCGCGACGGGTGCTGGGCACCCTGCTCACCTGGATGGCGGAAAACACCAAGCGGGTGTTCGTGGTGGCCACCGCCAACAACATCCAGTCCCTGCCGCCGGAACTGATCCGCAAGGGGCGACTCGACGAGATTTTCTTTGTCGACCTGCCGGACCTGCCCACCCGGGAGGCGATCCTGCGCTTGCACCTGGAAAAGCGGGACCTGAAGGCGAGCGACTTCGATATACCGGCTGTGGCCGGGGCCTGCGACGGGTTTTCCGGTGCGGAACTGGAGCAGGTCGTGGTGTCCGCACGCTTCGCGGCCCATGCCGATGACACCCACCTGGAAACCCGGCACCTGATGGAAGAAGTGGAGCTGACCCGGCCGCTATCCGTGGTGCTGGCGGAAGATATTCACCAGCTTCGGGCCTGGGCCCGCGACCGCACCGTCAGCGTCTAGCAGCGGTATTTCTCGTTAAGCCCCAGGCCGTCCCGGATCAGCGGGATAGCCTTCTCCAGCCTGCCCTGGCGGGTGGCCTCCCGTTTCGCGGAGCCGATGTGGTCCGCATACTCCCGCTGGCGGCCCGGGGTCAGGCCGGCGAACTGCGCTGCCAGCGCCTTGTCCGCGTCCATGGCTGCCTGCAGCTCCGCGGGGATGTCCAGGGTTTTGGCCTTTTGCGGGGCGACGGCCTTGCCCGCCTGCTCGTTGGCCATGGACTCGTCCACGTAGGCGCGCACCTGGTCCAGATCGAGCTCGTCCTCGCTGCTGAACCGCCACTGGCGCTGGGCCTGGGTCTTGCCCTCCTGGGCATTCACCAGGCACTTCAGCGGGTCCGTCAGCAGCGCACCCTGGGCAAACCACAGGCCGAAATAGGACTTGAAGGCCACCAGCTGGACCACGTTTTTGCCCTTGAGCATGTACGCCGGGGCACCCCATTTGACGCCCTCTTCCAGGCCCGTCTCCAGCAGCAAAGCCCGCAGCGAATTGAGTCCATTGCCCCATTCCGCGTGCTCTGCGAGGTAAGCGTCCACTGTCTTGGCCATATTGCATCCCCCTCTCTGCCGCGCCCGTCAGTATAGCCCGCGAATAAACCCACGCGGTTTACCTTGACATCTGTCAACTATAATTAACACTATATGTGTTAAATAGGGTTTACACCTCCTGAGAGGGCAGCCCATGCGCATCCTGCTGATACACCCGAACTATCGCTCCGGCGGCGCCGAGATCGCCGGCAACTGGCCGCCCGCCTGGGTCGCGTACCTGGCCGGCCCCCTCAAGGCCGCCGGCTTTACCGATATCCACTTCGTCGACGCCATGACCAACGACCTGTCGGACGACGAGGTCGCGGCCCGTATACGGGAAACGGCGCCGGATATCGTCGGCGTCACCGCCATCACCCCCTCGATCTACGCCGCCGAGCGCATCCTCGAGCTGGCGAAGGAGCACGCCCCCGACGCCCTGCGGATACTGGGCGGCATCCACGCCACCTTCATGTACAAGCAGGTGCTGAGCGAAGCGCCCTGGGTCGATGTGATTGTGCGCGGTGAGGGCGAGGAAATCCTGCTCGACGTGGTGAGAGCCCACGCGGACAACGCCTTCATGGAACGCCGCGGCGACATCAAGGGCATTGCCTACCGCGACGGTGACGAGATCGTCGCCACGCCGGCCGCCCCCACCATCAAGGACCTGGACGCCATCGAGCCGGACTGGACTCTGCTGGAGTGGTCGAAGTACATGTACATCCCGCTGAACACCCGGGTGGCGATTCCAAACATGGCGCGCGGCTGCCCGTTCACCTGTTCATTCTGCTCCCAGTGGAAGTTCTGGCGCGACTACCGGGTGCGGGACCCGATCAAGGTGGTCGATGAAATCGAGAAGCTGCACAATGAGCAGGACGTGGGCTTTTTCATCCTCGCCGACGAAGAGCCCACCATCAACCGCAAGAAGTTCATCCTGTTCTGTGAGGAGCTGATCCGGCGCGGCCTGCCCGACAAGGTCAAATGGGGCATCAATACCCGGGTGACCGACATCCTGCGCGACGAAGCGCTGTTGCCCCTCTACCGCAAGGCGGGCCTGGTGCATGTAAGCCTCGGTACGGAAGCCGCCGCGCAGATGAAGCTCGACCAGTTCAACAAGGAGACAAAGGTCGAGGACAACCGCCGTGCGATCGAGCTGCTGCGAGAGGCCGATATCTTTGTGGAGGCCCAGTTCATTGTCGGCCTCGACAACGAGACACCGGAAACCCTCGAAGAGACCTACCGCATGGCCTGGGACTGGCAGCCGGACCTGGCCAACTGGGCCATGTACACCCCCTGGCCGTTCACCCCCCTGTTCCAGGACCTGGGCGACAAGGTCGAGGTGTTCGACTTCTCGAAATACAACTTTGTCACTCCCATCATGAAGCCCGCGGCCATGGACCGCGCCACCCTGCTGGATCGGGTGATGCACAACTACCGGCGCTTCTACATGAAGAAGGCGCTGTTCCATTATCCCTGGCGCGGCACCGGATTCCGCCGCCGCTACCTGCTGGGCTGCCTCAAGGCCTTCGCCAAGGCGGGCTTTGCCCGCACCTTCTATGACCTGGGCAAGAACAACTACTGGGGACCCCAGTCCAAGGACAAGGTCGACTTCCATTTCGACACCAGCCGCAAGATCGCCAAAGCGCAACTGGACGACTGGGAAGCCGCCGCCGACCGCGCCGCGCGCGCCCGGGCCCGCAAACAATCCATGCTGGAGACGCCAGCCGACCAGGTGATCGTAAAGTCCTGTGGCGGTGGCGAAGAGCAGCTGGAGGAGTATGTCTGAATGAACGCCCCGCTCCCGAAAATCGAAGCCCCCCTGGCCCGCATCGGCCCCAACAGCGTGCTGCAACTGGTGCCGCTGCTGGACGAGCGCCTGGGGACAGGTCCCCGGGAAATGCTGCTGGCCATGGCGGGCCTGAAAGACCTGCCGGCCGAAGAGGGGCTGATGGAAGAAGGCCCGGCCGCCGCGCTCCACCAGGCGGTGCGCGCCCAGTACCCGGACCTGGCGCCGGAGCTGACTCGCCATGCCGGCGTGCGCACGGCGGATTACATCATCTGCCACCGCATTCCGCCGCTGGTGCTGCACCTGCTGCAGCACTCCCCGCCCTGGCTGTCGGCGCCGCTGCTGGCCAGGACCATCGAAAAGCACGCCTGGACCTTCGCCGGCTCGGGCTTTTTCCGCGTGGCCAGCAAGCGACCGCTGGTCTTCGAGCTGAGGGACAATCCGGTGGTCCGGGGTGAAACTGCCGATGAGCCCATCTGCCACTGGCACGCCGCCGTGTTCGAGCGCCTGTTCACGATCCTCATCGACAAGGACATGCAGTGCGTGGAAACCGCCTGCTGCGCCAATGGCAGCGACCGCTGCCGCTTCGAACTCCGCTAAGCCACAATCCGGGTAGTCATCCGCCGCGGCACTTGCGCCGCCGCAGTGGTTTGACTAGCGTGTGCGTTAGACGAACACCCCGGAGCGATCCATGACATCACCCCTACCCACCGCCCCCGTCGACTCCGCCTCGGCCTGGTACGGCAGCGAGATGGCCGCACGGGAAGACTGGATAAGGACCTTCAGTGAGGCCGAAATCGGCGAACTGGACGCGGCCATCGCCCATGCCCGCGCCACCGGCAAAGCCCGCGATGAACTCACCCGGTCCGACTTCCCGCTGCCGACCCTGGCGGCGACAACCCGCGACTGGTTGAGCGAACTCGCCGACGGGCGCGGCTTCATGCTGCTGCGCGGCCTGCCGGTGGAGCGCTGGGGCGACGATGACGCCACCCTGGCATACCTCGGCCTGGGACTGCACATGGGCACGCTGGCCTCGCAGAATGCCGCCGGCGACCTGCTGGGGCATGTGCGGGATACGGGCGCGGACCCCGCGGACCCCAATGTGCGGCTGTATCGCACCAATGCGGCACAGGGATTCCACACCGACGGCGCCGACGTCATTGGCCTGCTCTGTTTGCACACGGCGCAGAGCGGCGGCGAAAGCCGAATCGTCAGCTCGGTCACCGTATTCAATGAAATCCTGAAGTCGCACCCGGACCTGGTGCCGCTGCTGTTCGAGCCCTGGCACTTCGACCGGCAGGGCGAACAGGCAGAGGGTGAGGCGCCCACCTTCGCCATTCCCCTATGTTACTGGGACGGCCGCCACCTGCGCACGTTTTACATCGGCTGGTACATCCGCGACGCGCAGCAGCACCCGCAGGTGCCGCGGCTGAGCGAGCAGCAGGATGCGCTGCTGACGCTGATCGACGACACGGCGGATCGCTGCGCCCTGGACATGGAGTTCCGGCCGGGTGATATCCAGCTACTGAAAAACGCCAACATCCTGCACGGCCGCGCCGCGTTCACCGACTGGCCCGAACCGGAACGCAAGCGTCACCTGCTGCGGCTGTGGATCAACGCAGACACCGACTTCGAGGACGAGAATATCGTCAAGGCGGTGCCGACGGTGGAAGGAAAAGTCTCCGACGAGGAATTACTAGACCAGGATCACTGATTCTTCTGGGTGGTGAACCAGCTCAGTTGCTCTGCCAGTTCCCGCTGCTGCTCGGCCGATAGTTCGGGGTTCTGCGCCAGCAGCGCCTGCATTTTCGAAATGCGGCCCTGGTAGTTGTCCAACAGGCCGTTGATGGCATCGGCCACCTCGGTGAAGTGGTCACCGTCGCGCAGCTTCAGCCGCAGGGCGATATCCCCCTCGCGCATCGCGTTCAGCGTGCGCTCGATGGCATACACAGGACCGGCGATGCGGAAGCTGATGCGCCGTGACAGGAGAAACACGACTGCCACTGCGACTACCTCCATTACGGCGATCGAAACCGTGAACACGTCGAACAGCTCACCGCTCTTGCCAAACCGGTAGTCGAGCAAGGTGGCACCGGTGATGATGATGTTGAGCGTGATCAGCGTAATCAACAGCGTGCTCAGGATAAGCCGATGCTGAAAATCGTTCTTGATGATGACTTTACTGCGTTGTTCTTTCATCGCTCACTCCCCTGGTGAACTGCTGCGGGCTAAGGTGTGACCGGTGTCACAAAACCCCTTGTACGCCTGATAATGCGGTCTTTGCGTGCATTTACCAAAGATGATTGTCCAACTTGTGAGCGCCTTCTACAAGTTAATGCACTTGTGCGCGGCGGGCGCAGCTTAAGCCGCAAAACGCGACAAAGTTAGGGTGTTTTGTCGTCCGGAAATTTGCGAACGCAGCTGACCCGCCGATGTAGTCAGGCCGGACGCGTGGCATTCTGCTGAATCCACTCGACAATGCGCTGCTTTCGCGCCGTGGTCGCATCCTGTGCCACACCGGCCACCAGATCCGTTAGCGGCACTGCGGCAAGCGCCTGCCGGTAGCCCGCCTCCGCGCGCTGGAATGAGGCTGCTATCACGCAGGGGCCAGAGCATTCCGCCTTTGAGGCACCGCAGGGACCGTTGCGCCTCACTTCCGTACAGCGGAAGCTCGGTGCCGTGCCTTCGACCGCGGCGGTGATATCCCACAGCGTCACGGTTTCAGGAAGACGGGCAAGCCGATAGCCCCCGGCGGCGCCGCGCTGTGCGGTGACGATACCCGCACGGCTCAACGCCTGGAGATGCTTGGCCAGGTACGCGGGCGGCACCTCAAGAAATTCCGCCAGCGCCTCCTTGGACAGCGCGCAGCCGGGTGGCACGACGGCAAGCAGCGCGCAGGTGTGTGCCGCCCATTCAACCCCTTTACCAATTTTCAAAGCAGGCCCTCTTTACCTTTCTTTTAATAACGGATATATTTTATCCGAATTAATCGCTGCGGGGAAATACCATGGCTGTGCACCTCCTCCAACGTTCGCCCATCGTCCCACAGCCGAGCACCGCGATGCGAACGCTCGTTGCGCTAATCTTCTTCGCCTTGCTGCCAGCGGCGGCCGTGGGGGCAGACTCGCCGGATATGACCGAGCGACTGCCCGGTAATGAGGAGAGCTGGATCGCGCTGGTTATGGTGCTCGGCTCGGTGTTCGCAGCCTGGTTCCTCAACCACAGGGCACCCGGTGTGCGCGTCATCGGAACGGTACTCGCTGCCCTCGGCTGTCTTGCGGTCGCTGGCTGGTTCTTCATATACGTGCAAGGCACCGGGTTCCTTGCAAATCCCAAACCCTACGACGCGCCGCTGGACGCGGCGAAACCCGCCCTGCTCTGGCTGCAGGCCCTGGTGGCGCTGGTTGCCGGACTCGGCCTGCTGTTGGTGGCATACCGGCAATCTGGCGCCAGCGAAGAACTGGATTTCGGCAACGAAAACGAAGCCCACCGTTATGGCCGCGTGTCCCGTGTACTCCACTGGACCATCGCGATTCTGTTCATTGCGATGATCCCCATGGGAATCTACGCCACGATCATTCCCGAGGGAGTTCCCTACCGGCTCGAGTACTACGTGGTCCACAAGACGATCGGTGTAACCATCTTCGCACTGGTTATCTTTCGGTTGATCTGGAACCGTCGATCGCGCCGCCCGGCGCTGGATGCCACCCTCAAACCTATGGAGCGCAAACTGGCCCACGGCGTCCACATCACTCTCTATGTGATGATGATCGCCTTGCCCGTAACGGGCTTCATCATGACCAGCTACTTCGGCGCGCCCACCTACTTCTTCATCTGGGAAATGCAGCCGCTGTGGGAGCCCAGCGAATCAGGCGTGCTTGCCTGGGGTGTATTGCACAAGTACCTGCTGCCCTACCTGATCTACGTGATCCTCGGCGCCCACGTACTGGGTGCGTTGAAGCACCAGTTCATCGACAAGCACGGCAACGCTTTCAAACGCATGGTGTCCTGACTCACCAGCAACGCGGCGGGATCGCGTCTCCCAGAGCCAACATACAATCCCGCAGGGCGCTTGCGCAGCGATGCCTAGAAGGTAGAGAACGTCGTTGAGTCCTGCGAAACCGTGTAGGTTTGGACATCCATGGAGCCGAACTCGCCGGTAATGACTGCACGCAGCTTGTTTGAGGGAGCCGCCCCCACTTCGAAAGTCGGGTCGGCAGCCTGGGCAGCCGCGTAGATGGCGTTGATATTGATCTGCGGTGACGAAGCGCGTGCGGCAAGCGTGTCGTTGCCGCCGGTGACGTCGCCCAGGGTCAAGGTCGGAGCACTCTGTCCCTCGTCGTTAATCAGGCGAATGAACACCGTACCCGTGACGGCAGACGTGTTGGATATGCGAATCAGGTTCCGGTATTCGCCACCCTCAGACCCGGGTGTCAGCATCAGGGTCAGCGTGACGTTGGCGCCGGCGTTGTTGAGTGTCCCCAGGACGAGCGGCACCTCGTCGACGTTATAGCCGGCTTGTTCAACCGGTATCCACGTGCCGGTGTAGGAGCCCGCTTCGATGATATCTGTCCCTGTCACTTCCATGCAGATTGTGGCGGCCACCTCGACGCCGCTCGGACCGATCGTACCGATGTCACCGGCGGTGGGCGGGGTAAAGACCGCCTGGGTCTTGTCCGTGTTGATCGTTGCAGTCAGAGTTGCCGCCGCGGTCCCACACTTGGTACCGCCCCCGTCCAGAATGTAGGTCACACTCTCCGCGGCACGGAAGTTGCCGTCGATCTCTATCGATTGGCCTGACAGGATATCGGCTTTGGTCGCCGCTGCGCCGGAGGCCAGCAGCGGAGGATCCGGGACGAGGGCGGAGACAAAACTACCCAGCGCTGTAAAAAGACTTCCGCCCTCGAAATTGAGGGAGCCATCCGCGACTTCGATCAGGTTGGGCGCTTCCACCGGCAAGGCAACCGCCCCATCTGTGGTGGACGTGGTTCCCGTAGACAGGGCGGGTACAAATTTTGCCAGCACCCTCGGACCCGCAGACGCCAGTTGGTCACTACCGCCATCAACACCCGATGCGAACAGCCTGTATTGAACGCTGGTTGTGCCCTCCAGGGCCAGGTTCGGAGTTGATGCGTTGAAGTTCAGGGTAACGATCGTTTCTATGGGGACCGGGGTGTCATTGACTGCGGCAAGTTCGAAGAGCACAAATCCCTCGTTATCCCCTCCGACGGACAAAACCGAATTCGGCGCTGTGGCGGCTCCCAGGTTACTGAAGGTCAGGAAGGGGTCGCCGACGAAGCGGCTCTCATTGGTCAAGTCGAATCGGACGAAACGTGACGCCGCATCAGTCAGGCTGAATCCCAGCTCTGCCTGCACATTTTCAGCCGCGGCAACCTGCACTCCCTTGCCAGGTATCACGATCTCAGCCGCGTAGACTGACAGGGGTTGCGCATCGGGATCATTCAGGTCCAGTTGCGCATTAGCGGAACTCACGACGAAACCAACCACGGTCATCGCGATCAGGCGCTTTTTCATGTGTGGCACCCCCCGAAAGGCCGATTGGCCTCCTCATTGAGCCGGCATACACCTTTAATCCCAATGTAGGAGATAGAAAAGACATCTTCCATGTACAGAGGCAAGTCCGTTGACATGGAGCAATTGAAAAGGAATGGAGGCTGGAGTCGGAATCGAACCGGCGTACACGGAGTTGCAGTCCGCTGCATAACCACTCTGCCATCCAGCCATCAGGGAGAAGCAGACGTCCGCGGGGGCCCGCGAACAGGGGCGCAATTATACAGAAACCAAGGCCTCCCGCAATCGGGTGCGGGCTATTCGGGGCCGTGCTCCTCAAGCGCCTGGGCGACCTTCTCCTGGCGCGCTTCGATCACCTTCCAGGCGGCTTTCAGGTAAATCACCATGGACCAGAGGGTGAGGATGGCGGCGGCGTACAGGACGATATAGGCAAGCCCCAGCATCCAGGTCTCCGAGTCCGGTGACAGGGCCAGCAGCGCGGTGATGGCGATCATCTGGAAGGTGGTTTTCACCTTGCCGATGTAGCTGACGGCGACGCTGGCGTGTTCCCCAAGCTCCGCCATCCACTCCCTGAGTGCCGAAATCACGATCTCGCGGCCGATAATCACACAGGCGGCCAGGGTGAACAGGATCGTGTCGTGCTGCTCCACCAGCAGCACCAGGGCCACGGCCACCATCAGCTTGTCGGCGACCGGGTCCAGGAAGGCCCCGAAGTCGGTCATCTGGGCGAGCTTGCGGGCCAGGTACCCATCGAACCAGTCGGTGATCGCCGCCAGGCCGAAGATACCGGCCGCCACCAGCTTGTGGTTCTCGAAAGGCCAGTAAAACACCAGTACCAGCACCGGGATCAGGATGATCCGGCTGACGGTCAGGCTATTGGGGATGTTGATGGCCAATCAGGCTCCTTACCGGCGGTGGCTCAAGCAGAGTGCAGCTGCTCGTAGATATCACGAGCTATTTTTTCATTAATGCCATTAACTTTCATCAACTCTTCCACGCTGGCGCGCTGGATGCCCTTCAGCCCGCCAAAGTGGCGCAGCAGGTCCCGGCGGCGCTTGGCGCCGACGCCGGGAATCTCGTCCAGCACCGAACCGGTGCGCTTTTTGTCGCGGCGGGCCCGATGGCCGGTGATGGCAAAGCGGTGGGCCTCGTCGCGGATATGCTGGATCAGGTGAAGGCCGGCGTTGTCGCCGGGCAGCTGGAACTCCTTGCCGGTTTCGCCCAGTACCAGGGTCTCGAAGCCGGCCTTGCGGGTGGTGCCCTTGGCCACGCCGATCACCGCCACGTCGTTGATCTGCAGCTCTTCCAGCACGCCCATGGCCTGCGCCACCTGGCCCTTGCCGCCGTCGATGAACAGGATATCGGGTACCACGCCCTCCCCCGCTTTCAGGCGCTTGTAGCGGCGCTCCAGGGCCTGCTGCATGGCGGCGTAGTCGTCGCCCCCGGTGATGCCCTCGATATTGAACTTGCGGTAGTCCGACTTGCGCGGGCCGTTCTGGTCGAACACCACGCAGGAGGCCACCGTTGCCTCGCCGCTGGAGTGGCTGATATCGAAACACTCCAGTCGCTCCGGCAGTTCCGGCAGGTCCAGGCTGTCCTGCAGGGCCTGGAAGCGGTCCAGGGAGGTCTGGCGCGCAGCCAGCTGCGACTGCAGGTTCTGTGCCGCGGTCTGCTCCGCCAGCTGCAGCCACTTGGCGCGGGCTTCCCGCACCCGGCTCTTCAGCGCCACCTGGCGGCCGGCGCGCTCGGTCAGCACCTCCTGCAGGGCCTCGCGGTCTTCCGGCTCGTGGCTGAGGATCAGCTCCCGGGGGATTTCCCGGCTGCCGTTCAGGTAATACTGGGCGAGGAAGGCATTGACCACCTCGGCCTCGTCCTCTTCCAGTTTCAGCGGTGGAAAATAGCTCTTGCTGCCCAGCACCCGGCCCGCTCGCACAAACAGCATCTGCACACAGGCTTTCCCTGCCTCAACGCAGGCGGCAATGATGTCCAGGTCGCCGGCCACGCCCTCGATGCCCTGGCTGGCCTGCACCTGCTGCAGCTGCCGCAGCCGATCCCGGTAGCCGGCGGCGCGCTCGAACTGCAGGTCGGCCGAGGCCGCCTCCATCTGGTCCGCCAGGTCTTTCATCAGCTCCCGGGAGCTGCCGTCCAGGAACAGTACCGTATGCCGCACCTGCTCGGCGTATTCCTCCTCGCTCACCAGGTCCACACAGGGCGCCGTGCAGCGTCCGATCTGGTGCTGCAGGCAGGGGCGCGAGCGGTTGCGGTAGTAGCTGTCCTCACACTGGCGCACCTGGAATACCTTCTGCAGGAAATTCAGGCTGCGGCGCACCGCCCCGGCGCTGGGATAGGGGCCGAAGTACTGGCCCTTCTTGCGTTTCGCGCCGCGGTGCAGGGCCAGCCGCGGAAACGGTCCATCCGACAGGTAGATATAGGGATAGGATTTGTCGTCCCGCAGCAGGATGTTGTAGACGGGCTGGTGCTTCTTGATCAGGTTGTGTTCGAGCAGCAGCGCTTCGATCTCGCTGTCCAGCACGGTGACCTGGATATCGGCGATATGCGAGACCATGGCCATGGTCTTCGCCTCCAGCCCGCTGGCGCGGAAATAGCTGGAGACCCGGTTCTTCAGGTTCTTGGCCTTGCCCACATACAGCAGGCGGCCCTCGGCGTCGTACATCTGGTACACGCCCGGACGCTTGCTGAGGGAGGCTAGAAATGACTTGTGATCGAATTCGGGGCGGTCGCTCATAGCTCGAAGACGCCGTAGCGTCGCGGTTCCTGCTCCAGCAGGATACCGAATCGGACACGCACATCGGCAGCGATCTCCCGGGCCAGCTCGGCAATCTCCCGGGCCGGGCGCTGCTCCGGGTTGATGATGACCAGGGCGTGCTCCGCGTGCACCCGCACCGGCTCCTCGCGACCCTTGAAGCCGCACTGCTCGATCAGCCAGGCCGCCGGCACCTTGTGGCCCTCCGGGTCTTCGAAATGGGGCATGTCGGGGTTCTCGGCCTGCAGCGACGCGAAGGTCTCCTCATCGATCACCGGGTTCTTGAAGAAGCTGCCGGCATTCGGTACCTGCGCCGGGTCCGGCAGGCGGGCGCGGCGAATGGCGACCACGGCCTCGAATACCTGCCGCGGTGTGGGATCATCGAGCCCCTTCTCCGCCAGGTAGCTGGCGAGACTGGGATAGTGGGTGACCGGATCCGGGATCTTCGGCAGGGAAAACGTCACCGACTCGATCAGCACGCTGTCCGCCAGCCCGCGCTTGAACACGCTGTCTCGGTAGCCAAACTCACAGGCGGAGGGGCCCAGCACCAGCGGGGTGCCGGCGGGCAGCTCGCGGCAGGCCACCGCCTCGATAAACCCGCCCACCTCGACGCCGTAGGCGCCAATGTTCTGGATCGGCGCCGCGCCCACCGTGCCGGGTATCAGCGCCAGGTTCTCCAGGCCAAAGTAACCGCGTTCCAGGCACCATTCGACAAATTCGTGCCAGTTTTCCCCCGCTGCCACCTGCACCCAGACCCGCTCGGCATCTTCTTCCAGTACCGTGATGCCCTTGCAGGCCTGGCGGATCAGCAGCCCGTGAATGCGGTCGCCCAGCACCACGTTGCTGCCCTCCCCCAGCACCGTGATCGGCCAGCGGTTCGAGCGCGCCCGGGCCAGCAGGGCTTTCAGCTGTGAGGGCAAGGTAATCTCGACAAAGTGCTCAGCCATGGCCGGGACCCTGAGTGTATTCAGCTGCTGGAGGTCGATGTGGTCGCGGATCATTGCCGCCCCAGTGCCTGCAGTAAGCCCCTGCCCGCCGCTTCCACCAGGTCCAGCACTTCCTCGAAGCCGCGGTCGCCGCCGTAGTAGGGATCCGGTACCTCCCGAAAGGGCGGCTGCGGGTGATAATCCAGGAACAGGCCGACATGGCCCGGGTAGGCATCGGGGCGCATCGCCTGCAGGTGAGAGAGGTTGCTGCGGTCCATGGCCAGGATGTAGTCGAAACGCTCGAAATCCAGCGGCGCCACCTGCCGCGCCCGCAGGCGGCTGAGGTCGTAGCCGCGACCGCGGGCCGCCGCGGTGGCGCGGGCATCCGGCGGTTCGCCCACGTGCCAGGCGCCGGTGCCGGCGGAATCCACGGTGACCGCATCCGCCAGCCCCGCTTCAGCCACCTGGTGCAGGAACACGCCATGGGCGGTGGGTGAACGGCAGATATTGCCCAGGCAGACGAACAGGACCCGGGACATCTCAGGCGCCCCCTTCAAACAGCGCCCGGGTGGCCTCCAGGTCTTCCGGCGTGTCCACGCCGGGCGGCACCGTTGCCACCGCGTCCGCCACGTGAATACGGGCGCCGTTGGCCAGCGCCCGCAGCTGTTCAAGTGACTCACGCATTTCGATCTCCGCCGGCGCCCAGGTCACGAACTGCCGGAGCAGCGACACCCGGTAGGCGTAAATGCCGAGGTGGCGGCGCGCACTGCGTGGCACGTGAGCACCCTCGGTGCCGCCGGCAAAGTCATCGCGATCCCAGGGGATCGGGGCGCGACTGAAATACAGGGCCAGGCCGTCGTCATCCGACACGACCTTGACCACATTGGGATTGAAGAAGTCCACAGCCATTGTCACCGGCTCGCACAGCGTCGCTATGCCCGCGTTTGCATGGCTTGCAAGGTTCTCGGCGACCTGGTCTATCACGGCCGCCGGGATCAGCGGCTCATCCCCCTGGATATTGACCACCAGGGCATCGTCGGGAAGACCCAGCGTCCGGGTGACCTCCTCGATGCGGTCCGTCCCGGAGGGGTGTTCCGGTGACGTCATCACCGCCTCGCCGCCGAAGGCTTGCACCGCCGCGACGATCCGGTCGTCATCGGTGGCAACCACAACGCGCTCCGCGCTGCTCTCGGTGCCGCGTTCATAGACGTGCTGGACCATGGGCTTGCCGGCGATATCCAGCAGGGCCTTGCCCGGCAGGCGGGTGGAGCCATAGCGGGCGGGGATCACAACGGTGAAGTCCATCAGGCGTCCGGCTCGCCCGGTTGCTTGGTGGTAATGCTCAGGTGAATGAAGCCCATCTGGCCCGCCGCGTCCATGGCCCGCACCACCGACTGGTGGGGGGTCTGGGCGTCGGCCGTAATCACCATGGGCAGGGAGGTGTCGCCGTCGGACACCTGGCGGATAGCTTGCTTGAGGGTGTCGATACTCTCGTCCACCAGCTGGCGGGCGTTGATGGTGTATTCGCCCGCCTCGTTGATGAGAATCTCGATTTGCTCGCGCTCGTCTGCACTGGCCTCACCGGTGGCTTCCGGCAAATCGATGCTGAGATGGGTCTCCTTGGTAAACGTGGTGGACACCATGAAGAAAATCAGCAGCAGGAAGACAACATCGATCAGCGGCGTCAGGTCGACGCCGACGTCCTTGAGCTTCTGGCGGCGGAACTTCAAGCCTGGCCGTCCCCGATGCCGGCGGCCTTGCCTTCACCGTGCAGGGCATCGACCAGCTTGATCGTCTCCTGCTCCAGGTTGACCACGATGGCGTCGATACGGCCGACGAAGTAGCGGTGCATGATCAGCGCGGGAATTGCCACCGACAGGCCCGCGGCAGTGGTCACCAGGGCCTCGGAAATGCCGCCGGCCAGTACCGAGGCATTGCCGGTTCCCTGGGCCATGATCTCGGTAAACACCTTGATCATGCCAACAACGGTGCCCAGCAGGCCCAGCAGCGGCGTCACCGCGGCGATGGTGCCCAGGGTGTTCAGGTAGCGCTCCAGGTCGTGAACGACGTGGCTGGCCGCCTCCTCGATGCTGCTCTTCATGGCCTCGCGGCCCAGGTGGGCATTGCCGAGGCCCGCGGCGAGAATCTCACCGAGGGGGGATGATGCTCGCAGCGTCCGCAGCTTCGCGGCGTCCATTTCATTGTTCTTGAGCTGTGTCCAGACCCGGGCCAGCAGGTGCGGCGGCGAGATCTTCTCGGCGTTCAGGGTCACCAATCGCTCGGCGCAGATACCCACAGCCACGATCGAACAGAGCAGTATCGGCAGCATCAACCACCCGCCTGCCGTTACCATTTCCAGCACCAGGAATCCCCTCTTATGGTCTTATCACCGCGCCATTATACGCAGGCCCACAGGCAGGGGAAGCGGCCCCCATCCAGTAATAATGCCGCTGCCCGCGCCAGCGCTCCAGGGCCACCAGACGCCCGTTTTCCAGCACCAGCCGCAGGGCGCCCTGCTCCGCCGTATCGCAGGGCGCGAGGTCGAAAACATCCAGCCGCTTGCGCACCGGGTCATGGGGATGACCGAATCGATTCCGGTAGCCGCGACTCAGCAAAGCCAGCTCCGGCGCCACCGCCGCCAGCAGGGCGCTGGTGGTGGAGGAGCGGCTGCCGTGGTGCGGCACCACCAATACATCCGCCGCCAGTGCGGCGCGATTGGCGCGCAGCAGGCGGTGTTCCACCGCTGCCTCGATATCACCTGGCAGCAACAGGCGGTAGCCGGCAACGGTCAGCAGCAACACACAGGAGCGGTTGTTGCCCGCGGTTTCCTCCCCCGTGGGTGACAGGACGCGAATGGACAGGTCGCGCCGCTCCAGGCCCATGCCCGCCCGGCAGTGCTGCTGCCCCGGCAAATCCGGAAAAACGTCATCACCCACCCAGGTCTTCGTCACCGGGAAGCGCCGGTGCAACGTGAATACGCCGCTGGCGTGGTCGTTGTCGCCGTGGCTGATCACCAGCAGGTCGATCTCGTCGACACCCGCCCGTTCCAGGAATGGCACGACCACGCTGCCCGCCAAGTTCGGCCCCTCGGGATAGCCGGCGCCCGTGTCATAGACCAATGTGAAGTCCTGATGCAGCAACACCGCAGACAGCCCCTGGCCCACATCCAGCAACCAGAACTCGCTGCGCGGCGGCGCGGGCGCGGCCGGCAGCAGCGCACCCAGCAACAGCAGCAGGCCGATCGGGCGAAACGGCAGCCGCGGGTGACTGGCGAGGCACAACAATCCGGCGCTGGCGACCAATAGTGCAGCCAGGTGCGGCCGATAGGACAACCACAAGGGCAGTTCCGCGGCGATCCGGGCATCCAGGGCCAGAAATCCCTCGACAGGTAGCGCGGCCAACGTCCACAGGGTGGCATCGAGCCCCGGCACCACCGCGGCGATGAGGCACAGGGGCGCCAGCCAGATACTCAACACCGGCACCGCCACCAGGTTCGCCGCCGGCGCCAGCCAACCCAGGCCGCCAAACCAGAGACTGGCCAGCAATCCCATGGCCGGCGCCAGCACACACTGGATCAACAGGGTCAGCTTCCAGGGAGACAGTCCGGGCCACATGTGGTGCAGGTAGAGAATCCAGGCCACCGCCGCAAAAGACAGCCAGAAACCCGCACCCAGGGTGGCCAGCGGATCCACCAGGGCAATTCCCAGCAGGGCGGCCGACAGGCTGCGGCCCGGGCGCAGCCGCCGCCCGGCGACTGCCGCAAGTTGTACGCTGGCCAGCATGATCAGTGCCCTGATGGTAGGTAAGGCAAATCCCGCCAGGGCGCTGTACATAAGGGCCAGTAACGCCGCGGAGATATGCGCGCAGCGGCGTCCGCCCAGGCGGCCCAGCAGGAAACCCATGCCCGCCACCAGGCCTACATGCAGGCCGGAAATCACCACCAGGTGGTTGAGGCCATAGCGCTGGAACCGCTCCCAGCTTTGCTGGGACAGGCCGCTGCGGTCCCCGTTGCTGAGTGCCAGCAACACGCCCCTGACCTCGCCATCCGCGAGCGCAGCCCGAAGCCGGTCTCCGACCCCCTGGCGCCAGCGCTGGTGCCAGGGGCCGGCTGAATCCGGTAGCAGGGACATGGGCCGGTCCCGCACCGTGCCGGTGGCCACGAAGCGGCGCTGGGCCAGCCAGGACTCGTAATTGAAACTGCCGGGGTTGGCGAGGCCGCGGGGGCGCTTGAGCCGGACCTCCATCTGCCAGCGCTCGCCGGCGCGCAGGGGCTGGTCGCCGTAATAGGACAGCAGCACCTTGCCGATCACGCGCTGACATTCCTGGACAGTCCCTGGACAGGCCAAGAGGTGCACATGGGCGGTAAATCGCTGGCGCGGGCGCCCCGTAGCGCGCTGCTGGGGTGGCTCCAGTACAGTCACCTGCGCCGTCAGTGGCACCGTTTCCAGGGATGGAGGAAGCCGCGCGTCCAGCAGTGTCTGCCCCCAGGCGACGCCGTAGGCCGCGCCAAGGCAAAAGCAGGCACCCAGGGCCCCAGGCTGGGGCCACCGGCGGCGCGAACACCAGAAAATCAGTGCGCCCGACAGGGGTAACATCAGCGGTGGCAGGGTCGGCATCCAGCCCACCAGCAGCACCCCGACGGCGCTTACAATCATCCGTGATTGCATGTAGAGTTGCCGTTCCGTGGCCTCATAGAGTCAATCACAGGAGCTGGCACAGCGCCAAGGGAAGCTCTATACAATTCCGGCTATGCCCAAGAACACCCTAAAGCGCCTTATGCCCAGCCCGGGCCGGCTGCGGAAGATCAAATCCCTGCACATGCTCGGCGATTGGCTCTACCAGCCGAATCTCTGGCACATCAACCGCATGTCCGCCTCGCGGGCGTTCTTCATCGGGCTGTTCCTGGCGTTTTGTCCCGTCCCCATCCAGATGGTGCTGGCGGCGCTGGTCGCCGTGCAGGTGCGCGGCAACCTGCCGCTGTCGGTGGCACTGACGTGGATCAGCAACCCGATTACGTTCGGGCCCGTGTTCTATTTTGCCTACCGGGTGGGCGCGACCGTGCTGGGCAGCCAGCCGGAAGCCCTGGAATTTGAGCTGAGCTGGGCGTGGATCAGTTCAGGCCTGGTGGCGGTCTGGCAGCCGTTCCTGCTGGGATGCCTGATCTGCGGTTTCTTCTTCGGCAGCCTGGGGTTTTTCACCATCCAGCTGATCTGGCGCTGGCACGCGGTGCAACGTTGGGAAGAACGACGCCTGCGCCGCCGGCTGGCGTTGGAAAAAGCTACTCGTGACGTAGCGCTTCGGCAGGCGGCAATTTCGCAGCACGACGCGCCGGATACAGCGCCGCAAGAAAACAAAGCAGCACAGCCACCCCGTTGATCAGCACAAGGTCCGAGAGCCTGAGGTCGGAAGGCAGGTAGCCGATCGGGTAGACGTCGGTGTCGAGAAAGCGGATGCCGAGCGCCGCCTCCAGCCCCGCCACCACGTCGGTCACGGTCAGGCTGGCCAGCACGCCCAGGCCGGTGCCCAGCACGGTTCCCGCCAGGGCGATCAACAGCCCCTGGCGCAGGAAGATACCGTTGATGTCTCCGGGCCGTGCACCCAGTGCGCGCAGGATGGCGATATCCGCGCGCTTGTCCACGACCACCAGTACCAGTGAAGACACCACGTTGAACGCGGCGATGGCGATGATGGACAACAGCAGCAGGATCACCAGGTCGCGGGACATCTGGATGGCCGCGTATAGGTTGCCGTGGGTCTGGGTCCAGTCGCTGGCGTAGAAGCCGGGCGGCAGTCCGCTGACCAGTTCCCAGCCCATGGCCGGCGCCGTGAACACGTCCTGAAGGCTCACGCGAAATCCGTGCACACCGCCGCCACCCAGTTCGGCGGCCCGCGGCAGGTGAATCACGGCGAGGTTCTCGTCCAGCTCGGTGCCGCTGTCGACCGTGCCGGCCACGGTGAAGACCTCGTAGCGGGCTGCCGCATTGCCCGCTCCCGGCAAAATCAGGGTAATGGTATCTCCGGGGCCGACCGCCAGGCGCTCGGCCAGCGAGATGCCCAGCAGCAGGCCGTCCGGACTCTGGCCAAAGCGCTCCAGTGCCGCCGGCGTCAGCACCCGGTCCAGGCCCGCCAGGGAGCGCTGTCGTTCCAGGTCGATGCCCTGCACCAGCGCGGTCTCGATAGACAGGTCCCGCAGCAGCATGCCCTGCAGTTCGACGAACGGTGCCGCGGCCTCGACCCCGGGCTGCGCCTCGATCCGCGACAGGAAGCCCTCCCATTCCGTCATCGGCTGCCAGGACTGGATGGTGAGCTGGGGTACCAGGGCCAGGATGTTCTCACGCATCTCCCGGTCGAAGCCGTTCATCACCGACAGCACCAGGATCAGCAGGGCGATGGCCAGCACCATGCCCAGCACAGACAAAAGGGACAGGAAGCTCGACAAATAGCCCCGGCGCCAGGCCAGGCTGTAGCGGCCCGCAATCGCCAGCAGGTCGCTACCCTTCACCGCCGGTCTCCCGCGCCACCAGGGTGCCGTCCTTCAGTTCGTAAACCCGGTCCATGTGGCCGGCAATACCGGCGTCGTGCGTCACCACGACGAAGCTGGCCGTGGTCTGGTCCTTGAGCCTGTCGATCAGCGCCAGCACCTGCGCGGCGGCGCTGGGGTCCAGGTTGCCGGTGGGCTCATCCATCAACACGCAGGCGGGTTCCATGACCAGGGCGCGGGCGATCGCGACTCGCTGGCGTTCGCCCCCGGACAATTGCGCGGGGCGATGGTCGAGTCGATCGGACAGACCGACTTCACCGAGGAGTTCAGCGGCGCGACGCTCGGCGTCGGCGCGGCCGTTGCCGGCGATCATCAGCGGCATGGCGACGTTCTCGCAGGCACTGAATTCGGGCAGCAGGTGGTGGAACTGGTAGACGAAGCCGAGCTCCCGGTTGCGCAGCTCACAGCGGCTTTCCTCGTCCAGCTGCGACAGGTCGCGGCCGCCCATCAGCACCTGCCCCGCCGTGGGCAGGTCCAGGCCGCCCAGCAGGTTCAGCAGGGTCGACTTGCCGGAACCCGAGGCCCCGACGATAGCCACCTTCGCCGACGGCGGCAGGCTGAAATTCACGTCGCGCAGTACATCGACAGACAACTCGCCGTCCTGGTAACTGCGGCAAAGGTTTTTGCACTCCAATACCGGCGCATCACTCATAGCGCAGCACCTCCGCCGGGGCAATGCGCGCCGCGCGCCAGGCCGGGAACAGGGTGGCCAGCAGGCTCAGCAGCATGGCAAGGCCGGACACGGTCAGCACGTCCTGCCACATCAGCCGCGAGGGCAGGTCGGAAATAAAATACACGTCGGGATTGAACAACTTGGTGCCCGTGAGCTGTTCGAGAAACAGGGTGACCGCGCTGATATTGAGCGCCAGGGCGATACCCACAGCGGCACCTGCCAACACCCCGATGCCGGCCAGCAGCAGGCCGTGGGCCATGAAGATGGCCATGATCGAACGCGCCCGCGCGCCCATGGTGCGCAGCACAGCGATATCGGAACGCTTCTCGGTGACCGCCATGGTCAGCGTGGAGATGATGTTGAACGCTGCCACCGCCACCACGCTCAGCAGCAGCACGGTCATCATGGTCTTTTCCATGCGGATGGCCGAAAAGAGATTCCCCTGTGAGCGCCCCCAGTCTCGGGCGCGAAACTCGGGACCCAGCGCTCGCTCGAGGTCGACGGCGGCGGCCGGCGCCGCAAACAGGTCGTCCAGTTTGACCCGCAGGCCTTCCACGCCCTCCCCCAGCCCGAACAGGCGCTGCCCGGCGTCCAGGCCGATATAGGCCTGGTGGCTGTCCAGCTGGGCGCCGATCTCAAACACGCCGACAATCGTGAAACGCTTGCTGCGGGGGAAGCTGCCCAGGGGTGTAACAGTCAGGCGCGGGATGGTCAGTTCGACACTGTCACCCACCTGCACTCCCAGGGCCCTCGCCTGCAGTGATCCCAGCACCATGCCGTAGCGTTCGCGCGACAGCGCCTCGAAGCTGCCCGCCAACATGAAGCGGCCGACGTCGGAGACATCGACTTCCGCCGCGGGGTCGATAGCGGTGATCACCCCCGCGCGCACCGTGCGGCCCGCGGTGAGCAGCGCCTTGCTGTGGATATAAGGAGCAACGCCGAGCACGCGCTCGTTGGCATGCAACTGGCCGGCGACGCCGCGCCAGTCTGCGATGGGCTCGGCGGCCTCCACCTGCAGGTGTGGCACCAGGGCCAGGATGCGGTCGCGCAGTTCTCCGGCAAAACCGTTCATCACCGACAGCACGGTGATCAGGCTGGCGACACCCAGGGCCATGCCCACCAGCGACACCATGCTGACGACGCCGATGAACCGGTTGCCCTGGCGACTGAAACTGTAGCGCAGGCCGATATGCAGCGGCAGGCGATCGCGAAATGACGGGGTCACGGGAGTTCCTTCTTCAACCGGCGCCATGATAGCAGAGAGCCGCCGTCGCAGAACTTGCAGCCGGCGGGTTTTGGACTAGTGTTATGCCACTTGTACCAAGCCACCTCATGAAGTGGCGGCTGTAGAGAGGTACCGCTTATACCGTAAGGGAATTGTTCTTCCGCATCACACACGCAGACTTCATAGACGAGGGACGCAATGATGAGAAGAAGAGTAATAACAACACTGGGATCCGCCGCGATCCTGTTTACGTGTAGTAACGCTGTACTTGCAGACGGTCACATGGAAGCCGAAGAGGGCCCGTCCTTTTTCCCGGTCGAGATGTGGACCTGCAGCTTCCGGGACCGCCAGGACCGGGGCGACCTGGACCGGGCCATCAACCGCTGGACAGACTGGATGGATGAGACCGGCCAGACTGGCTACGCCGCGTGGTTGATCACACCCCACTACTTCAACTCGGACATCAAGTTCGACGTCGGCTGGCTGGGCGCCTGGACCGACTTCAAAACGATGGGCACCGGGCATGATCAGTACCTCGGTGGCGCCCAGGATATACAGGACGCCTTTGAGAAGGTGCTCGACTGCGACACCCACATCGGTGTGTGGGCCGTTGCGGTGGCGCCGCCCATGGGACCGCCGGAGAAGAACGGCGTGGTGAACTTCTCCAGCTGCAAGGTCGCGGAGGGGTCCACCGCAGAGAACGCCTATGCAGCACACGTGAAGTGGAGCAAGTGGCTACGTGGCATGGGGTCAAAGCTGAACCAGTGGGCGTTTTTCCCGGGCCTGGGCTCAGGCAAATGGGACAATGACTACTATGCGGTCACCGGCTACAACAACAACGCTGAAATGGGAGCTACCATGCAAATGGTCTCTGACAACGAAGGCTGGAAAAAAGCGGCGGAACTCTTCGGTGGCGTAGCGGAATGCGACGGGGCGCGGTCTTACGGCTCCGAGCTACTGTTCAACGGATTCCCGGATAACTAGCGGCTGAGCTCTGCGGGCGGCTGGGATCAGTCGTCCGCGGATTCTTCATCGGCATCGTAGGAGCCTTCAGCTGACGCGTCAGCGTCATAAAAGATGCCGGAGGCTGCAACGCCCGCCTGGTTGCGGGTCTCTTCCTCACACACCTGCGGGTTGCCGCCGCAGATCTCGCAGGCCTGGTCCATGCCCAGGGCGCCGATACCCCCGCAGGAACCCTTGATGGGCTTATTGCTGAAGATCACGCCCAGCGCCATGCCGGTCATGACAAGGCCGAATACCAGTGCTGCAAAGAAGAATGTTGCCATGGCTGGATTTTACTCGATTTGGGGAGTTTATTCGATGGCTGGCGCCCGCGGCCCCGCCGTCATTCGACGGCCACCAAGAGCCTGTCCATTCCCGGCGTGCTCTCTGCGACAAAGTCGTCGCCGTCCCGGCTGATCAGGTAGACCGCCAGATCCTCGTTTAGTGCCGTCTGCAGCGCCTGCTCAGGGCCAAGTACTGTCAGCGCCGTCGCCCAGGCATCCGCCAGGGTCGCGCTGGGGTGCACCACGGTCACGGAAACCAGCTCGTGGCGCACCGGGGCACCGGTTCGCGGGTCGATGGTGTGGGAATAGCGTACACCCTCCACCTCAAAGTAGTTGCGGTAGTCGCCGGATGTGGCCACCGCCGCGTCGATCAGGGTCACCGCCTCCTCGACTGCCCGTTCGCCGGCCACAGGCTTCTCGATGGCGATACGCCAGTAATCGCCCCGGGGGCTCATGCCGCGCACCCGGATTTCACCGCCGATTTCCACCAGGTATCGATCGATGCCCAGGCCCTCCAGGTACTCGGCGACCCGATCCACCCCGTAGCCCTTGGCAATGGAGGAAAAATCGACTGACATCGGTACCGTCTTTCGCAGCGCCGGGCGAGTGGCGTCGAAATCCAGGCGGGATTCCCCTACCTGCCCCATCAGCCCCGTGATCTCCTCCGGGGCCGGCACCGTGTCGCCCATCTCCGGGCCTGTGCCGGCCGCGCCAAAGCCCCACAGGTTCACCAGCGGGCCGACCGTCACATCGTAGGCACCGCCGGAGGCACGGCTGACGCTGCGGGCCATCGTGAACACCGCAGAGAAATCCTCGCTCAGGGCAAACCACTCTCCCGGTGTTGAGCGATTAAAGCGCGAGATTTCCGAATCCTCGCGCCAGGTGGACATACTGGCATTGACCTCCTCCAGCACCTCCTCCACACCCGCATGCACCGCCTCGGGTTCAGGCTGCCCGTCGCCGTCCAGCCAGGTGATGTTGTAGCGAGTTCCCATGGTGGCGCCGGTGAGGCGCAGGGTATCCCGGGGCGGCTCGCTACAGGCGTGTAGTCCCGCCAGCACAAATGCGACCGCCAGAAATAAAAAGGCCGATGCGTTGCATCGGCCCAGGGTGATCAAGCGTTGCATCATCCGCCGAAGTCGTCCAGCAGGATGTTCTCGGGCTCCACACCCAGGTCGGTGAGCATGGAAATCACCGCGGCATTCATCATCGGCGGCCCGCACATGTAGTACTCGCAGTCTTCCGGCGCGGGGTGATCCTTCAGGTACTCCTCATAGAGCACATTGTGGATGAAGCCGGTCAGGCCTTCCCAGTTGTCTTCCGGCTGCGGGTCCGACAGGGCCACGTGCCAATCGAAGTTCTCGTTCTCCGAATCCAGCTGGTCGTACTCGTCGGCGTAGAACATCTCGCGCAGGGAGCGCGCGCCGTACCAGAAGGAGATCTTGCGCTTGCTGTGCAGGCGCTTCATCTGGTCGAACAGGTGCGAACGCATGGGCGCCATGCCCGCGCCGCCGCCGATGAAGACCATTTCGGCTTCCGTCTCCTTGGCGAAGAACTCACCGAAGGGCCCGTACACCTTGACCTTGTCGCCGGGCTTCAGGTTGAACACCCAGGAAGACATGATGCCGGGCGGAATGCCTTCGCTGCCCGGGGGCGGCGTGGCAATCCGGATGTTGAACTTCACGATGCCCTTCTCTTCCGGGTAGTTGGCCATGGAGTAGGCGCGGATTGTGGTTTCCTTGCACTCGGACTCCAGCTTGAAGAAGCCGAAGCGCTCCCAGTCGCCGCGGTACTCTTCCTCGACATCGAAGTCCGCGTACTTCACATGGTGCGGCGGGCACTCCAGCTGAACGTAACCGCCGGCGCGGAAGTCCACGTTCTCGCCTTCGGGCAGCTTCAGGGTCAGCTCCTTGATGAAGGTCGCCACGTTGGGGTTCGAGACGACCTCGCACTCCCACTGCTTGACGCCGAACACCTCTTCGGGAACGTGAATTTTCATGTCCTGCTTGACCGGGGTCTGGCAGGACAGGCGCCAACCCGCAGTCGCTTCACGCTTGGTAAAGTGCGTGGCCTCGGTGGGCAGCATGGCGCCGCCGCCTTCATCCACGATGCACTTGCACTGGGCGCAGGTGCCGCCACCACCGCAGGCGGAGGCCAGGAAGATATCGTTGGCTGACAGGGTCTGGAGCAGCTTGTCCCCCGCCGGCACCTTGATCTCTTTCTCGTCGTTGATGAGGATGGTGACATCGCCGGTCGCGACCAGTCGCGAGCGCGCAACCAGGATGACGGCGACCAGCGCCAGCACCACGGCCGTGAACATCACCACGCCAAAAATAATCGTATCCATATAAAACGCGCTCCGATTACAGGTCGATGCCGCCGAAGGACATAAAGCCCAGCGACATCAGCCCGACAATGATGAAGGTAATGCCAAGGCCCTGCAGGCCCTGTGGAACATCTGAATACTTTAGTTTTTCACGGATGCCCGCCAGCGCCGTGATGGCCAGCGCGAAGCCGACCCCGGAACCGGCGCCGAACACCACGCTCTCGGCGAAGTTGTAGTCCCGCTCCACCATGAACAGGGCGGAACCGAGAATGGCGCAGTTCACCGTGATCAGCGGCAGGAACACGCCGAGGGCGTTGTAGAGTGCGGGCACGTACTTGTCGAGGAACATCTCCAGGATCTGCACGATGGCCGCGATCACGCCGATGTAGCTGAGCAGGCCCAGGAAGCTCAGGTCCACGTTGGGGAACCCGGCCCAGGCCAGGGCGCCGTCCGCCAGCAGGTAGTTGTAGATCAGGTTGTTGACCGGCACGGTGATGGTCAGCACCACCACCACGGCAATGCCGAGACCGATCGCCGCCTGGATCTTTTTGGATACGGCGATAAACGTACACATGCCCAGGAAGAAGGCCAGGGCCATGTTCTCGATGAACACCGCGCGAACGAAAAGGCTCAGGTAGTACTCCATTTACGCGCCCTCCCTCGCCACGACGTGGGGCGCCAGCTTGTATTCCGTCTGCTCCACCTGCTCGGTCTTCCAGGCCCGCAGGGCCCAGATCAGCAGGCCGATAATGAAGAACGCGCTGGGAGGCAGCAGCAACAGGCCGTTGGGGTTGTACCAGCCGCCCTCGGTGACCAGCGGCAGCACTTCAACGCCAAACAGGGTGCCGGCGCCAAACAGCTCGCGAATAAAGCCCACCGTCAGCAGCACCACGCTGTAACCGAGGCCGTTGCCGAGGCCGTCGACGAAGCTCTCGAAGGGCGGCTCTTTCATGGCGAAGGCTTCCGCGCGGCCCATCACGATGCAGTTGGTGATGATCAGGCCCACGAACACGGACAGCTGCTTGCTGATCTCGTAGGCCACCGCTTTCAGCACCTGGTCCACCACGATCACCAACGAGGCGATGATGGTCATCTGCACAATGATGCGGATGTTGTTGGGAATGTGCCGGCGGATCAGCGAGATGAACAGGTTGGAGAAAGACACCACCGTGGTCAGCGCGATACACATCACGAAGCTCACGCTCAGCGACGAGGTCACCGCCAGCGCCGAACAGATACCCAGGATCTGCAGCCCGATCGGGTTGTTGTTGAAGACGGGATCCGTCAGGGTTTTCTTCAGTTCCGACATATCAGGCCTCCCCCGCCTTGAGGTTGGACAGGAACGGCCCGTAGCCGTCGTCGCCCAACCAGAACTGCACCAGGTTACTAACGCCGCGCGTGGTCAGGGTGGCACCGCTCAGGCCGTCGACCTGGTATGCGGCCATCGGGCCTTCTCTATTGGCTGTGCCCTTGATGACTTCAATGGCCACCTCACCGTCGCGAAATGCTCTCTTGCCGGGCCACAGGCTCTTCCAGCGAGGATTGTCGATCTCGCCGCCCAGTCCCGGGGTTTCCTTGTGTTCGTAGAAGCCGATGCCGGCCACGGTCTTGATGTCTCCCTCCAGCGCCAGGAAGCCGTACATCTGGCCCCACAGGCCGGCGCCGCGCACCGGGATGATCACGTTGTCGGGCTGCATGGGGTCGCCGACGATGTAGACGATGCCGAAGTCCTCGCGTCGGCCGATCCTGGCCGTATCTCGCCCGTCGTCCATGCGACTGGACTGGGCCGGATCCTTGGCGGCCTGAACCGGCTCGAAGCTCTCACTGTCGCGTTCATCGCTGAAACGGCCGGTGCGCAGGTCCACTATCCGCGGCGTGACATTGGCAAACTGCTCCGAGAGCGGCACGCCCTCTTCCAGCATGCCGGCAGCGGCGAGGATGTTGCGCTGGCGATCTTCCAGCACATTGGCCTCCTGGCGAGGCTTGAGGACGACGGCTGCCGCCGACACCATGATGGAGCAGACGATGCACAGCGCCAGGGCGACGCCGATGGTTTTTCCTACAGTATCTTTACCCGACACGTGCCAGCCTCCTCTTGATATTGGCCTGCACCACGAAGTGGTCAATCAGGGGTGCAAACAGGTTGGCGAACAGGATGGCCAGCATGATGCCTTCCGGGAAAGCCGGGTTGACCACCCGGATCAGTACCGTCATCACGCCGATCAATACGCCGAACCAGATCTTGCCGACATTGGTCATCGCCGCCGACACCGGGTCGGTGGCCATGAAGATCATGCCGAAGGCGAAGCCGCCGACGGTGAGGTGCCAGTACCAGGGCATGGCAAAGGCCGGGTTGCTGTCGCTGCCCACGAAGTTGAAGAGGCTGGACAGGAACACCATGCCGAGGAACACGCCCAGCACGATGCGCCAGGAGGCGACCCGGGTATACAGCATCAGCACACCGCCCAGCAGGATGGCCAGGGTCGAGGTCTCGCCGATGGAGCCGTGGATGTTGCCAATGAAGGCCTGCCCAAGCGTCATCGTCTCCTTCAGTGCCTCCATGCCCTCTGAGGCGACGATGGAGAGCGCCGTGGCGCCGGTATAGCCGTCCACGGCGGTCCATACCGCGTCACCGGAAATCTGCGCCGGGTAGGCGAAGTACAGGAACGCGCGGCCGGTCAGCGCCGGGTTGAGGAAGTTCTTGCCGGTGCCGCCGAACACTTCCTTGCCGATGACGACGCCGAAGCTGATGCCCATGGCCACCTGCCACAGGGGAATGTCCGGGGGGCAGATCAGGGCGAACAGCACGGAGGTCACGAAGAAGCCCTCGTTCACCTCGTGGCCGCGCTTGATGGCGAAAAGGATTTCCCAGGCGATGCCGACGATGAAGGTCACGGCATAGATCGGAATGAAATACACCGCGCCGAATATCAGGTTGTCCAGCCAGCTGCCTGGATCGGTGGCGCCCAGCCAGCTGATGATGGGCCAGTGCCAGTCATTGATGGCTCCAGATCCGGCAGCCAAAATCGTATTTGCATGGAACCCCAGGTTCCACATGCCGTAGAACATGGCCGGGAACGTCGCCAGCCACACGGTTATCATGATGCGCTTCAGGTCGATGCCGTCGCGCACGTGGGCCGTGGTCTTGGTGGTGGACGACGGCGAATACAGGAACGTGTCGAACACTTCGTAGAGGGCGTAATACTTCTCAAACTTGCCGCCTTCCTGGAAGTGATGCTCGATACTATCGAAAAACTTACGCATGAAACTTAACCCTCCTTCTCGATGCGAGTCAGGTTATCGCGCAGGATCGGACCATACTCGTACTTGCCGGGGCACACGTAGGTGCACAGCGCCAGATCTTCTTCTTCCAGTTCCAGGCAACCCAGGGCCTGGGCCATTTCCGTGTCGCCGACCACCAGCGCACGCAGCAACTGGGTCGGCAGCACGTCCAGGGGCATCACGTCTTCATAGGAGCCCACCGGCACGATGGCACGCTCGCTGCCGTTGGTGTTGGTGGTCATGTCCAGCAGCTTGCCGGGCATCAGCTTGCTCAGGTAAATGGGCAGGTTCGAGTGCTTGTTGGCACCCGGGGACAGCCAGCCCAGCAGCTCGCGGTGGGTGCCTTCCAATAGCACCGTCACCTGGTTGTGGTAGCGGCCCAGGTAGGCCGTGCCGCCGGATACGCGACGGCCGCCCAGTACCGAGCCGGAAATGATGCGATTGCTGCCTTCCTTGACCTGGCCTGCGCAGAGCGCCTGCAGGTCTGCGCCCACGCGGGTGCGAAGCAGGCGCGGGTCTTCGACCTGCGGACCGCCCAGGGCGATGACCCGGTCCGTGTAGAGCTTGCCGTCGAGGAACAGGCGGCCGATGGCGATCACATCCTGGTAGCCGACGGTCCAGACGGTCTTGCCGGGACCCACCGGATCCAGGTGGTGAATATGGGTGCCGGGCAGGCCCGCGGGATGCGGCCCGGAGAACACTTCTGCCTGGATATTGGACGCGGTGCCCACCGGCAGGTCCGCTCCAGGCGCAGCACAGACGTAGAGTTTGCCGGCCGTCAGTCCGGCCAGCAGATCCTGGCCCAGGGCAAAGGCTTCACCCTGCCCGGCGATGACGACCGCGGGATCCGCCGCCAGCGGCTGGGTGTCCATGGCGTTGACGAAAATAGCGGCGGCTTCGCTGGAAGGCGCCGGCACCTTGCTGAACGGGCGCGTGCGCAGGCTGGTCCACTGTCCGGATTTCACCAGCTGCTCGCGCACCGTGCCGGCATCCAGCTGGCGGGCGGCGTCGGCGCTGAAACTGGGAAAGCTCTCGTACTGGTCCGGCGCGGACTCAGTCTCGGACAGGTCGATGACCACCGACTGGAGCACGCGCTTGGCGCCGCGATTGATGGCGGAGACGGTACCCGCCGCCGGCGAGGTGTAGATCACCCCCTCGGTTTTCTTGTCGGTGAATAGGATCTGTCCCAGTTTTACCTGGTCACCAACCTGTACATCCATGGTCGGCTTCATGCCGACGTAATCGAAACCTACCAGGGCAACGGAGCGTGCCACCGGGGCACTATCTATCTCCTGCCGTGGCCTGCCGGAAATCGGAATTTCCAGCCCCCGCTTCAGCTTGATCATTTGTTTTGCCTGTTCTTAACAACTGCTTGATATGTCGGCTCATACCGCATCCCCGAGAGCCGCGCGCATTATACGGAATACGGTCTTGCTGCGCTATAAGTCAGCCCGTTTAGCCACTGATTTGTCTCAGTTTTTTGTTGGGGTGCTTCCGCAGGGAGCTGCCGAACGGGGACAGTTTCAGGGAGCTGCCGAACGGGGACAGTTTACTTAATTGCTGCCGCACGCCCAGCTGGCGGTGAAGTCAGGTGGCAATTAAGTTAACTGTCCCCCCTACGTGTCCCCCCTACGGAGCGCCCCGGAGCTCTGGTTCAGTCGTTTGCGGGATAGACCGCGTAGTGAACGTCGGCCATCTGCTCAAGGATGCGATGCACCTGGCAGCTGTAGCCGAATTCGTTGTCGTACCAGAAATACAGGGTGGCCTGGGTGCCGCTGACGATCGTCGCCTCAGCATCGAAGACACAGGCATGGCGAGAGCCCACGAAGTCCGTGGACACCACTTCCGGCGAGTTGGAGTAGTCGATCTGCTTGCGCAGGGGCGAGTGCAGGGCCATGCGGCGCAGGTACTCCTTCACCTCTTCCACGTTGGTCTCGCGCGTAAACGTGAGATTCAGGATCGCCATGGACACATTCGGCGTGGGCACGCGAATCGCGTTGCCGGTGAGCTTGCCCGCCAGTTGGGGCAGCACCTTGCCGACCGCCGTGGCGGCGCCCGTCTCGGTCAGCACCATGTTCAGTGGCGCGCTGCGGCCGCGACGGTCGGCCTTGTGGTAATTGTCGATCAGGTTCTGGTCGTTGGTGTAGGCGTGCACCGTCTCGACGTGACCCTGGACGATGCCGAACTCATCATCGAGCGCCTTGAGCGGCGGCGCAATTGCATTGGTGGTGCAGGACGCCGCCGAAATCAGGGTGTCATCCGCCTTGATCTCGTCGTTGTTGATGCCCGCAACGATGTTCTTCATATCGCCCTTGCCGGGGGCGGTGAGGATGACCTTGGCCACGCCTTTTGACTTGAGGTGCCGCGACAGCCCGTCGACGTCCCGCCACATGCCGGTGTTGTCGATGATGATGGCGTTTTCGATCCCGTACTGGGTGTAATCGATCTCGTCCGGGGCGTCGGCGTAGATCACCTTGATCTCATTGCCGTTGGCGACAAAGGAGTTGTGCTCCTCGTCGACGCGGATCGTGCCGCTGAAGGGACCGTGCACCGAGTCCCGCTGCAGCAGCGTGGCGCGCTTCACCAGGTCGTTGGCGGCCTTGCCCTTGCGGACCACCACCGCGCGCAGGCGCAGGGTATCGCCACCCTCGGCCTTCTCGACCAGCAGCCGTGCCATCAGGCGCCCGATCCGGCCGAAGCCGTACAGCACCACGTCACGCGGCTTGTCGATGGGTTTGGCGTTGCTGCCGATCAGGTCGGCGACCTGCTGCTTGACGTATTTCTTGACGGACAGGCCCGCGGGCTTGCCGTCTTTCTCGTAGCCCACCGCGATGCGTCCCACGTCGATGTGGGCGGTACCCAGGTCGAGGCTCGCCAGGGCCTTGATCACCGGGTAGGTTTCCTTCTCCGACAGCTCGTTGCGCTCCACCTGCCGCACGTAGCGATGGTCCTGCATGATGTCGAGCACCGAGCGATTGACCAGGGAGCGGCCGTAGATATAGGTCTTGACGGAGTTTTCCCGGGAGAGCTTGCCCACCAGCGGGATCATGGCCTCCGCCAGCGCTTCACGCTCTTTCCAGTCCTTGAAATAGTCGTCGGGACGGGGGCGTGTGCGTTCGGTAAGCATGGGATTCCTTCGGGTCGAGACCGGGTGCTGAAGTGGCGCGTATTATCTTCATATGGTGGGGGTCGCGCAAGCTGGCTACAATAGCGCCCCCTTGCTTTTTGGCCCGCTGATTTCTTCTATGTTTCGCGACCTCCTGGACAGCCTGAACTGGCCGCTGGATCCCGGTTCCCGCACCGCGCTGGGGCCGACCCCCGGCAGCGCACCGGCACGCCTGCTGGCGGAGCTGGCCGAGCGCAGCGCCTTCCAGCTGGTGGTCACCCCCGACTCCCAGAGCGCCAACAACCTGGTGCGGGAGCTGGAGTTCTACCTGCGGGACGCCGAGCCGCGAGATGTACTGGTGTTCCCGGACTGGGAAACCCTGCCCTACGACAACTTCTCGCCGCACCAGGACATCGTCTCTGAACGCCTGCATGCCCTGTTCCACCTGCCGCGGCTGCGGAAAGGGATTCTCGTGGTACCGGTCCCGACCCTCATGCACCGCCTGCCACCGCGGGAGTACGTGGCCGGCAACAGCCTGCTGCTGGAAGTGGGCCAGTCCCTGGACGCGGCTGCCTTCCGGCGCGACCTGGAGCGCACCGGCTACCGCAGCGTCGACACGGTCTACGAACACGGCGAGTTTGCCCAGCGCGGTTCCCTGCTGGATATCTTCCCAATGGGGTCGAATGTCCCGTTTCGCCTGGATCTTCTCGATGACGAAATCGAGACCCTGCGCACCTTCGACCCGGAGACCCAGCGCACCATCGACAAGGTGCGGGAAATCAAGCTCCTGCCGGCGCGCGAGTTCTCCCTGACCCGGGAGACCATCCACCGCTTCCAGCAGAACTGGTACGCCAGCTTCGACGTGGACCACGATGCCTGCCCCATGTACACGGAGATCAAAGCCGGGCGCGCTCCGGGGGGTTGCGAATACTACCTGCCGCTGTTCTACGATTCGTGCGACAGCCTGCTGGATTACCTGCCCGAGGACTCGAGCGTGGTCATGCTGGGCGACCACTTCGGCGCAGCCAGCCTGTTCTGGGCCGAGGTACAGGACCGCTTTGAGGAGTACGGCATCGACCCGCGCCGGCCGCTGCTGCCGCCGCGGGAGGGGTTCATCCCCACCGAGGAGCTGTACCAGCAGTTCAAGGCCCGGGGCGTGCTGGAACTGAAGCTGGAGGCCGACTCCCCGGTTCACCACGCGCTGCCGCTGGCGCTGCCGCCGGATTTGAGCCCCGACAGCCACGCGGATTCGCCGCTGGACCAGCTGGAACAGTTTATCGAGCAGCACAACGCGCCGATCCTGCTCTGTGCTGAGAGCGCCGGGCGCCGCGAAATCCTGCTGGAATCCCTGGGCCGGCACGGGCTCAAGCCCCATGCCGCGGACAGCTGGCAGCAGTTCCTCGACAGCGGCGCCGCGTTCGCAATCACCACCGCGCCTATCGACCGCGGCCTCTACCAGGGCCCGGGCCTGCCGACCCTGATCTGCGAATCCCAGCTGTTCGGCAACCGGGTCGCCCAGCGCCGGCGCCGGGAAGATGCCGCGGCGATTGCCGCCAACGCCTACAAGAACATCAACGAGCTGCGCCCCGGGGTGCCGGTGGTGCACATCGAACACGGGGTCGGCCGCTACCTGGGCCTGGAAGCCCTGGAGGTGGACGACCAGCTCACGGACTTCATTACCCTTGAATACGCCGGCGGCGACAAGCTCTTTGTCCCGGTGGCCTCCCTGCACCTGATCAGCCGCTACTCGGGTGCGGACCCGGACCTGGCGCCCCTGCACCGGCTCGGGTCCGACCAGTGGGAGAAGGCCCGCAAGCGGGCCCGGGAAAAGGTCAACGACGTGGCGGCGGAGCTGCTGGAGATCTACGCCAAGCGCGAGGCTCGCGAGGGCTTCGAATTTCCGGACCCGGAAGACGAGTACGAAATATTCGTGGCGGGATTCCCGTTTGAGGAGACGCCGGACCAGGCCGAAGCCATCCACGCCGTCGAGGGCGACATGTGCGGCCCCGGCGTCATGGACCGGCTGGTCTGCGGCGACGTCGGCTTCGGCAAGACCGAGGTGGCGATGCGGGCGGCCTTCCTGGCCACCCGCGCCGGCAAGCAGGTGGCCGTGCTGGTGCCCACCACCCTGCTGGCCCAGCAGCACTACAACTCCTTCTGCGACCGCTTCGCCGACTGGCCGGTCAACGTCGAGGTCATGTCGCGCTTCAAGACCGCGAAGGAACAGCGCGAGGTCATCAAGCGCCTGGAAAACGGCAAGGTCGATATTCTCATCGGCACCCACAAGCTGCTGCAGGGGGACGTGAAATTCACGGACCTGGGCCTGCTGATCATCGACGAGGAGCACCGCTTCGGCGTCAAGCAGAAGGACACTATCAAGGCCCTGCGCGCGGAAGTGGATATCCTCACGCTGACTGCGACGCCGATCCCGCGGACCCTGAACATGGCGCTCGGCGGCATGCGCGACCTGTCGATCATCGCCACCCCGCCCGCCCGGCGCCTGTCTATCAAGACCTTCGTGCGCGAACACAACATCGGCCTGGTCAAGGAAGCGATCCTGCGGGAGACCCTGCGCGGCGGCCAGGTCTACTACCTGCACAACGAGGTGCGCAATATCGAGGAAACCGCCCGCAAGCTGCAGGAGCTGGTGCCGGAACTGCGCATCGGTGTCGCCCACGGGCAGATGCGCGAGCAGCAGCTGGAACAGGCCATGCGGGCGTTCTACCACCAGGACTACCACATCCTGGTGTGCACCACGATTATCGAGACGGGCATCGACGTGCCCAACGCCAACACCATCATCATCGACCGGGCCGACAAGTTCGGCCTGGCCCAGCTGCACCAGCTGCGGGGCCGGGTGGGCCGCTCCCATCACCAGGCCTATGCCTACCTGCTGTGCCCGCCGGCCTCGGCCGTCACCGATGACGCCCAGAAGCGACTGGAGGCCATCGAGGCCGCGGGCGACCTGGGGGCCGGCTACCTGCTGGCCACCAGCGACCTGGAAATTCGCGGCGCCGGCGAGCTGCTGGGTGAGGAGCAGAGCGGCCAGATCCAGAGTGTCGGCTATTCGCTGTACATGGAAATGCTCGAACGGGCCGTCAAGTCCCTGCAGCGGGGCGAGATTCCCGACGCCGACGACATCGGGGAATCACAGACCGAGGTCAACCTGCGCCTGCCGGCGCTGATCCCGGACGACTACCTGCCGGACATCAACACGCGCCTGGTGCTGTACAAGCGAATTGCCGGCGCTGCCAACGATGCGGAGCTCAAGGACCTGCAGGTGGAGATGATCGACCGCTTCGGCCTGCTGCCCACCCCCACCCGGAACCTGTTCAAAATTACCCAAACAAAACTGTTGGCGGCCAGCCTGGGAATCCAGAAAATTGATGCTGGAGACCGGGGCGGCCATTTCGACTTCGCGGACAAGACCGCAGTCGACCCCCTTGCCCTGGTCAAACTGGTGCAGTCACAGCCCGAGGCCTACCGGCTGGTGAAGGGCAACCGGCTGCGCTTCGACGTTGAGCTACCGGATTACGAGGAGCGTTTCGCATTCGTCAGCGACCTGCTGCAGCACCTGTCGGAACAGACCGCCGAGGCGGCCGCTTGAAGCGGGCGACTCTGGTCGCCCTCGCCCTGTTGTGCCCGCTGCTGGCGGCCGCCCAGGACGAGGACAAAGGCGACGGCTGGTACCGCGTCGAGCTGATGATCCTCGCCAACCGCGATCCCGAGGCGGCCCTCAGCGAGCGCTGGCCGCTGCTACCGGAGCTGGCCTACCCCGAGCGCCGGCGCTTCCTGGAAAGCGAGCCTCTCGCCATTGCCGGTGACCGCGAGTACCGGCTGGTCACCGTGGAAGAAACCATCCCGCCTCCCAGGTTCGACCTGATGTGGGAGCGCACCGTCAACGAACTGTGGCGCGACTACAGTAATAAACAGCAGCTGCGTCAGCCGGCGCTGGAACTGGAATCCCTGGTCGATTTCGAGGTGCCGCGCCAGCGGGTGCCGCTGCCCGCCGAGCAGCGCGAACTGAACAGCCAGCGCCGGCGCATCGAAGCCAGTGCCGGATTGGAAGTACTGTTCCACCAGGCCTGGCTGCAGCGCATGAGCAGCCGCGAGGACAGCCTGCCGCTGATCATCGACGGGTCTACCCGCTTCGGCGACTACCCGGAGCTGCAGGGCAGCGTCCTGCTGTACAGCGGCCGCTACCTGCATATCGCCACCAACCTGTGGCTGAATACCGGCGGCAACTATCTGGACGCCGACCCCACCACCGCCGGCTGGCGCATGCCGCGTCCGCCGCTACCGGTGGAACCGGAGCCGGAGCCGGAGTTCGCCTTCCAGGTCGATGTAACCGAAGACTGGCTGGGCATCATACCCGTCATACCGGGCCCGGAAGCCGAGCCGCCGGCGGGGGAAACCGGCACAGAGGATCCGATGGATTCCCCGGACGTCCCGGAGGACGCCGACGAAGACCTGGAGCGATTCGAGCCGGTGGAGACCCTGGTGGTCGCCGAGCCGCCGCCCGAGGTGTTCGATGCTGAAGCGGAAGCATTTGCCGACGAGGGCGAGGGTGAGGAACGCCTGCACGAGCCGGTCAGCGACGAGGCGGTGCAGGCCTTCCTGGCGGAACCCGTCGTGGACTACCCGTTCCGCCACGGGGTGTTGCTACAGCAGAGCCGCCGCATGCGCAGCGGTGAACTGCACTACATCGACCACCCGCTGGTGGGCATCGTGATCCGGGTCAGCCGTCACGAATTCGAGCCCTTCATCACCCCGGATAACCCGGATCTCGCCAGCGCCCGCTGACCAGCAGCACTTCGAGCAGCCGCCCCACCTGGTCGGCGCCCTGTTCCAGGGCGGCGCGCATGCTATCCAGGGTGATCGGCTCATCGCCAAGACCCGCGGCGGGATTCACCACCAGGCACAGGCTGGCGTAGGCCAGGCCGCATTCCATCGCCAGCGCCGCCTCCGGCATGCCGGTCATCCCCACCACATCACAGCCGTCCTGCGCCAGCCGCCGCACCTCGGCCGCGGTTTCCAGACGCGGGCCCTGGGTGACGGCATAGGTGCCGGATGACTCACAGGTGAGCACCGCCGCCGTGGCGCTGTCGATCAGGGCGCGGCGCAGGACACCGTCATAGGGCTCGGTGACATCGATGTGGTCCAGCTCACCCAGATCACCGTCGAAGCGCTGACCGTCGTAGAACGTGTGCTCCCGGCCCCATGTGTAATCCACCAGCTGGTCTGGAATGACGAGGCTCCCCGGCACCAGCTCCGGCCGAATGCCTCCCACAGCGTTGACGCCGATCACGGCAGTCGCACCCAGGCTCTTCAGGCCCCAGATATTGGCCCGGTAGTTGATCAGGTGTGGCGCGATGCTGTGGGGTGTTCCGTGCCGCGCCAGGAACAGGCACCGCTGACCGGCATAGATACCTTCCACCACCGGACCCGAGGGCGGCCCGAAAGGCGTGTCCACGGCATGCTCCGCCACCACTTTCAGGCCCTCGAGGTGGTTGAGTCCCGTACCCCCGACGATCGCCAGTTCTGTCATGGAACTACCCCCCGCAATTTAGCGTCATTGGCACTGTCGACTGTTTCACAATCCGGTGTCTCGGTTATACGAAATTGTCATGTGCAACCCCCGGTTTAATCCCATAAAAGCTTAAAACACCCGGCCTTCGAAAGCGTCCTGAAATGGCCTGTTTTTAAGCTATTGAATTTGCAGAAGTCTTTCCAGCATTAGACAAAACGCTCATTTGCAATGCCAGTTTTTAGAGCAAATGCGAATAATGGACAGCCCCATCCGCGCTGGATATGTTTGAGTTTCACGCACCCCGCTGGAGTGTTTTTTCATGAAGATGCTTGGGCCCAGAGTAGGGGCCTGGTACAAGGACCTGCAGACCGGCGCCACCTTTGAAGTCGTGGCGTGGGACCCTGAAGCGCTGCTCGTCGAAACGCAGCATATCGACGGCGAAGTCAGCGAGTACGACCTGGATTCCTGGCGCGAATTATTGCTGGTAGCCGTGGAGGAACCCGAAGACTGGCGCAACCCGTTCGAACTCGATGGTGAGGAGTTCTCGGATCCGGACCTGCCCTTCCACCCGGAAGACTGGAGCGGACCGCTGAACAACATCGAGCCGGAGTTCATGAACGGCGTCGAGGACTTCTAGACCAGGCGACCGCCCTACCCCAACTTCCGCGCTGCAGGCGCTTGCCTGCGGATTCCTCCAGTTATTACTGTCAATTACTTTCCTGGCCCACAGGCGGGTCGGAATTCCCGCTTGCCCCGACCTCCTTACTGTATATAATCACAGCAACTGTATAGATAAACAGCCCCGGGGGCAGTCATGGAAAAGCTCACCCAACGACAGGAGCAGGTGCTGGCGGTGATTCGCCAGTACATCGAGGATACGGGCTACCCGCCGACGCGGGCGGATATTGCCCGGGAACTGGGCTTCAAGTCCGCCAACGCCGCCGAGGAGCACCTCAAGGCGCTGGCCCGCAAGGGCGCGATCGAGATGGTAGCCGGGGCCTCCAGGGGTATCCGTCTGCCGGAAAGCGAGGGTATTCCCATCGTCGGCCGGGTGGCCGCGGGCAGCCCGGTGCTGGCCCAGGAGCACATCGAGGACTACTGCAGCATGCCCTCCTCGTTCTTCAAGCCCGCCGCAGACTACTTCCTGCGCGTGCAGGGGGACAGCATGATCGAGATCGGCATCTTCGACGAGGACCTGCTGGCGGTGCATCGCACCACCGATGTCCACGACGGCGATATCGTGGTCGCGCGCATCGACGACGAGGTCACGGTGAAGCGCCTGAAGCGGGGTAAGAACCCCCAGTTCCTGCAGCTGCTGCCTGAGAACCAGGACTACCAGCCCATCGAGGTGGACCTGCAGGCGCAGGACTTCGCGATTGAGGGGATTAGCGTCGGCGTGCTACGGCGCTCCTAGCGCCATGGAAAGGTATGTTATGTGCAGGCCCCGATTGGGCCCTGTCTGTGACGCCTGCTCTCTACAGCCTGAACTGACCTAGGAGAACAGGGCTAACAAAAGCTAGCAAAGGTCAGTGAAGTACCCGCGGCTGCTCGGCCACGTGCTCTTCCGTCACCTCGATTTCGCCCTGGTCGGCCATCTGCGCCGCGGCCTGGATACCCGCCTGGATCATGGCGCGAGCCACTTCCAGGGTGCCATCCATCAGGTAGACGCGGGACTCCTCGGAAAACTGAATGACTACTAGCGGTTCGCCGTCGTCATCAGAGCGCTGGAGTACGATATCGCCGTTGGGCATTTCCACGATTTCAAGAAAGGATGAGGACACTAACTACCTCGTCTTGGGTGGGCCTTCGAGCAGTGTATCAACTACCACTCATCGAGGCCATGACCGATTCTATCGATCAAATCCGCCAGTTGATCGTGCCATTCCCGCAATTGGGCCTCGCTCCAGCCCTGTTCCGCCACCACCAGCAGGTCGCCCCCCGTACTGGCGGGGCCCCTGGCGGTCGGAAGGGCCCGCAGTGACGCCAACCAGCCCCCCTGCTCCAGGGTCGTCAGCTCCACCAGTTCGCCGCGCAGGGGCTCCTGCAGGGCCACGAGTTGGCGCAGTGCATCGATATCGTGCGGGGGCTCGGCAGGCAGGTCACTGGCTTCGGCCAGTTCCAGCAGGAACCAGCCGTAGGCGTCCAGCAGGTGGTGGCGCACGGCCTGTCCGACGGCTTCCAGCACCACCCGCGCCGGCAGTTCTTCCCGGGCCAGCTCGGCGCCGAGCATACGGATGAGAATGGCCGCGTGGTAGAGCTTCTCGTTGGCGCGGCTGCGGCAGGTGCTCACGCCCGGGAGCCGGCCGCCTTCTTCTTGCGAGGGGCTTTCTTCTTGGCGGCTTTTTTCTTCGGCGCAGGAATCTCTTCCACCCACTTGCCGTCGTTGTAGAAGGCCCGCCAGCCCGTCGCCTTGCCCTTGACCTCGGTCATCAGGTACTGCTCCTTGGTCTTGCGGCTGAAGCGGATCTGGGTCCGGTTGCCCTTGTTGTCCTCGACCGGCGCCGAGAACAGGAACGCGTACTTGGGATCGATCTCGTCCTTGTGGGGCAGCAGTTCATCGAGGAACGGCGCCCGGGTCTCACGGTTGCGGGGGAACTGGCTGGCGGCCAGGAACAGGCCGGCCGCGCCGTCCCGCAGCACGTAGGTATCCTCGACCTTCTCGCAGGCCAGCTCCGGCATCGGCACCGGGTCCATCTTGGGCGGCGCCGGTTCGCCGTTGCGCAGCAGCTTGCGGGTGTTCTTGCAGGCCTCATTGGTGCAGCCGAAGTACTTGCCGAAGCGGCCGGTCTTGAGCTGCATATCCGAGCCACACTTGTCGCACTCGATCACCGGGCCGTCGTAGCCCTTGATGCGGAAGGCGCCCTCCTCGACCTCGAAGCCGTCGCAGTCCGGGTTGTTGCCGCAGACATGCAGCTTGCGCTTCTCGTCGATCAGGTAGCTGTCCATGGCCGTGTTGCACTTGGGGCAGCGGTGGCGGGTGCGAAGCTGGCGGGATTCCGCCTCCTCGTCCGCGTCCTCGCTGATGGCCTCGTCGCCGGGCACCAGGTTGATGGTGTGCTTGCAGCGCTCCTTGGGCGGCAGGGCGTAGCCGGAGCAGCCCAGGAACACCCCGGTGCTGGCGGTGCGTACCTGCATGTCACGACCGCACTTCTCACAGGAGATGTCGGTCATGGTCGGCTCGTTGCGCCGCATGCCGTCCTCGTCCTGCTCCGCCTGGGCCAGCTTGGCGCTGAAGTCGGCGTAGAACTCGTCCAGCAGCTGGTGCCAGGCGAGATTGCCTTCAGCAATTTCGTCCAGGTGCTCTTCCATTTCTGCGGTGAAGCCGTAATCCAGCAGGTTGGGGAAGCTCTCGGTCAGCCGCTCGGTGACGATGTCGCCCATCTTCTCCGCGTAGAAGCGTTTGTTCTCCAGGCGCACATAGCCCCGCTCCTGGATCGTCGAGATGATCGACGCGTAGGTGGAGGGCCGGCCGATGCCACGCTTTTCCAGCTCCCGCACCAGGCTGGCCTCGCCGTAGCGGGGCGGCGGCTTGGTGAAGTGCTGGCTGGGGTCCAGCTTGATCAGCTCGAGGCCGTCACCTTCCTTCAGGTCAGGCAGCTCGATATCTTCGGCGCGCTTGCCCGCCACCGGCTGCACCGCGGTGAAACCGTCGAACTGGACGATGCGACCCTTGGCGGTCATCTCGAAATCGCCCGCCGCCACCGTCACCGTGCTGGACAGGTAGCGGGCCGGCGTCATCTGGCAGGCCACGAACTGGCGCCAGATCATCTCGTACAGGCGCTCGGCGTCGCGCTCCATGCCCTGCAGGGCGCTCTGCTTCACCGCGACGTCGGAGGGGCGGATGGCCTCGTGGGCCTCCTGGGCGCCGTCCTTGGAGCTGTAGCGGTTGGGGGCTTCCGGCAGGTAGTCCTTCGCGAAATTGCTGCCGATGTAGTCCCGGCAGGCGTTGACCGCGTCCTGGCTCAGGTTGGTGGAGTCGGTCCGCATGTAGGTGATGTAACCGGCTTCATACAGGCGCTGGGCCAGCATCATGGTCTTCTTGACGCTGAAGCCCAGCCGCGTGCTGGCGGCCTGCTGCAGCGTTGAGGTGATATAGGGGGCGGGCGGCTTTGACTGGGTGGGCTTGTCTTCCCGGGACAGGACCTTGTAGTCGGCGCCTTCCAGCGCCGCCACCGCGGCCATCGCGTCGGTTTCGTTGTCGGGGCGGAACTTCTCGCCCGACTGGCGCACCACCTGGAAGCGAATGTCCTTGGCCTTGCCGTCCTTCAGGTCGGCGTGCAGCTCCCAGAACTCTTCCGGGATGAAGGCGTGAATCTCGCGCTCGCGCTCCACCAGCAAACGCACCGCCACCGATTGCACCCGTCCCGCGGACAGGCCGCGGGCAATCTTCGACCAGAGCAGGGGCGACACCATGTAGCCCACGACCCGGTCGAGGAAGCGGCGCGCCTGCTGGGCGTTGACCCGATCCGTATCGAGCTCACCGGGTTCCTCGAAGGCTTCCTGGATGGCGCGCTTGGTAATCTCGTTGAACACGACCCGCTTGTAGCGATCCTCGCCACCGCCGATAGCCTCGCGCAGGTGCCAGGCGATGGCCTCACCCTCGCGGTCGAGGTCAGTGGCGAGATAGATGGTGTCGGCGTTCTCGGCGAGCTTCTTGAGCTCGTTTACGACTTTTTCCTTGCCGGGCAGGATCTCGTACTGGGCTTTCCAGTCCTTGTCCGGGTCGATGCCCATGCGCCGAACCAGCTGCTCGCGGTTCTTTTTGGCCCGGTGTGCCGCTTTCTGCTTCGGGCTCATCTTGCGGGTTTTGGCGGCCTGGCGGGCGCGCTCCTTCGGGTCCACGGGCTTGCCGCTGCCGGCCGTGGGCAGATCGCGGATATGGCCGACGCTGGATTTCACGACGTAGTCGGAACCCAGGTACTTGTTGATCGTCTTGGCTTTTGCCGGCGACTCGACGATGACCAGTGACTTGCCCATACCTTCCTTGCTATTTCCGGATTGCGCCCGGGATGACCCGGCGCAAAAAGGCGACATATATAAGTGCTGTCTCCGCGGCGGTCAAGAAAAACCCTTTCCCATTCCTCGCGCCGCTACCAGCTACGGCCCAGCAGTTTCCGGAGTACACCGGCGATCGCCGCAACGTCTTCCGGGCTGCCCCGCTCGTCCCAAAATACACCAACTCCGCGCATATCTTCCCGTACCTGCATCACAGCTTCCGGTAATTCCGCCAGCAGTGCCTGGCGGGGCGGAGGCCAGTTTCCCTGCTCAAATACCCAGCCCGAGGGCTCCCGGCGCAGCGCCGCGGGGGCCGTGGGCTCGTCGCCGCGCTGGCGTGCACAGCCGTAAAACACGCCCCCATCATCTTCCAGCTTCACGAACAGGCCCGAACTGGCAGCGGCCTGGCGCAGCCTGGCAAGCTCGCGCTGGCGCCGGCTGGGCAGCGCGTTCCACAGGGGCGCGAGGGCGACCAGCAAAATAATCCCGATGAGCAGGTATGGCGACATTGACACAGAACAGGGTTACCCGTTTTCATACTATGTTATAAGAATCACGTAAAACAGCGTGGAGCACAGCATGTCAGAGTCGGGCACCCCCTATAAAACCCTGTTGATGGCCGTCGACCTCAGCGACGAATCCGCCACCGTAGCGGAACGCGCACAGGCGCTGGCCGCCGCCAATGGCGCCACGCTCCACGTGATTCACGTGATCGAGCCGCTTAGTTTTGCCTACGGTGGAGATATCCCGATGGATTTCTCCGGCATCCAGGAGGAGATTCACCAGCAGGCCAAGCAGCAGCTGGCCAGTTTCGCCGCCGACTGCAACATCGCCGAGTCAAACCAGCACATCGTGCTGGGCCGGCCCGAGGTCGAGATCCACAGCATGGCCGAGGAACTGGGGGCAGACCTGATCGTCGTGGGCAGCCACGGCCGCTATGGCCTGGCCCTGCTGATGGGCTCTACCGCCAACGGCGTGCTGCACGGCGCCACCTGCGATGTGCTGGCGGTGCGCGTCGGTATCGAGAAGTAATCCTCAGGAAAGAAAGCCTGCCAGGCCCTCGGCATCGAAGGGCCAGCGGAGCTCCGCACCGGTGTCGTGCCGGCGCAGCACCGGTATCAGCAGCCCGTAGCGCTCGAACAGCTCGTCCGTTTCACTGATATCTTCCACGCAGACCGACAGGCCCTGGGCCACCCAGGGCATCAACAGCGCCTCTGCCCGTTCGCAGAGGTGGCAGGCGCTGGTACTGAACAGCGTGACATCCGCCTCTACCCCCTCCCCGGCCGGTATTGATTTCTCTGCCATCGCGGCAGTATGATCTGGCAAGTTCAATAATTCAAACCATAAAATGACCAGCGCCGCTCGCACGGCGCCCGCAACAGGACTTTTGTACCGTGGCTTTATTTTCACAACCCACAGCGCGCGCGCTCGCCATCCTGGACCTGCTGATGGCCAATCCCCACCAGGCCTTCGGCCTGACGGAGATGACCCGGCGCCTCAACCTCAACAAGGCCACCTGCCACGCCATCCTGACCACCATGGCGACCTACGGCTTCCTGGTGCAGCACCCCAAGACCAAGGCCTACCGCCTGGGCCCCAGCATCATCGCCGCCGGCAACGCGGCCTTCGTCCAGTTCCCCGTGCTGGAGTATGCCCGGCCCGCCCTGGAATCCATGGAGGGCGACCTCGACGTCGGCTTCGCCGTCACCGGCCGCTCCAAGTCCCACCTGGTGCTGCTGGCCCTGTACGGCAAGGCCAGCCACCTGATCGACAACTTCCAGCTGGGGCTGCGCCTGCCCAACATCGCCCCCATCGGCGCCTGTTTCACCGCCTGGTCACCCGCCAAGCACCTGCAGGCCTGGCTGACCGCCGCCCACGAGGCCCGCGGTGAATACAACGAGAAGCTCGACCAGCGCCTCAGGATGTCCGTGATCGGCATTCGCGCCCGCGGCTACGAGGTCGTGCTGAAAACCTGCGCCGAAGCCGCCCTGCACGAAGACCTCAAGCGCATCCAGAACGCCTGGAACCTGGCGGAGCTGGAAGAAGTCACCGAGAACTACCAGCGCGCCCTGTGCGAAGAGCAGGTGCACCTGGACCGCATCGACCCCCGCGGCCGCTACGAAGTCAGCGCCATCTCCGTACCCGTGTTCGCACGCAAACAGCTGCCCGCCCTGTGCTTCACCGCCGGCTCGTTTACCAAACCCGTCACCGGCGCCGACATCGAAACCATCGCCGAACGCATGCGCGCCGCCGCCAGCGAAGTCGCCGAAGTCGCCAAGGCCCACGCCCCCTACGAGGACGACAGCGACCACTGATGGCCGGGTTTTTCGACCAGGTCATCACCGTCTACGGCCGCAAACCCGCCCTCGAAGCCCTGCAGGACGACACCCTCACCTGCTACCGCCTGCACCTCGCCGACAGCAACAAACCCGCCCCCATACTCGACGAAATGCGCGCCCTGGCCGACCAGCGCGACGTGGAAATCGTCACCCACAGCAAGAAAGAACTCTCACGCATCTCCCGCAAAGGCAGCCAGGACCAGGGCGTCGCCGTCGACGTCCACTGCCCCGGGTTTTCGTCCCTAGAGGACTTCCTCGACCGCGATACCGGCAGTCCCGCGCGGCTGCTGGCGGCGGACGGTATCACCAATCCCCAAAACGCCGGCATGTTGGTGCGCTCGGCCGTGGCCGGCGGCATCAGCGGCATCCTGTGGCCCCGGGAAGGCAATGCGGCGCTCGGTCCGCTCGCTGTGAAAGCCAGCGCCGGAACCCTGTTTAGGGCACCACTGGTGCGTTGCCGGGAACTGGCTGATGCGCTGAGGGCCTGCCAGGAGAAGGGTTATCAGGTGTGTGTGCTGGATGCCGCGGCGAAGCAGTCGCTTTTTGACGAAGCACCCAGCGAGCGGGTGATTTATGTGTTGGGCAATGAGACGTCCGGGCCGTCCGACGCGGTGACGACACTGGCGGACGAGCGGCGCATGATTCCCATGCAGAACGGCGTGGAATCCCTGAACGTGGCCGTCACCGCCGCACTGATCGCCTACCTGTAGAGATGCTTCGTAGCGCCGGGTGCGATCTGTGCATCCGTCTTCCCGGACGCGCTAAAAGCGTGACGTCCATGTCTCGCTCGACAACGGCCATCCATGGCCGTTGACGGTCCGGGAAGACGGATGCACAGCTCACACCCTCGTCCAACGCGAAATCTTAAGCAGCGAGCAGAATCAAATGGGACATGATTTGGCACTGGCGGAGCGCGTGCGGTGTGTGGGGTCCTTCTGGGACCGTCTGCGGCCATGGATGGCCGCAGCCGAGCGAGACATGGACGTCATGCTTTTAGCGTGTCCCAGAAGGGCCCCACATGCCGCGCGCGCGTCTTCCGGGCACGAACCTCAGTGAAGCGCCAGCAAGCTGTTGGAAATACTCGAATTACTTGGAGAGGAAGGACATAGCCTCTTCGAGGCCCTTCAAAGTCAGCGGGTACATCTTGCCGTCTACCAGCTGCCGGGTCATGGAGACCGACTGGGTGTATTCCCACTCGTCCTCCGGCACCGGATTGAGCCAGCACACCTTGTCGTAGACGTCCGTGAGACGGCGCATCCAGAGTTCGCCGGCTTCTTCGTTCCAGTGCTCCACACTGCCGCCCGGTTGGGCAATCTCGTAGGGCGACATCGAGGCGTCGCCGACGAAGACCACCTTGTAGTCATGGCTGTACTTGTGCAGCACGTCCAGCAGCGGCGTGCGCTCGTTGTGCCGGCGGATATTGTTCTTCCACACAGATTCGTAGATAAAGTTGTGGAAGTAGAAGTATTCCAGGTGCTTGAACTCCGTGCGCGCCGCGGAGAACAGCTCCTCGCAGACCTTGATGTGCGGGTCCATCGATCCGCCCACATCCAGGAACAGCAGCACTTTTACCGCGTTGTGCCGCTCCGGCACCATCTTGATATCCAGGAGGCCCGCGTTACGGGCAGTCGAGCTGATCGTGTCGTCCAGGTCCAGCTCGTCAGCGGCGCCCGTGCGGGCAAACTTGCGCAGGCGACGCAGGGCAATCTTGATGTTGCGGGTGCCAATCTCGACCGAGTCGTCCAGGTTCTTGTAGTCCCGCTTCTCCCAGACCTTCACCGCCTTCTTGTTCTTGCCGTTGGGGCCGACGCGGATGCCTTCCGGGTGGTAGCCCTCCTGGCCGAACGGTGAGGTGCCGCCTGTGCCGATCCACTTGTTGCCGCCCTCGTGGCGCTTCTTCTGCTCTTCCAGGCGCTGCTTGAACTCCTCGATCAGCTTCTCAAGGCCGCCGAGTGACTCGATCTTCGCCTTGTCCTCTTCGCTCAGGTTCTTCATGAACTCGCTGCGCAGCCAGTCGTCCGGAATCAGCGCCTCGATGATGTCGTCCAGCGCCTCCAGGTCCTGGAAGTGCAGGCCAAAGGCCCGGTCAAAGCGGTCGAAGTACTTCTCGTCCTTCACCATGCAGGTGCGGGAGAAATAGTAGAAGTCGTCCATGTCCGCAAACGCCATGCGCTGCTTGAGCCCCTCGAGCAGGGTCAGGAGCTCCGTGGTGCTTACCGGCACACCGGCGTCGCGCAGGCCGTGGAAGAAGTTGATCAGCATGGGGCTAGCTCACCTATTACTGGCGCATTTCCCGCCGGTGCATGAAGGCCAGCCGCTCCAGCAGGTGCACATCCTGCTCGTTCTTCAGCAGCGCGCCGTACAGGGGCGGAATCGCCTTGGTGGGGTCGCGCTCCTTCAGGATCTCGTCGGGGATATCGTCCGCCATCAGCAGCTTGAGCCAGTCGATCAGCTCCGAGGTAGAGGGCTTCTTCTTCAGGCCGGGGATGCTGCGCACGTCGAAGAACACTTCCATCGCTTCCTGCACCAGGTCCTGGGTAATGTTCGGGTAGTGCACGCCGACAATCTCGCGCATGGTGTCGCGATCGGGGAAGTTGATGAAGTGGAAGAAGCAGCGGCGCAGGAAGGCGTCCGGCAGCTCTTTCTCATTGTTACTGGTAATGATGATAATCGGGCGATGCTTCGCCTTGATCGTTTCGCCGGTCTCGTAGACGAAGAACTCCATGCGATCGAGTTCCACCAGCAGGTCGTTGGGGAATTCGATGTCCGCCTTGTCGACCTCATCGATCAGCAGGACCACCTGCTCGTCGGAATCGAAGGCTTCCCAGAGCTTGCCGCGCTTGATGTAGTTGGCGATATCGTGGACTTTTTCCTCGCCCAGCTGGGAATCCCTGAGGCGGGACACCGCGTCGTACTCGTACAGGCCCTGCTGTGCCTTGGTGGTGGACTTGATGTGCCACTGGATCAGCGGCTTGCCGAGGGCGTCGGCCACCTCTTCCGCCAGCATGGTCTTGCCGGTGCCCGGTTCGCCCTTGATCAGCAGCGGCCGCTGCAGCTCCACGGCGGCGTTTACCGCCATGCGCAGGTCTTCGGTCGCGACGTAGCGCTCAGTGCCTTCAAACTTCATGATGATGGGTATCCTCAAAAAATGAACGTGCCAGCCTACTCACTGGTACGGGTGGAATCAAGATTTGGACGCGGACGGCTCGGTCGGGGGCGGATCCTGCTCGTTACCGCGGCCGCGAAACGCCAGCCAGCCCAGCAGGCACACGGCGAACACCATGGCCAGGGCAATCAGCAGGGAGCGCAGCGGCCGCGCCGCGGCCTCGGTGCCGCTGGTCAGCAGCTCAAAGCCTGTGACGAAGATGGCCGGCGCCCAGGTCTGGATGTCGGGGGACGGGTGCGCCGGGGTCAGCGCCAGGGCGCCCAGCAGCAGCGCCCAGGCCAGCCGTGCGCCGCGGGACATGCGCGGGCCTACCCAGAAGTACAGGATCAGCAGCGCCGCCAGGGTCGCCCCGATATAGAACAGCCAGGCCATCTGGTAGCTTTCAGGGGTCAGCAAATCTCTAGTCCACCCAGTGAATAATGTGTTCCTGGTAACCGTCGGGATGCACGAACTCGTCCGACAGCGCCCGGCCGCGAATCGATATCCCCGCCTCGTGCACGCTGTCGGGGCTACCGCTGATGAGAGGGTGCCAATCGTAGAGCGGCTTGCCCTCGTAGAGCAAGCGGTAAGCGCAGGTGGCAGGTAGCCAGTGCAGCGCTGCCAGGTCCTCCCGGCGCAAATCAATGCAGTTTGGCATCAGCTCGTTGCGGTGGGCGTAGTCGCTGCAGCGGCAGCTCTCCTCGACCAGGTAGCGACAGCGTACCTGGGTGTAATAGACCTCACCGCTGTCCGCGTCCTCGAGCTTGTGCAGGCAGCAGCGGGCGCAGCCGTCGCAGAGGGATTCCCACTCGGCGTCGGTCATCTCCGCCAGCGGCTTTTGTTCCCAAAACCCGCTCAAGGCTGCTCCTTCCAGAACTCGTTCAAATCTCGTCCCGCCGACGATCCAGGGGTGACGGCGGCATCTGCAGGTAGTAGCCCTGCTCGCGAATGCTGTCCACCACCTGGTCGGCGTCGGCCCGGGCCAGTTTGCGGCTGCCGTCGAGGTTGAGGAGCATGACCGGCTCCGGCTCGCCGAACTGCGCCAGCAGCGTTTCCGGCACCCGGGACAGACCGTCAGTCTTGCCCGCGTAGAGGTACATTTCCTGCTTGCGGGGGCTGCGGTAGACCTGCACCAACACGGCTCAGCCCTCCGCGCCCGCCAGTTTCAGGAGCGGCGCTACCAGCGTATCCCGGCGCCATCCGCCCCAGCGGGTCGGCCGTTCCAGCGGTTCGCCGTTAGCCATGCGCACCATCAACTCGTAATCCTTGCTGGGCAGCAGGGCCTCGGGCTCGACTTCCCATTCCCGCGCCAGGCTGGATGCCGCCTGCTTCAGTTTCTTGAGGGTGTCGCGCTGCTCGCTGTCGAGGGGCTTCCCCAGCGGCGCCGGCAGTTCGCCCTCATCCAGTGCCAGTGCCTCACCGATCAGGTCGAGCAGCACCTCACCCTGTTTGCGAACCACCGCCTGGGGCATATCGGGAACCCCGCGAAGCTGCCCCAGGTTCGCCGGGGATCGCTCGGCAACGGCCAGGCAGACCTTGTCGGCAAGGATCCAGCTGCGAGGTTTGTCGAGCTGCCGCGCGCGGTTATCGCGCCAATCACAGACCAGCGCCAGCACCGCAAGCTTGCGCGGTTTCAATTTCCAGGCGGACTTGACCTTCGGGTAGGACGGCGCCGGGGGCGCCATGGCCTCGGCCGCCGCGGTGGCGCCATCCTCGAGCACCCACTCGGTGCGACCGGTGGCATCGAGCTTCTCCCGCAGGTGCCGGTACACCGGCAGCAGCGGCACCACGTCGGCCGCCGCGTAGTCGAGCTGGCTGTCCGTCAGCGGCCGCCTGAGCCAGTCCGAGCGGGTCTCGCCCTTGGCCAGTTCCAGACCCGAGACCGCCTCGACCAGCGCCCGGTACCCCAGGCTGAAGCCCAGGCCCGCAAACGCGGCGGCGCGCTGGGTATCGAACAGGGGCAGCGGCAGCACGCCCAGGAATTTCTGGAACACTTCCAGGTCCTCGCTGGCGGAATGCAGGACCTTGATCACCCGCTCGTCCCTGAACAACTGCTTCAGGGGTTCCAGGTCAGTGATCGCCAGGGGGTCGATCAACCAGGCGCACGCGGGCTCCGCGGGAAAGCACAGCTGGATCAGCGCCGCCTGCGGGTAGTAGGTATCGCGTCGCATGAACTCGGTGTCCACCACCACGGCGTCGCTGCCCACGTGTCGGTCTACCAGGTCGGCCAGGGCCGCGTCGTCTTCTATCAGCGTGTAGTTCATGTCAGTCGATGACCTTGCGGCCGGTGAAGGCGTGGGCCAGCGTGGTGCCATCCACGTACTCGAGCTCGCCACCCAGGGGCACGCCGTGGGCGATGCGGCTGATCTTGATGCCCTCACCCTGCACCAGTTCGCTCAGGTAGAAAGCAGTGGCCTCACCTTCCACCGTGGGGTTGGTGGCGAGAATCAGTTCCGAGACGCCACCGCGCTGGATGCGCTCCCTGAGAATATCCAGGCCGATATCCTCCGGCCCGATGCCATCGATGGGGGACAGGTGCCCCATCAGCACGAAGTACTGGCCCCGGTAGCTGCCGCTCTGTTCCACCGCGATCACGTCAGCGGGGGATTCGACCACACAGATGGTGCCGGCGTCGCGGCGGGTATCCGAGCACAGCTCGCACAGTTCCTGCTCCGAGAAGTTACGGCAGCGCTGGCAGTGACCCACTCCCTCCATGGCTTCCAGCAGCGCTTTGGACAGGGTCAGGGCCGCCTCGCGGTCGCGTTCCAGCAGGTGCAGCGCCATGCGCTGGGCGGTCTTGCGGCCCACCCCCGGCAGGCAGCGCAGGCTCTCCACAAGCTGCTCTATGAGCGGGCTGAAACTCACTGGAAAGGCATCTGGAAATCGCCGGGCAGCATGCTGCCCAGGGCGTCACGGTTGCTCTCTTCCACTTTTTTTACCGCGTCGTTAACGGCAGCAGCGAGCAGGTCCTCCAGCACTTCCTTGTCCTCGGCCAGGACCGCGTCGTCGACCTGCACACGGCGCACGTCATAGCGGCCGGTCATGACCACCTTCACCAGGCCCGCGCCGGCCTGGCCTTCGTACTCGCGGCTGGCCATTTCCTCTTTGGCCTGCAGCATCTTCTGCTGCATTTCCTGGGCCATTTTCATCATGTCTGTGAGACTGCCTTTCACATTGCACCTCAGTGTTTGATAGGGGTGACCGAGTCGCGGTCTATGCTTCCTTCGAATCGCTCCAGCAGGAGCTTCACCCGGGGGTCGGCCTCGATATCCTGCAGGGCCTGGGCCTGGCGCTCCTCCAGCAGCCGGCGCGCACGCTGGGCGGGCGTTTCATAGCGGGGCAGGCCCGGCTCGATGACCACCGTGATGTCACGCCCCAGGTAGGCCGAGAGCGCTGTCTCGATCCGCTGGCCGTGATTGTCGTTATAGAGAGAGGCGTTGGCCTCATCCAGCACGAACCAGGCCTGGTCGCCGTCGACCTGCCGCAATTCGCAATGGGACGCGACATTGTAAACCAGGCCGCCCAGATCCAGGCGATCCAGCAGGTCGGGCCACCGGGCGGGTTCCAGCGGCAACACTTCTGCGGCGGGGGCAGGCTCCGGTGCGGGCGTGGGTTCGGGAGCAGCCTGGGGTTCCGGCACCGCCGGCGTTTGCGGAGCCACAGGGGGCGGCTCGATGACAGGTTCTGGTTCAGGCTGGGGTTCGGGTTCCGCTTCCGGCGCCGGCGGGGCCTGCACGGCGGCTGCCGGCCTGGCCGGGGCTTCAAGCTTTTTTGCCGGGGCGGCCACCTCCGGGCCGCTCTCCTCCAGCTCAGCACCTTCTTCGATCACGCCCGCCGGGCGGAATGCAATCATCCGCAGCAGGGACATTTCCATGCCGCTGCGCGCCTCGGGAGCGAGGCCCAGGTCGCGCTTTCCGGTGACCGCGAGCTGGTAATAAAGCTGGGCGTCCTCTGCGGTCATCGCGCCCGCATAGGCGGTCACCTTGTCGGCGTCGCCCCAGGCATTGTCGACCGCCGCGGGTACAGCCTGGGCCACGGCCACCCGGTGCAGCAGCGAGGCCATTTCTTCCAGGGAGCCACCGTAATCCGGCGCGTGCTCGGACATGTCCGCGACCACGGCCAGGGCCGCTTCGGGGTCCTGTGCCACCACCGCATCCAGCAGGCGATACACAAAGGACAGGTCCACTGTCCCGAGCATGCTGCGCACGTCCGCCTCGGCCAATTTGCCGCTGCCGAAGGCAACCGCCTGGTCCGTGAGGCTCAGGGCATCGCGCATACTGCCGCTGGCGGCACGGCCCAGCAGCCACAGGGCGGGTTCCTCGAAGCTGACCATCTCCTGCTCCAGCACGTACTTGAGATGCTCGACGATCAGCTCCGGCGACATGTTTTTCAGGTTGAACTGCAGGCAGCGGGACAGCACTGTCGCCGGCAGCTTTTGCGGGTCGGTAGTCGCCAGCAGGAAGATCACGTGGGGCGGCGGCTCTTCCAGGGTTTTCAGCAGCGCGTTGAAGCTGCTGGTGGAGAGCATGTGTACCTCGTCGATCAGGTAGACCTTGTAGCGGCTGCGGGTCGGCGCGTACTGCACGTTTTCCAGCAGCTCGCGGGTGTCCTCGACCTTGGTGCGGGACGCCGCATCCACCTCGATCAGGTCGACGCTGCGGCCCTCGGCAATCTCGGTGCAGGAGGCACAGACGCCGCAGGGCTCCGAGCTGACGCCGGATTCACAGTTAAGGCACTTGGCGAGAATGCGCGCGACGGTGGTCTTGCCGACCCCGCGGGTCCCGGTGAACAGGTAGGCGTGATGCAGCCGGTCGTGGTCCAGGGCGTTGATCAGCGCCTGGAGAACGTGCTCCTGGCCGACCATTTCGCGGAATATCCGGGGCCGCCACTTGCGCGCCAGAACCTGGTGAGACATACGTTAGCTTGCGAAAAATCCAAAGAGGCAAAGCATACACCAATGCCCCCTCCCCTCACACGTCACACAACACCAGCCGGCGCTGCAAGGCGTTCGCGAAAAAGCCCGACTCGGAGCTCATCTCGCGATAGGCGCCTGCGGCCAAGCGTGCGCCGCAAAGCGGCGTTCGCGGGAACAGCCCTGAGCCCAGCGTGCGCCGCAACGCGGCGTTCGCGGATAGATAAAGGAAGGAGGCGACCCAAGCAGCCACACCCCGGCACACGAGTCGATAACTACCGTTGCTCCCTTCCGGGCCTGGCGGGGTTCGCTACCTATCGTTGCGAGGGGACCACAAGGGCCGCCAAAACAAAAATGGCGGAGAGGGAGGGATTCGAACCCTCGATACGTTTCCGTATACACACTTTCCAGGCGTGCGCCTTCGACCGCTCGGCCACCTCTCCGGGTTGCCGCGGGTGTTTCTACCCCCCGCGACAAGGGCGCGCATTCTAACACAAGACCGCCAACTTGCCAGCGCGCAGGCCCACTCGCTGCGGGTGGCGCGCCCGGTCAAGCCATTGGCGCGGGCTGCCATCGGGCAACGCGGTCCGGACGCGTTTAATGGAACCCATGAAAAGCTCCAACAACAGGGAGAAGAACGTGGAACTGATCGAGTACACACCGAATGAGCCGGCCATGAGCCTGAAGCAGCAGCTGGTGACCGCCGTGGCAAGAGGGGATGAACTGGCCGCCGAGGAGCTGCGCCTGCTGCTGAAACTGAACGTGCCGGAAAAGCTCGGCGGGGACCGCGGCAAGTGAGCACGTCGCGCTTCGCGCGCCGCCAGGCCGCGCCCCGTCCTCCCTACTGCCGCAGGCTCCGCAGCCGCGGCGCGCTGCCAGGCTCCGTGCTGCGCCAGGGGTTGATATCCATGCCGCCCCGGCGCGTGTACAGCGCCAGCACGCTGAAATCCTCAAGGCCCGCCTCGCGCAGGTCGCGAAACATGCGTTCGACGCACTGCTCGTGGTACTCCTGGTGCCCGCGGAACGCGTGGATATAGGTCAACAGGCTCTCCGGAGTTACCCGCGCACCCTTTGAGCTCAACAGCACGGTCGCCCAGTCGGGCTGCGCCGTTACCGGGCACAGGGAGCGCAAGCCGTGACTGTAGACTCCCACGGTTTCCCCCTTGGCCCTTTCCACCACCAGCAGTCCCGCATGCGGCTCTGCCGGTGACGAGGGCGCCGTCACTTCATCGATACAGACGCCGGGCAGTGCCGTGGGCATCAGGGCCGGGTCATCCACCGCCAGGATCTCTACACTCACTTCACCGCCGGCGACGGCGCCGAGATCTTTTTGCAGCGTCGCCGCCAGGGCCTCGCGGGATTCGAAAGCCTCGTTGTTCACCGAGTTGAGGTACAGCTTGAAGGACTTGGACTCCACCAGGTTCTCTGTCTCCGCGGGAAACAGGAAACGCCCCACCCCCGCCTGCGGCTGGCCCCCGGCGTCCAGCCAGGACAGTTCCCAGCCGTGCCAGAGGTCTTCACCGTGGAACGGCAGCGCGTCACCTATCCCCAACCGCGAGCGAGCTTCCGACCGGGGGATCGGAGACAGGATCTCCGGGGCGTAGCGCTCGGGCGTGGCGCTGCTCTTGCCCAGCAGTGTCACTGGCGCAGCCTCTTGCCGGTATTGAGCAGGTGCAGGCAGTAGAAGAACGCCACCACGGTAAACAGCGCCAGCATGCTGAAGGCGAAGCCCACGTTGACGTCAGAGACACCCAGCACCCCGTAGCGGAAGCCGTTGACCACATAGACCAGCGGGTTCAGCCGCGACACCTGTTCCCAGAACTCCGGCAGCAGGTCCAGCGAATAGAACACGCCGCCCAGGTAGGTCAGCGGCGTCAGCACGAAGGTCGGGATGATGGAGATGTCATCGAAGTTGTTGGCGAACACCGCGTTGATGAAGCCGAACAGGGCGAACAGCACCGAGGTGAACAGCACGATGGCAATGGTCATCCCGACGTTGTGGATGCCGAGTTCCGCGAAAAACAGCGACAGGCAGGTGACGATGAACGCCACCATCAGCCCGCGAATCACGCCGCCGGTGATATAGCCCGCCAGGATGATCCAGTTCGGCACGGGCGACACCAGCAGTTCCTCGACGCTGTGATTGAACTTGGCCCCGAAAAACGAGGACACCACGTTGGAGTAGGAGTTGGTCACCACCGACATCATGATCAGGCCCGGCACCACGAACTGCATATAGCTGAAGCCGCCCATCTCGCCGATGCGGGAGCCGATCAGTGCGCCGAAGATCACGAAATACAGGGTCATGGTAATCGCAGGCGGCAGCAGGGTCTGCGGCCAGATGCGCAGGAAGCGCCGCACTTCCTTGGTCAGGATGGTGCGGAAGGCAATCCATTTCTCGAAGTTGTTCACTGGGGCGCCTCCTGGGTCAGGAGGCTGACGAACATCTCCTCGAGGCGGTTCGCCTTGTTGCGCATGCTCGCCACCTCGATGCCCAGTTCGCTGAGACGGGCGTACAGCTCATTGAGGTCCTGGTCCCGGTCGACCACGACTTCCAGCGTGTGGTTGTCTACCAGGGCGCTGGGGAATCCCGGTATTTCCAGCTTACCGGCAACTTCACTGCGCAGGTCGAGAATGAACATCTCGGTATGCAGCTGGCGCAGCAGCTTTTTCATGCTGGAGTGATGCACGATATTGCCCTTGTCGATGATGGCGATATTGCGGCACAGGCTCTCGGCCTCTTCCAGGTAGTGGGTGGTGAGAATGATGGTGGTGCCGCCGTCGTTAAGCTCGCGCAGGAATTCCCACATGGAGCGCCGCATCTCGATATCCACGCCGGCGGTGGGCTCGTCGAGAATCAGCAGCCGCGGTTCATGGACCAGGGCCCGTGCAATCATCAGGCGCCGCTTCATGCCGCCGGACAGCTCCCGGGCGCGGTCGTTGCGCTTTTCCCACAGGCCCAGCTTCTTCAGGTATTTCTCCGCCCGCTCCTTCGCCAGCTCCGGGGGCAGCCCGTAGTACCCGCCCTGGGTGACGACGATGTGCTCGACTTTTTCGAACAGGTTGAAGTTGAACTCCTGGGGCACGATGCCGATGTGCTTCTTGGCGGCGGGAAAGTCGGCATCGGTATCGATGCCAAACACCTCGATCTTGCCCCCGCTCTTGTTGATCAGGGAGAAGAGGATGCCGATGGTGGTGGACTTGCCGGCGCCGTTGGGGCCAAGCAGGGCAAAGAAATCTCCCTCCTGGACATCGAGGCTGATGCCCCGCAGGGCGTGAACATTGTTGCTGTACACCTTGCTGAGATCGCGAATGGACAGGGCGGCTGTCATGTGACTCCTGTGTTCCGATGAAAAAAAGGCCGGTATTGTATACCGCATGAACGACACCGAATATCGCCAATACTGCCTGGCGCTGGCGGGTCGCTTCGCGGAGCACCTGCGCCGCGAAGCGGGCCAGGCCTCCGAGGATGATCCACTGCATGCACTGGCCAAGGGCTTCGTCGCGTTGGCCCAGGGACGGGAAGTGTACGAACAGGGCCCGGTTCTGGTTTCCCGGTTGTTCTCCGGTTGTCCGCACCTGGCACCGCTGTTTCCACGGGAGCTGCTGTGGTTTATCGGCGGCGATTGCCTGCATTTCCTGGCTGACGATGAACTGGCCCAGTTCCAGCAACTGGACGAAATGCGGGCCGAGGCCGCCGCCCGCGGCGAGCGCTTGGATTATCACGGAGAACGTGGCAAGCTGTTGAAATTGCAGTGAATTGCAATGCCGGCATCGAAAGCTTGACGTTTGTCGATGGGGGCCATAGAATGCGCGCCTCTTCGACGGGGACTTCAGTTTGCAAGCCCGGTTGAAGCGACGAAGTTCGCATTCTGCGCACAGTGTTTGCGAAAAAAGTCCCCTTCGTCTAGTGGCCTAGGACACCGCCCTTTCACGGCGGGAACAGGGGTTCGAACCCCCTAGGGGACGCCATTGCGGGAATAGCTCAGTTGGTAGAGCGCAACCTTGCCAAGGTTGAGGTCGCCGGTTCGAACCCGGTTTCCCGCTCCAGATTCTGTCCGAGTGACAAACCAGAAAGGGACCCTATCGGGTCCCTTTTTCGTTTTCAGCCTCCCGGTTTGTTCCGCCCTCCATTCGGGATTGGCGTCGGCTGATGCGGTCCTGTATGTGCTTGAGCCGGTCTTCGTGGCGGCGCTTGTCCCAGCGCCTGGCGATGATGATCAGGACCAGCCCGATGCCGATGCCTGCGATAACTCCCGGATTCAGGTCCACGGCCTACTCGCTGATCTGGTAGGCCAGCGACGACAGGATGGGTTCGTTGGGGTCCGACGCGTGGGTCATGCCGGAGATGTTGCCGTCGCGATCGATGAACACCGTGGTGGGCGTGCCGCGCACCCCGTACATATCCGCCACCTCGTCACCGCCCACCAGGGTCCGGAAGCGATGGCCGCGGGACTCCAGCACCGCCTGGGGCGTGGCGCCCTCGTCCTCACGAAAGCTGATGCCCAGCAGCACCAGTCCCCGGTCCGCGTGCTCGTCCGCCAGGGCCTGCAGGCCCGGCTGCAGCTTTTTGCAGTAGGGACACCAGGTGGCCCAGAAGTGAATCACCAGGGGCTTACCCCTGAAGTCCTTCAGGCTGACCAGCTGGCCGTCGGCATCTTCCAGCACGAAGGCCGGCGCCTGGCCGCCCACGCGCGCGTCTGCCAGCACGGTGCCGGCAAACAGTGACAAAACCAGGGCTGCGAGAAACGCGAGCGGCCGGCGATGTTGCATGAGACTTCCCAGTAGTGTGTAACAGGCATACTGACCCCGCCAACGGCGGGGAGTTCCAGTATTTTATAGGTCCTCGGTCAGGGAAGCGATACGGGCCTGTTCGGTGTCGACGAAGCGCATCCACTGCTTCGCCCACTTTTCGCTGCTGTCGAACTCCGCGGACTTCACGAAGGCAATGCGCGCCGCATCGAGGCGGTCACCCCGGGCCAGGGCCATGCCCACCAGCAGCCAGGCGTCGCCCGGCTCCTTGACGCCACGGTCCAGGGCCTTGCGGGCCGCCTTTTCGGCGGGCTTCCATTCGTACAGGTCCATGTAGATCCTGGCGACGCGAATATACAGCTCGCCGTCTTCCGCCAGCTCCGCCGCACGCTCCAGCGGCGGAACCGCTTTCGCCACGTTGCCCGACATATACCAGGCCTGGGAGGCCAGCTCCAGGTTCTTCTGGGTCGCCTCGATGTTGCCCGCGTCGATTTCAGCCTGCAGGAGTTCCGCGGCCTTGTGGGGTACGCCCTGCGACATGAACAGGTTGGCCAGGGTCAGCAGTCGGAAACCCTTCTCCAGGCGCTCGTCATCCCGCAGCGCCTCGACCAGCGCCAGCTGCTTCTCCGGTTCTTCGAGCTGCCCATGCAGTGCCGCGAGGTTGAGGATATAGCGCTCCTTGGGGTAGATCGTCACGATCTGGTAGAGCAAGTCGCGCATCTCCTCGTAGCGCTCCAGCTGGTAGTACACCGAGGACAGCATCACCATCCAGTTTTCCCGCGGCTTCGCCCCGCTCTCTGCCAGCATGGCCAGGGCCTTCTTGAGCGGCACTACCGCGTCTTCCCAGCGCTCCTGGCCGACCAGGGCCTGGGCGAGGATCACCTGGCTCAGTGGCTGCGGCGCTTCACTTTCAGCCTCCAGCAGCTGGAGGGCGTATTTTTCCGCATCCTTGTAGCGACCCACCGCCAGTGACACCTGGGCCACCGCGTTCAGCAGTCCGCGTACCTGGGATTCCGGCAGGCCTTCCTGCTGCAGGGCTTCGGCGTAGCTGGCCAGCGCCCGGTCGTTGTCTTCGAGCTGGAAGTAGATGAAGCCCACCATGTTGAGCACGTGGGCGGTTTCATAGCCGCTGAGCTTGCGCTCTTTCAGCTTCAGCAGAATTTCCAGGGCTTCGGCCCACTGACTGTTGTCGATCAGCGGCTGGACCTCGTTGATGGTGTCGTAGGTCTTCTTGCTCATGCCCACCACCGTTTCCTTGGCACCGAGCGACGGCGCCAGGACCAGGCACAAGACCAGCGCGAGCAGGCGGGTCACTTGGCTTTCTCCTCGAGGTAGTGGAACCGGTTGAGCACCCCGTGCACCTCAACGGCGACACCGTCGATCACCCGGGGCTTGTACTTGAAGCGCTTGGCGGCTTCGATGGAGGAGCGGTAGAACACGGAGGATTCACACTCCTCTTCGATCACGCGGATGTTCTTGGTCGTCCCCGCGGTGGTCACGGTGTATTCCACCAGGCAGGTGCCGAAGATGCCCTGCATCGCCGCCCGCTGGGGGAAGATCGGCGCCACTTTCACGATGGGCAGGTAGTCGCCCTCCCCCGCGCCGAAACCGATGCCGCCGCGATCGAGGTTGAGGCCGGCATCCGCGGGCAGCGCCGATATGGCGAGCGACGTACTGGCGGCGTCCATGGAGTCCTGCGGCATGGGCGGCACTTCCGGGGTTTCGTTCAGCTGGGGTTTGGGCGGGGTGCGGTCCTTGCGCTCCACCTGCTCGTCGCGCTTGACCCGCACGAATTCCAGCATCTGGATTCGCGAGGATTCTTCCAGCCGCATATCAGAAAAGCGAATCAGGTAATCCATGAACCAGCCCAGGGCCAGGGCGCAGAAGGCGCCGGCGCACAGCGCTGCCAGGATTCGCAGGTAGTGCTGCGGGGTCCGCGGCGTCGCGAGGGCCTTGTCAATTCCTTCCAGGGTCGTCTTATGGACTACCACGGATACCTCCTACCGGGGTTCCCTTCCAGTGTTGTCTTGTGGACTACCATCAGTTCTCCGCCGTGGCGATCGCCACGTCCGTTACGCCGGCACGGGTCGCCGCATCCAGCACTTCCACCAGCACCTCGTTGCGCGACACCTTGTCCGCCTGGATCACGATGGAGCCTTTCGGGTTCTCCGCATGGAGGCGCTCGATGATGGCGCGCAGCCCGCGCACATCGATCTGCCGCCGATCGATCCAGACCCGGTCCTCCTCATCGATGGCGATGAGGATGCTGGCCTTGTCCTGCAGCACCGCGGTCAATGCATCCGGGCGGTCCACCTGGGTGCCGGACTCCTTGATGAAGGTCGCGGTGACGATGAAGAAGATCAGCATGATGAACACCACGTCCAGCATGGGCGTGATATCGATGTTGCTGTCGTCCTTCTCGGGTGTGACGAACCGGTGCAGCATGTCGTTCCCTCACTCTCCTCGCTATTGTGCCGCCTGGGCCGCGGTCTTGGGATTGGGCTCCGAGATATAGGAGAAGCGCGCCTGCAGGCGGTCTCGCTCCGAGATCGCGCGCCGCTCGGCAAACTTGCCGACCAGCAGCCCGAAAATGGCCACGACCATACCCGCCAGCGTCGATACCGTGGCCTTGGAAACGCCCGCCGCCATGGAGCGGGGGTTGTTCGAGCCGGTAGCTGCCAGGGCGTCGAAAATCTCCAGCATGCCCGCCACCGTGCCCAACAGGCCCAGCAGGGGACATACCTTGATGATCGTCCCGATCATGGAGTAATTCTTGTTGAGCTCCGCGGCGATGCGATGGCGCAGGTGATCACGGTACTGCATCGCAAACCAGGAGGATTTGTCCTCGCGCTCATCCCACATCCGGATCGCGGCCCGCGCGTGCTGCGGGTAGACCACCCACAGGAAGTACAGCCGCTCAGCCAGCAGGGTCCACAGCACGAAGGCCATGACGAGTATCAGGGCGAGAATATTCCCGCCCAGGGACAGCAGGTCGCCCAGCCAGGGGAGCCAGCTGTCAATGAATACCATCACCGCTTCTGGTCTCGCTCTGCCCGGGCGGCCACCACGGCGACCGCCTCGTGCTGGAGTATCTCGGTCAGCGCCGTCGCGCGACCCTGCACCACGTTGTGCAGCAGCAGGGTGGGAATCGCCACCGTCAGGCCCAGTACCGTGGTGATCAGCGCCTGGGAGATACCGCCGGCCATCAGCCTCGGGTCGCCCGCGCCAAACAGGGTGATCGCCTGGAAAGTGATGATCATGCCGGTTACCGTCCCCAGCAGGCCCATCAGTGGCGCCACCGCGGCGATAATCTTCAGCAGCGGCAGGTGCCGGGTGATGCGCGGCACTTCCCGCAGCACCGATTCGCCCATCTTGAGCTCCAGCGCCTCGATATCCAGTTCAACGTCTTCGCGGTAGGACTTGAGGATGCGGCCCAGCGCATTGTCGTCGCGGGGATTCTCGACGTCCGCGAGCTGGGCGCGGATACGGCGGGATTCCAGGGCCAGGAAGCCATAGCGGTACAGGGCCAGCAGCACGCCGCAGATACCGATGGTAATGATGATGTAGCCGATGATGCCGCCCTGGCCGATACGCTCACGCAGGTTGGGGGCCTGGGTGAGGATGGTCAGCAGCTGGCCGCGGACCGGGTCGATGGCGAAGGGGAAATAGCCGTCCTCCCCGGAGGCAAAGGCGCGTGGGCCCTGCAGGAAGCGGCTGTCCGGCTGCCGGCTGAACTCCAGCAGGCGGCCGGTTTCCGGCACGTACTGCAGGAATTTGCCCTCGGACACCACGTTGAACAGGCCCACACGCGTTACCGCCTGCTGCTGTTCCACGCCGTCCGCGCTCACCACCGGCAGCGTGGTGGTGACAACCCGACCGGATTCCACCATTTCCCGCTGCATCTCGAACCACAGGGATTCGATTTCCTTCAGCTCCGGCAGGCGATTGGCCTTGCCCATGCGGCCGGCGAAATCCAGCAGGAAGTCGGTGCGGTCGGGAAATTCCAGCTGGGTCAGCGAGACATGGAACTGCGCCTGGGCGTCGCTGGAGACCTGCTGCAGCACACCGAACAGCTCCTTGAGGGAGCCCATACGCTCCTTGAGTCGCTCTTCCAGCTCACCGATCTGCGCTTCGTTGTCCTCGAACTGCTTTTCCCGACGCTTGCTGATTTCTTCCTGCCGGCGCTCCTCGGCGAGGATGTCCTTCAACATCTGGTCGCGCCGGTTGCGCTCGCGGCGGAAATCCGCCACGCGCTGCTCGTTGGCGCGGTTCTCAGCGAGCTTGCCGCTGCGGACCGCCTCAAGCAGGCCGTCCAGGGTCACCGGGTCTTCAGTCTCGATGGGCTCCTCGGCGGCCGCCGCTGCGTCCGCTTCGGCAGCCTCTTCCTGCGCCAGTGCCATTACGCTCCAGACTCCCAGGAGCAGTGCCAGTATCCACTGTTTCATCGCTGCACCTCCTGGTTGGAATCCAGCGCCACGGAGATCAGCTCCGGCGCCACTTCCTGGCGAGCCACCTTGAGGCCCTGTTCAACGTAGCGGCGCCACTTGCCGGAAGACAGCGGCACCCAGGTCTTGTTCTGGTGATCCCAGTAGCCGACGTCGTCGCTGCCCACCACCCGGTACATCAGGGCCACGCGACCGATTCTCAGGTAATCCGCATCGAAGCTGGCGGTATCCAGGTCCAGCTTGGCCCGGTAGGCCTCGATGGTGCGGCCATAGTCGTTCTCGATCTGGTAGGCCTCCATGACGCGGCGGGTCTTCTCGGCGACCGTCACGTCCGCCCGCGGCAGCAGCGCTCGCAGATCGGCGACCCGCTGCTGGCGCTCCTCGAGCAGGAACGGCACGTCGAAGCCGATGAAGTGGTCGAGGCCATCGATCATGCGCGACATCAGCGGCAGGATCTGCCGCTCGACGGTAGCCACGTCCGCGATCGAGTTCTGCAGGATCGAGATTTCCTCGGCCTGGTTATTGAGCTGCCGCTGCAGCATGGCGTTGTAGAGCTTGAGACCGTCCACCAGTTTCAGGTGGGCGTAGTATTCGTCGATCAGTGAGCGTGATTCTTCATTCAGGCTGTCAACCTGCTTCTGCACTGTCCGACCTTGTGCAGTGCGCTCCGCACCTTCCCGCTCGAGTTCCTTGACCTGGTCCTGGGCCAGGACAGATCCGCTGAGCAAGCAGGTGAGGAGCAGTGCGCGTTGAAACGCGGCCATAGACCCTCCCCCGTGGCGACCGCCGTGGGCGGCCGCATTCGTTCTTAGTATTGCAAGCTAGAGAATAGCTATAGAGGAGTGTAGTTCACCTTGACACAAGTCAAGGCGGTCAAATCCCTGCAAAAAACAGGGATTTAGCACCGGCGATTGCCGGCGGCTCAGGCGAGGAATTCGGCGCGGGTGCTGGGGTCCGACTTGAACACGCCGCCGAGGGCGGTGGTCTGGGTCCGGGAATTGACGTCCATAACGCCGCGGGACTTCACGCAGTAGTGAGTCGCGTCGATGGTCACGGCGACGTTCTCCGTCTCCAGCAGGGTCTGCAGGGAGACCAACACCTGCTGGGTCAGGCGCTCCTGTACCTGCGGGCGCTGGGCGAAAAAGCGCACGATGCGGTTGATCTTGGACAGGCCGATGATCTTCTCGCCGGGAATGTAGGCGACGCGGGCCATGCCGTCGATGGTCACGAAGTGGTGCTCACAGGTGCTGGTAACGCTGATCTCGTCGATCTTCACCATTTCTTCCACACCCATCTTGTTGTCGATCACGGAGATCTTGGGGAAGTGGCTGTAGTCGAGGCCGCCGAAAATCTCGTCGACATACATCTTGGCGATGCGGTGCGGCGTTTCCTGCAGGCTGTCATCGCTCAGGTCGAGACCCAGGGTCTCGGTGATGTCCGTGAAGGAATCGCGAATGCGATTGTACTTCTCGTCCCTGGACAGGCCGTTGTGCAGCATGGGCGTTTCCAGCCCGCGCTCCACCAGCACATCGCGCACGCGACGTGCTTCGCTGGAAATTGCGAATTCTACCTTCGGCTCTTGCTTAACCAGTGCTTCCATGTGATATACCCGGCTTGTCAGACGTACCCCTGTTTACGGAGCGAGTCCACGATCGGATTTCGCCATGTTTGTCACGCGACTGACACGCAGGACAGGCCTCATGCCGGGTGGCGACCTGCCGCTCAGCTAGCCCTGCGACTTTTCCAGCTTGATGGAAGCCGAGTTGATGCAGTAGCGCAGCCCGGTCTTGTCCTGGGGGCCGTCTTCGAACACGTGGCCGAGGTGGGCGCCGCAGTTGTCGCACATCACCTCGGTGCGAATCATGCCGTGGGACGTGTCCCGGGCCTCGCGGATATTCGACTCCTGCGCGGGCTGGAAAAAGCTGGGCCAGCCGCAGCCCGAATCGTACTTGCTGTCGGACAGGAACAGTTCTGTGCCGCAGCAGCGGCATTTATAGGAACCCATTTCCTTGGTGTTCCAGTACTCGCCGCTGAAGGCGCGCTCGGTGCCCTTCTCGCGGGTGATATGGAATTCCTCCGGCGTCAGCTTGTCGCGCCAGTACTCGTTGTCTTCCAGCTCTTTGCTCATGTGCTGTAAACTCCTGAAAAAATAAAAGCCAAAGCTTACCCATCTGATTCAAGGCACGCCATGGCCGACATCCACATCGACGACTTCTACCGCGACTGCGCGGTCATCTTCCTGCGCCTGTACTCGACATTCCCGCGCAAGATCGTGCTGTACGTCGACGATATCTGCGGCCCCGATACCCCTGACGAATTCGGCCTGCACTCGGAGCGCCACCAGGCCGGCTTCAGCGCCATGACCTGGCTGGCGGAGGCCGGCTATATCATCTTTGACGAAACCATCCGCGAAGAAGCCCTCGACCAGGTCGTGCTGACCCAGCGCGGCTTTCTCATGCTGTCATCCCGCTCCGAGCTGGAACTGGGCATCCCGGACGACGAGAGCCCCGACGAGGGGCTGCCCCCCTCAGTCATGGAGCGCTCGCATACCAATATCAACCAGATTCGCAATGCCCTGCGGGACGGGTCTTCCATCATGATCCAGCAGGTCATGCACCAGCTGCTGTCGAATCACTGAGTAGGCAGCACGTCCACGGGGTAGAGAATTTCGTCGTGGTAGCCGGTGACCACCCGGCGGTAGCCGCACAGTTCGCGGTCCAGCTCCGGGTCGTTGGTATCCACCAGCAGCGGCTGGCCATCGAGGCCCTTGATCTTGCCCTTGCCCGCAACCACCGTGATGTTCTCCAGCCCTACCCGGCGTATGACCGCGGGACTGAATTGCTGGTTCCCGCGACCGAAAATATGCCCCTGGCCGCCGATGGCGGTGAGAATGATCTCGGCAGGCCGTGAATCCTCCTCCAGCAGGCCCAGCAGCTCCGGTTCGCCCGCGTCAGTCAGCAACACCTTGTTATCGCAGATGACGTCCACACCCAGCAGCGTGTTCGGCAGGCCCAGCGCCGCCATGATCGCCGCCGTGGTCGAACCGGGGCCGACCAGGTAAATGCGCCCGGGCTGCATACCCTCGACTATGCCGGCGGCAATATCCTCCGCCACCAGTTCCTCGCTCTCGACGCCGGCGACCTTGGTGCGCTGCAGGAAATGCCCCTCTTCCGGGGTCAGCAATTCACCGTAGAAGCGCGCCTTGACCACGCCCTCGCGGAAGGCCTCCTCGTCGATATCGCGCACTTCCCGCAGCTGCACGTCCACCAGTCCCGCCTGCGCCAGTCGCAGCAGCAGCTCCCCGGCGGCCTCCGGCGAGACCGCGTAGACCGCGGAGTGCATCTTCACACCGCTGGGAATCCCCAGCACCGCGACGCGGTCGCCCACCGCATCCAGAACATCCCGGGCCGTGCCGTCACCACCGGCAAACACCAGCACGTCCAGGTTGCAGCCGGCCAGGTCCCGGGCCGCCTGTTTGGTATCTTCCGCCGTGGTGTCCTCACTGGCGGAGGCGCCGCACAGTTCCACCGGCAGTCCCAGGCCCTCGACGGCATCCGCCCCCATGGCGCCATCCCAGCAGAACACAGTCACATCGGTATTGGCCTCCGCCAGCACTGCCAGCGCGCGATGGGCCCGGTCGACCGCCCTTGGGCGAGCGCCGCGCTTGAACGCCTCGGCGCGAATATCCTCGCCGTCGCTGCCCTTCAGGCCGACGGAGCCGCCGATACCGGCAAACGGGTTGACCAGCAGGCCCACTCTCAGCATGCCTGTACCCCCAGTGCATTGCAGGTGGAACGGGCCGCTTCATCGAGCACCGCCGCGTTCATGACTTTCAGCGCCGAGACCTCACGCCGCTGCCGGTATTGCTTGCGCAAGGCATCGAATTCCCCCGGAGCGGCCCGCAGCGCCGCGTCGTCCTGGCGCACGTCGTAAACCTGCATCACCAGCCAGTGCATCAGCTCCTCCGCCGAGCTGGTCACCGGGGCTTCCACCTCCACCGGGGGGAGTACGGCCGCACCGCTGTCGTTATTCACGCCCAGCGCATCACAGGCGGCGTCGTAGAGCATGGCCGTGGCCCGCAGTTTGCCGTCATAGCTGTAACCGGCGATATGTGCGGTGCCGATATGGCAGGCCTCGAGCAGCGCAGGGTTTACCTGGGGTTCGTTTTCCCAGACGTCCAGCACCAGCCGGATATCCGGCCGCGACTCGTGCAGGGCCAGCAGCGCGTCGGTCGCCAGCAGTTCGCCGCGGCCCGCGTTGATCAGCAGCGCCTGCCGCGGCAGTGCCGACAGGCTGGACTCATCCAGCATGTGAAAACTCGGCCAGGGGGATTCCCGGGTCAAGGAGGCGTGCAGGCACAGCACCGGGCATTGCAACAGCGCGTCCCGGTCGACCAACGCCGGAAAATCCTGCAGCCAGGGATCGTAGGCAATGCAGCGAATACCCAGCCCCGCGAGCCGCTGGTGGAGGCGTTTGCCGATGTGCCCGTAGCCGACAATACCCAGCGGCTCGCCGGCGTGAAGCCGCCGCAGCTGGTCGGGGTACTGGCACAGCACGCTGAGCACATAATCCACCACCGAGTCGGCGTTGGAACCCGGCGCGTGGGCGAACGGGATGCCCATTGCGGCCAATCCCTCCCGGTCGACATGGTCGAAACCGCTGGTGGCGGAACCGACAAACCTCGGCCGGTGCTCACCCAGCAACCCTGCGTTCACCCGGGTCACCGAGCGCACCAGCAGGATATCCGCCCCCGCCAGCTGGTCCGTTTCCAGGCTGCGGCCGTCGAACAGCGTGACCTCGCCGAGCCCGGCAAACATCAGCTCGACGCCGGCCATATTGCGGTCTGCAAGGATCTTCACTGGCCTGATTCCGCGAGCTGCCGCGCCCGCCGCGCCAGGGGGCCGGCCAGGCCCAGTTCGCCCAGGAAATCCAGCAGTTCCTCCAGGGCATCGACGGTGAGCGCATCGGGGCGTTCGACGCCCGGGGTATCGGTATCCAGGCGCGCCAGCTGCCGTGACATCAGCGCCTGTTCCCAGTGTTCATCCAGCGCGGCGCTGATGCGGGCCGCACCACGCAAACCGAGTCCGTCGAGATTGCCGCGGTGGGGCTCCAGCGCTTCCAGGCTGCCGAAATTGTCGATCAGGACCGCGCCGGTCTTGGCGCCGATGGAGGGCACCCCCGGGATATCGTCGATACTGTCGCCGACCAGGCCCTGGTAGTCGGGAAACTGTTCCGGGTCGACGCCAAACTTCTCGCGAAAGCCGCTGCGGTCCATCTCACTGTCTGCGGCATAGTCCCAGAGCCGGTCCTCCGCATCCAGCAGCAGCTGCCCCAGGTCCTTGTCGCGCGTGACGACGGTGACGGGCAGGCCCCCGTCGCGGAACTGCGACGCCAGCGTCGCAATATAGTCGTCTGCTTCGTGGGTATCCCCGCCGTAGCAGGGAATACCCATCAGTTCGGTGATGCGGCGGCAGGTCTCCAGCTGGAACGCCAGTGCCTCGTCCGGCAGCTCGCGGCTGGCCTTGTACTCCGGGTAGATGTCATTGCGAAAGCAGGTGCCCAGGCTCTCGTCGAAGGCGGCGGCGATCGCCACTGGCTGGGGCAATTGGCCGAGCAGCTCGACCAGGAAATTCGTGTACCCGTACACCGCGTTCAGCGGGTAGCCCTCGGGGCTGTGCCAGCGCTCGGGCAGGGAAAAATAGGCGCGGAATATATAGATCGACGCATCGACCAGGTAGGCGGGCGAACTCATGCGGCCCGCCGGCCCGGCACGAACATCCCAGGTGTGGGACGGGCGACGCCGCCAAGCTTCTCCGCCAGCGCATCCCGGTACAGCGCGGCCCGGGGCGGCAGCGGTGATTCGCAGAAGACCCGGGCCTGGGCCACCACGGCTTTCTCGAATTCCTGCGTATCCACGGGTGCGGCCAGGTTATCGGCGCTGATGCTGAAGCTGACCCCCGCCGCCAGCGCCAGGTGCCACTCGACTGCCTGTGGGCGCACTTCGACCTGTTCGAAGGCGCGCTGCTGTGAGCGGGTGCGGCCGTCCGGCGCATACCAGTAGCCGTAGTCCTGCCGGCGTCGGCGCGCCTCCCCGGCGATACACCAGTGGGCCACTTCGTGCAGCGCGCTGGCGGCGTAATCCTCGCGGAAGTGAATCAGTGCGTCGGCGCTGTCGTCGCCCGGCTCGTAAAGAGGTTCGGCCGCGCCGCCCACGAGGCGGGTGCGATAGCCGGTGTAGAAGCAGTCCAGGAAGATCGCTTGCAGGCGCGCGGCTAGCAGTGCTTCCACGAGGCTCACTGTTTTCGGATCAGGTAGTGGAACTCCCCGTCCTGCTCCGCCTCGGACACGAGTTCGTGGCCGAGGAAGGTGCAGAACTTGGGAATGTCCCGCTGGGTCGACGGATCGGTGGCAAACACCTCGAGCAGCTCGCCCGCGGCCATATCGCGCACCGCCCGGTGCAGCAGCATGACGGGCTCCGGACAGTAAAGACCCCGCGCGTCGAGCTGATGGTCGGCGTGCTCAGCCAACGGCAAGGTCCTTTAGCCGCTCGGGGTCGCACAGGTCGTACTGCTCGCTGTCGAGATCGTAAACCAGGGCCAGGTCGCCGCTGTCGAGCTGGTACTTCAGGCTCGCAGTCTTTTCCTCGAGGCTGTGCTCGCGGGTGCCGTAGTCGGTACCGTCACGGCTCGCGTATTCCTCCAGCAGCGCCATCAGCGTGCTCATCGCGAGTTGATCGATCGGAACCTGTACAAACTGGGCCATGGTATATGCCTTGAATGATGAGGCGGGTACTATAGTGGCTTGCATCCGAAAAGTGGAGTCCGCGACGTGGACCGCACGTTCATCATTACCTTCATTGGCGACGACCGGCCCGGCCTGGTGGAAGCCCTGTCCAGCACGATTGCGGCACAGGGAGGCAACTGGCTGGAAAGCCGCCTGTCCCAGCTCGCCGGCAAGTTCGCGGGGCTGATCAGCGTGTCACTGCCGGACGACCGGGGCGAAGAGTTGCGCGCGGCCCTGAAAGGCCTCTCCGATGTGGGTATTTCCGTCAAGGTGACGCCCTGCAGCGAAACCATTGCCCAGGATGATCACGAGCGCATCATCACACTGACCGTGCTGGGACCCGACCGCCCCGGCGTGGTCCGCGAAATCGCCGCCGCCCTCAGCAAGCGCGATATCAACGTGGTGGATATGGAGAGCTTTGTCAGCCCGGCGCCTATGAGCTCGGAGCTTTTGTTTCACGCCAAGGTGGAAGCGTCGGTACCGACTGCGGATTGCCTGGAGGAGCTGGGGGAAACGCTCGACGTGATGGCCGACGAGATGCACATGGACATCACTCTGGAGGCGTCCTGACGCCTCCCAGTTTGCGCCCCAGCGCTTTCAGTCCCACAAACAGGCCCACGCACAGCGCCGCCAGCACCATGGTGAGCAAGACTCCCATCACGCAGTAGAGCATCAGCCGGCCCATTTCCTCGGCGGGCACGTCAAAGCGGTCAATGGCCGCCCAGATGAAAACAGCGGTGGCGAGCACGCCGAGAAAAATCGTGCGCCGGCCGCGGTTCCTGTTGCTGCCGAACATGCCCAACATACCGCCTACTCCGCGCTGCCGGGAATGGTCGGTGTGGGGGATTCGACGCCGGCGTTCTGGCCGCGGTGCCTGAGCAGGTGATCCAACAGCACGATAGCCAGCATGGCCTCGGCAATCGGCGTGGCCCGGATGCCGACACAGGGGTCGTGGCGACCGGTCGTGATGACTTCCACCGCCTGGCCGTCGACATCGATGCTGTCCCCCGGCAGGCGGATACTGCTGGTCGGCTTCAGCGCCATGCTGACGGTGATGTCCTGGCCCGAGGAAATGCCTCCCAGCACGCCGCCGGCGTTGTTGCCGCGGAAGCCTTCGGGCGTGAGTTCGTCGCGGTGGTCACTGCCGCGCGCGGTCACACTGTCGAAGCCGGCGCCGATCTCGACGCCCTTGACCGCGTTGATGCTCATCATGGCGTGGGCGATATCCGCATCCAGGCGGTCGAACACCGGCTCCCCCAGCCCCGGCATGACGCCGGTGGCGACCACGTTGATACGGGCGCCAATGGAGTCGCCGGACTTGTTCAATGCCGCCATGTACTCTTCCATCTCGGGCACCTTGTCCGGGTCCGGGCAGAAGAAAGGGTTGGTCTCGACCACGTCCCACTCGAGCTTCTCGGCGGCAATCGGGCCCAGCTGGGCGAGGTAGCCGCGCACGAGAATCCCCTGGCTGGCCAGGTATTTCTTGGCGATGGCGCCGGCGGCCACACGCATGGCAGTCTCGCGGGCGGAGGAGCGGCCGCCGCCGCGGTAATCGCGCAGGCCGAACTTCTGCTGGTAGGTGTAGTCGGCGTGCATGGGCCGGAAGCGATCGGCAATCTTCGAGTAGTCCTTGGAGCGCTGGTCCTCGTTCTCGATCAGCAGGCCGATGGGCGTACCGGTGGTCACCCCCTCGAACACGCCGGACAGGATCTTGACCGTATCGGACTCGCGGCGCTGGGTTGTGAAGCGCGACTGGCCGGGCTTGCGCCGGTCAAGGTCGCCCTGCAGGTCTTCCTCGCTCAAGGGCAGGCCCGGCGGGCAGCCATCGACGATGCAGCCGATGGCGAGGCCGTGGCTTTCGCCAAAGCTGGTGACGGTGAAAAGCTTGCCGATGCTGTTGCCTGCCATGGGGTCCGGGCCCTGAAAAAGGCGCGATTATAGCCTGTTTACCGGGGCTGGTGTTCCGCCAGCTCGCGAGCGGTCAGCACGAACACGCCGTGACCGCCGTGCTCCAGCTCGATCCAGGTAAAGGGGACACTCGGGAAAGCCTGCTCCAGTGCGGTCCAGCTGTTGCCCACCTCCCCGACCAGCAGGCCGTCGGGACTGAGGAAGTGCACGGCGTTGTCGAGTATGCGCCGGGTGATGTCGAGGCCGTCGGCGCCCGAGCCCAGGGCCAGGGCCGGCTCGTGGCGGTACTCCGGCGGCATGCCGGCGAGGTCCTGTTCATCCACGTAGGGCGGGTTGGTCACGATCAGGTCGTACTGGCGGCCGCGCAGTTCGTTGAACAGGTCCGAGGGGATGATCTCCACCCGGTCTTCCAGTTCCAGCAGGCTGCGATTCTCTTCCGCGAGCGCCAGCGCGCTGTCATCGATGTCGACCAGGTCGACACGGGCCTCGGGATTCCAGGCCGCCACCGCCAGGCCGATACAGCCGCTGCCGCAGCACAGGTCCAGCACCCGCCGGATGCCCTCGCCGGGGTACCAGGGCGCGAAGTCCCGCTCGATCAGCTCGGCAATGGGCGAGCGCGGGATGATGGCGCGGCGGTCGATCTTGAATTCCAGGCCCGCGAACCAGGCGCGGCCGGTCAGGTAGGGCACGGGCACGCGCTCGTCCACGCGCAGGCGCACGTTGTCGATCAGGTGATCCTTCTCGGGTTCACTGAGCTTGCAGTCGAGGATAGAGGGGTCCGATTCCATCGGCAGTCGCAGGCTGCCCAACACCAGGTGCAGCGCCTCGTCCCAGGGATTGTCGGTGCCGTGCCCGAAGTACAGCTCGGCTTCCTCGAAGCAGGCCTGGGTCCAGCGCAGGCCGTCGCCCACGGTATCCAGCTCTGCCTTGATGCGCTCCTCGATCTCCATGGGCCGAGTGTACCGTGCAATTGCGGTGCCTACAGCCGGTTGCTACCATCCGCTGCTTTGTTGAGCAGGGAGTGAAGCGCCGTGGAAGACGCCTTCAGAGAAATCATCAAGGCCTGCGGCGAGGACCTGTCCCGCCCCGGCCTGGAGGACACGCCGGGACGCGCCGCCCGCGCCTTCGAATTCCTGACCCAGGGCTATCACCAGAGCGTCGAGGACGTCGTCAACGAGGCGCTGTTTCCCTCGGACTCCAGCGAGATGGTGGTCGTGCAGGACATCGAGCTGTACTCCATGTGCGAGCACCACCTGCTGCCGTTCATCGGCAAGTGCCACGTCGCCTATATTCCCACCGGCAAGGTCCTTGGCCTGTCCAAGGTCGCCCGCATCGTCGACCTGTACGCCCGGCGGCTTCAGATCCAGGAACAGCTCACCACCCAGATCGCGGATACGGTGATGGACGTCACCAACGCCGAGGGCGTCGGCGTGATCATCGAGGCGCAGCACATGTGCATGATGATGCGCGGTGTGGAAAAGCAGAATTCCCTGATGAAGACCTCGGCCATGCTCGGCAGTTTCCGCGGAGACCAGGCCACCCGCTCGGAGTTTCTGTCGCTGATCAGCATGCACCGCTGATCGCGGCGCGCACTAAACGGGGTACAGGCCGTAGGCCAGCTGTTTGCGCCTGGCGAGCTGCTCGTCCTGGATTCGGCTCGCGCGCAGCACCATGCGCATTTCACCGACGAATTCATGGGCAATCTCGAATTCGCTGTCTTGCACCATGGCGCGCAGGCAGGCCGGGTTGGGCCGCCAGAAATTGGTGATATCCCCTTTCCAGGTATCCCGCGGCGTGAACTCCATGAGCGGCGTGTCCACCACGTGGCCGTCCACTTCAATGGCGCGGCAGGCAGTTTCCAGGTACAGGTCCCGCCGGCAGTGGTCGGCGACAATGGTCAGGCCACGCACCGGGTCGGGCAGGTGGTAGAGCACGCCGAGGAAGAGCACGATATCGAACTGGCCCAGCTCGTGCTTCGGCAGGTTCCACAGATTGTCACGGACATGGGTAAATGACAGGCCGGTGACCTGTTCCATCACCGAGAAGCCGGTTCCGGTCCGGCTCCTGTAATCCAGCGCCGTCACGTCAGCGCCGCGCTGGGCACAGATCATGGAGAAGAAGCCGTCGGCTGCGCCGATATCCAGCACCCGGGCGCCGGACAGGTCCTCAGGCAGCTGCAGGCGTTCGAGTAGCGTGGTGCAGCCATAGGTGCCGGGCGTTTTTACCCCGGGAAAAATCTCGAATTGATGGTGCCAGTGCTTGACCGACGCGACCAGCTCTTCAGCTTTCTGCTTGTCCATTTCTATCCTTGTTGTACAGCGGTGTATCTGTGACCCGATTGGCCCCAGTAAGAACGCGCTCGACTATATAGCAAGCCAGGCTGCATGGCGATATCAGGCGTCAGGGCTGGTGGCGAATGCGGTCCAGGCGGATCAGCTGGCGGCGGTTGGCGCGGTCGACCCCGTACAGCACCAGGGTCCAGGTGTCTTCACCTTCCTCCACGCGCCATACGGCATAGCGCTGGCGGTCATCGTGGCCGTAGAGCACGCGCTCTTCGAAGATGCGGCTGGCCCACTGGGCGCTGCTGCCGCAGGCGCGGCCTTCACACTGGAACAGCAGCTCCGCGCTCTCGGGCAGCTGTTCGCGAAACCAGTCGAAACCCTCTTCGGCGGTGAAGCCATCGTCGATCTGCCAGGTGATACGTTCCAGTTCGCCGCGAATCTCCTCGCTTTCCTTCAGCCGCCAGCGGCTGCGGATCTTCTGGAACGCCCCCAGGCCCAGCAGGTAGTCCACCTGCTCCGGCGCGCTGCGGCTGTATTCCTGGGCGTGACGCCAGGGCTCCGGCAGGGGCTGGGCGACAGCCACCAGTGACAGCAGCGGTATCGCAATCAACAGGATGACGGCCCTCACGTACCAGACTCCCCCGCTGCATCAGTCAGAAACGCCTGCAGTTCCGCGGCAATCTGGTCAACGGCTTCATCCATATGGCAGTGATGGCCTCCCGGCATGGTGTCTACTCGCAGTGTGTCTGGCAATTCGGGCAGGACGCCCCGCTGGCGCAGACCCGTTTCCGCCAATAGTAGCAGCCCGGGCATGGAAAGCCCTTCCAGCACCGCGCGCACCTGTTCATCTGTGAGACGCATCGCGGATGCGCCCCGCAGGCGCGCATCGAAGCTCCAGCGCCAACCGCCCTCGACGGGCACCAGGTTGCGCTCGGCAATCAGCCGCGCCGCCTCCGGTTTCAGGCCCTTGTCCTCGCGTACGGCAGCGGCGTCCTCGATGGCGGCAAACACCCGGTTCTGCCGATCCAGCAGGCGCTTCTTGTCCACCAGGAATTCCGCCAGCTGGGCCGGCGTGTTCTTTGCCTCGAAGGGCGGCGGGATCACGCCGTCGAGCAGGGCCAGGCGCCGGATTCGCTCGGGCCGGGTGCTGGCGTAAAGGGTCGAAATCACGGCGCCGCGGGAATGGCCCAGCAGTGAGAATGTGTCCCAGCCAAGCTGGTCGGCCACCGCCTCGATGTCCGGCAGGTCGCTCCAGGTGTTGTATTCGCCGTCGGCGGCCCGGTGATCGCTCTGGCCGTGTCCCGCCATATCCAGGGCTACGATTTCGACACCCTGAATCCTTTCGGCAAGGGGCACGAAGCTGGCAGCGTTGTCGAGCCAGCCGTGCAGGGCCAACACCCGCTCGGCGCCGGGCTCACCCCAGGTCAGCGCCGCCAGGCGACGGCCATAGACGTCGAAATACCGCTCGTGCATTCAGGTAATGCTGAAATTCGGTGGGAAGGCATACCAGGCCAGGGTGGCTATGCCCTGCCCCGCGATGTCCATATCGAGGGCCACCACCCCCGCTTCCGGGAACCCCGGCAGGCGGAAGTCGCGGTAATCGCCGCTGGTAAACCAGCCCACCAGGTAAGCCACCAGCGGCATATGGCTGACCAGGGCAATACGTTCGGCGCCCACCGCGTCGATGGCCGCAACCACCTCCTCGCCGGTGGACGGCGGCACCAGGGATTCCGAGGCGGCGGCGGGAATGTCCCCCACGGCGTCGAGAATCAGTTGTGCGGTCTGGGTGGTGCGCAGCAGTGGGCTGTACAACAGGGCGTCGACCCCCTGGGCTTCCAGCAGTTCGCCGGCTGAGGCTGCCTCCCGCTCACCGCGCTCGGTAAGGCTGCGCTCCCGCCCCCCGGGCGGCACCACGGCGTCGCCGTGTCGCACGATATACAGTCGCATCAGTGCCCCGCCCCCAGTGAGAACTCCACGTCCTGGGGCTGTTCCGCCAGCATCATGGTTGTGATCACTTCCTCAACACTCTTGCGCTCATAGAGGATGGCGTAGAGGCCGGATACCAGCGGCATGTAGATCTCGCGCCGGTCCGCCTCATCTTTCAGCGTCTTGAGGGTATTCACCCCCTCCGCCACCTGGCCCAACTCGGCGAGAATCTCGTCGAGGGACTGGCCCTTGCCCAGCGCAAAGCCCACCCGGTAGTTGCGGCTGAGCGGCGATGAGCAGGTGACGATGAGATCGCCGACACCCGCCAGGCCCAGGAAGGTCAGCGGGTCGGCGCCCAGGCTGACCGCGAAACGCGACATCTCGGCCAGGCTGCGGGTCAGCAGCATGCCGATGGTGTTCTCTCCCACTTCCAGCGCCATACCCAGTCCCGCCATGATGGCGTAGACGTTCTTCAGCGCACCGCCCAGCTCCACCCCGTACATGTCCTGGCTGGAATAGACACGGAAGCTGCCGCTGTGCAGCAGCGCCTGGATGGTTTCGCACAATGCGGGGTTTTCACTGGCAATCACGGTGCCGGTGATCTGGCCGGCGGCAATCTCCCGGGCCAGGTTGGGGCCGCTGAGCACGCCGATCGGGTTGTCCGGCAGCTCCTCCGCCAGCACCTGGCTCATGAGCTTGAAGCCGTCGGCCTCGATACCCTTGGTGGTGCTGATGACATAGGCATCGGTGGGCACGTCGCGCGCGACCGTACGCGCCACCTCGCGGCAGGACTTGCTGGGAACGGCCACAAACACGATATCGGCGCCGCCCAGCGCCTCGTCGATATCGGAGGTGGCCTTGAGGGACGGCTCCAGTTTATAGCCCGGCAGGTAGGTGGGGTTCTCGCGGCTCTCGTTCAGGATGTCGGCGCGCTCGCCGCTGCGCATCCACAGGGTGACCGGGTGGCCGTTGGCCGCGATGATATTGGCGATGACGGTACCGAAGCTGCCGCCACCGAGCACGGCCACGCAATGCTGTGAGGGCATACGCCGACTCGTCTGCAAATGGACGTCAGAGTGTAGCAGCTAAAGGGACCCGGCTTAACGCCGGGTCCGCCCGTCAGCCCCGCGGCTCCCGTCAGCCCCGCGGCTCCCGTCAGCCCCGCGGCTCCCGTCAGCCCCGCGAAGGCGGGGCCCCTAAGCGCTGAGTTCGAGCAGCAGCTTGTTGAGCTTGCTGACGTAGGCCGCGGGGTCTTCGAGGTTGCCGCCCTCGGCCAGTTGGGCCTGGTCGAAGATGATGCTGGCGAGATCCGCAAAGCGGTCCTCGTCGCTCTCACCGTCCAGCTTCTCCAGCAGCGGGTGGGTCGGATTGACCTCGAGGATGGGCTTGCTCTCCGGCACGTCCTGGCCGGCGGCTTCCAGCATGCGGCGCATCTGTGCGCCCATGTCGTAGTCGCCCACCACCAGGCAGGCCGGTGAGTCGGTCAGGCGGTTGGTGGCGCGCACTTCCTGCACCCGGTCTTCCAGGGCGCCCTTGATGCGTTCCACCAGGGCCTCGCTGTCCTTCTTGAGCTGCTCCTGGGCTTCCTTCTCTTCTTCACCCAGGTCCAGCTCGCCGCGGGCCACGTCCTGGAACGACTTGCCGTCGAACTCCTGCAGCTGGTTCATCAGCCAGTCGTCAATGCGATCGTGCAGCAGCAGGACCTCGATACCCTTCTTGCGGAACACTTCCAGGTGCGGGCTGGACTTCGCGGTCTTGAAGTTCTCGGCGACCACGTAGTAGATCTTGTCCTGGCCTTCCTGCATGCGGGAAACGTAGTCCGCCAGGCCCTGGTCCTGGACCTCGCTGTCGGTATGGGTGGTGGAGAAGCGCAAGAGGCCTGCGACCTTTTCGCGGTTGCTGAAGTCCTCGGCGGGGCCTTCCTTCAGCACCTGGCCGAACTCCTTCCAGAAATCCTGGTACTGATCCGGCTCCTTCTTCGCCATCTTGTCCAGCATGTCCAGCACGCGCTTGGTCAGCGCCGAGCGCATGGACTCCACCTGGGGGTCCTGCTGCAGGATTTCCCGGGATACGTTGAGGCTCAGGTCGTTGGAGTCCACCACGCCCTTCACGAAGCGCAGGTACAGGGGCAGGAACTGCTCCGCGTCGTCCATGATGAAGGTGCGCTGCACGTACAGCTTCAGGCCGCGCACCATATCGCGGTTCCACATATCGAAGGGCGCGCGCTTCGGCAGGTACAGGAGGCTGGTGTATTCCAGCTTGCCCTCGACCCGGTTGTGGCTCCAGCTCATGGGGTCGTCGAAATCGTGGGAGACGTGCTTGTAGAACTCTTTGTACTCCTCGTCGCTGACATCGCTGCGAGAACGGGTCCACAGGGCGGTGGCCTCGTTGATGGCCTCGAACTCCGTGGGTGCTTCCGGGGCTTCCTCGCCCTCTTCCACCGCGGCGGGGGGCGCCATCTTCAGCATCATCACCGGTACGGAGATATGGTCGGAGTATTTCTTGATCACACTGCGCACGCGCCAGTCGTCGGCGAAATCACCGCAGTCGGATTTGAGGTGCAGGATGATGGTGGTGCCGCGGCCCGCCTTCTCGATGTCCTCCACCGAGAACTCGTCCTCGCCGTGGGACTCCCAGTGCACCCCCGCCTCGATCGGGTCGCCCGCCTTGCGGCTCAGCACCTCGACGCGCTCGGCGACGATAAACGCGGAATAGAAACCCACGCCGAACTGGCCGATCAGCTGGGAATCCTTTTTCTGGTCACCGGTGAGGCTTTCCAGGAACTGGGCGGTGCCCGACTTGGCGATGGTGCCCAGGTGCTCGATGACATCCTGGCGGTTCATGCCGATACCGTTGTCGCTGAGGGTGATGGTGTTCGCGTCCTTGTCGACCTCTACCCGGATCGTGAACTCCGGGTCGTCCTCCAGCAGCTTCTCTTCCTTCAGCGCCTCGAAGCGCAGCTTGTCGATGGCGTCGCTGGCATTGGAGATGAGCTCCCGCAGGAACACCTCCTGGTTGCTGTACAGGGAGTGGATCATCAGGTGCAGGAGCTGCCGGGCCTCGGTCTGGAAGCCCAGGGTTTCCTTGTGCGCTTCAGCGGTCATACCTCAATTCCTCTGACTGGTTTTGTTGATATTCCCGGCATATGGGGACGCGTCAGCGCTTTTCAAGTCCCTGGGCTACACTGTCGCCCATGACCTGGATTCTGCTGCTGGCGGGACTGACCATACTGATCGTGTCCGGCGGCCTGCTGGTAACCGGTGCGTCCAACATCGCCCTGCGCCTGCGGGTGCCGCCGGCGGTGATTGGCCTGACCCTGGTGGCTTTCGGTACCAGCCTGCCGGAACTGGCGGTCAACCTGTCGGCCACCATGGACGGATCGCCGGATCTATCCCTGGGCAATATTTTCGGCTCCAATATCGCGAACCTCGGCCTGGTACTGGGTGCGGCGGTGGCCATCAAGGGCTTTACCGTCGAGGGCCAGATCATGCGTCGGGAAATCCCGCTGCTGTTGCTGATCACTGCCATCGCCCTGGTGGTAGCTCTTGACGGTGTGCTGCGCGGCATCACGCCCCTGGTGGACCGCGGCGATGCTGTGCTCATGCTGCTGCTGTTCCTGATGTTCATCTATATCAACCTGGCGGACATCCTGCAGGACCGCGAGAAGGACCCCCTGCTGGAGCAGGCGTCCGGGCGGGCCCCGGAAGGTGCCACGAGGCGTCACTACCTGTATGTGCTGATCGGCATACCCGGGCTGTGGCTGGGCGGTGACCTGACCGTGGAAAACGCGGAGGCAATTGCACTGGGCTTTGGCGTATCGAAGACCCTGGTGGGCCTGAGCGTGGTGGCGGTGGGCACCAGCCTGCCGGAGCTGGTCACCTCGATCACCGCGGCGCTGCGCGGTGAATCGGACCTGGCGGTGGGCAATGTGATCGGCTCCAACCTGGTGAATACCCTGTTCATTCTGCCGGTGAGCGCCATGGTCCTGCCGCTGCCCATTGGAGCCGGGTCCCTGATCGACATCTGGACCTGCCTGCTGTTTACCGTGGTCATGGGCATCTTCGCGTTCTCTGCGAACCAGCGCTTCAGCCGCGTGGAGGGTTGGGTTCTGTTGATCGGGTACTTCAGCTACATTGGCTGGCGCTATTCTGCATTCTAGGACCCTATGGAATACCTGATCGTCTGCCTCGCGGCGCTGGGCGCTTCCGCCCTGACCCTGTTCTCGGGCTTTGGCCTGGGTACCCTGCTGATGCCGGTGGTGGCGCTGTTCTTTCCACTGGATGTGGCCATTGCCATTACCGCCGTCGTCCACCTCGCCAACAACCTGTTCAAGGTCGGCCTGATGGGGCGCTATGCCAACGTCGGCGTGCTGCTGCGCTTTGGCCTGCCGGCGGTGGCCGCGGCCTTCGCGGGTGCGGTGCTGCTGTCCTGGCTGAGCGGCGCCGCGCCAATCATCGAGTACACGGCGCTGGGGCGTGAACTGGCCGTCACGCCGGTCAAGCTGGTGGTGGGCATTCTCATTGTCGGTTTCGTATTGCTGGAGCTGTGGCCGGCGTTTGCCGCCATCGCCATCGATCGCAAGTACCTGCCTGTCGGCGGCGTGATCAGCGGCTTCTTCGGCGGCCTGTCCGGCCACCAGGGCGCGTTCCGCAGTATGTTCCTGTTGAAGGCGGGGCTCGACAAGAACAGCTTCATCGCCACCGGCATCATGATTGCCGTGATGGTGGACTTCGCCCGCCTCGCCATTTACGGCCGGCAGCTGACCGGGCGCGAATCCCTGGACTGGGCCCTGGTGGGGGCCGCCTGCCTCTCGGCCTTCCTCGGCGCCTACCTGGGCCGGAAATGGCTAGAGAAGATCACCATGCGTACCGTACGCTACATCGTCTCGGCCCTGCTGCTGCTAGTGGGGCTGGGACTGGGCTCGGGCCTGCTGTAGGCGCCGGCCACACACCAACCGACGGGACTGCACTATGTACGCCGTGATTTTCCGGGCCCGGGCGGACCAGCCCGACGCCGCCTACCACGACATGGTCGCGAAGATGCGCGACCTCGCCTTCAGCCGCTACGGCTGCCGGGATTTCATTGCCGTGACCGAGGGCGACCGGGAAATCGCGATTTCCTACTGGGATGACGAGGACGCCATTCGCCGCTGGAAGAACGACCCGGACCACAGCCTGGCCCAGCAGCGCGGCCGCGATGGCTGGTACCGGGGCTACACCGTGCAGGTGGTGGAGATTCGGCGGGAGTACAGCTACGGAGACGGCGGTTAGCTGCTAGGCCCGCTCGTCCTTGGTGGATTCCATCACCACGTGGGTGGTGATCGTACTGACCTGGGCCAGCGTGCCCAGCACGTCGGTATGAAACGTCTTGTAGGCGGCAAGGTCCGTCGTCTCGACCCGCAGCAGGTATTCGAAGGCGCCGGTGACGTTGTGGCACTCGCGCACTTCCGGCGATTTCACGATCGAGCGCTCGAAGGCGTCCTGGGATTCCTTGGTGTGGCTGGACAGCCCGACCGCGATATAGGCGGTAAACCCGATTCCCAGGGCCGCCTGGTCCAGTACCGCCCGGTAGCCGGTGATCACGCCGTTGCGCTCCAGGTCCTGCACCCGTCGCAGGCAGGCGGACGGCGACAACCCCACCCGCTCTGCCAGCTCCGCATTCGTCACGCGGCCGTCATGCACCAGCTCGTGCAATATTTTGTTGTTTATTTTGTCCATCGAGATCATATGTTGCGTATTTAGCGGATATAGACGCAACAAAGCAAGCACATTCTGCGAAAACTCCCGGATACTGTGTGCATGGATTACGAAATCATCACAGGCCTGGCGGCGTTCTCCTTCGCCTCCTCCATCACCCCGGGGCCCAACAACCTCATGCTGATGGCGAGCGGCGCGAACTACGGCTTTCGCCGCACCATCCCGCATATGCTGGGCGTCGGCCTGGGTTTCGTCTTCATGGTGGTCATGGTGGGCGTCGGCCTGGTGCAGGTATTCAACGCCATCCCCGCCAGCTACACGGCCCTGAAAGTGGTGAGCGTGCTGTACCTGGTCTACCTGGCCGCGAAGATCGCCACCGCCGCGCCGCCCTCCGACCAGGAGCGTGCCCAGGGCAATCCGTTCACGTTCCTGCAGGCCGCCGCCTTCCAGTGGGTGAACCCAAAGGCCTGGACCATGGCCCTTACCTCGGTCGCGGTGTACGCCCCCAGCCAGAGCTTCCTGGCGGTAGGCCTGGTGGCCCTGGTTTTCGGCGCCATCAACTTGCCCTGCGTCAGCGTCTGGACGGTGCTGGGCGAACAGCTGCGCCACTTCCTGGCGGAACCGGGCCGACTCAGGGTATTCAACTGGGTCATGGCACTGCTGCTGGTGGGCTCGCTGTACCCGGTGCTGCTGCCCTGAGATAGCCGCGGCGCACCCGCCAAGCGTCCGCATTAGGACGAGCGCCCCATGCCCGGCGCGTCTAAACCAACAGTCTAGAGCGACTGCACAATTGTGGGCGCGGCAACGCCGTGCTTCACTCTCAAGCGGCGTGCAGGAAGCCCCCGGCGAACTGCATGGTAGGCGTTAACGGTAATACTCCGCGAGGTATACACCATGGCAACGAAACGCAAGGTTGACGAAAAGGAGATCCGCAAAGAGGCAAGAAAACTCACCGAAGAAATCGAATCGCTGCGCGAACGAGCGCGCGAAAAAGGTCTGGCCTTCGCCTGTCTCAGCGAGGAAGAGCTGGTGAAGAAGATCAAGGGTGAGACGTCGAACTCCCCTTATATCTACGCGCAGTCCTGGACCAGTGGTGGTTCACCAGGCAGTAGCGCAAGCTACACGGTCTACATCTCCAATCCAGACCCCACTTCCTACTTCCCCCTGTATGCCTCTATCTGCTTTGGACTGGGCAACGTCGTCGATGTGGCCGACGCATGGAACGGTCGGGACACCCGCTGGATATCAGTCTCCTCTGACAGAACCTTTATGGCGGCGGGCGCCACGGCCAATTTCACCTTCAACTACAACGTCCCCAGCGGTGTGGAGACGGGTACTTACAACGGCAACACGGTTGTCTGGCAGGGTGACTGGCATGACACCGGCACGGTCTTCGATCGCGGGAGCTTCGATATCGAGGTGTCCTGACGCCGCTACCGCACCAGCACCCAGGTTTCCTCAACGCCGGCCATCTGCCCGGAGGGCGCCAGGCCGGCGGCCTTCGCCACAGACTGGCTGGCGCTATGCTGCGGATGCACATGGGCGCGAATCGTGTGAGTCCCCTGTTCGCGCAGCCAATTGACCAGGGCGCTGGCGGCCTCGCTGGCGTAGCCGTTCCCCTGCCAGGCCGCACCGACCAACCAGGCAATGTCCGCGGCGTCATCGGTCACCGTGGCCTGCACGTAGCCCGCCAGTTCACCCTCGCAATCTAGCACCCAGGTCAGCCATTGCTGGCTGCCGTCCGGGGACTGGCGGGTTTCCAGGGTCCGAAACCAGGTCTCCACCGCCTGCACCGACGCCGGCGGTTCACCGCCGGTATATTCGTGCAGGGATGCATCGGCCAGTACCGGATACATTGCCACCGCGTGCCGCTCCAGCACCGGCACGAGCCTGAGCCGGGCCGTGCGGATGACGTCCGGCGACGCTACTGGCATACCGCGGCGAGGTCGGCGTTCAGCAGGGTTTTCAGGTCGCCGGGCTTAAGCTCCAGTTCCAGGCCGCGGCGGCCGGCGCTGATATAGATGGTCGCGTGGTCGGGCGCGGAGGCGTCGATCACCGTGCGCAGCCGTTTCTTCTGTCCCAGCGGACTCACTCCACCCAGCACATAGCCGGTCGCTCGCTCCACGGCGGCCTTGTCGGCCATGGCCGCTTTCTTGGCGCCGAGGGCTTTGGCGACGCGCTTCATGCTGAGCATGGCGGATACCGGCAACACTGCAACGGCGAGTTCGCCGCCGTCGAGCTGGACGACCAGGGTCTTGAACACCTGCGCCTCGTCGATGCCGAGTTTCTCCGCCGCCTCCAGGCCGTAGGATTCAGCGCCCGGGTCGTGACTGTACTCATGGATGGTATGCGCGATGCCGGCTTTTTTCGCGGCGACGATTCCCGGGGTCATGGCACTGCTCAGGCCGGCGCGGCTTTCAAGGCGTGGGAAAAATCAAAGACCTCGGCCGTTGGCCCCTGGCGCGCCAACTGGTCGAGCTTGCCCAGCGCCTCCTCGATGCCCGGACGATGGTTTTCCTCCACCCACCACAACGCCAGGTTCACGCTCGCCGCCGGCAGAAACCACTCCTGGCCGCGATTCAGGTAGCGACGGTGAACGCCGGAGTAGACAAAGGCACGCAGTGATTCGACATCCCGCCACAGGGAGCGTGTGATGAAACGGTCGCCACCGTCGTGCTGCTGGTCACTCCAGATATGCCCGGGCGTCTTCCCCGCAGCGCGATTGACCAGGCTGGCCCCGAGCTCGAAGCCGGTCAGGCGCGGGTCATCGATGCCGTAGCGCAGCGTCGACACATTGACCTGGGCGAGGTGGCGCACTCAGAACTCCACCGCCGCGCGCAGCACGTTGCCGCCGGCGTCCAGGTCGATGATGCACCTGTACATGTTGAGGCTGTAGGCACTCTCGACCACGATCTGGCTGCCCTCTTCCCAGGCGTTAACGCTGAACGTGAGAAACTCGCCGGTGCCGAGCTGGCGCAGCACGCTGTCCTGCGACACGCCGGCGCCGAAGTTGCCGCAGAGGTAGACAACCTCCTTGCGGGCCTCGTTCCAGACAAAGCCGGCAGCGCCGAGGGCGACCAGCAGGATGAGGATGATCAATGCTTTCATTAACGGTGCAATCCCGGGCAGAAATCTCTAGGTCGATAATGCCGCCCGGTAGGATGCAGCGTCCAGTGAATAGTACAGCTGCACGAAGGGCACGCCGTCGAGTTCCCGGTTTTCCGAGTGTGACAGCACCGCACCCAGCTTCTCCACGGCGCGGCGGGAGCGCATGTTGGTTTCGCCCACGTGAAACCAGACCCGCCGCACTGCCGCAAAGGCATGGTTCAGCATGAGCGCTTTCATCTCACGGTTGGTGGGGCCGCCCCAGTGGGCGCGCTCGATAAACGTATAGCCGATGGCGACCTCCGCCTGCTCCCGGTCGTACTCGTAGAAGCGCGACGAGCCGATGATACGGCCGGTGTCATTTTCCACCACGGCGAAGGCGCCCCTACTGGCGATCGCGCCCTCGAAAAAGCGCGATTCGAAGACATCCCGACGGTAACGCTCGCGGTCCGGGTGCTGCTCCCACACGGCGGGATCGGATGCGGCCTGGTGCAGGGCGTCCAGGTCATCCGGCGCCAGGGGGCGCAGGGTAATATTCTGACCAACCAGGGCCGGCTGCAGGTCCAGCCCGGTCACGGCGCTACACTCTTGTAGCGAGCCGACGTGATGAACTGGCCAAAGCTCTCGCACCAGACGATGGCAGCGCTGTAGCTGGCGGGGTCCACTCCTTCCGGCAGTGTCACCAGGAAGTTCTCGAAGGTCTTCACATCCCCCACCTGCACCATCTGCGGCTTGAGACGATTGAAATCCGCCTCGGTTTCGACGAACTCCGGGGAGAAATAAAGCTTGTAGTCCGGCCCCGGGGCCAGCTCACCGATAAAGGACACCGAGGACGGGCCGATCATCAATTCGCCCTCGCCCCAGTGCAGGGCGTCGCTGTCCTGGCGATCGCGGGAGAAGCGGCCGGTGTAGGTGCTGTCCCGGGCAGCTTCCTGGACCGTGGCGAGATCCGGCGCGGGCGGTGCGATAAGAATCGGCAGGGCGTAGATACCGGCAGCGAAGCCGATGCCAAGCGCTGCAATATGTGTGGCCGCCAGCAGCAGGCCTTTCCGAAGATTCATGAATCCTGGCTCCCTTCCACGGCACCCAGTGCCGCCTGCATATAGTGTGTGAAGTCACTGTCCGGGGCCTCCGCCTCCAGCCCCGCCAGCACCGACTGCTGGTTTTCCGTGGGTTGGTTCTGGCTGGCCTTGGACTTGCCTTCCAGGCGCTCGACCTGGATTTCCAGCCCGACCAGGGCCCTGGCCAGCCGCTCGGTATACTCCGCGGGCGCATCTGAGACCGCCCAGGGCTCGGCCCGCGGACCTTCATTCTGCTGTGTCAGCAAGTCCACCTGCCACAATACCCAGTCGACATCGTCGATCACCCGCAGGCGGCCATGGGCGTGCACCACCGCATAGTTCCAGGAGGGCACCACCTTGCCGTGCTCACGCTTGGTGGCATACCAGGACGGCGAGACATACCCCTGGGGACCGTGGAAGATTGCCAGGCTGTCCCTTGGGGTCGTGGCCAGTTCACTGAGGGGGTTGGCGCGCGGGATGTGTGCGAGAAGCTTCACTGTGTTGCTCGCTTCAAGCACGAAAGGAATATGATTCGCGACCAACCCCGCATCAGAAGGCACAACTAAAGTGGCCAGGGGCGCCGCGCGCACCAGGTCGTGAAGCGCCCGAACATCGGGCTGCTCAAAGTGTTTCGGTATGTACATGGCTGGCTGTGCCGGGCTTCGCGTTGTCGGCGGGATTACCAGAACTCCGGCGTGTCCAATGGTGCGGCACATCGCACCGTGCCCTCAATACCGGAAATCCCATAGGCGCCTAGACCCTGGGCCATCCAGGCGTCGGGAAAGTCCAGCGCGAAAGGCGGGCGCATGCCGTGGCCTGCCGCAAAGCCCGTGCGGGAGTAGTAGTTCGGGTCGCCGTAGACCAACACAAAGTTCGCCCCCTGCTCCGTCAGCATTTCCAGCCCGCGACGGATCAGCGCAGTGCCGACACCGCTACCATGACAGCGGGTGAGTACCCCCAGCGGACAGAGAATATAGCCGCCGTCAGCGTCCGAGCCCTCGAGCGTGACCGGCGTAAACAGGATGTGGCCCACGACGCCAGTGTCATCCTCCGCCACCAGCGACAGCTGTGGTTGCGCCGCCTCGTTCTCGATCAGCGCGATGGCCAGCCCGGCGACGGCTTCGGCCTCCTCCTCGTCGAACGCATCCAGGTGCAGCGCGTGAATTGCCCCTTTGTCGGCGTCTGTGGATTCACGGATGTGCATGGGCTAGTACGCACCCGCCGAATAGGTCAGCTCGTAGCTGTGGGAGTACACCTCGAAGATCAGCCCGAAGGGGTCCTCCACATAGCACATGCGGTAGGGTTTCTCGCCCGGGTAGTACTCGCGAATCGGCATGCGCTGCTTGCCGCCGTGATCGACGATGCTCTGCACCAGGCCCTCGATGTCCGGGTCCTGCACACAGAAGTGGAAGGTGCTGGTCTTCCAGTACTGGAACTCGCCGGGGGGCTCGTTGTTGCCGAACTCGAACATCTCCACGCCGATACGGTCGCCGGTGGACATATGGGCGATCTTGAAGGATCCCCAGCCGGTACCAAACACGTCGATACACATCTGCCCAATGGCAGTTTCGTTTTCCTCCTCGATCACCGTGGGCTTCATGATCAGGTACCAGCCCATGACACTGCTGTAAAACTCCACGGCCTTCTCCACGTCGGGGACCGAGATGCCGATATGCGAGAACGTTCTGGGGTAAGTGCTCATTGGATTTCCTCGAAGACAGATGGATTACCAGTCTTCTTATAGCAGGAAATCCCTGAGGCTCTGCTGCAGGAGGTATGTCCAACCCTCTACACCACTTGTACGACTGAAGATCGGATTGTCCTGGGGGAAGGTATGGCTCCCGGCATGGGTGAGCTTGAGCAGCGTTCCCACGGTGGCTTCCGTCAGTTCCCAGGTCACCGTGGATTCGCCCGGGTAGCCGGTGTAGCGCCAGTCGAGGACCAGGCGCTCGCCGGGAATGACTTCCAGCACTGTCCAGTGATGGGGGTAGACCTGGCCGTCGACCTCGACATCGAAGCGGACCTCAAAGCCGCGTTCGGGCTTGAACTGCTGGAGCGGCTCGAACAGCCACTGCCGCTGCTGGTCGGGATCGGTTATCGCCTGCCAGACAGCATCCCGGGTTGCGCCGTAGGTCTGCTCGACGATGATGGGATCTGTGTTCATGGGAGGAACCGCCGCCTACTTGCGGAATTCCGTGGGCTTCTCAAGATCATAGATGGCGTCTGACAGCTCGTCGACTTTGCCGGCAATCAGCGCCTGCGCGTCGTACAGGCCGCGGTTGTAGAAGTAGGCGCCGATTTCCTCCGCGAAGAAGTCGACCAGGAACTCCGCATCGAAACCACCTATTTCCTGGTTGAGCTCTTCCTGGAAGTACATTTTGACCTTGCGGACGATCACCGACTTCTCGTCAGCAGAAAACTCGATTTTTTCCATAGAGGGACTCCGCGGCAGACTGTGCCCAGGCGCTAATTCTTCCAGGGTAGCCAGCTCTTGGTCCTGGCGACGTTGGTCCGGTCTACATCCAGCACAAAATCCACTTCGGCCTTTTCCAGCCGCTCCTCGATTTCGTCGGCACCGGCCCTGAGCTTCAGGTCCATTTCTTCCTGGTACAGGGGCACCAGCGAGAAAAACGTGATGGTATCGCCGGATTCAGCCTGTAGCTGGTAGAAGTCTCGACTCAACCAGTAGGCGGGCGCCAGCATGACACCGATGAACTGCGTATTGGCGATCGGCTCCGGCGGATCGCCATTGGGAATGGTGTGACCCCACCCAATCCAGGTGTCGTAATCGTGGGGCAGGCGGCCGACCATTTTCAGCCAGCGCACGGGCCAGTAGTTGGCCTCGTCCTTGAATGACTCCTCTGTAATCGGCCAGGAAGCGGGCAAAGCCATCAGCAGCTCGACCCGGTTGAAGTCCTCCATCCCCTCCGGGACCGTCATGGGCAGGTCACTGACGCCGCTGGTCACCAGGACGTGGTAGGGCCGCTCATCTGTTGCGGGCACGAACATGACATCGAGGTGGACACGGTCCGACATGATTTCGTGGAACACTGTTTCCACCTCGCCGATGTACTGCTCTACGTGCTGCTCAACCGATTCCAGGTTGCGCCCACTGTGTTGGGGGACCTCCCAGTCCCTTTCCTTGGCCTTGTGCCGATGGATGGGATCACCAGATTCCGAGGTTTCAATTTCATCAGCCATCGTCGGGGGCACTCCTGAAAAAAGATTGATAATCACCAGCAAGAACAGGACTTCCTTCACACTACCACTCCTTTGCAGACAAGTCCGATATCACGAGGCAACCGTTGTGTTCACTTATTCTCTTTGCCCGTCGACATGTGTGAACTCCTCATCACTCCCCATGGGTTCAAATCCTGCCCAGAACTTCTCGAAGGCGGGCTCGTCAATCCACATGGAATCCCCGGGGGGATTTTCGCTGCGCTTCAAGGTCCTGGCCTTCATGATGTCTCGCGGGCATGACACGGCGTAGAACCTTGGTATGGCGCCAAAAGACTGAACCCGCTCTCGGCCGAGTTCTCTCGATTCCCGTGACCAGAACCCGTGATCCAGGATCACGTCGCAATTGACTCTTACCATGTCCTTTGCCAACTCCCAGATCAAGGATTCCACACGAACAAGGAGAGCAGGGAATTCGTCCTCGGGCGGGCTGTGTCCGTACAAGCTGACCATCCACTCATCGATCGAGAACCGCACGGCGGGAATTTCTACTTCGAGCCGCCTGGCAAACGTCGTCTTGCCAGCGCCAACGAACCCGTGAAGAAGGTGAACTGTGGGTGGGGTACGCTTACCCATTCAAGCGGAAGCGCGAGCAGCGCTGACGCAGATTTACCGGCCGCTCGAGCCCGTCACTCCTCACCCGCCAACGCCTCCAGCTGTTTGCGCTCCTCGTCCGTGACGGGTTTGTAGCCCCTCGGGTAAGGCCAGCCATACCCCCACCGAAACTGCGTCGGAAGATACGGCGTGCCACCGACCCGAACGCCGGCCAGCATCAGAGCCGCGATCTCCGGCTCTCCGACCGACGCGACACACTGCTGGAGTTCCAGGTCAGCTTGCTTCCGTTCGGCGTAGGTGCCGCCCTTCCAGTAGGCGAGATCGTGGGCGTGGCAACAGAACAGCCACAGCTCCTGTTGCTCAAAGGTGCCATCCGGGAAAGCACTACAGCCATCCGATGTAAACGGCCTGGGCTCAGCGGCTTCCAGGTGGACAGCACAAAGGGCGACAAGAATCGGGAGTAGTCGCTTCACAACGCTGTATTGCTGCCGGCGTTCTTGGAGCACGTTATCTTTGGTGCAAGCCATGGATATTTCTCAACCGTTGCTGGGTTCCTTCACCGATATCCCCATGGAATGACAGCTCGACTCGTCCGTTCGCCTTGTGGCCAACAATACTGCCTTTCGACACGCCCGCTACCGCCCGGGAGAAATCATCCAACAGCGTTCGAGGAACATCGCCCTTCGTGTTCTTCACCTGTCCATTTTCGATGGCGATTTCAAATTCTGCGGTGCGCCTGGTGACAAGAAAGACTATGCACAGAACTACGAAGAACGCGATGATAATGTGCACTTTACTTGCTACTCGCTCTAGCTGGCGCAACGCCAAGCATTTCTATATTCCTCACTGACGGCCACTGGTTTCACACGTTGGCGCCGGCCACGAAGAGTACAAACGCGACTCCGCTCACGATGCTCCGAAGCCAGTGTCGTTTGCCCCACTGACCAAGTAGTTCAACGGTTTCGGGCGAAGAAGGATCATTTTCAGGTGATAGAAGAATGTCATTGATTGGCTTGATGACTATCAGCGTTATTGGGATGACAGAAAAAAGTGCTACCGACCCAATCGCCCAGATCAACGAATTCGACTGCATCCAGGCCGCCAGCCCGCCCAATGTTCCCACCAAAGCCAGTGTGATCTGCATGGGGGCAGCGCGATGGTACATCGGTGGAAAGAACCTGCCCGCTACATCCCCCCCAGCCTCGAGCGACGCCGGATGCTGCGCTATCGAGATATAGGCAGCCGCACCGAAAAACGTTCCCGCACAATAGAGCGCCACAAATTCGATCAAATTAGACATATCCATGATTTACCTGTCGTCTTGGTAATGCGCCGGGCTTGCCATGTCAGGGCGTTCGGCCACGGAGAATATCGGCGGTCACTTGCCAAATATCGCCAGTGTCGAAGAGTATGCCGAAAACGGAAGCATACACTTTGATTTGCTTTTCGTTCTTGTCGATTTCCACGGTGAGTTTTATCGCGTTTGCTGAAAAGTCACCATAGACCTTGCCGCGAGAAAACACGCCGTCTTCCTTTTCATGGAACCCCAGCGCGCGCAATGAATTCTCCAACTCATCGACAGCGCCACCAAAATGTGCAGTGTATTTTGGAAAGAGTGTAAACCGTGGCTTGGTAGGGCCGAGCGCTTTGAACGGCGTAACCCTGTATAGAACCGTGGAGCCTGCAACAGCTGCAACAACAATGAAAACCAGTTCGAAAATGCTGTCCATCCAACCTCCAGGGCCCAGACCATGGGAGACCAGGCTCCCTTCAATCGCCCGTCCAGGACATCGCTGTTTAACGCTGGCCCCACGGAATAGCTAGGTGCTATCCCGCTCACTCAAAGTCTTTTGCAGTTTTGAGAGCTTCAGCGTTTGAATGGTTTCCCAGGCAACGATTATCCCGCCTATGCCCAGCATGTTGTACGTCACGAACGTGTTATTCAGGGGCGCCCAGAATGCATCGCCATCCGTGGCAAAGATCCCGTACAGTGCCAGGCCAACCATGATGGCGCCTGGGGTGCCGAGTAGCTGAACCAGAATGATCTTCCTCTGCACCTGTTCAGGCGTCATATTTTTTGAGTCGGTCATAGGGTGCTAATCCTCACGCCATTTTGTAGATTCTAACGCCAGGCGAAGCAACGGTCCGCCGGCTTTTCCCTCCTAGCCATCTTCTATCAACTCAACTATCTCTACAGGGGAGGAAACCTGAATGAAACGTGGCAGCGAAGACAGCATGTCGTCCGGCAGGTGATTCTTGCTCTCTGAATTTGCTGCAGCGACACCCTCCAGCCCGGGAATGAGAAGTACAGCTCCCTCTATCTTGAGAATTTTGTATAGGGAGTTCCAGAATTCTATGGAGATCGGCGGGCTCGCAACGGAAAAATCGGAAATGCGCTCCTGGCCGAACTCTCCATACAGTTCCGGGAATTCATCTGCCGCATACTTCAGGTCCGGAATGTCCTCATCGTAGCTGTAGGCGGAACCGAAAATTTCTTTGATCCGACTGGTGGCGATCTCCGCCGGCTTGTTGTTCTCAAAAAATTGAACAAAGATCATGAAACTCATGGATTGTCCTTATGCGTCCCTTCCGTTGCGCCCGAGCTGGGCGCAGCACTCCCGTATATGCAAGTTACTTCTAATCTTTGACCGTAATCACGACCGTGTTGGTGCGTACGCCCGGCGGGCACCACACCGCGGAGTGGCCCGTAATCGAATACTCTCCGGGGGCTTCAAATACCACAGACCTTGACGTGTTAAGTGTTAAATCCGCTTCGGTTGGCATCTGAAATGAATAGCCTTCAGAAGGACTTACCCTGAATGCAATATTCCAGGAAACGTCATCTTCCCTGGCAGGCGGCAAACTCTTCCAACGGCAGCTGAAGGTGAAGCCTGGCACCTCCTCCTTCATTGTCCAGCCGCCTGAGTATCTCGTTACCTTCAGAGGAACAGGTTCTCCGACCCCTACAGAAGTCCTTGGCACGACAAGCTCTACTCTCTGATAGAAGTCATCTCCCGGAACATAAACCGGCGGCCCATCGGAACATCCAGAGAGGCCAAACGAGGCTGCGACTAGTAACGTTGTCAGCGAGTTCCTGCAAATGCTGGAATCAAAACCACACATCGGCACCTACCAAGGTTCGGCCTGAAAGCTGCGACTGAGGCCTTGTCTTCTTGCGCGGAGTCGAAGCGTCACCCTCATTCCCGCGGTCCACTCAATCACCCTCAATCGACAGCACAAATGACTCAAAGTCATCGAATTCACTGGCTGCCCGGCGGGAGATATCAATGCCCGTGCCGGGGATTTCACTACTAAATCTATCTTCGACCCATGATCGAAATTCCTGGTCCACGATGCCTGGATCAGATGGAGGCTCGGAATGGTTGCCGACTTCAAACGCACCATACCCGATGGCCAGCAGAATCATGAACTCTTGCATACTGCCTGCCAGCACTCTCAAGTCGTTTCCTTCCGACCCAAGGTGCACTATGGGCTGACGTCCGTCTTCCTGGAGCCAAATACAATAAAGTGCGCCATCCGGTCCGGTACCAAACCGGGCTAGCCGGGAGTCTGCAGCGTGAGAGTCAAACCAACAGTAGATATCGTCTCCATCATCGGGACAAACCTCGAAATCACCGATCGAAGAATCTTCGTTAGCCTCTTGCCAATCGCAAAGCGCGCCCAAATCTTCTGGGAACGTGATTGTGGGAGGAAAGCCTGCCAAAACAGACTCTCGCAAGCGTATTGCCTCTTGGCCACGAGGTGCCTCACCGCCACTCTCTGCACCAAGCAGCTTTTTCAGAAAACGTTTCACCTAATTCACTCCTGAGCGACGAAAGGTCTGCTCTCGGAAAGGAACATCAGAGGAAACGGGTGATGGTGTAGGTCTCTCCGGGCCCGTACTGGTTGTCTGCCTTGAACGTTACTTCAACAGAGGCATCTTCGTTCTCGGCATAGTCCTGGTCGCCGCAGCCATCGGCGTCTATCCAGAGCTGAACTTCCTGGGAGCCGCTGGCAATGGTTCCAAAACAACCTCCGGCACCTTCGTACATCCAGAAGGACATCTTCCCGGTCAAGGTGACACGCTCGGAGCTACTGGTGGGTAGCGGAGGAAAAGAGCTTCCAGCGCTGGTCCCGCTGGACTCATCGGCAGAGTCCGAACACGCGGCCAGACCCGCAGCAAAAAGAATAGCGATGATGGCATTTTTCATTGATTCACTCCCCTGAACATTCTTATAACTGTCAGCTCATGCTGCGAAACCGGCACATGCCATAGAGTGGCAGCGCCCTACGTTACGCAGCGCTCAGCGCGACCATCCCAGTTTTTCTGATTTTTACGCGCCAAGGTTTCATTTTTCGAGTCAATCCGTCGAATCACAACAGGCTGAATGGCCTAGGCCATTTGTCTTAGGTGCCGATCCCAGAACCACGAGTTATCTCCGCAAGGAATACCAGCTCCAGATAGACAATTACGTGCAGGCTGACTACTAACGCAACATGGGGCGCCCGATCTGGAGCTCAGCGCAAGGCGGTGTGTCCCGGCAAAACGCCAGTCGTGCCTTGTTATGGGTCCAGGGGTAATTGCGCACTTATACCCCACATTGCAAAGCCGAGTGAAAGGCATGCCAGCACTGCCAGGATCACATACTCTTTGGCATTGAGGCCAAGCTTGAACCTATAGGACGGCACAAAGACTCTCCAATACGGAATACCTCTGCGCTTCATACTGAAGTAAATCACTATATTTCCACCAACAAGCCACGTGGCAGCGAACATCACCAGACCCACCTGGGTCTGAGTTGGCCAGGTCAGAAAAGCCTCATAGAGGGTCGCAAAGGTTGGGACATTCTGAAACTGTTCGGATTGACTCATTGGGCAGACCTATAGCGCCTGAAGCACAAGGCGACTGTAGACCGTGTGCGGCCTCTACGTCTTATATGCATCTGAAGATGGCATTCCGAAAATACTGGGCTTCCCTGCAATCGAATGAGGCTAATGGCACTGCCAGAAAGCAGTATCATCGAAGACATACATGACACCGCCATCGCCCAGGTTCATATCAACCAGCATCACGTCGAACTGAAGAATAACGTCGCCATCGTGCTCCTTGTCTTGTAGCCAAAGCGGCATCCCGCCTGCGATCGAGAAACATGAGAGCTTTTCCCGAAGTTCATTTAGCGGATGGCCTTCTTCCAAATCAAAAACTGCCTCCGAAAAAACGGACGCCGGGAGCAGAATCTCATGGGCGCAAAAGGTCGTGCTCTCATGGTCTTCCTCCTCAAGCGGAATTGAATGCAAAATCCCCTTCTCAACATCGTCTTCAGAGAGCAACACAACGGCTGACTCTGTGTTGCCAGGCGAGTAAGCACCATTGTCGAAAAGCCGGCTCACGAAAACCGATACCGCCCTCGTGCCCTGAGGAAAGCGATCGCGCAGTTTGGGCGTAGTCGCTAAATCCAGGGTGATCGCATGTTCCATCTTGACGGCGTGAAAGTCGGGCCAGTTCTCGAGCGATACGCCGATGGGATCGCAACAGGTTCGATTCAAGTCCCCAGCTTCTGGTCTGCGCTCGAGATTTTCAAGCAGGTAGGCTGTTACAGCTTCCGAAGAGTGCTCTTTTAGGATTTTCTCAGCTAGTAGCTGAACCTCCTCCACCGAAACCTTTTCTTCTTCATCGTCCTCGTCTTCATAGTCATCGTTATCGACGCCAAACAAGAGCTCGTTTACAGCGATGGACGCATCGTCAAAATCCTCATCGTCCTCATCTCCGTCCGGCTCCCATGACAGGAACTCTGCCTTGGTGATTTCGAGCCAACAGGCCCATGCCGGATGGCTCTTGCTATTCGACGTTTCGGCACGTTTATCAATCGTCAGCTTCAGTCTTCTGCTGCAGCAAGACTCCGGTTCCGGACCCACGTCAGAGAAGGCTCTTTCATACTCTTCCTTGGCAATAAAACTCAGATAGTGGGACGTGCGGCCGTGCTGATTCTGTATCGTCCAATCTATCTCATAGAAATCAGAGTCCACTCCTGAGGGCTCATCGTCCACCCACTCAACTATTTCTAATTCCAGAGGAAAGTCCTGCGAAAGAAATTCACTGATATCTTCGTTCATCTGCAAGTTGAAGTGCCAGTGATCAGGGTTGTAGTTCGGGTTTCTCATTGCTTGCTTCTCACGTCCGGGTTGTTCGAAGTTTCGAGAAACCAGGGTCAGAGTCACATTTCCAGAAATTCTACTCTGACCCCAATTTCCAGGCTTGCCTTGTTACGAGTGGCCATCTCGGCTGATCCAAGGATGAAAGACTTTATCTTTAAACATTGCGACCGCAAGCAGCAGCACCAGAGAGGCCGCGAGAAACAACGCCACTGGTAAGGCCAGATAATAATTTTCGCCCAAAGCGCTGAACATGGAACAGAGAAGTCTTGTTCTGGCACTGCATTCACTGAGATCTGCAGAAATATACTCGAAGTCAGTCCAACGGTAACTCTTATAGAGAAGCCCGATTGCGACAAAGAGCATGAACAGGCTGGCTGCCCTATGCTTGGCACGAAGTGACCGATCGTAGTAGAAGGAATAAATGAAAAATCCAGCGATGATAAGTACCAGAGCGTAGAAAACGAGATGCCACCATTGCGCTGCTGGAATAAAAGCAAAGACCACTCCCAGCAGAAAGAATATGACCCAGGATGCAGTGAGAAAGAGTTTCACGGCAACCACCAACCGCTGGACAGATGACAGAGGAGGCTTATCATTCCGGGAACGGCTCTTGAATTTTTATTGTCCGCATTCATGCGCAAATTCTCGCAATAACAATAGCTTGTGGGGAATAGGCCAAAAGTCTTAGTGGCAAAGCGAACGAGAAGCTGGGGGCAGTGAGAAACTGAGTTCGTAGTGACATTTCCAAGAATCCTACTCTGACCCCAATTTTTCCTAAGCGACCCTACAACGCTGCATGCTTAGGCGGAGCGAAACAACGAGTAGCGGCGTCCTTGCCTGACTGGCCTTACTATGCATTCAGGTCGCTACCGCCGTGCTGCTCATTAATTGTGTCGAATTTTGCTCGTATTCCGTTTGTTGCAAAAACGCCTCGTAGTAGAAATTGAAGACTCCCACAGATGTACAGATGGTTTTGTTTGTAGCTCGATGTTGGTCGGGACCTCTTTCTTCATAAGTTGCTATGTGGGCAGATGGGAATTCCCGCAATTCAACAGCGCCTAAGTCGGTGCCCGGCTGAACGGATGAGGTAGATTGCCTGCGGGCTTCCACGAACTGATCGATAACATCCCTTCTTTGTCTTTGCGAGGTGTCTCCGGTGAAATACAGTACGGAAACAGTAAGCCGCTGTTGATTCGCAGAATCTGCATAAACGTACAGACCTTCCCCCTCTTCCGATTCGTTCAGTTTATGCCATTCACCAGGTAGCTCGACCTCGAAGTCCTCTTCTGCAATTTGTGTATTTGCCGTAACCAACGCCGGGATCATGAAGGCTATAGATATGAACACTTTTTTTATGACCTGCAACAAAGCACTGCGCTTCGAGCGGGGGCGTGCAGCAGCAAGTCCCTGCTGCCTTGACGCGCTAGGTGACGTCCACGACTGAGTCATCATGCCATTCGACTTCCTCTGGTAATTCTCCGCTTTCCAGATAGCTCTCCATCGCTGCTAAAAGTACGGCTGTGGGATAGGTCCAGTTCTCGGGAAAGGAATCCACCTGGCCGTTACCAAGCTGAAACTCAACTAGTGATGTTGAAGAATTCCCAGGGTTTCTGGAAGAGTATCCCGCGTCTTCTGCTTCTCTGATGTACATCAACCAGCCAATATCGCCGGCCACAAGTGCACGGAGTTGGCTGCCAGATTCATGTTCTAGCCAAACTTCCTTGAAGTGACCCGGTTCGAGTAGCTTTTGTCTAAGCTCTTGACGTTGCATTTCTACTGAGTCACATCACTCACTAAAAACGGATAACTTGATGTTGCAAAGCAACTGGCTGCGTGTCCCTGTAGGCTTGTGCGTCAGGTACTGTCATCTGCACGATATCTCGGCTTGCTCCAGATGCGCTCGATTCGCTCCTTTGTATCCAAATATTCTGCGTTTGCAGCATCAAGAGTTATAAGCATATCCACAGCGTACTCTAGCGATCTGATGGTCTCGTACTCCTCATCATCTTCACTTATTCGATATTCACTTCGTTCGCAGTACTCCAGAGGCACAATAAAGTCTTGAAAAACTGCTCTACAGATTTCTCGAACCCGTTGTGTATTTCCTCTTTTCTCAGCAATCTTTGCGTTCGCAATCATGGCGGGACCGACCATATGGTGGTAATGACCGCAGGCGTGCAATGTTGCTTTTGCCCACACCCAAGCTGATCGAGCCTGATATTCGATTAAGTCTTTTCCCTCCAAGTAGTTCGTGACTACTTGCCCACAGTTCGCCAGCCCAACTCCTTCAAAAAAGCCGCCCCTGACACCGAATATTTTCTCCCAGAACGGCGGTGGTTTTGTCAGCTCTTTCAGAAATTTCTCCTGAGCGCTAATGCAATCATCCAAGACGGATAGATCTTCCTTCAGCTTATCCTCACTCAACTCAAGTAGCTGTTCTGTTTTTCGTGCATATGCTTCCATGTAGGTCTCTAACGCCGCAAGCTGGGGCGCCCGACCTGGAGCGCAGAGGAAGGTTTGGTGTTCCAGCGAAGCGACAGCATTGCCATGTTAAGTTGCCGGTCCATCAAGCTACGGTCCATAAGATGAAGCCTGCAAACACGGCGATGCTGGTAACCATGGGGTACTGGTATCTACTGCCATGTTTGACGTATAGAGGAGCATACACAAGAACAAACGTTGCTATTACGATTTGAGAAATTCCAGCAAGAAGACTGAAACCATCCTGTTCTGGTGAGGGAGAAACAAATCCAACTGCCAGATATGCCAAGCCACTTAGAATGCTGAGTGCTGCCAGAACGATGGCGATTTTGGCTGCAATCTTCATTTCTGAGGCAATTTAACGCCGCCAAAACGGGCGCGCGCAGTTTGCGCATCCCATATCGCCGGTGCTGTTTACGTTCAGATTCATGGCCTTGCTAATTGCCCCAAAGTGCCCACTTAATAATGTGAAACCATGCATAACCAAGAAGCACGATCCATATAACAACAATAGAGGTTGCTCGTGTCCGCTGATGGAACGGAATGCGTCTATCCAGTTCTTCGGCCGCGGGCACTTCAAAACCCAATAAGCGTTTAATGCCCAGGTAGACAGCTATGAATGGCGCGAAAAATATCGCTGTACCTATCACAAATAAAACAGAGAATGTCATGCTCCATGCCACAACACTAACTGTTATCTGGGGCTGGGTAGTAGATGCCGCCAACAAAAATAACGTAAATGCCCAAAATGCGATGACTCCCATCCCCTTGCAAAGTGACTTGTAGTTTTTCACAGCTATTGACGCCGTGCGCTGGGGCGCCCGACCTGGAGTGCAGTGGAAGATCTGGCGTTCCAGCGTAGCGACTGCCTTGCCTTGTTACATGCGTCAGTATCCAGCGGCACGTTGTTTCTTCTCCGCAAATTCATACCAGTACTCCGCATTAGCAGTATCGCCCCGCTCTTGGTAAATGTCGGCAAGGATGTGCGCCGCGTAAAATGAAGCTTCAGCTTCCGTCCGAGCGAAAAGCTGATACCAAAGAATGGCCTGCTCTTCATCTGAGTCGCGCAAAGCATGGCCAAGTGCAAGATAGGCTGCAATCACCCCTTGCTCTGCGGCGCCTCTGTAGTATTCAAGCTCGCGCTCTGTATCTCCGGCAAAACCGTAACCCATCCCTACGGAGTACATAGCGTCTCCCGATCCCATTTCGACAGCTCGAAGGCAGTGTGGATTCTCGTGAGCGATTTTGTAGTTTTCTTCGAGGTGCACGAACTTGAGGCATAGCTCAACTTCGGAGTCTGCCGAAGCTGAAAAGGACATAGTGAGTAGTAGGGAGGCTAGATACCGCATCGGGGCAAGTGCGTGTAACGCTCGCAGCAAGGGCGCAGCGGAGCGGAGTCCCGCTGACTGCGCTTGTTAGTGCGCGACATGGTATCTAGAAACGCTAGATCGAACATAGCTAAAAACCACGAGAAGCAATAACGCTAAGACAACTGCAAATCCAAACATAGCGGAAAGATAATCTCCCCCAGGAACTTGTTGGTAGGGTTCTACCAATGCGAAAACACACAAAGTTGCCAAAACGGACCCACTCCATGCCAAGAAGGCGCTTGGGGCCCACTTTTCGATTCTCCAAGCTCCAAGGCCCGCGAGAAGGGCTGTGGCACCGTAAGCCGCCGACACTGAAGAAAGCCACCACCGGTGGCTGGCGAATTCCGTGAGGTAGTGGGCCAGAATGGGAGTCTGCTCCAGGAATTCCTGCTGTGGCAGGTGGCGTGTAACAAGTGGGAGACCGATTGCGACAGCAATTCCACTCGCTGCGAGCCAGACCAGAACGGCAGCGATGATTGAGAGACCGATTGGGCGCGCACGATGATGCATTGCGCTCTAACGCCGCAAGCTGGGGCGCCCGACCTGGAGCGCAGCGGAAGGTTGGGTGTCCAAGCGAAGCGACAGCCTTGCCTTGTTAGGTGGCCGGGATCGATAGCTCATGGTTTCTCGACCAACGAAGAAGCATGTAACCAAGTACGGTACCTATCGGGACAAAAACTAGCCAAGCGTATGAATAGAATCGGACCGCGGCCAAGTACCAGCCAGCCCGATATTGGAGCTTGCGAATTAGGAATCCACTTAAGGTGGCTCCGACAATACCAGGTACAGCCCAAAGCAAAATCAGTACGATCTGCTGTGAGATGGCCCCAGCAGCAAGCCTGGGGTCACCTGGAGTCGAATCAAGATACACGGGGAGAAGCTGCTCCAGCACAACAATAGGCAATACCACCAAGTGATATAGGTATCCGAGCTGAAAAAGAAGTGTGACAGCTGCAAGAGCTCCTTTCATGAGGCCACCTAACGCCGCAAGCTGGGGCGCCCAGCCTGGAGCGCAGCGGAAGGTTGGGTGTCCCAGCGTAGCGCCAGCCTTGCCTTGTTAGGGGGCCTAACGGTTGTTCCAGATTGCTCGCGCAATGGCATCAAAATAGATCTCCTTGTGAAATCCAGGGCTTCTTTTCTCTAATTCTTCTGCCAATTCATGCTGCTCCCCAATGGGCTTCGAATGTATCGCAGTCACATGATCCCAGTTGCCGGCATTCAATTCCTGAATGATGCCTTCTGCATTCTGGCGTAGCTTTCGGCGCGCTTCCGATTTCGATTTGGACATGGCCCACCTAACGCTTCAAGCAGGGGCGCGCGGTTAGCGCGTCCCAGCGCGAAGCGCACCCGCTGCCTTGACTTGTTATTGGGCCTTTATCTCTAAGTGGCTGCATATGCTAGAGCCCCAATCATAAGCAAGAAGAGGATAAGTGAATGTATGGCTAATTCTCGCTTAGATATACAGGTAGCAAAGAATGTGTAGTTGAAAGACTTTGCAAAAGAACTCGACGGTTCAAGGTGACGATTCTTGAACTGAAATACTCCGAACTTCAAGGTTGCCACGAACATCACCCAAAACGTAAGTAAGACAACATACCCAAATAGGAGTCCAGCAGCTGCGATCAAAATGTCCATAGATGCTCAGAGAATTACTTCTCCGTAGGCCCTATAACGCCGCAAGCTGGGGCGCCCGACCTGGAGCGCAGCGGAAGGTTGGGTGTCCCAGCGAAGCGCCAGCCTTGCCTTGTTAAGGGGATTCATATACCAGGACAAGCTCGTGTTCTCCTAAGTACCAAACCTTTTGAAAAACGTGGTCTCTGCTATTCAGTATCGGCTCTATAGTCGGCAATACGACATCATCCGGTGTGATAGTTCTTCCCGCCCAATATAGCAGGAGCTCGATTGGAAAATCCGACTCGTACGGCTTTTCGAGCTTGCTCAATACTCTTTCAGAGGAAGGGTCAGATGTAAGGATTCTCTGCCCAGTCTTTGTGTCACGCCGGTTCAGCGCCTCCGCTATAACGGGATCGCAAATTTCACCGAGTTCGAATGCGATTCTCTCGCCATGAGGAAAGGTGCAGAGAATGTCAGGCTCAGGCGGATTTCTTGACTCGTAATGGACATCCGAGTGCTCAAACTTCCTCAAGCTCAAGAAATCTTCAAACACGTTCCGTTCCGCTTCCAGTTGGTCAGATGCATGAGTCACGGGGAATCCCTTTAACGCTTCAAGCAGAGGCGCACGTCAGTGCGTCCTGGCGCGCAGCGCCCCTGCTGCCTAGACTTGTTAGCTGTCGAAATCGATGGCACTTTCGTCGATATCCAAATGTTCTATCACTTTTCCAAAGTCAAAGTTTGCCGCTCCGAGTCTGGAAGTGAAGCTGGTAAAACTAGGATCGATCTTGGCGATGCCGAATGGATCGTGGCAAAGATAGTAGACCGACCATTCATCATTCGGGTTTAGCACGAGGTAGTTGCCAAGATCGTCCTGGGCGATAGTGAGCCCACCGGACAGCGGCCCAAATTCGTTGCCGAGAACCTGCATCCAGCCCTGCTCGAAGCTCAGTTCTTCATTGATTGTTCCGTAGCCAGTCAATCCGAGCCAGTCTACGAGTTCTTGCGGGACTGGCTGAGACAATTCGAGGTGCTGAAGGTCAGTGACAGAGAAGTCACCAGTTTTCTTGAAGATAGGCTTCCTTCCGAAGAGCTTCTTCTTTGAGGCGCTCTTTAAGTTTTCTGCGATCTCTTTCATGGGTAGACAGCTAACGCCGCAAGCTGGGGCGCCCGACCTGGAGCGCAGCGGAAGGTTGGGTGTCCCAGCGAAGCGACAGCCTTGCCTTGTTAATGTGACTATTGTTCCGTGAATTGGAGTTCAACATCATTCTCTAGGCCAGCCTGCTTCAGAAGGCTTGCGAGTAGTTCCTTAACCGCATCAACGTTTGGTGTATTAATCTGTAGATCGAAGACCGCGGAGTCAAGTTCGCAGCCTCCGCCAATGACCGAGCCTAGTTCGGCTAGTTCGATGTTGTCTTCGAAGGCATATCGCAGATGAGAGGCGTCGTGAGCGTTCGCGCCCTCAGCGGTAATGTTGCCTCTAATGATTAGTTCTTTCATGCGCATTCCTTTGCGTGAGTCACTTTAACAGCTAGGTATGTGTCCGAGGTGACATATCACCCTGGCACCTGTTGTTGAATTTGTGTCGTCGGTGTTCATGGCCAAATTCTCGCAATAACAACTACTTAAGGGGAATAGGCCAAAAGTCTTAGTGGCAAAGCGAGCGCTGCTGAAGAGTTTTCCATCATTTTCGGTCAATTCATCCGGCATGAGGAAAGCTGGAAAAATGTTCAGAAACAATGGGATAGCGGCCGTTCGAGGCCTTGGGCGGCAACGGGGTCCCATGAAAAACGGAGACGTAGACGCTTGACGGTCATGAAATGAGCGTTTCGGATGGGAACACTCCACGTGGAGTGTTCAGCCAGGGGAATGCGCCTCGGGGCGATGGGCACCCCGAGGCGGATTTCATTGGCGTGTGCGCTACTCCGCGGTGTCTGAAGCAGCCGGTTCGGCGTGAGCTTGTGCTTCGGCTGCCGCGTCAGACTCGAGTACCGGGTCCGCTTCTACCTCCGCAGACTCGGCCACGATTTCGGGTTGCGGCGCGGGATCGCCCTCGCCCGTCGCCGACTCGGGCACCAGCTTCAGCACCAGGGGATTCGGCTTGTGCGAGTGCATGGCACCGGTTCCCGCGTCGATACCGGCACCGATGATGCCGCCTACCAACACGTTGCCGGCCATGCCGGCGGCGCCGGCACCGTCGACGCTGCTGGTAATCGCGGTTTGTACCGTCTCATACCCCTCCCGCTCAACGGTCAGCGTGAAATCCCCGCGACGCTTCACCTTCATGCTGCAAGGTGTTGTACAACTCCAGCCCGTCGAGGACTGGACACTGGCGCCGACTGGTTCGGTTTCGATAACGAAGGTTTCGGAGGTGCCCCGGGTTACCGTGGCGCAGCCTGAGGCAAGTGTCAGGCAAAGAAAGGCAAAGCAAATATGAATTCGCATAGAACGTCCCTGTTACTGTGATTTTTATACAACCTGCTTTTATTATACGGGGAGCTCGGACTTATGCGCTACGGAAAATCGGGGAATGAGACCACGGTTCGAGTTTTCTGGGCGCTCAGTGAAGGTTGGCTGCGCGACGTGAGGAGAGATTCTCTCTTGTATGGTCAGTGAGCGATTGGGATGGGGACGCTCCACGTGGAGTGTGCAAGGTAGTTGCGTTTTGGGGTGAGCCTGCCCCGCTTTATCGGGTGCCACGTGGGCCGGTTGAGATCCAAAAAAAGAGCGCCGGAGCGCTCTTCTTGATGGATCCCCGCCTTCGCGGGGATGACGGTGCCGCGCGGGGATGACAGTGCGGTCGCGGGGATGCCGTCAGGGAAGCACGAAAAAGGGCGCCGGAGCGCCCTTTATGATGGATCCCCGCCTCCGCGGGGATGACGGTGCCGCGCGGGGATGACGGTGCCGCGCGGGAATGACGGTGCCGCGCGGGAACGACAGCGGTGGTTACCAGCCGGTGATTTCTGCCATGGCGGTGCCGATGTCTGCGAGGGAGCGGACGGTTCGGACGCCGGCGTCTTCAAGGGCCGCGAACTTCTCGTCGGCCGTGCCCTTGCCGCCGGAGATGATGGCGCCGGCGTGGCCCATGCGCTTGCCCTTGGGCGCGGTGACGCCCGCGATGTAGGACACAACGGGCTTGGAGACGTTGTCCTTGATGAAGGCTGCCGCCTCCTCTTCCGCGGTGCCGCCGATTTCGCCGATCATCACGATGGACTCGGTGGCCGGGTCTTGCTCGAACAGGGCCAGGATGTCGATGAAGTTTGAGCCTGGGATCGGGTCGCCGCCGATGCCCACGCAGGTGGACTGTCCGTAGCCCGCGTCGGTGGTCTGCTTGACCGCCTCGTAGGTCAGGGTGCCGGAGCGGGACACGATGCCCACCTTGCCGGGCAGGTGGATGCTGCCGGGCATAATGCCAATCTTGCACTCACCCGGGGTGATCACGCCGGGGCAGTTCGGGCCCACCAGGCGTACGCCCAGTTCGTCGCACTTCACTTTCGCTTCCAGCATGTCCAGGGTCGGAATGCCTTCGGTGATGGCCACGATCAGCTTCACACCGCCATTGGCCGCTTCAAGGATGGAGTCCTTGCAGAACGGCGCCGGCACGTAGATGACAGAGGCATCTGCGCCGGTCGCGTCCACGGCTTCCGCCACGGTGTTGAACACGGGCAGGCCCAGGTGTTCCTGGCCGCCCTTGCCCGGGGTCACGCCGCCGACCATCTGGGTGCCGTAGTCGATGGCCTGCTCGGAGTGGAAGGTACCCTGGGAGCCGGTGAAGCCCTGGCAAATGACCTTGGTGTCTTTGTTGATCAGGACGCTCATTTCGCACCTCCGGCTGCTTCCACCGCCTTACGGGCTGCGTCGGTCAGACTCTGTGCGGCAATAATGTTGAAATCACTCTCGGCCAGAAGCTTCAGGCCCAGTTCGGCGTTGTTGCCTTCGAGGCGAACCACCACGGGCACTTCCACGCCCACTTCCTCGACCGCACCGAGGATGCCCTCGGCGATCAGGTCGCAGCGGACGATGCCGCCGAAGATGTTCACGAACACGGCTTTCACGTTGTCGTCCGACAGGATGATCTTGAAGGCCTCGGTCACCCGTTCCTTGGTGGCGCCGCCGCCCACGTCCAGGAAATTGGCGGGGAAGCCGCCGTGCAGGGCGACGATATCCATGGTGGCCATGGCCAGGCCGGCGCCGTTCACCATGCAGCCGATGTTTCCGTCCAGGGCGACGTAGTTCAGCTCCCACTCGGCCGCGTGGGCCTCACGGGCGTCTTCCTGGCTGGGGTCGTGCATTTCACGCAGGGCGTTCTGGCGATACAGGGCATTGCCGTCGACGCCGACCTTGGCGTCCAGGCAGTGCAGGTTGCCCTGGTCGGTAATGACCAGCGGGTTGACCTCGATCAGCGCCAGGTCCTTCTCGTCGAACATCCTGGCCAGGCCCATGAAGATCTTCACGAACTGCTTGATCTGGTCCCCTTCCAGGCCCAGTGCAAAGGCCATCTCACGCCCCTGGTAGGGCTGCGGGCCCACCAGCGGGTCGACGGTGGTTTTCAGAATCTTCTCGGGGGTTTCCTCGGCGACCTTCTCGATCTCGACGCCGCCCTCGGTAGAGGCCATGAACACGATACGGCGGGTGCCGCGGTCGACCACGGCGCCCAGGTACAGCTCTTCGGCAATGTCCGTGCAGGCTTCCACCAGGATCTTGCTGACCGGCTGGCCCTTCTCGTCAGTCTGGTAGGTGACCAGGTTCTTGCCCAGCCAGCTGCGGGTGAAGTCCTCGATTTCGTCCTTGGTCTTGACCAGTTTTACACCGCCCGCCTTGCCGCGTCCGCCGGCGTGCACCTGGGCTTTGACCACCCACATATCGCCGCCGATCATGTCAGCCGCCTTGATGGCGTCATGGGGGGTGTCTACCGCGTATCCCTTGGATACGGGCAGTCCGTATTCGGCAAACAGCTGCTTGCCCTGATACTCATGAAGATTCATCGTTGTATCGTTCCGTTCTCTTACACAGAGTGCTGTGAGGATTGGCGATATCGCCGCAGAGTGCTCCGCATACCGCCCCCAGTATTATTATGGTAGGAGTGAGCGGACGCTGCCCGCTCACTGAAAAAATCGGCGCTCATTCTCCCCGAATAGCACCCAGCTATCAACCGATCAGGCGCTCTAAAAGTGATTTCGCCCCTCGGTTTGAATAGAGGCAACAGCCTTGAGCGGTCTTATAAAAAGCCCGCGCTAGCGCTTTTTCCTATTAGCGATGTGAATCGCATGACCATCCACCGCCAGCGCCGCCTCGTGCACCGCCTCGCTCAGGGTCGGGTGACCAAACACGGTCAGCTGGATGTCCTCAGCAGATGAGGCGAACTCCATGGCAATCACGATCGATTGCACCAGGTCCGCCGCGGAGGGGCCCACCACGTGGCAACCCAGGATGCGGTCAGTCTCGGTGCAGGCGATCATCTTGACCATGCCGTCGGAGTCGTTGGCGGCCAGGGCCCGGCCGCTGGCGGCAAACGGGAACACGCCGGTCTTGTAGTCGATGCCGTCGGCCTTCAGCTCCTGCTCGGTCTTGCCCACGGAAGCGATTTCCGGGTGGGTGTAGATCACGTTGGGAATGGTGTCGTAGTTCATCTGGGCGTGCTTGCCGGCGATGCGCTCCGCCACCATCACGCCCTCTTCCGAGCCCTTGTGGGCCAGCATCGGGCCGCGCACGATATCGCCCACGGCGTAGATGTGCGGCGCCTCGGTCTCGCAAAAGTCGTTGACGAAGATGAAGCCGCGCTCGTCCATGGTCACGCCGCTGTCGGCGCCCAGCACGTTCTCGGTCTGGGGACGGCGGCCCACGCAGACGATCAGCTTGTCGAAGGTCTCGCTGTGCTCACCATCGGCGGTGGTGTAGGTCACATTGACCTTCTTGCTTTTCACCTCGGCATTGGTCACCCGGCAGCCCATGCGAATGTCCAGGCCCTGCTTCTTGAAGATCTTGGCGGCTTCCTTGGAGATCTGCTGGTCCATCATGGGCAGGAAATCGTCCAGCGCTTCCAGCACCACTACGTCTGAGCCGCAGCGGCCCCAGACGCTGCCCAGCTCCAGGCCGATCACGCCAGCGCCGATCACGCCAAGACGCTTGGGCACCTCAGTGAACTGCAGCGCGCCGGTGGAATCGACGATGTACTCGTGGTCACAGGGCGCCGGCGGAATTTCAATGGGCAGTGAGCCGGTGGCGATGATGATGTTTTCCGGCTCCAGGATTTCGGTGCTGCCGTCGGGCTTGGTCAGCTCCACCTGGTGCTTGGCCAGCACCTTGCCGGTACCGACGAGGGTGGTGACGCCGTTGGTCTTGAACAGGCCGCCGATGCCGCCGGTGAGCTGCGAGACAATCTTTTCCTTGCGCGCCTGCATGGCGGCCACATCCAGGGCCGCGCCCTTGACGTTGATGCCGTGAATGCCAAGGTCTTCGGCGGCCTCGTGGTACTTGTAGGAGCTGTCCAGCAGCGCCTTGGAGGGGATACAGCCCACATTCAAACAGGTGCCGCCCAGCTGCACGCTGCCGTCCTCATGTGTGTCCTTCTCAATGCAGGCCGTCTTGAGGCCCAGCTGCGCGGCCTTGATGGCCGCCACGTACCCCGCGGGACCGGAGCCGATCACCACAACATCATATTTCTCAGACATGCTTACTACCTATTTCGAAAAACTGTCTATATCGAATAACGTGAATGCGCTTACTAGAGTAGACCGCCACAGGCGCCGACGCAGTCGGCGCATTAAAGCTGCAGCAGGATCCGCGCCGGATCTTCCAGCAAGTCCTTCAGGGCCACCAGGAACTGCACCGCGTCCTTGCCGTCAATCAAGCGGTGGTCGTAGGACAGGGCCAGGTACATCATCGGCAGCACCACCACCTCGCCGTTCACCGCCATGGGACGCTCCTGGATCTTGTGCATACCCAGGATGCCGGTCTGCGGCGGATTCAGGATAGGGGTGGACAGCAGCGAGCCGAACACGCCGCCGTTGGACACTGTAAAGGTGCCGCCGGTCAGCTCCTCGATGGTGAGCTTGCCGTCGCGGGCGCGCACGCCGTAATCACGAATCTGGGCTTCCACGTCGGCGATGCTCATGAAGTCGGCATCGCGCAGCACCGGCACCACCAGGCCGTTGGGGGCAGAGACCGCCACGCCGATGTCCTGGTAGCCGTGGTAGACGATGTCGTCGCCGTCGATGGAGGCATTGACCGCCGGGAAGCGCTTCAGCGCCTCGCAGGCCGCCTTGACGAAGAAGCCCATGAAGCCCAGGCGGGTGCCATTGTGGGTCTTCTCGAACTGTTCCTTGTACTTGCTGCGCAGGGCCATGAGCGGCGCCATGTTCACCTCGTTGAAGGTGGTCAGCATGGCAGTTTCCTGGGTCGCACCCAGCAGCCGCTCGGCAATGCGCTTGCGCATGCGGGTCATGGGCACGCGGCGCTCGACGCGTTCGCTGGTATGCCCGTCGGCGGACGGCAGGTCAGATGTCGTTGCCGCCGTCGGCGCAGCGGCCGGAGCCGGGGCCGGTGCGGGAGCCGCCGCCGGGGCGCCGGATTTCAGGTATTTCACCACGTCTTCCTTGGTCACGCGGCCGTCCTTGCCGGTGCCGGGAACCTGGGCCAGGTCGATGTTCTTTTCCTGCGCGAGACGACGGGCCGCGGGACCGGCCATATCATCGGAGGCGGCGGGAGCGGCTTCAGGTGCTGCGGCAGGAGCCGGGGCCGGTGCTTCTGCTGCAGGGGCAGGTGCGGGCGCTGCCGCGCCAGCGGCGGCGCCTTCCTCCAGCTTGCCCAGCAGTTCGTTGCTGAGCACAGTTTCGCCCTCTCCCTTGATAATTTCCGAGAGAGTGCCATCGACCGGGGCCACCACTTCCATGACCACCTTGTCGGTCTCGATCTCGACGATCAGTTCATCCCGGCTTACGGCCTCCCCCGGCTGCTTGTGCCAGGTTGCGATTTCACCGTCTGCGACCGACTCCGGAAATGCCGGCGCCTTGATTTCAATTGCCATTTCCCTATTCCTGTTCTGCCAAGGCTTCGTTAATGAATTCTTGCTGTTGCTGCACGTGCAGGCTCATATAGCCCGCCGCCGGCGCCGCCGAGGCCTCGCGGCCCGCGTAGCGCAGGTAGATATCCGGGTTCGCCCGAATAATCACCCGGCGCATATGGTGCTGGCTGGAGTACCAGGCGCCCTGGTTCATGGGCTCTTCCTGGCACCAGATCGCGTCGGTGAAATTGGGGTACTGCGAGAGAATCTCGTGCAGCTCCGCCTCCGGGAACGGGTACAGCGTTTCCAGGCGGATGATGGCGATGTCGTCGATCTCCCGCTCCCGGCGCGCGTCGCGCAGGTCGTAGTAGACCTTGCCGGAGCACATGACAACCCGACGGACTTTCTTCGGGTCGATATCGTCGGTCTCGCCGATCACCAGCTGGAACTGACCGTTAGCCAGCTCCTCCAGTGACGAGATCGCCTGCTTATGGCGCAGCAGACTCTTCGGCGACATGATCACCAGCGGCTTGCGCAGCGGGCGGACCGCCTGACGACGCAACGCATGGAAAATTTGTGCCGGCGTGGTGGGCACGCAGACCTGAACATTGTGCTCTGCGCACATCTGCAGGAAGCGCTCCAGCCGGGCCGAGGAGTGCTCGGGGCCCTGGCCTTCATAGCCGTGGGGCAGCAGCAGGGTCAGGCCACAGAGGCGCTGCCACTTGTGCTCGCCGCTGGTGATGAACTGGTCGATCACCACCTGGGCACCGTTGGCGAAATCGCCGAACTGGGCCTCCCAGACCACGAGGCCCCTGGGCGAGGTGGTGGCGTAGCCATATTCAAATGCCAGCACCGCCTCTTCCGAGAGAAAGGAGTCGTAGATATCGAACACCGCCTGGTCCTGGCTCACCTTCTGCAGCGGGATGTAGTTGCTGCCGTCTTTCTGGTTGTGCAGCACCGCGTGGCGGTGGCTGAAGGTGCCGCGGCCAACGTCCTGACCGGTCAGGCGCACCGGGTAGCCGGCTTCCAGCAGCGAGGCATAGGCCAGGGTCTCGGCAAAGCCCCAGTTCACCGCCAGCGCGCCGCCCGCCATCTTGCGGCGGTCTTCCATGATCTTCTTGACCTGGCGGTTCAGCGGCACCCCTTCCGGCGACTGGTTGATGTGATTGGCCAGCGCCTGCATGTGGTTGAGGTCCATGCTGGTATCGCTGGGCAGGTCCACGTCGTGGCCCAGGTAGGGGGTCCAGTCGACGAACAGTTCCTTGTTGGGCTCGCTGACCAGGCTGGATACCAGCGGGTCACCGCGCTCGATGGATTCGCGGAAGCGATCCACCAGGGCCTTGTCTTCCTCGGCGGTGATCACGCCCTGCCCGATCAGCTGCTGTGCATACAGGTCCCGGGTGGTCGGGTGGGCCTTGATGCTTTCGTACATCACCGGCTGGGTAATGGACGGGTCGTCCGCCTCGTTGTGGCCGCGACGGCGATAGCAGACCAGGTCCACCACCACGTCCTTCTTGAACTCGTTGCGATAGTCCACCGCCAGCTGGGTGACGAACAGCACCGCTTCGGGGTCGTCGGCGTTCACGTGGAAGATCGGCGCCTGCACCATCTTCGCAACGTCCGTGCAGTACTCGGTAGAACGCGCGTCCGACTGGCGGCTGGTGGTAAAGCCAATCTGGTTGTTGAGCACGATGTGGATTGTGCCACCGGTGCGGTAGCCCCGGGTCTGGGACATCTGGAAGGTTTCCATGACCACGCCCTGGCCGGCAAAGGCGGCGTCGCCGTGCACCACAATGGGGACCACCATGCTGCCGTCGGTGTCCATGCGGCGGTCCTGGCGGGCGCGCACGGAACCCTCCACCACCGGCGATACGATCTCCAGGTGCGAGGGATTGAAGGCCAGCGCCAGGTGGCACTCGCCGCCGGGGGTCATCACATTGGAGGAGAAGCCCTGGTGGTACTTCACGTCCCCTGACGTGTCCACGATGGCTTTCCCCTCGAACTCTTCAAACAGGTCCGAGGGCTTCTTGCCGAACACGTTGATCAGAACGTTGAGACGGCCGCGGTGGGCCATGCCGATGACCATCTCCTTGGCGCCGTAGCCGCCGGAGCGCTGGATCATTTCGTAGAGCATGGGGATGAGGCTCTCGCCCCCTTCCAGGCCAAAGCGCTTGGTGCCCGGGTACTTGGAGCCCAGGGACTTTTCCAGGCCCTCGGCCTTGATCAGCCGCCGCAGCAGCATCTTCTGCACGTCTTCGCCGAAGTCCGGCGCCGAGCGCACGCTCTCCATGCGCTGCATGATCCAGTGCCGCTCTTCACTGGCGACAATGTGCATGAACTCCGCGCCCACGTGCTTGCAGTAGGTGCGCTCGAGCGCGTCATAAATCTCACCCAGGGTCGCATCGGCCTTGCCGATGTGCAGGCTGCCGGTCTGGAAGGCGGTGTCGAAGTCCGCCTGGGACAGCTCGTGGAAAGACAGTTCCAGGTCAGGCACGTGCTGGCGCGCGGCGATGCCGAGCGGGTCCAGGCTGGCCTTCTGGTGGCCGCGCTGGCGGTAGGCGGAGATCAGCTGGATAACGCGAACCTGCTTGCGCTCGTACTCGGTGGCCTGGCTGTCGGCCTGCACCGTGGCCTCGGTGCGCACCCGCATCTTGCTGATCTGGGCAAAGCGGTCGCGCACCGTGGAATGGGGAATGTCCTGCAGCCCGCCGCCGTTCACGCGCGGCAGGGTGTCGAAATAGGAGCGCCACTCCTCCGGGACCGCGTTCGGGTCCATCAGGTAGGCTTCATACAGATCTTCGACGTAGGTGGCGTTGCCACCGTAAATATGCGAGCTCCGCCACTGGAGCTCCATCGGGCTGTCTTGCATGGGCACGGGATCCGTTATGCAATTTTTCGGGCGCAGTATTGTCGCACACAACCCTGCCCGCGCCCACTGTCCAGAGGGTCTCTGGAACGAAAAACGGGAGCGAAAAATTCGCTCCCGTTCCGTTAACGACCCACAGAGACTGTGGCTTTAGCCCGTAGCACGTCGCCCGGTCAGGTCGCCCGTTGCAACAACATGGTGCGGATGTGGCCAATGGCCCGGGTCGGGTTCAAACCCTTGGGGCACACGTTCACACAGTTCTGGATGTTGTGGCAGCGGAACACGCTGAACGGGTCATCCAGGTTCGCCAGACGCTCCTCGGTGGCGGTGTCGCGGGAATCCGCCAGGAAGCGGTAGGCCTGCAGCAAGCCTGCGGGACCGATGAAGCGATCGGGGTTCCACCAGAAGGACGGGCAGCTCGTAGAGCAGCAGGCGCAGAGAATGCACTCGTACAGGCCGTCGAGCTTGGCGCGGTCTTCCGGGGTCTGCAGGCGCTCGATGGCGGGCGCGGGCGTGTTGTTCTGCAGGTAGGGCTGGATTTTCTCGTACTGGGCGTAGAACAGGCTCATGTCCACCACCAGGTCGCGCACCACCGGCAGGCCCGGCAGCGGGCGCAGCACCAGCTTGTTCTTCTTCACGGTCTCTGACAGGTGCGTAATACAGGCCAGGCCGTTCTTGCCGTTGATGTTGAGGCCGTCGGAGCCGCACACACCCTCGCGGCAGGAGCGGCGGTAGGTGATGGACGGGTCCTTCGCCTTCAGCAGCTCGAGTACGTCCAGCACCATCATGTCCTTGCCGCCGGTATCGACCTCGAGATCCTGCATGTAGGGCTCGCTATCCGTCTCCGGGTTATAGCGATAGATACTGACTTGCAACATGTCTCGTTATCCTCGTAATCAGTAGGTGCGGATTTTCGGCTCGAAGGTGGGCATGGTCTTCGGCGTGAAATTGACCGCGCGCTTGCCCAGCGTGGTCTGGCCGGGGAAGTACAGGGAGTGGCACAGCCAGTTCTCGTCGTCGCGCTCCGGCAGGTCCTCGCGGGCGTGGGCGCCGCGACTCTCGGTGCGGCCCTCGGCGGAAATCGCGGTGGCGTCTGCGGTCTCCAGCAGGTTCTGCAGCTCCAGCAGCTCGATGCGCGCGGTGTTGAAAGCCTGGCTCTTGTCGGCGAGGTAGGCATTCTCGATGCGCGGGCGCAGCTCCTGCAGCTTCTTGACGCCCTCTTTCATGAAGTCGCCCTTGCGGAACACACCGAAGTGGTTCTGCATGATGGTCTGCAGTTCCTTGCGCAGGTCGGCCACGTTCTCGCCGTCGGTGGAGGCGTTGACCTTGTTCAGGCGCGCCATGGCCTCGTCGATGTCGCTGTCGGTCGGGTCGCGCAGCTCGATACCGGTGCGCAGGGCGTCCTCGATGAACAGGCCCGACGCACGGCCGAACACCACCAGGTCCAGCAGCGAGTTGCCGCCCAGGCGGTTGGCGCCGTGCACGGAAACGCAGGCCGCTTCGCCACAGGCGTAGAAGCCCGGGATGATCTTGTCGTTGCCGTCCGCGTCCACGGTCAGGGCCTGGCCGTGAATATTGGTCGGCGTGCCGCCCATCATGTAGTGGCAGGTCGGCACCACCGGAATCGGCTCCTTGACCGGGTCGGCGTGGGCAAAGGTCCGGGACAGCTCCAGGATGCCCGGCAGGCGGCTTTCCAGCACTTCCTCGCCCAGGTGGTCGAGCTTCAGGAATACGTGGTCGCCCTCGGGGCCACAGCCGCGGCCCTCGAGAATTTCCAGCACCATGGATCGGGCCACCACGTCGCGGCCGGCCAGGTCTTTCGCATTCGGCGCATAGCGCTCCATAAAGCGCTCGCCGTCCTTGTTGATCAGGTAGCCGCCCTCACCGCGGCAGCCCTCGGTCACCAGGGTGCCGGCGCCGTAGATGCCGGTGGGGTGGAACTGCCACATCTCCATGTCCTGCATGGGGAAGCCGGCGCGCATGGCCATGCCGACACCGTCGCCGGTGTTGATGTGGGCATTGGTGGTGGACGCATAGATGCGCCCGGCGCCGCCGGTGGCAAACACCGTGGCCTTGGATTTCACGAATACGGTTTCGCCGGACTCGATGTCGATGGCGATGACGCCCACCACCGCACCGTCGGAGTTCTTGACCAGGTCCACGGCAAACCACTCGTTGAAGAACTGCGTGTTGTTCTTGACGTTGTTCTGGTAGAGCGTGTGCAGCAGCGCGTGACCGGTCCGGTCCGCTGCGGCACAGGTGCGCGCGGCCTGGCCGCCCTCACCGAAATTCTTGGACTGGCCGCCGAAGGGGCGCTGGTAGATGCGGCCCTCTTCCGTGCGGGAGAACGGCAGGCCCATATGCTCCAGCTCGAAGATGGCTTCGGGGCCCACCGAGCACATGTACTCGATGGCGTCCTGGTCGCCGATGTAGTCGGAGCCCTTGACCGTGTCATACATGTGCCAGCGCCAGTCGTCGTTGGGGTCGGCACTGGCGATCGCGCAGGTGATGCCGCCCTGGGCGGACACCGTGTGGGAGCGTGTCGGGAACACCTTGGAAATCACCGCGGTCTTGTAGCCGGACTGGGCCAGCTGCAGCGCCGCCCGCATGCCGGAACCGCCGCCGCCGACGATCACGCCATCAAAAGAAATTGTTCGAATGGAAGCCATGGATCAAGTATCTCCGGGATTCGAAAGCTTCAGGGAAAATGTATCGACTCTGTCCGGGTTAAGACAATCAGGCCCAGACGACCCGCAGACCCCAGACCACGTAGGTAAACAGGGTCACACCACAGATCGCGCTGGCCAGGCCCCTCACAAGGTTACCCTTGGCCCCCAGCATGCGCGGGGTCAGGTAGTCAGTCAGTACGCACCACAGGCCGATCCACGCGTGCACGGCGATCGACAGGATGGCCGCCACACTGAAGACCTGCATGGAGGTGTGGGCAAAGAAGCCTTGCCACTGCTCATGGGTCATATCCGGATTGAGGCCGATATAGGTGCCGACACAAATGAAGTACAGAAGCAGGACAACACCGCTGACACGCTGTACCAGCCAGTCGTAGAGGCCGGAGCGGCCCAGGTTCGTTACCGCAGTTACCATATCCACACCCCCGCCAGCGCAATCAGGATAATAGAAAGAACAATGATGATGCGTGAGCCCAGCACCCCGCCTTCCAGGGTCTCGCCGTAGCCAAAGTCACCGAACAGGTGCTTGATGCCGGCCAGGGCGTGGTAGATGGATACCGACAGGATCCCCCAGATCACCAACTTGGCCAGTGGGTGGGTCAAAAGCGCCTTGGCATCGGCAAAGCCCTCCGGGCCGCTCAGGCTCATGTCCAGCAGGTAGAGCATGATGCCGGCGGACACGAAGTTGATGACGCCGGAGACGCGGGTAAGGATGGAGGTAATCGCCGTAATCGGCAGCCGTATGGTGGTTAAATCCAGGTTAACGGGTCTAGTATCATTCACGATATTCGCTACCAGTCAGGGGCCCCCGGGGGCCGTTGTTTGAGCGCGATATGCAGCTTCTTGATTGTACAACTGTATGGCTGCTGACGCGGCGAGTGCGCCGTGACGGCGCCCTCTTGAAACAGGCGGTGAGTATAGGCACTAGGCCCGCCAAATACAATTGAGGGGCAGGCGCCACAAGGCCCGGCGCAGCGCTCCCCGCGGCCGTCCAGCCCCCGCGGTGAATTGACAATTTCGGTCGAAACTCTATAGTTGAGCACCCCGCCCAACCGTTGAAACAGGACCCTTCCTTTCATGAGCGAAAGCGACAAGAAAGCCACTCTCAATATTGATGGCATGGACGAGGCAGTCGAACTGCCCATCTATTCCGGTTCTATCGGTCCCGAGGTGATCGACGTGGGAGGGCTGACCGGCAAGGGCATGTTCACCTTTGACCCGGGCTTTGTCTCCACCGCCGCCTGCGAGTCGCAGATCACCTATATCGACGGCGGTAAAGGCGTGCTCCTGCACCGGGGCTACCCGATCGAACAGCTCGCCGAGCATTCCGACTACCTGGAAACCTGCTACCTGCTGCTGTACGGCGAACTGCCGAACGCTGAGCAGAAGGCCTCATTCGAAAATACCGTGCGCTATCACACCATGGTGCACGACCAGCTGACCTACTTTTTCCGGGGTTTCCGCCGCGATGCCCACCCGATGGCCATCCTCTGCGGCGTGGTGGGCGCCCTGTCTGCTTTCTACCACGATTCCACGGATATCGCCGACAAGCACCACCGCGAAGTGGCGGCCTTCCGATTGATCGCGAAGATGCCCACCCTGGCGGCCATGAGCTACAAGTACTCGATTGGCCAGCCCTTTATGTACCCCGACAACAGCAAGGGCTACGCCGAGAACTTCCTGCACATGATGTTCGGCACCCCCTGCGAGCCGAGCCAGGTCAACCCGGTGCTGGCCAAGGCCATGGACCGGATCTTCCTGCTTCACGCTGACCACGAACAGAACGCCTCCACCTCCACCGTGCGGCTGGCGGGCTCCTCGGGCGCTAATCCCTTCGCCTGTATCGCCGCCGGCATCGCCGCGCTGTGGGGCCCGTCCCACGGCGGCGCCAACGAGGCGGTGCTGAACATGCTGGAGGAAATCGGCGACCCGGACCGTATCGACGAGTTTGTCGCCCGCGCCAAGGACAAGGACGATCCCTTCCGCCTGATGGGCTTTGGCCACCGGGTCTACAAGAACTTCGACCCGCGGGCCACGGTGCTCAAGCAGAGCTGCGACGAGGTCCTCTCCGAGCTGGGCATGGAAAATGACCCGCTGCTGGAAATCGCCAAGCGGCTCGAGAAAATCGCCCTGGAAGACGAGTACTTCATCGAGAAGAAGCTGTACCCGAACGTCGACTTCTACTCCGGCATCATTCTCAAGGCCATTGGCATTCCCACCAGCATGTTCACGGTGATCTTCGCCCTGGGCCGCACCGTGGGCTGGATCGCTCACTGGAATGAGATGATCAGCGGCAGCTACCGCATCGGCCGGCCGCGCCAGCTCTACACGGGCCACACGCAGCGCGATTACGTCCCCGTCGAAAAACGCTAATGAAGTGTGTTATCAGCGGGACTGGCCTGTTCACGCCGGACCAGTCCATCAGCAATGCCGAACTGGTAGAGTCTTTCAACACCTACGTCGATAACTTCAACCAGGAAAACGCCGACGCCATTGCCGCCGGCGACCTCACCGCGCTGGAGCACTCCTCCTCGGAATTCATCGAGAAGGCCTCGGGCATCAAGAGCCGCTACGTGATCAACAAGGATGGCGTCCTCGACCCGTCGCGTATGGCGCCGAAGATCGCCGAGCGCCCGGACGACGCCCAATCACTGCAGTGTGAGATCGGCGTCATCGCCTCGCAACAGGCGATGGAGCGCGCCGGCAAGACCGCCGCGGACATCGATGCGGTGATCGTCGCCTGCTCCAACCTGCAGCGCGCCTACCCCGCCATCGCAGTGGAGCTTCAGGACGCGCTGGGCGTGCAGGGCTGGGGCTACGATATGAACGTGGCCTGCTCGTCGGCCACCTTCGGCATCCAGGCCGCGCGCGACAGTATTGCCAACGGCAGCGCAGACTGCGTGCTGGTGGTAAACCCGGAAATCTGCTCGGGCCACCTGAACTTCCGCGACCGCGATGCCCACTTCATTTTTGGCGATGTCTGCACGGCCGTGGTGGTCGAGCGGGCCGAGACCGCTACCGGTGACGACCAGTTCGAAATTCTCGGCACCCGGCTCAAGACGCATTTCTCCAACAACATCCGCAACAACTTTGGCTTCCTGAACCGGGGCGATGAAAGCGGCGTCGGCCAGCCGGACAAGCTGTTCCGGCAAAACGGTCGCAAGGTGTTCAAGGAAGTGTGCCCGATGGTGGCGGAACTCATCCTCGAACACCTGGGCAGCCTGGAGATTGGCAACGACCAGCTCAAGCGCATGTGGCTGCACCAGGCCAACCTCAACATGAACCTGCTGATCAGCAAGCGGGTGCTCGGTCGCGAGGCCACCGCCGAGGAGGCGCCGACCATCCTCGACGAATACGCCAACACCAGCTCGGCGGGCTCGGTGATCGCGTTCCACAAGTACCATGAAGACTTCGCCGCCGGCGATATCGGTGTGCTCTGCTCCTTCGGGGCGGGCTACAGCATCGGCAGCGTGGTAGTGAAGAAGCTCTAGACCCCGAGAATCTCCGACAGCGCATCCAGCACCGCTCGGCACTGTTCGGCGGTGCCGACGGTGATGCGCAGGAAATCACGGGTGCGCGGCTTGTCGAAGTGCCGCACGATAATGTCCCGCTCGCGCAGCCCCGCCTGCAAGGCCGCCGCATCGCTGCCCTCGCGGCGCGCAAACACAAAGTTCGCCAGGGAAGGCAGCACCTCGAACCCAAGCTCACCCAGCCCGGCCACCAGGCTTCCGCGGTTGGCGATGATTTCATCCCGCCGCGCCTCGAAATACGCCTGGTCATCCAGCGCGGCGACGGCGCCCGCTTCGGCAATGCGGTCCAGCGGGTAGGAATTGAAGCTGTTCTTGACCCGCTCCAGCCCTTCGATCAGGTGCTCCTGCCCGAACGCCGCGCCCACCCGCAGCCCTGCCAGCGCGCGGGATTTCGACAGGGTTTGTACCACCAGCAGGTTGGGATAGTCGTCGATCAGCGCGGTCGCAGACTCGGCGCCGAAATCCACGTAGGCCTCGTCAACGACCACCACCGTATGAGGGTTGTCCTCCAGCAGCGCAGCGATCTGCGCAAGCGGCGTGACCATGCCGGTGGGCGCGTTGGGATTGGGAAAGATGATGCCGCCGTTGGGGCGCCGGTAGTCGGCGAGGTCGATTTCGAATCGCTCGTTCAGCGGCACCGTTTCGGCCTCGAGGCCAAAGAAGCCGGCGTAGACCGGGTAGAAGCTGTAGGTGATATCCGGGAACAGCAGCGGCGCGTCGGACTGGAACAGGGCGCGGAACGTGTGGGCCAGCACCTCGTCGGAGCCATTGCCCGGGAATACCTGGCTCGGCTGGAGACCCAGCGACGCGGCAAAGGCTTCCTTCAGGCGGCGGCTGGAAGGGTCCGGGTACAGGCGAATATCCTCGCTGGCGGCCGCGCGCATGGCCTCCAGAGCCTTCGGCGACGGCCCGAAGGGCATCTCGTTGGTGTTCAGCTTGATGAGGTCAGTCTGCGCCGGCTGCTCGCCGGGCACGTACGGGGACAGACCGGCCACCAGCGGGTTCCAGAAACGGGATGAGCGGGTTTCCGCCATGGGGTTCTCCTGATCTAAAGCAACATTCTACTGACGAGCATCGCCGCAGGCGACCCACCCGCTTTTTCGCAACGGGGCGCGCACCTATACTGGTAAGCGCGCTGGATGGAGGAGCCGCGATGGCAGTAGCAAATTCCCTGGGCAAGATTCTCGGAAAGTCGCCGATCTACCCGCTACAGACGCATATGCATACCGCCCATGCCGCTGTCGCCAAACTGGGTACGCTGGTGGCCGCGGCCCAGGCCGATGACTGGAAGCAGGCCGTCACCGTGCACAGGCAGATCCTGAGGCTGGCCGCAGATGCCGACAAGATGAAGCTGTCCCTTCGCATGCAGCTTCGCAAGAACCTCTTCATGCCCGTCTCCCGCACCGACCTGCTGGAATTGCTGACCTCCCAGGACCTCATCGCCGACCACAGCGAGTCCTTTACCAACCTGCTGATGAACCGGCGCATGCATATTCCGCAACCGGCCGAGCAGGCCTTCGAAGCCTACGTGGCAGAGGTCATTGGCGCCTCGGCGCTGGCGCTGGCCGCGGTCAACGAGCTGGATGAAGTATTCGAGGTGGGCTTCGGCAAGCGCGAGATAGAAGTGGTGTACCAGAAACTGCACGTACTGACCCGCCAGGAAGCCACGGTCCGAAGACTCGAAACGAAATTGCGGCACAGGCTGTTCAAGCTGGAAAGCCAGCTGGACCCGCTGGAGGCCATGTTTCTATACCAGCTGGTGGATCGACTGGACAAGATAGCCCGCGGCGCGGAGCGCATCGGCAACCGGCTTCTGATCCTGATCAGTATCTAGGCGCTTTCTTCGCGCCGGGGGCCTAGCCGGGCAGCCAGTCGAGCACGACCTCGCGTTCGGCGTGGCGCACATCCACACCCTCGACCATGTAGATCACGTACTCGGCAATGTTACGCGCGTGGGAACTGATGCGCTCCAGTGAGCGCAGGGCCCACATGGCGGTCATACAGGCGTCGACGCTATCGGGATTGTCCCGCATGGTCTGGGAGAGCAAATCCATGGCCCCGGCCATCATTGCGTTTTCTTCCTCGTCACCGCGGGCAATTTCAAGGGCCGCCCTGGCGTCGCGTCGGGCGAAAGCGTCCAGTGCCGCGCGCAGCAATTCGATGGCGATATTGGCGATCCGCTGGGTCCAGGGGCGGGCGGGATCCTCTTCCACCTGCTCACTCAGTGCAATAACCTGGCGCGCAACCCGCACGCCTTCGTCGCCAATGCGCTCCAGGTCGACCGTGACCTTGATAATCGCCAGCACCAGGCGCAGGTCCCTGGCCGCGGGCTGGCGTCGCGCCAGGATGCGGAAGCACGCGTCATCGATGGCGACTTCCATGGCGTTGATGGTGTTGTCCGATTCAATGACCGCTTCCGCATCGCCGCTGTCGAGTTCGACAAGCGCCGCGACAGCGGCCATGACCTGCTTCTCTACCACACCGCCCATTTCCAGCATCTGGGAGGTGACGGCATAGAGTTCGTCATTGAACTGGCCGGATATGTGTTGCCTTTGGGTGTCTTCTTCCGCCATCTTCCCTACCCGTAACGGCCCGTGATGTAGTCCTCGGTCTGTCGCTCCCGGGGATTGGTGAACAGGCGGTCGGTACTGTCGTACTCCACCAGCCGGCCCAGGTTCATGAAGGCCGTCATATCGGACACGCGGGCGGCCTGCTGCATGTTGTGCGTGACGATTACGATAGTGTATTTAGATTTCAGTTCGTAGATGAGCTCTTCAATTTTCAGCGTGGAAATCGGGTCCAGCGAGGAAGCGGGCTCATCGAGCAGGACCACCTCGGGCTCCACCGCGATGGTCCGCGCGATCACCAGGCGCTGCTGCTGACCGCCTGACAGGCCCAGGGCATTGTCTTCCAGCCGGTCCTTCACCTCCTCCCAGAGGGCCGCGGAGCGCAGCGATTTTTCAACGCTTTCGTCCAGGCGCCGGCGCCGGTTGATGCCCTGGATGCGCAGCCCGTAGGCCACGTTCTCATAGATCGACATGGGAAACGGGTTGGGCTTCTGGAACACCATGCCAATGCGGCGGCGCAGCTCGGACACGTCGACAGTGGGCAGGTAGATATTGGTGTCATCCAGCATGATGCTGCCGGAGATCAGGCAGCCGTCGATGAGGTCGTTCATGCGGTTGAAGCAACGCAGCAGGCTGGACTTGCCACAGCCGCTGGGACCGATGAACGCCGTGACCCGCCGCCGTGGAATACGCAGGTCGATATCCCGCAGGGCGGGCTTGCCGCTATAGCTCAGGTTGAGTCGTTCCACGCTGAGGGCAGCCTCGGCACCGGCAGCAGTGTCCCAGTGGCGGTGCTGCAGGGCTTCAGGATCAAATCCGTGGGTCGACATTGAATACTCTCCGGGTGGCCTCGGGATCAGCCCGCGTCCAGTGAAACGTAACGCTCGCGCAGGCGATTCCTGAGATTGACGGCAGCGAGGTTCAGCAGGGCAATGATTACCACCAGCAACAGCGCCGTAGCATATACCAGCGGCCGCGCGGCTTCGATGTTGGGGCTCTGGAAACCGACGTCGTAGATATGGAAGCCCAGGTGCATGAACTTCTGCTCGAGGTGCAGATAGGGGAAATTGCCGTCCACCGGCAGGCTAGGCGCCAGCTTGACCACACCCACCAGCATCAGCGGGGCGACTTCGCCGGCGGCGCGGGCCACAGCGAGAATGACCCCGGTCATCATGGCGGGGCTCGCCATCGGCAGCACCACCCGCCACAGCGTTTCGGCACGCGTCGCGCCCAGCGCGAGACTCCCCTCGCGCACGGACTGTGGAATACGCGCGAGCCCTTCCTCGGTCGCGACAATCACCACCGGCAGTGTCAGCAGTGCCAGCGTCAGCGACGCCCACATGATGCCGGGTGTGCCATAGGTGGGTCGGGGCAGGGTCTCGGGGAAAAACAGCTGGTCAATCTCGCCGCCAAGGCCATAGACGAAGAAGCCGAGCCCGAAAATGCCGTAGACAATCGAGGGCACGCCGGCCAGGTTGTTGACCGCCGCCCGGAACACCCGGGTGACGCGGCCCTGCCCCGCCACCTCGTGCAGGTAAACCGCCGCCAGCACGCCGAAAGGCGTCACCATGATCGACATCAGCAATACCATCATCACGGTGCCGAAAATGGCCGGGTAGACGCCGCCCTCGGTGTTGGCCTCGCGGGGATCATCGGAGAGGAACTCCCACAACCGCTCGCGGTAATAGTCGAGCTTCTGCAGCAGGCTCATATTGTTGGGCCGGATGGCGCGCACCACCTTGCCCACCGGCAGCGTCACCAGCTGGCCGTCCGCCAGTTGCACCCGGTAACTGTAGCGCTCAAGGGACCGGTACAAATCCTGCAGCTTCAGCCGCACGCCGGCATAGGCGGTGTCCAGTTCGCGGCGTCTTGCCTCGACGGCGGGGTCGCTCCCGTCCTCGCCGCGCAGCAACCGCCTGCGCTCTTCCAGCCGCAGCCGCTCCATTTCATAGTTGATGCGCCCGACGCTTTCCCGCTCCAGCGTGCGAATCCGGTCCCGCAGGTCGCGACTCTGCCTGACCGCGTCGCTGAAACGCTGCCAGGTCACCTCCGGCTCCTCGGCGGCCTCGGCGATCGTGGCGCCGTCCACCATCAGGCTGTGCAGCCGGCCATAGAGATTGCCCCACTCCAGGCGTTCGACCCGTATGGCGTCGACAGGTTGCTCCACGGCCGTGACGTGCGCCTCCAGCAGCCACGCGAAATCGGTCCCGAAGACATCGCGGTTGCCGCGCTTGACCAGCAAACGCTGGAGCACCGGACCCGCGTGCTGCGGTGCAATGCCGGCGGCATGCAGCTGCTCTCGGCTGACCGTCTCCCGCGAGACCTTCTCACCCAGCACCACCCGCGGCTCGCCTGATTCGGTATAGTGGAACAGCAACAGGGGCTTGGGCCAGAAGTGGCCCAGTCCCTGCCAGGCCAACAGCCACAGCAAACCCGCCACGGCGATAATGCTGATACTGACTGCACCGGCGTTGAACCAGACCATGGGATCGCCGCTGCGAACCCAGAGCCGGAATCCGCGCCGGCGGTGCAGGTAGAGTCCGGGGCGCTCGCTTATCGGCTCACTCATCCCAGCGCTCCGTAGCGTGCGCGCAGGCGCTGCCGCACGACTTCCGCCATCGTGTTCACCGCAAACGTGAACAGAAACAGCAAAAAGGCTGCCAGAAACAGAATGCGATAGTGGGTGCTGTCCACTTCCGCTTCCGGCACTTCCACGGCGATATTGGCCGCCAGGGTGCGCATGCCCTCAAACAGGTTCGCGTCCATGATGGGGGTGTTGCCGGTAGCCATGAGTACGATCATGGTCTCGCCGACGGCGCGGCCGAACCCGATCATCACGCCCGAGAAAACGCCGGGGCTGGCGGTGGGCAGCACGACGCCCACCAGCGTCTGCCAGGGCGTCGCCCCCAGGGCCAGGCTGCCATAGGACAGGTGACGGGGCACCGAGTAGATGGCGTCCTCTGCGATCGAGAAGATGGTCGGGATGACCGCGAAACCCATGGCAATGCCCACCACCAGGGCGTTGCGCTGATCGTAGGCCAGGCCGAGCTCGTCCTTCAGCCACTGTCGCGCGTCGCCGCCGAACAGCAGCGCTTCCACCGGTCCACCCAGCGAAAAACCCCACCAGCAGAGCACCAGGATCACCGGCAGCAGTATGACCGCGTGCCAGCCGTCCGGGACCAGGTTGCGGAGCCCGGGTGGCAGCCGCGACCACAGTGCCGCGAACAGCAGTACGCCCAGGGGCACCGTCAGGCCCAGGGACAGGACCTGGCTGAGGTTGTTCTCCACCAGCGGCGCCAGCCAGAGCCCGGCGAGAAAGCCGAGGATCACTGTCGGCAACGCCTCCATGAGTTCGATGGTCGGTTTGATGCGCCGCCGCAGTGCCGGCGCCATGAAAAACGCCGTATAAATCGCGCCACCGATGGCGAGCGGCGTGGCGAACAACATGGCGTAGAAAGCGGCCTTCAGGGTCCCGAAGGCCAGCGGCGTCATGCTGTATTTTGACTCGTAGTTGTTGCTTGAAGCGGAGGACTGGTAAATCAGCGCCGGCGACTCATAGCCCTCGTACCACACGCGGCGCCACAGGGACGCCAGTGAGACCTCCGGATGGGGATTGTCGAGTATCCAGCGTCGCAGGCTGCCCTCGCTGTCCACCGCCAGCAGCGTATCAGCCCTGGGAGACAGCGCCATGGCCTGCAGACCGGGCACCATGGGTGCACGAAACGCGCGTGCGCCGGAGGTGGCGTTGAACCAGGACAGGCTGTCCCCGCCCAGGGCCAGGAATCCGCGGCGGCGGTGTTCGGGCAGCAGCTGCTCTATGCCGTCACCGCCTGTGTCGAACTGGTGAACCACACGGACCTGCCCGCCACCCATGATGTAGTAGCGCGCCAGGCGATTGGCCGAGGACGCGGCCACCAGCGACTGCCCTCCCTGCAGGACCGTACTGGCAGTCAGCGATTCTCCCGCAGGAAACAGCCGACCCTGGTGCAGCGGTGAGGGCGCTGGATCCGGGAGCGGCCAGAGCCGGTAGCTGCCGTTTTCCTCGAGCAGCAACAACCAGCGGTTTTCCAGCACGTGGATTGCCGCTGCCCGCGGTTGCAGCCCCAGGGAATGCGTTTCGGGAACCCTGTCAGAGGAACCGCCCCCGTCACCGAAGTGCAGGATATCGAGCTCACCGTCTGCAAACTGGACCACCAGGGTATCGCAGCTGTCACACAGGGCGAGACGGTGCACCGGGTTACCCTGCCGCAGCACTCGCGGTGCCACGCCATAGGGATAGTCCAGGATTGGGGACACCCTGCGTTCAGCCCCCTCGAAGCTGTAGCCGAAGCCCGCATTGACTACCTGTACGCTGCCGTCGCCAAAACCCAGGCCAATGCTGTCCTGGCCGGTCCCGGCGACCGCCAGGGTAGTGAGCTCCCGACCCGGCCCGGCCAGCTCGCTGGTTTTCATTGTCGTGCCGTCTTGCAGGCGGCTGAACGCCGCATTGCCCGCTTCCGAGATACTGAAGGCGAGCACCCCGTATTCATCGCTGGAAAGCCAGCGCACGGCCGGTGCCTCCACAGTGCGCCAGGCCTGCGGAGGCTGCGGCGCCATGGTAGCCGGGCGCAGCAGCGGCGAAATTTCGTAGACCAGGAAGATAAACAGCATGAGGATGGTGAACAGGACCACGCCGCCACCGGAGCTGATCAGGGCTGTGGCGCACCGGTCCTTGAACCGTCGCCAGCGCGGCCACCACGCGGGGGGTGCTGCGCGATTCACAGCTGCAGGGCCTCCCGGGAACGCGCCGCCAGGCTGGCGGTCAGTGGGATATAACCATCTTTCACCACCATCTGCTGGCCTTCCCGGGACAGCACCATGGTGAGGAACTCACGTTCCAGCGGTGGCAGCGGCTGGCCCGGCACCTTATTGACGTAGATGTACATGAACCGGGACAGCGGGTAGTCGCCATTCACCGCCGTCTCGGCACTGGGCATCACGTGGGGAGCACCCGCTCGCGATGCCAGGGGCACGGGTTTGACGCTGGCGGTGCGAAATCCCAGTGCAGAGTAGCCGATGCCGTTCACGGCTGTGGAAATCGCCTGCACGACTGAGGCGGAACCCGGTTGTTCATTCACGCGGGGCGAAAAGTCACCGTTGCACAGGGCCTCGCCCTTGAAAAAACCGTAGGTGCCAGACACCGAGTTGCGGCCAAACAGCTGGATGTGACGTCGCGCCCAGACACTGCCCAGCCCCAGTTCGCCCCAGCTGGCAATCGCAGTCGACTGTCCACAGCGGCGGGTCGCAGAAAACACCGCGTCGACCTGGGGCAGCGTCATGCCCTCGATGGGGTTGTCCCGGTGCACGAATATCGCCACGGCGTCGATGGCCACGGGTATTGCCGTGGGCAGGTAGCCATAGCGGTTTTCGAAAGACGTGCGCTCGCGGTCCTTCATGCTCCGGCTCATTGGCCCCAGGCTGACGGTGCCTTCCGTCAGCGCCGGCGGCGCGGTGGACGACCCCGCCGCCTGCACCTGCACATAGACGTTGGGGTAGTGGCGCTTGAAGGCCTCCGCCCACAGGGTCATGAGATTGGCGAGGGTATCGGAGCCGGCGCTGGAGAGATTGCCGGCCACGCCGCTGGCGGGCTGATAGGCGGGCAGCTCTTCGTCGCCCGCCGCAGAGGCGCTTGCCACCATTGCCACCATTGCCAGCAGCAGGACCAGGCCGATGCCGCAGTGGGTACCGAAGCGGACGGGGAAGGTACGGGCCATCGTAAAAACGCGGAAAGATGTCAGTTCTGTGACAGCGGAAAAACGCATCGGAAGGTGCTGCCGACCCCTACCTCGCTGTCGATTTCCAGCCGCGCCTGGTGGCCCGCCAGCACGTGCTTGACGATGGCCAGGCCGAGGCCGGTGCCGCCGGTTCCCTGGGCGCGGCTCTTGTCGACCCGGTAAAAGCGCTCGGTCAGTCTCGGCAGGTGCACCGCATCGATGCCGGGCCCCTGGTCCGACACCTCCAGGCAGCCGCTGCCGTCGCGCTCATACCACTTCATGTCTACCGGACCCGCACTGTACTTGAGCGCATTGATCACCAGGTTGGAGACCGCGCTGTAGAGGTGCTTGTAGTTGCCTTCGATCGAGCGTGACGTGTCGATCTGCGTGGTGACGGTGCGATCCGGGTACGCACCCAGCACGAATTCCCGCACCTCCGCCACCAGCTCGGCCATGTCCAGGGGCTGGTGCTCCTCGCGGCCCTCGGCAGACTCGATCTGCGACAGCCACAGCAGGTCCCGCAGCAGCGTTTCCATGCGCTCGGCCTGCTGCTGCATCTGGAGCATGGGATGGCGCAGGCGCTCTTCTGCACCGACATCGGTATCCATCAGCGTCAGCAGGTAGCCGGTAATGACGGTGAGCGGCGTGCGCAGTTCGTGTGAGACGTTGGCGACGAAGTCCCGGCGCATCTTCTCCAGCTGCTGTTCGCGCGTCACGTCCCGGGCAAACATCAAACGGCTGCCCCTGCCAAACTCGGTGACTTCTACCAGGAGCTGGACATTCGGGTCCAGGGGACTCTCCACCAGCAGCGGCTGCTGGTAGTCACCCTCGCTGAACCAGGCGCTGAAGTTGGGTGCCCGCAGCAGGTAGACAATGGCCTGGCCGCGGTCCCGCGGGTACTGCAGTCCCAGCAGCTCCTGCGCCGCCTCGTTCGACCATTCGATATTGGCCGACGGGTCGATCAACACCGCGGCATCTTTCAGTGCCGCCAGGGAGTCCCGCAGGTAGCTGACCGCAGTCTGAAGCCGATCCCGCTCTTCGCGGTCAGTCCGCTGCAGGCGGTAGATGCTGTCGTAGAATTCGCCCCAGAGTCCGCGAGCCTCCGGGGGCTCCGTGTCCGGCCTGCGCATCCAGTCAGACACGCGGCGGAGCTGGTTGAACCAGTAGATCACCAGTGCGAGGGCGGCCAAGGCGAGGGCCGGCAGGGCGTAGCCGAACGCAGCTCCCAGACCGACAACTACAAGAAAATAGACGGCAACCTTTCGAAGTTCTTTCCACCAGCTGGTGGTCGCCACTACAGTGAGACTCCTCGCGCCGAGAAACGGTAGCCGGTGCCGCGAACGGTCTGGATCAGCCGACTGTAGTCGTTTTCAGGAGTCTGCAGGGACTTGCGCAGGCGCCTGATATGCACGTCGACGGTGCGCTCCTCTACATACACGTTGGCTCCCCAGACCTGGTCGAGCAGCTGGTTGCGGGTGTAGGCCCGCTCCGGGTGGGACATGAAAAACTGCAGCAGGCGGAACTCGGTGGGGCCCACGTCGATGAGGTCACCACAGAGGAAGATGCGCTTGGAATCGCTGTCCAGGGTGAGCCCCGCCACCTGCAGGGTGGACTCCTCCACGCCACCCGTGCTGCGGCGCAGCAGCGCGCGAATGCGGGCGATGAGCTCGCGCGGTGCGAACGGCTTGGTGATGTAATCATCGGCGCCGACGTCCAGCCCCTGGATCACGTTGTCCTCGGTGGTCTTGGCGGTGAGCATGATCACCGGCAGGTCCCTGGTGGCATCGTTGCGCTTGAGCCGCCGCAGCAACTCCAGGCCGCTGCCACCGGGCAGCATCCAGTCCAGCAGCACGATATCCGGCCGCTCGTCGACAATGACCTGGTAGGCGGACTGGATGTTTTCCGCCTCCAGGCAGTTGAACTCGGCGATCTCCAGCGCCATGCGAAGCATGTCGCGGATGGCAAACTCATCGTCGACAATGAGTACCGTGCGCTCAGACATATGACAGTTTTCCTAACCGGTTTCTCAGACCAGCTATTAAAAGTGCCAAATATTACATCATTATGACATTGAGCCCGTGGTCGCAGCGGCTTATCTCAGGGATGCGTTGATATTTTCGAGCACATTGTTGCCAGGGCACAGGTCGCTCTCCACCAGCGTGTTGAGCGGTTTGTGCACGGTGCCCAGCACCTCGTGCAGCTCCGGCGCGGTGCGGTGCAGGTAAATGAGCCCGGTGAGCACCTGGCCCTGGGCGCGGTAGCGCTCGATCGTATTGATCGCAGAGATTCGGTCGAAGGGATCGAGGCCCTCCTCCACCTTGTGCAGCCGCAGCACCGACCCGTCGTGCATGGTGACTTCCGTTGAGGTGCCAGGTGCGTAGTGTGCGGTGATTTCCTCGCGCATGGGCACGAAATCCACCGTGGCGGTGGCCTCGCTGTGTTCGCGCACCCAGTCGTAGGACTTGGTGGATTCCGTATTGTTGTTGAAGGTGACGCAGGGCGAGATCACGTCGATGAGCGCGAAGCCCCGGTGGGAAATCGCGGCCTTGATCAATGGCACCAGCTGGTCCTTGTCGCCGGAGAAGCTGCGGGCGACGAAGGAGGCACCCATCTGCAGCGCCGTGGCGCAGAGATCGATGGCGCCGAAGGGATTGGCATCGCCCTTCTTGCTGGCGGAGCCCTCGTCGGCGGTGGCGCTGTCCTGTCCCTTGGTCAGGCCGTAGCAGCCGTTGTTCATCACGATATAGACCATGTTCAGGTTGCGACGCACCACGTGGGCAAACTGGCCCATGCCGATGGAAGCGCTGTCACCGTCACCGGACACGCCCAGGTAGATCAGTTCCCGGTTGGCCATGGCGGCCCCGGTGGCCACCGACGGCATGCGGCCGTGCACGGAGTTGAAGCCGTGGGACTTGCCGAGGAAGAAGGCCGGGGTTTTCGAGGAGCAGCCGATGCCGGACATCTTGGCAATCTGGTGCGGCGGGATCGACAGCTCGTGGACGGCCTTGACGATGGCGCCGCTGATGGCGTCGTGGCCACAGCCGGCACACAGGTTGGACAGGGCGCCCTCGTAGTCCGCCTTGGTGAAGCCGATGTCATTGACAGGCAGCTCCGGGTGGCGGAATTTCGGTTTGATGTAGCTCATTCGTTGTCTCCCTCATAGCGGGCCACGGCGGCGCGCTTGTACTGGTCGGGAATCTCGGCCCGGGCAACCTCACGGTGCAGGGGCATGACGTTGCCGCCCGGCACCTGCTGCAGGATCTGCTTGCGGATGTTGCGGGCGCTGATCGGGGTGCCGTCGAAGCACAGCACCGACTTCAGCTTGTCGGGGCCAAACTCGAATTCCGCCATCAGCAGGGTACGCAGCTGGGCGTCCCGATTCTGCTCGATGACGAAGGTACAGGCGTGGTTGTCGATGAAGTCCTCGACTTCCTCATTGAAGGGGAAGGCGCGCACCCGCATGGAATCGATGTGCAGCCCCTCTTCCGCCAGGTGCTCCACAGCCTCGCGGGCGGAGGCTTCGCTGGTGCCGAAGAAGATCACGCCGTACTCGGTCTCTTCCGCGGCGGGCGACATTTCCGGTTCCGGCACGTAGGCCTTGGCGGTTTCCCACTTGGCCATGAGACGCAGCATGTTGCGCTCGTAGGCCTCGCCGATTTCCGTGTAGGCCGCCATCTCGTCGCGCGACGTGCCGCGGGTGACATAGGCGCCCTTCTCCGGGTGCGTCCCGGGAATCGTGCGGTAGCACAGGGCGTCCATATCCAGGTCCTGGTAGCGGCCGAACTGCTCCATACCTTCCAGCTCTTCGGCCGTCAGCACCTTGCCACGGTCATAGCGGCGCTTGTCGTCCCAGTGCAGGGGCTCGGACATGTTGTCGTTCATGCCCAGGTCCAGGTCGGTCATGATGATGATGGGCGTTTGCAGCCGCTCGGCCAGGTCGAAGGCGTCCGCTGCCATGTCGAAGCACTCGCGCGGCGTCGACGGGAACAGCAGCACCTGCTTGGTATCGCCGTGGGAGGCATAGGCCGCCCCGAGGATGTCCGACTGCTGGGTGCGGGTGGGCATGCCGGTGGACGGTCCGGCTCGCTGCACGTCGATCAGCACCGCCGGCACCTCGGCGAAATAGGCCAGCCCCAGGAACTCCGACATCAGCGACAGGCCCGGACCGCTGGTGGCGGTAAACGCGCGGGCACCGTTCCAGTTCGCACCCACCACCATGCCGATCGCGGCCAGCTCGTCCTCGGCCTGGACGATGGCGTAGCTTTTCTTGCCGCTGCCCGGGTCGATGCGCAGGCGTCGGCAGTACTTGTCGAACTCTTCCACCACCGAGGTCGACGGCGTGATCGGGTACCAGGCCGCCACCGTGGCGCCGCCATAGATACAGCCCAGGGCGGTGGCGGTGTTGCCGTCCAGCAGGATCCGGTCGCCCACCAGGTCGCGGCGCTCGACGCGGATACTCAAGGGGCAGTCGAAGTTTTCCTTCGCGTACTGGTGGCCCAGCTCCAGCGCGTGAACGTTGGGGGCAATGAGTTTCTCTTTCCCCTTGAACTGGTCGCCGACCAGCCCGGTCAGGGCGGAGAAATCCATGTCCAGCAGGGCCGCCAGGGCACCCACGTAGATCACGTTCTTGAACAGCTGCCGCTGGCGCGGGTCCGTGTATTCCCGGTTGCAAATGGCCGTCAGCGGAATCCCGATGATATGGACGTCGTCCCGCAGCAGGCGCAGGTCCAGGGGCTTGGTGTTGTCATAGATGAAGTAGCCGCCGGACTCCACTTCCTTGATGTCCGTGGGCATGCTCTGCGGATTGACGCTGACCACGATGTCGACGCCGCCGCGCCGGCCCAGGTAACCCTTGTCGCTGACCCGAACCTCGTACCAGGTCGGCAGACCCTGGATATTGGAGGGAAAAATATTCTTCGGGCTGACCGGCAGCCCCATCCGGAACAGGGCCTTGGCAAACAGGTGGTTGGCACTGGCGGAACCGGTGCCATTGACGTTGGCAAACTTGATGACGAAGTCGTTGACGGACTGGATACGCTGACTCATAGCTGGCCCGCCTTGGTGACATTGTAGAGGAACTTCTGCATATCCCAGGCCTGGGTCGGGCAGCGCTCAGCGCAGAGGCCGCAGTGCAGGCAGACGTCCTCATCCTTGACCATGATGCGCTCGGTCTTGAGCCCGTGCGCCACGTACAGGTCCTGGGCCAGGTTGTTGGCGGGCGCCGACAGGCGGCCGCGCAGTTCCTGTTCCTCGGTAGCGTGGCCGGTGAAGGTGATGCAGTCGGTGGGACAGATATCCACGCAGGCATCGCACTCGATACACTTGGGCGCCTCGAACACGGTCTGCACGTCGCAGTTGAGACAGCGCTGCGCTTCCAGGAAGCCGGTGTCCGGGTCGAAGCCCAGTTCGACCTCTACGAGCCGGTCCGCCAGCGATTTCGTCTTTTCTTCCAGCGGCACCGCGTAGCGAACATCGCTTTCCACGGCGTTGTCGTAGGTCCATTCGTGCACGCCCATCTTCTGGCTGACCAGGTTGGTGCCCGGCGCCAGCCGGTTGGCCGGGTCTTCACCGCGGCAGAACTTGTCGATGGACACCGCCGCCTGGTGACCGTGGGCCACGGCGGTGATGATGTTCTCGGGGCCCATGGCCGCGTCGCCGCCGGTGAACACTTTCGGGTGGGTGGTAGCGAAGGTCTCCTTGTCGACCACCAGCATGTCCCACTCGTCGAAGGCGATGCCCACGTCGCGCTCGATCCAGGGGAAGCTGTTCTCCTGGCCGATCGCCATCAGCACCTCGTCGCACTCCATGAACACCAGGTCTTCGCCGGTGGGCACGAGTTCGCGCCGACCGTCCTCGTGGTAGACCGCCTCCACCTTCTCGAACTTCACGCCCTTGAACTCGCCGTTCTCCATGACGAATTCCTTGGGCACATGGTTGTCGTAGATGGGAATGTCCTCGCGCATGGCATCTTCTTTTTCCCAGGGCGAGGCCTTCATGTCGGCGAAGGGGCTGCGCACCACCACCCGCACATCTTCACCGCCAAGCCGGCGCGCCGTGCGGCAGCAGTCCATGGCGGTGTTGCCGCCGCCCAGCACCAGCACCCGCTTGCCGATCTTGTCGTTGTGTTCGAAGGCGACGCTGGCCAGCCAGTCGATGCCGATATGGATGTAGTCATCGGCTTCCTGCCGTCCCGGCAGCTTCGCCAGGTCCTTGCCCCGGGGGGCGCCGGTGCCGATAAAGATGGCGTCGTAGTCCTTCGCCAGAACGTCCTTCATGCTGTCGACGAAATGATTGAAGGTGGTCACGACCCCCATATCGAGGATGTAGTTCACCTCCTGGCGCAACACCTCGATGGGCAGGCGGAAGGCGGGGATCTGGCTCAACATCATGCCGCCGCCCTCTTTCTGCTCATCGTAGAGGTGCAATTCGTAGCCCAGCGGCGCGAGGTCCCGCGCCACCGTCAGCGAGGCGGGGCCGCCTCCGATCAGCGCGATTTTCCTGCCGTTTTTCGCCGCCGGGATTTCCGGCATGCGACTGGCGATATCGTCGTCGTCCTTGTGATCGGCGCAGACACGTTTCAGGCGGCAGATCGCCACCGGCTCGGTCTCGACCCGGCCACGCCGACAGGCGGGCTCACAGGGTCGGTCACAGGTGCGCCCCAGGACGCCGGGAAACACGTTGGATTCCCAGTTGATCATGTAGGCGTCGCTGTGGCGACCCGCGGCGATAAGACGAATGTATTCGGGAACCGGCGTATGCGCCGGGCAGGCGTACTGGCAATCCACGACCTTGTGGAAGTACTCGGGATTGCCGATATCAGTTGGCTTCACGGACCCAACCCCTCTCTATCGGTTCTTCTTATTCTGTTTTAATTCAACAGCTTAATAATGGCACAGCCGCAGAATTTTGCACTCAGTTCAGGCTTTGACCCGGTTGCGGTTCAAAAGATCCACCACCCGTCGTCCTTCAGGTCCTCCTCGCAGCTCTTCAGCTGGCTGGTGTAGCGCGCGCTGTTGCGCGAGACCTTCTTTGCCACGTCCTTCAGCCACTGCTTGTTGCGGAAACTGCGCCGCTCGAACCCCCCGTGACCCTCGTGGTAAGCCAGGTACAGGTGGTAGGGATCGTCTTTCCGGATGCCGTTGCGACGGTAGCTCTGGTGGTTGTACCAGCCGATGAAATCGATGGAATCGTGGAACTTGTCGCGGTCGGCCCCGTAGTTGCCCGCGTCGCGTATATAGACCTCCCAGGTTTCTGTCAGTGCCTGGGTGTAGCCGTAGGAGTTGGAGGGCCGCGGCCCCGGAATCACCCACAGGATCTTCTTGCGCGGCGGCTTGGCCTTGGCCTGGAAGCGGGACTCCTGATGCATGATCGCCATCATCACCGGGATGGGGCTGCCCCAGCGCTTGTAGGAATCCTCGGCGTCGTCGTACCAGCCTTTCTTCTCGCGAAATATTGAACAAATGTTGTTCACGTCGCTCGGCGGGGTCGTGGTGCAGCCCGCCAGCAGGATCAGCAGCAGCGCGAGCAGCCCGCGCATCAGGTCTCGACCCCGTGGTCGGCCAGCAGTTTCAGGAACGCCGCCTCGTCGATCACCTCCACGCCGAGGTCCTGGGCTTTCGTGAGCTTGGAGCCGGCGCCGGGGCCGGCGACCACACAGGAGGTCTTCTTCGACACGCTGCCGGCCACCTTGGCGCCGAGCTGCTGCAGTACCGCCTTGGCCTCGTCGCGGGTCATGGCATCGAGGGTGCCGGTGACCACCCAGGTCTGGCCGTCGAGAGGCTGTTCGCCGGGCTCGGGCGGCGTCACTTCTTCCCAGGTCACGCCGGCGTCGACCAGGGCGCTGATCACTTCGCGGTTGCGCTCGGTCGCCAGGAACTGGTGAATGTGCTCCGCCACGATCGGGCCGACGTCGTCCACTTCTTCCAGCGCCTCGAGGTCCGCGTCGATAATCGCCTCGAGCTTGCCGAAGTGATTGGCGAGATTCAGCGCCGTGGCTTCGCCAACCTCGCGGATCCCGAGGGCAAAGATAAAACGCTGCAGGGTGGTCGCCTTGCTCTTGTCCAGGGCCGCTACCAGGTTCTCGGCAGACTTCTGGCCCATGCGCTCGAGCTCCGCGAGCTGTTCCGCGCTGAGCCCGTACAGGTCCGCCGCGGTGTGCACCAGCCCCTCGTCCACCAGCTGCTCCACCAGCTTGTCGCCGAGACCGTCGACATCCATGGCGCGGCGGGAAGCGAAATGCTTCAGGGATTCCTTGCGCTGGGCTTCACAGACCAGGCCGCCCGAGCAGCGGATCACGACCTCGCCTTCACTCTGCTCCAGCGGTGAGTCACAGACCGGACAGGTCTCGGGAAAACGAATCTCCGCGGCGTCCTTGGGGCGTTCGGAAAGAATCACAGACACCACCTGGGGAATCACATCGCCGGCACGGCGCACGATCACGGTATCGCCCTTCATCACACCGAGCCGCTCGATTTCATCGCGGTTGTGCAGGGTCGCGTTGCTCACGGTCACACCGCCGACGAATACCGGGTCCAGCCGCGCCACCGGCGTGACCGCACCGGTGCGTCCCACCTGGAACTCCACGTCCAGCAGGCGCGTGCTCTCCTCCTGGGCCGGAAACTTGCGGGCGATGGCCCAGCGTGGCGCACGGGAGACAAAACCGAGTTCCTCCTGCAGCGCCAGGTCGTTGACCTTGAACACGATGCCGTCGATGTCATAGGCAAGGCCGTCGCGCTTGCCCGCCATCTGCTCGTAGTAGTCGTGGCAGGCCGCGATGCCCACGGCGGTAGCCGACTCGGCGTTGATGCGCATGCCCCACTGCTGGAGCTGCTCCAGTATCTCGGAGTGACGCCCCGGGAGTTCTCCGCCCTCCACCAGGCCCACGCTGTAGCAGCCAATCTCGAGCGGGCGCTCGGCGGCGATTCGGGGGTCGAGCTGCCGCAGGGTACCGGCGGCGGCGTTGCGCGGGTTTACAAAAACCTTGCCGTCCGTCTCCCGGGCCTGTTCGTTCATGGCCTCGAAGCCATCGCGAGGCAGGTAGACCTCGCCGCGCACTTCCAGCACGGCCGGGTAGCCTTTGCCCCGCAGCTTCAGCGGGATCGACTGCACGGTGCGAATATTGTGGGTGATGTCCTCGCCGGTGCGGCCGTCGCCGCGGGTTGCGCCCCGCTCCAGCACACCGTCCCGATAGAGCAGGCTCACGGCAATGCCGTCGAGCTTGGGCTCGCAGGCGTACTCGATCGGGTCCTCGCGGTCGAGCCGGGACATGACGCGCCGCTCGAAGTCTTCCATCTCCTCGGCAGAGAAGGCGTTGTCCAGGGACAGCATGGGCAGCTCGTGCTGCACCTGGGTGAACTCGGTCAGCGGCTCGGCACCGACGCGCTGGGAAGGGGAATCCTCGGTGAGCAGCTCCGGATGTTCGGTTTCCAGTTCCTGCAAACGCCGCATGAGGCGGTCATAGGTGGCGTCGGGAACGCTGGGTTCGTCCAGCACGTAGTAGCGGTAGTTGTGCTCCCTGAGCTCGGTGCGCAGGGCGTCTATTTCATCGGCGGCTGCCGACGGCTTGGCCACTGCGGATCAGCGCCCGGCCTGGGCGAGCAGCTTGCGCTCGAGATCGCGGATGCGTTGGCGCAGGTGCTCCAGGGTCTGGGGGGTGGTGGCACTGCGGCTCTCGTCCAGCACATCGCCGCCGAGGTTTTCCGCCACGCCGCGGGCCGTCTCCAGCATCAGCTCGAAGGCGCCCATCATGTCGCTTGGACCGGGCAGGGTCACAAAGAAGATCAGCCCGGTGGTGGAGAAGTCCGACATCTTGTCGATGTCGAACACACCCGGCTGCAGCATGTTGGCGACGCTGAACTGAATGTTTCCGCGTCCCGCCGATTCCTCATGGCGGTGGAAGAAATCCATCTCGCCGAAGCGCAGGTTATAGGCCAGCAGCACCTGCAGGATGTCTTCGCCCTGGAAGCCCGCCTCGTCGCGGGAGACCACGTGCAGCATGATGACTTCCTGGGGCGCATCCTCGCCGGTAGCCGCGGCGGGCGACGCGTCCTCGTCGGCGGAAATGCCGTCGAGCAGGTCGAGGTTTTCCCCAGGGGAATCGCGGTCGGCGCGCATGGCGGGCGCGGGCGTATCGAACAGCGGATCCGGCTCGGGCTCAGCCTCCGGCGCCGCATCGACCCGCTCGGTCAGCAGGGGTGGTTCGGCAGAGACATTCACCGGCGGCGGTTCGGAGGGGGTCTCGTCAGATTCGTCGCTAGCCTCGGCGCTTGCGCCGTCATCATCGCGGGACGCCACCCGGGCGCCCCCATTGGGCAGTTCGCGATTCATCGACACATCGTCGTCGGGGCCGTCGGGGACCTTGGCCAGCGACATGCGGATGCGATTGGGATCGCGCATTCGCCGGTAACCATCCAACAGTACCGCGATGATCAGCAGTACCCCGATGATGATCATCCAGTCGCGCACGCTAATATCCATGACCCGCCGCTAATCCGTCCGTCGTTGTCTTCGCTTGTTGTTCGCTACGCCTCCGAGGGCTTACACCGCCGCCAGCTCGGCCGCTGCATCCACATCCACCGTCACCAGGCGCGATACGCCGGGCTCCTGCATGGTGACGCCCATCAGGTGGTCCGCCATTTCCATGGTGATCTTGTTGTGGGTGATGAAGATGAACTGCACCTGCTCGGACATCTCCGCCACCATGCGCGCGTAGCGGCCGGTGTTGGCGTCATCCAGCGGTGCATCCACCTCGTCCAGCATACAGAACGGGGCCGGGTTGAGGCGGAAAATCGAGAACACCAGGGCAATCGCCGTCAGCGCTTTTTCGCCACCGGACAGCAGGTGGATGGTGGCGTTCTTCTTGCCCGGCGGGCGCGCCATGATGGTGATGCCGGTATCGAGCAGGTCCTCGCCGGTCATCTCCAGGTAGGCCGAGCCACCGCCGAACACCCGCGGGAACAGCTCCTTGAGGCTGTTGTTGACCTGGTCGAAGGTCTCGCGGAAGCGGTTGCGGGTTTCCTTGTCGATCTTGCGGATGGCGGACTCCAGGGTCTGCAGGGCCTGCTCCAGGTCCTCGTTCTGGGCATCCAGGTAGTTCTTGCGCTCGGACTGCTGGGCGAACTCGTCAATGGCCGCCAGGTTGATGGGGCCGAGCCGGGCAATGCGGTTGCCCACTTTTTCCAGCCGGCGCTGCCACTCGCCCTCTTCCGCTTCCTCGGGCAGGCTTTCCAGCACGGCTTCAAGCTGGTGGTCGCTCTCCCGGAGGGCGTTCTCCAGGGTTTCGCGCTGTACCTGCAGGGTCTGGTTCTCCAGCTTTTTCTGCTCCAGCTGGCCGCGCACCTGGTTGGCCCGGTGCTCGATTTCCGCCCGGCGGGTTTCCGCATCGCGCAATTCGCCGTCGATGCTGGCAACCTTGTCGCGGGCCTCGCCCAGCTCCGACTCCACCCCGAGGCGCTGCTCGAGCTGGGTTTCCAGTTCCTGCCGCAGGCCGTCCATGGGCTCGTCGTTACTGGCAATGCTCTCTTCCAGGCTCTGCTTGCGCTCCACCAGCTGCTTGACCTGCACGGTGGTGCGCTCGATGGACTGGGTCATGGAAGTCAGCTGGGCCTGCAGTGACTGGTGCTGCATGGCGGTCTGGTGGGCCGCGTCCTTGTCGTGACGCGCCGCCTGCCTGGCCTGGTCGAGCCGGGTGCGGGTGTCGTCACGCTGGGACAGCAGCTCCTCGCGGCGCCTGGAATCCTGCTCCATGGTCTCGATGGCCGACGCCAGCAGCTGGCGCGCCTCCGCCATGTTGTCCTGCTCGGACTGGAACTGGGCGCGGGATTCGTCGATCTCGCGGTTGATATTGTCGCGGCGCTTGCTGATCTGTTCGATCTTGGCCTGCTCGGCGGACAGCTTCGCCGACAGGTCCGCATGTTCGCGGCTGACGGACTGCAGTTCACCCTGGGATTCGTGGCGCTGCTGATCGAGCTGCTTGAGCTCCGCATCGACCTGTTGCAGCGACGCCTGCAGCTCGGCACAGCGGGTTTCACCCGCGGCGATGTCACGCTCCAGCTGTTCCAGCTCCTGCTGGCGGGCGATGACACCCGCCTCTTCCTCGGCGGGGTTGGATACCCGCAGCCAGTCGGGACCGATCCAGAGTCCGTCACGGGTGATAAGACTCTGATGTCCAGCCAGCTGCCCCCGGCGCGCCAGTGCGTCCGCAAGGCTGTCGGCCAGCAGCACACAGCCGAGTTGCCCTGAAAGATGTCCGGCACCGGAGACTTTGGAGGCCAGGCTATCGGGATTTGCGGCCGGGTGACCGGCCCGATCCAGCAGCATCACACTGCCGCGAGGCGTCGAAGCCAGCGCCTCTGCGTAGGCGTCGATACGGTCAACGCACACGGCCCGCAGGCTGTCCCCCAGGACAGTTTCCACGGCGCGCTGCCAGTCAGGTTCCACCTGGATCTGCTGCAGCAGGCGGGGGCGGTCCGTCAGCTGTTGCTCCCCGAGCCAGGCCTCAACGGCCTCGCCCGCACCGGCGGCGGCCTGCTGCAGGGCATCCAGCGAGGCAAAACGGCCGCGCTGGCCCTGCAGGTTGCCCCGGGCCTGGTCCAGTTCCTCAGACAGCCGGTTGCGGCGGTCGCGGGCGCCGTTGACCTGGGCCAGCAATTCCTCGCCGCGCTTCTGGGCGGCGGCCATGGCCAGCTCGCGCTCGGCAATCTGCTCGCCGAGTTGCTCGCAGATCTCGTCGGCGGGGCCGGCACTGAGGCCGGACTTCTCTTCTTCCAGGGCAGCAATGCGCTGCTGGATGCGGGTCAGGGCCTGTTCCAGGTGCTGGATGCGGGACTGCTGCACTTCCGCCTGCTGGCGGGGCTCGGCGGCAGCGTGGTTGAACTCGTCCCAGGCGTGTTGCCAGGCCTGCATCTGCTCCTCCGCGTCCAACAGCGCCTGGGCGGATTTCTGTTCGGCGGCCTGCAGCAGTTCCAGCTCCGGCGATACCGCCGCCAGCTCTTCCTGCCACTGGGCCTGCTTGTTGCGATCTTCCTCGAGGTGGCGCTCGGCCTGCTCGAAGCTGGCCAGGGTCTGCTCCAGGTCTTCCGTCAGCTGGCGGGAGCGCTCCTGCTGGTGCTTGATGGTCTGCTCGATGCGAGCCACCTCGGAGCCGATGCTGTAATAGCGCGCCTGCACCTCGTTGAAGCTGTCGGTCGCCTCCGTGTGGTTGACCCGCAGCTCCTCGATATTGGCGTCGACCTGGCGGTGCTCGGCGATGACCGATTCCAGCTTGATGTCGAGTTCGCCGATGTCGTGCTTCGAGGCAGCCATGCGCTGGTCGAGACCGCGCCATTGCACCGCCTGCAGCTGCGCCTTGAGCTCGCGCTCCTCGGCCTTGAATTCGCCGTACTTTTCGGCTGCCTGGGCCTGCCTATGCAGGTGCTGCAGCTGGCGCTCCAGTTCGTCGCGCAGGTCGGTAAGGCGCTCGAGGTTTTCCAGCGTCCGCCGCATGCGGCTCTCGGTTTCCTTGCGCCGCTCCTTGTACTTGGAGATGCCCGCCGCTTCCTCGATGAAAACGCGCAGTTCCTCGGGCTTGGATTCGATCAGGCGGGAAATCATTCCCTGCTCGATAATCGCGTAGCTGCGCGGGCCAAGGCCCGTGCCCAGGAACAGGTCGGTGATATCACGGCGGCGGCACTTGGCGCCGTTCATGAAATACTCGCTCTGGCCCTCGCGGGTCACCTGGCGACGAACCGAGATCTCGGCGTAGCTGGCGTACTCGCCGCCGATCTTGCCCTCGTGATTGTCGAACAGCAGCTCGATGGACGCCTGGCCCACGGGCTGGCGATTGACCGAGCCGTTGAAGATCACATCGGACATGTGCTCGCCGCGCAGGTTCTTGGCGGAGCTCTCCCCCATGACCCAGCGCACGGCGTCAATGACATTGGATTTGCCGCAGCCGTTGGGGCCGACCACCGCGCACATATTGCTGGGAAACTGGACATGTGTCGGATCCACGAAGGATTTGAAGCCCGACAGCTTGATAGACTTTAATCGCATACGGCCTTAAGAAAGCCTCGTATCTCTTTGTATTTACTTATTTTTTCTGTTTCACTTTCTAGCTGAAAACCTGAGCTGGGAGGTTGTTTTCAGCCCCCCGGACAGCCCCGACCTGCCCGAGGTACCCACTAGATAGTGGGGCTAGTGTAACGCTAGAACACAAGACTTGGGAGTATCAGGGGCAAATATTTTGCGATTTTTTGGCCGTGATCACAGCCAAATCAGGAGTCCCCAACCGGATCCCCGACAGGCCTGAGGACCAGGGTATGCACCTGCTCACCGGAGCCGGGCGGCAGGTCGGACATGGAGGCCTGCAGGGTCGCGTGCTGCTCTCCGGGTTGGCCTGAGGGCGAGACCCGGGCCACCACGTCGACGGCAGCCAGTTCGGAAATCTTCTGGCCCGCCATGGAGCTGGCGTCATCCAGTCGCAGGGTCACCGGAAGCTGCGACGCGGTCAGCCGTTTCACGGCCACCGGCATGCGGGTGTCGATGGCCGGGTTGCGGGCGAAGACAAACACCGTGTCGCCCGGCGCCGGCGTAGCGCCCTGGGCCAGTTCCAGGCGCACCGTCACGCCCGCCCCTGCGGATGCCGCGGGTTCGGGAGCGGCCGCCGGCTCCGCCGCGGCAACGGCGCTGTGTGGCGGCGGCGTTACACCCGCCGCGGCCGCCTCGGCCTGGGCGATCACGCCGCGAATCATTTCCGCGGCCGACGACGTCGGATCTTCCATGACCAGCAGGCGGCGCCAGTAGGTGACCGCCGCCTGGTATTCCTGTTTCTCGTAGGCGACCATGCCCAGCAGGCCCAGGGCCGTGCGCTGGTGCGGATCGATGCTGAGGGCCTTTTCCGCCAACAGCTGGTCTTCTGTTCCCAGTTGCCGGCCCGCCGCCAGGAATCCCGCCTGGGCCGCCAGCGCGGGCGCCCCCGCATCGTTGGGGGCCAGTTCCGCCAGGGACAGGTAGACCGCCCGGGCCCGGACGTAGTCGCCCTCGTTCATATAGAAGCGGCCAAGCATTGCCTGGTAGTTGAGGTTGTCCGGGCGCTGGATCGACCGGTCCTCGACTTTCAGCATCAGCCGGCGGTAATCCGCCTCGGAGCTCTCCGCAGTGAGGGCATCCAGCTGCCGCTTCAGCGCCACGTCTTCGTTGCCGCCGAGCTGCCAGTACAGCCCGACGGCGACCAGCGCCAGGATCGCCAACAGTACCGGTGCCTGCACGCCGGTGCCGCCACCGTTGCCATTGCCGCTGTCGCCCTGTTCGGCGTCCGCCTCTTCCAGCAGGCGCAGGCGCGCATCCTGCAGGAGTTCGTCTTTCTGGGAGTCGTCGACACCGGTATCACCGGCGCCGGGCTCCAGCTCCGCCTGGCGGTTCATGAACCAGTCGCGGTTGGTCGAGCCGGGGTCGGCGATACGTCGTTTGCGCAGGAAGATGCCCGGCAGTAGCAGGAATACGCCCGCCAGGGCCAGGAGCGCGATCGCGCCCCACCAGAATTCAGTCACGGTCGCGCTCCGGTTTGTCGGTCAGCAATACATCCAGCTTCGCCTGCTCCTCGGCGCTGAGCGCCACCGGTGCCGCCGGCGCCCGGGATTTGAAACTGGTGCGCACCACGAGTACCGCCAGGAGCAACAGGATCAGCGGCGCCAGCCACAGCACCAGGGTCACATTGTTGACCCGGGGCCGGTACAGCACGAACTCGCCGTAGCGGTCGACCATGTACTCGACGATCTCGTCGTCACTCTTGCCGTCGTGCAGCTGGGCGTGAAGCTGCTTGCGCAGGTCGGCGGCGATCGGCGCGTTGCTGTCGGCGATGTTCTGGTTCTGGCACTTCGGGCAGCGCAGTTCCGCCGCCAGCACCTGGAAGCGCTCGCGCAGGGACTCGTCGTCGAAGTCATAGGTCTCGATCACTGCAAAGGCCTGCGCCGTCATCAGGCAGGCCGCGGCAAGCATTACCCTCAGTACGTTCATCACGATTCCCCTACCCGGTCCGCCCGGCGCAGCTCTTGCACGATTGGCCCCAGGATCTCTGCCCAGACACGTTCGTCCACCACGCCGACGTGGCGGTAGCGAATCACGCCCTGGGCGTCGACCACGTAGGTTTCCGGCGCCCCGTAGACGCCCAGGTCGAGGCCGAGGCTGCCATCGGCGTCGACGATATTCATGCGGTAGGGATCGCCCAGTTCCGCCAGCCACTGCAGGGCTTCGGCGTCCTCGTCCTTGTAGTTGATGCCGTAGATTGGCATGCCGGTGGCCGCGAGCCGCGTCAGGAACGGGTGCTCGACCCGGCAGGATACGCACCAGGTGGCCCAGACGTTGAACAGGGAGACTTCACCCGTGACCATCTCGCGGTTCACCACCGCGTCCTGGCCCAGCGCAGGCAGGCTGAATTCCGGAAGCGGCCGGTCGATCAGCGCCGACGGCAGGGCCTGGGGGTCCAGCGACAGGCCTCGCAGCAGAAAAGCCGCCAGCACCAGAAAGATCCCCAGTGGCAGGAACAGTCTAAGCCGGTTCAAGTCCACTCTCCGCCGGGGACGTCGCACGGGCGCGAGCGCGTCGATAGCGCCTGTCCGCCAGGGTCACGAAGCCTCCCAGGCCCATCATGACCGCGCCTGCCCAGATCCAGCGCACAAAGGGTTTGTAGTGCAGGCGAATGGCCCAGGCCCGGCCCTCGTCGAGGGGCTCGCCCATGGCAATGAAAATGTCCCGGAATACACCGGCATCGATGGCCGCCTCGGTCATCACCTGGCCGGAAGCCAGGTAGCGGCGCTTCTGCGCCTGCAGTCTGGCCACGGTCCGTCCGTCGCGGGTCACGGTGAAGTTTGCGCCGTCGGCCACGTAGTTGGGGCCGCGCACCGGCTCGAGGCTGTTGAAGAAGAAGTCGTATCCTGCGATCTGTTCACGATCACCGGGCGCCATCTTCAGGTCGCGCTCAATGGCGTATTGGCTGACCAGCACCACGCCGATCACGGTCACCGCGAAGCCCAGGTGCGCCAGCTGCATGCCCCAGTAGCTGGCGGGGATGCTGCGCCAGCGGCCGTTGCGCACGCGAATGACCATATCCCGCAGCATGGCCAGCGCGAGCCAGCCGCCGAGGATCACCGCCAGCATGACCCAGACGTTGAACTCACCGCCGTATGCGAACGGAAACACCGCACCGACTACCAGTGCGGCGATGGCCGGCGCCAGCAACTCCTGTTGCCAGCGCTGCGTGGTATCGCGCTTCCAGCGCGAGGTGGGGCCGATGCCCATAAACGGAATCAACAGGGCCATCAGCGGCAGGAACACCGCGTTGAAATACGGCGGGCCCACCGAATACTTGCCGAGATTCATGGCGTCCGTGATCAGCGGGAACAGGGTGCCGAACAGCACCGTCAGGGTCGCCACCAGGAACACCACGTTATTGACCAGTAGCAGGCTCTCGCGGCTGATCCACTCGAAACCGATACGGCTCTGTACCGCCGGCGCCCGCAGGGCGTACAGGACCAGTGAGCCGCCGACGACGATCAGCAGGAATGCGAGAATAAACGCACCCCGGGCCGGATCAGAGGCAAAGGCGTGAACGGAGGTCAGCACGCCCGAGCGCACCAGGAAGGTCCCCAGCAGGCTCAGGGAGAATGCAAAGATCGCCAGCAGCACCGTCCAGCTGCGGAACAGCCCGCGCTTCTCGGTAACGGCCAGGCTGTGAATCAGGGCGGTGCCCGCCAGCCAGGGCATGAAGGAGGCATTTTCCACCGGGTCCCAGAACCACCAGCCGCCCCAGCCCAGTTCGTAGTAGGCCCACCAGCTGCCCAGCATGATGCCGATGCTCAGGAATGCCCAGGCCGCATTGGTCCAGGGACGTGACCAGCGCGCCCAGGCGGCGTCCAGTCGCCCGCCCATCAGCGCGGCGATGGCAAAAGCAAACGCCACCGAGAATCCCACGTAACCCATGTACAGCAGCGGCGGATGAATGATCATCCCGGGGTCCTGCAGCAGCGGGTTGAGGTCGGCGCCGTCCTGGGGGATACCCGGCAGCAGGCGCTCAAAGGGATTGGAGGTCAGCAGGGAAAACAGCAGGAAGCCCACCGCCACGAAACCCAGCACCGACAGCACCCGCGCCAGCAGCTGCAGCGGCAGGCCGGTACTGAACACCGCCACAGCGGCGGTCCACATACTCAGGAACAGGATCCACAGCACCATGGAGCCCTCGTGGTTACCCCAGGTCGCGGCAAACTTCAGCACCGAAGGCATCAGGCTGTTGGAGTTGTTCGCCACCAGGGCCACGGAGAAATCGTCCGTGATAAACGACCAGACCAGGCAGCCGAAGGCGATGCTGACAAACACAAACAGGCCGATGGACAGGGACGGCGCCATGGCCATGGCGCGCTCGTCGTTGCGGAAGCTGCCCAACAGGGGAACCAGGGTCAGAACTATCGCCAGACAGAGGGCGATTATCAGGGCAAAGTGGCCGAACTCAGGGATCATGAACCGGTCGCCTCGTCGTGGGCCTTGGACAGCGCTTCCGCCACTTCCGGCGGCATGTAGTTCTCGTCGTGCTTGGCCAGCACTTCCGTGGCCTGCAGCACACCGTTCTCATCGAGCACGCCGGAGGCCACCACCCCTTCGCCCTCGGCAAACAGGTCAGGAAGGATGCCGGTATAGACCGCGGTCACCGTGGCCTGGTAGTCGGTCACGTCAAATTCCACCCGCAGGCTCTGGTCATCGCGCCGCACGCTGCCTTCCACCACCATGCCGCCGAGGCGGATGGGCTGGCCCACCGGCGCCTTGCCGGCAGCGATCTCGGCGGGCGGGAAGAACAGGTTGATGTTGCCGCGCAGGCCGTAGGCCACCAGCCCCACCGCCAGGCTCGAGAACACCACGATGAAACAGACCAGCAGCAGCCGCTGCTTACGAACCGGGTGCATTGTGTACCTCCTCGATGGTGACCGCGGGTGCGGTCGCTTGTTCGGGTGTCTGCCCTGCTGCGGTCGCCCGCCGCTGCTCGGCCAGGAATCGCCGGCTGGACAGGGTCGGCAACAGCAGCATGCCCACAATGACCACGGTACTGATCACGACCACCGCCCACACGTAGGGCCCGTGGCCGTCCATCGCCAGCGCGGCGGCAAGGCTGTCAAACTGCACGGGCTGCCCCCTCCACTTCCGTGCGCACCCAGGAAGTGCCGGCGCCGCGCCGCAACAGCTCGCTGCGCATGTTCAGCAGCAGTGCGCAGGTGAACAGGCAATAGTAGGCAACAATCATCAACAGCAGCGGCTGAAACATGGAGCTGTGCATGGTGGACTCTTCCGTAAACTTGATGGTGGCCGGCTGGTGCAGGCTGTACCACCAGTCTACAGACTTGTAGATGATGGGAATGTTCACTGTCCCGACGAGACTCAGCACCGCGCAGGCTTTGGCCGCGGCTTCCTTGTTCTCATAGGCCTGGTAGAGGGCGATGACGCCCAGGTACAGGAAGAACAGGATCAGCATGGAGGTAATGCGCGCGTCCCAGACCCAGTAGGTGCCCCAGGTGGGCTTGCCCCAGATCGCGCCGGACACCAGCCCGAGGAAGGTCAGGGCCGCGCCGATGGGTGCCGCCGCTTTCATGGCCACCTCGGCCATTTTCATCTTCCAGATCAGGCTCACCGCGCCGGCAATCGCCATGACGTAGTAGCCCGCCAGCGCCACCACGGAGGCGGGCACGTGGAAGTAAATGATGCGGAAGCTGTTGCCCTGGCGGAAATCCGCCGGAGCGTACAGCAGGCCCCAGACCGCGCCAATCACCAGCATCAGGGCCGTCACCGGCAGCAGCCAGGCGAGGATCTTGCCGGAGATGCGATACATCCAGGGGGGCGAACCGAGCTTGTGAAACCAGGACCACATGGCAATCAGGGTGTTAAAACGATGGGCGAATTATACCGGCGATGGATAGGCATTTCCTAACCTGCATCAACCGAGATTCGCAGGCCCGCGCTGATGGCGAAAGGCGCCAGGGCCACCGCCAGGGACAGCATGCCTCCCAGCAGCAACAGCTGGGGCTGGGCGTCGAAGCCGTCGGCGGCGTAGCGCACCGCGCCGGCACCGAAAATCAGCACCGGCACATATAACGGCACAATAATCAGGGATATCAGCATGCCCCCACGCTTGAGGCTGACAGTCAGGGCGGCGCCGATACTGCCGACCAGGCTGAGTGTGGCGGTCCCCAGCAGCATGCTGATCATCAGCGAGGGCAAGGCCGCGACAGGCAGCTGCAGCATCATTGCGAACAGCGGCGACAGCAGGGTCAGTGGAAAGCCCGTCAGCAGCCAGTGGGCAAAGACGTAGGCCAGGGACGACAGGTACAGCGGCTGCGGTGCCAGCAGCAGCTGCTCCAGGGAGCCGTCGTCGTAGTCGTTCCGGAACATGCCGTCGGCGGCCATCAGCGAGGCCAGCAGCGCCACGATCCACAGAATGCCCGGGGCGAACTCCGCAAGCTGGGTCGGGTCGGGACCGATTCCCAGCGGGAACAGGGTGACCGTAATCAGGAAGAAGAACAACGGATTGAGCGTATCCACCGGCCGCCGGAAGGCCAGCAGCAGCTGGCGCTTCAGCCCCGCCGCCAGGAACGGTCCGAGCGGCGCACTCATTCCCGACCTCCCAGCATCACGCGCTTCATGGGCAGCGCCAGCGGCAGATCCTGGTGGGAGGTGAGTACCACCGCGCCGCCGCGGCTGACCTGTTCACCGATGGTTTCAGTCAGCGCACGCACCCCGTCCCGGTCAATGGCGGTAAAAGGTTCGTCCAGCAGCCACAGGCTGGACGGGCTGGCGTTGGCATAGGACAGGTAGAGCCTGGCCAGGTTGACGCGGCGCTGCTGGCCGGCGGACAGGTTCTGGCACTGCAGGTCCTCGCGGCCTGACAGCCCCACTTGGTTCAGCGCAGCGTCGATGTGTTCCATGGGCCAGCCCTGGCTGCGGCAGACGTAGCCCAGGTTCTCGCGGGGGGTCAGCAGTTGCTTGATGCCGGGTTTATGGCCCAGGTAGAGAAGCTCTTCGCAGTGCCGCGCGACCGTGCCCTCCTGGCCCAGCCGGGACAGTCCCGCCAGGCAGCGCAGCAGCGTGGTTTTGCCGCTGCCGTTGGCACCCTCGATCAGCAGCAGGTCGCCGCCCGCGATGTCGAGATCAAAACCCTGCAGCAGCGCACGCCCGCCCCGCTCCAGGCCCAGGCCTCGAATACTGACCAGGGGTTCAGGCATTGCTAGAGGTTGACCACCCTGATGCCGGCATCACCCATATGCAGGTCGCGGTCTTCCGAGATGGCTCCCTGGATAGAAAGGGACTTGAAATCAAACAGCTCGGGATCGGCGAGCTGTGAGGGCGCCACGTTGCGGATGGCGCGAAAGATGGTCTCGGTGCGGCCGGGATACTGGCGCTCCCAGTCGCGCAGCATCGCCTTTACCTGGACACGCTGCAGGTTTTCCTGGGAGCCGCAGAGGTTGCAGGGGATGATCGGGAACGCCTTGTAGTCGGCGTATTCCTCGAGGTCCTTCTCCTTGCAGTAGGCCATGGGCCGGATCACCACATTGGCGCCGTCGTCACTCAGCAGCTTGGGTGGCATGGCCTTGAGCGTGCCGCCAAAGAACATATTGAGGAACAGCGTTTCCACGATGTCATCGCGGTGATGGCCCAGGGCAATCTTGGTGGCCCCGATCTCCTGGGCAAAGCCGTACAGGCTGCCGCGGCGCAGGCGGGAGCACAGGCCGCAGGTGGTCTTGCCCTCGGGCACGACCTCCTTGACGATGCTGTAGGTGTCTTTCTCGAGGATGTAGTAGGGAACGCCCAGCTGCTCCAGGTAGGCCGGTAGCACCTCTTCCGGGAAGCCAGGCTGCTTCTGGTCCAGGTTCACTGCCACCAGTTCGAAAGACACCGGCGCGGACCGCTGCAGGCTCATCAGGACATCCAGCATCGCGTAGGAATCCTTGCCGCCGGACAGGCACACCATGACCTTGTCGCCGTCCTCGATCATGTCGTAATCGGCGATGGCGGTGCCCACGTGACGACGCAGCCGCTTCTGCAGCTTGTTGAACTCGGTGCGCTCCTTTTTAGACAGCTCTCGCATGGAATCCCTTCGATTCTCAATTGGCGCGGATTCTACGCGGTTTCGCGGCGGAAATCCTGCCGTAGTGGCATTTACACGGACACGCGTCTAGAATGTGCGCCCCGACAGACCACCCCCCTTACACACGAGGATTTCGCCTGATGAAAGCCCCTGTTCGAGTCACTGTGACCGGCGCCGCCGGCCAGATCGGTTACGCCCTGCTGTTCCGCATCGCCAACGGCAACATGCTGGGTGACGACCAGCCGGTGATCCTGCAACTGCTGGACATCACCCCTGCCATGGAAGCGCTGGACGGCGTGCGCATGGAGCTGGACGACTGCGCGTTCCCGCTGCTGGCGGGCATCGAGTGCACCGACGACCCGAACGTGGCCTTCAAGGACACCGATTACGCCCTGCTGGTCGGCGCCCGCCCGCGCGGCCCCGGCATGGAGCGCAAGGACCTGCTGGAAGCCAACGCGGCGATCTTCTCGGTCCAGGGCAAGGCCATCAACGACAACGCCAGCAAGGACATCAAGGTGCTGGTCGTCGGCAACCCAGCCAACACCAATGCGCTGATCACCCAGCGCAACGCGCCGGACATCAACCCGCGCCAGTTCACCGCCATGACCCGGCTGGACCACAACCGCGCCATGACCCAGATTGCCCAGAAGACCGGCAAGACCGTCAACGACGTGAAGGACATGACCATCTGGGGCAACCACTCCGCCACCCAGTACCCGGACCTGTTCAACACCAAGGTGGACGGCACCAACGCCATCGACCTGGTCGACCAGGACTGGTACGAAGGCGAGTTCATTCCCGTGGTACAGCAGCGCGGCGCCGCCATCATCAAGGCGCGCGGTGCTTCGTCCGCGGCGTCGGCGGCCAATGCGGCCATCGATCACATGCGCACCTGGGCCCTGGGCACCAGCGACAGCTGGGTCTCCATGGCGGTCTACTCCGACGGCTCCTACGGCATCGAGGAAGGCCTGATCTACTCCTTCCCCTGCCGCTGCGCCGGCGGCGACTGGGAGATCGTGCAGGATGTGCCGGTGTCGGATTTCAGCCGCGAGAAAATGACCGCGACCGAAACCGAGCTGAAAGAAGAGCGCGACGCGGTCAGCCACCTGCTCCCGTGAACTCCGACGCTCCACAACCGCGCGCCTATCACCACGGCAACCTGCGCAACGAACTGCTGGACACCGCCGAGGCCCAACTCGCGGAATCCAGCATCGATGAGCTGAGCCTGCGCGCGCTGGCGCGCGCCGTCGGGGTTTCCCAGACGGCGCCCTACCGCCACTTCAAGGACAAGAGCGAGCTGCTGGCGGCACTGGCCACCCGCGGCTACCGCAAGCTGCTGGAAGGACTCGAAACCAGCGGTGACGCCGCCGGTGAAGACCCCAGGGACGAGATGCGCGCCTTCGCCCACGCCTATGTCGGCTACGCGATGGAGCACCCGGACCTGTTCAAGCTGATGTTCGGCCCCACCCTGCAACCCCAGGCCAGCTACCCGGAGCTCTACCAGGCCAGCCGCGACACCTACGAACTGGTGCGCAGCATCATGCGCAGCGGCATCGAAAAAGGCATCTTCCGCGACGAAGACGACCACTACATGGCCAACGCGGGCTGGTCGGGCATCCACGGCCTGGCCACCCTCAAAGTCGACATGCCACAGCTGTTCGAGGTCCACGTAGACCTTCAGCGGCAGATCGAGCTGGAAGTCGACATTTTTCTGGCTGGGATCTGCGCCCAGTAGCTTAAAACCTGTCGCGTCCGTGCCGGGCGCATTGCGTGAGCGCTGGTTTTCTGCGAGCAGAAAACCCACTCACGCACTGCGCCTCACGATCCAGGCAGCGAATGCCTTCGGTGCCGCAATTACATCAAAAACCCCACTCCCCCAGACCGAGCCACCACTGCACTCACGTGACCTCTCACATCACGGGTGGATCCAGCTTCGAATTCGAGTGGGCGTGGAATGTGGGTGGGTTTTTCGCTTGCGGAAAACCAGCGCCCGCATTCCGCGGCCACCCCTCGATCCAAACGGAAGCAGCTACTTGAGCGGACGCGGAACCACGTGGATGGTGGTCTCGCCTGAGGTAACCCAGGCTTCGGTGCTTTCGATGGTGCACTGGATGGGATCACCGGTGGCGGCGAGTTCGGCGAGGGCATCGCAGGTGGCGTCGTCGACCTGGAAGATCTTCAGTCGGTCGAAGCGCTGCAGGGCATTCTCGTGTTTCTCCCACCAGACCGGCGTGGCGCGGTCGCCGTAGCAGTAGAGGACCACGTCTCGGGCGCGGCCGCAGGCCTTGCGCAGGCGCTCCGGATCCGGGGTGCCAAGCTCTATCCACAGCTCGACTTCACCGGTGAGGTCCTTGCGCCACAGGTCGGGCTCATCGTCGGTGCTGATCCCGCGCCCGTGCTCCAGGTCCTCCGACGCGTGAAAGGCGAAGGCCAGCAATCGCAGCATCATCCGCGCCTCGGTCTCCGAGGGGTGCCGCGCCAAGGTCTGCGGGAAGTCGCCATAGACCTGCCGGTCCATATCGGCAACGTTGAGGGCAAAGCGGTAGACGGTCGATTTCAGGGCCATGGCAGCGAAGTCTGTGAAAGGCCGCCCAGTATTGCGCTACAGTGTGTGCTGCACAACTCAAAGAACAAGCAAAGGAACAATCATGAGCGCCACGGTTAGCCAACTCTTTCGTTTCCCCGTCAAAAGCATGATGGGCGAAGCCTGCGACAGCCTCACCATCGGCCCCCGGGGCAGCATCGGTGATCGGGTATGGGCAGTTCGCGACGAGGTGCGCGGCGGCATTCGCGGCGGCAAGAAGATTCCCTCGCTGATGACCTTGAGCGCGGCGTTCACCGGTGACGTGGCGAATGAGGGCTCAAGCCCCGCGCGCATCACTGCCCCGGACGGGGACAGCCGCGACACCGGCGCCGAGGACATCAATGCCTGGCTCAGCGAAAAGCTTGATCACAAAGTGTCCCTGTGGCCGCTGATGCCGGCGGATGCGCTGGACCACTACCGCCGCGGCGCGCCGGACAGCGAAGACTTCGAACAGGAACTGCGCGACATGTTCGCTCGGGAGCCCGATGAACCGCTGCCCGAGCTGGACCTGTTCGCCGAGGTAATAGAATTCGAGTGCCCGCCCGGTACCTACTTCGACGCCTACGACATCCTGATTATCAGCCAGCAGGCACTGGACAGCATGGGCCGCGCCAACCCGGATTCAAATTTCGATGTCAGCCGTTTCCGTCCCAACATTCTTGTCGACATGCCCGGTGCCGAAGGCGACTTTCCGGAAGAGGCCTGGACCGGCAAGCAGGTGAAGATCGGTGAAGTGGTGCTGGATGTTGTCGGCCCCTGCCCCCGTTGCTCGATGACCACCCACGGCTTTGCCGACCTGCCTAAGGACCCGAAGATCATGCGCACATTGGTGCAGGCCAACGGCGGCAATCTCGGCGTCTACGCACGGGTCGTGTCCGCGGGCTCGATTGGCACTGGCGATTCAGTTGAGGTCGCCGGCTGAAGGATTGGTTTGTCGGCATGGTGCCGGGCGCATTGCGTGAGCGCTGGTTTTCTGCGAGCAGAAAACCCACTCACACACTGCGCCTCACGATCGAGACAGCAAACCACAATGGTGCCGCAATGGATTCTCGAGAATCCACTGTGATCTAGAGTGGGCGTGGAAACTCGGTGGGTTTTTCGCCTGCGGAAAACCAGCGCCGAGCTGCCACGGCCACCCCTCGATGCATACTGACGGAATCTACCGTGACCCAGAGTGGGTGTGGAACGTGGGTGGGTTTTTCGCTTGCGGAAAACCAGCGCCCGCGTTCCGCGCCCACCCCTCGATGCAAAGAGCTAGAGTTCGCGAAGTACCAGTAGCGGCGGTGACGACACGACGCGTCGGCAGTTCCAAACGCCGAGCGCACCGATGAGAAGGACGGCTGTAACAGGACCCAGCAGCCAGATCTCCGGATGCAGCGTGTGGGTCATATCGAGCGCCCGGGTCTGCAGGATGAACACGGCAATCTCCGCAGCCACCGTTGCGAGCAGACCGGCGAACAATCCCAGCGCGGCAAATTCGATGACGACACCGCCGAGGATCAGCCCGCGTCGCGCACCCAGCGCCCTGAGGATGGCACCTTCATAGAGGCGTGTATCGACGCTGGACTGCACACCGGCAATCAACACGAGCGCGCCGGCAAACAGGATGACTACCAGCACCAGTTCTACCGCGGCGGAGACCTGGTTAACGATAGTGCGCACCTGCTCGATCACCACATCCATCTCAATCACAGTCACTGTGGGGTACTCGCGGATAAAGTCGTTGAGAAAACGTTTGTCGCCCTTGTCGAGGTGGAACGCCGTCATGAACGTGGCCGGCAGGTCCTGCAGCACTGCCGGTGGAAACACCATGAAGAAATTGGGCTGCATGCTTTCCCAGTCCAGGCGCCGGATGCTGGCGACGGTCACGTCCAGGGGCTGCGAGCCCACCAGGTAGCGCACCTTGTCACCGACTTCGAGCTGCAGGCGTTCCGCCATGCCCTCTTCCACCGATACCAGCGCTTCCTGGGTATCAGGCTCCCACCATTCACCGGCGATGATGTCGTTGCCGGACGGCACCTCTTTCGACCAGGTCAGGTTGGTTTCGCGTTCACGGCGGCCCACCTCCGGGTCGTCGCTGCGGCCCAGGGCTTCACCGTTGACCTCGACGACACGGCCGCGAATCATGGGGTAAAGCGGTTCGGAAAGGACTGCCTTTCGCGAGAGCGATTCCCGCACGCCGTTGACTTCGCCCGGCGCGATATTCAGCAGGAAGTGATTGGGCGTGCCCTCGGGAAGCTGCATCTGCCACTCTTCCAGCAGCGAGGTGCGCACCAGTACCAGCACCAGCAGCAACATAATGGCCAGGGAAAAGATCACTACCTGCAGCGTGTTGGCGCCACCGTTACGCTGCAGGCTGGCCAGCGCCAACCGCCAGATACTGCCGGCGCGCATGCCGGCCAGTCGTCCGCCTCGAAGCAGTGCGAATGCCACCACTGCGGCGATACTCGCCGAGGCCATGAGGCCTGCGAGCACTGCCAGGGTCAGTGCAACGTCACCGGAATACCACAGCATCAGGCCCAGCACTGCGGCCAGGCCAATCGCGTTGTCCAATGCGCTGCGGCTCACCATATTCGGCAGATCCCGGCGCAGCACTTTCAGCGGCGACGCGCCGCCCAACCTGCCCAGCGGCGGCCAGGCGAAGGCCAGCAGGCACACCAGTGCGGTGGCGCCGCCGACAATGTAGGGTCGCGGTCCGGAGGGCCCGGGTTGAACCGGCAATGCATCGCCGAATAAATCGAAGAATATTGCCTGCATGGACCAGCCCAGGGCGGTGCCCATCAGGGTGGCGATAGAACCCAGTATCAGCAGGCTGGTCCCGTAGAGCCGGCTGATGCGGTGGCTCTCGGCACCCAGGCTTTTCATGATCGCCACATAGTCGTAGTGGCGCTCGCTGAAGCGCCGTGCCGCCAGCGCGATCGCCACGCCGGCCAGCACCACGCCAAGGCTGCCCGCCAGCAGCAGGAAGGATTCGGCCCGACCGAGGGCGCTGCCAATACCGCGCTGGCTGTCGCCCACATCGACCAGGCGTTGGCCCGATTCGATCTGGGGTTCCAACCACTCGGCGTAGTCGTCTACCTCGGTCGGTTCACCGGCCACCAACAGCCGGTATTGCACCCGACTGCCGGGCTGCACCACATTAGTGGCCGGAATATCGTCGATGTGCATCAACAGGCGCGGACCATAGCCGAGGAAGCCCGAGGCCTGGTCAGGCTCGCTGCGCAGGGCCGCGGTCACTTCCAGTTCGGCGTCGCCCACGAAGACACTGTCACCCACATCCACATTCAACAAGGGGAACAGGCGTGAATCCAGCCATACATTGCCGGGCAAGGGACCGGAGCTGCGCGGCTCAAGGTCACCGAAGGCCTGCTCACTCATCACCAGTTCGCCGCGCAGGGGGTAAGCATCGCTGGCCGCCTTGACCGACGCCAGAACCATATCCTCATCACCGGCATAGACCATGGACGGGAACAACAGCAGGTTTGCAGATTGCAGTCCGCGCTCGTTGGCTTCAGCGAGGAAGGCCTCGGGCACTGGACGGGAACTGGCGACCACGCGATCCGCCGCCAGGAATCGATGGCTCTCCTGCTCAAGGCTGGATTGCAGTCGTGACGTGAACGCGCTGATGCCCGATACGATTGCGACCGCAACGACCAGTGCCGCCAGCAGCACCCCGAGTTCGCCGCCGCGCCAGTCGCGCAAAAGCATTCTCCATGCCGTCATCGTTTATCAGATTCCGTGGAGATAGGGCTTGCCGCTGCCGCCGTCGCGAGGCGCGTGGCCGACTTCTTCGCCCACCAGGGCGCCGCCGTGCAGGCGCAGCCGGCGGTCGCAGCGATCCGCCAGGCGCTGTTCGTGGGTGACCAGGATCAGGGTGGTGCCCTGCTCCCGGTTGATCTCGAACAGCAGGTCGATGACATGGGCGCCGGTGGCGGTGTCGAGGTTGCCTGTGGGTTCATCGGCGAACAGGATGGCGGGTTCCGCAGCGAACGCCCGGGCAATGGCCACCCGCTGCTGCTCCCCGCCTGAAAGCTGGTTGGGATAGTGGTCGGTGCGCTCGCCGAGGCCGACGCGCTCGAGAAAATCCCGCGCACGCTGTTCGGCATTTGCGACTCCGTGCAACTCCAGGGGCAGCATCACGTTCTCCAGCGCGGTCAGGCTGGGCAGCAGCTGGAAGGACTGGAATACGAAGCCGACCTTCTCTGCCCGGAGCCGGGCCCGCGCATCCTCGTCCAGTTCACCGAGCCCCACGCCATCGATCCAGACCTCGCCGTCGCTGGCCACATCCAGGCCCGCCAACAATCCCAGCAGGGTGGACTTGCCGGAGCCCGACGCACCGATAATGGCAACGGACTCCTGCGCCTTGATTTCGATGTCGATCCCTTTCAGTATTTCCAGCTCCCCGTCAGCCAGGGGAACGCGCTTCCGGAGGTCCTGCGTCTTGATCATGCTGTACCGCTACCTCGATAAAATCTGTCATAGCACACGCGTAATGCTGTGCATTTTCCTGATTATAGGTTCGCCCGTAAGCCTTGGATCACCGGCGGGCAAAACCGTTCTGGTGATGGGCGATAGTATCAGCGCCGCCTATGGCATGTCCCTGCAGGAGGGATGGGTTGCCCTGCTGGCGGGACGACTGGAGGAGAGCCACCCGGGCTACCAGGTGGTCAATGCCAGCATCTCCGGTGAAACCAGCGCCGGCGCGGCCTCGCGGCTGCCGAAGCTGCTCGAGGAGCACCAACCCACCGTGGTGATTATCGAACTGGGCGGCAACGACGGCCTGCGCGGCTACCCGGTCTCACGCATGCGGGAAAACCTGACGGCGATGGCGGAACAGTCCCGGGCCGCGGGTGCCGAGGTGCTTATCCTGGCGATGGAGATCCCGCCCAACTACGGCAGCCGCTACACGCAGGCCTTTCGATCCAGCTTCAGCAAGGTCGCCGAGCAGACCGGCAGTTCACTCAGCCCGTTCATGCTGGACGGTGTCGCCACCAACGGCGAGTTGATGCAGGCAGACGGCATCCACCCCAGCGTCGAGGCCCAGCCCATGCTGCTGGCCAACGTCTGGCCGCACCTGGAACCGCTGCTGGCTGACAGCCAGGAGACCCGCGCCGCGGAGTGAAAACCCCCTTCAGCGCATGTCACTGGCGCTAGTCAAAGCGCAATTACTGCGCTCTGCTATCCTGCTCTGTTGATAAAGCCAAAGCCGCCGAAAGACGGTGACGGAAAGCCACGGGTCCTCGCTTCCTCCGCGACGCCGCCTGCGACGCCACGAAGGACCCCAAGACCGCCGAGCTGCCGGATTCCAATGGTATCTAGGAGGGGTCACCATGTTTACGCAGTTCTCGGTTGTAGACACAACAACACAAACTGATGTTTCAACACCCATCATCCTGCGCCGCCTGGTTTTGGCGGCGGCCATTTCCGCGATGGCCTCGACGCCTGCGCTCGCAGCAGTCACTCAGGTCGACTGCGACACAGACCCAGGCGCGCTTGAGCCAGCGCTGGCGGCGGCGAGTTCGGGAGACACACTGGAGATCGAGGGTACCTGCCAGGGTCTCTTCGACATCTTTGTCGACCTGACCCTGAAGGGTGACGACGATGCCACCCTGGACGGCGGCGGTGTCGGCGGCCCGGTGGTCTTTGTTGCAGCCGGCGCAACGGTCGTGCTTGAAGAGCTGACAATCACCGGCGGTGCAATGCTAGACCCGTTCTACGCGGCAGGCGGCATTTTTAGCTTCGGCAACCTTACGCTGCGACATTGCTCGGTCACGGAAAACAGTGCTATCGGGGGTTTTCTAAGCGCCGGCGGTATCGGGACCGAGGGTGGAGGGACGCTCATACTCGATGAAAGCACCGTGAGTAAAAACAGCGCTACGAGCAACGGCATGGACATAGCCGTCTCCTCGGGTGGGATCAGCTCGGGCTCCCTTGTCACATTGAGGAACAGCACGATTACGCGGAACAGTGCCACGTCGGGCGCTGCCGCAATCGTATTTGCTACTGGAGGTGTCGGAACGTCCACTCCACTGGTAGTGGAGAAGACCACGATCAGTAAAAACAATGCATCGGGTGTCGCCGACGGCCCGTTTGGCTTTGCCGGCATAACCGGAGCGATCGGCACCGTGGAGGGTGGAGGTGCTGAAGTGACTGTGCGAGACAGCAAACTGCGCGATAACAGCGCCACGGCCGATAGCGCCAGCGTGGCCAGCGCAACGGGCGGGACCAGCCTGGCACCAGGCATACCGCTGTCGGCGACCGACAGCGAGATCGAGGGAAACACAGCGCTCTCAGCAGCACCGGATGTCGCGTTTGCAGTCGGCGGCATTGCCACTGCCCCGGGCACGATCGTGACGCTGGTCGACATTGACGTGGAAGACAACGAAGCCGAATCAAACTTCTTCGCCACCGGCGGCATCGCACACGGAGGCAGCTTGATGACAGTTGAGGACAGCGAGGTCGAGGAAAATCGCGCCAGCTCCACCGGTGTCGGCGGTGGCGCCACCGGCGGTATCGAAACGGGAGCCGGCGGAATGTCGGAGACCACGCTCATCAACACCGAGGTAGAGGAAAACTCCGCTTCGGCGCCCGATGGCACTGCTACCGGCGGCCTCTTCGCCTACCCTCTCGGGCTATTCACGCTGCTGGATGACACTGAGGTGGAAGACAACGACCCCATCAACTGCAACTTCGTCGATGCCGCGTGTGAGAGCGACGACGAAGATGACGACGATGATGAAGACGACGATTGAAGCCTAACGGCCAATCACCCCCACAAACCCCGCTTCGGCGGGGTTTTTCTTGGATTCACCGTGATCCCGAGTGGGCGTGGAACGCGGGTGAGTTTTTCGCCTGCGGAAAACTATCGCCCGCATTCCGCGACCACATCTCGATCCAACCAGCTGGATTTATGTTTACCCACTGGGTATACAGTCAGTGCCAGGAGTTGAAAATCTCCACGATCTCTTTGGTCTCAGGCCGCAGGTTGCTGATGCCACCGTAGGGCGCCCCGGTGCCCTGCTTTGCATGCGGATACTTCCTGATCGTCATCATGTGCCGCTTGATCATGTCCTGGTAGCTGGCGCCCGACCACAGGGCGAGCCCGATCAGGGGGTGCATCTCACGCGGGTCACGGTAGACGTTATAGACGCCCGCCGCCGCGGCCGGAACGCCAGGACCCGGCACGTGCATCTTGTATTCCTGCTTCACCACTGAACGCAGCGTTTCGTTTTCATAGATGTACACATAGTCCCGACGACCGTGATGCTCGCCGTTCAGCAACAGGGCGGTCTGGTCGAGTCCGTCGATGACGCGATCACGCGGAATATACTGGTCCGCCTGGGCAATCGTGGCGAAGGTGGTGAACAGGTCGCTGACGTGGACGATATCCCCGGCGTAGCTTCCCGCATCGATCACGCCAGGCCAACGCACAAAGGCATCGACGCGCACACCGCCCTCAAGGTGCTGTGTTTTACCGCCGCGATAAATCAGCTGGTTCAGACCCGAGGGGCCTTCGTAGTGGTACATCAGGCCGTTGTCAGCCATGAACACGACAATGGTGTTATCGGCGATACCCAGCTTGTCGATCTGGGCGAAAAACTCCCCCATCCAGCCGTCCAGCAGCTGAAGCTTCTCGGCCATGAAGCCGCCGTTGCGGGACTGGTTCTGTTGCTGATCGTGCACAAAGTTCAGGGGATACAGGGGCCAGTACTGCAGGAAGAAGGGCTCGTCCCCCCGGGCCAGCGTGTTCAGCTGCTCGATGGCCTGCTCCTGGTAGCGAACATTCATTGCGTGGTAGTGCGCCTGCGTCCACTGCTCCCCGGGCTTCAGGTCTACCTCGTTGGCCTTGCCACCCTTGACCGCCTGGACTCCGGTCACAAGTCCGCGAGGCTTGAAGTTCTTATCAATGGCAAACTCGCCTGACTGGGTGCCCTGGTACCAGCCGAACAGGTTGTTGGCTTCAGCGGCTTCCCGCGTCATCAGGGACAGCTGCACCTGCTGATGGAGGGGGAAGGCAGCGTAGTCGAAACCCTGGTTGTGAGGGTAGGACTCCTCGATATCGCCCTGGTGCCACTTGCCCACGTGGGAGGTGGCGTAGCCCGCCCTGCCCAGCACCTCGGCGATGGTGACTTCCTTACCGGAGAGACCTTCACCGACCAGGGCCACTTTTACCTCTTTCAAACCGGTGCGAACCGGATGCCGTCCGGTCAGGAATGCCGCGCGCGTTGGCGTACAGGAGGGCTCTGTGTACATGCGCATCAGCGACAGGCCCTGGGAAGCGAACTCGTTGATATTGGGCGTATCGATGCCGGTCACATAGTTCATGGCGCGATTACCCATCTGGCCGAAGCTGACATCGTCAATGAGTACGTAGACGATATTCGGCGGCTTGCCGCCGTTGCGCTTGCGAATCACGGCCAGTTCCGCCTCGACCGCTTTGTCTTCCATGTCCCACTTGTCGCCGTGCTGGGATTTCAGGAAATAGTACTCGCCGTCGTGGACAATCTCTTTGGCGGCCAGGGCTGGCGTGGCCAGGGTGAAGACACCCGTCAGGATCATCAGGGCCCGGATTGCCCTGGGCAGGACACTGCGTCGTTTGGCGTTCATGCATTCACTCCCAAGAATGAAGTATTGCTTCAAGAACTTTCCGCAACTTGCTCCACCACACGAAGCGCGGGCTATGACTGACACGATAGGCGAACTGGCTGGGAGGACCAGACCTTGATGTGTATTGATGGTGTGTCCTTGCGATAGATCAACAAGCCATCGGCCAAAGTCGGAACAAATCCTACACGGGGGCAAGCCTGAAACGACGGAAGGCTAGAAAAAGAGTACTACCAGGGCAACCAGGCAGGCCGCGAAAAACAGCGGGTAGGCCCAGTCCATGACGTTATCGATACGCTCAACCAGCGCGTCCTCACCCGCAACCTCCAGGCGTTTCATGGTCACGTTGTACACCACCACCAGCGCACTCATCACGAACATCAGGGCCATGATCGTATCCAGGAAAGTGAGATAGCCCAGCCGCGGGTAGTTGCCCGCAATACTGAAACTGAAGGCGATGAACACCAGCAGGTTACCGCTGGTGACTTCAATGCGGTGTTTGTAGTCACGCAGGAAGAACGTAAACCACGACACCAGGATCAGCAGCGAAATCGGCACGAAGATGCGGAAGATGTAGTAGCTGTGATGTCGTGGCGCCTCAAAGCTGAACGTGAAACTCGAGAAGCTGTCGCCGATGCTGTCGACATTCGATGAAATCCGCGTGTCGAAGGCGCCGAGAATGAACTCGTCCTCGCCGTGATCGGCGCTGATATCGCTGAACCCGGGCAACTCCAGGAATACGAACTGCTCTTCCGACTGCTGCGCGTCAATGTGAATAAGGAAGGCCTGGGTGTCATAGGGGTACTGGCGAAAATCGAAATCGACCTGGAAGTCGGCCGTGAATCGCTCCGAATAGGTGACGCTGCCGTCCGCGAGGATCGTGGCGATGCGGTTCTCCGCCCAGCGCCTGCCCTGCTGGTTGCGAAAGGATATGGCCGGCCACTGGCCTTCCGTTCCCGCTATGAACTGGTCCAGGCCCGCTCCGTGCAGGGTCCTGGAATCGCACTGGCAGCCTTCCGGGTTGAAGGCGAGGCGTGGGTCCCGCCATTCCATGCGCAGGGTGGCGACGGTGCGGAACAGTTCCCTGGGCTGATTGACTTCAATGATTTGCTCCAAACGCAATCCCGTGCTGACTTCGATGGGGCGACGCACCACCGGCCGCCCGTCCACTTCGGCCTGTCCCGTCATCACTGCAGGGTCGTTGACCCCGACCAACAGGCGGTAGGCTCCCGTCGCGGCTGTGCCGTGGGCGCCGATATACAGCTGGTAGTTCTCCGCGTCCTCGGGAAACGTGTACTGCAGGGAGGCGTGCTGCGCCTGGCCATCCAGCTTGCCGGTACTAATAGGCTTACCCGCATAATTCCGTAGCTGCACATCGGGCACGAGCTCTCCGGCTGTCGTCTCCAGCCAGGCATGAAATGTATCGCCTTCCTTCATCGGTTCCAGTGCGAGGAGGGTTGAGGCTTTGACTGCATCCAGGGAACCGGTGATCTCCACCACCCCGACGCCCGGCGGCGTCGCTTCCAGATCGCGACTGGCAATGGCAGGGCCACCGACTTGCGCGCTACCGTCCAGCACATCTTCCCGGTTGATACCGATCAGCAGTCGATAGTTGCCAAAGGTTTCCCGCCCGCGGGCCTTCTGCGCCCCGGCGAGCAGCAATCCGTAGTCACCATCTTCCGGAATCTCGAACCGCAGCGCGGCTGTGAGGCCACCGCCGCCGTCGTCGTCGAATGCCAGGAAGTACTTCTGCCGCAGGGACTCCATGGCGGCAACCGGATCTTCGCCTCGATCAGCGGCGATTTCGTCTGCCTCCTCGTAGAGCGCTTCGAGCTCCTTGCGATCAACCTGCGAGCCGATCACCCCCACCGTGGGATCGAGGTTGCCCGACAGGGTTTCGAGGCGAACCATCAACTGCTGCCCCTCACGCAAACCGGGGACGCGATAGATCACAACCTCGTCCGCATCGATCCGCCCGGTCAATTCCTGCACCGGGCCTGGTGCCGCTGATGCTGCGAGCGCCGGATGCAGCGTTGCGGCGGAGAACAGCCAACAACCGACCGCAATGGTGGTACCTTTAAGACACGCCATCAGTTTCATGTGGACACCGGTAGTGGGCATCTGTCGTCCCGATTCCTAGATCTCGATCTGGCCGCGCAGGAATGTGATCGCCTGCCCGCGCAGCAACACCCGGTCGCCCTTCAGCTCACACAGCAGGTCGCCACCGCGCTTCGACACCTGCCTCGCGGTCAGCTCGCTTTTACCCAGCTTCTCCGCCCACAGGGGAACCAATGCACAATGCGCAGACCCCGTCACAGGGTCCTCGTCGACACCCACCTGGGGTCCGAAGAAGCGCGACACGAAATCCACGTTATTGCCCGGGGCGGTGACAATAACAGGCAGGTCCGAGGCCACCATCAGGGCTCGGAAGTCAGGCGCCAGCGCCAGCACCTGCTCTTCGGTATCAAACAGGTAGACGTGTGACGGCGCCGCATAGGCAGCCGCCGGCACGCCGTTGAGGGCCTCGCCGATCGCCGGGTGGATATCAGTTTCGTGGATGGCGTGGGCCGGCAGGTCTATGCAGATGCCGCGGTCGTCGCGACTGACAAACAGGTCGCCGGAGTATTTCGTGGCAAAGCGAATTTGCTCGGCATTGTGGCCCAGTTCGTTAAACAGCACATGGGCGGTGGCGAGAGTGGCGTGACCGCACAGCTCCACCTCCACTTCCGGGGTGAACCAGCGAAGGCCGAAACCGTCCCCGTCGGGAATGTAGTAAGCCGTTTCCGAGAGATTGTTCTCCGCGGCAATGGCCAGCAATGTCTCGTCCGGCAGCCATGACTCCAGTGGGACAACCGCGGCAGGATTGCCGCCGAAGGCTTGTGAGGCGAAGGCATCGACCTGGTATTGATCCAGTTTCACGGGTAATCCTCGATTGTGGCGTGTTCTACTCATTGTGCCGCCGATGACTTATAGTGCCAATAGTCGCGGAAAGGTTGGCATGCAGAGAGAACAAACCCCGCTACAGAAGAAGCTGTACGACATCATCTTCGGCACCGCCCCCGGCGCCGGCCGCAACTTCGACATCGCGCTGATCCTGCTGATTCTCACCAGTGTCACGGTGGTCATGCTGGATTCCATCCCGGACTATCACCGCGACCACGGCGAGCTGTTCCTCCAGATCGAATGGGTATTTACCGGCATCTTTACCGTCGAGTACGTGGTGCGGTTGTGGTGCTCGCCAAACCGGAAGCGTTACGCCCTGAGCGGCTTCGGCATCGTCGACTTCCTGGCCATCCTGCCCACCTACCTGGCCCTGATCATCCCCGGCGCCAACTCGCTGCTGATTGTGCGACTGCTGCGTATCCTGCGGGTGTTCCGGGTACTGCGGCTGGTGCAGTTCCTGAGCGAAGCCAACGTACTGGCTCGCGCGCTCCGCAACTCCCGCCGCAAGATCTTCGTGTTCTTCACACTGATGCTGGTGCTGATGACCATATTTGGCAGCCTGATGTATGTCATCGAGGGCCCGGTCAACGGCTTCGGAACCATCCCGGAAAGCATCTACTGGGCCATCGTCACGATCACCACGGTGGGCTACGGCGACGTAGTGCCCCACACTCCCCTGGGGCGCAGTATCGCCGCCATGGGTATGCTGATCGGCTACGCGATTATTGCCGTGCCAACCGGTATAATCACCGCCGAGCTGGCACAGGAGATCGGCCGGGAAAAATCCCGCCTTAACTGCCGCAACTGCGAACGCAGCGGCCACGACCTGGATGCCCGCTACTGTAAATACTGCGGCGACCAATTCCCCCAGCGGGAGGCGAGCTAGGCCGCCACCGAGGTTCGAGTGAACGCGCCAGCGCTACCCACACCCATCTCCGACTACCGCAAGTACTGGGCAGAGTGCTTTGGCCCGGCGCCGTTCCTGCCCATGAGCCGGGAAGAGATGGACGCCCTCGGCTGGGATTCCTGCGACATCATCATCGTCACCGGCGATGCCTACGTGGACCACCCCAGCTTCGGCATGGCCGTGATCGGTCGGGTGCTGGAAGCCCAGGGCTTCCGTGTCGGCATCATTGCCCAGCCCGAGTGGGACAGTGCCGAGCCATTTAAAGTGCTGGGCAAGCCAAACCTGTACTTCGGCATCGCGGCGGGCAACATGGATTCCATGATCAACCGCTACACCGCCGACCGTAAGCGCCGCAACGACGATGCCTACACCCCCGGCAATGTCGGCGGCAAGCGCCCGGACCGGGCGGTCATCGTCTATAGCCAGCGGGTGCGCGAGGCCTACAAGGATGTGCCCATCGTCATCGGCTCCATCGAGGCGAGTCTCAGGCGCATTGCCCACTACGATTACTGGAGCGACAAGATTCGCCGCTCCGTGCTGCTGGACAGCCGCGCCGACCTGCTGCTGTACGGCAATGCCGAGCGCGCCATCGTCGACCTGACCCACCGGCTGGCGGCTGGGGAACCCATCCACCAGATTCGCGACCTGCGCGGCACCGCCTTTGTGCGCAAGCGGGTGCCTGACGACTGGCAGGTAATCGATTCCAGCGATGTGGACCCGGTGGGGCCAGTGGAGCCGCACCCCGACCCCTATGCCATGGAGTCGCCGGCCACCTGTGACACCGCAAAGGAGAAAGCTGAAAGCGCCGAAGTAGAACCCGAACCGGTCAAGCTGGTACCCCGGCAATCGACTCTGAAGCGCCAGGGCAAGACCGTGATCCGCATCCCCGCCTACGAGCAGGTGAAGGATAACCCGGTGCTGTACGCCCACGCCTCGCGGGTGCTGCACAAGGAGACCAACCCCTACAACGCCAGCCCCCTGGTACAGGCCCACGGCGATCGCGAGGTCTGGCTGAACGCGCCGCCCATTCCGCTGACCACGCCTGAGATGGACTGGGTGTTCGAGCTACCCTACCAGCGGGTGGCCCACCCCAGCTATGGCGACGCCAAAATCCCCGCCTGGGAGATGATCCGCTTCTCGGTGAACATCATGCGCGGCTGCTTCGGCGGCTGCACCTTCTGCTCCATCACCGAGCACGAGGGCCGCATCATCCAGAACCGCTCCAAGGAATCCATCCTGCGCGAGGTCGAGAACATCCGCGACAAGACCCCCGGCTTCACTGGCGTCATCTCCGACCTCGGCGGCCCCACCGCCAACATGTGGCGGCTGGCCTGCAAGTCGAAGGAAATCGAGGCGGCCTGCCGCAAACTATCCTGCGTCTATCCCGGCATCTGCAAGAACCTGAATACCGACCAGATGCCGCTGGTCGACCTGTACCGCGCAGCCCGTGAACTGCCCGGTATCAAGAAAGTGCTGATCGCCTCCGGCCTGCGCTACGACATCGCGGTCAAGACGCCCGCCTATGTGAAGGAACTGGTGACCCACCATGTGGGCGGCTACCTGAAGATTGCCCCGGAGCACACGGAAGACGGCCCGCTGTCGAAGATGATGAAACCGGGCATCGGCACCTATGACGCCTTCAAGAAAATGTTCGAGAAGTACTCGAAGGAGGCAGGCAAGGAGCAGTACCTGATCCCCTACTTCATCGCCGCCCACCCGGGCACCAGCGACCGCGACATGGTGAACCTGGCCCTGTGGCTGAAACAGAACGGCTTCAGAGCCGACCAGGTGCAGACCTTCTATCCCTCTCCCATGGCCACCGCGACCGCGATGTACTACAGCGGCAAGGACCCCCTGTCACGGGTGCGCCGCGAGGGCGACGCCATGCCCACCGTGAAGGGCCTGCGCCAGCGGCGCCTGCACAAGGCCTTCCTGCGCTACCACGACCCGGACAACTGGCCGATGCTGCGCAAGGCGCTCAAGCAGATGGGATTGAACAAGCTGATCGGCTACGGACAGCACCAACTGATTCCGCCACGCCAGCCGGGACCGAACGCGAAACAGCGCAAAGAAAGTGGCGGAAGACCCTTCAAGACCCAGCACACGGGGCTGCCGACAACCCCAAAGCGGCGCCGAAAGCGCAGCTAGTTGTCGGTCCAGGTATCCTCCGGCCAGGTTTGCCGGCCGGGATACATCTTGAAGTACTGGTCGAGCTCAATCGCCTGCTGACAGGTCGGCGTATCCCAGAACAACCCCGTCGCGGCGCCGACATTGCTGCGCTCACCAAAGGTCGTCGCCCGGCGCTCGCACTCTTCACGGCTGTGCATGCGACGCGCCAGGCACCGCTCAACCTCTTCTGCCCTTACCGGCTCCAGCATCTTCTGCCGCTCCGCCTGGCATTGGGCCATGATCTGCGCGGCTTGCGCACGGGTGATGGTCTGGGCGACGGCCAGGCCGGAGGGGAGCGCCAGACACAGGGTCAACAGCAATGTCACTCTGATTTGCATATACCACCGCACGTATCAGGGTTAATGAGCAGAGTATAAGCCAGCCATCCGGTACGACTCAGCTTCAGGGCTGCACAGCTTCATCTTTTGGTGTATATTTGACTATATCACGTCATTTGACGAATGTGAGGACGCTATGGAGCTGGTACAACCCGCCATCGAAGACCAGGCCCTGGTCACCAAAGCGGCCCTGAACGCGGCCGCGGAGCTGGGCATCAACAACCGCCAGCTGGCGGCCATGCTGGGTGTGTCCGCTTCCAAGCTGGACCGGGCCCGGGGTGAGCGCACCAGCTTCAGCGCCAAGGACTATGAATTGGCCCTGCTGCTGATCCGCATCTACCGCGCCCTCTACGCCATTCTCGGCGGCAACCAGGCCCAGATGCAGCACTGGCTGGTCACCCCCAACAGCCATTTGCAGGAGCAGGCGCCCCTGGCGCAAATGCAGCGGCTCGAGGGCATCGTACTGGTGATGCGCTACCTCGACGCGATGCGTGGACGCCTCTGAACTCGCGGCGCTGGCGGCGCCTCACCAATCGGACGCCTGGCGGGTGGTGGAAACCCAGGAGATTGCCGCCACCGCCGCCATCACCGCCAGCGCGGCAGAGCAATCCCGCCTGGAGGAGCTGCTGGAAGCCTCCAAACCGGCGCTGGCGCCGGACCTGGCGCGGCTGTCCTACCTGCTGTTCACGCCCTTCCGCTACCCGCCCCTGCGCTACGGTTCGCGCTTTGGCAGCGAATTTGAACGGGGTATTTTCTATGGCGCGCTGGAACTGGCCACCGCTTTCGCAGAATCCGCGGTATACCTGTGGCTGTTCCGCGCAGGCCCCGTGGACCTCGGCCCGCTGGAGGTGATCCGCGACCAGCGCTCCAGCTACCGGGTGCCGGTCGCGACCCCGCTGGGCCTGGATATCCGGGAGTCCGCGTTTGTCGACGTGCGCGGCGAATTGACCCGCCGGGATGACTGGGGAGCGCCCCAGCGCTTCGGCAGGGACGCCCGGGACGTCGGCGTGCAGGCCATCTGGTACCCCTCCTGCCGCTACGCCGGGACCAACCTTGCGGTCCTCGATCCGGCCGCACTGGCGGCCAATCGCGAAAGCGACGTCCAGGCCTGGAATCTGCGCCTGGACAGCGAACGCTGCTGGTTTGGCTCACAAACCCGGGGCGACAGCCACGAGTTCACGTTCGACCAGTTCGCCGACAACGGCGCCATCCCCCACCCCGCGCTCTGAGGCGCCGCCGGCACACAGGATGGCGTGTCCCGCCATACTGGCAAACCCCCTGAATCTCCATAGTAGTGCTGTGAAAACTACTGGAGACCACCTTGGTTGCACTACAGCAGTGGGGAATCGTCGGATCAGCCGCGTTGGCGGGCCTGGCGCTTGTCTCGGGGATTTTCTGGGCACGACGCAAGCGGAGAACGCCCAGGGGCAAGACCGTGCGGGTCCGCAAAGTCCTGGACGGGGATACGGTCATCGTGTCGACGGGATTGAGAACGCTCACCCTGCGGCTCGGCTCGATCGATTGCCCGGAAAACGGCCAACCCTGGGGCGACACTGCCAAGTGGGGCCTGGTCAAGCTGATCGGCGGCAAGCGCGTGCGAACGCAGATTCACAGCCGGGACATTCACGGCCGCTATATCGCCACCCTCTGGGTCAGTCGCAGCGGTGGGCGCGAGTGGACCAACGTCAATGCACGCATGGTCCTGCTGGGGCACGCCTGGGTTTATCACCGCTACACCGACCACCTCAGCCTGAAGGACTACCAGGAGCTGGTTCGCATGGAGCGCTGGGCCATGCGCAAGCGCGTCGGCCTCTGGCGCACCAACAATCCCATCCCACCCTGGGTGTGGCGCAAGCCGTCCAGCTGATGTCGCCGCTTCAGGCGCCGCCTTCGATGTCGGGATGCAACATCGCCATGTGGAATACATCCCGGTAGTAACCGTCGATCAGCCGCGCGCAGCGCAGCCGTCCCTCATGCTCGAAGCCCATGGACTCGTAGAGCGCAACGGCCCGCGTGTTGTTCGTGAACACCTCCAGCTCGATGCGCTTGAGCCCCATGTTCCAGCCGTGATCGATGACCGCCTGCAGCAGGCGGCGGCCGATACCCTGCCCCCGGTAGCCCTCCGCGACACCCATTCCCAGGCTGCCGGTGTGGCGGGTGGAGGCCCGCCTGCCGATGGCCAGGTCTGCCCAACCGATAAGCTCTCCCCCCCGTTCGGCGACATACTGCGGGTGACCCTGGTTGATATTTCCCATCACAAACTCGCGGGTCTGCTCCATGGGCGGCGCTTCCAGCGTGGCCAGGTACTTCCTTTCCCGGGCAACGCTGTCCAGCAGTCCGTGGAAGGCGTCCACGTCGCGGGGCTCGATATGCCTGATCTTCACTTCATCCATGTGCCGGTTCCCGGTGACCTCGCTGGCGCTGCAAACGACTTTTTACCCAGCTCTTGAAATACGCGTTTGCGTCCCAATCTAACAGACTGCGGATGCTCGATGAGGTCCGCAAAAAAAGTATTGCTTTGAACAAGGATATTGAGAGGACACTATGATGAGAAGCGCACTGGATCTTTCACCCCTTTACCGCTCTGCTATCGGCTTCGACCGCATGGCTCGGTTGCTGGATTCCGCTGTCACCGACAGCAAGCCCAGCTACCCGCCCTACAATGTCGAGCTGGTGGAGGAGAACCACTACCGCATCACCATGGCCGTCGCCGGCTTCGGCCAGGACGACCTGGAGATCACCAGCGAGCAAAACACGCTGACCATCCGCGGCCGCCAGAACAGCGAGGAAGAGCGCAAGTACCTGTACCAGGGTATCGCCGAGCGCAACTTCGAGCGCAAGTTCCAGCTGGACGAGCACGTACGCGTGGTCGATGCACGGCTGGAGAACGGCCTGCTGCACGTGGAGCTGCGCCGGGAAATTCCCGAAGCGATGAAGCCCCGCACCATCGAAATCAGCAGCGGCGACAGCAACCTGATCGAACAGGACGCGGCCTGAGAATTGCGCCGGCGGGCATACCGCCGGCGCCCCACCTGATTTATGCTATGCGGGTAAGCTCAAGGAGTGAACCCGCATGACGCGACACCTCACCTGCCTGCTTGCAGCACTTCTGCTGAGCCCCCTGCTGCACGCCGAAGGCATCGTTCTGGGCGAACCGCTGCCCGACCTGGTCATCAATGAACACGGCGAACTGATCCTGGAAGGCGATGACGTCAGCTACCAGCCCTGGCGGCTGCCGGCGGCCTGGGAAAAGATCACCGTGCTGCAGTACATGGCCGGCAGAACCACGGCCAGGGACCAGTCCAAGCCCTTCACGGACCAGCTTGAGCCCAACCTGCCTGAGGACAGCTTCAGCGTCACCACCATCATCAATCTCGACGATGCCCTCTGGGGCACCTCGGGCTTTGTCATGAGCCAGGTGAAGTCGAACAAGCGCAAGTACCCGAAGTCCACTTTCGTGCTGGATGAGAGCGGGACCGGCGCCGAGACACTCGGCCTCACGCCCAAGGGGGCGGCGGTGGTGATTCTCGATACCGGCGGCACCGTGCTGCATTTCAAGGAAGGGGCCTGGTCAGAGGAGGAAATCCAGAGCACCCTGGAGATGATGCGCCAGCACATCGCCAACGGGGAGTGAGCGCCTGGTACTACTCGCGAAGCACCTGGCGTAAATCCGAGCTGCGGCGTACCCAGAAGCTGCCGCCGAAATCGCGGCCGGCCCGATCCGCATCCTCCCAGCTCGGGTAGGCACCCAGCAGCAGCACAAACCAGTCTTCATCGTCACGGCGCGTGGGCACGATAGACAAGCCCGGCAGTGCTAATGCATCCGCCGCACGCTCGGCGGTCTCCCGTTTGCGGTAGGCGCCGACCTGGACAATATAGGGGTCGTCGACCGCGACCGGCTGCGGCGGCGGTGATGGCTCAACCGGCAATACCACAGCAGGCGGATCCGCACTCTCGGCCGGTTCGGGCTCTGTTTCAGTCTCGGCTTCAGGTTCAGCGACAGGGGGCGGCACAGGCTCCTGCGCCGGGGCGGGCGGTGGTGGGATCGCTTCGACGGGTCTGGCGCGGCACTGCCACATTCCCGCTTCTTCTTCGCATTGCCAGTCGCCGCCGGCCAGGGCGACTACCAGCATCCATATGGCTGGCAAGGGGTTCTCCGGCCCGGAAAACCCCCATTGTAGGTCAGCTCTACAGTAAGTTCAGCCAGGCCTCGAAGTCGTCGTACTCGGGGTCTGTCGTGCGGAGAACCGCTCCCCCGCCATGAGTGCGCGTGCCATTGACCTTCTCCAGGACATAATCCGCACCCTGTGTGTTCACCAGGTTGCGAAAGTTCTGGGTGTTCTTCCCGACATAGTCCGGATCAGACAAGGGCGCCAACTTGTTGTTGGACCCGTTACCTGAGCCGTTGGGCTGGTGGCAGACCTGGCAGTTGTTCGCCTCTATCACGAGTGCAGAGATGGTGTTCTCGTATTGCTTCTCCGCCACCACGTTGGGGGCGTTGGTGCTGTACAGGCTGCGCGACAGCAGGTTCAGCATGGACTCGGCTTCACCGGTAGCGATGGCGCTCGCCAGGGTGTTGAGGTCGTCGACCTGGGCAGGCAACGTGGAGTCCGTGTTGAAGTAGCGGTTGGCGCCCAGCACGTCGTCGTAGTCCACGCTGCCGCTGTTGTTGGTGTCACCCACCAGGTCCGGCGCCAGTTCGTCCAGCGCCTGCTGCAGTTCCGCGTCGCTGAGCTCGTCCAGGTAGTCGGCCACAAAGCGGTAGGCGCTCTCGGTCATGGGACTCACGGCAAAGCCGGCGCTGCCATTCAGCAGCTCGCCCCTCACAATGGCGCGGAGCGTCCCGGCCACCTGGGTCCCGGTGTCGCTGTCGGTGGTGCCGTCCTGGTTCACATCGAAGTCCTGGCCGCCGCTGGCTACCATGACGTACCAGGTATCCTCCCCGAAATCGCCGTTCTTCGGGAAGACATGCTTGCCGAGCTTGCGCATGCGGCGCGCCTCGCTGGACGTATCCCACTCGGCCTGGCCCTCGTTGGCGATGATGCTGTCGCGGCTGGCGGTGCCGTTGGGGACGCTGTACACCTCGGTTCCGTCCAGGGTCGTCACCGTGATATCAGCGCCGCCCACCGGGCCGTGGTTGATCACCTGCTTACAGGCGCCAAGTCCCATTATCAACGCCACTGCTATGGCCCACTTGGATTTCATGTTTCTCCCCTTCATTGGTCTGTGAATGACGCTGGCGAATTCTTGTTGCGGGGGCCGGGTCGGCCCTCGCCCTGGTGGGTTCGCTCCGTCAGCTGAAAAAGTTCATGGTCTCCCCGGTGTTGATGGGGAAGGACAGCGCATTGGGGTGCAGGTCGACACCGGCCAGCTCCCGCATGGCGCGCTGCACGTCGCCGGGGTAGATATGGCGGCCATTGGCCTCGTCCACCTGCAGCGTCGTGGGATTGATGTTGTAGGCAAAATGGAACTCCGAGGTCGAGCCGATTACGCGATTCCCCCAGGGGGCATTCTTCTGCATGAAGATCGCGGAGCCGATCGGCCAGTGATCCTTGCCGTTGGAACTGTTGTACACCGGGGTACGGCCGAAGTCGGAGCCGATGAACACCGTCAGGCGATCCGCCAGGCCCAGCAACTCGGCCTGCTCCCACAGGTAGTCGATGCCCTCAGTCAGGTGCTGCAGGGCAGGCTCGTGGTCCGCGTCGTGATTCTGGTGGGTATCGAAGCCGGGTACCAGCAGGTCCGCCGACATGCTCACGCCGGCCTGGAAGGCCAGCAGCGAAACCTGGGCCTGGCGCAGGAAGGTGGAGCGCTCGCCCTGGACGATTTCGGTCTCTTCCTGCAATTCGTCGCTGCTGGGCAGCAGCTCGGCAAAGGCACTGAGCTGGTCGCGGCTCAGGCGCGCCTGGTAGTAGGTCTCCATGCCGTGCAGCTGGCGTGGGGTCAGGCCCTCCTGGGCCATCATGTCCTGCAGTCGCGCGAGCTGGTAGGCCTTGATGCGATCCAGGTCTTCCTGGTGGCGGTAGTTGTTGTCCGGGTTCCAGGCGGTGACGTTGCCGAGGATCAGGTCACGCAGGCCATCCGGGTTGTTGAGCGTGGTGTAGCGCACCAGGCCCGCGGTCTCCTGGTAGCCGCCGGCGCTGACAAAGCCCATGGGCAGCTCCGCGCCGTAGGCGCTGGCCGCCAGCGCGGTCACCGTGGGATAGCCCTCTGACAGGCGCCCGCTCCAGGTGTGGGTCACACCGGCACTGTGCGAGTTGGTCTGGGCATCGATGCCGTTGATGACCATCATGTAGTCCCGGTACTTCTCGAAGAAGGCGGCGTTGCCGGCGAATGGCGCATACTGGATATTGCCGGTCTGCTGGATTTCGCCGGTGTTGGCCCAGGTGTTGATCGGCTCTTCACCGGGCTGGTTGACCTTGGGGTCGCAGAAGCTGGTCACGTCCCAGCCGCCCTCCACCTGGATGGTGACATAGAGCTGGCCGCTGTAACCCTCGGTCTGCGCGTAGGTGCGGAACGCCGCGGGCAGGGTGGCGCCGATGGCGGACCATCCGGCGAGTTTCAGTAGATCACGTCGCTTCATGCCTGCCCTCCCCTATTGGTAGATGTACCGGTAGTCGGTCATGTAATAGATCAGCATGCTGACCCAGCTGTTGAGCGCATGGGTCGGGTCGCTGAGGTCCCACTCAAAGTCGTCCAGCACAAAGAACGGACAGGATTCCTGGTCGCTGCCGTTCAGTCGGGCCGGGTAGCCATTCTCGATCCGCGCGGCCCGGGTTTCGGTAAACAGCCCCAGCGCCCGATCTATCTCTGGATGCTGGGGATCGAGGGTCTCACCCAGGAAGCGTTCGTGCAGCCTGACCAGCTGGGCGCGCACCGCGGCCTCGGCATTGGCCTCGTTCTGGTTGCGATCCACTTCGGTAAACAGGGTCCGGTAGCTGGCCGGCCACTGGAACTCGATGCCCACCAGCACACAACCCATCTGCAGGGGCTGGGCCTCGACCACCGTGGTCATCAGCGAGGTCATCTCCGTGGCGCGGATGGTGACGCCGTCGGAGTCGATGCCGCCGTAGAACAGGCGGTACTGCTCGGTGAGCTGGGAAGACGTCACCCCCAGGTACTCGTCCTCGTACCAGCGGAAGCCGGTGACCGCCATGGTCTTGCGATCAAGCTGCTCCGGTGTGAGGAGCTTGCCCGTGCCGACGCCGCGCATGTAACCACTGTCGCTGACATCCTCGCCCGCGGCATCGATGCGGAACCAGGGGCTCATAATCATCTCGACCAGCAGGTCCTTGAGGTTGTAGGGTGCGCCGCCGTCGAAGCCGGTGATAAAGCTGCTGGCAAACGTGTCGATCGCCGCCTGCTGGGTCTGGAACATGGCCAGCTGCTCCGCATAGCCCTGGTCGGCCTGGTCGCCCGGCGCCAGCACGGGCTCCTCGCCCATCAGCGCCGGCCACCAGAATTTGACCGTGCCCTCCGCGAAACGCACATCCGACGTGATGGCCAGGGCCAGGTCCTGCAGCGTGCTCTCGGTATTGGCGAAGGTGAAGCCGTCGAAGCCGGGCTCCCGCATATCGTTATACCAGGTCTCGCCGGGCTGGTAGGGCTGTTCCTGCTCACGGTCGAACTTGTAGGTGTAGGGCAGCGAATCGAGCCCACCGAACTTGTCCTTGTAGAAGCCGTCGTCCCCGTAGTTCTGGTAGGCGCCGGCAATCGGGTCCATGACCTCGTGGCAGACCGTGCAGTTGGGATTCTTCATGGTCGGGTTGTCGGTATCCGACAGCGCATCGGGGTCCGTGGTGCGCGGCGCCGAGCGCTCGATGTCGAAGCCGAGGAAGTGGTACCACGTCCAGCGCGAACGCGCGCGATTGCGGTTGGTATCTGTCGAGGGGTAGCGAGCCAGCCAACCGGGTGTGTTGAGGACACCGGCATGGGGATACTCGGTGGGAATCCCCCCGGAAACATAGGCACCGAAATCCGCCGCCTCTTCGTACACTGTGGAATCGTCGATGCGGGTGTAGCCCTCGACCGTGGCGGGCTGCCACTGGTTGATATCCTCATCGGTATCGAACACCACGCCGGAGCGGTAGGCGAAGGCCAGCTGCGGGTTCACCATGGTGTAGTCGGCGGTCAGGATCTCGGTGTAGGGCAGCTCCTCTTCCACCACATAGGCGATCAGCTCCAGGGGCTGCCGCGCGAGGCCGAAAGATGTGCCCTGTACCAGCTTGATCAGTTCCGGCAGGTTTTCGGCGTCAGACAGTTCGGCGGCACGATTGACCAGGTCCGGGTAGAAAGGCTGGAAGAAAATCTCGACCGGCAGGTCCTCGATCCACTTGTCGGTCAACAGTCGGTCGTTGGCGCCCTCGATCAGGAACTGGTGGAAGCCGTCGCCCTGCATCAGCTGTCGAATCATGAAACGCAGGGCCTGCTCGTCGCCGCCGGCAACGGTCGCGAGGTCCTCGTCAGTGGGCAGTTCGCCCGCCAACAGCATGGAGGCGCGGCGCAGGGTGTCTTCCGCGCTGGCCATGCCGTAGCCCTCCAGCACGTCCTGGGTGCCGGGACCGTCGCTGTTCTCACCCGCGAGCAGCGTCAGGAAGGTTTCCAGCGCCATGTAGTCGTCACTTCCCACCGAGAGCTGACTGCCGCCGATATGTGCCGTGGCGCCGCTGGCCTTGTTCAGAACGTACTGCACGTCGTTGCCGGCAATCAGGTCCGCGTACATTGCCGTGTTCAGCGCCAGGTGGTCGGGATTGGACGTGGGCACCAGCACGTGGTCGGTGTTCCCGGCAATGCCGCCGTCCACGTGGCAGGCAACACACTCATCCTGGGCGACATTGGGAGACACATCCTCCCGGAACCAGGCGTCGGCGGCGCCCACAGGAACTGCAAGACCCGTCATCTGGTTGACGATGGCGAGCCGGTCGGCGTCGCTGGCGCCCGCGGCGATGGCATCCTCGAGGGATTCGAGCGCTGCCACGTCGCCGGTGTAGAGTTCCGCGTCGAAGTACAGCGGGTTCCAGGCCAGCAGGTCGGCGTAGTTGATATTGGGCGGATCGTCCTCGATGACATCACCCACGAGGCTGGCGGCGAATTCGTCCAGGACGGCGGCCAGTTCATTGTTGTCCAGGACCGCGTAGTGCTGGCGCACCCACTGCCAGGCCGCCTCACTGAGCGGTCCGAAGTTATGACCACCCAGTTTCATTTCAGCGCCGGTCAGCACGCCACGCACGGGGCCCATCACGCTGGTCGCGCCGGTGTCGAGTTGCTGGGTTTCGTTGCTGTCGTAATCCAGGCCGCCATTCAGGGTGACGAGGTAGTAGCGGTCGTTGTCTATCTCCAGCTCGCGCAGTTTGAACTGGCCCAGCTTGCGCAGGTATTTGGTGTCGTCCCACTCCGCCGTGTCGTACTCCGCCTCGATGGCGGCCATGTCATAGCTGGCATCGCCCTCATAGATGACCTCGCCGCTGCGCAGGTCGGTCACCACGATGTCGGCGTCGCCCACAGAACCGCTCACGGTCACCTGGTCACAGGCGCTGAGCAGCATTAGTGAAGCCAGCAATGTCAGTGTTCTTTTCACGGCAACTCCCATGGTCTTGGTGGGACCGCATGCCCATTTTACAGAGCTATAACGTGCCAGAGGGAGCGATGGAGGACACGGGTAGAGAAAAAAATCGCAGACCGTGGGATTTGCGTCACAAATGCTACACTCAGATGGAGTAAAAACAGCGCCAGGACCGCGCAATTGCTGAGCATGACGCCATGAGTGAACCGACCGACACGCACCGCCCAGACCTCACCGAGATCCTGACCTCGGACCTGCAGGCCTTTGTCGACGACATCCTCCACCAGGAGGGGGGCATCGATCACTTCCGCGAGCTGCTGTCGGCGGAACAGCTCAACACCCTGGAGAACGCCCGCAAGCTCGACCTCGTCACCCGGGCCGGTGTGTCCTTCACCCGCGAGCGCAATGTCTCCAACATCCTCGAGATCGCCCTCAACACGGCGCGCAAGCTGACCCACTCCGACGGCGGTTCCATCTACATGCTGCACGAGGAGTACGCCAACGACCCGATCGACCCCGGCAAGATCGCCTCCCGGGAGCTGCGCTTCGTAGCGCTGCAGAATGAAACCATGAACACCTTTCTCAAGGGCAAGGACATCGATGTGATGCCCCCGGTTCCCCTGGAGGTCGACGGCAAGCCGAATCTCTCCAACGTGTCGGCCTACTGCGCCATCAATCGGGAAATGCTCAACTTCTCTGACGTCTACCACGCCGAGGGTTTTTCATTCGACGGTACCCGCGCCTACGACAAGGCCAACGACTATCGCTCCAAGTCGATGCTGGTGATCCCGCTGGAGGACCACGAAAGCAACATCATCGGCGTGCTGCAGCTGATCAATCGACGCGGCGAGGGCGACGAGATCATTCCCTTCTCGGACGAAGACATCGAACTGGTGCAGTCGGTATCCTTCCCCGCCGCCGCCTCGATTACCAACCAGCAGCTGATCGACGAACAGCGGGAACTGTTCAACTCCTTCGTGGCGGTGCTGGCGGAAGGCCTGGGCGAGAAGTCGCCCCACACCTACAACCACATCCGCCGTGTGGCGGCCCTGGGCGAGTACCTGTCTGAATCCCTGAGCAACTGGGACGAGGGTCTCTACGCCGACATCAAGTTTGACCGCGACCAGATGGCAGAGATGCGGCTGGCAGGCTGGCTGCACGACATCGGCAAGATCACCACGCCGGAGCACATTGTCTCGAAGCAGGTGAAACTGCAGTTTGTGATGGACCGCTTCGAGATGGTCACCGAGCGCTTCAACTCCCGGGTCAAGGACCTGCGCATCGAGCTGCTGGAGAAAAAACTCGCCGCCCGCGACAACGGCGCCAGCGAGGAGACCCTGGCGACGATGGACGCGGATTTCGAGGCCGAGGTGAAGGCCCTGTCGGACAAACTCCAACGCCTGTTCAAGGCGAATCGCGGCGGCGAATTCGTCAGCGACGAAGCGCGCTCACTGATCGAGGAACTGGCCGGTGTTCCCGTCCAACGGCAGTTCAGCTCCGAAGTCGTCATCGATCACGGCTTCCCGCTGGTCAAGTCCATCAACGGCTCCAACGGCGCCGGCACCCTGCTGGACGACTGGGAAAAAGAAAACCTGCTGGTCAACCGCGGCACTCTCAACAAGTCGGAGCGCGACGCCATCAACCTCCACGCGGACCGCTCCTGGCGCTGGCTGATGCAGCTGCCCTTCCCCCGCAAACAGAAGCGGCTGCCACTCTACGCCGGCGCCCACCACGAACACCTCAACGGAACGGGCTACCCCAACGGCATCGCCGGCAGGGACATGCCGATCCAGTCCCGCATCCTCGCCATCGCCGACATCTACGAGGCACTGGTAGCCAACGACCGCCCCTACAAGGGCCCGATGAAGCTCTCGGTCGCCCTGGACATCCTCGGCAGAATGGTCAAGGAGGGCAAACTCGACGGCGAACTCATGCGCATCTTCCTGCGGTCCGGGGACTACAAGAAATACGCCGAGGAATACCTGGATGCGGACCAGATCGACGAAGTCGATGTGGAGTCCTGGCTAGAGCGCTACTACGTCAAACCTGAGCCCCCTTCCCTCTAGAATCTGCCACTAGGCCATCAGGACGGCGGCGTTTTGGTCCTGCGGGAACGAACGCAGCTGCGCCTGCCGTTTCGGCTGCTGCGGAACTCAACCATTTTTGCGCAGCAAAAATGGTTGAGTTCCGCAGCAGCCGAAACGGGCGGTTCGACTACGCTCGTTCCCCAAACAGGGTGCGACCGGTGCTTCAACGGGTTTCGGAGTGACCGAATTCAGTAAAAGCAGACAGCAACCCGCCAGTGCTACGGGAAAACGGTCACGCCCCCAACAACAGTCTCCACGACATCAAGATCCCTGACATCTGGCTCGGTGAGCGGATCGCCATTCAGAATCACCAGGTCGGCGTACTTGCCCGGTTCGAGGGATCCGAGTTTGTCGTCGAGGAACACCTGCCAGGCGGCGTCGATGGTCATGGCCCGGAGGGCTTCCATGGGGCTGACGCGTTGGTGTTCGCCGATGACACGGCCGCTGGTGGAGATTCGGTTCGTGGTGCTCCACAGCAGTTGCAGGGGCTGCATGGGGACGACCGGCGTGTCGAGGTGGACGCTGTAGCGGAGGCCCATTTCCTCGGACCAGCCCGTGGGGCTCATGTTGGAGGCCCGCTCCGGGCCCATGAAGATATTCCAGTGGCGGTCGCCCCAGTAGTAGGTGTGGGCCGAGAAGAAGCTGGGTGTGACGCCCAGTTGCTGCATGCGTTCCAACTGGTCCTTGCGCGCCATCTGTGCGTGGATCAGGATCAGCCGCGGGTCTTCCACCGGGCGCTTCGCCTGGGCTGCCTCGAAGGCGTCGAGGATGTCGTCAATCGAGGCGTCGCCGTTGCCGTGGATGGCCAGCTGGATGCCCGCGGTATGAGTCATCTCAACCTGTTCGAACAGCGCCTCGCGCAGCACCGCCGGGTAACCGCGGTAGGTCTCGTCGCCCTTGAAGGGCACGTGGTAGGGCTCGCTAAGGTAGCCCGTGTAACCCTGGATAGAGCCGTCGGCGACAATCTTGATCGGGCCGATGATCACCTTTTCCGTGCCCATCTGCGCCGGCTCAAAATCCCCGGCCAGCCATTCGGCGCCCAGCATGTCGTAGAACGGGAACAGCACCAGCCGCGGCTTGACCAGGCCGACGCGTGACAGCGTGGCCATGCCGTCCGCCATGCCCCGGTCAACCCCTCCGCTCTGGGCCGTGGTCACGCCGCGGGAGACATACTCGTCGCTGGCGTAGCGCATCATGCGCACCGCCTTGAGCGGGGTGATGTTCATCAGGGTTTTTTCCGCCACCGGCATATGGGCGGTTTCCTCGAGGCGACCCTCCGGCTCGCGACTGCCCGGGCGACGGGCGATTACGCCGCCCTCCGGGTCCTCGCTATCGGCATCGATGCCCAGCAGTTCCAGGGCGCGGGAATTGGCCACCCCCATATGCCCCGAGACGTGGGTGATATAGATCGGCACGTCCGATGACACCGCATCCAGGTCATCCCGGGTGGGATGACGCTTCTCGGCGAGCAGGGTGTCGTCGTAGCCGGAACCGGACAACCAGTTGTCATCATCGTGTCCGTCGAGACGCGCGGCCAGCGCCGCCTGCAGCTCGGCCATGGTCTCGATGCGCCCTACCGGTGGGCTGCTGAGGTCCACCGAGACAATCACCAGGCCGCTGCCCGGGAAATGGCCGTGGGCGTCGACGAAACCCGGCAGCAGGGTGGCCCCTTCGAGGTCAGTGATGATGGTGTTGTCGCCGGCGAGGGCAGCAATCTCTTCGTTGCTGCCAAGCTGGTCGATGTTGGCGCCGCGCATGGACAGCGCCTGGTAGACGCCGTTGTCAGCGTCCATGGCCAGCACCTGGCCGTTGATGAAGATGCGATGCTCTGGCGGTTTCGCCGGTTGGAGCAGAACCCAGGCCGTGCCGCCTCCCAGGACCAGGATTGCGGCGACGACCAGGAGGGCCTTTTTCATATCAGGCGGCGGCGCCCATCAGCAGGTCAGCCAGGCGCGCGCGATGCCAGGCGGCGTCGCCCCACAGCATGGCGTTATGGTTCTGGCGCTTGAAGTAAAGGTGCACATAGCACTCCCAGGTGAAGCCGATGCCGCCGTGGAACTGCACGGCGCGTCCCGAGGCGAAGATCGCCATGTCGCTGGCGCTGGCCTTGGCCATGTGCGCAAACCGGGTGGCGTTCTCGGGTTCGTGGTCGATGGCGCAGGCGGCGTTGTAGACCAGGGACTTGGTCTGGTCGATTTCGACCATCACGTTCACCAGCGGGTGCTTCACCGCCTGGAAGAAGCCAATCTCCCGCTCGAACTGCTTGCGGGTACGGGCGTATTCCGCAGTGGTCTGCAGTTCCCATTCGCCGGCGCCGACCATATCGGCGGCGACCATGGTCCAGACCGCGGGCATGGCCTTGCCGAGCACGGCCGCTGCGTCAGCAGAGACCTCGATGGCCTCGGCGCCGTTGAAGCTCACCCTGGCCTGGTCCCGGGTCAGGTCGACAATGGCATCCGGGTGGACAGTGACGCCGTCAGCATCCTTCGCGACCCAGTACATCCCGAGGCCGCTGCCATTGCTGGCCTTGACCAGGAAGTAGTCGACTTTCTGGGCGTCCTGAACGAACGCTGCCGTACCCTCGAGCTTGCCGTCTTTGACACTGACGTCACAATCGCCCTCTTCCCAGCTGCCCTGGGCATTGATCATGACCGGGGTCGCCGAGGCGCCGCCGACAATGGCTTCGAGCGCTGCGTTCGCGGCCACCGTGTCACAGGCCGCCAGCAGGTAGGTACTGTTGATCGTCGGCAGCAGCGGTGACGGGAAGGCCGCGCGTCCTGCTTCCTCGCAGAGTCCGGCCACCGCCACGGCACCCATGCCGAGGCCGCCGGCGCTTTCCGGCACCGCCAGCATGGTCCAGCCCAGCTCGACCATCTGCGTCCACAGGTCGGGGTTCCATTTCGCCGCCAGGTCCTTGTGCGGGTCAGACTCGTCCGCCACCAGGGCGTGAAGCTGGTCCGTGGGCAGGTTGTCCGAGAAAAACTTGCGGGCGGAATCCCGCAGCATGGTTTCTTCTTCGCCGAATCCGAAGTTCGTGGGTTGCGTCATGATAATCCCCCTACTTGGACTTGGGCAGGTTCAGGACCCGCTCGCCAAGGATATTGCGCTGCACCTCGGACGTGCCGGCGGCGATGGTGAAGCCGTAGGAGTTCATATGCCCCAGCGGCCAGCGCGCGTTGGCCGGCGCATTGTCGTCTGCGAGGTACAGTGAACCGGCGGCGCCCTCGATCTCGGTGGCAAGCTGGGCCATGTCCTGCATGATCTCGCTCTGGCGCAGCTTGTGCTGCAGCGGAATGCGCATAGGATCGTCGATCAGGCCCTGCACACGGGAACGGCGGCGGCACTGCTTGAAACCTTCCTCGCGAATGACCTCCTGCATGATGCGATCGCGAACGACCGGGTCGTCTGCGGCGGTCTTGCCGTTACGGGCGCTGGCCTTCGCCAGGTCCACCAGGCTCATCGCGCCAAAGGCGGTTTGCTCCTCGCCCTCGCGCTGCTGCACCCGGCCGCCGGCGGAAGGGGTGACCAGCTGGCCGGCGTTGCGCTCGTGGGCCAGGGTGGTCATGGCGACCTGCCAGCCCTTGCCGACCGCGTCGAGGCGGTAGCTGTCGTCGACCTCGAGGTTGTCGAAGATCACCTCGTTGAAGCCGGTCTCGCCGGTCATCTTGATCAGCGGGCGCACGGTCACGCCCTTGCCCAGGGCCGAGCGAATCGGCACCACGAAATAGGACAGGCCCTCGTACTTGTGGGACTTGTCGGTGCGCAGCAGGATGATCATCCACTCGGCGAAGTGGGCCAGCGATGTCCACACCTTGTGGCCGTTGATGATCCACTTGTCGCCCTTCTGCTCGGCAAAGGTCTGGACGCTGGCAAGGTCGGAACCGGAGCCCGGTTCACTGAAGCCCTGGCACCAGATTTCCTCGCCCGAGAACAGCTTGGGCAGCAGCTCGGCACTCTTGCCTTCCTGTGCGTGATAGAACACCGTCGGTGCGGCCATGCCCAGGCCGATGACATTGGGAAAGAACGGCGTCTTGGCGGCCTGCATCTCGGCGTTGGCGATGCGCTGGCAGTCGTTGCGGCCGCCGCCACCCACCTCTTCCGGGTAGTCGCAGCCGATCAGGCCGGCGTCGTAGGCCTTTTTCTGCCAGTCCTGCAGGTAGTGCAGCTGGTCTTCGGTCATGATTTCCAGCGGCGACAGCGGCAGGCGCACGGAAGTTTCGGGGGGATTGTTCTCGGCGATCCAGTCGCGGCAGTACTGCCGGAACTCCGCCTGTTCGGGCGTGTCCTTGCGCTCGTTCTCAGACATCTACGGTCTCCCTGATTGATTATCGGCGTTTTGGGAAACCGTTGATAATAGTGCCGCGCCCCGGCCGGGGCAACGGCTGTTCAGTCTATGAGTAGCCCCACGTCACCGCGGTGACGAGGGGTTTATCAATTCATCTCCCGGCGAGCCTGGCGCGCGGTATTCTGCAGGTAGAGTTTCAGTGCCATGGCGCCGTCTTGCAGGGTCAGCTCCGGTCCCATACGGGAGTCTTCCAGTGCAACCTGCACGGACATGAAGCCCATCTCGGTGGCGTAGCGGATGCGTCGCAGCGTGTTGTCGCTGCAGGGCATGTTGTACAGCTCGCTCCAGGCCGCACCGAATTCCTCGGCCATGGCCCAGTGGCTGTCCAGGCGCACGGACTTGAGCGGTGCCATGGCCTGCATGCCGTAGAGAATTTCCAGACCGCCCGGGAAGTCCCGGGTGATGCGGTAGGACGAGGCCAGCAGCTGGTACAGGTCGTCCAGTGTGTTGTCCGGACAGCCGTCTGCCAGGTGACGCGAGCGCCACTCATCGAATACCGCGTTCAGCGAGCCCATCAGGCGCGAGCCCAGGGCGTTCAGCACCGCGTACTTGTTGGGGAAGTAGCGGTACAGCGCGGGCACCGTGACGCCGGCGCGCTCTGCGATATTGTTGGTGGAAATGCGTTCCAGTCCCAGCTCACACAGCAGCTCCCCCGCCGCGGTGATGATGGCCTCATAGGTTTTTATGGCGCGCTGCTGCTGGGGACGGTTCTTTTCCACCAGCTCAACGCTTCTGTCGTTGGCAACGATGTTGCTGTCGCCCAAGGCTGTAGTTTCCATAGTGCGATCTCCCTTATGGTTCATATTAGTGACCGCTGCTCACCTTTGGCGTGAAGGGATTCACACTTTGCGTCGCCCCGGAGCTACCATCGCGGAACCGGCTCACAAAACCGCGAGAAACGGAGGGCAATGTGACTCAGTTCCGGGGAGCTCTGCTCATGACACTGCTGCTTGCGGCACCCATTCAGGCCTTCGAGCGCACCGAGGAGCGGGAGCCCTGCGCCCATCGCGATGACCTGCGCATGCCGCTGTTCGGGGACCTGCACGTCCACACCAGCTATTCCTTCGATTCCTGGACGTCCAGCCAGCGCAACGATCCCTGGGCGGCCTATCGCTACGCCAAGGGTGAGCCGATCACCCTGTCGGACGAAGATGGCGAACAGTCGGTGACCGCGCAGCTGCGCAGGCCGCTGGATTTCACGGGCGTTACCGATCACGCCGAGTTCCTCGGGCCCATCAACCTGTGCACCCGGGACAGCGGCAAGCTTGCCTACTGGTACCCCTACTGCGCGCTGACCCGCAGCGACACGTTCATCCTGCAGTTCCTGGCGCTGAACTACTGGCAGAAAGTCGGGGTGACCGGCGGCGCCCCCGGAGAGCCCCGCGACGAGTCCTTTGTCTGCACCCTGGGAGACTGCGACGCCGCCCACCGGGAAAGCTGGCAGCTGATCCAGCAGGCGGCGGAGGATCACTACGACCGCTCCAGCGAGTGCAGCTTCACCACCTTCGTCGGCTATGAATACACGGACGCACCGGATTTCAAGAACCTGCACCGCAACGTGATCTTTCGCAATGACCGGGTCACGGAGACCGCGATCTCCACCTACGACACCGGCACCCGTAATTTCCAGGAACTGTGGCGGCGCCTGCGCAGCGAGTGCATCGAGGGCGATGCCGGCTGCGACGTGATGGCCATTCCCCACAACCCGAACCTGAGCGGCGGCATGATGTTCCCCGACCCCGCCACCCGCGAGGATGCGGAGAACCGGCTGTTCTTCGAGCCGCTGGTGGAACTGGTCCAGCACAAGGCCGCCAGCGAGTGCCGCTTCGACCGGCTGGAGGGGCTGGGCGTCGATACCGAGGACGAGCTCTGCGATTTCGAGCAGGTAGTGGCTGACAACCTGTCCATGCTGGGGACAGTATTCGGGGAGGTCAGGGCAGACGAAGCGGCGCCGGTACCCATCGAAGAGTTCGGCCGTCGCAACATGGTGCGCAATGTGCTCAAGGACGGTTTGGCGCTGGGCAGGGAATCCGGACTCAATCCCTTCCGTATGGGCTTCATCGGCTCCACCGACACCCACTCCGCCACCCCCGGCGGCGCCGAGGAGGACAATTACACCGGCCACCTCGGGCGTCGCGACACCGGTTACCGCAACGTGCAGGATCACTTCTTCGACAACCCGGGCGGTCTGGCCGTGGTGTGGGCGGAAGAAAACTCCCGCGATGCGATCTTCGAGGCGATGCGCCGGCGCGAGGCCTACGCCACCAGCGGCACGCGGCCCATCGTGCGCTTCTACGCCGGCAGTGAGCTGCCCGACGGCCTGTGCGAGGCGCCGGACATGATCGCGCAGGCGGACGCCGCCGGCGTTCCCATGGGCGCTGAAATCTCCGGGCTGGCGGATGGCGCCGGGATGAAGATCCTGGTGTCGGCGGCGAAGGACGCCGGCAGCCCCGGCTATCCGGGCAACGACCTGCAGCGCATCCAGGTGATCAAGGGTTGGCTGGACGACGAGGGTGTCACCCACGAAAAGGTCTACGATGTGGCGGGCAGCGCCGACAACGGCGCCTGGGTGGACGAACAGAGCTGCGCCACCACCGGCAGCGGCGCCGCCAATTTGTGCGCGGTGTGGGAAGACCCGGAGTTCGATGCCGACGAAGACGCCTTCTACTACGCGAGAGTGCTGGAGAACCCGAGCTGTCGCTGGAGCACCCTGCAGTGCCAGGCTGCCGGCGTAAACCCGTTCGCTGAGAACTGCGCAGAACAGGCGGCCGCCCGCACCGAAGAACTTCAGGACGAGGGCGCGATCGGTGACGTGTTCAGCCGCTGCTGCCTGGACCCGGAAGATCAGCCCTTCTATTCACCCGTCATCCAGGAACGGGCCTGGACCTCACCGGTCTGGTACACCGCCTCACGCGAAGAAGGCGTACCAGGTAATCCCGACCAGGATTAGCGGCAGGATGATCCGCCCCGCCGTGTTGATGCGGTCTGCCAGGCCCTCATCGACCAGGTCCATAACGTAGGTGACGGCAACCGCCGTTGCCAGCGCCGAGAACACCATCACCGACGCGCCGATCATGAAGATATCCAACCGCGTCAGGTAAGCGATCGGCGGCAGTACCGAGGACATGGCAAAGCGGTAGGCGATCAGCGTCAGCATTGAAGTCGCTGCCAGGCCGACACGCGAGGGCACATGCTCCCGCGGAATCCAGAACACGATCCAGCTCATCAGCACCACCAGGAACAGCGGCACCAGCTGCTGCCAGGTATAGAAGCCGGTGAGGCGCTGTGCACGCAGCTTGATAAACAGGCGTGCATGCTTGCGGCCAGTAGAGCCGATTAGCGAAGACACCGCCTCGACGCCGTCCATCCTGACGCTGAAGTTGGCCACGGAGAGATCTTCACTCAGCACCATGCGCTCGAGGTCATAGGTAAAGTTGATAGCGCTGTCGTCGTACACCGACATGATGTCGAACTGCAGGTGCTGCTCGTCGAAAGGGAAATCGGAAAGGTCGGCCTTGAAGCCGAACTCACCAAAGCCGCGCAGTAGCATGCTCACCGTACCGTCGGCACTGACCAGCGGCTGTACCTCACGTGCATTCTGCACGGAGCGCCGGTTCATTATCTGCAGATCGGGCCACCATATCTCACCCAGGCCCACCAGGCAGGGAGCCTCTCCCCCGTGGGCCAGGCGCGGGTCTCGCCACTGGACGCGGAAGAAGACGTCGCTGGAAAAGCTCTGCTGGGCGTCGTTGATCGCAACGATTTCGTTGATGAAGGCGTGGATGTACACATCCGTGGGACCGGCGTCCGGCTGTGGCCGCGACAACAGGTCGGGCCGGTCGAGTACGCAGTTGGCGGAAAGCGCAGACGCACTCAGTGAAAACAGCAGCGCCAGGATCAAAGCTCTCAATGTATATCCCCCAGTTTGTTATCTGGCCATTATCTCATCTGGACGCCATCGCCCAAGCCTTTTATTCTCTGCGCTCCGCGAACTCAGACCCCAGGACCTCACATGGCCAAGCGCCGCACCGAGTACAAGTTCCACGGCGTGAAGATGCTCACGTCTTCGCACCCGGACATCCGCCGCGTCAAACGCTCTGATGCCCAGCCGTCGATTCACGGCAACAAGCTGTGGAAGTCGAGCTTCCTGATGATCGACTACCTCAGGAAGAACCCGCCGGAGCACTGCCGCACGGTCATGGACGCCGGCTGCGGCTGGGGTATGGGCGGCATCTACTGCGCCAAGGCTTTCAAATCGAAGGTCGTCTCGGTGGACGCGGACAAGGACGTATTCCCCTACCTCGAGGCCAATGCCGAGGCCAACAAGGTCAAGGTGAAGACCCTGCAGCGAAAGTTCCAGAAGATCACCACCAGGGACCTCAAGGGCATCGACATGCTGATCGCCGCCGACATCTGCTTCTGGGACGAGTTGGTGGACCCGGTCTACAACCTGGTCAAGCGCGCGGTAAAGGCCGACGTAAAGAAGATCATCATTGCCGACCCCGAGCGCTCCACCTTCTTTGAGATGGCCCACCGCTGCGAGGACAAGTTCTGCGCCGAGATCGTCGAGTGGAGCACCAGGAAGCCGGTCAGCGCCAGCGGCGCCCTGATGGTCCTCGAGAACGCCTGAAAAGATCGAGCACAGGCAATTTTGCGTATAGTTGCCGGTCTCGTGTCCGGAATCCGTAATGGCCAGTGCCCGCTCCACATTATTCGCCGTCATGCTGGTGTCCCTGCTGGGCACCGCCGGCATTGCGCTGCCCTACCCGGTGCTGTCGCCATATTTCCTCGATCCGGATAACGCCAACGCGCTGACCAATTTCCTCGGCCTGCCCCCGAAGATCCTGCTGGGAATACTGCTGGCCCTATACCCGCTGGGGTTGATTGCCGGCAGCTCCGTGATCGGTGCGCTGTCGGACGTCTACGGCCGCAAGCCGCTGCTGATATCCACGCTGTTTGCCGCGGCGCTGTGTTATGGGCTGACAGGCTATGCGGCCATGATGGAAAACTACCCCCTGTTCGCCCTGGCGCGTTTCCTCACCGGGCTGTTCGAGGGCAATATCGCCGTGTCCCGGGCCATCGCGCTGGAACTGCACCCGGAGATCACGCGCACCCGGGCCGTTTCGCTGCTGTATGCCACCAGCTATGCGGGTTGGCTGGTGGGACCGCTGGCGGGGGGCTACCTGATGACGCTTGGGGTCGACAACGTGTTCTACATTGCCGCCTTCGTCACCCTGCTGGCGGTCCTTGTGGTGCAGTTCGCGATCGTCGCCCATCCACCGGGTGAGCAAACCCACCAGCGCACCGTCTGGCAGTCGATACGGGAGCAGAATTCCCTGCGGCTGCTGCGGGTGGAGGCCATGCGGCCGCTGCTGCTCTACCACTTCCTGTTTACGCTGGGGCTGAACGCGTTTTACGAGTTCTACCCACTCTGGCTGGTGGAGAAGTTTGCATTCTCCAGCATCCAGATCGGTTGGGGCACGGTGGTGATCACCAGCGCGATGATTGTCAGCAGCATCTATGTGGTGACTATTTTCGAAAACCGCTACGGCGCCATGGGCTCGATCCGGCGCACCAGCCTGGTGCTGGGCACCGTGCTATTGATGCTGCCGCTGGTGGGAATGGGATTGCTGTACCCGACCTTCGCCGCCCTCGGCGCCATCATTGCCGTCTGCAACGGGATATTTCCCGCCTATATGGCGAACCGCTTCGAAGAGCACGGGCTGGGTCGCGTGCAGGGGTTGCTGACCACAAACTTCTGTGTCGCCAACGTGATTACAGCGCTGGTCGGTAGCGTTATTGCCCTGATGGGCACGGGGTGGTCACTGGCAATGGGGGGTTTGATGATTCTCACAGCCTCGATGTGGCTGTGGAATTGGAAGGAGCCGTCCCTGGCACCCAGCACCTAGACTGCATACAAGATCGCACGAACGCCAATCATGCTTCACGACCTGTGAACTGGTTCGCACTTTTGCAGCGGGAAATTGGTCGCCAGCCCCGGCTTCAGTAGACGCGGTACTCCCGGAAAAAGTCCTCGGTATCCACGGTATCGCCGTCGGCCATGCGCGGACGGAAGCGGCCCCCGCGCAGCATCCGGTACAGGCGTGTCGCCTTGCCCTTCGCTTCCGGGTCCTGCGCCTCTGCCTTCAGGTTCTCGACGCGTCCACGGGCCGTTACCGTGAACCGCGCGTTTATCACCGCTGACGCGGCATGGGAGTCGGGACTGCCCGGCCCCACCCACAGCACGCCCCCGGCGGGAAGTTCCACCGGTTGCGCAAACCAGCGCGACCGTGTCACCAGGTCGCCGGCTTCCGTGACCAGCTGCCAGCTCTCCCGGTAGCGCTCGCCGGCGCGCATGGGGCTGTTGTACCACATGTGCCAGTCGCCCAGGGCTTTCAGCGCCCGCGCCTGGCCAACCGCGTTGCCCGCTTCCCCCATGCGCTCCGCCAGCTCTTCCAGGCGTTTGCGACCGCGGCCGTAGGCAGCCTCCTGCAGCACCTGGATCTGGCTTCTGTCGATATTCGGTTCCTGGTTTTGGCCACCGTAGGCGCGCCCCATCATCATCTCGGATTCGCGGTCCATACCGAATTCCGACACGCCGATCACGTACAGCAGGTCCAGCTGGCCGTAAACCAGCGGTTCCAGCTGTTCCAGGGTCAGCTTCTTCTCGTCGGTTTCCCTGGACTGCCGGTCCAGCAGCCGCCACAGCGTCAGCAGGGGTTTGGGTTTCTCGGGATTGGGGGCCCGCAGCCACTGCTCGCGCTGCCAGTCCACCCAGGCCAGGCTGGCCTCGATCCACTCCAGGTCGCCGGGTTCATGGTGTTGCCGGCTCAGGTGCCACAGGTAGGACTGGACTTCGTCGGCGGATTCGAAGTCCCCCAGGTCCAGGTAGGTGTCCAGCAGTCGCTGCAGGGTCGGTAGCTGGCGCTCGGTATAGAGGCCCTCGTTGACGCGGGTCAGGTGCACGGAGCGGCGCCAGTAGGCAATGGCGTTGCGGTAATCGCCGCGGCTGTAGAAGTAGTTGCCCGCGTCCTGCAGGGTTTCCGAGAGGGCGGCCCCGTAGGGTCCGTCGACATATTCGCCCTCCTTGATCCGCTGCTCCCAGGCATCGGCCTCCGGTGCGCTGCGCAGGGGTGGCAGCGGCTGCGGCGCCGGCGCATCGGCGGCATAGAAACGCACCCCGAAAGGGGTCGGCAGGTCGGAGTTATCGAGGGCCGCCTGGCTTGTCGCAGAAATTCCCAGGAGCAGCAATATAACAGCGGTCTTCATGCGTACAGATCATACCTGTAAACCAGTGAACGCCAGAACGCGACTACAGCGGCGCTTTCTCTTGCAATCACGGGGTTAACAAGAATATAAGGGGGATAACCCCGGAGCACACTATGAAACAACTCGGTATTCTCGACAGCGCATTCATCAACCTCGAAGTGGGCAACACGCCCCAGCACGTGGGCGGCCTTGGTATCTACGACCCGTCGACGGCGCCGGGGGGCTTCGTGCGCTTCAAACAGGTCATTGCCAGCTTCGAGCGGCGCCTGCAGCGGATGCCGCTGTTCCGCACTCGCCTGGTGGAGGTTCCCGGCGGACTGGACCGCCCCTACTGGGTCAAAGACGCCAATTTCGACGTGGAGTTCCACCTGCGGCATATCGCCCTGCCCCAGCCCGGTGACTGGCGCCAGCTGTGCATCCAGGTCGCGCGGCTCCACGCCCGCCCACTAGATATGTCACGCCCCCTGTGGGAGTGCTACATCATCGAGGGCCTGGACAAGATTCCCGACCTGCCCGAGGGCAGCTTTGCGGTCTACACGAAGATGCACCACTCCCTGGTGGACGGCGCCGGCGGCGCCTCTTTCATGGCGGCCCTGCACGACCTGGAGCCGGTACCGGCCTCGGCAGAGCCGGAGGGTGCCGAACCGCTGTTGGTGGACCGCGACCCGTCCATGGCCGAACTGCTGGGCCGGGCGGCGGCCAACCAGATCAGGAATTCCGTCGGCCTGGCGCGCGGCGCCGCCGTGCTCACGCGGGACATGAGCCGTTTTGCGATGAAAATCATCCGCAAGGAAATTCCCATGCCGGATGTGCAATCGCCAAAAACCCGCTTCAACGGCCCAGTGGGACCCTACCGCGTCTTTGAAGCCACCAAGTTTCCGCTGGCAGATTTCAAGGCGGTGAAAGACGCCACCGGAGTCAAGCTCAACGACGTGGCCCTGGCCGTGGTCGGCGGCGCCATGGCGCGCTACCTGGAAGCCAAGGGCGAGACGCCGGAAGGCGCACTGGCGGCGGGCCTGCCGGTAAACCTGCGCACGCGGCGCGGCGAAACCGACGAAAACAACAATGTGGGTTCGATCTTCTCCTCCCTGCACACGGATATCCGCGACCCCATCGAGCGGCTGAAGGCGGTGCATGTCAGCACCAGCGAGGCCAAGGAGTTCGGTGAGGGCAGCCCCATGCTGGATACCATCAAGGCCGCCGGCATCCTGCCCCCGGCGGTCACCAAGGCCGCGGCCTCCCTGTGGTCCCAGCGACACCTGTCCCGCTTCATACCGCTCAATGTCTCGACGGTGATCACCAACGTGCCGGGCCCCAACTTCGACCTGTTCTGCGCCGGCGCCCGCCTGGTGCAGTACCAGGGGCTGGGCCTGCTGACACCGGGCGTGGCCCTGTTCCACACGGTGTTCTCACAGTCCGAGACCATCAACATGTCGGTCCTGGGCGATCGCGACGTCATGCCGGACCCGAGCTTCTACATGCAGTGCCTGAATGATTCCTGGGAAGAGCTGTTCGACGCCGTGAACAAGCAGCAGCCGAAGCGCACAGGGCGCAAGGCCGCCGCGAAGAAGCCGGCGCCGCGCAAGAAAGCGCCGGCGAAGGCAGCCCGCAAAGCAGCGCCGAAGAAGAAGGCGCCCCGCAAGAAGGCCGCCGCGAAAAAGGCCCCGGTGAAGAAAGCCGCGGCGAAGAAAACGCCGGCGCAAAAGGCCGCTGCCAAAAAGACCCCGTCCGGGCCCACACCGGTGGAGGCAGCCGCCGCCCCGGTCAAGCTGCGCGCACGCCGAAAAGCCGGCGTCGCCGCACCCCGGCCCAAGCTCCAGGTCGTCAGCGGCTGATCAATCCCTCAGGGGTCCGTCCGCAGGGCTTCCTTCAGGATCAGGTCGCGGCGGCCGATGATCGCCTTGATCTGGCGTGGGTGCAGCCAGGCACCCAGTTCCGTCCTCAGCCGCTCCTCGGTCAGGGACGTCAGCCGCTTTTCGAACAGGTCTGACAGGCGCAGGTCGATCTTGCGGTACTGCTTGGGCCTGCGCTCCGTGGTCCTGAACGCCAGCGAGTGGTCGATGAAGCGCAGCATGAAATCGTCCTTGGTCCAGACGATATTGGTCAGGTTGCGGTCCTCGTTGTAGATCAGCACGTCGAACAGGAAACGCAGCCGATACTGCTCGTCCTTGGAACAGTGACTGTTGAAGGGCACTTCCCGTTCAACCCGGTCGCGCTCGTTGATGGTGTTGGGAATCCACGCGCCCACGGCCCCTTCGCGACCGTCGATCTTGCGCAGCACGGACACCGGCACCATCTCCAGGCCGATCAGGCGATCCAGCCGATAGGCCGCGGGGTCGTACTGGTAGCGGTCGGAGTCATTGTGAGTGCGACCGCGGTAGGTCGACTTGTTCTGCAGGCCGGGATCCGTGTCCTCGTACTTGAACACGGCGTAGTCTTCCCGCTCACCCTGGCGGATGGTGAGGCGCCGCGGTTTGGTCACGCCTGTGCCAATCTCCACGTTCTCGACGATCTGCCCGGTGCCCAGGAAATTCTCCAGCTCCGCATCGCTCATGCGCCAGAGCTTGCTGGAGAAGCTGCGATTGAGCACAAACGGCTGCTCCTTGCCGCCCTTGCCGGCGTAGTGCAACCAGCTCTCCCCGTTCTCGATCACCAGGGCCGTCGGCACGCCCCGATAGACCGACTTCAGCATGCCGGTATCGAGGCGCAGCACCTGGCCATCCAGGCGCTGGATGGCGCCCTGCGGGTTGGGGGTATGGCCGATTACCAGCTGCCGGGTACCGGTGCGCTTGAGCAGGCGCTCGGTGTTGAAGGATTCCGCGTAGGGGTGGCAATAGGCCGAGCCCCGGTACCAGATGGGGCTGTCGGTGTTGAAGATAAAGGCCGCTTCGAGCTCTGCCAGCCGGACGAAATCGGTGAACCAGTCCGGTCGCGCCTTCGGATCCGCCGCCAGCACCGCCTCAGCTTTGGTATTCAAGTAGACGCGGCGGTCCCAGAAGTCGACATGGCGGGCAAGCACGCCGGCGTCGCGCAGGCGTTCCACGATCTCCAGGTATTCCACCAGGTCAGACTTGTTCTCGCCGTTGATCTCGGACAGCGGCTTTTCCACGATGGCAGAGCTGGCGCCGGCGTGCGTGTACAGGCGATCATTGACGCGAATCATCAGCGGCAGGTCCTTGAGCCAGCGGCCGAGGCTGCCGTCCGGTGCATAGGCCTTCTGCAGGCCCAGGAAACCCGGCGGGAACTTGTCCTCGAAGGCGGCGCGGGCAGCAGCCTCCTCCATTTCCGGCTGCTCTGTGAGCCAGCCCTGGAACAGGGCCTCCCGCTCTGCCGGGGTTTCGTCGTTGGCAAAGGCGGCAAACTCGGGGCGGCTGACGTAGCGCAGGTCGCCGGTCATCACCATGACCTCATGGTTGCCCAGCACCACGTGCACGGCGCCGCCGGCAGCGGCCGCCTGGCCCTCGAGCTTCATCAACAGTTCCACCACCTGGCGGGAGCCGGGGCCGCGGTCGACCAGGTCACCCAGGCTCACCAGGTGGGTATCGCCGCCGCTCCAGTTGCCGTCAGCGTCGATGACACCCACTTCCCGCAGCAGGACCCTGAACTCTGTCAGGGCGCCGTGTACGTCGCCGAATGCGATCACCCGGCTGTCAGTATCGGTCTGGATGGGGCCGGCGGAGGCCGGCGTGGCCAGGACTGCGGCACAGGCCAGCAGCAAGGCGAAAATTGGGCGCATGGTCCACTCCTTGTTGTTCTGCCCTGAGTATAGAAGTGGCCCGGCAAAAAAAAACCCGCCAGGGGCGGGTTTTGAAGTCTAGATTATGGACCTGGACGTCGTCCGTCGGGTGGTGTCAGTGGGCGCCGCTGTTGCGGAAATCATCCCAGGCTATCCAGCCGATCAGGGCGAAATACAGGCCAAAGGTCATAGTCATGAACATTGGTGTATTCCTTACGTTTACCAGACGGACAAAGTATCGGCTTCAGCCTGATATATTTCCAATGTATTAGTGTCATGTGTACCATAACTGAAGTTTATATCAGTCATGCGTCCGTCATGTTATGGAAACCCGAGATCTCGCCAGGATTGACCTGAACCTGCTGATTGCCCTGCAGGCGCTGCTGGAAGAGCGCAACGTGTCGCGGGCCGCCGAGCGCCTGTTCATCACCCAGCCCGCCATGAGCAAGACCCTGTCGCGGCTGCGGGACGTGTTCGACGACCCGCTGTTCACACGCTCCTCCCACGGCATGCGCCCCACGCCGCGCGCCCTGGAGCTGGCGGAAGACCTGGAGCCGGTGCTGCGGGGCATCCAGTCATTGCTGGCGGGACATGATTTCGACCCGGGCGCGTACCGGGGCGAGATCACCGTGGCGATCTCCGAGTTCATCGGCGTCTGGCTGCTGCCGCCGCTGATCCAGCGGCTGGCCTTCCTCGCCCCCCACCTGACCCTGAAGACGATTACCCGGGTCGAGCACCAGCTGCAGCAGCTCTCCATGGGCGAACTGGACGTCGTGGTGCATATCAAGCACGCCCATTACGGCGACGAATTCATTTGCCACCCCATCGGCGGCGCCAAGCCGGTCATCCTGGCCAGGGACCGTCACCCCCTGACCGGCACCACCCCCAGCTGGGACGACATCCTGCAGTTCCCCATCATGCGGCTGTACATGGCGGACATGGATGAACTGGAATTCCTGCAGAACAGCCAGAGCATCACGCGTCGCCTGGAACAGGTGACACAGGTCGTGGGGGGATTCGAGACCTCACACCTGATGACCGCCATCGAGGTAATGCGCAGCACCGACTACCTGATGCCGGCGCCGCCCTTCCTGCTCAGCAACCCGACCCTAGGCTACAAGATCCAGGCGCTGCCGCTACCGAAGGACATCGACTACAGCATCGACTACATGCTGGTGCGGCACCAGCGCACCGAGAACTCACCGATTCACAACTGGCTGTGGCAGCAGATCGTTGAGGTCTGTGTGGAGCTCACAGAAAAACAAGGGTTGTAAGCGCCACCAGCGTGCCGGCGAAGGTCACCACCAGGTAGTAGAAGCTGCCTATCCCCAGGCCGTAGGCCCAGGCCTTTCGGTTTGTCAGGCCGTAGCCGCGTTTCAGGGACAGCGGCAGGAATATCAGCAGGACCAGGATGACCAGGCCGCCGTAGTCCCTGGGCAGCAGCAGCTGTGCCGGCGTCAGCAGAATGAACATCAGGAAGGCCACAGTGTGATAGTGCAGCGAGAAGATCAGGTGCTGCAGGTAGTGGAATTCCTGTTTGCGCAGAAACACCATCATGATGAGGGCGAATAGCGGCAGCAGTACAAACATCATCTGCGGTATGCGGCGGGTGAGCTGATCTGTGAAGACTGTGGGATCCTGCTCCAGGATGGCGGCATTCACCTGCAGGCGCTCGTACAGCGGACGCAGCCAAGGCGGTTTAGCCTCCAGGAACTCGGCGACCTCCTCGGTCTCAAGGAACTCCCTGAGCGTAATCACCTCACGCTCGCCCTCGGCATTGGTATAGGGAACGTAGATACCCTCCCTGAGCTCGGCAGTCTCACCGGGTGCCAGCCCCGGGCCCGATTGGATCCGGACCCGGTCGCCGGTCACCGAGGCGAGCAGGAACACCAGGAAGCTGACCACGAGGTAGAGGCGAATCGGTGGGATATACCGCGCCCGACGCCCGGCAATGTAGTCCGCCGTGACCTGCCCCGGTTTGAACAACAGCAACCGCAGGGTCCTCCACAGCCGCGAGTCCAGGTCGAAGAGATCCTGGACGGCGTCGCCCGCCACATCCGCCAGGCGCAGGTCGCGCTCGCGCTGCCCGCACTGCTGGCAGAATTCCCCGGTGAGGGGTGCCGAGCAGTTGCGGCATTCCCCGCGGATGACGAGCGGTGGGCTGTCTGGTGCATTTTCCATGGATGGGCATGATACGCGGGCGCATCACGGCCGTGAATCCATGGGCGACGCCGGTATAATGCGCGCCATGAGTTCGAAGTACAGCCGTGAGCGCCAAAAACAGCCATGAGCGGTAAAAACAGCCATGAGCGGTAAAAAGAAGAGCCGCCGGGAAATCCCGCGCTTCGCCCACCCCATCCTGGAAACCCACTGCCACCTGGACTACCTGGAAGGCGATGCCCTGGACGACACCCTCGCCCGCTCGCGGGAGGTGGGGATCGAGCGCATCGTCACCATCGCCGTGTCGCCGGACAACCTCGACACCGTGGCCGGCATCGCCGCGGCCCATGAGGATGTCTGGGCCACCCAGGGCATCCATCCCCACGAGGCCGAGAAGTACACCGACGCGGTCGGGGAACAGATTCGCACCCGGGTCGGCGAGGACAAGATCGTTGCCGTCGGTGAAATCGGGCTCGACTACTACTACGACCACGCGGACCGCCGCGTGCAGCAGCAGGTGTTCGAACAGCAGCTGCAGATTGCCGCGGATACGGACATGCCCATCGTCGTGCACACCCGCGATGCGGACGAGGACACCCGCGCCATCCTCGCCAACTTTTCCGACAAGCTCGCGCGCAAGGGCGTGATCCACAGTTTTACCTCGGGCATGGCGCTGGCGGAGTACTGCCTGGGGGAGGGTTTCTGCCTGGGCTTCAACGGCATCGCCACGTTCAACCGCGCCGACAACGTGCGCGAGGTCGTGGCCGCCACGCCGCTGGATCAGCTGGTGCTGGAGACCGACGCCCCCTACCTGACTCCCGTGCCCTACCGCGGCAAACCCAATGCCCCCTTCTACCTGCCCTTCGTGGCGGAGAAGATTGCCCAGGTGAAGGGTTACGAGATTGAGCACCTGCTGGCCCAGGCCTGGCACAACAGCCTTGGGCTGTTTTTTCCACACGAAGCGGAGCAGCCCGTATCCGCTTAATACCCGACACATCGCGTGCTAGAATGCGCGCCCTTTCGAACCTGCCATAAGCTGTATTCGTGGATTACATTGTTGGACAACGCTGGGTCAGCCACGCCGATGCCCAGTTGGGCCTTGGGATCATCGCAGAGCTGGACGGACGCCGCGTCACCGTCAGCTTCCCCGCTGTCGGCGAGGAGCGGACCTACGCCACCGAAAATGCCCCCCTGACCCGCCTGCGCTTCAAGGCCGGCGACCTCGTCAATACCCTCGATGACGTCGAACTGGTCGTCACCGACGTGGCGGAAAACCAGGGCATCCTGTTCTACACCGGCCTCGATCACCACGACGAGGAACTGACCATTAGCGAGCTGGAGCTGGACTGCTTCGTCCAGCTGACCACGCCGCAGCAGCGCCTGCTGAACGGGCACTTTGACCGCAACGCGGATTTCGCCCTGCGCATGGCCACACTTGAGCAGCTCGACCGCCTGCAGCAATCCCCCGCCCGCGGCCTGGTCGGCTCACGCACCAGCCTGCTGCCGCACCAGGTCTACATCGCCGCCGAGGTCGGGCGCCGCCACGCGCCGCGCGTCCTGCTGGCAGACGAAGTCGGCCTGGGCAAAACCATCGAGGCGGGCATGATCATCCAGCAGCAGCTGCTGACCGGCCGCTCCAGCCGCGTGCTGATCATCGTACCGGAGACCCTGTGCCACCAGTGGCTGGTGGAAATGCTGCGCCGCTTCAACCTGTATTTCGCGCTGTTCGACGAGGAGCGCATTGAAGCCATCGAGGGGGACGTGCCGGAAGACATGGAAGCCTTCCTCGAGGCCATCGATACGCCGGCTGCCGAGACCACCCCGGTCAATCCCTTCGAGGCGGAACAGCTGGTGCTGGCGAGCCTGTCCCTGTTTGACGCACGCCCGGACCTGCGCGAACAGGCGCTGGCGGCGAGCTGGGACCTGGTGGTACTGGACGAGGCCCACCACCTGCACTGGACCCCCGAAGGCGCCGGCGAGGATTACCAGTTCATTGAAGCGCTGTCGCAGAACAGCGCCGGCCTGTTGCTGTTGACCGCCACCCCCGAACAGGTGGGACAGGCCAGCCATTTCGCGCGCCTGCGCCTGCTGGACCCGGACCGGTTCCACGACCTCGACAAATTTGTCGAGGAGGAACAGGGTTACCGGGCATTGAACGAACAACTCGAGCAGCTCGAAGCCGAGGGCGGCAATGAAGCCGCCATCGCCGACCTGCTGGACCGCCACGGCACCGGCCGGGTGCTGTTCCGAAACACCCGTGCCAGCGTCACCGGCTTCCCGGAGCGCAAGCTGCACAGCTATCCCCTGCCCGCCCCCGCGGAGCAGGCGGCGGACGTCACCGCGGCGCTGTACCCGGAAACCCTCAGCGAGGGCGAGGGCTGGGTCAATGACGACCCGCGGGTGCCCTGGCTGGAGCAGAAGCTCAAGGCCCTGCGCCCGGAGAAAGTCCTGGTGATCTGCGCCCACGCCGATACCGCCATCGCCCTGGAACACTACCTGCACCTGCGGGCAGGTATTCGCAGCGCGGCCTTCTACGAGGGCCTGACCATTCTCGAGCGGGACCGGGCCGCAGCCTATTTCGCCGACGAGGAAGGCGGCGCCCAGACCCTGGTGTGCTCGGAGATCGGTTCCGAGGGCCGCAACTTCCAGTTTGCCCACCACCTGGTGCTGTTCGACCTGCCGCTGAACCCGGACCTGCTGGAACAGCGCATCGGACGCCTGGACCGGATTGGCCAGCAGCACCGTGTCGAGATTCATGTGCCCTTCCTGGAGGGCACCGCCCAGGAAACCCTGCTGCGCTGGTATCACGAGGGCCTCAACCAGTTCGAGGAGAGCTGTTCCGCCGGCTTCGCCATCTACGAGCGCTTCGCCGAACGCCTGCACGCCCAGCTGCTCGCGCCCGACAGCGAACTCGATGCCCTGGTCACCGACACTGCTGCCTTCACGGCGGAAACCCGGGCCGAACTGCGTGAGGGCCGCGACCGCCTGCTGGAGCGAAACTCCTGCAAGCCCGAGTTCGCCGCGGCCCTCATCAGTGACATCGAGGAAGCCGAGGCCGGCGAGGCTGTGGGCAACTACCTGGAACTGCTCTGCGACAGCTACGGCGTCGACCAGGAATATCACTCGGAGCACGCGGTGATCCTGCGGCCCACCGATCACATGCTGACCGGCCATTTCCCCGGACTGCAGGAGGACGGCACCACCGTCACCTTCAGCCGTGAACAGGCTTTGTCCCGTGAAGACATGGAGTTCCTGACCTGGGAGCACCCGATCCTGGTGGAAGCGATGGAAATGGTTACCACCACCGAACTGGGGAACGCCGCGATTGCCACCCTGTCGCTGAAGGGCATTCCCCCCGGCACCCTGCTGCTGGAGAGCGTCTACTGCATCAACTGTGTGGCGCCGAAGTACCTGCAGGTGGAGCGCTTCCTGCCGGTGTCGCCGATCCGCCTGCTGGTGGACAGCCGCGGCAAGGACCTGGCCGAGATCATGCCCCACGCCCGCCTCAATGACCTGTGCGAGAAGGTGAAGAAACCCGTGGCCCTGCAGATCATCAAGCAGGTGCACGACCAGGTCGAAGAGAAGATGAAAAACGCCGGCGGTCTCGCCGAGGCCCGCAAGGCGGAAGTCCTCGCAGCCGCCGAGACCCGCATGCGCGAGGAACTGGGCGAGGAACTCAAGCGGCTCGAAGCCCTGCGCGCCATCAACCCCAGCATCCGCCAGGCGGAACTCGACCACCTCGCCCACCGCATCGAGGAGTGCGCAGCCCATATCACCCACGCTTCCCTGCAAATGCAGGGCCTACGCCTGATTGTTACCACCTGAAGTGTGGCAAACTCGCGGAGGTGAGTCAGTTGACTCCTTCGAGCCTGTTGACTGCTTGTTCCCTGATTTCCGTCATTTGCTGCACAGCCCCGTCAATCTGCTCATGTATGGCGTCCTGGCGTTCAGTCAAGGCCATAAACCGGTTCCGGGCAGCCTCGGATGAAGCGTCAAGCACGCCATCAAAAACCTGGACATCATCTCGAGCAAGGAATTCGCAGGCTTCGATCTGGAACCTGGCCAGCTCGATCACGCCGCTGAAGTATTCATCATGGGCCTTGTCACTCAAGGCGCGCGAGGCCTGTCCTCCCTCAATCAGGCCTTTCTTGAAATCTGCCGGGACGGGAAGCTCGGCTACATCGTTCTGAAAGCGATCCAGGCGTGCTTTGTTGCGTTCCTTTGCTCTTGATGCTTCACGCTCAAAGGCTGACCACGAGTTGCTCGCAGCAACACAGTTTTTAACTGCTGGAAGCTGTTCAAAGGAAAATCTCGCGTACGCGGCTTCTTCCATTGCATGCAGGCGATCAAAGTCGGCCTGCGAATCTGCCTGGAATCGCACCACCAGATCCTGAAAGGACTGGTAGCCGCCCGAATCGATCCCAGCCGCTGAGTCATCGCCCTCCAACGCGCCTGTCATGGCGGTCCTGAGGTTTTCACGACTATCTGCGCCTTGAACAAATTGATACGTATTCCAGGCCGTCAGTAGCGCATACACCAGCGAAACGGAAAAAACATACCTCCCGATAGTTGTCGAGGAGAGCAGTCGCGAAAGAAACCACCCCAGTACCAACGCCCACAAAAAGCCTGATACCAGCCAGGTCATGGAACGCCCCAATTGGACGGCAGATACGTCTGTCACAAGGTGACGTGCGAGATAAACACTACCCACAAACACCGCGACAATGATTGCCAATCCGGTGAGTCGCAGTGGTGCCAGCCATTGAATAGATTTAATTTCAGACACAATGTCTCCTCGAAGCACGCTGCAGTAATACAGTCTTGTCAGCGTGATACATCCATTTCGTTCTGCTGGCGCGCCCTCGGCATCGAGAGCTTTTTCCCTTGCCACGGCATCACAATGTACCACCATAGGCCAGACTGCAAACGGCGATCGTTTAATAGCGCCAGCACAAATAGCTAGACCTGCGCTTGCGCCCTCGTTGGCTAACATATGCCAATAACAGACGACGGGGGTTCGCTATGGAACGACAGGTACTGAACAAGGCCACAATGGGCATCGAGCCGGGCCTGCCGCTGGAGGCCAGCGACGGGGGCATCGAGGAACTGCGCCGCGACGTGCAGCGCCTGATGGACATGGAGGCTATCCGCCAACTCAAGTACGCCTACTTCCGCTGCATTGATACCGCCAACTTCGACGAGCTTGCAACGCTGTTCCACGACGATGTGCAGGTGCACTTCATCGGCGGCAACTACGAGTGGAAGCTCGAGGGCAAGCAGCAATACCTCGACAACGTCGGCGGCGCCTTCACCCGCCAGGCGGTGGGCCACCACAACGGACACCACCCCGAGATACAGATGCTGAGCGACACCGAAGCCACGGGCATCTGGTACCTGGCCGACAACATGTGGATCGTCGAGCACGAGTTCTTCACAACCGGCACTGCCCTGTACTGGGACCGCTATGAGAAGGTGGACGGCCGCTGGCTGATTCGCGAAACACGCTATGAGCGCCTCTACGAGATCAATCGGCAGGACAAACCCGCCTTAAGCTCTCACTACCTGGGAGTTCACGGCGCCGAGCCAAAGGCCTAGACTGGGGATACACCCCCGTACAGGCCCTGCCCCATGAGCGATAACGGCAGTAAAGAACGTTCTTTCATTGAACAGGTGGCCAGGCTGACCGGCCAGGTCGCCGGCCAGGTTGCCGGCCAGACCCTGGACGTTGCCCGCACCACCGCGGCCATGACGCTCATGTTTGGCGAGAACTGGCTGCAGTCCACGGTCATGAAAACCTTTGAGCCCGAGCGCCTGGAGGCCATGGCGGAAGCCGGCCATTTCCTGCGGGACGCCCGCGAGACCGCGGGCCTGAGCGTGAGGGAGTTGACCGAGGCCCTGGGGGTCAAGGACGATAACCTGCTGGAGGATATCGAGAGCGGTGATCGCATCATGCCGCTGGAGGTGGCCTTTCGCGCGGCCTCACTGATCGCCCGCCACGACCCCATCCCGTTCCTGGTCAAGTTCATGCGCACCTACAACCCGGCGCTGGGGGATACCCTCGAGCAGTGGGGCATCATGGTGCTGCCGGTGCAGTTCGAGCGGGAGCGGCGCTGGATCAACCTGTACCGCAAGCACGACAACCTGCGCCAGCTGAGCGACGAGGAATACGACCGGCTGGTGAACTACGTCGACAGCGCCACCAACCTGGTGCTGGACGTGATGGAAAAGGAAAAGGCTGCCAATGTGAAAATCGCCGAGGCTGCCGCGGCCAGCGCGAAGCCGAAGCGCCGCAAACCGAAAGTCGAAGTGGAGGCGGTGACGGCGCCGAAGAAACCCGCGCGCAAGGCGGCCGCCAGGAAAAAGGCGGCGAGCAAGCGACGCCCGGGAACCAGATCCGCGAAACCGAAGCGCAAATCTGCCGACTGAACTCCCACCCACCGGGTACCGGTGTTATGATCTGTCGATTATGGTGAAAAAAGTCCCCACCAAGGCAGAACTGCGCGCCGCACTGGAACAGGAGACCCGACGCTACCTGAAGGACGGCGGCAAGGTCGAACAGGTCCCCCGCGGGGTGACCGGGTCGGACCCACAGAAACCGCAGACCTTCCAGTCCAGCAGCCTGTTCAACGAACCGCGCTCATCGCGCACCTTTGTGCCGGAAGTGGTGGCGGCCATCGAATCCCGCCGCACCGAACTCAAGCGCAAGCGTCGCGCAGCGCCGAAGCGCTCGCGGCTGCCGCGGGCGCGCCGCAAGACCATCTACGATGATTTTGGAGAACCCATACGCAAGGTATGGGTTGACGAATAGCGAGTGGGGCGGCCCGTTCCGGGCCGCCACTCAAATAGCCTGGATCAATCCCTGCGAATCGGCGCCAGTGCCGTCTCGCGACGACGCACACGCAGCAGCGTGAATGCCGCACCCAGCAGCAGGAAGCCTGCACCGACCACACCGACCAGCGGCAGCTTGCTGGCCGTCGTCGGCAGCATCGGCGCTGCGGTCAGCTCGATGGCGTCTTCCAGGTCGGGGCCGTCGGCGTCCTCGTGGATGATGGCCCAGCGATCCGGCGGCAGGTACACGTTCAGGCGCTGGCCCCGGCTCAGGTCACGGGCCCGGTAGCTGCGGCCGCTGATCTGCGCGCGCCAGCTGTTGCCCACGTTCTGGGTGTAAGCGCCGCCGGAGGTTCCATCGCGGTTCAGCACCTTGAAGGTCAGGTTGTTACCCCGCACCCGCAGCAGTTCGACGGAGACGCGGGCATACATCTGGCCGTTCTTCTCCATCACTGCGTTACAGGCATCGGCGATGCTGGGGTACTGGTCTGTCACGACCGAGGACCAGGTGATGTCATCGCAGCTCAGGTCATCCTGCGCGAGGGCCGGTTGCCCCAGCAGGAAAACAGCGGAAAGCGTGGCGATTACTTTCTTTATCATTTCACAACTCCTTAGTTGGACTGATGGCTGGCATCGGCCAGCGCGACTTCAGGTAGATCCTCGTCCAGCCGGGCCCGCACGATGTAGCGCTTGGGGGCTGAGCCGACGAAATAGAATGGGTAACAGGTCACCAGGGTGATGGTGGGCTCGCGGGTGGGCGCCAGCACCTCGACGTCCTCCGGGTCGACGATAAGAATGTCCTCGACCACAAACTGCTCCACACCCGTGGGCGCACGCATCGTGATCGTATCGCCCAGGCGGGCGTCCTTCAGGACCCGGAAGTAACCGTCCCGGTGGCCGGCAATACCGATGTTGCCGGGCTCCCCCGGCAGGGCAGTGCCGTCGATCCACCCGGGGCCGCGTTCCAGCTCACCGGCATAGACCGGCGCCTGGAGGCGCAGGCGCGGCACATCGATCACCGCGAGAATGGGTTTGGGGCCCTTGGTGAGACTGGCCTCGTAATCGGCTATCCGCGACTCCGACCAGAGGCTCTGGTCCGGACCCAGGTTATCCGACAGGAAATAGCCGCCCGGCGGCGTCCGCGGGGCCTGCCAGGCCTCTTCGGCGGCGGCAATCCCCTGCACGCGGTGCACCTCGCCCAGCACCACCTGGCTCAGGAATACCGCCGAGCAGGCGAGCCCCAGCAGCCAGCAGGCCGCTTCGGCGAGATGCGAAAAATGAAGACGGGTTTCTTGTTTTGGCAAGGCCGTCGATTCCTGGGAGAACACCGAAAGTGTAGGTGAAAAAAACCCGCGACGCACATCATCCGACTCCACGATATTTCCGTATTAACGACCATGAAACCCAACTTAAGCCTGTTTGAGCGCGTGGTTCGTCCTCTTCTGGGCTGTCTACTGGCGTTGATCGCACTGAGCCAGCCGGAGTTTGGTTTGTTAGAGGGAATTGTCCTCGTCCTTGCTTTCTTCTTGGTGCTGAACGGCATCCTGGCGCGCTGTTACCTGTGGAAATGGCTCGGCATGAACTCTGCACAGAACGACATTGAGCTGTGCGGACGTCCCGTTCGTAACAAGGACTAACAACAAACCCATTCAGGAGAAACCATGATGTCTCTTCGTAATACGCACACTGCGTTGCTGGGCGCCTGCGCCCTGCTGTTTTCACTCAATAGCGCTGCCAGCTGCCCTGACGTGCTGAACCACGACATGAAGAAGCTGCGGTCGAAAGACACGGTCAACCTGTGTGAAGCCTATGCCGGCAAGCCGGTACTGGTGATCAACACGGCCAGCCACTGCGGCTTCACCCCCCAGTTCAAGGGCCTGGAAGCACTGTACCAGGACTACAAGGACCAGGGCCTGGCCGTTGCCGGCTTCCCGTCTGATTCCTTCAACCAGGAAGCCGACAGCGCCGAGAAGACTGCCGAGATCTGCTACATCAACTACGGTGTGACGTTCGACATGTACTCGGAGATCCCGGTCAAGGGCTCCGACGCACACCCGATGTTCGCCGAGCTGGCAGACGCCCAGGGCGCACCGCGCTGGAACTTCACCAAGTACCTGATCGATGCCGACGGCAAGGTCGTCGCCAAGTGGGGCAGCCGCACCACGCCGCAGGACCCCGAGCTGCGCCAGGCGATCGAGTCCGCACTCGCCGCGAAGTAACCGCCGCTCCCATGATTGTCAGCGGCGATGACATCGCCGCCATGGACGACCGGCACCGGGTGTTTTTCGTAAACGCCCTGTCGGGTTTCAAGGCGGCACACCTGGTCGGCACGACCAGCACAACAGAAGAGGGCCAGGACAACCTGGCCCTTTTCAGTTCCGTCGTACACATCGGCGCCAACCCGCCCCTGCTGGGCATGATCAGCCGCCCCCACACGGTGCCGCGCCACACCCTGGAGAATATCCAGGCCACCGGCAGCTACACCCTGAACCACGTCCACCCGGACATGTTCGAGGCCGCTCACCAGTGTGCCGCCCGCTATGAGCAGTCAGAATTCGAGGCCGTGGGCCTGACGCCCGAGCGCGGCGCCATCGCCGCCCCCTACGTGGCGGAGAGCCGGCTGCAGATCGGCCTGGAGCACCGTGACACCATCGACCTGGCCATCAACGGCACCCACCTGGTGATCGGGGAAATCGTGGAAGTGAGAATGGCCGACGGCTGCGTCGGCGAGGACGGCGCCATCGACCTGGGGCAGCTGGACAGCGTGGTGGTGTCGGGGCTGGACCACTACTACCGGACCGAGCCCCTGGCCCGACTCAGCTACGCCAAGCCGGACCGGCCGCTCAGGCGCATCGGCTGAAAATGCTAGATCCCGAACCGCTCTTTCAGGTGGCCGAAGAACGCAGGCCCGTTGGCCTCCTGGTCGGCGTCGATCTTGCGGGCGATATCGGTGTCCGCCATGCGCGCCTGCCAGTCCTTGAGGCCGTTGATCTCGGCGCCGATATCCCAGCCCATCTTCTCGCCGCCAATGCCCACCACCGCCATCACATAGCGCAGGTAGATGTCGGCCAGGGTGATCTCGGCGCCCAGCACGTAGGGGTCGAAGCTGCAAATCCGGTTCATGGCGTCGATACCCCGCTCGGTGACCACTTCGCGGATTTCGGCAATCACCGGTTCCGGGGCGTCGGTATTGGTGAACACGAAGGGAATCAGCCGCCGGCAGGGCAATTCCAGGTACAGCTCGGAGATTTTCATGACCTGCCGCACCTGCCCCCGGGCGTAGGCATCTGCGGGGTACAGGGGAACGTCGGGGAATGTTTCTTCGAGATACTCGCAGAGCACCGTGGTCTCGCTGAGGTGTCCGCCGTCGGCGGTGGTCATGGACGGGATCTTGCCCGCGGGACTGATGGCCCGGTATTCCTCGGTGCCGCCGAACTGCAGGTCCTCCTCGAAGGGGATGCCCTTGTGCATGAGCACGTGCTTGACGACGTTGTAGTAGTTGCTGAAGGAAAATCCGTGCAGGGTGATCATCACTGCGTCTCCGCGGGTATCAATGGGAGCGGTGATGAAACCACAGAATCCGATATCATCAAACCATGACTGAGCAAGACACACTGTTCTACGACGGCAACTGCCCCCTGTGCATGCGGGAAGTGCGGCTGCTGACCCGCATTGCCGACGACGGCCTGGCCCTGGTCGACCTTCACGAGGTGCCGGAGGCGCAGGGCGAACCCACCCGGCTCGAAATGCTCTCGAACCTGCATATGAAAACCGGGGACGGCCGCTGGCTGGTCGGCGTGGATGCGACGGTCGGCGCCTGGGCACATACCCGCTGGGGACTGTTCTTCAAGGTGCTGCGCTGGCCGCTGATCGGTCCGCTCGCCGATATCGCCTACCGCTATTGGGCCCGCAAGCGCTACCAGCGCCTGTACGGCTGCGGGGAGTGCGCGGAGCAGTGAGCCGGCTGCAGGAACTGTTCGACCGCCATCCGCGCTGGGTGGCGCTCACCGGCGCGGGCATTTCCGCCGCCTCCGGAATCCCCACCTACCGCAACGACCGCGGCGAATGGCAGCGCAGCGACCCGATCCAGCACCGGGACTTTATCGAGAACGAGGCCTCGCGACGTCGCTACTGGGCCCGCAGCATGGCGGGCTGGACCTACGTGGCGGAATCTCAGCCCAACCGCTCCCACCACGCGCTGGCCGCCCTGGAGCAGGCCGGGCATATCGACCTGCTGGCAACCCAGAACGTGGACCGCCTGCACCAGCGTGCCGGCCACCGGGCAGTGATCGACCTGCACGGCCGCCTGGACCGGGTCAAATGCCTGGACTGCGGCGCCGACATCGCCCGCGATGACCTGCAGCAGGAACTGAATACCCTGAACCCGGACTGGCAGGCGACCATCGCCGCCATTCGCCCGGATGGCGACGCCGAGGTGGAAGATGCGGTGGTGGATGACATGACCGTGCCCGACTGCCGGGTCTGCGGCGGTACGCTGATGCCGGACGTGGTGTTCTTCGGCGGCACCGTCCCCAGGGACCGGGTGGATCGCATTACCCGCGCCATCGAGGACGCCGACGGCCTGCTGGTGGCGGGCTCGTCACTGATGGTGTATTCCGGGTTTCGTTTCGCCCGCCAGGCCCATGCGGCGGGCAAGCCCATCGTCATCATCAATCGCGGTCACACCCGCGCCGATGAACTGGTGACGTTGAAAGTCGAAGAGGATGCAGCCGACGTGCTGGATCAGTTGGCCAACGGAGCCCTCAGCCAGCCGGCGTCAACCGGCTAGAAGAGACGGAATCGCCTCGGCCAGCGTCGGATAGGTAAACCCGAAACCTGCAGTCTCCAGCTTGTGCGGTAACACGCGCTGCCCGGTGAGAAGCAGCTCATCGGCCAACTCCCCCATCGCCACGCGCATGACAAACCCCGGCACCGGCAGGGCAATGAAACTGGTGCGGTACTTGCGCAGGGCCTCGCAAAAACCCCGGTTGGTCACCGGCTCCGGCGCCGTCAGGTTGACAGGGCCGGCCACCTCGCCGTGATCCAGCAGGAACTCGATCGCGGCCAACACGTCATTGCGGTGCACCCAGCTCAACCACTGGCGGCCGCTGCCCAGATAGGTTGCGACGCCGAACTGCACCGACTTCTTGAGTTCATCGAAAGCGCCGCCGCCGCGGCCCAGCACCACACCCAGCCGCATCAGGACGACACGGGTCCCGAGCGCTTCGAAGGTGTTTGCCTCCGCTTCCCAGTCGACACAGAGCCGGTGGGAAAAACAGTCCACGGTGGCGGCGTCTTCGCCCAGCGGCGTATCGTCCTGGGGCCCGTAATAGCCGATTGCCGAAGCGCTCAACAGGGCTGCGGGCGGGCGCTCCAGTCGCTCGGCCAGAGTGCGCAGCTGCCGGGTGGTGCCGATGCGGCTGTCCACCAGGACCTGCTTGCGCGCCTCGCTCCAGCGAGCGCCGGCAATGCTCTCACCGGCCAGGTTGATGAAGGCGTCGAAGTACTCACCCGGGTTGATCTGGTCGAGATCGTTGATGAAGCGCAGGCCTTCATCATCGTCGTGATCGGTGCTGCGGGTGTACACCGTGACGGTATCGCCACGCGCCAGCAGCCTCGGCACCAAAGCGCTGCCGATAAAACCCGTACCGCCCGTCATCAGGATGTTCATAACGTCATCATACGCCTTCGATTTGACCGAAGATCAGTGATCGAAATCGGTCGTTTCGTCGTATCTTTGTACAACTAATGTGTACTGGTTCATTGACATGACAACCTTAAACGAAACTATACAGATTGATCGCCCCGCGCACGAAGTATTCCGCTACGTGGCAGACTTCTCGACCTGCGAAGAGTGGGACTCTACCGCCATCGAAACCGCCCGCCTGGATGACCAGCCCGTGGGCGTGGGCAGCCGCTTCAAGGTGGTCTGCGAGGCCCCCTTCGGCAACCTGCCGCTGGAATACGAGATCATCGAATACGAGCCCGACAGCAAGGTCGTGCTGGTCGGCCGCGGCCGCTTCTTCGAGGTCGAGGACACTATCACCGTCACGCCGACGAAGACGGGCTGTGAGCTGGACTACACCGCTGTGTTTACCTGGAAGCCCTGGCTCGAGCGCTTTGCCTCGAAGGCTGAGCCCGGCCTGAAGCGGATGGGCTACGCGTCGGTGCAGCAGGGTTTGAAAGAGGCCCTGGATGATGAGTACGAGGCCCCGGAGATCTCCGCCGAGAACGCGCGGGCCGACCGCTTCGTGCCGACAGCGCTGAGCCGCTTCACCAAGCGCGGCTACAAGCGCGGCAAGAAGAAGCTGTTTAATCCCATGTCCCGCTACATGGGGAACCGGCACGTTGTACTGACCGGAGCTACAGCGGGCCTGGGCAAGGCCAGCGCCGAGTTCCTCGCCTACCGCGGCGCCGAGCTGACCCTGGTAGTGCGCAGCAAGGACAAAGGGCAGGCCCTGGTCAAGGACCTGAAAGCCCGCAGCGGCAACCCCAACATCCACCTGGAGATTGCCGACCTGAGCCTGATGGCGGACGTCGACAAGGTCATTGCCAACCTCACCAAGGCCGGCAAGCCGATCGACGTGCTGATCAACAACGCCGGCGCCCTGTTCAACCCGCGCCAGGAAACCAGCGAGGGCCTGGAACAGAGTTTTGCCCTGCTGCTGCTGGGTCCCTACAAGCTGACCGAGGGGCTGTACCCGCTGATGAAAAAGGCGGCCAAAGCCCGCGGCGAATCCCGCGTAATCAACGTGGTCTCCGGGGGCATGTACTCCCAGAAGCTGCGCCAGTGGGACCTGCAGAGCACCGAGGATGACGACTACTCCGGTTCCGTCGCCTACGCCCGCTGCAAGCGCGCGCTGATGATCAAGACCGAGCAGTGGGCCGAGGACTGGGCCGACGACGGCATCGTCGTCAACGCCATGCACCCGGGCTGGGCCGACACCCCCGGCGTGGAGTCCGCCCTGCCGGAATTCCACAAGCTGACCCGGCTGGTGCTGCGCACCCCCGAGGAAGGCGCCGACACCATCAACTGGATGGCGGTCGCCACCGAGGCGGGCCAGATCTCCGGCAAGCTGTTCCTGGACCGGGAACCGCGCACCACGCACCTGACCGGCTCCACCAAAGAGTCCGACGAGGCCCGCGAGGAACTGCGCCAGATCCTCGACAACTGGGACCAGGACCACGCAGGCGACAAAGCAGCGTAGCCCCGTCACCCCGCGCAGCTCCGTCACCCCCGCGAAGGCGGGGGCCCATTTACCCGGTGGCTCACCATGGATTCCCGCTTCCGCGGGAATGACGAACACCTACGTCACCCCCGCGAGCATCATCACTCCCGCGTAGCATCGTCACCCCCGCGTAGGCGGGGGCCCATTTACCCGGTGGTTCACCATGGGTTCCCGCTTCCGCGGGAAGAGCCTGCCCCTCTCTTCGGGTATGACGAGTGCTCCACCGTCACCCCCGCAAGCTCCGTCACCCCCGCGTAGGCGGGGGCCCATTTACCCGGTGGCTCACCATGGGTTCCCGCTTCCGCGGGAATGACGAACCCCTACGTCACCCCCGCGAAGGCGGGGGTCCATCCCTCCGCCCACTCCCATAAAGGGGTCAGTACCCTTTACACTAATGGACTACTGACCCCTTTTAGGAACTGGCCATGAGCGACGCCATCACCCCCTGCACAATCGACATCCATGGGGACGCCCTCGACGATCTGAAGAACCGCCTCGGCAATACCCGTTGGCCGGAGAAAGAGGTCGTCGACGACTGGACCCAGGGTATTCCGCTGGCCTACACCCAGGAGCTGGCCCAGTACTGGGAGTACCAGTACGACTGGAAGCGCTGGGAGGCGAAGCTCAACCACTGGAACCCCTGCATGACGAATATCGACGGCGTCGATATTCACTTCCTGCACGTGCAGAGCCCTCACCCCAATGCCCTGCCGATGATCATCACCCACGGCTGGCCGGGCTCCATTGTCGAGTTCCACAAGGTCATCGAGCCGCTCACCAACCCCGACAATCCCGACGACGCCTTCCACCTGGTGGTGCCGAGCCTGCCGGGCTACGGCTTCTCCGGCAAACCCACGGCGGCCGGCACCTCGGCGGAAAAGATTGCCACCATGTGGGGCCAACTCATGGCGCGGCTCGGCTACGACCGCTACGTGGCACAGGGCGGCGACTGGGGCTCGCTGGTCACCCAGTGCATGGGCGTCAGCGAGACCGAGCACTGCGCCGGCATCCACATCAACATGCCCATCGCCCCGCCCGGGGAGGAAGACCTGGCGGACCTGACCGAGTTCGAACAGTCGGCGCTGGCCGGCATGGACCACTACAGCCAGTGGGACTCGGGCTATTCCAAGCAGCAGAGCACCCGCCCCCAGACCCTGGGCTATGGCCTCGCCGATTCACCGGTGGGCCAGATGGCCTGGATCGTCGAGAAGTTCTGGAGCTGGATGGACTGCGACGGCCACCCGGAAAACGTGCTCAGCAAGGACGAGCTGCTGGACAACGTGATGATGTACTGGCTCTCCAACACCGGCGCCTCCTCGGCACGGCTGTACTGGGAGAGTTTCAACAGCCCCAACCTGAACCCGATCAACATGCCGGTGGGGGCCTCGATTTTCCCCAAGGAGATTTTCCGCTGCAGCCGGCGCTGGGCCGAGAAGCGCTACAGCAACATCATTCACTGGGAAAACATGGAGAAAGGCGGCCATTTCGCCGCTTTCGAACAGCCTGAGCTATTCGTAGGCCAGCTGCGTCAATGCTTTGCCCAGCTGCGATAACTCCCTGATTTTTGGTTAGTTACCACTACATAATCCATAGTTTCGCGTTTGCCAGACGCAAGTTAATCACCTAGAGTTACCGGTAGCTGTAAAAGCTGAAGAACAGGGAAACAGTCCCCCGCTGCCAGGCTACGGGCGTCGGGCGGACTGAAACACATAAAGAACGAGCTGCGCGCAATGTACGTGCAGATGGACCAGTAGGGCCGGAGTGAGGCTATGCCTACACTCAGTGAACTTGCCAAGCAAGAGTTCGTAAAGGACGTTGTCGCGATGGGGATTTTTGGCATCGTGGCGGCGGCGATCTTCTTTGCCATCCAGGGTTTCTATACCGAATCCGAACGCGAGCAGATGGAGCGCGAGGCGGCGTTCAACCTGGAAATCCAGTTCATGACCGGCGGCAGCAACCGCATCAAGGACAACTTCGCCAACTACGTGGCCGAGGTGTCCGAGGTGGTGACCCAGGGCAGGCCGCCTGACCGGGAGACCCGCAAGATCCTGCTGGCCTCTGCCTCGCTCATCCGCACCGAGGTGGCCATCCTCTCAGAGTACGATTCCGCGCTGAAGGTACGCGGCGATGTGCTGGTAAACGGCATGGACGAACTCAGCCAGAACATCAACACCTATTCCCGCGGCGAGCAGCGCGAGTACCAGGAACAGCTCATGGGCCTGAAAGAAGACTACCAGGCCTACATTCTCAAACTGAACTCGGTGGCCAAGAAGCACCTGTCCGTGTCGCACGCGCAGTATAATTAAGCGCTTTCCAACCTCTCATCGCCCCAGGGAGCCGTGATGGACGACACCCTCTTCAACCCCTTTGCCTCGGAAGACATCAGCCCGCCCTTCTCGGAACACTGGGAGGCCAAGCGCCGCGTGGCCCAGGCCCTGCGGGACCTGACCGATGTGCTGGTCACTTCCACCCCCTCGGTGGAGGACATGAACGATATTGCCGAGCGCCTGGAACTGCAGGCCCGGCAGTTCGCCAAGGAACCCCGCCTCTACGGCCAGCTCGACTTCCACATGGACGGCAACCACGGCAAGCGGGGTGAGGTAAACCACGAGCTGAACGCAGTGGCGGGCTGGAGCAACCCGCTGGCCCCGGGCCTCAACATGTGGCTGGAAGGCGAGCGCGCATTTGGCACGGTCACCATGGGCTGGGCCTACGAGGGGCCGCCCAGGCATGTGCACGGCGGCTACGTGGCGGCGATATTCGACCAGTTCATGGGCATGGCCCAGATGGTGGGCAAGCAGCCCGGCATGACCGGGCGGCTGACGGTGCGATACCACCGCCCCACCCCGCTCAACGTCGAGCTGAAGCTGGAAGGGTGGTTGGACAGCGTCGAAGGCCGCAAGACCCTGATACAGGCAGAAATGCGCGCCAACGACGAGGTCACTGCCACCTGCGAGGCGCTGTTCATCCGCCCGAAGGGCGGGCTGGGGCTAAAGGATATGGACGCGGTGGCGGCTAAGGGCTAGCGCTGCGGCGGTTTTTGCTAAAAAGCCGGGTCGCCAAACTGCTGGCGGGCCAGGATCTTCTCCGCAAACTTGGTCCAGCGGCCGAAATGCCGGGACTGGGCCGGATTCGGCGGCGGGCTGTTGGGATCGAATTCCCGCTGGCTGCGCAGGTAGTCGTCGCGCAGGGCCCGGTACTCGGCCATGAACGGCGCGGCCTTGACCCGGTTGATGTGCGGGTTAGCGCTGTTGGGCTCGGTGATCTGGATGATCTCCTCGGGGCTGACCCCCTGGATCTGTTCCAGCATGTCGACCAGCAAGCATAGCTCGATGGGCAGGTCGGCGAGTTCACCGGTGTCCTGGCAGAGTCGCGCCGGCAGGTAGTGGAAGTCGCCCAGCACTGAACGACCGCTATTGCGCATCAGGAAATCGATGGAGCCCGCCATGGGCAGTACCACCAGCCAGGGGTCGAAGATGAACTGGGTGCCCTCGCCCATGGCGTTGACGGTGTCCATCTGGCGGCGGGCCAGGCCGCCTTCGGGGTCGACTTCGACGATGGTGTGGCCGCGCTGGCGCAGCTGCCCCACAAAGCGGCGGTTTTCGGTCGCGGGGGGCGTGTCGGGTTCGGGCGCGTCGGCGGAGTAAACCACATCGCTGTTGGGCACGGCCTTCGCGTAGTGCTCCATCCAGCTGGCGAACGGCGATTCAAAATACAGCCGCAGGTCAGACGAGGTATAAACCTGGACCTGGGATGAATCTACTGCCTTTATCGCCATTGAAGAAATACCAACGCCCCCAGAGCCGACAAGGTGCCGCCTCGCACATAGTATAGAATTTTCCTGAGCTTATAACTGTCACGAGCGAAACAAATCCGCCAGACGAACTAATACTTTCGTTTATTAACGCAATATAAATGCGGCCCCGCGGTTGCGGGGCCGGGAATGGACGCGGGAATGATCCCTAGTTGATGCTGATGCGCCGGGTGGTGGGTGCCGGTTCTGTGCGCTTCGGGGCTCGCAGTTTGAGCACGCCGTCCTTGAACTCGGCGCTGATATCCGCCTCGTGAACCTCGCTGCCGAGGTTGAAGCTGCGCATCATCTTGCCGTAACGCCGCTCCTGGCGAATGATCTTGCCGTCTTTCTCTTCCTTGTCTTCCTGCCTGGCTTCGGCCTCGAGCGTCAGCACGCCGTCTGCCAGGGTCAGGTGGATATCGTCCTTGTCCACACCGGGCAACTCTGCCGTAATCTCGAAGTGGTCGTTCTTGTCCTTAACGTCGACCCGGGGCGCAAAAAACGCCTGCGCGCTCTCGCCTTCCCGGCGCACCGGCGCCCAGAAGTCATCGAAGTAACGATCCGTATCGAAAAAACTACCGCGTGGAATCAGTGACATGGTTTCCTCCTCTTACTAGCCGTTGACACTGGCCTCTTACTTAAAATATGCGTCCATTTTTCGACAAAACAATGGGCCGCAAATGACAACCGGGCGGGCATTTGACCTGTATCAATAGCCGCGGGGCTTAACATTTCTTTGCCAACTGACACCGCAACTTAACGCGCAGAAGTGCTTGAATACGCCCATACACGGACACGGGAGAAACCCATGAAAAAAGCATTCCTGGTTTACGGCAGCGCGCTGGCCATCATCGCCGGCACCAGCCTGGCCCTGGCGGACCATCACGGCGGCGGCCACCAGAAACACCGCGGCGGCGACCCGGAGCAGCGCATCCAGCGCATGCAGGAACACCTGGACCTGAGCGACGAGCAGGTCGAGCAGATGCGCGCCATCAAACAGGGCGAAGGCAGCCGCGCGGAAAAGCGCGAGCAGATGCGCTCGATCCTGTCAGACGAGCAGCGCGCGGTGATGGAGGAGCACCGCGCCCGCCGGAAGGAAATGCGCGAACAGCGCGGGCAGGATGAGGGCGCCTGAGGCCGTCACAAATGGATTCCCGCCTGCGCGGGAATGACGAACGTTGTCACCCCCGCGGTGCTTTCCGTCACCCCCGCGAAGGCGGGGGCCCATTTTCCGCTGGCACACCATGGGTTCCCGCTTTCGCGGGAATGACGGATCATTGCGGGAATGACGGATCATTGCGGGAATGACGGATCGTTGCGGGAATGACGGATCGTTGCGGGAATGACGAACGTTGTCACCCCCGCGGTGCTTTCCGTCACCCCCGCGAAGGCGGGGGCCCATCCCTATTTCGGCTCGATCATCAAATAGGTGGCAGTGGTCTCACCGATATTGACCGCCTCGTGCCAGGGAATGCCCTCCGGGTTGGAGAAAGCAATGCCGGTAGGCACATCCTGCACCCGGGTGCCCTCGGCATTGGTGATCTGCATACGTCCACCGGCAATCACGTAGCCCACATGGCGCGGGTGAAAGTGCTTCTCATGACCCACCCCCGGCGGGAACGTGCACCGCAGCAGCCTGAGCTTCTCGTCTTCATGCAGTTTTTCGCACACCGGCTCCCCCTTCCAGCCCGCGGCCAGCGGGTCGGGTAGATGGTCATCGGCCATTGTGAGGGGGGGCGCGGCGGCAAGTAGCGCGGCGAGTGTGAATGCAGTTCGGGTCATGATGGCTCCTTCGGGTCGAAGGCAGACCTTACTGGATTCCCGCCTTCGCGGGAATGACGGGAGCTCGTTTACGTCACCCCCGCGAAGGCGGGGGTCCATTTGCCCGTTGGCACACCATGGGTTCCCGCTTCCGCGGGAATGACGGGGGCTCGCGGGAATGACGGGGGCTCGCGGGAATGACGGGTGCTCGCGGGAAGGGCCTGCCCCGCTTTTCGGGTATGACGGAATGTCGCACTCGTCACCCCCGCGAAGGCGGGGGTCCATTTGCCCGTTGGCACACCATGGGTTCCCGCTTCCGCGGGAATGACGGGGGCTCGCGGAATGACGGGTGCTCACGGGAAGGGCCTGCCCCACTTTTCGGGTATGACGGGTGCTCGTTTTCGTCACCCCCGCGAAAGCGGGGGCCCAGGAGTTAGGCCTGGCGGCGGGTTCTGGAGGTGGGCTCCGCGGACATGGGGTCATCGGGCCAGGGGTGTTTGGGATAGCGGCCCTGCAGTTCCTTGCGCACCTCCACCGTGGGCGTTTCCGTGCAGCCGAACATCTCCTGCAGCTTCACCGCCAGCACCGGGGGAGACTGGGTGTAATCGATCTTCACGTGGGACCCTGACGGCACGGTGAACCGTTCAGGTGCCTTTTCCTCCAGTTCCTTCGGCAGCGGCCAGGGCAGCATGGAGGTGAAAATGCTTTTAAGGTCCAGCTTCTTGAAATCTTCCAGTTTGTCGATCCCTACCAGGTAGGGCAGCAGCCACTCCTCGAGTCGCGCCATCAGCGCATCGTTGCTGACATCGGGCCAGGGTTCTCCCAGTTCCCGGTGCAGCATGTTCACCCGCGCCTGCCACTGGTAGTGTTCGTCTTCCCAGGGCAGTACCCCCAGGCCGCGTGCCCACAGCAGTTCCAGCAGCGCCTGCTGGCGGGCGCGGCTGGGAATGTCTTCCAGCGATTCCCGGGCCAGCACCAGGGCACCGATACGGCGCTGGCGTTCCGCCACGAAGCGTTCGTTGCGGTCGTCCCACTCGACCCGGTCGGCGGTCTCGATGACTTCCGACAGCAGGCCCATGAACAGCCCGGGATTGAGCGGGGCCGCCAGCCAGATACGATCCTGGGCAGCGCCAATCTGGCCGCCCAGCTCCGCCACCGCCAGCCATTCCTGGTTGCATAGCGGGTCGGACGGGTCCAGCGCCGCGGCACGGCCGTTGGCCAACTGGTAAATATGGCCACGCTCCTGACGGCGCCTGGCAATGCGGTCCGGGTAGGCCTCGGCAATCAGCGCGCCGACATTGGCGTGCTGGGCCACGCCCATGGGAACCCCACGGCACATGACCTGGTAATAGGGCACCTGCCGCTGCAGGTGAGTGAGCCAGTATCCCTGGCCCTTCGGACAGGCCGTGCGTTCCAGCACCATGTCGATGCGCTGCTCGACATCCGCCCCCACTTCCGGGAACGGGTCGCGCTCGCCCATAATGGCGGCCAGGGCGCAGGCCTCGTCTTTCAGGCCCCACTTGCAGGCCCGCAGCAGCATATGGGCAATGCGCGGGTGGGTCGCCAGCCGCGCCATCTGTTCGCCTTCCTTGGTGGCCACCCAGGCACCGCCGGAGGAACGGGTAATGGCACCAAACTGTTCCAGCAGTTCCACCGCCTGGGCCCAGGCCCCCGCAGGCGGCAGGTCCAGCCAACCCATGGAAAACACATCGTCAACGCCCCAGGCAATCAGTTGCAGGGCCATTTGCGACAGGTCCGCCTGCAGCATTTCCGGCGGCGACTGCAGGATCAGCTGGCTGTTCTGTTCTTCACTCCACAGCCGGTAGCACCTGCCGGGGCCGAGCCTGCCGGCGCGGCCCGCGCGCTGGTCAGCCGAGGCCCGGCTGATACGGCGGGTATAGAGCCGGGTCATGCCGGTGACCGGGTCGTATTGGGGCGCTCGCTCCAGGCCGGAATCGACCACGACACTGATACCGTCGATGGTGAGGGAGGATTCCGCGACATTGGTCGACAATACGACCTTGCGGTCCCCCAGCGGCGCCGGTTCGATGGCCTGCTGCTGGTCGTACAGGGCCTGGGCCCCCGCCAGCGGCCGCACGATCACGCCGGGCATGGCCGGCAGCGCCGCCTGCACATCGCGAATTTCCCGTTCGCCGGGCAGGAATACCAGCACGCTGCCGCTCTTCGGGTCTTCGAGGACCTTGGTAATGGTGGACACCACCGGCTCGACAATAGAGGCGCCGGACTTGCGGCTCTTGCCGTAGTGGATCTCCACCGGGTGCTGGCGGCCCTCTGAGTGCAATACCGGGCCGTCGATCAACTCTTCGACGCCCACCCCGTCCAGGGTGGCGGACATGACCAGGATGCGCAGCGGGTCTTCCGGGTCGCGGAACAGCTCCCGGGATTGCAGCAGCAGCGCCAGGCCCACATCGGAGTGCAGGTGGCGCTCGTGGAATTCGTCAAAGATCACCATGGCCACGCCCGGCAGGGTCGGGTCGTCCTGCAGCATGCGGGTGAGGATGCCCTCGGTGATCACCTCAATATGGGTGTTGGAGGACACCTTGGTGCCGTGGCGAATGCGGTAGCCGACGGTTTCGCCCACGTCTTCCCCCACCAGCGCCGCCATGCGCTGGGCAGCCGTGCGCGCCGCCAGCCGCCGGGGTTCGAGCACCAGGATCTTGCGGTACTCGAGCCACGGCGCCGTCAGCATGTGCAGCGGCACGATGGTCGTCTTGCCGGCACCCGGCGGGGCCTCGAGGACGGCGTCGAGGTGGTCCTCAAACACCGCCGACAGGCGCGGCAGGATCTCGGCTATGGGAAGATCAGTTTCCATGGGCTCCAACATAACCCATCGTCAAGGGACGCAACACGTCGAGTCTGCCACAGTGAGACGTTCTTAACACTATCGGGCCCCTGAAACCCGCATGACTGCTACACTTCGGGCAAAACGAGAAGGGTTTCACACCATGAGCAACTACGACACCATTACCGCCTTTTGCGACTGCTGGGCCACCCGCAATGTGGATTCCATCATGGATTTCTTCGCCGAAGACGCCATTTACCACAATATTCCCATGGATCCGGCCAATGTGGGCAAGGAGCAGATACGCGGCGTGATCGAGATGTTCATGACCGACCCGGACCAGGTGAATTTCGAGGTGCACCACCAGGCCGAGACCCGGGACGGGCTGGTGCTGAATGAGCGCTCGGACCGCTTCCAGATCGGGAATCACACCATCACCCTGCGGGTCATGGGCATTTTCGAGCTGGCGGACGGCAAGATCACCCACTGGCGCGACTATTTCGACATGAACCAGTACATGAGCCAGCTTCCGCAAAAGGAGGGCTGATATGGCCCTCAAAGTCATCGGCGCCGGCTTCGGCCGCACCGGCACCTGGAGCCTGAAAGTGGCCCTGGAGCAGATCGGTTTCGGCCCCTGCTACCACATGGTGGAGTGCTTTCCCCGGGGCGACACCCACTTCCGGCTGTGGGAGGAAGCCCGCCGCGGCAACCCGGCCTGGGACGCCATCTTCCAGGGCTTCCAGGCGACGGTGGACTTTCCCGCCGCCACCAGCTGGCGAGAGCTGGCCGCCTACTACCCGGATGCGAAGGTGATTCTCGGGGTGCGCGACGCCGAAAAGTGGTTCGACTCGACCCAGGCCACGATCTTCCAGCCCACGTGGATCGAGTGGCTGGCCACCTCTGAGGCGGCGGGCTTCATGGACGCCACCATCAACGGCTACTTCGACGGCAGGATGCACGACCGCGAGCACCTGCTCTACTGCTTTGAACAGCATATCGCCGACGTGCAGGCCAACATCCCCGAGGAGCGCCTGCTGACCTTCGAGCCGAAGGACGGCTGGCAGCCGCTCTGCGACTTCCTCGGCGTACCGGTGCCTGAGGGCGACTTCCCTCACGTCAATGACACCGAGTCGACCCAGGGCCTGATTCAAGACCTGATGGAGCGGGGGTTTTCCGAGGTATTCGAGTGGCAGGACGACTAGCCTTTCATTTGAGACAATCAGCCCCCATATCCGTAATCATGATGTTGCAATGATTCGGGAATAATCCATGAGTAGCACCGCCGACCTGTTCACCTCCACCCTCGCCTCCGGCCTGCGCGGCTGGCAGGGCATTCGCGCCCGCGCCGGCAGCGGCAAGCCGGCGCAGCTGCTGAAGCTGTACGAATTCGAAAACTGCCCCTACTGCCGGCTGGTGCGGGAAGTGCTGACCGAGCTGGACCTGGACGCCGAGGTCTACCCCTGCCCCAAGGGCGGTGAGCGTTTCCGGCCGTTTGTGATCGAGCATGGCGGCAAGGCGCAGTTTCCGTTCCTGATCGACCCCAATACCGGGGCAGAGATGTATGAAAGCATGGAGATTGTCCGCTACCTGTACGACGAGTACGGTGGCGGCAGGCTGCCACTGAAGTGGCGCATTGGTACCGCACAGAAAATCTCCTCCAGCCTGGCCAGCGTCGCCCGCATTACCCGCGGCACCCACGCCCTGAAGTCACAGCCACCCGAAGTGCTGCTGGAGCTGTACAGCTTCGAGGGCAGCCCCTTCGCCCGGCCCGTTCGGGAGCTGCTGTGCCAGATGGAAATCCCCTACATCCTCCGCAGCTGCGGTCGCAGCGAGGCCGGCGAGTGGCTGCCGCCGAAACTGCGCGATGCGCTCGGTATCGAACCCGACAGCCAGCTGCCCAACCGCATTGCGCTGTTGGAGAAAGAAGGCCGCCAGGGAATCCCCTACCTCTATGACCCGAACACCGGGACAGGGATGTTCGAGTCCGATGACATCATGGACTACCTGAGGGACACCTATTAGCAGCAGTATCGACAAAACCTATGAGGAGGTGCTGGCTGAATTTCAGCTGCGGCGCAAGGCTTCGACCGTGCAGTCCGCGCAGCGCATCTTTGCCATCGGGGCCGTCGCGTTTCTTCCTTTCATGCTTCCCGGCTGGCTCGCCGGCGAGGTCCAGCTGTGGTTTACCCTGGAATGGCTGGCGGTGGCGCTGGGCGCCGTGGCCATGTGGGTCCTGCCGAGCAATCGCCCGGAACTGGGCGCGCGAGCCCTGCTGACGGCCTACGGCCTGGTCGCCTTCTTCGCCATGCTGCAATTCGGGCCCAATATGGGTGTCGGCGTGATCAGCTTCAGCTGGCTGATGATGATGGCGGCACTGCAGGACTATCGCTGGCTGGGCGTCGGTGTGTTCATGGGCACCTACGTGGGCGCGGGCATTCTCGACCTGGCGGGGGTGATTGGCGACAGCTGGTACGTGGAGATGACCGTGCTGGACTGGGTGCGCTCTGCCTCGCTGATCTGCGTGGTGGCGATCGGCGCGGTGATTGCCATGGGCCGCATCAAACGCGAACTGGGCGAAGCCTGGCAGCGCGAGGCCACCGCCGTGGCCGAGCGCATTGAAACCGAGCGTGCCCTGATGCAGTCGCAGCGCCTGGAAGCCATTGGCAAGCTGGCTGGCGGCGTGGCCCACGATTTCAACAATTCCCTGTCGGTGCTGGTGGGCGGCATCGAGTCGCTGCACAAGCTGGATGACAAGACCGAGCGCGACGATACGCTGAAGCATATGGAGCAGGCCGCCCGCGGCGCGGTGGCCACCACCCGGCAGCTGTTGTCGCTGTCCAGCCAGGGCTCGGAGCCCGGCAAACCCGGTAACCCGCGCCAGGCACTGGAGGCCCTGGTGCCCAACCTGGAGCGGCTGTTCCCGGAAACCATCGAGATACGCGCCTCGTTTGAAGACACGCCCTACGTCCCCCTGTCCAGCGGCGCCCTCGAACAAACCGTTCTCAACCTGTGCCTGAACGCCCGCGATGCCATGCCCCACGGCGGTGTGATGCATATCAGCTGCAAGCTGATGCGGGACACTGTCCAGATCTGCGTGAGCGACACCGGTAGCGGCATGGACGCCGAGACTCGCTCCCGGGCACTGACCGAGTTCTTCACCACCAAACAGGCAGGTACCGGCCTGGGTCTGTCTATGGTGCAGCGCACCGTGGAGCACGCTGGCGGCCGTGTGGAGATCGATTCCGAACCCGGCAGCGGTACCACCTGCCGCCTGTTACTGCCCATGATTGCCACACCCGAGGAACTCGAGCATAAACCGGCGAACCTCGAACCCGTTCCCCCCGGCCAGCACGTGCTGCTGATCGAGGACAACCTCAGCGTGCTGACCCTGTTCGAAAAGATGCTGGGCCTGCAGGGCTACCAGGTGACCAGCGCCGTCACCGTGTCTGACGCGCTGGCCCGCATTGCCGAGACCGACTTCGACGTGCTCGTCACCGACGCAGTGCTACCCGACGGCGAACCGGGCCAGGCCGTGAAAGCCTTCCGCGAAAAGGGCTGGAAACCGGTGCTGGTGGTGTCGGGCTACATCGACAGCGAAGACCTGGTGCAAGACCTGTCCCACGGCGACTACCGCTTCCTGCAGAAGCCATTCACCAACGAACAGCTGGAAACCGCCATGATGGAACTGCGCGAAGACGCAGTAGAGCGGCTCTTCTAAAACCCCGCACGTTCGCGAGACCCGCCACACCTGCGCACCCCCGCCATTCCCGCGCACCCCCGTCATTCCCGCGAGCCCCCGTCATTCCCGCGAACCCCGTCATTCCCGCGAACCCCCGTCATTCCCGCGAACCCCCGTCATTCCCGCGAACCCCCGTCATTCCCGCGAACCCCCGTCATTCCCGCGAACCCCCGTCATTCCCGCGAGCCCCCGTCATTCCCGCGAACCCCCGTCATTCCCGCGAACCCCCGTCATTCCCGCGAGCCCCCGTCATTCCCGCGAAGGCGGGAACCCATGGTCGTAGACCTCCCAAAGATGGACCCGGGGGGGCGGGAACCCATGGTCGTAGACCTCCCAAAGATGGACCCCCGCCTTCGCGGGGGTGACGGCCTTACGCGGGTGACGGCCTTACGCGGGTGACGGCCTCGCGCGGGTGACGGCCTCGCGGCGATGACGGCCTCGCGGCGATGACGGCCTCGCGGCGATGACGGATTGTTCGTCATTCCCGCGAAGGCGGGAATCCATGGTCGTAGACCTCCCAAAGGTGGGCCCCCGCTTTCGCGGGGGTGACGGAATACTATCGGGACTTCTTGGTTTTTGGGGCCTTTTTAGCCTTTGGCGCCTTTTTAGCCATGGGCGCTTTCGGAGCCTTCTTCGCCTTCGGAGCCTTCTTCGCCTTCGGAGCTTTCTTTGCCTTGGGCGCCTTCGGGGCCTTCTTCGCCTTCGGAGCCTTCTTCGCCTTCGGAGCCTTCTTCGCCTTCGGAGCTTTCTTCGCCTTGGGCGCTTTCGGTGCCTTCTTTGCCTTCGGGGCCTTAGGTGATTTCGGTGCCTTGGGTGGAGCCATAATCAAACCCTCCTACACATGCTTCAACCGGTGACTACTCCTGCCTGGCGGGATCGCAGAAGTTTGCATCCCCCGCCAACTTGCAACTGAATCCGTCCGCCAGCGTCTTGGCGGCGCCGCCCGTGGCAAAGAACGTGCCCAGCCCCACGTTGCCCTGGGTGGTATCGGTTTTGACATCGAATTGTCCCAGTACGGAGAAGGCGTCCTCGAACTGCCCCGGCGCTGCGGCAGAGCCGATCTGCGCAGACTGACCGGGCGAGGTCTCAACAGTCACCGGTACGATCGCGATATTGCGGCTCTTGTATCCCAGGGTGAAGTCCGCGCCCTGTTCGCTGGCGCCCCCGGCAATCGAGATGCCCAGCGTATTCGACTGGCCAAACACCAACGGCGTGTGCTGGTTGCTCGCGCAGCCGGCCATCAGCACCAGCACTGCCGGCAGCGTAAATCTCACTGTCTCTGTAAATCTCATGTGTCGTTCCTCTCAATTCACTCTTTACTCGACAATACAAACGCCCTCGATAGCCGCCAGCTCCTGGGAGAGCCGCTCGAGGTCAACACTGGAATCCGGCCAGACCACCATCGCGCAGCCGCCATCCGACAGGGCGACGGACTGGTTGGTATAGCCGACGGCATGCCCCATCGGCCCGGGCACATAGCCCACGCCCCGGACCTTGACCACTACCAGGCCGGGATCATCGGGCAGCCGCACCGAGGCAAAACCAAAGCGACGCTCGATGCGAACGGCATCCGCGCCTTCCGTCACTTCAATGGTGGTACACCCACCACTCAGGATGAGCAGGGGGAACAGCACAAGTAGCCGGGCTATCCAGGGAGTGGCCTTGTAATGTGTGTTCGAAACACCAGCAGAGGATTGCGCCATGCCAGCTTGCCTCGGGATAGGTAACCAGTCATAGCTTAGACCGGCTGGGCGTGTTGCCAATGCGACTGACGGACTAGAACGTCTGTCCAAAAAAATCAGCGCGCGCGGCGGAAAGTATGGGCCCCCGCTTTCGCGGGGGTGACGGAATTTGCGGGGGCGACGGCATTCGCGGGGGTGACGGAATTCGCGGGGGTGACGGAATTTGCGGGGGCGACGGCATTCGCGGGGGTGACGGAATTCGCGGGGGTGACGGAATTCGCGGGGGTGACGGAATTCGCGGGGGTGACGGAATTCGCGGGGGTGACGGCATTCGCGGGGGTGACGGCCTTGCGGGGGTGACGGCATTCTCGGGGGTGACGGGGTGCCTACCGTCATTCCCGCGAAGGCGGGAATCCATCCCTAACGAGCCTTCATGGCCGCGGCGGTCTTGGCTTTACGGGCCAGTTGCACGAACTCGGTGCGGTAGCCGTAAGGGTCCTTGCCCTTGGTTTGCTGGGCCAGTTCGATGACGTCGTCGTAGTCGAAGTCGCCGGTGTACTTGCCGCCCTTCAGCACCTGGGCGAAGCCTGCGACCGCGGTGGCGAAGCCGGTCTCGCCCGAGAGTTCGGTGCGGTCCTTCTTCGTGATGGGCCGGGTGATCAGCTTCGAGGTGTCTTCATCCGGCAGCTTGTAGCGGATCTTCAGGAAGGCGTACTCATTGCCCTTGCCGGATACCTCGGCCTTGGGCGCGTAGCGGCTCGCCTCAATCTGGCGGGCGTCGCTGCCCACCGGGGTGAACTCGTAGATCGCCGTTACCGTGTGGCCGGCGCCGATATCGCCTGCATCCACCGCGTCGTTGTTGAAGTCCTCGCGGTTGAGGTGGCGGGTCTCGTAACCGATCAGCCGGTACTCGGCGACCGTGGCCGGGTTGAACTCCACCTGCAGCTTCACATCCTTGGCGATGGGGAACAGCGTGGACGTGGCCTCGTTCACCAGCACCTTCTGCGCTTCGCTCAAGGTATCGATGTAGGCGGCAACGCCATTACCGTTCTGGGCCAGCGTCTGCATCATCGCGTCCTGGTAGTTGCCTTGCCCAAACCCAAGCACGGAGAGGAATATCCCCTTGTCGCGCTTACGCTCGATAAAGGACTGCAGCTCGCGCTGGTTGGTGATGCCCACGTTGAAGTCGCCGTCGGTGGCGAGAATTACCCGGTTGATGGCGTTCTCGTCGAACTGGTTCTCGGCCAGTTCATAGGCAAGGCGAATACCCTGGGCGCCGGCGGTGGAACCGCCTGCGCTCAACTGGCGCATGGCGTTGAGGATTTTCTGCTTTTCCCTTACCGGGGTGGGTTCCAGCACCGTGCCGGCGGCGCCGGCATAGACGGCGATGGCCACCGTGTCATCCGGATCCAGCGTAGACAGCAGCATCTCCATGGACTGCTTCACCAGCGGCAGCTTGTCGGCGCTGTTCATGGAACCCGACACGTCCAAAAGGAACACCAGGTTGGAACGCGGCTTGGCCTCCGGCGCGATGTCGTAGCCCTTGATGCCAATGCGCATCAGCTGTCGGCCGTCGGCCCAGGGAGAATCCACCACCGCGACAGACGGCTCAAACGGCTGCGACTTCGAATTGGGCAGCAGGTAGTCGTAGTCGAAGTAGTTGATCAACTCCTCGGCCCGCACTGCATCGCTCTGCGGCAGCACGCCCGAATTGAGCTGGCGGCGCACGAAGCTGTAGCTGGCGGTGTCCACGTCGGCGGAAAAGGTAGAGACCGGCTCCTCGGACACCAGCTTCACACGGTTCTGCTCGAATTCCTCGAACTTGTCGCGGCCCACTTCCTCGTAGCCGGGCACCACCGGGATGGGAATGATTTCCGGCTGTGCGTAGCTTTGGGTCACGCCGCCGGCGTCCGTCGGGGGGGTCACCAGATGGGACATGGCGCCGAGATCGGACCTGCGTTTGGCCATGGACTGCGGCGGTGCTGCCCCTCGTGCCTGCTCGGCGGGAGCGGCCGCTGCCGCTTCCGCCTCCATCAGGGGCTGCGGCCGTGACACGACATTGGCGGCAATGTCTGCATCTCGCTCCGGCCTGTCAGCCAGATCGCTCTTGATTTCATATTGCGCAATTGGCTCCGCCTTGAGTTCTTCCACGCGCTGCTCCGAAGCCGTCGCTCCCTCGCCCGGCACCGGGCGGGACAACACCTCGTCGAGTTCGCGAGCCGGCCCCTGGCTGGTACCGCCGGGGATATAAATCTGCGGGTCGCCGGGTACAGTGGGCTGCTGGAGGCTGATGCCCACCGCGACGGCGACCACGGTGGCCGTGGCCACCCCCGAATACATAAGCTTCTGGTTGAATGGAATCATGCTGTTCTCCTTGTCGTCGTTGCTTCCGACAATGAGACGCAGCCAACCCAGGAATCCTTGGGGCTTTTTTTCTTCTTCTTTTTCATGGACTTGCGCGTGCTCGGCCTCAAACGCCTCGCGCGCCATGGCAATCGCCCGGCGCTTGGCGTCGGGGTCAGGCGGCGGGATGTCGCCGTTCAATTGCTCGCGCAATTGCTGGTCGATGTGGTCGTCGTCAGTCATACCTCAATACCTCCCTCGGCCAGTGCGAGGCGGTAGCGTTTCCTGAATTCGTGCAGGCGCCAGGACACGGTGGATTCCTTCACCTCGAGCACGGCGGCGGCCTCACCGTGTGTGAGGCCTTCAGCGTGGACCAGGAGCAAGGTTTCCTTGATCCCCTCCGGCAGGTCGTCGAGCTTTTTCAGAAGCTCCCACAGAAAGGCGCGGTGCTCCACGTCGTGGGAGCTGCCGGCGCCTCGTTCCACGGCGGCCTGCTCCACCGCGGCGTCGAATTCCTCCCCCACGTGGCGACCCTGGGCCCGGGCCCAGTCTTTCGCGCAGTTCACCACCACCCGGTACAGCCAACTGGTGAAGGCGGACTCGAATCGATAGGACGACAGCGCCCGGGCCAGCTTGATGCAGGCCTGCTGGGTGATGTCTTCCGCGTCCGCCGGGTTGCCGCTCCACTTGTAGGCGAAGCGGTAGAGGGTGTCGTAATGCGCCTCGAGCAATGCTTCGAAAGCGTCTGCGTCACCGGCCTGGGCGGCGCGAATCAGCGCGTCGTCGTCCGTCAACAGAGGTCCTCTCTGGTGATAAGACGCACCTTAGGGGAAATTCCTTGGGGACCAAAATCCCGTCGGCTGCTTCGTACTAATAGATATCGCATATAAATGATTTTATGGGCGATTTATTATCGTTTTTAAGCGATAATAAAGATCCTTATTATCGCTAATAGGTGAACAATATGCGTTCGAGTGACCGTGCCAACGCCCGGAGGCACCTCGATAAACGATTGAATTCATTAAGGAATTCAACGGAATTTGAGCGCCCGCCGAAAGGCTGGGTCCGCGCCATTCGCCAGGCACTGGGCATGACCACTGCGCAACTGGGTAAACGGCTGGGTGTCACCCAGTCCCGCGCGTTTGATATCGAAAAGTCCGAAGTCGCCGGCACGCTGTCCCTCGCCTCTCTGGAGCGGGCGGCCAATGCGCTCGACTGCCGAGTCGTCTATGCCCTTGTGCCAAAAGAGCCACTCGAAGACCTGGTGCAGGAGCGCGCTGCGCTTGTCGCCAGGAAGCGGCTCGACAATGTCAGCCACAGCATGGCACTGGAGGATCAGCGCGTGAGTGAGCCGGAACAGGCCTACCAGGTCGAGGAGCTAGTCCGCAGTCTGCTGAGCGGGCGCGGATCGCTGCTCTGGAATGAGGAGTGAGCGACGGCGTCGGCGATGCCGTGAGACTGAACGAAAATGAGGAAAGGGATGCGCCATCGAGTGAGCGCAATGGAACGAGAAAAGTAGACTGTCCCCGAATTCGTTAGTCGCCGGTACTTAGCCAGCAACTGGCCATGCCGCGGAACGTGGGGGTGGCGGCCATCTCGAGGCCCTTGTCGCTGAAGGCGAGATTCGGGAAGCGCAGCAACAGGCGATAGATCGCCTCACCCCCTTCCAGTCGCGCGAGCGATGCCCCCAAGCAGTGGTGGCGGCCGCCGCCGAAGGCCTGATGGGGAACCTGTTCACGCTCAATATCGAACCGATCGGGGTCGGCATAGACCGCCGGGTCGCGATTGGCGCCGGCCAGCGACACACTCAGCGCTTCACCCTTGCGAATGGGGCAGCCGCGAATCTCGGTATCTTCGTGGGTGATGCGACCGGAATTGGTCACCGGGGAATCGTAGCGCAGCACCTCTTCCACCATGGCGCCAAGAAGCTCGGGATTGGCGAGCACTTTCTGCAATTGCTCGGGGTGTTCCAGCAGCGCGCGCACGCCGTTACCAATCATGTCGGTGGTGGTGACATTGCCCGCCACCAGCAGCAGGTTGCACTGGTTGATAATGTCCTCTTCGCTGAGGTGTTCGCCGTCGGCTTCCGCCGAAATCATCTGCGAGATCAGATCCGGCCCGGGCTGCTTGCGGCGCGCCGCGATCTGCTCACGGAAAAAGGCATACAGCGCCGCCCAGGCGGCCTCCCCCTCGGCCAGCTGCTGCTCTGTGGGCGCCGGGTTAAAGCTGACCGGGATGATCGCGTCGGACCATTGCTTGAACTCCGCGTGGCGCTCGGCGGGAATGCCCATCATCTCGGCAATCACCACCGTGGGCACGGGGCCCGCGTAGTCGGCGATCAGGTCGAACTCCGGGCCCTCGATCTGGTCGAGCTGCGCCTCGATCACTTCGACAATGCGATCGTGCCAGGCGTTCACCGCTCTCGGGGTAAAGATGTCATTGACCAGGCTGCGCAGGCGGCGGTGCTCGGGATTATCGGCCAGCAGCATGCTCGGCTCTTCCTCCTCGTCGCCGACCAGTATGCGGGCGAAGCTGTCTTCCCGGGACTTGCGCGGGTCAGACACATAATCAGGGTCACGCAGGATGCGCCTGACCTCGTCGTACTCGGTGAAGACGAAACGGTTGAGGGTGGTGTCGTGGTGGATGGGCTCACGCTCGCGCAGGATTTTCAGCACCGGGTACGGGTCTTCCTTGAAGCGCTCGTCCAGGTTGGTCAGCTCGAGCCCGGTGGGTACGGGTTCATCCGCCATAAAAATCTCCTGTGGCGACAGGTGCCGCCAGCCTGCCAGCAGGCTATCCTAATTGCCTGGGTAATTTCGACACCACAATAACAGGGAGCCCCGATGAAATACCTCGCTACCGCGCTGCTCGGCCTGCTTATTTCGGGTTGTGGACAACAACCTGAACCCGCAGCCCCCTCCGAACCCGCCGCCACCGGTGGCAGCTGGCAAGTCGACTTCTTCGACGACTTCGACAGCTTCAACCCGGACAACTGGCAGGACCAGCAGATCTGGGTGAACGAGGAGAAACACTGCTACGTGCCCGACGGCGAGTACGGCACCCGCGAGGTCAGCGACGGGACCCTGAAGATTCGGTTGATCAACCTGGGCGAGCCGCGCCCCTGCGCCATGCTCAACAAGGCGGGTGAAACCGCGCCGCCGACGCCCTACGTGGCCGGCCGCATCATCTCCAAGAACCGCAAGGAGTTCATCCAGGGTAAATGGACCGCGCGGCTGCGGGTGCCCAACAACGGCCAGGCCAGCATGTTCCCCGCCTGGTGGCTGCTCGGCGCCCAGAACAACGAACCGCCCGTGGACGAGCCCGACGAGAACGTGTGCTGGCCCATGACCGGCTCCGGCGAGATCGACATCTTCGAACACCACGGCGACCATGGCCCCGACCAGTTCACCACCGGCGCCATTCGCAGCGAGGGCAACTGCGACGGCGGCGACTGGCGCAGCCTGCGGGTCGACCGGCCAGTCACGCTGGGGGAATTTCACGAGTACTCGGTGGAGTGGTCAGGCGGTGACCTGATCTACCGCGTGGACGGCGAGGAAGTGCATCGCAACGTCGGCCACGGTGATGACTACCCGGAGCCGATGTTTGCGCTACTCAATTTCGCCAAGATCACCGACAGCCCCATGGAGGGCGAGTGGGTGATGGAAGTGGACTGGGTGAAACACGAGTACTGGCAGGAGTAAGGTCGGACCCTAACGGCCAGGCAACAGCGAGCGGAGAAACTCCCCCGGCGTGAACTCCGCCAGGTCGCGCAGTTCCCCGGCGTCGAGAAAGGCGCCGTGGCATTCGATGCAGGTTTCGAAGGTGATGTGGGGTTGTCGCTCGTCGACGGTGCGTTGCATCTCGCCGTGGCAGCGCGGGCAGGGATAGTCGCGATTCAGGTTGTGCTGCTCGCCGATGGCTGCGTCGCCGGTATCCAGTGCCGCGGCGGCCCGCTTATCGCTTAGCGCCTCTACTTCTCCTGCATCGAACCACAACCCCTGGCAGCTTCGGCAGCGGTCGACCTCGATGCCGTCGACGTGGACCTGCTCCATATCCGCATGGCATTTGGGGCAGCGAATGGCGCCGGACCAGAACGCCACCGCGCCTGCGCCGGCCACGCCCACCGTTGCTCGCCGTGCACGTTTTGGTGTCGCCGCTTCCGGTTGATGCCGATAGCAGAACAACACCACGATCATCACCGCCACCAGCACACTTACGAAGGCGTAGGACTGCACATAGGTGGCCTGCTCCGCCACCATGCCGTAGAGCTTGGAACCCATCGTATGGCCCAGGTTGGCCACCGACATATACACCGCGAACTGGGTCGCGGAAATCGCCCCGGAACACACCGCCATGGCCAGCGCCATGGCCGCCACCATCACGATGGGCAGCAACACCACGTACAGTGAGAGCATGACCCGCACATAGGTCGTGTTTTCCCACAGCTGCTGGGTTTGCGACAGGGCAAAGGCGTGCAGCCCCACCAGGGCAATCATGACGGCCAGCGCGCCGCGGGCGCCGAGGCGGTCGATCAGCGGACCCAGGCCCAGGGCAAAGATAGCCCCCACCAGGCCCATGCCTGCCACCAGCTGCGACCACTGGGCGGCGCTGTACCCGAACAGGTTGACCGCCGCAAACGGCATCAAGGCCTGGCCGTAGCCATAGATCAGGCCGTCCATGAACATCACACCCATCACCACGATGCTGGTGCGGGTCCACAGCACGCTGTTGGCCTGGCGCATCACCGAGCCGAAGGACTCACTGGCCGTGGACAAGGTGGCCGCGGCGCCGGCACCCCAGGGCAAAATGCGTTCGCCCTCGCGCTCGCGCACGGCTATGACCGCCAGCACCGCCAGGGCGGAGACGGCTGATGACAGGATGGCCGTCACGGCCAGGCCCCAGGTGGCCAACATTATTCCCGAGGCCGCCGCGGTCAGGCTCCACCCCATGGCCTTGCCGAAACTCATGAAGGCATTGACCCGCCCCTGTTCATTCAGCGGCGTGACATCGATGGCCATGCCATCCGTGGCCACGTCCTGAGTGGCGGCAAAACAATTGATCAGGAAACCCACCAGAGACAGCAGCCCAATCTGGGCGGTGGGATCATCTACCCGGGTCAATGCCAGCAGGGCCAATGACAATCCCGCCTGCGCCCCCAGCACCCAGGGCCGGCGCCGGCCCATGGGCAGGAATTCGAAACGTTCCATCAGCGGGCCCGTCACCAGCTTGAACGCCCAGGGCAAGGCGATTACGGCGAGATAGGTTCCAATCTGGGGGGCGCTGGCTCCTTCACTGACCAGCCAGGCCGGCAGGGCAATGGCCAGCAGACCGTGGGGAATGCCCTGGGCAAAATACAGCAGCGCACCAATGACGTAGCGCACCCGGGAGCTTTTGCTGAGAACGAGAGACTGCAAGGTTTGGCCTTGTTCTGATTGTTACTGCAGCAAAAAGCATAGTCGGCGGTGACTAGGTGAACCACCACTCCAGGAACCTTACCAGGGGACCGTGATACCAGGGCACAGGCGGGTCTTCCTCAGGCACCTGGTACTGTGAGCGCAGCGCCGCCAGGCGCTGTTTAAGATCGCTCACGACATCCTCATACCCGGGTTTTCCGTACAGGTTGTGCTGGTCCGCCGGATCTTCCACGAGGTCGAACAACTCCCACTCGTCGTTGCGATAGTAATAGACCAGCTTGTAGCGGTCAGTGCGCACGCCATAGTGCCGCGCCACCCCATGGAAGCCGGGATTTTCGTAGAAGTGGTAGTAAAGATCTCGCTCCCAACCGGTGGACTCCCCGGTGGCGAGTGGCATTAGACTGACGCCGTGCATGGGAGCGGTAGCCTCGACGCCTGCAGCTTCGAGTATCGTGGGCGCGTAATCGATATTCTGAACCAGGGAAGAGGTCGTCGTTCCCGGCTCAATCACGCCGTTCCACTGCATCACCAGGGGCACTCTCGACGAGACCTCGTCCATCCAGCGCTTGTCGAACCAGCCGTTCTCACCCAGGAAAAAGCCCTGGTCGGAGGTATACACGATCAGCGTGTTGTCAGTGAGCCCCTTCTGATCCAGGTAGTCCAGCATGCGCCCGATCTGGCGATCCATACCCTGCACAGAGGCGTTATAGGTCTTCACATAGCGCTGGTACTTCCAACGCACGCGGTCATCCGCCGACAGCTTCGCGGCCCGATAGGCGTCATTGCCCGCGGCGAACGCCTGCTCCCACAGCTGTGCCTGCTCAGGGTTCAGGTATTTCGCCTGCTTGAGTTTCACGTCCTGCTCGGTCATGGTCTCGGCGATCGACACCCTGGCTTCCCGTCGTCCCCGGGTCGTATCGCTGAGGTCGCGCAACAGCGTCGACGGCTCTGGGACACGGCTCTGCTCGTTCCACGCCTTCAACTCCTGGGGACCCGGCATCCAGTCCCGATGGGGGGTTTTGTGGTGATACATCAGCATGAAGGGCTCGTCGGATTCCCCGATGGAGTCCAACCAGGCGATCGCCCTGTCGGTAATCAGGTCAGGCACATACCCGATCGTCTTTTCGACGCCGTCGGGGCTCCTGAATTCGGGGTTGTAGTAGGTGCCATGCTCAAAGGCATTGTTGAGCACCTCCCAATGGTCAAAGCCCACCGGGTCGCTGTACAGGTGCCACTTGCCCACCACGGCTGTCTGGTAGCCCGCCGCCTGCAGCAGTTTTGGAAAGGTCTGCTGCCGACCGTCGAAATCCGGTGACCACTCGTTGCTGTAAAAGCCGTTGCCGTGGCTATGCAGTCCAGTGAGTGCCGTGGCGCGACTAGGCCCACACAGGGCATTCCCCACGTAGGCCCGATCAAAGCGAATACCCCTGTCCGCGATCCTGTCGATATTGGGTGTGTTTACAAGGGAATCGCCGTAGGCGCTCACAGACCCCGCTGCATGGTCGTCAGACATGATGAACAGGATATTCGGCCGCCCATCAGCGGCGCTGACCTGGCTGGCAATGGCTGCCCAGAGGGCCAACGCAACATAGAAAACTGTATGGGGGAAGCGACGCGGCATGGCCTGGAATTCCTGTGTTACGCGGGAAAGCACCTATTCCGTAACCTAGCAGATAAAAATCGGGCCCTGTAGCGCTGGACAGGCCAATTGGCAGGTTTGTCCGATCCTGCAACAGGATTGTCATGCTCGGACAGTAGTGGCGCAGCGCCAGGCAAACAGGTGTTGCAGATCGGCGCCAAACGAGCGTGGCAGGATGTCTGAAGCTGCTACACAACTGACGGATATAGACAGTGAACGGCGGGCCTTCTGGAGCCTATACTTGTTTCATAAGTAAAGCGTATCCACACGCCGGATGGACTCCATAATAAGGAGAAGAGTCATGCCAAATGTACCTTTTTACCTCGACCCCAAATCCGTAGTGGTAGCAGCCGCCAGCGGCGTCGCCATCGCCATGCTGGCGGTACCGGCACAGGCCCAACGAGCGATCGAGGAAGTTGTCGTGACCGCTACGAAGCGCGCCGAGAGCGTACAGGAAATCCCGCTGGCGGTGACCGCGTTGGGCTCCGATATGCTTGAAGAGCGCGGCATTACCGACATTGCCAGCATGGCGGCCTCGGTGCCCGGCCTGCATTTCGGCCAGAGCGGCAACAATACCCGCATCACGGTCCGCGGTATCGGCACGGAAAACACCACGGTCACGGGCGACCCCGGCGTGGCCTTTCATATCGATGGTGTCTACCAGTCACGGTCAAGCGCCGGCAACGCGTTGTTCTTTGACCTGGCACGTGTCGAAGTATTGCGCGGCCCCCAGGGCACCCTGTACGGCCGGAATGCCACCGGCGGCTCGATCAACCTGATCTCGAATGCTCCCGAGGACGAATTCGGCGCGCAATTTGAGGTCCAGCTTGGCGACTACGAACAACAGCGTTATCGCGGCGTGCTCAACGCGCCCCTGATAGACGGGAAGCTGTTGTCGCGGATCAGCGCCCAGTACCTGGACCGCGATGGCTGGTATGAGGACCTGACGCCAGGCGCCGATGACCTGTCCGACGAGGACTCCCTCGATTTCCGTGGCCAGCTGTTGTGGCTGCCCACCGACACGATGGACCTGACGCTCAACGTCAACTATGCGTCGCGCGAGGGAACGGGATGGGGCGTGAAGGCCATTGGCCCCTACCCCGAGCCGCCGCCGGTTTTCGTACCCCGCCTGCTCCAGGAGAATGCGACCCCCAACCCGGACGATGAGTGGGATTTGCGCACCAACGGCCTCTCAGACCGCGATAACGAACGCGCGGGCGTTTACCTGACATTCAATTGGGACCTGGGCGCGATGGCGTTCAAGTCGATTTCTGCCTGGCAGGACAATGACGTCGATACAGTCCGGGATGCAGATCTGTCCGATGCCGACATCCTGGACGAATTCAGCATTCAGGAAAGCACGCAGTACTCCCAGGAGTTCCAGCTCACCTCCACCGATTCGGGCCCCTGGGAGTGGCTGGTAGGCCTGTACTGGCTGAGCGAGGAAACCGACGCGGATTTCTGGTTCACCGATATGGGGGAAGGCTTGAGCAGCTACCCGTTCTTCCCAACTATCGACGTGGGCCTCGAGCAGGAATCCTACTTCGGTAACCGGAGTACCACCGACGTCGATTCGTTCGGAGCATTTGGCCAGGCCTCCTACAGCATTACCGATGACATAAAGTTGACGGCCGGCATCCGCTACACCGAGGACGAGAAAGAATCTGACATCTTCCGCAAGGAATTCACGCAAGCACAAGGTACCAGTTTCAAGAAGGACGAAGACTGGGACGAGGTCACCTGGAAGCTGGGGGCGGACTGGTTCGTAACAGACGAAAGCCTGCTGTATGCCTCGGTATCCACGGGCTTCAAGTCCGGCGGCTTCCTGCAGATCGAAGCCGCGGACCCCTATGATGAAGAGACCGTCATTGCCTATGAGATAGGCTCGAAGAACCGCTTCTTCGACAATCGCCTGCAGGCCAACATCAGCGCCTATTACTATGAATACGACGACATGCAGTTGCGCACCATCCGTGACCTGGCCAGTGTCGTCGACAACGCCGGCGAATCCGAGATCATGGGTCTAGAGATGGAGTTCACCGCACGTCCAACGGATGCGCTGGAGCTCAGCGCGAACTTTGCCTTCCAGGACACGGAGTTTACTGACTACTTCACTGACGATCCGCAGATTCCCGGCCAACTACTCGAGGACCTGTCGGGCAACGAACTGCCACGCGCACCGGAGACCACCGTCAATCTCGCGGCAGCCTATACCTGGGACTTTGCCTACGGTTCGCTGAGGGCCAGTGTGGATTACTTCTGGTCCGACGAGGTGTACTTCAGCGCCTTCAATCGCGAGATTGAATCCGAGGACAGCTACCACAGGACGGGCGCCCGCCTGCTCTTCAACAGCGCCGACGACACCTGGTATGTCGCCGCGGCCGTCAGCAATATTGAGGATGACGAGGTCGCCAGCCAGATCGCACTGGGCGAAGCGACCCTGGGTACGGCCGACAATGTCCAATGGTATGCCCCGCGCATGTGGACGGTGACCGCCGGTTACTATTTCAGGTAGCTGAACAAAAAGTCAGACGGAGATGCGCCTATCCATGTCATCCCTACGCCTCGCCCCGACAGTCTTAGTACTCTCGGGGCTGTTGCTTTTTGGCGGCTGCCAGGCAGAGGAGAAATCCTCAGCCGTTGAAACAGCGACCCGCCCGCCGAATATCGTCATCCTGTTTGCCGACGATCTCGGCTACGGCGACCTGGGCAGCTACGGACACCCCTACAACCGCACCCCCAACCTGGACGCCCTGGCCAACGAGGGGCAACGCTGGACCGATTTCTACGTCGGCGCGCCGGTGTGCTCACCCAGCCGCGGCGCACTGATGACCGGCAAGCTGCCAAACCGTTCCGGCCTCTTCGGGCGCCGACTCCCCGTACTCCATCCGGGTGATTCCGTGGGCATCCCGGAGCAGGAAGTGACCCTGGCCGAGGCATTGCGCGACCAGGGCTATCGCACCGCGATCATCGGCAAGTGGCACCTGGGTGACGCCCCCGCCACGCTGCCGACCCGCCACGGCTTCGACTACTGGTTCGGCCTGCCCTACTCCAACGACATGGACTGGGTGGGGCACCTGACGGTGGACGAGCTGCTGATTCTGGGTGCCCAGGGCAAAATGGACGCAGTCAATCAGGAGATCGCCGGCCGTGCAGCCAAGTACCGCAACCCGAAGGTTGAGTACTGGAATGTGCCGCTGATACGCAGTACCCGCATCGACGGCAGCTATACGGACGAACTCGTGGCGCGCCCCCCGGATCAGCATAACTTGACTCGGCGCTATACCGAGGAGGCCGGGCGTTTCATTCGCGAATCCGGTGACCAGCCCTTCCTGCTCTACCTTCCCTACGCCATGCCGCATACACCCTTGTTCGCCAGCGAGGCATTCGCCGGCCGCAGTCTCGGCGGGCTATACGGTGATGTGATCGAGGAAATCGACTGGAGTGTTGGCGAGATTCGCCGGGCGCTCGAGGAGCAGGGGCTGCAGGAGAATACGTTGGTGTTCTTCAGCAGCGACAACGGTCCCTGGCTTGCCATGCAGCAGCATGCGGGCAGCGCCGGCCTGTTGAGCAACGGCAAGGGTACGACCTTCGAGGGCGGCCTGCGCGTTCCCGGCATCTTCTGGTGGCCGGGCACGGTGGAGCCCGCCGTGGTCAGCGACATCGGCTCGGCGATGGATGTATTCGCCACGGCATTGAGCCTTGCCGGTGCGCCGCCGGTCGAAGGCATCGACGGACTGGATCTGAGCGCCACACTCAAGATGGGCGAATCCAGCCCGCGCGACTCCATGGCCTACTATCGAAGCGGGGAACTGCAGGCATTCCGCAAGGGCCCCTACAAGCTGCGCCTGGTCTCTGAAGGCGCCTATGGACGACCTCCAAAACGCACTGTCCACGAAACGCCACAGCTTTTCCATCTTGGCGAGGATCCGGGAGAGAAATTCGATGTCGCCGCCGAACGGCCCGAGGTCCTCAAGGATCTCCAGGCGGCGTTGGAAGCGCACCGCGCCGGGATGGAAAGCCGCGAGCCGCTGTTCGACAGCCGCCTGAAAAAGCTTACCGCGCCCTGACTGCCCAGGCAGGCGGGGCCCGTTCATCAACACATACGATCAACACTTCAACGGGGATTTCATGCGCAGACTCGTAGGCTGGACGGGCAAGTCGAAACTGGTTTGTCTGCTGATGTCACTGTTCTTCTCGTCGGCAGTTGCCGCAGAAGATCGACCCAATATCCTGCTGCTGATGGCCGAAGACATGAGCCCGCGGGTCAGCGCCTTTGGCGATCCGGTCGCCGTCACACCCACCCTCGACCAGCTGGCCAGTGAAGGCGTCCGCTTCACCAATGTGTTTACCGCGTCCGGGGTCTGCGCACCCAGTCGTGCCGCGCAGATCACCGGCATGCATCCCGCCGCCATCGGCGCCCAGCATATGCGCTCGTCGAACCGTCCCGCAGGCGGCTACAAGGCCGTGCCGCCGGCCGAGGTGAAGGCCTACCCGGAGCTGTTGCGGGCAGCGGGCTACTTCACGTTCACCGACGACAAGATCGATTACCAGTTCAGCAAGATTCGCGCCGGCAGCGGGCCCTTTACCATCTGGGACCGGGAAGGCGGCAAGGCCAGCTGGTCGGACCGGCAGGCCGACCAACCTTTCTTCGGCTTGATCAACTTCCTGCAGACGCACGAGAGCGGGGTGTTCCCCCCACTCACCACCAAAAAGCTCAGCGGCAAATATCTCAACTTCCAGCGCTTTCGGGCCCAGCATTACGGCAACCCGGACGCGAACCAGGTGGTGAAGCCGGATCAGGTTGACGTGCCGCCCTACTTTCCCGATGTGGCGACCGTGCGCGAGGATATCGCCAGGCACTACAACAACATCGCCCTGATGGACGGCCAGGTGAAAGCGATTCTGGACAGGCTCGAACGCGATGGCCTGGCGGAGACTACCATCGTGATCTGGACCTCCGACCATGGCGATGGCCTGCCCCGCGCCAAGCGGGAGGTTTTCGATTCCGGCATCAAGGTGCCGATGATCATTCGCTGGCCCGCGCGCTACCGCCCCGCACACCTGAAGCCCGGACAGGTCGATGAACAGCTGATCAGCTTCGTCGACCTGTCGCCGACCATTCTCGCGATGGCCGGTGTGAAGGCGCCCGAATACCTGACGGGACAGAACTATCTCGACTCCTCCGTGCCGCCGCGCCAGTATGTTTTCGCCAGCCGGGATCGCATGGACACGGTGATGGATCGTCAGCGGGCCGTGCGCGATTCACGTTACAAGTACATTCGCAGCTGGTATCCCGAACAGCCGGGTGGCCACCGCCTGCCCTATCGCGACAACATGACGATGATGCAGACGCTGTGGCAGATGCTGGAAGCCGACCAGTTGAACGCCCAGCAGCGGCGCTGGTTTGAGGCGCCCGGGAAAGAACAGCTCTACGATATCCAGGCCGATCCCTTCGAACTGAACAACCTGGCCGACAGCCCGGAGCACCGTCCTGCCCTGAACCGGATGCGGGCCGCCATGGCCGAGTGGCAGAAGCAGAACCGGGACTGGAGCGAACAATCCGAGGCAGCCATGGTCGCCGCGTTCTGGCCCGATGGTGAGCAGCCGGTCACCGCGACCCCGGTGTTCGGTGCGCAGGCGCCGGAGCTGACCATCCAGAGTGAGACCCCCGGTGCATCCCTGGGCTACCGAAAGAACGGTGGCGACTGGCAACTCTACAGCGGCCCGATCAAGGTGATGCCCGGTGACAAGATCGAGGCCAGGGCCATTCGCTACGGATGGCGCGAGAGTGGTGTGGCGAGCTTACAGATCCCGGAATAGCCTGTGCATGTTAAAGCCTGGTCGGTGCAGCTAGCGTGTTTCGTTTTCTGAAGAGTCTACTGGGACGTGATCGCTACGATCCCGGTGGACCCTGGCTTTCCCATATCGACGAGCACGGGTTCTGGGTAAAGGGCGCACTGAGTGCCGCGGAGCCTAGAGATCCAGTGCGGCTACAGAAAATCTGGATAATCACGAATGGCCTTGGCCCGTTCTCGGATGACATTTTCTGGCGGTTCGAGCACCCCGACGGTGATTTCTTCTTCCCGGTTTCTGCAGATAGCACCGGCGAGATGCTGTCGTACTTCCAGGACCTGAAAGGCTTTGACAACGAAGCTGTCATCGAGGCGATGGCCAGTGTCGAGGACAATGAGTTTTTGGCCTGGGATAGAAGTACTGTAGATTAACGAGGCAGGCTGCTTCCCACGCATGCTTTGCCAACGTTCAGGACAGGGTTGGTTTCATGGAGGTACCTCATGGAGTTGACCACAAACTACAGGGATGAGTCAGATGGCCTCCAGCATATTGAAGAATTCGGTGGCGCTGCCGGCAGTCGCTCCATTTATTGGACGGGGCAACGGGTCCATGCTTGCCCGTTTACCCGCTCTCGTATTGGCAGCCGCTGTTTTTCTTGCAGGCTGTGCCTCCGGTGGCGGAACGCGCATTGACAATATCCCAATGTACGGACAGCCTGAGATTGAGCGGCCGGCAGTTTTAAAAGAAGCGGACGCTCGGTTCATCAAGGACGCTAGTGCCGGGTTTGCGTCCCGGGAAGCGGCCAGTGTCGCCTGGCACCAACAGGGCGATGAGTACATGGCCGTCAAAAATCTCGACTATGCGATGCGGCGCTACAACCAGGCCTGGCTGCTCGACCCGGACAGCTACCTGCCCTACTGGGGTTTTGCCCGGGTTATGGTGGCCAAGCGGGAGTACGAGGAAGCCATCAAATATTTTGACGAAGCGCTGGCACGTATTGACGACCCCTACCAGAAGCCTGCTCTTCTCCATGACCTCGCTGTTGCCTACAACAACAAGGCCAACAGACTACCGGCTACCGAGAGAGCGGCGCGAGAAAGGAACTACAGCCTCGCGAATATGCGTTTTCAAGAGAGTACGGAAGCTGATCCTGATTACATGAAAGCCTGGCGATCGTGGGCGTTCTCCCTGTACTTCCAGGGAGACTATGCCGCAGCATGGGACAAGGTGAAAAGAGCCCGCGCGCTTGATCCAGACTCGATTCCGGGGTCTTTCCTGTCAGACCTCAGCGCTGAAATGCCCGAGCCAAAGGAATAGCGGGAAAATCGAGTTCACGGCTGAAGAGAAAGAACAGATTATCCGCAAGATACCGAAGTAGCCTGTAAGTACCGTCATTCGACGGTGAACATGCCTGAGAGTAAATCCTTCCCGGCGGAAGACCCGCCAACATACACCTCGTAGGACATGGTCTCGGTCTGCCACTCGCGGGCATCGGGGTTGTACCAGGCGAGCTCTTCCACTGGGACTTCGAGGGACACCGTCCGGGTTTCGCTCGGCTGCAGCGCGACCTTGTCGAAGCCACGCAGCAGTTTGACCGGCCGGTCCACTGCAGAGTTGGCGAATCCCACATACAGTTGCACGACTTCTTCGCCAGCCATCTCACCGGTGTTCGTCACGTCAACTTGCACCTTGACAGTATCGTCCGCGCCCAGGTTCGGGGTAAGCACCTGCAGGTTCGCGTAGCCATAGCTGGTATAGCTCATCCCGAACCCAAACGGATAGGCCACCTCGGTATTCTCTTTATCGAACAGCGTATAGCCGTGGTAGTAACCGTAGGTGATGTCGTCTGTGTAAGGGGTGAAGTAGGGATAGTCCTCGTTGTTCTGCGCAATGGAGAACGGCAGTTTTCCGCTTGGGTTCACGTCACCGTACAGGACCCGGGCCAATGCCGTGCCACCCTCCATACCGGCATACCAGGCAAACAGTACGGCCGGCACCGTGTCGTCCCAGCCGGACATGTCGATACCACTGCCACCGACATAGGCCACCACCAGATTCTCGTTGCTGCCGGCCAGTGCATCGATCAACTCAAGGTCCGACTGCACCAGGGAGAGGTTTTCGCGATCCCCGCCCTTGCCCTTTTTGCCAATCAGCTTTCCGGCCTTCGCGGATTCTTTCATGTTCTCCGTAGAGACCAGGTACTCGCCTTCATTCTCGAAGGTATAGCCGACGACGACGATCACCTGGTCAGCATCGGCGGCGACTTTTCGCGCCCGCTCCAGGTCGGAACCGTCATCCAGCACCACCGTGTTGCCTGACTCGGCGTGATAGTCAGCCAGACCCTGGTAGGGCGTTATGACGTAGGGGGATTTGGCATTACTTGAACCGTGGTCACCGGTGTTCTTCAGGTCTGCGAGCCGCCCGATCACCGCGATCGTCTTGCCGCTATCTGCTGAGAACGGCAGCACGTTGTCATTCTTCAACAGCACCATGCCCTTCTCGGCGGCCTCGCGCGCCAGGTCAGTGTGCTCGCTGTTCGCCAACAGGGACATGTCGTATTCCATGCTGTCCTCGGCGAAGGCGTACTTCAAACGAGTTTTCAGGGAAGGCAGGACCAAGCGGTCGATATCCTCTTCCGTGATCTCGCCGGCGTCCAGCGCCGCTTTGATCACGCCCTTGGTGTACACCTTGCTTACGGGCATTTCGATATTGAGGCCCGCCTTGATACTGGGCACTGCCTCGTACACCGCGAAGAACCAGTCGGAGTGCACGAAGCCTTCGAAGCCCCACTCATCCCTCAGTATGTCGGTGAGCAGGTACTTGTTGTTGGACACGTATTCCCCGAGCGCCTTGTTGTAGGCACTCATCAAGGACGCGGCATTGCCTTCCTGCACCACCTTCTTGAAATGCGGCAGGTAGACTTCACGCAGCGTGCGCTCATCCAGGTCGACGTTCACCACGAAACGGGAGTTTTCGATGCTGTTCAGGGCGTAATGCTTGGGACTCGCCATGACGTTATGGGCCTGCACGGCTTCCGTGGCGGCCACACCGAACTGGCCAAGATGCCAGGGATCTTCGCCATAGGTTTCCTGCGCCCGGCCCCAGCCTGGGTGGCGCAGCAGGTTGATACAGGGGGTCGCTGCCATGTTCGCACCAATCGCCCGCATCTCCTTGGCGATCACATCATTGACGCGCGCCTCCAGCTCCACGTCCCAGCTGGCTCCGCGAGACATCGCCACCGGGAACACGGTGGCGCGACCGTCAACTTCCGCCACCCTCGCCCCGCGCGGCCCATCCGACAGAACAAACGGCGGAATGCCCAGTCTTTCGTTCGGTGCGATGTACATATGCGGGAACCGCTTGAGCCAGAACAGGTTGGCGGCCAGCTTGATGATGCTGGCCCTGCCTTCCCCATAGAGCTGCTCGATCTTTTCATCCACGGTCATCTGCGAGAGCAGGTCTTCGGCGAGCTGCTCGATATCCGCGTCTGTACTGACACCGGGGAAACGCGTCTTGTCGATGTGTATCGAGGGACGGTCGTAGTTGTAGACCTTGGTATAGAACAGCCAGCCCGCTACCAGAAGCAGGAGCAAAATCAGTACGCCGGCCACCTTTAGAATATTTATGAGCATCGCCTGCCCCCTTTTATTGTCAGTTGCTGCCGGTTCCCGGCCAGTATGCCGTAGCGGCCTGTGTTATCCCATCCCGCTCAGGCAGCGGATTCGGTAATTGCCTTGATAGCCTTGTAGCTGGGCTTCAATGCCCGGTACATGTTGCGATAGACATCCGTATACAGAGCATCATAGACCCGACTGTTCGCCGCATCAGGAACAAAGCGGTCCTTGACGCGGACCATCCTGCCGACGGCTGATTCAAAGTCCGGGTACAGTCCCGCGCCGACTGCGGCGGCAATCGCGGCACCAAGCCCGGAGGTTTCATAAGTGTGCGGGCGCTGGACCTCCATGCCGAAGATATCCGCAGAGATCTGCATGATCTGGTCACTCTGGGAGCCGCCACCGGACACACGCAGTTGCCTGATGGGCTGCCCACTGCGCTTCTCCAGTTTCTCCTTGCCCTCTCGCAAGGCGTAGGCAATGCCCTCGATGATCGCCCGGTAAATATGGGCACGGGTATGCAGTTCCCTGAACCCGATGATCGCGCCCCTGGCCTCCGGCCCCGCCGGGCCACTGCCCGTCGACCAGTAGGGCTGCAGCAACAGCCCGTCGGAGCCCGCCGGCACCGCCTTGAGCAGATCGTCGAACAGTGACTCTGCCGCGACGCCACGCTCCTCAGCCAGGCGTTGCTCCCGCAGGCCAAACTCGTTCTTGAACCAGCTGACCATCCAGAAGCCACGGGGAACGGCCACCTCCGGGTTGAAGGTCCCAGGCACCAGGCCCGGGTAGGAGGGGTGGAACCGTTCCACCTCCAGGTATTTGTCGGTCGCGATATTCAGGGTGGCTGTCGTACCGAAGCTCAGGCTGCCGACGTCGGCAGAGAGGCAGCCCGACCCGAGCACCTCGCAGGCCTTGTCTGAACCGGAGGCAATCAATGGAATGCCGGCGGGGATGCCGGTCTCTCGCGACGCGGTGTCGGATATCCGGCCCAGGGATTCACCCGCGGGCCGCAACTCCGGCAGCATCCCGGCAGTGACAGGCAGCGCGCAGCGCTTCCAGTCGCGTTGCGACGCCCAACACTGGTGCTTGAAGTCAAACGGGATGTACCCCACCTGGCTGGCCACCGCATCCGCGTAGTCTCCCGTGAGCCGGAAGGTCTGGTAGCCGGAGAGCAGCAGGAACTTGTCGAGCTGCTGCCAGAGGTCAGGACGATGTTCTGCCAACCAGTTGGCCTCGGCGTTGGCATGGAATTCCGCTACGGCCTCGTGAGCCCCGACGACTCGCATTGCCAGCCGGTACAGTGGGCCCAGGTGGGGTGCCGAGTCGACGCGCCGCTGGTCCAGCCAGCTGATCGCCGGGTGCAGCGGCTTCGCATCGCGCCCCAGGGGCACGACCGTGGCGCGCTGGGTGGTGACGGAAACCGCCTTGATTGCCTCCCGGGGAAAATCCAGTTGGGGCCAGAGCGACTGGCAGGCCTCGCACAGGGACGTCCAGAAATACTCGGGGTCCTGTTCCGCATACCCCGGCTCAGTGGAATAGTAGGGCTCGATATCGACCTTGCTCTTGGCCAGCAACTCGCCGTCCTGGTCGAACACCATGGCACGGACACTCTGCGTGCCATTGTCGATTGCCAGCAGGTACTGTGTGTCAGGCGTTGCCATCGTCGACAGGCAGGCTGTAGTAGCGTTGCAGGATGCCGCGGTAGCGCGCGACCTCGCCCTGCCACTGCGATTCGCTCCAGTGGGCGATGTCCCTGAACATGGATTCCAGTGCGGCGAACAGTTGCTCACCGCCATCGTGAAGCAGCATCCCGAGACGGGTTCGGCGCAACAGCAGGTCATCCAGGTGAACCGTCGCCTCCTGCTGGATGGCCCAGCGACATTCCGCCAGGCAGAAATCCGTGCCCTCGATACGGGCATGCTCGTTCTCCGGCGCCGCCGCCAGTAGTGCCTGTGCCGCGTCTCCGTATCGCCCAACCAGGCGGCGCCCCCAGGCGACATCCCCTGGCACCAACTGCTCGGGCGCCACGGTCGGTTCGCCGAAGATACGGTCATCCGACGAGCTTTGCGGGGCTGGCAGGCGCGATTTTGCCGCCGCCAGCGCATCCAGTGCGATCAGCCGGAACGTCGTCAATTTGCCGCCGCTGACCGTCACCAGGCCGTTGTCAGACCAGACAGCGTGGTCGCGGCGTTCCTTTGAAGGATCCTTGGACCGCTCCGAACCGATCACCGGCCTGATACCCGACCAGGTCGAGATCACGTCTGCCCGGGAAATCTTCTTCTCGGGAAACTGGCTGGCCACGCCGTCCAGCAGGTAGTCGACTTCTTCGTTGGTGATGCTGGCTTCTTCATCCAGGTCGCCACTGTGGTCGAGGTCCGTGGTGCCGATTGCCGTCGCGCCCTCCCACGGAAAGACAAACACGCTGCGCTTGTCTTCGGGGTGAAAAAACGAGAACACGCCGTCCACCGGCATGCGCTCCCGCGGGATTACCAGGTGGCTGCCCCGCAAGGGGCGCACGCGCACCTCGCTGTTGACGTGGTTGCGGAGCTTGTCGGCCCAGGCGCCGGTGGCGTTGATCACCACCGGGGCACGCAATTTGATGGGCGCCGAGCCCTGCGCACTCTCGCCCTCCTCCGACAGGACCACACCCTGCACCTCGTCGTTCTCGATGACCAGGTTTTCCACCTTCACATAGCTGAGCGCACTGCCGCCCCGGTCCAGGCCCTCCTGCAGGATGCGCATGACGAGCCGTGAATCATCGGTGATGCCGTCGGTGTAGTAGCAGGCGCCTTTGAGGTCATCGCCGCCCAGGCCCTCGAAGCGCCGCTTTGATTCTTCCGCGTTGCAGTAACCCGAGCTCTTCACCCCGGCGATGCGATCGTAGATCCACAGCAGGATCATGAAGAGAAAGCGGCCCGGGAATACACCCTTGCGCATCCCGAAGTAGAAATCGGTTCGATCGACCAGCCCGGGGGCCTCCACGTGCAGGCGCTCGCGCTCGGTCAGCGAATCCCGGGTCAGCGGGTAGTCGCCGGAGCCCAGGTAACGGAGCCCACCGTGAATCATTTTCGAGGACCGGCTTGAGGTGCCCCAGGAGAAATCTTTCTGCTCCACCAGCAGCGTGCGATACCCCATGCGCACGGCCTCGCGCAGCACGCCGGCGCCGGTAATGCCGCCGCCGACGACAATCACGTCCCACTGGCCGTGCTCGCCTGCGCGCATGCTCTGGAGCATTTCGTCTCTATTGGTGAAGGGTACGGCGGCAGTCATCTCGGTTACTCCAGTTCAGCTACGGGGTTTCATCGGGCAGCAGCTTGCCGGGATTGAAACGGCCATCGGGGTCGAAGAACGTGCACAGCTGGCGAATGGCCGCCAGGCCCAGCGGTCCTTTCTCCGCGGCAATATAGTCGCGATGGTCGGCGCCGACGCCGTGCTGGTGGCTGATGGTGCCACCGCTGGACACGATAGCGCTGGCGCCCGCGGCCTTAATGCGGCGCCAGCGTGCCAGTGTCTGTTCGTAGTCCTCACCACAGCGGAAGATATAGGTGGTGTAGATACTCGAGCCCTGGCTGTAGATGTGAGACAGGTGCGTATAGACGTGGACCTGCTCACCGTCCGCCTCCGCGGCTGCGCGAATCGCGCCTTCAACGGCAGCGAGGGTCGAATCGACGCTACCCCAGTCGACGGCGGTCTCCATGGTGTCCACCGCGAATCCCGCCGCCAGCAGCGGATCCCGCAGGTAGGGTGCGCTGAAGCGCCCGTTGTACCAGTTCTCTCCCAGCTCGGGCCCGGCCTCGACACCGCCGTGTTCGGCAGAGACGGCGCGCGCCAGCTCAGCGGCAAACTCCCGCTGCCGTGCGGACCCGGTGACGCCGAAGGTCATCATCACCCTGCTGTCGCCGATGCCGTTCGCCTTCAGGTGACTGTCGAGTTCGGCCAGGGCGTCGGGATCGCCGGTCAGCAAAAGGGTCATGGTTTCCATCTCGTTGCTGAGGCGAACCATGGACAGCTGCACCTTGTCCTGCACCAGCTTCCGGGCAACCGCCGCGCCGTCATTCCAGGACGGGAAGAACACCGCGTGAAAGGACTCACCTTCAGGCAGGGGCGTGACCCGCACCTTCACCTCGGTGATGATGCCCATGCGGCCCTCGGACCCCATGATCATTTCGCGCAGGTCCGGTCCCGCGGATGATGCCGGGATCGTCGGAATCTCCAGCGTGCCCGCCTGGGTTTCGATGGTGCCGCCGGCAAACATCTGCTCGATACGCCCGTAGCGCAAGGACTGCTGACCGCTGGAGCGGCTGGCGACCCAGCCGCCCACCGTGGACAGTTCCCAGGACTGGGGGAAGTGGCCCAGCGTATACCCCTCGCGCTGCAATTCTTCTTCCAGCTGCGGGCCCGGCGTACCGGCCCCAAAGGTGGCGAGCTGGCTGTCGCGATCAAGGTTAACCAGGCCGCTCAAACGCGCCAGGTCGATGGTCAGGACCGGGGTGTCACCGGCATCGGGATTGATGTGGCCGACAACGGAGGTGCCGCCCCCGTAGGGAATGACCCGGACGTCGTGGGCGGCCGCGTAATCGAGCAGTTCGCGCACCTGTTCACCGGATTCCGGGAAGGCAACGCCATCGGGAAAGGTATCCACGCCGCCGCCGCGCATATCCAGCACATCGGGCAGGCTCTGGCCGCGCGCGTGACGCGCCCTGACTTCTGTATCGGTGTCCACCAGCGGGTGCTCGGGCAGGCGCGAAGGCGGCACCTTGGCGACGACCTCCTCCAGCGTTGCCGCCGGCAGCGCTTCCGCCTCGCCAATCAGGGAGCCCAGCACCTGCCGGGCGCTGTCACCAAGGGTGATGGCGTACTCGCTGTTCTCGACTCCCCAACCATTCCAGATTCGCATGTTCCCTACCTCTGATTCAGGTACATGAGATATGATAGATCGTGTGTTTCATAATTCACTGTCAATGAACGACACCGGCATCACCGATTCGGCCAGGTCACATAGATGACCGGCGATGTCCCCAGTTCCATTGATTTAGGCTTCGCCTCCGTACCGGCGGTCAAGCAATACCTGCAGGCTGCCGAGGCCTGCGGGGTGGACTACGGCCCCCTGCTGGAGGCCGCCAATATCCATCCGGATGTGCTGCTGGATAACAACAAGCGCATCACCGGCGCGGCCTTGCAGAGCCTGCTGGCACTGCTGATACCCGCCAGCAACGATCCCTGCTTTGGCCTGCACGCGGCCCGTTTCATAGAACCGGCCTCGTACTGCGTGCTGGGCTATATCAACATGAACTGTTCCACGCTGCGGGAGACGCTGGCGAACACGACACGTTACGAAAAGATCGTCGGCGACATGGGCGTGTCCAGCACCGACATTGCCTATGGCTATGTACTGGCGCGCTGGGATTGCCGCTTCACTGACCCGCTGGTGCGGCGCCACGTCATCGAGAACGTGCTCGGTTCCTGGAACACTTACGTGAGGGATTTCGCCCACCTGGACACCAGCCTGGCGGACTGCATCTGGTTCGAACACCCAGCCCCTGAAGACCCGGGACGATTGGAGGACTACAAGGAAGTCTTCGGCCTGGACGTATGCTTCGACCAGGAAGCCAGCGGCATCCGCTTCGAAGAGTCACTCCTGGATACCCCCCTGCCACAGGCGGACAAGAAGCTTCTGCAGACCCTGCTGGACCATGCCACCCAGATCCTTACCGAGATCGACCGCGACCAGCCCATCGCCTTCCGCGTGAAGAACCTGCTGCGCCTGATGCTCAAGGAAAGGGAACCCAGCAGCACCCAGGTGGCGGAGTTGCTGAATATGAGCAGCCGCACCCTGCAACGGAAACTGGGAGCAGAGGGCACGCAGTACAACACCGTACTGAACGAGGTACGACTGGAGCTGGCCCTGTTCTACCTGGAGAACACCACGCTGACGCTGGACCAGATCGCCCACGAACTGGGCTACACCGAGGCGCGCTCCTTCTACCGCAGCTTCAAGCAGTGGACCGGGCGCACGGCCGGCTCCTACCGCGCCGAGAAAGCCTGACTCCCTTCCTGCAAGCGAACGAATATCGGTGACGACCAGGCCCGCTGGTGCGCATCGGCCAGGCAGTCGTCCGACAGGTCCGTGCGATAGTCGCCGCGGCACGGCGACATGCTGACCGCGTTGCCCTCGGCGTCGAAGCTTACGCGCAGGTTGTCCGCGTTGATGGTCGGCGTCGGTTCCTCCAGCACGCGGGCGTAGTAGATGGCCTCGCGGCCGTCTTCGACAAACGCCTCATCCGTGAACTCCACCGAGCACCCCGCCTGAGAGGGCTCACAGTCGAACACCCGCCAGGGATCCTGGATCAGGGCGGCGACCGGCTCGTTCTCGCCCACCTGGGGGCGGATCTTGATGATCTCGATACGCTCTATCGAATAGCGTTCGTCAGAGGGGTGGTAGCATTCGCCCGCGCCCATCTTCTGGAGGCGCTTTTGCTCCAGTGTCTGGACGATGTAATCCGGGCAGCCCGGCAACTGCTTGAACGATCCGACCGCATTGACGCGGAAACGCGGGTTGTCCGCCAGGGTGACTTCGCTGCCCATGGGGTGTTTGCCTCCGTCGTCCAGCAGGTCGAACCACAGCAGGATGCGGTGGCCGCTGGTGCCGTAGACTTCCCGGCGTTTCATTGCCGCCCAGATCGCATCCCGGTTGCGAGCCTCGGCGTGCACCGCCGCAATGCCGCCTGCGGTCATGAACGACGCCGTGCGCTCGAATTCAGATGAATATATTCCTGCAGCCACCGGATCGATGTCCTCGGGGCCGAGGGAACGGGCCGCTGCAGGCGGCAACTGCGCGGTGCCGCGGTTTACCGATTCCCAGAAGGGCCCGCCGATCCCGTTGGCGTCGGTGGTCAGTTTCCTGTCCCGTTGCTTGAAGCCATGGCCGGCCCGGGCGCTGTGCGTATCCGTGGAGGCCACGAAACCCCAGCGGAAACCACGCCCCTCTCCCGCAGCATCAAAGTCCCGCAGAGCCAGGCCATACTGCACGGACTTGCGGGGCCGGTAGTTGAAGGCGGGCAGGAACACATCCCTGGCCTGGCCCGCATCCAGCCACTCCTGCGCCTGGCTGTCCGGCACGGTCATGAACCCGTGGATGGTGTCGACCTGGACGAAGTTGTGCCTGGCCTCGGCGGCCCGTTGCTCACATTCCTCAGCGGGAAGCGCCTCCGCCAGGCAACGCTCGCGAATGATATTGCCGGCCTGCCAACAGGCGGGCAGGTAATTGGCCTGGGGCTCGGGGCAAAACCACTCACCGGATTCATCGCGGCGGCGCACGGCAAAGTCGCGGAAGACTTCCGAGTTCCCGTGGCCCGAGTACACCTCGATCAGGCCGGTCTTCGACGGGTCTCCCGCGTGCAACTGGTGCCGCCAGGACGCTCCCGGTGGCGTATAGAAACCCCAACTCATGCCGTGTGGGATCACGATATTGTCGAAGCCCCACTCGCCCAGCTTGTTGAACAGCTCGGTGGGTGTGGCCGCACTTTCAAAGCAGTCATCAGGCAGTGCGGGGCTGGGGCTCGACGGGTCGCAGGTCGGCACGGCCGCCATCTCCTCGATCCAGCGGTTGTAGTCTGCGTAGTAGTCGCGGTGTCGCGGGTCCACGAGGCCGAGCGTGGCGGGCAGCTGGGAATCCGTGGATCGAGAGGCTACAGTCGCCACGCCTGCACCCTGGGCGGCAATTGGCCGGCGCGGCAGGCGTTCCGGGTCATCGTCCTTGAACAGCACGTTGTGGTGTCCAAAGTGCTGCTCGGCGGTGGCGCCGACCTGGGTCCACTCCCAGCCGATAAATGCCACCAGGTCGGGGCTGGCCGAGTCACCGGCCAGGCGATTGCATTGCTGCACGGAGCGAATGGCATCCTGCCACTGCCGGGGCGTGAAGCTCTCGGCATGGTCCGTCAGGAAATAGAAGTCGAGCTGGGAGATGAAGCGCGCATAGTCACAGGCAAACGCCGGCGGGTATGCACCCCGGGCGCCGTGCATCAGCGGCAGGCTGTACATGAAGGCATCCGCCGAGTTGGTGGTGTGCACGTGGGTGTCGCCGAACAGGATCTGTTTTTCACCCGGGACGATTAGTTGCTGTCTGGCGCTCGCCTGGGCGACGGACCTGGAGTCGACCACCTCCTGCGGCAGCACGGCAGCGGTCTCGATACCCGCTTCCAGCGGCGAACGCTCCCACCACTTGTCGGGGTCGGGAATATAGCCGGGCAGGAACCGGTAGGCGCCGTCCGGCGCGCCACCCGAGAAGAACACGACACCGCCGAGCACCAGGGCCACCAACAAGAACAGGACCGCGGTTTTCACAGGTTTTTCACTCCTCGCGTTTCATGACTCATACCAGCACATAGCCCCGACTCACGAACCAGAACACCCCCAGGCCGCACAGCGCGGCGGAAGCGGTATCGAGCCATGGCTGGTAGTCCCGGTCCGCCTGCTGACGTGCAAACCATCGGCCAATCCACCAGAGCGCGGCGACAACCGCCACCTGGCCGATTTCCACACCGATATTGAAGCCGGCCAGGGCGGCGGCCAGCCTATCGTCCGGCAGCCCGATCTCCTGCAGCACATTGGCAAAGCCGAAGCCGTGCACCAGGCCAAAGGCCAGCGTCAGCGCCGGGCGCATTCGCCTGGCGCCCACGGCGTCTTCGGTGCAGGCCATATAGGCGACAGTGAAAATGGCGAGCCCGGCGAGGGTTTGCAGCGGCAAGCCCACATGGAGTGAAGCCGAGAAGAGCGCCATGGCCAGCAGCACCGCCGCAATCATCCCAGCGACGAGCCCGCGACGACCACTGGCTACACCGATGTTGTCTGCCGCCACCAGGGCGATGGTGAACCCGATCAGGGCCTCGATCACCCACAACTCCACCGCGACATGGCCCAATACCGCCAGACTCAGGGTGATGCTGTGACCGACCGTAAAGCCGGTCACCATCCAGACCAGTTCCCGCAAACCTCGCACCAGTAACAGCAGCGCCGCGAGGAACGCGAGGTGATCAATCCCTCCCAGGATATGCTCCACGCCCAGCACCAGGTACTGCAGGAAACTCCGGTAGAAACTATCGAGACCACCGTCATCCGCCAGCACGGAATGCTCGCGCCGGCTTTCCGTGAACAGGACTTCCGTGGGCAGTTCATCACCCGTATTCACCCGGGCGTAGTGCACGTGGCTGGGGGCGACGGTAAAAAAACTGTTGATGACGATAGTGGCAGGGACGTCGGCCTCGCAGTGGAAGCTGGCCCGCACGCGCAGATAGCCATCCGCCGCCGCCATGGCCCGGGGCAGGCCCTGCGGCGTGCAGCGGGCACCCCCGCTGGAGGTGACTGCAACCGTTTCCCTGAGGTGCGCGGTCAACAGGGCTTCCAGGGACAGCAGGTTGCCCTCGAGCGGCGGCAACCGGGTTGCCTCCCGGGACCTGACGGTGAACAACACGTCTGCTGTATTCCCGGACACAGACCAGGTCGAATGTGACTGACTGCGGTTGTGCGCCTGGGCTTGAGGCACGGTCGACACACACAGCAGGAGGGCAACAACGATTGCAGTGGCGTGCAGCATCCTGGTCATGAGTCTGTCCCCGCTGCCACCCGGCGAATCGTGGCGCCATCCCGCAGTTGGCGAAGATACTCCGCCAAATCGTCAGCCCCATCCGTCTGCAGTTCAGCACTCGCCTCCAGGTCGGCCAGCAGGCTGCTGACCACAGCGCGCAGCACTTCCGCGCGGACCCCCGCGTCACTGCGTACCAGTCCCTCCTCAACGCCGTACTGCAGCAGCAGTTCCTCCTCGATCATTCGTTCCAGGATCAGCGCGCGATCCTGCGGCGTCACCGGTGACCGCTTCTCGCTGGCAAAGAGCCGAACGGCACGCTGGTATTCAGCCATTTCGAGCGTGGTTCCATTGACCGTGGCGACCACGCTGTCGTCAGCGACACGACCTGCCGAATCATCGAGCAGGTTAATATGCGCAGCCAGCGCGCCCACAACGGCCGCCAGGCCCAGAACAATCAGAGGCCGGGCATTCACGGCGCCGACCCGTAATTGACGAAAATCGGTGACGACCAGGCGCGGTGACCCAGCTCCGTCTGGCAGTGATCGTCCCGGTCGATGCGGTGGTCACCCCAGCAGGGATTGACCGACGTGGCTCGACCCTCTTCATCGAACTCCGTGCGCAGGTTGCCGCCGTTGATGATCGGGCTGGGCTCCTCGATGGCGCGCACGTAGTACACGGTATCGCGCCCGCTACCGGGGAACTCCTCGTCGCTGAATTCCACGCTGCAGCCATTGGGGTCGGGCTGGCAGGGGAATGAGCGCCAGGTATCTTCCACCAGGCCAGCAATCGGCTCATCGGGCGCAACCTGCGGCCTGATCCGCACCACCTCGATCCGGTCGATCAGGTAGCGTTCATCCGTGGGGTTGTAACACTCACCATCCGCAAGCTTGCTTAGTCGCTTTTCATCCAGCGCCTGGCGCACGTACTCCGGGCAGCCCGGTTCCTGCTTGAAGGAGCCTACCGCCGTCACTCGAAACTGCGGGGCGTCTTGCTGCGACAACTCCGACCCCATGGGCAACACCTGCCCCTCGCCGCCGACCAGGCCAAACCAGAGCAGCATTCTGTGCCCACTGGTGCCGTAGACTTCCCGGCGTTGCATCGCGTCCCAGATCGCCTGCCGGTCCCTGCCCTCGGCGTGAGCCGCCACCACTCCGCCCGCGGTGAGGAAGGACATCTTACGTTCCTGCTCACTGTCGTCCCCCGGGATATTGACGACCTGCCGCGATCGCGCCACGGGCTCCGCCTGGTTGCGCCGATAGACGAACCACTCCCAGAACGCGTTACGCCCACCGCGCATCCCCGCGTCCCCGGTCCCCATGCGCGGGTACTGCTTGAAGCCGTTTCCCGCGCGGGCGAAGTGCGTATCCGTCGAACTGATCAACCCCCACTTGAATCCGGTGGGATTGTCCGGGTCGTCGAAGTTGCGCCGGGCCAGGCCGTATTGCACCGACTTGCCGGGCCGGTAATTGAACGCCGGCAGGAACACGTCCCGGGCCTGGCCTGAATCCAGCCATTCCTCGGCCGTGGCCCCCGGCACACTCTTCCAGCCGCCCACGTGGGCCACCTCGACGTAGTGCTTCCGGGCAATTGCCGCTCGCTCTTCACACTCGTCTGGCGCTTCCCCCGCGTCCAGGCAGCGTTGGCGAATGATGTTCCCCGCCTGCCAGCAGGACGGCAGGTAATTCGGTTGCGGTTCCGGGCAGGCCGGCTGCCCACGCTCATCAAACACCTTGGCGGTAAAGTCGCGATAGCTCTCCGAGTTGCCGTGCCCGGAATAGACCTCGATGAGTTTGCCCTTCTCCGGGTCGTGGTTGTCGGCATTCAGCTGATGGTCCCAGCTCGCGCCCGGTGGCGTGTAGATACCCCAGGTCGAGCCGTGGGGCACCACCAGGGTGTCAAAGCCCCACTCGTCCAGCTTGCTGTACAGCTCCCCTGGTGTTGCCGCCGCTTCATAGCAGTCGGCCGGCAGCTGCGGGCTCGGAACGCCCGCGGGGCAAAGGGGTTCCCCCTGCAACTCCGCCATGAAGCGGGCCAACGCCTGGTAGTAGGAACGATTGCCGACGTCCACGTATTGCAGCATGCCAAGACCGCCACCGGCGCCACTGCCACGCAGTGCATTGCTGGCGGGCCCAGCCGCCCCGATCGGCCGGGCGGGCAACTGGTCCTGCTCGATATCGCGAAACAACACATTGTGGTGGCCGTAATGTGTGTCCGGAGACCGGCCGAACTGCGTCCACTCGAAACCCATAAAGGCCACCAGGTCGGGATTGTCGGGATCACCGGACACGGCATTGCAGTGGCGCACCGCGTCCTGGGCATCCCGCCAGCGCTGGGCGGTGTAGCTCTCGGCATGGTCGGTGAGAAAGAAGAAATCCAGCTGGGCCACATAGCGCGCATAGTCACAGGCTGCCGCCGGGGGCAGCGCACCGCGGCTGGCGTTGAGGACCGGCAGGGAGAACATGAACGCGTCGAACGACCAAGTGGTGTGGACGTGCGCATCCCCGAACAGGATCTGCTTGTTCCGGGACGGTGCAGCCGAACCGGCGCTGTCGCGTGATGCTTTTCGCGCATTAAGCGCCGATACCGGGGTAGGCGCCTGACTGACCTCACCGGCCAGCAGCGGGTCCTGGATATAGCGCCCCTGCGGGTCCGGCATCCGCAGCCAGATGAACCAGGCGGCCGCGCCGACCAGCACCAGCAGCAACACGGCCAGCAGCGCACCCCTGACAAGCCTGCCCATCATTGCTCGCTGCGCCTGACGTAGTCACCGGGGGGCGCCACCCGGTCGTTGAGTTCAATATCCGCCGCCCGCCACAGTTCCGCCAGCCTGTCTGTCAGGGCCGCCTCCCGCCCCCGGGACAGGTACTCCTCCAATACCACCGCTTCGATATCACTGAACCCGGGTACCGAGGGTGAGACAGAATGGGTGACCTGTAGCAGGTAAGCGCCGCCCGGGCCTTCCACCGGGTGGCTGATGCTGCCGGGCGTCAGAGATAGTGCCGCATTCGCCGGGCCTGGCCCCAGGTAACGCCGCAGCACATGCACGGGTAGCGGCGCGTTTGGCAAGTAAGATACGGGTGTCGCGTCCGGCCTGGCCTCGAGGTCAGCCCAACTGCCACCCCCGGAGACGAGTGCGTGTTGCGCTGCCGTCACGTCATCAAAGCGCAATGCCGCTACCGCCACCCGGGCAGGGCGTTTGAATACGGCGCGGTGGTGGCTGTAGTATTGCTCCAGCTGCTTTTGCTCTGGCGGCGTCGCCAGGAACTCTTCCACGATTTGCCTGATGGCAGCCTGGACAACGGCCTTGCGCACACCCGGATCCCCATCCACCACGCCAAGACGCTCGGCGCGCTGCAGCAGCAGTTCTTCGTCGATCAGCAAATCGATCAGTGCGCGCCGATCGGCGTCATCGGTAAATACCCCGTTCAGACGCGCTTCGACTTCGTTCAACCGGTCACTGGTAATGGGGCGGTCGTTGACCCAGACCAGCACATCGCCAGAGGCGCTTTCCGGTTCCTGGACTCGCGCACCGGCCATGGCCAGCGTCAAACCGAACACTGCCAGGAGTGCCCACCCGGTGCTGGACTTGATCAAGCGGCCGCGAAGGGCCCGGCGCCACATCGTCACAGGGTTCCTTATGGTTTATTCCTGTTGGCTCCCGCTGGGGAGCACGACTCTCAGCCTATAGTACTGTCAGGTAGAGACTCGCCCATGTCCCTTCCCGACAGTTCAGTCACAAATTCAGACAGCGGGCTCGCCAGGCTGCTGATGTGTGAAATCCGCGCTAACGCTAGGGACAGGGCGCATTGGCGACACCGGGCGGCGTCCAGCCGTCACCGCCCACATCGATCAACAGCGGGTTGGTGAATGCGTAGGCCAGCACCCCGCCCTCGCCGAGATTGTCGTCGGTGAGGTCTTCCAGCGTGGTGTTGCTGTCACGGTCGATGTCTTCCGGCACCACCGGGAACATCGGTGGCGACACCCCGTCGGTGCCGTGGACGATGGCCACCAGCCAGGAATCTTCGGTGAGATTGTCCAGCGTGAGCTGCACTTCGATCTCGAACCGCCCGCCGCTGGCCTCGAGGCCGTCGACTGCCACTTCCACCTGCTGCCAGTTCGCGTCGCCGGCGTTGACCGTGACCGACGGGCACACGCCGTAGCGGGCTGCCTTGCCGGGTTCGCTGGTGCGCTCGGGCTGGTTGTTGATATAGAAATCCACCGCGTCCACTGCGGCCCAGTCCGGCGTGGTGACGTTGAGCGTTACGGTCACATCACTGCCGCTGTCCACTTCCAGCAGGGCCAGTTCGTCGATACCAAGGCCCGCGCGCGTGCCACTGCCAGCATGAGCACCTTCCGCCGCAATCGTCACAAACGGTGCATTGGTGCCCACCACTTTGCCCGCCGCCACGGTCGATGCAAGAATCTCAGCGCGCTCACTCAGCATGCCCGGTGCGCTCACCTCGCTGGCAATCTGGTTACGGGTGGCCAGGTAGGTGGTGCGCCGCGAGTGGGAGTCGGAATCCGCGACGCCGGTGCGCACGATGCCCTGATTGATCAGGTTGAACCAGTCGCCCGCGTTCTGGCCGAGGAACTCATCAAATATGCCGCGGCGTCCGTTGGTGCCGATCCAGACTTCCAGGGCCTGGAAACCGTCGTCCCAGGCATTGGCCAGGTTCGGGTCCATGCGCCGCTGGGTCACATCCACCTGCGACTGCGGCGGCGTCATGCCGGTATCGATGGCCAGGCCTGCTTCACCGAAGTGCGAGGCAATGTGGTTGATCTGGACCAGGTTGAGCAGCGGGTCGGCCAGGACCGTGTCGTAAATCTCACCGGGTGACAGCACGTAGCTGCCGTACTCCGGGAAGTCTTCTCCCGGCGCCGCCCCGCGCCCCCAGTCGACCGTGCCGCCGCCGATCTGCGTCGGATCCAGCGTCACCGGCCAGCTGTTCATATGGCCGTAGTCAAACGGTGTGATCTCGCCGCTGCCGGCAGTGCCGATCAGGTCCGTTACCTCCATGTCCTGCAGGGTGGGCGCAAAATCCACGCGAATGTCGTGGTCCGAGGGCGTGAAGAAATCCAGCCCCTCGGCCAGGTAGGTAGCGACACGCTCCGCGCGGGTGACCTCGGCATCGGGACTGTCGATGGAGTGCACATGAAAGTCGCCGTACACGTAGCCCGGCGTATCCATCACCTGCACCAGCGCGGCCTGCACACTGGTCGTCTGCCCCGGCGTAATCGAAATATTCTGCCGGAACACCGAATAGCGCGGCCCGCGCGAGACCACCACCTGGTAGTCGCCGGGCTCCAGCGTCAGGGTCGGGCTTTCGCCGAGGCGGTCGATGAAGTGCACCAGGGTGACGCCGTAGGGCAGGTTGTCGGCATCGTCACCGAACACGCCGGTGGATGCGCCCAGCACGCGGTTGCGCAGGTTGGGGCTGGGATCGAAACCCAGCACCTGCAGCTTGGCGGGAATGGGCCCGGTGGCAGAGGCGCCCACCTGGGACGAGCCAGTGACGCTGACCTCGAGAAAGCCGGGCTGCGGCAACGCAAAATCCAGTGTGGTCTCGACACCCACAGACACGCTCGTGTCCACGGGCTCAACGTCGGCGAACTCATAGCCCTCGGCATTCACCTGCACCTCGTAGTCCGACGGTGGCAGGGTCAGGCTGTAGCTGCCGTTGGCGGCGCTGCGGGTGTGGCCGGCCACAAACAGCGTGGGCGGATCGGTGGTGCCGTCGACGGTAATGAAGACGGCGACACTGGCATCGGCCACCGGTTCGCCGGCGCTGGTGACGGTACCCACCAGTGTGCCGGTATCGATGCCGTCGATCTGGTTGCGGATATCGGAAATGCTGCCGGCGGTGCCGTCGCCCACCGCGAAGTAGCGGCGCAGGCTCAGTTCACCGTCGGCGGGAACCTCGAAATTGGGCTCGGACCGCCCCGACACCAGCCGAAACACCGCCTCGCCCAGCAGCAACACGTTCACGCCGGAGGTGGAGAGGCTCGTGGACCCGGGCACCTCGTGGATCAAGCCGTAGGAAACACCGTCGGCCCCATCGTGACCGGTGTAGGCCAGGTAGTTGCACTGGTCACATTCACCGTCGTCGCAGACCACAAACGTTTCATCCGGGCAGGCCGGGGTGAGCAGCGGCTCGCCAAAGCCGAGCTGGGGCTGGAAGGCTTCCACTTCCCCGGAGCCGTTGAGGTATTCCACGATCCAGATTTCCAGCAGCTCGCTGGAGGTATTGATGAGGCGGGTATCCATCGTGACCCAGGGCTGGCCGATAAGGGTGGAATAACAGGTCTCGATTTCGATCGGCAAGTCGCGGTCGTCGGCGCTTTCGGGAAAGTCGAAGCCCAGGCCCTGGATGGTGGAACTGGCGTTCACATAATCCAGCAGGTCGTCGGGCCCGCGTGCGCAGATGGCGGCAGGCTGGCCGTTGCTGCCGTCGTTGGCGACGCGCACCTCGGTGTAGTTCGGGGTGTTCTCGATATTCACCCCGGTCACGAACTCTTCCATGTGGTCCGGGGTGTAACTGCCGTCGGCCAGGCGGCGGCCCACGTCGATGATATTGCCGCCGTAGGTGCCAATGCCGAACCACTGCCGGCCCGGCTTCTGGATGATGACCCGGAACAGGTCGTTCTCCAGCACGAAGTCGCCGTCGGTGCCGCGGGCCAGGGGGCCGTCGAGCAGGTCGTCCGCGCCGCTGACCGGGCGCGCCGAGGCGGTGGGCTCCGGCTCTGGCGGCGGGGGTTGATCAGGGCGAAAGGTATCGTTGCTGTCGCTGCAGCTCCACAGAAGCAGCAGCGTCAGCCCCAGGCCCGCCATTAGCGGGAAACGTGTTTTTATTATCATGGCCTGAGCTTAGGCCAGCCAGACACCCCCCGCCAGCGGCTGCGACGGCCCCGACTATCCTGTATGATGCGCGCCCCCCCTAACTGCCCGCGGGCACAGGACCTGTCATGTCATCGCCACCCGCGGTCAGCCGCTTCGACGAGCTGAAACTCCCCTACCCCCTGATGCGGGCCCTGGAAGAGGTCGGCTACGAAACCCCGTCTGCCATCCAGGCCATGACCATTCCCCATTTGCTGGAAGGCCGCGACCTGCTGGGCCAGGCCCAGACCGGCACCGGCAAGACTGCCGCCTTTGCCCTGCCCCTACTGGCGCGCCTGAATCTTCAGGAAAACGCGCCCCAGGTGCTGGTGCTGGCGCCCACGAGGGAGTTGGCCATTCAGGTGGCGGAGGCGTTCCAGCGCTATGCGGCCTACCTCGAAGGCTTCCACGTGCTGCCTATCTACGGCGGCCAGGATTACCGCACCCAGCTGCGCGGCCTGAAGCGCGGGCCGCAGGTGGTGGTGGGCACCCCCGGGCGCATCATGGACCATATGAAGCGCGGCTCGCTGAAGCTCGACGCCCTACGCTGCCTGGTGCTGGACGAGGCCGACGAGATGCTACGCATGGGCTTCATCGACGACGTGGAATGGATCCTGGAGCAGACCCCGGATTCGCGGCAGCTGGCCCTGTTCTCCGCCACCATGCCCGACGCCATCAAGCGCATTACCCGCAATTACCTGAAGGACCCGGCCGAGGTCATCATCAAGGTCAAACAGACCACCGCCGAGACCATTCGCCAGCGCGTGTGGATGGTGTCGGGCCTGCACAAGCTGGATGCGCTGACCCGCATTCTGGAGGTGGAAGAGTTCGACGGGATGATCATCTTCGTGCGCACCCGTATCGCCACCACCGAACTGGCCGAGAAGCTCAATGCCCGCGGCTACGCGGCTGCCGCGCTCAATGGCGACATCCCCCAGGCCCAGCGGGAGAAAACCGTGGAGAGCCTCAAGCAGGGCAAGCTCGACATCCTGGTGGCCACCGACGTCGCCGCCCGCGGCCTGGACGTGGAGCGCATTTCCCACGTGCTCAACTACGACATCCCCTACGACGTGGAAGCCTACGTGCACCGCATTGGCCGTACCGGCCGGGCCGGGCGCGAGGGCGATGCCATCCTGTTTGCCGCCAACCGGGAGCGCCGCCTGCTGCGGGCCATCGAGAAGTCCACCGGCAAGAACATCGAGAAGATGGAACTGCCCAGCGCCGAGGACGTGACCGACACCCGGGTGAAGCGCTTCAAGGCGAAAATCTCCGAGACCCTGGACAGCACCGACGACCTGGACAAGTTCCGCAGCCTGGTGGAGCAATACCAGCACGAGTACGGCGTGCCGGTGATCGAGGTGGCCGCGGCCCTGGTGGCCATGGCCCAGGACAAACAGCCGCTGTTTGCGAAGGAGAAGCTGCGCAAGTCCCCGGAGCGAAGAGCCGAAGAGCGCGAGAAGCGCCGCCAGAAAGAAGGCACCCCCGTGCCGGAAGGGTCAAGAAGGCCCGCGAAGGAAGAACGCGAGGTCCCGAAACCCGACCAGGGCATGGTCCGCTACCGCATCGAGGTGGGCTACAGCCACGGCGTGAAGCCCGGCAATATCGTCGGCGCCATCGCCAACGAGGCCGAGATCGATTCCGAGTACATCGGCCGCATCGAGATTTACGACGACCACGCCACCGTCGACATGCCCGAGGGCATGCCCAAGGAAGTGTTCAACCACCTGAAGGGCGTGTGGGTGTCGGGCCAGCGGCTGCAGATCAGCAAGGCGGATTCGAAGCGTTCAAAGGAAAGAGAAGACAAGACCGCAGGCAAGCCCAGAGGCAAACCCGGCGGCGCACCGAAGAAGCCCCGCTCGAAAAAGCGCCCGGCCGTGGCCGCGCGCAAGAAGAAACGCCCGAACGCCTGACCCGATAGCAAAGGATTGCCACGATGTACTACGGCGAATACCTCAACAGCATCAGCCACCTGGTGGGCGCCGTGTTGGCACTGGTGGGCCTGGGGGCGCTGCTGGCCGTCAGCATCCAGAGCGGTGACCCGCTGCAGATCCTGAGCTTTGCCGTGTTCGGCTTCACCCTGGTGCTGCTGTACACCATGTCGACCCTGTACCACAGCTTCCATCCGCCGCGATTGAAGAAGCTGTTCAAGGTCTTCGACCACGTCGCCATCTACATCCTGATCGCCGGCAGCTACACCCCCTTCATGGTGCTGACCCTGGGCAATACCAGCGGCTGGCTGATCCTGGGGCTGGTGTGGACGCTGGCGCTGCTGGGGACCCTGTCGGAAATCTTCCTCTCAGGAAAAGCCGTGAAGATCAGCCAGGTGGTGCTGTACCTGGCCATGGGCTGGGCCTGCTCACTGGATATTCCCGGCCTCAAGGCCGGCCTGCCCCCGGCGGGCTTCGCCTGGCTGCTGGCCGGCGGCCTCGCCTATACCGCGGGTGTGGTGTTCTACGTGCTCGACAAGATGGACCGGCTCGACCACGCCCACGGCATCTGGCATATGTTTGTGTTGATGGGCTCCAGCGCCCACTTTGTTGCGGTGATTGGCTACGTGCGCTAGCGCGGCCCTGAATCGCTGGACCAGAAACACCAGGGCGGCGGCCGCCACACCCAGCCCATGACTGAGCGGCGCCGGCACAAAGTCGGCGGCCAGGTGCGTCGCGAGTATTACGTCGCGCTGAGACAGATCGAACGCGACCTTCCCAAGCAGAAGCGCCAGCGCCAGGATCCACAAGGCTCGCTGCCGGCCTTCACGCCAGGCACCGTACAGGGCCAGGTAGGCCCCCAGTCCATAGGTCATGCCCGACAGCCCGGCGAAGGTCGCCATCTTCGGCTCCAGCACCAGTAGTCCGACGCTGATCACCAGCGCCATAAATCCCAGCAACCCCACACCGCAGTGCAGATCCCGACGCTTCATAACGAAGGCGAGCACCATCAGCGCCAGCACGTTGCTGAACACATGGCCCCACGTGAAATGCACGAGATGACCCGTGAGCAGACGCCAAAGCTCGCCCTGCAGAACGCCGGCGCGATCGTAGATCAACAGCGCCGACAGGCCTGGCCATGCCGCGATCGCAAGGGCCGCAGCCGTCGTGACCACGGCGGCTACCGGGATATTCAGGTTCATGCGACGCTCCGGGGCCGGAGCAGCCCGCAGCCCAGCCCGAGCATCAGGATCGCCAGGAAGAGCGTATCGACGCTACCGCCACCGGTGTAGCCGGCGCGGCGCACCACCTCGTATTTCTCGGGCGCATCCTTCAGCCGCTCCCGGAAGGCATTCAGCTCCTTGTCCAGGTTCACCACCAGCTGCTCACTGGCCTGCTCAAAGCCCTTCAGGCTGTCGTCGCGCAGCTGCTCCGACAGGTTGACCGGCGTCGAGCGCCCCTTGATGTGGCTGACTCCCGGCGCCCGAAACAGCATGGCCCGGCTCTGGATGTCGTAGACCGTCGCATCCATCAGCGTGTGGGTGTCGTTCTTCTCCCCCGGGACCATGTAGGCGCCGATCAGCGTCCAGTAGCTGAACGATGCCAGGCCCGAGTCGGTGAACTGGGTCTGGTCGAAGGACACGAGGGCGATCACGTCGATGTTGTACAGCCGCCGAATCTGGTCCAGGTTGGTGAAGCTGCCGCCCCGGGTCAGGTAGACCGACGGGATGACCTGGATCGAGCCCACGAACTCCTGCGACCGGAACTGTGCACTCACCGCCTCCAGCAGCCGCGCCCGTTCCACCTCGCTGAACTCCGCGTTGAAGCCCCGGGTCTCGGGCACCATCGCCACCCCGACCCGGGCCGGCAGGCTGATCCGCGTGAGCTGGACCGATTCCTTCACGTCCACGTTGTCGGGATACAGGTAGTTCACCACGCTGCTGCTGTGATGCCGGGTGCCCTGGTGCATGCAGCCCGTGGCCAGCCAGGCGATCAGTCCGAGAAAGAATACGGCCGTAAGTCGTTTGTGCCATGTCATCGGTGTAGCCCTCCATGCTTCTGTGCCATCGGCCACCGCCCAAAAATGGCAGCCGTCATGGGGGCACAGAAGTATCGCCGGGCAGGGCCTGACTCAAGCGATACTACGAAAGTCCTCGACCGCGGCACCGTCAGTACTGTCAGCCGATACTCTAGCGGGGCCGCGTAGACTCGCTCGACCAAACTGCGTTCCACCCGAATCGGGCATCTGACCCAAAACCGGTTGCGTCACCGGGTGGCGGCTGGATAATCGAGCCCCGATCACCGCAGGCAATTTGATCCCCGATGCGCGACCCGCAGCAGATACTCCAGGACACCTTCGGCTACACCGACTTCCGCCCACCCCAGGGCGAGATCATCGACACCGTGATGGCCGGAAACGATGCCCTGGTGCTGATGCCCACCGGCGGCGGCAAGAGCCTGTGCTACCAGATTCCGGCCCTCGCAAGACCGGGCTGCGCCATCGTGATTTCGCCGCTGATTGCGCTCATGAAAGACCAGGTGGATGCGCTGACCCAGCTGGGCATCCGCGCCGCCTACCTGAATTCCACGCTCCCACCACAGAGTCAGCAGGAAGTGGAGGATGAACTGGCCCGCGGCGAATTGGACCTGCTCTACATCGCCCCGGAACGACTCAACCAACCGCGCATGCTGGAGCTGCTGGCGACAAGCGACCTCGCCCTGTTCGCCATCGACGAGGCCCACTGCGTGAGCCAGTGGGGCCACGACTTCCGCGCCGATTACCTCAAACTCACCCTGCTGCACGAGCAGTTCCCGGACATCCCGCGCATCGCCCTGACCGCCACCGCCGATGCCCGCACCCGCGCCGAGATCGTCAGCCGGCTGGACCTGGACGAGGCCAGGCAGTTCATCGCCGGCTTCGACCGCCCCAATATCTGTTACCGAATCGCGCCCCGGCACAACGCTAAGACCCAGCTGAAAAAATTCCTGAAAGACGAACACCCCAATGACGCCGGCATCGTCTACTGCCTGTCGCGCAACAAGACGGAGCAGATCGCCGAATGGCTGCAGCAGGAAGGCTTCACTGCCCTGCCCTACCACGCCGGCCTCGACAGCCGCACCCGGGCTGACCACCAGGCCAGGTTCCTGAAAGAAGACGGCGTCATCATCGTCGCCACCATCGCGTTTGGGATGGGCATCGACAAACCGGACGTCAGGTTCGTCGCCCACCTGGATCTGCCCAAGACCGTGGAGAGCTACTACCAGGAAACCGGACGCGCCGGACGCGACGGCCTGCCCGCCGACGCCTGGATGGTCTATGGCCTGCAGGACGTGATCAAACTGCGCCAGATGATGAACAACTCCGAGGGCAGCGAAGAGCACAAACGCGCCGAGCAACACCGCCTCAACGCCATGCTGGGCCTGTGCGAAATCACCAGCTGCCGACGACAGGCCCTGCTCAACTATTTTGGGGAGGAACTCCCAGAGCCCTGCGGCAACTGCGACACCTGCCTCAACCCCGTCGACACCTGGGACGGCACCGAGGCCGCCCAGAAAGCCCTGAGCGTGGCCTACCGCACCGGCCAGCGCTTCGGCGTGAACCACCTGATCGACGTACTGAGAGGCGCGGAAAACGACCGCATCTTCCAGTGGGACCACCACCTGCTGCCCACCCACGGCGTCGGCCAGGACCTGGACACCAACCAGTGGCGCAGCGTGTTTCGGCAACTGGTGGCGCGGGGGTATTTCAGTGTGGATCTGGAGGGCTACGGCTCACTAAAGCTGGAACCCAAATGCCGGCCGCTACTGAAGGGCGAGGAAAGCATCGACCTGCGGAGGGAGGTCAAGCAGACCGCTGCCAAACTCCAGACCAGGACCCCACTGCCCGAGGATGTCGACGTGGGGCTGTGGGAAGCCCTGCGCGATTGCAGAAGGCAACTAGCCGAGGAGCAAGGCGTTCCGCCCTATGTGATCTTCCATGACAGCACACTGCAGGAAATGTGTGTGCTCAAACCCACCAATATGGAGCAATTCGGACGGCTGACAGGTGTGGGGGAGAGGAAGCGGGAGAAGTATGGTAAGGCATTCATAACTGTGATTGCGTTGCGGCACTGAAACTCTTCTAGGGATGGCATTAACGCGTGGATCGTGCAACCCGACATCCGCTCGAGCTATAAGCCTTTAGATAAAGACTGACAGCTCAAGGGACCAAGTAGAGACACACCAATCGTTCATAGCGTGCTAATGTGCTGCAATATTCCTTCTAGCGTAACGCCGAACCCCTTGTTCCTTCAGGACGAGTAAATCTCGAATTTCGGTGCTTTTTGGTAGCCTTGCCCGAACTGGCTATTTCCCTACTAAACTCCTAGCTGAACTCTTACTAGGTAAGGCTTGCGCAATGGAGAACTCTGCCAGCAATGGAGGCTTACAATCTGCGACCGTAGTGGTTTCAGATATCGCCTCTCTTCGACAAGCCAGCATATATTACAAGAGCGTATTGCCTATCTTCCCAATCCAAGGCATTGAGGACGAAGATGTTGAGTTATTCGAGCATATATACGGCACAAATCGAGATACGTCCGAGAGCCTGAACCTAGCCGCTGAAGCTGTGCTTCAAAGAGCTGACCCAGATCTCAAGATGGAGTTTTTGCTGCAACTTGTGCCAGAGAAGATCCAACAGCAGTATTACAACCTGCTCCTCACAACGGGCCAACTCTGGTCTAGTCGTGTGCAGCTGTTGGCCGGCAGGCTGAGCGGCCGTAAGGCTGGTAGTGTTGCACGCTTAGAAAGTGAAATTGCCCACCAGCTAGTTCTCGAAGCTGGCAAACTCGAACTGGGCAAACTGCCATATCTCAGGTTATCCGACTCGGGGGGATATGAGGTCAGCCAAAGAGAGACGCGCACACAAAACCTCGTCCGCTTTATGAACATTCAAATGGTAAATCCCGAATTTCTAAGTTGGCAAAACATCAATGAAATTCGCGCAGACCATGAGCTCTCAATGAGCTTATCGAAGTTTCTTGAATTCTTATCCAACTTTCCGCAAGAAGAATCCTCTGGTTACTTAGAACAACGAATCGAAGAGGTCGCAAGTGCACAGCAAAAAATACATAAATCTCTTGGACGGCAGGCAGTGTTAGGCACTCTTTCCGCGATAGTCGCTTCGAGAGACCTGTTGCGCGCCGCTGGAACGGGTCTTGCCGCTCTTGCAGCAGGGTCAGGTGCACCCTGGGCGGCCCCCACCGCTATGGGGACTCTGGCTGTTGGCGCTCTGCTCGATATCCTTAACATTAAGATTGAAATAGGCCGCGCGGAACTTGAAAGGAACAGCATAGGCACAGAACACGATGTTTCTTACGTCATGACGCTCCAAGAGCTGAAAGGCGATTCACCCCAAGCTGCAACGTTAGAAAGCACAAACCCCGATCGCACCAGAGTCAGCCCTCCCTCGGAAAAAGAATCCTCTATAGATATTGCAAAAAGATCAAGAATCGCTTGGACGTGTGGTTATCACGAGTCGAGCTTGCCTCCCAGAAACCTGCACGATTCCTGCAACTGGTTTATGGAAGTGCGCCGCCCAGAGATCGCCTTATTCCTGCTACACAGGCACACACAAGAATATGACGATGGGAACCTTATTAGCCTGACTGTGAAAAACCTAATCACACTCGGGGCATACACTGAGGCTCTAGATGTGAGCAACTTCAGCCAAGACAACGAAACAGCCGAAGACGAAATAGTCTCTGCCAGATTGAGTGCTTTGTACGCTGCCGCAAAATATCAGGAGATCATTGATACGTTTGAACGCGAAGAAGCTCTCGATCTAGAAAACGGCGAACATAGTTCTTGGTATTGGGCCGCAAAGATGTTGGACGATGGTGAGGAAGACGCTTGGAGCGCATTCATTAGGACCTTGGGCAAAAGTATCAGACTAGCGGGAACCGCTGATTCGGAGAGATTGGGACAAACGATCAGTGCCATCCGTCATCCACTACTCATAGCGATGTTGATGAAGCACGCTGAGAATGAACCCGAGCTAAACCGGTTCCAAACAGATACCCACAAATTTTTGGCAAAGCAAATAGAGTCAGATCCACATGGGTATGAGGTTGCAATCACGTATCTCTTGCTGTTTGAAAAGTATGAGCAAGTGCTGCACGTGCTCGATTTATGCATTGATGGCAACGAGAGCCAAATCCGCGTACAGACTTACGAGCTGGTTAGAGCAGTCGTTAGAATCATCGCCCACAAAAAGCTTGATTCTCTTCGCGATTGGATTGAGTCGGCCGCAGGAACTTCAGAGGAGTGCAAGTTAGTATCATTGTTTGGGTGTCAAAAAATCATTGCTGGTGTTGAACGTGCCGAGGATTTTTCCCAGCAGTTCTTAGACAATTTGCCAACTCAGTCACTTCAAAGCTGGTTCGCGCCAGCACTAAAAATGCTCATTAACGAAGGCAGCAGAGAACAAGCTGTTCAATTCGTTCAAACTCATTTTCAACAAGGTGAGAAAACCATCTCTGGTTTGGTCATTCTGGCACAATTTCAATTTCTTTTGGCCAGCGAGCTAGATGAAGCAGAACCACAGCGGGAGCTTCTGGAAAGCGCGGCTAGCTGCTGCAACAAAGCTATTTCAATAGAATCCGAGTGTGGTGCCGCTCGAATCACGCGGGCACTGATAGCCAACTTCATTGGCGAGTTATTGACGTGCCAGCAAGATTTTGATTTGGAACACATCCATGAAGTTCCAATATGGCTAACACACCAGTTGATAGAAATGCTGGCGACCTTGGATAGATGGGGTGACGTCTATCCCATTAGTATATGGGCGCATGAGGTTTATGAATCCGGCCCTATTTGGCTCTACCATGCAAAAGCACTTACTAAACACCAAAAGCTGCATGCTGCCGAAACCGCACTGACAAGGGCAGAATCTTTGGGCGCGGGTACAAACGAACTAATAGAAGCACGCGCTGAACTACTCCTTGAAACGGATGACCTGGATGGGGCAATGGCATTTTTGGAGCAATCAGCCCCACGAATGGAGACGCCCTGGTTTTCCCCACTCCAACGAGCAGTGGCCCTATTTCAAGCTGGTGAATATGATGCCGCAGATCACTTGCTCGAAAAGATCCAAACTGAAGAAGCCATTCGTCCTAATGTCATTACGATTCGGGCTTTGCTTCGGATGGACACAGATATTGAAATTGCCCAAAGGTTAGTGCAGGAACTGGGAGATTCGGAACAATTCTTTACGCGTAAACTATTGATGCTTGCAGAAATCGAGGCGAGAAAGGGACATCAAGAGAAGGCCAAGGAGCATGCCACCAAAGCCGTGGAGGAATTACAAGCAATCGTATGCTCTGAACCGACGCCGATGGAAGAATTTGATCTGGGACAGGGTTACTACTGGTCAGGGCAATTTGATCAATCGCTACGCAAATTTCAGGGCGCAACGCGCGATTGCGCGCTAGCATTCTCTGCAAAAATGAAAAGCTGCTTCTGCAAAGTGCGACTAGGTGATAGTGAAGGAGCGGTAGAACAAGTGACTGAAGCCAGAGACAAGCTCCGGGAACGCCCAAGAAACCGGATGCGTGCAGAAGTACGCAATGCGCGAGCAGAAATTTACTATCTCGAAAAGGCCAACATAGAAATCCCAGCTAAGGTTCGGGAAACCGTATTCAGAGGATTTGAGGATATGGGTTACTGAGCAGAGCCAAGATTTGCAGCTAGCAGGTTCCCTATCAGTAATCGTTGTCGACTAATGGAGGCAAGCCCCTTTACCCAAGAAAGAATGGCGTACTCCCCCAACAACACCTAGAGTCTCCCATTCTTAGCGATTCCCCGTTCCCATGGGCTCACCGAGACAATAGACTGGTCCGCGCTTCAATCAAAATCAGGAGACAAAGAAGTGACGGCTGACCGCACACCGCAGGTGAACCTGTTCGACATCGGCACCCAGCAGTGCCCCTATGAGGCCTACAAGACCTTGCGCGACGAGGCGCCCGCCTACCAGTGCCCGGTGACCGGCATGTACGTGATCACCCGCTTTGAGGATGTACGGCGGGTGCTGACGGACACCGAGAACTTTACTAACGAGATCACCTACCTCACCGACGCCACCGAGCCCAGCCCGCGGGCGCTGCGCGTGACCGAGACCTTTCAGAACGAAGGCTGGGTACCCGCCAAGACCCTGGCCGGGCGCGATGACCCGAACCACAAAGCCCTGAGGGCCGTGTTCAATGATGCCTTCCGCCCGAAGAAGATCGAGGCCCTGGACGACGAGGTACGCGACCTGGCCTACCGGCTGATCGACGACTTCATCGACGACGGACACTGCGACTGGGTGCGCCAGTTCGCTATTCCCCTGCCACTGCTAATCATAGGCCGTCAGATGGGCGCCAACCCGGACGATATCTGGAAGATCAAGGAATGGACCGAGGCGTTCTTCCACCGCATCAGCCTCATGCAAAGCGAGGAGGAGGAACTGGCATCAGTCAGAAAGGAGATTGAGGCCCAGCACTATTTCCAGCCCATTTTCGAACACCTGCGCGAGCACCCGGACGACTCCCTGCTGAGCAGCCTGGTGAACACTGTCATCGAGGCTTGGGGCCGGCCCATGAACGACAACGAACTGCACGCGGAGATGATGGCCGACACCTTCGTGGGCGGCTCCGAGACCACCACCAACGCCATCTCCGCCGGTGTGAAACTGCTGATCGAACACCCGGACGTTTGGAAAAAGCTAAAGGCCGACCCAGATCGTTACCTGAAGCCCTTCATCGAGGAAGTGCTGCGACTGGAATCACCGGTGCAAAGCCTGATGCGCGCCACAGCCAAGGATGTGGAGGTGGGCGGCGTGACCATCCCCGCCGGCAGCCTGGTGAACGTGCGCTACGCCGCCGCCAACCGGGATGAGAGAAGATTCGAGGCCCCGGAAGAACTCGACCTTGACCGCAAGAATCCAGGCGGGCACATGGCCTTCGGTTCAGGCAAGCACCACTGCCTGGGCGCGCCCCTGGCTCGACGCGAGCTCTATTGGACCTTCAAGGCACTCACTGATCGCATCGATGAGATGTGGTTTGCCGAGGGAAAGAATGATTTCAGCTACCACCCCCACTACCTGCTCAGGTCACTGAAGGCCCTAAATATCGAGTTCAAGTCAGTAACCGGCTAGCACCAGCATCTCCCACCGCACAAAGAATCTGTGAGAAGTCCCTTGAGGCGATCCCTTCTGTCGCATTAGGCCATCAATCAGGCGGCTTCAGCCATGCCACGAAAAACGCACGTTTGGCACTGTTTGCGATGGCCATGAACCATTAAAGCGGATCGAAATATGAACCTAATCCATGCTGCAGTTCTTATCTGCCTTGTCAGTGTTTTCGCGGGCTGTGCCATCCTACAAGAGCCTGAAGTTACTAAGCACGAAAACATTGAAAACTACAGCTATGCATTGCTGCCGAATACCCGCACGCTGGTTTCTAGTACTGGCGGTGTATACGGCAATGAATACGGCTTCTATGGAGGCAGCGCGACAAAGGAAGTCAACCCTCGGGATGTAATCGGGGGTATCCTGCTGAAAAGAGGCGTGCTAAGCACAGAAACAGTTCAACCAGAACACCGGAGCGAAACGCTGTTGGTAAAGTACGGAGAAAGTGGCAGAAGAGATGTTGCTGGCGGCCTAGGTGGATACACTCTGGAGGTAACCATCGTTATGGTTGCAGCAGACACTAATGAAGTCGTCTATTCATGCGTGGCCGAAGGCCAAGGAGAGACTGAAGCGGACGATATACGGAAGGCTATTCACCGCTGTCTATCTGGTGTCTAGTAGACAACGAGTATTTGGGTCAGAGCCCTTTTCCCCTAGATTCCCAAGATTTTTATTCTAATCAGTATCGCCAACCTGCGCTCAACATACTGGCTCGCCAAGGATTGCCAATAACGTCAGGCTCGCCCCGCCCACCATGTAGCAATGGCAATCGGGAACGCCGCCTCAGTCTGCCGCAGCAACTCACTTGCGTCCTCCGGCAACGGCGGATTCTTCGTCGGCGGCAAGTCACAGGCCCCCTGCACCGGGTCCAGGTACTCGAGCTCCAGTCCCGCAATCACCGACGCAAAATCATGCCCCTCGTGGTAGTCAGACACCTGGTGCAGGTAGAAGGCCCACTTGTCCTCAAAGGACAGCAGGCAGTAGTAGAAATTGGGCTTCTGCCCCTTGAAGTACTCATAGCGCAGTACCCCCTCCTCCTGCTCGAAGGTTTGCTTGACCATGTCGGCCATGATCGCCTCCCACTGGGCCTCCTTGCCGGGGTGGATTTCGATATGCGCGAGGATGGTGGCCATGGCGTGTCTCCCTGTCAGCCCGCGGTGGTCTTGATGTTCAGTTTTAGTGCTTTCGTCCCCAGCATAATGCCGGGCTGGTGCTCGAAGGTGTTGCCCGGGGCATATTCCATGGACTCCAGCCGGTCGAGCAGGCGGTTCCAGGCAATGGTCTGCTCCAGGCGCGAAATACCCGCCCCCGGGCACACCCGGGGCCCGGCTGAAAAGGCCAGGTGGCGGCTGGCTGCCTTACGGTCGAGCTGCAATTCTCGCGGGCACGCGAACTCATGCTCATCGATATTGGCCGCCGCCCAGCGCAGGTGCAGGGTGGAGCCCGCCGGCACCTCGACCCCCTGGAACACCTCGTCCTGCCCGGTGGTGCGGGTGGATAGCCCCTGGGTGGGCGAACGCAGGCGCATGCCCTCCTCGATAAAGGTGCGAATAAGCGACCTATCCACTTTCAAGGTCTCGAACAGCCCCGGCTGTTCACAGATCAGCTGGGCCTGCTCCTCGAGGGCATACTGGGTGGTTTCCAGCCCGCCGATCACCATGGCATAGACGATGCCGTTGATCTCCATGTCGGTGAGTTTTCGGTCCAGGGCGTCGTAGGTGACCTCGCACAGGAAACTGATCATGTCATCGGCAGGCTCGGCCCGCTTGCGCTGCACCTGGTCCTGCACGTACTCCTTGAAGCCCTCCAGCTGCGCGAACTGGGCATCGAGCTGTTCCTTCGTCAGCTTGTTGAGGTGCCCCTCCCCGTAGACATAGGGCATCACCTGGGCCTCGCCCCATTCGGCCAGTCGGGGGATATCGGCCTGGGGGAAGCCCAGCACCTGGGCCAGCACCCGCTGCGGCAGGGGCCGGGCAAAGTCCCGAACGAAATTGATCTCGCCCGAAGCGGGAAATTCATCAATTAAGACATCCGCGTGGGCGGTAATCATCGCCTCATGGCGGCCGCAGCCCGGACCTACCCAGGGGTCGGTCAGTTCCTTGCGGTGGGCGCGCCACAGCTCCACCGTGGGGCGCAGGGTCAGCATCGACACCATCATGGTGTTCGGATAATCCATGTCTTCCACCGGCTGGTCGGAAGCGGCAATCTGCTCCAGCATCAGGGTGGAGATGGGGGGATAGCGCAGCGGGTCCTTCACCACCCGGTCGATGTCTTCATAGCGGGTGAGCACAAAGCCGTCGGTGCCGGGGAAGAAGCCCTCGCCCGGAAGGCGCAACACCGGCGCCTGCCGGTGCAGGATGTCGTAGGCGGCGTACCAGTGTTCCTGGGCGCCGTCGCCGAACAGGTCGACGTCCTCAAGCTGCACGGGGCAGCCCATGGGACTGGGACCTTGTTTAGGGCCAGGGTTGGGGGGGTTGGCCAAGCAACTCTCCATCAGGGGCGCAGGATGAGTATAGATGAGCACAGTGGCCAGGCGCCTGGTGGAGGTGACAGGGCGAAACATTGCCCTGCCCCGGGTACGCTACAGTGGTAGGTGTGCCAGCCAAACCGGAGAATAAGACCATGAAAGTCGGACTCGCCTTCGCCAGCAGCATCGCCATCGACGGTACCCAGGCCCTGGAGATCTGCAAAGCCGCCGAAGAGTGCGGCTTCGAATCCCTCTGGGGCGGTGAGCACGTGGTGCTGCCGGACTCGATCCACTCGAAATACCCCTACACCGAGGACGGCAAGATCCCGGCGGAGCCCGACACCCCCATCCCCGACCCGCTGATCTGGCTGGCCTTTGCCGCGGCCGCGGCCCCAACCCTCAAATTGGGGACCTGCATCCTGATCGTACCCCAGCGCAACCCGCTGATCCTGGCCAAGGAACTGGCGACGCTGGATGTACTATCCGGCGGACGGGTCGAACTGGGCCTGGGCGTGGGCTGGTTGAAGGAGGAATTCGATGCCCTGGGCGTGCCGTGGGAGAAGCGCGGCGCGAGAAACGACGAGTACATCGCCGCCATGCGCGAGCTGTGGAAAGCCCCCCATGCGGAATTCCACGGAGAGTTTGTGGATTTCGAGCCGTGTACCTGCAGCCCGCGACCGGTCAACGGCAATATCCCCGTCATCACCGGGGGCGACAGTGATGCTGCCATCAGAAGGGCCGCCAGAATCGCCGACGGCTACTTCCCGGGCGAAGGTGATCCCGAGAAGCTAAAGGGAATGATCACTAGAGTCCGAAACGCCGCCGAAGAGCAAGGAAGAGATCCGGACAGCATCGAGATCAACGCCATGTTCGCCGCCCACATGCAGGACCCGAAGGCGGGACTGGAGCAAATGGAAGAGCTGGGTGTGGGACGGGTCATGGTGCCAGCATTCTTCTTTATGGGGCCGGATGGGGTGGAAAGGATGCGGGGATTCGCAGATCATTTCAAAAGCAAGTAACTGCACAAGCAACTCGGCGTTACCTGCAATCAAGACAAATCGCCATATCTTGGACATGACGGAGTCAGTTTTGGTCAATCCATAATGATGATGCAGAATGTATGCAACGCCGAAAAAGCCATTATGGGTCGATGGGTACGCGAGAAAGGCCGAAACATGACTTGAGCCTAATACGATGAAGCTCCGCGAAGCCCCTGTTACATCCTTTCACTTCTTTCAGGAGGCACTTTGATCGCAGTACTAGAAGTATTAGCTTTCTTATTCACCTTCATACTCGCAATCGCATGGCTAAATGATTCGGGCGGAAATTATGAACCGTTGACAGTTCTATGTGGTCTAGTTTTCGTCGGATCCGAGATTTTTAGGAGAAATCGGGCGAAAGATAAAGCCGAGGAAAAGGAGGGGCGTGAAGATTCACAGCCTCTTCAGGAGAGTCAAGAGAAAAGCGTAGACAAACAGTCTCTTCCTCACAGTGTCGATAGCTGCTCGTTTTTTGCCGACAGGTTTGCACAAGCGTTTCCTGGAGTCAGGGAAATCACATGGTACTCACCAAATGAAGCTGTAGCGAGGCTCTCTAAGCTATTTGAACAGCCTTTTATTTATCAAGGGGATAATGAAGCGCAAACTCCAATATGGTGGTTCCGAGATGGAAATATGGGTATTGATGATTTCAGAGTAATTGATAAGCAATCGGTACTGCTGGATCACAAAGAACTAAGAATACGACGATTAGCAGCTATACCCGCCAGAACACACTACAGACAATTTGTGTACCTGGAAGCTTCGCCAATGAGCCCTACAGGTTTGTATCCCAATAGCCATGAAGAAGAGGAGAAAGCTATCGAGGCTTTCGGATACTCATGGGAAGAATATGGCTTGTACAAAGGGAAGCACCCCATTACGCGCAGTGAATACGATGACAACGCTGCCATGATAGGTGGGAAGCTAGTACGACTAGGTAATGATGCCGAGATAAGAACACGTTATACATCACCCTACAACCTGATAATTGCACCACACGAATCACCAATCAATAACGGCGAATTTGATAGAAAACTCGTCGAGAAGTTAAACGAAATGCTCCAAGAACACACAAAAATTGCGGAATTGAATAATATGGTTGGAGAGCTTCCTCGCGATCCGAGAATGTGCGAGTGACCTAGATTATGGCAAGCACCCCAAATTGAGATTCATTCCTAAGCAGGCTGAACCCTAGAATCTCGCGGCCGCCCAGGATAGAGACGCCTCTCTCCTAAGCACTGAAGTTGCTTTAAGCGCTCTAAGCGCTTGACATTCGCATTCCTAGCGATTATCGTCTTTTCCCAGTGACCAATATCCGAGGGAAGTTATGGCCAAGACCATTGACATAGACGATGACATTTACGAGCACCTTCTCCGAAAAGTGTCACGATTCGGAGAATCTGAGTCCGATGTCTTGCGCAGAGAACTGTGTATTCCAACTAGCCTAAGTAGCAAGAATGGTAAGGAGACACACCATCATGAGCTCACCGATTCGCTGAAGAGCCCGGACGTCCGTCACGCCAGAGGAGTAGTCGGGAAATTTCTAGCAATCTTGGCGGCAGCATATGACCAGAATAAGGATGAATTTGATGTTGTCCTCGCAATCCATGGCAGAGGAAGGGTCTACTTTGCAACATCCCAGGAGGAGATTGTTAAGTCGGGGAATAGCACCCAACCGAGGGAGATTCCTGGGTCACCATACTGGGTCATGACCAACTCTCCGACACCACAGAAAGAGAGCATGCTACGGGAAGTCTTGGAAGCGCTGAATTACTCACCAATGGCGGTAAAAGAGGCGGTTAGCGCGATTGCAAGCTGATTAAGAATCCGTCATCCATCTGGAGCATTTTGGGCGAGGCACGTACGAAGCTAAAGCACTTAGGTTTCTTAGCTGGAAGAGAGTCCTGCAAAAACCTTAAGTATTGAAGCAGATGGATAGGATGAAAGGGAAGCGATGCCGTTTGCCAATTGAACCGGGACAAGAGCACCCTCGTGTTTATGGCTAATAAGCCTCGGAATCGTGCAAAGAATTCTTTCTACTCCTATGAGTTGGCCTAAGTTGCTACTATCGACGTAGTCTCCAGTTGGAATACTGGCAACTATGGCGTGATATCTGTCTGACTTGATAAATATCTTGTTACCGTAGTTGGTCCGATGCCCGTATTCCTCGCCGCGATCTGGACGCTGTTGCACCTCATTACGTACGTACTCATTTGAGGGAACAAAATAGCAGGGCGATTCAGCCTTCTGCTGAATTAGTTCCAAATGATCGGTGAACGCGCCCGTCTTCTCTTGGCCCATCATGTGGACAGTAACTGACTTACTCTTCGCATATTCAAAGAACTTTCGGATGGGGATGACTAGCTTTGAATACTGGCTCCGAAGAGTTAATGGACCATCCTTTATGAACAAGCATCGGTCGAAGATGTCCAATTTTCCTGATTCCCAGAATTTCATCACCCCAGCGAACAAGAGCATGGTCTCGTGAATCAACATGTACGAAGTTGCTACGGTGAGCGGGGTGGCGTCTTCGACCATCTCAAGGTGAAATCCGATCACATCTGTTAGGTAGACCACCGCTGTGCAATGTGGGCAATTGTAAGATTCCGAATCGAATGGAAGCCCGTCAATAATTTGCGCGCACGAAGGACATTCAAAGTCTGGTGACGTGACTTCTTCGTCTTGCCACTTCTCATAACAGATCCACTTCAGCGCATCCATTGCCAATCCATCTATGGATGGATCTCTGAAAGAATCAAATATGATCCTTCGCACAGCATTGTAATTACTATGGCCCGGCAGTGTGATGTTCTTAAGAGGTAGCGCTGTGGAGTGGTATATCGCAGAATCAGCCAAAATGTCACGAAGTGCGAGCGGATGTGGCGATTCTTGATCCAGTCTGGCAATAGCTACATTGTCCAAACGAAGCAACGCTGTCTTTATGAAAGCGACTTCCCGAAAAGGCTGTGTATCAGACCTTACACTTTGGATAGACCCGTCTACGCAAAATACAAGTGAGAGTGGTTCGGCTTCGGTATCAATCTGCTGCCAGGCTTCTAGCTCAGGAAAGTCCTTATATTCAGGGTGCTCGAACTCTTGGACGAGGTTGTTAACTAAATCGCTCTGGATAACGTCGAGGTGACCTAGCTTACTCGCTACTTCACCCGCCAGCCGCGAACCCTTGTTATACGGCATCAGGTACTACAACCTCGAATTTGTCGGCCTGAACGGGAACCACAAAACGATGAGAGAAAGTCAGCATTCGCATATATCCTGGCGTCCGCGTGCTCAATATGTCTCTTTCCAGGCCCTGATACGCTATTTGCATTTTCGCCAAGGCGGCTGCCTCATCCTGGGAAGCTAGGTGAGCAACAAAGAAGTTCTCCGTCTGCGCCAAAAGGTCTTTGTTTACCGTCGAAGGTGATTGCGTAGAGTAAACCATCCCGATATGAAATTTCGCGCCCTCTTTAGCAAATCTCGAATAAACATCGGTGACGTCTTTCGAGTCTCTGGGGAATAGATTGTGAGCTTCCTCAAAGTAAAGTTGAACAAAGTGCTTACCCAAAGTATCGCTAGTAAACTTCCCCTCTTGGTGCGCAAACACCGCTCTCGAGAGCATGTCAGAAAAATAGGATCGAATTTGGTCTGTGGCATTGCCCAGGTCAAGAATTACAGTTACACCATCATCCAGGTGCTGAAGAATGTCTCCAATAAAATCTCCAGCATTCGAGTCGTGGTACATGCGATACGGCTGAAGGATGATAGGTCCATTTCCGAACTGTGGAGAGAAAAACTCTAGGAGTGCCTCGTCATCTGGATCAAATAGTGGCTTATTCGAGCCAGTAGTCAGCGTTGCCTGACGGCGATAGGCGCCGAAGACTTCTAGCTCTTCTCGTAGATCCTGCAAATTCTTCGGAGACGAAGGCTTAGTTTTACCAGCGGCTTGATACGCATCTTCGCGGAGGTCGTCAGAAAACCCAGGATCAAAAAACTTAGTGTTTTTTGCTCGCAGCTGCAGAGAATTTAGCTTTTTCTCGTCTGCCGTGAATCCAGCTTTCGAGAGAATCGCCCAGTAGATTTGAATCTTTCTTATCGCCCTAATCTTTTCATTGAAAGGTAACGCGTTAACCTCGTCTATTGCCGGCAAGCTTACGCTTGCAAACGCTTGAACATATTGCGAGCTCTGATTACTTTGTCTCAATAAGCCGGCAACTACGCCCATGCACGAGTCTGGCTGTTCATAGAAATTGAGTCGCAGCGGCTTAGATGGCGTCTTTGGTCGCTGAGTAAGTGCATAAACGACACAGCGGTCCTGATATGCGCTCCTTATCGAAACGCTACCATCTTGCGGGTTGTCATTCGCATACTCGCCATTAATGTCGAATATTAGCTGTCCAACAGTTCGTTCTTCCTTTGTCGTCTCTATAATGCTTCTTGCGATCAGCTTGACCACGTTACTTTTGCCTAACCGAGTCTTACCAAACATGGCCGTGCGAAAACCCTTGAAGTCTTCAGTAGAGACTTTGACTTCGACATTTGGTTGTGGAGTGTCCATAAAAGGCAAAGCGCACTCCGTCATCCTAAGTCCGCCCAATCTAAACTGATTCTCTTCTCGTACCGTCCCGTTAACTATCAGGCTGAGTAACTCGTCGGTAGGCGCATAAACTTTATACTTGTGACCGCTGACCACATTGTTCACATCGCCGGAAAACTGAACCTTGGCGGACTCCTCCGGATGCGGGTAATACATACCTAAAACCGTGGCATCCAGTGCCCCCCACTGCAATTCACCCTTAGTCCAGACGTCGAGCTCAGGCATAGATTTTTTATGCAGCTCAAAGTAGGTTTGCTGAACTTCTTTGGATAGCGGTGTCGCTGCTGTTGCGCTTACTCGCAAGAGAGAGAAGTGCGGTGGAAATCCATCCAGGCTGGTAGGAACCATTATCAGGAATGAACCTCGAGGTATTCCACCGACGGCCTGTTTGAATGGGTCACACGTAATAAGTGTCACACTCTCGAAGCCAATTTCGAGAATGTAGCCAACAAACCGCATCTCGTCGTATTTGCCCGCTAGCTCCAGATCTTCATCAGCCTTGACAAAGTCTGTAACCAAGCGCAGCGGGTTGTCCTGGTATTCCGCACTGGTAAAGAAAGCACCTGTTGTAGACATAGCTATATGCTCGTAATAATCAATTCTTCAACCTTGGTTCTATATCTTGAGTTACTTGCAAGCGTGCTCGATCTAGAAACCTCATCAAGATGAAACTCCGCCTCGTAGAGCTCTCTTATGCTTGGATGACAAGCATTGGTAAGTATTATCTTTACACGCCGGTTTTTTGCTCGCGTTAGGCATTTCGCGAGTCGTTCCTGGTCGCTCCAGGAGAATATTTTCTCGTTGTATTTCAGGAATCCGTTTCTATTGTGCTTAACCGTGTAAGGCGGGTCGCAAAACAGCAGGTCACCTACTTGGGTAGAATCGATCACCAGCTCAAAATCTGAGGCACGGATATCGGCCGAGCGCAGTGCTTTAGCAACACCGGCAAAGTCATCATCTTCGTAGATGACGTCCGTTTTGGTGCCCATGGGAACATTAAAATCCCCGTTTAGATTAACTCTGTACAAGCCGTTCCAACACGTTCGGTTGAGGTAGATGAATCTCGCAGCAGCTTCTATCGCACCGGCCGGCACACTAGAACGAACAGCGTAGTAATAATCTTTACAGTGGTTTTCGTGGTGCTGTGTAAGCAGCTCTTCTACTTTCTTATGCCGCCATGCGAGAGTCCGATAGGTTTGTATTAACTCTTTGTTATAGTCACTAATCAGCGCTCTTTGAGGCCGAAAGTGAAAAAAGGCTGCACCGCTGCCAAAAAAGGGTTCAACGTATCTATCAAAGCTTGTGTCAAACAAGTCGATATAGTTCGATGCAAACCAGCGTTTACCGCCGGCCCATTTTAGAGGTGGTTTTATCGGTTCTTTGGTCATCGAATCTAGGCGCGTTTCTATTCTACGTCGTCAGAGGAAGCAGAGCTCAGCACTTCAACCAGTTCACCTAAGATTCTTACATCATTCTGGCCAGTCATCTCAAATCTCAAAGGCGCGGCGAAGCTATTCATGGTCTCCAAGTCAAGAACTCCGTGCGCTGCATCATCTGAATCACTCATACCGCTATGCAGAGTTACTTTACGAACAGCCCAATTACCGCTATGCGGATCGTCGATTGCAGGATGAGTGACCAACAGAATCTCTCCTTGAGGTTGATTCATCGAACTTTCCCGGAAAAGACAGTAGCTACCTGCAGGAACTGCCGGCTCCATCGCATCACCAAGTACGCGAGCAACGAACATACCCTTCTTGAATTCCGGATGACCTTCCCAGGTAACAAGTTCCCTACCCCAGGTACCGTCATCTAGACTCGCTTGATATTGCTCATCACGCAAAAGCGAACGGACGCTCATCAGAGGTACTGCGTCATCCCATATCTGTGCCCTACTTGAATCAACAATTTCGAAAGGAAGTTCTTCAGAGTCGTCGGTATGCTTTATTATCACTTCGCGAAGTAAAACAGCAATCGATTCATCCTGCGTTTCTTCGCAAATCTCAAAGACCCATTTGCCGTAGCGGCCGATATTGCTAACGGCCTGACACCATTTCTCTGCAGCTGCATTTTTTGCTGAAAGCCTATTCGGGTCCCAGCGTTTACCGCCCTCGCCCTTGATCTCCAGCATAAGAATCGCGCCGCCACGCAGCTGCACGACGAAGTCGGGCTCATATGTCTTCTGCTCGCTGTTGTAGTCATAAGGAATCGCGAGCCCGACCTGTCGATCGTTCGGTGTGTAGTACTCGACACCGTCTTCTTCCTCGAGCACATCGATCGCCGCCACTTCGAAGCCACCGGTTGTCGCACCACTGTCCACCATGGCCGCATTCAGATGGCTCTTAGTCAGCTGCACCACCGGCCGGGTCGTCTGATAATTAACGTCGGCAGTCGAGTTGGTGGGCCGAAACCTGTTGATGACGGGAATCAACTTACCCTCTTCCGCTACCGCCGGCAGGATGTTGTCTCGAATAAGCGTGACAACCTTGTCGGCATAGAGCCGCATCCCCAACTCACGCGGGTCAAGACCTTCACGGAAGTTCACCTTTTCTCGCACGTAGCGCTGCACAATGCCGACTATCTCGGGGAACAATGTCTGCCGGGCCCGCAACTGCACTTCTGCTTTCGTACGTTCATCCACCCCATCGGCGCCAGCCAGCAGATCTTGCATAATCATATCTGCCAAGCGGAAATACAGCTGCTGCGGGCGCACCGACTCGTAATACTCCTCGCGCGTCTGTTCAACGTACTCGGATTCGTTACTGCCTGCGGCCGCACTGTCGTTAACCCCGCGTGTAGGCACCAGCCAGACTTTCGCCGGCGTATCCTGTACTACCATCTCCTGAAGCGAATCGATATCGCACTCGATACCATGGTCACGCAGCTCCCACACATAGCTCTCAACGACCGGAAGGCGCATCTCATACGCCGCCCGCTCCTCGACCGCGTATATAGGCCGATAGACTGGATCCGGCTTATCAACGTCCTTTTTCTCCTTACCCTTATAGGGAATCAGCGAGAACGGAATACCGTAGACATCGGCGTATTCGGCTGGTAGCAAGCCGGTCTCAGGGTCGGGCACATAGGACATGCGGCGTAGACCACGACCCACCACTTGCTCACACAGCAACTGACTACCAAAGGCACGAATGCCGAGAATATGCGTTACATTGTTGGCATCCCAGCCTTCTGTCAGCATAGATACCGACACGACACAGCGCACTTGCTCACCCAAGCCGCCACGCTTGCCGACAGTGTCGATGAGTTCACGAAGTCGCAGTGCCGCATCATCCTTGGACTCGCCTTCTTCTTTCTCGACCTTCTCCAGTAACTTACTGTCGATACGGATCGTAACCTGGCGGTCTTCGCTGTTTGCCAACAGCTCCGGAAACAACTCACCCGTGCCGTAGCGCTTTTCGATCATGCTCTTTTTCGGCTTATCCGGGTCGGGCACCTCGACTTCGGTCTCACCGGCAATATGCTCATAGACGATCTGAGCCGTATCGGTGTTGTCGCAAACCACAATCATCACAGGCGGGATAAACGATTGGCCGCCGGCATCTTCTTGGTATTTCTCGAACTGCACTTTCCACTGGCTGGCGAGCGTTGCGAGCGCCGGCTGCGCGTACTTCAGGACTGCATCGGGCTTGGGCGTACCTCGAACTCTCTCCTGTGCTGTGCACTCTCCCTTAATGTGCTCCCATAATCGGAAAAACTGTGGATCGGGTCGGCCGGCTTCGTCTGTATCACCCGTGTCGTCCGCAACCGGCAGGCGCGGCACCTTGGTGATACCGCATTCGATCGCATCAACGAGGCCGAAGTCAGAAACCAGCCAAGGGAAAGGGCTGCCCTCGGGGTAACCGCTGTTACTGAGATAGAAAGGCGTTGCCGACATGTCCACGCAAGTGAGCACTGCAGGCAGCGGGTTACCCGACTCATCGGTTCCAGCGAGCCCGCTGTTATTGAGCTTATCGAGTCCAGCCAGCCACACACGAGCCTCCTCAGCGTCGTCTTTGCGTGCCTCCTGCTCCTCTTTACTGATCTCGAGCTCTTTCTCTGCTTCCTTGGCTGCCTTATCCAGCGCCTTCTTATCCGCATCTGACAGCGCAGGTTTGGGGCGCCAACAATGATGCCCCTCATCGTTCAGCACCAGAATCGGTAGACGTGATACCAGATCACCGAGCCGGTCCTTAGCGAACGCATCGGCTGGTTCTTCGCCCTTCTGCACCACTTTATAAGTGGTACCACCCTCGCTATGCTCGCTTTTGGGGGCAAACTTGTGCCAGTTAGTAACCAGCACCTTGCCGCCGTTCAGAAACTCGCGGTACTTCGACGGCACGATGTCGAACTCATCGTAGTAGTTGTCCGTATCTTCAGGGCGCAGTACTTGTAGGCGGTTACGCACTGTAAGATTAGGGGCGCAGACGAGCACAGCGTTGGGAAATTGTTTGCTGGCAGGGTTCTTACCGCGGTTACAGAAAGCCCAGGCAATCAGCATGGCCATTACTATCGTCTTGCCACTGCCCGTCGCCATCTTGCAGCCTAGTCGGCGGAGCGGCATCAGGCTGTCATCAGCAGCAGCGTCGATCAGGCGCGGGAAAAACTCAGAATCGGGCAGGTCCTCGAAATCCGGCTTCTCGCCAGCCAGCAATCTACTGACATTAGCGCTATCCACTGCGAACTTACTGAAGCGAGTCGCGCTAAGCCGATTCGGGATAGCCAGCTCCAGCAAATATATTACTGTTTCGACGGCTTCGCGCTGACAGAAAAATAGGCGCCGTGGCCGATCCTCACGCATCCAGTGATTCAGCAATTCACGGGTTACTGCAGTTGCGCCGCGGTAGCCTGACGCGCGCCAACGTTTCACGTCGGAACGCAGTGCGTTGATCAGTGGCAGGTCTTCTTCGTGCTCATCCTGGAACAACGTCTGCTGGGCTGAGCCCACGCGCTTGCTCTTAAAGTAATAGCGGGCAGGCCTGCGACCTTCCATACGCTCAGGAACGCCATCCCTATATTGCCAGTAGGCCGTAGGCTCTTCGTAGGCATTGTTAATGATCGGGTCATCAACGGCCTGAGTCGGCTGCCAGTCATCTGGTGGCGCCTCTTCCCTCGGGCGCGGCATTAGCCGGGCTCCTTAAGGCCGCGGATCGCCATGACTTCGTTACCACGTGGATCAATCACCTTGACCGCAATACGCTGATGCTCACCGGGCTCGAATGGTACAGAGATCGTCCCATTGTAGGCTTCAAAAGCTTCCGCATCGGCTGAAGACCCCAGCGCCTTGGCTATCTTGTCCCAAGCTTTCTGATTGGGGAAAAAGGCCTGCGTGATGCAGAAACAGCGGCCATCGTAGTCGCTGTCTAGGAACCAGGCAGCTACCTTATTAGCACCAGACGAAGTTATCTCGCCAGTCAAGGGCGAATAAATGTCTACACCCAGCAGCTCCACCCTGATGTCATCGCCATCCTTATGGATATCGATTTCCGGCTGGCCGAAGACTGTAAACAGCTGACTTTTCGGTGAATCTTTCAGCAGGCCATCCATGCCTGGCGACACATCGGGCCGGATATGGGCCATATGGATTTTCAAACGTGGATTCGCAGACTCCTGTATAACGGCCTGAGAGGACCCGTCGAAGCTGAATGCAGCGATAACGAGCTCATCGTAGCGGCGTGATGCTCGAATAAGGTCTTCAACTTGCGACGCTGTTACCGGTCCATGCTGAGGACCAAAAGCGATCGCTACGTTGGGCACATCGCCATCATCAGCTCCCTCCCACAACGCCTCTGCATGTAACGCGGAATCCGCTCCCTCAAAGCGCTCAACCCGGTGGAACCTGCGATACTCATTGTTAGGAAACGTCACGCCATCCTTACCCAAAAGTTGGAGCATCCGGTCCAGATAAGCAGAGGCATTTTGAGCATGCTCGTCCTGTAGGGTTTTTTCTTCGAGCTCATTTGGAGTGGGATCGAATAACTCGCCATTTTCGTCTAACGAGAGCTCTTCTGGTCGCACTCCCTCGACTGTAAAAGGCCCCGCGACCCTTACAACACTAGGATTTATTACCGGCCGATCAACTAATACCTCCTGATCAGCATTGTTGGCAATGCATTCGTCAACAGCGCGCTTTCTTTCCAACCATTTCTCTCGATAAGACTCGATAGCAGTCGACAATTCTGAAGGATATGTAGGATCAACGTCCCAAGGAATCGTCCAGTCCTGAAACTTCGAATTTGCAGTAGAGATGTTGCAATAATGCTCGATATGACGCTTCTGTAACTTGCTCTTATTCCGAAAAGCCTCATTGATTATCTCTCGGGATGTTCCGGGTAGTAACCAACGACAAACATCATGCGTTGAAACTGAGCGAACTCCTTGAGATTGAAGCCTCTGCGCCAATTTTTCTACCAAACGCTTCCTGACATCTTCGCCCACTGCCAAGAGTGCCTCATTACATGCATCTAGTTGATCTTCAAGGTCCTTGTCATAAGATTGATAAATTGGATCGAGAGCATCGTTTCTAGCTATGCTTCGGAGGTTTATTTTTGGCGCCGTTTTACAAACAAACCCTGATGATACACCTTTAGTTTCATCCTCTAGCTGATAGTAATCGTACTTCTCAGTTAGGATTCTTTGCCTAGCTAAAGAAATAGACACTCGACTAGAGTCAATAGTAATCCATCTCCGGCCGAGCTTTTCCGCTACCACCGCAGTGGTCCCACTGCCGCATGTTGGATCCAATACTAAATCACCTGGCTTAGTCACCATATGCAGACACCGTTCAATAACTTTTGATGCGGTTTGAACCGTGTATATTTTTTTGTCAGTGAAATTGCCACTACCCATATCAAACCAGTTAGCGGTAACTTTGGCATACGGAAAATCCGTATGCTTATAGAAGTACTGCAGAGACTTACCAGAACTAACAATACGCCCCGCACCGATAAGTCTCTCCATAGCCTCCTTATTCACTATCCAACAACCATTTCCAGGTAAATAATCTCTCCCTTCGAAACTCACTGGATAAACCGCACTAGGTGAAAATGTAGGGGGCTTAATGGACACGGTTCTAGCTACAACGCTCCCCTCCGGAAGTAACTTATGATCCGAGATTTCATCCTTTGACATACGTCTGCGCGTGCCGTCCGCCAATTCGGCTATTCCCCAATAATATAAACCCTCGACATCTTGCTCCCTGTATATGTGCTTATAAAAAGCCTGCTCTTTATCCTTCGCATACCAAACCAAATAGTCATCCATGCCTTCCAAAAACTTCGCCCCGAGCGGCATTGACTTCTTTCTGAAAGGAATTAGAGCGACAAAATTTTCCGGTCCAAAAACTTCATCAAGCAAATTTCGGACGCGGTGCTGATTCTCATCGCTAATCTGAAGAAAAATGCTGCCCTTTGGCGTGAGTAGATTTCGGGAAACGAGGAGACGCTCTTGAAGATAAGAAAGATAGCTATGGAGGCCGAGCTGCCATGTATCTCGATACGCCTTGACCATTTCTGGTTCACGTATCATATGCGAGTCAGTATCCTTTACGTTCTTATTACCAACCTCGGGTTGAAAATTTGATTGGTACTTGATTCCATATGGCGGATCGATATAAATCATCTGCACTTTCTCAGCCAAAGCTTCTCGCTTCCCGAGCGACGACATGACTTCCAAACTATCCCCAAGAATCAGTCGGTTCGCCCAATCCACATCGTGTCTGTAGAACTGAATCGCCTCTCTGTATTCCTGCTTAGGATCAGCGAACAATTCGGCCTGCACATCCTCACGTTTTGCTACCCGAATAATCGCGCTAGCACTTACTCGCTCGTGGATGTGCAGCGCTACAGGCTCAACCTCCAATACTGCGCGATCATGCTCCTCCTTCTTGCCTGACCATTCCAACCATGGCTGACTCGCGTTTCCGGCAAGCCCCCTGAGGATGTCTGCCTCCTCCTTGGTCAGCTTGCTACCCGACGCCGCCTTTTCGACAATCTCGGAAACCCGGTCGCTCTGCCCAGATGCGTCGAACCGCAACTCTGGCGGAAGGTGCGCACTGTAAGCGTAATGCGCCTTCTCCACACGCGGCACCGTACCCTCTGCCGCAATCTTGGCCGTGGGTATGTTCTTACGCGTTACCGATTCGTGACGATAACTTTCGACCGCTACCTTCTTGCCGGCCTTCTTTTCCGATTTCTTCTTGGGCATTCCTGATTCCTAGCTATCCTCTAGTCCCGCACACAGCTGTGGGCGCAGACCAGCTTAAAGTCACAATTCTCGCAGTTGTTCTGCTTGGCCCGGGCAGGGTACACCCCCGATGCTATTTCGCCGAATCGGGTCGCGGCCCATTCCACTGCCGCCGCCGTGTCTGCCTCGTCTACCTCAACCGGTTTACGACCGCTCGACTTTAGTTCATGTAGGTAGCATGCGTCGACTTCCAGCCCTTCCTGCCGGCCTGCCGCAGCATATACAGTAAGCTGCTTGGCATATCGCTCGTCGCGGTGTTCATCAGTAGAGGTTTTATAATCCACTATCGCCAGATGCTCTGGCTGGCCTTCTTCTTTGTCTAGAATGACATCAGCTCGCCCACTAAGAATGCCTCCATCAAAGTGGATTTCGAACGGGCGCTCTGTGGCCCAAATTCGATTCAGGTCAGATTGCCAATCAGTAACATAGTTTTTGACAAGGCGGGTGACGCTACGGGTCATATTCGCAAACGTCGATTCGTTTGCGAACGGCACGTAGAGTTCACGATGAATGATTTCATCAATCTCAGCCGCGTCTGGGATTTTATCCGTTTCGCGGGACTCCTCTGCCAACTGGCGTAGAACGTGGTGCACCGCGTTACCGTATCCAAGCTCTTGTGCCAGCTCCCGCTCAAAGCCAAATACTCGACTAAGCCTGTACGAATACCCGCAATCTTCGTAGTCTGCAAGATCAGAGAAACCAAGCTCTAGGGGCGGCAACTCTGGATTCTTCAATTGCTCGGGCGGATCAGGTAACGGCAAGTCTGTGAGCATCGGGATGTCGTCGCACTCAATAGTCTCTGCTATCTCGCACAAATATGGAGATGCCCCGGCCGCCCGGTTGATCCGTGAGAAAGTTGAGGCATACACCACATCGCGTGCCCTCGTAAGAGCCACATAGAACAGCCGGCGCTCATCCGCATCGCCGCCTTCATAGCGGCTACGTTTGTGGGGTTCGAATGCATCATCGGGAAGGCACCAGTCCTGGGTCTTGCCGGCATTCGATGACGGGAAACGTAGATTCGAAAGTCCTGGCAAAAACAGGATTGGCCATTCCAAGCCTTTAGCTTGATGGACAGTAAGTATGCTCACGACATCGAGATTGTGAATCTCCTCGCCTTCAAAATCCTCATAAGAATCTTTAGCGTAATGGAGCACGAAGTTAGCCAGGCCTTTCCAGAAGCTTTTGCCTCTATCCAGCCCACTGCGGAAAACACGCTCACCATCTTCATTGGTTAACCAGCGTGAGCGCAAAGTAACGTGCTCATAGTCTGCCAAAATCTTTGAGAAGCGAGCATAAGCTCCTAGTCGCGCAGATCCAGCTGGGCTGTCAGGGTCGATTGCGTCCACACCGAGAACCTGCAGGTGTTTATAAAAGTCTCCTACCAAACTGACGCGTCGATTACCCTTCTGGTGGTGGCTCTTCCAGTCCTCAAAGTACTTCTTCAGTTCCACATGCTCTTTCTTGGGAATTCCAAATGCTCCAGCCAAGCCTGTTACTACGTTTTCTATATTCGCATCTCGACCAGCGCCAAAGCGTTCATCCTTCCAGCTGAAATCAGCCATCCAGGCAAAAAGCTCACCAAAACAATTGATTTCTGGGTGAGCAAAAAGGCCCGTTCGGCCACCACAGTTAAACGGTATGCCACGAGACTCGAAAGCAGCGACCAGCACAGGCGCCGAAGTGCGAACCGAGCGAAATAAAACCGCAATATCTTGGTAGCGCCAGCCCTGCGCATGGAGCTTCTCAACATGAGCGGCTAGCGTTTCCGCCTCCTCTTCAGGTGTGTCACCAAGCCAAGTTACTACTTCAGCAGGCCCATTAGGGCGCGTGGCAAGCATTTTCTTGGCTAGACGGTCAGGAATAGACTGGGAAAACGCGTTAGCTGTATCCACGATCAGGGGCCGACTGCGTCGATTGGTTTCCAGCTTTACTGTTTTAACTTTCTGGTAGCGCTCTGTGAACTTCAAGATGTTGCCAACATCAGAACCGCGCCACTGATAGATGGCTTGGTCGTCGTCGCCTACTACACAGAGTTCAGCGTTAGACGCCACTAGTAGCTCGATCAGCCTCTCCTGTGCGGGGTTAATGTCTTGATACTCGTCTACGATTAGATGACGAAGTTCGCCTGTTACGCGCTCATATATTGCTGGCTCATCTTGGAGCACTTCCACAGTCTTCGCGATGATCATACTGAAGGTGAGCATCTTATAGCGCTCCAGCATATCTAGATATGCTGTATAACATTCGCCAATATCGGTGCCATCCAGTTCGTTCAGTGGAATCAGCTCGTTTCCGATCACGTCAGAGGCGCGCAGGAAAAGATCTATAGAGCTCCAGTGCTTGGAATGTAGCTTCGCTAAGTCCAGCTCATATCGTCCACGGCTGACCATAGCGGAGTGACGGTGCTCGTCCAGCACGTCATAGTTTCCATAGCGCGGCACGTGGTCCTGAAGGATGCGGAAGCAGTAGGCATGGATCGTACCGACAAACATCGGACCTAACCGGCCAAGAAATTCAGAGCCCTTGAGCTCTTCTACCCTCTTGTATATACGCTCTTTGAGCTCACTGGCAGCTTTTTCAGTGAAGGTAAAGGCAACAATAGACTCTGGAGGGTTTCCCTCAGCTATCAGCGCAGCAACACGGCGTGAGATAGACTCTGTTTTACCTGATCCGGCACAGGCTATCACCTGGAGAGGAGAACCACGGTGATTGACGACAGTCTTCTGCTCAGGAGAGAGACGAATCTTCATAGAAAAAGGCTACCCAAGTTCTCTCAATATATTGCCCACCAGTCTGTCCTCCTCACAGGGAATTGATCTGATCGCGGGTGCAGCGCAACATTAGTGTCCGTACCACATATTGGGCGAAAGGTGGCAATTAGCGGCGGAATGATGGCATGGTTCTCCTGATAGTCCTCGCATAGGTTTCGCTTGAGATTGTGACGCAGAATTCGCGTCCTTTGAGGCTCCTGTTTAAACACATAGTTTGCAATACCCTCTTTCCTCAGCGCCTTGCGGTTGCTCAATATCAAGGCAGAATACGGATTCTCCGTGCTCTCGCGCAGCCGCTACCAATGCTAGTTTTCCAGAAGTTTGCAAGGATGGCATTCATCCAACAAATTTGACCTGCGCTCTTTCATCACAAAGTGATTTCCAGGTTTGCTCAGATATGACCTTTGTCGACCAGCCGTAGTAGCCCCATGTAGTTGCCAAGTCTTCACTCCAGCAAGCATCACAAGTCAAAGCATCAAAAGGCACCTGACCCTTGAGAATGTCAGCGCAAATTTCCTGCAATGGCTTAGGGTGGTTGCAATAGCATTTGAACTTCTTATCCCGCACCCTATCCCGAAGAGGACCTACCAGCCGCTGATACTGCTTTGGGCAAACAATTTTCATCCGCTGATGTACTGCATCCAATATGCTCACATAGCTGCGCCTCAGTGCGTTTTCCCGCAACCTGAGCAGTTCCAACTCAGTGTCATACCTGCCCTGATGAATTCTTGCTAAAAGCTTGCTCATTTTTCAGCCACTCTGCTGGATTCGCGCAAAGCCCAGAATATCTCTGGCAAATGGGCCCTACAGCACGGTGCCGTCATGATGCCAAATCGAGATAGATGCGGTATCTGAACAACAGTGGTCCCAGTCTCTAACCAAAAAGTTGTTGCTGAATCACACGCCTTGTTGTGCCAGCCTGTTTCAACCGTGGTTTCAGATATAACCGGTGATGCGATGGCTTCGAGCAGCGGCTCTAGCTGTGGCTTACCCACACAGACAATCTCAGCGGGGCAATGCCGCTTAAAGAAAGGCTTCCAAATTACCTCGCTACAGAATTCAGCCGTCTCGCTTCTGACAGCGCTGGGTAAATTGGACCAACTTGGATACCGGTAGGGGGAAAATGGAGCTTGCAACACTGATAGCGGGTCCCAACCCAGGTAATCGAACATTGCCTGGTATTGGCGCTGCAACTTACTGCTGCCCATGGGCGCCGCCAACCAGCGCTCATGCACATAGGCGCTGACACCTTCCGGCGTGAACATGCTGTCATTTTCGACGTCAGGACGATTTCCAGCCGGGTTAATCGATATGATCATTCGGTCTGCATACAAGGTGGATTCCGGTGACGAAAGGAATCTATAACCGAGGTCACCCAACGCTTTGTATCCCAGGCTGTGATATCCCGCCTCAATCGTGTCGGCCAGATCTGTCAGGGTTCCCCATTCTGATCCTACATAGGCATCCATTCGACTAGGCCTCACTCACGGCCTGGTTTTCGACGAGATCATCCACGTCCAGGCCCAGCAAGCTGGTGGCGTCCTCCTCAGGTAGCGCCTCGACGCTCTTGAGTTTTCTTTCCATTGCTCGCGTACGCACGCTGGTCTGGTCGATAGTGTTTGCCGCCGTGCCCAATTGCTTTTTCAACTTGTTGAGTACACCTCCAAATTTGCTGAACTCAGTTTTCACGGCCGAGAGTACTTCCCAGACTTCACTGGAGCGCTTTTCGATCGCTAGTGTGCGGAAGCCCATGCGCAAGCTGTTGAGAATCGCGGACAAGGTTGTAGGGCCTGCGACAACCACTCGGTGCTGGTGCTGAAGGGTCTCCAGCATCCCAGGCTGCCGAAGCACCTCGGCGTACAGGCCTTCTGTCGGCAGGAACATAATCGCAAAATCCGTGGTATGCGGCGGTTCTATGTACTTTACCGAGATGTCCTTGGCGGCACTTTGAATAGCGCGTACCAAGGCGGCGGTGGATTTCTCAACGGCATCGGTATCGGCTGCTTCGCAGGCGTCCATCAACCGCTGGTAGTCTTCTTGCGGAAACTTTGCGTCAATCGGCAGCCAGACCGGTGTATCGTTGTCTTTGCCCGGGAGGCGGATCGCATACTCCACAACCTCAGAAGAATGCGGCTTGGGTTGTACGTTTTTCTGATACTGATCTGGTGAGAGTAGCTGCTCGAGAATATCGCCTATCTGATATTCACCCCAAGTACCGCGGGTTTTGACATTGGTCAACACCCGCTTCAGGTCGCCGACACCTGTGGCAAGACTTTGCATGTCACCCAGCCCGCGCTGTACAGCTGCCAACTGGTCACTGACCAGCTTGAACGATTCGCCCAGGCGCTTCTCAAGTGTCGACTGGAGTTTCTCGTCGACCGTGGCGCGCATTTGCTCCAGCTTCTTATCGTTGGATTCGTGAAGCTTCTGGAGATTTTGGTCAACGGTATTCCGTAGCTGACCCAGACGCGACTCATTGCCATCAGATAGATCCTTAACGCGCTGCGCCACAGCTTCCATGTCCTTGTGCTGCGCTTTCCGCAATTCCTCCAGGGCCTTTTCCAGATTTTCCTGAATATGCCCGAAGGACTCCTTGTTGCCCTGACGCAATTGATGCATCTGGGTATCGAGAGTCTCCCTGAGCTGTTCAAGGCGCCTCTCATTGGAGTCGGCGAGTGTTCTTACCCGCTTCTCAACACCATCGATCGCCTGTTTCTGCAGCTCGCCTAGGTCCGCCACTGACTTGGAGATCGATTCGGCGGACGTTCTTTGAGCAGTCGCAGATTCCTCTCTGAGTCTGCGAAATTCCTCGGAGGATTCGGCACGACTGGACCGAAATTCCTCTCTAACGGCAGATGTGACATCGCCTGCGGACTCAAGCGATAGCTTGCGCCCCAGGAGCAATAGCTGAACCACCGCCATGAAGGAGAGCAGTGATCCTGCCAAAATCAAAATTGTGTCCATAGTTCCTCCCATGATCGCTGCTCCCTCGCTTTACCGCAGGATGCCTGCATTTCTTGATGCGGGTTTCGTCCTAACATGCCCTAAAGACTACTTTCGAAAGATTCCCTTAGGGATTGCCAGCGGCGCCATAAGTATGACTGCGCGCGCCAATTACTGACGCACTCCCCGGATTCCTGTCCGGCTACAGCTAGTGCACCGCGCATACATCGCAGTCAGCGCGGGTACTCCCATTTACGTTCATTGGCGTTGTACTCAAGCTCACTCTCCGGGTCGACATACCGCCAGGTGCCGTCGTGCGGGTTGTATTTCATGTCGGTGTCCGGGGTCGTCGTCTCCCATTCGCGCTGATGCGGGTTGTAGCGCTGCACTGCACCCGGCGGTGCTATGTCCCAGCGCCGTTCATTGGCGTTGTACTGCGGTGTAACGTCGGGGTCTGCGTACTGCCAGGCCCCTGAATGCGGGTTGTACTGGATTTCGGCGTCAGGTTTCACCGTTTCCCACTGCCCCGTATGCGGGTTGTATTTCTGGTCCGCCATGGCGCTGGTGGCCAAAAGTGTGAAGAACAAAATCAGTCGATTCACGGCATGTTCCTGTTGTTTAGTAGCTGGAAATCCGTATATTAGACGTCAATGGCTACATGTACATACTGACTACATATACATGTCACCTATTCAGGCAGGAGTCTGACCATGGTCAAACGCGCCACCGGCAGCGACAAACGCTGGCCCTTCCGCTGGGACCTGCTGCTGCGCTATCGCTATATCGAGATTATTGCCCTGTGGGAGGGACGCCTCACCACCCGTCACCTGTGCGAGACCTTCGGTATCGGCCGTCAGCAGGCCTCTAAGGACATCAATACCTACCTGAGGGAGGTCGGGCCCTGCAACCTGGACTACGACAAGAACCTTAAAGGCTACAAGCCCTCAACCGGCTTCAAGCCGGTGGTGACCCAGGGCCAGGCGGACGAGTACCTTCACCTGATGGCCCGCAATAGCGACCTGGCCACCATGTTCGACAGCCTGGACTTGCAGATGGCTAACATCGAGGTGCTATCCGTACCGCTGCGGGATGTTCGCCCGGAAATCCTGCGGCCGATAGTGCAGGCGGCCAGGCAACAGCGGCGACTGGACGTGGACTATGTGTCCGTCCAGAACCCTGACCACGAGGGCCGAGTGATTGTGCCCCACACCCTGGTGCACACCGGGCTGCGCTGGCATGTGCGCGCCTGGTGTGAGAAAAATCAGGAATACCGGGATTTTGTTCTAAGCCGCTTCCGGGGTTCGGCAGAGATCATAAATGCTTCCGAGCACGGGGCGGAAGGAGATACGCGCTGGCGTGACCGCGTAGAGATCCGGGTCGTCCCGGACCAGCGGCTAACCAAGGCCCAGCAGTCCGTGGTGCAGCGGGACTACGGTATGGTGCGTGGTGTGCTGAAAATCGACACACGCGGCGCACTGGTGCAATACGCGCTGGATGCGCTGCAGATCGACACTTCAGTCGCTCAGCTCAAGCCGGAGGCACAACAGATTACGATCGATAATCTAGCCGAACTGGAGCCGTACCTCTTTCACTAAACGTCCGTCAATCAGGGACTCAAAGGAAGAATGCCATGAAAGCGGAAATGCGTCTCATTAAACGAGTGGAGGAATTCCAGCCATTGGGAGATTCCTCCAACCTAGCCCACGAAACGCGTGGTATCTATGTCTTGTACAAGCAGAGCAGGAAGGTCGACCACAGAGGCCGCAAGTACATGGATTTTACTTACGTGGGTTTAGGGAGGACTTGCATACGCCAACGTCTCCGCGCACATGCTCGCCACAAGATGGGTATGTGGACTCACTACAGTTACTTTGAATTTCACGACAACATCACGGACTTGGAAATAGAGGAGCTAGAAGGTCTGTTTCGCTTCGCATATAGACTGGACAGTAAAGCTAGCGGACTAAATATACAGAAAGGTTACGAGCCACTCGCAAAATTGGCCAGGGAAAGGCTGGTGTGATGCTTCGGTATTCACCGATTGCTTTTCAGTTCTCAAGGCTTCATTAATTCTGTAGTCTTTGGCCGCTATTTGATGCCTGCTTCATCAAGGTACCTGAGCATTCTTTCTCGACCGTTTTCTCGCGCAATTGCTTGCAGGCTACCCGCCTCGTCGCAAGCTTTCTTAGGGTCTGCGCCTTTCGCCAGCAGGAATTCGACTGCCTTAATATCGCCACGGCGTACGGCATTGGCTAACTTCTTGGTAGCATCCTCTGCTCTACGCATTCGACTATCCTCTTCCCGCTGTCGCTCCTTCAGTGCGACTTTCTCCCTGCGTTTTCGTCGCAGCTCATTGTGTTCCCTTAGGCTTGTAGCGTCGGCAAACGAAACAGTGCCAAAGGGCTCGTATCGATTAACCCGATTTTCCACTACCCATCGCGTCAGTGCTGGTTCTGATTCTGGATACCGTTCAGCGTACTGATTCCACAAAGGTGCTACCGGAGTAGCGCTGCCGCCCGAACAGGCAACCCCGACCACAGTGGAGAAGCACACAAGCGCCTTGATAAGGTGCTCCAGTTCATTTCGAGACAATTTACTGGCGACTAATTCGGCATCCCGAATTGAGCAATGAATCAGCGCAGGGCGGCCACGTTTTTTGTAGGTAGCTACAAACTTAGTTGCGTTGAATTCCCCTTCTTTTGCTTCTTCAGCAACCAAATCTCTGATGATTTCGAAAGTTTCTTCGTCCATTGGATGCCCTTAAGAGGGTCAAGCAAACCTAAAAAGCAACAAGACTCTGCCTGCAACTAAAGGCTGGTGATTTTCAATGAGATTTCCGATACCCCATCGCCCTCCTCACCCGATCCTGCGCAAAGTTGAGCGCCGCCTGCCGGCTTGAGATGCCTTCCTGCTTTGCGGCTGTGAGGATGTGCCGCGTGTTGTAGGTGATCTTCTCGGTGATGGTGGTCAGGGCCTGGTACTCGCCGCTGCCCTGGTATTCGACAGCGCCGCAGATCACGCCGCCGGCGTTGACGATGAAGTCGGGCAGGATGACGGTGCCCCTGGCCTCCAGAGCGGCTTCCGCTTCTGGTGAGGCGGGGATGTTGGCGCCCTGGGCGACGATCCTGGTCTTGAGGCGATCAACGTTGTCCATGGTGATCACGTCGGGCCGGGCGGCGGGTACCCAGATATCGCATTCCACATCGATGATGTCGTCCCGGTCGATTTCTTTGCCGCCTGAGTAGTCGAGGACTTTGCCACCCTCCCCCTTGATATTGAACAGCTCATCGGTGCTCATGCCGTTGGGGTCGACCTTGCCGCCGTGGATGTCCACGGCACCCACCAGGGTGGCGCCGCGCTCGGCCAGGAAGCGCGCCGTATGAATCCCCACGGACCCATACCCCTGAATGGCAAAGGTGGCGTTCTTGAGGTCGAGATCGATGAACTCGGCGGCCACTTCCACCGCATCGGCCAGGCCGTAGCCGGTGGCGCCGATGTCATCCAGCGGAATGCCGCCGATCGCCCGCGGCATGCCCACACAGCGCCCGATCACGTCGTGGCACCAGGCCATGCACAGCTCGTCGGTGCCCATGTCCGGGCCGACGATGTAGTCCTCGATGTGCTTGATGGCGTGAGCGAAGGAGCGCACGATCTTCTCCTTCTCCTCCAGCGGCATCTTGGAATCCCCGAAGATCACGCTCTTGGCGCCGCCGTGGGGCAGTGCCGCCGCGGCGTTCTTGAGGGTCATGGCCCGGGCGAGGCGGAAGCATTCGTCCAGAGTGACATCCGGCGCCATGCGACAGCCGCCGATGGCGGGGCCGGAGGCCACGTTGTCGATCACCAGGATGGCCTTGAGGCCCGTGGTGGCATCGTGAATGTGGATGACTTTCTCCGGGCCCCAGTCGTCGATCAGGTCAAAGGCTTCGCTCATTGCGGGTCTCCTTCTTAGGATTCTTGTTCGAGGTGTTCGATGATGGCCGCCAGGAACCGGGCGGCTTCCGCACCGGTGACGGCGCGGTGGTCAAAACTGAGGGACAGCGGCAGGCGGTTTCTTACGCCCAGATTGCCGTCCACGGCCAGCACCGCCTGCTCGATGCGGCCGGCGCCGATAATGGCCACCTGGGGCGGCACCACCACCAGTTCCGCGAAGCGTCCGCCGATCATGCCAAAGTTCGACAGCGTGATCGTCTGCCCGCGCAGTTCTTTGGGGGGAATGCTGCGGTTTTCCACATCACGCTTGAGGCGGTCGAGGCCGTCGCGGATGCTCTCGGCATCGCGGCTGGCCACGTTTCGCAAGGTGGGCACAAACAGGCCGTCGGCGGTGTCCACGGCAATCCCCAGGTCCACGTGTTGGTGGAGTTGGCGGGTTTCGGCCTCCATATCCAGCCAGCAGTTGAGCGCGGGCTCCACGGTGCAGGCGTGGGCAATGGCCTGGACCAGTTTCAGGGTCACGTCGGTGTGGTCGAGCCAGTGGTGCACATCCGCATCGTCGTGGACGGACGCGGGCACCACCTGGGTTTGGGCCTTGGCCATGCGTTCGGCCATGGCCAGGCGTACGCCGCGGAGTTTTTCGGGTTCAGTTGCCGGTGGGGGCTCTGGGGCAGGCTCTGTTGCGGGTTCGGCGGGCTGGTCGCCTTCCGCCGCGGCTTCCACATCGCTGCTGCGAATGGCCCCATCGGGGCCGGTGCCGGTGACCGAGTCGAGGTCCACCCCCAGCTTCTTGGCCAGGGCCCGCACCCTGGGGGTTGCGGTGCCTGCCTTGCCCTTGGATTTCCTGGCGGGTTTCTTCGGTTCGGGCTCGGCGGTTTTGAGTTCCCCCACTACCGTGCCGGTGTCCACGCTCTCCCCGTCCTCGAATTCCACCAGCGCCGCACCCACCTCCACGGTGTCGCCCACCTCCGCACACAGTTTGGCAATGGTGCCGGCGTGGGGCGCGGGCACATCCACCACCGCCTTGTCGGTTTCCACCGCCACCAGCGGCTGGCTGGTACCGACATGATCGCCCACATTCACGTGCCAGCTGACAATCTCGGCTCTCTGGAGGCCCTCGCCCAGGTCGGGGAGTGTCAGGGTGGACATCAGTCGTACTCCAGCACGTCGCGCACCGCGTTGAGAATGCGGTCTTCATCGGGCATGTAGTGCTTCTCGATGCGGGGCAGCGGCATGATGGTGTCGTAGCCCGCCACCCGTTTGACCGGGGCGCGCAGGCTCAACAGACCGCGCTCGGCCAGGATGGAGGCCACCTGGGCGCCGAAGCCGCCGTGGTACGGGGCTTCCTCCACGATCACCGCGCGGCCCGTCTTTTCCACCGATTGCAGAATGCTATTTGAGTCCAGCGGGTTGAGGGTGGCGACATCGATCACCTCACAACTCACGCCCTGCTCATTGAGGGTGTCCGCGGCGGCATTGCATTCCATCACCATGGCGCCCCAGGTAATGATCGTGACGTCGTCGCCTTCCCGCAGGGTGAAGCAGGTATCCAGCGGCAGGGCTTTGCCGTTGTCCTCCACCTCCTCGGTGATGGCCCGGTAGATGCGCTTGGGTTCCAGGAATACCACCGGGTCCGGGTCGGCGATGGCGGCCAGCAACAGGCCGTAGGCCCGCTGGGGGGATGAGGGGATGACCACTCTGAGCCCGGGCACGTGCGCAAACAGGGCTTCCATGGATTCGGAGTGGTGCTCCGGCGCACCGATCCCGCCGCCGTAGGGGGCGCGCAGCACCATCGGGCAGGTCAGGCGGCCGCGGGTGCGGTTTCTGAGGCGCGAGGCGTGATTGATCAACTGGTCCAGGCAGGTGTACATGAACCCGGAGAACTGGATTTCCGCCACCGGCTTGAAGCCCTGGGCGGCCAGTCCCACGCTGACCCCGGCAATGCCCGCCTCCGCCAGCGGGGTGTCCAGCACCCGCTGGTCGGTGAAAGTCTTGATCAGGCCGTCGGTGGCCCGGAATACGCCGCCGTCGATGCCCACGTCCTCCCCCAGCACCAGGACCTTGCTGTCCATGGCCATGGCGTAGTGCAGGGCGCGGTTGACCGCATCGACCAGGTTGAGCTCAGCCATCCTTGCCGTCCTTCACCTGCTGGTACTGCTCGGCGAGTGGTTCGGGCAGTTTGGCGTACAGGTAGTCGAACATGGCTTCCGGTGGCTGTGGCGGGGTTGCCTTGTAATCTTCCACTGCGTCATCAAGCTGCTTGCGGCAGTCTTCGATCAGCTTTTCCTCGTCTTCGCGGGTCCAGGCGTGTTCCTCGGTCAGGTAGGTGCGCAGGCGCGCCAGGGGTTCCGCCTGCCAGGCCGCGCTCACCTCCTCTTCCGGGCGGTAGCGGGAGGCATCATCCGCGGTGGTGTGATCGGTAAGGCGATAGGTCACCGCCTCGATCAGGGTGGGTCCGCCGCCGGATCTAGCCTTCTCCAGCGCATTAGCTGTGACCTCGCGCACGGCAATCACGTCGTTGCCGTCCACCTGGCAGCCCTCGAACCCCGCAGCGATGGCTTTCTGGGCCAGGGTCTCGGCGGCAGTCTGGGCGGACCGGGGCACGGAGATGGCCCAGGCGTTGTTGTTGATCACGAACACCAGCGGCAGCTGCCATGCGCCGGCCATATTCATGGCCTCGTAGATATCGCCCTTGGAGGTGGCGCCGTCGCCCAGGGCGCAGACGACTGCACGGTTTTCTTCGCGGAGTTTCAGGGCCAGGGCGATGCCGGCGGCGTGGCTGCCCTGGCTGCCCACCGGCACACTGACCGGGAAGTCTTCCTTGCAGTACTGGTAGTCAGAGCCGCGCTCGTCGCCGCCCCAGTACAGCAGCAGGTCGGTCAGGGTCACACCGCGAATAAATTGCGCTCCCTGCTCCCGGAAGGCGGGCACCAGGATATCGTCGAACTGCATGGCGTGGCCCAGGCCCACCGCCACGGCTTCCTGCCCGAGGGAGGAAGGAAACGTGCCGAGCTGGCCGGTGCGCTGCAGGGTGACGGCCCGGGTATCGAATTCCCGGGTCAGCATCATCCAGCGGTACAGGTCCTTGAGGATGGATGCGTCTTTGGCAAACTCGGGCAGCTCGCCCACCACCTTGCCCTCCTCGTCCAGGAAGCGGGTGTGGTGGATTTCAAAGCTCGCTACGGTGGCCATCGGGTAATGGTCCTCTCAAGGCCCAAAACGCTCAATGACCTGCGTCAAACTACCTAATTTGAGAAGTACTCATAAAGTTCGTCTGGGAGCTTGTGCTCCAGCCGAAAATCCACGTCCATGGGAGCACTCCCGGAATGCTCCAGGTAAATCATGGCTCCGCAGTACATGAATGGAGCGCCTTTTCCTCGAACCTTCGCGAATTTCCTAACAAAAAGATGCATTTTTGAGCCAAGTTCGGCGTGGTTAATCACTCGCTGTCCCTGGCCACTTTCAGGGGTCGTGCGATTCTGCGACTGCCAGTGAAAATGGAGCGGATCGACGAAATAGTCATGATACTGGTAGTCATCTTCTGCACCTTGTTTGCTCAGATTTACAAACAAGAATTGGTCCGGTGTCTCCTTCGGCGACACGTGACCATGCATTTTCCAAACGCCCTCAAGGTAAGGTAATCCGAATTTTTCTGGCACCTCATGCTTCATAAGCGACTCATAGAGCAAAAGGTCCTCTGGAGTTACCTTGCTAATCAACCTGGCGAAGATATTCACTTCATCGCCAACAAGCATGTCGTCATAGCTTTCATTGGCCGCCTCAAGCTTCCAGCCTTCATATTCGCTGCGCTCAGCTTGGCGCAGAAGAAATTCGTCTCTTCCATCCTGAGAATTGCGTTCTACGGCAACAATTCCAGGTTTACTGCCCAAATCTGCGGCGCCCCCAACCGCCTCTAAGAGCAGAAGATCTCCATCAGAGATGGGATTGTCCCCACCATCCATCGAATCGCCTGAGGCATGGGCAAGGAAATTCTTGCTGCTTGAAATCTCCCCGTAGCTAATCGGTACCGATACCGTATCGATATTCGAAGCGTCGTGAGCCCCCTTACGAAAGCTGCCACAGGCAATCTGCAAGTCTTTGAAAATAGGTACATTTTTCTTGTAGGAGCCAATCCCGATGACTTCAGCCGATAGGCTTTTTCCGTCAGCGACGCGCTTTTCATACAGCATATACCGGTAAGAAAGCACTTCATTAATCATCTCGGTAAGTACCGGAATATCGGCATCTGGCACTGCTGTGGAGTAACTAAAGACGCTGTCTTCAAGCGAAAAATAGGGGGTCACTGACGTGGAGTTTTGGCCCAATAGAGCTTTTACGGGATTTCTCCGCCAATAGTCGTGCCAATCCTTGTTCCCTGTAATCGCCTCCGGCCTGACGCCACTGAAGTTGTCTGGAAGATCTCCCGCCAGCATGTGCTTCCGCTTGATGATTCCGAACGAAGCCTTAGCAAGTTCCTCGAGTGAAACACCTTGCTTAAGCCCGTTCAAAGACAGAAAGGCTTCGATTAGCACTAGCTTGAACGACTTGGTTGTCTTCGTAACTAGAAGTTCTGACAGGAAGCTGCCATGGGTCGAGCGTACTTCTTCTTCCTGGGCTCCCAGGTCATCCTGGTCATTCACGAAGGCGAACCAGTCCCCGAACTCCTTCCGAACTGCGCCTACCGATCCGCCTGCGCGGAAAAACTCGAGCAGCGTTGGCCGTCTACCAAGACTGTCCCGCAGATTGACATAGATATCGATGAAGGTATCGGCGCGATCTCCAAGCGCGAGTCTCAGGAAATCGATAGCAGCCAGGTCATAATTGACAAAGCACCCTTCGGGTAGAGAGAGGTTCTCCTGCTCAATCTCAGTCAGAAAATTCCTTCTAGCCCTGTTCGTCGCACCTATCTTAAAAAGAGCTTCGGCTTTTCTGAAAAAGCTAATGTGGTTACCGATAAAATCCAGGACAACTAGTTCTGTTTTGTCGGTATCTGGGCTCTTTCTAAGACCACGGCCCAGTTGCTGCATGAACACAATCTTCGATTCGGTAGGCCGCAGCATCATTACTGTGTCAATCGCTGGCAAATCAACGCCTTCGCTAAAGAGATCAACCGAGAACAGAACCTCAATTTCACCCGATGACAGCAGTTCCAGTGCTCTGTTGCGGGGAATGTCGGATTTGCTGTGTACAGATAGCGCAGGCACACCGGCCTTATTGAAGTGGTCGGCCATAAAGTCGGAGTGTCTGGTTGACACACAGAAAGCCAGCGTTCGGCTTAACGCCCTATTCTTCCATTCACGAAGGTTATGCTCTGCTCGCGCATATGTAGCTAGCTGATTCAACAACTCATCTTCTACAAACTTGCCGTTCCGCCAGCTGATCTCCTGGTAATCGACAGTGTCGTCAGAGATACCAAAGTATCTGAAAGGCGAGAGTAATCCGGCTTGAATGCCATCAAATATGTCTCTCGAGAAAACCAGGTTGTCATCGCACAGCGACAGAATGTCTGACTGATCAGTTCTGTCAGGCGTCGCGGTAAGCCCTAAAAGGAAGCGAGGGGAGAAATGCGAAAGTAGTTGGAGGTAAGTGCGCGCCGCTGCATGATGAAATTCATCGACAATGATGTAGTCGAAGTGATCTTTCGAAAATCGACCCAGATGCTGTGATCTAGAGAGTGTTTGCACGGATGCGAACAAGATATCAACATCCAGTTGCTTAACGGACCCGTCGTACCTGCCTACGCTTGCCCCTTCATTGACGAGTACAAAGGTGTTTTCTGCCTGGGCAAGGATCTCTTCGCGGTGTGCGACAAACAAAACGCGCTTTGCATTGAATTGCATACAGTCGAAAGCGGCAAGCCACGTCTTGCCTAAACCGGTAGCCATAACGACAAGGCCTCGAACATGCCCTGCCCCTCTAGTCTGGTCTAACGCAGCTAGAGCTGATTGTTGGAACGAGTTCGGCTCGGGAATGCTAACTGTTTCATCGGCACCAGGATCAGTCTTAGCTACGCTGGCAGCCTGGCGATACCGGGCTTCATATCTATCAATCCAAAAATGTGTGAGGTCCTTGATTTGATGGGAGCCTTCTAATGACGCGAATGCGCCTTCGAGTTCTTCCCACCGAACCTCATTTTCAGAACGCCGAACACACAAATTCCACTCGAGACCTGCCGTCAGTGCTTGTTTTGTCAGATTGCTCGAACCCACAAAAGCGACGCCCTCAGAATCGCTCTGGCTTTCAGAACCGCAAAAGAGATAGGCCTTTACATGGAAACTATCAGTCGGACCGCACTCAAAGACCTTCGCACTGGCACTCTCCCCGGCATCTTGCAGAATCATCAGTCTTCTTAGCGCTTGGGGATCTGTAAAACTCTGATAGTCCCCCGTGATGATTTCGACCTTCGCCTTTCTATCTACCGCATCTAGAAGTGCATCCCAGATAAGGTCGAGGCCAGCATTTCTAATGAATGCTGAGGCGAGCCGTATTTCGCTTGCCGAGTTTATTGCCTCCAACAATCGAGGGAGAAAAGGGTCGCCTGTGCCACCAGCTACAAGATTCTTCATGCCAGCTAGGAAATTCTCTTCTTAACTATGGCATTTACCCATTCTTGGGTTTGCCCGCGCAATGGGGCGGTGTTGCACCAGATATCCTCAATGAAGATTCCAGCGCGTGAACGCAGAACTTGTTCAAGCTCACCCTCCATTAACGTGCTCACGAATCGACCAAGGCTGTCCAATCCTTCTCCCTCACCCCGCTTGAAAGACATATAGCAGATTCCACCAGGAACCAAGGAGCGCTCTATATTCGAAATGACTGAGGGAAGCTCGCTTCTAGGACAATGAAGCAAGGAAGCATTCGCCCAAACTGCGTCAAATTCAGAGATCCAGGGAAGATGAAAGTAACTACAAACGCGAGCTTCCAAGTCGAGCTTTGATCTAAACGTCGAGATAACTCGGTCAGACACATCCGCAGCCACCACCTGAAGCCCATGCTTGGAAAAGAACTCGCTATCTCGCCCAGATCCACAGCCTAGGTCGAGCAACTTGTCTCCAGTCTTCAGGAGGTCCAGGAACTTGTGTGCGCTTTCTTGTATCGGGAGAGAATATGTATCTGAAGCATATTGGCTAGCAAACTCTCGGTAATATCGGTAAGTGCGATACTGGTTGATAAGTGGCACATCGGCGGGAGCCCATTCGATCGAATCAAGTTCACTAGCACTCAGCCACAAAATCTCGTCATGGTCGTGCAAAGCGATCTCGCCATCTAAATACTCAGCGCAAAAACCATGCAGCCGAACGACTTTCTCCCCGTAGTCATGAGTGCTCTGACCAACATAGTCGTCTACGGAGATGCGTATCCCGAGTTCCTCTTCAATTTCCCGAGCTAGGCACGCCTCCTTGCTTTCCCCATCTTCTACCTTCCCTCCTGGAAACTCCCAGTACCCAGCGAGGTGTTTCCCAGGCTTGCGGCGAGCAGCCAAAACCAAGCCATCACGCTCAATGAGAGCTGCAGTAACATCGATCACGACTAGTCCTGTTTTCCGATCAAGTATTCTATGACTTCGTTTCTCTGGCTTGACACCTGAGCCGCCACGGCCCTGCTATTCGAGCACCGTGACCATGCCGTCTGACCTTTTTCTCAATGGCCTGACACCCAGTTCACGTTCGGTGGATTTTCGCACATTCACCAACGCGCGATGGGTTACCTGTTTGTTAAGTCGGTTAGCTTTACGGTCAAAGCGGTAAAGCTGCCGGAACAAGCCTTCCAGCTCACTGATTTCAGCGTCGGAAATGTTGTCCCACACTTCGTAGTAGGAAAAATGTGTCCATTCAGTCGCTTTGGAATCCAGGTGCTTTTTGAGCCTTGCCCGGATCCTGCCATTGCGACCCGACATACCCACGTAGACGAGGTCGTAGAATGCGCCGCGCTTCTTGTAAAGGCTGTAGATGCCACGCAGGTCGCGTGGAATGCCTTCTACCTCGCGCTTAGGGCGATATTCAAGCGCGGTTTTTATCAGTCGCATCTGGCTTTTCATCCCCTACTCCCTGGAGACCAATGACGCGCCCATCATAACCTGCCGACAGGCGCGTCGCTCTAGCCAGTGCTAAAAACCAAACACGACGCTGTCCGCCACACCATCGGCGAGATCATCATCCTGAATCCGGATGATGTCGCCTTGCTGCAGCTGCTCGTAGAATTCCTCCGCGGTGCTTCCGCTGCCGTTGGCACCGCGGAAGCTGGCACCCTCGGTCAGGTAGGTGATGCCCAGCACGGTCACAATACGGTTCGGCGTGAAGCTCTCCACCGCGCCCTGCAGCCGATCATCGCCCGGGGGTATGCGGTTGACGACGGTGGCGATCAGGCCGCGGTCGCTGTCGAGGGCCTCGACGGCGAGGAAGTCACCGACGGCGAAGTTGCTGAGTGACGGCCGCGCGGTATCGCGGGTGCTGTCGGTGACGGTGGTGGCGTTGTCGATGCGCACGGTGACGGTACCGCCCTGCAGTTGCAGGGTGAGGGACTCGTTATTGGTGCCGAACTCGATTACCGTCGCCTCGACGTTCACCAGGCCGCGCCGGGCCACGACGTCGGTGGCGATGAGGGTGTCGCCGCGGAAGTCGCCGTCCACCTGCACGATCTGGCCGTTGCGCAGGGTGCGGTCGCCGATGTCGAACACCGCGTTGGTCGCATTCACGGGCACACCGGCCACCACGAACTGGTTGATGTCGACCAGGCCGGTGACGGCGCCTTCCACGCTGGCTTCCTCATCGTCGCGCAAGTCCTGCAGCGCTGTGCGCAGTTCCGTCACGCGGTCGGCGGTCAGCAACTGGTCTGTAAGCGTACCGCGGGCCAGTACGGTCTCGCCGGCATTGACCGTGCCGCCCGGCAGCCCGGATAGGTCGGCGCCGGCAAAGTCGATGGTGAAGTCGCCCAGGGTAAATTGCGTGCCGTCGAGGTTGGCGACCTCGCCAGGGAGTTCCACCACGCTTTCGCCCTGCACGAAGTCTCCGAGGCGCGCGAGACGTGTTGCGCGCAGCGCGCCTGCGTCGTTCACAAAGCCGGACACTTCAAACAGGCAGTCACACAGCAGCTCGTCGAAGCTCACGCCCTCGAATACGGTGGCGTTGCGCTCCACGATCACGCGCTGGCCCAGGATAAGCAATTCGATGACATCCCCATCACCCAGGGGCACATCCGCAGGTCCCTGTATGGCGTTGGTGTGGTTCACCTCCTCCGCCGTGCCGGTCACGCCGTCGTCATTGATGGTGCCGCGCACGGTCACGACCATGCCTATGCGCAGGTCGTCCTCGGTGGCGGGTTCGCCGTCGATGGTGATCTGTGCGCTATCGGTGTTGAAGCGGATGCCGTTCACGAAAATACTGCCGGTGCCGGTGATGGTGCCCGACACGGTGACGCCGGAGCCGCCAATGCCGCCACCGGGCTGGCCGATGGTCCCTGCCACGCCGGCACCGCCGCCGCCACAGGCGGCCAGCAGGGTGAACCCCGCCATGAGGGCTGTTAGAACAAGGTGCTTGATGTTCATGCCGAACCCTCCGGGTCTGAACTCTCGCTGTAGTAGATGCCGACAGCGACATAGGCCGACTCATCGCTGTCGTATTCTTCCGGCTCCACCGCGTGTTGCGACAGCCAGGTGAAATACTCTTCCAGCAGGGCCTGTGATTTTGTATTCGACAGCTCGCGGAAGGCCTTGAGGCTGTCGGCGCGTACGCCGTGGTAGCTGACCTTGCGCTGAAACCATCGCTCGCCGTCGGGGGCTTCCAGGTTATGGCCGATGGATGACACCAGCTCGGCCACGTCGGCGCCAAGAATATCGATCTTGTCGATGGGGGTGGCCATGGGTACATAGGCCCGGGCCTTTAGGTGAACGCGGCCGTCGATAACGCTCACGTTCTGGCTGGCCTGCAAGACGCCCAGCATGGCCGCGTGGGGAATGTCGCCGCTGAACTCGCGCACCAGGGCCGCGAAACTGGGCGCCTCCCCTTCCACGGGCAGCACGGCGGGTTCGCCGGCCTCGTCGTGGAAACGTTCGTCCTGTACCCAACCGGTAATCACCCGCACGGCGCGGTTGTAGCGCTCGCCGGCGCCAGTGTCCTGGTCGCTCATGTCGTTGAGGCGCTTGGCCTCCTTGCGGGTCAGTCCCGTCAGGGCCGCGGCACCGGAAATGGTGGGCCGCTTGCCGGAGCGTTCCAGGTGGTCCAGCGCTTCGGCCACGTAGGCCCGGCGCGCCAGCTCGGCGAAGTTACCGTAAGACATGCCGTGCCTCATCAGCACCCTGACCAGGGGCTTCAACAACCGGAATACGGTGGCGCGGAGTGCGGCTTCTACCTTGTCGGACATGGTTGGGCAAATATTCCCAAAAACTGGATTCTAACAACTTCGCGCCGGGGATAAAGGCGCACCGGGAGCGAGCCGGAAATGCCGGCCCCAGAACTCCCGGATGCGAAGTTGGCAGGCCCATCAGTTGTCCAGGGCGCAGCCAAGGGGACCGACCACCACACTGCTGCCGTTGCCGACCCGGATCTGCGACAGCCGGTAGTCAGACGCGTCGCTGCTGTTGTACGGCGCGTGCAGTTGCAGCTTGCCGCCCAGGGTGCCGCGGTCGCGCTGTTCCAGCATGAGCGTGCCGACCTGAACACCGGACAGGTACACATCCAGCAGGTCGCCCGCGGCATAGCGGCGGGTATTGCCCGTCTCGAACGTGGCCTGGAAATACACCACGCGGTCGGGACCGCGCACCGCGTACCGGCCGTGCATGTCGGTGTGGCCCATGCCGATGGAACCGCAGCGCAGCAGACGGCCGTCGCGACGCCAGTCGGGGCGCGTGTCGGTTTCGTCGCTGGGGCGGACCCGGTCGGTGACCACGTCGCCGCGTACCCGGTCGGTGGCCGGGTCCACAAAGACCCGATCGGTACGACCATCCTGTGCGGTGGTCAGTGATGAAGCCGCCATGCATCCCACGGCGGCCAGTACTGCCATTGAGCTTTTGAGTTTCATGATCTTCACCTCTCGCTTTGATCAGTCCACACCCGGCGGGTGCGGTAGTCTTAATCTAAGCATATTTGGGAATATTTTCCCAATTATTGTTGTGACGAAAATCCCAAATTCTGGAGAGAAACTCTAAGTCATTGAATTAATTAAAAATAAAATTGAGCCGGATGAACGCCTGAAAGCGTTCATCTTGGGAAAAACCGGGAAAAGGCAGGGTTCAGGTCGGGGAAGGCAGGTCTATCTGGATGGGCCGAGGCTGTTGGAATACGTGGTGGGCGCGCCGGCGTGCCGGCGGAAATACTGCTGCGGCGTGGGACTCACGAGTCCCGCAACGCGTAGAACGCCACCCTGGCCACGCACAGGTCCGCGGCGAAGGCACGGCCGATTGCCACCAGGCCCATGCGGCGTATCTGCGCGATATCCAGCGCACTGTCGATGCGGTGGGGTTCGAATGCGGCGAACGGCAGCTTGACGGTCTGCCAGGCAGGCCCCGCCTCGAAGCTCGCGCGGTAGGACTGCCAGGGGTAGCGCATGCCCTCAGTGCGCAGGTGCAGGTTGTAGCGCTCGCCGTTGCCATACACGTCCAGGGCAATGCCCGCATAGCCGGGCAGCCGCGGCGGCAGGTCTGCGCCGAGGTCCAGGGCCACCTGTACGAAGCCACCGTTGTTTTCAAGGCTCACGTCGCCACGCATGCGCAGGCAGGCGCGGCCGCTGACTTCATCAGCCGTGAGTTGCCCCGAGGATACGCCGCCCATCACGCGGTCGGTAAACAGGCGCCAGTGCTCACCGTTCTCCGCCAGCGTGGCATCCTCGCGCTGCGCAGCCGCCACGAACAGATCCATGTCAGCGATGGCGTGTCCTCCCAGTGGCAGCAGTAAGACAAACAGGCCTGAGGCAAATAATCGGCAGCGTGGACGGCAGCCCGTCAAGCCAGCGAAGCCAGGTCGATCACAAACCGGTACTTCACGTCGTTGTTCTCGAGCCGCTCCCAGGCCTCGTTCACCTGGTCCATGGTGATCATCTCGATGTCGGCGGTGATGTTGTTGTCGGCACAGAACTGCAGCATCTCCTCGGTGGAGGGGATGCCGCCGATCAGGGAGCCCGCCATCACCTTGTCGCCGAAAATCAGCAGCCCCATCATCAGGGGCAGCGGTACCTGTGGGGCACCGACATAGCAGAGCGTCCCCTTGCGGCTGAGCAGGCCAAGATACCCATGAATGTCGTGCTCACCCGAGATGGTGTTGATGATCAGGTCGAAGCTGCCGGCGGCAGCCCCCATCTGGTCCGGATCGCTCACCAGCACCACCTCGTCGGCGCCGAGCCGCTCGGCGTCGGGCACCTTGCTGGGCGAACCGGTCAGCATGACGGTGTGGGCGCCCATGGCTTTCGACATTTTCACCGCCAGGTGGCCCAGGCCGCCGAGACCGGCCACCCCAACCCGTTTGCCGGGGCCTGCCTCGAAGCGCTTGAGCGGGGTGTATACGGTAATGCCGCCGCACAGCAGCGGCGCGGCGCCGGCGGGGTCGAGCCCGTCGGGGATCTTCACCACGTAGTGTTCGTGAATGGTGTAGTGGCTGCTGTAGCCGCCCCAGGTTTTCTCGCCGGCGAGGTTCTTGCTGTTGAACGTCATGACGAAGCCGGAATCGCAGTAGTGCTCGTCACCGTCTTCGCAGGGGCCGCAGGTCTTGCAGGAGTCGGCAATACAGCCGATGCCGACCCGGTCGCCCACCGCGACTTTCGTAACGCCCTCGCCCACCTCGGCCACGCGGCCGATCATCTCGTGGCCGGGCACCACCGGGTACATGGCCTGCTTGGATTCGTTGTTGGCCACCACCAGGTCGGTGTGGCAGATGCCGCAGTAGTCCAGCGCCACCAGCACTTCGCCCGGGCCGGGTTCGCGGCGGTCGATGGTAAAGGGCTCCAGGCCCTGGCCTTCAGCGGTGATGGCGTAGGCTTTGACGTCCATAGCTGCTCTCCTTCTTATTGTTATTGACGTGTACGAAGAATAGGCGCTGGCGGGCGCACCGGCCAGCGGCAAGCAGCGAGGCTGGGGCGTTAGTGGGTCAGCAGCTGGGCTTTTTCATGTTCGAGCAGCCCCGGCACGCAGAGCCCGATGCGTTGATGCGGCTGGAGCCGTCGGCACGGTATTCCCGACACCGGGACCAGCAGGCCTGGGCGCGGGCGTAGGCTTCCTTCTGCGCCTCACAGGAATTGGGGTTGCTGTATTTCGAGCGGCTGTTGCTCGCCGGCTTGTTGGCGATGGGCTTGTAGTTCTCGTAGGAATACTGGTTGCTGGAGGGCTTCGGCTGCGGCCGTGCCTGCGGTTTCACTGCATCTGACGAGTTGGTCTGGCCCATCTCGTACTCGCTGCCTTGGTCCCTGTATTGCTCGGGAATGCGGTCGCCAAAGTGCTTCTTGCCGTTCTCGTCCACCCAGGAATACACCTGGCAGAAGGCGAGCGGGCTTGCGCCCACGAGGAGCAGCGCGGCGGAAAGTACGAGCGTGCGGAATGATGTCGACGTATTGGACATGGTCGAGCCCTGTTCGCTGTATACCGAATGACTAGCCTGCGCCCGGGCCAGATAATGGTCAAGTGCGCCCATCACAGTTCCCGCATCCCATCCCTGCCACACAGCTGCGCCTTTGGGGCTGGGTATTGGCCACATCCCCCACGGTCCTGTATAAGTTCGAGGAATAACAGGAAATGATCATGCAACTCCGCTTCGGCTATGACATCGAGTATGAGTGCCCGCAGCCCACACCGATGCTCATGACCCTCACTGTCCACTCGTCACGGGTGCCCGACCTGGTGCAGCCCGACTACGTGCACACCGACCCGGCCCTGCCGCTGCGCAGCTACCGGGACGATTTCGGCAACTGGGTCACGCGCCTGGTGTTACCGGAAGGCCGGGTACGCGTCTACAGCGAGGGCCTGATCAACGACAACGGCCGACCCGACCTCACCAACCCCGATGCCATGCAGCACGCGGTAGAGGACCTGCCCGACGAGGTGCTGGTGTACCTGCTGGGCAGCCGCTACTGCGAAACCGATATCCTGATGGACGAGGCCTGGAAGCTGTTCGACAGTGCCCCGTACGGCTGGCTGCGGGTGCAGGCCATCTGCGATTTCGTGCACCAGCACATCAACTTCGGCTACGACTTCGCCCGCCCCACCAAGACCGCGGCGGAAGCCTACAAGGAAAAAGCCGGTGTCTGCCGCGACTACACCCACCTGGCGGTGACCCTGTGCCGCTGTATGAATATTCCGGCCCGCTATTGCGCGGGCTACGTGGCCAACATCAACAACGCGCTGCCGGTGGATGAACTGGATTTCGCGGCCTGGTTCGAGGCCTACCTGGACGGCCAGTGGTATGTGTTCGACCCGCGCAATCACAAGCACCTGGCGGGCCGCATCCTGATCGCCCGCGGCCGCGACGCTGCCGATGTACCCATCAGCAACGCCTTCGGCTCCAACCTGCTGACCGGATTCAACGTGTTTGTCTCTGAGGTATCACACGACGGGCCGTAGGCCCTGTGACCGGCGCGCGCTAACGGTGGGGCTCGCCCCCGATCACCACCAGCGAAGGCTTCAGCGTGTGTATCTCCGCCGGGTTCATGCTGAAAAGATCGGTATCCAGCACGATGAAGTCCGCCTGTTTGCCCGCCGTCAGTGAACCCAGCTCTTTCTCGCGGCCCAGCTGCCAGGCGCCGCCGCGGGTGTAGCCGTCGATCAATTCTTCCAGGGTCAGTTGCTCGTCAGCCGGGCCGCTGCGGGGGCCGTCGGGCGCATCCTCCCGATACTGGCGCCGGTGTCCCACCTGGATGCCCGTAAAGGGGCTGGCGGAGCCGTCGTGCCATTCGCTGGGGAAGTACACGTCGCTGGAATAGCTCACCATCGCCCCGCGCTCCAGTAGCGGGCGCACAGGGTACGGATGCTGCGCGCGTTCACCGAGCGCGTCTTCATAGAACGGCAAGTCGTAACCGTGCCAGGCCGGGGTGTACTGGGCGATGATGCCGAGTTCGGCAAAGCGGGCGTAGTCCTCCGGCGACACCACCTGCAAATGGGTCATGGCAATACGCGTGCGCGGCGCCCGGCCCAGTGACTCGCGGGCGGCGGCCACCGCGTCCAGGGTGCGGCGCACGGCTTCATCGCCAATCGTGTGCACGTGCAGGTTCAAGCCCTCGCGGTCCAGGGCGAGGATCAGCTCACGAATCTGTTCCTGGGTCAGCAGACTGCCGCCGCGGTGACCCGGCATATCGTCGTAGTCTTTCAGCAGGTGGGCGCTGCGGGTTTCGATCACGCCGTCGAGGAAGATTTTCAGCGTATCGATGCGCACGCGGTCGCTGTTGTAGCGCTCACCCAGTTTCTTGAGTTCGGCCACGGCCGTGTCGTATTGCTGTGGCAGGAACAGCGTATAGGCCCCGTGGTAGCGAAGCGGCAGTGCACCGGCGCGGTCGAGGCGGCTGACCGCCGCGTACACCGCATCGTCACCGCCGAAATTGCCCGCGTCGAACAGTGTCGTCACCCCAACATCCCGCAGGTAATCGAGGAAGGCCTGCAGGGTAATCTCTTCCTCCTCGCCCATACCCACGATCTTGTTGGAGAAGTTGGTCGCCGCCGACTCGGTGATGTAGCCGGTCAGCTCACCCTCCGCATCGCGCTTGAAATAGGCCACCCCCGGGATGGGGTCGACCACGTCGCGGGTGATGCCGGTCACCTCCAGGGTTTTGGTGTTCACCCAGAGGCTGTGCATGGTGATATCCCAGATCAGGATAGGGCGGCTATCGTCCAGCGCATCCAGGTCGCGCCGGTGCGGGCCGTCGGTACCAAAAAAGCGGTTGTCCCAGCCGATGGCGTGAATCAGTTCCTTGTCGGGGTTGGCCGCCAGCAGCTTGGCGATGTCTTTCATCTGCGCTTCGCGGCTGTCTGCCTCGGGCAGGGGCAGCAGGCCGTTGAACTTGGCGATAAAGCCCGGGTGGGTGTGGCTGTCGATCAGGCCGGGCAGCACAAGGCGCGATTTCAGGTTATAGCGATAAGCGTCCTGCCCCGCATTCGCGGTCGCGTCTTCGTTGCTGCCCACATAGTCGAGTCGCCCGTCCCTGATGACCATGGCCTCGGCCCAGGGCATGGCGGGGTCGGCGGTGTAGATGCGGCCATCATGGTAGAGGACGGTATCGTCCAGGCTCGCCTCGCACGCGAGCAGACAGACACCGGTCAGCAGCAAGCAGAGCCGGCGCATCAGCATCCTACAGTGCCGCCGCCTGGTCGCTGGACTGTGCCGCTGCGCGGTACCCCACCCACAGCCGGTCCACCCCCCGCACCAGGGCGTTTTTGGTCCAGGGTGGGTCTGTGTCGATCAGTTCCAGGTCATCAAAGCGGTCGAGAATGGCGTTGAAGGCGATCTTCGCCTCCAGCCGCGCCAGGGCCAGGCCCAGGCACAGGTGGATGCCGTGGCCGAAGGCCACGTGCTGAATGTTCTCGCGGGTGATGTCGAACTTGTCGGGGTCGGGGTTGGCGGCCTCGTCGCGGTTGGCGGCGGCAATCAGCAGCATCACGAACTGGTTCTTCTTGATCTTCTTGCCGTAGAACTCCATGTCCTCCAGCGCGAAGCGCGGGGTGAACTGCACCGGCGCCTCGTAGCGCAGCATCTCCTCGATGGCGTTGTCCATCAGGCTGCGGTCGTCGCGCAGTTTCTGTAACTGCTCCGGGTGCTTCAGCAGTAGCCAGAGGCCGGTGCCGATCAGGCTGGTGGTGGTGACGTGGCCGGCGTTCAGCAGCAGGGAACAGGTGGAGTACATCTCGGACGCGGTGAGGCGGTCGCCCTCCTCTTCCGCTTCGATCAGCTGGCTGATAATGCCGTCGTCCGGGTTCTCGCGTTTCTGTTTGATGATGCCCTTCAGGTATTCCACCAGCTCCGCGTTGGCTACCGTGGCGTCTTCGATCTTCCTCGGCTCGCCGATCAGGGAAATGCCCAGCATGCGCTCGGCCCACATCCGAAACTGTTTGCGGTCGGATTCGGGCAGGCCCAGCATCTCGGCGATGACAATGGCGGGCAGCGGCCGCGCCAGCTGCTCCACGAAATCCACCTCGCCCTCTCCATCAAGCCCATCAAGGCATTCGTCGACGATGCGTTCGATATTCGGGGTCAGGGTCTGCACGTAACGGTTGGTGAAACCCTGGCTCACCAGTTTGCGAATGCGGGTGTGGTCCGGCGGGTCCAGCACGATCATGGAGGGCGTATCCAGCACCGGTACGGGCTTGCCGTCGGCGGCGGCCCGCAGCACCCGACTCAGGAACCGGTTCTTGCGCATATCGTTGCCGAAACGCGGGTCTTTCGAGGCCTTCTGCACCGCGTCGAAGTGCACCACCAGCCAGCCGCGGCTGGCGTAGGAGCGCACGATAGGGCCCTGCTTCCTGAGGTGTGCATAGCCCGGGTGCGGGTCGCGACGGGCCACCTCGATGGGGCGGCCCATATTGCTCTTGCTGATATAGATATCCGCCAGCCGCAGCACGCTGAGCGCGGCGACACTGGCCTTGTTGAAGAGCTGGTTCTTTAGCGACATGGGCCTGCATCAGGGATACGAATCACTAGTGTAATGGAAAATCGGCAGCGATTTCCCGCCGCCCCCAGATCCAGGACATCAGCACAGCGCCGCTGTCTTGCGTTTCAACTACACTGTGGCAAACAAAAAGCAGGGATCAGCGGCCCATGAGAACAGGCTACACCCGGGCGGAAACGTGCAAGCTGCATGCCCGGCGGCTAACGCATCCAATCAACCGAAGCTTACTCACCCTTCTACTGTACTGCGCCGGCAGCGCGACGCTGGCGGCTGAACCGCTGCCCGTGATCGACATGCATCTGCATGCGCTGCCGGCCGATGGCCAGGGGCCGCCGCCGTTGGCCATGTGTACGCCGATGAACATGCCAACCTGGGACCCGGCGCAGCCCTACGCGCAGACGTTCATGTCCTTGATGAAAAATCCCGCCTGCAGTGACCCGGTCTGGTCGCCGGAGACCGATGAGGAAGTGCGCACCAGGACACTGGCCTCCATGCAGCGCCGCAATGTGTACGGCGTGCTGAGCGGAACCCCTGAACGCGTCAAGCTGTGGATGGACAAGGCGCCGGGCAGGTTCTATGCCGGGCTCGGCTTCCGCCTGGGGCCCGACGCGCCCTCACCGGAGGCCCTGGCCAGCCTGCACGCAAGCGGTCAGCTGGAGGTGTTCGCCGAGGTCACCAATCAATATGCCGGTATCGAGCCCAACGACCCGCGCATGGCGCCCTATTGGGAACTGGCGGAGGAGTTGGATCTACCCGTGGGCATTCATATCGGCACCGGTCCACCGGGCGTGCTGTACCTGGGCGCTGCAGGGTATCGGGCGCGTATGCACAGTGCGCTGACGCTGGAGGAAGTACTGGTTCGCCATCCGCGCTTGCGCGTGTATGTGGCGCACGCGGGCTATCCGCTGCTCGACGACATGCTGGCACTGATGTACGCACATCCCCAGGTCCACGTGGATACCGGCGTGATCGTGTTTACGCAGCCCAGGGCGGCGTTTTACCGCTACCTGCGCGGCATGGTGGAGGCGGGTTTTGGCAAGCGTGTCATGTTCGGCTCCGACCAGATGGTCTGGCCTGAAACCATCGAGCGAAGCATCCAGGTGATCGAGGAGGCGCCCTTCCTGAGTGAAGCAGAGAAGCGCGACATCCTGTACAACAATGCCGCCAGGTTCCTGCGGCTCGACGAGGAAGAGATCGCTCGCCATCACGGCCGACGGCCGCGTAAATAGCCCTGTTTCATCTCCCCGTTGTCGATAACGACGGTCATGGCGCGCCAGTTTTCCACGAAGTGATTGGCGTCATGCTGGCCCAGCAGCTGAACCAGGCGCGGGTACATCTCTCCCTCCAGCAGCTCGTATTCCCGGTGCGCCTCGTCCCGGTACCAGGCGGTGGCATCCTCGACCGCCACCGACTCGAAGCCCGCCCCTGCCAGCAGTTCGCGGTACTGATCGAAGGTGCGCATCTCGTAGGTGAGCCCCTCCAGTTCGAACCAGTGACGCATGTCGTCAGAATAGTCTGCGTCCGTGCGCAGCCATTCGTAGCAGGAGAACCAGCCCCCAGGTTTCAGTATGCGAAACAGGTCGGCAAAGAGTGCGGCGGTGTCGGCAGTTTGGGTGACCGCGCCGGAGCTGACCACCACATCGAAGGTCTGATCGGCGAAGGGCAGCGGCCCCGGCGTCACCGCCTGGAACTGGCAGCGATCGGCCAATCCCTGGGACTGCGCCGCGCGCTGCGCACGTTCGACCAGCGGCTGTTCCAGGTCGACGCCGACCACATGCGCGCCGTGGGTGCGCGCCATCTCCAGCGCCGGGCCGCCGATGCCGCAGCCTAAATCGAGCACGCGCTTGCCCTGGGTCTCGACGCCCTCGAACAACCTGGCCACATTGCCCGGCCCACCCGGCGCCATATAGCCCTCGCCCCAGATCAGCTCGAGCATCTGCACCATGTTGTCGTGGTATTCGGCTTCGTGGGTCACGAATGTCCTGCTCCTGTGGTGGACTCAGGGTACCATCCCGGCCGGATGTTACTCTTACAGGAAATTCAGGAGAGCCCGCTACATGCCCCTCGATATCGATTTCGTTCGCTCACAGTTTCCCCAGTGCGCCGACTACCCGGAGGTGGTGTTCTGCAGCAACGCCGGCGGCAGCTTTGTGGCCGCACCGGTCATAGAGATGCTCAACCACTACAACAGTCACACCCGGGTGCAGCCCTACTCTCCGTTCACGCCCTCCCGGGAAGCGGGCGAGGCCATGGACCGCGCCAAAGCGGGCTGGGCAGACGCGCTCAACATCGAACCGAGCGAGCTGACGATCGGGCCCTCCACCTCCGCCAACGCCTACGTGATGGCACAGGCGCTGGGCGCGAACTGGGGCCCTGGCGACGAGATCATCGTCACCCAGCAGGACCACGAGGCCAACATCGGCGCCTGGCGCCGCAAGGCCGAAGAACAGGGGGCGACCATCCGCGAGTGGGCCATTGACCCGGCCACCGGCTTGCTGGACCCGAACGACCTGTACGCCATGCTCAATGACAACTCCCGCTGGGTGTTCTTCACCCACGGCTCCAACCTGATGGGCACGGTCAACCCGGCCGCGGACATTGCCCGCGAGGTGCACGCCCGCAGCGGCGCAAAGGTCTGCGTGGATGCCGTCGCCTATGCACCCCACCATATCCCCGACCTGAAAGCGCTGGACGTGGATATGTACCTGTTCAGCCTGTACAAGGTGTATGGCCCGCACCAGGGCATTCTCTATGTGAAGGGTTCGCTGACCGATGAGCTGTCTGGCCAGGGCCACTACTTCAACCGGGCCGATCCCGCCAAACGCTACAACCCCGCCGGGCCGCAGCACGGGCAGATTGCCGCCTGCCAGGGCGTGCTGGATTATTTCGAGGCCCTGCACGAGCATCACGGCGGCAGCGAGCACGACAGTGCCGTGGTGAAGATGGCGGGCATTCACGCGCTGGTGGCCGAGCAGGAAACCCTGCTGGCGGAGCCGCTGCTGGACTACCTGGATAATTCCGAGAAGGTGCAGATTCTGGGCAAGCGCCACTGCAAGGACGGCGACCGCGCACCGACGGTGGCGTTCAAGCCGCTACAGAAAAGCTCTGCCAAGGTTGCCTCAGCCCTGCAGGCAGATGGTATCGGGACCGAGAACGGGGATTTCTATGCGCCGCGGGCGCTGGAGGCGATGGGCATCGATCCTACCGACGGCGTGGTGCGCATCTCCCTGCTGCACTACAACACCGTCGAGGAACTGGAGCGCATTCTCGCCGCGCTGGATCGCGCGCTCTAGTCCTCCACCTTGCCGAGCACGCCGCGCAGGTCATTGACCAGGAGCTGGATCTGGTCGATATCAAAAGCGTTGTTGGTAATCGTAAACAGCGCATCGTCGTCGCGGAACCACCGGGCATCGGCGAAGAAGAAACCGTTGCCGCCGGTGTGGTCGATCACCTCACCCCAGGGCTTCTGCAGCACGCTCCAGCCGTAACCGTAGCGCGTGTCTTCCCGGCGCTGGGAATAACCGGTCAGCTGCCGCATCTGCCACTCCTGGGGCAGGGTGCGGCCGGCCGCCGTGGCCTGTAGCCAGCGAAACAGGGTCGTGGCCGAACAGATCAACCCGCCGTTGCCCCGCAGGTGCCAGGACGGGCCGTCTTCCGCCCAGACCAGTTCCGGCGGCTTCCCCACGCGTTTGCGACCGTCATACCCCACCGCATAGTCGGCATCCGCCGGCAACTGCCGGTAACCCAGCGGCCCCAGTTCGAGGGGTTCCACCAGGGACTCGTTGAGGTATTGCTCGTAGTCCTTGCCGCTGGCCTTTTCGATGATGCGGGCCAGCGCACTGTAGCCGGGGTTGGAATATTTGAAGCGCTCGCCGGGGGAAAACTCCGGTGTGGCCTTTGCCAGCCACCTGTCGAAGCAGTCGCGGTCGCAGGGTGCGTCGTCATCACCCGAATACAGCGGCAGGCCCGAGGTATGGTTCAACAGCTGGTGCAGGGTGATGGCGCCGGTCGCCTCGGGCAGGTCCTCGAACCAGTCCACCAGGGTCTGCTCCGGGGTGAGCTTACCCTGGACCGCCAGCTTGAGAATGGCCGTGGCAGTGAAGGTCTTGGTGATCGAGCCAATGTCGAACAGCGTGTCGGTGGTCACGGGCACGTGTTCCTCACGGTCCGCGAGGCCGTAGTTGCCGGTAAAGCGCACCCGCTCGGGCGTGCCGATCACAATCTGCCCGGAAAAGCCCTCCGGCACCACGGCGTCGACCTTTTCGGCCAGCGTCTGGTCTGCGCCGATGGCCGCCGTGCAGCATACCGACAGAGCGTAAAACCCAAGCGCCCGAAGACAAGCGTTCATCGGCGCAGTATAACCAGCCAGTCAAGCATCGGGGTGCACGGAATCGACAGAGCGAGCGCGCCGCGCGCCAAAAGGGGTCAGTAACCTTTAGCCCATCACCATGTTGGAGTCGCCCCAGTAGGCGGTCATCTTTGTGATCAGGCCGGCGTCGTTGAACTCCATCACGTCGAGGGTTTCCATGGTGATGTCGGCACCCTTCACCTTGGCCCGCATGGCGGCGGCGCCGTAGTGGTCGCGCACGCGTACGTTGCCTTCCAGGGTCATCTTCTCGACGCTGTCCACGGCGATCTGGTAGAAGGCCCGCAGCGCGTCCTTGCCCTGCTGGGGGTCGCTGCCGATGGGGTCTTCCACCACGGCGTCGTCGGTGAACAGCGCCACCACGGCTTCGACATCGTCGCCGCTGATCGCATCCACGTAGGCCTGCAGCGCGTCCTTGATCTGTTGGTCGTTCAGTTCGCTCATGGGTTCTCTCCTTGCAGGGGTTACACGCCGAGGGTGTAGCCGCCGTCGATAATCAGTGTCTGCCCGGTGATGAACGACGCCTGTTCGCTGCACAGGAACAGTACGGCGCCCGCCATATCCTCGGGTTTCCCCCAGCGCTTCAGCGGGGTGCGGGCGATGATGGCGTCGTTCATATCGGGGATGCCCTGGATGGGCGCGGTCATGCGGCTCTCGGTGAGGCCCGCCGCGATGTTGTTGGCGCGAATGCCGTGCCGGGCCCAGCTCAGCCCCAGTGATTTCGCCATCTGCACAATCCCCGCCTTGGCGGCGCCGTAGCCCGGCACCATCTCGTTGGCGAAGAACGAGGTGAGCGATGCCACCCCCACGACGCTGGCGCCGCCGGGCAATGTGCTCGCCTTCAATTGATCCAGGCAAGCCGCGGCCAGGTTGTAGGCGGACAGCAGGTTCACCTGCACGGCGGCCTCAAAACCCTCCACCGTCCACTCATCCCCCGCGGGCAGGCTGGCGCCGGCGTTGTTGACGAGGATATCCAGGCCATCGAGGCTCTCGCCCAGGGCGGCGATGGCGGCCTTGTCCAGCAACTGCAGGGATCGGTACTCGAACCCGGAAAGATCGACATCCTCGTAGTCCGAGGCAGCGGCCCGGGTGCCGGTGATGATCACGTCAGCCCCCGCATCGCGGAAGGCACAGGCAATACCGTGGCCGATACCGCTGGTGCCGCCGGTCACCAGGACCCGGGCACCGCTGTAGTCGAACTGGGCTGCGTTGGGCATGGGGCTACTCCTGTGGGGCGACGGCGGGATAGACGTCGTAGTAGAAGTCGAAACGTTTGCGCAAAGCCTCGGGGGACACACCGAACTGCCCCTCCAGGTCGTAAACCACGCGACCGTAGTCCTCGGCGTGGGCTTCGGTGAAGGCAGACATTTCTGCCTGCGCAGTATCCGTGAGCGGTAGATTCGCCAGGTTATAGATCCGCGCTACCATACCGAGATCGTCGCTAATCAGTTCGGGGAACGGCACGTCCATACTCTGGTCGGGGCTCCAGACAGCACGATCGCGCACACAGGCGCGCAGCAGGTGTTCGACACGGTCGGTCCAGTACGCCAGCAACTCTGCAGTCATGACCCGTTCGCGGCTCATGCGCTGGCCGTAGGCCAGCATCGTCACCGCCGACTGGATAACGGCGACCGGGTCGCGGTGGGTGATGGCGACCGTGGCATCGGGGAACGCCGCTTTCAGCGCCGGCAACTGTTCCAGGTGTTGCGGGCATTTCAGTACCCAGCGCGTGTCGGCATCGCCGCGCTGCCAGCTCAACAGGCGCAGCACGTTTTTCATGTACTCGTAGTGCGGGGTCTGGTCCTCGGCGTAGTAGTGATCGCGCCAGCGCGGTGAATAACACAGCCACTCGTAGTTGTAGGACCCGAAGTTCGGTCCCATCAGCTCCAACTCCTCGTGGATGTGGTCCGGGTTCATGGGGTGCATGGCCGCCAGGTGCGGCGTCATCATCTGCATCGCGGCCCAGGCATCGGCGCAGCGCTGGTAGCGCGGGTCGACGCCGTCGCTTTCCACGTCGCCCGGGCGCGGCACCGGTTCGTAGGATTCCCACAGGGGCAATGCCCGCAGTCGCGAGTCCGCCGCCATCAGGTTGAGCAGGTGAGTCGTGCCAGAGCGCGGCAGACCCGCGACGATAATCGGGCGCTCGATGTCGATCTCGAGGATTTCCGGGTGCCGCTTCCACTGGTCCTGGATCAGCAGCCGGCTGGTGGCGTGCTGCAGCAGCTTGTTGCGCAGGCTCAGCCGTCCGATGCCCGTGAGTTCCGCATCGCTGTTCCACTCGTCGCAGAGCAGGGTCAGTCGCGGCAGGAAATCCTCGGGGCCCCAGTCACTCAGGCCGGCAGTGCTCTCTGCCTCAGCCATGATGGAGCCCGGACTCAGCTCGACATCAAGCGTCTTGCCGTAATCCAATGCGGCGCGCTGCGCCTCGGAGTAGACCGGCCGGGCCAGGTCGTCGATGACGATGCGTTCAGGCATTCACTTGCCGCAGCAGTTTGAGCTGCTGTTCGAGCCAGCCGCTGAGCCAGAAGTTTTCCGAGGCCGCCAGCAGTTTTTCGTGTATCGCGATCGAAAGCGTCACAGCGCCGGCATGCCCCGGTTCGGCATCGCGCACGATATCCAGCAGGTGCAGCGCTTCCTCGTCGGCGCCCGCATCAAACTTCTCCTGCGCACGGGCGACCAGTGCATCCGCTCCCGCCAGTTCCACCAGGTCGGCATGCACATTGGCGCGGGGCACGCTGTACAGTTCGGTGGTGCTCTCGTGCTGGAACCAGCCGGCGTAGTGTTCCCAGATGGCGCGTATGCTCCAGCTCACCTTGCCGTAGCCCTGCCCTACTTCCAGCGCCGGTGGCAGAGTGATGGTGCGCATCAGTTCGTGCAGTGAACGGCCGTCATTCATGCCTTCCACCACTGCATCGTGTACGTACTGCACGGCGTCGCGCCAGGCGATGAGTTCTTCCTGGATCAACTCCGCACCCACCACCGGTGCATGGTGCCCGTACAGGATCATCTCGGGTTCCAGATCCAGTACGGTCTGGGCCGCTTCGGCGCAGGTCAGCGCATCGCGGTAGCGATCGCCGCGAATGGTTACCAGGTTGGGAAAGTGGCCGAAGGGACAGCCGAACAAATTGCCGGTCAGGCAGATGCGGTGCTGGGGCAGCCACACCACCAGGGAGTCGTTGGTCTCGGCGCCTTTCACCGCCAGCAAGACCACGTCCAGGTCGCCCAGGGTGAATTCGTGACGGGTGTCGAACAGCGTATCCGGCGTCGGCGTGTCCTGGGGGTTGAAGTCGGTGTAGCCCTCGGCGGCGTAGTCCGCGAACACCTGGGCAAAGTCATCGGCAAAGCGAAAGGCCGAGCGCCGCGCGCGGAACTCCGCCAGCCGCGCATCGTAGGCCTGGTGCTCGGGGTTGCCCGCCTGGGCGATGTACTCGAGCCCGGGGTTGCGGTCGCGGAAGTACTGCACGCCGCCCACGTGGTCGACGTGGCCCTGGGTGGTGACCAGGGCGCGGATGCCGTTCTCCGCAGAGGACAGGGCCTGGAAATTCTGGAAGTGGACCGGGGCCTCGAAGCCCATGCCCGCATTGATAAGGATGTTGCCCTCGGCGGTTTCCAGCAGGTAGGTGTTGGAGCAGCCCTCGGACATCACGATGAAGTCGTTGATGCGCTCGCCGCCGAAGCGGGCGGCGTGGGGCGCAACCGGGCGCGATTGGTACAGGGGTGTTCGCATGGCGGCGGACCAGTCAGGAACCGCGCTCAGGTTACCACTTGCCCCTCAGCCGAAGGCCCGGCCTTTACCAACATGTTGAGCCGGCGCCGACTTTCGCCATCGCGCCGGGAGACCGGCTACTGTTTCTCCAGCGTGTAGGTGATGCCGCCCATCTCGGCCTTCATCTTGCCGTCGCCGAACTCCATCACGGTGATGGTCCAGTACTGGCATTCAATGTTGCCGTTGGCCACCTTGTAGGTGCCCGAGGGAATGCGCGAGCCGCCCAGGTTCTGCACGAACTTGCCGTCATTGAATTCCCACAGGTCGTTGGCGTCGGCTTCGGTATGGACCGGCGACGTGATCAGCCAGTTGCCGGCCACCGCTTCCTCGGAAATGTCCTCGGCGATCGCTCCGGCGGACAGCACCGACAGCAGACAGATTCTCAGTATCCATTTCATTGTGCTCACTCCCCCTTGTTCCCTGCGCGTATTGTTGCCGCGACCCGGTGCCGATCAAAGCGGCGGCGGGCGAATCTGTGACCGCTGTACCGGCCTACCCCACGTCCAACCGGTAGCCATCGCCGTCGCGCACGACAGTGCCCGCGGTGCAGCCGGCGAAGTGGGTGCCGATGATCAGGGTGGGGGTATCCACATGCTCGGCAAATACGGCGCGGCGGGTGGCCTCGGCCTGCTGCTTGTCGGAATCCGCGGAGCTGTGCCAGTCCAGGCGCGCCATCTGGCAGGGGTGGTGTACGAAGTCCCCGGTGATCAGCGCCTGGGCGCCGCCGGAGCGGATGCGTACGCTCACATGGCCGGGTGTGTGGCCGAGGGTCGGCACCAGGTCCACTTCTTCACAGACCCGGTGGGTCGTCTCCACCAGGTCGACCAGCCCGGCTTCGAATACGGGCATCACGGAATCCCCCATGATGGTCTGCTGGAATTCCTCGTCGTCGCTGCGCCAGTGTTCGAACTCGTCCTTTGCCAACAGGTAGCGGGCGTTCGGGAACGTCGGCACCCAGACGCCGTCTACCAGCATGGTGTTCCAGCCGACGTGGTCCACGTGCAGGTGGGTGCACAGCACCACGTCGACCTTCTCGCGCGCGAAGCCGGCGGCGGCCAGGTCGTCGAGGAAGTCAGTCTGCAGTTCGTGCCACAGCCGGTAGGGCATGCGGTCCTTGTCGTTGCCGACACAGGTGTCCACCACGATGGTGAGGTCGGAGGTCTCTATCACCAGGGCGTGGATGCTGAACTTAAGCTTGCCCTCCTCGCTCATGAACTCGGGGTAGAGCCATTCGATGGGCTTCACCGCCTCGGGGTGGGCATCCGGCAGAATCCATTCACCCCCGCCGGTGGTTTCCATTTCCACCACCTTGGTGATGGTGACGTCACCGATCTTCCACTGCAGGTTCATGCGGCCGCCGCCGTTTCATCCAGGCGCCAGGTGCGCGCCATGCCCCAGCGCAGCAGCAGGTAACCCATCAGGCCCATCGGCCCAGTCATCAGGGTGAAGAACAGGAACGGCAGCGTGACCCAGTGGTTGATACTGTGGCGGCGGGCATCGCGCACAATCCAGGCGCCGATGAACAGGTCGAACACCAGGTAGTGCACCCAGCCGGCGATCACCGCCACCGGGCTCTGGAACATCTTCATCAGGGATTCCAGGTCTCCAAAGCCGGCGCCGTCCACCGGCGGCGGGCCGAAGAACAGCGCCCAGATATACAGCGGCCCGAGGATCAGCGGCACCCAGATGGCGTGCACCAGTGTTTGCGTGAGCCTGTGATGCGGCAGCAGCGCCAGCAGGATCCACGGCGGCAGGATGGCGAGGTTGAGAATGGCATAGAGCTGGTCGGGGGACATGGGGAGGCTCTCACGGGCAGGTCTGATATGCCCTCATCCTATCAGAGGGCTGTCAGGGGAACAGGACTATGGGCTGGAAGCGCGGCAGCGTGGCGAAGGTCTGCTCGGGGTCGGCGGCATCCTTCGCCTTGAGAAAGGCCAGGGTCTTTTCTGATCCCGGTGCAATCAGGGCGCTGATGCGCACTTCGCCGGTCATGGGGCCCTGCAACGGGCCGGTGAGGCTGTCGTAGTGCACGGGGATGACCCGTTCGGGATTCGTCATGCCCACGGTCTCGTCCCAGTACAACGCAATATAGTCATCGCTCTTGGTGCCCAGGCCGCCGGTGCCGAGGAAGATCACGTCCACGTCCAGGCCCTCGAGCCGGCCGGGTACGAAGCCGGCGCTGCCCACCAGCAGGAAGCTGCCCTTCGGATGCGCCACGTGAAAGATGTAAGCCTTGCCCAGCTTGTAGTCGGTGATCTTGGCGGGCGGCACCAGCGGTTCTGTGATTTCCCAGTTGGTGATGATGGCCTCGACCATCTCCGGGTTCTCGTAGAGCATGTGCTTCGACTCGATCGGCGTGATCACGAACTGCCCCAGCTGGAACGGGGCACGGTCAGACAGCACCGCAATCTGGGTCTCCGGCAGATCCCACCCCCGGCAGATATTGGCGGTGGCCTCGCTGCCGTACACGGTGGCACCGGTGCGCTTCGCCACCTCCGGCGTGTCCATGGCGTGGTCGTAGTGGGAATGCACGGGCAGCACCGCGTCGAGTTCCGTCACCCCCAGGGCCTCGAGCCCGTAGCTGATGTTATCCAAGTCCGGCTCGAACTCCCCGAACAGCAGCGTCAGCGGGCCCGGCCGCGAGAACCAGCCGTCGAACAGAAACTGCGTCTCACCGTCGGAGACCAGCAGCGTGGTGGTGCCCGCGAAGTTCACGGTCACCGCGCCGTCTGGAATGTCACTTGCCGGCGCCAGTTCCCAGGCCGGGTCCACCGGCGCCGCCGGGTAGCTGAACAGATAGCCCCAGGCCGCCGCCAGCAGCAGGACGACGGTGGCGAGCGCAATGCCGAGATTGCTGATGGAGCGGCTTGAGGACGTCATGGGTCGCATCATACCTCGCCCGGGCGGTGCACCAAACCGGTTCACGGCGCACCTGATTCACGCACCGCGGCGCAGCACCAAACTTCTATCTCTCTGATTTTATTGACTTTATGTCTTGGCACGGATGTTGAAAGCCCTATTCCAGTACCAAGGACAGAAACCCTGTGACGACCACATCGCTGCTGGCTGTACTGCCCATGCTGCTGGCCCTGCTGGCGGCAGGGGCGATCGCTGGCCTGTCGTCGGGCCTGTTCGGTGTCGGCGGCGGGTTTGTGGTGGTCCCCGCCCTGCTACTGGTATTCGGCATGCTGCTGGATGCGGGTCCTCACGATTTGCACGTGGCTATCGGCACGTCGCTGGCCACCATCATCGTCACCTCGGTGCGCGCGGTGCAAGCCCACCATCGCCGCGGTGCGGTGGATTTCGCGATCCTGAAAGACTGGGCCCCCTGGCTGACCCTGGGCGTGATCGGTGGGCTCGCGATCGCCTCCGCCGCCAACACCGGCACCCTGATGCTGCTGTTTGCCACCGGGGTGCTGCTGTACGCGTTTTACTTCCTGCGCCCGGCACTCGCGGTCAAGCGCGAGCGCTACTACGCCTTCCCAGTGGGCATCGGCCGCGCCGCGCTGGCATCCGGTCTCGCGGGATTTTCCGCCCTGCTCGGCATCGGCGGCGGCACCCCCTTCGTGGTGACCATGGTGGTGTGCGGCCGCTCGGTACACGAAGCCGTGGCCACCGCCGCAGGCGTGGGCTTTGTGATTGCGGTGCCGGGAGCGATCGGCTTTGCGCTATTGGGCCTGGGGCAATCGGAATTGCCGCCGGGCTCCCTGGGCTATGTGAACCTGCCGGCCTTCGCGGTGATTGCCGCCATGGCGATCTTTACCGCGCCGCTGGGGGCACGGCTTGCCCACAGCCTCAGCGAATACCACCTGCGCCGGGCCTTTGGCCTGTACCTGCTGGTGATCTCGGCGCTGATGTACAACAAATATCTCGCCACCTACGGGTGGCCGGGAACATAAGGAGAAAGAGTATGCTGTCACGACGCGCGTTTATCGGCGGTTCGGCCCTCACACTGTCCGTTGCACTGGCCCGGCCGAGCCGTGCGGACCTGTTGTACGGCCCCGCCTCGGGCATCGCCAAGCTCAACGCCAACGAGAACCCCTACGGCCCGAGCCCGAAGGCGCTGAAGGCCATGGCGGAAGCCACCGCAAAGGGTGCCTACTACGTGGGGCCCTCGGTGGAGCGCCTGCAGGCGATGATCAGTGAACGCTTTGGCCTGGGCCTCGAGAGCATTACCCTGAGTGCCGGCTCCTCCGGCGCACTCGCCGACCTGGCTCGCGCCAAGGCCGGCGAAGGCAAGATCCTGGGGCCGGACCTGTTCTGGGACACCACCACCCGACTAGCCCTGCGCCAGGGCGGGGAATTGATTCGGACGCCGAAGACCGACGACCTCGGCATCGACCTGGACGCGCTGTATGCATCGATCACCCCCAAGGTGTCGATGGTGCAGATCTGCAATCCCAACAATCCCACCGGTATGCTGCTGGACCCGGCGAAGCTGAGAGCCTTCTGCCTCAAGGCCAGCAAGAAGTGCACGGTGCTGGTGGACGAGGCCTACAACGAAATCAGCGACGACCCGGAAACCAATTCCATGGTCGACCTGGTGCGCGCGGGTCACGACGTGGTGGTGGCGCGGACCTTCTCCAAAGTTTACGGCCTCGCCGGCATGCGGGTGGGCTACCTGCTGGCGACGCCGGAGACCACCGAAAAGGTGCGCAACTACAGCCTCGGCAATTACATGCTCAACCAGGCCGGCGTCGCCGCGGCGGTGGCCAGCTTTGATGACTCGGCATTCGTGGACTTCTCCCGCGCGCGTATTGTCGAGGCCCGGGAGATGATCTCAGCGGCGGCTGCAGCCAACGAACTCACCGTTGCGCCATCACAAACCAGCTTCGTGTTCGTGAACCTGGGCGACGTCAACGCCGAGGCTTTCCGCCAGGCCATGGCCAAGCGCCAGGTACTGATTCGCGGCATCTACCAGGACTACCACCACTGGTCCCGGGTCAGCGCCGGCAAGCTGGAGCATGTGGCCCAGTACGTGAAGACCATGCCCGCGGCCCTGGCCGAGGCGCGGCGCACCGCCTAGACGCTACTTCTTTTTCGGGGCTTTCTTCCTGGGCGCCTTGCGCGGCTTCAGGCCCATCATTTTCGCGATCTGCCCGGTGGCTTCGAGCCCCGGCACCTTGCCCAGGTAGTCGGGTTTGCCGATGTTGAGCCCGTTGTGGCGCAGGATGGCGTAGGCCGTGGTGTAGTGGAAATAGAAGTTCGGCAGCGCCCAGCCGTTCAAGTAGTCCGCCCCGCTGAAGTAGAGCTTGCCCACCGGGGTTTCCATCTCGATCTCGCGGTGTTCCGCCCCTTCGAAGTCCGCCACCTTCAGCGTGCGAATAAACGCCAGCGTGCCCCTGATGCGCTCCTGCAGCTCTGCAAAGCTGGCGTTGTCGTCGCTGAACACTGGCGCTGTGGTTCCCGTGAGCCGGGCGCAGCAGCCCTTGGCATTGTCGCTGGCAATCATCACCTGGTGGGTCAGGGGGAACATGTCCGGGGCGAGCCGCGCCCCCATCAGCACCGACTCCTCGATGCCGCGCGCTTTGGCGTCTTTCTCGGCGGCCTTCAGAATGGCCGACAGGTTTTTAAGGTGGTGACTGAATAATCGGGCCGAGGCCTGGTAGACAAGACGGCTCATGCGGGGCTCCCTCCAGTGGCTGTGTCTGAAGGGTAGACCAGAATGCCGACTGCTGTGAGTGGTCTACACTGGCTGAGCATGACAGACGAAGCCTGCCCCTGCGGCTCGAAAAGCCCCTTTGCCGAGTGCTGCGAACCGTTTATTGACGGACGCGCATACCCGGACACGGCTGAGAAGCTGATGCGATCCCGCTACAGCGCCTTCGCGGTGTTCAACGAGCAGTACCTGCTGGACACCTGGCACCCGGCGACGCGGCCGTCGCGGGTGCGCATGGTGCCGGACCAGCGGTGGATAGGCCTGTCGATCAAACACTGCGAGGCAGGCCAGCCGGGCGACGAGGACGGCACCGTGGAATTCGTTGCCCGCTTCAAGCTCAACGGCAAAGGCCACCGCCTGCACGAAACCAGCCGCTTCAATTTCCTGGGCGGGCGCTGGTACTACCGCGACGGAGAACACCATGACTAAACCCCTTTGCATCATTACCGGCGTGGGCCCGGGTACCGGCAGCGCCCTGGTCCGCCGCTTCAGCCGCGACTACCAGGTGGCGATGATTGCGCGCGATGCCGAACGCCTCAACGAGATTGCCGATGAAGTGCCGCACACCAGCGCCTGGCCCTGCAACGTGGCCGACGCCGATGCCTTCGGCGCCACGCTCGCGGCCATCGAGGAGCAGCTGGGCGCGGCCCGGGTGGTGGTGCACAACGCCGTGGGCGGCGCGATCATGGATGTGCTCGATATTGAGCCGCGGATCCTGGAACGGAATTTCCGCATCAATACCCTGGCGCTGCTGCAGCTGATCCAGACCTGCGGGCCCGCGATGGTAGAAGTCGGCGACGGGGTGATTCTCGCCACCGGCAACACGGCGGCCTATCGCGGCAAGGCCCAGTTCGGGGGCTTCGCCCCCACCAAGGCCGCGCAGCGTATCCTGCTGGAATCCGCCGCCCGTTCACTGGGGCCCAAGGGCGTGCACTGTTGCTACGTGGCGATCGATGCGGTCATCGATGTGCCCTGGACCCGGGAGTTCTATAGCGACAGGCCCGATGAGTTCTTCTGCCAGCCCGACGACATCGCAGACGAGTGCTATCACCTCGCCCACCAGCCGCGCTCGGCCTGGACCTTTGACGCGTTGATTCGCCCCTTCGGGGAAAACTGGTAGCGCTAGAGCAGCGCCAGCACGCAGAACACCAGCAGCGCCACGTTGGCGAAGAAGCCGATCAGGAAGAACCAGCTGCGCGGGCTGGGGTTTACGTTGGTTGAGATGGCGTAATACAGCACCATGTGAATGATGCGCGAAATCGCGTACACCCACACCAGGATGCCGGTCCAGGTATCGTTGGCCCCCACCATCACCGCCAGGAAGATCGTGCCCAGCATGGCCGGCAGGTTCTCCAGCGAGTTCATCCAGGTGCGTTGGGTCCGGAACACCACCGACTCATGGCCGATGCTCTCATCCATCTTGCCGGGGATTGCGCCGGGGGCCTTCGCCTTCTTGCCGCTGGCGATGAGCTGTTGCACCAGCACCGTGGCAAGGATCACCGCCAGGCCGGCAAAGGCAGCGTCATAGTTGTTGAGAAAATCCATTATTCTTATCTCCCAAAAGGGGTCAGTTCCCTTTTCGAGAGAGCAGAATAACCGGGAAGCTCATTTCAGATCAAAAAAGAGCTCTGGCCACCCTTTTGTCCATTCATTTCATTTCAGTTGAACCATGCCTGTCCGAAGGTCACCAGTATCGCAGTCCCCAACAAGAGAGTAAGAAATATCGCCCAAAGCAAGTACAAGACATACCGTTTGCGTCGGCAGATTGGAATGGCAACGATGGTCGAGAGCAACAGCACGGGTGCCGAAACCATCGTAAGGACAACAACCGACACACGGATGAAGTCGGGAGGCCGGAAGAGATAGAGTAGCTCGAAGAGAGCGTAAAGTGTGAAGCTGAACAGCGAAAGATAAAAGGCTGCGTCCGTGAAAAGACGCAGCCATTCACTGGCGCTTCTAGTTTTCATCAAGCTGCCCAAGCAGCCCCTCGTATCTAAAAAAGTCTGCTGCCACAGAATCCCAGAGCGGCTCTGCCACCGCTACATTGACCATTGTAACTGTGCCAGTGCCCACACCCTGCGTGACGGCATCGGGCTCTCACGGATAGAATCGCTCTACACCCGCGCAGGCGGCCTCGTTGACAATAAATCCTGTGTAAGGGCCGTACCGGGGTGTAGTTTCGAATCGATGCACAAGTAACCCAGCATGCCAGAACACACAGCCTTCCGGATTAACTCGCGATACGCCACGAATGCGATTCTCCACGCGATCAGAAGAGTCCAGGCCATGACTCAATACAGTGAATGGCGGGTCCAGGTCATCGACATGGGAGTCGATCATCGCCTGTTCATGGCCTCTCATGGTGTAGTAACCCTGCTCACCATCCCCACTCGGCAATTTCGGTTCAGCGGCCAGGAAGTCTTTCCAGCGGCCTTTGTCGACCAGGCGGCGCTCATCACGTCGGGCAACGATTTCGTCACATGATTCTTGATTCGTACCACTCGTTCTTCCGTAGTACACCTTCGAGAGATCAGTTTTTAATTTGCGATAGGTACAGTGTCTTCTATTAGGATCCTTTCTACGCTGCTTGATCGCGATATCAAGCGCCTGGATAACAATGACCAGGTTTTCCCATGTCAGTTTTTCGTCATCGATGTCCTCGTCGGAAACCTTGTCGGACATGATCGCGTCTTCAACCGCCCAGATGCACTCGTCACCACCGCTGATAGCGCACTTCGCTCTCATAACGATGACTAAAACCTGGGCCATCTCTTCAAGCTGAATACCGATATCTGCCCCAACGTCTGCCGGCCAGTCTGACCTGCCAAGCAACTCCTCCGCGGCTTGGGCTCCCAGAACTGTGAGAATGAAGCGCTCAAGCCAGTAGCTTATGGTTCGCTGGCCAGCCGTTTCAAGCACGATGGGGAGTGCGGGCGCGAAGGACATGCCAAGTGCATCCTCGTTGAATTGGTCGTACCTGGTAAAGGTGCGGAATTGCAGCCAGAAATCGCGGTAAATGACTCTTCCGAATACATCACCGTAGAGACACTGAAGTTCAAATGACCGTCTGTCGATCATGGCCTCTTCAAACGTGCCATGGAAAACACGATCCACTGAAGGGAAGATACTGGGATCTTCCGCGTAGGGAAATTCATCACACCAAAGAGGTTGATTCCGCACATAGACTGGCTTTGCCCACTCACTCAAACTCAGCTGCACCCCGTTGTCATCGAAATAGTTCGAATCGACGAACCACTGATAGAACTCTTCGATGAACTTGTTCAGCTCAGGTGTCAGCGACCTCGCAGAACTTGCACGATTGGGGACGTCAGTGTCGGCGAAGACAAATTGGTCAAAGGCGTCCACCGATACGCCATCGATTATCTGCTTTATTCCACGCACAACGAGGTCATTCTTCCCATCGATGTTGTAGTCATCCGTAGTGATTTCGAGCTCAACCGGGCTCCAACTCAATACCTGCGCTTCATCCGCTACGGTCAGGGGAGACCTGACGTCGAATCCACGATCGGACCGCTGTATCAAAATGAAATCGCCGGTATCTGCAGCCGAGTCCGCAGGCTGTTTGACGAAAAAGTCGTACCGCCCATCGGAGTTGACATCGCCGGCGTAGACGCCCGCCTGCTGTTCCTGGGGATCATAGATGAGTGTCGCCGTCGCGGAGACGGACCCACCGGGACCGGAACACGTAACGGTTACCGACCAGTCCGCCGGTTGATTCAGTGGGTACTGTCTAGAGCCACTGGTAGCAGATGTCCCCTCTGAAGGCACACCACTACAACTGGAGGCCCCAGCAGAAGACCAGGAGAGCGTAGCGCGGTCACCAAGCGCCTCGAGCCGGTCAGGGGAGAATGACGCAGTCACCCAGGGCACGACTGGCATAGAGTCGATCACAGTGGAGCAGTCACTGCCGCTCAGCGTATACCCGGCGGGGCAGCTATAGGTGGTGGTGGACGTGCTGGCGATCAGGTTCCGGCAGACATTCCCCCATACCTCGTACTGCGCTGGGCAGCCATACGTCGTGTCTGCTGTCGCGGCCATCTCTTCAGTCATCAAACACTGGGTACCACTACGGGTATAGCCAGTCGGGCAACTGTAGGTGACGAAGGTGTCCGCAGACTGTGTCACAGTTCGCGAACAGCTGCTTCCACTCAGTGTGTAGTCGGCTGGGCATGTGTATGTGGTACTTGCCGTTGCCGCCCTGGTTTCGGTCTGCAAACAGTTGGTACCGCTGCGTGTGTAGCCGGCTGGACAGGAATAGGTAGTACTTGTCGTTGCCGCCTGGCTTTCGGTAATCGAACAGTTGCTACCACTGCGTGTGTAGCCGGTTGGGCAGGAATAGGTGGTACTTGCCGTTGCCGCCTGGCTTTCGGTCAGTGAACAGGTCGATCCGCTGCGTGTGTAGCCGGCTGGACACGAGTAGGTAGTATTTGGCGTAGCCGCCACGCTTTCGGTAAGCGAACAGTTGCTACCGCTGCGTGTGTAGTTGGTTGGGCAGGAATAGGTGGTGTTTGGCGTTGCCGCCAGGCTTTCGGTCAGTGAACAGTTGTTGCCGTTGAGTGTGTAGCCGGCTGGACAGTAATAGATAGTATTTGGCGTGGCCGCCACGTTTTCGGTACGTGAACAGGTGCTACCGCTGAGCGTATAGCCGGCAGGGCAGCTGTAGGTCGTGTTCGCGATAGGATTCCTGAACTCTAAACAGATGTTTATGAATGGTGTCCACCCGGCAGGGCAGCTGTAGGTAACGGTACTCGTGGATGCGACTTGTTTGCGGCACTTATTGCCGGAAAGGCTAAATCCCGGGGGGCAATACGGCGGTTGGTACTCTCTTGGCAGAAAACGCTGGCAGTAACTGCGGTTTGACATCAGGGAGTAACCCGCCGGGCAACTGTAGCTGACATCTTCTGTAGCCGAAATACTCCTGTAGCATTGGTTTTGCCCGTTCATACTGTAACCCGACGGACAGCTGTATTCTGTATCCGGCGTCGCCGCAATCGTTGTCGTCCTGGAGCAGGTTGTATTGTTGAGCGTGTAACCCGACGGACAGCTATACGTCGTATTCGGCGTCGCCGATACCACTGTTGTTCTTGCGCAGGACGTGCCGCTTTGCGTGTAACCCGCCGGGCAGCTATACGTCGTAGTCGCCGTTGCCGCTATCGTCGTGGTTCGCGAGCAATTCGTACCGCTGAGTGTGTAGCTCGAAGGACAGCTGTAGTTTGTTTGCTCCGTCGCCGATATCGTTGTGGTTCGGGAGCAGTTCGTGCCGCTGCGTGTGTAACCCGACGGACAGCTGTAATTTGTTTGTTCCGTGGCCGAGATCGTTGTGGTCCTGGAGCAGTTCGTGCCGCTGCGCGTGTATCCCGCCGGGCAGCTGTGAGCCGTTTGTGGGGTTGCTGCAATCTGTGTAGTTCTGGAGCAGTTGCTACCGCTGCGTGTGTAACCGGATGGACAGCTGTAACTGGTTTCCGGCGTTGCAGATATTGTCACGGTGCCGGAGCAGGTCGTACCGCTACGTGTGTAACCCGCCGGGCAGGTGTAGTTTGTTTGCGGCGTCGCCGATATCACCGTGGTCCTGGAGCAACTGCTCCCATTCAGTGTGTATCCCGACGGGCAGCTGTATGTCGTTTCCGGGATCTGATCGACCGTGTCTGCGCAAAATTGCTCATCGCCGGTCAGCGAGCGGCCCGAGGGGCAGCTGTAGGACACATTCGGCGTGCCTGCGACGATCTCTATGAGTTCGCAGTTCTCGCCATTGAGCGTGTAGCCCGAGGGGCAAGTCAGCACTGACGCCACGGCCGTGTTGCTCTGGCCGATGGCGAGCAAAGCGAACAACAGCCCGGCGATCAGGACCAATATTCGTTGATGATGACAGACGGAGTTATGGAACAGATTAGAACTGGAAATAATCACGCGGCTTCTCCCGAGCGAAACAGTACTACTCACTCCGTCGCCGGAGTGCCCCTGTAGGCACGCACGAATGCGAGCCAGTGGCAGCCTGCAGAGCTGAGTACCGCGCAATGACGAGATGGGAATAGTGATTGGGTTTTGTATTGGATTCGCCTATTCCATGGCCCGGCACATCGTTGTGTACCGTTGATCCGCTCGTCTTGACCGGGAAGACGCTAAGAAGAGTGGGATTGCACGTAAAACCTTATGTGCGCCTGGTGACGGCTGAGGTCGCTGACCCTCTTGTTATTCCGTTAACCAGAGTCCCGTCGCACTTCCCGACAACTTCAAGCTAGACCAAGAAAAAACCAGAAGCAAGCTTTGTAGAACATTTGAAGGGTTCGCCTGCAAGTATTCGGCGGGCAGGTTTGTCGGAAACGCATTCCAGATGGCTAAGGGTACTGTCCCTTTTAGCGGGCTTCGTTCCTGGTCTTGCCGCAGCGCGCGCATTTGTAGCTGGTGACGAGTTTGCCCTGCTTCACGTCAAAACGCTTCTCGGATTCCACCTGCCACTTGTGATGACCGTTGCGGCACAGGGTATTGCCCTTGTGCTTTTCTTTCAGTGATTTCTTCTTGAACGGCAGGATGTCGGCCATGAGTCCTATCCTATCAATCCGCGGCCTGGGCCAGGAAGATCGGGCTGCGCAGGGCCTGCCAGGTAAACTTGGGCCACATGCTCCAGTGATTGGCGGCCTGCTCCACACCCTGTAGCAATTCATCCAGCGCTGCCCGGTCGTACAGGCGCCCCGCCAGCACCACGCTGTCGATCTGACGCACGTTGCTGATATCCGTCAGCGGATTCGCGTCCAGCAATACAAGGTCGGCGCGGGCACCCGGGGCGATCACCCCGGCGCGGCCCTCGAGCCCGAGAAATTTCGCGGGCTGAGAGGTGGCTGCGCGCAGGGCGGCCAGCGGGCTCATACCGCCGCGCACCAGGTGTTCCAGTTCGTCGTGCAGGGCAAGACCCGGGAACGCGAAACTGTCCGGCGCGTCCGTGCCCGCCAGTACCATGACGCCGGCCGCGTGGGCGCGGCCCGTCTGTTCCATGCCGAACTCGTAGAAGCGCCTGTAGCTCGCCAGTCCCGCTTCACTGGTGCGATTGGCCATGCTGGAGGCGTCCGCCAGCCACAGTTGGCGCAGGGGCGACGGCACATAGCGCAGGCGTTCGTCTGTGCGGAAGGTTTCGTCCAGGGCGTAGGCGTCGAGCTTGCGGGTGGTGTGGGTGGGGACGTAGGCGGTACCGCGCTCTTCCATCGCGGCCATGATAGCGGCGCAAGTAGTGGCGTCGTGGTTGTCGAGCATTTCGAGGCGCATTTCGTGGGTATAGGCGCCGCGCACCGACCCGGCCTCGCGAATGGCGGCGGACCCGGGGAAACACTCCCAGATAAACAGAAACGCATGCTCGATGCTGCGCTGGCCCGCATCGATCGCCTCCAGGGCCGACACCCGTACCGGCTTGTGGCCGGCCAGGTACATGTCGCGCTGGGCCGCATACTGGGCCAGGGCAAAATAGCTCGCCCGCGGCAGCAGCGAATAGGGTTTCAGGAAATCGATGCCGCGGCTGGCGTCATGATCGGCGCGGATGCGGGCGTCGGCCGGGGTGGCTGCGCCCAGGGCGGGATCCCAGCCCGAGGGGATTTCTTCCCCGCCGTTGATGGCCAGGCTTGTGACCACGTCGAAGCGCGGGCCGACAATGTCGCCCTTGTCGACCTGATAGTTCCAGCGGCGCTTGTCCGGTGCGCAGGCAATCCAGCTGTCGTACTCGCCCAGGCAGCCGCCCATATCCCGGACGGCGGTGACACCGGCGGCAACATACAGGGGATGAGTCAGCAGCGGCGCCATCCGCAGGCTGTGCACATGCATATCGAACAGGCCCGGGATCGCGTAGCGCCCATCGGCGTCGACGACCTGTGCGTCGGGAACGGAAAGATTCGGGCCCACGGCGACGAACTCGCCGCCGCGAATGTGGATATCGGTGTCGGGGCGGACGGCCCCGCTTTCCGGGTCCACCAGAACGACATTGCGAATCAGCAGATCCAGGCCGGTCGATGGCGGTTCCGGCGGACTGAGGGGGTAGAAGGCCCCCGCAAAGAAAAGTGCCGCCGCAAAAAGTAACAGGCCGGCGAAAACGCCGGCCAGTTTTTTCAGAACCCTCATGGGTTCAGGAGCTTACCCCATCCGGTGCAGGGCGCACAGCTTGTTGCCGGAGGGATCGCGCAGGTAGGCCAGGTACAGCGCACCCAGCGCACCTTCGCGCACACCGGGCGGATCTTCCACCGCGGTGCCGCCGTTCGCCACACCGGCGGCATGCCAGGCATCGGCGATGTCGGGGCTCGCCGCAGCGAAGCCAATGGTCATGCCGTTGCCACCGGTGGCGGGCTGGCCGTCGATCGGCGGGGTGATGGCAAAGATGCCGGTGTCAGTGAAGTAAAATACGCGGCCCTTGTCGTCGAAGGTGCCTTCGCCGTAGCCCATGGCGCCGAGAATGGCATCGTAGAAAGTCTTGGAAGCTTCGACGTCGTTGGCGCCGACCATAACGTGGCTGTACATAGTGTCTCCTTATTGTGTGGCGACTCTTGTGGGTGATGGCGATATCGCCGGGGTAACTGAGTATAGCTGCACAACATACGTCGTGGCCCCACCAGCAGTTTGCCGTTAGCATGTGCCGATGAATGAATTTCTTGAACCCGGTCCCTGCGTCAACAGCGACCACCCCGCTGTCCAGGCCCTGGCGGCTGAACTCACCGACGATTCACAGTCTGACCTGGAGAAGGCGCTGGCGCTCTACTACCGGGTGCGCGACCGGATTCGCTACAACCCCTACGCCATTGCCATGACCCGGGAGACCCTGGCGGCCTCTCACACCCTGGAAGTGGGCGAAGCCTGGTGCGTGCCGAAGGCGGCGCTGCTGGCGGCCCTGTGCCGGGCGGCGGGTATTCCGGCGCGGCTGGGGTTCGCAGATGTGCGCAACCACCTGTCCACCGAGCGCATGCGCCAGAGCATGGACACCGACGTGTTCTACTACCACGGCTACACCTCGATCTTCCTCGAAGGCAAATGGGTCAAGGCCACCCCGGCCTTCAACATCGAGCTGTGCGAGAAGTTCGGGCTGCACCCGCTGGAGTTCAATGGCCGGGAAGACAGCCTCTACCACGAGTTCGACCGCGCCGGTAACAAGCACATGGAGTACCTGAACGACCGCGGCGAGTACGCCGACATCCCGCTGAAGGACATGCTCGCCGCGTTCGAGGAACACTACCCCAACCTGATGGAAGATTCCGACGCAGCAGACTGGGATGCGGATGTGGCAAAGGAGACGGCGGGCTAGACATCGCCTGCAGACAACTTCCTCCTGCCGAACGACTCCTCGTAGGATTGGTTGGTAGCCCACCACACGATGTGACCATAAAGAGCACCGCTGAACGCAAACAAGCTGAAATTCAGCATTATCAAATCAATCAAAGGCGTTTGAAAATCCGGCGATAGGTACATCAGGAGTGTTACGCCTGATGCACACCACCCACCGAAGATAAGCACGCCATGAACCAGGACAAACCGAAATTTGCCCTGCTCGGAGATTCCCTCCCAGCGCTCTTTCTGGCCCGGCTCCCATCTGGGAAACATTTCGCACCATCGCCGAATCTTCATGCGACGCTCGCTGGTTCATGTGCGACCGACTGCCACACTTTCCCTGGATCTTTCATCTGCGGATCGTAGAAGAGCTTCGACTCTGGAGTACTGCCCCAGACGTACCTATTCCTACCGACCGCGCACCCCACGCGAAGCGCGCGAACCCGCTTGTCGCCAATGCAAGCCCACCAGTAACCGCAGTCGCAGCCCCAAAAAGTGCGCCCTTGGCTGCACCGCTCCAGCCGCCTGTCGCATATCCCGCTGCTGCGCCGGTTGCGGCACTCAAAGCGACTCCCAGCGCGGGTACAATACCGCCAGAAACTCGCAACAAATCTGCATCTGATAACTCACTGATCTTAGATTTAGCGCAAACCGATCCAGTCTTTTCATACATTTGCCTGACTCCCTGTCATATCAAAGAGAAAAATCACGCAGCACTCCTTGCTGCACTCTTAAAATCTAGACGGGAAAGTCCCAGGCGACCAAGCCGGCGTGAAATCAAATGCGGTTGAATTGCACGGAGATAAGCATCTCTTGCACATATCTGAAGAGATGTGCGGTGGAAGAATGCTCTAATCAGACGTCCAGTAAGCCCGGTTCTTGGCCTCATTGAATCTCAGCTACAATCGATGCATGAGCGCAAAATACACTGCAATCATCACGGAAGACGCCGGCTGGTGGATTGGCTGGGTAGAGGAAGTACCCGGAGTCAATTGCCAGGAGGCCACTTGTGAAGAGCTTTTTGATTCTCTGCGCGATACCTTGAGCGAAGCGCTCGAACTGGAACACCGCGATTCCTCGAAGTAGGTCCGCGTCTACTCCTGCATCACCCGCGCCAGCCGCTCCGGCTGGCGCCACACGCCGCCGAGCAGGCGCCAGATGTAGCAGGCCGCCAGCAGCAGGATCATGATGACGAAGGCGATCCACGACAGCCGGGGGCCGGCGTCGTAGACGATGATGATGTAGTACTGGGCAATGACCATCAGCCAGTGCAGCACGATGGATACGGTCATCAGCCAGCGGGTATCGCCGGCGCCGCGCAGGGCGCCGCCCGCCACCAGCACTGTCGCATCCGCCAGCACGTAGCAGGCCAGGCCCACCATCATGAAGCTGCCCAGCTCCACGATCTCTGTGAAATCCGCCTCGGACTGGGCAAACAGCAGGATCAGCTCGGCGCGGAAGATAATAAACAGCACCCCCAGCACGCCGGCGTAGGCAAAGGCGATGCGGAAGCCTGCCAGGATCACGTCGTTGGCGTGGCGCATGTCGTTGGCGCCCACGTAGCGGCCGATCAGGCTGATCACCGCGATGTGCAGGCCGATCATCGGCACGAAGGACATCATGTCCCAGCTGAACACGATCGACGCCGCGGCACCGGCCGCCACCCCGTAGCTCTGGAACATCATGATGAACAGGTTGAAGGTGGCGATGTTCATGAACATCTCGAAGCCCGAGGGCACGCCCAGGCGCACGTAGCGGCGGAGGATGCCCCGGTCGAACACAAAGGACTCCATCACCTTGAAGCGCGCGCGGTGCACCCGGTTGAAGTAGAACACCAGGAACAGGACCAGGGCGAAGGCATTGGAAATCACCGTGCCGGCCGCCGCACCTGCCATGCCCAGCTCCGGCAGGCCGAACTTGCCGAAGATCAGCGCCCAGGACAGGGGTATGTTCAGCATCACGCCCAGCACGTCGCAGATCATCACCACCCGGGTGCGGCCCACGCCGGCGAAGTAGGAGCCGATGACCACCTTCAACAGGTTGAAGATCGAGCCTGCGATCAGCACCTGGTAATAGACACGCTCCAGCGCCAGCTGCGTTTCCACATGGCCCATCACCCCGAACAGCCGGTACACCCAGACCGAGGCCAGCAGGATGATGGGGAATGCACAGAGGGCGAGCAACATCCCCTGGGTGACGACCCGCGGGCATTTCCAGGTATCGCCGCGGCCGTAGTACTGGGCAGACAGCGCGTTGGCATAGGCGAGAATGCCGATGAACAGGGAGCTGGTGAAAAACGACGCCACGCCCCCGGCCATGGCCGCCGCCACGTGCTCAGGCCCCAGGAAAGACAGGAACAACCGGTCGCAGAACACCATCACCGCAAAGGAACCCTGTGACACCACCATCGGCAGGGCGATGTCCAGAAGCTCCCGCGTGGTGCCCCGGGTCGGTGTTGTGGCAGGCGGCGCCGCGGTCATGGCCTGCGTCCGTGCAAAAAAGGGCGGCAATTCTATCACCGGGCATGTGACAGCGGCATCACAAATCCGGGACTTTCCGCTTTGTTTCACTGGTAATAGTGATTAATATTTGATCAATGCCACCCGGTTTTGGAGGGTGCAGAGTTGGACTATGAGATTTCAGAACAGCCGGATTTCATCCGTATCGACTTCTACCGGAACCCCACGGTAGACACGGTGCTGGAAATCCAGCACAAGCTCAGTGACGGGTACCCGTCTCGCCGCCGTTTGTATTGCCTGAACGACACCAAGTTCCTGATGACCGTCAGCGAACTGCAGATCATCGCGGAAGACGCCGACAAACTGCCCAACCAGCCAGACCGGGTCGCCATCGTCACCGATCACGCCCCGTCCTACGAAACCGCCCGCGTACACCGCCATTTCCGCAGCCATCCCGACACCGAGGAAGCCATCTTCCGCACCGTGGCGGAAGCCACCGCCTGGCTCGCCGTGACCGACGACCTGCAGGAACTGGGCAACACGGTCAGCGGCTAGACCCGCTTCGCGCCCACCGCCGCTCCGCGGCTATACTGGGCCTCCCTGATGATTGGACTCGACCATGCGATTGACCTGTTTTGCACTGCTGCTGTCTGCCGCCACCCTGCTCGCAGGCTGCACCGGACTGCCCGACGGCGTGGAAGCCGTTGAAGAGGTAGACCCGGAGCGCTACCTGGGCACCTGGTACGAAATCGCCCGCCTCGACCATTCCTTCGAGCGGGGCCTGAGCGAGGTCACCGCCACCTATACCCAGCGCGAGGACGGCGGTATCGACGTGCTCAACCGGGGTTACAACGCCGAGGACGGCGAGTGGAACCAGGCCGAGGGGGTCGCCTACCCGCTGGAGGAAGGCGACTGGAGCCGCCTGAAAGTCTCGTTTTTCGGACCTTTCTACGGCGGCTACAACATCATCGCCCTGGATGAAGACTACCAGTGGGCCATGGTGGCCGGTCCCAACCGGGGCTTCCTGTGGATCCTGGCCCGCTCACCCGACGTCGACGAAGGGGTGGTCATCAGCCTGGTCTCCGAGGCGGAATCCCTCGGCTTTGATACCGACGACCTCATCTTCGTCGAGCACACGGAGCAGCCATGACCCTGACACCCGCGGAACAGGCCTTTGTCGAAAAGCGCCGCAAACTGGTGGCGCTCTGGCCCTATGCCGGCGTCGGCCTGCTGGCGGGCATGCTGGGCTTTGCGGCCTGGCTGTGGTTCTTCGTGCCGATCATGATCAATCCCCTGGTGACCGCGCAAGCGATCAAGGCCGGGACGATGGAGGAAGCCACCCTGTACGCGATGGCGCTGATGCTGCCGGCGCTATTGCTGGCCTGCCTCGGCGCCTTTGCGGTGGTGGTCGCGCTGTTCTTTGTGGCCTTCGGCAACGAGCGCAAGCTGATCGCCATGATCGACCGCCAGTAGGCTCAGCCCCACTCCCAGGGCCGGCGCAGCACCGCCCGGGCCACTGCCAGCAACGCGAAAAAGAACACCAGCGGGATAATCACGCTCTTCAGCAGCATGGCGCCCAGCAGGTTCAGGGTGCCCGAGACGAAGCTGTCGAACTTGTTTTCCAGGTCCTCGAACTGCCCGCTCAGCTCGCTGCGCTTGCGTTCACCCTCCCCGCGCACGGTGCGGTCGACCTCTTCCAGGTCGCCGTAGAAGGACTGCATCACCCGGTGCTCGGCACTGTCGGCGTCCGGCAGGAACACCTGGTCCACCCACAGGTTGGCGATGACCACCAGGGCCAGCGAAAAGCGGATGAATGCCGCAATCAGGAAGGTTTTCACCAGCGCCGGGAAGCCGCCGGTGCGGGCCACGAACCAGGCGACCACCGTCGCCACCCCCAGCAGCGACAGCGCCACCGAGAAGGTGGCATCCGATACGATGGTCAGCAACAGCTGCTGGATAACCAGGCTGGTCACGGCGATGGTCATGACCCCCGAGAAGCGCTCGATCACGTCGTTGATCGGGTCCAGCAGCTCGCCGATGGAAAACGTTACCAGCCACATGTCGAGCTCCGTGCCCTGCAGGGCAGAAACCAGGGCATTGATGCCCCGCGCGGTGGCGTAGATGATGCCGGCGTCCACCAGCGACGCACTGACATAGTCCTGGCTGACCCGGTCCAGGCCGCCCTGCCAGGCCAGCCCGATCAGCAGGATGCCGGCGGCCAGCCATGCCCAGTCCCTGGGGCGCACATTCGATAAGCTCATGAAATGAAAGCACATTTTGCGGATGTCAGGGTGTCCTATTAAACCAAAGGATTACGCCCAACGCGCTCAAAAAATGCCCTTTTGTCCGATGGCGCAGGCCCGCGCCTGTGACTAGCCTGTCAGCTGAGCTTCAGCCGGCGGCGAGCCCCACCTGGCTGTGGGGTGTTTCCAGGCGCAGTACCTTGTCGCGCATGGACAGGTTCATGCCGAAGTGACGCAGCAGTTCGCTGCCGATCATGCCCTGCACATTGCCGGCCTCCATGCACGGGCGGAGTTCTTCGGGGACCTCGCCGAAGCGGAGGATATGACACTGGTTTCCGAACACGACATCCAGCGCGTAGATGGGCGTCAGGAAGTTGCCCATCAGCGGGTAGAAGTCCTCGTGGCGGCCAATCGGCTCCACGCCGGCCAGCGCCTCGGGCATGATCAGCGAGGTCGGCGCCCCGGTGTCGATATACATGCGCCGCACGCGGCCGTTTACCAGCACGTTGACCACCGGGATGCCGAAGCAGTCCTGCAGGGGAATGACGATATCCCCCACCGGCGGCAGCCGGTTGAACTGCACCATGCGCTCGGTGGCGTACACGCTGAGATTGAATTCACTGATGATATCGGAGCCGATCATCCCCTCGATCGGCACCCCGATATGCTCCGAAAGGTAGCTGGTGGTGATACCCATGTAGCAGGGCTCCACCTCAAAGCTGCGTCCAGCGATACGAATCGGGTCATAACCCACGCTGCACTGGGCGCCGGTATCCAGCAGGCAGGGGCGACCTTCGACATTGATGACGATGTGCCCGTGGTGCATTTGATAGAGGTAATTAGCCATGGGGTTATAGTCCCGCAACGGCTCATGACCCGACATGTTCGCTCCCGCCGAACGCTTGGCCCTGGACGCCAGGGTGTTCCGGCTTATTTTTCTTCTCGTCAGGCGCGGCGAATCCTTGATTTTTTAACCCCCAATACTGCTCCAAACTGCGAACCAGCCCGCAGTTTGCCGCGTTTCGCGACATGGTCTTTACTCAATCAGCCCGCATCCGCTTCAGCCCGCAGGAGGAAAAACGCATGGCAAAAAACCTGGTTTTCTGTTTCGACGGCACCAGTAACGATCCCGAGGACGCCGTGCAGGAGCGCACCCGCAGCGGCGGCCTGGAAGACTCGAGCATCACCAACGTCCTCAAGCTGCACCTGCTGCTGGGCGGCGACCTGAAGGATGGCAATCCCCACGGGCTGCCGCAGCTGAGCCTGTACTACCCCGGTGTCGGCACCTACGGCAACGCGCTGAAGCGGGCCTTCAACCTGGGACTGGCGCTGACCGATGTGGGCCGCATCATCGATGCGGGTCTGGAGGACCTGCGCAAGCACCACCAGCCGGGGGATCGCATTTTCGTCATCGGCTACAGCCGCGGCGCCGCCATCGCGCGCCGCTTCTGCTCGGTCGTGAGCAAGACGACCGGCCTCAAGAACAAGAAGGTGGACCTGCTGGTCTGCTTCGATACCGTCGCCTCCATCGGCATGCCGGACCTGCACACCGACCGCCGGCCCGCCTCCGACGTGATCTTTGAAGACCGCTTCATTGCCAAGAACATCAAGCAGGCCATTCACTGTGTCTCGCTGGACGACAAGCGTCGCGCCTTCCAGCCCACGCTGATGAACGCCGAAGCGCGCGTCACCGAAATCTGGTTTGCCGGCGCCCATTCCGATGTGGGCGGCGGCAGGCGCCGCGACGGCCTGTCTGACAGCGTGCTGCGTTTTGTCCTGGACGAGTTCGAGCGGCGCAGGACCGGCCTGGTGACGATTCCACCGACGGCGGTGAAGTACGACGAGATCAGCGCCTCAGACGAGGAAACCGCAATCGAGCTCGACGACCTGATCGTCGAGCCCAACACCTTTGGCATCAGCCACGAGCAGTCCAAGGGGGGGCTTTTTTCCAGCTTCCTGCTGTATGACCGGAGCTGCGTGGTCATCAGCGACGACAAGATCACCAAACAGCGGCCCTGGGTCCACCACTCGGTGGCCGAGCGCATCTACGGGGACGACGACTACCGGCCCACCAGCCTGAAGAAGTCGCGCCACGAAATTCTCTACCCGGACTGGACCCGCAACACCTTCGACAGCCTGGCCCACCACATTCGCATCGGCATGCGTTCGCTGGACCCGCTGGCCCGCGGCGAGTCGCGCACGGTGCCCGTGTACGCCCACCAGTTCTACAACCGCACCGGCGTGGTGCTGGAAGCGGGCCGCACCTACCGTTTCAAGGCGAAGGCCGGGAAGACCTGGAAAGACGGCGGCATCGAGTGCGGGCCCGACGGCTGGGACCGGGACCACCCGGACTGCAACTGGATCAAGGACATCGGCGTGAAGGCCATGGAGCCGTTCCGGCGCGTGCCGGACGCGGACTGGTTCTGCCTGATCGGCAGCGTCGGCGACAAGGACGGCGAGTTGTTCAGCATCGGCAAGGCCACGGTCACGCACACGCCGACCCGGAGCGACGAGTTCTGCCCCTTCGCCAACGACCTCAAGCGTATGTACGCCAACAACGACGGCTTCATCGAGGTAACGGTGACGCGGGTGGACTGATCAGCCGCCCAGGTAACCCCGGAAATCCCGGAAGCGGTCGCTGAGGGCGCTCACTGTCGCGAATGCCCCACCGACCGTACCGAGCAGCGAAAACACCACGCGCATCTCATCCTGGGCCACGTAGGCGATGAAGAAGACCGCCACCAGCAGGGCGATAAGCAGCGGTCCGCGCACCGCCATCCACAGCTCGTTCTCGTAGCGGCTGGCCGCCCGCTTGAACTCTTCCCGCGACATCTGGTGCGCGACGAAGTTTTCCCAGTCCTTGTCATCGAAGAAGAACTGCAGGTTGTGGAACCTGACCAGTCCACGGCGGTACAGGCTGATGGTGGAGGCGCGGTTGCGGTAATTGAGGATGCCCTCGTAGTGCAGGCCCACCAGCAGCATGCGCTCGTCCTCGCAGCTGGACTCCCAGACCTCACGGTAGCGCGCCGCGTTGAGCGAGACCTGCCCGCGGCCCAGGGCGTGAATCGGCAGCGGTCGCAGCAGGGCTTCCCAACGGTGGAACTCCTCGGGCGACATATCCCTGCCCACGTGGCGGTGCTTGAGCCAGTAGTGGGGATCGATGGTTGACAGCACGACCAGCCTGAACGCTTCACTGTCTTCCCGCTCACGGCCGCGGGCCCACTCCAGGCGATCCAGGACGGTGGCTGAAAGCTCACGGTCTAGCAGCACCCTGCGCAGGTCGCGTACCACGAACAGGTTCTCATCCTTGTCGGATTCGAGCCCGCCGTCGTAGGGGGGAATGTGCGGCAGCAGTTCTGTGTCCAGCAGACTCGTGATTTCCCGGTATCCCTCGTGCAGCTCTCGGGTAGCGGGCACCACCACCGCGCAGCCGCTCTCCAGGTGCCGCGCTTCCAGCGGCGCATCCAGCGAGATCTGCTTGGCCGCGAAGCGAACGCCCATCTGCCGGCGCATCAGGAAGCCGGTGAGGATGTAGACCAGCAGCGCAGACGCCGAGATGTAGAAAATATAGGGCAGGAACACCAGGTGGCTCGCTGCCGAGCGGGTATGCGGGAACATCGCGCTGGTCAGGTAGTAGATGCCGGTCTGGGGGTCGACCTCGTCCATCACGATCAGCTGCGGCCCGCCGCGCCTGGGTCCGGCGCTACTGCCCGGCATCACGCCGGACTTGTGTTCATGAATGGTGTTTTCCCGGTCAGAGAACCCTTCCAACAGAGAGCCGGTGGAACTGAGGATCGGCAGCGACTTGACCAGGTTCTTGAGGAATGACACCTCAAGCAGTGCATCCGGGTGGTAGTGCTGCCCGGCGGACGCGTCATCCCCGTATTCCATATGCGGGTGACACTCGCCGAGGTCAAGGCGCGCTCCCCTCACCACCAGCATGCTGGTCATGAGCTCGGGCAGCATGGCATTGGTACCGCCAGGCGGCAGCTCGATTTCCGCGGGCCAGCGCTTTTGCCCATCCCGGGTTGGCACCGCGGTGACGGTATTCTCCTGGCAGCGCGCCGAGGCGAGATCTTCCGCCAGCACGTCGATCTCGGTACGCGGCAGGTACACGCCTTCCCAGTTCTTCACCAGGAAATCCGCCAGCGCGACTGTCTTGTCGGCAGCCGGGCCACCCTGGCCGGGCGCATTTCCGTCGATGGGGTACATGCGCTGGGAGTACTGGCGGTAGGCCTGGGAGCGGGCTTTCAGGCGGTCGACGTTTGACCAGTTGGCAAACTCGACCCAGAGCCTTTCGTGCACATCGTAGTTTTCGTTGTGTAGCAGCAGCGCGGGCAGCACCGCCAGCAGCAGTACAAACAGGGTGGTCGCCCTGCGGTAGTGGAGCACGCCCTGGGCCAGCAGGGTCGCGGGCTCATCCTGGTCCCGGGCGTCCTTCAAGCGCGCGGCGGCCCGCTGATACCAGAAGCGCCAGGTCACCACGAGAACCAGGGCGACCAGCAGCAGGTACCCCAGGCCGCCCTGCCAGAGCACGATGCCGGCATAGACGGCGCACAGCGCCACCGCAACCACGGGCATGGCCCAGGCCAGCGGCGGCCACTTCAGGCGCAGGTGCTCGTGGAACCTGGGGCACACCGCGCGATGCCAGGACCAGAACAGGATGGGCGGCACACCCAGCAACCAGACAATCGAATGGAAGATGTCGATGTAGTAGATGACACCCAGGTACAGCAACACCAGGCCAAGGTAGGCCAGGGTCAACCGCGCGTAGGCTGTCTCCGCGCCGTCGATCGGGTAGGTCCAGCGCGGGATCAGCTCGATGCGGCGATAGCGATTGTCCTCGGTCAGGCCGGGTCGCTCCATCAGGTTCTTGATGTAGCTGACCAGCGCCGACAGGAACATGAAGCCGAAGATGTAAATCGCGCCGAGTATGGCCGCGGTCATACTGAAGTGGAAGTTCACGATATCCACCAGCGACTTGCGGTAGTAGACCGCCAGGGTCCAGGGCACGTGCGGCATGGGCGTCACGGTGGCAGAGATCGCCTCGCCCTTGTAGTTGAGCCCCAGGCTCGCCTCGGCCCGCGAGACGACCACACCTTTCAGCGCCGCGTCATCGCCGGTGGCATGGTAGAAGTTCTCCCGCAGGCTCCGGCGCACATCGCTGTGGTACAGCACTCTGCCGCTATGGTTTTCGAACACCGCCAGGCCAAACCCCGGTGGCAGCACCATATCTTCCAGCGACCTGAACTTGGCGGCGATGGCGGTGACGTTGGCGTGGTCGGCGGGCGTCCCATCAAACTCGGTGGCGGGAATCGACACCGCGGTCTCTAGCGCCGTATCCGCAAGCGACTCGATTCGCTCCATGTAGAAGCGCTGGCCGTTGAGTTCGTCGAAGAATGCGCCGCTGGTGCCGTACTGCCAGGCCGTGTTGTCGACAATGTGGCGATAGTAGCCCCGGCCCGTCAGCGTGAAGCCCACGCCCGGCGTATTGGTGTTGAACGCGTAGTAGTTGCCGGTCTGCTTGCCCGAGTCGTCCAGCTGGAACAGGGAGCTCGCCACCGGCATATCCCGCGTCGCACACTGGATCTTGCGTCGGGGCGGTCCGGGGGGTTCATCCTTTGTACGCGCCACTTCCTTGGCGACAACGGAATACCCGCAGAAGGGACGGACCACAACGTTGCCTCCCTCCTCAAGGGTATCCTCGACGATATTGACGAGTCGCAGCAGCCGCAGCTTGTCTGCCAGTTCCACGTCGAAGCGCTCCACCACCCGATCCGTGATCAGCGCCTTGTCGTTCGCGTACATGGACTCCAGCGCCATGGTGGCCGTGACGTTGGCCAGCAGAATGGTCACCAGCGCCGCCACCCCCATCAGCGAACCGTAGGACAGGTAGGTATCGCTGCGGAACAGCACGCCCTTCTTGCGCACCAGCGCGAGCCGAATGAAATTGAACGACAGCAGGCCTACCACCAGCAGCAACAGCAGCATGGACAGGTAGTTGAAGGGCATCGCGTACTTCAGCGTGTTGAAAGCCGAGCTGTCGACGATGCCCACAATGACGAGGTCGCCACTGTCTTCCAGCAGATTGTCGATGTACAGCGGCTGTACGAAGGCGAGATGGCTGAAACCGCCGACGTCGATGGGGACGACCGCTGACTGGGTCAGCGGCCGTACCTTGACCGCTTTCTTGTCGCCCGCCTTCTCCGCGAGCTCGGCGAAGCCGCTGCTGCGCTCGCGGCGGGCAGCCTGCTCGTATTCGATATCAAACAGGCTGTTCATGCGTTCGAAGGCATTGCGCAGCTGGAACAGCTGCCGGATATCACCTTCCGGCGCGGCGCGATCGCGGGCGGCACTGTTGTAGAGAATTTCCGGGATGGCCTGGCTGGTATCCTCGCTCCGGTCCCTGACCCCGGCATCGGACCGCGCCACCGACCGCGCGATGATGATGGAGTCGAAGTAGCCTTCCTTCAGCGCCAGGCCACGGACCCGGTCGAAGTGCAGGTCAATCTGCAGGTGGGTGAGCAGCAGGCCGTTCTCGCAGTCGTCCTGCTTCTGCTGGATCTCGGTGACGAAATTGTAGCTCCCCTTCAGGGCCCTGTAGGTCTGTTGGGCGGCTGGCGCTTGCCCCCCGCCCCGCCGCGCATCGGCGTTCCTGGGGGGCGTCGCGTTGCTATCACCGCCCGCATTCACCTGGGCAATGGGAAAGCGGCTGCGCAACTTGCCGCGCATCAGCTGGACGGATTTGTCCTGCTTGTGCCGATCGATTTCCCGCTGCAGGTCCTTGCAGCTGTCGCCGCCGTTGTCGTCGTCGGGCAGGAAGCGCACCACATCGGTATTGATGGCATCCCCGTCGGCGATGAAGGGGCTCATACCGACCAGGCGGTTCTCGATGGCCGCGACACACTCCTCGATCTGTGTAGCGCTAACCTGCTCGCCCTCGTCACAGGCATGGCGAAGGTTGAACTGCACCTGCTTGCGCAGCGTGTCGAGGTTGGCGTTGATGTTGTTGCCGATCTGGTTGAGGTGATTGAAGTTGCGCTGCACCAGGTAGTCGCCGGTGACACTGGCCTTGAACAGATACCAGCCGATGCCCAGGCCCAGCAGTGCTGCCACCAGCAGCATCATCTTGCCGGGAATAATGGCGCGCAGCGGCTTGAGGTTCATGGCATACGCACGCTAGAGGCGGGCCGCCTGCACGTGCATCCAGTCGAAGTTGCGGTGGCGGCCCAGGCTGATCCAGCCCTCCTCTTCCCACAGGCGCCACCAGGTGTCGTACTCGGCCTGCGCGAACGCGGCCTTGTCGCGACCCCACTTCAGGCGATTGCGCGCCGGGTCGTAGTCCAGCGCAATGCCCCAACTGTGCATCGAGTAGCGGGTGCCGCCGCGCATCTTGCGCACATTGAGGCAGCCGCCCCACAGGTCCAGGCGCAGGCGTTTGATGTCGTCTTCGCCATAGGCGGACACCACGCGGTTCAGCACGCGTGAGAGGCTGTCGTGGACCTTCTCATGGCACTGGAAGCGGCTGATGGTGGTGCTGGTCTTCCAGGCCAGGCGGTGGGTGTAGGGCAGCTGCAGGTAGACCTGGTTCTTGCCGGGTTGGCCGTAGTAGCTGACGATTTCCTTCTGCGGCGTCTGCACCGGCCACTGGTTGGGGTTGGCGCGGCTCAGTTCCTCCGGTCGCCAGGGTGCCGGCGCTTCACCGGTTTCGAGTTTCTCCAGCAGGCACTCGAAGGCGTACTCGGTCTGGGGGCCCCAGTAGCCGTCCAGCGGCCCGGCCTCGAAGCCCTCCTGCTCGCAGCGCCACTGGATGAACCCCACCAGCCGGCGCTTGCGGCTCCAGTCCTCGGGGATCTGCTCGATCTTCGCCAGCGCCCCGTAGGTCTTGCTGCCGGCGATGCCGTCGGCCTTGCCGCAGTTGTGGCCCAGCGCATTCAGCTGCTGCTGGATAAACCTGACCCGTTGCTTGCCAATCACAGCATCCCCCTCCCCGGCTTTTTTGGGCACAGGACTGTGTATAGCTAGCGATCGCTAACTCGGCAACTAAACGGAGGGGTTAAGCCGAAGCGGTTATGTCCTTAACCGCTTCAGTAGGGGGGGATACTGATCCCCGGGCTATGAATACTTGTTGAAGCCCATGCGTTCACAGTCTTCGTAGGTCTTTACCACGCTGACCACTTCGGTCCCGGCGGAATCCCGGTAGCTGTAGGTCATATCGAACCCCTGCCCCAGCAACTCCAGGCTCAGCTTGCACACGGCATCGGGATTGATTGACTCGATGGCCGCCTTGAGCTCGTCGTAATTGCCGGCAAACTGCATGATGACTTCATCCGCGAGTCTGTAGTGGTAGACGACAGACCCTTTTGGCGGGCTGTAATGCAGCCCCGTAATCGCGGTGTATTCGTCCAGCTGCACCGGCAGGTTCATGCCCTCCTTGATGGTTTCCACCAGGGCATGGCCAACCCGGGTTTTTACTTCCAGGTTGCTGTTGAGGTACTGCCGTACTTCCTTTGTCGATTTTCCCCTGGCATCGCCGTAGGCGGCTTCCAGGGACGCGATTTTCTGCTTGTCCTGTGCAATCGCTGTACTGGCGTCGAGAATCGTCTTACCCGCGTCGGCGTCGATACCGCTTTCTGCGGCCTCTTCCATGAAGACTCTTTCCCGTTCGCTGTCCGTCATCCTGGGTGTCTCGGACTCGCCCATCATCGACGTCACCAGCGCCTTTGCTCCGAAGTAGCAAACCACCGCTATAACAAGATACCCAATCTTATTCATTGATCACTCCTGCAATCGTTTCCTGGTGCTCAGGCGGCGCGCAGCGCCCGGCCCAGCGTTTCCTTACCGAGACAGTCGGTAAAGTCCGTGCCTTCCCATACCGGCTGGCCCTTGATCAACACGCGGGTGACGACGCCGTCGGAGCGGTTCACCATCTGCGCGTGATCGAACAGGTCGCGGTGCACGAGCTGGCGGTTGGGATCGCACTCGTAGCTGGCCAGCGCTTCCGGGTCCACCAGGATCATGTCGGCCTGCGCGCCAATCTCGAGTGTTCCCACATCCAGGCCGAAGAATGCTGCGGGTTCGGAGGTGAGGCGCTGCACAATGCGCGACACGGTCTCGAGATCGACTTCCTGGGCGCGCTTGAGACTGCCGAGGTTGCCGTCGAAGAAGGCCATGTTGGTGATGTGCGCGCCGGAGTCATTGAAGCCCGGCAGCGCGTTCTCGTGCAGCAGCAGCTCCAGGGTCTTTTCGTTGCCGACGTTGGCCTGGTCCACCCAGAAGCGGAAGTTCTTGTCGTATTCCCGCAGCAGGTGAAGCATGAAGTCGGCGTCATCGCCGGTCGGGCGCGGGAACGTCTCGAAGGCCGCCGCTTCCTCTTCCGAGCGTGCCTGGGCCTTGTCGCCGTTCTGGTAGCGCGCCAGGCGGTCGAAGACCTGGCGGAAGGTGTCGCCGTCCCAGTCTTTCACCGGCGCACCGTCGAAGGTCAGCCGCTCGAAGTCGCGGATCACCAGGCTGTCCGGCGCCCCCAGCTTCGCCTTGATGGTGGCGAGGTTGAAGCCGCGGCGGCCGTGGTACCAGTCGGCGCGGAATTCCTCGATCCAGGCGGGGTCGTTCAGCAGGGCCAGCCGGCCCTCGCGGTCGTCGTACTCCTTGGCAATCAGCTTGCAGGTCGAGGGCATTTCCTCGAACAGCGGGCTGACCACGCCGTCGCTCCACACCCGGAAATTGGTGCCCAGCGCCTGGAAGTGGATGCGGCCGTTGAAGAACTTCGAGTTCATCAGCTTCGCGAAGCCCAGGAACGGGTTTTTCGCGCCGGCGAGTTCCGCGAAATCCAGCGCCGCCAGGGCCGAGGTCTTCAGCGGCTTGCCGTGCAGCCGGCCGCTGGTCAGGGCGAAGTACTTGAAGGCCAGCAGGCGGTTCTCGATGATCGGGGTCGTCTGCCAGACCTTGTCTTTCTCGCGCACCACCTTGAGCAGGCGCTTCATTTCCTTGTAGGAGGCGAACTGGGTGGGAATGCGCTTGTCGGTATTAGGATCGTTGGACAGGTAATGGAACGGCAGGCCGTCGGTGGACAGGCCCATGTAGCCCTGGTCCAGGGCCTGCTCCAGCAGTTCGCACATCCGGTCCAGCTCGTCCTCGGTGGGCGCGCGGCTGATGGAGTCCTTGAGGCCCATGACCTCTACCCGCAGCATGCTGTGGGGGACGAAGGCCGCGACGTTGGGCCCCAGGGGGATGTCGGCGAAGTGGTCCATGTAGGCGCCGGAGTCATTCCAGGTGATCGCGTCGACGCACTTGGCCAGCACCTTCTTGGGAATGTTCTCGACCCGGGTGAAGCAGTCGACGATGGGATCCTGCTCCTCGGTGCGCTGGGTGCCGAAACAGGTACCCAGGCTGCAATTGCCCACCAGCACCGTGGTGGTGCCATGCCGCACCGCTTCCGGCAGGCCGGGCTCCAGGTCCACTTCCAGGTCCAGGTGGGTGTGGATGTCGAGCAGCCCCGGCATCAGCCACTGGCCGCTGCCGTCGATCACCTCGGCGGCCATTTCCGGAGCCAGCAGGGACCCCTTGGCGACGATGGCGCCGTTTTTCACCGCCACATCGATCTGCTGGGGCGGCAGCCCGCGTCCGTCGAATACCAGCGCGCCCTGGATGAGCGTGTCCCAAATAGCCTCGGCCATGCTAAACACCTGTTTTCTATGTGCGTTTTTACAAAGGCGGTTGTGCGCAGATGCGCCGCAATCGCGGGAATCTAGTCTACACACATTGATCGAAACCGGAACGAACGTATAGTCAGTTTCGAAACAAAACCTGGGCGCCACTCAACAATTTGAACGCACTTCAGGCCATCAGGGCGCCCCGCAATCAAGGCAGGTATTCGAAGGCATGCTGGCTGCATGTCGAGAAGACCTAACGAAGAGTGCGGGGCGCCCTAGTGGCCCCGAAGGGCAACGCTGAAGTCGATTCAAATTGTTGAGTGGCGCCCCAACACGGTTCAATCAAGGAGACATGCATGGAACTACCCTCAATCTCGACGTTGTCCGTCACTCCCATCTACCTCGCCATTCTCGGCCTGATCTTTGTGCCCATCACCCTGCGCGTCGGCATGTACCGGATGGGCAACCGGATCGATATCGGCGACGGCGGCGACGAAAAATTCTTGCGGCTGATCCGCAGCCAGGCCAATTTCACGGAAACCGTGCCGCTGGCAGCTATTCTTTTAGTAGGGATGGAGCTTATGGGTGCGGGCAACAACTGGCTGCACGCCGTGGGTGGAACACTGGTCCTGGGCCGGCTGATGCACTACGTGGGTCTGTCCGGGATGGGCCCGTGGCAGGCCAGGCCCGCCGGCATGGTGCTGACCTTCACGGCGTATCTCGCCAGCAGCGGCTGGATGCTCTATGACCTGTTTATTTGAAGCGCTGTATCAGGCCCGTTGGTATGGGCCAGGAGGAGAGCAATGATTATCTACGGTGCCAACATATCCCCCTTCGTCCGCAAAGCGCTGGCCGTCGCGAAGATCAAGGGCCTGGAGTTCGAGCACAAGGCGGTCGTACCGGGGCACGGCGAAGAAGACTTCATGCGAGCGAGCCCACTGGGCAAGATCCCCGCCCTCCAGGACGGCGACCTGGTGGTCAGCGACTCGTCCGTCATCTGTGAGTACCTTGAGGATAAGTTCGGCGGCATCGCCATGCTGCCCGACACCCCCGAACAGCGCGCCCGGGCACGCTGGTACGAGGAGTACGCCGATACCAAGCTGATCGAAGCCATGGCGCCGTTCTTCTTTGAACGCCTCGCGAAAAAAATGTTTGGCGACCCCAGCCCACCGGACGAAGAGCGCCTGGCGGATGTGGCCGCGAACCTGTGCCCCGCAGTATTCAACTACCTGGAGCACGAGGTGCCGGATGACGGCTTCCTGTTCGGCGACCGGCCCCTGACCGCCGATATCGCCCTCGTGTCGCCCACCATCAACGCCGGCTACGGCGGCTACGAGATCGACGCCGATGCGTACCCGAAGTACGCGGCCTACCGAAGCCGCGTTCTCGCCCACCCCGTCATGGTCGACCTGCTGGATACGGAAAAGGCGCTGATGGAGGCCATGGCCGCCTAAACCGCAGGCTTTCTGATAACATGCGCGCCGGCCCCCTTCGGGGCCGGTTTCATTTGTGACCGCGGAATTCCATGGCCGAACTCGCAAGCTGGCAATACGCGCTGGTTGCCCTGCTCTTCGTGTGGGGAGGCTTCGTGCGCTCCGGCCTCGGCTTCGGCGGCGCCGTGCTCACCCTGCCCTTCCTGCTGCTGATCCTCGATGAGCCGTTGGTATTCCTGCCGCTGATCGCCGTGCACCTGCTGATCTTCTCGTCGCTGACCGTGTGGCAGAACCACCGCGACGAGCACAGCGCCACCTCCGTCAACTGGCCCTTCGTGAAATGGGCGCTGGCCGTCATGGCCATCCCCAAGCTCATCGGCGTACTCGGCGTGATCACCCTCCCCGGCAGCGTCATCAGCGGCTTCATCTTCGCCATCGTCGCCTTCTACGGCGTCAGCTACATGCTCGCCCGCCCCATCCAGAGCAACAACAAAACCGTCGAGACCATCCTCGTCGCCATCGGCGGCTACGTCAGCGGCACGTCCCTGGTCGCCGCACCGCTAGTCGTCCCCGTCGCCGCCAGCCGCATGCCAAGAGAGCAGATCCGCGACTCCCTCTTCGTCCTCTGGTTCATCCTCGTCGGCGTAAAACTCCTGGCCTTCGTCGCGGCCGGCGTCGACATGCAGTGGAAGCACCACCTGTGGCTCCTCCCCTGCGCCGCCCTGGGACATGTGCTCGGGCTGCGATTCCACGACTACACATTGCGTGCAGACACGGTGCTGTTCTTTCGCGTGATCGGCGCGGGCCTACTGGTGGTTAGTCTGGTGGGTATAGTGAGAATGGTGCTGCACTGACGCTCGCGTGTGGGGAGTGGTCCGGGGGACGAGCGCGAAATTTGCCCTGCTTGCAGGCTGCTGCGGAACTCAACCATTTTTCGCTGCGCGAAAAATTGGGATTCGAACAGTCCTCGCAGAAAGCCCCTGCAAGCAGGGCAAATTCCAAGCGGCGCTCTGACTGTCCCCCGGACCACTCCCCACACGCGAGCTCACCTCAGAGCTCCGTTCAACATACACAAGCTCGCAGATCCACTGGTGTAGGCTGCTATGCAGCCAAAGTTCGCGAGATTCGTGGTGCTTGCAGAACGCTGATTGTTTGAGTTTCCGCGCGCCTGAGAGTGCTTTGGCGAACAATCAGAGCGCTGCTTGGTGCTGGTTCGCGCACAACCACGCTGATTCGCGAACCCCTCGGTCTGACATATCCCGCGAGTTCACGAAACGTGGGGGCGAAAAAAAGCCCGGCGAGACATCATTCCGGGCTAAGGGTAGGGGTCTTGTCTCTCCCCGTCAGGAGATTCGGTGTGAGGCGATCAGGCAGCCTCTTTCATGTTCAGGCCGATAGTCTGTGCCACCGCCTGGAACGAGTAGTCTTCCATCTTCAGCGTCTTGAGGCCGTCCGCCGCATCGTCCGCCGACTTGCTGACCAGGCGCTTCTGCAGCGTCGGCAGGATTCCGTGCTTGGCCACCATCTGCCAGGTGCCCGTGGCGCGCTTGCGCTTGCGTTGTCCATAGGACAGTGCTTCTTCGTAGGCGTAGAAGGATTTCAGGGCGAGCCGCTCATCCTCAGTGATGTCAGTGTGCTCGTCCGCGCGCAGATCAACCGCGCGCCGGAAGGCCTGAAGGGCCAGGTCGTCGTGACCACGATTCGCGGCGTTTTCGGCGAATACGTAGCACAGCTCGGGTTTCTTGATTCTCAGTACCAGTTCATGCATCGCAGTGTCTCCTTATCGGGTTGCCCGGGCTCAGCTCGTGAGCTCGAAATGCCCCAGCAAGCTCCTGAATTCATCGGCAATCGAGTGAATGGCACGGCGGATTTCTTGTTGCTCTTCATCGTCCAGGCCGACCAGCATTTGTCCGCGTTCTACCAGCGCCGCCAGGGCCGTTAGCTCGAATTCGGTCAGTTCGACCGTGACGCTCTCTTGAGCCATTGCCCGGGTTTTCACTCGCTGCCTCGCATTTCCAAGTCCATGGAGCGCATAGTAGGGGGCGGGGCCCCGCGGTAGGATTGCCGGGAGCGACAGACACTTGGCCGCGAGCGCCAATGTTTTTCTCTATTGATATCAGGGGGTTACGCGCAGAGATCGCGCAATGTCGTTTCCGGCAGGCAAAAAAAACCCGGCTCAATGAGCCGGGTGTAACCTGACGCCCCGGGGGTGGGCGCGTTCGGGGTTGGTATCGATTGTCGATACACCAAGATGTACGCGGGGTTTTTCGGGATCGGATCACCTTTTTTGAACAGGAATCAAAAAAGCCCGGACGGGGGATGTCCGGGCAAGGCCTCTCCGAGGGAGTGTGTTCCGCCCCGGGGAATGGGCGGAAGTGGGCGGGACGGATTTGGAGTCCGCCACCGCCCCAGGGGAGATCAGTCGACGGCGGCGATACCCTTGGCGGTGGGCTGGCTCAGCTCGATCTTGACCGCGCGCTCCAGGGCGTAGGCGTCGTAGTCGCCTTCAGTGGCAATGGAGCGGCTGGCGCCGTGGCTGAAGCGCTCGATGCGCTCGGGATTCACGCCGCGCTCCTCCAGGAGGCGGGCAACGTGATTGACCCGGCCTACTGACAGCTGCTGGTTGTGGCTGTCGCTGCCGCGAGGGTCCGCGTAGCCATCCAGGCGCACCGCGATCTGCGGGTTGTCCACGAGGAAGTCAGCCAGGGCGGCGAGCCGCAGCTGGCCGGTATTGGTGAGCTCTGCCGCGTTGGTCTTGAACAGCATTTCCAGTTGAAGCTGGTCGAGCACCAGCTGCGCGTACTGTGCGCTGGCGGCTTCCGCCTCTTCCAGGTCCGCGCTGGTGGCAGCGAGCGCAGCCTCCGAGGCTGCCAGTTCCTGCTGCGTCATGGCCAGTTCTTCACGGGCGGTTTGGGCAGACTCCGCTTCGTCCATGGTGTTGTGCATCCAGGCTGCCAGCAGGCCGCCGCCAATCAGTCCGGCGGGGCCGGCCAGGGCGACGCCCGCGGCAGTGGCGCCTATCACCGTGGCGGTTTTCTTGGCCGGCATCTTCCAGTCGTCGGCCTGGGCATTGGGAATTGCTGCGAGGGCCAGCAGGCCGCTCAGGGCAAGACTTGCGAATTTCATGGTGTAGTACTCCTTCGTCCTGTTGTTTCGATGAGAGGCGTCGTGCGCCGTTGAGACCATTACAGGACAGAAAGAAGGCAGGGAGCCGGGTGGAATCGGATGCTTCGGCGATCAATTCGGGCGAATTGTGGAGCCGGCGAAATGCGTAGGGAGAAGAGGAAAAAGGATGGCTGCCAGGATACGCCCGTACCGAGGGCCCGGGAGCGGAAACAGCTCTCACCCCCAGCGGCTTGTCGCCACCCCCGGAACCCACTTCCGAGCGACAGCAACCCTGGCAGCCATATAAGGAACCCCTGGCTACAACGTCTTGGACAGAGGTTAAGGGGCAGTATGTAGCGGCGCCGGGGCATTTCCAGCAGGTAAAAATGATTCGGTGACAGCTGTCTCAAAATTGCGGTCGCGCCACGACCAGGTAGCGAAGTGGACCGCCGGCGTCGAGTGAATCGAAGGGAAAACAGGTGACCAGCACAACGCCGTCGCCCGCGGTTCGCAGGGGTCCGCGGCGGATATCGGCAATCCGCGTCTCGGTCACACGGTAGTCGAATTGGCGGCCATCCTTGCCGGTCAGCCGCAGTTCATCGCCGGGCTCCACGTGCTGCAGGAAGGCGAAATGCGTGTCCCGATGGCCGCCGATCACCGACACACCGGGCGCCCCGGGCGGGCTGGATGTTCGGTCCAGGCCCGGCCCAAACGCCAGGGCATTGCCCTGCCTGCCCGCCAGCACATACAGGTCGGCATCGTGGGCCGGCAGCTCCAGGCGCGCCACCGGGTGAGTGTCCGCCCAGGGCCAGGGCTTCGCGTCCCGGTCCTCGTCTTCCCAGGCGGCGGCGATCAGCTCCTGGGCCAGCGCGGCCTTGAGCTGGATATACAGGCCGCTGCCCAGCTGGCTCATCGCCAGGACCAGGCAGGGAAGCGCCAGAAGACGCATGCCATCACCAGTGCAATCAATCCGATCAACAGCTGCAGCGGCGCTGACGTGGCCGTCCGCGGCCAGGCATGGACCTGGGAGCTTTGCCCGGCGGGGGGCAGGTTGGGCACCGCCTTTGAAGCCAGGGCTTCTTCAGGCGGACGGCTCGGGAATTGTTCTACCGCCACAAAGCTGGTCCAGGGGCTGACCAGCCGGTGCTTCAGTGCAATCGGCAAACCCGCGGCGCGAACTTCCGCCTCGTCCAGGCCCAGCATCTGCTGGTCCTGCAGGTTCTCGATTGCCGCCCGGGCCCACAGGGTGCCGATGCCGGACCAGGCCTCCTCCATGCCGCTGGCCGGCGGCGCCATGTGCAGGGTCCGGTTCCAGCCCTGGTCCGCGCCGGTCCCGCGAATCTCGACATTGCTGCCACCAAAGGCGCTGTCACTGCGAGCGCTGATCACCAGCGGCTCCCCGGGGTAGAGGTCGGGCACCCGGGCGGGAAAGGTTTCCACCGGGACCGGCCAGTCCACGCGGATATCCCGCAGCAGCGGCTGCGACAGCCGCGTAAACAGGGTCTGCATGTGCTGCTGAACCTCGACGATGTCGCCGATCAGCACGAAGTCCCCCCGCCCCACTTTCGCCGCCTTGCGCATGAACCAGCTGTTGGGGGCGGAGCCGATGCCCACCGTGAACAGGCGAGTGCTGCCCAGGCGCTGCTGAATCTGGCGATAAAGTGCGACCTCGTTGCCCACCGCACCGTCGGTGATGAACACCACCTGGCGCAGGGCATCCGCTGTGCCGGTCTCGCGGTACTCGGGCAGTGCCAGCTCCAGCGCGCTGCGCATTTCGGTGCCGCCGCCGGCGTCCAGGTGCCGCACGAATTCCTGGGCCCGGGCCAGGTAGCGGCGGCTGGCGGGCACGGCGTCCGGAAACAGCCGGTGGGCGCGATTGTTGAACGCGATGATATTGAACCGGTCCGTGGGCTTGAGCTGGTCCAGGCCGTAGGCCAGGCTCGCCCGCGCCTGCTGGATCGACTGGCCGCCCATGGACCCGGAGGTGTCGATCACGAAGATCAACTCACGCGGCAACGCCGCATCCGCCTTCGGGGCCTGCGGCGGCAGTACCATCAACAGGGCGTACTCTTCCGCGCCGACCCGCTCATGGAATACCGCGGCCTGTGGCTCGCTGCCCGCCTGGGGTTCCCAGATCAGCTGGAAATCCTGGTCCATGGGCACCGGGCCGTCCGCCAGGGCCACGCGATACATACTGCCCTGGCGGGTCAGGGAAATCGGGTGATAGCTGGATTTCACCGCGCCCAGGGGCAGCCCCATATTGATCGACGCCGTCAGCGCAATGGGCTGGACCGGCTCGGCGCCCAGGGCCAGCACCGGGTGCTGGAAGTTCCATACCTCCGCCGCCTCGGCCACGTTCATGCTTGCCGGCGAGTAGCGCGGCGTCACGGTCATGGGAAAACGCAGGCTGAACTGCCCGTCGCGGTAGCGCACCCGCTCCAGGTACTCGAGCTCCACGATGACGGTTTCGCCGGGCCCGATATTGGCAATGCGGTTGCTGAACAGGTTGGGACGGCGCTGCTCCACCAGGCTCGCCTTGCGGCCGCTTTCGGCGGCCTGCTGGTAGATCTCGCGCGCAACTTCCTTCGCCTGTATCTCGCCGATGATGACCCGGTCGCCGATGGTCAGCTTGAGGTGATTGACCGCGGCGCGATCCGGCAGGGGAAACAGGTACTCCCCCTTCACCCACTGGTCCGTGTCATTGCGAAAGCTCTGCGTGAGGCGCACTTTCGCCACCATGCCGGTGACACGGATGTCGGCGCCCGCGGCCAGCTGGATGGCGGGCTGGTACCCGCCGACTCCATAGATCACCAGGCCGCCTGCGCCGGGGTTTTCCAGGGCATCCAGGGCCCGCTGCGTGTCTTCGACAAGGGTGTTGGCGCCGGCGTTGGCGGCGAGCCACAGGAATACAATCAGTATCCGTCTCATGGAATCCTCCCGTTCGATCCGCAGTCATTGCAGCAGGCAGGGGAGGCAGCGCGCTGGGCACCTGTGGCAGGCCGGCGCTCAATTGTGATCAATTGTGGCAGGCGCTTGTGACTGCCGGGGATTTTTGGAAGTATCGCCTCACAACAACGGGGAAACACACTGACCTCTCATGAGCCGACACATCGCCATTGTCGAAGATGAACCGGTGATCGCCGCCAACTACCGCGATGCGCTGCAGCGCCAGGGTTTCGCGGTCAGCTGGCACGCGGATCGCGGCAGCGCCTGGGAAGCGTTCGAGCAGCGCCTGCCCGATATGGCCATCATCGACGTCGGCCTCGATGACGAGGTAGAGGGCGGCTTCGAGCTGTGCCGCGACCTGCGCGCCCGCGCGCCGGAGCTGCCCATCGTGTTCCTCACCGCCCGCGACACGGAGCTGGACGTGATCAGCGGCCTGCGCCTGGGCGCGGACGACTACCTGACCAAGGACATCAGCCAGGCCCAGATGCTGGCGCGGATTCACGCCCTGCTGCGCCGGGTCGACGCCCTGCGCCAGCCGGTGCACGAGGACGATGTGCTCGAACGCGGTGACCTGTCCATCAACCTGGAGCGCATGACCGTTACCTGGCGCGAACAGCCGGTGGACCTGACCGTGACCGAGTTCTGGATTGTCCACGCCCTGGCCCTGCACCCGGGGCATGTGAAGAATCGCCAGCAGTTGATGGATGCCGCCAACGTGGTGCTGGACGACAACACCATCACGTCTCATATCAAGCGCATCCGCAAGAAGTTCGCCGCACTCGATGCCGACTTCGCCAGCATCGAGACCGCCTACGGCATGGGGTATCGCTGGAAAGTGAACCCTTGAGCCCGCCAGGTTAATACGCCGTGGGCAAGTCAGGGTAGATCGTGAGCTTGCGCCGCCAGCTGTTGCTGGTCAGCCTGCTGCTGCTCGCCCTGCCCTGGGCGGGTTGCCAGTACGTGCGGGAAATGGAGGGCGCGCTGCAGTCCGGGCAGGAACAGGCCCTGATGGCCACCACCCGCGCCGTGGCCACGGTCATTGCTGAAAACCCCGGCGCGATATTCGCAAACCCCGAGCGCATCGCCACAGGTGGTGATACCCGCCGCCAGCTCTACGCCACCCTGGCCGACGGGCCGGTGATCGTCGACGGCTATGCCGATGGCTGGGAGGGGCCGGAGCACGGCCGCTTCGGTCCGGTGTCCTACCGGGCGAAGCTGCGCGGCGCAACGCTGTACCTGCTGTTCGAGGTGGCCGACGACCAGGTGGTGTATCACAACCCGAGGCAAAACCGCCCCAGCGGCGACTACCTGAGGCTGCGCAGCGGCCGCGGCGAATTTGTTATCGCCACCGCGGCGCCCGGGGCGGTACAGGGACGCATCGAGCGGGGTTCGGGGCCCATGGGATTCGAGCCGCGCATTCGCGGCTACTGGCAGGACAGCCTGGAAGGTTTCACCGTGGAACTGGAAATGCCCCTGTCACTGCTCGACGACCGGCTCAGCTTTGGCTTTATCGCCAGCGACGGCAGGGACACCTTCGGCACCCTGCTGCCGCGACAGCCGGTGCCCTGGCTGGTGTTCCCCTCGCGGGATGTCGAGTCTGAACTGGCGCCCTTCGCCCGCAGCGGCGTGGAACTCAGCGTGGTCGATCGCCACCACTGGCTGCTGGCGGAATCCGGCGGCACGGATATCGGTGTTACCGGAAAAGGCAGCGATACCCCCTGGCTATTGAAGGCCCTGTATCGCGCCATCCTCAACGGCCCACCCGCGGCGGAAGTGCCGGCACCGCCCAGGGTCGGGCAACTGGCCCTGCCGGAACTGGATCGCGCCATCAGTGGTGACAGTGCGGCGGCCTGGTATGCCTCACCCCGGGGCGGCGGCCGCAAGCTGCTGGTGACGGCCGCGCCCATCCTGGCGGAGGGTGAAGTGGTCGCGGCGGTGCTGGCGCGCCAGGGCAGCGAACCCTATCTCAGCCTCACCGACCAGGCGTTTTCCCGGCTGCTCTACTGGAGCCTGCTGGCGCTGACGATTTCCGCCCTGGGCCTGCTCGGCTACGCGAGCTGGCTGTCCTGGCGTATCCGCCGGCTGTCGCGAGCCAGCGCCGGGGTGATTCGCGCCGACGGCAGCCTGGACGACAATTTCCCGGTGAGCAATACGCAGGATGAAATCGGCGAACTGTCCCGCCAGTACGCCGACCTGCTGGCGCGGCTGCGGGAATACACCGACTACCTGCGCACCCTGTCCCGCAAACTGTCCCACGAACTGCGCACACCGATCGCGGTCATCCAGTCCTCCCTGGACAACCTCGAAGCCGAGGGCGAGGACAAGGGCGTCTATGTGAAACGCGCCCGGGAAGGGCTGTCGCGCCTGTCCAACATCCTCACGGCCATGAGCGAAGCGACACGCCTGGAAGAGAGCGTTCACAGCAACCAGCCGGAAAGCTATGACCTGGCCCTGCTGTGCCGCGACCTGTTCGAGGCCTACCGCGAGCTGTACCCGGACCAGTCACTGGAACTGCACCTGGCCGATACCGCCCTGCCCGCCTACGGCGTGCCGGACCTGGTGGCCCAGATGCTGGACAAGCTGATGGACAACGCCGCCAGCTTCACCCCTGCCGGTGGTCGCATCGGGCTGGGGCTGGAGCGGGACGGCGAGCATGTAGAGATTCACGTGAGCAACGAGGGCCCGCTGCTGCCGGAGGCGATGCAGCGTCAGCTATTCGATTCCATGGTATCGGTGCGTGAGAAAAGCGACCGCGTGCATCTGGGCCTGGGCCTGCATATCGTGCGGCTGATCGTGGAGTTTCACGGCGGCAGTGCCGAGGCCCGCAACCTGCCGGACGACTCCGGGGTGGAATTCAGGGTGCGCCTGCCGCTGGACGCGAGGACCTCAGCGGCAAACTGATCAGGGCTTGATGGCCAGTACGTCGGTGCGCAGCTTGCTGAGCACTTTTTCCGCGGTGTTGCCCAGCAGGCGGCCCCTCACACCCCGGCGCCCCACGGTGCCCATGACCAGCAGCTGCGCCTTGAGCCGCGCGGATTCGCTGGTGATCACCTTGTCCACCGGGCCCTGCTTCAGCTTGATGCTGGAGCGCGGGATGTTGTGGGCCTTGGCGAACTTGGCGACTTTCGGTTCCAGGGCTTCCTTCAGCTTCTTGCCGTGGGTGTACTCGTCCACCAGGTCGAGCTCGGTCAGCACCGCCGGGATATGCAGGGCGTTGACCACGTAGAGCTTGCAATCCAGGGTTTCGGCCAGGCGTTTCGCGGTGCTGACCACCAGGTCGTTGAGCTGCCGGTGAGCGCGGCTGTCGTCGGACAGGTCGACCGCGGCGACGATGGGCTTGGTAGCGCGCCACTTCTTCTCGGCGGCAATCAGCACCGGCGCCGGACACTCGCGCAGCAGGTGCCAGTCGGTCGAGGTGTAATAGAAAGTCTCAGTGCGATGCCCGGTCTTCACCACGGCGGTGTATTCCTTGCGCGCACACTGCTCGTCAATCCACAGGTGAATCGACTTCTGCCAGACCACGCTGACCGCCGTACGGACGTCGCCCTTGTGCTTGGCGACTTCCGCCTCGACTTCCGCCTTGCGCTTGGCCAGCAGCTTTTTCTTCAGGGCAGCCTTGTCCAGCGAGGTTTCGGTACTCAGCTCGTTCAGGTTTTCGTAGGCAAAGCCCACCACCTGCGCGCCCAGGCCCAGCTTGCCGGCCAGTTCCAGGCCGCGGGAAATCGCCACCTGGCGCTCGTCGATGCGGTCCGCAATGATCAGGAGCAGTGACATAGCTTCCCCTTACCCTGTTGTGTTTGAACGTGCTTGGATCATAGCAGACTGATCGCGCGCTGCCGTTGGACCTGGATCAAGAAGCCAGCCGTTCTGCGGTGATTTCGGCGCGGTACTCCGCCGGGGCGTGCCCGGTCCAGCGCTTGAAGGCGCGAGAGAAGGTGCTGGGCTCGGAAAACCCCAGCAGGTAGGCGATCTCGACAATGGAGCGCTGGGGCTGGGCCAGGTATTTTTTCGCCAGTGACAGGCGGGCATCCTGCAGCAGGTCGATGAAACTGGTCCCCTCGTCTTTCAGCTTGCGCTGCAGCGTGCGGTTGCTGACGTGCAGCGCCTCGGCGATGTCCTTCTGGCTCGGCGGACCGTCGGGCAGGAGCTCGATGATCCTGTTGGCCACGGTATGACTGGTGCTGACCGGTGTGAAAGCGGCCAGGTAGGCCTCGGCCTGCTCGTCATTGACCCGGGCCAGTTCGGGGTTGCCGGAGCCCAGCTGCTCCAGGATATCGCTCTTCACGTAGCGCACCCGGTTGAGGTCACAGTCGTAGTTGACCCGAGCACGCATGCAGGCGCTGTAGCGGTCCGGGTCCTGGGGCGACGGCCGGCGCACATCGATCTCGAAGGGGCTGAAGTACTCGCCCAGGGTGATCTGGCACATGACGATGCCGACGCCAATGGCAAAGTCGAGGTGCGTCCAGCTCAGTTCATCCTCGTTGGCGTGACGAAATTCCATATCGACATAGGGGTCGCGATCGACCAGCTCCAGTTCGGCCCCGGTGTGATAGATGCGGGCGAACCGCACCAGCCTGGCCAGCACGTCGTAGAGGGTAGAACTGGCGAGGATGGCCAGGCCCATGCCCTGCAAGGTTGCCGGCTGCAGCTCTTCCGCCGCCTGCAGGCCGAAGCACTCATCGCCGGTGGCTTCCGCGGCCAGGGTCCAGAGCTTCTCCATTTGCTCGGAGGGGATACGGCGGTCCGGGTTGATCACCATGGCGGGGTCGATATCCGCCGCCTCGAACAGGGGCATGGGATCCACGCCGTGGTGGCGCAGGGCCTGCGCGATAGGCAGGATCAGGGTTGCCAGGGTGGAATGCTGGTTTTCCATGTGTCTTGTTTCCGGTGTTACCTGAAAAGTATAGCGGTGGGAGATAAAAAAGCCCTTAGCCAGCGAGCGGTTATCGCGAGCATAAAAAAGCCCGGTGGCCGAGGGGTGGCGCACCGGGCAAGCATGGGTCCACGCGATGCTCAGGAGATGAGCGGGACCCGTGGGGGTTCGAGCTGCGTTACATGGCGGGCTGCGGCGCGACTGCCGGCGCCTCGTCCTGCTCCCGCCGTATGCGCAGGCCCAGGCCCAGGATGACCGCGCCAAACAGCGGCGCGAACATGACGACCAGCGCAAGCAGCGTCGTGGTGACGCCATACTGGTCCAGCGCCCATCCCAGCAGCGGACCGCTGGCAATGAACAGGCCCCGCACACCCAGGCTCACCAGGGAGTTCACCGTCGCGCGGAAGTCGCCGGGTACGCGACGATTCAGCGCGTCGTAGAACAGGGTCAGGCTCAATCCACGGCTGACCTGCACCGCAAAGCCGAACATCACACCGACCCAGCCACCGAACATCGCCATACCTGTCAGGCCCAGCAGCGGCAGCATCGCCGTAATCCACAGGGTGCGCCGCCAGCCCAGCCACGCCTCGAAGGCGGCGGCATAGCGAGCGGTTACGCTGACCGTGAGGGCAAACACCGCCCAGATGTAGCCAAAGCTGCTCACCGGCACGCCTTCCATCTCCCAGTGCTTCTGGTAGATCCAGAACGCGTACACCGCCATCAGTCCGAAGGCGATGATGGCCAGGGTCGTCCACAACACCACCGGCTTGCCGAACAGCAGCAGGCGCATGATGGCCTTGGCGTTGCCGGCATGGCCCTGGTGCAGGGTCGGCCGCGGCGATTCCACCAACAGGAATCCCAGTACCAGCGGCACGAAACCGCAGGCCGCCTGCACCGCCACCAGCAGCCGCATATCGCCTACCAGCAGCAACAGGCTCGCGACGATCCCGGCAATTCCCGATGCGCCCGCCTCGACGGCGATCAGTCGGCTCAGGGACTTGCTGGCGCCGGCGCCACCGCCGCCGCTCTCGGCGAGCTGGGTCTCGGTGTCGTACAGCAGGGCCAGGTCGGCACCGGAAATCAGGCTGATGCCAAGGCCGAGAATGAACTCGTAGACCAGGAAGTCGAAAAACGTGTCCGCCCACAGCAGGCTCAGGAAGCCGACGCCGTTGAGTGCGGAACCCACCAGGATGGCGCGACGGCGCCCCCAGAGATCAGCCAGGTAACCGGAGGGGACTTCGCACACCGCAACCGTCAGCGCGTAAAGCGCCTGGGTCTGCAGCACCTGGGCCATGGACAGGCCATAGCCCTGCAGCAACGGCACGAATACGGGGATCACCACCATGAAACTGTGGAAGAAACCCATCAGGTAGATGGTGGCGATATTGACTCTCAGTGACCGTTCCACGGCACATTCTCCTTGTCTGGCGCCGGGAACCCAGGAGTCGGAGAGTCAGTTTCTGGTGGGGATAAAAAAAAAGGCCTCCGAGGTCTGGGTTCTCGGAGGCCTTTTTTTGGTAAGTCAGTCTGGTCTTACGTGTTCAGCATCCTCGAACCGGGGTTCACGCCGCCCGTATCCTTGGTGAAGGAAATGCGGGTGGTGGCGCACACCGGCACACACAGGCACAGGTCATGCGCCGCCGCCCACTGTGGGGAGCGTGAATACATGGTCTGTAGGGTCTGTGCGGTCATCGGACTGCCGTTTCCAAAACTCGTTAAGTCCGCCTATAGTCCTCCGAATGCATGCGAAGTTCAATCACACACCGGTGAGCCTGTGACTTTTTCACCACATGAGATGCCGCAATGCGGGTAATGATCACCGGCGGCACCGGTTTCATCGGCTACCACACGGCCCGGGCACTGACCGGGGCGGGCCACCAGGTGCGCCTGCTGGTGCGCAACAAGGACAAGCTGCGCCGCATGTACGGCAGCGACATCACGGACTATGTGCTGGGGGATGTCACGGACGCCGACGCGGTTGCCAGAGCCCTGGATGGTAGCGATGCCGTCGTGCACACGGCTGCGATGGTCTCTATCGACCAGAAAGACGCGGACGTGGTCATGGCCACCAACGTCGGCGGCACCAAACTGGTGATCGGCGGCGCCGTGGAAAGGGGACTGGGCCCGATCGTGCACGTATCCAGCGTGACTGCCCTGTACGATCCCGAGGCGCAGTTCCTCAATGAATACTCGCCGCTTGGGGCCGCCACCAATGCCTATGGCCGTTCGAAAGTGGCCAGCGAGGAATTCGTGCGGGAATTGCAGGACGGCGGCGCACCGATTCACATCACCTACCCGGCCTCGGTGATCGGGCCCGGGGATCCCGGCCTGACGGAGCCCCACCAGGGACTGCGCACCTATTTGACCGCCGCGGCGCCGGTGCTGCCCAGCGGCAACCAGTGGGTGGACGTGCGCGACGTGGCGCAGGCGCACCTGGCCCTGCTGGAACGGGAGCTGCCTCCCGGCCGCTACCCGCTGGGGGGACATTTCCTGCCCTGGGGCGAACTGGTGGACGTACTGTCGGACATTACCGGGCGCCGCATTCGCAAGGTGCCGGTGCCCGGCGGTGTCATGCTGGGCATGGGCCGCATGGTCGACTGGTTCAACCGGGTCCGCGGCAAGGCACTCGACATCCCGGTCACCCACGAGGCCATGACCTACGCCACCCGCTGGGTGCGCATGGATTCCAGCAAGGCGCGCGCTGAACTGGGCTTGCAGTTCCGCCCGATCCAGGACACCCTGGCCGACGCCATTCGCGACCTGGTCGAAGAGGGGCATATCGACGCGGACAAGGCGGGCAAGCTTGTCGAGCAGTGAATTGCACCTGGGTATCACCCCCTGGCGGCTGGGCTCGACCCTGGACGCCCCGGGACTGTGCGAGCAGGCCCGGCAGGCGGAAGCCTGGGGCTACCAGTCGTTCTTCCTGCCGGAGAACCATTTCGAGGGCAACTCGCCCATCCCCGACCCGCTGTTGCTGCTGGCCGCAGTGGCGGGCACCACCGAGCGCATGTTGCTTGGTACCACGTCGTGGCTGCTGCCGATCCGGCAACCGCTGCTGGCGGCGGAGCAGGCGGCAAGCCTGGATCGACTCTGCGGCGGACGCCTGATCCTGGGCCTGGGGCGTGGTTACCGGGCGGACATGCTGGGCGCATTTGGCGTGACCAATGCGGACAAGCGCGACCGCTTCGAAAACGTGCTGTCGGCCATGCGCGAGGCCTGGGCCGGACAGCCGGTGGCGGGCGAACAGTCCCTGTCACCGCTGCCGCAGCAGGCACCGCACCCGCCCCTGTGGGTGGCCGCCTTCGGACCCAAGGCCATCGGCCAGGCCGGCAAACTGGGCCTGCCCTACTTCGCGTCACCGGTGGAAAGCTTCGCGGAACTGGACGCCAATTTCGCCCGGCACCTGGAAGCCCTCGCCGAGCACGGCAATACCTGCAACGGCACCCGCGCCATCATGCGCACAGTGTTTATTTCAGAGGATGCGAAAAGGGTGGACGCGGTGCGGCAGAAACTGGCCGGGCTGCCGTCCCCGCCGTTTCGCAAAGGTGACAACCCGGCGCCGGATGATTGCGCCTTGCTGGGGAATCGCGGGGAAGTGGCGGAAAAAATCCAGCGCTACCGTGAAGCGCTGAACCTCACCCACCTGGTGGCGGTGCGACCACGCGTGCCGGGCATCGAGCCGGACTGGATTACCGAGAGCTTCGCTGCGCTGGCAGACTTACGCCTGGCGTTCTAAAGCTTCCTGCGCGCGCTTCGGTGAGGGTCCCGAGGGGTTGTAGGTCGAATATCTTGCCAGGGGCAGCCACTGCTCGATAGCCCGAATCAGCAGCGGTCGCCCTTTCAACACCAGCTGCCGCGCCACCAGCGCCTGCTGCAGGGTGATATCTCCCAGCCACAGCGCTGTCAGCGGACGCAGTTCTCCCTCGATGACCAGGTCGGTGTCTTCCTCCGGTGCCGAGTCCCGCAGGCTCACCTCGCGATTGGCCTGCTTGTCCTCGGCCCGGTCTACCACCAGCCACCAGAGGCCATCGGTATCGCGGTCGCTGATATTCACGTGGATGACTGCCCCGCTCTCCGGCAGGAATTCCGTCTTGATGCGCCTGCGGATATCCCACATCAGCAGCTCGACATCGAGTTCCGCGTCGCCCAGCTCGCCGCGCCCCCAGCGCATGCCCCAGATGGCGTACTGCCGCACCAATGGCGCCAGGTCTTCGCCTGCCGGGGTGAGCTGGTAGTCGTGATCGTCTTTAACCACCAGGCCATTGGCCTCAAGTTCCTTGAGCCTCTTGGTGAGCATTGTCGGGGAAATCCCCTTGATGGCGCGCTGGAAGTCGTTGAAGCGATGCGTGCCGTACAGCAGCTCGCGCAGGATGAGAAGGGTCCATTTTTCGCCGAGGACCTCGGCCGCCTTGGCAACGGGGCAAAATTGTCCGTAGTCCATGCAGTGTCCGTATTCGTGCCGGATGGCGTCAGGGTAACGCGTTACTACAGATTTTGCACCAGTGAAATGTGCAGCCTTTCACAGGTTCGGGCGAAATCCCCGGAGAAATACATTAACCGCTGTAAAACCAATAACTTACGATCACCGCCGCGGTGATTCCCGCGGCGTCGGCGGCCAGCCCGCAGGGGATGGCGTGGCGCGCGTGGCGGATTCCCGCGGCCCCGAAATACACCGCCAATACGTAAAACGTAGTTTCCGTGGAGCCCTGCAGGGTGGCGGCCAGGCGGCCCTGGAAGGAGTCGACCCCGTAGGTATTCATGGTCTCGATCATCATGGCCCGGGCGCCGCTGCCGGACAGGGGTTTCATCAGCGCCGTCGGCATGGCGTCAACCCAGCGCAAGTCTGCGCCCAGGGGGGCGAGCACCGCCCGCAGCGCATCCAGCAGCAGGTCCAGCGCTCCGCTGGCGCGGAACAGGCCAATGGCCACCAGCATCGCCAGCAGAAACGGGATGATCTCGATGGCGGTGGTGAAGCCGCCCTTCGCCCCCTCCACAAAGGTCTCGTAGACATTCACTTTCTTGCGGTGGGCGGAGAGCAGGAACAGCACGATCAGCGACAGGATCAACAGGTTGGCGAGCAGGCTGGACTGGCGCTGCAGGACCTCGGTGCTGAGCGTGGCGAAGTAGCCCACCATGGCCAGCAGCAGGGCAAAACCCGACACCAGCCAGGCCAGCACCACCAGGTCCGACAACTTCAGCTTTTGCACCCAGGCCGTCACCAGCAGGCCCGCCAGGGTGGAGCAGCTGGTGGCGATAAGAATGGGAATAAAGACCGAGGCCGGGTCCGGCGCACCCAGCTGGGCCCGGTACAGCAGGATCGTCACCGGGAACAGGGTCACCGAGGAGGTGTTGAGCACCAGGAACAGGATCTGGGCATTGGTGGCCGTGTCGGGCTGCGGGTTCAGGGTCTGCAGGTCCTTCATCGCGCGAATGCCCAGCGGCGTGGCGGCATTGTCCAGCCCCAGCACGTTGGCGGAGAGGTTCAGGGTCATGGAGGAAATGGCGGGATGCCCCTTCGGCACCTCCGGCATCAGCCGCGTGAACAGGGGCGACAACAGGTTGGCCAGGCGCTGGATCAGGCCGCTGGCCTCCCCCAACGCCATCACCCCCAACCATAAACCCATCAGCCCGATCAGCCCGATGGCGAGCTCCACCGTCAGGCCCGCCATGTCGAACAGCGCCGCCACCATGCGCTGGAAGACTTCTGCGTCGCCCGCAAACAGCCACTGGTAAAGTCCCGCCAGGAAGGCCAGCAGGAAAAACCCCAGCCAGATGCGGTGGAGCACTAGCCGGCCGTGCTCGCGCGCTGCCGGGGGCCGAGGAAATCCAGCACTTCGGCGGCGGTCTCCGCCGGGAATTCCAGCGGCAGCAGGTGTCCGCCGCGACAGACCCGCAGGTCGGCCCCGGGCTGGGTTTCACCCCACAGCGTAAAGGCCTCGGGACTGAGCGTATCGGAGGTTTCGCCGCGCAGGCCCAGCACCGGCAGTTCGATCGCCGCCAGGGTATCCCACACCTCGGGCGACGAACGGTAGGCCGCGGCCTCCCATTCACGGGCGTAGGCGAGCTGGAATTCCCCCTCCTCGTTGAGGCGGGTGCCCGAAAGCACATAGTCCCATAGCACCGTGTCGCTGAAGTCCGAGAACACCCGTTTGCCGCGGTGGAAGTCAAAGGCTTCTTCCTGCGTGGCAAAACGGTTGGGGCGGGTCAGGGTCTTGCGGATCATGGGAATCTCGTCGAGCACCTCTTCAGGCAGGTGACGGCGCTGGGCGAGCTGTTCCGGCGTGATGAAGACCGGGTCGATCAGCAGCAGACCTTTGAACAGCTCCGGGTGGGTTTCCGCGGCCTGGGCCGAGACCACCGCGCCCATGGAGTGGCCCATCATCCAGACCGGGCCGGATTGGGTGGCCTGCAGGGTCTCCACGAGATCATCGGCAAACAGGTGCCAGTCGAGCCGGGTGGGCGCCATCTCACGGCTCCACATGGGGCGGTGGTGATAGCCGATCACCTCGAACTGCGGCGTCAGCGCCTCGATGAACTGCCGGTAGCTGCCCACCGGGTAGCCGTTGGCATGGGCAAAGACAATGGATTCACCGCTGCCTCCAAAAGATTCAAGCCGTTGCTGCATGGTGCAACGGTAAATCAGTCACAGACGAAATAGAACAGGCAGTCCGATGCGGCGATATCAGGCCGCGTGGTGGCCATGAACAGGCGCATGTCCTTTTGCGGAAACAGCCGACCCTCCTCCACCCGGAAGAACTCGTCGACCTGGTGTGGGTGTTCGTAGTCGCTGCCGATCTTCAGGTGCTCGAGCCCCGCGTCGTCCAGCCAGCCGAGCATGTCGGAGGTCTCCACCGGTGCAAAATTGAAGTGCTCGATGTCGTGGCGCATGGTGATATCGCGGTCGTGCAGCGGGCGGTCGGCGAAATCGATGCGCGAGTGCGGCGACAGCTCCAGTCGCAGGGGATGGCGAAAGATCGCTACACCCTCGGGTTCGTTGAACAGGTGTTCGTTGTAGAAGAAATTCTCGATGCCCCGCTGGGCGACGATCTCGGATTCCTCGTCCTGGCTGCCGCCTGCCTCGATGGTCACCACCGGGCAGCCGAAGTCCTGCTCCATCAATGAACCCAGCCGCAGTTCGGTAATGATCATGCGATCCACAAACAGGCCAACCAATGCGCGCCGCTCCGGTGAATCGCCGACGCTGACGGCAAAGGCGGAGCTGGAACCGGAGGTGTTGTGCATATCCACCACCGCCTCCGGCTCCAGCTCGCGGATCAGCCGCAGCATGCTCTGGGCCAGCTGGCCCTGGCGGTCCTTGTAGGGCGGGTTGAAGCAGCGATTGAGGTCACGGGTGCCCGGCAGCTGGCGGTGGAAAAACAGGGGCTCCGCCAGTGCGGCCTCGACAGCGCCCAGCACGATGGCCACATTGGTAGTGGGTTGTTCCCCTTCCAGCAGCCAGCGATGCACCGCCTCCAGGCCGGAGGGTTCATTGCCGTGGGACAGGGTGACCAGCACGCGGGTGCGACTGGTGTCCTTGCCCGTGATGTGGATCGCCACGGGGCCCGGCAGTATCTGCAGGAATTCGTTGACCCGCTGCGGTACGTTTTCGCGGCGGGGGTCGCGGATCAGGTTCAGCACCAGCGCGCCACCGGATCGCAGCCCGTGATGTTTTCCACATACTCGCTGAGCATGCTGCGACAGGCCTCCCCTACGTCCATGTTTTCGCGATACTTCTCGAACTTCATGAGCTGCCAGGTGGCGCCGGTCTGTCCGGTCTCGAAACGCTCCTCGATGATGTTCCAGAGTCGGTCGACGTCTTCTTTATCGAGGTCCAGCGTGTCCAGTCCCGCCCGCGCCCGGGGCAGGAACTCTTCGATCAGCTCCTGGATCGGCCGCTCTTCCAGGCCGCCCTTGGCGCGGCGCGGCCACACCAGTTTCGCGTCCATGCCCTGCTGGGCGGCGCGGTAGAAATTGTATTCCGCCACCGTGAAGGGCAGCCGGGCCACGTACTGGTCTATTGAGTCCTTTTCGATGCCCAGGGACCAGCCGATACACAGGGCGGCGTTGGCCAGCATGTCCAACACCGTGGGACCCGCCGGCAGGAAACGATACTCGATGCGGGTATGGCCGCCGTCCAGGTGGCTGTAGACCGCCCGGTTCCAGGGCCAGACCGTGCCGTGGTGCAGGCACAGCTCCGGCAGCCGCGGCGGGTCGCTGGTTTCCTCGTCGTCGGTGAGCAGCGGAATCAGCGGTTCATACAGGGCGACGTTGCCGGCAAACAGTTCCCAGAGAGAATTGCGCATCCAGCCCGTGCCGAAACTGACCCGGGAAGGCTGGCGCCACTGGGGATGACCGCGCTCACGCAGGTCGATGCTCTGCTTGAACAGCGCGATGCGCGATTCACGCCAGAGCCGACAGCCGGCGATCAGCGGCGAATTGGCGGCCAGGGCCAGCGCCAGCGGTGCCGTGAGCTGGGCCGCGTTGTAATAGGTGGCGAAATTGTTGGCGGGCACCCGCAGGTGCACCTGGAAGGAGGTGTTGGCACCCTCGACGGTGACACCCTCGCCGTGCAGGGAGAGGTGGTCCTCGCCCGTGATATCAATATGAAAACCGCCCTTGCGCACCCGGGTCAGGCCCTTGTTCAGCGCGTGGTAGCGCTTGCGGTCCGTCATGTAGTCAAGGCTCAGGTGCTTGTCCTGCAGGGTCGGCAGGATGCCGATGGGAATCACCTGGGCGTCGATATCCTGTGCCTGGGATTGGAGGCCGTTGAGGAAACCGCGCAATTCATCCTCAATCTGGACGAAGGGCGACCCGGTGGCGGCCACGGGACTCAGGTTGAATTCCAGGTTGTACTTGTTGAGCTCCTCGGTGAGCTGCGGGTGGTTGAAGCTCTTCAGCAGCTGCTCGTTCACCGGCGCCGGCAGGAACTGGTTGTCTGCCAGGTAGACCTCGAGTTCGGCGCCGATGGTCGGCTGCCAGGTGCTGAAACGGTCCTCGGTGATCACCTCGCGCAGCACCGAGAGCTGCTCTTCCAGCCGCTTTCCGAACGCACGAAACTCGGCCGGCGAGAATTCGTCCTTGTAGATCGCCTCGCCCATTGTTTCCTCAAACCTGTGTTTTGCTGAGTATGGCAGAACCCGCTGGCGCGGACCTGTCCGGGATCAAGTTTCACCGATTATGCCAAGAAATGCTGGCCAGTGAAGCGCCCCGACCCTATACTGTATAAATGTCCAGTAATGTTCGCATCCCGCCGCCCCGGCGCGCACGGCCCGGCACCCGCCCAGACGGGGCCCACCTGCCACCGCTGACCCGCGGCCGGGCGGCACTGAGCAACCATGAGAGCCGCTACCAGCCCACCACCGTCGAATACGTGGTGCGGGAACCGGCCGCCGAGGATGATTTCCCGGAGCCCTCGCTGGCGACAGAGTGCCGGCCGGAAACCGCAAAGAGCATCATCACGCGCAACCGCTCACCGGACATTCCCTTCGAACAGTCCATCAACGCCTATCGCGGCTGTGAACACGGCTGCATCTACTGCTTTGCCCGGCCGACCCACGCCTACCTCGACCTGTCACCGGGCCTGGATTTCGAAACACGGCTGACCTGGAAGACCAACGCCGCGGAGCTGCTGGAGGCCGAGCTCCGCAAGCCCGGCTACCGCTGCTCGCCCATTGCCATGGGCACCAACACCGACCCCTACCAGCCGGTTGAAAAGCGCTACCGGGTTACCCGGCAGCTGCTGGAAGTGCTGCAACAGTTTCGCCATCCCGTCAGCATTACCACCAAGAGCTCCCTGATCCTGCGCGATATCGAACTGCTGGCCGAGATGGCCCAGGACCGGCTCGCCAGTGTCGCCATCAGCGTGACCACGCTGGACCGCGACCTGAAACGCGCCCTGGAACCGCGCACGCCGGAGGGCGAAGTGCGGCTGAAAACACTGGAGACCCTGTCGAAGGCCGGCATTCCGGTGAGCCTGCTGATGGCCCCGGTGATTCCCGCACTGAACGACGCCGAGATGGAAACCATCCTCGAACGCGCCGCCGAGGCCGGCGCGGTCAACGCCGCCTACATCCTGCTGCGCCTGCCGCTTGAGGTGGCACCGCTGTTCGAAGAGTGGCTGCAGGCGCACTACCCGATGCGCGCCGGACATGTCATGAGCCTGGTGCGGCAGTGCCGGGGTGGGCAGGATTACGACACCCGCTTCGGCCACCGCATGCGCGGCACCGGCCACTTCGCCGACCTGCTGTCCTCACGCTTTCGCGTTGCCCGCAAACGACTGGGCCTGGAGCTGCGGGACTATGACGCCTTCCTGGACTGTTCTCAGTTCAGAACACCTGATACAACTGGAGATCAGTTCTCTTTGTTCTAGACGGTTCCAGAAGGTTACAGGCGGTTCAAGGCAGTGATTTACGCCCTCCTGATATTTGTGATCACCTGCGCGGTCTATGGTCCCAGCTTGTGGGTGCGCTATACCATGAAGCGCTTCAGCACCGAGCTGCCCGACATGCCCGGTACCGGCGGCGAACTGGCCCAGCACCTGGTGGAGCGCTTCCAGCTCGACGGCGTGATCGTGGAGACCACCGAGGAAGGCCACGACCACTTCGACCCCAGCGCCCCGGCCGTGCGGCTCAGCCCCAGCAACTTCGGCGGCAAGTCGCTGACCGCTGTCGCCGTCGCCGCCCACGAGGTGGGCCATGCGCTGCAGTTTCATCGCCAGGAAGAAATCTTCAAGCTGCGCGCCCGGTTCATACCGTCCGCGATCATGCTGCAGCGCAGCGGTGAGATGTTGCTGGTCGCGGTGCCGGTGGTGGCCCTGCTGGTCAAAGCGCCTGCCGCCATCTTCGGCACCATCGCGCTGAGCCTGCTTCTGCAGCTGGCGGGCGCCGGCGCCTACCTGATCGTGCTGCCCGAGGAGTGGGATGCAAGCTTCAACAAGGCCCTGCCTATCCTGCGCGAGGGAGAGTATGTGCCGGAGGAACAGCTGGACAGCGTGCGCAAGATCTTGCGCGCCGCCGCGATGACCTACTTCGCCGGGGCACTGGCCAACATCCTGAATATCTGGCGCTGGGCGATGGTGCTACTGCGCCGCTGACGCTCGCAAAATCCTCGCAGCGTGAGCAGCCTGCCTGCCGCTGGGCTATGGTATCTTTAACCGCTTATCGAGCCCCCAGCCAACACCCGAGGAGAACACTATGAAAACTCGCGCCGCTGTCGCCTTCGAAGCCGGCAAGCCCCTGGAAATTGCAGAGGTCGACCTGGACGGACCCCGGGACGGTGAGGTGCTGGTAGAGGTGATGGCCACCGGCATCTGCCACACCGATGCTTTCACCCTGTCCGGCGAAGACCCGGAGGGCGCGTTCCCGGCCATCCTCGGCCACGAGGGCGCGGGCATCGTGCGCGAGGTGGGCGCGGGCGTCACGTCTGTTAAAGTCGGCGACCACGTGATTCCCCTGTACACGCCGGAGTGCCGCGAGTGCAATTTCTGCCTGCACCCCAAGACCAACCTGTGCCAGGCGATACGCGAGACCCAGGGCCAGGGCGTGATGCCCGATGGCACCAGCCGCTTCTCGCTGGACGGCAAGCCGCTGCTGCACTACATGGGCTGCTCCACGTTCTCGAACTTCACCGTGCTGCCGGAAATCGCGGTGGCCAAGGTGCGCGAGGACGCCCCCTTCGACAAGATCTGCTACATCGGCTGCGGCGTGACCACCGGCGTCGGTGCCGTGGTGTACAAGGCCAACGTCGAGCCCGGCAGCAACGTGGTGGTATTCGGGCTGGGCGGGATCGGCCTCAACGTCATCCAGGGCGCGAAGATGGTAGGCGCCGGGAAGATCGTCGGCATCGACATCAACCCTTCCAAGGTCGCGCTGGCTGAGAAGTTCGGGATGACCGACTTCATCAACCCCAAGGAAGTGGACAACGTGGTGGAGGCGATTCTCGACATTACCGGCGGCGGCGCGGACTACAGCTTCGAGTGCATCGGCAACGTCGAGGTCATGCGCCAGGCGCTGGAGTGCTGCCACAAGGGCTGGGGCGAGTCCTACATTATCGGCGTGGCGGGTGCCGGCCAGGAAATCGCCACCCGCCCCTTCCAGCTCGTCACCGGTCGCAGCTGGCACGGGCTGGCCTTCGGCGGTGCCCGCGGCCGCACGGATGTACCCACCATTGTCGACTGGTACATGGAGGGCAAGCTCAACATCGACGACCTGATTACCCACACCATGCCGCTGGATGACATCAACAACGCCTTCGACCTGATGCACGCCGGCGAGAGTATCCGCAGCGTCGTGGTGTTCTGATGGAGAAGGTCTCAGAGATCCGGTGTTTCTGGGGGGTTCAAGAACGGTATCAACACCGCTCCGAGGTGCTGGACTGCGAAATGAATTTCTCCGTGTACGTACCGCCCCAGGCCGCGGAAAGACAGGTGCCGGTGCTGTACTGGCTGTCCGGCCTGACCTGCACCGATGAGAACTTCGTCACCAAGGCGGGCGCCCAGCGCTACGCCGCTGAGCACGGCATCGCCATCGTCGCGCCGGACACCAGCCCACGCGGCGACCACGTGCCCGACGACCCCGACGAGGCCTGGGACTTCGGCAAGGGCGCGGGCTTCTATCTCAACGCCACCCAGGAGCCCTGGTCCGCCAATTACCGCATGTACGACTACATCGTCGAGGAACTGCCGGGGCTGGTGCAGAACCAGTTCGAGATGGATCACAACAACGTCTCAATCTTCGGGCACTCGATGGGCGGCCACGGCGCGCTGACTATTGCACTCAAGAATCCGGGCAAGTTCCGGTCCGTGTCGGCGTTCTCACCGATCGTGTCACCGAGCACGGTGCCCTGGGGCCAGAAGGCGTTCTCCCACTACCTGGGCGACGACGAATCGACCTGGGCCGAATACGACACCTGCCAGCTGATCCGCAACGGGGCGAAGCACCTGCCTACCCTGGTAGACCAGGGCAGCGACGACAACTTCCTGCAAGAGCAGCTGCAAACCCACCTGTTCGAGGAGGCCTGCGCCGATGCCGACTTCCCCGTGACCGTGCGCCACCAGCCCGGCTACGACCACAGCTACTTCTTTATCGCCAGCTTCATCGGTTCGCACATCGCCTTTCACAGCCAGGCACTCGGCAACTTCAACAGGATGTGAGTTTCCCGATCATCCCCGCGAGTCTCCGTCATTCCCGCGAGGCTCCGTCATTCCTGCGAGGCTCCGTCATTCCCGCGAAAGCGGGAACCCAGTATGGTTGGTCATTCTCCTAGCGCAGAGCGTACTTGAAGGATCGATATAAAGAACATGAAGAGAAAAACTTCGCTTTACGGTTTGATCGTTTCGCTGCTGATGTCTTATCCAGCTGCCGTCCACGCCCAAAAGGTCGAGTGGGAACTGTCGCAAGCGTATCTGGAGTCCATCGCGCGATTTGCCGCAGAGTACGTGAAAGCAGCACGCAATGAAGACCATGATCGGGTGCTGCGACTGAGCTGCTTGCAACTTGATATCGCCATTGAATACCTCAACCCGAATACCTACGAAAACGAGGCGAAGAAATCAGAAGTTGCTGCTCTGAAGGAAAGTTCCGTTCAGCTGCATCAAGAGCTCAAAGCACAAGGCTACTGTGAGTAATGAGCAACCGGTCTCAATCCAAATCCAAAAACCGGGCAATAGCGGCCAAGGCTCTGTGTGCCTTCGACTCATCGCAGCCACCCTTAGAGCGAGAATGCTGACACGATGCAATTGTGCGCAGCGCGACTAACTTCAGTTATCACATTAGCCTTGACGTTGCTTGGGTGCGGCAGGGAAGCAGCTCAACTTGCTATGATCTCGGCTAACGAATACGCCATCGAAGAGGCTCGCGCCTTTCAAGCAAAACTCGTCGAGACCGACTCTTGCCCAAAATCGTTTAAAGACTGGCAGTCCCGGAAGTCCGAGGTATCTGGGAGATATTCCACGATTAAGCGTTTTGGGGAATCCGAGTTTCATATGTCTTTGTCCTGCAGCCCAGAGCTCGAGTTTAGTCTTCGTGTTAAATACAGCTTTGACTCCGGCACGGCTATCGAGGGATCTGCCGACGGACCAATAAGCATTGCGTTTGGCCACTTCACTGACTTGAAGATCCTCGACGTGCCTAATAACGCGGCGGCTGAAAAAATCGCAGAAGAAGTAGTCAAAGGGTGGTAGCGTGGAGTTGACTTACAGAATTCGAATCAGAGCTGACGATTTGGGGGCTGGACTTTTTTGGGGAAAATGGTGCTCTCGTCCCCAGGATGTTAGCACTGCTTCCTACTGCTTTTCGAAGGGCCCCGGTATTGATGAAAGAGTGGACTGGCTTTGAACTACATCGTGTTCGCGATGAGCTTGAAACTAGTGCAGCCACTGTATTGGGGCGCATCATATTCGAGTTCTCACGCTTGGATATGAATCTTGGACTAACGCTTGTATGGGCGCATGAAGGTTCAAATTTGGAAGAGCTGACCAGCAAAATTGTCGATTACTCGTTCCACAAGAAATTGGACTGTCTGAGAGACCTTTCGCTAGGCAAGTATTCAGGCAACCCAAGGGCGAAGCGAGCCTATGCAGATTGGCTGGAGCTGGCAGACAAAATTCGATCTCAGAGAAACGACCTCATTCATGGGCGATGGGGTGTTGAAGCAAGAAGTGCGCTCGTTGTAAACGTCGTCGGTCTTCCGACCGGAGAACAGTATGTACGTCACTATACGATCCCGGAACTTGAGAGAGTCCTTGCCCAGCTGAAACAGTTACAGCGGCAGTTGTCTGATTTAGGAAGCAGCTATCCAATCTAGATTGCGTCGGTTGAATTCAGGCGAAATCTGACGCGTCACATGACGCATGCAAGGCATTTGCACTGACGTCAGGGCTGCTCCGCATGATCGGGTACCACTTGATCAGTCTTTCTCCATCAATCCCCAAACGCTCCACGTGGAGTGTGCAACACAATTGCAGTTTGCGGTGAGCCTGGCCCGCTTTTCGGGTATGACGGGCTCGCGCGAGAATCCAGGTCACACAGTTTTGCAGAAATGGATCCCCGCCTCCGCGGGGATGACGGAGCCTCGCGCGGGGAGGGCCTGCCCCGCTTTTCGGGGATGACGGGCGTACGCGGGTGTGACGGGCATGCGCGGGAGTCCAGGACACACTGGTTTGCAGGAATGGGTCCCCGCTTTCGCGGGGATGACGGGCGCGCGGGTAGGACGGGCACAGGTGGGAAAGGCCTGGCCCGCATTTCGGGTGTGACTGGTCGAAGTGGGATTAAAGTGGATCATGGGGTCAGACTCCTTGAAATCCTAGCTGCCACTCTGGCTTTCGATTCTCTATGCGGCAATCAGGCGAATGCTGACTACGAGGCTGCCCCGCTTTATCGGGTGCCACGTGGAGTGTGCATGACATTTGTTCCAACGGCTCACGTGAGCCGCCTGCTGTGTTGCGGCCAACTATGGATTCCCGCCTTCGCGGGAATGACGTGGGCGTGCGGGAAAGGATCAAGGAGTCTGACCCCTTGATGCTCACGCGCGGGGAGGGCCTGCCCCGCTTTTCGGGTATGACGGGGCTACGCGCGGGGAAGGTTTGCCCCGCTTTTCGGGGATGACGGGCGTACGCGGGCGTGACGGGCATGCGCGGGAGTCCAGGACACACTGGTTTGCAGGAATAGGTCCCCGCTTTCGCGGGGATGACGGGCACGCGCGGGTGTGACTGGTCGAAGTGGGATTAAAGGATTGGTTCAGAAGTGACGATGACGCTGGTAACGGCGCTATACAGCGCAAGTTACTGTCGGTGAAGGAAAAATTTCCCTTGATTTACATGGGCTTGGGCCATCAAATGAATGTGGCGCAGGTCACAGGCGACGACCGCGAGATCATTCAGCAGCAGGCCGGCGGCGCCAGCCAGCTGGTTGAGTTCTATGAGGAATTCCCCAGCCTGCGGCTGTACTGCGACACCAACTCCAGTTCCTCGGCCTACTACCTGGCGCGTCCGCGCAAGTGGGAGCAGCTGAAGCAGGAGTTCATGGGTTGGATCCGCATGCTGCACGACGAGTCCAGCCACGGCGCCCTGCCGGAATGGCTGGATTCTGCGATTGTCTTCGGCGAGATTCCCGAGGCCAGCAACTACCTGCTCATGCCCACCTCCGGCGGCGAAGCGGGCAAGGTGTTCCTGTTCGAGCACAACGACTTTACGTTTGCAGAGCAGGCGGCCAGTTTCGAGGCCTACATCGGTAAGCTGATTTCTCCAGACTCGTCGCTGTTTGCTGATATTCGCAAGTACACCCAGTACTCGGACGGTGAGTCAGCCACCAAGTGGCTGGTAGAGGATTACGTCTACGGCTAGCCGACTGGCTAGCCGATCTTCGGGTAGAACAACCGACGCCACGTACTGCTCCTGAACGGCGCCCAGCTGCTTTCCGGCTGTGCCAGCCGCTCTGCCAGCAGAAACCACACCATCGGGTTGATGGTCAGCCCGCAGTGACTGCCCCAGACCTGGATATTCTGCACGTGGGGAAAGCGCCCCTCCTGGATACAGGTCTGCCAGTTGGTCACCCCGTCACCCTTGGAATAGACCGCCGTGGTCGGCACCGGCGGCGGCTCTACCAGGGTGTGTTGCTCGATCTGGATTTCCTCATCCGGGTTCAGTGCCGAGAACAGGCGCCGCGGGTAGGAGCCGGAGTCGCGGCCCTCACCAAACGGACTCCCCAGGCTTACCACCTGTCGAATCCTGTCGGGTAATTCCTTGGCCAGCTCGCGGGCGTAGATTCCGCCCAGGCTGTGGCCGATCAGTGTGACCTTGCCGCCGGTGCTCTGCGCATGGTCGTCGATGTACTCAAGCGCTCGCTCCAGCAGGTCGCCGCGGGGGCCGAGGTTGCGGCCCTGGGCCCAGCCCACGGCCTCGTAGCCCAGGTTGCCGAGGTGCTTCCTCAGGGGCGCGTTGTAGCCGTCGTCACCCAGGAATCCCGGTATCACCACGACGCCGTGGCCATCGCCTTTCGGCATACGCTCCAGGAAACGGCGTGTATAGAGTAGCCCGGCAAATTCTGCCAGGGCGCGATGTGCTTCAGTGATCGCCAGGCCGACATGCGGCGGCGGTATCAGGTGTGCCTCTAGGCTTGTATCCATGGCGGCTTCCCTCTTGTTATCACTCTTGGTCCTGGCCGCCGGTCCCGTTACGCCGTTGTGCGCTGCGGGGCCTGTTTGCGGGCGGCTGTTTTACGCCGGCTGGTTTTTGCTTTTGCTTTGGAACCGGCTTTGGTCTTTGCCCTCGATTTGGACTTTTTCGCCGCGGGCGCCTTTTTTGCCGCCCTGGCATGTATCTTATCGGTCCCTGCCTTGAGCTCCTTGAAACTGTCCAGCAGGCACTGGCTGTAGAACTCCGGGTCCGGCATGACGACCCGGCAGCTGGTGGCGGAGATCGCGAAGTCCCCGCAGTAACTGGTAATCGCGTGGAACAGCGCCATGCCGTCCACAATGGGGCCGGTGCCATAGTTGGCCACCATCCGCGCCCCGGTGTTGTACAGGGGCACCTGGGGTCCCGGCACATTGGTGATCACGCAGTTGTAGATCGGCGAAAGCCGGTTCATCAGCCCCCACTTGCTGGCCAGGCGCGCGGCCTGCGCGGTCAGGGTGCTGGGAATGAACTGGGTGTAATCGGTCATCGACTTGGCGCCGACGGCGTTGGCGAGTTCCTTGGCGTCCGCGGTACCCGCGTGCACAATCTTGAGCCGCTCCACCGGGTCTTCGATGTCGCTGCGCACCTGCACGGTCATGGTAGAGACGATATTGCCGCCGGTGCCGCGCTCCTTGTCGTTGCGCACGTTGATCGGCGCCATCGCCGCCAGGCTCTCGGCGGGCAGCTCGTCTTTGTCCAGCAGGTACTTGCGCAGGGCGCCGCCGCAGATCGTGATGGCCACATCGTTGACCGTGGCGCCCGGCACTGCGTTCTTGATTTGCTTGATCTCTTCCAGCGGGAAGTGAACGGCCTGGAATACCCGGTGCGGGGAAATCTTGCCGTTGAAGCGGGTGCGGGGAATGTTCTCCACCCGGTGCAGCTCGCCCTTGCGCAGGCGCGTATAGGCCTGGGCAAATCCCGGCACGGTGTTGCGCGCCACGGAGATGAAGCGGAACGGCTGCTTGACCGAGTTGATCTGGGCGCGAATCAGCAGCTCGGCGTCGGTGGGCTCGTTTTCCACTTCCACGGCGTAGGGTTCGTTATCCAGGTGCGCATCCGGCGACAGGTCGTGCATGGCGGCCGTGATTTCGGTCCCGGAGGCGCCGTCCACGGCGGCGTGATGCATCTTGGTAAAGATGGCGAAACTGCCCCTGGGCAGGTGCTCGATATTGTCGAGGCCCTCGATCACGTACAGCTCCCACAACGGCCGCTTGCGGTCCAGGGGGCGCGCGTGAATGCGCGAGATCAGGATGCAGAGCTGGCGCCAGTCGCCGGGCTTGGGCAGGGCCAGGTGGCGGATATGAAACTCAGGATCAAAAAAGCCGTCGGAGACCCAGTAGGGATGGTCCAGCCCCATCGGGACGGTGACCAGCCGCTTGGACAGGGTCGGCAGGCGCTGGATGCGCGCCGTCGTGTTCTCGATGATCTGCTTGAAGCGAACTGCACCGCCGGGGGCCGTGGAGGGATCATAGATCGCCAGCCCCGAGATGTGCATGGGCGCGTTGGGCGTTTCCAGGTACAGAAACGACGCGTCCAGGCCGGTCAGTTGCTGCATGGGTTTGAACCTGAAGTATGTTTAAGTTGGTGTAGCATAGCAGGCCTGAAATAGGGCAACAAACGGGCTTTCTGGAGCTGTGAACGAAATCAACCGGGCGCAACTTCCCCGATCAAGCTACGATCATCCCACTATTGGCCTACAACAGGCCGGATATTGCTGCGATCGGTGATATCGGGGGCCGCGGCGGGAGCGTCCAGCCAGCCCTGCAGGTTGTCGATCGCCAGGTCGGCGAGCATGCGGATATGGGCCGGGTCCTCGTTGAGGGCGGGGATGTAATCGAAGCGCTCACCGCCGGCTTCCAGGAACACTTCCTTGTATTGCAGGGCGATCTCTTCCAGGGTCTCCAGGCAATCCGCGGAAAAGCCCGGGCAAATCACCTGCACTGACTTCACGCCCTCTTCGGGCAGGGCTTCGAGGGTTTCATCGGTGTAGGGCTGCAGCCATTCCTCGCGGCCGAAGCGCGACTGGAACACCATCTGGTACTGGCTCTCCTCGAGTCCCAGTGCCTCGGCCAGCAGGCGCGCTGTCTTGTGGCACTCACAGAAGTAGGGATCGCCGGAATCGAAGTAGCGCTTCGGAATGCCGTGGAAGGACATCAGCAGCTTCTCGGCCCGGCCGTGCTCGTTCCAGTGGCGGCGCACGGAATCCGCCAGGGCACCGATATAGGCCGGATTGTCGTGATAGTGGGTGATGAAGCGGAAATCCGGGACCCAGCGACGCTGGCGAAAGTCTTCGGCCACGGCGTCGAAGGTGGATGCGCCGGTGGGCGCCGAGTACTGCGGGTACAGCGGCAGCACCAGCAGCTTGCGCGCGCCCTGCTGCTTCAGCGACTCGATGCCGTTGGCGATGGACGGGTTGCCGTAGCGAAAACCGAATTCCACCACGACCTGGTCACCGAACACGGCCTCGAGCTGTTCGCGAATGCCGTCGGTCTGGTCACGGGTGTGCACAAACAGCGGCGAGCCCTCGTCAGACCAGACCTCGCTGTAGGCCTCCGCAGACTTCTTCGGCCGCACATTGAGGATGATCAGGTTGAGGATCGGCCACCACAGCAGCCGCGGCAGGTCCACGACGCGCCGGTCGGACAGGAACTGCTTCAGGTAGGGCTTCAGCGCCGCGGCCGTCGGGGCGTCGGGCGTGCCCAGGTTGGTCACCAGCACACCCACCTTGGCGGGCTGCTGATGCGAAAAAATTGGTGTGTCGACGGGTTCCATAGGGGCCCACGATTACGGTTATCTCTCCATTATACGCGCTAAGTAGTCCAGCAGGATGACATTCAGCGCATCCGCGGCTTCCAGCGGCATCATATGTCCGGCGCCGGGGATCATCTGCACGTCGCGCAGGTCCGGAAAAATCGCCCGCATCAGGCCGATGGGGTCTTCTCCGTGGAAGCCCTCCAGGTCCACATCGCGCTCGCTGCCGACGAACCAGGCGGGCACCTCGCTGGTCACGCCCTCGTAAGGTTTGCGCTGCTGCCACTTCAGGTCCATGGCGCGGTACCAGTTGAGGCCCCCGGTGAAACCTGAGCGGCTATACTCGGACACGAAGAGCTCCAGCTCAAGTTCACTCAGCCATGACCAGGGCAGCGGCGGCGTATCCGGCATGGCGTCGATATAGCTTGTCTCTGGCGGGTGCTTGAACACCACGAAGTAGTTGGCCTCGCCGCTCAACAGCCACATGACCTTGCGCAGGAACTCCCGGGGCGCGGCGTCCAGGTCCCGGTCGGCCCGGGGCGGCTCGCGGAAGTACTCGATGTGCAGGAAGTGCTGTTCGCCCATTTCCCGATACCCCACCAGCGGCGGTTTGTCCGGGTCGTGGGGGGCGGCCGGGTTTTCCAGGCAGATGATGGCGCGCACCCGCTCCGGGTGGCGCAGGGCCAGGTCCTGGATGGCGAAGGCGCCGAAGTCGATCCCCACGAACACCGCCTGCTCCAGCTCGCAGTGATCGAGCAGGCCCAGCAGGTCGCCGGTGATGGAGTCGACGCCGTAGGCACTGAAATCCTCGGGCGCGCCCGCCTGCCCCATACCGCGCATCGACGGCGCGATCACCCGGTAGCCGGCCTCGGCCAGCGCCGGAATCTGCCGGTGCCAGCTGAACCAGAGCATGGGGAAGCCGTGACAGAAAATCACCGCGGGGCCGTCGGCGGGGCCCTGCTCGACGTAGTGTGCGTCGATGCCGTTGATTGTCGCGTGGTGGTGTACCCAGTCAGCCTGCGCCATGGTTTCGCTTCCCAGTTCCGCTGACTATTCTATGCCACAGACAGAACGCACTGATCCGCATAAGAGAGGCTCCCATGGCCGGTATAAAAATCGACACTATTTATGGCTACGGCAAAGAACTGGAATCCACCGAGGCGATGGGGCACCGCGCCGCCGAACTGGAGGAGTTGGGCTTCGACGGCCTGATGGTGGCGGAGATCGATCATGACCCGTTCCAGCCGTTGATTATCGCGGCACACCACACATCCCGGATTGAACTGCGCACGGCGATTGCCGTGGCGCTGGCCCGCAGCCCCATGACCATGGCCAACAGCGCCCACGACCTGAACGCCTGGTCCGGCGGCCGTTTTGCCCTCGGCATCGGCTCCCAGATCAAGCCGCACATCACCAAGCGTTTTTCCATGCCCTGGCATGGGCCGGCGAAGCAGATGCGCGAGTACATCGAATCGCTGAAGGCCATCTGGGCCTGCTGGCATGAAGGCAAAGAACTCAACTACCGTGGCGAGTTCTACCAGCACACGCTAATGACGCCGGAGTTCACGCCCACCAATACTGAATTCGGGCCGCCGCCGGTGCTGATGGCCGCAGTGGGGCCGCTGATGATGAAGACCGCCTGTGCCGTGGCCGACGGCATCATCGTGCACAGCTTCTGCACGGAGAAGCACTTCAAGGAGGTCATGCTGCCGCTGCTGGAACAGGAGCTGGCCGCCAACGGCCGCAGCCTCGACGACTTCACCATCCAGTTCCCGGTGTTTACCGCCACCGGCAACACCGAGGAGGAGTTGGAGGAAGCCAAGCGCGCCATCAAGTACCGCATCGGCTTCTACGGCTCCACCCCCGCCTACAAAACCGTGCTGGACACCCACGGCTGGGGCGACGAGCTGCAGCCGCGCCTCAATCGCATGACCAAGGAGGGCCTGTGGGAGCAGCTGCCCGACCAGATCAGCGACGAGGTGCTGGAAGCGTTCGCTGCAGTGGGCGAGCCTATCGCCGCGGCGCAGGCCATTGCCGACCGCTTCGGTGGCCTGATCGACCGCACGGTGCTGGAGGCGAAGTACGAACCCGACGTACTCGACGAGCAGGTGAAAATTCTGCAGGGAGCGGCCTGAGGCCATGGCACATATCGGACCCGACGTCACACTCGACAACCCGGCCTTTATCCACGACACCGCCCAGCTCTATGGAAAGATCTACATGGGCCCAGGCAGCTCGGTGTGGCCCAACGTGGTGATGCGGGCAGAGATGCTCGAGATCCGCATCGGCGCCCGCAGCAATATCCAGGACTTCGTCATGGTGCACGTGGGCTACGACAGCCCCACCATCGTCGGCGATGACTGCTCCGTGACCCACCACGCCACCCTGCACGGCTGTGAACTGGGCGACCGCTGCCTGGTGGGCATCAACGCGCTGCTGATGGACGGCTCAAAGATCGGTGCAAACTCCATCGTCGCCGGCAATACCGTGGTGCGAGAGGGTGACGAGTTCCCGGAGAACTCCATCATCGCCGGGGTGCCCGGCAAGCTGGTCGGCACGCGCGACAGCAGCCGCGCCAACCTGTTCAATGCGAAGTGGTATCAGCGAAATGCCGAGAACTACGCCCAGGGCATCGAGCGCTTCGACCCGCTGGAACTGGAGGAGATGCTGAAACAGCGCTAGCGATGTTCGAGGGTCCTCTGCCCTACCCCGCGGGTACCGCCGCGCTGCTCGATCCCCGCCTCGCCGCTGTCCAGTCGATTCTGCTGGTTCAGCGTGACCGGGATGCGACGCAGTGACTGCGCGCCCCAGGTATGCTGGGTCAGCGGCACTGTCAGGTCGTCGACCTCGACCACGTCGACCGGGCTGAGCACGGGCTGCACCCCCTGGCCGCCGCCGGCGTCCATATTCCACTGTTCGAAGCTCGCCGAGCGCAGCCGGTGCTGGTGATCGAAGCCCAGTATCATGAAATCACCCTTGGCGATGGCCTTGCCCCAGTCGATATTGATCAGGTCCACCCCGGTGATGAAACTGCCGACGCCCACCCGGTACTCGTCGATTTCCCAGTACTCCCAGGCCATCACGTAGCCGCCTGCTTCCCGCGACATGAGAATCGGTGGACCGAATTGTGCCATCACCTGGCTGACGGTCCAGCCATCTTCAGGCCGCGGCACATCGCCCTCGACAATCGCCTCGCCCAGCTCGTAGTGACGCCACTGGGTGCAGCCACTCAACAGCACTGCTGCAAGGAATGCGGCGGCGAGCCTAGTCACCATCGGTGTCCTGCACTTTAGTGGAGAAGTCGGTGAGTACATCGTTCTCGTCGAAGAAGAAAATCGCGCGATCGTAGCGCGCCGTGATATCGACCGTGTTGTAGAGAATCAGGATGGCGCCCTGGCCCTCGACGTTCTCGAACAGGTAGTACAACACGGTCTCGTCCTTGAGCGAGATAACCTGGGAAGGCGGGCCCAGCAGCGCCAGCACATCGGCGCGGGTGCTCTTGCCCTTTTCCAGGTTGGCCACCACCTGGTCCTGCCAGGCGACCTCGACGCCGCGGCGGGACTTGAACTGGACACAGCCGCCCAGCAGGACGGCGGTCACCAGCAGGAGGGTGATAGTCCGAATCATGGTCATGTCAGGGTTCCTTCTTTCATTTCTGTGACAGTTAAATTCAATTACGCATCCAGCAGACCGTCAGACTCACAGGTGCATTGAGTTCACTGTCACCGAATTATGGGAGTGTGGCACGGAGTACGCGCAGAACGTTGCCGCCCATGATGGCGCGAATCTCCTCTTCACTGTAGTCCGCGTCCATGAGCGCCTGGGTCAGCACCGCCAGTTCGCTGGTATCAAAGCGGGTGGTCACCGCGCCGTCGAAGTCGGAGCCGAGGCCGATATGCTCCACACCGATCAGGTCGCGCACGTGGCTCATGGCCGTGACAATGCCCGCCGGCGTGCTGTCGCAGACGGCGGCATCCCAGTATCCAATGCCGATCACCCCGCCGTTTACCTTGAGACGTTTGAGCTGGTCATCATCTAGGTTGCGATTGTAGTCGCACACTGCGCGCACACCGCCGTGGGATACCACCACCGGTTTCGTTGCCATGTCGAACACGTCCGACACGGCCGCCGCGCTGGAATGGGCAATATCCACCGTCATCCCGATTTCCTCGGCTTTCGCCACCAGCTCCCGGCCGAGGGGCGACAGGCCATACTTGTCCTCGCCGTGCATGGAGCCCGCCACCTCGTTGTCGAAGAAGTGAGCGAGCCCCACCATGCGGTAGCCCGCATCGAACAGGCCGTTGAGCTTGTCCACGTCGCCCTCGATGGGCTGGGCGCCTTCCAGGGCCAGCAGGGCACCCACCAGGCCTTTGACTTGATCGCGGTCCAGCAGGAACGTCTCAAGGTCGTCCCGGCTGTAGAGCACCCGGATGGCGCCGCCCGTGCGCTGCTGCAGGTCCTCGAGCTTCCAGGCGTGGTAGAGGGAGCGCTCGTACAGGCTGTTCCAGGTCCGCACCGGCTGCAGGTTGCCGATGGCCACGTAGGTGATCATGTCGCTGTCGGAAGGGTTGGAGTCGTAGTTCTGGTTGGCGGGGGTCTTGGTGACCGAGCCAAACACCTGCAGGCCCACATTGCCCGCCTGCAGCCGCGGCAGGTCCGTGTGGCCGTGCTCGTGACGGCGAGCGAGATCGCGCTTCCACAGCAGCGGGTCTGCGTGCATGTCGGCGATGAACAGGGACCGGTGCAGGGCATTAGCCCGCTGCGAGACCGCCGGCAGCGGTATGTCCCGCTGCACCCTGTTCATGCCGCTGTCGAACTGCTTTGGCGCGAACACCAGGAAAGCAGCCCCGCCCACCAACATCAGGACGAACAGCGTGATAGCAGCGCGTTTCAGCATAGTCGCATCCTAGCGAAAATCGGTTATTGCAGCCCCGGGGCTTTTGGTCGAGGCTTAGTCTATCAGTATCAGGACACACCTCTATGGAACTGCGGTCACGAATTGAGGGCGGCGGCACGCCGCGACCGGATGACTGGGGCATCGACAGCGAGTACGGGCGCCTGCGGGACCTGCTGGTAGGGCCCATCGACAACTACCACTGGACGCCGGGCAACGCCGTGGCCCAGCGCAGCGAGCGGGTGGGCCTGACATTCGACAAGGCCGTGGTGGAAGCCCAGTACGCGGAAATGATCGCCGCCTACGAACAGGCGGGCGTCAACGTGCACGTGTTGCCCGCCGAGGACGGACTGCCCTACCAGGTCTACGCGAGGGACTCGAGCGTGATGACCCCCTGGGGCGCCATCATCATGCAGCTGGAGAAAGCCTACCGGCGCGGTGAATATGCCGCTGTGCTGCGCTTCTACCTGCAGCACAACATCCCTATCTTCGACATGGTCAGTGCCGGCAATGTCGAGGGCGGCGACTTCATGGTGCTGAAACCCGGCGTGGCCATCTGCGGCTACTCCGGCGAGCGCTCCATCGAACCCGCGGTCAACCAGATCAAGGGCTGGTTCGAAGCGGAAGGCTGGGAATTCATGACCTATGCCTTCGACCCGCACTTCCTGCACCTGGATGTGCAGATGGGCATGATCGCCGACAACCTCGCCGTGGTCTGCGTGGAAGCGGTGGAGCCGGAGTTGGTGGACTGGCTGGGAGCGAAAGGTATTCGCATCCTCGAGATTTCCTACGGGGATGCCATGAACATGGGTACCAATATCGTTGCCCTCGGTGACGAGCGCGTGCTGATTCCCGCCGCCGGCAAAAACCTGATCGAGATGTGCCGGGCGGAAGGCCTGGGAGTGTTTGACCCGGACGTGTCGATGATTGCCGCCGGCGGCGGCTCGGTGCACTGCATGTGCCAGGCACTCAATCGCGATTCGGTGGAGTAACGCCATGACGACAGAACTACGCATCAACGGCCAGCGCCTGTGGGACAGCCTGATGGAAATGGCGCAGATCGGCGCCACACAGCGGGGTGGCTGCAACCGACAGGCCCTTACCGACGAGGACAAGCAGGGCCGCGACCTGTTCGCCGGCTGGTGCGAGGACGCGGGCTGTACCATCAGCGTCGACGAAATGGGCAACATGTTTGCCCGGCGACCGGGCCGCGACAACGACGCGGCCCCGGTGATCACCGGCAGTCACCTGGACACCCAGCCCACCGGCGGCAAGTTCGACGGCGTCTTCGGCGTACTGGCGGGACTCGAAGTGATGCGCACACTGCGGGACGCCGGCGTGGAAACCGAGGCGCCGCTGGAGGTCGTGGTGTGGACCAACGAGGAAGGCGCGCGCTTCGCCCCCGCCATGGTCGGCTCCGGGGTGTGGGCCGGCGAGATGGCGCGGGACGATATTTACGCCATCGAGGACAAGACGGGCAAGTCCTTTGGCGATGAACTGGAACGCATCGGCTACAAGGGCGACCTGCCCGCCGAGCCGAAGCCGGTCAGGGCGGCCTTCGAAGCGCATATCGAACAGGGCCCGATCCTCGAGGCCGAGAACCTGCAGATCGGCGTACTGACCGGCGTGCAGGGCAGCCGCTGGTACGACCTGATCATCGAGGGACAGCCGGTGCACGCAGGCCCCACGCCGATGGAAGTGCGACGCGATCCGTTCATGGCCGCGTTACCCATCCTCGACTTCTGCTACAAGCTCGCCGCCCAGTACGCCCCCTGGGGCCGGGCCACCTTCGGCGATATCAAGGCCGAGCCGGGCTCCCGCAACACCGTGCCGGAAAGGCTGGTGGTGAATGTGGACCTGCGCCACCCTGATCCCGATGTGCTCGACGATATGGACCGCCAGTTCCGCGAGTTCGTCACCCTCACCTGTGCCGAGAAAACACTGGATGGCTACGTCGAGGAACTCTGGCACATGCCCGTGACCCAGTTCGACCCGAACTGCGTTGAAGCGGTGCGCTCCGCCACCGCCGAACTTGGCTACTCCCACATGCAAATGGTGTCAGGCGCGGGCCACGACTCCCTGTACGTCGCCAAGGTCGCCCCCACCAGCATGATCTTCGTGCCCTGCAAGGACGGCATCTCCCACAACGAAGCGGAAGACGCCAAGCCCGAAGACCTGGAAGCGGGCTGCAATGTGCTGTTGCACGCGATGTTGAAGATGGCAGGTTAATCGCTAGTCGGAACTTGTCCCGATAACCGCAGCGATAACAAGGCCGATGCCCAGGCCCGCCAGAATGGAGCCGACAAACGCCAGTGCTGACGTATGCAGAAAAAACATTCCTACGCCGACCCCTGCGATGATCCCACCACCGATAGCCCAGTTGCTCTTGTCGCGACTTGCTTCTGCCATGGTGCACCTCGGTAATCCAGGATTCGAACGCCCAGCATAAAGAAGCCCGCGGAGCGGGCAATGACGCAGCGCAAAGGGGATAGAAAAATGCGGCTGCTAGAGTTTGAGGTGCTTCCTGCCCCAGCCTTCTTTGCGACGTGACAGGGCCAGGGCATCGATGACAGGGTCGCGCTGCTGAGCGCTGCTCTTTTCGATGAGAATGTCCAGCAACTGCTCGTAGCTGGGATAGCGATTTCCCCACTGGGGATAGGCCGCCGCTGCGAAGAGTATGCCGAAGGTAAACAACAGCATCTGGTCTCCGGGCGTATAGGCCAGGACAAATAACGTGATGTTGATGAGGAGCATCACCGCGCACACGATGCGAAAGCATAGGATGTTGCGCATGCGGCGCTCGGCGGCCGCGATGACGTTCAATTCGTGTTCGGAAAACTTCATGATTGCTGTGCCTGCTCCTTGCCACACCAGGGTCAACCCGAGTGAGCCAGCCATGAACCGATGACCCAGTATAGTCACAGCTTGGGAAAGGTCTTCCGAATCAGCGAACAAACGCGAAAATGTTGCGTTTCCGACGGAAAAAAAACACAACAGGGCGTCATAAACCCTTTATTTACAGTGTCTTACGCGTTTACCCACCTGAACGTAAGGTTGACACGGGGACCAAGTGCACGTGCTTGTTTTGCAATTCCGTGTTTCCAGAAATGCTGGGTTTCGCCCTTCATCAACAGCAGGCTGCTGTCCGGTAAAGGCAGTTTCACCGGCGCCAGGGTCTTGTCCTTTCGGTGCTTGAAGGTAAGGACGCGCTCCTCTCCGAAACTCAGCGAGGCAATCACCGGGTTGCGGCCCAGCTCGGGCTCGTCGTCAGAATGCATGCCCATGCTGTCGCGCTGGTCGCGGTAGTAGTTGAGCAGCACGCTGTTAAAACTCGCCTTACACAGGGTTTCGACCTGGGACTTGAGTGTCTCCAGCAGCAGGGTCCAGGGCAGCGGCGTCAGGGTCAGTCCAGAGTAGCGGTAGGCGCTGCCCTCATCACCGTACCAGGCGTGCAACCGCGGCTGCTTGTGAGTCTTGCCCCAGACCTGCACATCGTCCTGCCGCCAGGGCGTCTCCGCTATGAGGGTGGCCAGGCAGTGCTCAGGCCCAGGCGACAGTTCCACCCGCGGCCAGAACAGCACCTCGGCGTCGGGCAGCTGCAGCCGCTCGGGGTCGGGCGTCGCAAACAAAGGGATTTCGTGCATGCACGTAGTGTATCGAATCGCACGCGGGTTTTTGTCACCGGTTGATCGGCATTTCCCGTACAATCCCCGCCGACCTCTGCAAAGGACACCCCATGATTGATTTACGCAGTGACACCCTGACCCTTCCCTCCGCGGCCATGCGGCAGGCCATGCACGAGGCTGAACTGGGGGACGATGTCTATGGGGAAGATCCTACGGTCAATGCGCTGGAACGCTATGCAGCGGAGCTCACCGGCAAGGACGCGGCGGTGCTGATGCCCAGCGGTACCCAGAGCAACCTGACGGCGCTGCTGTCTCACTGCGAACGCGGTCATGAATTCATCGTCGGCTACAGTGCCCACACCTTCAAGTATGAAGCCGGCGGCAGCGCGGTACTGGGCGGAATCCAGCCCTACCCCATCCCGTTCAATGACCGCGGCGAGCTGCCGCTGGAGGCGGTGGAAGCCGCCATCAAGCCGGACGACTCACATTTCGCCATCACGCGGCTGGTGTGCCTGGAAAACACCACCGACGGCAAGGTGGTGCCGCTCGACTACATGCGCCAATACAGCGAGGTCTGCCAGCGCAACGGGCTGCGGCGACACCTGGACGGTGCGCGCGTGTTCAACGCCGCAGTGGCGCTCGGTGTACCGGTCAGCGACATCGCCCAGTGCTTCGACACGGTATCCATGTGCCTGTCGAAAGGCCTTGGCACCCCGATGGGATCAGTGCTGGTGGGCGACGCCGAGACGATGAACAAGGCGCGACGCTGGCGCAAGATGCTGGGCGGCGGCCTGCGCCAGGCGGGCGTGATTGCCGCGGCGGGACTCTACGCCCTGCAGAACAATGTGGAGCGCCTGCGGGAAGACCACGACAAGGCCGCGCGCGTGGCGGCGGCGCTGAAGGAAATCGATGGATTCGAGCTGGCCTTTGAACCCGACAGCAATATGGTATGGCTGGATCCAGATATGAACGTCGGCGGGTTGATACCGCACCTCGCCGAGGCCGGCGTAAGGATCAACGGCCACCGCTGGGTGTTCCACCTGGACGTAACGGATGAAGACGTCGACCGACTGATCGACGCCTGCCAACGTTACTCCGACTGATCAGCCCGCGGCTTTCTGCTCCGCCACCCAGTCCCGCATCCGCTCGTCGAGGATGTTGAGCGGCATGGCGCCGTCGCCCAGCACGGCGTCGTGGAAATCGCGAATGTCGAACTGCTCACCCAACTCCGCCTGCGCATACTCACGCAGCTCCAGGATCTTGAGCTGGCCGAGCTTGTAGGCCAGGGCCTGGCCCGGCATCACAATGTAGCGATCCACCTCGACGGTGATGTCGTGCTCGGACTTGCCGGCGTACTTCATGAAATAGTCGATAGCCTGCTGGCGCGACCAGCCCATGCTGTGCATCCCGGTGTCGACGACCAGGCGAATGGCGCGCCACATCTCGTAGGTGAGTGCGCCGAATTTCGAATACGGGTCCTGGTAGAAACCCATGTCCTCGCCCAGGCTTTCTGAATAGAGTCCCCAGCCCTCGATGTAGCCGGTGAAGCTTGAGAACTGCCGGTACCAGGGCGCCGCTTCCATTTCCTGGGCCAGGGCGATCTGCAGGTGGTGGCCCGGCACGCCCTCGTGCAAGGTCAGCGCCTCCATCTCCCACTTGGGCCGGCTGGGCAGGTCGTAGGTATTGGCGTAGAAGATTCCCGGGCGGCCAGCCTGCTGGGAGCCACGGAAATAGTAGGCTGTGGTAGTCGTTTTTTCGGAGAATGCGGGCACCGGTTCCACCCCGTAGGGCAGCCGCGGCAGCATGCCGAACATCTTCGGCAGGGCCGCGTCCGCGCGCTTGGCGATATCCCGGTAGGCCACCAGCAGGTCCTGGCGCTCGGTGAAGAAAAACCGGGGGTCCGTGCGCAGGAAAACCAGGAACTCTTCGAAGCTCCCTTCGAAACCGCTATCCTCGATCACGGCATCCATCTCGCCGCGGATGCGCTTCACCTCGCGCAGGCCCAGTTTGTGAATCTCCGCGGCCGTCAGGTCCGTGGTGGTCATCTGGCGCACGTTATAGGCATACCAGGCCTGGCCATCAGGCAGGTCCGACTGGGCGATACTCTCGCGAGCGGCGGGGATGTAGGTCTCCACCACAAAGTCGTGCAGCTGCTGCAGCGCCGGCAGCACACCCTCGACCAGTGCCCTTTCCGCAGCGGCGGACAGGCGTGCCTGCTCAGTGGCGGGGATACTGTCGGGGAATTCCTGGAATGCGCGCAGCATAGGGTTTTCCGCCGGATTCTCTGACATCAGGTTCCGCACCTGTTCGGGCACGTCCCGCATCGTCACTTTTGGCGACGTAATGCCCTTGTCGAGGCCAATGCGCATCAGCTCAACGGTCTGTTCGATGTACAGCGGTGCATTCTGCAGCCGGCCCAGGATCTGCTCATAGTCGTCGACGTTGCGCGTGGGCATGGCGTCCAGGTAGTAGGGGATCGACTGCTGCGGGCCATTGCGCTGGTTGACGGGCTGGTATTCGTTACCGAATCGCTGGCCTGCCACACCACTTTCCACCATATGGCGAAACAGCCGGTAGTTGAGCTGGTCCTTCGGCTCCAGCTTTTCAATGTCGATGCTGTTTACCACGTCCAGCATGCGGCGATCGGACGCGTGGCGGTACTCGATGGAGGCCGGCGACAGATCCTGCCAGCGGTGGGTGTCACCGGGAACACCGAGGACGATGGCAAGTCCGGGACGTTCGAACAGCAGCAGATCCAGCGAAAACTGGCTCAGGGCCTCCAGCCGCGCCGCATCGTCAAGGCCTTCGTCGTTGGCGGCGATGCGGTCGAGCCGTGCAGAAAATTCGGCGCGGCGCGCCTCCAGGGAATCGGCGAGGGAGGTGGACACCAGGGCAAGCTGCAACAGCAGGCCCACCGCGATTGCGGACACTGTTTTCATGGGAGGGGAAACCTTTGACTAGTCGGCGAGAATTCGCGCGAGATGCTGGCGCTTTTCCGCGTCAAAGTCCAGCGCACTGTCCATGTAACTGTGCACGTCGCCGTGACGCTCGCCAATAAGTTGCAGTGCACCGCCCAGGTACTCGCGCTCTACCTGCATCAGCCGGCGCAGGGCATCGCCCGTCAACGCTTTGGCCGAGCCGAACATTTCCATCACGCCATCCACCAGCCCTTCCACGTAGTTCGCAGTGATGTGATTGGTGGCGAGGTAGTCGTGCATCACGGTGTCCTCGTCTGCACCCAGGGCAAAGAGCGTCATCGCGGCGGCATAGCCCGCCCTGTCCTTGCCGGCGGAGCAGTGGAATACAATCGGATAGCGTTCCTCTTCGAGCAGCAGGTGCAGGAAGTCGCTGAAGACCTGGCTGAAGATCTCCACGAACTGCCGGTTGGCCATGCGCAGGAAATTCATGGCGTCATCGGGGCCCATCTCGCCCCGCTCCAGGCTGCGGCGCAGCGTGACCACGTCGGCAGCCTCGGCGCTGACCGGCAGCCACACATGCTCCACCGCGGGATTGTCGACGCGATCGAGCACCTCGTCCCGCTCTTCACGCCGGCGCAGGTCGATCACCGTGCGCACACCGATCTCGTCCAGCAGTTCCTGGTCGACGTCGGTCAGTCGCCCCAGGTGATCAGAGCGGAACAGGCGCCCTTCCCGCACCTTGCGGCCGCCTTCCAGGGGGTAGCCGCCCATATCGCGGAAATTGTGTGCGCCCTCGAAATCGAGCTTGAGAGGTAGATGATCCATGAAGGTACAGCGTAAGGGGTGAATAGAGTGGGGGGTCAGAGTAAGTCCCTTACTCTGACCCCATCAAGCAAAATATTTTACTCTGACCCCGATTCAGGCAGCCTCGGAGCTGTCGCTTTCCGGTGCCGGGGCGCCGTTGAGGCCGGGCCAGCGGGACCCTGAGATGGTATCGGCGAAGGGCAGGAAGCCGTCCGGATCCAGCGGGCCGGCGAGGGTAATCTGCCGGTCGAGGAATATCGGCCACCACAGGTGAGCAGACACCTGCTCGCGCATGGGCAGCTTGCTGGCCAGCGGGTCCCAGGGGCTGTCGCGCAGGGTCAGGGTGCCGTTCACTTTCTCACGGTGCGCGGTGCCGTACTTGCTCATCACGTGCACCACGTGCGGCGGGAAGTCGTACCCGGTGGCGGGGCCGCCGACGCTGACAGCGCGGGACACCTTGATCCACCACTCGTTCTGCACCCACTCGTCCTGGGGGTCGGCCTCACCGGTCGACTCGCCCTCGAACTCGACAAAGGTATAGCCCTGGTGCGTACAGCGCGCGGCGACCTTGTTCATCATGCGGTAATAGTGGGTCTCGCAGGGATACTTGGGCTGGCCGTTCGTTTCCTGGGAAATGAAAATCGCCGACTCCTGGTCGATGCCGTAACCCAGGGTGTATTCACCCGCGGTGCCGTTGTAGTCCGCATCCACGGTGGTCACGATGCCGTACTCGGGCACGTCCGGCACCGGGAAGTTGTAGATGGTCAGGTTCACGTGGGGCTTGGCGCCCGGCTCGATGCCGGGGGGCAGCAGGGCCGCGATCTTGTCGGGGTCGGTGCGGTAGACGATCTTCAGCATCGGCCAGTTGATGATATCGCCGGTGGGTCCCTGGGGCGCGTTACTCATGGGCTTGTCCTCTGGTTATCTTGTTTTAGTCCTGCAGGTAGAACTGGCGTACCCACTTCCGGAACAGCACCAGGGTTTTATCCCCCTGGCAGAACACCGGCTTCTCCCGGTAGATCTTGTGCTCCCAGATCGGGTAGTCGTCGAAAATTCCGCTCTTGATGCCTTCCATCACGTCATCCCCGGCCAGGTCGACGATCTCCTTGCGCACGGTCAGCGTCCAGCGCATATGTGTCTCGTTGAGCTTGGTGGGCTGCGCGGTGGAATACACCAGCATCTCCGCACCCGGCCCGTAGTGGGTGCGCACAATGGCGAGGCCCGGGTTGTGGACGACCGCCGTCAGCGTGTTCGCGGGGCTGCGGTCGGTGGCCTCGGCCTCCGCCACCAGGGTCAGCACCCGGCCGTCGTCGGCGATGGTCACCTCGTTGGGCGGCGTGTTCTGCTGGCGGTGTACGTACTGGAAGTGTTCCGGGTCGCACACGTTCTCGGCAATGTTCTGCACGTGGTTGGGAATGGTGAACTCCCAATGCTGGGGTTCGCTCCATTCCTCATCGGACAGTTCCGGCACCTCGGGCAATTCAAAGGTCGGCGCCTCGCCGGCCGGGTGGTACCAGACCATGATGTCGCCGTTGGTCTCATTGACGTGCCAGCTGCGCACCTTCGCCCGCTCGGGAATGCTGTCGCAGTAGGGAATCTCGGTGCAGTTGCCGTCGCGGCCGAAGACCCAGCCGTGAAAGGGGCAGCGGATGCCGTCGCCAATCACGCGACCGCCGTGGCCCAGGTGCGCGCCCAGGTGCGGGCAGAACGCGTCCAGCACCACTGCCTCCCCCTCGCGGGTCCGGTACAACACCAGCTCGCGGTCGAAGGCATAGATGGGCTTCACTTCGCCCTTCGCCAGGTTGTGGGCTCGCTCGACGGAGTACCAGCCAATGGGGAATGGCAGCTGGGTCTGGTCCTTGGACTCGCAGTCGCCCAGCAGCTCGGTGTTTACGGGTTCAGCAACACTGTTCATAGTTCGTCTCCGTCCCTATTGAAATCGGCTGGCTTCGGGCCCGATGCGATCGGCAATCCCCTGCAGTTCCGCTTCGTCCAATCCGTAGAAATTGACGGCATTGCGGCCGAGGATGGCGGCCACGTCGTCTTCCGGGAAGCCCTTGAACACATCGTCGAGGATCGACTCGGTCTGGGGCCAGGTACCCTCGGGATGCGGGAAGTCGCTGCCCCACATCATCCGGTCGACGCCCACCTCCTCGCGCACTTCCATATCCGCCCGCGGGATGCAGGAGGCGCCGACGCCGATATTGCGCTTGAAGTAGTCGCTGGGCTTCATGGACAGGTGGCTGCGGAAGTCGCCCAGCTTCGCCGAGTGATGCACGTCGGTGTAATTGTGGTCCAGCATGCGCAGCCAGCTGGGCAGCATCCAGGTGGTGCCGCCTTCAGTGATCACCGCCTTGAGTTTCGGGAAGCGTTCGAACACGCCGCCCCAGATCATGAAGCTGAGGGGGCGGTACAGCCACCACATCACCTCGGACACATAGATACCCATCGCACCCACATGGTCGTCGGCAGATTCCTCGGGCCATCCCGTGCCAAAGTAATCTGACATTGGACCGGGACCCGAGTGGAAGTGGATGATAATGCCCAGGTCCTCACAGGCGGCCCAGAACGGGTCGTACTTGGTGTGGTTGTAGCCGGGGAAGTCGTTGGTCATGGAAGGAATCATCACGGCGCGGAAGCCCTGCTCCGCGCACCAGCGCACCTTCTCTACCGCCTCATCCACGTCCCACAGCAGCGGGATGATCGCCACACCGATGTGCCGCGCGGGATTGTTGGCGCACAGTTCCGCCAGCCAGCGATTGTGGGCCATGGCGCCCGCCCACTGCAGCTCCGGCACGATGTCCTTGGTGGGCAGGGACAGGCCCGCGCCGAACGGCGGGGTGTTGGTTTCGGTAATACCGTCGACGAAGATGACCTCGGCAGCGATGCCGTCCTTGTCCAGCATCCGAACGCGCTCGTCGTAGTCCCAGGCGCCCGTCAGCTCTTGCTCGATGCCCTGGCGCCACTCGTCGTTGATCTCCTTGATCAGGAAACTGGCCTCGGCCTTCCTGGTCATCTCGACCTGGATGGGCACGGCCATGTCCATCATTTCGTGATACTTCTCGTCCAGGTAGGGCTTGTAGTCCCAGATCGGCAAACCGGCGTGGCAGTCGGATGAGACGACAATCAAACGTTCGGACATGGGTTAACCTCTTGAAATACTGACAGTTTTCGACTTTTTGCGGGCTCCAGGGTGAAGAAATATTGCTTTCACACTTGAGCATTCTTGCACAGTTGTATACTTTTATAGTCTATCGACACGACAGATGCAACAGGCACACCCCTGCGCTATGGAAGCGACTGACAATCTGGACTCCGCCGTCCAACAGCCCGGGCGGCGAGAAAAGCGCAAGCAGGAGATTCGAGACCGCATCGAACAGGCCGCCTATCGGCTGTTCAAGGAGCACGGCATCGATGAGGTCAGCATCGAACAGATCTGTGAGGGTGCCGACGTGGCGCGCCGCACGTTCTATGGCCACTACCCCAACAAGCAGGCGCTGCTGCAGGCCCTGAGCCGGAGCCGGGTCCAGTTCACCGCAGACGATATGATGCAGCGCATCATGGCGGAGCAGGCTGACACCCCGTCACGGGTATCGGCCATGATCAGCTACATGGAAGACAATCTGGCCGGCTACACGGCCATCGACCGGGCACTGATCGTCCTCGCTCCGGGCTCGCTGGAGGACGACAACCATCTGCGGGAGGTCAGCGATTCCTTACGGGATCACCTGGCCAGGATGTTTGCCCGTGGCCAGGCGGAGGGAGATACCAACAGGGCCTTCAGCCCGGACCTGCTGGCAGACATGGTGGTAGGCACCACCAACACCCTGATCGTGAACTGGGCGCTGGACCCGAACTACCCCATCGGCGGAAAACTCGAAGAGGCCCGTGACCTCTTCGCATCTGTAGTTCGCGCCTGACTGCCCCCTTGATCAATCCCGCGGCGGCAGGCCGTGGAGCATGGTGAGAAATTCCAGGTTGGTACCCGCACGGCGATGTTCGGACAGTGCCTGGTAGTCGGGGTCGTTGTACCAGGCCGTCGCGGCTTCGGCGTTCGGGAACTTGAACAGCACCATCCTGCCGGTGCGCGGCGCCGAGCCCTCAAACGTGACCGTGTTGTCGTCGAAGGTAAAGAACTCACCCCCGTGCTTCTTCAAGATCGGAAAGAAGCCTTTTTCATACAGGCGGTAGGTGTCTGCATCGTGAACCTGGAAATTCGCGACCACGTAAGCGGGAGCGTCGGCCATGTTGTTGTACTCCTGTGTTATGAGTGTCCGTGCGACGGCGACCTGCGCTGCCGCTAGAGTGTTTTCATCCAGTGCGCCACGGCTTCACCGATCTCATCCGGTGAATCCTCCTGCACGAAGTGCGCGCCCTTCACCGTGACTTCGACCTGGTTGGGCCAGCTCCGGCAGTACTCGCGCTGGCGGCCGATCAGTATGGAGCCCGGCTCGGCGTTGATAAACAGTTTAGGAAGATGATCGGTAGTCTCCAGCCACTTTCCGTAGCTGGCCACCAACTCCACCATGTTCGCAGGCTCACCAGAGATAGGAATCTGCCGCGGCCAATTCAATGTGGGCTGCCGGTCTTCGGGTTTCTCGAAAGGCGCGCGGTATGCCGCCATCTCCTCCTCGGTCAGGTCGCGAACGATCGCGGAGGGCAAGATTGCCTCGATAAACATGTTGCGCTCCAGGATCAGCTCCTCGCCCTTGGGTGAGCGGAAGCCCTGGAAGGCGCCGCGGGCGCCTTCCGGCCAGTCATCCCAGTCGATGGGCATGACAATGCCTTCCATGTAGGCGATACCGCGCACCGCCTGGGCATGGTTCTGCGCCCAGTGAAAGCCAAGCGCGCTGCCCCAGTCGTGAATCACCAGGGTCACCTTGTCGGTGACGCCAAGCGCTTCCAGCAGGCCGGCCAGGTATTCGTAGACCACCGCAAACGTGTAGCGGTCGGGACCGTCTTCGACCGGCAGCTTCTCGGAGTCGCCCTGGCCGATCAGGTCGGGGACGATGACGCGACCGCTGTCGAGCAGGTGGGGGGTCACGTTGCGCCATAAATAGGACGAGGTCGGGTTGCCGTGAAGCAGCACGATGGGGTCACCCTCGCCCTCCTCCACGTAGGCAATGCGCTTGCCGTTCACATCCTGGAATTTCTTCTGGTAGGGCATATCTGCTGAAATCATTGTTGCACCTTGGAGCGCGTCAGGCAGCCTGCGGCAGCCCGACCATGGGTAATGATGAGTTGATCAGTTCGGCAAGTTCGCGCCGGCTCTTGCCCTGGCGGCTCGCCACCCGTAAACCCTGGTTCAGCAGCATCAGGTGGCGCGCCAACGCTGCGGGATCAGACCTGGCCGGGAGCTCGCCAGCGCGCCGTGCGTCGCGCAGGCATTGCTCGAAGCCTTGTTCGATGGTGTCTAGGTGGGCGCTTGCGACACTACTGAGCTCGTCGTCGACGTCGGCCAGTTCCAACACCGTATTTACCATCATGCATCCGCGGCGAGTGCGACGGGCGGGAACACCCAGCATGGTGTGGCGAAAGAACTCGGTCACGGCGCGGTGTGCACCGTAGCGCTCGCGGCATTCCTCCAGAATCGCCGCGGTCCTCTTCCGGAACAGGGCCAACACCTCAATAAAGAGAGAGCGCTTGTCTCCATAAGCAGCATAGAAGCTGCTGCGGCTGATCTGCATGGCGTGCAGGAGCTGGCTGAGCGATGTTGCGGTATAGCCCTGTTGCCAGAACAGGCGCAGGGCCGAATCCAGTGCGGCATCGCGGTCGAATTCGAGCGGTCGAGCCATGGCGTCTCTCGTGAGGGAGCGCCATTATGGACCGATTAGTCCATTAAATGCAACAGAATGTCGACGTGCGACTCTGGTGGAAACAAAAACGGCGCCCTCAGGCGCCGTTATCATAAAGTTTGTGCGATCAGGCTCAGGCGGCTTTCCGCTTTGGCCTGGCTTTCTTCGGAGCGGCTTTCCGCTTGGGAGCTGCCTTTTTCTTGGCGGCTGCTTTCTTTTTCGGAGCTGCCTTACGCTTCGGAGCTGCCTTCTTCTTGGCCGCTGCCTTACGCTTGGGAGCTGCCTTCTTCTTGGCCGCTGCCTTACGCTTGGGAGCTGCCTTCTTCTTGGCGGCTGCCTTGCGCTTCGGAGCTGCCTTCTTCCTGGCGGCTGCTTTCTTCTTCTTGGGAGCAGCTTTCTTCTTCGCCGCAGCCTTCTTCTTGGCAGCAGGTTTCTTCTTCGCAGCTTTCTTCGCCGCAGATTTCTGGCGACGCGCCGACTGACGCGCTGCTGCCTTCTCTACCATCTCCGCAGCACGATCGGCCGCACGGGCCTTACGCTCTTCGAGGATGGCATCGGCCTTGATCGGCAGAAGACGCTCGACTGCATCGGCGACTACTTTCGCAATTTCCATTGTCGCATCGCGCATTGCGGCTGCCTGCTTCATCAGCTGGTCAACCTGCTTGCGGTTCTCAGTCGTCGGGCGCCTCGCCAGTGACGCACGCGCTCGCTTGAGTCGATTGTTTGCAGCTTTCTGCTTCTTGCGCGCTGCCTGCAATTCCCTCTTGCCTTGCTTTACTGCTTTTTCTGCTTCAGCCAACAGACGAGTGCGCATTTTGTTTACTTCTTTGTTCGCGCGCTCGGCCATTCTTATGGCTTCTTTCAGTTCTTTCTCCAACATCTGTCCGCACTCCGTAATGGGTTTGGTACCGCAGTCACAGTGTAGCCCCATTAAACTCCGAGAAAAAACAGAAATTTTGCCTTTTGTGAACGGGTCAACGCGTCTCGATTATGTCGACAAGACGATCAATTTCGGAAAGTTCTCCCGTCACCGGTGACAGCATCGCCTCTTCACAACCTGCTGCCTCGAGATTGTCGAGCGCTTCACGCACCGCATCGCGATTGCTTCGGTGCACGCTGTCCGCCATCCACTTCGCGATATCTTCGCCGGCAATCAACAAGTACTTGTACACGTAGTCGTAAAGCGTGGGCTGACCGTCATCGGTCAGGGTGTACCAGAAACCCCCTAATTTATAGGGCGAAACGTCGCGACCCGCTTCCTCCCAGCAGCGCTCGGCCAGCTTCAGCGTGTTCTCGATTTCGTGATGTTCGCCGTTGCCCGACCACGCATACACACCGTCTGCCCAGCGTGAACTGCGCGCCATACCCTTGGGACCCATCGCGCCGGTAAGAAGGCGCGGGCCATTTTCAGAAGTTGGTTTTGGTCCCACAGGATCCACACCTGTGAAAGGTGGTTGTTGATTCCAGATGCTGCGAATGGTTTCAACCTGCTCGTCCATGCGCGCATGTCGACCTTTGTACTCCGCGCCGACGGCGCGATAGTCCTGTTCACGGCCACCGTAGCCGAGTGTTACCGTGAGTCGACCGCCGCTCAAAATATCCAGCGTGGCAATCTCCTTGGCGGCGCGTACCGCGTTGTGCATCGGCAGCACATACAGTGACGTGTTGATCTCGACGCGCTCGGTGACGGTAGCGGCGGCGGTCAACAGGATGCGCATGTCCATGGTCGGGCCGATGATGCGCTCGCCGCAGGACAGGCTGTGGAAAGGTCCCTGGTCGATATGCCGAAACCACGCGTGATAGTCCTCGCGGGTCATGCCGGCTTTCATGTAGGGAAGGCAGAGACCGATTTTCATGGCGCGCTCCAGTCAGGTAGAGCGCTTAAGTGTAGGACGACGGCGCCGCGCAGGCGCCGCCGGTAGTGCGAGTATTTAGAACGAGAGGCAGATTTTGCCGAAGTGACCCTGGGCCTCCTGTAGACGGAAGGCATCGGGGAGCTCGGCCAGGCCGAACGTGTTACTGATCACAGGCTCGAGCCCGTTGGCCTCGATACCCGTCACCATGTCGAGCTGGTCTTGGCGCGAACCCACGGTAATGCCGTTGATCACCGCATTCTTCTGGAACATCTCGGCGGTGGGGACTTCCCCGCTGATACCGGTGAGCACGCCGATCATGGAGATATGACCGCTGAACGCGACCGCGCGCACGGACTGGGGCAAGGTACCGGAACCGCCGACCTCCACGATCACGTCAGCGCCATAGCCGCCGGTCAATTCCAGTGCACGATTTCCCCACTCCTCGTGCTCCTTGTAGTTGATGAGCATGTCCGCCCCCAGTTCCTTGAGCCGCGCCAGCTTGTCGTCGCTGGAGGAAGTGGCAATCACGGTACAGCCCGCCGCCTTGGCCATCTGCAGTGCGAACACCGACACGCCACCGCTGCCCTGCACCAGCACAATGTCGCCGGGCTTAACTTTTGCTTCGACCATCAGTGCCCGCCACGCGGTCAGCGCGGCGCAGGGCAAAGTCGCCGCCTGTTCGAAGCTGTAGCCATCGGGAATGCGGGTAAAGCAGCGCGTCGGCATGGTGACGGTTTCAGCGGCAAAGCCGTCCGCCATATCGCCAGGTACCTCGCTGAGCCGTACCGCGGTCGCCTTGCCGTCTTCCCAGTTGGGGAAGAACACGCTCATCACCTTATCGCCCACAGCGAATTCGGTAACGCCCTCGCCCACGGCCTCCACCACGCCGGCGCCGTCGGACATGGGAATGCGTCCGTCCTCGGTGGGAATCATGCCGATGGCGACCACGTAGTCGTGAAAGTTCAGGGAGCTGGCGTGGTTGCGCACCCGGATTTCACCCGGGCCGGGGTCGCGGGGCTCGATGTCGGCGGGCTTGAGGTTGTCGATACCGCCGGGCGCAGTGAGTCTGATGGCTTGCACGTTCCGCTCCTACTTGAACTTGTATTTCACGGGCATGGACTTCAGTCCGCCCACAAAGATGGCGTGGATCCAGGTGGGATCCTCCGTCATTTCGATGTACTCCAGTCGCGGCAGCAGCTCCCGGAAGAAACGCGCCACCTCCAGGGTAGCCAGGTGCTGCCCCAGGCACATGTGCGAGCCGTAGCCGAATGCCAGGTGCAGCTTCGGGTCACGGGTGATGTCGAGTTCATTCGGGTTGCCGAACACCGACTGGTCGCGATTGGCCGAGGGGAACCAGAGCACGAGATTGTCGCCTTTCCTGATCTGCTTGCCATGCAGCTCGATGTCCTCGGTGGCGGTGCGCACCATGTGCCGCACCGGCGACACCCAGCGCATCAATTCCTTGGCGCCGTTATCATCCAGGTCCGGGGTGTCCCGCCACTTCTCCATCTGGTCGGGATTGTCCAGCAGCGCCTTCATGCCGGCACCCAGCGTGGCAGACGTCGTGTCGTGCCCGGCACTGGCGGCGATGATGAAATAGCTGAGCTGGTCCAGGGGCTCCATGGGCTTGCCGTCCACCTCGGCGTTGGCCAGCACCGTTGCCAGGTCTTCCTGGGGATTCAGTTTGCGGTCCCGGATCACCTCGTCGAAGTAGGCGCCGAACTCGAGAATGGTGTCGGCGTTGAAGTCCAGGCCCTCGGGATCGCGCGCGAGGTCCGGGTCCTGGCCGCCGAAGATCTCCTGGGTCAGCCGCAGCATGGTGTCCTCGCTCTCGCGCGGCAGGCCCAGGATCGACATGATCACGCGCAGCGGATAGAGCAGGGTGATGTCCTTGACGAAGTCGCACTCGCCGCCCATGTCCTGCATCTTGTCGACGTATTCCTTGCACAACTCCCTGATCTCGGCGTCGAGCTTCTGGATGGAGCGCGGCAGGAACCACTCCCGGGTCACCTTGCGCAGTTTCAGGTGCTTGGGCCGATCCATGTGGATCAGCGTTTCCAGGCCGTTGCGAGTGCCGAACTTCTCGACAAACAGCTTCTCCATCTCCACCGGCACCAGCACCGTGCGCGGCGCACTCAGGAAGCGGTCGTTGTTGCTGCCGATGAACTTGATGTCGTCGTAGCGAGTCAGGGACCAGAACGGGTCGTAGTCGGGATGCTCTACCCAGGACACGGGGTCGTGTTCACGCAGGTAGTCGAAGATGCCGTGCATGGTGTCTTCATGACCCATCAGCTCGGCGTTGAGTACGTCGGCAGGTTGGCAGGCCTGCTGAACGGCGTTGGTGGCAGTGCTCATCTCTGTCTCTGATTCAACTCAATTGGGTTAGTACGTGGCGAACGTCGTCCGGGCTCATCATGTAGGGCACCGCGTAACCGTCCGCCTCCGCCAGTGCGCCCTCGACAATGGCAGGGAAGTCTTCGCTCTTGAGGCCCTCGACTTTTGTCGGCAAGCCCAGGGAGTCGTTCAACTGCCGGATGGCCAGGATGAACTCGTCCACACTGCTGCAGCCCACCTGTTGGCCGAGCTCGCCCAGGCGCACACTGGCAGCGTCCTTGCACAGGTCCAGCACGTGGGGCATGACCATGGCATTGGCCTGCCCGTGCGGCACCCCGTAACGGGCACCGAGCTGGTGGGCGATGGCATGAACATTGCCCACGTTGACCTGGTTGATGGCCTGGCCCGCCATGTAGGCGGCCTGGGCCATGGCTTCGCGCACACCGACATCGGAGCCGTTGCTGCAGGCCTCCGGCAGGTGGGTAAAGATCAGTTTTGCCGCGGCCGCCGCTTTCTCCTTGCTGTCTCCGCGATCCCAGATGCCGATATAAGCTTCTACCGCATGAGTCAGCGCATCCATGCCGGTGGCGGCAGTGATGTGTGGCGGCAGCCCCGTCATCAGGGAGGGGTCCAGGCAGGCCGCCCGGGGCAGCAGGCCCCGGCCCGAGATGATGCCTTTCTCGTGGGTGTCGTTGTCGGAAATCACGGCGCCCATGGTGGCTTCGGAACCGGTGCCGGCAGTCGTGGGGATTGCGAAGAACGGCGGCAGGTCTTCTTTGGCAAGACCCCAGCCGACGTACTCGCTGGGGTCGCCGGGATGCGTCAGGGACACGCCCACGACCTTGGCCGCATCGATCGATGAGCCTCCGCCGATCGCCAGGATGCCGTCGCACCCCTCACTCTCATACAGCGCCTTGGCTTCTGCGGCCATGCGGTAGGTCGGGTCCGGCAGAACCCCGTCATAGATTGCGATTTGAACGCCCTGCTCCGCCAGCCCGGCCAGGGCCTGGTCAACAATGCCCAATTCGCGCAGGGGCTTGTCGGTGACCACCAGCAGTTTGCGAATGCCGTTGCTGGCGATATGGCGGCAGAGGCTGCGAGCGCTGCCCTCGCCGGCGAAGGCCATATAGGACACGCCGGGAGCGAATTGCAGCATGAAAGCGGCGAACTTCATGAACGCCGTGTGTTTGAGCTTGCGGAAGAACAAACCGGGGCCTCGCTGTTATTGTTGTGCGGCCCACATTATGTCGCCTGCATCAGCGACATCTCATCCCCGGATTGTGGTCAATTTAGGCCAGCCAAAAAGCAAGGAAGGCGGCCTGGAATGCTACTGGCGCATCTCCACGACTTTGCTGTCTTCCTCGCTCGGCATCTCCTGCTCGGCGAACACTGCGCGGTTGCGGCCGCCGGCCTTGGCCCGGTACAGGGCCTGGTCGGCCAGCTCGACCACCTCTTTCCAGCAGGAAACATTGGTGGTAGATGTGGCGACGGCGGCACCGGCACTGACCGTCAGCTTGCCCAGCGGGCTGGCCGGGTGAGGCAGGTCAGAGTCAGACAGGGCGTTTACCAGGCGGTGGGCACAGCGCGCGCTGTTCATCGCATCGGAAGCCGGTACCAGCAACAGCAGTTCCTCGCCACCGAAGCGGTAGAGGCGGTCGTTGGTGCGCAGTTCATCCTGCAGGAAATTCGCGACCAGCTTGAGCGCCGTATCGCCCGCCTGGTGACCGTAGTGGTCGTTGTACTTCTTGAAGTAATCGACGTCGATCAGCACCACACCGTAGGGGCGGCCAAATCGCTCATAGGCCGCGTGTGTGTGCACGAGGTCGACTTCCATGGCACGGCGATTGCCGATTTCGAGAAGGTGATCTTCCATGGACATGGCCTGAAGCTCCTGGTTGGCCTGCAACAGTTCACGGGTTTCCTTGGCGATGGACCGCTCGATCAGTGAGGTCTGCATTTCCACCACGTGGAAGTGCGCGTGAGCGAGGTCCCGATCGGTCACGATGCCGACCAGCTTGTCATCATCATCGACCACCGGCAGGTGTCGAACGCGCTCGGTACGGGCAACGACCACGGCCTCGTAGAGGGTCTCGTTCTCATTGACGGTGATTACCGGCGACGACATGTAATCGGTTACCTTACCGCGCAGCAGCCCCAGTTCCTGCTGGGAGGCCACCAGCACCCGGGCGAGATCCCGCTCGGTGATGATTCCCTGCGGATACTTCTCGCATCCCACCAGCATGAACGATGACGAGGTCGCCACCATCAGCTCGGCAACTTCGCCCAGGGTCATCGAGGGCGTCGCAGTCGCCGGCACACCGGACATCAACTCCTTGACGTACACTTCTGCCATTTTTACGGTCTCGTTGGTATATGCAGTTATCAACGTTACCGACCATTGGCGGAATATCTTTAGGGGTTTTACAAACCGGGTTTCTGAAGAATGTCCTCGACCGAGCGAAGTAGGTACTTACCTGCAACGTCAATATCCATAGCCTTCACCGCGTCGGAGTACTGTTCACTCCCGATCGGGCAATGCAGGGTCTTGGCCGAGAGTATCCCCACCAGCCGCGGCCAATCGATCACACCCTCCCCCGGACGGAGCCGCGCCGTCATGGTTTCGGTGAAGATGTCGTCGGGGGCCTGTACCGCGGCGTCATTGAGCTGGATGAAGTGAATCAGCTCGCCGGGCACCTGCTCCAGCAGGTCGTAGTCAGCCCCCGAGCGGGCAAAATGCCAGCTGTCGAATACCAGACCGAGATTGTCCTCGCCCACCTGCTCGATCACGGCCAGGGCCGCCGCCAGGTCCGGCACGCCACCGAATGGCAGGAACTCCAGGGCCACTCGGCGGGGGGCGAAGGCCTGGCAGTGGGCCTTCAAGGCCTCGATAGCCCCCGGTGCCAGGCTGGGCGCCAGCGTCGCCGCCAGCACCACCTCCGGATCGAATATCTCCACCGCGGCCTGCATCACGGCGCGCTCTTCGGCAACCAGGGCCTCGTCAGGGAATGACCAGGCGTGCAGCAGTTCCAGGACGCTGGCGCGAATGCCGTGCCGATCGAGACAGGTCTTCACGGCTTCGAGGCTGCCCAGCTCATTGCGCGCCTCGTCGATGGACATGAGCCAAATGGCAAATTCCTCGAATCCCACCCGCGCCGCCGATGCGACCGTGGCCTCGAAGCCGTGTCCGTCGGGCAGTGTGGCAAAGCAGGCGAGGCGGGTTCGCTCGAAGGGCATGGCAGTGTCTCGGGTCAGTCCGGTGAACCCAGTATAGGCAGAAGCTCGAAAGCCCCGGGCAAATGCAGTAGATTGTGCGCCTTCGCCATACAGGGAAACACCATGCACCCCTACGAATTCCTGCAACGCTACGGGCCCACCGCGCTGGTCATGGAGGTGACCGCCGAGCCCGGCGAAGCCTTCGCCTCCGAACTCGCCAAGGGCGGCTTCGACCTGCTGCTGCCCTGCGCCCATCCCGACAAGCTACAGCCACTGGAAGCGCGACTGGAAGATCACGAGGGGGTCAACGTCGAGCTGTTCGAGACCGATATCGACGGCCGGCACTGTGCGGAAACGCTTTACGCCAACACGGAAGACATGGACATCGGCCTGTTCGTCTGCGGCGTGGCCGCGGGACACCCGAAGCATGCGGGCTCCCTGATCAGTTCACTGACCCGGGTATTCATGCCCCGGCTGCGGGCGCGCAAGCACAGCGGCATCATCATGTTGGACCTCACCGGCACCACCCGGCGCTTCGGCGAGACTCTTGCCCACGAACTGAAGCCCCAGAACATCGACGTGCTGACTGTCTGCGCGGAAGATGGCCCCGAGGCTGTCAGCGGCGACTTCACGCCGCGGGAGTTGGCCAAGCTGGCACTTGAGAAAACCGACCAGGGGCCGACCCTGTCGTTTGACCCACAGGGCTGGGGTTAACCTTTACAACGCACAGGGCGCTTTTCCAACTAGGCCGGTTGAGAGCTGAATATGTACTCCGACCCTTTCTTGCGCGGCGAGATGCCCGCGAAATCGGGGAAGACGAGGTCTCTCACGTAGTACACATAGGCCAGCATAGCGAAAGCGATCACCAGGCCAATCCAACTTCCCACTTCCATCGATGCCGCGCCGGCAAAGCTCTTCACCATTGAAATAAAGTTGAGAAGAATGAAGGCGTTGAAGGCGAATGCCGAGGGACGGCTAAAGCCCCAGGCAAAAAGTGCTTGGAAGCAAAGCACAAAGGCGACGCCATACAGTGCGGCCTGAACCGATTCCCCGCCCAACGCCCCCAGGATAGCCAACGCCGCAAACAAGCCCTGCACAATAGCCACCGCCATGGCGCCGCGGATTTTCCAGCGGTGTTTACGCGCTAATTCAGGGTCAGGATAAGACGCGATGTAATGGGCTGCCTTCTTGGGCTTGGCGCCCTGCTCGACAAGCTCGGCGTACACATCGTGCTTGTTTTCCCCGTTGGTCAGCCGCTCAAAGGCGGCCTGTTTGATTTCCTTATTCTTCATGGTCCGTTCCTTCGGAGTTTGCTCACGTTTCTCTACTCGGAAAGCCTACCAGTCAAGTGACTGAATTTGTTTAAAAAATCTTCGAAGTGGGATACGGAACACGCCACGGAATTCGAGGAGCGCCGGTTTGCGCGCCTGTTTATAATCACGGGTGACAACCATTGGGAGAGCATCGCATGGACGCCAAAAATGTGCTGATCACCGGCGGCAGCCGCGGACTGGGCCGCGCCATGGCCATCGCCCTGGCTAACCAGGGGCACCGGGTCGCCGTCACCGGGCGCGATAATAAAATGCTTGCAGAGGTGGTGCACGAACTGCCCGGCGGTGTCGCCATCGACGCAGACGTGACCGATGCCTCTCACACCCAGGCGGTGATCGACGAGGTCGAGAAAGACCTGGGGCCGGTGGACGTGCTGATCAACAACGCCGGCATCGGCGGCACCGACAAGGAGCAGGGTCCGCAGTCTTTCGTGGACATGTCAGTCGATGACTGGTGGCGGGTGCAGGAGACCAACATCAAGGGCCCCATGCTCTACAGCCACGCGGTACTGCCCGGCATGATTGAACGCGGCCACGGGTTCATCATCAACATCGGCAGCTATATTGCCGTCCGCCCCATGCCCGGCGCGACAGCCTACGCCGCCAGCAAGGCCGCCCTGGCCCGATTCACTGACTGCCTGCACGCGGACCTCGCCGACACCGGCGTGCAGGTGTTCTGCATCAGCCCAGGCCTGGTACTCACCGATATGACCCGCAACCTCCCCTTCATCAAGGAGATACCGGAAAGCGAGTTCAACCAGCCGGAAGACATCGGCGAGCGGGTGTGCAGACTCGTCACCGGCGACTACGGCGCGCTGAGCGGCCTGTTCCTGCACGTGAGGGATGACCTGGATCAGCTGCGGGAGAGCGGGGATATGCTGAGGGAGCAGCGACTCTACTCACTGCGCATCGATGGCCTGGAAGGCCTGATCCCCTGAGACGACTCGGCGCCACTCCTGCGCCGAGCCGTCAGACATCCTAGGGAATGACGGGCATCAGGAGGTGGGAGTCGTACTGCTCACCAGTGTGGATGCTGTGGGTACCGAGATTGACCTCACTGGCGTATTCATGGGCCATCAAGGGGTGCTCGAATAGATCCGCGCCCTGAATGACCAACTGCAGCGATTCGCCCGCCCTGAACAGCGTGCTGCTGGGCAGTATCTCGATTTCGACGGACACGATTTCGTTGGCGGTGATCGGCTGCGGATTTTCATGGGTCAGCACCGGTTGCCACGGCGTCGATTTTTCCTGGTCGAGCTCGCGCTCTGACACCCGCAGCCAGCCCATTGCCGCGGGGCCGAGTGTATAGCCCGTCTTGGCATAGAAGTTAACTTCCTCGCCCCTGACATCCAGCTTCTTGACGCCGACGAACAGGTCCATGTCTTCCCCCTCGCTGGCAGACACCCACAGCTTCAACTTCATGTTGCCGGTGATCTCGGTGTCCTGGTCGAAGACAAGATTGAAGGTGGCGCCACCGTAGCCGGGGTCGTAGTCAGCCGCGGCGGCCTGCTCAGGCGGCGACTGGTTCAGCTCTCCCAGTGCAGCATCAAGGTACAGCGTCTGGTACTGGGTACGGGCGATCGGCCACTCGTTTTCATAGCGTACTTCGTAGCTGTCGAGGCTTTCACGCACTTCAAGGCGGACGGGCTGCAGGTCGTCCATGCCGTTGGACGCCCCCTTGAGGAAGTGATCGAAGAACCTCTCCTGCAACTCCAGGGCCTCGTCACTGTAGTAGACCGCCCACTTCTGGCGCCCGTGGGTGTACAACCACTTCTGCGGCGAACTGGCGTGCTTGAACGCCTCGAAAGACCCGCGGGTGTGCAGCCCCTGGTCCGACCAGGTGGCGCAGATGAGTGCGGGTACCGTGACCATCTCCGGTTGAGCAACCTGGGGAGACTCCGACAGAATTCGCTTCATCAGCGGCGGGCTTTTGTGAATGCGCTGGAAGTCCTGCACCGGCGGTAGCGGAGGCGTATTGGCGCCGCTGTTCACCCGCCCCACCCAGAACTGGGTGAAGGCCGTTTCCGGAACGCCGCCGTGGTACAGAACCTCCCGGTAGGCATCGGTCTGGCCCTCCCAGGGCATGATGGCCTTCAGGTAAGGGGGCGGACTGTCGCCGGCCGCCACCCACTGTGAAATTGCGAGGTAGGAAACACCCGTCAGTCCCACGCTACCGTTGCTCCAGTCCCGGGTGCCGGCCCACTCGATGACGTCGTGGAAGTCCATCCGGTCCTGCTCGCTGAGGATGCTGGCCTCGCCTTCCGAGTCATAGTAGCCGCGCACATCCACATACATGACCGCGTAGCCTTTCGGTACCCAGTACGCCGGGTCGGGTCCCTCCCAGGTCGTCCAGTTACTGACCGTGAAGGTGCCCATATCAAAGTCGGGGTTCTCCGAGTTGTCCAGCACCGGCGGGTAGCCGTCAGGGCCCTTGTCCTTTCCGTAGCTGGTGAACGACATGATGATCGGATACTGGCCTTCACTGTCAGGCCGGAAGACACGGGCGGACAGGGTTGTGCCATCGGTGACCACAATCGGGACGTCGTCTTCGACGATCACCTGGTCTTCAATGTCCGAAGTGTCGAGCATGCGTACCGGGTAGGGATCGTCGTCCACCTGAGGACCAACGCTGGCTGGCGCAACGGCGTTTGAGCCGCCGCCGTCGCTACAGCCCATCAGCAGTGCGGCGAGGGTTGTGCTGGCAAGGAGCGCGGCCGTTCGCGGCGCTGTCCGAATAGCGTTGCGCCACTTGGCGGAAAGCGTAATGAGTTTTCTGTGATGCGTCATGTTCAGTACCTCTTTGCTCTATCTGCGAGGTGGGCTATTGGTGTATTGGGGATGCGCTCAGGACGCGGCAGCTTCCAGAAGTGCGTCGGCTTCTTCTTCAGAAATGCCAAGATTCAGCAGAACGAATCGGCCCCAGAGCAAACTGTCGTCTTCCTGGCTTTGCCGTCGTATGGATGCGGTGACCAGACCGATGAATCCCGAGGCGAGAATCGGTTCCAGGGACTCGATGGGCAGCACGGTCTTGAACCTTTCCGCAAGCAACCCGTCTGCCACGTTCTCCGCCATGTGGTCGCGCTGGCTGTCGGCCACGGCCTCGGTCAGCAAGCTCGGATGTTCGATCAGCTTTTCGGTCACCGGGTCCAGTGCAATCAACCGAAACATCCGGGGGGCCATGTGGGCGACCATGAGCGCGGGGTCCGTGACGTCGGGATCGAGCGATTGCCTGAGATCGTCCGCGTAGACGGCGAAGCGGTTCTTCAGCGCCGCGAGGTAACAATCCTGCTTGCTCACGAAGTGGTTGTAGAAGGTGCGCCGACCCATCTCAGCGCATTCGGTGATCTCGTCGGTCATGACCTCGTCGTAGCCCCTTGAATCGAGCAGATCCAAGGCCGCATTCATCAGCGCCTTTCGGGTCCTGACCTTCCTCCGATCCAGGCGGGCCGGTGGAGTGGCGGTCATATCGTCAGTAGAAGCCATGGTTTCTTCCTTTATTTACACAGCACAGCGGCCTTGAATCGGGCAGCTTTAGTGCACTTGAGTGCAATTATGCACATCTACGCAATATTGCGCAAGTGTGCAAAGTAAGTTTTAGCGCGAGGTGCCGTCATACCCATTGAGCAGGGCAGGCCCTTCCCGCTCAGGCGGGAATCCAGTACGGATCGAAAATGTTGGAAATGGCTCCTGTGAGCCGCTGCTGCAAGTGCATCTCCACACCCGCGTCCGTGATAGGCGGGTGCAGATGGATTCAGCTATGGTCTATCGTGCAGGAACCACCGGTTTGTATGCATGAGTGTCGCGGCGTGTTCCAGAAGTGAAACACCGGATGGAGCAATTGTGCAGGGTGCAAGGGTGTCCTGCTCAAACGCCAGCTGCATCGCTTCATTCATGTCAGCTGGTCTGGACGATGTGGTGAGCTGTAGCATCGTGCCGTAGTGTGCGACCAATTCCGCACCGTACCGATCATGCCAGTCTTTCAGGGCAGCGATTACCACCTCTGTGCCAGCCGTCTCTGCGCCGTACCACTGAATGAATGCGGGAACTTCCCATGAATTTCTGGTGGGCAGGAACAGCAAAGACAGGATTTCATTTTCTGTGGGCTCGAACCACTGAATGTGCGTACTGTCTGCCTCCAGTGCAGGAACCTCCGGATGCTCCTGCCTCCACGCCCACAGCCATTTGCAGAGTGCGAGACTCAGGCTAACGTCACCCGAACGTAGTTCATTAATCACCGACTCTGCGGAAGGCGGCGTGGCCCCGGCGTCAGCCAGCGGCTCCAGTTCGTACTCTACCGCTTCATCAAAGTACTCTTCCTGCGTGGCAGCCATCTCACGATACTTTTCACGCAGCTGAATGGATTGCGCACCGCTAATCAGGTCGGCAACAGAAGCGCCCTGACGGTCACCATCAAACATCTCGTGGCTGAAAACATCGCGATCGAATAGCAGGTCATCATCACTCAGCACCTTCTCCCACTTTCCGCTCGCACCCCCCCAGGACAGGTTAAGAACCGGCCAGCGGTGCGTCTTCTCCACGAGAGATCTACCGGTGGTCCAGGCGTCGAACGCCAGCTCCCGGTCCACCTGCAATGCGATAGCCGTTTCCTCGTGCCCTGGAACTTCCAGTTCGATTGCGTTGCACTGAGAGAGGTCGCTGTCTGCGACGATGGCTTTGAATTCGTCAAAGGTGCTGGAACGTTGTGGCGCCGGTGCCTCCCTGGGTCGAGAGGCAGTCTGGTCTATCTGTCTGCTGCGGAACTCCTCCAGATAGTTGGAAACCTGCTCGGCTTCCAGTCCAACCTTCTGCCCAATGGCTCCCGTTGACATGAATTCGCGAAATGGCGGCCAATGGCCCAGTTCAAGCAGCTGGTCGCGGTTCTCTTCGCCCAGAAGGCGCTGCGCCTGTATTGCTGCCGAAGCGTAGTCTTCGTTCAGAAGATCGATGGCCAGCATCATGGTATACGCCTCTTCTTCCACATAAGGCATACCGTCTTCACCAAAGACAGAGCTACATTTCTCGAGACAATCGCACAAGAAGTGCGAACTGTAAGCTTCTGCTTCGTCGGCGACGAGAATATCGGAATCAGTCGAAGGAATTCCTGCAAGGTCTTCGAGAAGTCCGCCCAGCAGGTTGGGGCCGTTGGTTCCAAGAAGTGTTCTCAGCCGGTGCTTCAGTAGCAGCTCGACGTCGCCGCTGAACAAACCATATTCAAGGTATTTCCCATCTTCTTCCCGCATCTCCATAACGAGTTCAATGTGGGCATCGTCCCAACCTTGTCCGGCAGGGTCGTGCTGTAATCGGCCCAGAATCAGTAGCTCCGACAGGGCATCCTCACCATCTTCAGCAGCCTCTTCTTCAAGTTCTGCGTAGCTGAGGGCCGGCTCGCCAAACATCGCGGGGCAGTCGAGCTCCTTCAGGAAGCAAAGCAGGCTGTGGAGCCTCCAAATGCGGTCACCAAGAGCCGTGTGCTTTCCAGCGGACCACGGTCCATCACTGGACAGTGCCGTGGTGATTTCGAATGCCGCGTCAAAGTAGCCCCCCAGGCAGAGTAGCTCTGCATTGCCAAGGGCTTCTGCAGCGGCCACGCTCTGCTTCTTGTGATGTATTTTTGATTGTTCGAGGAACATGTTTCGGACTCCTTTCCGTTGAAGATGTGCACAGTGCAGAGATCCAGGTCTGCACAAGTTGCGGTCATCTATGCATTGATAGCTGCCTCGCTGTCCATCTTCCGCTACTCCAGTGTTGGCAATCAAGCAGCCAATCACCATGCTAAAAACGATGGCAACAATCAGGGGGCCAGTTCGTATTCGTTGCCAAATTGTGGCGTCCTGAACAGCCGAAACTGCACGTGAAGGATGACCTCGAGCAGCTGTTGGAGAATGCTGAAAAACTTCGGGAACAGCGGCTCTATTCGCTGCGCATCGATGGGTTGGAGGGGCTGATTCCCTGAACCGACGTCAATCGTCCACTGAGTCAGCGCGAGCCTGTGCGCGCAATACGAGAATATACGCAACGATGATGGAATTCCCTGAGATTGCTATCACAGGGCCGCCAAACACCAGAAAACTGTTGGTTTTGAAAAGTGCATCTAGTAACAGATACGCAACGAGGCAACACAGTAAAAATGAGAAAGACTGCACGAAAAGCATGGTAGTCAGGAATCTAAGCCAGACAAATTTGCGTCCACTCGCCCTTCTTCTCAAAAATCCATGTATTGAGACAAGTAGCAGCCCAAGAATAGTCCCCGACAGGAAACTGCCCAGGAACATAAGCAAGACGAACATTCCCACGAGAAATCCTCAGTACTGCAGCGTAGTTTGCATTCTTGAAGCGCCTTCATTCGCGATTCGAATGTCAGATGATTCGCTCATACTGTTGGCCGCTCCCTCGGCTCTGACTACTGCGGACACAGCATATCAGCGCCGGTGAAAACCGTTGGCTAAACATCCTTGAAGAAAAAGCGCTCATCGGCACCACTGTGTGAGTCATTCAGTCCACTGATGTCTCCAGCGGCGACGTAGCCGCGCTTGTCGAGCATCGCCAGCATGCTCTGGTTGTCTTCTTCGGTGGAAATGAACAATCGCTTGCCGGCGAATTCGTTCTCGGTAGCTTCAAGCAGCGCACTGGCAATTCCCGCCCGGCGAGAGTCTTCAGCGACGGCAACATAAGTGATGAAGGGGTGGCCGATAAAGCCGCTGCGGGCGGTGCTGAGGTAGCCGACGACAGTATCCTCGATGACGGCTACTCGCATTCGGCCTTCTTCTATTTCCAGCTTACGGTTGCCGCCGAAGGGGTCGAAAGTATCCACGGCGGCAAAGTCTTCGGGTACTGCCGGTCGAGTCACCATTAGTAGACGAATATTCCGGGATTGTGTTTTCGCCAGGTATCCATCTCGACTTTCTCCGGCAAGCTGTAGTCTTCTGAGTACTCGGGGTGAGAGACCCAGTCGATACAGGTATTGACCATTTTTTCGAGAGAGTAGAAGTAGACATCGATGCCTTCGAACACGGAAATAACAGGGGATTTCAGCGAAGCGTTGAAGGGATGGCCTCGCGCTGGCAGCACATACTGTGCGCCATCAAATTCGGCGAAGGGGAAAGAGTACTTAAGCCACCTGCCATCACTCGAGTACGAGCCATAGGATGACATCATGCTGTCATAGGCTCTGCGCGCCCGCTCGATGTTGCAGAAACTGTTGTCACGGAACAGGAATGGGGCTTTGGAACCCCAGGCAACTTCTTCATGGCCACCGCGCCAGCCATACAGCGCTACGATTTCAGGGGGCAGTTCGCCGGGGAACCAGTCGCAGGCGGACCGGAGTTCATCTTCGGGTATTGGAGGCGACAAGGTCTCGGAGACTCGCATGCCCTTGCTTTCGTAGGCGGCGAGTAATCTGTCGAGGGCGGCGTGGAGTCGTGTTGGCGAAAATTCTGGAACCTCGAGTACTTCACCACTGGTGTTGATGAATTGCTCTGGCTCGCAGCCTGGGAGTAAGGCGGCGGCTGCGAGGGCGGCGGTGGATTTCAGGTAGTCTCTGCGATTCATTGGGGGAGTTTAACCTGAAGGATGGATCCCCGCCTTCGCGGGGAGAGCCTGCCCCGCTTTATCGGGTATGACGGGAGCGGGATGGGTCCCCGCTTTCCCGTCATTGACGGACAAGCGCGGGGATGACGGGTGCTTTGTGGGGATGACGGGTGCGGGATGGGTCCCCGCTTTCGCGGGGATGACGGGCGTCAGGGGGTGCCGAGGATTAGGGCGCCGGTTGGGACGCCTACGCCACTGGAGACCAGGACGTGTTCTACGTTTTTTGCCGGTTGGTTGCCGGATTCGCCGCGGACCAGGCGTACGGCTTCGGCGATGTTGTTCATGCCGTGGACGTAGGCCTCGGACAGCAGGCCGCCGTGGGTGTTGTTGGGCAGGCGGCCGTCGATATCGAGGGCGCCGTCGCGGACCATCTCTACGCCCTCGCCCTCTTTGGCGAAGCCGAAGCTTTCGAGTTGCATGATGATCTCTGAGGTGAACGCATCGTAGAGGCAGGCCGCGTCGATGTCGTCGGGGCCCAGTTCTGCCATGGCGTAGACGCGGCGCGCCGCCATTTCCATTTCCGGCAGGGTGATCAGTTCGCTGCGGTAGTAGCTGGTCATCTGTTCCTGGCCCTGGGTGGAGGCCTGGGTCACCCCGCGAATCATCGCCGGCTTCTGCTTCAGGTCTTTCGCGCGCTCGGCGCTGGTGATGAGGATGGCGCAGCCCCCGTCAGTTTCCTGGCAGAAGTCGTACAGGCACAGGGGATCGGCGATCATCTTCGCGCCCAGGTATTCCTCCATGGTCAGCGGTTTCTCGAAGCCGTAGGCCCGCGGGTTGTTGACCGCGTAGTTGCGCTGGGAAATTGCCACGCGGCCCAGGTCCTCCCGGGTCACACCGTAGGTGTGCATGTACTTGTTGGCGGTCAGCGCAATCCAGGACCCCGGCGTCAACATGCCGTAGGCCATGTACCAGGACCAGTGGATCAGGTCGCTGGAGATGATATTGCCCGAGACGCCCTGCCCCATGCGCTGGCCGGAGCGGCCGTTCATGGCGCGCCAGCACACCACGGTCTCCGCCTGGCCCGTGGCGACGGCCATCGCCGCCTGGGCAATGGTGCCCACCGCGGCACCGCCGCCATAGTTGATGCGACTGAAGAAGGAGAGATCGCCGGCGCCCACCGCACGGGCCACTTCGATCTCGTCCGTGGAATCCAGGGTGTAACTGACCAGTCCGTCGATCTCCGAGGGGTCGACACCGGCGTCCTCGCAGGCGGCGACGATACACTGGGCTGCCAGGGACAGCTCGCTGACGCCGGAGTTCTTGGAAAACTCGGTGAGGCCAATACCGGCAATCGCCGCGGCATCTTTCATGCTCATACGCCACCTCCCGCGGGTGCGAACACTGGCAGCTTGAAGCCGTCAGCATCCTCGTGGATTTTCATGGTAACGGGCATGCCGAACTCCACATCCTCGGGCTCGCAGTCCACCAGTTGGGAGGTCAGGCGTGTGCCCTCCTCCAGGTCCACCAGGATTATGATCAGCGGGTACTGGTAGCCTGGAAACTGCGGGTGGCGCAGCACCGTGAACGAACAGATCGTGCCCTTACCGCTGGCCTCCATTGCCTCCCACTCCATGCTGCCGCATTCGCCGCACATGGGCCGCGGCGGATGCCGCAGAGTCTTGCAGTTGGAGCACTGCTGAATGCCGAGCTTGCCGTCAGAGGCCATCTCCCACCACCAGGCATTGTCGTGCCCCAGGGGCGGCTTGATACGCGTCATGTCCATCTAGACCTCCAGTGCACGGAATCCCAGGCTGTCGTCGGACGCCAGCAAACGGCCCAGCTTTTCGAGCTGGCTGCCGGCATTGCCCAGGGAATAGCTGACCTGCTTGGCCAGCAGGAAAAAGCGGTGGATCGGGTATTCCACGTCGGCGCCGATGCCGCCGTGCAAATGCTGGGCGGTGCAGGTGACCCGGTGGGCGGCCTCGCAGGCCCACCATTTGGCGGCGCGCACTTCGGCACGGGCATCCAGCCCTTCGCTGAGCCGCCCCAGTGCCAGCCAGTACATGGAGCGGATCGCTTCCACGTCGATGTAGCTATCGGCCATGCGCATGGCCAGGGCCTGGAAGCTCCCAAGCGGCACGCCGAACTGCTGGCGCTCGCCCAGGTATTCCGCGGTGCGCTTCATGGCTTCTTCGGTGACACCGACCTGCAGGGCGCAGTGGCCGATATTGGCGCGCTCTTCCAGCCAGGCGAGGATTTCGCCGCCACCGCCGGGCTCACCCAATACGTCGCTGTCGTCCAGTCGCACATCTTCCAGCGAAAGGTGGGCGGCGCGCTCGCCCGACAGGCCGATATCCAATGCTGTCAGGGTGACTCCAGGCTTCGAGGTATCCACCAGGAACAGCGTCTTACCCCCGTCGCCGTCCACCGCCGGCACCAGGATCGCGTCAGCTGTCGCGCCATCCGGCACCACGGCACGGCTGCCATTGAGCACCCAGTGTTCACCGTCGTGGGCAAGTTCCACGGGCTCGCGCAGGGCCGGGTTCATGTTCATCTCGGCAATGGCCGCGGTCAGCCTGGCTTCACCGGTCGCGACCTTTGGCAGCCAGGCAGACTTGAGTTCGTCGGAACCAAATTGCGCAATGGGCAGCGCCCCCAGCACCAGGCTGGAAAATAAAGGTATTGGCGCGACGCGGCGGCCCTGCTCCTCCAGCATCAAACACAATTCCATCAGGCCCAGGCCGGACCCGCCGTGCTCCTCGGGAATCGCAATTCCCAGCAGGCCCTGCTCCGCCAGTGTCTGCCATAGCGGTTCATCGTAGGTCTCGTCGCCGCGGCCGAACTGCAGCAGGAACTCGTCGCTGGCGCGGTCGCCGAAGATCTGCGCCGCCAGGTCACGGATCGCCTGCTGGTCATCGCTGAAGCTGAAATCCATAGTGTCCTCTTAGTGGCTGCGCTGCATGGCAGCCAGGTTGCTCGTGTACTTGAGTTTGTCGGCGGGCGGGTTCTCCAGGAACAGCGCCCGGTAGAACATGGTGCTGAGCAGTTCCGCCAGCTGGGCCTCGCCAAGCTTCGCCGCCCGCAGGGTGCGGCTTCCGTTGATGAAATACTCGCGCAGCAGCCCCTCGCCGATGCCGGCCAGGGCATACACCGTCACCAGGGCCTGGTGGCGCTTGAACTTCACCTCCGGGAACAGTTTCGGCATCAACTTCACCAGCCACATCAGCTGCTCCCGGTAGGACTCTCGCAGGGTGGCGGAGAACTCCGCGTCCTCGTCCGCCATCTGCAGCAGGCAGCGCATTACCCCGGGGCGCTTTGCATAACTCGACACCACCAGCCGGTTGTGGGCGTAGATGCGGCCGTACCAGTCGCCGCGCTCCACGTCCTTTTCAATGCTCGCCACGTCCTGGGCCGGGTTGATGAAGTCTTCCAGCACTTCCAGTGTCAGGCTCTTGAGGTCGCTGAAGTAGTGATAGAACAAACCCTGCGCCACCCCCGCCTCGCGGGTGACGTCGGCGATACGCATTCGGTGGTAGCCCTCACGCTCCAGCACCACCAGGGCCGCGCTCTTCAGCCCGGCGCGGGCGCGCATGCCCTTGGCGCTCTTCACCTCGCCGTTGGCGGGCCGTGATTTCACCTTTTTGCTTGCCGTGCTGGTAGCCATGGCAGTGCAAAATAGTTGAATTTGAATTCAAAATCAATATTATTGCGAGATCAACGGAGGCTACCCCATGTTTGTTGACTACACCGACAGCCAGCGCGCCCTCAGGAAAGAGCTCAGGGATTACTTCACGACACTGGTGAAACCGGAGTACCGGGAGGAACTGCGCAGCGCCGAGGGCGGCGACCTTTACAAGGACCTGATCCGGCAACAGGGCAAGGACGGCATGCTGGCCCTGGGCTGGCCGGAAGAATACGGCGGGCGCGGACTTTCCCAGCAGGAACAGCTGATCCGTTACGAAGAAGCCCTGCTGGCCGGCGCCCCTACTCCCTTCGTTACCCTCAACACGGTAGGCCCCGCGGTGATGGATCACGGCACCGAGGAGCAGAAGCAGCGTTTCCTGCCGGGCATCGCCTCGGGGGAACTGCATTTCGCCATTGGCTACACGGAACCGGCGGCGGGCACCGACCTGGCTTCGCTGAAGACCAGCGCTGTGAAGCAGGACGACCACTACCTGGTGAACGGCAACAAGGTCTATACCAGTGCGGCGGAGGCGGCGGACTATATCTTCCTGGCCGCGCGCACCGATCCGGAAGCGCCCAAGCACAAAGGCATTTCCATCCTGGTGGTGGACACCGCTGACCCGGGCTTTTCCTATAGCCCCATCCACACGGTGGGTGGTGTGCGCACCAATGTGTCCTATTACACCGATATCAAGGTGCCGCTGGACATGATTATCGGCGCAGAAAACCAGGGCTGGCGCCTGATTACGTCACAGCTCAACCACGAGCGCGTGGGCCTGGCGGCCTTCGGCATCAACGGCTGGAAGCTGTTCAAAGGCGTGCTGGAATGGGCCCGGGAGTCTCGCAACGGCAAGCGGGTGATCGACGACCCAATGGCCCAGCGCAGCCTGGCGGAGGTGTACGCCTACCTCGAAGCCATGCGCATGATGAACGCGCGTATGGCCTGGCAGCTGGAGAACAACCCGGTGGACGCGGTGTTCCCCTCGGCCATGAAGGTCTACTCCACCGAGATCATGCTGGAAGTGTGCAAGCTGATGATGGACGTGGTGGGACCCCACGCGCTGATTGCCGCCGACAGCGAGGGCGCCGTGCTGCACGGTGACCTGGAACACGAACACCGCCGGGCGTTGATCAACACCTTTGGCGGCGGCGTGGTGGAAGTGCTGCGGGGGCTGGTGGCGACCCACGGGTTGGGGATGCCGCAGCACCGCTAACGGGGGTCGATCGTCTCCCCCGCGCCCCGCCCCGTCATTCCCGCGAAGGCGGGAACCCATTCACCTACGAAGTAGATGGGCCCCCGCCTTCGCGGGGGTGACGATGGCGTTCGCGGGGGTGACGATGGCGTTCGCGGGGGTGGCGATGGCGTTCGCGGGGGCGACGATGGCGTTCGCGCGGGCCCATTGGGTTCCCGCTTTCGCGGGAATGACGAACGTCAGCGAGTATGCCGTGGGGTCAGGCCGCCGCGGCAGTACTTGCGTAGGTAGCGTCTGCAGCCGCCACGGCGCCGGAGACTTGCAGGCCCTGGGCGTTGAGGGCGTTTTCCAGGGCGCTCAGGCATAAACGGACGTTGGTGGGGTTGCAGGCGTAGCCCATCAGGCCGATGCGCCAGACTTTGCCCGCCAGGTCGCCGAGGCCGGCGCCGATCTCCAGGTTGTAGTCGTGCAGCAGCGTGCTGCGCACTGCCGCTTCATCGATACCCGCCGGTACGCTGACCAGGTTGAGCTGGGGCAGCCGATCTTCTTCCTTTACTACCAGCGACAGGCCCAGGGCTTCCAGGCCCGCTTTCAGGGCCTCGTGGTTGCGGCGATGGCGGGCGAAGGCGTTTTCCAGCCCCTCTTCTTTCAGGATGGTCAGCGCTTCGTGCAAACCGTACAGGGCGTTGATCGGCGCCGTGTGGTGGTAGGCACGCTTGGAATCACCGCCACCCCAGTAACCCATCACCAGGTTAAGATCCAGGAACCAGCTCTGTACCGGGTGGGTGCGGTTGCGGATGACTTCCGCGGCACGCTCGGAGACGGTCAACGGCGACAGGCCCGGCACGCAGGACAGGCACTTCTGGCTGCCGGAGTACACCGCGTCGGCGCCCCAGGCGTCCACTGCCACTTCGATACCAGCGAGGCCGGTCACCGTGTCGACGATGGACAGCATGCCGGCATCGGTCGCCATCTTGCACAGGGCGGCCGCGTCGCTGCGCACGCCGGTGGAGGTTTCGGCGTGAACGAATGCGAGAACTTTTGCGTCCGGGTTTGCGGCGATGGCATCGCGCACCTTGTCCAAGCTTACCGCCGTGCCCCACTCATCCATAACCATCACCGGCTCAGCGCCAATGCGCACGGCGTTTTCCTTCATGCGACCACCAAACACACCGTTCTGGCAGATGATAACCTTGTCACCGGGCTCCAGCAGATTGACGAAGCAGGTCTCCATGCCGGCGGAGCCCGGCGCGGACACCGGCAGGGTCAGCGGGTTTTCTGTCTGAAACGCGTACTGCAACAGGCCCTTGATCTCTTCCATCAGTTCGATGAAGGCGGGATCCAGGTGACCAATGGTCGGCCTTGCAAGCGCGTTGGTGATGCGCGGGTTGACGTCTGAAGGGCCCGGACCCATCAGGGTCCGGCGCGGGGGATGAAAACTCATTTTGACTCTCTCAGCAGATAGCTATTCACAAATAAAGACGGGAATTTCGCGGTCGGTCCGCGCCTGGTAGTCCGCGTAGGGCGGGTAGTGTTCGACACAGGTGGGCCAGACTGCAGCCTTTTCCTCGTCATAGACCTGGCGGGCGGTCAGCGCTTTGGTTTCACCGTTAACCAGCACCTCGACCTCCGGGTGCGCCACCAGGTTGTAGTACCAGACCGGGTGCTTGGGCGCACCACCCAGCGAGGCGACGATAATCACGCCGTCTTTCCAGGGCACGTGCATCACCGGCGTCCAGCGCTGTTTGCCGCTCTTCGCGCCGGTCATCTTGACCAGGCAGATCGGCCGTCCGAAGGCGTTCTTCCACAGGCGGCCGCCGCTGGCGCGGTACACCAGCACATTGAGCTTTGCGAAGACCCGGATAAAGGCTTTCACAAACCGGTATTCACCGGGGCTCATCGGTTTTTGCGCCATCGGGCGATCTCCTGGTCAGGGGGCGGCAATTCTAGCAGCAAAAAGGGGTCAGTACCCTTTTCCTGATAAAGGGTACTGACCCCTTTAATGTCATTGCTTGAGTTTCCCCACGCAGTCGGGGAACATGGCGCCCCATGTTCGAACAACTACTCACCGGCGGACTGTTCCTGGCCCTGATCTACGGGCTGGTTTTCACGCGCCTGTCGGCAGCCTGGGTGTTCTCGCTGACCATGCTGGGCTGCTACCTGGCAGGGCTGGTGGACACCGGGGTGGTGCTGTCCAGGGCCTCCAACCCGGGACTGATCACACTGATGCTCCTGCTGCTGGTGTCGGTGGGCATCGAGAAGGTCACCTGGCTCAACGACATGGCCGGCAAACTGATCGACGAGGGCTACAAGAAGAGCCTGCTGCGCATGGGCGCGGTTACGGCGCTGTTCTCCGCCATCATCAACAATACCGCGGTGGTGGCGACCCTCGCCGCGACGGTGCGCAACAATCCGCATCACCCGGCCTCCAAGCTGCTGATCCCGCTGTCCTACATGGCCATCCTGGGCGGAACCATGACCCTGATCGGCACCTCCACCAACCTGATCGTGTCCAGCTTCCTGGAAGACGCCACCGGCCAGGGCCTGGCGTTTTTCGATTTCCTGCTGGTGGGCGCCAGCGCCGCGTTCCTCTGCCTGTTCGTGATCGTCGCGACCAGCAAGAAAGCCCTGCCCGCCTACGCCCCCGAGGAAGTGACGGTGGCGGAATACCTGATCGAGACCGAGGTGGCGCCGAGTTCACCGCTGATCGGCAAGTCGGTCATCGAGAACAAGCTGCGCGACCTCGAGGTGCTGTTCCTGGTGGAGATCGTGCGCGCCGACCACCTGATCAGCCCGGTCAGCCCCACCGAGGTGATCGAGTCCGGCGACAAGCTGATCTTCTCCGGCGACATCAACCAGCTGCAGGTGCTGGACAAGTTCAAGGGGCTCAACCTGTTCGCGGTGGAGGAAGGCCTGCTGCAGCAGAACCTCACCGAAGTCATCGTGATGCCCAATGCCACCATCGAGGGCACCTCTATCAAGGAGGCGGGCTTCCGCTCCCTGTTCGATGCGGCGGTGGTGGGCATGCACCGCGGCGGCAAGCGCCTGTCCGGAAAACTCGGGGAAATCGAATTGCAGGCGGGCGACCGGCTGATGCTGGCGACGGGCCCCGACTTCGGCGAGCGGCGCAATATCCGCAAGAACTTTTTCGTGGTGCAGGAAGACGTCAACGCCGGTGGACTGTCCCAGGCCGAGAACCTGCTGGTCGCCGGCGGCCTGGCCGGCGTGATCGCGCTGGCGTCCCTGGAGATCCTGCCGCTGCTCAAGGGCCTCGCCTGCCTGCTGGCCATCATGCTGGTGATGGGGATCGTCAAGGCCGAGGAGCTGCGCAGACGGTTCCCCTTCGAGCTATGGCTGATCATCGCCTCGGCGCTGGTATGGGCGCAGGTGCTGTATGACTCGGGGCTGGTCACGCTGCTCACCGACGGCTTCCACACCTATCTGGCCGACCTGGGCCCCTACGGCGCCATTGCCGGAATCTACCTGCTGACGCTGTTGCTGACGGAAATGATGACCAACAATGCCGCGGCCGCCCTGTCCTTCCCCCTGGCCTACGGCCTGGCCCAAAGCTACGGCCTCGACGTGATGCCTTTTGTCATGGCGGTGGCATTCGGCGCCAGCGCCAGCTTCCTCACCCCCTACGGCTACACCACCAACCTGATGGTGCAGAACCTGGGGGGCTACGAATTCCGGGACTACGTGCGGGCGGGCCTGCCGGTATCGATCGTCTACACGATCACTGTGTTGTACCTGATACCTATTGTGTTCCCCTTTACGGGCTGATTCGGCATGTTCAACAAGCTCAAGGTCTGGATTTTCCGCTGGTACTACCGCTTCATGAATCGCCGCGCCTGGAAGGGCGTGGACCTGGGTGGTGTCGAGGTCGGTGAACTCACCGCCGACACGGTGCCCGCGCGCTCCTACCGGGCCGGGGATGCCGCGATGATCATCTACATTCACGGCGGCGGCTGGACCATCGGCGACCTGGAAACCCATGACTTCTTCTGCCGCAAGCTGGCGATCGACACCGGCGGCACGGTGGTGGCCCTGGACTACCGCCTGGGTCCGGAACACCGCTTTCCCGCAGCGCCGGAAGACTGCCTGGCGGCCACGCGCTGGCTGCTGGAGCTGCCCGGCTTCACGGCGCTGGCCCACGCGCCCGTATTCGTGGCCGGCGACAGTGCCGGCGGCAACCTGTCTGCGGTGGTGGCCAACCAGATGGCGGTCGAGCGGCCCGGTAAAATCGCCGGCCAGCTACTGATCTACCCCGCGGTGCGCCACTGCACTCCGCCCACGCCGTCGATGGTCGAAAACGCCAAAGGCCATGTGCTGACCTACTCGCTGATGGAATGGTTCTGGATGAACTACCTTGGCGACAGGCGCACCACCGAAACCGGCGATATCGACCCCCTGGCCACACCGCTGATGCACCCGCTGCCGGAGAACGTGCCACCTGCCCTGATTATCACAGCCGGTCTGGACCCGCTGCGGGATGAGGGCGCAGAGTATGCGCAGAAACTCGCCGACCACGGCGTCGACTGCGTGCACGAACTGTTCCTGAACGAGGAACACGGCTTCCTGTGCTCTGAAGGGCCTACCGAGGCACACCAGCAGGCGATGACCCTGGTCCGGGACTGGATGTTTGCGGTCGATCAGTCGCTGATGGGCCAGCGCGAGTCGTCGACGTAGAAGTCGAAGCGCCTGAGAACCTCGTCCTCGGTCAGCCCGAAACTTTCCAGCTCGTAGTCGTGCTTGCCGTGCTTTCCCTTCGGGTTGGCATCCACGTAGGCCTGCATACTGGCACGACCCTCATCGGAAAGTTCAAAGCCTAAATGCTCATAGATGCGCTCGACCACGCCCATCGGGCTCCCGGCGATCTCGACCTGGGAGCAATCCACGAAGTGTTCCGCCGGCTGTAACTCCCGGGAGGCCAGCCCGCGGTCCAGGGACATGGCGTACCACTCCATCACCGCATGACCGATATCCGCCTGGGCCAGGTGGCTGGTATCCCCCGCGTACATCCTCATCACCTCGCGGTTCATGCTGTTGATGGAGGCCACCACTGGCAGCGGGTGGCGGTGGCACCAGACAAAGCGCGCGCCGGGAAACACGTCGACAATGGTGTCGATGGCCCACATATGGGCCGGCGCTTTCAGCACCCAGCGTTGGCCTGGGTTGCGCCAGTTGAGTAGCTGCAGCAGGCGTTTTTCGAACTCATAGAGCGTGCGCAGGTCCTGCTCCAGGAACCAGCTGCGGTAAGGCTCCAGCATGATCTCGAAACCCAGCTGCACGCCGCTGAAGCCATAGGAGTGGATCATGCAGCACTCTTCAGGCGTGTCCGCGTCCACGTAGTGGATCTTACGGAATTCCGGATCCTGACCGTCTTCCAGTGCCTTGACCAGGTAGCCGTAGCGCGGGTCTTCCTGGCCCGGATGCAGCCCCGGCCAGGGGTCTGGGAACTGTACCTCCCACTGCAGCAGGCCGCGGTTTTCCGGGGCCCGGTTGAGCAGGTTGATCAGGGCCGACGTGCCGGATCGGGGCAGGCCCGTAACAAACACGGGTTCGACGATCTCCTGCTCCGCCACCTCCGGAATGCTTTTCAGTGCCCGTTCGCAGCGCAGCCGCACGGTGAGCAGGTTGACCAGCCGGTCGCGGCAGCGCTGGCGGCCCGCCGGGTCCAGCACGTTGCGTTCGTAGGTCTCACAGAGGGCCTCGAGGCCCGGACGCACCGGCATCACACCGAAGTCGTTGAGCTCGGTGCTCTCCATGGCCTCTTCGATGAGTGCCTCGGGATGGAAGTGAATCTCGCCCATGGGCTCTCCTGCTTTTTCCAGGAGTGTAGCCCATGCGGCGGCGCGGCAGCACCGCGTCAGTCGACTATATGAACTGATCTCACCGCAGGCGCCTGGGACCTTGCCCGCCCCGAGCACCGGGGTTTACCTTGGCCCCATGAGTATCCACGAGGCTGAGTCCATGACGCCCGAAGCCGAGCAAGATTTCGAATCGCAGGTTTACGCCTATGTGGGGCGCCAGGTGTGCCCCCGGCAGCCGGCGAAGGACGCGGTCAATGCCGCCATGATTCGCCACTGGTGCGAGGCCATGGGCGACACCAACCCGGCCTACCTGGACCCGGACTGGGCCGAGGACAGCCGGCGCGGCAAGCTGATCTCACCCCCGGCCATGTTGTATGTCTGGAACCAGGAAGGCCTGGTGGTGGCCACCGAGGGCCGCCCGCCGGACGCCCAGAGTGACCTGGTGGAGCTGTTCAACCAGCACGGCTTTTTCGGCACGCTGGGGACTGACGTCGTCCAGGAGTACACCCGCGAAATCTCCCCCGGCGACACCGTGCACATGGAGATGGTGATCGACAACATCTCGGAGCAGAAAACCACCGCCCGCGGCGTAGGCTACTTCTTCGAGACCCTGGCCACCTTCACCGACCAGCACGAAGAAGTGATTGGCACCCAGCGTTTTCGCGTGCTGAAGTTCAAGCCCGAACCGCCTGCGAGTGGTGGGTCCGAAAAGGCCGCTGCGAGCGCACCAGCCGAAGAACCTGCGGAGAAGCCTCCTTTGTCGGTGCCAGAACCCAATCGGCAGACCCTGTCGCTGGACGCCATCCAGGTGGGCGACACATTGCCCAACCTGGACATACCCGTCAGCACCGGACTGATTGTCGGCGCTGCGCTGGCGACCCGCGACTTCGAGCGGGTGCACCACGACAAGGATTTCGCCCAGTCCACCGGCCTGCCCGATGTGTTCATGAACATTCTGACCAGCCAGGGACTGATGGCCCGCTTCGTCACCGACTGGGCCGGCCCCGAAGCCACTGTCAGCGCCCTGGCCCTGCGCCTGGGTGCGCCGAACCTGCCCGGCATGATCATGACCGTGACCGGCGAGGTCGCCGCTGTTGACACCGAGACCCAACAAGTGGAGATTGCCGTCAACGGTGAGAACGACAAATGGGGCATGCACATGCGCGGTACCGTGACGATCACCCTGCCAGGAGACTGACACCGTGCGCGTGGTGGTTATCGGCGCCGGCATGGCGGGCATCCTCGCCGGCATCAAGTTAAAGGCGCTCGGCCTCGAGTTCACGATCTATGAAAAGGCCGATCGCATCGGCGGCACATGGCGGGAGAATACCTACCCGGGCCTGACCTGCGACGTCCCCTCCCACCACTACACCTACAGCTTCGAGCGCAACCCGGACTGGACCCGGCACCTTCCACCGGGCCCCGAGATCCAGGACTACTTCGAGCGCACCTGCGACAAGTACGGGATTCGCGAACACATCCGCTTCACTACCGAGATCACCCGCGCGGAATGGCACGACGGTGGCTGGGACCTCACCCTCGGCTGTGGCGAGACCGACCGGGCCGATATCGTGATCGCCGCCACCGGCGTGCTGCACCACCCGAGCTACCCGAACATCCCCGGCATGGAGGACTTCGAGGGCGCCCTGTTCCACACGGCGCGCTGGGACCACGACGTACCGCTGGAGGGCCGCCGGGTCGGCGTCATCGGTATGGGGTCTACCGGGGTGCAGATCATCTCGGCGCTGGCGGGCGTGGCCGGCAAGCTCAGCCACTTCGTCCGCACCCCGCAATGGATCATGCCGACGCACAACGGCCACTACAGCGAGGAGGAGCGGGCTGCCTTCCGGGCCGACCCGGCCAAGCTGGAAGAGTACATGGATGTGGTCAGCTACAACGCCAATGTCGAGAACTACACGCTTGGCATTACCCAGCCGGACTCCGAGGGCGCCCAGTTCTTTCGCCAGGCCTGCTTCGACAACCTCGACAGTATCGAAGACCTGGCCCTGCGCACGGCATTGCGCCCGGACCACGAACCCATGTGCAAGCGGCTGATCTTCTCGCCGGACTACTACCAGAAAATCCAGCACCCGGACTGCCGGCTGGTCTGTACCGATATCGAGCGGATCGAGGCCGCGGGGATTCGCACGAGCGACGGCGAGCTTCACGAGCTCGACGTGATTGCGCTGGCAACCGGCTTCCGCGCAGACCAGTTCATGCGGCCGATGCAGATCCTGGGGGAAGACGGCGCAGACCTGGAAACCCTCTGGGCCAAACGGCCTGTGGCCTACCTGGCCATCTCGATGCCGGGCTTTCCCAATTTCTTCATGCTCAACGGCCCCAATGGGCCGGTCGGCAATTTCTCACTGATCGATATCGCCGAGCACCAGTGGGGCTACATCGAGCAGCTTATCGAGCGGATTCGCACCGGCCGGGATCCCACCATGTGTCCAACTCGCATGGCCTTAACGGCCTTTGATATGGCGCGCATTGAAGCGGCCAAACACACCATCTGGTACACCGGCGGCTGCCAGAGCTGGTACCTGGACGCCGAGGGCATCCCCGCGAGCTGGCCCTGGAACTACTCAAAGTTCGTCGCAGAAATGAAAACGCCGAAGTGGGAAGACTTCGGCGTTGAGGGATAACACCGCTCTCGCGGTGCTCAGCACACTGACTTAAGAGCCCACGATACCGTTGTCCTTGCGATTCAGGACGATGGTGCAGTCACGGGGAATCGTGACGCCGTCGGTGGCCGCCGGGAAGTTGGTGGCGCTGGGGTCGCCGTTGCCCGGGTGCTGGATGTTGATGAACAAGGTCTTGCGGTTGGGCGTGGTGGCGATGCCGGTGATCTCGTCACCGCTTACACCCATGAAAAGGCGCCGGATTTCCTTCGTGTTGGAATCGGCAATCAGCAGCTGGTCCTGCAGGCCGTCTTTCTGGCCACCATCCGTCTCGATAAAGACGCGGCCGTCGGGATCAACCCACAGGCCGTCGGGATCGGAGAAGGACTCCTCAGTGCCGTGGGTGTCTTCCGCGATCAGGAAGATTTCCCAGGTGAAGGTGGTATCAGTCGGGTCGGCGTCCAGGAAGCGGATGATGTGACCGTCAGCGTTCGGGGCCAGAGGGTTGGCCGCATCGGCCACTTCGCGGCGGCTGTTGTTGGTCAGCGTCACGTAGATGTTGCCGTCCGGTGCGGTAGAGGTCCACTCCGGGCGGTCCATCGGGGTGGCGCCGGCCGCGTCGGCGGCCATGCGGGCGTAGATCAGCACTTCCTCCATGCTGGAGAAGATGGCGGAGACGTCCGGGTTGTCCAGGGACAGCTCCAGCCAGGTGCCGGCGCCGCCTTCGTTGAACTGGGCCACGTACAGGGTGCCGCTGTCCAACGGGCTCATGCCATTGGCGATCATCTGCTCCCAGTCGCCGCTGGATACAAACTTGTAGATGTAGTCGAAGCGCTCGTCGTCACCCATATAAATGGTGAAGCGGTTGCCCGAACCAATACGCCAGGCGCCGCCTTCGTGCTTGAAGCGGCCCAGTGCAGTACGCTTGACCGGCTTTCTGGTGGCGTCCTGGGGATCGATCTCGACCATCCAGCCGAAGCGGTGGCGCTCGTTGACGAAGTCGGGATCTGACATGTCGAAGCGCTTGTCGAACAGGTGCCAGCCGTAGCCGAACCCGTCGTAATCGAAGCCGTAGCGCTCCTGGTCCTCGGTGCGCATGTCGTTGAAGGCCTCACCGTCGCTGGAGCCGAAGTAGCCGTTGAAGTTCTCTTCGCAGGTCAGGTAGGTGCCCCAGGGGGTGTAGCTGTTGCCGCAGTTGTTGACGGTACCCAGCGGGATATTACCGGCGGGATTCTGCAGCAGCTCGCTGTCGGCGGCAGGGCCGGAAAACTCGACCGGGGTGTTGACGTGAATACGGCGGGAGTTCTTGCTCTCAGCCGTCGACCACATGCCCTGTCGGCCATCCTGCTCGATATAGACCACCGACACACCGTGGGCGTGCTGGGACATCCGCACCTCTTCGAGGCTCTCTGGCGTATTCTTGCCGAAAACGTGGCTGTTGCGACCGAATTCGTGGTTGATGCAGAGCATGCCGCGGCGGTTGGTGTTGCGAATGCGAAGCAACAGGTCACGGCGCTCATCGTCGGCGTCCGCGGTGCCCGCCGTCAGGTCCTCGTCCAGCGGGAAGAACCACATGCCGTCATGGCCGATACCGATCTGCAGCGCCTGCTCACGCGACGTGTTGGCGCGCTCGGCGTAGGCCGGGCCGCTGGGCTCGAGGGGATCACCCCAGGGAATCAGCACCTGCATGTCGTAGTCGGGAGACACCAGCGGCTGGGTCGCATCGCCGGCGGCGGCATCGGCCAGCGTCACCGGGGTGAAGTTCATCAGGCCGGTCTGCGCCTCTGCTTCGCTGGACATCAGCGCGCCACCGAAGAAGGTGGTGGCACCGACCGCCAGGCTGCCTTTCAAGACGTCGCGGCGCTCCATATCGGCGCGCAAGATGTCATAGAAAGGACGGTTGTTCGTGGGATTGCTCCCGATGTTTTCTTTCTCGTCGAGTTCGACGTCGTAATTCAGATCTGGATCAACAGCTTTGTTCATTACACGAGCCTCGTTATGTGTGCAGCCGGGAGGTGAACCCGACTTCCCTGATGGGTGGTCGGCCATTGCAGCCGAGTCCCCTAACTCCACAGGCGAAGGTAAAGAGGCAATGCGACAGGCGCTTGACGCCTGTGTAACGTTTTCATGAGCAAAAAATGACAGACAGGCGACAGCGCCGTGACGCTTCTGTGATCACGGCAAATACCCTGCGCGGGGGATTATTCCAGCGGTTCGGAGCCCTGCTCGACCGGCAGGTTGACCTCCATGCCCTCCATTTCCCAGGTCACCAGCACCTGGCAGCCAAGGCGGGAATTTTCCTTCCGGTTCTTCGCCGTTTCCAGCATGTGCAGCTCCTGGGGGCCCTGGGGCTGGAGCTTCTCCTTCCAGGGATCTTCGATGTAGCAGTGGCAGGTAGCGCAGGACGCGATGCCCCCGCACATACCCTCCACGCCCGGCACCATGTTCATGGTGGCCGCCTCCATCAGGTTCATCTGTTCTTCCACTTCGACTTCATGGCGGGTGCCGTCGTGCTCGACGAAGATGATGTTGGGCATGGGAAATCCTTGTTGCTGTCAAAAGCCGCAAGTTTCCGCGACCGGGAGGCCCTGCGCAAGCCCCCAGGCCGCAAGGGGGCTCAGCTCGCCGGCGCCCCGGCAGCCTCGGGCGCCACGGGCCGGGCGGTATCGCCGGCGTGGATGCCATGGAACGTGGCGTAGAACGTCGGCACCATCACCATGGTCAGCACGGTGCCGAAGGTCAGGCCCGCCATGATAGTCACCGCCATGCCAATCCAGAACACGTCCTGCAGCAGTGGGATGACCCCAAGGACGGTGGTTGCCGCCGCGAGCACCACGGGCCGCAAGCGCGACACGCCGGCCATCACCACGGCCTCGTGTGGATCCAGCCCCTTGTCCAGGTTCAGGTTGACCTCGTCCAGCAGCACGATGGCGTTCTTGATCATCATGCCGGCAAGGCTCATGGCCCCCAGGAGCGCCAGGAATCCAAACGGCGTATTAAAGGCCAGCAACCCGGCGGTGATGCCAATCAGCGCGAAGGGGATAGTGGCGAGAATCACCAGCGGCGGTCGGAAGGCATTGAACAGCATGATGATGATGCTGAGGATAATGATGCCTGCGGGAATCATTCCCGGTATAAGGCCCGCCTGGGCGTCGACCGTGTCCTCGTACTCGGCGCCCCACTCCAGGGAAAAGCCGGGCGGCATCTCGATCCTGTCGAAGGCCTCCAACACGCTGGCGCGCAGCGTCGGCAGGGTCACACCGGGAATAGGATTCGCCTGAATCGTGACGGTGCGACGCCGGTCGCGACGCCAGATCATGGGATCCTCCCACTCGAGCACCACGCCTTCGACCACCGACGCCATCGGCACCGGGTCCACCGACATGGCCGGAGAGATCTGCAGGGTTTCCAGGTTGGAAATCTGCTGGCGCTGGTCCTCCTGGTGGCGACCGATGATGGGAATCAGGTCATCGCCTTCCCGGTATAAGCCTATCTGGCGACCGTCAAAGGCGCGCTGGGTCGCCTGGGCCAGGTCCGTGCGTGACACCGCCGCCCAGCGGGCGCGCTTCTGGTCGTACACCGGCACTATCTTCTGCACCTGCTGGCGCCAGTTGGTGCGGTAGGCGCCGACCAGGGGCGCATCGCTGAGGATCGCCATCCCCTGCGAAGCCAGTTCCCGCAGAATGTTGGGATCCGCCTCCAGCGGCCCGCTGATCCGCACCTCGAACTTCCAGGTATTGCTGGGGCCGACGCCGTATTTTCGCATGGGCACCTGGGCATTGGGCAGGTTGTCCAGGAACCAGGGGCCCAGGTCATCGATCAGCCCGTCGATCTCGCGGAAATCGCGCACGTTGACGATAAGCTGGCCGTAGGACGGGTAGGTGTACTCCGGGTCCACTGGTAGGTAGAAGCGCGGTGGACCGGAACCGATAAACGTGGCGACGCTCTCGACCCGCTCGTCTGCCAGCAGGTGCTCCTCGGCGATGCGCGTATCCGCTGCAGTCTGCTGGATACGGGTGCCCTCCGGTGCCCAGAAATCCACCATGAACTTGGTCATGGAAGAGTCCGGGAAGAACATCTGCTTGACGTTGCCGAAGCCCACTACGGCCACTGCCAATAGCGCGACGGCGGCGCCAATGGTCAGCCAGCGTGCCTTGATAGCCGCCGTCAGCAGAGAGCGATAGCGCGTGTAGAAACCCGATTGGTAGGGGTCTCCACCTGCCTCGCCCCCACTACTCTTGAGCGTGTCGACACACTGGACTGGCGTAATGGTCATGGAGACCAGCCAGCTCACGAGCAGAGAAATCGCCACGACCGTGAACAGGGTGCGGCAGTACTCGCCGGCATCCTCCACCGAGGCGAAGATCGGGTAGAACGCCATGACCGCGATAACGGTCGCTCCCAGTAGCGATACCGATGGCAGCCCGGCGGCTTCGATGGCGGCCTTTTCCCGGTCCATGCCCTGGCCCAGTCGTACCATGTAGCCGTCGGCTACCACGATGGCGTTGTCCACCATCATGCCCAAGGCGATCACCAGGGCGCCCAGCGACATGCGCTGCAGGTCGATACCGAAAATCGCCATGAGGATAAAGGAGCCGAGGATTGTCCCAACCAGCGCGGTGCCGATGATGATGCCCATGCGCCAGCCCATACCGATGGCAATCACCGCCAGCACGATGGCCACGGCCTGGCCGAAGTTCACGAGGAAGCCGCTGACCGCGCCGTCCACCACATCGGACATCCAGTGCACGCGGTGCACCTCTATGCCCACGGGCAGCTCTGGCTCAATCTCGGCCAGGCGCCGGTCAATGGCCTGGCCGACGTGGACGACGTTGACGCCCGAGGCATTGGTAATGGAAATGCCAATGGCGGGCTCGCCGTTGAAGCGCATCTGGGTCATCGGCGGCTCCATGTAACCACGCCGCACGGTGGCCACGTCGCCGATACGGATCAATTCGCTGCTGCGCCGCGGTGCCACACCGCTGTCCGTGACCGACCCCATCAGGTTGCCCAGCTCATCTGCAAGAGAAGGCCTGATAACCACGTCGGCAATTTCCCGCGGCGAGGCAAACTCACCAGTCGGTGCGATGCGGTAGCGCTTGCCCTGGGCATCCAGGTTGCCCGCATCCACCACCATGTTCTGCTGCTCCAGGGTGCGGAGGATACTGGCGTCGGTCAGCCCCAGTTCGGTGAGCTGCTGCTCGGCCACGTCCACGTAGATGACTTTCTGCTGCACGCCCCAGAGATCCACCCGGGACACACCCCTGACCAGCCCCAGCTCCTTGCGCAGGCCCTTGGCATACTCTTCCAGCTCACTGTAGGTGAAGCCCTCGCCCGTGACCGCCAGCTGGAAACCGAACACGTCGCCGAAGTCGTCGGAGATTTCCGGGCGCCCGACGCCCGGCGGCAAGGTGTGTTCAGAGTCGCGGATCTTGCGCCGCAGCTCATCCCAGACCTGCGGTAGCCGGTCGGACCAGTACTCGGCCTTGACGTTTACCTCGATCAGGGAAACGCCGGCCCGGGAGAAGGAATCGAGGTAATCGATCTGGGGCAGCTCCTGGATCGCAATCTCCAGGCGGTCTGTGACCTCCAGCTCCACCTGCTCGGGGCTGGCGCCAGGATACTGGGTCATGACCACAGCGGTCTTGACCGTGAACTCCGGGTCTTCGAGCTGGCCGAGCTGGAAAAAACTGGCCGTACCGGCAACCGCCAACAGGGCGGTAAAGAAATAGGTGACCGCGCGATTGCGCAGTGCGAGTGCGGGGAGATTCATGGCTCAGCCCTCCCCGGATTCGAGAATCCGTACTTCCTGGCCCTCGCGCAGGAAATTGACGCCGGCGATGGCGATCGTGTCACCGATATCCAGGCCCTCCAGCACCTTGATGCCACCTTCAGTCAGCGATTCCACCTTGACCGACCGCCGGCTGACGGTCATGGATTCCCGGTCGATCACCCAGACGAAACTGCCGGCGGCCTCATCGGGAGAGAACACCGCAGTCACGGGCACTTCGATGACCTCAGCATCCTCACCACCGGTGGTCGGGTCCGCGCCAAAGGCCATGCCTGCCATACCGGGCAGAATTTCAACGCCCTCGGGTTGGTCCATGATCAAGGTAACCGGGTAGGTTCGGGTTGCCTCGCTGGCCTCGTTGCTGATCTCCTTGACCTCGGCGGGGACTTCCAGGTCGCTGAAGGCGTCAAAGCGCACGCGAATATTCTGCACTGTGGGCGCCAGGGCGATGAACTGCTCGGGGATATTCACCACAAACTCTATGCGAGAGCTGTCAAGCAAGCGCGCCACCGGCTGCTTGGGCCGCACCGATGTGAAGTTCTCAACGTAGGTGTTCGCGATCACGCCATCGAAAGGTGCTCTCAGTTCCGTGTCCGCCAGCGCCTTCTGGGCGACCTGGAGCTGCGAATCTGCAATCTCAACCTTGGCTTCCAGCAGGTCGTACTCCGCCTCGGATACGAAGTCTTTTTCCAGCAGATCCTTCGCGCGTCGGAAGTTGGCCTGGTCCTTTACCAACTGAGCCCGGGCCGCTTTAACGCGCGCCAGGAAATCCCGCTGGTCGACCTTTGCCACCATCTGACCCTGCTCCACGCTATCGCCGATATTGATCGGGCGCTCCACCATGGTGCCGGGCACTTCGAAGGACAGGTCCACTTCCTGGGTGGCCCTGGCCTGGCCGGGAAAACTGCGCTCGAAGAAGCCGGCGTAGTTAGCGATTTCCATCGCCTTGACCAGGCGCGGGCGTTCCGGTGGCGGTGGCGGCTCGTCGGCGCAGGCCACAACTAGCTGGGCGACGGAGAAGAGAACAAGGATTCGTCGTGTGAGCGCGCGCATAGCAACCCCTTCTTATTTGTCCAAGCTTTGTTGAAGTGTGGCCCGAATCGATCCAAAAGCAATTCGGCGTACGCGCTCCTACGCGTTCGGCTGATCTATCTCAGTTTTCCACGAGCTCCTGGATCATGAGCCGATTGCGCAACTTACGGATTCGCCTGTCCCGGGCAGTCAGCTTTTCACCGAACATCTGCGGCGCGCTTGAGACGTAGCAGACGAAAAGGCGGGTGCGCATCTCCAGCTCATCACCTTCGAACCCCAGTTCTCGAAACGCCTGCCGAAGAAGCGCCATGCGCAGCCTGTAAGTCTCCTGCAGAATCCTTGCGGCGGCCTCATCTTGCTGGGCCCAGTGGGCGATGGCGAGGTCGTACTCGGTGAGCCGGTTCCGGTCCACCATCTCATTGATCGCCTGCAGGCGCTCTGCAGCGGGCAGCCCAGTCACCTCCGGATTTTTGGTGACCACAGTGGTGTACTCCCGCTCCCAAAAATTCAGCATGGCGTCCAGCAGCGCCCGCCGGTTCTCGAAGTGCCAGTAAAAGCCCGTCTTGGCCACGCCCACGCGCCGCGCCAGGTGGTCGATCTTGACCGCCTCCACACCGCGTTCTGAGAGCAGTTCGAGTCCGGCTTTCAACCAGTCATCCCGCGAGACGCGTTTTCGCTTCCTATCAGGCATTCCGGGCTTTTCCCGACAAGCTTGACGCATATCATGGCGCATACTGTACTGAGCTGTACAGTCAAAACGGGAGCGAAGTTTCGGCCATTCGGCTTTGATAAGTCGAGGGGGTTTTGTGTTCCAACAGTTTCCAATCCTCATCTCCGGCGCTCCATTGTCCGGCGACCTCCCCGCAGCCACATCGGCCCTGTTTGACTTAATGCCGTAGGAGATTCTTATGACTTTTGCAATTAGAGCGCTCTGTGCATTTCTCTATCTAACCCTTTCGCCGTTTTCACTGGCGGCGGGCGGTATGGTTAAAGACCCGAACGGTGTAGCACCCGATCGCTATGTCTATTACCCCGGCACTGAAAAAATCGGAAAGAGGGAAATCCGCGTCACCGCCTGTGGCACTGGGCTTCCGGCGGCGAGGCGCAGTCAAGCCGCCACCTGTTTCCTGATCGAGACGGGTAACGGCGACAAGTTCCTGTTCGATATAGGAACCGGGTCCATGGCGAACATTGCGGCCATGATGATTCCCTACCAGTACCTGGACAAGGTGTTCCTGTCCCACCTGCACACCGACCACATGGGCGACATTCTCGGCCTGTGGGCGGGCGGCTGGACGGCGGGCCGCCCCAATGCCCTGAAGGTCTGGGGGCCTTCCGGTGCGACGCCTGAGATGGGCACGGCCTATGCGATGGATCACTTCCTTAAGTTCGTCAACTGGGACAAGGTCACGCGCGAGTACAAGATCAACCCAATTCCCGGGCAACTGGAAGTCAATGAATTCGACTACAAGGGCGTCGACCAGGTGGTTTACAAGGAAGACGGCGTCACGATTCGCTCCTACCCGGCAGTACATGCCGGCGATGGCCCCGTCAGCTACAAACTGGAATACGCCGGCATGAGCGTGTTTTTCAGCGGTGATACCGTCCCGAACAAATGGTTCGTCAAGTACGGCAAGGGTGTGGACCTGGCGATCCACGAGGCTTTCCAGGCCCCTGACCAACTGGTGAAGTTCTATAACCAGCCACCGCAGCTGGCGTGGCGCGCCTGCTGCGAGTTCCATACTTCACCCCAATCCTTCGGCAAGATCATGAGCACCATCGCGCCGCGTCAGGCGGTGGCATTCCACTTCTTCAACGAGGAAGGGACACGTTACGGCATCTATTCCGGGATCAGGGAAACCTACAGCGGTCCTCTATCGATGGCCACCGACATGATGGTCTGGAATATCACCCCGGATGAGGTTGTAGAGCGGATGGCCGTATCCACGGATGAGGCCTGGTCTGTACCCGGAAGTGCCCGTCAGCCACCACCGGAAAAGGGGCGTCCAAATCCAATCACCCCGTTCATTGAAAACGGGCGCTGGGAGGAAGGCTTCAGAGCCCAGGACCGAATGCTGGACGAGCACATGAAGAAGTACAACCTGGAGAAAATGGACTGGCGGCCGGCGATGTACAAACAGATGGAGAAGGCCAACTAGCCTGGGAGGCACGTTATGAAAGGACTAGTACCGAATGGCATTGTTGCAGCCATCGCCCTTGCAGCCACAGCCGCGGCCCCGGTGGCGCAGGCGGAGTTCGGGGACGACCCCCTGGCGGGCCTGAAAATGCCCACCATGCTGGCGGATGCGTCGGAGCATGCCGAGGATGAAATGGCCGGTGACGAGGCCGAGCCCGCACTGTCCGAGATCTCGCCCGAATGTGCCGAACTTCGGGCGGACCGGGATGCCGACCTGGGCGTGGTGCTTCGCGCCGGCTGCGAACCGACCCTGGCGCAGATGTCGCGCCTGATGGACAACCCCATCGGCAACGTGGCGATGCTGTTCAACCAGTACGACGCCTACAGCGTTGAGGAGCCGGAAACGGGCACTGATGAGTTCCAGCACAACTACATGCTGCTGTTCCAGTTCCCCAAGAAGCTCAACGACGACTGGAACCTGATCAACCGGGTGGTGCTCAACTACACGAGTGTTCCGCTGGACCAGAACGACATCGACGATTTTGTGCCCCCAGATCCGAGCTTCGGCGAGTTCGACTACCAGACGCTGTCCGGCATCAATCCGTCGGTATCTCCGCCAAACACACCATTGCCCATAGAGCTGTTCGAGGGCCGCACCACCAACCTCGGTGATTCCTACTACGTCGGACTGTTTTCCCCCGCAGACCCGCCCAAGCTGGCGAATGGCGCCAAGTTTCTTTGGGGTCTCGGCTTTGACCTGGGCTTCGATACCGCCGCCGATGACGTACTGGGCACAGGCAAGTGGTTGGCCGGCCCCTCAGCCCTCGGCGTGTATTTCGGGGATGTCTTCAAGGGCGGCGCCCTGATTCAGCAATACTGGGACTATGCCGGTGACGGTGACCGCGACGACGTCAACATGACCAATATCCAGACCTTCTACTACTGGAGCCTGAACGAGACGACGTCCATCGGTGCCGGGCCCAACATCATCGCCAACTGGGAGCAAAACAGCGACAACACCTGGACGGTACCCGTTGGTATCGGGGTCAGCAAAACCCTTCAGTTTGGGAAGATACCTGTACGCGTTGGCCTGGAATATCACCACACGGTGATAGAACCAGACGATATTCCCGGCACGGACTGGAGCGTGCGCTTCTATATCATCCCCGCTGCTCCGTCCGCACTGTTCGAGTGGATGCAGTAAGTGGAATGACCTGGCGGACCCCCGCCGCTAAAACCGGAAGACAAAGTATCAGCTAGACTGAAGTTCAGGGTTACCGCGCTCGGATGATCAACGACATTTTCCGGGGAGAGTTTACTGAATTGCGAAGATTCCCAGCTCTGACGGAGCGTAAGGCAGCAATTGAGTAAATTGTCCCCGTATCTCGATGACACAAAGCTTTATTCTACGGGAGGAACATAGACAGCGATGGAATTTCTGCATTGGGTGGCACTAGCAGCAAGTACGTATATCGCGTTTAGACTATTCCGGGATATGGCTGACGTTAGCCAGTGGATACTCGATACCTCCCGTGGTCAAACCATGTGGACGTTCTACCACCGGCACAAATTGGCGGTAGCCTTTCTGGCCCTCTGGTTGTTTACCTTCATCACCTGGGGCTCGGGGAAAGCCGGCCAGTCTCAGATATTCTGGCTCTTCACTGTGCTGAACTGGCTGGGCTTCTATACCGGCTACATTAACCCTAGATTAATGATGCGCGCCCAACAGTACACCGCGCGCTACTACAGCATCGAGGAAGCAAAGGAAATTCTTTCACCGGATACCAGCCTTATCGTCATGGAAGCCAATGGCGTGGCGAGAGGCCATCCCGACGCTCACATCCTGCGGCCCCATGTTGCCGGCACAGAGGATGGTCTTGGCGGGGAAGACGTTGTGATGACTTACTGCGGGCTTACCAATTTGGGAATCGCCTATAAACCGGAAATCGATGGCGAAAAGGTGGAGCTGGGTGTGATGACCCAGCTCGAGAACAACCTGGTGATGTGGGACAAGCGCACCGGCGAGCCCATTCAGCAATTCTGGGGGACACGCGAACGCACTGGCCCCGGGGGCCCGCGAATGCCTGAATGGCCCAGCTTCCGAATGCCCTTGAGCAGCTTCGAACGCGCCTACCCGGACGGCCAGGTATTTTTGAATCCGATCCCACACCCCCTGGAAAACCCGTTTTTTGCGATCTACGACCGGCTTATGCAGGCTGTTTTTGTACACGGGATCACCGACCAAGCCGTAAAGGAGGAACCTACCTTCCCCTCCATCAAGCACTTCGATAGCCGACTACCCAACAAGGAACTGGTCTATGGCATCAATGTCGGTGAGGACTACGTTGCCTATACAGAAGCGTTCGTGCGGGAAAACGGCAACGTATTGAATGTGAACATTGGCGGGAAGGACATCGTGGTCGCCTACCACGAGGACATGGACAGCCTGGGGATGTACTACAACCCCTCTGGCACACCGGTCACCGAGATTGGTTTTGGCGGCGATACGGGCTCAGAACGCCTCCAGCGTGTAGAAACCATGAAAGCCCAGGCCTACTGGGTTGTCTGGCAAAACTTCTATCCGACGACAGACGTCAACCGGGAACCGCAGCTAGCGGCTGCTGCTTGAGGGGTATCGCATCATGGTCGACGATGTCAGATCTACGACTCTTCTTCTCACCGGGATGGGTATCGCCATGGCGATTGTCGGCGCCATCCTGTACGCCAATGCCGATCGCTTTGGCGAACATGCGCACCTGCTGATCCCCTTGCCTCCAATCAGCGTCGCGGCCTACATCTACGCGGTAGACCGTTTCAGCCCCTTGCTGAGCGGATCGTTGAGCGGCGAAACCTTGGCCCGGACGTTCAGGGATCTTATCGCGGAGTTTTTCGTTGGCGGCCTGGCGTTCCTCCTCATCTCGCTGATCCTGCTGGGCATCGTGCTGCTCTGGAGAACGGTGGGGTCATAAACAACTGTTCAAATTGGGAGGAGTCGACCCATGTCATTACATCGTATGTCAGTCACTGCACTGTCGCTTCTATTTGTATCCGCTATTGGGTGGGCGCAGCCGCCGAAGGACAACACCATCAAAGGCGAGCTGTTTCCAAAGGGCCACACGCCGGCAAAGATCAAAAACGGGGTCTACCCCAGGGACTACTACCCGAACACTGAACTGCTGGGTCCTGACGAGATGCGGGTCACCGCACTGGGCACTGGTATGCCCAATGTGATTACCGGCGCCCAGAAGGCGTCTGCCTGGTACGTGGAGCTGGGCAACGGCGACAAGTTCCTGTTCGACGTAGGTAGCGGCAGCATGGAGAACCTGGCCAAGCTGCGTCCCGATTGGTCGAAGGTCGACAAAGTGTTTGCCAGCCACCTGCATTCCGACCATGTAGGCGGTTTCGCCGAGCTCTATATTGGCGGCTGGATGAACGGACGCTATACCCCTCTGAACTTTTACGGGCCTTCAGGCGCGGAACCCCGGCTCGGCACGGAGGCTTTCGTCGAGAACCAGGTAAAATCCTGGGCCTGGGATATCGAGGGCCGCCGCACGGGCTTTCCCATCGAGGGAGGCAAAGTGATCGCCCACGAGTTCGATTTCCGGACCGAGGGACCGATCTACGAAGACAACGGCGTGACGATTTCCAGTTTTCCGGCTATCCATATTCTCGACGGCTCGGTCAGCTTTCGACTGGACTGGAAAGATCGCAGCTTCGTGTTCGGCGGCGACTCCTACCCAAACAAGTGGTTCATCAAGTACGCCAAGGGCGCCGAGTTGGTAGTGCACGAGTGTTTCTTCACGCCCGAGAGCCTGGGCAATCTGCTGGGCACACCGCCGGCACAGGCAATCTTCATCACGTCGTACATCCACACGCCTCCGGATGCGTTCGGCAAGATCATGTCCTCCATCAAGCCGCGCCACGCCATTGGTTACCACTTCTGGACGTGGCACGACATTTACGATGAGACTCTCGAGGCCGTTCGCGCGACCTACGACGGTCCGCTCACCCTGGCGACGGATCTCATGGTCTGGAATGTCACCGACGAGCAGGTGGTGGTGCGTGAAGCCATCACCACGGAGAATGTGGCGCCCACGGGTACGACCGCGGCCTACCGCAAGGCCAAGCGGGAACCGCCGGAAGTCGCAGCGGACTGGATTTCAGACGACATCAACGCGGGCAAATGGCAAGGCTACGAGCCGCCGCCGCTGCCCGCACAGTAGCACCTCCATAAGCCCTGTGCAGGATGAATATCCTTGTCTCAGCATGGTTAAATTGGTGACGTCTCAATCCAGCTAAGGATTTTAATGCCTTCCTCAATAAGGCTGGCACTCGCGTCAGCCTTTTTGCTGTTTGCACCAGGTACGCTTGCCGACGCCATCGTGCGATCGCAGGCCATGTTTGCGGACACTATCGCCGAGTTCTTCGTGGACGAGGCAAGCGTGCGCGTGGAGCTGGAAATCGGCATGAACGATGTCGGAGCTTTCCGCAACCTTTTGCCCGATCCTATCTACGAGGGTCTGGAGTACGGCCAGCGACCAATGGCAGAGCGTTTGACGGAGTTCTTTTCCCGCGACCTGGTCATTGTCTCCGGCGAAGCGCCGTTGGCGGGCGAACTGCGCAGTATCGGCCCGCGCAATCGCGTTGTCCGAGACGAGATCACCGGCGAGGAACTGCCGGTGGTGGAAGAAGACGCGGAGACCGTGGTCGCCGCCGAACTCTTCTATCCCTTCACGGGTCAGCGGCCCGACTCGCTCTTGTTCAGCCCACCCTCACAGTTTGGTGCGGCCAACGTGGGATTCGTGGTCTACCACAACACCGTGGCAGTGAACGATTTTCGCTTCCTGGCCGGTGGCATGGCACTTGAGCTCGACTGGGAGGATCCCTGGTATTCGGCCTTCAGCACCCGCAACATGCGCCGCAGCTACTTCGCCCCGATGTCAGGCTTTCTTTACGTGGAGCCCTTCGAGGTGCGCAAGGAAATCATCGTGCGGCCCAAGGACATGCAGCGCTGGGTGGATATAGGCCTGGAGGACGCCGAGGTAATCGAGGCGGACCAGCGCGGCCTGATCCTGGAGCGGATCGCCAGCTACCTGAAAGGAAAGCAGCCGGTCACCATCAACGACGCACCTGTGGAGCCCATTCTCGACCGGGTAAATTTTCTCAACCGTACCCTGAAGAGCTCGCTGGTGGTGGAACCGGGCATCGATATCAACATCGACAGTGCAGTGGTCGGCGTCATCTTTGTCTATCCCACGCCGAAGCTCGCCGACAAGGCCACCATGACCTGGGATATGTTCGACGAGCGGGTTCAACTGGTGCCCGCGTCATCAGTGGATGAGGCAGGCCCCCTGCCCACCTTCCTGGAGCCGGACTTCGCGGTGCTGGAGTGGGAAAACTTCCTGAAGAACCCCACGGACCCGGGATTGATTGCGCTGGCTCCACCGCCCACACTTGTCGCACAACTTCTCTACACACTGCGCTGGTGGGCGGTCGGTATAGCCGCCGTCCTGCTGATGCTATGGAGCCGCAGCCAGAAGCGAAGCATTGCGATTGGTGCCGCAGCCACGCTTGTGGTGGTTGGTCTTTCGTTTGTGCTGGGTCGCCCACTGGCGCCGCCGGGTGAGGAGACGCAACAGGTGGTCGCCGACCTGCTTCGCAACGTTTACAAGGCCTTCGACTACCGTGCCGAAACTGATATCTATGACACCCTGGAACGCAGTGTCGAAGGCGACTTACTCACAGACATCTACCTGGAAACCCAGCGCAGCCTCGAGTTGGCCAACCAGGGTGGTGCGCGGGCCAAGGTGCAATCTGTCGAGATGCAGGACCTGGTCATCCTACCCTCGGACGAGCCTGGCGCCTTCGTCGCCAATGCCACCTGGAACGTGAATGGCTCGGTGGGCCACTGGGGCCATGTGCACACCCGCAGCAACCAGTACCAGGCGGAGCTGACGATCCAGTCCATCGACAACCGCTGGAAGCTCACCGGCATGAACGTGCTGCAGGAACAGCGCCTGTGATCGAACTGCGCGACATCCACTTCCACTATCCGCAGAGCGAGTTCGCCCTGCAGCTTGTGCCCACACTTGTGGAAGATAAGGAACATGTGGCCCTGGTCGGTCCCAGCGGTTGCGGTAAGACCACGCTGCTGAACCTGCTGGCCGGCGTGCTGCTGCCGGATGCGGGCAGTGTGTCCGTCGCCGGGGAACGGATTGACCAGCTGTCCGACGCTGCTCGCCGTGACTTTCGCGTGCGCCGGCTGGGGCTGGTATTCCAGAACTTCGAGCTGTTGGACTATCTGACGGTGCGGGACAACATTCTTCTGCCTGTCAGGATCGGACGAGGGTTGTCAGTCAACGGTGCGCCAGTCGCACGGGTCAACACCCTGGCCGAGCGGCTGGGCATCACCGACAAGCTGGATCGTCACCCGCAACAACTCTCCCAGGGCGAACGGCAGCGGGTGGCGGTGGCGCGGGCGCTGCTGTTGGAGCCATCCGTCATTCTCGCCGACGAACCCACCGGCAACCTGGACCCAGCCAACAAGTTCGTGGTGCTGGACCTGCTGCTGGATTACGCGCGGGAGCACGACGCCACGCTGCTGGCGGTGACACACGACCACGCCCTGCTGGATCGCTTCGACCGGGTGGCGGATTTCAGCGAACTCAATGACTGGACGTCTGCATGATGGACGTTTTCTATCTTGCCTGGCAGTACCTGCGCTGGCATCGCTGGAAAGCGATCATCCTGACGGCCGCGGTAACCCTGATTTTGTATCTGCCGCTGGGCTTGCAGCTCTTGGTGGAGCAAACCGCCCGCGATATGAACGCCCGGGCAGATGCCACCCCGTTGGTACTGGGAACGCGTGGCAGCCCGCTGGAGCTGGTCCTGAACGCACTGTACTTTTCCGATGAGCGACCCGGGACGTTCAACTACGTTACTGTCAATGAACTACGCGAATCCGGTCTGGTCGATCCCATACCCCTGCACGCCCGCCACGCCAGCCAGGGTGTGCCCATTATCGGCACTACTCTCGACTACTTTGGGTTTCGGGACCTGCAGATTGCCAAGGGCCGACAGCTGGCGGTTCTGGGTGATGCGGTGTTGGGCGCAACCGCCGCTGAGCAACTCGGCGTCGGTGTCGGCGACAGCGTGATCTCCTCCCCGGAGAGCGTGTTCGACATTGCCGGGGTTTACCCGCTGAAGATGTCCGTCGTGGGCGTTCTCGCTCCCAGCCTGAGCCCGGATGACGAGGCGATCTTCGTCGATCTCAAGACCGCCTGGATCATCGAGGGCATCGGCCACGGGCACCAGGCACTGACGCGTCCTGAGGCGGCGAGTGCAGTGCTTAAAACTGAAGAGGATCGCATCGTCGCCAACGCCTCCCTGGTCCAGTACAACGAGATCACGCCCGACAATATCGACTCGTTCCACTTTCACGGCAGCACCGATGAGCTGCCGCTCACGGCAATCCTGCCGGTCCCGCGCAACGAAAAATCCCGGGTACTGGCCCTGGGGCGCTTCCAATCTCACCCGACGCTGTTGTTGCTGGAACCGCGCAAGGTCATCGACCAGATGCTGGACACGGTGTTTGCCGTGCAGGCCTATGTACTGATCGCCATGGCCATGGTGGGCACCGCCACTGCCGGGGTAGTGGTCCTGGTGTTCCTGCTGTCCTGGCGGGCGCGCCGGCGAGAACAGGACACCCTGCACCGGCTGGGGGGCTCGCGCCCGGCGATCCTGGCGCTGATGTTGTCGGAAGTCATCATGGTGTTGGTCGCTGCCGGTAGTCTCGCGGGAATACTGGTGCTGCTGACATATAACTATGGAGGACTGCTGCTGAAGGCGGCAGTTTTATGATGCGCTATATCTCTATTTTCCTGCTCGTCGGCGTGACTGCCTGCGGGCAGTCAGGAGACCCTGTAAAACAGGATCAATCGGCCACGCCGGTCACAGAGCCGTCGGTCTATACCGTCAACTATCCCCTGGCGTGGGCTGCCGGTGAGCTGGCCGGTAATGCCGCCGAGGTAGTATTTCCCGCCCCTGCCGACATCGACCCCGCGTTCTGGGAGCCCGAACTGGACGCGGTTGCCGGCTACCAGGCAGCGGATGTCATTCTGCTGAATGGCGCAGGCTATGCGAAATGGGTGGACCGTGTGAGCGTGCCGCAGAACCGGGTCGTGGACACATCGACGGCGTTCTCCGATAACTTGATTACCGTTGCGAGCAGCCCCGTGCACAGCCACGGGCCGGAAGGGGAACACAGTCACGGCGAGCGCGCCTTTACCACGTGGCTGGACCTTGCACAGTTTGCACAGCAGGTCGATGCCACTGCGGATGCACTCTCAGACGTATTGCCGGAGCGGTCCGAGGCCATAGAGGCCCAGCACCTGGCACTTAGCGCGGCACTGAAGCGCTGGGACATGGAGCTACAGGCCATTGGCGAACAACTCGACGGTGCACCGCTGCTGTACTCGCACCCGGTCTACCAGTACCTGCAGCGGCGCTACGGTCTCAATGGCGTGGCCCTGCACTGGGAACCGGATCAGACACCTGACGAACGCGACTGGGCGGAGCTGGACGGCACCCTTGCCAGTCATCCGGCCAAACTGATGCTGTGGGAAGACGAGCCCACCACGGAAACACGTGAAGGCCTTTCCCAACGCGGCATCGCCGTAGTGGTGTTTCAAGCCATGGGCAACCGCCCCGACGCAGGCGACTTCGCTACAGTCATGCAACAGAATATCGAGCAACTTGCTGCAGCCGCGGAAAAGTAGCTGATAATCCAATGACAGTTAACTTGATTCCATAGCGATCTATGAGCCCGGGATCACCGCCAGCCACCTGACAAGCTTTCACAAAATTTCGTTTCTAAAGGCTGCGCCCCAATGGTCTATAACTAGGTAGAACGGGGAGGCGCCAACATGAAACTACACGCAATAAAAATACTCCCGGTGCTGCTCCTGGCTAGCGGTGCAGCCATGGGTGCCGAGGTCATGAACTTCAATATCGGAGAGCGCTCCTGCGTCGCCCATGACGACAGTAGCTGGGGCTACTACGGCCAGCTGTCCTGGCACGGGGAAGGCGAGAAGCAGAAGATCCTGCTGCCCAACGACTGGGGCCATCGCTACGAAGCCTGCGGGCGCGCCCTGGCGCCGCTGCACCGACAGTCGCCGATTGAATTACCGGCTGCAGATACGCTGCAGTCGGGGGATGCCAGCGAGGTGGAGTTCGCCGAATTCACCAAGCGCAGCGTGGTGGTCGAACATAACTGCCATACGGTGCAGGCGACCTTCGTGCGACCCGAAGACCACCCCGACGAGGTGCTGCGAATCGACGGGCAGGCCTACCGATTGCTGCAGTTCCACATTCATACGCCCAGCGAACATGTGATCTACACCGGCGAAGCGGGGTCGATCAACTATCCCGGTGAAATTCACCTGGTACACGCCGCGGTGAACCCGGACGGCTCTCTCGACGGCGGGCGGTTGGCGGTTGTAGGGGTATTCATCGACCTGTCCGACAAAAACGCCGATGCCGCCGCGGAAGAGTTTTTCACGGAGCTGGCGCATGAATACATGGGCCGGCAGACCACCCACCACGAGAAAGACCCCATCGAGATAGACCTGGGGCGCTTCGCAAGCTATGCCGGCAAACACTGGCGCTACGCCGGGTCGCTGACCACACCGCCCTGTAGCGAGTCGGTGGAGTGGATTGTGCTGGCGAAACCGATCGCACTGTCGGTCGCCACGTTCAGGCAGCTACAGGAAGACAAGTTCGACGTGGGCTTTGCCAACGCCCGGCCGCCGTTCCTGCCCACCTCACATCACAAGCTGCGCTTTACCAGCCCCTAATCAGGGTCCTGGCGTTCCAGCGACGCCCGGGTGCGCTCCAGCAGGTCGGTGAAGATGCGGAAGCTCTCGTCGGCGGCGAGGCGCTCGGCGATCAGGGATTCGAATGCGTGCTCTTCAAGTTCCTTAAGCTCTGCCATTAGCTGGGCGGCATCTTCTTCCTCAGCACGACCACGGATAGCCAGGACCTGTTGGTAGTAGGTGTCCATCCGGTCTTTCTTGCGCCTGGCACGCCAGCGCGCCAGGCCCAGCAGGCCCGTCAGCACCAGGAAGGTCACATAGACCAGCATGTTGATGGTTTCTGCATAGCGTTCCAGCGCGCTGGGTTCATCTCGCTCCAGATAGCGCCGCGCGCCGCTGTGCAGCGGGAAATTCAGCTCCAGCGGATCAAAGGACTCGGTGATGCCCTGGAACAGCTGCGGCGCCACCGAGGTGAAGCGAGGCTTCTGCTCTACCAGGGTGCGCGTGAACTCGTAAATCAAGCGCTCGGGAACATCTTTCCGCGTCACCAGCAGGGTGTCTGTAGCCAGGGTGGGCACATCCACCTCGTTGCCGGGGATGTTGTAGGTCGTCGCCGGAATGACCACCGCGTACATATTGGGCAAGAGGTTGCGGACCAGCTCCGCGTTCGACACATTCTCCCGCCCCTCCCGGGCCGCTAGTGAGGCGAAGTGGTAACCCGGCTGGTACCAGGGCGGTGTATTGGCGACCAGCGGACCCAGGTAGATCAGCAGGTCGGTTTCGCCGGGGGCGAACTCATCCACCAGGGCGTACTCCGACTCTGAGACGCCCTGGCGCTCGGCCGCGAGGCGGACCAGCCGCTTGCCCGCATGGGAGTTGCTGGCGACATAGACACTCTTTCCCCGCATATCCACCAGGTAGCCGTCACCCGCGATACCGTCACGCGCCAGCACGTGCAGCACGCTGCGGTGTACCGGCAGCACTGCCCTGACGCCAGGAACAAAGGGATTACTGTTCTGTGTGAAGACCAGGTCCGCGTCCCCGCGCAGCAAACGCTCGAGGGAAGGCGGCCCCTGCTGATCGGGTTCAGCCCGGCGGATGCGAATCATGGACTTCTGTTCAAAGATAGCCTGAATCGCTTCCGCATCGATGACCTGGTAGCCCGTGGGCAGGATTTCCAGTTCATCCGTGCCCGACGTGCAGCCAACCAGTGCAGCGGCTACCAAAATAGGAACGAGTCGCTTCATGCGCTCATCATAGCCAAGAAAAGGGGTGGCAGCGCACCCCGGATTGCGATCAGCAGTCTAGCCGCCCGATTTCAAGTGGGTACCACGCACATTGACGAAGAACGCCGGCGACCTGGGGTCATTCGTGTATACGCGGAACAGGGCGTCGTATTCCGCACCCGTGGGCAGGGAATCATCCCTGTTGGCGCTGGGCTTGAAGGCAAAGACCAGGGGTGTCGTCTCACCGGGAAGTATCTCTACTTCGTAGTCGAAACCACTTCGCCTTACCTCGGGCAGGCTGAATACGAACCCGTTGCTGCCCGGGATCCGATCCCCATTGGCTCTCGTGTAAAGACCGATAAACTTGCCGCGCAATACGAGCATATCGGTTCCGGTGTTGGATATCTCCAGAGCCTGGGTTCCCACCTCGTCGTCAGATACGTCGCTGAATTCCAGCTCGACGTCAAAACTTCGATCGTAGAATTTATCCTTGATGCTGATCCTGGGCTGCACAGTCGATTGCGTCTGCGGCCTGAGTCGAATAGTGGGATCACCAAAAAAGTGCGTCGGGCTGCCGGAATAGAAGTACCTGTAGGTCTCAGCGAAACTCTGCCCCATGCCCAGCGCCCGATCCCGATAATTGAACTGATCCTCAAAGGAGTTCCTGCTGATGAGCGTGACTGCGGGAAAAGCCCTCACCAGCAGGGCATCACCTTCAAACAGCAGCGTACCGGCCAGGTATCCCTCCCGGTCGAATCTACCGACGCTGCAGCTCGTCATTTCAATCACCCGGGCGTTTATATCCAACCGCGCCACTTCGTCGCTGGTCACATTGATGTAATCGTCGAGATCGGCTCCCTGAAACTGCACACGAGTCGGGGAGCCATGCACATTCATTTTTACCAGGTCCCGATTCTCCTGGATCGCAGCCATCCAACCCTGCGAATGATCGAGCGCTACCGTTGACTGGTTAAGCGTAATCTCATCCACCGTGTACAGCGGATGGTCACTGAACACGGTGTTGATGACCGGGACGAAGTCGTCCTGCATTTCACGGGGAAGATCCTGCCCGAAATAGAGGCTGCGTTCTGCCGTTGCCTCGTCGCGAAGCGCGTGATTTTTTTCGAAGTAGTGCCTCAGCTTTTCGATGGCCGAGGCATCACGCCTGGGAGGCAGGAGCCTGGCGACCCAGATGTCAGGAAGACACTCCTGCCGTACTGACACATTGGAGGGAAAGTTCCAGATCGAGGGGTCGTCCTCGTCCGGCTCATAGGGACAGTTGAGAGCACGGAGCGGATGGTCCGACACGTTCAGGCCGACATTGAAGTCGAGGTTGTTGGTGGTAATGATTGGTACGTCACCTATCAGGAACGCGCCCACTAGAGATTGCTGGGCATAGGCGGCGCGAAACTGCTCGCGCACCTCCGCAGCCGATTCAGGCTCTACCAGCAGAAGCGGAGACGCACCCGTATCCGCCGAGACATCGTCCATGAAGGTCTGGAGTTCCGTTTCCAGCTCATCGGCCACCGCCTGGGACACCACGTAGTAGATGGTCTCTGACCTCTCCGCAGCATTGCCGATACCGTCGCCATCATCGTCGGCAAACTCGCTCGCATCATAGGCAAATGCGTCGCGCTCATTGGGTACGAGGTCACCATCGATGTCGTCGTCGATGAGGTCGCAGTAGGAATCACCGTCCAGGTCGGGAAGCGCCGTGAATCCGGGTGCCTCCGCCGACGCTTCGAAGCAGTCTGCGTCTTCCAACATCGCGTTGATGGGCACGAGCGCATTCTTGCTGAAGTCCCAATCCAGGCGAGCGCCCAGTAGTGCCTCGCTGAAGAGGCTCGCATCCCTGGCCGAGCGCTGGTAATCGAGCCTGACAACGTCCAGGTAGTCCACCTTGCCATCCTTGACCTTGTCGCCCGAGAGTAATCTTACCGCCAGTCTATCCAGCCGCTCTCTCACAAGGTGGGCCGGAAGGTTGTTTACGTTCAGGTACATGGAGGTGGACAGCGGGCTCAGGACGCCAATGCCCTTGAACTCCCCGTTCGGCGTGGTGCTGAAATCGCCTGGGAAGAGCACCAGGTAGAGGCACTCCTCGTTGCAGACCTCCAGCAGGTAGGGCTGGTCTTCCGCGACCGGGAAGTCAGGGTTTTCGAGCAGCACGCGTTTCAGGTCGATACTGCCTTCCATGAAGCCATCGAAAGCATCATCCGTGCTGGTCAGCGTGGAATAGACCGGGTTGTTGCGGTCGTCCCAGGTGTAAAGGTTTGCGACCAGCCCACCGCCCAGCGGGCTGGCGATACAGGCAGTCAAAAAAACCGTGGAGAGAAGCCCCAGTCCATTGCGAGCTGACATCGAAACATCCTAATTGGTGTAACGCGAAGGCGCGTAAGGTATTACAAATTCCCTGTCCAAACCACCTGTTGATCGCTGAAAATTGCTATGACGGACAATTGTAGGGACCTACGCCAGATAAGCCTCGTAGGTCTCTTTCAGCAGTTCCGCCTCGGCGCGGCTGGTCAGGCGCTCCCCCACCGGGAAAGACTGGTCGCCGCGGCCGTGGGCGTGCACCTGGTAGTACACCGTGGTCTTGTTGCCGCTGCTCATGGTGCCGGTGTCATCGATTTTGAAGTGGCTGAATTCTGCACGCCGGAGCTGTCGCGTTTTCATCGGGTATCCGAACAGGAAGCGCCGACAGCGCACGCCGTCTCCGGTGACCCCCACCAGCAGTGATTTGCCCAGGTACCAGATACCGTAGGCAACGAATGCGCCACCCACCAGCGTAAACACCACCGGGATCATGACGCCCCCGTCTTCCGCAAAGCCCACGCCAATTCCGGCGCCGCCAAACACTGCGCCAAAGATGAACCAGGCAACCCCCTGGCCGGGACGCTGCATGGCGGGGAAGAACGCCTCGATGCCGCCCGGCACCTGCCGAATCTCGGCGATGGACTCCACCCCCTCGGTGGCGCGGTCGATAGTGCGGGCGTAGGACTCGGTCCCCTGCGACAGGGTCGATTCCTGCCGCGTCGGGAACACTGGTATCTCGTAGCTGCGATCGAAGTCCGGCCCGTCCAGTTCGCAGGCAATAGACAGCCGCCACAGGTGATAGGTCCCGCTCTTCTTGAGATCACTGGCCGGCAGGGATTCCGGAACATCGAAACGGAAGTACAGCTCCGTGCCCTTGCCGCTGCGCTCGGTGTAGCAGACACCGTCGGTCTGCCATTTCACCGATTCGCTGCGCTTGCGGTTCTTGCCCGAGCCGCTGATGCGGCTTTTGACACAGGCGAGGGTGACATCAAATCGCAGGGCGGCATCGAAGGCGATGCGGGTATCTACCCAGCCACCCACATGCCCTCCCAGGGAACCCGGGAAAGGGTCCAGTACGAGCGGGGTGGAGCCGAACTTGCGCCAGGCAATAAAGCTTCGCACCGTCAGGGCGATCAGGCCCACGCCGGTCAACGGGAACAGGAATGCCAGCAAAATCGCGGGCTCATTCTCGGCCCGCGCCATGATCTGGTCGAGCTGCCAGTACATTGGCGCGGTGATGCCATTCCAGATCAGCGTGACGAATGCCAGTACCCAGTGCAGATAGCGCGCCCCCGAGCGGATATGGTTGTCACGCCAGGCCTTGCGTTCAAGCCACGGGGAATCGCTCATGCGGAGCCCAGCTCCCGCGCCACTTCTGTGCACAGGGTGTCGATACGCAGTTCGCCCTCCCGGGTCTGGGCGCCGCGCGCCAGCGCGGTCTTCATTCGCTCCTCGGTACCCGGCAACCGCAGTGTTTGCTGGAACAGGTAGGCCTCTTCCCGCAGCCCCTCCTCCAGGGGCAGTGCCGCATTCAGCACCGACTGCTTGGCCAGCGCCACAGCTTCGGGTGGCCACATCGCCATGCGGGTGGCGAGTTGATCGACGAAGGCGTCCATGTCTTCTGCCGTTTCAAAGATGCGGTTCAGGTAGCCCCACCGCTCGGCGGTCTCGGCGTCGATGTCATCGGCGCCGAGAATCACTTCCATGGCGCGGCTGCGGCCGATCAGCCGCGGCAGCTGCTGGGTGCCGCAGCCGCCCGGGAGAATGCCCAGCGCCACTTCCATCTGGCTGATTACGGTTCTTCCTTTGACCCCATAGCGCATGTCGCAACAGGAACTGAACTCGTTGCCGCCTCCACCGACGCGGCCGGCAATCCTGGCGATGGTGGGCTTGGGCATCGTGCGCAGGTTCTCACACATGGCGTGAAACAGGTTCAGCTCTTCTTCTCGCTGCGCAGGTTCGTCCGTGGGAAACGTCAGGATCAGCTCGACGTCGAAGTGGGCGATGAAAAAGTCGGGGTCGGCGCTCTCCAGCACCAGCACACGCACGGCCTCGTCCTCGCGCACCTGCTGCACAAAGTTCACCAGCTCCAGGAACATGGACTGGGTCATCACGTTGGCGGGTGGGTTCGAGAGTGTTGCAATCAGTACGCCAGCGTCGAGTCGTGTGGAAATCGTCTGAAATTCGTAGGCCATATGGATTGTTCCTCTGCAGTACTGCTGCACATTGTAGATCGACTAAGCCAACGGAGTAGCCTGTCAGTCCAATTGTTCGCGTGTGTGTATCGTGTTCCACTGACCGCCGTTGTAGAGGGATCCATCCGATCCGAAGGGAGGAAGTGTTATGCAAAACACCAACTCATTTCGTCTTCCCCAGAACATCACGCTCCGGCTTCCCCGCTGGGCGGACTTCAAAGCAAACGGTCTCCTCATTATCGTGGCGCTGCTGATGCCTGGCGTCGCTGCCTGCGCCACCCCCAAGTACGAGGACAAGAAACCGTCGAAGACGATGTACGAATACGCCGTCAAATTTATCTGCGGTGAACCCGACGTCCCCGTTGTGGCGCCGGGTCATTACTACACCGCCATCAACGTCCACAACCCGATCTCCGACACGGTCAAGTTTCGCAAAAAAGTGGCCGTTGCCCTGCCGGGAGAAAAAGCCGGGCCCGTGTCGCGATTCTATGACGCGGCCCTGAAGTACGACGAGGCCATGGAAATCGACTGCCCGGACATCCTCAAACACGCGGATGTGGAAGAGGGTTTCCTGAAGGGCTTTGTGGTGATCCAGAGTCCCAGCGAGCTCGACGTGGTGGCGGTGTACACCACCGCCGAATGGCAGGTGGAATCCCTGCATACGGAGCGAGTGCCCTACCGCATCGTGGGGGAGCCCGCGAAGATCAAGGTACCCGATCCGGAGCTGGCGCACTGTCCGCCCGGTGGTCGCGGCGACCCGGTGGGCAATGAGGGCTGCTGTTGCAATGCCCCGCGCGTGGGCAACCCCATGAGCAACCAGGACTGGTGGCCGGACTGCTCACCGGGGCTGGTTTGCGCCGGCAACCTGCCAGATCCGCAGAACGGGATTCCCACCAGCCTGTACTCCGTGTGCACCAGCCGCATCGTGCCCGGGGTGAATCCACAGATACATTATTCTCAGCCCGCCTACTGCGGTCGGCGCTGAACGTGGTCAGGCCCGACGACCGCCGGGCCTTTTTGCCGGCTATCGAGTAACCTCGTAGCCGGCTTTCTTTCGATCCCAGGTTTCCAGAGTCACACCCGCTTCGCGCAGCTTGAACTTCTGGACCTTGTTGGTGGGCGTATAGGGCAGGCTGTCCACGTACTCCAGGTAGCGTGGTACAAAATAGTGCGGCGCGTTTTCGTTGATGAACTTGCACAGGTGCTCCGGCTTCAGGTCTTCGCCTGGCCTCAGCACTACGTTGATCTTGAGCTCGTCTTCACTCGCCACCTCGGCTGAGGGGATGCCAAAGGCAGCCACGTCCAGGACGATGGGATGCCGCCGCACCACGCTTTCGACTTCAAGTGTAGAGATGTTGCGGCCGGCGAAACGCACCACGTCCTTCTTGCGGTCGACGAAATACAACGCGCCGGTTTCCGGGTCCTTGCGGGCCATATCGCCGGTCAGGAAGTAACCGTCGCGGAAGGCGGCCTCGGTGGCCTCCGGGTTGTCGAAATAGCCGTTGAAAAGCACATGGGGCGCCAGCGGCTTGATGCACATCTCCCCCGCCTCTCCGTCGGCGACGTCGTTGCCGTCGTCGTCGCAAAGCTTCAGTTCGATATCGTCCGGCGGGTATCCCAGCGAATGGGGCGGCAGTTCCACCGTGGCCTTGAGCTGGTTGGCGATCAGCTGGCACTCGCTCATGCCCAGGCCGGCGGTGAGGATATTGAGGCCGAAGCGCTCCTCGAAGGGCCGCACCAGGTCCGGCGGGAATGGCACGATCATGGCCTTGCGCAGCGGCGTATCCAGGTCCTTGTCTTTCTTTGGCCGGTTCCACAGGAACACACCCATCGCGCCAATGAGGAAAGTCTGGGTGGCCTGGAACTTCTCGATGCGGTCCCAGAATTCCTTGGCCGAGAATTTCGGCTCGATCACACAGGGGAGGCCCTCGATCAGGGCCCGGTACACCGAGGTAATCCAGGCGCCCGTATTGAACAGCGGCAGCGCGCAATAGATCACGTCGCCTGGCTTGGAGCCAAACATGGGGCTCGCGCCCTTGTCGATGGCGCGGATCCAGCCGTTGTAGTTCTGCATCACGCCCTTGGACTTTCCGGTGGTGCCCGACGTCCAGAGGATGGCGCAGGTATCGCCGTAGTCCTGCTCCGCGGGTGCGGCCAGCGGCACGCCCTGCATCAGCTCGCCGTAGCGCAGCCAGCCTGGGATGATGTCTTCGGTGACACAGACCGGCGTACCAAAAGTCTTGGGGTCGCCCAGTTCCTCCAGGCGCTTCGCATGCTTCGGGTCCGTCACCAGCATCTTGCAGCGGGAGCGCTCCAGGGTGTCCCGCAGCCATTCGCCGCGGTAGTCGGTGCTGATCGGCACCCACACCGCGCCCAACTTGTTGGCGGCCAGGGTCAGCAGGACGAATTCAGGGCAGTTGGCCATGTACAGGCCGACGCGTTCGCCGGCGCTGACGCCCAGTGCGCGCATGGATCCCGCGAGGCTGGAGCTTATGGCGTCGGCTTCGGCAAAGCTGACGGACTGGGTGTCATTGACCAGGAACGGCGCCTCGCCGATTTTGGCGGCCTGCCGCGCCAGGATCGCCGGAAAGGTGCGACCGCCGGTGTCGGTCAGGTCGAGCCGGTTCATGCGTAATCCGGGGACAGTTTACTTAATTCGGTGCGATGCATCGCCGCGGAGATGAGCCTGGGAACGAATTAAGTTAACTGTCCCCGAATTACCAGAAGCGCCAGGTCGGGTTCTGGCCCAGTTCACAGTCGCCTTCGACCACGTCTTCCATGGCCTCGACGTTGTTCGCGGCGAGCTGTTGGGTGAAGGTATCGCGCCCTTCCTGGTAGCGGCTCTTGTCGAGCTGGTCGACGATCAGCGTGGTCTGCACGGTTTCGTGCCAGGCCAGCCACATGTCGTTGCGGTTGACGCCCTCAATCGGCAGTTCGCCCAGGGCCTTCTTGATATACCCGTGGCAGAAAGAGTCGCGGTCAGTATCCGCGGCTGAGGCGCCGGTTGCCGCCAGCAGGGCAGCGGCGAGGCCAAGCGAGTGAAGACGGGCGAGAATCATGCGGCGCATGGTGTGGCTCCTTCCTGGTCGACGCCCCCATTCTAGCCAAGCCAGGCGCAAGGCTCTAGCGTTAGGAGGAATTATGTAAACCGACCCGGAATCAGTGGCCGGCCGGGGCAGGTGCGTCGGAACGCATGGTGCCCTCGCCCTCCTTCACCAGGCTCCAGGCCACGGCAGAAACCGCCAGGCTGACGGCACAGATAATGAAGATCAGGTTCTTATCCTCCGCCCGGCTCACCGCCAGCCCTACTGCCAGGCTGGCCAGCAGCTGCGGCAGCACCACGGACAGGTTGAATAGCCCCATATACAGGCCCATGCGGGTCTGCTCGACCTTCTGCGACATGATCGCAAAGGGCAGGCTCACAATGGCCGCCCAGCCCACACCGCAGACACCCATCAGCACATACAGCGCGGTGGCGCTGTTGGCGCCAAGGACAATACCCAGGTAGCCCAGCGCCATGATGCCGACGCAGGCCATATGCGTCTTCACCCGCCCGATGCGTTCTGTGATGGGCTCCAGCACGAAGGCGGGCAGGATGGCGGCCACCGCGTTCAGCACCAGGAAGCTGATGGAAATTACCCGGCCCGCGTCCAGATCCGAGAGGCCGGGCAGCTTCTGCTGCACCCAGGCCAGGGTATAGATGAACATGGTCTGGACCCCGATCCAGCTGAAGGAATGGGCCGCCAGTACTTTCTGGAACCCCACATGATCGGTGCCGGGCGCCGCCCCAGCGGGGGCCTCGCGTTTCAGCAGTGTCGTTCCCACCAGCCAGGCGGTCAGCGCCAGGCAGGCGTACTCCACGTAGTAGTTGTCCACCTCGAAGTGAGCCAGGCGCAGGGTCAGGGCATAGATGTCGTAGATCAGGAAGCCCCACAGGGGGCGGATGCTCATGAGAATCTCGCGGAAGCCGCCACCCTCCTCGGCGGTCTCCCCCTCCTCGCCGAGCTCTTCCGGCTCGGTCACGAACAGGGGCGGCAGCACCGAGAACACCAGCACCAGGACGACGCCGGCGTAAATCAGCACATAGTTGTTCCAGATGGCGCCGATGGCATAGGCCATCACCCCGAAACTGCCGGAGATGGTCTGCATCCAGGTGTAGCCGCGGGTGCGTTCGATGCCCTCCGGGGTCACGTCGGCAATGATGGAGCGGGTCGGGTTGAAGCTGACATTGATGGCCAGGTCCAGGGTCAGCGCGACCACCAGCGCCACCCCGAGAATGCCGGTCAGCCCCATGCCCTCTGAAATCACGTCGATATTGGGCAGGGCCAGCAGCATCAGCGCGGCCAGCACCCCCCCGATCAGGATATAGGGCCGCCGCCGGCCGCCCCAGAACCAGGTCTTGTCGCTGATCACGCCGATGATGACCTGGCCCAGGATGCCGGCTATGGGGCCCGCCGCCCACACCAGGCCCACGTCATGGATATCCAGTCCGTACTGGGTCGTGAGAATCCAGCTCAGTGCCGAGATCTGCACCGACAGGGCAAAGCCCATGGCGGTAGCCGGCAGGCTGAGCATGACATAAAAGGAGCGGGTCAGATTTTTCTGGATCGCCAGCATGGGTGACATCCTATGTGTGTTCGGCCGGGTCCACCACCCAGCGCAGGGACAGGGCCGCCAGCAGCAGGCTCAAGCCCCCGAGTAATAGCGCATTGACCGGGTCGCTGCCGAAGAAGGTCTTCAGGGCCCAACCCAGCAGGCCCGCCGCCAGCAGCTGCGGGATCACGATGAAGAAATTGAAGATACCCATGTAGACGCCCATTTTCGCCGCCGGCAGGCTCACCGAGAGTATGGCGTAGGGCATGGACAGGATAGAGGCCCAGGCAATGCCCACTCCCACCATGGACAGCAACAGCCAGGTGGGATCGCGGATCACCAGGAAGGACAGCAGGCCCGCGGCGCCCAGCACCAGGCACAGGGCGTGGGCGCCCCGTCGACCCAGCCGCACTGCCACCAGCGGGATGGCGAAGGCAAACAGGGCCGCGAAACCGTTGTAGGCGGCAAACAGGATGCCCACCCAGTTGGCGCCCTCGTTGAAGGCGGTGCTGGCGGTATCCGTGGTCCCGAAATGCCGGGACGTCACCGCGCTGGTGGAGTAGATCCACATGGCGAACAGGGCGAACCAGGAAAAGAACTGCACTACCGCCAGCTGGCGCATGGTGGCCGGCATATTCATGAAATCCGCGAGAAGGTCGCGCCACAGCTGCGACTTGCCCTGCTCTTCCAGGGCATGGCCTTCAAAGGCCGCGAGCTGCTCCGGCGGGTACTCCCGGGTGCTGACCACCGTCCACAGCACCGCCAGGAACAGGGCGGCCCCTCCTATATAGAAGGAATAGCGCACGGAATCCGGCACGATCCCGGGCTCGGCCGTATTGCTGACCTCGAACCAGTTGGTCAGCATCCAGGGCAGCGCCGAGGCGACCACCGCGCCGGTGCCGATAAAGAAACTCTGGGTCACATAGCCCAGGGCGCGCTGGTTCTCGGGCAGCATATCGCCAACAAAGGCGCGGAACGGCTCCATCGAGACATTGATGGAGGCATCCATGATCCACAGCATGCCTGCGGCCACCCACAGCACCGGCGAATGGGGCATGAAGAACAGGGCCGCGGTGGTGGCGATGGCGCCGTAGAGGAAGTACGGCCGCCGCCGACCGAGTTTTGTCCAGGTGCGGTCGCTGTAGTAGCCCACCAGGGGCTGCACGATGAGCCCGGTGGCCGGCGCGGCGATCCACAGGATGGGAATATCCTCGATCTCCGCGCCCAGGGTCTGGAAGATGCGGCTAACGTTCGCGTTCTGCAGGGCAAACCCCATCTGGATGCCCAGGAAGCCAAAGCACATATTCCAGATCTGGCCAAAGCTGAGCGCAGGCCGGGTGGCGATGTCAGGGTTGGTCACGCAGGCTGTTCATTCTTATTTGATTTGGCGCATGGTAGGCGTCGGCCGCGCGACCACACAATACTGAATACGTATGGCATTGGTGAATACGTATGCAGGCCATTGCAGGGATTCGAGGTCGCTCTCTAAACTCTCGTGAACAATACCTATAACACCTACACAGGGGTAAAAAAATGAAGTACCCGTCACGCAAGGCCCGTTCGGGGGCCCGCAACAGCAGCAGTACATCTGTTTCACATGCAACTAAAATCGGTCATGGCGTACGGCACAGCCTGATTGCCACCGCCGTCGCCTCGGCACTGGCCCCGGGGGCCGCGGTCGCACAGACGGAAGGTCGCGCGATCGAGGAAGTGATCGTGACCGTCAACCGTATCGAGGAAAGCCTGCAGGACGTTGCAGGTACCGTACAGGCGTTCAGCGCCGACGACCTCGAACGCATCGGCATCGGCAGCGAGTTCGCCAACCTGCAGTACGGCGTACCGGGCCTGCAGATCGCCAAGCAGGAAGGCAAGCTGGAGATCTTCCTGCGCGGCATCGGCTCCTCGGACTCGGACTTCTCCTCCGACCCGTCGATCGCGGTGCACTACAACGGCGTCTACCTGCCCCGGCCGCGCGGTATCGGCCCGCTGTTCTTCGACAGCAAGCGGGTGGAAATCAACAAGGGGCCCCAGGGCACCCTGCGCGGCCGTAACGCTACCGGCGGCACCATCAACATCATCTCCAACCGGCCCGACTTCGAGGAACTGGGCGGCTACGTCCAGGGCGGTATCGGCAACTACGACAACCAGGAGCTGGAAGGCGTACTGAACCTGCCCGTCACAGACACGTTTGCCGTGCGCCTGTCGGCCTGGGCCCGCGAGCACGACGGCCTGTACGACAACGCGTTCGACTTTGCCAGCGCCTCCAACTTCGAAACCCCCAGTGCCCAGGACGACAATGCCTACCGCATCAGCCTGGCCTGGCTGCCGACGGACCGCATCTCCGCCAACTTCCAGTACTTCAGCGCGGAAGTGAAGAGCTCCGGCGACCCGGGTGCGTTCTCCGGCCGCTCCTTCTCTGCGGGTGAGACCGTGGAAGACCTGGACGATCCCTGGGATCAGTACTTCCGCACCGAGGGCAACTTCGAACAGGACGTGACCACGGCCCTGTGGCAGTTCGCCTGGGACACCGACGTACTGGGCGGTGTGACCTTCGAGTACAACGGCTCCTACAACGAGCTGGATGCCTACAACCAGAACGCCTCCCGCGAATGGCAGCTCGGCATGAAGTACCCGGGCTCCGAGGCGGAGGCCGCGTTCATTGCCTCCGGTGAGAACCCCCAGCGCAACCTGCTGGTGAACGACACCTTCTACCAGGGTGACTACTCCGAGTCACAGACTCATGAGATCCGCGCTTTCTCCACCGGCGGCGGACCCCTGAGCTGGACCGCGGGTGCCTTCTACTTCGACGAAGACTTCGACTACTTCTCCTGGGACGTGGGCAACGGCTTCTGCGGCGACAGCACCAGCTTTATCGGCGACGTGCCCTGGACAGGCGACACCGTCAGCTGCTGGCAGAACGGCCTGGGCGGTGAGAACCGCGGTGACGATTCCAACGTCGAGTCCTACGCCTTCTACGCGGACGGCACCTTCGATGTCACCGACCGCTTCCGGGTCTTCGGTGGTATCCGCTACACGGACGAAGAGAAAACCCAGAAGGACTCCAATGCCCAGTACCAGTTCAACTGGAGCGCGGACTTCTTCTTCGCCCAGCCGGGCATCAACGAGAACAGCGACCTGATCATCGGCGAGAAGGGCTTCCGCCTGGTCGAACCGGGTGACCGCAGGATCAATGACTTCGCCCCGGGCGCCGGCGGCAAGGCCCTGTTCCAGGACGGTATTGCGAAGTACGGCCTGGGCGACAATTGGGGCCAGGTGCTGGATGCCTGTGAAGAGGGCGTGGACTGCCAGGTGCTCGTGAGTTCGATCTTCGACCCCACCGGCGAGCGCGGCACCATTCGCGCCGAGAACGAGGTGGAAGACGACTACTGGAACTGGCGCGCCGGTGTGGAGTATGACTTCTCTGGCGGCGGCAATTCCGACCTCGAGACCATGTTCTACGGCTCTGTGTCTACCGGTACCCGCTCTGGCGGTATCAACCGGCCGCTGATTCTCAGCGCGGACCGCCAGGCTAACGTGATCTGGGACACCGAGGACCTGCTGGTCTACGAAATCGGTGCCAAGAACACGTTCTTCTGGAACGACCGGGCGATACGCCTGAACGGTGCCTTCTTCTACTACGACTACGAGGACTATGTCGCCCAGGTACTGGTCGACACGCCGAACCCGACGCCGGAGAACCCCGACGCCACCACGCAGAACGTGTTGACCGACAATGTGGGTGACGCGGAGATCCTCGGCCTCGAGATCGAAGCCAACGTCGACCTGCCCTGGAACCTGAACTTCAATGGTTCCCTGCTGTGGCTGGATAGCGAGTTCGATGATGCCAACATCACCGACTCTCGCCAGAACGACAACCCGGTGGTCAGCGTCGACGGCAACGACCTGCCGAACGTGTCCGAGTGGAACCTGAACCTGCGCCTGTCACAAACCATCGACCTGAACTGGAACCAGTTCAACAGCCTCGACTGGACCGTCAGCGCACTGTACCGGGACGAGTACTACCTGACCGCCTTCAACAACAAGGGTTACCGGGTTGAAGCCGACGGCAGTACCACGACCATCCCGCTGGAAGACATGCCGCCGCCGAACAACAACGGCGCCCTGTCCGACGTGGGCGGTGCAGCCAACTCCCGGTTCTTCTGGGACGAGGTGGACAGCTTCTGGATCTTCAACGCCAACGTCGGCCTGAACTTCGGTGAAGACGACCAGTTCCGGCTGTCGGCCTGGATCGAGAACATCGACGACGAGGCGTTCTCTTCCAAGGGCTTCATCAACAGCTCGGTCAACATCCGTTACCTGAACGCACCGCGTCAGTACGGGGTACGATTCCGGGCGAACTTCTAGCACGATTAGGGTGTAAGGGGGCCTCCGCCCCCATTTGTCTGGCGCTCCGGTGGAAACCGGGGCGCTTTTTTGTCTCTGGACGACAAGCCGTGCAACTGCTGGGCACAGCCCGATTGGCGGTAGTCACCGTGCTAGACTCAGCGGATAAGAACGAGGTAACGCCATGGCAATGAAACGCGTGCTGATCGTCGGCGGGGGCTCCGCCGGCTGGATTACCGCCGCCTATATGGACGCGGTGCTGAACGCGCCCCAGCGCAAGGCGGTGGACATCACCCTGATCGAATCACCGGACGTGGGCCGTATCGGCGTCGGCGAGGCCACCGTGCCCAGCCTGCGCGACACCATGCGCACCATCGGCATCGACGAGAAGACGTTCATGAGCGCGGCGGACGGCAGCTTCAAGCAGGCCATCAAGTTCGTCGACTGGCTGGAGAAAGGCAGCCACTACTACCACCCCTTCGACCGCCGCCCGGCGGGCCGCATGGACCGGGCCGGGCTGGGCTGGCTGGCCAGTGACCGATCCGTCCCGTTTGCCTCCACGGTGTCGATCCAGCCCGACCTCTGTAACGACGGTGTGGCGCCGAAGATGCTGGAGCACCCCGACTACCAGGGCCCCTTGTCCTACGCCTACCACGTGGACGCGGAAAAACTCGCCGACACGCTGTGCCAGGTGGCGACCTCCCGCGGGGTCAAGCATGTGCAGGGTTTCGTCACCGAGGTAGAGCACCACGAGAACGGCGATCTCTCGGGCGTGGTCACGAAGGAAGGCCAGCGCATCGAGGCGGACCTGTTTGTCGACTGCACCGGTTTCCTCTCCCTGCTGATCGAGAAGGCCCTCAAGGTCGACTTCGTCGACTACTCCCAGTGGCTGCTCTGCGACCGCGCCGTGGCCATGCGGGTCCCCTACGAGACGTATTACCCCGGCAAGCGGCGGCCATTCACCGTCGCCACCGCCCTGTCCAACGGCTGGGTCTGGGATATCGCCCTGGCCGGCCGCCGCGGTACCGGCTATGTCTACTCCAGCAATTACATCGACGACGAGGCCGCCGAGGCGGAGCTGCGTGCCCACGAGGGTCCCCACTGCGCCGACCTGCCGTCGCGGGTACTGAAGTTCCGGGTCGGGCGCCGGGCCGAGCCCTGGCACCGCAACTGTGTGTCCATCGGCCTGTCCTCCGGCTTCATCGAACCGCTGGAGTCCACGGGGCTATTCCTGGTCGAATTGTCGGTGGCGACCCTGTGCGAGTATTTCCCGTTCACCCGGGACATGTCAGGGCTGGCGAAGAGCTACAACAAGATCATCATCGACCGCTACGAGGAAATCCTCGATTTCATCGTGCTGCACTACTGCCTGACCCGGCGCACTGACACCGAGTTCTGGAAGGAAGTGCAGAAGCCCGAGCGCATTCCCGACCGGCTCCGGGAAAAGCTTGAGATGTGGCGCTACAAGTCACCGTCGTTTTCGGACTTTCACGACACCATTCAGCTGTTCTCCCATCACACCTACGAGTACGTGATGTACGGCATGGACTTTATGCGTGAGAGGCTCGAAGAGGCCGGCGGCCGGGCTCCACCCACCCACGTACCCAAGCAGGTAAGCGATGCCCTGACCCGGGCCAGGTCCAGCCTGATCCCCCACGACCAGTACCTGGAACGCAAGCTGGGCGACAGCTACCGGGTGGCGTCAGGCAGTGCGGCGGCCGCCAATGGCTGAGAAGAAGGTTCTGATCGTCGGGGGCGGTTCCGCCGGCTGGATTACCGCTGCCTATATGAATGCGGCGCTCAATCAAGGCCGGCAATCTGTCGCACTCTCCCTGGTCGAATCCCCCAACGTGCCGCGGGTGGGTGTCGGCGAGGCCACCGTGCCGACGATCCGCCATATCCTGCAGACCGTCGGCATCGATGAGGGGCGCTTTATGCGCGAGGCCGACGCCACCTTCAAGCAGGCCATCAAGTTCGTGAACTGGCATCGCGGCGACGGCGACGCCTACTACCACCCCTTCGACCGCCGCGGCGCCGGGCCGGTGGATTACAGCGCGCTGAACTGGCTGGCCAGTGACCGCTCGGTGCCCTTTGCGGAAACCGTGTCCGTGCAACCCGGACTCTGCGAAATGGGACTGTCGCCGCGCATGCCCGACAGCAAGGACTACTCCTCCCCCATGCCCTACGCCTACCACATGGACGCGGAGAAGTTTGCCGACTGCCTGTGTGAGCACGCCACGGCACGCGGCGTCGAGCACTTCCGTGAGGACGTGGTCGAGGTGGTCCGGCGCGAGGACGGCTATATCGATGCGGTGCTCACGGACAGCGGACGGCGGCTGGAAGCGGACCTGTTTATCGACTGCACCGGCTTCCGAGGCCTGCTGATCGAGGGGGCGATGAACGTCCCGTTCAAGGACTTCGGCCAGTACCTGCTCTGCGATCGCGCCGTGGCCATGCGGGTGCCCTACGAGACTTTCTACCCCGGACATATCAAGCCCTTCACCACCGCCACTGCCCTGTCCAATGGCTGGGTCTGGGACATTGGCCTGGTGAACCGGCGCGGCACCGGCTATGTCTATTCCAGCGCCTTCCTCGACGATGACGCGGCGGAGGCGGAGCTGCGCGCCCACGAGGGCCCGCACACGGACAGCCTGGAGGCGCGGCGCATCCGTTTCCGGGTCGGCCGCCGGGAGACGTTCTGGGAGAAGAACTGCATCGCGACCGGGCTTGCAGGCGGCTTTATCGAACCGCTGGAGTCCACGGGGCTGTACCTGACCGAATTTGCGGCGGTCACCCTGTCCGAGCACTTTCCCTTCGGCGACCAGGTGCAACCGCTGGCGGACCGCTTCAACCGCATTCTCTCCAACCGCTACGAGGAAGTGCTCGACTTCGTCAACATGCACTACTGCCTGACCCGACGCGATGACACCGAATTCTGGCGCGAAGTGCAGCGCGATGAGCGCATTACCGACAACCTCAAGGCCAAGTTCGAGTTCTGGAAGATCAAGCCGCCCTCGGCCTCGGACTTCGACGACCAGTTCCGGCTGTTCTCGCACCAGAGCTACGAGTACATCCTCTACGGCATGGATTTCTTCTCCGGCGGCTACCGCGAGCGCTTCGGGGATTCGCCGCAGCCCACCCAGGTGCCGCCCCATGTGGGCAAGGTGGTCGAAGCAGCCCGAACCCGGCTCCCCCGGCACGAAGCATGGCTGGCAGCCGAGCACGGCGGCCAGGGCCTGGTGAAAAAGGCGGCCACAGCCGTTTGAGCTGGCCAGGGACGCCACGCGTATCACATAATGGCGCCCCCGGTCATGCCAGTGACCGGTGACAGGGTTTAGACTTTGCGAACATGAATCGTCTTATGATCACAGCGGCCGGCAAGCGGCTCTACGGAACACTGCTCGGCAGTGGGCTCGTCTTCGTCCTGTCGGCGGTGACACCCGCCCAGGCAGCCGAGGATTCCGATAGCTGTGCAGCCGGCCTTAGCCAGCCCGGGGAGTCTGTCGCTGGACTGGGAGCGCAGTTCGAAATCCTGAGCTGGAATATGAAGAAAGCGGAGCGCAACCAGTGGTCTGCGGATCTGGCTGCGTTTGCAGCCGAATCCGACCTGGTGTTCCTGCAGGAGGCCTCCCTGCAGGCGGGCATCCCCAATATCCTCGACGACGTGCAGGAAGCGTTTGCACCCGGCTACCGGACCGCGACGCTGGATACGGGCGTAATGACGCTGAGCGCCGCTTCGCCCAGCCTGCACTGCCGTTTCAGCGCCACCGAACCCTGGCTGCGGACTCCCAAGGCCACCAGCGTCACCGAGCACCCCCTGGATGGCCAGGATGAGCGCCTGCTGGCCATCAACCTGCACGCGGTGAACTTCGCCTTTGGCCTGCAGGATTTCGCGGGGCAGTTCGACGCGATCGGCGTGGTCCTGAAGGAGCACACCGGGCCGGTTGTCGTCGCGGGGGACCTGAACACCTGGAGTGAATCGCGCCAGGCGCTGGTCGACGCCTTTATGGCGGAACACGGCCTCGTGCCCATCGCCTTCGAGCCCGACCTTCGCTCCACCGCCTTCGGCCGCGCACTGGACCACATCTATGTGCGTGGGCTGGCCGCCGAGTCGGCGACCGTCATTCCTGTAGACTCCTCCGACCACAACCCGCTGCGGGTTCGCCTCCGACTGGACTCCTGATGATCGCTCGGTTGTTCCCTGCCCTCGGTTTTGCAGGGCTTATGCTCGCGAGTGTCGCGGGCTGGTCGACTAGCGCCACCGAGAGCGAAGTCGAGTACCTGCTCGAGTTCGTCGCCGCCAGCGGCTGTACCTTTATCCGCAACGACGAAGAGCACTCTTCCGAGGAAGCGGCAGACCACCTGCGCCTCAAGTACCGTCGCGGCAAACGCTATGTGAATACCGCGGAGGACTTCATCGATCGGCTCGCCACCGAGAGTTCCTGGACCGGCCGGGCGTACTCCGTACGCTGCGGAGAGCACGAGCAGACCAGCGCCGCCTGGCTCCATCAGGCCCTGTCCGACCGCCGGGAGGGCGTCAGCGGCAGCTAGTCCTATAATCAGGTAATGAAGTTTCGCGTCTACTTCCCTGCCGCGAGTCCACTGTGCCCCTCGCCCGGGGATGGTCCGGCATGAACGAAACCGTGCAGCACCTGCTGATGGGCCTGGTGGACGGCATCGCTGCTCTCATCCCGCGGCCAAGGCCGGACCTGGACAGGCTGCGGAACTGTAAAATCATCTCCCACCGCGGCGAGCACGACAATCACGGCACCTACGAGAACACGCTGGCCGCCTTTGCCGCGGCCCGCGAAGCCGGTGTCTGGGGGATCGAATTCGATCTGCGCTGGACCGCCGACCTGGTGCCGGTGGTCGTCCACGACGCCTGCGGCACCCGGGTATTCGGGGAACCGGGACAGATCGCAGAGCTGACCTTCGGCGAACTGCGCCGGCGCATGCCGCTGGTGCCCAGCCTGGCGGACGTGGTCGACGCCCACGGCGGCGCGATGCACCTGATGATCGAAATCAAGGACGCCCCCTACCCCGAGCCCGACAGCCAGAAAGCGCTGCTGGAGCAGATCCTGTCAGACCTCGCACCTGTGCGGGATTATCACTTCCTGTCCCTGGATGAATCCCTGTTCCGGCACGTGGACTTCGCGCCGCCGGAGTCCTGGCTGCCCGTTGCCGAGACCAATGTGAGTGAACTCAGCCAATGGAGCCTCGACCACGGTTCCGGCGGGCTGACCGGTCACTACCTGCTGCTGAACAACGCGGTGCGGGATCGACATACCGCCGCCGGCCAGCAGATCGGCACCGGGCACCTGGGCTCCCGCAACGCCCTGTTCCGGGAAATCAATCGCGGCGTAGAGTGGATCTTCAGCAACAACGCAGTCGCCATGCAGCAGCTCTGCGACCGCATCGTCGAAGAAACCGAGCACAAGGTGACTTAAAAGGGTCAGAAAAAAATTGGGGTCAGAGTAAGATTTTTGAAAAATCTTACTCTGACCCCGATTTTTTTAGCCGGTCATTTCTTCCAGCTCGAGGCCGCGGGTTTCGTGGACGTACTTGAACACGAAGATCGCGGAGATTGCGGCCGACAGGGTGTAGAAGCCGTAGGCGCCCACCAGGCCGATGCTGGCCATCAGGATCGGGAAGGTCATGGTGATGGCGAAATTCGAGCCCCACTGGAACAGGCCTGCCACCGCGAGGCCGGAGCCGCGCATCTGGTTGGGGAACATCTCGCCCAGCATCACCCACATCACCGGGCCCCAGGAAAAATTGAAACAGACCACGTACAGGTTGGCGGCCACCAGGGTCAGCGCGCCCATCTGGTCACCGAGCACCAGGCCGTCCTCGGTCAGCTCGCCGCCGCTGAAGCCTAACACCATGGTGGCGAGGCACACGGTCATGCCGATGGAGCCGAACGCCAGCAATGGTTTGCGGCCAATGCGGTCGATGGTGAAGATCGTGAAAATACAGGCGCCGATGCTGAGGGAGCCGCTAATGATATTGATCATCAGCGCATCGGACTCGGAGAAGCCCACCGCCTGCCACAGTACCGCGCCGTAGTAGAACACCACGTTGATGCCGACCAGCTGCTGGAACACCGCCAGGCCGATGCCGACCCAGACAATCCGGCGAATCCTGCCGGTGCCCCTATCCATTAGATCCTGGAAGCTGGGGCGGTGGTCTGCTGCCAACGAGGCGCTGATTTCCTCGACCTTGGCGCGGGCGCGGCCATTGCCAAACAGGCGCAGCAGCGTGCCTTCCGCTTCCGACACCCGGCCCGCCGCCACCAGGTAGCGGGGGCTTTCGGGGATGAACATCAGTGCCAGCAGAAAGAGCCCCGCCGGGAACATTTCCATCCAGAACATCCAGCGCCAGGCCTCGAAGTTCGCCCACAGGATGTCTGTGGAGGCACCGGCGAAGATGGCCAGGAAATAGTTGCTGACAAAGGCTGCGGTGAGCCCGCAGATAATCGCGATCTGCTGGATGGTGGCTAATCGGCCGCGGTAGTGGGCGGGAGCGATCTCGCTGATATAGGCCGGCGCCATCACGCTGGCAGCCCCGACGGCCAGACCGCCGAGTATGCGGTAGAAGACGAATTCCGGGGAACTGGCGGCGATGCCGGAGCCCCAGGCGCTGATCAGGAAGCACACCGCCGATACCCGCAGCAGCGTGCGCCGGCCAAACACCTCGGCGAGCCGGCCGGCAAAGAACGCCCCGGCGGCGCAGCCCAGCAGCATGGAGGCCACGTTGAAGCCGGTGCCGACGCTGTCGGAGTTGAAGGCGAGCCGCAGTCCCTCGACGGTGCCGTTGATGACCCCGCTGTCATAGCCGAACAGGAAGCCGCCGATGGTGGCGACACAGCTCACCAGGATGACCAGACCGTGGTTGATCTCCCCCTCGTCAGCCGGGTCCTGCGTTGTGCTGAGTGTTGTCATTGATGCTCCATTATTCTTCTAATCGTACCGGCGTCAGCATCGCGGCGTAGCCACCCCCGGGCGCCATGAACAGCTGCAGTGTATCGCCACGGCGCACAAGTTTCTTGCCGAATTCCATGGCGTAGGGATTGTCGCGCCAGTGGGCGTCCGACCCATCCGCCCAGAAGGCGAGATGATAGGCCTGGTCGGGGGCGAGGAAATCCAGGGCAACAGCCGGGCTGCGCGAGGCCTCATCGGTGACCGCGCCCACAAACCAGCGCCCGCTCTCATCCCGCGCCTGGCGCGCGATCACCGCGAAATCGCCTACATCGCCGGCCAAGGCTATGGACTGCTCCCAGTCCGCCGGCACCAGCTTGATGAATTCGAACGCCTCGGGATGCTTTTCGTAGTTCTCGGGAAGGTCTGCGGCCATCTGCACCGGGCTGTAGAGCACGACATAGGCGGCGAGCTGCCTCACCAGGGTGGTCTGCACACGGCTCTCGGCGTCCTCGCCGCGGGGCATCAGGTCGAAGATACCCGGCGTGAAGTCCATGGGTCCGGACAGCATGCGGGTGTATACCAGGGTCGCCATATGATCGACGGCGTTGGGGGGTGTGGCCCAGGCGTTGTATTCCTGGCCGCGGGCCCCTTCCCGGGTAATCCAGTTCGGGTAGGTGCGGCGCAGGCCGGTGTCTTTTACCGGCTCATGGCTGTTGATGGAAATCTTCCGCTTCGCCGCCGCCTCCAGAACCCGAATATGATGGTTCACCGCGTACTGGCCGTAATGCCACTCACGGCGAGTCACACCGTTCTCATCCACCCGCACCAGGTCCCCTGCATCCGCCACGTAGCCCGTTTTCACCTGGCGCACGCCCAGGCGCTCATACAGGTCGAAGGCGGCTTCCATCTGCTGCTCGTAGTTGGCCAGGTGGCCGGAGGTCTCGTGGTGCCCCACCAGTCGCACGCCTCGCTTTTTGGCATAGGCCGCGACGGCCTCGATATCGAAGTCCGGGTAGGCCTCCGTAAAACTGAAGATGGCGCCGTTGTAGAACCAGTCCCCGTCCCAGCCGGTATTCCACCCTTCCACCAGCACACCGTCAAAGCCATGCTTGGCGGCGAAATCGATGTATTGCAGGGTGCGCCTGGTGGTGGCGCCGTGCTTCGGCCCGGAGCCCCAGGTGCAGCGATTGATGTGCATGCACCACCAGATGCCGATGTACTTTCCGGGTTCCACCCAGGACACGTCGCCCAGCGTATTGGGTTCGTTGAGATTGAGGATCAGGTCGGAGTTGGCCAGGCCCGAGGCGCTGTCGGCGATCTGCACGGTCCGCCAGGGCGTGATGAAAGAACCGGTCTTGTGCACCGCGACCCCATCCGGCCCCGGCGCCAGTCGTGCGTGCATCATGCCCCAGCGGCCCTGCTGCAGGTAAAGGCCAGAGTAATCCACCAGCGCGGCTTCATGAATCGCCAGGTGAACACCGTCGGGCAATCGCACGGTAAACGGTGTATGCACACGCCCCACCTCACCCACGGTCGTGTGCTGGTAGGTGTATTCATAGCGATTCCACTCCGCCGCGGGCACCCACCAGGCGTCGGCCTCGGTATCCAGTTGGAAGCCGGTGAGCTCCGCGACGATGGCGCGCTGCTCGCCCGTTGCCACCGGGACTTCGTAGCGGAAACCGAAACCGTCATCGAACACGCGCACACGGAGATCGAAACCCTGCCCGGCGTCCCCGCCAGACAGGAAGCGCGCCAGCAGTTCATTGTGGTGGTCCACTACTTCACGCCGCTCACCCCAGGGCTGTTCCCAGCGCTGGTTTGAGGAGGCCCGCGTCGCGCCACCCAGCACCAGGCCGGTATCCAGCGGTGCCGCTTTTCGAAACCGGAGCCCGAGTGGAGAACGGCTGACAACGTCCCGGCCGTCGAAGCTCACGCTGTAGACCGGCGCGCCATTCTCGCTCCAGAGCTTGACGACAATGCGGCCGTCCGGTGACCTGACCTGCTCGATCTTTGCCGCAACGGCCCCAGGTGCCACTGCATACGTAATCATGGCCGCCAGCAAATAGACAGCCGTGGCGAACTTATTCACAATAGCCACCCGTTTCGATCTGCACTGAAAATACAGGCGTTTTGACGACATGAGCGACTCCATCATCGTGGCCGATGTGGGCGGCACCAATGGCCGCTTCGGCATTGCCAGCTTCGGCAGCGACGGCGTCGAGCTGAGCCGCACCCAGAAGTACAGCAATGCCGGCCTGTCCAACTTCGGTGAGCTGCTGTCGCTGTACCTGGAAGAGCTGGGCAGCGACGCGCCCCGCGCCGCCTGCTTCGCCACCGCCGGCCCCAACGATGGTCGCCGCGGGCTGCTCACCAATCTCGGCTGGGAGCTGGATGCGGGGGCCCTGGAATCGGAGTTCGGCCTGGAGGACATCCTGTTCGTCAACGACTTCAAGGCGCTGGCGCGCATGGCGCCGGAGCTGCCGGAGTCCGGCAGTATTCCCGTGAACGACGTCTCCGCCAATGACACCGGGCCGGTGACCGTGATCGGCCCGGGCACCGGCCTGGGCGTGGCGCTCGTCCTGCGGGAGCCCGGCGGCCTGATCACGGTGGGCACCGAGGGCGGCCATATGGCCTTTGCCCCGGGCAATGACCTCGAAGTTGCGCTGCGTAACCACCTGGCCCGGGAGTTCGACCACGTTTACTCCGAGCTGCTGCTGTCCGGCAACGGCCTGTGCCGTATTCACGACTTCCTGGTCGGTGAGCGCGGCAGCGGCGAGGCGGGACTGTCGGCGGCGGATATCACCGATCGCGCCCTGGCGGACGATGCTGACTGCATCGCGTCGGTGCAGCTGTTCCTGTCTATTCTCGGCAGCGTTGCCGGCGACGTCGTGCTCTGTCACGGCGCGCTGGGGGGCGTGTTCCTGGGCGGCGGCATCGTCCGGCGCGTCATCCCGCTGCTGGAAACCAGCGATCTCTGCGAGCGCTTCCGCGCCAAGGGCAGGATGCAGGAGTACATGAGCAGCATCCCGATCCGGCTTATCACCGCCGAGCAGGTGGCTCGCCGCGGCGCGGCACGGCTCTACCAGCAACACCGGGGCAACTGACATTCCCAGCGCCGCGGCTATTCGCGGTGCTCCCGATCAATCGCCAACGCCTGCATGGGCGCAAGGCGCAGCTGTGCGGTGCCGTCCTCGTTTACTTTGAGCGGCGTCGATGAACCGAGAATATCCGGGTAGGTTCCGGCCGGGAGACCGGTCTGTAGTGATGCCACAAGACTGGATTTCTTGTCACGATTGACGGCGACAAAGCCAAAGCCGTCGTCACCGCTCACCGCAAAGGCCACCTGGCTGCCGCCGTTGTCCCACCAGTGTGATGCGCTGGTCGCGCCTGCAGCGCGGGCGCGGTTGCGAAAGTCCACCATGGCCAGCATCGCAGGCCGGCGATGTTCGCAGATCCAGTTGTCACCGCCACAGTCTGCCTCACCGCTCTCACTGAAGACCGGCAGGGTGTTCCCGTCACCGTCGTGCGGTGGCCCGCGATTGTCGTCTTTCCCGCCCCACTCGTAGCTCGACATCAGCTTGGGGTAACCGTAGGGCCAGCCGAGCATGAAGACATTGGCCAGATCATAGACCTTGCCACTGCGGTGGGTGGTCTGGGCCGCCATGCCGTGGCCGCGCTGGTTGTCGTGATTGTCGACGAAGACAACGGCGCGATCGCTGGGCAATAATCCGCCGGACTGATCCAGGTCCTTGAGGTCAGCGAGCCTTCCCGCGGCAAACGCCTCGCCAATGCGGCGGCTGTAGAGAAATTCCGTGACATTGGCGTAGCCCGAGTAATCGAAAACACCCACCGGTTCCCCGCGGGTGTCCACCACTTCCTGGAAGACATAGGGGTCGCCCTTCAGTTTCCCGAGAATGGATTCGATGTCCTCCGGGAACATGTGCTTGGCGGCGTCGATGCGGAATCCCGCAACTCCCGTATCCATCAGGCGCTGCAGGTACGCGGCAGAGGTCGCCTGCACGTGCGGATGGCCCGTGTTGAGGTCCGGCAGGTCCAGCAGCTGGCAGCGCCGGATGCGCTCGGCCCGCTTGGCATTCAGCTTGGGATCGTCGCTGCCCTTGTAGTCTTCCGGCTGGATAAAGCACTTGCGGTTGAAATGTTCGTCGCTGTAGTCCCGGAATTCACGCTTCCTGATATCGAACGGGGTGCCCGCCACCCCACGGCCCACCTGGTCGCCCATATGGTTGATGACCGCATCCACGTAGATGCCAACGCCCACATTGGCGCAGCGTTCCACCATGTCGCGGAAGGCGGCCTCGTCGCCGGAGCGGCTGACCAGGTCGAAGGTCACCGGCTGGTAACGCGCCCACCAGGCGTACTGGCGGTACAGCTTTTTGCTATTGTGGCCCACGTGTTCGTTGGGTGGCGACACCTGCACCGCGGAAAATCCGGCCGGCCCCAGCACCTGCTCGCATTCCTGCGCTACATCGGCCCAGCGCCACTCGAACAGCTGCACGAAAACCGAGCGCTCATCGGCCTGGGCCGGCAGGCACAGGCAGGCACCGATCAGTGCGACAAACAGGAACCTCAAGTGCGCGCCTCTCGCATCGCGGTACACAGCTCGGCTACGGACTCGCGCTGGAACAGGTTCTCCAGGGGCCAACGCAATTTGCGCTGCCAGTTCTTATGGGTGTCGAAGGTACCGGGCACATTGACCGGGGACACCATGCCCATCAGGTCTTCCAGCTGCGCGATCATGACCGCCGAGCGGCTGTGGGCCAGGAAGCGGTGAACGGCGACATTCAGCGCGTCAGTCATGGCAGGTATGGCGGCGGCGTCGCCCTCCCCGTCCCAGCAGCCGTCCGCGATCAGTGCATCCAGCAGCCGCTGCCGGTCGAGCACGCGATTACTGCGCATTTCAGCGACCGTGGCCTCGGACCCCAGCAGGTCGAGGTCCGCCCGCAGCTCGATATCGGAGCCGTCCCACCAGCTGGCCAGGGGCGGCAGGTCGTGGGTGGTGACGGTGGCCACGGCTTCCCGGGGGTAATCCGCAGGCGCAATCATTCCGGACTTCGACTTCTCGAAATACAGCACCCGGTAGGAGAACAGGTGGTTCTCTTCCATGACCTGGGTGAGCTCCTCGGGCACCGTGCCCAGGTCTTCGCCGATCACCAGGCAGCGATTGCGCTGGCTTTCCAGGGCGAGGATACCGAGCAGCTCTTCCAGCGAGTAGTTCACGTAGGCGCCGTCCGCGGCGCTGCCGGACTTGGGAATCCACCACAGGCGCAGCAGCGATACGGCGTGGTCATAGCGCACCGCACCACAGACCGACATATTCGCGCGCAGGTTGTCCACGAACAGACGGTAGGCGCTGTCCCGCAGCTCGGTGGGGTCCAGGGGCGGGAAGCCCCAGTCCTGGCCGGACCTGGCCAGCTCGTCGGGCGGCGCCCCGGCGCTGGCCTCGAGGCAGAAGGCAGACTGGTTGGCCCAGACTTCCGAGCCGTTCATATCCACTCCCACCGCCAGGTCCAGGTAGATGCCGACGGCCATGCCACACTCACGGGCCACGGCCTGGGCGGTGGCAAGCTGTTCGTTGGCGCACCACTGCAGGAACTGGTAGTAGCGAACCCGGTCGGCGTGCTCTGCGGCAAACTCCGCCACCGCCGGTGAGGCCGGATCCCGGTACTGTTCGGGCCAGACCGGCCAGCCCCAGATCTGCATGTCCTGGCGCAGGTAGTATTCGTGCAGGGTGTCGTAGATCGCGTGCAGTTGCAGGGCGTCTCCGCGGGCTTCGCAGAAGCGCTCGAAGGCTTCGCGATCGCGCGGTGCAGCGTGATCGATGAATCGCCGATACAGCAACTCCAGCACCGGCAGCTTGCAGTCGGCCACGCCCTGGTAGTCGACGTGGTGGGTATCGCGCAGGGCCGCCAGGCGCCCCTGGAAAGCCTCGCTCTCCACTTGCTCCCGGGCTGGTGCGCAGTCCGCATAACCGGGAACCCGCTCCGGGTCGATATACATCACGTTCAGGAACGAGCGGTTGGACGGGCTGTAGGGCGAGAAGTGCAGCGGATTGGCCGGGAACAGGGCATGCAGCGGGTTCAGGCCCACGACGTCGACGCCGGCGCTGGCGGAGTCACGGATCAGCCGTTCCAGGTCCGTGAAATCGCCCATGCCCCAGTTGCGGGCCGAGCGCACCGTGTAGAGCTGCACACTAACGCCAAATACACTGCCGCCGGCCTCGAGTTTGTCCGGCTGGTAGGAGGTGCGCGGCGCCACCAGCATCGCGCACTCGCAGGCGACGGCGCCGTCACTATCCAGCAGTTGCAGGCGGTGATAGCCCTCTGGACAGGGATTGTCGACGCTGACGGCCCCGTCGAGGTCCCCGGCGTCGAGGTCAAACTTCTCACCGCGCTCGCAGAGCGCGCGCAGCTCCCAGCCACCCGCCTGTTCGGGCAGGTCCAGTTCCAGTTCGATCGGGTCGCCGTGCCGCAGCAGCAGGGTTTTCGGCAGCGGCCGGGCGCTGGCGGCGGCGAGTTTCGACAGGGCCTCACTGGCCGACTCTTCCGTCGCCGTGTAACCCATGGCCGCCAATACCGCCATGCGCGCCGCGGGCGCGATCTGTACCGGGTCTTTCTTGAAGTCCAGGTAGTCGCGGCCGATGCCGCAGCGGTCACTCAGTTTTTCCAGCGCGCTCATGGCCGGTGTCACAGTCCCCAGATGTCGTCGGCGTAGTCACGGATGGTGCGGTCGCTGGAGAAGCGCCCACTGGCCGCCGTGTTGAGAATGCTGGAGCGCAGCCAGTTGTCGCGGTCCTGGTAAGCCGCGGCTACTCGCTCCTGGGCCTCGACAAAGGCGGGGAAGTCCACCAGCGTCATCCACGGGTCCGTGGGACTCAGCAGGGCCTCCAGCAGCGGCTGGAATATGCCGGTCTCCTCACCGCAGAACTCATCGCTGCCGAGCAGTGCCAGAACACGCTGCAATGCGGGACTCGCATCGAGGAAGGCTTCGGGGTCGTAGTCCTGCCGCGTCGACTTGACCTCTTCCGTGGTGAGACCGAAGTGAAAGCCGTGCTCCAGGCCGACGGCGTCGAAGATCTCGATATTGGCGCCGTCCATGGTGCCGATGGTCAGTGCACCGTTCATCATGAACTTCATGTTGCCCGTGCCCGACGCCTCCTTACCCGCGGTGGAGATCTGCTCGGACAGCTCCGTGCCAGAACAGATCACTTCCATCGCCGAGACCCCGTAGTTCGGGATAAAGGCTACCCGCAGCCAGGGCTGCGCGGCGGGATCGTTGTTGACCTTCTCGGCAATGCCATTGATAAGGCGGATGATGAGCTTCGCCAGTGCGTAGCTGGGGGCCGCCTTGCCGCCGATCAGCACACAGCGCGGCACCATGCCCTCGGTGTCGCCGCGGCAGATCCGGTCGTACAGGTGGATCATGTGCAGGGCGTTCATCAGCTGCCGCTTGTACTCGTGGATACGCTTGACCTGGCTGTCAAAGAGGAAGTCCACGGGGAACTCAACGCCACAGCGGCGCTCCACCAGCTGCGCAATGCGCACTTTGTTGGTCTGCTTGACCTCGAACCAGCGCTCGCGGAAGTCCGCATCCTCCACGTGGTCGCGCAGGGCCGTCAACTGGTTGGCGTCATCGATCCAGCCATCGCCGATGGTCTCGTTGAGAAGCTGCTTAAGCGCCCTGTTGCACTGGGACAGCCAGCGGCGGTGGGTAACCCCATTGGTCTTGTTGTTGAATTTCTCGGGCCACAGCTCGTAGAAATCCGGGAACAGCTCTGTCTTGACCAGGCCGGAGTGCAGCTTGGCCACGCCGTTCACCGACATACCGCCGACAATGCCCAGGTGGGACATGCGCACCTGGGCGTGATCGCCCTTGGAAATGATGGACATTTTCGCCGCCCGCTCCTCGTCGCCGGGCCAGGCCGCCTCCAGCTGCTCGCCAAAGCGCCGGTCGATCTCGAGGATGATCTCGGTGATGCGCGGCAGCAGGTACTCAAACATGGCCAGCGGCCACTGCTCCAGCGCCTCCGGCAGCAGGGTGTGGTTGGTGTAGGCCATGCAGGCGCGGGTGATGGTCCAGGCCTCGTCCCACTCCAGCTCGTGCTCATCGATCAGCAGCCGCATCAGTTCGGGAATGGCGCAGATCGGGTGCGTGTCGTTGAGCTGGAAGCAATTGAGTTCCGCGAAGTGGCGGAACTCCTCTCCGTGGTGAGAGACCCAGTTAGCGACCACGTCCTGCAGGCTGGCGGAACAGTGGAAGTACTGCTGCCGCAAGCGCAGCAGCTTGCCGGCCTCGGTCTCATCACTGGGGTACAGCACCATGGTGATTTCTTCCGCCTGGTTCTTCGCCGTCAGGGACGCCAGGTGATCCCCCGCGTTGAACGCGTGCAGGTCGATCTCCTGCCGGGCTTCGGCGGACCACAGTCGCAGCAGGTTGACGCGCTCATTGCCGTGTCCCGGTACGGGGATGTCGTGCGGTACGGCCATCACATCTTCGGTGTCCACCAGGCGCACATGGGCGCGACCGTCCTCATCCACCCAGTGCTCCGTGTGACCGAAAAACGGCACAGTCCGGGCCTGCTCGGGGCGCTTGATCTCCCAGGGATACCCGCGCCGCAGCCAGGTATCGGGTTGCTCTACCTGGTAGCCGCTTTCGATGGCCTGGCGAAACATGCCGAAGCGATAGCGCAGGCCATAGCCCGTCACCGGGAGATCCAGGGTGGCGCAGCTGTCCAGGAAACAGGCCGCGAGCCGACCCAGGCCACCGTTGCCCAGCGCCGCGTCCGCCTCCTCTTCGGCCAGCTCCTCGTAGGAGACGCCCAGGTCGCGCAGGGCGACCCGCAGTTCTTCCTCGAGCTCGAGGTTGTCCACGGCATTGCTGAGCAGGCGCCCGATCAGGAATTCGAGACTCAGGTAATGCACCTGCTTGCGCTCGGCCTCCAGGTCCGCCTGGCGCTGCCGGGTCGAGGGTTCCAGCATGCTGTCACGCAGGGTGAAGCCCAGCGCCTTGAACAACTCCCTCGCCGAGGTTTCATCCGCATCCGCCTGGCCGAGGGAGACACTCATATGCCGGCGGATATCTTCCGCCAGCTCGTGACCGCGCTCCTCCAGCCCGTTGGACTCCACGTTGCCGCCCGCTTGGGGCTCCGATGAATCAGCCACAGCCATTACTCGTCCTTCGCTAAAAAATTGCAGGATTCCGCGATCAGCAGGTGCAGCGAGCGCTGCCGCAGCAGCACCGGGCCGTCGGCCTCGTGCTGAACGCTTCCGCCGGTGTAGTCCTGGTTCGCGGTATCCAACAGGGTTCTCCAGCAGCCCGCTTGCGTGTCGGGCAGCTGGAATGGAATGTTTTGCGCACTGGCGTTGATCAGCAGGCACAGGTCGGCGCTGCCGGGCGCGCTGAGCAGCTTGCCCAGCCAGGACTGGTGGGGCCGGTGCCAGCTCGCCTCGTTCATGGGCTCACCGTTGCTGTCGTACCAGCGGCAGCGCGGTCCGTTGTCATCGCCCGTATCGTGCATGTAGTCCGGCCAGGCCAGCAGCGGGTAGCGCATCCGCAGCCCGACGATGTAGCGCACGTATTCGAGAAACTCATCCTCACCCCGGTCCAGGGCGCTCCAGTCCACCCAGCTGGTCTCGTTGTCCTGGCAGTAGGCGTTGTTGTTGCCGCCCTGGCTGCGCCCGATTTCATCGCCCATGGTCAGCATCGGCGTGCCCTGGGAGAGCAGCAGCGTCCCCATCAGGTTGCGACGCTGGCGCAGTCGAAGCGCCAGCACGCGGGCGTCGTCCGTGGGTCCTTCGACGCCACAATTTGTACTCAGGTTGTTGTTGTGGCCGTCGCGATTGTCCTCGCCATTGGCCGCGTTGTGCTTCTGCTCGTAGCTGACAAGGTCTGTCAGGGTGAAGCCGTCGTGGCTGGTGATGAAGTTGACGCTGGCGGCGGGTGGGCGGCCGTCGTCCTCGAACAGGTCGCCTGAACCGTGCAGTCGACGCGCCAGTTCGGGCAGCAGACCTTCGTCGCCGCGCCAGAACCGCCGCACGGTATCCCGGTAGCGATCGTTCCACTCTGCCCACGGGGCGGGAAACTGGCCGACCCGGTATCCGTCGGGTCCGATATCCCAGGGTTCGGCAATCAGGCGCCGGTGCTTGAGCAGCGGGTCCTGTTCGATCTCGGTGAAGAAGGCCGCCGCCGGATTGTACTCCCCGTTCTCCCGGGCCAGCGCCGTTGCCAGGTCGAAGCGGAATCCGTCGACGCCCAGCGCCGCCCAGTAGCGCAGGCTGTCCAGCACCATGAGGCGCACCTGCGGATGCGAGACGTCCAGGGTATTGCCGCAGCCGGTATCGTTGACATAAAAACGCCGGTCTTCCGACTGCAGTCGGTAGTAGCTGGCATTGTCGATGCCGCGGAAGCACAGGTTGGGGCCAAAATGATCGCCTTCGCCGGTGTGGTTGTAGACCACGTCCAGCACCACCTCGACGCCCGCATCGTGCAGGCGGTCCACCAGGGCGCGGAATGCCGCCAGGTCACCGTAGCGATAGTCCGGCGCAAAGAAGCCGACACTGTTGTAACGCCAGTAGTTGCCCAGCCCCATGCCGGCGAGCCGCTGCTCGTCCACGGCGAAATGTATGGGCATGAGTTCGACCGCGGTGATGCCCAGGTCGCGCAGGTAATCGATGATCTGGCTGTCTGCCATCCCCGCAAAGCGGCCGCGGATTTCCTCCGGCAGGTGCGGATGCCGCATGGTCATGCCCCGGACGTGCGCCTCGTAGATCACGCGATCGCCGTTCAGGGGAAGCGGTTCCAGCGGCGCAGCGTCTGCCATCACCACACATTTCGGCGTAACCCCGGCACTGTCGCGGGTGTCCATATCATCGCTGTCGTGAATGAAGGCAAAGTGTTCGGGCTGTACTTTCAGCTCGGCGCTGAGCTGCCTGGCGTAGGGGTCCAGCAACAGTTTGTGCGGGTTGAAGCGGTGGCCCTCCGCCGGCGCCCAGGGTCCGTGTACCCGGTAGCCGTAGTGGGCGCCCTCGGTGAGGCTTGCGACGTGGCCGCTCCAGATCCCGTCCGGGTCCCGATGCAGATCGGTGCGGTCCAGCTCGTCCCCGGATTGCGGGTCGAACAGGCAGACCTCCACCCGCTCCGCGTGCGCGCTGAACAGGGCGAAGTTGACGCCGGCCTCGTCGCAATGGGCGCCGAGCCGGGGGCTGGCCGCCTGGGACAGGTGCTGCGCGGGCTTCACGACGCGCATTCCTCGTAAACCAGCGTGGACAGCGGCGGCAGGCTCAGGTTCAAGGACAGGGCCTTGCCATGGGCTGCCACCGGATCGACGACCGGTGTTTCGTGGGCGGGATAATCGCTGCCGCCGAACTCACCGGCGTCCGTATTGAGGCGCAGGCGATAGCGGCGGTCGAGGGCCACGCCCAGCCGGTACTCCGGGTGGGGCTTCGGCGTGAAGTTACAGATGGCGATGCAGGCGTTGCCATCGCGGTCGCGGCGGCGGAAGGCCAGCACCGAGTTCTGCATATCTCCCCCCTCCAGCCACTCGAAGCCCTCGGGCTGGCAGTCCAGCTGATGCAGGGCCGGCAGCTCGCGATACAGTGCGTTCAGCTGCCGCACCAGCTGCTGCACCCCCGCGTGGCGTGGCTGTTCCAGCAGCGCCCAGTCCAGCGCGGAGTCGTGATCCCATTCCTTTTCCTGGGCAAATTCGCCGCCCATGAACAGCAGCTTCTTGCCCGGGTGGGTCCACATAAATCCGTAGTAGGCCCGCAGGTTCGCAAACCGCTGCCAGTCGTCCCCGGGCATGCGCCCCAGGATACTGCCTTTCTCATGGACCACCTCGTCATGGCTCAGCGGCAGCAGGTAGTTCTCGCTGAACGCATAGCTCAGGCCAAAGGTCAGGTCGTTGTGGTGGTGGGCGCGATGCACCGGGTCCCGGGACATGTAGCGAAGCGTGTCGTGCATCCAGCCCATGTTCCACTTATAGCCGAACCCGAGGCCGCCGGCATCCGTGGGCCGGGATACGCCCGGCCAGGCGGTGGATTCCTCGGCGATGGTGGCGATGCCGGGGTGGTTGCCGTACACGCGTTCGTTGAGGCGTCGGAGAAAAGCAATCGCCTCCAGGTTTTCGTTGCCGCCGTGTTCGTTGGGGACCCATTCCCCCTCTTCGCGGCTGTAGTCCAGGTAGAGCATGGAGGCCACGGCATCGACCCGCAGGCCGTCGATATGGAACTCGTCCAGCCAGTAGTTGGCGTTGCTCAACAGGAAGCTCAGCACCTCGTTGCGGCCCATGTTGTAGATCAGGGTGTTCCAGTCCTGGTGGAAGCCCTTCCTCGGGTCCTCGTGCTCGTACAGGGCGGTGCCGTCGAACTGGCCCAGTCCGTGGGGATCGGTCGGGAAATGCGCGGGCACCCAGTCCTGCAGGACCGCGAGCCCCGCCTGGTGGCAGCGGTCCACGAAGTAGCGAAAATCCGCTGGCGTTCCGAAGCGGCTGGTGGGCGCGAACATGCCCACGGGCTGGTAACCCCAGGAACCGTCGAAGGGATACTCGCTCATGGGCATGAGCTGCAGGTGGGTGAACCCCATATCCACCGCGTATTCGACCAACTCGTCGGCCAGGTCGCGGTAGCTGTAGTAGCCGTTGCCGCCGCGCCGCCGCCAGGAACCGAGATGCACTTCGTAGACCGAGATCGGCGCTTCCCGGTTGTTGTGCTGTTCGCGCCTGGCGAGCCAGTCGGCATCGCCCCAGGAATAGCCGCCCTCGGGACAGATGACCGAGGCGGTCTCGCCGGGCCGCTGCATCTGGCGGGCGAAGGGGTCGGCTTTCAGGGGCAGCAGTTCGCCGGCGCGGTCCCAGATGGCGAACTTGTAGTGGGCGCCTGGCTCGGCCGCCGCCACGGTGCATTCCCAGATGCCGCTGTCGCCCAGACAGCTCAGGGCATCCCGGCTCGCATCCCAGTCGTTGAAGTCGCCCACCACGGCGACGCCGCTGGCGTTCGGCGCCCAGACCCTGAACACGGTGCCGCCCTCCACAGGGTGGGCGCCCAGCCACTGCCAGGCGCGCTCGTGGGTGCCCTCTGCGAACAGGTAAATATCGTCGCCCCCGGGGGCTTTTTCCTGGGTCTTCGCTGCCGCCATACCGGCCCTATTTTCCATTATTTGAGGCGTGCCAAACACAGTAGGCACGCGGCCTCCGGCTGGCAATGGCCTGCATACGTATTCACGTTCAGGGCCCAAAAACGGATCCGTTTGCGCCAAAGTACCGGCATGCCATCATTGCGTAAGCCACGGCAAACGCACACAATTTGTGCAAGCCCCCTATTATCAGGGAATCATGCCAGAGAGAAAGGCAACCTCGTTTGATATTGCCGCGCGGGCCGGCGTTTCGCAGTCGACGGTTTCCCGCGCCTTGCGCAATAGTCCGCTGGTGAATCCGGAGACCCGGGAGCGGGTCCAGGCGATCGCCCGGGAGCTCAACTACCAGGTCGATCGCACCGCCAGCAGCCTGCGCACCGGGCATACCCGCACCCTGGCGTTGCTGCTGTTCGAGGACGCCCCGGACCAGGCCTCGTCGATCAACCCCTTCTTTCTTTCCATGCTGGGCAGCATCACCAAGGCCTGCTCGGCCCACGATTACGACCTGCTGGTGTCCTTCCAGAGCCCGGAGGAAGACTGGTACGCGCGGTATGAAGAAGCCCACCGGGCCGACGGCCTGATCCTGCTGGGCTACGGCGACTACGTCAGCGCACATCCCACCTTGCAGCGGCTGGCGGACTCCGGCGCCCACTGGGTGATCTGGGGGCCGCGATTGCATTTCGAGCACGGCATCTGCGTGGGCTCGGACAACCAGCTCGGCGGGTACCGGGCCACCCAGCACCTGCTGGGCCTGGGACGCAGAAAAGTCGCGTTCCTGGGCTGCAACTCCGAACAGGCGCCGGAATTTGCGGACCGCTACAAGGGCTACGCACAGGCCCTGGAAGAAGCGGGCCTGTCGGTCGATGACGACCTGCAGGTCTACGCGGAGAGCACGGAGGCCAGCGGCGCCGACGCCGTGGCGAGCCTGTATGAAGCAGGCGTGGAGATCGACGGGCTGGTCTGCTCAAGCGACCTGATCGCCATCGGCGCCATGCGCTGGCTGCAGGCCAAGGGTGTGGATGTGCCCTCGGACGTGGCGATTGTCGGCTTCGACGATATCCAGGCCGCGGCCTACTGCACGCCGGCCCTGACGACGGTCAGGCAGGATGTGAAGGCGGCGGGTGAAACCCTGGTGGACGTGGCCCTGCAGCTCATCGAGACCGGGGAAGAAAAGTCCCGCCTGCTGGAGCCCCAGCTGATCGTGCGCGAATCCTGCGGCGCGTGATTCGATAGCCGATGGAACTGGACCTGATTGCGCGAGTCAGCTGCCGGGATGAACACCAGCGCGACTTCCTGTTGCGCATGCTGCGAGAGGATTCAAACCGCCCCGGCGACCGGGAAGACGTGGCCGAAGACCATCGCGCCGCATTCGATATTCTGGAGTTCATTGAAATGCCTGACAGCGCGTGGCCGGCAGGCGACGACGCCCTGGGCGTTTCCTGGCTGGTGGTCGACGAAGCGCCGCTGCTGGACGTCGCGCGGGCGCTGGGTCGGGTCGGCATCGCCGGGTTCTTCGCGCTGCTGCTGAGTGACGAGGGCTCTGGTGAAGTCTGGTTCCTGGAGCGGGGCGATGTACAGCGACACACCAGCTGGAAGGGCCGCGACCCCGCAGACCTTGCCGATGGCGCAGGCGACGACCTGATGCCCCTGCTGGAAAAGATCCGCGGCCAGGCCGGCGACGTCACACCCGGCGCCCCGGAGTCCGGCGGCGACAAGCCTGAAGCGGCGCCCCCGGTCGACGCATCGGCCTGGGCCGGTGAGACCAAGGCCGAACAGGCCGAGCGCAAGGCCCTGTGGAAGGTGGTACAGCAGAACCTGGTGCTGATAACCAAGGCCACCGAAATATCGCGCGCAAACTTCAAGTATCACCGAGCCCTGTTTTTCGAGGGCGAATACCAGGGCATGAAGGACGGCAGGCCCGGCGGCGGCCCCCGCGGTGCCTTTGCCTACATGGACGCCATTTTCTGGATCTGGTACCACCCGGATATCGACGCGCTGGACATCGACGACCTCCGCAATCATTCCACCTCAGGGCTCGACAACATTCGGCGAACCGTTTTGCTGGACCTGGTTCGCGCGGGCGCTTTCCCCCCCGACCTGCTGCCGTCAAATTACGGACTCATGGGAGGTCGCGAAAAGCAGGTGATGCAGTACCTCTGTCCCGGCGTGGACTTCCGGCAAAAAATTTCCCTGAGCGGCCGGCTCTCCAGAAAGCAGTATCTCCCCTGCCCTACCCCGGAAAGGGTTTTCTGGGTCTGCCTGGGCGGCACCGGGCGTGAGCTGCGGACCGACGCCCTGTTCTTCCCCCACAGCATGGGTCAGTTCCTGTGGCCACAGCTGTCCTTCAATCTCGAGCACTATCCTGACGAGTTCCTGGTGGACGACCAGAACGGCTATGCCGCGGACAAGCGCCGGCGCATCCTCAAGCTGATCGCAGAAATACAGCATTTTTCCCAGCGACAGGATGCCTCCGCGCGCCGACCCAGCACCATCGCACTCGTGGAGCGGCTGACCGGGATGCACGAGCGCGGCGAGATGTCGCCGGCCCTGCTGGAGCTTTGGCAGCAGGCGGAAGATGATCGAGACGCGCTGATCGAGGAACATCGGGAGGAAGGCGGGGTTCACATGTCGGACGAACTGTGCCGCGAACGCTTTGGTGACGCGCCGGGACAGGAAGAGCAGGAGGCGAGAATCGCCGCCTGGCTCACAATCTGATTGTGCGCGAATCCTGAGGGGGCTGGACCGCCCGGCTCAGGCGTTGACCAGCGAGCTGGCCGCCCCGATTTCCTCTCGCGCAGATTGCATGAAGCTCAGGGCGAACTCCGGGCTGGCATCGTCACCCAGCAGCCGCTGGCAGGCCGGCACTGCATCAATCCGCGGCACCTTGCGGCGGCCTATGTGGGCGTGCAACGTAGACGCGATCACCAGGTCGCAAAGGTCAGGGTCGCCTTCGCTGGCACGAGACCAGTTGCCACCGTCCCGGGCGCATTGCACGTAGTCAGTGGGGAAGTCCCAGTTCTCCAGGACCTCGGCGCCGACCTCTGACTTGAGTTCCTCGACCGTCAATTGCAGGCGGACCGGGTCCGCGTAGAGCTCCGGGTGATTGCCCAGGTAGTTGAACACGGACAGCACCCCGACATTACTCATGATCGCGGCCAGCATGCCCTCCTCCGGGCTGAACTGTTTGACGGTGCGGGCCAATGCCGCGCCAATCGCACCGACATAGACGGTGTGGTCCCAGGCCTCCTTCATGGCGCGGCGAAGTTCCGGCTTGTCGGATTGGAACAGGTCGCGCATGGTGAAACTCATCACCAGCTGACGGGTGGTTTTCACGCCCAGGCGAACGACCGCGTCGGTCACGGTTTCGCAGGGATCCCGGCCTTTGAAAAAGACGCTGTTGGACGCCTTGATGATCTTGGTGGCGATGACGGGATCCGAACTGATCACGTTGGCGATGGCATCACTGGGTGCGTCGGACTCATCGATGACCTTGCGAATCTTCAAGGCCACCTCCGGGAGCGTGGTCAGCTTGAAGCTACCGGCTTTCAGATCGTGGTGAAAGGAGTCCAGCAGTTCCTGCTTGTCCATGGCGGCAAGCGCTTCTTCTGATAACTCCTCAACCAGGTACTCACTCGATTGCGCCTCGCCATGTACCAGGGTTTCCACCTGGGGCGCCAGCATGCGATAGAGCGTTTCCGCTTCCACGCCGACGTAGGTGCAGGGCGTGAGCGCGGTGGCGGTGTGACGGCGCGGCCGCAGGCTGGACACGACCAGGCGCGCCCGCTCAGAGCCGGCTTCCACTTCCTGCCGACTGCCGTCGCTGCCGACGAGTTCGATGGTGCCGCTGTTCAAGAGGTAATCCAGGGATTCCTCATCGCCGGGGCGGAACAGCCGTTGACCCGAATCGAGGCTCATCAGCTCGAGCTGGCCCGATAGCACCGTGAGGTCATCATCCGCCAATTGCGAGAATGCCTGGAACTTGCGGAAGTCTTCCGGCTCGAGATGGCCGACCACGACAGGTGCCACCTCGGGACTGCTGGCGGCGCTGTCGCCGGATATTTTTTTGAGCATGCCTTTGAGCATTCCAGCACCTCCACCGGAAACTGGGCCTTTAAGCTTTTTCGACGGAATTCGGGAATTCTTCAGCTGGATGGACTGTCTTTCGGCGCTCCATCAGGTCGGAACATGGAGTTCTGTGAATGGTTTCACAGTTGGGTCGGTCGGTGGGGGTCGAGCGGTGGTCTGCATGGGTGCGCTAACGGAAATGGATTCCCGCCTTCGCGGGAATGACGGACGAGCGCGGGTATTACGGACGAGCGCGGGAAGGGCCTGCCGCGCTTTTCGGGTATGACAGGTGTACTGCGGGTAAGGGGGGGCGGCTAGTCGAAGCCGCCTTCGAACACTGAGGCGCCCATCAGGGAGCCCGAGTTGTTGCCGCGGAAAGCGGCAAACAGGTTTCGGCCCAGGGTGAACTCTTCCGGGGGCGGCTCTGCATTTTCGCGGGCATCCCATTCAGCCGCCTCGACATCCACTGTCAGCGTCCCCGCCACCGCGTCCAGGGTGATCACGTCGCCGTCACGCAGTTTTGCAATCGGGCCGCCCTGCGCGGCTTCGGGCGCTAGGTGGATGGCGGCCGGCACCTTGCCGGAGGCGCCGGACATGCGGCCGTCGGTGACCAGGGCGACCTTGTGGCCGCGATCCTGCAATACGCCCAGGAACGGCGTCATCTTGTGAAGCTCCGGCATGCCGTTGGCGGCGGGACCCTGGAAACGCACCACGGCGACCACGTCGCCGTCCAGCTCGCCCGCTTCGAAGGCTTCTTTAAGCGCCTGCTGGCTGTGGAAGACCCGGCACGGGGCCGTCACCTTGCGGTGCTCTTCGGCCACGGCGGATACCTTGATTACCGATTCGCCGAGATCGCCGGTCAGGCGGCGCAAGCCACCTTCGGGGGCAAAGGCCGCGGTAACGCCGGTCAGCACCTCGGGATCCCCGGAGGTTTCCACGGTCTCCGTCCAGGCGACGCCGTCGCCGTCGGCCGCGGGCCGGGTGGTCATGGCGTCGAGACCCTGGCCCAGCAGGTTGACTACATCCTCGTTGAGATAGCCGCCGCTGCGCAGTTCGCGCACCAGGAAGGCCATGCCTCCAGCGGCCTGGAAGTGGTTGATATCGGCGGAGCCGTTGGGATAGATGCGCGCCAGCAGCGGTACCGCCGAGGACAGCTCGTCCACGTCTTCCAGGGTCAGCTCGATTCCCGCGGCGCGGGAAATCGTGACCATGTGCAGCATATGGTTGGTGGAGCCGCCGGTGGCCAGCAGCGCCACCAGGGCATTCACGATCGAGGCTTCGCTGATCACCTGTGACAGTGGCCTGTAGTCGCCGGAATCGTAGGTGGTCTCGAACAGGGACTGCACGGTACGGCGAGTCAGCGCCGGTCGCAGTGGGTCCTGCGGGTGCAGGAAGGAGGAACCGGGCAGTTGCACACCCAGCATTTCCATCAGCACCTGGTTGCTGTTGGCAGTGCCGTAGAACGTGCAGGTGCCGGCAGAGTGGTAGCTCGCAGACTCTACTGCCAACAGATCCTCATCCGTGGCCTTTCCTTCCGCATGCAGCTGGCGCACCGCCGCCTTTTCCTTGTTGGGGATGCCGGAGGCCATCGGGCCGGAGCCGATAAAGGCGATCGGCAGGTGACCGAACTGCAGGGCGCCGATCATCATGCCCGGCACGATCTTATCGCAGATGCCGAGGCACAGGGCGGCGTCGAACAGGTTGTGGGACAGGCCCACGGCTGTGGCCATCGCGACCACATCGCGGCTGAACAGGCTCAGGTCCATACCCGGCTGGCCCTGGGTCACACCGTCACACATTGCGGGCACGCCGGAGGCGACCTGGGCAGTGCCGCCCAGCTCCCGGGCGTACTGCTTGATCTCGGCCGGGTAATCCGCCAGCGGCTGGTGGGCCGAGAGCATGTCATTGTAGGCATTGATGATGCCGACGTTGGCCGCCTTCATCGAGGCGATGAGCTGCTTCTCGTCCTCGCCGCAGGCAGCGTAGCCGTGGGCCAGGTTGCCGCAGGACAGGCGCTTCTTCGGCGGCAGCTCGTCCATGGTCTGCTGGCAGCGGTCCAGGTAGCGCCCGCGGCGCGGACCGCTGCGGGCACGGAGGGCTTCGGTAACTTTCTCGACAGTCGGGTTCATGGTGGTCCGTATTGAATGTCAGGGGGCGTAGAAGATCTCGAGGGGGCTGTCCTCCCGGTGAAACACCGAGCGAATCGGCAGCTCGAAGGCGTCATCGCCCGCCAGCGCCTGTTCCAGGACGGCGTATTTCTTCTCGCCGGTGATATGCAGGTAGAGCTGGCGGGCGCGCAATACCGCCGCCAGGGAAAGGGTCATGCGATCGTGGGGTGCGACTGGCGGCCGCAGGGCCAGGCACAGGGCGTCGCTATCCGTATCCAGGGCGGCGGCCAGGTTGTCCGCATCGGGAAAGAAACTGGCGGTGTGGCCGTCTTCGCCCATGCCCAGCACCACAACATCGATGGCTTCACTGAAGTCGGCGAGCTTGTCCGCCACGGCGGCTTCCGCAGCGAAGGCGTCGTCGCCGTCGACTTTCATGCTGACGAACTGCGCTGCGGCGGCGTGGTTCTGCAGCAGGTGTTCACGGATCAGCTTCGCGTTGGAGTCGTCGTGATCTTCGGGCACCCAGCGCTCGTCCACCTGGGTGACCCGCACCCGCGACCAGTCCAGCTCGCAGTGGGACAGCATCTCGAACAGGGGCTTGGGGGTTGAGCCGCCGCTGACCGCAAGCGTCGCGACATCGCGCAGGTTCAGCGCGCCTTCGAGACCCGAGGCGATGCACTCCGCCAGGCTTTCCGACAGGCGCTGGTTGCTCTCGAACTGGAAGATATCGACTGACATCAGTCCTCGTACCAACTGCGACCGTCCCGTGCCACCAGTCCGATGGACTCGGATGGGCCCCAGGTGCCGGCGCTGTAGTTCTTGGGCTTCATGCCCAGCCGCTCCCAGGCGGCGCGAATCTGGTCTACCCACTCCCAGGCGGCCTCGACCTCATCGGCGCGCACGAACAGGGTCGGGTTTTGCCGGATCACGTCCAGCAGCAGGCGCTGGTAGGCATCCGGCGCCGCCCGCTCGTTTTCCTCGGGAAACGTCAGGTCAAGGGAGACCTGCTGCAAGGGAAGTCTCATCTCCAGCCCCGCCTGCTTGTTCATGAGCTCGAGGCTGATGATTTCATCGGGCTGCAGCTTGATCACCATGCGGTTGGTGCTGCCGGATTGCAGCAGCGGACCGAAGATGCTGTGGGGCACCTGCTTGAACTCCACGACGATCTCGGCCACGCGCTCCTGCAGGCGCTTGCCGGTGCGCAGGTAAAACGGCACCCCCGCCCAGCGCCAGTTGTCAATCTCCGCCTTCACGGCGACGAAGGTTTCGGTATTCGACGTCTTCTCGGCGCCCTCTTCCTCCATGTAACCGACCACCGCCTGGCCATCGACGGCACCGGAGGTGTACTGGCCAATGACCGTATTTTCGCGCACCACCGCATCGTCCATCGGCCGCAGGCAGGACAACACCTTCACTTTCTCGTTGCGGACATCCTCGGCGGTCAGGTGCGCCGGCGGCTCCATGGCTGCCAGCGACAGCAGCTGCAGCTGGTGGTTCTGCAGCATGTCGCGCATGGCGCCGGCCTCGTCGTAGAAGTCCCAGCGGCCGGACACGCCGATGTTCTCGGCTACCGTGATTTGCACATTGTCGACGTAGCGGTTGTTCCACAGGGGCTCGATCACCGAATTGGCAAACCGCAGGGCCAGCAGGTTCTGCACTGTCTCCTTGCCGAGGTAATGATCGATGCGATACACCTGCTCCTCGGCGAAGATGGAAGTCAGTTCGCGGTTGATATCGCGGAATGACTCCAGGTTGGAACCCAGCGGCTTTTCCACCACGATGCGGGTATTGGGCCTTACCAGCCCAGCGCCCTCCAGTGCCCGGCAGACCGGGGCGAAAATATTGGGCGGCGTCGCCAGGTAGACCACGAGATCGCGGCCTGGGTCCGAGAAGTGATCCCCGGCCATGGGCTGGAGCGCTTCTGCCGAGGTGGCGTCTGCAGAGACGTAGTGCAGGTGCTGCACAAACGCCTCCCAGTCTTCGGCCGCCGCGGGACCGCCAGGGTTGTACTGGTCGAACCAGTCCTTGACGTTGGCGAGGAAGGCGCTGTCATCACGCGAGCGCCGGCCGGTAGCAACGATTCGCACCTGCTCGCAGAGGCTCTGTGAGCGCCACAGTGCATAAAGCGCCGGATAGAGCTTTCGCAAGGCGAGGTCACCCTCGCCGCCAATAATCAGCAGATCGCAGTTGGCGGCACTACCCGCTTCCATCATCCCGTGTTCCTCATGCCGGCGGCCACGCCGGCGATAGTCACCATGATCGCCTGCACAACGTCCTCGTCGCTGTTCTCACGCTGTCGCTTGAGCAGCTCCGCCTGCAGGTAATTGAGCGGGTCCGTGTAAACGTTGCGCAGCTGGATGGATTCCGCCTGCCAGCCCTGGTCTTCCATCAGGCTCTGCTTGCCCAGCAGGTCCAGCAGCGTCACGCGGTCCGCCGCCAGCTGTGTGCGCAGGGACTCACCGATCGGCTTCAACTCGTCCTCGACCAGCAGCGCGTCGTAGTAGGCGGACAGGCCCGCGTCCGCCTTCACGAACACCATCTCCAGCATCGACAGGCGGGTGGCGAAAAAGCGCCATTTCCGCGCCATCTCCAGCAGGCACTCGCGCTCACCATCGTCCACCGCTTTCGCCAGGGCGCTGCCGGCGCCCAGCCAGGCGGGCAGCATCAGCCGGTTCTGGGACCAGGCGAAGATCCAGGGAATCGCCCGCAGGCTCTCGATACCGCCGTCTTTCTTGCGCCGCGTGGGCCGTGAACCCAGCGGCAGCACGCCCAGTTCCTGTTCAGGCGTGGCCTGGCGGAAGTAGCGAACGAAGTCCGGCTCGTCCCGAATCAGGGCCCGGTAACTGTTGCAGGAATCTTCCGCGAGCCGGTCCATCAATTCGCGCCAGCGCGCCTGCGGTTCCGGCGGCGTGACCAGGTTGGCTTCGAGTATCGCGCTGGCGTACAGGGCCAGGGTCTTGGTGGCCACCGAGGTGCCACCCAGCTTGGCGCGAATCATCTCGCCCTGCTCGGTCACCCGCAGTCCATTGCGCAGGCTGCCCGGCGGCTGCGACAGCAGCGCATCGTGTGCGGGCAATCCACCGCGGCCGATGGTGCCGCCGCGGCCATGAAAGAGCGTGATCTCAACGCCGTACTCGCGACCCACATTGAGCAGCGCTTCCTGGGAACGATACTGCGCCCAGGAGGCCGCCAGCATGCCGGCGTCCTTGGCTGAATCCGAGTAGCCGATCATCACCATCTGGTGACCTTCGGCGTAGTCCCGGTACCAGGGCTGGGCCAGCAGTGCATCGATCGACGCGGCGGAATTCTCCAGGTCGTCGAGGGTTTCAAACAGCGGCGCCACGGGAATCTTGTGGCGGCAGCCCTGCTCCTTGAGCAGCAGCAGCACCGCCAGCACATCGGAAGGCTGCCGGGCCATGGAAATCACGTAGGCACCGACTGCTTCGGGTGAGGTCTGCGCCACCACCTTGCAGGTGGCCAGCACCTCGTTGGTGTCGGGTTCGCCTTCCCAGCCCCAGGGAATGAGGGGCCGCTTGTTCTCCAGTTCCTTCAGCAGGAAGGCCTGCCGCTCCTCCTCATTCCACTCAGCGTAGTCGCCGACACCCTGCCAGCGGGTGATATCCGACAGGGCCGCCTCGTGTCGTTCGCTGTGCTGGCGGATATCGAGCCGCAGCAGGTGCACGCCAAAGCAGTGCACCCGGCGTATCAGGTCCAGCAGCGTGCCGTTGGCAATCACTTCCATGCCGCAATCGATCATGGACTGGTAGCAGACCAGCAACGGCTCCGTCAGCTGGCCGGCGTCCTCGAGGATATCCCGGTCGTCGACCGGCTCGCCGTCGAGCTTGGCTTCAAGCACCTTCAGGGTGCGCTGGAGCATGGTGCGGACGTTACGCAGCACTTCCCGGTAGGGCTCGTGGGCGTCGCCCGAGTACGCCTTCAACGCCTCATTGCAGCGGGTCATCGACAGTTCGTCGATGAGGACGCCGATGTCGCCCAGGTACAGGTCCACCGCCTTCCACCGCGCCAGCAGCAACACTTCGCGGGTGACTTCCGCGGTGACAAACGGATTGCCGTCGCGGTCGCCGCCCATCCAGGAGAGGAAGGACACAGGCGCCGCGTCTATGGGCAGCCCGTCGCCGCCGAGGTCCTTAAGGGCCATGTGCAGGCGCCGCATGAACTGCGGTACCGCATGCCAGAGGGATTCTTCCACCACGGCGAAACCCCAGCGGGCCTCGTCGACCGGCGTGGGCTTTTCGCGGCGGAAATCAAAGCCGTACCAGATCTGCGCGATCAGTTCCCGCAGCCGCAGCATCACCTTGGCCCGCTCCCGCTCCGTGTGGCCGGACAGTTCCAGGTCCGCCAGGCAGGCGGCGATCTCGCCGTGCTTGTGTATCAGCGTGCGGCGGGTGATTTCCGTCGGATGGGCGGTCAGCACCAGCTCGATCTTGAGCCGGTCGACCGCTTCGCTGATCGAAGCCTTGTCGATGCCGCCGGCGGTCAGTTCTTCCAGGGTGGTCGCCAGGGCCTGGGAGGCGGAGAACACCGGGTCCATTTCCCGCGATACCGTGTGCTGCTGGTCGGCGATATTGGCCAGGTTAAGGAACTGGCTGAAAGCCCGGGCGACGGGTACCAGTTCGTGGTCATCGAGGCCGCGCAACAGGGCCAGCAGCTGTTCGCGGGCGGAGTCGTCGCCGTCTCGCGCTGCCTTGGACAGGGTGCGAATCTGCTCGATCAGGTCGAGAAACCCCTGGCCCTCGGCAGCCGCCACCATCTCTCCCAGCATGCGGCCGAGAAAGCTGACGTTACTCCGTAGCGACGAGTAGTCCGAGGGCTGGGAGGCCGTCATCGCGTCACCAGCTGTCGATGCGAGCCAGCAGGTCGCAAACCCGCATGGAGTAGCCCCACTCGTTGTCGTACCAGTTCAGCACCCGGGCGTAGTGCCCGCCGGTGACACCGGAGAAGCTGGCGTCATAGATGGAGGAATGGGAGTTGCCGATGATGTCCGAGGAGACGATCGGCCGCTCGCTGTACTCCAGGATGTCCTTGAGCGGACCCTCGGCCGCCTCTTTCACCGCGGCGTTGATGTCTGCCGTTTCCACGGACTTTTCCAGCTTCACGAACAGGTCGACCACGGAGCCATCCGGCACCGGTACCCGCGCGGCGATGCCGTGCAGCTTGCCGGACAGGGCCGGCAGTACCTGGCCCACTGCCTTCGCCGCACCGGTAGAGGTCGGGATGATGTTCTCGGCGGCGGCGCGGCTGCGGCGCCAGTCCGAGTGGGGAACGTCAGCCAGCCGCTGGTCGTTGGTGTAGGCGTGAACCGTGTTGATCACACCCTCGACAATGCCGAAGTTGTCGTTCAGCACTTTGGCCATCGGCGCCAGGCAGTTGGTGGTGCAACTGGCATTGGAAATGATGCGGTGGTCCGCGCTGAGGCCGTCGTCGTTGACGCCCAGTACCACGGTGTAATCGATCTCGTCCTTGGAGGGCACCGTCAGCAATACCCGGCCCGCGCCTGCGGCCAGGTGCTTCTCCAGCGCCTCGCGGGTGCGAAACGCGCCGGTGGCCTCGACCACGACGTCGATGCCCATGTCGCCCCAGGGCAGTGCCGCGGGATCGCGCTCGCTGACCAGCTTGGTCTTGCCCTTCGGCGTGACGATATGGCCGTCTTCCAGCTTCAGCTCTTTGCCGAAGGGGCCCATGATGGTGTCGTAGTTGAGCAGGTAGCGCAGCGCTTCGGGGTCGAACAGGTCGTTGATCGCCACCACGTCGATACCCTCGACGTCCTCGAGGATGCGGAATACCGAACGGCCGATACGGCCAAATCCATTGATTGCAACTTTCATCAGGCCGCCTCCTCTACTTTGCCCAGCTTCCCGTACAGGCGCGCGACGTCCAGCAGGCGCGCGGCGTGCCCGAGGTTTTCATACCAGCTCAGGGTCTTGATGATGCTGTCCCCCGCCTTGATCGTGCCCTTCAGGTCGAACAGCAGCGACAGGGAACTGCCAATGACGTCGGAGGACACAATCGGGTCCTCCGCAACGCCCACCACGCCCGGGTGATCCGCGGCCGCTGCAACCATTGCGTCATTCACGGCTTCTGCGGTGATGGAGGTGTCTGCGAATACCAGGTTCACATCCGCCAGGCAGCCCTCGTGGATGGGCACGTTCAGCGCCGAGGTCAGCACCTTGCCGTCGAAGTCCGGCAGGATATGGCTGAGCCAGCCGCCGGCCTCATGGGTGTTGGGAATGATGTTCTTGGCGGCGGAGCGGCTGCGCCGGAAGTCGCTGCCGGCATAGTCCTGCAGGGCCTGGTCGCTGGTGTAGGCATGGACCGTGGTCAGGCTGGCGCATTCGATGTCGAACTTCGCCGACAGGATTTTCAGCAGCAGGCACAGGGCCGTGGTCGTGGCAGAGCCCGCCGAGATCATGCGGTCCGAGGCAGATGCCGCGCCCTCGTTCACGCCGGGAATCACGATCTGGTCGATTTCGTCGATCGGCAGGGTTCGCAGCAGCACGCGGTTGGCGCCGTTGCGGAGGTGATCCTCCATGGCGGCCGCTTCGCGATACTTGCCGGTGGCGTCGATGACCATGTCGACTCCCAGCACATCCCAGGGCATCTCGCGGGGCGTGTCGATCGCCAGCAAGCGGGAGCTGAACGCGGGGTTGCGCAGGAAGTTGCCGTCCAGTTCGTGACGGTTGGGGTCGGACACCTCGGACTGCAGCAGGTAGTGCAGGATGGTGGGTTGCCCGATATCCGCGATCGCGACGATTTCGATATCGTCGCTATAGGACGCAAGGTCGTATATCTGTCGCCCGGTCTGGCCGAAGCCCATGAGCCCGAGTTTCAGCTTGCTGTTGCTAGTCATCTCGTTACTCCTTCAGCGCCTGTGGCGCCTTTATTCCGCCATGGCCTGTTCGGCCAGGGCTTTGATCGTATCCCACTGTTTCTGCTGGACGAGGTCCTTCGACACCATCCATGAACCCCCGCAGCACACCACGTTGGGCAGGGCCAGGAAGCTCCGGAAATTGTCGGGGTTCAGCCCGCCGGTGGGGCAGAACGCCAGGTCCGGAAAGGGTCCCGCCAGGGCTTTCAACAGGGCAAGGCCGCCCACCGGCACCGCCGGGAACAGCTTGAATACCTCCAGCCCATAGTCCCTGCCCAGCATCACCTCGGAAGGTGTCGCCACACCCGGCACCAGGTCGACGCCCGCTTCGCGTACCGCGTCCATCAGTGTAGCCGTGATACCGGGGCTCACATGAAAGCCGGCGCCCGCGCCGATGGCGCGCTGTAGCTCATCGGGGTTGGTGACCGTACCGGAACCTACCGCCATGCCCGGTACCGCTTCGCGGACCGCCGCCATCGCCTCGAGGGCCGCCTCGGTCCGCAGGGTAATTTCCATGGCGCGCATCCCGCCATCCAGCAGCGCGCGGGCCAGGTCTACCGTGCTGTCGACATCTTCTGCCGTCACCACGGGCAAAACCCGAAACTCGGCCAACTGTTCCCGTAAGCTCATTTTCGAAATGTAATTTTATTTCAATATGTCTACAGTAGACCATGGCTGGCGTGTACGCAAGCTGCAAGCGCAACAAACCGTATACACCGGGCCGGTTTCTTACAGTGCCGTGAAACCCTTGTGAAACGTGGACCTTTTTGGTGCAAAAAGGGCGGAGACCAACTCCCCGGGCTTGCGATCAGCTTGCACACTGCGTGAAATTTTACTACATTTTTGATGTATATCAGCCCGGAACGCACCATGGAACTACTGGCCAGCCTGAGGGACAGCACGGCGCGGCGCTCCCGCTCCGCCCACAAGCTCGCTGCCTGTGTCCTGGATGATCCGGACGCCGTGCTGGGCATGTCCACGGCCGCCCTCGCCCAGCGCGCCGGCGTCAGCGAGCCCACGGTCAACCGCTTCTGCACCGGCCTGGGCCTGAAAGGATTCCCGGACTTCAAGCTGCAGCTCGCCGCCGAGCTGGCGAGACAGCAGCCGCGGGTAGCGCCGGATATCGAGGCGGGAGATTCCTCGAGCCAGGTGATCGCCAAGCTGTTCGAGGCCGCGCGGGCCAGCCTGGACCGGGTCCAGGCGGGTCTCGACGACCGGGCCGTGGAAGCCGCAGTGCAGCGCCTCGCTGCGGCCAGGAGCATTTCCCTGTGCGGACTGGGCGCCTCGGCATCGGTGGCGGCAGATGCGCAACACAAACTCATGCGCTTCGGAGTTCCTGCTGCCGCCTACACGGACATCATCAACCAGCGGGTGCTCTCCACCAATCTCACCCCCAATGACTGCGTGATCTGTATTTCCTATACCGGGCGCACCCGCGCCATGATCGAATTCGCCGCGCTGGCCAAGCGCTCCGGGGCGGGGGTGATCGGCATCACCGCGCCCGGGTCACCCGTGGCAAAGCACTGCCAGACCGTACTGGCGGTCGAGGGCGGTGAGGACACCGAGCTGTTCACGCCCATGACGTCCCGCCTCGCCCAGCTGGTGGTGATCGATGTGTTGTGCACGCGCTGGGCGCTGCTGCAGGGCCCCGAATATCGCAGCCACCTGCGGGCCATGAAAAAGGTGCTGGCCGATACCCGTGACCCGGAGGATCGCGCCGGTGGCTGAATTGCCGTTGACAACACGCTTCCCAGGCGTCTCCACGCTGGGATACGGCTGCATGGGCCTCGGCGGCGGCTGGGACGCCACACCCTATGATGAGGCGGACCGCGCCCGGGGCTTCGCCGCCCTGGATGCCGCCCTGGAAGCCGGTATCACCCTGTTCGATCACGCCGACATCTACCGCCACGGCAAGGCCGAACGCCTGTTCGGCGAGTGGCTCGCCGCCAACCCGGAACTGCGGCAATCGCTGGTCATCCAGTCCAAGGGGGGTATCCGGCTGGGAACGGAGGGCGCGCCCCAGCACTACGACCTGTCGGCCGGCCATATCGAGGCCTGCGTGAACGCCAGCCTGGAGCGGCTTGGCATCGAGCAGCTTGATCTCTGGCTGCTGCACCGCCCCGACCCGCTGTGGGAACCCGCCGAGATCGCGGACATATTCACGCGCCTGCAGGCCGCCGGCAAGGTCAGGCACTTCGGGGTGTCGAACATGCACCTGCACCAGCTGGCGCTGCTGGAATCCCACTGGCAACAGCCGCTCGCGGTCAACCAGCTGGAGCTGAGCCTGGGCCACCGGGGCTGGCTCGAATCAGATATCGCCTTCAATACCGGTCACAGCAGCGACACCGCCGGAACTCTCGACTACTGCCGCCGGCACGGTATCCAGGTCCAGGCCTGGGGCAGCCTGGCCGGCGGCCGTTTCTCCGGCAGGCCCCAACCCGGGGACGAGACTGCGGCCGACCTGGTCGCCGAGATGGCGGCAAGCCGCGAGGTCTCGCCGGAGGCCCTGGTGCTGGCCTGGCTGCTGCGCCACCCAGCGGGCATCCAGCCACTGCTCGGCACCACGGATCCGGCGCGAATTGCCGCCTGCGCGCAAGCCCACACCGTCGAACTGGGCAGGATCGACTGGTACCGGCTCTATACCGCCGCCCGGGGAGACGCGCTACCCTGAACGGGTGATGGAGAAACAACCCCAAATTCTGGTGTTCGGCGCCAGCGGCTATATCGGTTCCAACCTGGTGCCTTACCTTGTCGAGCGCGGCTACCCGGTGCGGGCCGCGGCGCGCAATCGCAAGGTGATTGAGGGCCGGGGCTGGGCCGAGGTCGAATGCATTGCCGCCGATGCCCTGGACCCCGCCAGCTTGACCGCCGCCCTCGCGGGTATCGATACGGCCTTCTACCTGGTCCACTCCATGGCCGCGGGCAAGGACTTCGGCCGGCTCGACCTCGAGGCCGCCGCCAATTTCCGCGATGCGGCCGCCGCCGCGGGTATTCGCCGCATCATCTACCTGGGCGGCCTGATTCCCGACGACCCCGAATCCGAGCACCTGCAATCCCGGGAAGAAACCGGCGACTCCCTCCGTGCCGGCTCCGTCCCGGTCACCGAGGTCCGTGCGGGCATGATCATCGGCCCGGGTTCCGCCGCTTTCGAGGTGATGCGGGACCTGGTCAACTACCTGCCGGTCATGGTCACGCCGCGCTGGGTCGAATCCAAGTCGCCGCCCATCGCCCTGCAGGACCTGCTGGTCTATATGGAGAAGCTGGCGTTCATCGACGAGGCCGCGGGTGAAATCTACGACGCCGGCGGGCCCGAGGTGCTCACCTACCGTGAGATCATGGACACGCTGGCGGCGATGCTCGGCAAGCGCCCGCTCATCATCAAGGTCCCGGTGCTGACACCGAGGCTGTCGTCTTACTGGCTGCGGCTGGTTACGGCAGTTCCCTACAACGTGGCGCGCGCACTGATCGACGGCCTGCGCCACGACGTGCTGGCGGACACCACGCCATTGCGGCAGCTCATTCCCCGGGAACTGATGCCCCTGGATGTAGCGATCGAATCCGCACTGAAAGCAGAGCGCGAGCAGACGCTGCCGGCCCACTGGGTCGAGGGCTCCATGCACTGCCGCAACTATGAGCCACGCTACGCCTTTTATGCCAAACAGGCATCCGGCTACTGCCTGACCAGCGCATCCCCGGACAAGATCTGGGCAGCCGTGTGCACCATTGGCGACCGCGGGGACTTCTTCTCCCTCAACCTGCTCTGGTGGATTCGGCGGGTGGGCGACTGGCTGATCGGCGGACCCAGCTTCCGGCGCCACCGCCGCCACAGCCGCGAGCTCCGCTACGGCGACGTGGTAGATGCCTGGAGAGTCATCGGCTACGACCCCAATCACAAGCTGACGCTACTGATGGAGATGAAAGCACCCGGGGCCGGGGTGCTGGAATTCGAGATTACCGAGGAAGGAAATATGCACCGGGTCAAAGCGACTGCCTATTTCCACCCGGCCGGGGTCTGGGGCCTGCTGTACTGGTATCCGCTGATCCCGGCACACCTGTGGATCTTCAAGGGCATGACCCGCGAAGTGTGCCGGCGGGCGGAGACGGCCCCGTGACCGGCGTCGCCCTGCAAATACTCGCAGGGCTCGGCATTTTCCTGTTCGGCATGGCCTGCCTGGAGTCCGGCATCGCCGGCCTGAGCGGCCGCAGGATGAAGCGCTGGATCGGGCGCGCCACGGGCAGCGGGGTCAGCAGCGCCGGCTTTGGCGCCATGGCGACGGCAGTCCTGCAGAGCAGCTCCATGGTCGCACTGCTGGTGCTGGCCTTCGCCAGTGCCGGCAGCCTGCCCCTGCCGAATGCCATCGGTGTCATTATTGGCTCCAACCTCGGCACCACGCTCAAAGGCTGGATCATCGCCGGTCTCGGCATCAAGGTGGACCTCAGCGCCTTCGCGCTGCCCATGCTGGGCGTGGGCGGCATCATGCAGGTCATCTATGATGCCGAACGCGGGGCCTACCACTGGGGCCGCACGATAGCCGGCCTGGGCCTGCTGTTGCTGGGCCTGCACGAAATGAAGGCCAGCGTCGATGCGCTCCCGGGCATTATTGATATCACGATCCTGCAGGGTCACCACCCGGTGGTCTACCTGCTGGCCGGCACGCTGCTCACCGCCCTGATCCAGTCAAGCTCGGCGACGGTCATGCTGACCCTGTCGGCCCTGTACGGAAACCTGATCAGCCTGCCCGAGGCGGGAGCGCTGGTGATCGGCGCGGACCTGGGCACCACCAGCACCACCGTGCTGGGCAGTCTCTACGGCGCCGGGATAAAACGGCAGCTGGCCCTGGCGCAGCTGGTGTTCAACGCCGCCGTGGACCTGGGGGCATTCCTGTTCCTGCTGCCGCTGCTGCCGACCCTGCTGGGTTTGCTGGGCATCACCGATCCGCTCTACGGCGTGGTCGCCTTCCACTCCGTTATCAACCTGATAGGGCTGGCCCTGTTCATTCCCTTCCTGGGTGGATTCAGCCGCTGGATCGGCACGTTTTTCCGCGGGCCGGAGAATCGCCTGCTGCTGCTGGCGGAGATCGGGTCGCCCGTACCCGAGGCGGCCATACCGGTGATCCGGCAGGGCTTGCTGCAGCTCAGCCTGGTGGCGCTGCTGAACAACCTGCGCCGGTTCCGGGTCCGCACCGGCAGCCTCGACATGTCGGAGTCCGAACGGGCCGCGCTGGCCGAGGCCAGCGCCCAGCTGGTCAGCGACCCCAAGCCCGGCAAGGTCTACGAAGCCCTGCGCGAGCAGGAATCGGCGATCATCCAGCTCAGCAACAAGTTGCAGGAGGCGAAGCTCTCGCCCGCGCAGTCCGGCCAGCTGGCGAAAACCCAGGAGATCGCCCGGCGCGTGGTCTACGGCAGCAAGACCATGAAAGACATCAGCGGCGATATCGAAAACCTGAGAAACGCGCGGCACGACTACCCGGATTCCGTCGGCTGGGTGTACCGTCAGCAGCGGACGTACGTGCAATCACTGTCCAACGACATCATCAAGCTGGCGCTGTCAGAGCTGGATGATGAGGACCTGGAGGACGCCCTCGACGACCTCAAACACCGCATCAACCATCACTACGAGGCCATGAATGAGGGCATCTACCAGCGCAGCCGGGCGGTCCGCGAGCCCGAACTGGGCCTGTCGGTCCAGCTCAACGTAAACCGTGAAATCCGGCACGCCCACATCAACCTGCTGAAAGCCCTGCGGCGACTGCGGCAGCTCAACGGGGAGGCTGAGCCGTCTCTGGAGCCCGAGAGCGCTGAATCCGGCTGACACCCCGGAATTCCCGGGAGGCCACGGAAACCGCTAAACCCGAGTTAAGCGAAGGGTTTTTTAGTTGACTAAAATACTCGGGAATAGGATAATTCCCACCTCTGAATTTTCTCGCCCAGAGCGACAGCAAATACCATGCGACTGACTACCAAAGGACGCTACGCGGTAACGTCCATCCTCGACCTCGCGCTGCACCACGACAAGGGTCCGATCCCCCTGGCCGGCATTTCCGAGCGCCAGGACATTTCCCTGTCCTACCTGGAGCAGCTTTTTGCACAACTCAGGCGCCGCGGACTCGTGCAGAGCGTGCGCGGCCCCGGCGGTGGCTACCACCTTGGCAAGGACGCGGCGGCCATCAGCGTCGCGGAAGTGATCGAGGCGGTCAACGAGACCACCGATGCCACCCGCTGCCAGGGCGCCGGCGACTGCCAGAAAGGTGAAACCTGCCTCACCCACCACCTGTGGATGGACCTCAGCGACCAGATTCGCGAATTCCTCGGCGATATCACCCTGGCCGACCTGGTGACCCGGCGGGAAATCCTGTCCATCTCCTTTCAGCAGGAAAACCGCACGCTGGAACCCGAAATCCCGCTCAGCAACGTATAGCACAGGCAACAGCCTGACAAAGATAGGAAAACCATGAGCCAGGAACATATCGATAAGGCGATTGCGCGCGAGTACGAAGCGGGCTTCACCACCATGATCGAGTCGGAGACGTTTCCGCCCGGCCTGAACGAAGACGTGGTCCGCGCCCTGTCCGCCAAGAAGAATGAGCCCGAATGGATGCTCGAGTGGCGGCTGGAAGCCTTCCGGGTCTGGACCGAGATGGTCGAACCCGAGTGGGCCCACGTCGACTACCCGAAAGTCGACTTCCAGGACATCTCCTACTACTCCTCCCCCAAGAGCATGGAGGAGAACCGCCCCAAGAGTCTCGATGAGGTCGACCCCGAACTGCTGCGCACCTACGAAAAGCTGGGCATTCCCCTGCACGAACAGGCCGCCCTGGCGGGCGTGGCCGTGGACGTGGTATTCGACTCCGTCTCCGTCACCACCACCTTCCGGGAAAAGCTCGCCGAGGCCGGGGTGCTGTTCTGCTCCATCTCCGAGGCGGTGCACGAATACCCCGAGCTGGTGCGCAAGTACCTGGGCACCGTGGTGCCGCGCAAGGACAACTTCTACGCGGCGCTGAACAGCGCCGTGTTCTCCGACGGCTCCTTCGTCTACATCCCGAAAGGGGTGCGCTGCCCGATGGAGCTGTCCACCTATTTCCGCATCAACGAGGCCAACACCGGCCAGTTCGAGCGCACCCTGATCATCGCCGACGAGGGCAGTCACGTGAGCTACCTCGAAGGCTGCACCGCGCCCATGCGCGACGAGAACCAGCTGCACGCCGCCGTGGTGGAACTGGTGGCCCTGGACGACGCGGAGATCAAGTACTCCACGGTGCAGAACTGGTATCCCGGCGACCACGAAGGTGTGGGCGGTATCTATAACTTCGTGACCAAGCGGGGCCTGGCCCACACCAACGCCAAGATTTCCTGGACCCAGGTCGAGACCGGATCCGCCATCACCTGGAAGTACCCGAGCTGCATCCTGCGCGGTGACAACAGCGTGGGCGAGTTCTACTCGGTGGCGCTGACCAACAACATGCAGCAGGCGGACACCGGCACCAAGATGGTCCACCTGGGCAAGAACACCCGCTCCACCATCATTTCCAAGGGCATTTCCGCGGGCAAGTCCAGCAATGCCTACCGGGGCCTGGTCCGCATGGGCCCGCGCGCCGAGGGCGCCCGCAACTACACCCAGTGCGATTCACTGCTGATCGGCGACAAGTGCGCCGCGCACACCTTCCCCTATATCGAAAGCAAGAACCCCAGCGCCGTGGTAGAGCACGAGGCGACCACCTCCAAGGTCAGCGACGACCAGCTCTACCTGTGCCAGCAGCGCGGCCTCGATGAAGAGAAGGCCGTATCCATGATCGTGAACGGCTTCTGCAAGGAAGTGTTCAAGGAACTGCCCATGGAGTTCGCCGTCGAGGCGGGCAAGCTGCTGGAAGTGAGCCTGGAAGGTTCGGTCGGCTAGATTTATTCAAGGTTTCCAAGACAGATGACAATGCTGAAAGTAGAGAACCTGCACGCGCAGGTCGAAGACAAGGACATCCTCCAGGGCCTGGACCTCGAGGTGAAGCCCGGTGAAGTTCACGCCATCATGGGCCCCAACGGCTCCGGCAAGAGCACCCTCGGCCATGTGCTGGCCGGTCGCCCCGGCTACGAGGTCACCAGCGGCAGCGTGACTTTTGATGGCAAGGACCTGCTGGAGATGGACACGGAAGAGCGGGCCCACGCGGGCATCTTCCTCGCCTTCCAGTACCCCGTGGAGATTCCCGGCGTGAGCAACATGGAGTTCCTCAAGGCTTCCGTGGACGCAACCCGGGAGAGCCGCGGCGAAGAGCCACTGGATACCGTCAGCTTCATGAAGATGGCCCGCGAGGCCAGCAAGGCCGTGGACCTGGACGCCAGTTTCCTCAAGCGCGGCGTCAACGAGGGCTTCTCCGGCGGTGAGAAGAAGCGCAACGAACTGCTGCAGATGATGCTGCTGGAGCCGAGCCTGTGCATCATGGACGAGACTGACTCCGGCCTCGACATCGACGCGCTGCAGGTGGTGGCCCAGGGTGTGAATGCCATGCGCTCACCGGATCGCGCCTTTGTGCTGGTGACACACTACCAGCGCCTGCTGAATTTCATCGAGCCCGACTTCGTGCACGTCCTGTCCGGCGGGCGCATCGTGCGCTCCGGCGACAAGTCCCTGGCCCTGGAGCTGGAAGAAAAGGGCTACGGCTGGATCGAAGGCGCTGAGGCCGAGGTCGCCTGATGTCTGATTTCATCGAAGGGCTGCTGGTAGACGCACCCGCTCCGGCCTGGCTGCAGGCCCGCCGTGAGCAGGGTCGTGAGCGCTGGCTGGCCAGCCACAAGCCCACCCGCAAGACCGAGGACTGGAAATACACCAGCCTGCTCCCGCTGGAGCGGGAATTTTTGGCGGCACAGCCGACGGAAGCCGGGTTCGTCCCCGCACTCGATGCGCTGCCCGCACTGGGTGGCCAGCGCCTGGTATTTATCGACGGCGCCCTGCAGGAGAACACTATCGAGCTGCCGGCGGGCGTCAGCCTGGTGCGCTTCGCAGACGCCACCGACGAACAGGCCCAGCAGATCCAGCAGCACCTGGGCAGCGCGATTCGCGATGACAAACACCTGTTCGCCAATCTCAACGATGCGACCCTGGCAGACGGCCTGTGGCTGCACGTGGCGGCAGATGCCAACCTGTCAGAGCCCCTGCACCTGGTCTACCTGACCTCTGAGCGCGAGCCCGCGTTCACCGTCAATCACCGGCTGCTGGTGGTGCTGGAAGACAACGCCCGGGCGAATATCGTCGAACACTTTGCCGGTGACAGCGCCGCGGCGTTCACCAACAGCATCAGCGAATTTGTACTGGGTGCTGGCAGCAAACTCACCCACTGCCGGCTGCAGCTCGAACAGGGCGGCGCCATGCACATCGGCGGTGTACACGCGCGGCTGGACCGCGACAGCCACCTGGACAGTTTCCACCTGGCGCTGGGGAGCGACCTCAAGCGCATCGACCTGGTGGTGGACCACGCCGGTCCCGGTGCGCACTGTGACCTGAACGGCATCTACCTGCTGCGCAACAAGGAACACGTGGACTACCACAGCACCATCGAGCACGCCGTACCCCACTGCACCACTGACGAGGTGTTCCGTGGCATCATCGGCGATGAGGCGTCGGCAGTATTCAACGGCCGCATCCATATCCATCCGGATGCCCAGAAGACCCGCGCCGAGCTGTCCAACAAGAATCTGCTCACCAGCACCAGTGCCGAGATCAACACCAAGCCGGAGCTGGAAATCTACGCCGACGACGTGCAGTGCGCCCATGGCGCCACCGTCGCCCAGCTGGATGAGGGCATGCTGCACTACCTGCGCACCCGCGGCGTGAGCCGGGACGAGGCGGAAGTGATGCTCAGCTACGGCTTCATCAATGAGCTGGTGGAAGGGCTTGAGAACGAAGCGCTGAAAGATTTCCTGCACCCGCTGCTGGCCCAGCGCCTGTCGCGGGATCCGGAGCTGACGAGGCACCTGGCATGACCGCCGCGAACCAGCCCATCACCGCGTTCGATCCCTACGCGATCCGCAAGGAATTCCCTATCCTGCAGCAGGAGGTGAACGGCCACCCCCTGGTGTACCTGGACAATGCCGCCACCACCCAGAAGCCGGAAGCGGTAATCGAGGCGATCACCCACTACTACCGGCACGACAATGCCAATGTGCATCGCGGCGCCCACGCGTTGAGTGACCGTGCCACGCGCGCCTTCGAAGACGCCCGCGAAACAACGGCCCGGTTCCTGAACAGCCCGTCCTCACGACAGGTCATCTGGGTTCGCGGTGTTACCGAAGCGGTCAACCTGGTGGCCAATAGCTGGGGTCGCAGCAACCTTGGCGAAGGCGATCGCGTGCTGCTCCCCTACCTGGAACACCACAGCGATATCGTGCCCTGGCAGATGATCTGCGCGGCCGTCGGCGCCACGGTGGAACCCATCCCGGTTACGGATGAGGGCGAGATCGACCTGGCCGCACTGGACGACTTGCTGGACGAGCGCGTGAAGATGGTCGCGCTCAACCATGTGTCCAACGCCATCGGCACCGTGAACCCGGTGGCAGAGGTAATCGAGAAGGCACACGCGGTGGGTGCCAAGGTGCTGGTGGACGGCGCCCAGGCCGTCGCCCACTGGCCTGTTGACGTGCAGGCCATGGACTGCGATTTCTACGCGTTCTCCGGGCACAAGCTTTTCGGGCCCACCGGGATCGGCGTGCTGTGGGGCCGCGAGGAACTTCTCGATGCCATGCCGCCGTTCCTGGGCGGCGGAGAGATGATCGAGACCGTGTCGTTTGCGGGGACCACCTTCAACACGATCCCCTTTAAATTCGAGGCGGGCACCCCACATATTGAAGGTGTCATCGGTCTGGGTGCGGCCATTGACTGGCTCAACGGCATCGACCGGAAGGCCGCGGCAGCGCACGAGCAGGACCTGCTGGAATACACGCTGAAGCTGGCCGAGGACATCCCGGGCCTGAGACGTATCGGCACCTCGGTTCATTCGGCGGGCATCTTCAGCTTCCTGCTGGAAGGGTGTCATCCGTCGGACCTGGGCATGCTGCTGGACCAACAGGGCATTGCCGTTCGCACCGGCCATCACTGCGCGCAGCCGCTGATGGACCGCTACGGCGTTCCCGGCACGGCCCGCGCCAGCTATTCTATTTACAACACCCGCGAGGACGTGGATGCGTTGTTCGCGGGAATCCGCAAGGCCCAGGCTCTGTTTGCCTGAGCTGAGGGCTCTTTTCATGAGCTCAAGACTGTTCAGCCAGGCGCGGATTAGGGAAGAGGTTTAAAGGATGAGTGTAGAAACCTTTGATGTCAGCACCGACGTAATCAGCGTCACGCCGGAAGCAGCTTCGCACCTGAAGCAGACCGCCGAGGCCAAGGGTGCCAGCGCGGTGCGCATCAGCGTCAAGGAAAGCGGCTGCACCGGCTACATGTACGTGATGGAAGAAGTGAACTCCGGTGAAGATGCTGACGTCACGGTAGACCTGGACAACGGCATGCATGTATTCGTCGATGCAGATTCCATTGGCGTTCTGCGCGGCACAGAGCTGGACTACGTGCGCGAGGGCATCAACCGTACCCTGAAGTTCAACAATCCCAACGTCACCGCCGCCTGCGGCTGCGGTGAATCCTTCAGCATCGAATAGACAGCAATGACCGCACAGGAACGCACCATTCTCACCACCACCCGGGACTGCCCTGCCAGGCTGGTACCCGTGGGCGACAAGCTGACCATACCCGCGCACACCTTCGTGACGCTTACGCAATCCCTGGGCGGCAACTACACACTGACCTACAACGGCAACATGGTGCGGGTGGACGGAACCGATGCCGACGCCCTGGGCCTGGAGCCCATCGTGCTGGAATTCGAGGCGCCCGGCGACGGCTCCATTCACGAGGAGCAGGTCTGGGAAGCCCTGCACACGGTGTTCGACCCGGAAATCCCGGTGGACCTGGTCAACCTGGGCCTGATCTACAAGGTCGACATCGACCAGGCGAAAGGACGGGTGGATATCCAGATGACGCTGACTGCCCCCGGCTGCGGCATGGGCCCGGTACTCGTCGGCGACGTGGAGCACCGCGTCGCACTGGTGCCCAACGTCAAGGAAGTCTCCGTCGAGCTGGTGTTCGATCCCCCCTGGCACCGCGAGATGATGTCGGAAGAAGCCCAGCTCGAAACGGGCATGTTCTTTTAGGGTCACTATACCCCATCTGAACCGAGGTCAACCGCGCCGCAGGATCCTTGCTTTTGTGCGAATTTCCAGTGGCGATACTTGTCGGGAGCCGGCGAGCCGGGTATTAATCACGCGTAGCGGTATGAGGTACAAAATGAGAGGGAACTCATTTCTACTGTGCATTCTCTGCACCGCCATCAGCGCCTGCGGCAGCGGTGGCATCGGTTCGATAGGCAGTATAGACATACCTGAACCGGTACAGGAGGTGTATCAGCTCGACACACCCCGCTCCTCCAACCCGCCGCCAAACAGCGGCGCACCAGACCTCGACGCCCAGACTTTTGACCTGGCCAACGTCGGATACGAGGAAGTGGAATTTTTCCTTGAAGGCACGGCCAATTCCTACATAAACATCAGTGGGGCTCTGGAGGACGGGCTCTGGTTCGTGCAGCAGGCGGACCTCGCCGCTTACAAGACGCGCATCGTCGTACACCGACCCATCGATCCCACATCAGCAAGGGGGCGCACCGTCATCGAATGGATGAACGCCGAACAAGGCGGCGATACACCGCTGTGCTGGCGCAACAGTCATGTCGAGATCTATCGCAGCGGCGCGGTGTGGGTCGGTGTGACAGCACAGACTGACGGGATTTCCCGCCTGAACCGCGTCAATCCGGTGCGCTACGATTCACTGTCCCACCCGGGCGACAGCTTCTCCTACGACATTTTTGCCCAGGTCACGGCCGCGCTGCGCAGCCCCGATGGTGTAGACCCCATGGGCGGGCGACCCACGGGCACAATTGTGGCCTGTGGTCACAGCGAAGCGGCCGATCGGTTGGTAACATTCACCAACGGCGTTGAGCAGGCGTACCAGTCCAGCGGCTATGACGGCATCCTCATCATCAGCCGCAGCGAGAAGCCCTCAGCGATTTCACAGCCACCGCAGGACTTCAGGGACACGCGTGCAGGTACGCTGATACGCGAAGACAATCGGCTCCCGGTGTTGACGGTGCAATCGGAAACCGATGTCATCAATCGCGGCTCAGCAGAAGCGCGCCAGCCTGACAGCAATAGTTTCCGCCTCTGGGAAATCGCCGGCTCGGCCAATCTCGACTACTACAGCATCGACAACGGACGCGGCGATGCCAGCGGCGATCCCATGTTCGCTGCGCAGGTCGAAGTGAGCCGGATCGGTGACGATATTGAATGCGAGCAAGCCGTCAACACCGGCCCGACCCACTACGTCCTGAACCAGGGCCTGCGCGCAGTGGTGGACTGGTCTGCCAGTGGTTCACCGGCCAGTGCCGCCTCGCGCCTGGAGCTGGATGAGCAGGGTGACCTGGTGCTCGACGTCAACAACAACGCAATCGGTGGCCTGCGCACGCCCTTCTCCGACGCTCCGGCCGCTACCCTGTCAGGGCTCGGTAATGGCTCATCCGGTACCTGCGCCCGCCTCGGCACCACAGCCCTGTTTGCCGCGGACTACATGGCGAGCCTGTATGTTGAACAGGCAGGCTATGTCGAGGCCGTCAGTAATGCCGCCGACGCGGCGGTCGCGAGTGGCCATCTGACGCGCGAAGACGCGGACGCCATCGTCGCCTGGGCGCCCAGCCAGTGGGAATTCCAGGTCGGCCTGTAGCGCCCCCACACTGTGTGCAAGGTGGTAGGCTGTCTGATATAAAGCGTCTCCACAACGGAGCCTGACCATGAGTGCCAACTCGCCTTTCGGCCATTCCATCAGCAGCGACGACATCGTCGACACCCTCGGCTTCTTCGACAGCTGGGAAGACCGCTACAAGTACATCATCGACCTGGGCAAGGAACTGCCTGCAATGGATGCGAGCCTGCACACCGACGACCGCCTGGTGCGCGGCTGCCAGAGCCAGGTGTGGATAGAAACAGCGATCGAGGATGGGAAACTGCAGATCGCCGTGGATTCCGATGCGTTTATCGTCAAGGGTCTGTTAGGAGTCGTCCTCGCCGCCTACAACAACAAGACGCCTGACGAGGTGCTGGGCTTCGATATCGACAGCTACTTCGACGAGCTCGAACTCATGAATCACCTCTCTCCCACCCGCGGCAACGGCCTGCGTGCCATGGTGGCGCGCATCCGCGATATCGCCACGAACGCTGCTGCCTAGGACCAGACCGCTTCGTCGTCTTCCGGCAGGTAGCGGAATACCGCATCCAGAGGCACCCCGAACACCAGCGCAATCCTGAACGCCACCTCAAGCGAGGGTGAGTAGCGATTCTTCTCGATGGCTGCCACAGTCTGCCGGGTCACACCGATTTCCTCTGCCAGTTCCTGCTGGGTCATCTCGCCGGCGTCGAAGCGCAGCCGGCGGATGTTGTTGTGAATCGCCCGGGGCATCAGGCGGCCAGGCCGCGGCGGTAGAAGTAGATCTGGGCGCCGTAGCGCGTCACCTCGCTGGCCACCAGGGCGGCCAGCAACAGGTTGGCCGCCTCGAACAGGTCTACCCCCAGGTAACTGCCGGCCTCTTGCATGGCGCCGCCGACCAGGATACGGCCGAGCGTGAGGACGATCCCGATGGTCAACACATGGTGACTGATGGCCGCCGAGCGACTGGCAATCAAACGGTCCCGTTCGTCCGCCGGCGCATCCGCGTCGGCCTGGTCCCAGGTCGCCAGAATTACGTGAAACACGACCTCGATGATGACCAGGGCCACTACCACGCCGATAGCGGTGCAGAGCATGGCCGCCAGCGTACGTTCCGGCGTACCGGCCAGCAGGTCGGCAAAATAGCCGCCGTAGACCAGCAACACCGCCAGCAGTGAGATCAGGGCGGTCTTTTCGCGAAAGGAGAGTTCTTCGACCTCGGCCATGTCGGTATCCATGTAAAACAATACCGACATAATGTAAGGAAAATCTTACTCAATGTAAAATATTTTTTACATTAACGTCCGACTCGGGCGGCGCGGGATCGCCGGCCGCTCTCGTCCGTGGATACCAGCGCCTCCGAGGTCAGCAGGTCGATGGTGCTGATCTCGGTCGTGCCGACCAGGCCTTCGATGCTTTCCCGCAGGGTTCCGGTGAACAGGCCGCTGGGATCCTGCACGTCTGCCACCTGCACCCGGGACACCGTCTGGTAGAGCATGTTGTCTTCAAGGTGCCAGTCCGAATCGATATCCACACTCATCGCGAATACCGTCCGGTTCTCTCCGGGATAGATCAGCACCAGATCCCCTTGAAACTGCGCGGTGTGGTCCGGGCGGATGCTGCTGCGCCCCGCCAGGATGATGTTGAAGTCGCCCTCGGACACTTCATCCAGTTCATACCAGTTGCCGACGAGCAGGGATTCGAGGTGTTGGTGCCTGCGCTGACTGCTGCGCAGCAACTCAGTAAAGCGGTACTCTGATCGGGCGTTCAGTGTGCCGCGGAACCACTCGGCACCGCAGGGTGTGAGGACATTGAGCTCGAGATCGGTTTCCACGGGCGTCAGGTCCACCTGCACCGGCCCCAGGCGCATGAGCTCACGATCGAAATAGGCCTTCAGTTGCTCTGTAATGGAGCCGATGATCCGGTCGGCGCGCGCCGTCTCATCGCGATCCAGGCCGCCGACGAACTGGCGCAGGTCTTCCCGCCACTGCCCCTGCATGCAGCGCTCGAGCCCCGCGGACTGCACCTGGCGGAATTTCCCGTGCTCGAGAACCTCGTCGAAGCGCGGCTTGTCGAAATCGAACTGCCGCACGCTGTCCGCGAGTTCCTCACCCCGGGTAGTCGAAGGAGCCGATGTGAGCACGATGCCGTCTATGCCCTCGGCGGGGCCGTCAGCGTCGGTACTGCAACCTCTCGAGAGACCGTTGCAACCCACAAAGGCCAGGGTTACAACTGCGAGAAGTATTATTCTCATTGCACCGCCCTACTGCCAATGGGCTACAGCTTAGAGTGCTCGCTCCCACGCACAATCGACCGTATGGTGTATTCGGCGCACTAGCCCAAAGGTCGCGCCCACCCGGCAGGTTGGTGGCAAACCATTGGCCAACTCTGACAGTACCTTGCAGCGGCTGCCGCTACCTTGCGGCTAGAAGCCCTTGCCCTCTTCCGCCAGCTTGACCAGCAGCGGCGCCGGCTCGAAGGCCTCGTCGCCGGTTGCTTCCCGATACTGGCGCAGCGTCGCCACCACCTTGTCGAGGCCAACGCTGTTGGCGTAGTGCATGGGGCCGCCCCGGTACACCGGCCAGCCGTAGCCGTAGACCCAGATCACGTCGATGTCGCTGGCGCGAATGGCGATGCCCTCGTCCAGGATCTTCGCCCCTTCGTTGATCATCGGGTACAGGCAGCGCTCGAGGATTTCGTCATCGGATACCTCGCGTCGTTCCAGTCCCGCCTTCTCGGAAAACTCGAGAATGATTTTCTCCACGTCAGCCGACGGACTGGGATTGCGCTTCTCGTCGTAGTCATAATAGCCGGCGCCGGTCTTCTGGCCGCGACGGTCCTGTTCGCAGAGCACGTCGCGAATCGTTTCACCCTTGGACGTCTCGGCGCTCCAGCCGATATCCAGGCCCGCCAGGTCGCTCATCTGGAACACACCCATGGGCAGACCGAAGTCCACCAGCACCTTGTCCACCTGCTGTGGCAAGGCGCCTTCGAGGATCAACTGCTGGCCCTGGGCCTGGCGCTGGAACAGGATGCGGTTGCCGACAAAGCCCGGGCACACGCCGACACAGGCCGGGACCTTCTTGATGCGCTTGGCCAGGCTCATGCAGGTCTTGAGTACGTCCTTCTCGGTGGCCTCGCCCCGCACGACTTCCAGCAGTTTCATCACATTGGCGGGTGAGAAGAAGTGCAGGCCCAATACGTCACCCGGACGTGAGGTGACCGACGCAATCTCGTTGACGTCCAGGGCTGAGGTGTTGGAGGCAAGGATCGCGCCCGGCTTGGCGATGGCGTCGAGCTTGCTGAATATCTCCTTCTTGATATCCATGTTCTCGAACACCGCCTCGATGATGATGTCGCAGTCGGCCAGGTCTTCGAGGGCCAGGCTGCCGGTGATCAGGCCGCAGCGTGTCTCGACGTCCTCAGCGCTGATGCGCCCTTTGGCCGCGGTGTTCTCGTAGTTCTTGCGAATGACGCCGAGGCCCCGGTCCAGGGCTTCCTGCGCGGTCTCGACGATCGTCACCGGCAGGCCGATGTTGGCGAAGTTCATGGAGATGCCGCCGCCCATGGTACCGGCGCCGATCACGCCCACCTTCTCGATGGAGCGCTCCGGTGTGTCCCTGGGGACATCGGGTATCTTGGCGGCTTCCCGCTCGGAGAAAAAGAAGTACTGCTGCGCGGTGGACTGGGGGCCCGCCATCAACTCCATGAACAGCTCCCGCTCGACGGCCATGCCCTCGTCGAAGGGCTTGTTCACGGCTGCCTCGATACAGCAGATGTTGTACTCAGGCGCCAGGAAGCCCCGGGCCTTGCGCGCAATCGCCTTACGGAAGTCGTCGAATATGCCGGGGTTGTCGCGGGCAGGCTGCAACTTGTCATCCAGGTCGCGGATGCGCACCAGCGGAATATCTTCCTCCAGCACTTTGCGCGCAAACGCCAGGGCGCCGTCGCGAAGATCGCCCTCGACGATCTCGGCCACCAGGCCGTGCTGCAGGGCCTCGGCGCTGCCGATCTGCACGCCGCTGGTCATCATCACAAGGGCCTGGTCGACGCCCACCACCCGCGGCAGCCGCTGGGTGCCACCGGCACCGGGCAGCAGGCCCAGGTTTACCTCCGGCAAGCCAAACCGGGCGCCGGCATCACAGACGCGGAAGTGGCAGCACAGGGCAGTCTCCAGGCCGCCCCCGAGCGCGGTGCCGTGGATTGCCGCGATGATAGGCTTCGCCGCGTTCTCCATGGTGTCGAGGGTTTCGTGCAGGCCGGGCTCCTTCGGCGGCCCGCCGAACTCGGTGATATCCGCCCCGGCGATAAATGTGCGCCCCGCACAGATCAACACCACGGCCTTGACCGCATCATCGGACAGGCTCTGCTCGATACCCTCCTTGATGCCCTGCCGCACCCCCTGGCTAAGCGCGTTGACAGGTGGATTGTCGATAGTCAGGACGGCGACGCCGTCTTCTACGGTGAGGTCGACCATGTCGGTGATGGCAGTCATCGGTATCTCCTGGGTAAAAAAACGGCACACAGTATAAAGCAGCTACGCCGCGCTTTTTCTTTTATGATCGCGGGATGTCGCTATTCGAATTCCTGATGATCCTGCTGTCGATATTCGTGGGCCTGGGTCTCTCGCAGATCCTGATCAGCTACGCGAATGTCTTACGGGAAGACAGGGAACACCAATTTTCCTTTGTCCACACAGTGCTGTCGGCAGCGATTTTCCTGGGCCTGCTGCAGACGTTCTGGGAAACCTGGGGTTTGCGGGACGTCGAGACCTGGACGTTTCCCGGGATGTTGATGATGCTGTCATCGCCCATCTGCCTGCTGACGGCAGCGCATGTGCTGTTTCCTCCCGAATCCAGCCACCGCGACCTGGGCGAGCACTATCTCGCCAAAGCGCCGCTTCTGTGGGCATTGGCGGCGGGCGCCGTCGTCTTCGGCACCCTGTTCCGGCCTCTCGCCTTCGGTATGCCGCTGCTGGTATGGGACAACGTCTCGTCGCTGCCGATGCTGGCACTGTGCATGGTACTCGCGACCAGTCGATCAAAACGTATACACGACCTGCTGGCACCACTCGTCATTGTGATCATAGCCCTGGACACCTTGCTGATCACCTATCTGCTCAGCTGAACCCGTGCATAAAAAACCCGGCCGGAGCCGGGTTAGTCGATTGAAGCCGTATGGCGTGTTATTCGGGGAGGTCGATAAAGATCTCCGCATCGAAGTCAGTGCGAATGTTCAGCTCGCGCTCGATATTGAGCCGCGGCACGATGAACATCTGCTCGCCCAGTTCCTGATCTTCGAACACTTCAGTCTCGAGAATATAGGTCACCCGTTCGCCATTGTCTTCGGTCGCCGTGATGGGATACCAGAAGCGCACCCGCCCGAGGCCGAAGCCACCCAGGAAGCGAACGATCCGCACGCGCTCCGACTCTACCGACCAGATATTGGGGCGGCGCGCCAATACATTGTCATCGGTGCCGTCTCCGTTCTCGTCGAAGAAAAAGCGCAGCAGGTTTTCGCCCTCGTTGGGGTCCGGCGCCGCATCGAAGCGCCAGCCAAAGAAGGTCCCGAAGGTGCGGTTGCCGTTTTCATCCAGGGACCCCGGAATCCAGGTGTTGATGTCGCCCTGCCAGTATTGTCCGGGTGGGTTCTGCAGAAAGGACTCCGTAAACGCGAAGGACGTATCGGCCTTGACCCAGAGATCATAGCTGGCAAAGCGCCCTTCCGGTGTTGTGAACTCACTCAGGGCGCCGTACTCGATGCCGTTGTTGTCCAGCAGCGTGACCGTCTGCTGGGCACCGCCGGCGTAGCTGATCACCAGGCTGCCGTCCACAACGGTCCAGGTGCTCGAGACACCTGAGCGGACGCCGATCGCACCGCCCGACGCGTCCAGGGTGACAACCTCGCCATAAGCAGTTTCCGGGAACACGAAGCCAAATTGCTCGCCGGCGGAGTAGCGATAGATACCGCCCCAGCGCCCGGGCGCGCAGATTTCCCCTGCGGCGGCGGTCGCGCAGTCTGCGGCGAATGGAATGGTTTCGACATTGTCGGCAGAGCGCAGCGTGTCGGTGCTGTTGTCGATTTCAGGGAAGCCGGCGAGTTGCACCGTCACAGGGTCTCCGGTGACCGGGTCAGTCACCTCGATCGGTGGGAAGGAGTTGTCCGCCACCTCTTCCACCGCAACGATATCGACCAGTGAACCGGCAGTGACCAGCGTGTAGGTGATCTTGCTGACCGCGCGATCCTGCTGGACCTGGAAGATACTGTTCGCAACCAGCAGGTCGATCTGTTCCTGCGTGGCGATGCTATCGTCCACAAACGGGAAGAAGCTGCTGACGGCGGGCGTGGCAAACGTCAGCACCAGCCGGCCATTTTCAATGACCCAGGTGAAAGCCTGTTCAATCGGCTGGCCTGCGGGCGAGTTGAAATCGAGCAAGGTGCCGGTCTGGTCTCCTGCATTGAATTCCAGGACCGATCCGTCGCGTGCCAGGAAGCCAGGATTCGCCGTGGGGATCGCAAAGTAGCGCGATGGGATCTTGTCCGCCGTGAAGCCCGCTACCAGGTTGCTGTCAGCCAGGATATCCGCGACGGCCTGGTCCAGGTCAGCCGGGTCGGCAGTCGCAACGAAGTCGCTCACCGCTGCGCTATCACTCGCAAAATCCAGCACGTTGTCGAAGCCCGCAGGCAATTCGTAGGTCGGATCGTCTACCAGCAACTTGATCACCGCCGCCAGTTCGAACAGCTCGGTGGCGTCGATTGCCGTCTCCGCCGCCTGCAGCTCTTCCAGCGTCGTTGGCTCGGTACCGTCGTTCGCCGCCACGGCCAGTACGAAGCTGGCAGTGGTCACATTGGTGACGTTCTGCGGCTCATCGCCCAGCACGCGCTCGAAGCTGCCGGCAAAGTTGACGAACTCGATCGGTGTGCCCGTCTCCGGGTCGGTGCCACTTGCTTCAACCTTTACCAGGTCGCCCACTGAGGATGTGGCAATATCCAGTGCGTACTGGCCCAGTTCGTCAGCAGTGGTGGTGTAGGTGACGCCATCGATCGTCACGGTCACCGCGGCGAACGGGATGGGTCCGTCGGTGACGAGTCCGGTGATGGTCTTGGTGAACTTGTCGCAGGTTTCAGGCGCCTTGCGCACCGGGGCCGTGACGCTGACATCCCCCGCTGACACGACTACCGAGCAGGGAACCGGCTGGCCCTCTTCCAACTCGATCTTGAATTTGAAGTTCTCACGAACGCTCTTGCTCGCGAGCTCCGTGCCGAAGGCGCTCTCACTGACGACAACTTCGGTGCGCCGTGCGTCGAAATCATCCAGTTCGCCCTTGATCCGAATGAGGTTCTTTTTCGGCTTGTACCGGACGCTGTCCAGCTCGATCTCGCCTTCATCCTCGTCGTCATCATCGTCGTCGCGATGCTTCTTGCCCCGCTTCTTTTTCTTCTCGTCCCGATCGTCGTCCCGCTCCTCCCAGCGGTCGTCGTCATCGTCATCATCGGCCTGGGCGACGCCCAGTGGTAAAGCCAGCATCAATGCGAGGCACAAACTGCCCCACCACTTGAGATCCTTCACAAGTATTCTCCCTGTTCGCTTTGTAGGTTCGCGATTGTTGAGTCGCGTTAGGTATTGTTCTTCTGTCGTGCAAGGTACTTTCCTCGCACTGTCAGAAAGTATAGACGCGGATTCCGTAATGCAAACCGGCCAATAGTCCTAAGCCATTGGTTTTGTTTAGTTTTTGTACAGTATAAAACCAGGCTTTAAATTAACTGTGACTAGCTTTCTTTGCCCTGTCGTTGCCGCCGATATTCAAGGCCATGAACCGGCTGAGGGCTCATCGCCGGAAGAACAGGGCCGTTAACACTTCTTAACGGAGCGGTTGTCGCCCTACGAACGCCCTGCGCGTTGAGGACATTGAGGTTCAACGAAACGCATGGAGTAAAGACCGATGAAAACACTGAAGACCATGATTGCTGTCGCGCTCACCGCTACCACTCTTAATGCGGCCGTCGCCGACGCCGCAGGCATCAACAAGCGCGAGGCGGCCCAGCGAGAATCTATCCGTAATGGCGTCGAGGACGGCAGCCTGACCCGGCCCGAAGCCTATCGGCTCGGCAAGTCACAGGTAAGAATGGAGCGCAAGGAGCAGCGGTTCCGCGCAGACGGTGAACTGACGCCGCGCGAGCGCGCCAACCTGCAGGCCACCGCCGACGTTAACCGGGCGCGCATCTACCGTCAGCGCCACGACGAGCAAACCCGCAGCGTCGAGGAATAACCCCACCAGTGTCCCTGGCTACCCGGCGCCCGCCGGGATTTGGCACCCGCGCACCTCCTGCGCGGGTTTTTTATGCCCACACATTCCGTGTCTGTTTGCCGGGCCGGGGTGTGTTACGCTCCCCGCAGCAAAACATAAGACCAACAGCATGTCCCATGAAGCCAGCAGCGGTCAGGAACAGGCCGTCAGCAATCCCTACGCCTCGCGGAAAAGCGCGTATTACGCCCTTGGCGTTCTGACGGTCGTCTACAGCTTCAATTTTATCGACCGCCAGCTGCTGGCCATCCTGCAGGAGGCGATCAAGGCCGAACTGGACTTGTCCGACTCCCAGCTCGGGCTGCTGACCGGCTTCGCCTTTGCGGCCTTCTACGTCACCGCGGGCATTCCCATCGCCCGCTGGGCCGACCGCGGCAACCGCCGGGACATCGTCGCGCTGTCCCTGTTCATCTGGAGCTTCATGACCGCCATCAGTGGCTTTGTGCAGAACTACTTGCAGCTGCTGCTGGCCCGTGTCGGCGTGGGTATCGGTGAGGCCGGTGGCAGCCCGCCCTCGCACTCGATCATCTCGGATATCTTTCCACCGGAGCGGCGCGCGAGCGCGATCGGCTTTTATTCCACCGGGGTCAGTATTGGCATCCTGTTTGGATTCCTCGCAGGCGGCTGGCTCAACGAGTTCTTCGGCTGGCGGGTCGCATTCCTGGTGGTGGGCGCGCCTGGAATCCTGTTGGCCTTCATCGTGCGATTCACCATGGCGGAGCCAATTCGCGGTTTGTCAGAAAATCGCCAGGTCAGCGCCGATAGCGTGCCCTTTGGCGAGGTACTGGGAACGCTGTGGCGTAGCCGTTCCTTCCGCCACCTGGCGATGGGTGCTGCGCTCAACGCGTTCTGCGGCTACAGCGCCGCCAACTGGACCGCCTCGTTCATGATTCGAAGCCACGGCATGAACACCGGCGAGCTGGGCACCTGGCTGGCCCTGATCCTGGGCCTGGGCGGCGCCATTGGCGTGTTTGGCGGTGGCCTGCTGGCAGACTACCTGGCACCCAGGGACAAGCGCTGGTACGCCTGGCTGCCCGCGCTCACCGGATTGATGGCACTTCCTTTCCAGATCGGCATCTATATGGCGGGCGACCCGTACCTGGCACTCAGCCTGGCGGTGTTCCCCGGCATCGTCGCCAACGTCTACCTGGGTAATACCATCGCGACGACCCACGGCCTGGTGGGATTGCGCATGCGCGCGATGTCCTCGGCCATCCTGTTCCTGATCCTGAACATCATCGGCCTGGGGATGGGTCCCTGGACCATCGGGCTGGTCAGCGATGCGCTGGCGCCTTCGCTCGGCAACGAGTCCCTGCGGCACGCGATGCTGTACATCATTCCCGTGGTGAGTTTCTGGTCGATTTGCCATTTCTTCCTGGCAGCGCGCACCCTGCGCGAAGACCTGGCGTCCGCCCCGGACTGATTGAGCGCTCAGCCCCTCAGTTAGCGAGGGGCGCTATAATCCTGACTCAGACAACCCCTGTGACATCCCATGACTGCATCCACCACCAGCCTGCCGTTCGATAACAGCTACGCCCGCCTGCCGGATCGGTTCTTCTCCCGGCTCGCGCCGGAGCCCGTCAGCACCCCCGGACCCATTCGCATCAATGCGCCGCTGGCCGAGTTTCTCGGCATCGATCCTGACTGGCTGGCATCCGAGGAAGGCGTTGCAATGGTCGCGGGAAATCTCGTCCCAGAAGGCGCCGACCCGATCGCCACGGTCTATGCCGGCCACCAGTTCGGCAGCTGGAATCCCCAGCTGGGAGACGGCCGCGCCCTTTTGCTGGGCGAAATGATCGGGCAGGACGGCAAGCGCTACGACATCCAGCTCAAGGGCTCCGGACGCACGCCCTACTCCCGCATGGGCGACGGCCGCGCACCCCTGGGTCCGGTGCTGCGGGAATACATCGTCAGCGAGGCGATGTATGCGCTGGGCATTCCCACCACCCGCAGCCTCGCGGCGGTGACCACCGGCGACATGGTATTTCGCGAATCCGCCCTGCCCGGCGGCGTGCTGGCCCGGGTAGCAAGCAGCCACATTCGCTTCGGGACTTTCCAGTTCTTTGCTTCAAAACAGGACACCGAGGCCCTGCGGCTGCTGGTCGACCACAGCATCGAGCGTCACTACCCGGAGCGCAGCGACAGCGACAACCGCGCCCAGGCCCTGCTGGAGCAGGTGGTAGTACAACAGGCAGCCCTGGTCGCGCGCTGGCAGCTGATCGGCTTCATTCACGGTGTCATGAACACCGACAATATGTTGATCAGCGGCGAAACCATCGACTACGGCCCCTGCGCCTTCATGGACGCCTTCAACCCGGAAACCGTGTTCAGCTCCATCGACCACGGCGGCCGCTATGCCTACCAGAACCAGCCCGGCATCGCCCACTGGAATCTGGCCTGCTTTGCCCAGACCCTGTTGCCGCTGCTGGCCGAGAACCAGGACCAGGCGGTGGAGCGGGCCCAGCAGACCATCGACCTGTTCCCGCAGCACTTCCTCGACGCGCATCAGCGAGGCATGGGGGAAAAGCTTGGGATCGCGCTTGACGGTGACGAGGACGAGACCCTGGTGCAGGACCTGCTGAGCGTACTGGCCGAGACCGGCACGGATTTCACCCTGGCATTCCGCGCCCTGGCGGACCGGATTGACCCGGGCGGCGCGACCCCGACGGTCAGCGACATCTATACGCTGCCCGAGCCGTTTGAGCCCTGGCTCGAGCGTTGGCAGGCGCGCATGGCCCGGGAAGACAGAAGCCCCGCCGACCGGCAGGAGAGCATGTACCGGGCCAACCCGGTCTTCATCCCGCGCAATCACCTGGTGGAAGAAACCATTCGCGCCGCCGTCGACAACAATGACTTCGGTCCTTTCCACGCGCTGGTGGAGCGCCTTGCCGAGCCGTTTGTGTTTGACCCCGATGCCGCCCGCTACGCCCTGCCGCCGCAACCCGAAGAAGTCGTGCGGCAAACCTTCTGCGGCACCTGAGTGCCTCGTCGTTTTCGCGAATAGTCCGTCATACCCGAAAAGCGGGGCAGGCCCTTCCCGCGAATAGTCCGTCGTTTTCGCGAATAGTCCGTCATTCCCGCGAAGGCGGGAATCCAGTAGTCTGCGGAGAGATGGGCCCCCGCCTTCGCGGGGGTGACGGTAAAGCGCGGCGGTGACGGTTAAGCGCGGCGGTGACGGTGAAGCGCGGCGGTGACGATGAAGCGTGGCGGTGTAGCGCGGTGGTGACGGTGAAGCGCGGTGGTGACGGTGAAGCGCGGGTGTGAAGGTTAATAAGGAGAAAAATCAGTGAGCCTGTTCCTCAATATCCTTTGGGTGCTGTTCGGCGGTTTCTTTATGGGTGTGGCGTGGTTCTTCTATGGAATCCTTGCCGCCATCACCATCATCGGCCTGCCCTGGGCGCGGGCCTGCTTCAATATCGGCTGGTTCGTGATCTGGCCGTTCGGGCGCCAGGCCGTGAGCCGGAAGGCGGTGACCGGCGAGGAAGATATCGGCACCGGCCCGCTGGGCCTGATCGGCAACATCATCTGGTTCATCTTCGCAGGCTTCTGGCTGGCGATCGGCCACCTGATGCTGGCGATAGCCTACTTCGTCACCATTATCGGGATCCCCTTCGGCTACCAGCACATCAAATTCATCGAAATCTCAATGCTGCCCATCGGCAAGACGATTGTTGAGATCGACTGAGCAAAAACACCCAGAAACAACGTGGATACAGCCATCCTGCAAGTTGCTGAAAAGTGCAATATTGACTGGCTTTTTGCCCTGTTAAGCGCATAGAGTTTTTTTTGTGAAACACAGCTGCGTGTATGCGCGGAATAAAATAACGAGAGACCATCGAGGTAGACCATGTTCAAGCCCAAGCTGATTAGCGCCGCGATCTGTGCGGCATCTCTTAGTGTGGCCGGCCAGGCCTCTGCGCAGGCGATGCTGGAAGAAGTGATCGTCACTGCCCAGAAGCGCGAGCAAAGCCTGCAGGACGTGCCCATCGCCGTGACCGCCTTCACCGGCGAGCGCCTCCAGGAAAGCGGCATCCGCGATATGTTCGAGGTCTCCAACATCGACCCGGCGCTGATCGTCGGCAAGACACAGACCTCCACCACGTCAACCTTCAGTATCCGCGGTGTGTTTACCAGCTCCCAGAACTTTGGTCTCGAATCCTCCGTGGGCCTGTATGTCGACGGTGTCTATCGCGCCCGCCAGAGCGCCATGATCAACAACCTGGTGGACATTGGCTCCATCGAGGTATTGCGGGGGCCGCAGGGCACCCTGTTCGGACGCAACACGCCATCCGGAGCCGTCTCCATGTTCAGCCGCCAGCCTGACTTCGACGGCGAGGGCTACCTGGAAGCCAGCGGCGGCGACTACGACCTGATGTCGATTGACGGCGCCAAGTCCTTTACGCTGATCGAAGACAAGCTCGCGATTCGCGCCACCGGTTTCTACATGGAGCGCGACGGCTTCGTCGATGTGATCGGCATCGGTGACGAAGTTCTGGAAGATCGCGACCGCTGGGGCGGCCGCCTGCAGGCCCTGTGGCTGCCCAACGACGACCTCAGCATTCACGTGATTGCAGACTACTCCGAGATCGACGAGGTCTGCTGCGGCGTCGGCAACTGGGTCAACAACCTGGAAGCCCAGCAGCTGCCGCCAGGCTCCGATCCGGTGTTTGGCACCGACAACAACGTGGTGGCCCTCGGTGGTACAGTTATCGATCAGCGGGATTTCTATGACTACGAAGTGGCCTCGAGCTTCCTGCCCACCTCTGAAAACGAGGACAAGGGCATCTCCGTAGAGATCAACTGGAACCTGGCCAACTTCGACCTGACCAGCATCACCGCCTACCGCGAGTTCGATTCCTTCGACCGCATCGACGGCGACTTCTACGATATCGACGCGCTGGTTCGCACCAACGATGCGGAGCAGAGCCAGTTCTCCCAGGAGCTGCGCATCAGCAACGAGGGCGAGAAGCTGACCTACGTGGCGGGCCTGTACTACTTCGAGCAGGAACTGGATTCCCTGGTGGACACCATCGTGGGTGAGGACACCGGGCCACTGGTGGGTGCGCCCGCCTTCTTCTTCCCGACTGGCGGCTTCTCCCGCAACATCGCGGAACAGGACCACTACGCCTACGCCGTGTTCGGCCAGGTTGACTACCAGCTGACCGATTCCATCGTCCTGACCGGCGGCCTGCGCTGGACCAAGGAAGACAAGGACATGGAGAACATCTTCACCGAGGAGAATCCCGGCATCGGTTTCGCCCTGTTCCCGCCGCTGGCGCCCCGCGACGACGTCGACGAGGAACTGGACGACGACCAGCTCACCGGCACCGCGAAGATCAGCTACTTCCTCAACGACGACGTAATGTTCTACGCCTCTTACGGCACCGGCTACAAGGCGGGTGGCATCAACACCGATCGTATCGAGCCGACCCTGGACGTGGCGTTCGACGCGGAGGAATCGGAGTCTTTCGAAGTGGGCATGAAAGCGGACTTTCCGGAGCAAGCCCTGCGCGTGAACCTGGCCCTGCACGCGACCGATACGGACGACCTGCAGACCATCTCCTTCCAGGGCACCGGCTTTGCCCTGCAGAACGCGGGTACCGCGGAGACCTGGGGCGGCGAGCTGGACGTGCTGTGGCAGCCGCTAGAGAACACAACCTTTACCCTGGCCTACGCCTACAACGACGCCGAGTACGAGGATTTCGAGCGCGGCGATTGCTGGATCGGCACGCCCTTCCACACCGGCCAGCCGGATCCCGGCCAGAACCCGGACGGTTCCTGTGATCGCTCCGGCGGAGACCTGTCGGGCAACCCGGAGAACGTGGTCGTGACATCCGTCCGCCAGGACTTCCGTTTGTCCGGCAACCTGACCGCCTTCCTCTACGGTGAGTACATCTACTTCGATGAGCGCATGACCGATGTGAACAACGACCCGCTCAAGCTGGCGGATGATTACGACATCATCAACCTGCGGGCGGGCCTGATCATCGAGAACTGGGACGTGGAGATCACCGCCTGGGGCCGCAACGTGGGCGACGAGGACTACACCAACACCATCGCCGACGGCGTCGCCCAGCCGGGCCGCATGGTCGCCTACTTCAACGAGCCCACCACCTGGGGTGTCAACCTGCGGAAGAACTTCCGCTAGCGACCTCGCTAGTCCGACTCATACAAGGCCACCTCGCGTGGCCTTTTTCTTGCCTAGCGATTGACCAGCCGGTACAGGCCACCGCCGATGCCCAGCACGTAGAGCTCGCCGCTGCTGCTCTCGGCGAAAGAGGCAATGTTGATATCGGTGTCGAGCAGTTCATCGAGCTCAAAGCCGCCGCCCTCGCTGACCAGTCGCCAGATGCGGCCGTTGACGAAGTCGCCAAACACGTAGTCACCCACCAGGGCCTCGATGTCGCCGCCACGGTATACGTAGCCGCCGGTGATCGACTGGCCCTGGTCCCGGGGATACTCGGCCACCGGGTCGATAAAGCCCGCGGTAACGCAGTCGTCCGGGAACAGGTTGGGATTGCAGTGAGCGCCCTCCCGCACGGGCCAGCCGTAGTTGCCCCCCAGCACGAGCAGGTCGATCTCCTCCCAGTCGACCTGCCCCACGTCGCCCACCCACAGCTCGCCGGTCACCCGATCGAAGCTGAAGCGCCAGGGGTTACGCAGGCCCCAGGCATAGATCTCCGGACAGAATGCGGCACCGAAGCCCTGAAGGCAGGGGCTGTTGCTGGCTGAAGGATTATCCGCGGGGATCCCGTACGGGTCGCCGCCGTCGACATCAATGCGAACAATGGTGCCCAGCAGGTTGGTGGCGTCCTGGGCGCGGCCCAGCGGATCGTTACCGCTGCCGCCGTCACCGAGGCCGAAGTAGAAGAATCCATCGGGACCAAAGGCGACATGGCCGCCGTTGTGGTTGGAGAAGTCCTGCAGCACGGTGAGCAGGATGCGCTCGGTGTCCGCTGAAAGGGTCAGGCCGCCGTCGAGGCTCAGGAATTCCGACACCCGGGATTCCAGCGGGGACAGCGGTGCCGTGTAGGAGAGGTAAGCGCGGCCATTGGCCGCAAAATCCGGATGAAACGTCATGCCCAGCAGGCCGCCTTCACCCCGGGTCGAGACCTGGTTGGAAATATCCACCACCAGCTCCGCCGATGTAGTTGCGTCGTCGTCTACAAAGCGCCACACCCGGCCCTCGCGCTCCACCAGGAACCACACGGTGTCGTCGCCGGGCGGCTGCAGCATGAACATGGGGGCTTCAAAGCCCAGGTTGGGAAAGGCCGGCTCCAGTGACACCGACAGAGGCGCGGGCGGCGGTGCCGGCGTGGGCGGGGTAGTCACAGCCCCACCACCGCCGCCTCCACCGCCACAGGCGGCCAGGAATAACACTGAGATCAAGGCGAACAGACGCATCATCTTGCCCTCCAGGCAACCACGAACCGAGTCTACGGACTTCAGTGCACGCCCCAAAAGCACGCGTGTCGCAAAACCTGCGTCCGGCAGGCCTCTACGTGGACGTCGTCCCCGCGGAAGTGCGACCATTGCCACATTATTGGAGATGCACATCATGGACGTATGATGTTTGACACCGCCACACCGCGCCTGCTGCACGGTAGCTTGAGAATATTTATCCTTGTACTCGTCGCGGTCTGTCTCGCCGGCTGCAAGATCGAGGTCATCATCCCGCCGGAGGGCGGCTGGGTCACCTACGAACTCTACGAAGGGGATGCCCTGATCGAAAGTGACCGGTGCGATGAAAGCTGCATCTTCGACCTGGCCTACCCGACACAGCACATTCGCTTCTACCCGCGTCCCTTTGGCGGATTCAGCCAGGAGACGCCGGATACCGTCTGGGCGTTCGACGGCTGGAAGCGCGCCAAGTTTTTCCTCTGCGAGGCGGAGGCCGGCGCTTTCGATTATTGCGGCCTGGATATTCGCGCCTTCAGCGGCTTCGACCGACTCGCAGAATTTCTCGATTCAGACATCACGGTAAAAGTTGAACCCGTCTTTGTGCGTGTACCCTACGATGAGGGCACGGTCGATGACGCCGCAGCTATCGAAATCGGCGGGGAATATGTCGACCAGATGCAGGGGGCTTTCGACAGGGCTTACTACCGATTCACGCTACCCTACCGCGGCACACTCTCGCTCTACGCCGAGAGTTTGCCTGCCCAGGGTGGCCCCGTGGAATCAATCAATCTATTGCGGGCCGGAAATCAGGAGCCAATTGCCGCTGAGGACAACCGCTGCCGCTTTTTTGGTCCGGATGGTGTTGAGACAGCAAACGGCGCAACCAGGATCTGCGGCGTTTGGCTGGACCGCCGCCTGGCTGCCGGGGAATACCTCATCGACGTGGGAAGCACCTGGGAGCCATACGGGGAGTACTATCGCCTCAACACTTTCTTTGAAGGGGTGCCCGATGACTATGAACTCAGCACCCTGAATCCCTCCGTGGCTACGCCCATAAACGCTCTTTTGCTGGCTTCGACGAAGGCGATCTCCCAGACAGCGCTCACAGCGGCGAACAATGATATCGACGAGCGCATACGGTTTGACGTGAGCCTGGGTGACAAGGATCGCTATACCCTCGAGACGGCGTGGTTCGAGGCCGGTAACGACTCACTTTCCCTGCAACTCGACAAACGCGCGGAGCCCGTCTCCCTGGATTTTGGCGATGGCGCGACCATCCACGTACTCGCCTACGGAGAGGGATCTGCGCTGGTGGAGCTGGGCACCCATGCATTTGAACTCGCCATACCACGGTCTGACCAGTTGCTGGCGCTGGGTCTGTGGGAAGACGCCACCAATGTGACACTGACTCTGGAACAGGGTTACCTGACCACCAACGCGGAAGCGGCCGTGCGCATTACGCGCTATGGATCAGTGATGACAGCCATGTTGGCCTGCGCCGTCGCCAACTCCCCTGAACCCGGAGGACCGTTCATCGATTTCGATACCGGGGCAAGAATTGCGCAATCCGCCGAGAAGGCCTGCAACTCACCCGTATTGGCGCGCCTGGCCAGCCGCCTGCCTGCAGCCGACCTGGATTACAGGCGGGTAGCGGATATTTCGCAGGACATCTGTGCCACCCGCGACGAAACACCGGGGCAGTGCCTGGAGTCCGCCCTGCTGGCATGGGAAGGCGAATCCGCCGACGCGCAGCGCGTAAAAATCGTCTTCCCTACCCGGAACGAACGGGTCCAGTCACCGGGCGATATCCTGCAACTGTTTGTCGCGGTTCGCGAAGATGAATCGGTACTGCAGCGTCTCCGCTGGTACGGCAACGGCGTGCAGGCGCCGGTTGTAAACGAGCGGGAGTTGCTCTGGGAAGTCAGCAGCCAGATGCCGGTCACCATCCGCGCCGAGGCAGAATATGGGGACGGGAGTTTCGCGTCAGATTCGATTGTGATCGAGGCGCCCTGACTCCGGGTGAGTGTCAGATGGCTTCCGCCGACCGGTCGTCGAGGCAGGCGCGAATCAGGCGGCCCAGGTCATCGAGGCTATAGGGTTTGCGCACCAGCAGGGCACCGCGGGCATCGACCCCCGTTTCCAGTACCGCGTCGTCCGTGTAGCCCGAGATATAGATCACCTCGGCGCCTTCCTGCTGGGGCAGGATCGCTGCCACCGCTTCCGGGCCGTTCATTTTCGGCATGATCACGTCAGAAATGATCACACGGATTTGGCCGGGATTGGCGGCGCTCAAGGCCACGGCGGCCTCGCCGTCGACCGCGGATAAAACCCTGTAGCCGAGGTTCTCCAGCGCCACCTGGGTGAGTTCGAGAATCTGCATTTCGTCTTCGATCAGCAGTATGGTCTCATCGCCGCCGGGCACCGCGGACACCCGCTTGGCGTCGGGAACCGGCGCAGGCGCATCGCCGCGGGGCAGGTAGATGTCGAAGCGCGTACCGCTGCCCTCCTCGGATGAAACATCTATCAAACCGCCATAGCCGTCGACGATGCCATGCACCATGGAAAGACCAAGCCCCGTACCGTGCCCAACTCCCTTGGTAGTAAAGAAGGGCTCGAAAAGGCGTTGAAGGGTCTCCTCGTTCATCCCGGAACCCGTATCTGACACGCTCAACCTGCAGTAGTCGCCGGCCCGGAATCCATTGTCTCCCAAAGAGAGGTGGGGCTCAGTGCTGATGGTGATGGTGCCGCGGCCGCCAATCGCGTCCTTGGCGTTGACGATAAGGTTGGTCAGGATCTGCTGGAGTTCCGTGGTATCGGCATTGACCACCAGGGGCTCCTGGGCCAGTGACACGGACAGGTCGATGGTTTCACCCACCAGGGGCTTCAACATGGCGATGGCATTCGGCACAAACTCGTTCAGGTTGACCGCCCGCTTTTCGCTGGGGTGCTTGCTGGAGAACGTCAGCAGGCGCCGCGTGAGATCGGCGGCGCTGGTGCCGGCGGAGAGGATATCGCCAATTGCCGCACGCGCATCCTCCGGCAGGTCGGGCCGGTTGATCAGCACCTGGGAGTGGCCGTTAACCACCGTCAGCAGGTTGTTGAAATCGTGGGCGACGCCTCCCACCAGCCTGCCGATGGCGTGCAGCTTCTCATTGTCACGGGCGCGCTTCTCACTGGACTCCAGTGCAATCTCGGTACTCACCTGCTGGGCAAGAGATGCGGCGAGCTGCCGCCTGGACACCAGGATCAGCAGCAGGATGACGATCAGCACCAGCACCGAGCTGGTGATGGTAACAAGCGTCGCCTGCGCGCGATTGTCGTCCTGTTGCGAGATCAATGCGTCTGCACGAATCTGGTGAAGCTTCTGGAACTGCGCCACTGACAGACCGAAGGATTCAAACTGGCGCTGCAGCTCTTCGTGCACGACATCCGGTGGAAGCGCTTGCAGGCGCTGCAGTTTGCCATCCAGCGCGGTCAACAGCGCGCCGAGTGTCGGCTCCCCGTACTGTGCCTGTAGTACGTTCAGACTGGACACACGCGACTGGATCGTAGCGACCATGCTGTTCAGGGTGACCGTATCACTGGGAGCGCTGTAGGAATGGGGGTGGGAATGTGCATCGTCAGTGTGCAGGAGAACGTCCACACGCTGCAGCTCCTCCTGGATTTCGTTGCTGAGCTGCATGGAGCGCAGGTGGTAATTCCCAACGGCGAGCCGCTCTCTTTCCTCGAGGGCGTCCAGGATAATCGACGACAGTGCAATCACCGCGGTGCCCATAATGGCAAGGATCGCCAGCCACCAGAGCGTGCGCTCCACCCGCTGGTGATACTGTTCTACCGGTCTCACGGTGAATCCCCCATCAGGCCGAGCTTCATGGCTGCTTCAGCCGTGGGAATAAAGTCCTCATGCGCCGCGGGAATGAAGCCACCGGCCCCCTGCAGGTCGAGTATTGCGCGGTGCGCGGGCTCGACACTGTCCAGGGACAGGAAAGCCTGCATCAACCGGTTCCTGACCTGCGGGTCAACCGTCGACTGCACAGCCCAGACATAGTTGGCATAGGGCGGGGTGATTTCCAGTACCCGGATTTGGCCCGGCGGCAGGCGCCCGTCAGCGAGCATGCTGCGAACGAGCTCACTGTTGACGGCACCAATATCCGCACGCCCATCCAGAACCCGCCGTACCGTCTCGTCGTGCCCGGATGAATAGTGGATATGACGGAAGAATTCTGCCGCCTCGATACCGCGCTGCTCGAGATAGTAGCGCGGCATCAGGTGGCCCGAAGTCGACAGCAGCGGGCCGAAGGCCATGTCCTTGCCGCGAAAGTCCTCGATGGTTTCGCCTGACGCCTCCGCATCAACAATGAAGTGGCTGATGAAACGATTGTCGACATCCCGCATGACCAGGGGCTCTGCCCCGCTCGTGTAGGCCGCGCGAACATAGGTCAGGCCGCCAAACCAGGCGACATCTGTGTCACCCCGACCAAAAATCAGGCTTAGCTCGTCATAGCTGTCGGCAACGCAGAGCTCGAGGGCGTAGCCGGTTTCGCGCTGCAGGTAGTTGACCAGCGGCCGGTGCCGGCGTTCCAGGGCCGCACCGTCCTGGTCCGGAAGCACGCAGACACGCAGCGCGACGGCACTGTCCCCGCGCTGTGTCGATTCTTCGCAGCCGCCCAGCAGCACCAGCACAAGTGCGGCCAGGAAACAGCGTAAACTCTCCCGCATAGTCACCCTGTCGGACATGAACTGATGGTTCCGGAGGCATCGCCCCGGTCCCTGGGTATGTGAATCCTGAATCACATTATTGTCCGGAGAACGCACGTCGAGTGCAATCCACTGACTTTGCCGTTACCTACCCCACCGGGGATCACATGGGAGGACAACGAGACACCCCATCGGGACTTTGGCAAAATGCTGGCTGAATCAGAATAAGACCAGCGCCCCCCGGGGGCGCGACAGAGACCATTATCGATGATCAGCATGATCGGCCTGGTCGGCGGCCTGCTGCTGTTGACCACCCTGGCCCTGCGGGGCTGGAACCTGTTTATCGCCGCGCCTGGCTGCGCCCTCATCGTGGGCCTGACCGGCGGCGTGCCCATCTTCCCGGAGGGCGACGGTCCGGCCTTCGTTACCACCTACATGGACGGCTTCGCCAGCTTCGTGGCCGCCTGGTTCCTGATGTTCCTGCTGGGCAGCCTGTTCGGCAAGTTCATGGAGGACACGGGCTCCGCCGACAGCCTGGCGCGCTGGATCGTCGACAGGCTGGGCATGAAGCACGCAGTGGCCGCTGTGGTCATCGCCTGCGCGATTCTCACCTACGGCGGCGTCAGCGTGTTCATCGTCGCGTTCTCGGTGTACCCCATGGCCCTGAGCCTGTTCAAGGACGCCAACCTGCCGCGCCGTTTCATCCCCGGCGCGCTGGCCTTCGGGTCGGTGACCTTTACCATGACCAGCGCCGGTTCCCCGGAAATCCAGAACTGGATTCCCATCAAATATCTCGGCACCACCCCCTACGCGGCCTGGGAAGTGAGCCTGATCGTGGCGGTGTTCATGGCCAGCGCCGGCTTCTGGTGGCTGAAGCGGATGATCGCCAAGGCGGTCGCCAACGGCGAACACTTCGAACACCGCCCGGGCGATCCGGATATTCCCGAGCGCGACTACCCGCATCCAGTCACCGGCCTGGTGCCGCTGCTGGTGGTGTTGCTGGTGTCATTCTTCTTCCACGAGGCCTACGCCCAGTACGCCCTGATCCTGGCCCTGGGGGGCGGATGTGCGGCCATCATGGCAATCAACTGGGTTCACTTTCACAACCTGGACCGCGCCATCGGCGAGGGGGCCACCGGCGCCCTGATTGCCATCGGCAACACCTCCGCGGTAGTGGGGTTCGGCACCGTGGCCAAGGCCAGCCCGGCCTTTGCCGTGGCAGTCAGTGCGATGACGGGAATTCCCGGCAGTGAGCTGATCGGCGCGGCCATTGCCGTCACCGTGATCGCGGGCCTCACCGGCTCCGCCTCAGGCGGCCTGTCCATCGCCCTGCCGGTGCTGGCGCCCTACTACCAGGAAACCGACGTCAACATGGACCAGCTGCACCGGATCAGTTCTATCGCCTCGGGTGCGCTGGATTCACTGCCCCACAACGGCTACGTGGTGACCACGATCCGGGCCATCTGCCGGGAAACCCACAAGAGCGCTTACTGGCCGGTAGCGGCCCTGACGGTGGTCATACCCATGATCGGCCTGGTCATGGCGGTGGCCCTGATGCACTGGATCTAGGTCACGCCAGGCGCAGGTGCCCGGTACCATCGTCGCCGTGCTCTGCCAGGTACTCCTCGTAGCGGGTCCGGGCGTCGTCACCGAACAGCACCCTGCAAGCGTCCATTAGCCCACGAGCGCTGGCGAGATCACCATGGCGCACCACCAGTGAGATCTTGGAGCGTCGCCTGAGGAAGTCCTCCAGCTTGACGATCATCTCACTCTCGGCGGCTTCCTCGATTTCACAGCGCAGGTACTCGGTGTGCTCGATGAACAGGTCCGCCTGCGCCGGGTCCATGCGGATGGACTCCAGCATGTCAAAGGCCTTGTCGCCGTAGCGGCGCCACAGGCGGTGGGACAGCGGCTCGATGGACAGGGGCGAGGTCAGGCTGTCCAGGTTCATCATATGAGCCTGGTACATGAATTCCTCGCGAATCGCGCGCTTCGGCTCGCCGAACCACTTGCGGCGGAAGTTGGGGATTTCAACGCCGAAGTCCCTGACTGCGTGCGCGACTTCCTCCCCCACGTTGAGGCAATCCGTGAGTTTGCCGCCGTAGATGCTGAGGTGCTGGTTGTCGGCGTTGACTTCGATCTCGTGTTTGCGGGACAGCTGCACCCACTCCACCCCTTCGGCCTGGCCGTGACTGCGCTGCGTGGCCAGCGGGCGCACGGCGCAGCGCTCGGCAATGATGTCCTCGACCTTCAGCGGCCTGGGCAGGTTGAGCAGCTGGGACACGTTGTCCAGCACAAACTGGCGGTCGGCGTCGGTGACTCCCTCGGCGGGGTCTTCCACCCGGGTGTCGGTGGTGCCGACGCAGGTTTTCGGGCCCATGGGAATAACGAAGAACAGCCGGCCGTCGCTGGCGAAGAAGGTCAGCACCCGGTGGTGCTGTGTCACCCGGTCCACCATCAGGTGTATGCCCTTGGAGAACAGGTGCTGGTACTCGGTGGTCTCGCCGGTCAGCTGGTTGTGCTGATCGACGTAGGGACCGCAGGCATTGATCAGGGCCCGCGAGCGGATCGTGAACTCGCCTCCCCCGTCGACGTCGCGGGCCCTCGTCACCCATATCCCATCGCGGCGCTCGGCGCCCAGGGACTCCACGTAGTTGGCGGCAATGCAGCCGTAATTCATGCTGGAGCGAATGAAATTGAAGACAAAGCGGGCGTCGTTGTCGTGCAGGTAGCAGTCCGAGTATTCGAAGCCCCCCGCCGCGGTCGCGGTGTCGATGGCCGCGTCGCGCATCGCCAACTGCTTGCGGGTCAGGAAGCGCGGCGGTTTGGTGCCGAACAGGCCGATGAACCAGTAGAGAATGGTGCCGAGGAAAATCAGGAACGGGGGGAAGCGAAAGCCCTTCTGGATAGTGGTCAGGAAGCGGATTTCCTTGACCGAGGAGGGATACTCCCGCATCAGCTGGTTGCGGCACTTGCAGAGCTTGCGCACCAGCAGGAATTCGTAGCTTTCCATGTACTTGATGCCGCCCCAGGCGAGATTCGAGGAATTGGAGCTGACATCACCGGCAAAGTCGCCGCGATCAATGAGCGCAACTTTCACACCGCGGGCCGCCAGGGAGGCTGCCGACACAGCGCCGTTGATGCCGCCGCCGACGATCAGGACGTCGAACTCACCCCCGTCGAGTTTGGCAATATTGGTCTTACGCAGAGACATCTGGACCCCTACCTCTCACCACAGGTTACCGCTCCCCGGCGTAATTACCAAGCCAGGTCCGCAACGGAGTCGACGCTGCGGAACTCTCCCGCCACCTTGTCCTCGTCACCGGGCTGGTACTTGCCGGTGCGCACCAGGCAGCCCGCCATACCGGCCTTCAGCGCTCCTTCGACGTCGCCAAACACATCATCGCCCACCATCAGCACCTCACCCGGCGCGCAGCCCACGCCCTCTACGGCCTGCTGGAAGAAGGGCCGGGAGGGTTTCCCCATGATCACTGCCTCTACCGAGGCGGCGTACTCGATAGCCTTGATGAAGGGCCCCGCATCCAGCAGCAGCTCGCTGCCCTGGCGGAAGAAGCGGTTGGCTCCTATTCCCACCAGCACAGCGCCGCCGTGGCAGAGCCGGAAGGCCTGGTTGAGGCGTTCGTAGTTAAGCTCCTCCGCGGCATCGCCGATCACCACCGCGTTCGGGTAGTCCTGGTCGAGGTCGGCGAATTCGCTGCGGATTTCGGCATGCACCAGCAGCCAGGGCCTCAGGTCGTGGTCCCGCAGGTAGTCACAGGCGGCCGAGGGCGCCGTGATGACCTCACCTTCCGAGGTGTCGATACCAAAGGTCGCCAGGTCATCCCGGATGCGCCCGCAGGTCTTGCGCGACGTATTGGTGAGAAAGCGCACGGCCAGGCCCGCCTTGCGGGCGGCGCGTACCGCCTCCGGCGCCCCGGGGATCAGCTCATCCCCCTGGTAGAGCACACCACTGATATCGAAAAACACCGCCTTGTAGTTTCCGGACATATTTCCTCGACTGGATCAAAAAGCCCTGTTTTTAAAAGCCTAGCACGGTTGGCGCGCCCCGCATCTGGCGTTATCCTCACTCCCCTTCACGCGTTGGGGGCGCTATGAAGCTATCTGCATTCGGGGAAAAGTTTTCCGCCACCTCGGGCATCGTCGAACTGATGGACGATCTCGGCGAGGCGCTGCATTCCAACCCCGACATGATCTTTATGGGCGGCGGCAACCCCAGCCGGCTGATGGACGTGGAAATGGTCTTCCAGCAGCGCCTGGAGTCGCTGATGCAGGACCCGCGCGAGCGCCATAGCCTGTTCGGGATCTACCAGTCGCCCCAGGGCAACGTGGAGTTCCTGGAACAGGTGGCCAGCTTCCTCCGGGCCCAGTACGGCTGGGACCTGAGCAGCCGCAATATCGCCGTCAGCAACGGCAGCCAGTCGGCCTTCTTTGTGCTCTACAACATGTTCGCGGGACAGATGGCTGACGGCAGTCGCCGCACCGTGCATCTGCCCGTTACCCCCGAGTACATGGGCTACGCCGACGTGGGCCTGTGCGAGGACTTCTTCAGCGCCACCCGGCCCAGCATCGAGATTCTCGAGGACCATATTTTCAAGTACCGGGTCGACTTCTCGAAGCTGGACCCGGACGATTCCATCGGCGCGCTCAGCGTGTCGCGGCCCACCAACCCATCGGGCAACGTGCTGACCGATGACGAGATGGCCCACCTGGATGAGATTGCCCGGGACAAGGGTATCCCGCTGATCGTGGACGGCGCCTACGGCCTGCCCTTCCCCAACATCTGCTTTGTCGATGCAAAGCCCATCTGGAACGAGAACGTCATCCTGCTGCTAAGCCTGTCCAAGCTGGGCCTGCCGGGGGTGCGCACCGGCATCATCGTTGCCTGCGAAGAGGTGATCAGCGCCTTTGCCAACGCCAACACCATTATCAGCCTCGCCAGCGGCAACCTGGGCCCGGCCATTGCCGGCGAGTGGTTCCGCAGTGGCGAGATACTCACGCTGACCAAAGATCATGTCACGCCGTTCTACCAGACCCGCTCACAGCAGACGGTGGACTGGTTCCGCGAGGCCATGGGCGATCTGCCCTACCACATCCACAAGCCTGAAGGCGCTATCTTCCTGTGGCTGTGGTTCGAGGACCTGCCCATTACCAGCCAGGCGCTGTATGAACGCCTCAAGGCACGCGGTGTATTGGTCTCGCCCGGGCAGGGCTTCTTCATCGGGATCGACAACGCGGACTGGCCCCACAGCAACCAGTGCATCCGGGTGGCCTACGCCCAGGACGAGGACACAGTGAAAGCGGGTGTGAAGATCATCGCCGAGGAAGTGGCGAAGGTGTACGCCGGCTAGTTGCTGCGGCAGTTCTGTTGCGCGTAGTTCGCCAGTGCCAGCGTGTCGGCATCGAAGCGCGCACCCAGCATGACGTCGTCATTCTGCTTGTCGAAGTGTGAGCTGACGCTGTAGATCGTGCCCTCGTGAATCCAGGGCGTGCCGCTGGCGCCGCGGCCAAAGCGATTGCCCGCATAGCTCGGCTTGCCGTCCGCTTCGAAACCCACCACCACGTCCTCATCGAACATGCGGCGGCCGCTGCGGTAGTTGTTGGAGTAACCCACCAGCTTGACGGATGACGGCGGCAGTTCGTCGCTCACCGCCAGGTAGCCCTGCTGGCCCGGACGGGACGTCTTCAGAAATGCGTAGTCGTAATCCAGCGCAGCGTTGCCCTCCAGCACGCCCCATTCCCGGGGTACCGTGGCGCACTCCATGGTGTAGTACTCGCGCCGGGTATTGTCGAAGGCCGGCACAAATACAAAGTCGGAGTGCCAGTCACCGCTGAGGCTCATGACACAGTGGGCCGCGGTCACCAGGGTATCGTCTGCGCCCGCGAACGCCGCGCTGCAGGCGGACAGCTCGCCATCAGCGTTGACGAAGAACAGCTTGCCGACGGCCGCCGCGGGCAGGTCGCCGCTGTCGCGCTCGGGCATCGAGGCGGCGCCGGAGTTGAGCGTCTTCTCGCCTGATTTCCTGCCCTTGCCGAAGTTGCGAATCGCGCTCAGCAAGGGGCTGTCGCTGGGCTGGTTCTGCGACCAGTTGAAGGCCGTGCGCTTCTGGTCCTTGGGTGCGAAGTGAATGCTGAGCGGCTCCTCCGCCAGCGCGACCGCAGAGGCGAGCAACAGGCAGGCAGCGAGCAGCCACGGCGCTGGCCGCGTCAGTCTCACCGATACTGTTGTCACTGGTTCAGTCACAATTCTTCTCGTCTTTACTAGCGAAAATGCTCAAAAATTAGCGGTCATTAGCGGTAGCCAAATCACTAAATCCGCTCGGGTCACAAACCCTATCGACCACCCCCCGCGCCACTCCATCTTGCGTCGGGCAAAATGAGACGTGGGTCCGCGTTGATGCCGTTCCGGGCGGATTCTGTGACCGCGGTCACTCAAGCTTTCGGCGCGGGGTCACCCGTCAGATACAGGGCTGCGGAGATACCGCCGAGTACACCGCTTCCGCTATACTCGACCCCCTTCGCCGGGGTTGTGGTGTATGGGCATATTTGACAAGGACAATCAGCCTTTCGAGGGCGCGGGACTCGAGCGCCACATCGAGCAGGCCCTGGCCATCAGCAAGCCCGCGGGCCCGCTGTTCGAGCTGTCCTATCCCCTGCTGCGGCGCCTGTTCAAGCCCCAGCTGCTGGGCCTGGAATGCATTCCCAACGAGCCCTGTTTGTTCATCGGCAATCACTCCCTGTTCGCCAGTGACGGCTATATCCTGGCTCCGGTGATGTGGATGGAGGAGCGGCGCTTCCTGCGGGCCCTGGCGGACAAGGCCCTGTGGCACCCGCTGACCGAGCAGTTCCTGCTGAGCCAGGGGGCGGCGGTGGGCCACCCGGAGGTCTGCGCGGCACTGATGGACCAGGGCTGCGACCTGATGGTGTTCCCGGGCGGTGCCCATGAGGCCACCAAGACCCAGGACCAGCGCTACCAGCTGCAATGGAAAGAGCGCTACGGCTTCCTGCGCATGGCGGCGGCCCACGACTACCCAATCGCGCCGATGGCGATCGTCGGCCCGGACGAGTTTTACAATCACGCGGTCGAGGGGAGAGACATTCCCGACACACCCCTGGGCGACATACTCAGGAGCCTGGGCCTGATCACCGACCGCACCCGGCGGGACCTGATTCCACCCATCCCACTGGGCGCCCTGGGCACCCCGTTCCCCAAGCCACACTACTGCTATATTCAATTTGGAGAGCCCGTGCGGCCGAAGGGCCGTGGCGGCAAGCCGCCCGGCATGGCGACGCTGAAAAAGCTGCGCCTGGAGCTCTCGGGCAAAATCGAAAGTATGCTGGAAGACCTGTTCGCCCTGCGTGACGAGGATCGTAACCAGCAGAGCTTCATCAGGAGCGTACTCACCCAGTAAGACCCCGCAAGGAAGGGCCAATGAGCAATCACTTCAACAAGGATCTCGACAAGGTCGCTGCCAACCACCAGCCCCTGTCGCCGATAGACTTCCTCGCCCACACGGCAACCGTCTTCCCGGGACGCACCGCGGTTATCCACGGCGGCAACCGCTACAGCTACCACGTCCTGCAGCAGCGCTGCGAGGCGCTGGCCCGCGCCCTGCGGGCCCGGGGGATCGGCAAGGGCGATACGGTGTCGATTATCGCGCCCAACATTCCCGCCCACCTGGAGGCCCACTTCGGCGTGCCCATGTCGGGTGCGGTGCTCAACAGCATCAATATCCGCCTGGATCCCGCCGCGATCGGCTTTATCCTCGACCATGGGGAATGCGATGTGCTGCTGGTGGACGCCCAGTTCGCCACCGTGGCCCAGGAGGCCCTGGCGAACTGCGAGCGCGAGCCGCTGGTGGTCGACCTCAACGATCCACTGGGCCCCCAGGACGTGTCGATTGGCAGCATGACCTACGAGGAACTGCTGGCCGAGGCGGATTCCGCCACCAGGATCCCGACGCTGAAGGACGAGTGGCAGTCCATGGCGCTCAACTACACCTCGGGGACCACCGGCAATCCCAAGGGTGTCGTCTACCACCACCGCGGCGCCTACCTGAACGCCATCGGCAACGGCCTGGCCTGGGGCATGACACCGGCACCGATCTACCTGTGGACCCTGCCCATGTTCCACTGCAATGGCTGGTGTTTTCCCTGGACCATTACCCTGCACGGTGGCACCCACGTCTGCCTGCGCGAGGTGGCGGCGGAGCCCATCTTTGAGAGGTTGGAGGAGCACAATGTCACCCACATGTGCGGTGCGCCGATCGTGCTGGGCATGCTGGCTTCAGCGCCGGAGGAACTGCGCAGCAAGATGCCGGAGAACCTGCAGATCATGACCGCCGGCGCCGCGCCACCCGCGGCGGTGATCGCGAAAATCGAGGAGATGGGCGCCACCATTTGCCACACCTACGGGCTGACGGAGGTCTATGGCCCCTGCGTGTACTGCGCCTGGCACGAGGAATGGAACGGAAAGCCGCTGGAAGACCGGGCCGCACTGAAGGCGCGCCAGGGCGTGAAGTACTCCGTCGTCGGCGGACTCGACGTGCTGGACCCGGACACCATGGAACCGGTACCCGCCGATGGCGAGACCATCGGCGAAATCATGTTCCGCGGCAACGTGGTGATGAAGGGCTACCTGAAGAACAAGAAAACCACGAAGAAGGACTTCAAGGGCGGCTGGTTCCACTCAGGCGACCTGGCGGTGAAGCACCCGGACAACTACATCGAGGTGAAGGACCGCTCCAAGGACATCATCATTTCCGGCGGTGAGAACATCTCATCCATCGAGGTCGAGGACGCGCTCTACAAGCATCCCGCCGTGATGAACGCCGCGGTGGTCGCAAAGGAAGACGAGAAATGGGGCGAGACGCCCTGCGCGTTCATCGAGCTGAACGAGGGCACGGAGCCGCCGTCGGATGAAGAGCTGATCGAGCACTGCCGGGGGCACCTGGCGGGCTTCAAGCTGCCGAAGACGTTTGTGTTCGGCGAACTGCCGAAGACCTCGACCGGGAAGATCCAGAAATTCATTCTGCGGGAGCGGGCGAAGGGGTTGTAGGGTCTGCCATCGACCGAACCCCGACCCTCGTCATTCCCGCGAAGGCGGGAATCCATTTGCCCGCGAACGACTCATAGCTGCCTTTCGATAGATTTAGTGGAGCCAGATAGGTGACACGCTGTATAGCACTTTTCTTACTAATTGCCCTCGCGGGATGCGCGGCGCAACAGGTCACGATCACTCCACCACCTCGCCCTTTTCCTCAAGAAGGGGACTATAAGGGTTTGGACTCCAATGACCATGGATGGAGAATATCGGGTAGCACGCATGCAATACGGTACCCCAGGAGTTTGCAAGTCAGGGGCTACGAAGGGTGGGTCGTCGTGGAGCACAGTATTGAGACGGATGGAACATCCTCAGACATCACAGTTCTAGACTCAAGCACTGCTGGCAACAAGACAATTTTGGAAGAGGCCTCTGTGCGACACATTTCAGGGCTGCACTTTGTCCGAGCCGACGGAAAACCCGCGGCGGAAAGAACCCAGGGTGTTGTACACGCTATCAAGTACGAACTCGAAAACAACTAGTCACTGACAAGCCACGATGCAGAAATTTATGGATAGAAACAGTTTCACAAGGCTTGCCCAGCTCACTTGCGGCCTGGCATTGGCAGGCCTCCTCGCCGGCTGTACAGGCCTGGGTGGCACCAGTGGAGAGGCCTTTACGCGTCTTGAAACCCCCGATGAGGAAAGCGCCATTCTCTACATTTACCGGGTTCCGAAATTCGTGATGAGCCTCGCTTACCCAGACGTTCTTATCGACTGTCAGGAGGTGCCCTCGGTGAGAAATGGTGGATTTACCGTCTACAAAGTGGAGCCAGGCGAACGCAACATACGGATCGAAGGAAACGCTTACTGGGTCGTCCCCAAGATGGAAACAGCCATTCTGATGCAACCTGGCACGAGGAGATTTCTCAGGGTGAGCGCGGCGACGGATTCGTACACCAGTGCCGGCCCTTATGTGGTTCCCCTGCTGAAGGGACATGTCTGGGAGGTGACTGAGGAGCTCGCCCTTAAAGAACTGGTCAATCTAAAGGGCTCGCAGGAAGTCAATGTCGTGGACGCCGGCTCTAGCGAATGTGTCTAGCAGCGACTCAAAGCCGACAACAAGCGCTTAGCTCACACTGACCACGGTTGAGTCTTTCCGTGGCCTATGAAGAAATCAACAAACATCGATTTCAGCGAGGCGGTCAGTCGCTCCATCGGGATCAAGGGGGTCAGAGCCCTTTTTGAAATCGTCTGCAATCAGGCGTCATCGGACAGATGGATTCCCGCCTTCGCGGGAATGACGTAGGTCGGGGTTCAGGCGAATGCTGACGCTCCACGTGGAGTGTGCAGGATTTCTGCACCGGCGCGTCACGTGACGCGTGCTAAAAACATGCGGCCATCAACAGGTGCCGATCTAGCCAAAACCGACCTCTCGAATTCTGAACATTTCGCTACCCATGCTTGAAACCATGTTTTATTGTGATACTCGTAAGGAACTAAACTCGAGGTGGAGCGCGCTTCATGTAGCAGCGCCAGACCGTGTAGGCTGATGGATAAGCCATAATCGGAACGCGCCAGGCTTCATCGAGTTCTACCGAAACAAGGACAGTTTGCGGGTCGATTAATGGAAGATCGAAGCGGCCAGGAAAACACTAATCAACCGGAGTTGTGGACGACACTGCTCCTGTCTTTGGGGATGGTGGCATCGGCATTCGTCAATGATGCCTTCTTCCCATCCCGCGGCGGTCTGTCGCGCGAAGGCTCCCCCACGTTGTTTTATGCAGCCAACGCCCTCTTCGTGGTGTTTGCGCTGGTCGCGGTCTACAGGCTTGCACGCTCGGGCACTACGCCGGCTGTACACGAGGACGCCACCGAGCCCTCAGACAGCGCCGGGGCATTCTATCGAGTTGAAATCTCCGGTCTCGCCGAGGGTACTGATCCCGCCGCAGCCGCCAAGCGGTTGGCCGCACTACTCAAGGTGGATCAGGGCCGGGCCGGCAAGGCGCTGGCGTCTCTGCCGGTTACGCTCGCAAAGCGTGTTGACGCCGAGCGCGCAGACAGATATCGCGACGTCTTAACCCGGAACGGGTTTCTGCCGGATATTCACGATCTCTCGGAGCATTCCCGGCCCGCAGCCAGCAAGCGACCTGTCTATCGAATTGCCACCATCACCCTCGGACTTAGCACCGCCTGCCTCGTGGGCGTAGTGGGCTTTCTATTGCTCGCTGAACCCAAGGCCGCCAGCGTCGAGGTCTTCACCGTAGACTTGCCGCTCTACGAGCCGCCAGAGGGCTACGCCTGCCGGCCCCGGCCCGAGAATTTCAGGGACCTTGCGGATGCATCGGACTACATCGACTACTCCGATGACCTGCGCCCGCCGGGCGAAATCACGGACCTCCGCGCCCTGGCAGCCAAGGCGTCAACAGTGCGATATCAGCACGCGCGCGCGGATAGCCAACGCGTTGCGCTACACGTCATCGACCAGAAGAATGTGTCGCTCATGCCGCGCCGGTTGTCAGTGGCGACCTCAAACCGCCCTCAGTGGCTGCTGCTGTCCGGCGCCCGACTTTCCGGCTCCAATCCCAGCGCGCGCTACGCCATCGAGGTGGCACCGGGCGCGAACCTGGAGCGCATCCTCGTCGATTCTTCCGTGGCGCAGGTAGAGATATCGGATCAGAGCCTGACGGGCTCCCGCCTCGACCGGTTGCTGTCTGCCTGGTCACCATCCGGTATCGCAGGCGTCGAGATACAGCAGCTGAATCTCTACAAGCTGTGCGCGCGGCGCGCGCAAAAGCGCGGCTCCGAGCGCAATGACTATGCGATTCGGCAGTGGGCGGCAGCCACGGAGTCACTCCTGGGTGAGCCTTTTACCACCAGCGTCATACTGAAAACCGCGCCCGGCCCCAACGAGATCATCGATATTCCCTTCAAACCTTTCACGGTTGATAAGGAGAGACTGCAGGCACTCGATGCGCGGTGGCTGTATAAAGCCGCACAGGCGGAAGTGCATGATTACGAAATCGAGAAGGACTACGCGGTGACGTACCAAGCCAGGGACGATACAACATCTGCGGTCGCATTTGATTCGCCTGCAGCGCTGATCGACATGTTGGAGCTATACGCAGGCAGGAAATTGATCCCTGTTGCCGTGCCCTCAGAGGAGCGCTTCAAAGGCTCCCACCCCGACGACTGGATTCCGTACTTCTGGCACCTCGAATACACGCAAAGGAATGTCACGAAAGGCAGAAAATACAAGTGTTCGCCGAATCACCGGACAATCGCTGGAGTGATTCGCGGGACGATCCAGGACGATGACGTCGAGTGTTCCTGGGGCAACCACTTTCACTACCTCGACTGGGGGGATGACAGCGTCGATGACGGTTGGGGGTCAGATATCTTTTACGGCGGGCCAGGCGATGACGTGATCGACGTGGGTTACGGCTCGGATATCGTTGTCTACACGGCGGGCTGGGGCACTGACACCCTTGCCGGCACATGCCACAACACATTCGTGGATGAACAGAAGCTGGCGGGGATGAACAGGTATTACTGGGATCCGAAGTGGCGCTATACAAAGTTCATCGTATTCGGCCAGGAGATCAAGCGCGAAGACATCATCGCGACCCCGGGCCGTCTCACCCATCGGGTGTCGGGGGATTCGATAACGCTGGTCGGCGGTGGCCAGAGCCTCTGCTTCAACCTGGTGTTCTGGGAATAGGTATGGATAAAGCCATCTTCGCACTCGCCCTGGTATTGTCCTGCGCCCTGTGGTGGTATCGGGAGCCGGTGCCGGAGGTCACGCTTGATGTCACGCCGAAGACATACCCGATGACCCGCGATGAACTGCCACAACCACCGCCCCCTCCGGTGGCTGAATCTCAGCCACGCCGAAGCACCACCAACAGTTACCCGACTCCGCAGAATCCGATCACGAACAACCCAAAGCACCTACAGATTCGTGTTTCCCCTGAAGTTGCGAGCCTGATCCAGCGAGGGACACTGGAATGGGCGACCCGTGCCCACTTGTCTCAATGGGCTCAGGAAGTGCACAGGGCGGAGATGAAAGGCATCGGTGTGCACAGCATGCCAAGCCCCGAGGGACTTACCCGGCCTGCTTTCGTCATAAAAGGGCCAATGGAAATCCCAAGGAGCCTGCGGGAGCCAAACACAATCATCTTCTACATCGCGAAGGGCGCCCCGCTGCCCACCGGTGAACTGGGCTATGCGCAGATTCTTGATTTCAATACGCTCCAGTGCCACGGCACGGGGTGTTTCACGCCGGACCGGTGAGCTCAAGTATGCCTAAGCCAACTTTGGATTCAGCGTAGGATTTTGCCTGAATGATGAAGGGTACGTACCTGACAATAGGTTTGATCTTGCTCTGCAGCGCCTGTCCGCTATTGGCAGCGGCCGGTGAAGCGATCGCCGCAAGGCCCATTCACGCTGAGCAGCTCTTTGACAAGTGCGACGCGAAGAAGGGAGAGGTCAGCGCAGAAACTGAGTCGCATTGTGCAGCCTGGGATCACCACCTCGCATTTCTCGAACGACAGCTGGAGAGTGTCTGTGTCGATGCCGGCGACAAGGTGATAGAGCGCATCAAGCACGTCGGCGGCATCTACGTGGACAAAACTGTGCCGAGGCGTCTTTCAGAGTTCTACAAGCATGGAAAGATCGTAGATTCCTATGTCGCGCCGGGCGGCGGTCGCGCCTATCGATTCGTGGAATACGGCTTGGGAGACAAAGGTGTATCGAGGCTGGACCTGGTCTCCATCTCGGAAGGCAAATATGGGCCCCGCGCAGAGACCAGAATATCGACCATTCCTGAGCCCACGGCAGAATTTGAGGTGGTGGTAGATTCACTCCTGGATCCGAAAAGCCGTACCCAGGGCCTGTACGGCGATAGGATACGGATTCTCGATCGCGTCAGTGGCAGACTTCTCGCAAGCCGAACGATCTACTATCTCGAGTTGAGCGGAAGACGGAACTCAATTTCAGGCCAATGGCTTCCAGATCTGGGCAAGCAGAAGCGCGGTACACCAAGGACGATTCCCTGCCAGAACCTTGTCGGCACTCCAGTTTGGGGCAGCCCTGAACAGCGAAAATCCGCTTACTGGTTTGTTAGTAGCGTTCTGGTTCCCATGGGATACACGAGCGAGGAAAGAAGGGCTGCGTACGACCTGAGTATCGGCGGCGGCAGTAAAACCAGGAAGTGCACATACTCTATCCGCCTCGGTCCAGGCATATCTCTGGACAACCTGACCTTGAGCATTGGCAAAGTCCGCGGCCTGTCCGCGCGCCTCGGTATCCGTGGTCATGAAGACGAGCTACATTGCGCGAGCTACTACCTGGACAGGGGGCGTCTCCGGCCTGACATAAATTTTGCTGACGGGACCACCGCGAACCTCGATGACTTGCTGGTAGAGGCAGACCTGGCACCACCGCGGCCCAGGTAGGGAGGACCAGATTGAAGCAGAGATTGCAGATAGGCCAAACGACATCTTCAGCCAATAACATCAAAATACAGGGAGAGTGCTATTCATGAGCCAGAAGCTGGAGCAAGCGTCAAAAAAGGAAACCAAACAACTGGAACGCATGCTGAAGGATTATGGCAATCCTTCGCCCAGCAAGTTTGTAGCTTTGTTTCTGGTGCCCTGGGAAGATGCGCGTCACGCGGACATTCTTCATCGGCAGTACTCAGACAAGAAACTGGACGAGTGGGTTCAGTCAGTTTATCCCTACACCCAGAGTTACGACCTCGTGCTGGAAGCGAGGCAGGCTGAACTACCTGCCGCTGCATGCGAGCAATATGCCGCCATGGACCAAAGCGGCTTGCCGGAAGATGATGAAGACTATGAAGTCGTTCCTTTTGACCAGGAGATTGACACGGCAACGCTGGCAAGTATCGAGTTCCTGTCTGAGTTAGAGGTTGAAGAGCTGCTGGTTTACCCACCCATCGACTTCATTCGCCGGGATCCGTCAAAGTTTGAAGTTGAAGACTGGCTTCAGGACGAACCGGACCTGACCAGAGCCCTTTCAGAACACACCTTCATTGCCTTTGGCGCCGACGGAACCGGCGGGCAGTTCTGCCTCTGGTACTACCCGGGACTTGAGGAAGTTCCGCCAGTCTTGTTTCTCAGTTCAGAGGGCGAGCTGGAATTCGTCGCAGGGTCCGTCGAAGACTTTTTGCGCATAACCTCTCTGGGCAAGGTATTTGAGTGTGGCTGGGATGATCCGGACCCGGAAATGGAGGAACTTTCGGACTTCAGCTGGAAGGATTTCAAGTCTTCCATCGATAAGCAGTTTGGCGAATCCGATAGCAACTTCGAGTCCATACTTCGGCAAGGAAAGACAGCCCATAGCAAAGCCATGTCCGAAATATCAGCGCTACGTCAGCAGTCCGGGTAATGCCCTCTATCATGTTAAGGGAGGAACTGGAGTTGATTGAAAGATTTTTCCACGCACTAGTAGTGCTGATTGCTATTGCCTTATTGCCAGCATGCGCCATACACCACGAGGGCATAGAGGTGCCCCAGCTAAACGTGCCGGAGAAAAAAAGGAACCGGGAGGCACAGATGCTGGCAAACGCCCAGTTCGCAACTAGTGAGACGCTATCTGAGGCCGAATTGAGGGACGTTGCCGGCGTCATCGCTATCGGACGAGTGAGCTCCATTAGAAGGTTTCCCGCGCGAGATGAGGAGCCGGAAGAGTGGCAAGAGGGTTACGCGGACTATTTGGAAAAACACGAAGAGCTTTACGGCTCTGAGGTGGAGCCAATGACGCTCAGTGAACTGCAGTCATTGGCAGGCGGAGTGACCACGATACTATTGAAAAGAAGATTTCTTGATACGATTGGAATCGTGTTGATTCCCCCCGAGAAAGTGGATGATATCGAGTATGCTTCTGGCCTCTCTGTTTTTTTCCTGGGGAATCGACAAGACCTGGTCGCGGCGCGGAGAAACTTCGACTCTCCTTTCCTCGTTTTCGAGCAGGTGCTTTGTAGAGAAGAGCAAGATGATTTTTCCGCCTGTAGAAAAATGTACGATCGGGGACTCTATGACGCAATTACCGGACAAGAAGTTGATACAAAGTTCAGATATAGAGAGGGTGGAAATCGGATTGATACTTCAACCTTCGAGTTGATTCCGTAAGTTTTGGCCCGCAGGTCAGACGCCTGATCAAGGTGTCTGACCCCTTGATCTAAGGTGTCTGACCCCTTGATCTGATGGATTGGTGGTCCGATTTTGATAGGGCTGACTACGTGAGAGCGAACAAGAGCGCTTTCTTGTCTCTGGAATCGCACTAGCGGGTACAGACCCATGTTCTCCCAGGGTCCAAGCTTGCCTCAATGGAATCTTCAACATGTCACCAGATAACGAGACCGTAATCGCATACCTGTCTGCTGTCCTGGAAAGGGACTACAGCAAGATCGAAGAGATTCTCGACAGTGGTGTTGATGTCGGCATTTGCAGCGTTCACGGAAACACGGCCATGAGGAACGCTTCGTTGTGTGGCGATACTGTAATGCTTGACTATCTGCTAGCAAGAGGCGCGGACGTCAATCAGCGAAGCAACTACTGCTCACCGGTTGATAAGAGATTTGAAGAGGGGTTCACGCCAGTTTTCTATGCTCACGATGCGGAGACACTGAAGCACCTGGTGGATGCCGGAGCAGACATCAACGCGGTGTGTAAGGCTGGCTATACCGCACTGATGAAATGCTGCAAATACGCCAATGACGATATTGTTTCGCTCGTCGAAATGCATTTGCTATGTGGTGCAGACGTGTCCATTCAAGCGCCCATCGGGAAAAAGGGGAAGCTACAAAGTGCATTGGACATTGCCAAGAATAAAATGGCTTTCTTCGTGAATCTCTACAGTAAAGACCGGAACGAGAACTGGCTTCGCCTGGAAAAAAACTCCGACCGGATAATTGCTCTCTTGTCCGGAGACTAGCGCCGCCAGACTCGCTTGTTTGTCGTCCCGAACATTTTGGAGAGCTCTACCCTTTCGGGCGTAATTTTCACTGCCACGTAGTCCGGATCGTCAGCGCCTGCCGGCCAGAACGCTGACAAGTCATAATCCAGCACATCCCAGGCGTGGTGTCGGGATTCCGGGTCGTCCAGGACTTCTGCACTGCCGCGCACCATGATGTGGACGAATTCCGGGGACGAAACCTGGTACTGAATGTCGAGCCTGGGGTTGGCAATGAGCTGTGCCGCTTTCTGGGATGCCTTCGAGGTAGCGAACCAGAGCACGTCGCCCTCCCAGGTGGGGTGGACCATGCGCACCCGCGGACCGTCTTCGGCCTGGGTGGCGACGGCTGCCCATACGGCTTTCTCGGAAGCGGCTGCCACGTCGGCGAAGAACGTGTCTTTGTCTGCGTCGGTTACCTGGGTCATATCCTGTCTTCCTGTGTCAGCGTAGTTTGGCCAAGCGCTAGTTTGGAGGCATAGTCATCGATAGGGAAGTATCGTGGGAACGCCGGACCGCCATGCAGCCAGGTCATCAGCGACCTCGTTCTGCAATTGGTCGGCGATTTTACACTGCCCCCTGACCTGTCCGTAAATGCTCTCCCTGCTCAACGAATGGAAGTCGTTTCGCACTCCATTGACCAGGCAGTATCCTGTGACCGAGTGAGTAACAACCGTCATACAGGGAGCCTTTGCCAGGTGACTGAACGTCCCATCCCAGGGGTAGAACGCCTGAAAGAGCAGGCCTAGCTCACAGGCCTTACTCTGAGAACCGCTGGCGCGTTTTTCCAAGCCCAGCACCTTTCCGTTCCATCGCGAATCCAGTTCCGAGGGAAAATCATAGTGCTTAACAGTAGAGAAAGATTCGTAGTTGTCGAAGCCACCCAGGTAGTATCCCGCCTTGTACACCAGGATGTGTGGCTGGTAAGCGTCTGCAAACCCTGAATAGGGGTTGTCCATAGGCCCCCATGCAGGACTTGTAAAGTTGCCATTCGCATCCGTCAGGACTTCGATCACCTTTATCGGCCCCTGGGTGAGTCCATGCCCGGCAATACTGTTCTGGCGCGATATCCACACCAGGACGACGACAGCATTTTCGATTGGCATGCCCGTAACCGTATCCTCCACCCTGCCGTTGATTTCGGGTGCGCTGTAGCTGTTGCCGCAAGCTGACAGAAATGTCGCCAGGACACAGAAAGCGCCTGCGTAGAGATAGGAATGTATTCGGAGCCCAATCACAACTTACGTATCACAAGTAGAGCCGATATAGGCGTAGCCTAGCATTCTACCGGGCAGGCTGCGGTCGGTGAGTCAGCCGTCGTTGCGCCGAACGGTTTGCAGCGAACAGCAGACGCTCCACGTGGAGTGTGCAAGATTATTGCACTGACGTGGAGCCTGCCCCGCTTGATCGGGGATCACGTGACGCATGCAGTTTTCTTGCGATAACGCTCCACGTGGAGTGTGCAATACACTCGCTCTGGCGGCTAACGTGAGCCGTGTACATCGTTTTCGGTCAGGGATGGACCCCCGCCTTCGCGGGGGTGACGGGTTATTCGCGGGGGTGACGGGTTATTCGCGGGGGTGACGGGTTGTTCGCGGCGGTGACGGGTTGTTCGCGGCGGTGACAGGTATTTCACGAGGGTGACGGTTGGAGTATGGGTTCCCGCTTTCCCCTTTCGGGGACGATGCGCGGGAATGACGGGCCTTCTCGGGAACGACGGGTTAACGGGCTGCGACGTTGTCTGCTTGCAGCAGCTTCTGCAGGGCTACGACTGTGGCTTCAACGCCCAGCGTCACGGACTCTTCCGGTTCGATCTTGAAAATTGGTGAGTGGTGGCTGGGGACCGGGGCGCCGCCTTTTGCGGCGCGGTCAAAGTCCTTCTGCGGGGTGCCACCCACGGCGAAGTAGACGCTGGGGACGTAGGGTGTTTCGGTGAAGAAGCCGAAGTCCTCGGCGCCCATGCCCAGGCGCTGTTCTTCGTGGAAGATGTCGTCGCCCAGGCTGGCCTGCCACTGGGCGCGCATTTCGCCCAGCAGGGCGGTGTCGTTGATGGTCGGCGGTACGCCCTCATCTGACACGATCACCTGGGGCAGGTTGTCTTCCGGCAGGCCGGCGACGCGGCCCATGTTTTCGGCCACGCGCTTTATGCCATCGATCAGCAGCTCGCGGGATTTCCTGCTCTCACTGCGGACGGTGAGCTGCAGTCGCGCCTCATCAGAGATGATGTTGTGCTTGGTACCCGAGTGGAAGGAGCCCACGGTAATCACGCCGGGCACCCGCGGCGGCAGGTTGCGGCTGACCACCGTCTGCAGGCCCAGCACGATCTGGGAACCCAGCACCACCGGATCGACGCCTTTGTGAGGGTAGGCACCGTGGGCGCCCACGCCGGGAATGATGATATCGACTGTGTCAGCGCCGGAGTACGGCGCCTTTACGGCCCACAGCTTGCCGGTGGGAATCCACGAGGCTACGTGAAAGGCCAGTGCGTAGTCCGGCTTGCCGAACTTCTTCCAGACGCCGTCCTGCATCATCAATTTGGCGCCACCGACCCGCTCCTCCGCGGGCTGCCCGATCAGCATCAGCGTGCCCGACCAGCTGTCGCGATTGTTCGCCATGTAACGAGCAGTGCCCACGAGGCTGGTGATGTGCACGTCGTGACCGCAGGCGTGCATCACGTAGACCTCGTTGCCGTCCCAGTCGGTCTGTTTGGCTTCAGAGGCGTAGGGCAGGCCGGATTTTTCCTGCACCGGCAGTCCGTCCATATCGGCGCGCATCATCACCAGCGGGCCGGGGCCATTCTCCATGATGGCGACGATGCCGGTGCCGCCGATGCCTTCCGTCACTTCGAACCCGGCAGCGCGGATTTCTTCCGCGAGGCGCGCAGCCGTTTTGTCCTCCATCAGCGACAGCTCGGGGTTGCGGTGAAAATGTTCGAACAGGTCGCCGAGGTGCCGGTCGTAATCCTTCTGCACGGCACGTGAGAGGTCGTCCGCCTGCGCGGTGAATGCGGTCAGCAGCAGCACCGCCGATAAACAGCGAGTCAGGTTCAGCATGGGCGTGGCTCCATTGTAATCTTGCGGCCTACCAGAAATAGGTCCATCGCACGAAGATACGACTTCCGCCACCGGTGGTAAACCCGTCGCCCAGTTCTATGCGTCCGTATTCGTCGCCCCGGTCACCGCGGGTCAGGGTCAGGCCCGCTTCCAGCCGTTGTTGGTCGCCGGGCTCATAGGCGAAGTTGGTTTGCAGCAGACCTGACCCGTCTTCCAGGTTGACGAACCCGGTCAGGTTCTGCACCAGCAGCGGGTGCCACTGGTAGGAACCGCCTACGGCAAAGTAATCCTTCATGAGGGTGAAGATCTCGCCGCGCTGTAGCCGATCTACCAGTGCATTCGACAGCCTGGCCAGGTCCACGGGCTTGTCGTCGCGGCCAAAACCGTTGTGGAAGTACTCGGCAAAGACGTAGGTGGTTCGTTCGGCCAGGGTGAAGCTGTAATCCATGTTCACGACGAGAGAGAACTTTGTGTCGTCCTCCTCGTCCAGCCGGGTCCAGACGGCGTCGCCCTGGATCAGGGCACCGCCCAGCGGATGGCGCAGGCTTAGCGCCCCCACGTCGTCCCGGAAATGTCGGGCCAGGCTCACTTCGATTTCACTGCCGCCGAGAAAACGGTGCCACTTGCCGCCGTAGGAATTCTCGTCGGTGTCGCGGCCGCCCTCCCCGTCCCGGCGGAACACGCCCAACAGCTGGATGTCGCCATTGGCCAGGCGGCGGTCGAACATGGCCAGGTCCTGGCCGGGCTTGTAGTCGCGATCCACCGTGGTCGGCGCAAAGGGCGCAAACAGGTCCAGCGGGTTAAAGACCTTGCCGCTGCCCCAGCTCACCGCTTCCCGGCCCAGGGTGAAGTTCCAGTCGTCGGCACGGTAGCGCACCGCCAGCCGGTCGAAACGGTGGTAGACCCGGTAGCGGTCATCCCGCTCCAGGGTCCAGGTCAGCTCCAGGGCGCGGAAATCGTCGTCGGTGGGAGTCTGGTCCAGCGCGCCGAAGCGCCCGGACTCATTGAACTCGAAACCGTCCCCCGCCAGGCCGATGGTGCTGTGGTCGACAATCAACTCCCAGTTCGACAGTTCGCGGCGATACAGCAGGCGCAGGTCGAGGTTACCGTCAGTGGCGGGATTGCCGGTGGCATCGCGCTGGAGGTCACTATTGGGAAGGTCGTTTACCGTCCCGAAGGCATTGAGCCGCACATCCAGCTCGGCGAATGCCGGCAGTGCCACTCCCAGCCACAGCAAGGCCAGCCAGCGAATGACTAGTCCTCCCGTTCGTCGCTGACGATGCGGCCGTCCACCAGCTGTACCCGGCGGTGGGCGTAGGCCATCACGGCGGGGTCGTGGGTGGCTGTAATGATCGTCATGCCGCGGTCGCGGTTGATCTCCGACAGCAGCTCCAGCAGGCTCGCCGTGGTTTTTGAATCGAGGTTGGCGCTGGGTTCATCCGCCAGCAGCAGCACCGGCTTGCTGACAATGGCTCGGGCAACCGCCACGCGCTGCTGTTGGCCGCCGGACAACTCGCCGGGGCGACGATCCGCCAGGTCGCCGATGCCGAGGGATTCCAGCATGGCCATGGAGTCCGTGTGGCGGGTGGCCGAATCGACACCCTGCAGCTGCATAATGAACTCGACGTTCTCCTTCGCCGACAGCACCGGGATCAGGTTGTAGGACTGGAACACGAAACCCACCCGGTGCAGCCGCAGGTCGGCGAGTTCCGTGGCCGACAGGCCGCCCAGGTCGATACCGCCGATCTTCACGCTGCCGCCGGTGGGCCGGTCCAGCCCGCCGATACAGTTGAGCAGCGTGGATTTACCGGAGCCGGAAGGCCCGGCGAGGCTCACAAACTCCCCCTCCGTGACATGGAAGTCCACCCCGGCCAGGGCGTGTACCGGTATCCCATCGTCGTGGTAGGTGCGCTCCAGGCCGTGGCATTCGATTACCGGGGACTTGTCCAAGCCGTTCACCTCCGCATGGCTTCGAGGGGTTCGATGCGCACCGCGCGCCAGGCGGGGAATACCGCCGCCAGCAGGCCGAATACCAGGCTCAGCCACAGCACCCGCACCAGGTCGTAGACCAGCAGCCGCGGCACCAGCACGCTGCCCATGTAGTAGCTCTCAATGCCGTCTGCCCACTGGCTGAGGTCGATGCCGCCGCTGTAGTAGTGCACAAAGCCGGCGCCCACAGCGATACCCAGCAGCACGCCCAGCACCACGATCATCAGGCTCTCGATCACCACCTGCAGCAATACCACCGTCGGCGGCATACCGATGGCGCGCAGCATGCCCAGTTCCTTGACCCGTTCCATCACCGCGGTCACCAGGGTGTTGACCAGGCCAAAGGCCAGGGCAGTCATCATGATGCTGAACCAGATCAGCATGGCCACGTCGGCAAAGCGGAACATACCCGCGGCCATGGGTTCCAGTTCATCCCAGGTATTGGCTTCCTGTTCACCGAACTGGCGCTGCAGCACATCCCGGGCCTTCTCGCGAGCGCCGTTTTCCGTGAGGCGCACTGACAGCTCGGTGACTGCATCGGAATCCAGCAAGCCCTGCAGGGCCTCGCGGCCGGTAAACACAAAGGTCTTCTCCAGGCCCGCGCTGGTGGCGCGGAATACGCCCGCCACCCGGAACCCCGCCTCGCGATTGCGTCCGTCAGCGCCCTGGGTCATCAACACGATGCGCCTGCCCACCCCGGTTTCCAGGCGCTCGGCCATTGCGCGCCCGATCAGCACCCGGCGGTCGGCGGCCGACTCGAGAAACTCCCCCTCGATGCTCACATCCGCGAGGAAGGAGATTTCCAGCTCATCCGCCGGGTTCACCCCCAACAGCAGCACCCCGCGGGTGTCCCGCTCCGACAGGATCACGCCCGGTACCCGCACGCGGCTGGTCCAGCCGTCGAGACCATCCAGGTCCGGTCGGTAGTCGGCGGGCAGCTCGAAGCCCCGCTGAATGGACGGGTCCGCCCGGTAGCCGGGCGCATGGACTGCCACATGCCCAGTCAGGTTGGCCACCACGGTCTCCAGCATCTGCGCCTGCCAGCCGCGGATCAGGCTGTTGGCCAGCACCACCGTCGCCACTGCCACCACGATAGCCGCCAGCAACAGGATATTGCGGCGCCGGTGACGCCAGATATTGCGCCAGCTGAGCTGGAAGAGCACCAGCAGCGGAACCCGGTGGCCTTTAGTCTGCACGCAGGGCCTCCACGGGATTCAGTTTGCGAAGGCGCAGTGCCGGCAACAGGGCAGACACCTGGCAGCCCACCACAAACACCAGCGGGATCACGCCCATCTCCACCAGCGACACTTCCGCTTTCAGGTGACTGGGAAAGGCAAAGCCCCCCATCAGGTCCTCTATACCGCTGATGGGAATACCGGTCTGGCTCAACCAGGCCAGCATGGGGACCGCCAGCACACAGCCAATCAGGCCGCCCAGCAGGGCCAGCCACAGCGCTTCCAGCTGCAACATGCCAATGACCCGCCAGGGCTTCATACCGATGGCCAGCATCATGCCGAATTCCCGGGTGCGCTCGAACACGGTCATGATGAACGTGTTGACGATGGAGAACAGCACCACCAGGGTGAGGATGCTGTACATCATGCGGGCGCTGGCCCGGTCCAGGGCGATCGCCTGCACCACATCCGGCATCAGCGTTTGCCAGGGTTGCAGTACCACCCCCTGCGGTAGCTGCGCAGCCAGGGCTGCGGATACCGCCTCCAGGTCCTTGAGGCTCTCGAGCTTGATGGCGAGCTGATGAACTTCATCGTCCAGGAAGAAGCCCGCCTGGAACACGTCGAGCGGCACCTGCACCAGGGCACGGTCCAGCTCCACCTGGCCGGTTTCGAATATCCCGACTATTTCCAGGGCCAGGGCAGCCACTCCGCCCTCGGGGCCGGAGCCAAGAATGATCAGTTCATCACCTACCCCTGCGCCCAGGTTGCGCGCGAGCGTACTGCCGAGAAAGGCCTCGTCCCCGCCAGCCAGGTAGCGGCCTTCGATGACGGCACCCGGCAGGGATGACATCTGCGCTTCCACGTCGGGCTCGACCCCGAGCACTTCGGCGCCAAAACCGCGTTCATCCAGCGACAGCAGCGCAAACGCCTGGGCGCGGGGAGCCACCAGGGCGATGCCCGGAATATCGGCGACGGTGTCTGCCAGCGCCGAGGCGTTGCCGACCCGGTAGCGCAGGCGGGGATCGTCGAGGAATTTTTCGTGCTGCACCTGGGCATGGCCGCTGACCAGGTCCGTGGCGGCATCGATCATGCCGCGGTAGCTGCCCAACTGCAGGCTGCGGCTGAACATCAGCAGCAGGCAGGCAAAGGCGATGCTGCCGGCGGTAAACAGGGTGCGGCGGCGGTTACGCCACAGGTTGCGCCAGGCGATCAACGACCGCCACCGCTGCGCAGGGCATAGACCGTAAAGAGTCCATCCTCCAGTTCGAGGTCGAACTCCACGACGGTGTAGGCCACCTCGGTCCAGTGCCCGGGTTCGTCCAGTTTGGTCATGCGCATGCGGGTGGCAAAGGTGCGCCCGCCCATTTCCCCGATATCCATACCTTCCAGGCGTTTCAGTGCCTCGTCGTTCTGGTCAAAGAAGGTGTGTGACAGCAGCACATAGTCGTCCCGCAGCTCCAGCACTTCCCTGCCCCAGACCACCGGTGCGTCCTCGAGGGGGACCGCCTCGATGGTGTAGACCGCGTGACCGTCCTGCTCGCGGGTCTCCGTCAGTGTCAGCGTGTACTGGTGCAGCAGGGCGTCCGTGCGCGACAGGTCGTTATAGGAGAAATCCGAGCCCGCCCAGCTTTGGGACATCAGGCTGTAGGGCAGTCGGATGACGCGATTCAGACGCGGCGTGTAGGTCCACATCTTCTCGTCGTCCTTGAGGGTGGCGTTGCCCGCATCCTTGGCGGGCGCCGTGAAGCGAATCAGGGCGTCCTCGCGGCCGCGGGTCCAGGCGACCAGGCTGGAATTGCGCTCCCAGTCCGGGCGCCGGATCTGCATGCTCATCTCGGCATAGGAGGTCATGCCCCGGGTGAGGTCGATGGCGCCGGCGACGAGGTCGTGGGCGTCTATTGCCGGCGCGGTTTCGGCGGTTTCCTGCGCGGCCGCGGCCCAGGCCAATCCGGCACACAGCCCGATTACAACCCAGGGGCGGCAACGCAACAGCCCGCTCATGGCTTAACCGCTAGACACCGGGTTCGTCCGCCTGCTCTCCGGCAGTGTAGCGGGTGTAGATATAGACCGGGATACCCAGGTCGCCGAGCCGCTGTTCGACCAGCGGCTTGACGTCATCCCAGTCCAGGCCGCCCACCCCGGTGGCCAGGCGCGGCAGCGCCAGTGAGGTGAAGCCTTCCTTCGCCACCATCTTGGCCAGCGCCCGCAGGGAATCATTGACTGTCTTGGTGGTCGCCTTGCCGGGCTTGCTGCCATGGCCGTGACCGCCTTCCTGGGTCAGCAGGTTCACGATCCGCACATTGCCGGCGCCGCCCCACATCCAGGCTTCCCCGGGCTTGGGGTGGTTCACGTGGCACCAGTGGTGAAAATCCTTGTGCATGGCGGGATAGCGCTCGTGCAGGGACAGCGCCAGTCCCTGGTTCATGGGGTCGTTGGCGGCCACACCGTGGGCCACCGCGTGGGCCTTGCTCAGCAAAATATCGCCGCTGACTTCGTACAACATAAGTGTCTCCCTGGACAGTAAGTGAAAGGGTTATGTTAGGCGTTTCGGGGCGTCGGGAACTTGATCCAGAGCAGTCCCGGCGCATCCCTACAGTTCCAGCTGGTCGAACTCGCCCAGGTTGGCCAGGAATCGGTGCAGGCTGCCTGCCACCGCGGTGGAATCGGTGGCCTCCGCGAGCTGGCGCACGCTGTCGGTGATGGCCAGCCACCAGCGGATGTGCTCGGCGCTGAGCTGCGCCGCCACCGGGATCAGGTCGTGGATGGTGGTCAGGTCCCGCTGGGCGATCGCCTTCACCCGCGCCATGGCGTCCACGTCCAGCCGATGGTCGGCGAGTTTCATGATCAGGTTGGCCACCAGCTTCGGGTCTTCCTCCAGGGCTCGGGAGCCCGCGGGTTCCGCCGTCTCACTCAGCAGGCCGATATCCAGGTGACTGAGGATATTTCGCAGGGCGCCACGCAGGCTCAGCCGCAGGTCTTCCTTGCGCTCCCGCTCGCGGCGGCGCTGGATCAGCGAGAACAGGCCAATCAGGAAGAAGCCCTCGAGGCAGAAGCCGATCAGCTCCGGCACCAGGTTGTCGTAGACGCGACCCTCGTGGCCGGGCTGCAGGAAGGCCACCAGCAGGTAAATGCCGGCGAAGCCGAAGATGATCATCGGCGTCAGCAGGATGAGACGACTCAAACGTCAGACTCCTCGCCGTCGGCGCCGTCCGGCTGCGCCAGCGCGCGCACCACCGCGGCGATCTTGTCCGCTTCGCGGCGGGTCATGTCCAGCGGCACGTTCTGGATATAGACCACCAGGTCGTCGCGAATCGGCACCGGGAAGATCTCATGAGGATTGCGCGGGGGGTTCAGTGCCAGCTCTTCCCGCGCCCGCTTATGATCCTCGGGCTCTTTCTTCAGCTGCTCGCGCAGCTGCTTCTGCTCGCTCTCCTTCGGCGCAAAACTCTCCGGGTTGTCGGTCCAGGCGATGAAGTCCGTGAGGGCGTCGTGAAAGCGCGTCTTGTAGACGTCCATGCTCTCCGGGCGGATGCTGGAATCCTCGAGCTTGTGAAAGCGTGCGCACAGCTCCTCCAGGTCCACCAACCGCAGGTCCTGGCGCTCGTGTGACTTGAGCTCCACCATCAGCTGCTCGGCAGCGAGTTTGCGCGCGCGCAGCGTGGCCGGGTTGATCAAACCGGAGACCACACACTGGCGCATGAAATTGCTGAAACTGGCCTCGGAATAATCCTTTGCCATGCCTTCCCCCTTGTCAGGCCGCTAGGATAGCAAACCCCCGGGGTCAGCGGACCAGGGCATCGACGTAGCGTCGGGTCAGGTCCGGGTGATCGGTAAATACCCCGTCGACACCCATGTCGCGGATGAAAAGGTCATGCAGTGCCCGGAAGCTGGCCATCTCCCGCGGCAGCTTGTCGGCCCGGAACGTATAGGGGTGAACCTCCAGCCCCGCCTCCTGGGCCGCGGCGACAAACTCCGGGCGATCGGCGAGGTAGCCGATCCAGGGGCCGGCGCCCTGGGCATAGGTGGCGATCTCCCGGGCCCTCGCTTCGGTCAGATTCTTGTCTTCCAGCAGTTGCACCAGGCGAATTTTCGTGTGGTCTTTGAGAAAACGCAGGGTGCCCTCGTCGAAGCACTGCAGGTAGACCCTGTCATCTGCGTCCTTGTAACCGTAGGCGTAGAGAATCTGCAGGACGCTGGCGGGGAAAGTACGCCCCGCGTCCTCATGAAAGTCGGGTTTCTTCAGCTCGACGTAAATGCCGACGTCGCGGCCGGTCGAACGGTTCAGGCCCTGGATCAGCTCGATCTCCTCCGCCAGGGTGGGCACGCGCAGGATGTCTACGCCGACCGGGAATCGATCGGGAAACTGCGCGTCGCCACCCTTGCGCCGCTCGCCCACGCGCAGGGAGCGGATTTCCGCCAGGGTGAAATCGATGGCGTAGAAATGCCCGTCCTCACGGGCGCGGCCAGGAAACCGGTCCGCCACATCCGTGGTGGATTCGAGGTGCAGGTCGTGGAGCACGATGGGGACATCGTCCTTCGTCAGGACCACGTCCTGCTCGATGTAGTCCGCACCCATGGCATAGGCCATGGCCACCGCGGGCAGGGTGTGCTCGGGCAGGTAGCCGCTGGCGCCGCGGTGGGCGATCACCAGGGTGTCATCCGCCAGGCCGATCGTTGTCGACAGAGTCATCAACAGTGCTGCAATCGATTTGTACACGGTCACTCCCCGGGGGCGCTGCCGAAAGGCTCAGCATAGACAAAGCCCGACGCCCTGCACCACTGCTACATTACAATTACCGTGTTCCGGGCATGAGAAGAGAGCGACAGGATATGAACACCCACACAGAGACACGCCGCTGGCACGCTGCACTTGCATTTGTCGCCACCTTGCTCGTCCCACCCGCATTGGGTGCGGAAGACGCCATGCAGGGCGTCCCGCCGTCGGCAGAGTCCCAGGTGACGCTGGAAAACTATCGCCAGCCGCCCTTCAGCCGCTGGGCGTTTCGCAATATGGGTGCGCCCACCCACACGGTTGTGCTGCCGCGGTCCGGGGATGTGCACCGATTTGGCCGGAAGCCGCAGCCCGATTGGGACAGCGGCGCGTTTGACCAGGTGTTCGCGGACAACCACGCCGACGGGGTGGTCGTCATCCGGGGCAATGACATCGTGCACGAGCGCTACTTCCACGACTTCGGGCCCCACGATCACCACATCTGGTTCTCGATGACCAAATCGCTGGTCTCCGCCGCCTTCGGCAACCTGCTGGCCGCGGGCTCGGTCGACCTGGAGAGCTCACCGGGGGACATTGTGCCGGAGCTGGCCGACAGCGGCTTTGGGCGCACCACGGTGCAGCAGGTGCTGAATCACACCACCGCCATCGACTTCCAGGAGAACTACACGGACCCCAAGTCCGATTTCTTCCGCTACTACGCACCGGCGCTGGGCATGGGGTGGCTGCCGGGCGCTGCCGACGCAAAACCCGGCAAGACCAAAATCTATGGGGTGCACGACTTCCTGGCCAACTTCATCAAACCCGACAAGCGTCTCTCGCCCGGCGAGGCCTTCGACTACAACTCGGCCAACGCCGACGCGCTGGGCTGGATGGCCGCACGCGTCAGCGGCAAACCCCTGGATGACTTCCTCCTGGAAACCATCTGGTCGAAGCTGGGCACGGAGCACGATGGGTTTATCGTGGTGGACCGGGCCTATATGCCGGTGGCCACCGGCGGCATGAACTCCACCCTGCGGGACGCGGCGCGTTTTGGTGTGATGATGCGTGACGGTGGTGCATTCAACGGCCGGCAGGTAGTGCCGAGAATCTGGGTGGACCGAACGCTGCAGCTCAACCGGGAGCTGGTGGCCAACATGTCGTCCAACCAGAAGTACTCCAATGACCCATGGATCGCCTACCACAACATGTGGTGGGTGCTGAACGCCAACCCCGGGGAGTACTGCGCGGTGGGTATTCACGGCCAGGTCATCTACATCAACCGAACGGCCAACACGGTCATGGCGTGGTTCTCGAGCCAGCCGACGGCGTCCTCTGCCAACAACCCGACCTTTCACGCGAAGCTGGCCGCCGCCCGCGACCTGGCCCGAAAGCTGTCGAACTGAGGCCTTACCAGCGGGCGCGGTAACCGCGGGTGTCGGCGTGCACGAAGCCGCCGTGGCGGCGGGTCTTGTTGTAGCGGCCGATGCCGCCCATCAGGCCCTTGTTCTCGGGGCGGACCATCCAGCGATCGACGATGCGGAAGAAGCGGCTGATATCCCGCGAGTTGCGCATGCCGTCGCCGTCGATATCGTCCATCAGGCCGTCGCGGTCCACGTCGATATAGAAGTCCATGGCGTCGCCGTAGACATGGCGACTGTAGGGCACATTGCCGATGCTCCTGTTGTAGTAGGGCGTGCGGTAGCCGCTGATCACGCCAAACGTCTCGATCTCGAAGCCCGCGTCGCGCACGTCCAACAGCAGCCGTTCCAGCAGCACCAGCAGGCTCTCCTGGATGACCACATACTTCGGGTAGTCGGACGCCTGCTTGCACAGGAACTGGCGCAGGGTGAAGTTCGTGCTGACGCGGGTGTCGACGTTGTCGGCGGTAACCTCGAAGAAGCCTTCGGGGGGTTCGTAGTTGGGGCGGTTCTTGCGCGGCGGCGGGTAGGTGCCGATGCGGTAGCCGTTGAGGTACTCGCCCTCCATTTCGCTCCTTGGGATGCTCACCCAGACATTCAGCAACGTGCTATCGCCGTTGTCGGGATGCTGCACGCGTACGGTGTACCGCCCGTGCTGCTGCGGCGCGGTGATCTTCAGGCCCTCCGCCGTGGGCTCAGCCAGAGACACGCCATCCTGCTCCAGGACGACGGGCTTCCCGCCATTGCTGATCGCAACGGTCTCCCCGGGCTGGGCAAACACGCTGAAGATGGGCTCGCGGACCTCGTGTCCGCGGACTTCGAGGACGAGCGCGTCCGCCAGCGCGGGTCCGCCGGATAAAGATACTCCCAGGGCAATCAGCCCTCTAACAATTAGTCGTGCCAGCTCGGCTCCTCATCCAGCAGGGCCAGGGTCCGCGGGTCGCGGTTGTAGATGTCCTGATGATACTGGATCCGGCCGTCGGAGGTCGGACTCGTGGTCCAGTACATCAGCATGACGTCAACGGGCTCGCTGAGCCTCACCACGCGACGCTTCGCCTCCTCGATCGTGGCATCGATCCGCGCGCGATCCCATCCGGCTTCATCCGCCAGCAATAGCTCGGCGAAATACAGCGGGTCCCGAACCCGGATACAGCCGCTGCTAAACGCTCGGGAGGTGCGTGAAAACAGTGCCCGGGACGGCGTGTCATGCAGGTAGATCGCGTACTTGTTGGGAAACATGAACTTGACGCGGCCCAGCGCGTTGTTGGGGCCCGGCTGCTGTACCACACGGAACGGAAAGCGATTGCGGCTGTACTGCGACCAGTCCAGGCTCATCGGGTCGACCTCGACCCCGTCCGAGTTGTACAGCTTGAAGTTATGCTCGGCAACGTAGGACGGGTCCGCTGAGAATTTCGGATACAGACTGCGACCGATAATGCTGCGCGGCACGGTCCAGGTCGGGTTGAACTCCAGGTAGGTGATGTCGTGGCGGAAGATCGGTGTCTGGTGCTTGATTTTGCCCACCATGACACCCGTCTCCCAGAACAGTTGATCGTCACGGAAGTAGTACAGTTCAAAGCCGGCGATATTCACGATGACCATATGGTCCGAAATATCGTTGCGAACCCAGCGCAGGCGGTCCAGGTTCAGTCGAAGCTGGTCCACCCTGTCTTCATAGGGGACGTTCAGCTCGCGGAAAGTCCCCCTGCCCACGATCCCGTCCGCGTCCAGGGTGTGAAGGGACTGGAAGTCCTTGACCGCCGCTTCCAGCTCATCGTCGAACAGTTTGGTGTCCGGCGCGTCTGCAACGGGGTAGCCAAGACGGGCCAGCGCGGTCCGAAGCGCGGCCACGTTCTCATGCTGCATGCCGGGACGCAGCACGGTGTTATCCGGAATCGGGGAGAACTCATAGCGCGCGTCAATGTCTCGGTAACGTGCCAGCTCACCCTTTGCCAGCCTGTAGACGCGCACCCGCGGTTTGAAGGATTCCAGCTTCTCCAGCACCTCGCCCGCCTCCACAGCATCCTGGACGCGTTGGGCGGTGGCTGCAGGCGTGAAATCGACGCGCGCAAAGTTCCAGGTCGGCTCAACGCGGGCCGGGTCCGACTTGCCTTCCTGCAAATGCCTCGCGTACAGCAATACCGCGTCGGTCAGCAGTATGTCGAAAGCGGCGTGCAGTCGATCCTTCACCCGTTGGCCCCTGGCCTGGAAATACTCAGCCTCCAGCGACTTCAGGACGCTGTAGTGGTAGTCCTCCGGATCGAGACCTTCCAGCTCGCTGGCGCCAATTTCCGCCAGCACCGGGGTGATGGCCTCGTAGTTTGCCCAGGCCGGCTCATAGTTGCGCTTGCCGTAGAACAGTCCCAGCGTGTCCCGGGCGTGCGGCTCTGTCGGGAGGGCCACCGGTGTGAGCCCCTCGTTGATGTCATCAAACATCTCGAATATCTGGGCGCGAACGTCAGCGTGGGCGGGTGCAAGCGGCAATAGCCCAGCCAGCAATAGGGGGAAGAAAAACATCGGCAATCGCCGGCCAACAGTATTTCGCAACAGATGCATTCACTCTCTCCCGGGAGAAAAGCCGTCCCCTGTCCAACATAGTAGCCAGCGACCGGGTCGTCGAGGCCCGGTGCTGCCATGAGGGGTGGGCCTGTGCTACTAATGCGGAATCGGCGAGGAGAAACCTATGGCCATGCCCATGGATATCGGTGTCATCGACCTGATGCTGGGAATACCCAGCACTGAGCGCGATCACTGGTATGACTACATGAAGCCCATGCTGATGGACGAAGAGAGCCGGGAAATGTTCAGCATGCCGGCCCAGTACATGTTCAATGTGCCGGACCTGAAGGACATCGACGACGGCCTGCCTTACACCCTGGAGCAGATGGACCGGCACGGCATCGAGCGCGCCATGATCGGCATCAGCGGCGACCTGTCGCGCACCCACGAGCAGGCCCTGCGCGCCCATCCGGACCGCTTCTTCGCCAGCTATGAGGCCAACCCCAACCGGGGCATGGACGAGGTTCGCAAGATTCGCGCACTGAAAGACGAGTTCGATATCAAGGCGGTCACCGGCTTCCCGTCAGGACTGATTCCACAGGCCCCCATCAACGACAAGCGCTGGTACCCGATCTATGCCACCTGCATCGACCTGGACCTGCCGGTATGCCTGTGTGTCGGCGTGCCGGGACCACGATTACCCATGGAGCCCCAGAAGGTGGAGCACCTGGACGAGGTGTGCTGGTTCTTCCCGGAGCTGAAAGTCGTCATGCGCCACGGCGGCGAGCCGTGGACGGACCTGGCTTGCAAGTTGATGCTGAAGTACCCGAACCTGCACTATTCCACCAGCGCCTTTGCCCCGAAGTATTATCCACGGGACATCATCGACTACGCCAACACCAGGGGTGCCGACAAGATCCTGTACGCTGGCTACTACCCGATGGGACTGAGCCTGGAGCGGATCTTCGCAGACATGCCAAACGTTCCCCTCAGGGACGAGGTCTGGCCGAAGTTCCTGCGGGAGAACGCGATCCGCGTCTTCGGGCTCTAGTTGGCGCCGGCCGCCTCCAGGGCGGCGGCGATCTTCTTGAACTTGTTCGCCTTCGCATGCTGGAGGGCACTGTCGCCCCAGTGCGCGGTCACGTTTACCGACGCTCCCGCATCGATCAGGAGCTCTACGCAGGCCAGGGCCTTCTTCTCCGTCAGGTCACTGTTGATCGCCATGAACAGCGGTGTGATTTCGGCCTTGTTGGTCGCCTCGAGGTCGGCGCCCGCGTCAATCAGTGCCTTGACCTTTTTCGCGTCCCCCGCCTCCGCGGCCAGGTGCAGGAGCGTATTGTCGACACCGTCGCGGTACTCCAGGTCCAGGTCGCCCTGCTGCTTGGGTCGCGGCACGTAGCTGATGTCCACTACCTCCACGTCTCCGCCGCCGTCGAGGGTCATCTCGCCGGTCCAGGTGGCGACGGCCAACTGTTTCAGCCAGGTGATGATGTCCTGCTCTTCCGTGCCCGAGGGCGAACCCACCAGTTCAAGGTTCAACCAATACCACTCCCGGATGAACACATTGGTCGGCACCCACCAGGAATCGAATTTGATGCCATGGGTTTGCCCGATCTGCTCGAGGTAATTATGCAGGAACATTTCCTTCTCGGATTCGCGAATGGCCGTCATGGCGTCCTTGAGCATCTGCTCAACCTTCTCCGCCGTTCTGGGCTCGTCAAAATACGCCTCGATTTTTATGCTGCTCTCCGACATGGTATCCGCTCCCTTCCCGAATTTTGCCTCGACAGGGCTCCAGATGAGCCACAAATCGCTATCATAGGTACGCACAGGCATCAGGGAGAATACACATGAAAGCTATCGTGATCGACGGGAAGACCCAGGAGCTGAGCATGACGGAGGCGGGCCGAATGGAAGATATCGCCGCCATTATTGGCCAGGACACTGTGATCTCGGACGAAATAGACGACAACAACCGGGTCTACTTCGACGAGGACTGCTTCATTCGCGGTACCGAGGGGCGCTTCCAGATCGATTCACTGGCACCCATCGCCGGCAAGGCGGTGGTAGTGGGCGGCGAGGAAGGGGCGCCGGCCGAAGTGAGCCTGGAACTCGACGCGCTGCGAGATCGAGTCAAATTCCTGTAAGGGCCTCACACAGGCCACCAAGTTGTACAGGAGCTGGACAAATAAAAAGCTAGTTTTAGCTTCTTGCCCCCTGTCCATCTAGACTGCGAGATGTCGGTGCCAGCCGACACATACTAGAAAAAGAACAGGGGATTCTCGTGGGAACTTTCAGACTATTGGGCGCGACCCTGGTCGCGCTCCTTGTGGTGGGCTGCAAACTTGAAGTCAATGTGCCTGCCGAGGGCGGCACCGTCACTACCGCATCGGGCAATTACAGCTGCGGCGCAGGCCGTGCCTGCGTGATCGACGTCAACGATACCAGCTTCGATGAGCGCTTTCAGGCGTTGCCCGCCGAGGGCTACTACTTCGCGGGCTGGAAGCGGGCGAAGAATCATTTCTGCGGCAACAAGAACTCTAGCTGCAACCTCGCCACCGAGTCCTTCGCCGGCAATGCCCTGCTGATGTCTTTCTTGACCGGCAGCAACGCAGACAAAACCTTCTACCTGGAGCCCGTGTTCGAACCGCAACAGTCGGGCGGGGCATTCTGGCTATGGCAGAAAGTCAGCTGCAACAGCTTCTCAGGGCGCATCGACCTCACTGACGAGGGTCCCAACGCTGAGGAATTCGGTGTGCTCGACGGCGAGTATTCCACCGAAGGCCAGGACTGCAGCGACTACGACACCTACTACTACGAGGAATCGCCCACAACAGGCGAACGCCGGGTTGCCGAGATTCGGCCTCCTATTTCCGAATCGGCCCAGTGTCCGGATGATCCGGGTTGTGGCAGATCCCGTGAGACCACAAGACTCAACTATGTCGAGTTGATCCGACAGGGTGTGGCGGTCGAGCGACTCAAGCGCATCGATACCAATATCAGCCAGCTGGGCATCGCCGACGACAACCCGGGCATCGATGAGTCCATCGTGCTGGGCTACGAACAGAACATAGGAACCCAGGGTCGCCTGAACAGTTACGAGGAGTGGACACTCGACAACGATGAGAACGGAGAACAGTCGGTTGTCACCGTCGAGTACTCTGCGAGCTGGAACTACGAGGATGACGGCACCGTGACGGAAGTCACTACCAGCACCTTCGATGAAGACTTCGGCGAGATTCCCGGGCGTATCCGCTACGTACTCGAGGGCGGCGGCCTCGTCGCCTACACGGAAGCCGATCTGCTGGGCGATACCTACACGCTGGGGAAAAAAGTTTTCCCGGACAGGGGATTGGCTGATGGCCTGACCCTGACCACGCCACCTACCGGCCAGGTAGAAACAGAGAACGCCTGGGTGCTGCCGGAAAATTACACCGAGTACGAGCTCGACTTCGACAATGACGTTCTGGTTCCGACGGAGAAGCTCGAGATCGTGCGGACATCCCGCCGCGGCTATATCCTGGAAACGCTGGAGTCGTTCTATGACGCAGAGGCCGACGAATGGGTGCCGGGCATCAGGTCTCTCTATGGCTACGGCACCGACCCGGAGGGTACGGTCTACCGCAAGGTGGAACTCACCTTTGTCTGGGATACGGACCGCGGACGCTGGGAACCCAGCACCGCATTCATCAACCGGTTCCGGCAGGACCCGCTGATCTTCACCCCGTAGCTAGTCGAGGTTGACGGCGGTGATGCGGTCGCTGTTGGCCTCGAGCGGAAGGCCCAGGTTGTTCTGTTCGAGGATGCGGTCGGCGCGGTAGCTGGAGCGCACCAGCGGGCCTGAGGCCACCTCGGTGAAGCCCAGTTCCAGGCCCTGCTCGCGGTACCAGGCAAATTTTTCAGGAGTCACCCACTCCTCCACCGGCAGGTGGTTCGGGGTCGGGCGCAGGTACTGGCCCAGCGTCAGGATATCGACATTGTGACTGCGCAGGTCGCGCATGGCCTGCAGCACTTCCTCCTCGCTCTCGCCCAGTCCCAGCATCAGGCTCGACTTGGTGAGAATCTCGGAATTGACCGCCTTGCCGTGGGCCAGCACGTCCAGGGTCTGCTGGTAGCCGGCGCGGGGGTCGCGTACCACGTGGGTCAGGCGTTTCACGGTTTCCAGGTTCTGGGCGAACACCTGGAGGCCGGAGTTCACCACGGTTTCCACGGCAGCCAGGCTGCCGGAGAAATCCGGTGTCAGGGCTTCCACCGCCGTGGTGGGATTCACCTCGCGGATGGCTTCCACGCAGGCGGCATAGTGGGCGGCGCCGCCGTCTTCCAGGTCATCACGGTCGACCGAGGTCAGCACCACATAGCGCAGGTCCATCAGCTGCACCGAGCGGGCCGCGTTGGCGGGCTCCTGCGGGTCCAGCCAGCCGTTGGGGTTGCCGGTGTCCACCGCGCAGAAGCGGCAGGCGCGGGTGCAGACCGAGCCCATCAGCATGATGGTGGCGGTGCCGTTGCTCCAGCATTCCCCCATATTGGGACAGTGGCTCTCCTCGCAGACCGTGGCCAGCTTGTGGGTGTGCACGGTGTCCATCACCGCGCTGAATTTTTCACTGCGCTCCAGGCGCATGCGCAGCCACGGCGGCTTGCGCTGGCTGGGGATCTCACGGTTGGGGTTCGTCTTGACCCCGTTCTTGATAGCGCTGAAACCCTTGCCGGTCTCGAATTTCTTGCCGCTATCCGGGCGCTTGGAGGCTGTTTTGCTCATGCCGCGCATTATGCCTAAACTCCGGGGAAAAAGCCCACGGTCCGCCCATGAGTTTCGAGATCAAACCCCTGCAAAATGTCGGTGTTGAAGTGCTCGGCTTCGACATCACCGAGCCGGTGGACGAGGACACCGCCGCCACTCTCGTGGCGCTGTTCGACGAACACGGCATCCTGCTGTTTCGTGGCCAGCAGATCACGCCGGAGCGGCAGATCGCCTTTAGCCGTCTGTTCGGTGACCTTGAATCCCACCCCCTCGAAGAGCTTCGCTCCGATGAGCATCCGGAACTCTTCACCCTGGCCAGTACTCCAGAGCAGGAGCAATACCTGACTGCCTACTACGACGGCGAGCCTGTGGTCAGCCGGCTGGACTGGCATATGGACCTGCACTACACCGGCAAACCCAACCGCGGTGCCCTGCTCACCGCCGTGGTCTGCGCCGAGGAGGACGGGCTGACCGGATTCGGGGACCTGGCGAAGGCCTACGATGCGCTGGATGATGAAACCCGGGGCCTGCTGGAGCAGATCGAGGTCACCTACGCCTTCAGCATGCAGCGCCGGCACATGCGCTACGTGAACCTGGAGGGCTACGAGCCGGGCCCCTACAGCCCGCGCAAACCCTCGGACATCAACTACCCGAACTTTCCCGAGATCGCCTACCCCGCCGTGGTCACCCACCCGGTCACCGGCCGCAAGGTGCTGGAGATCTGCGAACAGTTCCTCGAACGCATCGTCGCGCCTCACCAGGTAGACCTGTCCAACGACGAGGCCATCGAGCTGCTGGAGCGGCTGGTCGAACACACCCGCGATCCGGACTTCCACTACTTCCACCGCTGGGAGCCCGGCGACATGGTGCTGTGGGACAACTGGCGGGCCATGCACTGCGCCACTGGCACCCGGCCCGGCATCGAGCGCGTCATACACCGCACCACCATCACCGGTGATGTGGCGCTGGGCAGAGTGGTGAATGCGTAGCGCGGCTACCGCCCTGTTGATGCTGTTGATCGGCTGTGGCCAGCAGCCGGCGCCCACGGAGACTCCGCCCATGCCCATGAACCAGACTCACCACACCATCGATTACATCGAGTTCAGCGTCACCGACATGGCCGAGGCCCAGCGCTTCTACAACGCTGCCTTTGGCTGGGAGTTCACCGACTACGGCCCGGACTATGCCGGCATCCGCAAACCCGGCGGCGAGGGCGAGGTGGGCGGCCTCAACGTCACCGAAACCGTCGCCACCGGCGGTCCGCTTGTGATCCTGTATTCGGAAGACCTCAAGGCAACGCTGCAGGCCGTGCGCGGTGCAGGCGGCCAGATCGTCACGGAGCCTTTCGAGTTCCCAGGCGGCCGGCGCTTCCACTTCACCGACCCCAGCGGCAACGAGCTGGCGGTCTGGAGCACACCCTAAAAAAAGCGCCCCATCAGGGGCGCAATAATCACGACGGAGGAAAGTGACCCTCGATCACGGGGTTTCCGTGCCGGTGACCTGGAAGGCGTAGGCGCCGTTTTCGAGGCCATCCTGGTTGACCGGCGGCTGCGGGTTGGAGGTGAACAGGTTCGGATCTTCCGCGGACTGCTCCAGGCTGAACAGGGTCTCGGTCTCGGTGGCGCGGGTGATGGTCACCGCGTCGATCTCGTCCAGGTCGGCCACGCGAACATTGCTGCGGAACTCCCCGGCCGCACGGTCCAGCGTGACATAGCCCACGGCGGTGGCATCGGTGCTGACGGGGTCCGGCAGCGCGTTGTCACCGGTGATGTCCGAGCGAATCGCCACCACGTCGGGTCCGGCCAGCTGGCCGCGCACGGCGCCGTCAGGGTTGGTGCCCGAGCTCATTTCGAAGGCGTAGGCGCCGGCAAACAGGCCGTCAGCGCTGGCGACTTCCGCGGGCGCCTCGGTGCCCAGGCCCGCACCAAAGGAACGGCCCGGGTCAGCGCTATCCAGATCTTCCAGCAGTATTTGCGGCGCCCCCTCGATACCGGCGAAGCTGCCGCGCAGAACCGAACCGCCGTCGGCAACAAAGTCCGTGCGAACACGCACCGCCAGCGCCGGGACAGCCTCATCCACAAAGGTCAGGTAGCCTACCGTGCCGCTGCCATCACCCTCGGCGGCAGGCGCCGTGGCCACGACCTGGCGCGTTTCCAGTTCGCTGCGGAATACCGTGGATGCAGAACCCGTCAACTGGCCGCGCACTTCGCCGCTCGGGTTGGCCGCGGAGTGGGCATTGAAGTAGTAGGCGCCGCGCAGCAGTCCAGTCACGCTTTGCGCGGTGGAACCCGCCGGCGTGGACCACACTGTGCCGGTCTCGGCGCCGCTATCGGCACTGGTGTCCTCCAGACCGATGATCACAGGGCCGTTGGCACCCGCCCAGCCCTGGTGGATATGGGCCATGGTGGCGGAGAAACCCTGCAGATTGACCGTGGCGCGTACGGCGCCGCTCAGCTCACCCACGGTCAGGTAACCCACGCCGCCGGCGTCGGAGGTCACCGCAGGGACTTCCTGGGAGCCTTCCAGTTCAGTGCGCAGGACCTGCCAGTTATTGCCAACCAGCTGGCCGCGCACTTCGCCGGAGGGGTTCGCCGCGGAATGCACATTGAAGTAGTAGTTGCCCGCGTTGATGCCGCCCACGCTCTGGGCGACAGAGCCCGCCGGGGACGTCCACACACTGCCCGGCGCGGCGCCGTCGACGGTGGCGCTGATATCTTCCAGGCCAATGATCACCGGGCCGTTGGTGCCGGCGGAACCGGAGTGTATATGGGCCATGGTGGCCTCGAAGCCGGTATTGCGCACATTGGCCCAGATCTGGTCTGTGACCGCGTTGAACGTGAGATAACCCACGCCACCGGAGTCGGTTTCCACCGCCGGGTTTTCCTGGCGGCCCTCCAGCTCGGTGCGCAGGGCGCTGGTGTCGGGGCCGACCAATTGCCCGCGAAGCTCGCCGCTCGGGTTCGCTTCCGAGTGGATGTTGAAGTAGTAGTTACCATTGAACAGCCCGGTCACGCTCTGCGCGGTGGAGCCGTCCGGCGCTGCCCAGGCAGTACCGGGAGCATCAGCCTCGCTGACATCCTCCAGGCCAATGATGACCGGACCGTTGGCACCCGCGAAACCTTGGTGGATATGGGCCATGATGGCCGAGAGACCTTCCAGGTTTACACGCGCAGATACCGCGCTGGTGTCAGTGTTGACCGTCAGATAGCCCACGCCCGTGGCGGTGGACGCCACCGGCGGCACTTCCTGGTTGGACTCGACCTCGGCACGCAGCACCTGCACCTCGGGCGCTGCCAGCTGGCCGCGCAATTCACCGGAGGGATTCGCCTCGGTGTGCACATTGAAGTAGTAGTTGCCGGAGGACAGTCCCGCCACGCTCTGGGCAAAGGACGGAACCGGGCTGGTCCAAACCGTACCAGTGGCATTGCCTACATCCTCACTGATGTCCTCGAGGCCGATGATCACCGGCCCATTGACCCCGGCCGTGCCGGAGTGGATATGCGCCATGGTGGCGGTCAGCCCTTCGGCAATCACGTTGGCCCAGACGTTGCCGGTGTCCGTGTTCACTGTCAGGTAGCCGCGCCCGGTGGCTTCGGTTTCAACGGGCGGATTTTCCTGCTCGCCGGCCAGGGTGCTGGTCAGCACCAGCACATTGCCCGGCACCAGTTGGCCGCGCAGTTCGCCGCCCGGGTTTGAGGGCGTGTGCAGGTTCAGGTAGAGCCGACCGTTGTTGAATGCGCCGAGCTGGCCGCTGTCGAGAATCGTGCCGGCGGGAACGACGAAGCGATCGCTGCCGGAGGCCTCCAGCCCGACGATGACGGGACCGTTGCTGCCGGCAAAGCCGTCGTGGATATGCACCATAGTCACAGCGTCGGTAAACCCGGAATACACAACCTCGCCGCTGACTTCGCCCGTGGAGGTATCAACGGTGATATCGCCAGTCGCCGCGGCGCCGGGATTGGCGTCGCTGTCAAAGCTCGCGCCGCCCAGCAATACCTCCTGGTCGGCGCTCAAATCAGTTATCAGGGTAACTTCTGTGCCGGTCGTGGATTCTTCGGACGAGAAGTTGCGGGTGTCCAGCACTTCGCTGGGCAGTGCGCGGGCCGCCAGCGCGCCGGTGTCCAGCACCGAGGCAGGCAGTACCTGGTCGATCGGTCCGCGCAGCTGCACGCTGGTGGGTTCGGGGTCCGGCGCGGGGGCATCGGCCACCGCGGGAGAATTGTTGTTGTTATTGCCGCCGCAGGCGGACAGCGCCAACACGGCGAGTGCCACCAGCAGCGGATGGGATGTATGGGCCTTGTATCGTTGCATGATGCTTCCTCGATGCAGTACGTCGCGGGGTGTCCAATACGGAACCCCTACAGGTACGCGGTGGATAGCAACAAGTCGATGGAAGGTTCATTCGCCAACCACAATCGACGCAATGAAAGTCACTGATACAATACCTGGAGGAACCCGCGGACAGTAATCGTGGGAAGCGAAGATCGGAAGGAATCCGCGAGCATGGACGCGAGAGATATTATCCTGGAGAGCATGGCAAGGACGTGGCTGTATCGCTACACGCTGGTGCGCGCCCTCGCCGTCCCCTTTGGTCTCTACCTGTTGTTTGTCGTCGTGGATGAGATCAATGAAGCCGGCGTGGGCGATTTCCTGCTCTGCCTCGGGATGCTGGCCGCCCATACCATGTTTGCTGTTTCCACACATCGCGTGGTGCTGCTGGGCCCGGGCTCGGTGCCAGAATTGACCTGGCCTGTATGGTCAATGAGAGAGCTGAGATTCGCGGGCTACATCCTGCTGATCACGTTGACCTTTGTTCTTCCGCTTATGCTCGGCGTATCAATAGCGATGCTAGGCGATACCCCGATCCTCTTTGTAATTGTGGTTCCAATCGCGCTGTTATGGTGCTGGGTGTTCGTGCGCTTCGCACTGGTGTTCCCTGGTACCGCCCTTGAGCACCAGATCACCCTGCGGCGATCCTGGGAAGCAACACAGCCCTATCAATTCACTCTGCTGGCCGTGTTAATCGCATACCCATTCATCTTCAGTATTCTTGAGTGGGCGTTCAGCCACATACCGCTGCTTGGCTACGCGACTTTCATCCTGGCGACGTGCACCAATGTACTGACGATCGCCGCCTTGTCGGTTGCCTACCGGCAGATCAGCGAACAGCTATTGGACCAATCGCGCATGTGACACCCTGGCGCAGCATCTACACTCATAGCAGTTCATCTGAGTGGGGAAAGATCATGAATCTGGGTGCATTTTCTATCAGCCTCGCGGTCAAGGACATCAAGGCGTCGCGAGAGTTTTACACCAAGCTGGGTTTCGACGATTTCGGGGGCGTGCCCGACGAGAACTGGTGCATGATGAAAAACGGGGACACGGTCATCGGCCTGTTCCAGGGGATGTTCGACAAGAACATGCTCACCTTCAATCCGGGCTGGGCGCAGGACGCATCGGAACTCGATGAGTTCACCGATGTGCGCGACATCCAGAAGGCCCTGAAGGCCGCCGGCCTCGAACTGGGCATGGAAGCGGACGAGGATGGCAAGGGTCCCGCAGAGATCATGTTGATCGACCCTGACGGCAATCCCATCCTCATCGACCAGCACCGCTGAGCCCTCAGCGGGTCTCAAAGAGAGAGCTTTGCGCGGGCATAAAAAAGCCGGCGCAAGCGCCGGCTTCACAACCAGAATGTCGGATTAGTTGGCTGCTACCGCCTCGCGACGCTGCAGGAACTCCGCACGCTCCTGGTTGAAGCGGTCGGCAGTGCGCTCCATGCGCTGGACCATGTAGTTGTAAACGAACGGCTCGGGGTTCACACAGTTCAGGTAAGCCTCGCCGCTGCGCACGTAGGCCGCGACGGCTTCCTGCGCTTCCAGCATCTGCTCGAAGGTGGCTTCCTGGCCGTTGGGAATGCTCGGGTAGTCCGCCAGGCGGGCATCCTTACAACTTGCAAAGGCAGAGCCTGAAGCCAGGGCTGCCAGCAGTACGATGATTGATTTCATGCTTCATCTCCAAAAATAAAAAATACAACAAGCTAACTATGGACACGCGTTCCGGTCGCTTGGTTACGCTCGGTAACACGTAATACGGAGTATCACACCAAATGGACTGCAAAGGTCACTGATTTTTTGTAAATTATTTATATAAGTGCTTGTTATTATTAGTTTTTATTTCCAGCGCCTGCCCTAATCCGGTGCTTTGTCGCCCCTTGAAAGCGCACTGTTAGTTGTTACCTCGCGAAACGCAGGGGTTTATGCGCAATAAGTGGGCAAAGCTGACGAGGATGGTCCAGCCGGGGCCGGCGAGCGCTCAGAAGCCGCCGGCAGCTGTCCAGGAATTGTCGAGATAGGAAAGCCGGCCCTAAGCCGGCCTGAGTCAGTCGACCTGGAAGTACTGGACGCTGAACAGCTCCGCCGAGTCCATCCAGCAGGCGTGCGGTGTGAATCCCGCCTCGGCGGCGAGACGGGCGAAGCCGTCGATGGTGTACTTGTGGGAATACTCGGTGTGGATGCGCTCACCGGCGTCGAACACCAGCACCGCGCCGTTGCAACGCACCTCGTGCGCCTCGCGACTTTCCAGGTGCATCTCGATGCGCTGTTCCACATCGTTGTAGAAAGCGACGTGCTCGAAGCGCTCGGGGTCGAAGTCGGCGTCCAGCAGTTCGTTGGCGTGTAGCAGCACGTTCCGGTTGAAGGCCGCCGTCAGGCCCTGGCTGTCGTTGTAGGCGGCGTTCAACGTTGCGCTGTCCTTGTGCAGGTCGACGCCGATCAACAGACCGCCGCCCTGCCCCACCAGCGCCGCGGCCCGCTTCAGGAAAGCGCGCGCTTCGTCGGGTTCAAAGTTGCCGATGGTGGAGCCCGGGTAGAACAACACGCGGCGGCCATCTGCGCCGGTGTCCGGCAGGTCGAAGGCCTCCCTGAAGTCAGCCACCACCGGTTTCACCAGCAAGCCGGGAAACGCATCCCGCAGGCGCTGGGCCGCGCCCAGCAGATAGTCGCCGGAGATATCCAGCGGCAGGTAGGCCGCGGGCTGCAGGTTGGCGATCAGGTGGCGCACTTTCTCACAGCTGCCGGCGCCCGGCTCCACCAGCTCACAGTCCGGACCGATCGCCCTGGCAATGCTGTTGCTCTGGGCCTTGAGAATGCCCACCTCCGTGCGAGTCGGATAGTACTCGTCTACCTCACAAATCTGGTTGAACAACTCCGAGCCGCGCTCATCGTAGAAGAACTTGGGATCGATGCTGCGCGGGCGGCTGCTCAGGCCCGCCATGAGTTCATCGCGTTGATCGCCGTGCACATCACGCACGGCAGCGGAATCTAAAGCCATTTCGCGAGCCTTATTCCAGTGAATTGCCAGCGGTCCGGCGGGTAGAAGAAATTGCGGTAGCTGGGGCGAAGCTGGCTGCGGCTGGTCACGCAGGAGCCACCGCGCAGCACCAGCTGGTTGGCCATGAACTTGCCGTTGTACTCACCGACGGCGCCCGCAGCGGGCTGATAGCCCGGATAGGGCCCGTAGGCGCTGGCGGTCCATTCCCACAGGCAGCCGTGCAACTGGGTATCCCCCGCGCTCGCCGGCGCGGCAGGATGGTAGCTGTCGCTGTCGACAAACTGCCCCTCGAGGGGTTGATCGCGGGACAGGGCCTCCCATTCGAATTCCGAGGGCAGGCGGCAGTCTGCCCAACGGGCATAGGCGTCGGCCTCGTAGCCGCTGACGTGGGACACGGGCCTGTTCGGGTCCAGCGGCTGCATGCCGTAGAGAGTGTACTCCTGCCAACCGTCAGCTTGCCGAGACCAGTACAGCGGGGCCTCCCAGCCCTGCTCCTGAACCGTGGCCCAGCCGTCCGACAGCCACAGCTCCGGGCGCCGGTAACCGCCGTCCTCGACAAACGCCCTGTATTCCGCGTTGGTCACCAGGCGGTCCGCCAGCGTAAAGGGCAGCAACAGCACCTCGTGGGCCGGCTGCTCGTTGTCGAAGCAGAACCCGTCGCCCCGGTAACCCACGGCAACTGTGCCACCGGTGTGTTCGAGCCAGCCCATGGGCCGGTTGTCGGACGCCGCCGGCAAGGCTTCCCCACGGTAGGCGGGGTGGAGGGGATTACGGGACAGGCTGTACTTGATGTCAGTGAAAAACAGCTCCTGGTGCTGCTGCTCGTGGTGGGTGCCCAGCTCCACCAGGTCGGCGATGGAAGCGCTTTCGGCATGATCCGACTGCAGCAGTTCATCGACCCCGCTGTTTACGTGGCGGCGATAGGCGAGCACATCTTCCAGCACTGGCCGCGACAGCAGGCCGCGCTCCGGGCGTGGATGCTGGGCGCCGATCCCGTTGTAGTAGGAGTTGAACAGCACTTCGTAGGCTGGATCAAAAGGGACGTAGTCATCGACGTAGTGCTTGAGCACAAACGTCTCGAAAAACCAGCTGGTGTGCGCCAGGTGCCACTTGGGCGGGCTGGCGTCCGCCATCGCCTGCAGGCTGTAGTCTTCTTTTTCGAGCGGCGCGCAGAATCGTTCCGAATCGGCGCGCACCTGGGTAAATCGTTCCGCTAAATCCATCACTGGGTCGGCACAAGGTGGGCGGGCAACAGCACCCGCTCCAACCATTCAAACAAAAATTCGGTGGCGATGGCCAGCAGTGCGGCAGGAATCGCCCCCTGGAGTATAAGTTGGTGGTCGTTGAGGTTGAGACCGGTGACGATCGGTTCACCCAGCCCACCCGCGCCCACGAAGGCCGCCAGGGTCGCCGTGCCGATGCTGATAATGGCGGCCGTTTTCACGCCGGCGAGGATCATGGGCAGGGCCAGCGGTATCTCCACGTGACGCAAGCGCTGCAGCGATGTCAGGCCCATGCCCTCCGCAACGTCCTTGAGCAGCGGGTCCACCGAGTGGATGCCCGCCAGGGTATTGCGAATGATCGGCAGCAATGAATACAGGAACAGCGCCAGGATCGCCGGCACCTGGCCCAGGCCCAGCAGCGGCACCAGGATCGCGAGCAGGGCCAGTGAGGGAATGGTCTGCAACAGCCCGGCCAGGTACACCGCAACAGCGGCAGCCCGGCGATACTGGCTCAGGTACAGCGCCAGGGGCAGCGCCAGCAGGCAGGCCGCCAGCAGCGCGACGCCGGTAAGCTTCAGGTGCCGCAGAGTGTTGCGCAGTATCTGCCCGGAAGTACTGAGTTCTCCGGTATCAACACGACCCAGGTACTCCGCCACCACCGCTCGCGGCGACACACCGGTTTCTCCGGCGCGGGCATTCAGTGTGCGGATCTTTTCCTCGTCGAGGCTGCCCACCAGTGTTGCCAGGCGTGCTCGTGCTTTATCCGGCAGGTCGCTGCGGGCCAGCAGCAGCGCATCGTAGCGCGGGAAGAACTGCAGGTCGTCTTCCAGCAGGACCAGGTCAAACTGGTCCAACTCCCCGTCCGTGGTGTAGGCGTCGGTCGCCGCCAGCTGGCCACTGTCGATGGCGCGATAGGCCAGCGCGTGCTCCAGCCCCGAAACCTCGTGCGGCAGGTCGTAGTGCTGTTTCAGCGAGGGCCAGCCGTCAGCGCGGTTGAGGAACTCCAGGGAGAATCCCAACGCCAGGTCGGGGTGTTCGCGCAGCTGGCTGATCAATGTGATGCCACGCGACTCGGCAATCTTGCGATCCAGGGCGATGGCGTAGCTGTTGTTGAAGCCCAGCTCGGCGACGATCTCGAGCCCCCGCTCCGCCAGTGCAGCGGCCAGTGCAATGCTGTCGGCATCCGGGCGCTGCAGGATCGTCTGCGCCAGGGTGCCGGTGTATTCCGGGTAGATATCCACGGCACCCACCTGCAGTGCTTCCCACAGCACCATGGTGCCGCCGAGACTCTGCTTGCGCTCCACTTCGAAGCCCGCATCTTCCAGTTGCTGCGCTGCGATCTCGGCCAGTACATGGCTCTCGGTAAACGTCTTGGAGCCGACGGTGATGGTCTGGGCCTGCAGACCCGCCGAGAGCAGCAGCAGTGACAGTGCCCACCACCTCACGATGCGGCTCCCAGCAAGGTCAGCAGCAGCTGCTCCGGTTCCATACCCGGGTAACGGGCGACGAGCTCACTCGTGGCGACATCTTCCAGCACGCGACCGCGCTCCAGCACGACAATGCGGTCCGCCAGTTTCAGGGCCTCGCGCATATCGTGGGTCACCAGCAGGATGCAGCGAGGTTCCAGGACCTGGAGTCGCATCAGCTGCTCGTGGACATCCAGGCGAGTCAGCGGGTCCAGCGCCGCGAAGGGTTCATCGAGCAACAGCAGGGGCGGATCCAACAGCATCGCCCGCGCCAGTCCGGCGCGCTGCTGTTGGCCACCGCTCAGTTCGTGGGGGAATCTCGGCAGCAGCTCGGCGTCGAGCTGAACCATCTCCAGGACCTTGTCCAGTCGCGCATCCAGGACCGTCTGCCCCCAGCGCGCGAGCCTGGCCGACAGGGTGATGTTGTCGCGCACGCTCATGTGGGGGAACAGGCCGGTACCCTGCACCGCGTAGCCGATACGACGGCGCAACGTAGGTAGGCTGCTGTAGTCGATGGGCTCGCCGAGCACTTCCACGCGGCCGCGCGTGGGCTCGACCAGGCCGTTGACCGTGCGCAGCAGCGTGGACTTGCCGCTGCCGCTGCGGCCGATCAGCGCGGTGGTGGATTTCTCCGGAAAGCTGACGCTGATATCGGTGAGTACGGGCGTGTCGGCATAATCCTTGCCGAGCTCGTGAAAGGCAACAGCGGTCAAAAGCGGAATTTTCCTGGCGCACTGTGTTCGCGCCAGTGTAGGGGCACGCGGGGAAAAAACAACCGAGCGGGTTCGCGCCTTACTCTGCGTCCTCGAAACGGTTGGTGAGCCACACCGCCTGGTAGGGACGGAGTTCCATCACGCCTTTCTGGTCGTGGTACTCGCTCCCGCCTATCAGGTCCTTCCACAGCTCCGTGCCCACCAGGTTGATATCCGACAGGTTCACGGACTGCAGCTGGTCCGTGATGTTGTAGATGCAGAACACGCTCTGGCTCCGGTCCATGCTCTGGCGCCAGAATGCGAAGATGTTGACCCCCAGGTGCATCGTGAACTGGGTGGCATTGGGGTGGAAGGCGGGCTGGAGGCTGCGCACACCGATCAGCCTGGTCAGCCGCTCGAAGACTTCCTTGTGGTGGCGGTCCTCGTCCTCCAGGGCCTCGCGCAATAAGTCATCTTTCCAGATGTGACGATTGATGGTGCGGGCGCGGCCGGTGTTCTCTACCCGCTGGGTGTCGTTCTTCGTACCCAGCAGGCTGTGGATATAGAACGCCGGGATGCCCTCCAGGCCGAGCATGATGGCGTGGGCGCAGAGAAAGCGATCCACCTGGAGATCGTCCGGGCCGCCGTCAATGGTCCCCTGCAGCGCATCGAACAGGGCGATATTGATCTCGTAGGGCTTGTCATAGCCTTCCCGGGCCTTGCGCGTGGTGACCAGACCGCCGAAGTCGCGCATGCAGTCCAGCATGCGATCGATGTCCTCCTGTTCCAGCAGGCCATCGAGGGGACGCAGGCCGATGCCGTCGTGAGAGGCAATGAAGTTCAGGTAAGCCGTACCCTGCTGGGCCGGCGGCATACTCATCATCCAGGTCTTCAGGTGCCGGCAATCTCCCGCGACCAGCGAATACACCAGCAGCGGCGGCAGGGAGAAGTTGTAAATCATGTGAGCTTCGTTGGCGTTACCGAAATAGGTGAGGTTTTCCCGGTTGGGAACGTTAGTCTCGGTAATCACCACCGCATTGTGCGTGTGGTGCTCGATCAGCGTGCGGTAGAGCTTGATGATCTCGTGGGTTTCCTGCAGGTGAACACAGGGCGTGCCGGGCTCCTTCCAGAGAAAGGCGACGGCGTCCATGCGGAACAGGTTTACGCCCCGATCCAGGTAGTGGCGAATGATGCCAGCGAATTCCACCAGCACCCGGGGATTGGCGAAGTTCAGGTCGACCTGGTCTTCACTGAACGTACACCAGACATGGCGGGTGCCGTCGGCGGTTTCCACTTCCGTCAGCAGCGGCGAACTGCGCGGCCGCACCACCGATGACAGGTCCGCATCCGGACTCGCCTCGAAGAAATAATCCTTGCCCGGGTCCTCCCGCTTCTTGAAATTGTCGAACCAGCGACTGCGAGCGGAGGCATGATTCAGTACCAGGTCTGACATCAGCCGAAAGTCCTGGGCGATCGCGGTAATGTCCTCCCACTCCCCGAGCGACGGATTGACCACCCGGTAGTCCATCACCGAGAAGCCGTCGTCCGAGCTGTAGGGAAAGAACGGCAGGATGTGCACGCCGGATATCATGTCCCGCAAATACTCCCGCAGGAACCGGTGCAGCGTGTGCAGCGGTGTCTCTTCTCCGTCGACGATGGAATCGCCGTAGGTGATCAGCAGGTTGTCGGATTCGTCCCAGAGGTTGCGGTGGCGCTCCGGCGAATGACAGCTCTCCTGCAGGCCCATGGTGTGCAGCAGTTCCAGGGCAAGGGTCGTGTTGTCACCCTCCGGATAGATGATCGCAAGGTGCTCTTCCAGCCGGTGCTTGAGCCCGGCGACCGGGTCACCTGGAAGCGGCGTATTCACGATGGTCCTCTTCGACGGCGTTGCGGAACTGGTCCAGGATGCCGGGCAGCGCGCTGGTGACGCGATTCCAACCCGGGATAAAGGGCTTCTGCATGGGGTTCTCGAGGAAATGCTCGCCGGCGGTCATGATATTGCGGGCGAACAGCTCTACCGCCTCTTCCTCGCGGTGCCGGTGATACTGGAGGCCGTTGATCGCAGCGTCGTTCTCGTAGGTGTCGATAAAGTCCAGGGCCACCCGGTAGTAGGTCGCCTTGATGGTACGGAAGGTCTCCGTGGAAAAAATTTCGCCCTTGGTGGCCAGCTTGCGGAACATGGCCTTGGCGATATCGGTACTCATCTTGGACAGGCCCTTGGCGGGATCCTCTTTCGACAGGTCCTGGTGCTTGTGGTCGTAGACCTCGGCGATATCCACCTGGCAGATCCGGTTGGTGGCATAGTTTCGATTCATCTCTGACAGGACGCCGACCTCCAGGCCCCAGTCGCTGGGAATGAGCAGGTCGTTGATCACGTAGGAGCGCATGGAGAACTCACCCGCCAGGGGGTAGCGAAAGCTGTCCATGTAGTTGAGAAACTCGCTGTAACCGCAGACCTTGGTCAGTGAGCGCAGCAGCGGCGTCACGAACAGGCGACTGACCCGGCCGCCCATATTGTCGGTCGCCACCCGCGCGTAATAGCCCTTGCAGAACGCGTAGCTGAAGTTGGGGTTAGCCACCGGGTAGATGAGGCGTGCCAACAGCTCGCGCTCGTAGGTGACGATGTCGCAGTCGTGCAGGGCCACGCTCTCGGCGCGGCCGGTGGCCAGCACGTAGCCGAGCATGTACCAGACGTTGCGGCCCTTGCCCTTCTCCTGCGGTGCCAGGCCCTTCTCCTTGAGCTGGGCGTCCACAGCCATCAGGCGCGGCCCGTCGTTCCAGAGCACGCGGTGGTGCTGGGGCAGCCGCGAAAAATACTCTATGGCCTCCAGGTAATCGTCCTTGTCGGCGGCGTCGAGGCCGATCACGATCTCGTCGAGATAGGGCACCTTGCACAGCTCGTCGACGATGTTCCCCAGTGCCGGCCCCGCCAGCTCCGAGTGCAGGCAGGGCAACACCAGGGACATGGGGCGGGCAGACTGGTACTGCATGAGCTCGCGCTCCAGGTCCTCCACCGGCCTGCGGGTCAGGTTGTGGAGAGTGGTGACCAGTCCGTTCTGGTGAAAATCGCCCATGCAGTAATCTCCTGTGCGCGGCTATTGGTATTCTTCGAGCAGGGCCGACATGGCTTCCTGCCAGCCCGATGGGCCCGGCGCCCGGGTCCTGATGATTCGCCCAGGCCCCTCGGGAGCCAGTTCGTCAGAGCGCTGACTCTTGATAATAACTGCTATATCCGACGCCGCCAGCATGGCCTCGTCATTGGGACTGTCGCCCAGGGCAATCACGGTGGGATTGCCCGGGTAGCGCTGCCGCAGCCGCGTCAACGCATGCCCCTTGTCAGTGAATCCCGCGACCGAGAGGAAACGTCCACCCTGCAGCGCGCGCAGGCCATGCCCGGCCAGCGCCTCGAGGAACCCCTCGACCCGATCCTCGTCGTCTTCCCAGACCAGGGGCTCGCTATATTCGCGCGCGGCCGCCAGCTTCGCAGACTCCATCGAGAGCCCCGTCATGTCGGCAATCTCAGCCACCGAGCAATCGGCGAATCCCCTGAAGTGGTAACCACGCTGTTCCCGCAACACTGCGAGCACCGCCAGCACTTCGCTGCGCGGCGGCACCAGCGGTTCCGCGTCCTGTCCCGGCAGGCAGATGGCCGCGCCATTCTCACAAATGTACGGACCCGACAAACCCAACTCCGTTTGCAGCTGCTCCATCTCCACGCGGGTCTTGCTGGACGCCAACACCAGTGGAATCTCGCGCCGCGCAATTTCGTCCAGCGCCGGTTGCGCCGGCGCAAAGCTGTAACTGTCGTGATCCAGCAGCGTGCCGTCCAGGTCGGTCACCACCAGCAGCGCGGTCATCGCTGCTTCGCGCCGACGATGTCGTGGGCGGCGTCTATCTCGAGCAGGTAGTCCGCACGGCCCGGCATGTCATCCAGGCAGTGGCGGGTCACACGCTCGTAGTGCTGCACGAAGCGGAATACCTGCTCGGCGCTCATCACCCCGGTTCCGCTGCGTCGGGCCGCGAGTTTCTCCTCCTGCAGCCGGCGCCACTCCAGCACCTGCTCCATGGACGGCGCCTTCAGCATCACCAGGTGATGGAGTTTGCCGAATACGACGGCGTAATCCTGGTCCAGCTGCGTATTGACGTACTCGCGCCAGCGGCCGTCGGGATCTTCCTCCCGTTCCAGTGCATTGATGGGGTCTCGCAGCGCCGACTCCGGCTCCGAGGTCGCCCCGATACACCAGCCCTCCAGCAGGATCACATCCACCGGGGGAACCGTCTGCCACTGATCACGGGGCAGCCGGTCATCGATGGCCTTGTCAAAGATCGGGGCCAGCACTTCCCTGCCCCACAGCAGGTAGTCGATCACTTCCTCGAGCAGGTCCATCTCGTGCGTTCCCGGTACCCCCCGGGTTTCGAGTAGGGGGTGCACCACCTTTCCCAGCAGCACACGCGACGCCTTATCCAGGTAGAAGTCATCCAGTGACAGTACCGCGGCGGAGAGACCCTGGTGCTCAAGCATCAAGCGCAGCACGGAACAGGCCGTGGTCTTGCCGGTGCCCTGGGCCCCGTTGACGCCGACCAGCAGGGGGCCACCCTGGGCGGCCTGCCGCTGCGCCAGCCAGTCTGCCAGCGGCGTGAACCAGCGTTCCGCCATGGCCGGGTAGGAAGGTGGCAGAGCTTCCTCGGCAGCCAGCGCTACCAATTGCTCACCCAGTGCCATGCTTGTCCCCGTTCCAGTGCCTGATGTTTCTACTTGTATCAGGAAACAAGTTTTGTGCCAAAAACGTGCACCGGAAACACGGCGGCTCCCGGGCACTCCCGGCGATATTGTGCACCATGACAGTGCAGCGCACTGACATGCGGCACAGGCTGGTGCACGCCGCCATTGATCAGCTTAACCCGGGGTCGCGTATACAGGATCAAATCTTCCCGAGACCTACCATGACCAGAGCCGTTGTTCTCGCCGCGTTTGTTTTCGCACTCTGCGGCTGCAGTTCCGTCACTGTCGACAACTACGCCGACAACACGCCCCGCTTTGTGCCCAGCGAGTTCTTCGACGGTCGACTCACCGCCCACGGCGTGGTGATGGATCGCGGCGGCCAGGTCACCCGCCACTTCAATGCCGACATCGCGGCGAGTTGGAAAGATGGCATCGGCACCCTGGATGAGGACTTCATCTTCGACGACGGCGAAACCCAGAAACGCATCTGGACCCTGACCCCGGACGGCAGCGGCGGCTACATCGGCCGCGCCGGCGACGTGGTGGGTGATGGGACCCTCAGCTACGCGGGCAACGCCGTGTTCCTCGACTACGTGCTTCGGATCCCCTACGGCGACGGCACCATAGACCTGCGGGTGGACGACCGCATGTACCTGGTAGAGCCCAACGTCCTGATCAATGAGTCGAAGCTCTCCAAGTTCGGCCTGGATGTGGGCCGCATCCTGCTGACTATTGTCCGCCACCCGGATTAGCGGGATCATCGCATCATGGACGGACCGAACTTTCCTCTCAAAGGCCCCTGGGATCACCAGGTCGCGGCTGACTATCTCGCGCAGAGCCGCTTTCCGCTGCGGCTGGCCTGCGTCGGCAGCGACGGGTTTCCGCGGGTGATTTCGCTGTGGTATCGCTACGAAGCCGGCGGCTTCTACTGCGTGACCCACCGCGACTCCAAACTGACGAAGCTGCTGCGGCGCAACCACAAGGTGGGCTTCGAGGTATCGCCTAACGAACCGCCCTACCACGGCGTCCGCGGACAGGGGCTGGTCAGCCTCCACGAGGAAGGCGGTGCCGACACCCTGCGTGCGCACCTGCAGCGCTACCTGGGCGGCACGGAGTCGTCGCTGGCAACGTGGCTGCTGTCGCGGGCCGAGGAAGAACTGCTGGTGCGGGTCGAAGTGACCCGGATGTTTAGCTGGGATTACCGCGAGCGCATGGCCGACGCCGGTTGAAATCGCACCGTCTGGAGCAATTTCAACACGACTTAGTTGGGTCGGCAGATCATATGGTGCTGGATATCCGGTGCCGGATCGTTGAGGCTCACGACCTCCCAGCCGGTGCCCTCCACCAGTTCCAGCGCATGGGAGCGCGAGTAGATCGCCCGCAACAGCGGTTTGCCCGGCACCTCGTCCAGGAAATCCGGCGGACCCTGCCGGCTCCGCTCAAGCGCTCTATCGGAAATGAGTTCGGGGCGCGATTCCAGCGCCCGCTGCAGCGTATCCATGTAACCGTGGCCACCTGGCGTGGTTTCATTCACGAACAGGCTGAACAGCAGGCGTCCCTCAGGGCGCACATAGGGCCGGAGCAGCCTGAGCATCGCCGCGTAGTCGGGTGGAGCCAGGTGGGTGAACACCGAGAACAGGCAGATCACATCGAACTGGCGGTCGCCCACCGGAAGCTCTGAGAAGGAATCCAGCGGCTGCCCGCCCGGATTGTACATGGCGTTGTGGATGTCCATGTGGTGGAAGCTCAGCCGCTCGTCATCGACTTGCGCACGCAGGTGCTCGACCAGTTCGGCGTTGATATCGACACCCGTGTAGCTGCCGATGGGGTGGGGGCTCTGCATCAGCGCCTGGGTGATGCGCGTGCCGCAGCCCATGTCCAGCACGTCCCGGCCGGCCAGGTCTCCGAAACCCAGGCGATCACAGATGATTTCGAGGAGGCGCTCGCCGGTGTCGACGTATATCGCCTGGTCACCCTTGCGGGCGCCGCGCCGCAGTTCGGGGGGGACATCCAGTACCGGCTTTTTCATCGGGCGTTCCAGAGACCAAAACGCCCGCGATGGTAGCGGATGTTGCGCCCGCGCGACAGGGGTCAGGCGAACGCGTGCTCCTGCGCTGCCCGGTCAGTCTCCAGCACTGCCTGCAGGGGCGGCTGGTCCGCACAGAAGGGCGCTCGCATGACGTCGCGGTAGCGCTGCCGCAGGGTCTCGCCGGCGGTCTTGAGGGAACCGATATCCTCGGGCCACAGCGGCGGCAGGACCGACACCTGGATAGAGGCCGGCCGCACCAGCAGCTTGCCCTTGGGCAGGGCATCGGAAACGTTGTGCAATACCACCGGTACGATGGGCACCCGCATCTTGCGGGCCATGAAGAAGGCACCCTGCTTGAACTCCAGCAGTTCGCCGGTGGCGCTGCGGGTGCCCTCGGGGGCAATGACGATACTCTTGCCGTTGGACAATGCCTCTTTCGCCTGCTTGAAGCACAGGCTCTGGTCGGCCCGATCCCGGTCTACAAAGATGGTGCCGTGGGCCTTGAGCAGCGGGCCCAGGATGCGGTTGTCCGCCACCTCCTGCTTGCACAGGGCGACGAAGTCGTGCCGCACCAGGTGTGCCATCACCACGGAGTCCAGGTAGCTCTGGTGATTGAAGGTGAAGATGGCCGGACGCACGCTGTCGAGGTGCTCGATGCCGGCGATCTCGAACTCGAGCCCGGCCACCGCCACCCCGACATCGCCGAGCCAGCTGGTCATGCGATTGGCGGCCTTGCTGTGAGAACGGGACATCAGCCAGGAGGCGGCACCCGCGGCGGCCGTCGTGACCACCGTGTTGGCCGTCAGCGCCGTGCGCAGCACACTCTCGATATTGGGTTTGCCGCGGCTGCAGAACTCGAGCACCGGCCAGCCCTGCTGGCGCGCATAGCTTGCCAGCGAGGGTGAGGGGTTGGTCGCGACCGGCTGGCCCACTTTCTTGAACAGTGGCAGGTCGGCGCGGCTGTCTGAATAGAACCAGGCATCTGACGCCGAGGCGCCGATCCGGCGCAGGTAGCGGCGAGCGGCTATGACCTTGCCCTCCCCGTGGCACAGCCCGCCGTCGACATCGCCGGTGAACTTCCCGTCCACCACTTTGAGCCGCGTGCAGAACACGTCATCGGCGCCCAGGGCTCGGGCCACCGGTGCGGCCTGGTATTCGGTCGCGGCGGTGACAATCACCACCTTGTGTCCCAGCTCCTGGTGACGGCGCACGATCTGTCGCGCCTCCCTGTACAGGCTGGCCTGGACGCTGCGTTCGAAGGCGGTTTCGCCCAGTTCCTGCAGGAAGGTTTCCTGGATTCCCGCGAGGCCCCGAATCAGGCTGCGGAACGCTGCGGTTCCGCGACCGCTGCCGCCGCGGCGGTCAAAGCCGGCCAGCAGTTCGCGGGCCAGCCGGCGGCCGCCGGCGCTGCCGCCGCCCGCATTGCGACGGCGGACCCACTCCAGGGCCAGGGCGGTGACCGAATAGCCGAGCAGTACTGTCCTGTCCATATCGAAGAACGCGACCACCTGGCCAGAGCTTGCCTGCTCTTCCACGCGCGCTATATGGGTCATTACCTTGCTGTCGATTGCCATCCGTCACCCCCGTCTGCGAACATCAGAAAACTTGCATGGGTTTTCACGCACAATTCCTGCACGTTCGTTGCAACTTCCCTGCCAATTGGCCTATTTGCGTCGAACTGTAGCGAAAAGCCCTTACAAGAGCGTGAACGTGGCGTTACCGGGGGATGAAACCCCGCGCGAAGTGTGGGAAAGGTGAGCGATGCCGGTGCAGGGTGCACCGGTATAAGGCTAGCGAGTATTAGTTGAGGGCGCCTTCACAGGCTGCCGCCAGGGCTTGCCGCCGCAGTGAGCCCGGTTGGGGCAGTCCGCGGTGCAGCCCCGGCAGGGCAAGGGGCGGGAGGTCGGCTCAGCCATCCTGGGCGTGCTCTTCCAGCACCGCCTGCAGCGCCTTTTCCATCAGCCAGCGGGCCTGGCTGGTGTAGGCATATACACAGGTGTGGGTGGCGGCGTCGGACCAGCTCTCCACCGCGCACTGGCTGGAATACTGCTCGAATGCCGCCAGGGACTGGATGATCTCGGACAGGTGCTGGGTGCAGCCGCAGGCCAGCGGCGATGCCACCTTGCGATGCTCCAGCAGGTCGCTGTCCTTGAAGATGCGCCCCCTGGGCACGGCCAGTTCGCCGGCATCGCCCACACCGCGCTCCACATCGAGGGTGCCCTGCAGCCGCTTCATGTGGGAGGCGAAGGTTTCGGTATCCAGGGGCAGCTTGGCGGCGCTGATGCCCTCGATGTTGAGCTGGGACAGCCAGCGCTGGCTGCTGAACTGGTGGAACACCAGGGCGGAGCGTGCATTTACCCGCTCGCGCAACACCTTGATCATCTCCACCTGCTCGGCGTTCACGGCCGCGCTGTCCAGAACCAACAGCTCTACTGACTCCAGGTCACCATTCAGCTCACTGTGAGCGGCTTCCAGGGTGCCGCGGTAGAGCTGGGAATCCAGGCTTGTCAGGCAACCTGGGTGCTGGTCGAGCCAGCCGCACAGTACGGAGCCCACAAACAGCACCTTGGGTTTGGTCTCGCTGCGCTGGCCGTGGTTGCCGGCACCGCCCTGTTCCATCATGGCTTCCAGGGTCTTTCGCTCCATGGAAGCAATCTCGCCGATACGAAAGCCCTGCTCGACCAGTTTGACCACGATCTGTAGATGTTCGAGGTCGGTTTGGGTGTAGAGACGACGGCCGTTGTCCGCCTTCTGTGACGCACCCAGGCCATAGCGGCGCTCCCAAATGCGCAGGGTCTCTGGCCTGACGCGGGTCAGGCGGGCGACCGTACCAATCCCATATAACGGGCGTGTTTCAAGAGATGCAGCTGTCATGTTCAGGTTCCCCTAATGAACGTATAGCTATTGTTACGTAACAACGCCCGAAAAGGTGCACTGTTAAGCATTTGTAAACGTGTACATATGAACAATACCTGTTCACGCGTCATCGGTTTGGAGTTTGTCGCGTACATTCAGTACCAAGTTGTGAAAGGTACTGAGCGATGAACCTGTCGATGAACAACGACTCGACAACCGATACCGACTTTTACCTGGAAGCCAGCAGCCACTTCCCGCTGCTGACAGCAGAGCAGGAGCGCCAGATCGACCTGCGCAAGTGGGCCGCTTCCCGGCGCTGTGCCCGGTTCTTGATACGCGATGAACTGGGTCGGCAGATTCTTCGGGATTTCTGCGCGGCCTGCCTGGATAATCCGCCCGAAGTAGACGCCTTCGAACCGCGTTCTCTCTACTTCACGCTGCGCAAGGACATCGTCGAGTTCCTGCCGGGCGCAAAACAGGCCGATGCGCTGAAGCAGTTCTCCCGCCAACTGGGCCGCAAGAGAATCAGCGAAACGAAGCTTCTGGGCGCCATATCAGAGATGAAGTGGCCGACGACCCTCGTCACCGGCCTTGCCATCATTCACCTGCGCCGCCAGGGCCGGCAGATTGCCGACCTGATGGCCGATGCCCTGTGCATCTGGCAGCCGGCCTGGTCGCGACGCTACCTGCCGGCCGGAAGCGTGAAGCCGAACCGCTCGCTCAAGCGGGCCCTGGACAACTACGGAGCCGCCCGCGACCGGCTGGTGATGCACAACATCCGGCTCGTGCACAAACTGGCCTGGGATCACCCGGCCCGCAGCATCCCGCAGCGCGACCTGGTGCAGGAAGGCATCATCGGGCTGATCCGCGCGGCGGAGAAGTTCGAGTTCAGCCGCGGCTTCCGGTTTACCACCTACGCCTATCCGTGGATCAACCAACACCTGCAGCGCGCTACGGAAAGCAAGGGCAGCATGATCACCTACCCCGCCCACGTGGTGCAGGAGATCAACCAGCTGCACCGTGCGCGGATGGCGCACCTGGAGCGGACCGGCCATGACCCCGGCATCGAGACCCTGGTGGAGGAAACCGGCTTCGACGCGGAAAAGGTCAATGACCTGCGGCGGCTGACCAATATCACCGTCTCCATCGACCATCCCGAGGCGGACGACAACGACCTGCGCCTGGTCGCGAGTATTCCCGACCCGGAATCAGAGCGCGCGGTGGAGGATGTGGAGAAAACCAGCGTCGCTCGACTGCTGTGGCAGCACATAGACAAGCTGGAGGAACGGGAACAGGCGGTGATCACCGGCCGCTGGGGCCTGGACGGACGGCCCCAGCGCACCTTTGCCCAGCTCGCCGACCAGTTGCACGTCAGCCGTGAATGGGTGCGACAGCTGGAGAAGTCCGCCCTGAAGAAACTCGGCCGGGAGGCGAGCCTGACCGAGGCCTACGAGGAAATCCGGGCCTGAACGGCCCGGTCAGCTTTTCTCAAACACCAGTACGAAGCGGTCTGTCTTGCCCCGAATACTGTCATCGAACACGATCTTGCCGTGGTCGTCAGACGGGTTGCGCAGTGCCTCACTGAAACCCACCAGGCGGAACCCCTGGGTAGACAAGCGCTTGATGGCATAGGCTTCGTCGATCCGGTGCAGGGGTTTGCTCGCCGCCGCCGCGGTGCCCGCCGGGGCGGCGTGGTCCACGATCAGGAAACGCCCGCCCGGCTTCAGCGCGCGATGAATCTGGCCGATGAAGTCCACATCGTCGATCTGCGGCCAGCCGTCTTCGGACGCGTCGTAGAACAGGTCGTGGTAGGACATGATGATCAACGCTGCGTCCAGGGTGGCTGTCCCCAGCTTTAAGTCCTCCGCTTCGCTGTTGAGCAACGTGATCGGTCCGGGGTCGCGACCGTCGAACCGTTTGGTCAGCGCCTCTCCGACGAACTGGCGATAGGCCTCATTGTTCTGGAGCAGCACCTCGCCATTCGGACCCACGATGGAAGCGAGCAGTTCGCTGTAGTAGCCGCTGCCGCCGAAAATATCCGCCACCCGATCCCCGGGCTCCAGCGCCAGTAGCGGCAATACCTCCTGGGGCAGACTGCGCTTGTCCCGCTCGAGATCGGAGGACAGCCGGCCCGGCTTGTTGATGGCATCCTCCACCGAGCCGGCGAATACCGGCAGGGCCAGCAGTGCCAGGCAGGCAATCAGGGCTTTCATGGCGTTCTCCTTATTGTTATTGAACCGTTACCTTACACCAGCGCGGTGCGGAACTGCGCGACGCTGAGTGACACCACATCGTCGAAGGCGCTGTCATCGTCCAGGGTCCTCGCCACGACCAGGGCGCCCTCCAGGCTGGCCAGCAAGGCCGTGGCCTGTACTTGCCTGGCGTGCGCATCGCCGCCCGGTGCCGCAGACGCCTGCAGCGCCGTCAGCCACTCGATATTGCGGCTGAAGAAGGACCTGACCCGCGGCACCACGTTCTCCGGCAGGGATGCCAGCTCGGCGCCCAGCATGCCACAGAGGCAGAGTTTCCTGTCGACCACCAGGGAGTTCCGGAACAGGGCGACGTAGCGGTCCAGTTGCTGCTCGGGCGAATCGTCCCCCCGGATGCTGTCCTCCAGCGCCTCGAAGAACCGGTCGACGTAGCGGGCCGCCACTGCCTCTGCCAGGTCGCCCTTGGTGGCGAAGTGGTAGTGCACGCTGGCGCTCTTGATACCCAACTCGGTGGCAATGGTCCTGAAGCTGAAGGACTGGTAGCCCTCGGTGCGGATCTTGTCTTCCGCGGCCTGGATGATTTTCTGGGCCGTATCCCCGGACATGATTTCCTCTCTATCTACTGGTTGGTAAAGATGCCACATCGTTTCCGGCGCACCAATGCCGGAAACCGCAACCTCATCGACTCATCCGATCAGTTCTGGCGAAATCCTCTGAGAAATAGCCTGTTGACTCATCGGGTCGAGGCCTCTATTCTACACCTATCTATCGATAGGTAGGTAACGAAACCTAACACAACAATCGGTACGAGATTTCAGCATCTGCCTGGCAAATACTTGTTCAACTCAACCAAACTGGAGATACACCCATGAAGATTTACGACGTAGCTGATTTCCCCAACCCCGCCCGCGTACGCATCGCCCTGGCGGAAAAGAACGCCACCGACCAGGTCACATTCGTTCCCGTCGACGTGATGGGCGGCGAGCACCGCACGGAAGACTTCCGCGCGAAGAACCCGGCGGCCGGCGTGCCGGTTCTGGAGCTGGAAGACGGCACCTTTATCGCCGAGAGCACCGCGATTACCGAATACATCGACAACCGCTTCCAGGGCACCCCGCTGACCGGCACCGATGCCCGCGAGCGCGCCGTGGTACACATGATGCAGCGCCGCGCCGAGGCCATGGTCATCGATGCGGTGGGCACCTACTTCCACCACGCCACCGATGGCCTGGGCCCGGAGCTGGAGACCTACCAGAACAAGGAGTGGGGCGAAAAGCAGCGTGATAACGCCGTTGCCGGCTTCCGCTACTTTGACAAGGTGCTGGCAGACAACGCGTTCGTCGCCGGCGACAATTTCAGCATGGCGGATATCACCCTGTTCTGCGGCCTTGGCTTTGCCGACTTCGCAGGCGTCGAGATCCCCGCGGAACTGGCGAACCTGGCCGCCTGGCGCGAGCGCATCGCCGCCCGGCCCAGCATCGCCGCCTGACCCACATCCCGGAACGGAGGAGCAGACCATGAAGATCAACGCTGATTTCGACCAGAGGGTAGTGGTTCACAGTGCGGACATGGAGTGGGTGTCCTCGCCCATGGCCGGCGTCGACCGGCGCCCGCTGGACCGCGTCGGCGACGAGGTCGCGCGAGCCACGACCATCGTGCGCTACGAGCCGGGCAGCGAGTTCTCGCCCCATGTGCACACCGGTGGCGAGGAGTTCGTGGTACTGGAAGGCGTATTCCAGGACGAGCACGGCGACTTCCCGGTCGGCTCCTACATCCGCAATCCGCCGCATTCCCGACACAAGCCGGGCTCGGAGCCTGGCTGCGTCATCTTCGTCAAGCTGTGGCAATTCGAACTGGAAGATCGCACCCACATCCGGCTGCGCACGGACCACATGCCGGCAGTGCCGCACCGCGACCTGCCGGGTATTTCAGTCACACCCCTGTACCAGGACGATATCGAGAACGTGTCCATGCAGGACTGGGAAGCCGGCGCCGAACTCACGCTCGATGTGCCCGGCGGTGCCGAGCTGCTGGTCATGGAGGGTTCGGTCACGGAGCAGGATGACGAGCTGAAGCAGTTCAGCTGGCTGCGCGTTCCAGTGGGCGGCAGGATCGAGGCGAAAGCCGGTGCGGAAGGTGCCCGGGTCTGGCTGAAGACCGGCCACCTCACCGAAGTCGATGCCCAGATCGAGCGGGTGATGAACCGCTAGATCGCGATCACGCGCCGGCCCTCCCCCAGGGGCCGGCGCACTCTCTCAGCCCTTCGTATCAGCCGTCCGGCGCATGTTATTCGCAGTCTAAAGTGCTAATCTAATCCCATCTAACACGGACGTCTCCGAATCTATGGCCTCACTCTTTTCAGAGCTGAAGCGTCGTAATGTCATCCGCGTGGCGGTCGCCTACATCGTGGTCGGATGGGTGGTGCTGCAGGTCGCGGAAATCCTGTCGCCCCTGCTGCAACTGCCCGAGTGGACCATTTCACTGGTGTTCTACCTGGGCGTGATCGGCTTCCCCTTTGCACTGATCTTTGCCTGGGCTTTCGAGCTGACGCCGCAAGGCCTCAAGCTCTCAGCCGACGTGCACCCGGAAGAGTCCATTACGGCGGACACCGGCAAATCCCTGAACCGAACAATCATTACCCTGATGGCAGTGGCAATCGTGCTGCTGCTGGGTGAACGTTTCTACAGTGACCTCTCCGGCGCCGGCAGGGCGGGACTGGTGGCGACGGAGACCGCCGAGAGTACCGCCGAGGTCTCCGAGGAGGGACCGAAGTCCATCGCAGTGCTTCCCTTCGTCAATATGAGTACGGAGCCCGAACAGGAGTACTTCTCGGACGGCATCTCAGAGGAACTGCTGAACGGCCTGGCCAAGATCCGCGAACTGCAGGTCGCCGCCCGCACTTCGTCCTTTGCCTTCAAGGGCCAGAACCAGGACATCAAGAATATCGGGAAGCAGCTCAACGTCGATACGGTACTGGAGGGCTCAGTCCGAAAATCCGGCAACCGGGTGCGCATCACCGCCCAGCTGATCAACGTCGACGACGGCTACCATCTCTGGTCGGAAACCTATGACCGCGAGCTCAACGATATCTTCGCCATCCAGGACGAGATCAGCGCCGCCATTGTCGACGCACTGAAAGTGCACCTGATGGACGGCGAGACCGTCGCCAGCCACACACCGGTGGACCTGGACGCCTACAACTTCTACTTGCAGGGTCAGCACAGCTTCCGGCGGCGTACGGAGAAATCCCTGGAACTTGCGGTCAAGCAGTTCCAGAAAGCCATCGATATCGACCCCGACTACGGCGACGCCTGGGCGGGACTGGCCGCCAGCACGGAACTGCTGTCCGAGTTCCACTACGGGACCCAGCCGGTCGAAGCGAGTCGCCAAAAGGCCCAGGAATATATCGACAGGGCCTTCGCCATCGACCCGGACCTGCCCCGGGCACACGCTATCCAGGCCCTGCTGGATATGAATCACGGCGAGCCACACGCGGCATTGGACAGCATCAACAAAGCCATCGCCGCCAATCCCAGCGAAGGCATCCTGTATTCCTGGAAATACAACACGCTCACTGAGCTTGGCCGTTTCGACGAGGGCAGACGCTCTCTTGAGCAGGCCTTCAAGATAGACCCGCTGCACCAGACCATTCTCCACAACGTGGCGGTGACCTACGCCTTCGAAGGCCGGGCAGCGAAAGCGCGCGAACTGGTAACGCCAGAGTCGGAACTCGCCTATGAGGTGGAATTCGCCATTGCCGCCAATGAGGGCCGCTACGCAGACACGGTGACGAATCTCAAACGCGCCATTGAATTAGCCGAGGCGGGCTACGACTATCGCCTCAATGCCCAGCTGGCCCAGATGATGTATTTCATACTGCATGAGCGCGACGCGGCACGTGAACATGCCAATCCCATGATGAGAACGTTCTTCGATGTATTCGAACGCCCGGCCGAGGTACTGACCAGGTTGGAGCAGATACCGCCGGAGCAGCGCGGGCGCGCAATCAAAAACGCCATGGCCCTGGCACTGTTGATGATGGGCCGCTGTGAAGACGTACTGCCCGTGTGGGCCGATCGCGGCTACAACGATCCGGGCAAACCGATCTGGGGTGATCTCAATCCCGGCGGCAGCAATGCGACCAACGCTGCTATATACGCCTGGTGTCTCAGGGAAACCGGGCGAGAGCGCGAAGCAAAGGCATTGGCCCAACGCCTGCGGGAGTATATCGACTTCGCCGCCGCCAATGGCGCGCCTCCTTTCTATTTCAATGACCTGGCCGCCGTACAAGTGCTGCAAGGCCAGGAAGATGATGCCATCGGCTCTCTCAAGTTGGCTTTGCAGAATCACTCCCTATCCTGGTTTACGCTGGATTTCCCTTACTACCAGCCGCTGCACAACCGGGCAGACTTCAGGGAAATACGTACCGCGGTCTATGAGCAAATGAACGCCGAGCGGGCCAGGCTAAACTGGGAACCGGTGGAGATGGCGGCACTGAAATAAGCTGCAGTAGACGACGGGAGGACGCATCCCGGTGGCATCGCTGTACACAGAGCTGAAACGACGCAACGTGTTTCGCGTGGCCGTTGCCTACGTGGTGGTGGGCTGGGTCGTGCTGCAGGTGGCCGAGATCACCGCTCCGCTGATGCAACTGCCCGACTGGACCGTGCCAATGGCACTGTTCTTTGGCATCGTCGGTTTTCCCTTTGCCATCGTCTTTGCCTGGGCCTTCGAGTTGACCCCCGAAGGCCTGCGGCGCACGGAGGACGTGCATCCGGAAGAATCCATCACTGCCGCGACCGGCGCCAACCTGAATCGCGCCATCATCGGATTGTTGGCACTCGCGGTTACGATCCTTTTGGCAGACAAGCTGCTGTTATCGCCAGAACGGCCTGCCACAGACGACACAAGCGTCGAGGCGCAGATCGATGAGGCGGAGGCGCAGGGCCCGAAGTCCATCGCAGTGCTGCCCTTCGTCAATATGAGCCCAGACCCGGAGCAGGAGTATTTCTCAGATGGCATCTCTGAAGAGCTGCTGAACGGCCTGTCACGCATCGAAGATCTCCGGGTCGCGGCGCGAACCTCATCATTTTCCTTCAAGGGCAAGAACCCTGACATACGCGACGTGGGTGCCAAGCTCAACGTCGAAACCGTGCTGGAAGGTTCCGTGCGCAAATCCGGTTCCCGTGTGCGCATCACCGCCCAGTTGATCAACGTCGAGGACGGTTACCACCTGTGGTCAGACACCTACGACCGGGAACTCACGGACATTTTTGCCATCCAGGACGAGATTTCCGCCGCCATCGTCGACGCGCTCAAAGTGCATCTGACGGATGAAGAGATGGTCGCTTCGCGCACACCGATAGACCTCGAGGCGTACAACTACTATTTGCAGGCTCAGCACAACCAGCGCCTGCGGGAAGAGCAGAAACTGGAGCTGGCCGAAACGCAGTATCGCCGAGCCCTTGAGGTAGCCCCTGACTATGCGGAGGCCTGGGCGGGCCTGTCGGTTACCACGTACCTGCTTTCAGAAAATTACTACGGCGCACGTCCAATCGAGCCGAGCCTGCGCGATGCCCAGACCCAGCTGGATCAGGCGTTCGCCATAAACCCGGAGCTACCCCAGGCCCACGCCGTGCAAGCGCTGATCGACCTTGACAAGGGCGACCCGTTCTCGGCGCTCAAAAGCCTCGACAGGGCCATTGCCGCGAATCCCAATGAAGGCATCCTGCACGCCTGGCGCGGTTCGACGCTGCATACGCTGGGGCGTTTTGACGAGGGCACCGAGGCCTACGAGCGGGCGTTCAGGATTGATCCGCTGCACCCGGCCACGCGTGCCAACGTGGTTTCTCAGGCGATTGTGAAAGGCGACCACGCTCGCGCGCGCGAGCTGGCAACCCCCGGCAGCCTGCTGGCCTATGAAGTGGAACAATCAATTGCAAACTATGAAGGACGCTATGCTGACCAGATCAGTGCCCTACACCAGATGATGGACATCAGCCCATCCGGCACTGACCCACGCGCGGAGTTCCTCCTCAGCATCGTCTACTTTTTCAGCCTGGGCAATATTGAAGAGGCCAGGAAGTATGCGCCTCCCACGACCGGGCGAATCTTCGACGCGATTCTGACGCCGGGGGACGCGATCGAGAGCCTTCGCGCTCTACCCGCCGATCAACAGAATGTTTTCCTGGAGAATGGCCAGGCCTTTGCGCTGATTCTGCTGGATCGCTGCAGCGAGGTGTTGTCACTGTATGCCGACAGGAACTATCCGACGGCACCGGTCTGGGGCGACCTGGGGATGGGCATGAACAACGTCCGTCTCGCCAACCGCTTCGCCTGGTGCCTGAAGCAAACCGGGCGTCAGCAGGAAGCGGAAGCGCTGGCGCTGAGGCTGAAGCAATACATCGAAGAGTCCGTGGCAAACGGTGCGCCACTGGATTATTTCCGACCGCTCGCGGAAGTGCAGATGGTGCTCGGGGAGCATGATGATGCCATGGGGTCCATCAAGCACGCCTGGCAGATCTACCAGTTCGACTGGGTCGACCTGCAACTTCCCTGGTACGACCCCCTGCGAGAACGCCAGGAGTTCCGGGACATCCACAGGGCGGTCATGGACCACATGAATGCCGAGCGATCCAGGTTGGGCTGGGAACCCATCGAGATGATCGCGCTGAGGTAGGCACGCTCGCTGTATGAACTACTACGCCCTGCTGGCCGACGCGGTCCTGCTATTGCACTTCGCCTTTGTTCTGTTCGTGATTATCGGGCTGGTGCTGATCGTCACCGGCGGTGCCAGGCGCTGGCAGTGGATTCGCAACGGCTGGTTTCGGCTGGCACACCTCGGCGCCATCGGCGTGGTGGTGGCCCAGGCCTGGCTGGGAAAGATCTGCCCGCTGACGATTCTCGAAATGTGGCTGCGGCGGCAGGCCGGGCAAGCCGGCTACGAGGGCGGATTTATCCAGCACTGGGTCGGCGAACTGCTCTACTACAGCGCGCCGCCGTGGGTATTCGTGCTCTGCTACACGCTGTTCGCCCTGCTGGTGGCGGCGGCCTGGTGGGCCTTTCCACCGCGCTTGCCCTGGCATCGCCCCTAGCGCAGCGGCGTTGCCATCCAACGCCACCCCATCCAGAATATCGCCTCCTCAGCCATCACCGGGAGCACACTGTGCAAACCAAGGAATTTTCAGACATCAGCTACGAACTCGATGCAGACGGCATCGTCACCGTGATGCTCAATACGCCGCAGCGCAAGAACGCCATCAGCGGCGTCACCGCCCTGGAGCTGCGCTGGGCGGCGCGACACTTCCAGGAAGACGATAAGGCACTCGCGATGATCCTGACCGGCGCACCCGACCCGGACAGCGGCCCCGAGCGCCAGGCCTTTTCCAGCGGCGGCTACTTCGTGCCCGGTGTGTACGACGATGTGCCGGCCGAGATCATGGAACAGATCGACCCGACCGATATCGCCATGAAGGGTACGGTGCTGGAGTATTTCGGCTGCGACAAACCGGTACTCGCAGCCATCAACGGCCTGGCCATTGGCGGTGGCTTCACCCTGCCCCTGGCGGTGGCCGACCAGATCTACCTGTCCGAGCACGCCTGGGCGCGCCTGCCTTTCGCCAGCCTGGGGATCGCCGCGGAGCTGGGCTCCACCTACACGCTGCCGCGGCTGCTGGGCATGCAGAAAGCCAAGGAGCTGCTCTTCTACCCGGACAAGATCACCGCCCAGCAGATCGTGGACCTGGGCATCGGCAACGCCCTGCTGCCCCACGATGAGCTGATGGCCTACACCCGGGAACAGGCCCTGAAGCTGATTCCGCCCCGGGGCGCGGGCGCTTCCATCCGCGCCATGAAACGTGCGGTGCACGCCCAGAAGGTCGAGGAGATCACGCAGGCCCTGGACCTGGAGAACGAGGCGCTGAACCAGCTCATGAAGAGCGAGGATTTTGTCGAGGGCCTGATGGCCCGGGTCGAGAAACGCGAGCCCGTGTTCAAGGGCTGTTAGGTTTCCGCCGCCGCACTCATTCCCGGTGGTGACTGCTGCGGCAGCTTGCCTCCATAGCGGGCGTAGTACTGCTTGATCCAGAACGGCGAGGCCAGGGTGGTGTAGACAATCACCAACACCACGCCTGCGTAGACAGCGGGGTCGAAGACTCCCGTGACACGGCCCAATTCGGCGAAGATCAGCCCCACCTCACCCCGCGGCACCATCGCCATGCCGATGGCGATGCGCATCGGTCCGGACTCCGGGATCAGCCACGGCCCCGCCAGCTTGGTGACGATCGCCAGTGCCGTCATGAACAGCGAGAACACCCAGATGAATGGCGACGACCAGTCGATGGCGGTGAGGTCCATGGACAACCCGACCATGACAAAGAAGATCGGCGTGAACAGGTGGATGATCGGCTGCATTTGGTCGCCGATCTTCTGCGAGAAATCCGGGTCGACTTTCAGCGCGGCACCGAAGGGCAGGAAGAAGCGCCGGGACAGGGCGATACCCGCCACGAACCCACCCAGCAGGTGCGGCGCGCCAAGGTTCTGGGCCAGCGCCGCAAACAGCAGCACCATGGATACCAGCACGATGGGAATGATTCCCGGCAGGTTGCTGGCGTCGTGGTAGCGCTGCAGCAGCGGCGACAGGGCCTTTGCCAGCACCGGCGCCACCAGGAAGAACACGGCCACGTAGAGCACGATGTTGCCGGTGTTGACCAGGCTGACGGTGCCGCTGGTGGTGAACTCGTACAGCACCGCCAGCAGGAATACGCCCAGCAGGTCATCGATCACGGCCGCGCCGAGGACGATCTGGCCCTCGTACTCCTTGTGGCGCCCCAGGTCCGACAGCACCCGAATCGTGATGCCGATACTGGTCGCCGTCAGCGTCCCGCCGATAAACAGCGACACCATGACCGGCAGGTCGAATAGGTAGTAGGACGCCGCGGCTCCCGCAAAAAACGGCAGGACAAATCCTACCAGCGCCACCACGGCCGCCCGCGAGCCCGCCCGCCGCAGACGCTCCATGTCCGTATCCAGGCCGACCTCGAACAGCAGCAGGATGATGCCGATCTCGGCCAGGAACCGGAGCACCTCATTCGGGGTCACCCAGCCCAGCAGGCTTGGCCCCAGCACGATCCCAGCGGTCAGCTCGCCGATCAGGGGCGGGGCGCCCAGCTTCTGCGCCACTTCTGCGAAGGCGCGAGAAGCCAGCAGCACCACGGCAATCTGTACCAGCAGCAGGTGTGTCGCGTGTGCTTCCACAGGGGATCACTCCGCAAATGGGGCCCTGAGGCTGAGTATAGGTCGTGGTTTCGCCGGCTCACCCGGTCCAGATCAAGACTTCGCTCAGTAGCGCACCATGCGGTAGTAGATGAACAGCAGCCCGGCATTGACCAGGGCGATGGCAGTGATGATCCAGGTGCCCTCCCCGTCGCCGATCAGCGGCGACATCAGGGCCGGCCCCAGTCCGCCGCCGATCAGGGCAGTCATGCCGTTGTAGAAACCCATGGCGGCCGCGAACTGGTCCAGGGGCAGGATGCGCTGGGCCAGGGCGAACTCGCTGGCGGTATAGGCAGAGAACATGAACACGGTGGCCGTCATGCAGGCGATCACGACCACCAGGCTCTCGGTGCGCAGGGCAATAAAGATCAGGATGCCGGCGGCGCCGAATCCAACGCCCGCCAGGGCCGCCCGGATATTGAAGCGGTCCCCGAGGGTTGACCACAAGGCCACTCCCACCAGTGAAAATGCATAGGGCGCTGCTACCAGGAACGTGATGTCCTCGTACGGGATGCCGCGCTTGTTGGTGAAGTAGGTCGGCAGCCAGCTGGTAACGCCGATGGACACCAGGTTGTTGAGGACGCCGATGAAGAAAAACAGCAGGAAGCGCGGGGTCGCAAACAGCTGCCGCAGCAGCTGGCCGCTGATTTCTTCTTCCGCCTCGCGGTCGCGCCCGTCCGCCACCAGTCGACGTTCATCCTCGGTCATCGAGGGATGATGATCGGGCGAGTCATAAACAAACCGGTAGATCAGCGGCAGGCTCACCAGTGCACCGGCCGCCGCGAGGAACAGAAAGCCGGAGCGCCAGCCGAAGGTGCCCATCATCGGCACCAGGATCAGCGGCGCCAGCAGGATGGCCAGGAATATCCCCGCCACGATTATGCTGTTGGCACGGGCTCGCTCTTCCAGCGGAAACCAGGTCTTGGTCGCCGTGGTCATCATGGGCACATGCGGGCCCTCGCTCAGGCCCAACAGCACGCGGCTCGCCAACAGCAACATCATCCACTGGCTGACCCAGGCGCCCATGGCAGTGAACACCGACCACAGGCAGACAATGGTCATCAGGCTGCGGCGCGGGCCGAAGCGTGCGGCAATGGGGGACAGCAGGATATTGGCGAGGCCGTAGGCGCCGTAAAACAGGCCCATCAGCAGTGAACCGTATTTCTGGGTCTCCGCTTCGGTCCAGCTGTATTCCAGGGCCATCAGCGGCAGCGCGAAGGTGATGTTGATGCGGTCCATAAAGCCCACAAAGAACGTCACCATCAGCACCAGCGCCATCTGCCAGCGGCGCTGCCGAAGAAATGCTGTCATGGGGATCTCCCCGGATTTTTCTTGTTATGCGTCGGGATTGTACAGTCGGTTGACGTACTCACCCAGCAGCATCTCGCGGCTGTCCGCCGGCAGCTGGTTGAGGATGTTGTTGATCTCCACCATGCTCTCGGGCAGTTCCGAGCCATCGCCGCCGAGGATGTCCCCCAGCTCGTCCATCACCTCGGGACCGGAATTGACGATGAAATCGTGCAGCTCCTGCGGGAGGATGAAGCGCTCCTGGCCCACCTGGGCGCTGCGCACGGCTTTTGCCACCTCCCTGAGGTCGTCGCAGAACTCGTCCACCGCCTTGACGTTGTGGTAGCCCACCGAGAGATGCATATTCTCGGCGGAATTGGCGTAGCCGAACTGGGGCTGGATGTACCAGCCGCGCTTCTTCATTTCGTCCGCCAGCGGGAAGATATCGAAGTCCGTCGCGCGCAGGGCCAGCATGTTGATCTTGCCCTCGCCCATGATTTCCAGGCCCTCGATGTCTGCCACCGTGTCGACGATCTTCTTAGAGGCCTTCTGCGCCGCATCCACCAGCCGCAGGTAGCCGTCGCGGCCCAGGTAGTTGAGGATCGCCCAGCAGGCCGCCACCGGGCCGCCGCTCTTGGTTGAAGTGACACCGGGATTGATGACCGCGTAGCCGGTCCAGTTGGCGTAGGAAAAGATCTGGTAGCGGCGAATGGCGCGGTCCTTGTACAGGATGCAGCTGGCGCCCTTGGCGGCGTAACCCCACTTGTGGAAGTCCATGGACAGCTGGGTCACCCCCGGCACCGACATATCAAAGTCGGGAATGTCGTAACCCAACTCCCTGGCGAAAGGCAGGTACATGCCGCCCACGCAGGCATCCACGTGCAGGCGCAGGTCGTGTTTCAGGGCGATCTGGCCCAGTTCGGCGATGGGATCGACGGCGCCGTGAGCGTAGGACGGCGCCGAACCCACCATGAGTATGGTGTTGGGCGTGATCGCCGCCTCCATCTTTTCCGGTATCGCGCAGAAGTTCTCGTCCACGTCCACCAGCACCGCCTTCAGGTCGAAGTACTGGCAGGCCTTGTGGAAGGCCGGGTGCGCCGTGGTCGGCATCAGGATTTCGGGCTCGGTGATCTCCGGTTTCACGTCCCGGTAGTAGTCTCGGGTCGTCTTCAGCGACAGCAGGATGCTCTCGGTGCCGCCCGAGGTGAAGGTGCCGGTGGCATCCTCGCCGCCGTTGACCAGGTCCACTGCCATGCCGATCACGTCCTTTTCAAGCTGCATGCAGCTGGGAAAAGAGGTCGGGTCCAGGCCGTTTTCGGTCATGTACAGGTTGAAGGCATCCTTCAGCAGCTGCTTTGCCTCTTCACCCGCATCGTAGATGTAGGCAAACACCTTGCCCTCCTGCCAGGGCACGTCATTGCCCTTGAGTGCATCGAGGTCGGTAAGGATGCTGTCTCGGGATTTACCCGCCGGGGGGAATTTCATCTTGGCTCCGGAATACGTAGAGTAGAAGGACAGCCTGCAATATTGTACATTTGTGCAATAATTTGCAAGTGGAGGTCAGGAACAGCCAGTGGCGAAGAGCGCGACAGACAGCCGCAAGCGGCGCAGCAAGGGGGAGAAAACCCGCGAGGCCATCCTCGAGGGCGCCCTGCGCGTCATCGGCCGTGAGGGCTTGCGCAGTGTGACACACCGGGCCGTGGCCGCGGAAGCCGGCGTACAGCTGTCGCTCACCACCTATTACTTCAAGGATATCGACGCGTTGATGGCGGAGGCCTTCGAACTGTTCTGCTCCCGCGCCCAGGCCAACAACGAGAAAATCTGGCAGGACCTGTTCGACTACCTGGACCAGTACAAACCCGCGGAGCTTCGCAAAAACACCGTGCGGGAAAAGATCTGCCGCGATCTTGCCGAAAGGGCCACGAACACCCTGCTGCGGGGAGTCGCCGACAATCCCGAGGGGCTCGCCGTGGAACAGGTCTTCTTTACCAACATTCGTCAGGCCTCCAGCCTGCGCAGCCTGGCTGCGGAGCATCGACAGAGCCTGCTCAATCCGCTGATCGAACTGTGCAGGCGCTTCAATCGCCAGGACCCGGAAGTCGATGCGGCGCTCCTGCTCGATACCCTGACCCGGCTGGAGTACGAGGCCTTGATGATGGATCCCGACGCCATCGACCGCGACCGCATGGAGCGACTGTTGCGCCGCCAGATAGGCTGGGCGCTGGGACTGAAGCGAGCCTGACATGGAGGCCCAGGTTTCCCTCCGGCCGATAGTGTGCAACTGATCCTCCGGACGCTATTGATCCTGCTGGTATTTTCCCTGCTGGCAGCGGGCGGCCTGTGGGCACTCCTGCGCAGTTCCCTGCCCCCGGACCGTGGGACGCTGACGCTACCGGGGCTCAGCGCCCCCGTCGATATCCGCTACGACCAATGGCAACGACCCTATATCGAAGCGACAGCACTGGCGGACGCACTCACGGCCGAGGGCTGGCTGCACGCCAGCCACCGTCTGTGGCAAATGGAGTTGTTCCGCCGGGCCGGCAGCGGACGCATGGCGGAAATGCTGGGGCCCGAGCTGGTGGATACCGACAAGCAGCTGTGGCGTTTCGGGGTGCCACAGCTGGCCCGGCGGCTGGCGGCCAATGCCGGCGCAGAAACGAATACACTGATCGACGCCTACGTTCGCGGCGTGAACGCCGCCATCGATGCCTACCGGACCGCCCCGCCGGAATTCCTGCTGCTGCGTCACGAGGTCGAGCCCTGGTCGCGGGCGGACGTGTTCGCCCTGGGCGCGCTGATGGCCTTTCAATCTTCCGGCAATGCCGGCAAGGAAATGCTGCGTGCGGCCCTGCGGGACCGGCTCGGTGAGGACGCCTTCGCCCTGTTCCTGGAAGACGGCAGCGAGCAGCCGGACTTTCCCTTTGTGCTACCGGGCCGCGGGCGGGAACCGGACGCCGCGCCGGCGGTGACGCCACAGGAGAAATGGCTGTCGGCACTGGAACAGCTGGATCGCACAGACCCTGCCCGGCAGCCGTTAATGCCGCGCCTGGCATTTGGCAGCAATGGCTGGGTGGTCAGTCCCGCCCGCAGCGCCACCGGCAAGGCACTGTTCGCCTTTGACTCCCACGATGCCCTGGGCTTGCCTAACCTGTTCTACGAGGTTCACCTGTTCTTTGGCAGCGGTCGTCAGATTCGAGGCTGGTCGGTGCCGGGGCTGCCGGGTGTCATCAACGGCTACAACGAGACCATCGCCTGGGGGTTCACCAATATTGGCGACAGCCAGGACCTGTTCCTGGAAACCCCGGTGGCAGATCGACCGGGACATTTCCTCGATGGTGATGAGGCCTACGCCGCCCGGCGCGAGACGGTGGAAATTCCGGTGCGGGACGCCGCGCCGGTGACGCTGGAGATCCTGCACACCCGCACCGGACCGCTGATCAGCGAGAACCCACCCCTGGCCCTGCGCTGGACCGTGCATCAACTGGGCGACCGGGGACTGGACAGCCTGCTGGCCTTCAATCGCGCGCGCAGCTGGGATGAGTTCAATGCCGCACTGGACCGGCACGCGGGTCCCGTGCTGAATGCCACCTACGCAGACCGCGACGGCAATATCGGCTTCCGGACCCTTGGGCTGCTGCCCCGCCGTGCCCTCGGCGCAGGGCTGGTGCCGCTGCCCGCGCATCCCGATCATGCCTGGCGCGGACTGGTCCCCGCTGCCGATATGCCGCGCCTGTCGAACCCACCCGCAGGCTTCATCGCCGCCGCCAACGCCCGGGTAAACCCGGCGGGCAGCTATCCGCTGGTATCGGCGGACAATGCCGCCCCCTACCGCATTGCCCGGTTGCATATGGCACTGGCGGAGGATGGCCTGTTTACGGTCGAGGATATGCGCCGCCTGCAGCGGGACTGGTATGACGGCCAGGCGGCGCTGCTGCTACCGGCCATGCTGGGCGCGGTGGCGGACGACGACCGGGTCGCCATGGAAGCCCGGCGCCTGCGGCGCTGGCTGGACAACCCCTTCGCCGCGGCAGACAGCGGCGCGGCCCTGCTGTTCCAGGCCTGGTACCTGGAACTGGCGGACGCGGTGTTTCGCGAGCCGCTGGGTGAGGCGCTGTACAAGCGGCTGCGGCGGGAAAACTACATGGTCAATTTCGCCCTGGATACCCTGGTGCTCACAGATACCTATGCCGACTGGTGGCCGGCGTCCCGCAGTCAGGTACTCGCCGACAGCCTGGCGCGAGCGTCCGCGGACCTGAAGAGCACGCTGGGGGATCCGGAGCGCTGGCGCCTGGACCGCCGGCAGCGCGTCGGCCTTGATCACGAGCTGAGCCGGGCCATCCCCCAACTGGCGCCGCTGCTTGCCGCGGATCCGCAGCCCTGGGGCGGCGCTCCCGCGACCGTGGGCCGCGCCAACTACGCCTATATCCGGCCCTTTGAGGTCGTCCATGGCGCCACCGTCCGCACCGTGGGTGAAATGAGCGAACCGCCGACGTTTCGCTCGGTAATTCCCGGGGGCCAGTCCGGGCACCCCCTCAGCCCCCATTACACGGACCAGTTCGACGCCTGGCGGGCAGGAGAACTGCTGGACATCGAAAGCCGGCCCCGGGGTGACGCTCGCATCCGCCTGGTGCCGGCGGACCCGGAAGCTGGCGGGCCACCCTAGGCGCTCACTCGACCTTGTTGCGGTGAGTGCACAGACGGCTGCGCCACAATCGGCTGCCTCTACAAGCCATTGAAACCAATAGCCTTTTCGTAAATCCGCCCTGTCGGATACGAGTTTTATGAAATAATTATTACAAAACAATGAATTTTGTTGCGTCGTCTCAAATCGCAGGGTTATAGTCCAGCCGAAGACCTGTTATCAGGCGTCTTGAAACACAGCTGTAATACAGCAGTAACAATCTGCTCTTTAATGGTGCGCCCGCAAACCGCAGCCAATACGCCAGAGCCGACTGCGACACGCAGCAACTGTTTTGCCGCCGCAATAAATCAGGAACGCAGGCAACGGGACCGCGCCGATCAGCGGTAGCCCCTGTACTCGTTGTGATAACGAATTGGGAGGGTGTTATGAAAACTACAAAGCTGGTCCTTGCGACAATTCTGTCGCCCCTGCTGGTGATTTCCGCCGGCGTCCAGGCCGAAACCGTGCGCGATTGCGTCATGGAGGGCACCGTCAAACGCCACCAGGATGACGGCAACAAGGTCTACGTGGCATTCCACTCTGCCAAGCCCGCCGAGGAAGGCGCCAACTGCCGCATTCGCAAGCGCGAGAAGCTGCAGTTCAAGGCTCCGTCTGGCGACAACCTGAAGGAAGCGGAGCCGGGTACGCGGGTGAAGTACCGCTACACCGAGGACACCGACGAAGGCGCGACCTGGAAGCTCCAGAACGCTTCTACCTGAATTGCCTGACGCCCGGAAGTTTCGCTCCGGGGCGTATTCAGTAAGACCAACTCGCCATCGAACTGCGCAGCGGCGCCTGCGGGTGTGTATCCAAAAGACTCACCAACCCGCCGTCCAGGCGAATCCCAAGGTCCGCATATAACTCTTCGAAGGGCGGCAGCGCCCTGCTTGCTGCGACCTGGTCGAATAGCGGCACGAACAGCAACTGCCCTGTCAGTTCATCCAGCTTCGTAGCGATCGCACGCGCCGACATGCCCGCGTCGGCACAGCAGGCATTCAGCGCCGCCAGCGCCGAGTCCAGGCTCTGGCGCCCCTGGGTACGCCGGCGCAGGTCCAGGTCGGCCCGGAAGAAATACCACGCCCCACTCCAGTACACGCGCATGAAGCTGCGATTCTCGCGCATCGACGGGCTCAGCTGCGCAAGGCTGAGGTCCGGCCGACGGTTGTTTCGGCCGCGAACGAAGCCATCGTGCAGCCGCTGCCACATCTCCCGCTCATCGAATACCCCGTGGCGCGCCTGCAGCAGGTTCTGGTAGTAGCTGGCCAGCCCCTCGCTGAACCACATGTCGCCCCAGCCGCGATAGGGAATCAACAGGTGGCTGAACTCGTGATAGGCCGTCCAGTTGTTCTCCAGCCGGTGCTGGCTGGCATTGGGATCGATATAGAAAGACACCACATCCGGGTCGCCGCGATTCACCTGTGCCCAGGGCACCGGGTCACTGCCCACGCTGCTGTAGTTGCGCACCCGCACCCGCCAGCTGTTGCGGGGCCAGCGGCCGTAGACGCCGGCCAGTGCTTCCGCCGTGTTTTGCACCCAGGCAGTTACCTCGCCACGCTGGCGTGTAGACATGCGCGGGTCCAGGTCGATTTCCAGTACCTGTCCGTCGCGCTCGTGACGGGTATTGTGCGTCTCTCCGGCCAGCGGAAGCAGCAGCAGGCACAGGGAAAGCAAACAGGCGGTAGCGCGCATGCTGGTTCGACCAGCGATGAGTGGCTGAGTTCTGCCGGGGCCCTCAGTGTGTCGCCAGCCTGGCCTCGATGGCGTCCAGCAGTACCCCGCGACCCTCGCGCCAGTCTCGATCGCAGTAGTCATGGGCCACGGCCTGGGCGCGATGACGCTTTTCCCGGTCCGCGCAGAGGAGCACTGTCCTGTCGACCGCGTTTTCCGGAAGGCTTTTGCCCTGAACCACTTCTGCAACACCCATTTCCTCCAGCGCTGCACTGATCAGCTGCTTTTCCAGGTCGATCGGCAGGCAGAGCTGCGGCCTGCCAAGAAACAGGCCATCCACCGCCGCTCCCTCACTGCCATGATGAATATAGAAATGGCTACGCCCCAGCGCCTCATGCAGATTGGTGTGGCGCTCATGCACCAGCACGCCCGCCCGGGCCAGGCGCCTGGCCACGCCGCGATTGAAGTCGCGCAGGCAGGCCTCGACCAGCAAACCTCGCTCTGCCAGCCCGAGCAACAGGTCGAGGCCCGGCTTGTGACGCGCGGACAGGTAGGCGAACACCGCGGTGCGCTCGCCGGGCGTGGGGGCGGCGAGCGGCGTGTCGGTGACGGGCAGCAGCGGCACCACGGGGTGCACGCGCTCCTGGTCGCGGTAGGGGTCCAGTTCCGGCACGCCAAAACAGAAGCTGTCCTCGGCCGGGTGGACCGCGGGCAGGCTGGGCAGGGCTTGTACCTGGCGCCGTGCCAGCCAGCGATTGACGTTGGCCAGCAATGCAGTCTCGGGCAGCTGCGGTTTCGCGCGGTCGTTGAGAACAGGAAATTCCGGCATGCCCCCCGGCGGCAGGCAGAAAGGCACGCCGATCACCACGAAGGGCAATCGATCCCGGGCGGCCAGGCACAGCAGGGGCGCATAATCGGCTACCAGCAGGTCGGGCTGCAGGCTGTCCAACAGCGCCAGCCAGCCGTCGGCCATGGCGCCCAGCACCTGAGGATCGCTGAAGCCCTGGTTGGCCATGATGTCTGCGAAGCTCGCACTGGGCCGTCGCGGCAGCAGTCGCCCGCGCAATACCGGGCCCTGTAACACCCGGTAGCCGCTGTCAGAAAGAATCGGCGCCGCGTTGAGGAGGTCGGGCACTGCGATAATGGAGTGATGGCCCCGCTCGGCGAGGCCGTCGGCGATACGCCTGAGCTTGCGGGCGTGTCCCGCGCCGCCGCCCCACTGGTTGGCCAGCAATATAGTCGCCATGGCGGGCAGTCTGCCCTATCCGGCGGCTCAGCGCACCAGTCCCACCAGCATCAATATGTGGGCGGGCATCACCCCCAGCGTCAGGCGCTTACGCAATACCAGGTACCAGCCCCGGGGATCGCCATTGGCCCGCTCCCAGGCCAGCAGTCCGAGCTGTCCCACCCCCAGCAGGATGACCGACACCGTTGCACTGCCCGCGAGCGCCGCGGCCGCGGCGAACAGTGCCACCAGGTTGCTGAGCACCAGCCGATAGTGTTTGGCCGGTGCGGACAGCGTCACCGCGTAGCCCCACAGCGTGCCGCCGAGGAAGGCCAGGATGACGGTGCCGTAGATCACGAACACCTGTGCCGCAAAACCGGAACCCGGGAGCACCAGGCAGGCCCACAGTGCCGCCCCGTAAAACGGCAGCAGGCCCGCGTAACCCAGGCCCGCCATGATTCCCCGGGTCGTCACCTAGATGAACAGGTCCTGGTTGTCCGCACCGAGCAGCAGGCCGCCGAGATTGCGGCTGAACGCGGTGGGATTGTTGGCGACGTGGGCCCGGGCCGTGTGAATATCCAGGAAGCGCTGCTGGATATCGCTGCCGGCAAACACAGAGCCACCGCCGGCCGAAGAGAACAGGCTGTCGATGACCGCCATGCACTTCTCGATGACCAGTGAGGCCTGGTAGCGATAGCGCGCCCGCTTCTCGAGGGATATGGCTTCACCGGCGCGGGCCAGGTCCATCATCTCATCGAAGTTCCGGTACAGGACCGCTTCCATTTCATCGAGGCTGTTATCCGCCGCGGCCAGCCGCTCCGCCACCGAGGCGTCGCCCGCCAGCTTGGTGGGGTCCCCGCTGGCCTTGCCCAGCACCAGTTCCCGGTACAGGCGCAGGCCGTCCCGGGCAGCGCCGATAGCCGGTGTAGAGACGACGCGGATAAAGGTCTGGGCCCAGGGCAGCCGGTAGAGGGCGGCGCTGTCATCGGTAATCCCCGGGTTGTCGCCGGTGAAGCCGTCCATCTGTTTGTGGGTACGGTAGTCGGGCACAAACGCATCTTCCACCACGATATCGTTGGAGCCGGTGCCCTGCAGGCCCATGGAGTGCCAGGTATCCTCGACCCGGTAGTCCGCCCGAGGCAGCAGGAAGGTTCGATAGCCCTCTCCCGGCACGATGGCGCCGAGCAATACCCAGTTGCAGTGATCGCAGCCGGAACTCCAGCCCCAGCGGCCACTGAGGCGGAACCCGCCCTCGACCACTTCCACCCTGCCCAGGGGTGCATAGGAGGAGGAGACCCGCGTGTGCACATCGTCGCCCCAGACGTCCTCCTGGGCGCGACGGTCCATCAGGGCCAGCTGGAAGGCGTGCACGGCGACGATGCCGCCCGCCCAGGCCGTGGACATGCAGGCCTCGGCAATCGCCGACTGCATGCGAAAGAAGTCCTGGGGGTCCAGCTCGTAGCCGCCGAACTCGATCGGCTGCAGGGCCAGGAAAAATCCCGCTTCCTGCAGCTCGCGTATATTCTCTACAGGTACCCGGCGCTCTGCGCGGGCCTGTTCGGCGCGGGCGCGAAACCCGGGCTGCAGCGCGACAACGCGCGCCAGCATGTCACGGGCCTGGACGCCCTTGGCATCGAGATTTTCTGCTGCGGTCATGACGATCTCCTTTTTTGTCCTGTACTGGCTACGGCCCGGCAAGGACCACAGATTTAGCCCAAACGAGGTAAATGCAAAGCAATAACCCCCTGCTGTCCAGCTTTCGTATAGCGCTATTGGCCGCGCTGGCCACCGGCTGCTCAATGGGCGGTGAACCGCCGCTGGACAATTACCTCACCCGCCTGGGTCGCAGCCTGGACACCGAGATCGGACCGGCCTCGTCCGCGCTGCCCGCCCTGCCCCGGTCCCGCGACCTGCGCATCGACCTGCTGCCGGGCTCGCTCAACATTCTCGACATGCTGGAACTGGCGGACTGCCGACTCAACATCACCATCGGCAAATCCAACAGCAGCCTCGGCAAGCTCGCGACCCACTCACAGCGGCTGTTGCTGGAACTCGAATTCCTGGAACGGGCCCCCGAGTGCATCGACTCCCTGGACCCTGAGAGCCAGGCCGAACTCATCGCCACCCTCGAGACCGCCGCGGCAGACAAACGGCGCCAACTGGCTGCGCGCATCTGGAACGCCACGCTGGGCGGCCCGGAGTTTCGCGAGTTCTGGAAGCGCCCGAGCCGGCTCGGAGACTACCCGGCAGGCACCGCGGCTGCTGTGCCCACGGCGCTGGAACGGCTGGGCCAACTCAGCAACGCGTGGCTCAGCGGCGACTACGGGCGCGGACACGATGAACTCGAGCCGCTGTTGGGGACCGTACGCAGCGGCGACGGCGGCGCCCTGCTGGCGGCGCTGGAATTACAACAGCAGTCCCTGCTGGGCGCCGATCCGGCACTGCAGGCACGGCTGGAGCGACCCCTGTGTTTTGGCAACTCCCCCTCTCCCGAAGGGCAGGTGTTCGACACCGTGGTGCGCAAGTTTTTCGTCGGCGAAGTGCAGCCCTGGTCAGTCAAACTGGAACGACGCCGGCTGGCGCTGCTGGCACCGGTGGCCGAACTGGAGGCTAGCCTTGGGGAGATCAGTCCACCGGCCTACCGGGACTGGCGCGTTCAGCGTGATGATCTGCTGGCGTCCAGCACTGTTGCGCCGAGACGCCACGCCACCGCCCTGGCGGAACTGCTGGAAAGCTGCGGCCTGCGGCCGGGCATGGCCAAATCTTCCTGAGGGGCGCTAGACTGCTGCTCAACAATAACAGGGGAGAACCCCAATGGGATTAAGGGTAATTGTCTGGGGCACCGGCAACGTCGGCCGCCCCGCCGTCCGCGCTGTACTCAACCACCCGGAGCTGGAACTGGCCGGCGTGGTGGTCGCCAACCCCGATAAAGTCGGCCGGGATGCCGGCGAACTGGCAGGCGTCGACGCCTGCGGTGTCAGCGCCACCGATGACTGGCGCAGCTTGCTGGACAGCGGCGTCGACGCGGTGGTGTACGCCGCCACGGCAGACACCCGGCCGGAGGCTGCACAGCAGGACCTGGTGAACTGCCTGGCAGCGGGCGCCAACGTGGTCGCGACCGGCTTCTACGCCCTGTTGCACCCGGGCTCTTCACCGGCAGAGGCGCTGGCCCCGGTGAACGCCGCCTGTGAGACGGGCGGCAGCTCTGTGTTTGTCTCCGGCATCGATCCGGGCTGGGCAATGGACTGGCTGCCGGTGGCGCTGAGCGGCGCCGTCGCGAATATCCGTGAAATCCGCAGCCGCGAGATATTCAATTACGCCCTGTACGACCAACCGCAGGTGGTGCGGGAGGTGATCGGCTTCGGCCAGCCCATGGACCAGCTGCCGATCATGCTGCACGACTTTGCGCTGGAAATGGTCTGGGCCCCGATGCTTAAGCTGGTGGGCGAGGCACTGGGCAATCCGGTGGAGCGCATCGAGACAATGGTGGAACGGCGCCCGCTGGAACAGGCGGTCGACGTGCCGGGCATGGGCCGGTTCGAAGCGGGCACCCAGGGCGCGTTTCGCTTCGAGGTGCGGGGCCTGGTGGGAGATCAGGCCCTGTATGTGCTCGAACACGTCACGCGAATCGATGACGCCTGCGCACCGGACTGGCCCTACCCGCCGGAGGGCCGCGGCTGCCACCAGGCGATCATCAGCGGCGACCCCACCCTGACCGTCAGCCTGCACGGTGAAGACAGCGTGGAGTCCGGCGCCGCCGGCGGTGGCAATGCCAGCGCGGCGGCCTATGTAGTCAACGCGATTCCGGCGGTCTGCGCCGCCGATGCGGGCATCGTGACGCTACTGGACATGCCGCCGATTAGAGGGGCGTTTTCCTGAGGGATTGACCTAGACCGGCATTGCCACCGGGGCGCCCAGCTCGAAGGCCTGCACATCCATGGATTTCACATCGATGCTGGCGATGGCGGCGCCAAAGGCGGCCATATGCGGCATGCCGAAGTGCGCCTTGAGGGCGTCCTCGCTTTCCCAGCGCTCGATGATGCGCATCATGCCGGGGTCGTTGATATCCACCGAGAAGGCGTAGGTGTGACAGCCCGGCTCCTTGCGGCTCTCGGTTTCCATGGTGGCGATGGCCTCCTTCGCTGCCTCCACCGCACCCTCACCGACGCGCACTTCCACAACCACGATAATCATCATTCATCTCCTTTCCTGTTGTTCAAAGCTGTTTGATCAGGCCACGTCGAACACGACCTTGATGGCACCCGCTGAGCGTGCCCGCGCCGTATCGAATGCCTCGCCAACTGCATCCAGGGGAAAACGGTGGGTCACCAGGGCTTCAGCAATGGCGGGCTCCGCCAGCAACATGCGAGCGGCCTCTTCGAAATTCCGGTGGGGACTCTTGCACTGGTAGGTGGTCGAGGGCAGCAGCTCGATTTCCTTCAGGCAATAAAGCGAATCCAGAGGCGTGGGCTCCCAGAAGCTGCCCAGCAGACCGATCCGCCCCCGCGGTCGCAGCCGCTGCACGGCCTCGCCAATACTGTCCGCGGTGCCCACGGCATCCAGCACCACGTCGTAGCCCTCGCCCACGCTGAGACACGCACCGAGCCGCTCTGCGGCCGCACACTGGTGCGGGTAGCGGGCGGAACAGTCGGTGGTAATCCCGCGGCCGCGCAGGGCCGCCACCGCCGCCAGACCGATCGGCCCACCGCCCAGTACCAGCACCTTTTCGCCTTCACGCACCCGGGCCCGGTCGAGACCGTGCACCGCCACCGCCAGCGGTTCCACCAGGGCTGCCAGGGACACCTCGAGCCCGGTGGGCAGGGGCACGAGGTTCGCTGCCGGCGCCATGACGAACTCCGCCATACCGCCGTCGCTCATCACCCCCATCAGGTGAAAGCCGCGCTCGCAGTGACTGTTGAAACCCTCGCCGCACTCACTGCAGCTTCCACAGCCGATAGTGGGCTCCACCGCCACGGCGGTCCCGTCCGGCGTCAGTCCCGCGAATTCGTGACCAATGGTGTGTTCACCCAGCCAACCCAGGTCTAGCATATGCAGGTCGGAGCCGCAGATGGAGGTCGCAACGACCTTGACCAGCACCCCGTCACCTTCGGGCTTTGCGACGTCCACCAGCTGCGGTTGGCCGTCGACCGCGCGTATTGCTTTCATTGGTCTGCTCCTCGCCGCAGGGCGTCGACAATCTCATCGCGCAGGGTCCGGGGGTCCACCACACGATCGAAGGCCATGGCATCGGCAGGTACCCATGCGCCGGCCTGGCTCTCGGCCATCTGCTGTGCCTGGGCGTCATCGGCGCCCGCCGCCTGTGCGCCGCCGATCGCTGGAATACCGCCCAGGTTCACGGTAGGCAGCGCCAGGCTGATGGCCTGCCGATCCCAGGGATTCATACCCATCACCGAGGAGCCGAAGCCAAAGGCCTTGCGCAGGGTGACCACGATCTTGCGGCCCCGGTAGGCGCGCTGGGCCGCAAACATGGCGGCCGCCTCGCGCAGCACCCCGGAACGTTCCGCTTCCGGTCCCGGCATGACGCCGGGATTGTCGACCAGGGACAGCAGCGGCAGGCCGAAGCTGGAACCCACCGCCAGGAAATGCGACGCCTTGCGGGCCGCTTCCGCCGTCACTGCGCCGGCCAACACCGAGGGCTGGTTGGCCAGTACCAGGCAGGACTTGCCGTCTATCCGCGCCAGCCCTGCAACCAGGCTGGGCCCGTAGGAAGGTTGAAGTTCAAAGAAGGATTGTGGGTCAGCCAGCCGTTCGATCACCTCGCGGACATCGTAGGCCTGGTTCACCGCCGGCGGAATGATATCGAGCAAATCGTCAGAGCCTGCAGCCACAGCGGCAGGCTCCTGTGCCGGCGCCGCATCCCCGGCGCGGGACGGCAGCAGCGACAGCACATAGCGCACCTGGTCAAAGGCTTCGGGTTCGGAATCCGCAAGGTTATGCGCCACGCCGCTGTGCGCGGTGTGCAGTTCTGCGCCGCCCAGCTCGTCCACGGAGACGCAGCGCCCCATGGCGGCCTCGACCAGCGGCGGCCCCGCGCTGAACATGGCCGCACCGCGCAGCATGACCAGGAAGTCTGCGAAGGTTCCGCACAACGCGCCGTGACCTGCTGACGTGCCCAGCACCAGGCAGAGAATGGGGATCGTTCCCTTGATGTCAGCCAGCAGTTGCAGGTCCGAGGGTGCGACCGGGTAGCGCTCGCGACTGTTGGACGCGCGCTCACCGGCGCCATCCAGCATCATTACCAGGGGCAGGCATTCCTCTGCCGCCAGCCGCACCAGGCGCGCCCGCTTGGCCGCATTGGCGTGACCGATACTGCCGCCCTGTACGGTGAAATCTTCGGCCATCAACACAATGCTGCGGCTGAGGACCCGGCCGGTGCCGCCCACCAGACCGTCGGCGGGCACTGGCGCCTCACCGCCGGGGTGCTGGCCGCCGGCCAGGGCACCGATCTCGCGGAAACTGTCGGGGTCACAAAATGCAGCGATGCGTTCGCGGGCAGTGAGCCGGCCCCGTTCATGCTGGCGGGCGATACGGTCCTTGCCACCCATGGCCTCGGCAGTGTGGGTGCGGGCTTCCAGGTCGGCGAGCAGTGTCTGCCAGCCCTCGCGGTTCGTTGCCAAGGGAGTTCCCAGTGCCAGTGAAGCGCCCAACATACGCGCGCCACTGACCGCTGGCAATCAGCGGGGGTTCAATCAATCAGGCTGTACGGGGCCGGCGGTCGCCGGCCCCGGCAGGATTACTTGCGCGCTTCCGCGTGCAGGTCTTCGAAGGTGTTCCAGTAGTCCTTCTCAGCGGCTTCGATCACCGCCAGGGCCTCGGCCTTGTCGTAGACAAAGTCGACCTTGATGTCGAGCTCCTTGCCGGGCTCCATCTTGTAGGTCGTGAAGTAGTGCTGCAGACGCTCGATCTTGATCGGCGGCAGGTCGGCGATGTCCTGCACGTCGCCCCAGATATTGTCGTTCTCCAGTACGGCGATGATCTTGTCGTCGGCTTCGCCGCCGTCAATCATCTGGATGCCGCCCACCACGCGGGCATTGAGCAGAATGTCGCCGCGGGTGATGTGACGCTCGGAGTAGACGCAAATGTCCAGGGGATCCTGGTCTGCCACATCGACATCCGGGCAGCGCTTGGCGACTTCCGTATCGCAATAGGTGCGCGGAATGAAGCCGTACAGGGCCGGCGGACTGGAGGTGGTGCGCTGGGGTCGGTCCACCATCATGAAGCCGGAGTTCTTGTCGAGTTCATACTTGACGGTGTCTGCCGGGGTCATTTCGATAAACACCTGCACCACATCCTCGGGTGCGTCGTCGCGGCGCGCGCGCAGGCCGTGCCACGGATGGCGGCGCCAGCGATTGAAATTGCGATTGCTGTACATGGGTTCTCCGGGGTAGAGAGGGAATTTCAGGCGCGCGCATTGTACGGTATTCGACCCGGAAAATCCCTTCCGGTCGGGGAAAAATCGCCTGGCGGGGAAAACTACCGGTCGCTCAGTCGAAGACCCGGGCCGCCACGTAGATCGCGGACATCAGCACCAGCACGGCAATCATGAGCTGCTCGAGAATATCGTTGCCCAACGACAGCTTGAACTCACGGACTTCCGCCTCGATCCCCGCCAGCTCTTCCTCGTAGACGGGCCGGGTCACGGGGTGTGAGGCGTCATTGAGCAGCCCCAGGGCGTCTTCATACTGCCGATTGAATACCACGTAGAGATGGGAAGGAACGGCGCCGACGTGGGGCACTTCTTCGAGGTGAACCGGAACGCCGCGTGAACGCAGCAGCGCCGCCTTTTCCAGCAGCATGGCGCGATCTGTGGATTCCAGTAGCAACTTCACGGTCGTACCTCGATTACCGTTGCGTCTATAACCTTAGCCCAAGAGCTGATCGATTTCACCGGCCAAGGCAAAGTCGCTGGCGGTCAGCCCGCCGGCGTCGTGGGTGGTCAGTTCGATGGTCACGCGGTTGTAGACATTGCTCCAGTCGGGATGGTGGTTGGCGCGCTCTGCCAACAGGGCCACGGACCCCATGAAGCCGAACGCTTCCACAAAATCCCTGAACACGAACTCTCGACCGATGGTGTTCCCGTCCCGGGACCAGTCTGGCAATTTGGACAACTGGACTTCAATTTCGTTTTCCGGCATCGGTTCCATGGGCGTCCTCGCTGGATGACTGCTACATTCCAGCAGGATAGCAGAGGGAGGATGAGACCTTGGATGCAGATGCACCACGCCGCCTGGCGGTAGAGTACGCGCGAATCATCGACGATCGCACATTCGATCGACTGCCCGAAATCATGACCGAGGACGTGCAGGTTTCCGCGCCCGGCTTCGAATGCCACAACATCGCGGAATTCTGCGATCAGCTCCAACTGCTCCACAACTTCCGGGTGACCATGCACATGATCGGCAACGTGTTCGGGCACTGGGAGGAAGGCTGCTACCAGGGCGAGGCCTACTGCCTCGCCACCCACATTTATGAGAAGGATGGGCAGGAGTGGAAGTGGGAAGTCGGCATCCGCTACGAGGATCGCATCGTGATGCGAGACCGCCAGGCCCTGTTCACCCACCGGCACCTCAATATGCTGTGGCACGTTGACCAACCGCTGGTGGTGCCGGGCGGCGATTACGGGAACCTCTGAGCCGGCGTGTTCGCAGACCCTCACCAACTGGTCAACGAAGATGCCAGTCTGGTCAGCCGGCGCTGCTGGAGCGACCCAGCAGTCTACGCGCTGGAAAAGCAGGCGATTTTCGGCCGCAGCTGGCTGTACTTGGGCCATGAGTCACAGCTGAAAAATCCCGGCAACTTCATCCAGGCCTTTATGGGTGAAACGCCGGTCATCCTGGCCCGCGGCGATGACGGCGCACTGCACGCATCGGTGAACAGCTGCACACACCGCGGCCTGCCGGTCTGCCGGGCGGACCACGGCAACACCAAACGCTTCGTCTGCCCCTATCACAACTGGTCCTATACCGTGAGCGGCGAACTGGTCGCCATACCGCAGGAACGGCAGCTCCGGTGCAAGCCCGACAAGAGCCAGCTAGGCCTCAAGCCAGTGCCGCGACTGGAGAGCTGGCGCGGGCTGGTCTTCGGCAGCTTCCGGGAGGACATCGAGTCACTGGAGGATTACCTCGGCGATATGCGCTTTTATCTCGACGCCTTCTTCGATCGCTTCGAGGGCGGCGTGGAGATCGTCGGCGCGCCCCACCGCTGGATCCTGGATGCCAACTGGAAGCTGCCCATGGAGAACCAGCTGGGGGACGTCAATCACGGGCCCTACCTGCACGCCTCCATCATCCCGGACAGCGCCAACCAGGAGATCATCGACCTCGGTTACTCCGCCGTGACCCGGCCCGGCCACGGCGCCACGTTTCGACTGTTCCCCGAAGACGCACCGCTGGAAGACTACGCCTGGGGCTTCGAGAGCATCACCGGGCAGACCGGGGGTCAGGAACTGCAGGATTACCTGCGCGACCTTCATGCCAGGGCGGCGGAACGCGTGGGCCCGGTTCGCGCCCGCATGAAGGGGCTCACCTACGGGGTCTACCCCAACCTGTCGTTTCTCTGGTCCAACGCCTCGCTGAAGGTGTCGCACCCCCGCGCACCGGGCAAGGTTGAGTACTGGTCCTGGTCCGTGGTCCCGGCCGATGCACCGCCCCATTTGAAAAAACTGCTGCGCACCAACTACACGTCGTTCTTCGGACCCGGCGGTATGGTGGAACAGGAAGACGCCGAGAGCTGGATGCAGCAATACCGCGGCGCCGCTATTGACTACGCCGACGACCGCCCGTTCTTCTACGGCCTGGGGATGAACGAGGAAGCGGAGCACCCGGACCTGCCAGGGCTGGTGAGCAATACCGCGAACGAATACTACGCCCGGGCTTTTTTCCAGCGCTGGCGCGATGCGATTGCCGACTACCAGGCTGCCGCCCCATGACCGATCTCGAGCTGCAGCACCGGGTGGAACAGTTTTACTTTCAGGAGGCGCGGCTGCTGGACGGCCGCCGCTACCAGGACTGGCTGGCGCTGTGCGATCCGGCGATCAGCTATTCCATGCCGGCCCGGGGGAACCCACTGGTGGACAATCGCGCCGTCGGGGACCAGGGCATGATCAGCGTCGAGCGGGAGCTGGAGGACCTGGACTCCGAAGGCTGCCCCCTGCGGGAAGAGAACATCATTCACCTGTCACTGCGGGTGGAGCGCGCCTACAAGCGAAACAGCTGGGCGGAAAACCCGCCGGCGCGCACCCGGCGCATTGTCGGCAATGTGGAAGTTCTCTCGCGGGACGGCGAACAGCTGGAGGTACTGAGCAACTTCCTGCTGGCCTATGCGAGGCCAGGCAGCAACGACTTTCAGTATGCAGGCCAGCGGCGCGACCGCCTGGTTGAGCATGGCGCCGGCTTCACCATCCTGAGCCGTGAAATCGTCATGGACATGGCCGACATTCGGCTGCCCACCGTGGGCCTGTTTTTCTAGGGACTGAACAGCAGGCCCGAGAGGAACAGGAAAGACAGCACGGCGTCGATCGTGATTCCCGGCAGGCTCTCCCGCAGGCTCGAGCCATCTGCCAGCATGGAATAGAAACGGGCCAGCAGGCCGAAGAACCAGGCCACACCCAGCGTCATGTAGACCAGCGGCGCGTTGAGCAGCAGCGCCATCAGCCCGCCCCCGAGATTGATGCCGCCAAATACGGTGCGGATTTCGCTGATCGCCATGTTGCTGCCGAGCTGGATCTGCATCTGATCGGTGAAGGCGCGCGGTTTAAAGAAACCCACCAGCCCGATCAATAGCATCAGTACCGCGCCGACTCGCGGCAGCCACGCTACAAGCCCTTCCATAGTTTGCCTATTCTGCGAATGTGGTCGGCTCAGCCTAACAACAGTCGGCGAAAATGCATACACGGAACCCGTAGGAGGCAAGCATGCTGTTGCAAGACAAGGTGGTCATCGTTTCGGGCATCGGCCCCGGACTCGGCGGCGAACTGGCGCTGGAAGCCGCCAGGCAGGGTGCAAAACTTGCCATCGCGGCACGCACACCGGAAAAGCTCGATGGCAGCGAGGCGGAAATTCGCGCCGCGGGACTCGACAACCCTGTGCTCAAGGTGCCGACGGACATCGCCGACGCCGCCCAGTGCCAGGCGCTGGTGGAGGCCACCGTTGCCGAGTACGGCCGGGTCGATGCGCTGATCAATTCCGCCTTCAATCCCGGGACCTTCGAGCCCATCGAGCAGGCCAATCTCGATGGCTGGCGCGCAGCCATGGACGTAAACCTGTTCGGCACCATGAACCTGACCCTCGCGACCGTACCCCAGATGAAACAGCAGGGCGGCGGCGCCATCGTCATGATCAACACGATGGTGACCCGCAAACCGCTGGCGACCCAGGGGGGTTATGCCGCGTCCAAGGCGGCCCTGGCCAGCGCCACTGCCCACCTCGCCACAGAACTCGGCGGGCACAAGATCCGCGTCAACTCCGCGTTCATGGGCTGGATGTGGGGTCCGCCGGTGGAGTTCTACATGGAAATGATGAAGGACACCCATCCCGACGGCGCCGCTGGCGTCAAGGCCCAGGTGGAGAAAGGCATTCCGCTGGGGACCATCCCCGAAGACGGCGACTGTGCGAAAGTGGCCATCTTCCTCGCCTCGGATTACTCCTGCGCCATGACCGGCGCCCAGCTCGACGTGAACGGCGGCGAATATATGCCCCACTAAAACCGTGTAAACGGCGAAATCATTCACCGTATAAATGGGAACTATCACCGAATTTCCGCTAGGAATAGCGTAAGTCGTTGATTATTATTGAATCAGCCCGTCGTGCCAGCGCGGTACAGGCTGGCAGCAAAATAAAAAATGACTGAATAACTATAAGACGTCAAAAGAGGACTCCGCATGTCTGTTGAATTCAGAAAGACACCCATTGTTGCGGCACTGGCACTGGCGGCGGCGAGCCCGCTGGCAATGAGCCAGGCCATGCTCGAAGAAGTAATCGTTACCGCGACCAAGCGCGCGGAAAGCCTGCAGGATGTACCGGTTTCCGTATCGGCGATCCAGGGCGACCAGATCCAGGATGCCGGCATTCCCAACATGGCCGCGCTCGCGGACTATGTGCCCAACCTGTTCATCTCCGATGCCCCGGTCAGCACCAATATCTACATGCGCGGCATGGGCTCCAGTAACAACCAGGCCTTTGAACAGTCTGTCGGCATGTATATCGACGGCATCTACATGGGCCGTGGGCGCCAGTACCGGGCCCCGTTTATGGACATCGAGCGTGTCGAGGTCCTGCGCGGACCCCAGGGCACGCTGTTCGGCCGCAACACGGTCGCCGGCGCCATCAGCATCCTGACCGCCAATCCCGCCCTTGATGAAGAGTTCAACGGTCGCGTGGACTTCTCCGCGGAGACCAACGAGGGCTACATCGGCGAGGGCATGGTGTCCGGCGCCGTGGGCGAGAACTTTGCCATGCGCCTGGCGGGCCGCTACCGGGAAACCGACGGCTACGTGGACAACAAGTTCCTCGATGAGGATGAACCCCAGATCGAGGAGTGGAACTACCGCTTCACCGGCGTGTGGTCACCGAACGACAGCTGGGACGTGAACTTCAAGTGGGGCCAGTCCAACCTGGACCGCACCGGTGTCGCCTCGGGCGTACACACCTATGCGGACCAGGCAACCAGGGATGAGCTGTTCCCCAACCGCAGCGCCTTCGCCAATATCGCCTACCTGTTGACTGATACGTTCTATGCCGACGAACTGGCGGGCGCGGCAGGCGATGAGTTCACCATCTTCAAGGACAACAACCTCGGCCCCACCGGTGGCGCCCAGGGCGTGGCCGTCGGCCAGTATGAGGAGTCCAGCGACCAGGACACGGACAACGGTGTCCTGACCATCAACTACTTCTTCGGCGACTACACGGTCACCGCTATCACCGGCTACTCGGCCTACGAGTACACCGACGGCTGTGACTGTGACTGGCTGCCCCTGCAGTTCATCGCCCGGGATGACGAACAGGACTTTGACCAGTGGAGTCAGGAAATCCGCATCGCGTCGCCCACCGGCGGCAAGTTCGAATACCTGGCAGGCGCCTACTGGGAAACCAACACGGTGGAATTCGACCGCCGTGTGACCATCGACCTGAACATGGGTGGCCTGGTGGAACAGGTGCTCGGCGTTCCCAGCCTGTTGACCGCGTTGACGGCCGGTAACTACAACGCCAACCAGATTGCGCGGAATCATGCCTTCGAGCTGGAAACCGATTCCTGGGCGCTGTTTGCCCAGGGCACCTACAGCTTCCGCGATGACCTGCGCCTGACCCTGGGCCTGCGCTATGCGGATGAAACCAAGGACGTTGAGAGCTCGCAGTTCCTGAGCGATGACCTGGGCGGGCTCGACGTTCGCGTAGACGACTTCTTCCTCTACCTGACCCAGGCGACTAACTTCAACACCTACCTGTACGACTACGACGAAGACCGGGACACCGACGACCTGCTGCCGTCAGCCAACCTGCAGTGGGACATCAACGATGACACCATGGTGTACCTCAGCTATTCCGAAGGCTTCAAGTCCGGCGGCTTTACCGCGGCGGACGATGGCGAGCCCGGCGACATTGTGCCGGCCACCTGGCCCTGTGCGCCCGGACAGCTGCCGGAACAGTGCTACGACATTACCCGCCCGAACGATCAGTTCGAGTTCGACGACGAGAGCGTGGTGGCCTATGAGATCGGCGGCAAGCACCGTCTGCTCGACGGCGCCATGACCTTCAACTGGGCGGCCTTCTACACCGAGTACGACGACCTGCAGGTGTCCATCTTCCAGGGCGTCGGCTTCGCGGTCACCAATGCCGCCGAGGCGGAGATCAAGGGCATCGAGTTCGACACGCTGTGGCAGGTTACCGAAGGCCTTCGCCTGGGCCTGAACGGCGCCTGGCTGGATGCGGAGTACAACGAGTACGACACCGCACCCTGTACTGCCGCTCAGCAGGATGCCGATCCGCTCTGCGGTACCGGCCAGCCCGGCGCGACCATCAACGACCTGTCCGGCGAGAACACCACCTTCGCGCCCGACATCACGGCATCGGCGTTCTTCGACTACAGCCGCCTGCTGGCCAACGGCATGGAGTTCTTCGCCGGGGGTGAGGTCAACTACTCCGACGAGTTCGACACCCAGGGCGACCTGGACCCGCTCGACATGGCCGATGACTACACGAAGGTCAACCTGCGCTTCGGCCTGCGCGGGGCCAACGACGACTGGGAAGTCATGGTCTATGGCCGCAACATCACCGACGAGGAAGCGCAGATCTACAGCTTCGACGTACCGGTGCTGGCGGGTTCACACGCCGCCATGATCGACGAGGGTGAAGTCTACGGCGCACGCCTGCGCTACAACTTCTAAGCACTCGGAGCATTAAAACGAGCCCGCACCGGCAAAGCCGGTGCGGGTTTTTTTGTGCCTGCACGATATGTGCCGCCGGAGCGGCCGCGGCAAGCTTGACAGACATCAAGCGCGGCGCGAAACATGGCTACGCTCTACACTAATTCGATTTTTGACATAGCCAGTTCAACGCGCGGCTTCTAAGGTTTAGTGTAAATACACTTGATGTGGAAGGGGCTGCTGCGCGTAAACATCGCGCCAGTAGCTTCGGGGAGAGCCACGATGCCCGCAGCCAGAGTGCGAGTCTTTGCAGGCGTACTGATCACCGCGCTGTTGACCAGCTGCCTGCACCTGCAGCTGGGCGGCCCTGTCACCGAGGCTACCGTCACCATCCAGCCACTGAGGGACACAGAGAATCTTTTCACGGTAAACCTGACAAGCCCCCCGCTTGCGGACGTGCGCCAGCAGAACCCCGGCACCTGGGACAGCTGGACCGATCGGCGCAGGATGGCGGAGCTGGGCAACGTCTTCCCCAACCCGGACGTCTACGATGACACCAGCTTCTACCTGGCGACCGCCAGCCAGGGTGTGGACCAGGATGCCAATACCGACCTGGTGCTGGACGCCGCCCCGGCTGACGTCCTGGGCAGCTGGCACGCGATCCTGACCGGCGCGCAGGTGGCAGAGGGAAATGTCAGTGCCCTGACGGAGGCGATCTACCGGGTGCTGCAGCCGGACATCGACAGCCTCAGCGATTCCGCATTGCAGAAAGAGCTGGACAAGGCAGCCCGGCAAGTAGTGATTGATATCAACGGCGACGACAACATCAACTACCAGGATGTCATGCTGTGGGTTCGACACGCCAACCCGGACACCTATCTGCGCGACCTATCACTGGTGGACAACCTGTCCGCGGCAGTGCGGGACAACGCGCCCGAAGCACAGCTGCTGGAACTGTCCCGTGCCGTGCTGGGCCTGCCTCCGGAGAATTCAGACGGCAACACCCTGAGCGGCACCATCACGGTGACTCCCGGCAGCCAGCTGGACAGTGACGTCAATGACAGAAACGCCCCCTTCGCAGACAACTCCTCGTTCGCGAATGCGCAGGAGATCGTCACCCCCGGCGTCGTCGGCGGCTATGTCAACGAACCCGGGCGCGGCTTCCAGGGGCGCAGCTTCGAGAACGGCGATCTTGACGACTACTTCCGCGTAAGCCTCTTGCAGGGCCAATTCATCACGCTGGTGCACGCCAATTCGCCCCAATCCACCGATCTCGACCTGTACCTCTACGATGAGAGCGAAAATCTGCTCGACTCCTCCATGGGAATCGACCGGGTAGAACAGCTGCAGGCACCCTACGACGGGGAGTTTGTGGTCAGGGTAAACCTCGCGAGCTTCTATACAGCCTACCGGCTGACCTTCGGTGGCGGCGCCGAGTCTGCCGTGACCGGACTGCTCAGGCTCTCGGACGAATTTGTACCCGGCGAGATTGTGGCCCATTTCGATACATCGCAGTCCGGGGTCGTCAGCATGTCGGCGCGAGCAGCCTTAACAGGTATGCAGGTCAAGGGTGCACCGGACCGCATCAACCTGCTGACCCTGCAACAAAAGCCCGGCATCGCCAGCACGCGCGATCGCAAGCTGGAAACCCTGTTGGCCATCAAGGAACTCCGCAAATCCGGCCAGGTGCTGACAGCAGACCCGAACTACCTGGTTCGAGCCAGCGCTGTGCCCACCGACATTCTCTACAATGAGCAATCCTGGCATTACGAGCAGATCAAGCTGCCGGCGGCATGGGACAAGAGCACCGGCGAGGGGGTCATCGTCGCCGTGGTTGACTCGGGCATCCGCCCAGAACATCCCGATATGCAGGGGCAGCTGGTTCAGGGCTATGACTTCGTCTCCAGCCGATTCCTGTCCTACGATGGGGACGGTATCGACCCGGATCCCACGGATACCGGTGACGGCGGCGGGCTTATCTCCAGCACCTTCCATGGCACCCACGTTTCAGGCACCGTGGCGGCGGCCACCAATAACGGCACCGGCGGTGCCGGCACGGCCTGGGACGCGAAGATCATGCCGCTGAGAGGACTGGGCGGCGGGGGCGTGGGCTCCACCTATGACGTCATGCAGGCCGTGCGCTACGCGGCGGGGCTGTCGAATGATTCAGGCACAACGCCCGAGCGCCCCGCCGACATCATCAACCTGAGCCTGGAAGGCCCGTACAGCTCATCCGAGGAGCGGGTCTACGACAAGGTGAGAGAGCGCGGCATTATCTCGGTCGCGGCCGCCGGTAACAGCTCCAGCGATGTGCCCGCATTCCCGGCGGGATATGAGTCCACCGTCTCGGTCAGCTCCACCAATATCAACCGGGAACTGGCCTCCTACTCCAACTTCGGCAGCCGCATCAGCGTCGCTGCCCCCGGCGGTGACGCAGCCACCGGTGACGTCAATGGCGACGGTTTCGACGATATGGTGCTGAGCACCGCGGCGGACGATACCGGTGCCTTCATCGAGCCTACCTACACGCTGCTGCAGGGCACGTCCATGGCCAGTCCGCACATGGCGGGCGTGGTCGCCCTGATGAAGTCCGTGTACCCGGGGCTGGACCTGGAGACCCTGAACACGCTGCTGGCCAGCGGGCAAATCACCGATGACATTGGCGATCCCGGCCGCGACGACCAGTTTGGCTGGGGCCTGATCAACGCCAACAAGGCGGTGCTGGCCGCCCAGTCCCTGGCCACGGGCGAGGATATCGACAACCTGCCCTCCCTGTTCGTCTATCCCTCTACGCTGAACTTTGGAACTTCCACGGAGACCCTGTTGCTGGACGTGCAAAACGGTGGCACCGGCAGCCTGACCGTGACATCGGTTGCACCCAACGCCAGTTGGATCACGGTAACCCCGTTCGAAGTCGACGCCAGCGGTCAGGGTACCTATCTCGTTAGCATCGATCGTGCCTCCCTGGCGGAAGGCCTGCGCGGGAAGGAGATCGTCGTTTCCAGCAGCGCAGGGGATACCGAGGTCCCCGTAAGGGCCTACAAGCTGGGACCGGGCGACAGCGAGAATACCGACGCGGGTCCCCAGTACGTGCTGCTCATCAACGCCGACAGTGGCGACATCAACCAGCAGGTCACGGCGGCGGTGTCCAACGGTACATACAGCTACCAGTTCAACGATGTACCGGCGGGGCGCTACCAGATCGTTTCCGGCAGCGACCTCGACAGCAACTTCCAGATCTGTGGCAGGGGAGAATCCTGCGGCGCCTGGCCGGTGCGAGACGGTCACCCCACGTCTTTTGACGTCAGCGGTGACATACCGGGACTGGACTTCTCCACGACCTTCGCCACCGGCATTGTCTCCCAGCGCAGCGAAGGGGAAGAGGATGGCGAGGGCGGCTTCCTGCGCAGTCGCTACGGTGAAAAACCGCCGGAGAAAAGCTGTCGCAGCAGGGACTCGGCTCCCTGCCGCAAGGTGCACTAGCGGGAGAACACCTCGCCGTCGAATTGCTCGCGGACGACAAATTCCTCGACCTGCTTACGCTTGAGTTTGGTCAGCAGTTTCACAGGTTTGCCCAGCGGTACGAGGGTGGCCACCGCCCAGGTCTCGGGGATACCGAGCATCTCCTTCACCTGGTCTTCCACCACCAGGCTAAGGGTGGTGAACGTGCCGCCGTAATCCGCGGCGCGGGCCGCCAGCAGGATGTTCCACACCAGCGGGTAGATCGAAGCGCCGATGGCCATGCCGATGCGGTCCAGGTCCTTGTCCATCGCCGCCAGCGCGCCGAGATCCGCGCAGACCACCAGTAATACCGGCGCCTTGCGGATATGCTCCACCAGCGGTGGCGCGTGCTCAGTACTGGCGATGTCCTCGGGGCTCAATGCAGTCGGCTTGAGCACATTGAACGGCGTCTCCCCCGCCATCACCTGGGCGGTGTACTGCTTGGCCGGTGGGATGGTGATATCGGCCAGCTTGCCCTGCACGTCTTTGTCCCGCACCACGATAATGCGACCCGCCTGGCGGTTGCCGCCGCTGGGGGCGAAGCGGGCGTTCTCGATCCACTCGTACAGGAGCTCGTCGGGCAGCGGGTCATCGGTGTATTCGCGCGCGGCAAACGTGGTGCGCATGACATCGTACAGGTCCATGGTGTCTCCTCAGAGCTTCAACATGCTGGCCAGGTTGTTCTTCTGCATATCAGAGGAGCCCCCGACAATGGGCATGCCCAGCAGGTCGCGCACATTGCGCTCGATATCGTAGGCGTCGGACATCGCATAGGCGCCCATGACCTGCTGGCAGGCCAGGGCGATCTCGACACCGACATCCGCCACGAACAGCTTCGCCATGGAGGTTTCCACCGAACAGGGCAGGCCCTCGTTCGCGAGCCAGGCGCCGTGGTAGAGCATATGCCGGGCCGCCTGCAGTTTTGTCTTTGCGGTGACAAGCTTGTGGCGGACAGCCTGGTGCTGCGCAATCGGCTTGCCGAACTGCTCTCGCTCCTGTGCATACTGCCAGGCCTCCTCCACGGCCGCGCGCGCAAAGCCGTAGGCGCAGGCGGTGATCTCGATCTTCTCCACATCGAGAGCGCGCCCTGAGAGCTGTTTCCAGCCCTGATTCCACATATCGGGGCCGCCGACAATCGCATCTTCACCGACGCGGACATCCTCGAAGTACACATCCATGGACGCGGTGTAGCGCAGGTTGGCGTGCTCGATGGGCTGCATGCTGATCCCTGGGCTATCTGTCGGGATCAACAGCAGGGACAGGTTCTTGTAGCGCTGGTCCGGCTCGCCGCTGCGCACCAGGCAGTAGATGGTGTCGGACCAGTCGGCGCCCGTGCACCAGCGCTTGGCGCCGTTGATGACGATCTCGCCGTCGCGCTTCTCCGCGCGGGTCTCGACACTGGCCAGGTCGCCCCCGACGTTGGGCTCGGACAGTCCGTAGCAGAGCAACAGTTCGCCGCCGGCGATCTTCGGGAGCAGCGCTTTCTTCTGTTCTTCCGAACCGTTCTCCGCCAGGTTCATGCCGCCGTAGAACGCCGCGTGAATGTAGGGGCCGGCAATGAAAGCGCCAACCTGTGACAGCTCTTCAATCACCGCGACCGCCGCCACCAGGTCCTGGCCCGCACCGCCGTACTCTTCCGGGATGGTCAGCCCGACCAGGCCCATATCGGCGATCTCGCGGAACAGGTCCCGGGGCCAGGTGTGGTCACGGTCCCACTGCCGCCGCAGTTCGCGCGGCGCTTTTTCCTCGACGAAACGCTGCAGCTGGCGCCGGATCTCCGTGACGTGCTCAGGTTCATGAGCAAAGCTAGGCTGGCTCATCTCACTCTCCGGTCAGTTTGGGCGCACGCTTCTCGCGCATGGCGGCGACCGCTTCGCGGCGATCGTCGTGGAAATTGGACACGCTCTCCCAGCCGATGGCTGCGTCCATGGTCTGGGCCGCCAGGGCCCGCAGGGGAATGTTCACTACCGACTTGGTCCAGCGCACGGCCCAGCGGGGATTGCCGGTAATCTTGCCCACGATCTCACGGACTTTCGCATCCAGTTGATCCGAAGGTACTGCGTGGTTGATCAACCCCAGCTCCTTCGCCTCAGCCGCGCTGAGCATATCCCCGGTCAACAGCAGCTCCTTGGCTTTCGCGTAGCCCACCAGCTGCGGCCAGATCAGCGCGCCGCCGTCGCCGGCGACAAGACCAACCTTGACGTGGGGGTCGCCGATCACCGCGTTCTCGTCGGCGACGATGACATCGCACAGCAGGGCGATGGTCGCGCCCAGCCCGGCAGCGGCGCCATTCAATCGGCAGATGATCGGTTTCTCCATTTCCAGCAGGCTCGAGACGATGCGCTTCGCATCCCAGGCGATGGCCCGGAATGTCGCCGGGTCGTCCACCTGTTCCTGGAACCAGTCGAAGTCCCCACCGGCACAGAAGGCGCGCCCTTTTGCAGTGAGCACGATGATGTCGCTGCCGGTGTCCCGCTGCAGGTCTGCAAACACGCGTGACATTTCCTCGTGCATGATGCCGTCGACGCCGTTGACCGGGTGGTCCGAGGTAATGGACGCCTCGAGCACCCGGCCGTCCCGCTCGAAGCTGAAGCGGCTGTAGCCCGCAGTTTCAATATCGTATTCCTGGCTCACCGTCGCTCTCCTAAAGCATGGAGGTATCGGTCTCGAGACCGAACAGCAGGCTGCCGACGGTTTCGAGGGTCTGGGGCGCCACCATGATGTGCTGGGTGGCCACATGGATATCCCGGAAGTAGCGCTGCAGGCGCGAGGTTTTGTAGACCGACGCACCGCCGCCGAGCTTGTACATCTCGTCGACCACCTCAGCAGACACCTGCACCGCGTGGGTGGTGGCCATGCGAAGGTCACGGCGCAGTTCCACGCTCACCTCCAGGTTGGCCTGGGCGCTGTCCCAGGCCTTTTCCAGCGCATCGTAGTAGAGCAGCCGCGCGCTGCGCAGGGCCGCTTCCGACTCCGCCAACGTGGCCTGGGCACTGGACTTGTGGGCAATGGTCTTGCGAGCGCCGCGGCGCTTTTTCTGGACGCCCAGCTCGACCAGCTCATCGATGGCGGCGCGAGCAATGCCCATGCAGACCGCGCCGATGCCCAGCGCCAGGAATGTGAAATTGGGGAAGGCGTACAGCGGGGTCGGTGCTGAATCGTCCGTGGGCAGATAGCCCACCGCCCGCTCTTCGGGTACGAACACGTCCTCGACCTGGTAGTCCAGGCTGCCGGTGCCGCAGAGGCCCGAGACCTGCCAGGTATCGAGGAATTCAACCTCGCTGGCCGGCAGGATCATCATGTGATTGCGCGGGCGGCCCGCCTCATCCAGCATCGGCTCGCCGTTTTCCATCAGCATACAGCCTCCCAGCACCCAGTCGGCGTTCTGGCTGCCGGAGCCCCACTGCCAGCGGCCGGACACCCGGAAGCCGCCGTCGACTTTCTCAGCGCGGCCCGTGGGGGCAAACACGCCGGTCACCAGCGTATCGGGGCGCGAGAAGACTTCCGCCGCGGCGGCTTCGGGAATACTGGCGAGCGCCGTGCCCGAGGTCGCGCCGATAAATGCGACCCAGGCGCAGGAGGCATCGCCCCGGGCCAGGGTTTCAAACACCTCGCTGCTGACTGCCGGCGGCGCTTCCAGCCCGCCAACCGCGGCGGGCACCCCCAGGCGGTATATTCCGGCTTCAGCCATCTGCCGCGATATCTCCGCGGGAATGCGACGGGCCTGCTCTATGTCGTCCGCCCGCTCATAGTGTTCACGGCTCAGCCTCGCCGCCTGGGTGAGAATATCGATTTGCTCCACGACTAGTGTCCTCCGTCCGGACCCAGCGCCCTGGCGAGGGCCCCGGTCATCTCCCGGTGCAGCGGGCTGCCCGGCTCGAGTTTCTGGATAAGTGGGTGGTACCAGCCCTCGCTCACCACTGCGAGCACCTGGGCCATGGCGAGGGAGTCCCCCGCGCGAATCACGTTTGCCGCCTGCCCCAGTTCGATAAAGCGGCGGTAGACCTCGATGATCGACTCCTCGGACTCGCGGAACAGTTCCCGCAGCTCCCGGGAGCGCTCCAGCGCCGCCTGGGCCAGCCGAAACAGGGCCGCGTTGCGGGCAAAGAACCCGGCGCAGCTCAGCAGCCAACTGGCGGCGAACTTCTCCATTCCCTGGTCGAGCAGGCGCTCGATGCGACAGTGGCGGGACACCGTTTCCGACAGGTCGGCCATCAGCGCGGCGTAGGCGGCCACCAACGCGTCGTCCTTGCTGGCAAAGTGGTTATAGAACGTGGCCGGGGAGGTTCCTGCGCGGGCGGCGACGCTGTCCGCCGTGAAGTTGCCGGAATCGGCGATTTCCTCACGGATCGCACGCACCAGGCTCTGGCGGGTTCGCTCAATCTTGCCCGGCGCGGTGCTATCAGCGGCTCCCGCTGCGGGGATTGGGGCCTGGAGACGTGCTTTCACAAAAATATAGTCACACTCTAATTTTCAGTAATTATTTATAGCTGAGCTATATTTTGCAAGGTCGCTTTGTTATCTTCTTCCCCGTTGCCAACCCACGGATACCGCGATGACCGACACGTCCATCCCCCTGTACGAGGCCATGAGCACCCTGCGGGCCGTGCGCCGACTGCGCGAAGACCCGATCCCTGACGACGTCCTGCGGCGTATCCTGCAGGCGGCCACCTGGGCCCCCAGCGGCGGCAACCTGCAGCCCTGGCGGCTGGTGGCGGTGAGGGATGCGGCGCTCAAGCAGCAGCTGGGCGTGTTGTACAAGCCCCTGTGGGAACGGTATGCGGCCATGCACCGCAAGGGGTTGGAAGGGATGGAAGGCGAGGCGCTTGAGAAGCAGGAGCGCATGCTGGCCGCGGCGGACCACCTGGGCGAACACCTGGGCTCGGCCCCGGTGATCCTGGTGGCCTGTTTCAATCCGCGCCTGATGGCGATCACCGATGCGGAGATGGACCGCCCCTCTGTGGTCGGCGGCGGTTCGGTCTACCCGGCGATCCAGAACCTGATGCTGGCCTGTGTGAACGAAGGGGTGGGCTGCACGCTGACCACCCTACTGTGCTACGCGGAAAAGGACGTGAAGGCGCTGCTGGAGATTCCCGAGGACTGGTATACCTGCGCCTTCATTCCCCTGGGCTACCCGGTGGGCAAGGGGCATGGCCCCATTTCGCGGCGGCCGGTGGAAAAGATGTGCTTCGGCGACCGGTTCGGCGAAGCACTATAAGATCAGTGTTCGTGGTGCCCGGGCTTCTCTTCCAGCTTCACGAAGTCTTCCTTGTAGCGAACCCCGCAGTCAGGACAGGTGAAGTCCGCGGGAAGGTCGCCAAAAAAAGTCTGGGGGGGATAGCCCTCGTGCTCATCCCCCTCCTCTTCGTCGTAGCGGTATCCGCAACCGGGACATTCGTAGACGGCCATCAGGCGGCCACCGCCGTCGGTGTCTGACCGCCTCCGAAGCGCGCATAGATCTCATCGCGCTTGTCCGGGTCGATGTTGACCTTGCTCAGGTCACCGTTGATGTGCGGCAGCGACAGCACCCGCTTGTCCATGACCTTGTACCAGAGCCACGGGAAGTAGGCGATCAGGTACATGCCGTAGTAGCCGTTGGGCAGCTCCGGCAGGTTGTCGAAGTTGCGCAGGCTCTGGTAGCGCCGGGTCGGGTTGGCGTGGTGGTCAGAGTGGCGCTCCAGGTGGAACAGCACGATGTTGCTGAAGATGTAGTTGGCGTTCCAGCTGTGGTGGGGCTGGCAGCGCTCGTAGCGGCCGTTCTCATCCCGCTCCCGCAGCAGCCCGTAGTGCTCGATGTAGTTTGCCGAGGTCAGCTGGTACCAGGCCCAGAAGTTGTGAATCATCAGGAACGGAATCATGATCCAGCCGAAGGCCACGATCAGGCCGATCTGCAGCACCGCGGAGATGGCGAAGGACTGGAGGATGTCGTTCTTCCAGTGCCAGGCTGACTTGCCCTGGCGCTCCAGGCGGACCTTCTCCTGGTTCCAACCGCGGAAAAAGGCGCCGGGAATCTCACGTAGCATGAACTTGTAGATGGATTCACCCATGCGCGAACTGGCCGGGTCTTCCGGCGTGGCGACTTCGGTGTGGTGGCCGCGGTTGTGCTCGATGCAGAAGTGGCCGTAGGCAGGCACCGCCAGCACGATCTTGGCCAGCCAGCGCTCGAGTTTCGTTTTCTTGTGACCCATCTCGTGGGCTGTGTTGATACCCAACCCTGAATAGCTGCCGGCGGTAATCGCCAGCGCCAGCACTGCCCACACGGACAGCTCGGTGGTGCCCACAAACCAGGCAATCGCGATCAGCACGATGAAGTGCATGGGCACGGTGATGTAGGTGAGAATCCGGTAGTAGCGGTCCTCTTCCAGCTGGGGAACGATCTCCTCCGGCGGGTTGTTCTCATCGCTGCCGATGGCCCAGTCCAGGAAAGGGATCACCAGGTAGGTGAAAAACAGCGGGATGCCCAGGGCCCACTCGCTGCCGGTGGCGTAGAAGGCGAAGATGCCCATCATCGGGAAGATCGGCATGAAGACCGAACTCAGCCACAGGTAGCGCTTCTTGTCGGTGTAACTGATGAGCCCCTTTTCGGGATGCTCCAGGGTGTAGGTAATCATTGCGGGAACCCTCTCTCGTTATGTGTCCGGGTTTTGTACATGAGTGTAGATTACCCCAGCCGGTGGGTGGCACAGATTTCAGTTTGTGACAAATTTATGGTCATAAAGTGACATATACGCCCACCTGCCTCATACTCCCCCCATGGAATTACCCCTGCTGGTCTCATCCGCCTACGCGCAGCTCTACCTGCGTGCCAGCCAGCTGGCACCGGAGCAGGTGCTGGCCGGCACCGGCCTCACTGAATCCACGCTGGCGAAGCTGGAGTACGTGGACTTCGAGCTGATGCGTCGCATTACCCACAATATTGACAGCAGCGGTGCGGAGCCGGACTGGGCCGCCCGGATTGGGGTACAGCTTCATATCAGCACCCACGGCCCCCTGGGCTTTGCCGCACTCAGCGCACCCAGCCTGGGTGCCGCCCTGGAGGTCATGGCCACCTACTACCCGGTGCGCATCACCACCCTGTCCGCCGGGCTCCAGCGCAGCGGCAAGCGCCTGCGATTTACCCTGGAGGACCGGACCGGCGACCCCCTGTACACCCGGTATACCTTCGAACCGATCATGCGCGTGATCGAGGCGCTGGTGGAAACCATCGTCGGCCACCCGGTCGGGGATTACGTGAAGATCACCTTCACCTGGCCGGCCCCGGAGCACCGTGACGTGCTGGAGGAAATCTACGGGGCACCCTGTGAGTTCGACGCACCGGAGACATCCCTCAGCATCCCCGCATCCTGGGCGCATATTCCCTCGCCCCTGTACGACGAGAGCGGCTACCGCAGCAATATCGCCAAGTGCCGCCAGATCATTGCCGGACTGGCACCTGCATCCGATACCAGCGCACAGGTGCGCAGCATCCTTGCCAACCACTTCGACCGAATCCGGCTGGGGGAAAGATCCGGCATGCCCGCGCCGTCCCTGGAAGTGATGGCGGAGCAACTGCATACCACGCCCCGCACGCTGATCCGGCGATTAAAGCGCCAGGATTGCGCCTACCGAACACTGCTGGAAGCCGCACAGATAGAGTGCGCTGACAGTCTGCTGCAGCAGGCCGCCCTCAGTGTGGCGGATATTGCCGAGAGAATGGGTTACAGCGACCCAGCCAATTTCGGCCGGGCCTTCAGGAAGATGACGGGGGTGACGCCCGCGGCCTGGCGCCGCGGGCAGAGAGCGGCTAGCGGCGGCTACTGAGCCTTGGCCTTGTACTCGCGGATTTCTTCGTTGAACGAGGAAGCGACCGCTTCCATATCATCCACGGCCTTGTTGTGCGCCTCGATGCGCGCCAGCTGCTCCTCGGGGGTTTCTTCCTCAGCCGCGGCTTCCCCTTCCTGGTTCAGGCAATCGAGGTAGGCCTCGGTGCCGGCGACATAAGCTTTTACCGCTTTCTGCCCTTCTACCATGGCCTCCAGGTCCGAGGTGGCCCCATCCGGGAGTTGCGGCGCCGTCGGCTTATCGCACTGGGCATTGGCGAGCGTGGCGGCGAAAAATAGCAAAAGGCTGGCAATCAGCTTCATGGTTGGGTTCCCCTCTATTTTTTATATCCTGGGTACAGGTGGAGCAAGCACAGCGGAAAACCATAGCACCATCGCCAGTGCATGCCAATTGAGCGCTACAGGTTGACCCAGCTGTTCAGGGAGCGCAGGCGGAACTCGGTGCCGCGGAAATCCAGCACGATGCTGTCCTCGAGAATCTCCACCAGCTTCAGCCCGGGCTTCACCCGCTGTCCCTCGCGGAACTCGCGCTTGTTCAGGATCACGCTGCGCTTCCTGGGATCCCGCGACCAGTTGTGGGCGTTGTAGAACACGCTGGGAATCTGGTCTTTTACCGACTGCCGCAGTTCATTGACGAAAGGCGCGGAATGCTCGACCACCGGTTCGCGGCTGGCCTGCAGATTGTCCAGCTCGGCCTGGGCCGCCTGGGCCAGGGCTTCCACGTCCATCGCGGGTTCGGGCGGTGACGGCTCAGCCGCCGGGGCCGGCGCCGGTTTGGCCGCAGGCGCCGGTGTTTCAGCGGCCACCTGGGCAGTACTTGCTTCCCGGCTGGCTTGCGGCGCCCTGTCATAGAGGGCGGCAATATCTGCCTGCTGGCTCGCGCTGCGAGCGGGCGGCGGGATCGAGGCCACCGCGGGCTTTACCGGCTGCGGCGCGGGAGCGGTCGTTTCAGGGGTCGGTGCAGCGCTCGCCAGGGGTTCGGCGGGGGGAGGCACAGACTCACGGCCGGACCACCAGGTTGCGGCGGCCATGACGGCAAAGACCAGGGCAATGCCCGGCCATAGCAGGCGTCTCCACAACGGCGCGGACTCGAACGCAGCCGGGCCATGCATTGACTGGATACCCGGGACATCCGGGTCCAGGTTGCGGTCATTGTCCGACCGGTTGAGGGCATCGAGGATGAACGACATCAGCGCTCGCCCAGTTGCGCGACTTCAGCGCCGGACTGCAGCAGGGCAGTGCCTTCACCGCGCACGGAATTGAGCTTGAGCAGTGTTTTGAGCCCCACCACACCGTCGTCACGCAGATTGAACTGGCGCTGGAACAGGCGAACCCGGGCTTCCAGTGCCGCGTTGAACTCGTCCTGGGCCAGGGGCTGTGCCTGGCCGTCCAGCGTGGCGAAGATCTGCGCCAGCCAGGCCACCATCGGGCCACGATCCCCCAGGCCCACCGGGCCGGCATAGTTTTCCGGCGCCTGCCAGATCAGCTCGAAGTCACCCCGCCACAGGGGGCCCAATTGTGCCAGGGGTACCGCCTGCTGCATGCCATCGCTCAGCAGGGTGCCGGTTTCACCCTCCACGGAGACCAGTACGCCGTACATCAGGAATCTTTCTGGCGTCACCAGCGTCAATGCTACCGGCCGGTCGAATTCCAGCAGATCCCGCCAGCTTCCCGCGCCGAGGGCTTCGCAGCGCCAACCCCGTGTCTCCAGAGCGCGGCAGGCTTCCTCGCGGTGCGGAATCTCGACCCCCAGGTAGCCGGCGAGGGACTTCAGGGCGGCCTGCCGATCCCGCACCAGTCCGAGTTCAGCAGCAAGCACTTCCGGGGTGGCAGGTGCGGCCGCCACCGGCGTTGTATTTTCCGGCGCTGCTGGCTGAGGCGATTGCAGCTGCGGCCAAAGCGCGATGCCGCCCACCACCAGCAGGGTCACCAGGGCTGCGACAGCGAGGCCAAGGCCCCATCGCCTGCCGCCGCTGGCCTGGGGTTCTTCTCCCATGACTTCGTTCACCGCCTGCCGCACCATCTTCATGGTGACTCGCGACTGGTTCTGGCCGAAGCTTCCCAGCAGCACGCGGTCACACAGCACGTTGATCAATCGCGGGATGCCGCGGGTGGTTCGATAGATCTCCTTCACCACGCGCGGGGGGAACAGCTCCTGGTTGGCCGGGAGCCCCGCCACCTGCAGCCGGTGCCGGATATAGGCATCGGTCTCGGGGTGATTGAGCGGCTTCAGGTTGTAGCGGGCGGTGATGCGCTGGCTGAGCTGCCGCAGCTCCGGCTTTGCCAGCATGGTGGCCAGCTCCGGCTGGCCGACCAGGATGATCTGCAACAGCTTGCGGGTATTGGTTTCCAGGTTGGTCAGCAGGCGAATCTGCTCGAGGGTCTCGAACTGCAGGTGCTGGGCCTCGTCGATGAGCAGCACCGTATTGCGACCCTGGCGGTGATTGTCCAGCAGAAAGGTGTGCAGGCGGTCGGTCAGGCTTTTGAGGGTGGCGCCACCCCGTTCGTAGTCGATGCCGAACTCGTCGCAGGCGGTGGCCAGCAGTTCATCCGAATCCAGTGCCGGATTGAGAATGATCGCGATATCGGTATCGGCGGGCAGCTGCTCCAGCAGGCAGCGGTTGATCGTGGTTTTGCCGGTACCCACTTCTCCCGTCAGCAGGATGAAGCCGCCGCCGGCGCCAACCCCGTACAGCAGGTGCGCCAGGGCGTCGCGATGGCGGGCGCTCATGAACAGGTACTTGGGATTGACGGCAATGGAAAAAGGTTCTTCCTTGAGGCCGAAATAGCGGTAGTACATGTTGCCCTGGAACGTGTTTCTGGGGGGCTTCATTATGCCCCACCGCCGTGAACTTGATCTATAGTAGGGTCGACCTGAAGGAGAGCATCAGCATGGGTAACGCAGCAAAAATCATCCTGGGCCTGGTAGCGGCGGTGATAGCGGTGTGCGTGGTCGTCTTTGGCCTCGTGCTCCAGAACCTGGACGCCATTATCAAGCAGGTGATCGAAGACGTGGGCAGCGAGGTTGTGGGAACGCCGGTCAGCGTCGCCAACGTCAAGTTCACACTCAAGGAAGGTCGCGGCGAAATCTACGGCCTGCGCATCGGGAACCCGCCGGGCTACAGCTCCTCCGGCGCGTTTGAAATGGACATGGTGGCGGTCCAGGTCGCGCCCGGCAGTCTCGCCGGCCCGGTGATCATCATCAATGAGGTCAGCGTCGACGGGGCGCGACTGACCGCCGAACAGAAAGGCGCCAGCACCAACCTGACCGAACTCGCCAACGGCATGAAGCCCGCCAGCGAGGAACCGGCGCCGCCACCCAGCGGCGATCCGGTGGACGTGCGGCTGGCGATGGAGCAATTCGCCTTCGTAAACAGCGAAGCCTCGGTAAAGACCGAGCAGTTCGGCGACAAGACCCTGAAGCTGCCTGCGATTCGCCTCAGCAACATTGGCGACCCCGAGACAGGCCTGACGCCTGAGCAGTTGGCCAGGGAAATGATTGGCGGCGTGATCAAACAGGCTGAGCGGGCGGTCGGCAACTACCTGGAAGAGCTGGTGAAGGACGCCGCAAAGAAAGAAATCAACAAGAAGCTGGATGACAAGATCGGCGCCGAGAACCGCGAAAAGCTCGAAGGCCTGAAAGACATGTTCAAGAAGGACAAGTCCGGGGGATGAGCTAGTCCACCGGAACCGCGAGGGTATCGTTGTGCCGGGTCAGCAGGCTTCGCAGGTAGAAACCGATATCGCCGCGGCTTTCAAACCCCGCGTCTTTTGCTGCGGCTTCCGCCTCGACATCGCTGACCGTCGGGCCCCTCGCAAAGGCCGCGAGGCTCTCGTGAAAACCAATGGTGAACACATCCACGTCTGAGCCCATCACCGTGGTAAACACGACATTGACCACCTGCCCGGTATCCGCCAGGTAGCGATTCTCCCGCTCGCGCTGGTCGATCAGCGCTGCGCGCTTGCCCGCCAGGGCCTGGAACATTTCCACGTGGTACAGCCCGTTCTCATGGGCCTGGTGCTGCAAGCCCTTGAAGGTGCCGCCGGTCTCGGCCAGGAAGCTGTGCTGGAAATCCGCCAGAGCCGAAAAGTCATGTTGCCGCGTGGGATTGGCGGGGGTGGGCTCCAGCAGCAGGAGGTCCCAGTGATCGCCCTGGGTGTGGCGCATGATGACCACCCGGCCGCGGTGCTCCGTGCGGTAGGCCTTTACCGCGTCGATCAGCGCCGGCAGTTTGCCCGGCGAAGCGCGCAGGGTGGTGACCACAAAGTCCTCGGCCACCACATTGCCGGCCCCCAGCGACGCTGCCAGGACAAGTACCCCGCTGAGTAGCTTCGAGACCGACATAACTTCAGTATAGCTGCGGCTAGTCGACGCGGCGGTAGCTGAGTTTCTCTTCGCGAAAGTCCTCGCCGGAACGCATCACGATATAGGCGTCGATCTGGTCAGGTGTCCGGCGGTAGAAACTGATGCCGGCAAAGTGCACTGCGTCCTCTTCTATCGCCACCAACTTGAAGTGCACGTAGTCGGGCTTGTCCTCCCAGCCGACAAACTCACGGCTGAAGTGTTTTACCTTCAAGCCGAGCCGGCCGTCTGTGACCGCCAGCTCCATCAGCTCGTAGAAGTCCACCGTGTCGCCATCCATCAGCTTGAAGGTGCCGAGCATCGTGCCCGCGGAAGGCTCGCTCCAGTATTCCTCGAAGTGTTTGCCAAAGCCCGTGCCTACCCATTCACCGGCGAGCCAGGCCACATCGTCGACCGTGGCCGAGGGATGAGTCGCCCCCTCGGCGAGCTGAAAGGTGTGCGCGGTCCGGGGAACCACGTCCGCCGACGCCGGCATGACCAGCAGGAACAACGCGGCGGTCGCCCACCGCAGGGTGATCTTCATGCTGCTCCTCCTTCAGACCTCAAGGGTCCTCAGGAGAAGCATAGTCCAGCTAGCGATCGGCGACCCAACCGCGACCCCGGATGTAAGCTCCCGGCCGGGGTGCCCGCTTTGGCGCGCGCGCCAGGCACGGGGGCGTGACGACCACCCGCGACGTCCCGTGCCGCCCTCCGAGTAATGTCACGGGCGTGCAGCCGCCCCCGACCTGCAGCAATTCGGCATCGCTCAAAACTTCGATCGCATCTGCGCTGGAATTTCCTGTTGAAAACATTGTCATGGTGGTCTCCCTCCCTGGAGTCACTGTGCCGACATGGCCCAACGCCCGGACCCGCGGGCGCCACTGGTTAGCCTAGGCGCAGCGCTGCAGATGCGCCTGTGCATTTCACATCAGGAGTGACCAGATTCGCCGCCGGGAGCGGCGCACTCATCCGGACGGCGCGCTTGCGAGCTCTTCACGCAGTCGCTTCATCTGTTTGCAGGTGCTGCACTCGCCACAGGCGACGACCTGCTCTCCCTCGTAGCGAGGATGACGGCAGGACCAGGCCTGGTCGCGGACCGCTTCCGGAAGTTGACGCCAGATGTCTGTCTTGCTGAGTTCCACCACCGGGAAGATATAGCCCGGGCGTTCCCGGCTCTCCAGCGCCCACACTGCGTCGAAAACTTTCTGCGCGCGCTGCATGCGCGCCTGGAAGCGCTCCCCTCCCGACTCGATGTCGGTACGCGTGCGCCCCATCGCGACGTTGACGATCCTGTCATCCGCCGCGGCGATATTCGCCGCCATGAAGGCACTGATATCCATATCCCAGATGAACCGACGCTTCAGGAAGCGATAGTCGTGACCGCTTTCAGAATAGAAGAACGGCCGCAGCGGCAATTGCCGGAAGGCTTGGAGCGTGGCCTGGGTGGCGAGCTTCTCGGCCCGCGCCCGGTTCTCGCGATTGAGCAGGTGCATGTGATGCACATGAATGTCGAAGCTGGCGTACTCGTCGCGCGTGAGCAGGGCGTGCAGGCAGGCGGCCGAGTCCAGACCACCCGAGTACATGCAAAGAATCCTGCGCCGATCCGACACGTTTGGCACCACCCACGCTATTCCTGTAGTTGCGCTCACAGCTTAGCACCGGCTGCCGCGCCGCGGCTTGCAACGGTGCCCTGGCTTGTATCGAAAGCCGCCTGTGTTAGATTGCGAAGGACTGTAACGCGCGGTACGGGTTATCGCGGGAACGACTATGCAAGAAGCTCGAGGTGTGAAAGCGCAGCGTGCGTCTTTGAGGACGGATCTCGCGCCTCTGAAACCGCACCTGTGGGGTGTGGCGCTGTTCAGCCTGTGCATCAATATCCTGATGCTCTCTCCCGCGATCTACATGCTGCAGGTGTTCGACCGCGCCGTTGGCAGCAGCTCTGAATCCACCCTGCTGATGCTCACATTGATCCTGGTATTCCTGCTGTCGGCCATGGGTGTGCTGGAGTGGGTGCGCGGGCAGCTTTTCCTGCAGGCTTCCGGCAAACTCAATGAACTGCTGGGCGATCGCGCCTTCAACCTCTCTTTCAAACGCGCGCTGCACGCGGGTGACCGCGAGGGCATCAGCAGCCAGCCGCTGCAGGACCTGGGCACGCTGCGCAATTACCTCGCCAATGGCGGGCCGGGCGCATTCTTCGATGCGCCCTGGGTGCCAATCTACATCGTGGTGATGTTCCTGTTCCACTGGAGTTTCGGCTTACTGGGCCTGCTCAGCGCGTTGGGGTTGTTCGCCCTGAGCTGGCTCAATCACCGCTCATCGCGACAGGCGACCAAGCGCGCCAACGTGGAAACACGCCTGGGCCAACACTTCTGCGACCAGAACCTGCGCAACGCTGAAGTCGTCGCCGCCATGGGCATGATGCCCGCGGTACTCGGCCGCTGGCGCCGGCACAACACGGCCGGAGTGGCCTTCCAGGGCCTGGCGGGGCAGGTCAGCGGGCGCTATACCGCGATGACCCGCACCCTGCGCATACTGCTGCAATCGCTGGCCCTGGGCCTGGGCGCCTTCCTTGCCATCAACGGCGCCATTACACCGGGCATGATGATCGCGGGCTCGATCCTGCTGGGTCGCGCCCTCGGGCCCGTCGACCAGATGGTCGGGAGCTGGCGCCAGTTCCAGCTCGCGCGCAACAGCTACCAGCGACTGGAAGACGCCATTGCCGGTGCGCCGGAAGAACCGGAGCGCACCTCACTGCCCGCTCCCAGCGGTGAACTGGCCCTGGAAGGTGTCACGGTCATTCCGCCGTTGGGGCGTTACCCGGTACTGAAATCCGTGTCGTTCCGCGTGGCCGCGGGCACCCTGGTCGGCGTGATCGGCCCCAGCGCAGCCGGCAAGTCTTCCCTGGCGCGAGTCGTGCTCGGCGTGTGGCCCACGGTCGCGGGTTCGGTGCGACTGGACGGCGCCGAGATCAGTCACTGGAACCCGGACGAGCTGGGTCCCCATGTGGGATACCTGCCCCAGGACATCGAACTGTTCGAGGGCACCGTTGCCCAGAACATCGCCCGCTTTGGCGACGTGGATTCCGACCGGGTGGTGCAGGCCGCCCAACAGGCGAAAGTACACGACATGATCCTGCGCCTGCCGGAGGGTTACGAGACTGTCGTCGGCGCAGACGGCGGCGCACTGGCCTCCGGGCAGCGTCAGCGCATTGCCCTGGCGCGCGCCTTCTACGGCCAGCCGAAACTGATCGTGCTGGATGAACCCGATGCCCACCTCGACGACGCCGGCGAAATTGCCCTGCGCCAGGCCCTGGCCAACGCCCGCGAGTGGGGCGCGACAGTACTGGTAATCACCCACCGTCCCCGCCTGCTGCTGGGCCTGGATCGGGTGCTGGTATTGCGCGAGGGCTCATTGGTCGACAACGGCGACGCCCGCCAGATTCTCAAGAAGTACCAGCAGCCTGCGGTCGCTGCGGGCGACGCCGCACCCGCCCGGGGTGACCCCGGGTGAACGCCATTCCCGAGATCGAAACCAGCGGACGCACACCGCGACTGATCGGCGTGATCGTCGTGGTACTGACCTTCGGTGTGTTTGGCCTGTGGGCGGGCTTTGCACCCCTGCAGAGCGCGGCGCTGGCGCCGGGCGTGGTCTCGGTAAAAGGCAGCCGCAAGAACATCGAACACCTGGAAGGGGGCATTGTCGATGAGATCCTGGTAAAGGACGGCGACCTCGTCACGGAAGGCCAGGTGCTGGTGCGCCTGGACGATACCCAGGCCAGCGCCCAGCTGGAAATTGCCCAGGCCCAGCTATACCTCGCACTCGCCCGCCAGTCACGGCTCGCGGCGGAGCAGGAGGGGCTGGACACTCTCGCGCCCCTGAGCCGGGACATCGCCGCCGATGATAAACGCATGGCAGCCGCCATCGCTTCCCAGCAGCAGCTGTTCCAGGCGCGCCGCGACGCCCGTCTTGGGGAGCTGTCGGTACTGGAGCAGCGCATCGAACAGCTGGCGTCACAGGCCCGCGGCCTCGAGAAAGTGAGCGCCGCCAAAACCGAGCTGGGAGACTCCTACGTCGAGGAGATCGAAGACCTGCGCGGTCTGCTCGAGGAGGGTTATGTCGACAAGCAGCGGCTGCGGGAGCTGGAGCGGCGGCTGGCGGATGTGCGCGCGGAATCCGCCGAGCTGGACTCCCAGGCCGCCAGCCTGGAAATCCAGATGGGCGAAACCCGGTTGCAGAAGCTGCAACTGGACAAGGACTTCCAGACCGCGGTGGTGGACGAACTCACCGCGGTCAAGGCGGAGCTCAATGACCTGGACGAACGGGTACGCGCACTCCGGGACCAGGTGCGCCGGACCAGCGTCACCAGCCCCATCTCCGGGGAAGTGGTCGGCCTGACCGTCACCACGGTGGGCGAGGTGGTATCACCGGGCGAGAGCCTGCTGCAGGTCGTACCGGACCAGGCCGACCTGATCGTCGAAGCCCAGGTAAATCCCATCGATATCGACCGGGTCAGCAATGGCCAGAGCGCCGATATCCGCTTTACCTCCTTCAAGAGCCAGACCACGCCGGTCGTCGAGGGCCGGCTGTTCAGCCTGTCCGCGGACGCCATGAACGACGGCAACAGCGCCTATTCCTACTACCTGGCGCGGGTTGAAATTCCCCAGGAGGAGCGCGACAAACTCGACGGCGCCCAACTGGTACCGGGCATGCCGGTGGAAGTCCTGATCAACACCGGCAGCCGCACCCTCCTCCAGTACCTCACCCAACCCGTCCGCAACGCCTTCGCCCGCTCGCTCATCGAAGACTGAACAGAACGATGCAGAAATAGATGGGCGGGGTTGAAGATCGCCCCTCCGAAGCCGCGCGCGCGGCGCGCGGGGCCCGGCCGGGACGCGCTAAAAGCATGACGTCCATGTCTCGCTCGACTGCGGCCGTCCTGGCCGCAGACGGTCCCGGCCGGGCCCCGCACACCGCACGCGCTCCCCCAGTTTTACGGCCAACCCCGGTCTTCGATTCGGCTCGCTGGAATCCTGCACGTCAGAGGGTGTGATCTGGGTGTATGCCTTCCCGGACCGTCAACGGCCATGGACGGCCGTTGCCGAGCGAGACATGGACGTCATGCTTTTAGCGTGTCCGGGAAGGCATACACCCAGAGCGCACCCGGCCTACGGAGCGGTGATCTCAGAGATTCGTCATTCGCGTCTTGGATATTTGCGATGACCCGGAAATGAAAACGGCACCGTGCAGGTGCCGTTTTTTCTTAGGAGAATCGTCCGCATGAACGATTCTTCGCTAGAGAGTGGTGGAGCTAGGCGGGATCGAACCGCCGACCTCTTGCATGCCATGCAAGCGCTCTCCCAGCTGAGCTATAGCCCCGGAAATCGGGTCGTGCCGCGGGCCGGTCGGGACCCGAGCAGGAGGCGCATTCTAGTGAGGCCCCGGTAGCGTGTCAACTCGCCTCACGGCCACCGGGCCCCTCCACGCATTCGAAGATCAGGCCCGTCTCGATATGGGCGACTTCCGGTCGGGTGGTCAGGGAATTCATTGCCAACTCTCGCAGGGCCTCGGAGTCCGTGACCCCCACGTGAATCAGGAAATCGTTGGCGCCGGCCACGTGATAGAGGCGCATGACTTCGGGCATCGCCAGCACGTAGTCGTGGAACGTCTCCACATCCGCCGAGGTGTGCTGTGACAGCTTCACTGAAATCAGCGCCTGCAATCCCACCCCCAGGGCCCTGGGGTCCACTTCGGCCCGGTAGCCCCGAAGCACGCCTTCCCGCTCCAGCTGGCGGGTCCGCACCAGTGTCGTGGACGGCGCCAGCCCCACCCGGGCCGCCAGATCCTTGTTGCTGAGCCGAGCATTGTTCTGCAACTGCCTGACTATGCCGAAGTCGATTTCGTCGAGGTCCATGCCAGCCTCCTGATCAAAATATTATTCGGTGATGAATATATAGACAGAATATAGCGCAAAATATGGCCAATTTCGGCCACTTAATTCCGGGAACGGCACAGTGAGCGAACCCGGGGGAGAATAAGATGAAGCGCGAAAACCCGATTGAAGCCCTGGCGGACCTGCGCCACGAGTTCGGCGAGCACGGCGGCGTGAACATGTGCATCGAGGCGAGCTCGACGTTCACCGTCATCGATCCGGCGACCATGCCGGACATCTTCGCCGGCCGCAAAGGCCCGGAGACCGGCGGCTGCTACCTGTACGGGCGCCATTTCAACCCGACCGTGTACAACGTCGGGCGCCAGCTCGCCGCCCTGGAAGGCACCGAGGCCGCCTACTGCACTGCCAGTGGTATGGGCGCGATCTCCGCCGTCATCATGGCCCTGTGCAATGCCGGCGATCACGTGGTCTGCGGCAACGCCGTCTACGGCGGTACCTGGGCGCTGCTCAATGACTTCATGCCCTTGAAGGCCGGCGTCACCACGAGTTTTGTCGATATGTCCGATCTTTCCGCAGTGGCTGCCGCGATCACCGACAGGACCCGGTTGATCTATGTGGAGAGCCTGTCGAATCCCACCCTGCGAGTTGCGGATATCCCCCGGCTGGCGACGATCGCCAGGGAAGCCGGTATTCCACTGGTGGTGGACAACACATTTTCACCGCTCATCCTGAGCCCGGCGCGTCTGGGTGCAGATATCGTGGTGCACAGCCTGACCAAGTTCATTGGCGGCGCGTCGGACCTGATCGGCGGCGCGGTCTGTGCCAGCGAGGAATTCATCGGCAGCCTGATGGACCTGCACACCGGCCCGCTGATGGTGCTGGGGCCCACCATGGACCCGCACGTGGCCGGCAACATCGGCCTGCGCCTGCCCCACCTGGCCCTGCGAATGAGAGCCCACGCCGAGCGTACCCAGGCCCTGGCCGAACGTTGCAACACACTTGGCGTGAATGTCACTTACCCCGGCCTGCCCACCCACCCGGACCATGCACTGATGTCTTCCCTGCACGAGCCCGAGTTCGGTTTCGGCGGCCTCATGACCATCGATGCAGGCAGCGAGGCCCGGGCCATGACCCTGATGAACAGCCTACAGAACGAGCAGCGCTTCGGCTATGTCGCCGTCAGCCTGGGGTACTTCGACACGTTGATGTCCTGCTCCGCCTCCAGCACGTCAAGCGAGATGCCTGAGGAGGCCCTGGAATCCGCCGAGATCAGGCCCGGGCTGGTGCGCCTGGCGGTGGGGTACACCGGCTCACTGGAACAGCGCTGGGCGCAGCTGGAAGCTGCCCTGGTTAAAGTCGGGTTGGCGCAGTGCGCCGCGGCCAGCTAGGGCTGGCCCTCGGCTGCGAGGCGCTCAGCGTAGGCCGCGTGGGCGGCCATCTGGCCCGCCTGGACCCGGTCGACAAGCGGGGATAGTGACCCCAGGCCCTGGCCGGAAAAGCCGCTGACGTTGTAGATCATGATGGTCTTGCTGCCCGTATCCGTGGGCTTGAAGCGCACGGTCAGCGTGCCGTCCACACCCAGGGTCTGCAGCGGGCCCAGGCCGCCAAGAAAGCGGATCTCCACGCCCGGCTCCAGGTAAACCAATTCCAGGTGCCTGACAAAGCCGCCGTTGTCGAGGGTTTCGATAAAGCCACCGCCAGGCTTCAGCTCAAGAGAGAAGTTCTCTCGCTTGCCGGTATAGCTGTGGTCCATGTCCCACCAGCTGCCCATATCCACGAAGGCCTGGTAGGACTGTTCGGCGCTGGCCTTGATATCCGTTTCTATGCGCAGGCTGAAGCCGTTGCTGCCGCCGGCAATCACCTCGGCTGACGCGCCGTGTACGGTGAACAAGCAGGCCAGCAGGCAAATGGTGCGAAGCATTAAGAAACCTCCTATCCTATTTCTCGATAGATCTTCTCAAACCGCTTCATGGATTTCTTTGAAACACCCCCCAGAATTTCAATCGCGTGACGAATCCGGGCCCGGGTCATGTCGGGGCCCAGCAACACCATGGCGTCGAATATCGAGAAGGAGGCAGTCGAACCGCATACGGCAATGAAAAACGGCGCCAGGAAATCCTTCATCTTGATTTCCATCGCATCCGCCACGGCCTTCACATCGGCAAAAATGTTATCACGCTCCCAGTGACGCTGGGCTTCCAGCCGCCACAGTACGAACTGCAGGCCCTTCAACAGGTCCTCGCCCTCGAGCTTGAGGTCGTCAAAGTCATCGCCGTCCAGTGCCAGGGTCCCTGAGACCAGGAAGCCGGCCAGCGGCGCCAGGTCGCTGAACACCTCCATGCGCTGGCGCGCGTGGGGCAGGACCGCCAGCAGGTTCCTGCGATTGAGCGCCCAGTCCTGGAGCCGGTCGGCGAGCTGCTCGTCGCTCAATTCCTCGCGAATCCACAGGCCGTTGAGCCAGCTCAGCTTCTCTACGTCGAATACCGGCCCGCCCAGGGACACCCGCTGGATATCGAACTCCGCCAGCATATCTGCCAGCGTGAACTTCTCCCGTTCGTCCGGCATCGACCAGCCCATGCGCCCGAGGTAATTCAACAGCGCCTCGGGCAGGTAGCCCATGCGCTGGTAGTAGAGGATGCTGGTGGGATTCTTGCGCTTGGACAGCTTCGACTTGTCAGGGTTGCGCAGCAGCGGCATATGGCACAGCACCGGCATGTCCCAGCCGAAATACTCGTACAGCAGCTTGTGCTTGGGGGCAGAGTTGATCCACTCCTCGCCGCGAATCACGTGGGTAATGCCCATCAGGTGATCGTCCACCACGTTGGCGAGGTGGTAGGTGGGCATGCCGTCGGACTTGAGCAGGATCTGCGCGTCCACCATGCTCCAGTCCAGCTCGATGGTGCCACGCAGCATGTCGTCCACGGCGCAGCTGCCCTCTTCGTCCGGAACCATCATGCGGATTACCCAGGGTTCACCGGCGGCCTCACGGGCGCGCTGTTCCTCTTCCGGCAGGATCAGGTCTGCAGGTTTCAATGCGGTGGAGTTCCCGGCCTCGCGGCGCGCTTCCCGCAGGGCATCCAGCTCCTCGGGCGTGCGGTAGCAGCGAAAGGCCTTGCACTCCTCAACGAGCTGCTCGGCGTACTTCGCATACAGGTGGATGCGCTCGCTCTGCCGGTAGGGGCCGAACTCACCGCCGACATCGGGACCCTCGTCCCATTCCAGGCCCAGCCAGCGCATGGCGTCGAGAATCGCCTGCTCGGACTCCGGGGTACTGCGGGCCTGGTCCGTATCCTCGATACGCAGCAGGAACTGGCCGCCGTGGGCGCGGGCAAAGCACAGGTTGAACAGGGCGATATAGGCGGTGCCGACGTGGGGGTCGCCGGTGGGCGAAGGTGCGATGCGGGTGCGTACAGTCATGGCGGGCTCTGGTAAAATTCCGGCGCGATTATATATCCCCGGACACGCCCCTTCCATGGAGGACACCACAGTGACACATTCGGCGCACCGTTTCTGCATCGCGCCGATGATGGACTGGTCGGATCGTCACTGCCGCTTTTTCTGGCGGCTGCTGACCCGGCGCGCCCTGCTGTACACGGAAATGGTGACCACCGGCGCCCTGCTGCACGGGGACCGGGAGCGCTTCCTGCATTTCAATACCGAGGAACATCCGGTGGCCCTGCAGCTCGGCGGCAGCGACCCGAAGGCGCTGGCCGAGTGCGCTCGCTTCGCCGAGGACCGGGGCTACGACGAGGTCAATCTCAACTGCGGCTGCCCCTCGGACCGGGTCCAGTCCGGCATGTTCGGGGCCTGCCTGATGGCCGAGCCCCAGCTGGTGGCCGACTGCGTGTCCGCCATGCGCGAGGCCTGCGACATCCCGGTGACCGTGAAACACCGCATCGGCATCGACGACATGGAAGACTACGCGGGCATGCTGAACTTCGTCGACACGATTGCCGCGACCGGCTGCGACACGTTCATCGTGCACGCCCGCAAGGCCTGGCTGCAGGGACTGAGCCCGAAGGAGAATCGCGAGATCCCGCCGTTGCACTACGACTTCGTCTACCGCCTCAAGCAGGAGCGGCCACAGCTGACGATCGTCATCAACGGCGGCATCACCAGCATCGAGGCCTGCCGCGAGCATCTCGCGGAAGCGGACGGCGTGATGCTGGGCCGCGAGGCCTACCACAACCCGTTTATGCTGGCGGAAGTCGACCGCGAGCTGTTCGGCGATGCAGCCGGCGTATCCAGCCGCGGCGAGATCATCGCCGGCCTGTTGCCGTACCTGAGAGAGCAACTTGCCGCGGGCACCCAGCTGCACCACATCACCCGCCATATTCTCGGGCTGTACCAGGGCGTGCCCGGGGCCAGGCGCTTCCGGCGCCACCTCAGCGAACACGCCTACAAGAAAGATTCCGGCATCTCGGTACTGGAAGATGCCGTCGCACTAGTCAACGAACCACAGGAGACCATCGCCGTATGACGAGCAAGCTGGACCAGCTGAAGTCCATGACCCAGGTCGTCGCCGACACCGGGGACATCGAGGCCATCAAGCGCTTCCACCCCCAGGACGCCACCACCAACCCGTCTCTGCTGCTGAAGGCAGCGGCCCTGCCCCACTACCGGGAACTGATCGGGGCTGCGCGGGACTGGGCCCACGAGAAAGGCGGGAGCGATGCCGAGCAACTGGCCAACTGCAGCGACAAGCTGGCGGTGTCCATCGGTACGGAAATCCTCGACATCGTGCCGGGCCGCGTCTCGACCGAGGTCGATGCCCGCCTGTCCTTCGACACCCAGGGCACCATCGACCGCGCCCGCAAGCTGATCGGCCTGTACGGTGAGGCCGGCATCGGGCCGGAACGCATCCTGATCAAGACCGCGTCCACCTGGGAGGGAATTCGCGCCGCCGAGCAGCTTGAGCGCGAGGGCATCAACTGCAACCTGACCCTGCTGTTCAGCTTCGAGCAGGCGGCGGCCTGCGCCGACGCCGGCGTCTACCTGATCTCGCCCTTTGTCGGCCGTATCCTCGACTGGTACAAGGCCAACACCGACATGGCGATCGAGACCGCCTTCGACGACCCCGGCGTGCAGTCGGTGACCAGGATCTACAATTACTACAAGGAACATGACTACGGCACCGTGGTCATGGGCGCCAGCTTCCGCAACACCGGCGAAGTCGAGGCGCTGGCGGGCTGCGATCGGCTGACCATCAGCCCGGGACTGCTGGAGGAGCTGAGTGAAGACAGCGACGAACTGCCGCGGCAGCTGTCCCCCGACAAGGTCAACGGCGCCGGCGGCCGCGTCGACTTCGATGAGGGCAGCTTCCGCTACGCGCTGAACGACAACGCCATGGCAACGGAGAAACTGGCGGAGGGCATCCGCAACTTCGTGGCAGACCAGCTCAAGCTGGAAACCTTGCTGAAAGAGTTTGATGGGTAGAAGTCCATGATCAAATCACTGCTGGCACTGTTTGGCACACCCGATGAATTGGACGAGGAAGAACGGCTGCACCAGATGCACCTGGCGGCCGCCGCCCTGTTGATCGAGATGTCTCGGGCGGATTACAGCGTCGACGCCTCCGAACAGGCCGCTCTGGAACGTGTCCTGAAGCAGGGCCTGGACCTGCCGGATGACGAAATCGCGGAGCTGATAGAGCTGGGTAAACATGCCGCCGACAAGGCGACGTCACTGTACGAGTTCACACGCCAGATCAACGACCACTACAAGCCGGACGAAAAGCTGATGCTGATCGAGTCGATGTGGCAGATGGCGTTTGCGGACGGTGACCTGGACAAGTACGAGGAGCGCCTGATCCGGCAGGTGTCAGACCTGATCCACGTGTCCCACCGGGACTTTATCCGTATGAAAATGCAGGTGGCGGAAGGACAACCCGACAGCGCGGGCTAGGCGTCAGCCTTGTTCGAGCGCTTGCGGCCCAAGGCGCTAGCCTTGTTCTAGCGCCTGCGGCGGCAAGGCGTTAGCCTTGCTCAGGCGCCTGCTGCCACAGGGCGTCAGCCCTGTTCTAAAGCCACCATCAGGTCCTGGAACCGCTCCCGGTTCTCTTCACTGATATCCATCAGCACCCGGTGCGCCTCGATCACCTTGATGCGGACGTCCTCGGGGTCTTCGCTGACCGTGGGAATCTCGGTGATGGCCTCGTCGTCGACCACGTGCTCCTGGCGAATATCAAACAGCTTGCCGAAGGCCATGCTCTGCAACAGCCGATTGATGCCCGCGCTGCAGGAATAGATTACCGGCTTCAGACCAAACTGCTTTCGCGCCCGCAGGGCGAGCTTTGCGAGCAGGCCCAGCGTGGTGCTGTCGATGCCCTCTGCCTCGCACAGGTCCACCATTACACTCTCGAAAGTGGGGTCTGCAAACATCTGGTCCAGGTAATCGTCGATAGAGCTGCACAGGTTGACGCGAACGTCCCCCACCAGCTTCAGCGCGTAGGCGCCCTGGTGATCGGCAGCAAGAATACGCCCCTCGGTCACTGGCCGCGCTCCACATACAGCGCCGCAATGTCATCGGGCATGGATTCCACCTTGCCCAGGCCAAGGCGGCGAGCCACCTGCAGTGGCGTTTCGATTCCGTGGGAGAAACACTCCAGGAAGTATTTTTCCTTGTCCACCAGGTTATCTGGCGGCAGGATCTCGAGGATTCCGTCGGTGAAGAGGGCCAGCATGAACCGCTGGGGCAACTCGATGGTTTGTTCTGTGTACTCTGCGTCTTCCATAATACCCACTGCAGTGCCGGAGCCCTGCAGGAAGCTGGCACCTTCGTCGGTGACTATTACCGGTAACGGCAGATGCCCGGCAATACTGTAGCGAAGGATGCTGGTGTCCAGGTCAATGATACCCATCACCACCGTCGAAAACTTTCCTATCCCGAGCTCCAGCAGGTCTCTATTGGCCCGCTGCAGCATCTCTACCGGGTTCATGATCGTGTAGTCGTCCCGGTGTATGTAGTCCGACCGTTTGCGCGCCAGCAGGTTCTTCAGCAATACCGTGACAAACGCCGACGACGAACCGTGTCCGGAAACATCCGCAATCACGAACACCGCGTGCCCTTCGCCCACCCGGAAGTAATCCGTGTAATCCCCGCTCAAAAACAGCGACGGGATCACCGAATGACTGAACCGGAAACTGTCGATATCAACAGGCGACGGCGGTAGTAATCTTAGTTGTACGTGTCGACCGGCCTGTTGGTCTTGTTCCAGCACCTGAACGGTGCCGCGAAGCTCTGCGTTGGTGGTTTCCAGCTTTGCGCGGTAAGCGGCGTTGTCCCGGCGCAGCCGGCTCTCTTCGGCGCAGCGGGCCACGGAGGACAGCAGGGCATCCCAGTCGTCGATGGGCTTGTGGAAGAAGTCCCGGAAGCCCAGGCGCAGGGCGGTCATGACGTCCACAACCTGCTCGTGGGTGGACAGCATGATCGCTGATATCTCCTGCTGGCGTTCACTCAAGACCTCGAATACGCCTTCCCAGGAAATACCGGGCATGTCGAAATCACAGAGGACGACATCGATATCGTCGTCGATGTCGCCTTCCAGTCTGGGGTCCACTTGCTGGGAGATCTCGACGTAGTAGCCCTGCGCTACCAGCCGGTCGGCAATAGCGTTTGCGGTCTGGGAGTCTTTCTCAAGCAGCAAAATGTTGCCGCTTTGCTCAGCCATAGGCCCGTCGCGTCCTTAGTCGTCGCGAAACACTACGCCCACCCCATAGTGGCTGCAAGTCAGGTGCGGTGATTCTGCCAAGGATTTCACAAACTGGCGCGATCACTCGTCCCAGTCGAAGTCGTCCTCAAAATCTGAGAAGGAATCCTCCACCTGTCCGCCGGTCACGAAATACTCCCGCTGCTGCAGGTAGGCGTCGCGAATAAAGATGTATCGGTCGCCGGTAATGAGGTCTTCGGCCGCCGTCAGCGCCGCGCGATTGTCGATGATTTCCACGGCGAACAGCCAGTTTCGCGTTCGCTCGTCACTGATTTGCCACTGCAGTGATGCCACCGTGTCAAAAGCGGTGCCGGTGGCGCTGCGCACGGTACGCGGACCGAGGAAGGGAATCATCAGGTAGGGCCCGCGCCTGAAACCCCAGATAGCCAGCGTATGACCGAAGTCCGTCCGGTAGGGAGATATCCCCATCTCCGAGGCCACGTCGACAAAACCGAACATGCCCACGGTCGAGTTGACCAGGAAGCGGCCGCTGTTGTTTGCCGCGCCGTCGAAGCGCCCCTGCAGCGCCGCGTTGAGGGCGCCGTTGATGTCATAGAGATTGGCGAAGAAATTGCTGATGCCGCGCTGGGCGAACGCGGGCGTGACCGTCTTGTAGCTGCGCGCCACCGGCGCCAGCACAAATTTGTCCACACCATCGTTGAACGAGAATATGACCCGGTTGACACCCTCGAAGGGGTCCGGGTTGGGGACCGGTTCATCCTGAACCGTCGCGCAGCCACTCTCAATGATGAGCAGCAACACAACTATAAGTATCCGGGGATAGTGGGTCATGGGGTTGCGCCCAGGCTGATACCCTGAATAGTAGGCCACAGGCTGGAGTTGCCGCAAGCCGCGGCGGTGCGGGCGCCTCAGGCCGGGGCTTTGCAGCCCGCGAGAATATCCTGCTGCAGGAACTCGGCCAGCATGCGAGCACCGAAATCCACCACCGAGGTAATCGATTCCGCGTTCATCTCCTGGGCCAGCTGCTCCAGCAGCTCGCGCCCGCTGCGGGTCGTATTCTCCGCCAGCAGTTCCAGGAGGCGCGCCGTGGCGGCATTGGACTCCATGAACCGCACCCGGTCCTCCCGGTTGCGGTAGACCACCAGGAAGGTGGGCTGCTCCGGTGCCTGGTCAGGCTCCGTCCCGGGCCCGATGGTATGCACCGGGAATCGATACTGCAGGCTCATCACCAGCGGGGACAGCACCGGCACCGCCTGCAGCGGATCCGCATCCCGGTCGACTCCCTCCTCGGGAATCGTGTCCGTGGCCACGTCCAGCGCCAGCTCCACCCACTCGTAGTGGGCCAGTTCCAGCGCGAACGGCGGGTCTACCGGCGACGGCTCCCGGTCGTGCATCAGGTAGCTGAGGAACTCCTGGCTGATCTCCAGGAAATAGGGCGAGCTGCAGCGGTAGCTGACAATGAAGTCACGCACCAGCCGGTGCCAGTCCTCATCCCGGTACAGGCTCCGCAGGATCGGGAAGCCGCCGCTGAGAAAGCCATCGATGTTGTTGTAGATGAGATCGTTGTAGATCTTCATCCGCCGCGCTTCGATACCCTCGGGCGCCGCCACTTCACCGGGATTGCGGACGTGGTCGGTGAAACGCTGCTGCAGCTGGCGCAGCTCGGACGCCTGGTCCTGCTCCAGGGTGTCAGGCATAGCTCACGGCCTCCGCTCCGACCGCGCGCTGGATGCCGCGAATCTTCTCGACTTCAGCGAGCAGGTCCGCCAGCGGCGGCAGGTTGAAGTCGCGCTCGAGCAAGGTCGGCAGCGTACCGCAGAGGCGGTAGGCTTCGGCGAGCAGCTCCCATACCGGGTCGATGACATCGGCGCCGTGGGTGTCGACCTTGAGGTCCTCCGCTTCGTCGTAGTGGCCGGCCACGTGAATGTAGCGGGCCCGCTCCAGCGGCAGCGAACGCAGGAATTCATGGGGATCGTAGCGATGGTTGATGCTGTTGACGTAGATATTGTTCACGTCCAGCAGCAGGTCGCAGTCCGCCTCCTCCAGCACCGCGCGGATAAATTCGCTCTCGGTCATGTCCGCCTTGGACACTGCGTAGTAGGAGGCATTCTCCAGGCCGATCCGGCGGCCGAGAATCTCCTGCACATGTTTTACCCGGCCGGCCACGTGGCGCACCGCTTCCTCGGTAAAGGGAATCGGCATCAGGTCGTACAGGTGTCCGTCATCTCCGCAATAGGTGAGATGCTCGGTGTAGATGGGGCAGCCGAACTCGTCCATGAACGCGCCGATGGCTTCCACCAGCTCGCGGTCGATGGGTTCGGTGCCGCCGATATTGAGTGACAGGCCGTGCAGGCTGATGGTGTAGCGCTCAGCCAGCTCGCGGAACTGCCGTCCGAAGCGGCCGCCGACACCAATCCAGTTTTCCGGCGCCACTTCCATGAAATCGACGCTTCCCTGCGCCATATCTGACAGCGGGCCCAGCAGGGCCCGCCGCAGTCCGAGTCCAGCTCCCTGGAAACCCGGCGTCTCTGTGGAGACAGTGCTAGACATGGTCTGGCATCAAGTGGTCGGCCTTAGCCGCCACATTTCCCTTCGCCACACTTGCCTTCGGATGACTTGTCGCCGCCGCCGCACTTGCCTTCACCGCACTTGCCTTCGGCTGACTTCTCGCCGCCGCCGCACTTGCCTTCACCGCACTTGCCTTCGCCGGACTTCTCGCCGCCGCACTTGCCTTCACCGCACTTGCCTTCGCCGGACTTCTCGCCGCCGCACTTGCCTTCACCACACTTGCCTTCGTGGTGGCCGTAGTTGACGAGGTCATAGCCGCCGGACAGCTGGTTGGCGGCAAACGGGTTGGTATCGGCAGACACTACGGGGCTGACCGCAGATGCCAGGAACGCTGCACCAAGTGCCGCTGCGAGGGGTTTCTTTGAGTAGGCCATTTGTAGACTCCTGAAAATCAGTTCTTCGACTGGTTGGTTACTGGTACTGCTGTTTCTAACCTGGGGGTATTTGTTCAAGTTACCGTAGAGAATGGTGCTACATGCTCAACGTGCTAACTAGGACCCAGTATTGACCAACAAGTTTCACCCGGTTGGAGATGAGGCCGGTAATATTCCACAAAAGGTCTACAGGGGTGGAAATTGCCGACTCGGGTCACAGCCGGCACTGCGGTGCTCAGCGCGGGTGCTCCCGCTGCCAGGCCTCGACCGCCTGCCACTGTTCCGCCAGGCGCTTCGCCGACACGGGCAGTGATGTGCCCAGGGACTGGGCAAAGAAGGACACCCGAAGCTCCTCCAGCATCCAGCGATAGCGCGCCAACGCCGGGTTGAGCGACAGGCCCTGCGGCTGGTCTTGCAGGCAGGCCGCGAGCGGTGCCAGCAGTTCCGCCAGGGTCTCGGTATGACCCTTGTCCTTGCCGGGCTGGGCCGCCAGCCGCTCCAGCCGGGTCGACAGCGCCTTCATATAGCGGGGATAGTGCGACAGCCACTCCCATGGGGTGTCACGGAGGAATCCAGGCGCCAGCAGGTCCTGCAACTGTTTCTCGACATCCCGCCGCGCGTAGTCCCAGCGCGCATCCGTCAGCGACCCCAGGCGGGAGCGCACGTCCACCAGCGGTTCGAAGGCGTTCAGCAGCACACGCTCGTAGTCGTTGCCGATATTGACCAGCTCGCCGCGCCCCGCCTGCAGTGCAGACTGGAAAGCGGACTCGGTTCGTGGCAGCGCCCCGACGTCGTCGAGAAAGGCGCGCCGGCATACCGCGTCCACCAGGTCTTCCATCAGGGGCTCCCGGTCCAGGCCCGCCCCCGCCAGCAGCAGGTTGGGGCCATTGCCCCGCAGCAGGTTCTTGCGCAGGTAGCGCAATGGCTGCGCGCACTGCAGGCGGTACAGGCGCAGCAGGCCAAGTCGGTGCGCCAGCTCCGCATCCTGGGGATAGTCGTGCAGTGTCACCGCCACCGAGTCACCCCGGTCCTCCAGCGCCGGATAGGATTCGATCTCGATGCCGGCCTGACGGGTGCGCCAGCGCTCGGGCAGGTCGTCCAGGTCCCATCGCTTGAGGCCGCTGGGCAGGGGCGCCGCATCCTCCACCGTGGCCAGGCTTTCCCGGGATTCTTCCCGGCTGGAATCGATCAGCGACGCCAGGTTTCGGCCCTGGCGCAGTAGCTTGCCGTCAGCGTCGACCACCTTCACGTTCATGCGGTAGTAGTCATCCAGCGTCGCCAGCGGCCAGTCTTCCGCGGCAATGCGTACGTTCGCCAGCTGCCTGAGCCGCACCGCCAGCGATTCGGTGAGCGGCGCGTCCTCCGCAGGCATGTCAACGAGCGCCCGGTCGACATAGTCCGGTACCGGTACCAGCTGCTTGCGAAGGGGTTTGGGCAGGCCCTTGACCAGGGCGATGCACTTCTCCCGCAGCAGGCCGGGCACCAGCCATTCAAAGCGGTAGCGCGGCACCCGGTTCAGGAGCCCCACCGGGATGGTCACGCTGACGCCGTCCTCCGGGTGCCCGGGCTCGAAGTGGTAGCTGAGCGCCAGGATGAAATCTCCCCAGTCGATATGGTCCGGGAACTGGTTGCCCAGCTCTTCGTCCACCGCGCGCAGCAGCAGCTGCTCGCGACCCAGGCGCAGCCCGGCGTCGGCGCCCTTTTCCTTCTTGAGCCAGCTGCGCAGGCGGTTGGCCGTGGTGATGGACTGCGGCAGGCGCTCGTCATAAAAGGCGAACACCGCGTTTTCATCGGCCACCAGGTCACGGCGTCGGGCCTTGGACTCCAGGCCCTCGAGCTCTTCCACCAGTGCCAGGTTGTGCCGGAGGAATTCGGGGCGGGGCTTGATGCGCCCCTCGACCAGGGCCGCGCGAATCATGATCTCGCGTGCCTCCGCGGGATTCACCGGCCCGTAGTGGATGCGCTGTTTGTCCGCCAGCACCAGGCCGAACAGGCTGCTGCGGCGGTAGGCCATGACCCGGCCGCTGCGCATGTGCCAGTGGGGTTCGAAATCGTGGTGCTTCAGCAGCGCCGGGTTGATCTCCAGCGCCCAGGCCGGCTCGATGCGCGCCACGCAGCGGGCGAACACCTGGGAGGTCTCGACGACCTCGGCGGCGAGCAGCCACTTCGGCCGCTTCTTTGCCTGGCTGGAGCCGGGAAAGATCTGCAGCCTGCGGTTGCGGCTGCCCAGGTACTCGCGGCCCTCCTGCCACTGGGCGATATTGTCCAGCAGCCCGGTCAGCAGCGCACGATGCAGGGCCTCATAGTGGGCCGACTCGGCATTCTGGCGCAGCCCCGCCTGGCGGCAGGCCACGGTCAGCTGGAAGTGCACGTCGCGCCATTCGCGCATGCGCATGAAGGCCAGGAACTCCTTCTTGCACAATTTGCGCAGCTGGTTCTGGCTGAGCGTCTGGCGCTGCTCCTCGTAGTACTCCCAGAGATTGTTGAGGGCGATGAAGTCCGAGCGCTCATCCCAGAAGCGGCGGTGGGCCTGGTCCGCCGACTGCTGCTTGTCGGCGGGCCGCTCGCGGGGATCCTGGATGCTGAGGGCACTGGCCAGCACCAGCATTTCCCGGAGGCAGCCGCTTTCCGCCGCGGCCAGCAGCATACGGCTGAAGCGCGGGTCCACCGGCAGCGCGGCCATCCGAGCGCCCAGCGCGGTCAACTCGCCGTCTGGGCTCACCGCGGTCAGCTCCTGCAGCAGGCGGTAGCCGTCGCGGACCAGCCGGGCATCCGGCGGATTAATGAAAGGAAAGTCCTCTACCGCGCCGAGCCGCAGCTGCAGCATCCTCAGGATCACGGCGGCGAGATTGGTGCGCTGGATTTCGGGCTCGGTGAATTCAGGCCGGCTCAGGAAGTCCTGCTCGCTGTAAAGGCGCAGGCAGGTGCCCGCCGCCACCCGGCCGCAGCGGCCCTGGCGCTGGTTGGCGCTGGCCTGGGACACGGGCTCCACCGGCAGGCGCTGCAGCTTGCTGCGTGCGCTGTAGCGGCTGACTCGCGCGAAGCCGGTGTCCACGACATAGCGGATACCGGGCACCGTCAGCGAGGTCTCCGCGACGTTGGTGGCCAGGACCACTCGCATGCCGCGACGCCCGCGGGTATCGAACACCCGCTGCTGCTCGGCCTGGGACAGGCGCGCATACAGCGGCAACACTTCAACGCCGGGCAGCTGGCGCCGCCGGAGCAGCAGGGCCAGCTCGCGAATCTCCCTTTCACCGCTGAGAAAGACCAGGGTATCGCCGGGAGGTCCATAGTCCCGCGCCTGGATCGCCTCGATCGCGGCGGCAGCCTGCTCGGCGGTGCCCAGCTCATCAGCGCCAGGCTCCAGGTAATGGGTCTCGATGGGATAGCTGCGGCCGGAAACCTCGATCACCGGCGCGTCGTTGAAATGGCGCGAGAAACTCTCCACATCGATAGTGGCCGAGGTGATGATGACCTTGAGGTCCGGGCGCTCCGGCAGGAGCCGCTTTATATAGCCGAGCAGAAAGTCGATGTTGAGGCTGCGCTCGTGGGCCTCGTCGATGATCAGGGTGTCGTACTGCTTGAGTTTGCGGTCGCGCTCGATCTCCGCCAGCAGGATGCCGTCTGTCATCAGCTTGACCCGGGTGTCCCTGCCGACCGTATCGGTAAAGCGAACCTGGTAGCCCACCGTGGCACCCAGGGTTTCGCCCAGCTCCTCGGCTATGCGCTGCGCGACCGTGCGCGCCGCCAGCCGCCGCGGCTGGGTGTGACCGATACGCCCCGCCTCTCCCCGGCCCAGCTGCAAACAGAGCTTGGGCAACTGGGTGGTTTTCCCGGAGCCGGTTTCACCGGCGACAATCACCACCTGATGGCCATCGAGCGCCGCGGCAATATCCTCGAGACGCTCGCTGATCGGCAGCTCAGGGGAGTATTCAATCTTGAGGGCAGTTGCTGTCAATGAAAGCGCTTCCAGGTGCGGCTCGGTTCACCGGTCACGCACAGGCGCGGTGTAGTCCGGTCATATTGTCTAAAATGGCGACTCAACGTTGGGCGAAGAGATGCTGCTATGGGAACCCTATCAAACTATACCTTTGACGAGATCGAAATCGGGCAGACCGCCGAGTACAGCAAACGCATCGAGGAGCGCGATATCCTGCTGTTCGCCGCGGTATCCGGCGACGTCAACCCGGTGCACCTGGACGCAGAGTTCGCGGCGGGCACCGACTTCGGCGAGCGCATCGCCCACGGCATGCTCACCGGCGCCCTGATCTCCGCCGCCCTGGCGCTGGAGCTACCGGGGCCCGGGACCATCTACCTGGGGCAGAGCCTCCGGTTCCGCCGGCCGGTGACGATCGGGGACGAGATCACGGTAAAGCTCGAAGTCACCGAGAAGCGAGAGGACAAGGGATTCGTGACCCTGGACTGCACCGCGGTCAACCAGGCGGGCAAGGCCGTCGTGACGGGCAGCGCCGAGGTCATGGCACCGAAGAGCAAACTGACGATCCCGCGGCCCGCCCTTCCCGACGTCTCCGTGGGCTGACCGACTATCCGGTCTGCTGCTCCCGGACCTGGAACTGGGACGGGTCCATGTACTGTAGTTTCAACAGCACCGAGCCCGGTTCCCGCAGGTCGACCGCCAGCATCATGACATTGATCTCGCCCGTATCCTGGGTCAGCCCGGGTACGCCAAACAGCATGGCCTTGCCGCCCTGCTCCTTGAACACCGGGATCTTGGATTTTGCTTCTTCGTTCAGCGCCTGACCGATCGCCGTGACCAGCCCGGCAAGGCTGTTGCGGAAGAACTTGTAGTTCAGCCGATCGCCGCGAAACTCGCTGTGATCCAGGGCCAGGTCGAAGCGCACCTCGTTCTCGTCGTCCATCTGCACGCTGAGCAACGAGACCCGCTTGCCCTCGCTGACATCGTTGAAAATACGCTTGGCGGTTGCCCGCTGGGTGTCCAGCAGGGCCTTGTACAAGACGTTCCCGGATACCGTCAGAAAGCGCTCTGGCGGCATGCTGTAATTCTGGTATGTGCTCATGTTCGCAAGTCTAATGGGAGGCCCTTGCAAACACCAGCAGCCTCACGTACAAGGGGTCAAAACAACGACAAAGACTGTGAACATGCTACGTGCACGACTCATCAGCCTGCTGCTTGCAGCGACGCTGTGGTCGTCCCCGGAGCCGGTACGGGCGGAGATCGACCAGGCCAGCGAGCTTGCAGCACTTCAGTACGAACGCCGTCAGCTGGAACGCGAAGCGGCCCAGTACAGGGCATCCATCGACCTGTTGGTGGCCAACGGGGCCAGGAACGACAGCCCCGCGATAGCTTCCCTTGTGCGCGAACTGGGCATGCTGGGTCGCAACCTCAAGGAAATGAAAGCCCGGGAAGCGGAACTGAATGCGGCATTGACCGGCAAGGCGATACCCGGCAGCGAGGAGGAGCGGGAAGCCGCACGGCTCGCCGAGATGCTCAGGCGCTACTACGCGGAAGAACAGTCAGAAACCGGAGCGAAAACCTCCACGCGCTCATGACGCCCCCGGAGCCACGCTGGCGCGGCGCGGATGCGCCCAGGCTGAGCTGGCAGGACGGGGTGCCCCGCTCAGAGCAATTCGAAGACAGTTACTTCTCTCACGCCGGCGGCGCCGACGAGAGCCGCCACGTGTTCCTGGCCGGCAACCGTCTTCCGGAGCGGTGGCCCAGTGATCGATTCACCATTGTGGAGACCGGCTTCGGCACCGGGCTCAATTTCCTGACCACCTGGCAGGCCTGGCGACAGCAGGGCGGCGCCGGGGTACTGCACTACCTGAGTATCGAGGCCTACCCGGTGTCGCGGGACGATCTGGCCCAGGCCCTCGGGCACTGGCCCGAGCTTGAGGAACTCAGCGGGGCGCTGCTGGCCGACTATCCCCCGCCGCTGCCGGGCCTGCACCGCCTGGTCTTCGACGATGGCCGGGTCTGCCTGGACCTGGTCTACGCGGAACTCGCCGACGCGCTTGCCACACTCGCGGACCTGCCGGGGCTCGCCGTCGATGCCTGGTACCTGGACGGATTCGCGCCGGCCCGAAACCCGGACATGTGGACAACAACGCTGTATGAATCCATGGCGGCGCTGGGGGCGGCCGACAGCAGCTTCGCCACGTTTACCGCGGCGGGAGACGTGCGCCGCGGGCTCTCCGCCGCGGGGTTCGCGGTGGAAAAGGTGCCGGGTTACGGCAGCAAGCGCGACATGCTGCGCGGCGCGCTGACATCTCCCGGCGCGACATCCGGTGCCGATACACCCTGGCACCTGCCGCGGCATCGCTACCCGCAGGCATCGGCGGGCACAATCATGACCGCCGCCGAAACCGGTCCGGTCGCCGTTATCGGCGCCGGCCTGGCCGGCGCCAGCGTGGCCCGGGCCCTGGCGGATCGCGGCTATGCTGTGACCGTGCTGGACAGCGGCGAGATCGCCGGCGGCGCCTCCGGCAACGCCCAGGGCGCCCTGTACACCCGCCTGTCCCACCGGGCCTCAGCGCTCAATGACTTTTCACTGCACAGCTTCTGCTTCGCCCATCGCGCCTATCGCACCATGCTGGCAGCGGGCACACTCGCCGATGGCGAACTCTGTGGCGCCCTGCATCTGCGCCCCGACTGGGGACCCGATGACGCGCTTTTTGAGACCGTCGCGTCGCTGCCGGACCTGGTGCAGGCGCTGAGCCCCGCCGACGCGGAGGCCGTCAGCGGCATCCCTGGCTGCCCCGGCGGGCTCTACTACCCAGGGTCCGGCTGGATGAATCCACCCGCGGTCTGCCGGAGTCTCCTGTCCCACCCGGGAATCAGCATTCAGGATTGTCTCGGGGAGTTGTCCCTGCACGCCGCCGGAGATGGCTGGCAGATTCGCGCCGGCGACAGGGTTCAATTCGAGGCGCCGGTCGCGGTCATCGCCTGCGGCGCCGCCAGCGCACAGGTGGCCGGCCTGGACTGGCTGCGACTGCAGGCTATCCGCGGCCAGACCAGCCAGGTTCCGAGCCGCGGCCGGTTGGCCGGACTGCAAACCGTGATCTGTCACGAGGGCTACCTGCCGCCGGCCCGGGCTGGTGAGCATTGCCTAGGGGCCACATTCGATATCGAGGACCCGGACCCGACGCTACGCCCGGGGGACCACCAGGCCAACCTGGACCAGGTCATAAGAGCCCTGCCTGCGCTGGCGCCCGACCTTCCAGACAGTGCGCCCCTCGAAGGTCGGGTGGGCTACCGCTGCGCCAGCCCGGACTACCTGCCGATCGTCGGACCGGTACCGGATGCGGACGCTTTCTGCGATGATTTCGCAGCGCTGCGCCGCAATGCAAAGCAGCGGGTGGCAAGTGCCGGCAGCTACTTCCCGGGGCTTTACATCAGCACCGGCCACGGCTCTCGCGGACTGACGTCCACGCCGCTGTGTGCGGAGCTGCTGGCGGCACAAATCAGCGGGGAACCCTGGCCCGTGCCGGCAAAGCTGGCCAAAGCCCTCGCACCTGCCCGTTTCCTGGTTCGCGACCTGGTGAGGAACCGACGATGAAAATTCTGCCCACCGCCCTCTGCCTGCTGCTGGCAACAGCGGCGCTGCCAGCGAGCGCGGTGGAATCCATCCCCTACCAGGTCATCGGCAAACTGCCGCACAGCCGTGGGGACTTCGTACAGGGCCTCGAGATTCGCGATGGCCTGCTCTACCAGGGGACCGGGCTGGTCGGACGCTCGGGAATCCAGGTCTTCGACCTCGCCTCGGGAAAGCTCGTCAGGCAGAAGGCACTGCCGCCGCCCTATTTTGGCGAGGGCATCACCGTGCACGGCGAACGGGTGATACAGCTGACCTGGCAGGCCAGGAAAGCCTTCGTCTTCGACCGGGAGAGCCTGGCGCGGCAGGGGTCCTTCAGCATCCCGGGCCAGGGCTGGGGCCTGACCAATAACGGCAGCCATCTCATATACAGCGACGGCAGCCCGCTGCTGCGCTTCATCTCTACGGAAGACTGGCGCGTCACCAGGACCCTGAAAGTGCTCGAGAACGGCAGGCCCGTCAGGTATCTCAACGAGCTGGAGTGGACCGCCGAGGGCCTGCTGGCCAATATCTGGCGCCAGGACCGGATTGTCCGCATCGACCTCGACAGCGGCGATGTGACCGGCGAAATCGATCTGACCGGTCTGCTGCCCCGCAGCGACCGACGCCCGGATACCGATGTCCTCAATGGGGTCGCCCACAACGCCGAGGACGGAACCCTCTGGGTCACCGGCAAGAACTGGCCCTGGTTGTACCAATTGAAGCTGCTGGAGACGCCGGATACTGGGAGTGGCGAGTGAAAAGCCAGTAGAATAATTTACTCCTTCCACGAGATATCACGAGATTCCCCCATGACCGAGGCCGTCCAGACCCACGAAGCCTTCGACCTGATCCGACGCGAACACATCGATTCCCTGAACCTGGACGTACAGCAGTACGAGCACCGGGCCACCGGCGCCCAACACTACCACCTGGCCGCCAACAACAGCGAAAACGTATTCCTTGTCGCCCTGCGTACCGTGCCCCAGGATTCCACCGGTGTCGCCCATATCCTCGAGCACACGGCCCTGTGCGGCAGCGAGAGCTACCCGGTGCGAGACCCGTTCTTCCTGATGCTGCGGCGCTCGCTGAACACGTTCATGAATGCCTTCACCAGCAGCGACTGGACGGCCTACCCCTTTGCCAGCCAGAACTCGAAGGATTTCAACAACCTGCTGAACGTATACCTGGACGCGGTGTTCTTCTCGCGGCTCGACCCGCTGGACTTTGCCCAGGAAGGGCACCGGGTGGAGTTTGCCGAGCCCGATAACCCCGACAGCGAGCTGACCTTCAAGGGCGTGGTCTTCAATGAAATGAAGGGCGCCATGAGTTCGGTCACCAGCGCCCTGTGGCAGACCCTGTCCCACCACCTGTTTCCGAGCAATACCTACCACTACAACTCGGGCGGCGAGCCGGAGAACATTCCGGACCTGACTTACGACCAGCTGCTGAGCTTTTACAAGACCCACTACCACCCCAGCAATGCGATCTTCATGACTTTCGGAGATATGCCGGCTCACGAATTGCAGGGCGTGTTCGAGGAACGCGCGCTGGCACGCTTCAAGCGCCTGGACAAACGATTCGAGGTGCCCCTGGAGCAGCGCTACACGGCGCCGCAGCGAGTCGAGGAAAGCTACTCCTACGACGACGAGGGCGGCACCGCCCAGAAGACACACATCGTCATGGCCTGGCTGCTGGGGGAGAGCACGGACCTCGAGGCCATGCTGGAAGCGCAGCTGCTGGCCAATGTGCTGCTGGACAACAGCGCCTCGCCCCTGCAGAAGGCCCTGGAGACCACCGAGCTGGGCCAGGCGCCCTCGCCACTGTGCGGTCTCGAGGATTCGATGCGGGAAATGGTGTTCGCCTGCGGCATCGAGGGCAGCGAGCCGGAACAGGCCGAAGCCCTGGAGCAGCTGGTGCTGGGCGTGCTGGAGTCGGTGGCTCGCGACGGCGTGCCCCGGGAAAAACTCGACAGCGTGCTGCACCAATTGGAACTTCACCAGCGGGAAATCAGCGGCGACAGCTATCCCTACGGCCTGCAGCTGATCCTGACGGCGTTGGGCAGCGCCACCCACTACGCCGACCCGATCGCCGCCCTGAACCTGGACGCGGCGCTGGAGCAGCTGCGGGAGCGCATCGAAGACCCCGACTACATCAAGCGCCTGGCCCGCGAGCTGCTGCTGGACAACCCCCACCGTGTCACCCTGGTCATGAAACCCGATACGGGCCTGTCGGCGGTCAAACGGGATGCCGAGGCAGAGCGGCTGGCGTCGATGAAATCGGGCATGAGCGAGGAAGACAAGCGGCACGTGGTCGAACAGGCCGCGGCGCTGGCAGCACGCCAGGCCCAGGAAGACGACGAGAGTATCCTGCCCAAGGTCACACTGGCGGACGTACCGGCCGAGATTCCAGGGCTTGTGTACAGCGGCAGCGACGACAGCGGTTTTCGCAGCACCCGCTATGCCCAGGGAACCAACGGGCTGGTCTACCAGCAGGCCCTGTGCCCACTCCCCGCGCTGCCAGAGCCACTGCTGTCGCTGCTGCCGGTGTACGCCAATGTAGTGACCGAGGTTGGCCTTGGCGAGGCAGACTACCTGGCGGTGCAGGATCGCCAGTCGGCGGTTTGCGGCGCTATCAATGCGTTCACCAGCATGCGCGGTGGCGTCGGCGATGTGCAGGCTGCGAGCGCCTACATGGTGCTGTCGTCGAAAGCCCTGCTGCGCAACCAGGCGAAGCAGTCGCAGCTGATGCGCGACACGCTCGAATCCGCCCGCTTCGACGAACACGGGCGACTGCGGGAGCTGGTGTCACAGCAGCGTGCGCGACGGGAGCAGGCGGTCACCGGCAACGGCCATGGCCTTGCCATGGCCGCGGCCTCGGCGGGAATGAGCCCGGTGGCGGAACTCGGGCACCGGCTGTCGGGACTGGCAGGCATTCGCGCCAGCAAACAGCTGGATGACGGCCTCGCCGCCGATGACGCCCTGGCAACCCTGGGTGAAGAACTCGCAGCGCTGCACAACGCCATCACGGACATGCCCCTTGAGCACCTGCTGGTCGCGGAAGCGGAGTCGCTGGAGGCGATCAGCGAAACCAGTCGTGAGACCTGGCGCGGGTTTGGCGAGGCCGCACAGGCGGAGCAGGTCTGGCAGCCCAGTCCTGTTGAGCAGCAGCGGCGCGAGATCTGGGTGGCAAACACCCAGGTAAACTTCTGCGCCCACGCCTACCCGACGGTGCCGGTAGGCCACGAAGATGCGGCAGCCTTGACCGTGCTGGGCGGCTTCCTGCGCAACGGGTTCCTGCACACGGCAATCCGCGAAAAAGGCGGCGCCTACGGCGGCGGCGCTTCACAGGATTCCAGCATCGGCGCATTTCGCATGTTTTCCTATCGCGATCCGCGCCTCGCGGAAACGCTGGATGATTTCGAAGCCTCGGTGCGCTGGCTGCTCGATACCGCACACGAGGCAGACCCCCTGGAACAGGCAATTCTCGGCGTCATCGGCAGCCTGGACCGACCCAGTTCACCCGCGGGCGAAGCCAAGCAGGACTTTCACAACCGCCTGTTCGGGCGCGACCACGACCAGCGGCAGGCGTTCCGGCAGCGCATACTGGCGGTCTCGCTGGATGACCTGCGCCGGGTGGCCGAGACCTACCTGGCACCGGAGCGCGCCAGCATCGCAGTGATCACCAGCCACAGCAGCCTCGACGCGAACAGCGGCCTTGTAGATCGCCTCGGGCTCCGGGTCGAGGAGCTCTGATTTAACACGGGCACAAAAAAGGGCAGCTTGCGCTGCCCAAATAGCCTACAGATAGCTCTGTGGGTCAGGGGACCTAAAATTCCGTTTCCTCGCCGCCGCGAACAAAGCGAGCGGTGCGGGTACCGCGCCAGCCCTCCAGCTGGTCGCGCTGTTCAGGCGTCAACACCTGGCGGATATCCCAGCGCAGCTGGGCGCCATTCACTGCCATGCGCGAGGCAATGCCTGCCATTTCGTCGGCCAGCTGCCCGGCGGCGGCTTCGTCGAAGTTTTCATCGTTGCGGGATAGTGCCTGGAGTTGCTCGCGTATCTGGGACATCCGCTCCCGGTCAACGGCGCTGGCGAGGCGCGAGGCGTCCACCAGTTCATTGATGGTGGACTCCTGTTCCACCGTCAGGCCGATTTCATCGGCCATGACTTCCAGGAAAGCGAGACCCGGGGACGGCGGGTGCGGCGGCGCGCCGACAAATCCCGGCCGGGCGACGGCGGTAGCCGCGACAGTGGCCAGCAACAGTGCGGGAAGTATGCGTTTCATTTTCAAACTCCTCAGGTTGTATGACAGCGTTTGCATCAAACGTTCAGCGCGATGGGCAGCTTTGGAAAGCAGTCTAGGCAGGCGGCGTGTAAGTTTGGGTTGACCCGGTGTAAAGTTCTGTTAAGAACAGCAAGCCCCGGTAAATCAAGATGACAGCAAACGCTGCATCAAAGACACTGGCGCCATGAACCAGGACATACTCATCATCGATGACGATCGCGAGCTGTGTGAGCTGCTGCAGGATTTTCTGCAGCTAGAAGGCTTCAGCACCGCCGCGATCCACGATGGCGCCGACGCGATCGAGGCCTGCAAGGGCCGCGAGTTCGACGCCATCGTCCTCGACGTGATGCTGCCGCGCGTCCAGGGCTTTGATGTGTTGCGCAGGCTGCGGGAGTTTTCCTCGGTGCCGGTGATCATGCTGACGGCGCGCGGGGAAGACACCGATCGCATTGTCGGCCTTGAGATGGGCGCCGACGACTACCTTCCCAAGCCCTGCAACCCCCGGGAACTGGCCGCGCGCCTGCGGGCCATACTGCGCCGCACCGAAAAGGCGGGCGAACCCGACGCCACGTCGCTGGATATCGATGACCTGCACGCCAGCACCACCGAACGCCGGATCGAATACCAGGGCCGGGAGCTCAAACTGACCACCGCCGAATTCAACGTCATGCTGGTACTCATGCGCCACGCCGGGGAAGTGGTCAACAAGGAGCTGATTTCCCAGCAGGCCCTGGGCCGGGCGCTGACGGCCTACGACCGCAGTGTCGACGTGCACGTCAGCAACCTGCGCAAGAAGCTCGGCGAGACAGAATTGATCAAGAACGTGCGCGGCGTGGGCTACCAGCTGATCCGTGCCGGGGCTGAAGCCGCTTCCCAGTGAACCTGTTCGCCAAGATCTTCCTGGGCTTCTGGGTGTCCACCGCAGCTATCATTGCCAGCTGGTTGCTGGCGGGGCGCTACTTCACCAGCATCGACGACGCCCTGCCCCCGTCTCCGCCGCTGCCGGAAATGGTCCAGCCTGCACCGCGTCCGGACGGCCGACCGCAGCGTCCCACGGGGCGGCAGGAGGCCCGGCCGGTGCGGCCCGGAGATCTCAATATCCGCCCAGGCCCCAGCCCCGGGCTGATGGACCTGGGCCCCGGGGCCCGGCACATCTACCGGATCTACTACGGCCTCCAGAATGTGTCGCGTGATGAGCTGCAGGGCTGGATCCGGCAGCGAGAAGAAGAAGCCGGCATCGATATCCGCCTGGTCGACGCGGATGACCAGGAGATCTTCGACCGTGAGCTGCTGCCCGGTTCCGACCGGGTGCTGGCGCGGCTCGCCGGCTTTCGGCGACGGGTGCTGGAGCGAGAGGGTGAACGGGTGCTGTTCGGCCAGGAGCTGTACCGTCCGGAATGGGGCAACCTGCGCATGATCGTCTCCGCCCGCCCACCCGCCTCGGCCGTCGTCCAGTTCCTGACCGAAAACCTGTGGCTGCGGCTGCTGCTGGCGCTGCTGATCAGCGGGGGTATCAGCTACGCGGTGTCGCGCTACCTGACCCGTCCGCTGAAGGACCTGCAGCTCGCCTCGAAAGAACTTGCCGGGGGCAACCTGGCGGCCCGCATCGACGTGCCGTCCCGCGGCGGCGATGAAACCGATGCCCTGGCCAGGGACTTCAACACCATGGCCGCCCAGCTGCAGGAGAAGGTCAACGCCCAGCGGCGGCTGCTCAGCGACGTGTCGCACGAATTGCGCTCACCGCTGGCGCGCATGCGGGTCGCACTGGCACTGGCGGAAAAGGAACCCGGGCGCAGCACCGATCAGCTTGGCCGGATCGAGCGGGAGGCCGAGCTGCTGGATGAGCTGATCGGCCAACTGCTGTCCACCCCCGATACCGCGGCCGGCATGGAGGACAGCCTCGACCTGGTAGGCCTGCTACAGCAGATCTGTGAAGACGCGGCTTTCGAGGTGAAAGCCGAGAACAAGTCGCTCAGCTTCCACACCAGCCTCGAGGACGCGGTGTTGCGCAGCCATGGCGAGCTGCTGAAGCGCGCCTTCGAGAACGTCATTCGTAACGCGGTTCGCTACACCGGCAGCGGCACCACCGTTCGGGTTGACCTGGTGAAGGCAGGGGACGATTTCCTGGTTACCGTCGAGGACGCCGGACCCGGTGTGCCGGAGGACGAGCTGGAAAAGATCTTTGACCCCTTTTACCGCATTGACGAAGCCCGCCAGCGGGAAACCGGGGGATTCGGGCTGGGCCTGTCGATCGCCCAGCGCGCCATCGAGCAGCATGGCGGTAGCATCACCGCGCGCAACCGCCAGGACCACCCCGGATTGAGCGTCAGCATGGCGCTGCCTGCGGGCAACGCCTGAACGCTACCAGTCGGGTTCTGCGCTCACCGCCGACGAGGCAAACTCACCGCCAAAACCGCGATAGTTGAGGAAGCGCATCTGTTTCGCCTTTTCCCTGAAGTCGGTCGGCTCACCGGCACCAAACTTCTTGATACGCACGTCCCGGGCAATGGCCGCCCAGTCGATTTCAGCCTCTTCCATCACCTGCTCGAGGAGGTCTGAGGCCACACCTTTCTGACGCAGCTCCTGGCGCACCCGGTCAGGACCATAGCCTTTCCCGCTGCGCTGGCGCAGGTAGGATTCGGCGAAGCGGTGATCGCTGAGCAGGTTTTCCTCCGCCAGCTGGTCGAGTGTGCTGTCTATTTCCGCCTCGGCCTCAGTGCCAAAACGCTTGCGAAGCTTCTGCACGAGTTCCTCCCGCAGATGCTCCCGCCGCGCCAGCAAATTCATGGCCGCAAATCGCACATTGTTGGGATTCAATTCCTGCATAAGTTCACTCCGCACAGGAGCCCTCAGCCAGGCGTATTTCGCGAAGCGAAATTCGCGGAAAAAGTTTCAGCCCAGCGGAACCCGCCACAAAAAACCCGTGCCTGCGAGGGGAATCGAGGCACGGGAAGGCGGGGGGGCTTCGCATCCGCCCGTGGGAAGGCAGATGCGGCCCTGGGGTTTTCTACTCTTCAGCGATTTCTGCCGTGTCCTCGACAGCAGCTTCCTCTGCCGCTTCGTCCTCCGCCTGGTTGGGAAGGTTCAGCAGCTGGGCGCGAATCTGGCCCTCGATCTCCTCGGCGATGGCCGGGTTCTCCTCCAGGAAGTTGGAGGCATTGGCCTTGCCCTGGCCGATCTTGTCCCCCTTGTAGGCGTACCAGGCGCCGGATTTGTCGACCAGGTTGAGCTTGACGCCCAGGTCGATGACTTCCGCCATCCGATAGATACCCTTGCCGTACATGATCTGGAACTCGGCCTGCTTGAAGGGCGGTGACACCTTGTTCTTGACGACCTTGACGCGGGTCTCGTTGCCCACCACCTCGTCGCCGTCCTTGACGGAGCCGATGCGGCGAATGTCCAGGCGCACCGAGGAGTAGAACTTCAAGGCGTTTCCGCCGGTCGTGGTTTCCGGGCTGCCAAACATCACGCCGATCTTCATGCGGATCTGGTTGATGAAGATGACCATGCAGTTGGTCTGCTTGATGGTGCCGGTCAGCTTGCGCATGGCCTGGCTCAACAGCCGCGCCTGCAGGCCGACGTGGGAGTCGCCCATTTCACCCTCGATCTCGGCCTTGGGCGTCAGTGCCGCCACCGAGTCGACCACCAGCACATCGACGGCGCCGGAGCGCACCAGCATCTCGGTGACTTCCAGTGCCTGCTCACCGGTATCCGGCTGCGACACGATCAGGTCGTCGATCTTGACGCCCAGCTTCTCGGCATAGAGCGGATCCAGCGCGTGTTCGGCGTCGATGAACGCCGCGGTGCCGCCGGCCTTCTGGGCCTCGGCGATCACCTGCAGGGTCAGCGTGGTCTTGCCGGAAGACTCCGGCCCGTAAATCTCGACAATCCGGCCGCGGGGCAGCCCGCCGATGCCGAGGGCAACATCCAGGCCCAGGGAGCCGGTAGAAATGGAGGGGATGGCGGCCTGCTCGGTGTCCCCCATGCGCATGACGGTACCCTTGCCGAACTGGCGTTCAATCTGGCTGAGGGCGGCGTCGAGGGCTTTTTGCTTGTTGGGATCCATGGTTTTTCACCTCTGGTCTTGTGGTGTACCCCCGTCGCCGCGCTTCTATGAGCTTTGATTCCCCAGGGCTGCGGGTGGTACTGGACTCTGCCGGTGGTTGGCCGATTGGCCACAGGATGTCACCTGGTCAAAGTACTGTATATGTAACCAGTGTTCGGTCCGGGGTGCAAGCCCCCGGGAAGAGAAATTTCCAACAAATTTGCTCGCCGCCGCACAGGGCGGCCGTCAGGTGACCTTCTGGCGCTGCTGCCAGCGAGGGTCGAGGTGGGCGCGTTCGGCGACGACGCCGCGCAGGGCTTCCACGGCCTCCCAGATATCGCCGTAGCTGTTGTAGAGCGGCGCGAAACCCATGCGGAGGATGTCCGGTTCGCGGAAATCCGCCACCACCCCGCGCTCGATCCAGGCCTGCACCAGGCCGTAGGACTCCGGGTGGCTCCAGGCCAGCTGGCTGCCGCGGGCCTCCGGGTCAGCCGGGGACAGCAGGCGCAGCTCGTCGGCGAGCTCGGTTTTCTGCAGCAGCTCGATCATCAGCGTGCCCAGGGCCTGGGACTTGGCTCGAATGTCGGCCACGCTGACGTCCGCAAACAGGTCCAGGGCCGCGTCGAGGGCCGCCATGGACAGGATCGGCGGTGTGCCGCAGAGGAAATGGGTCATGCCGGCAGCGCGCTCGTACTGCGGGTCGAAGGCAAAGGGATCGCGGTGGCCCATCCAGCCGCTGAGCGGCTGCTGCAGCTCGTCCTGCAGACGACCGGCGGCGTAGACGAAGGCCGGCGAGCCTGGGCCGCCATTGAGGAACTTGTAGCCGCAGCCGACCGCGAAATCCGCCTCGCAGGCATCGAGCTCCACGGGAACCACGCCCGCGGAGTGGGCCAGGTCCCAGATCACCAGGGCACCGGCGGCGTGGGCGGCCTCGGTGATCTCGCGCATGGGCAGCAGGCGCCCGGTGCGGAAATTCACATGGCTCAGCAGCAGCACCGCCACGCGCTCGTTGAGGGCATCGAGGATCTCTGCTTCCGCCACCTGGGCCAGGCTGCAGCGCTCGGCGCCCAGCAGGCTGGACAGCCCCTGGGCCATATAGAGGTCGGTGGGAAAATTGTCCGCCGCCGACAGCACCAGCGGGCGCTCGGGCCGGAGCTTGAGGGCCGCCGACAGCAGCTTGAACAGGTTCACTGAAATCGAGTCGGCGCAGATCACCTGGCCGGGCGCGGCACCCACCAGGGGGGCGATCTTCTCGCCCACGGTTTCCGGCAGGTCGATCCAGCGGTGGCGGTTCCAACTGCTGATCAGGTCGGCGCCCCACTGCTGTTGTACCGTCTCCGCCACCCGCGCCGCGGCGGCCCGGGGCAGTGCGCCGAGGGAATTGCCGTCCAGGTAGACCGTGTTCCCGGGCAGGGCGAAGCTGTCCCGACAGCGGGCCAGCGGATCCAGGCGATCCAGTTCCAGGACGGCTTCGCGATTGATCATGGCAACACCTTCGTAAGCTCCGCGAGGAAGCGATCCCAGGCCGGGGTGCCCGGGTGAATCCAGTCGAAGTGGCCGGCGGGCATGCCGACCAGGATCTGCGGCTGCAGGAACGGCGCCTCATAGGGCACGATACGGTCCTCGCTGCCCAGCAGCAGCACGGTGCCCGGCGGCGCCGGGCGCATGGCGGGATTGGCCGCATCCCCCGCCTCACCCAGGAACTGCCTGGCGGCCTTGTTGCAGCCGCCCTCTCCTTTCGCGTAGTGCGCAATATCGGTAATCGGCGCCAGGCCGAATACACCCCGGGGCGCCAGGCCCGCCGGCGGTGACCCCGCGGCCAATAGCGCCAGGTGGCCGCCCGCGGAGTGTCCCGCCAGGGCCAGGCGGTCGAGATCCAGCCGCGACTCATCCAGGGCGGCAAGCGCCGCCAGCGCCGCGCGAATATCGTCCAGGGAGCCGGGCCAGCCACCGCCCTCATCGCCGAGGCGGCGGTACTCGATATTCCACACCGCGTAGCCGCGGTCGCGCAGGGCCGTCGCCAGCGGTCGGCTGTGATCTATGCCGTAAGCATTGAGCCAGCAGCCACCGTGAATAAACGCCAGCACCGGGAACGGGCCCTCACCCGGTGGCAGCCACAGTTCGCTGAACTGTGGCGAGGCCTCGCCATAGGGAAAGACCGCGTCGGGCTCTGAGGCGGGTAGGGCCTGCACCGCGTCAAAGCTCACCCCCGGCTCCGCGGGGGGATAGGATTCTGCCAGGATTGGCGCCATCCACAGGCTCGCCAGCAGGGCGATGAGACGTGCGAACATCGTTCGGGTTACTGGGGTGAGGACTGTACGCGAACGTAGAGGGTCGGGGTCTGCCCCCGTGACGGCGTCGAGGAACTGGTACCGTAGACCTTGGTGCCCGGCCGCGAGCGGTTCGACGAGCCGAGGATCTCGATCCACTCGCCGAGGCGCCCCGACACGGTCGTATCGTAGTTGTAGCGGCGATCCTGGTCCTGTTGATACACCGTGATGTCCATCGTGACCTGGCCCTCCTTGACCGTTGGCGTCACCTTCACCGCGTTGACGTAGGCGGGCACTTCCTGGACCTGGCTCCAGCGCCAGCCGGTGGCGCGCACCTCGTAGTGGCGCCCGCTCTCTGCCTGCAGGGTGACCGTGCCGCCGCTCACCACCCGCAGCACCCCCGAAGGCGCCGCGGACTCGGTGCCATAGACCTTGGCACCGCTGGGGCGCTGGCCGGAAAACTCCACCTCCAGCATCTGCCCGGCGCCGGCCGCGGCGGAAAATACCAGCATGAGGAATGCCCCGATTGCCGCTGAATTTCGAACCGTAAATACAGGTTTCATAGGGGCCAATAATAGCCCATCAGGACACAAAAAAAGTACTGCAGCTTTCCTGCGAACTGCCGATAAGTGATTAAACCAACAACTTCGGCAAACGTGAGGAATCAGACGTGGATCTGGCAACACTCCTGGGTTTTCTGGGCGCATTCGGCATCGTCGCGGCCGCTGTCTTTTTCGGCGGGTCTGCGATCGTGTTCTTCAATGTGCCGTCGATCCTGATCGTACTGGGCGGTACCTTCCTGGTTGTACTCATGAAATTCAGCTTTGCGCAGTTCCTGGGGGCGTTCAAGGTGGCGACCCGGGCCTTCTTCTACAAGCTGGAGAATCCTGAACAGGTCATTCCGCAAATCATCGAACTCTCCAACATCGCTCGCAAGGAAGGCGTACTGGCGCTGGAAAAAGCGGAGGTCACCACGCCCTTCCTCAAGCAGGGCGTGGACATGCTGATCGACGGCAGCAAGCCCGAGGTCATCAAGGCCATGCTGGTGAAGGACATGCAGCTGACCACCGAGCGCCACAAATGGGGCGCCAAGGTGTTCGAGGCCTCGGGCGACGTGGCCCCGGCCATGGGCATGATCGGCACCCTGATCGGCCTGGTACAGATGCTGTCCTCGATGGACGATCCCAAGTCCATCGGACCGGCCATGGCGGTGGCACTGCTGACGACACTCTACGGCGCGGTGTTCGCCAATATGATCGCCCTGCCGATCGCCGACAAGCTGTCCATGCGCAAGACCGAGGAGAGCCGGCTCAAGGCCATCTGCATCGACGGCGTGCTGGGTATCGCCGAGGGACAGAACCCGCGGGTGCTGGAACCCATGCTCAAGACCTACCTGGCACCGGCGCGGCGCGCCAAGGCCGGTGGCGAGGAGCAGGCCGAGCAAGAAGCGGCCTGACGGAGAGCCCGCATGTCAGAGTTCGTTATTGAAGAGGATGAGAAGGCCGGCGGTGCCGGCTGGTTGGCGACCTTCGCCGACCTGATGTCCCTACTGATGTGTTTCTTCGTACTGCTGCTGTCCTTCTCCGAGATGGACGTGCTGAAGTACAAGCAGATCGCAGGCTCCATGAAGGAGGCCTTCGGCGTCCAGAACGAGGTGAAGGTCAAGGACATTCCCAAGGGCACCAGCGTGATCGCACAGGAATTCAGCTCCGGGCGGCCCGAGAACACGCCGGTCAACAAGGTGCAGCAGCAGACGGCGGATACCACCAAGATGACGCTGGACACCCGTACCAAGCCGCCGGGCGAAAGCGAGACCCAGAGCGACAGTCCGTCGGACAAACTGTCGGACCCGCAAATCGCCGAGGCCATCATGCGCGAGGTGCTGCGCCGGGAAGCGGAAGACACCGCGAAAATGCTCAGCGAGGAGCTCAGCCGCGAGATCTCGGCAGGCAAGATCGACGTGGAATCCGGCCTCAGCACCGTGACCATCCGCATCCGCGAGCGCGGCTCCTTCCCGTCGGGTTCAGCCACCCTCAATGCCGATTTCCTGCCGGTCATGGCGGACCTGCGCAAGGTGCTGACCGAGGTCAAGGGCAAGATCGCCATCGAGGGGCACACCGACGATATCCCCATCAACACGACCCGGTTCCGGTCCAACTGGGACCTGTCTGCGGAGCGGGCCCTGTCGGTTGCCCACGAACTGCTGAAGGACGAGACCATTGATGCCGGCCGCTTCATGGTGGTGGGCTATGCGGAGACCCAGCCGCTGGCACCCAACGATGACTGGAAAAGCCGCGCCCGCAACCGCCGGGTAGAGATCGTGATTCGCCGCGGCCTGGAAGATGCCGCCGACACCGACCTCGAGTCACTCACCCGCGAGCAGCCGGACCTGCTGGACGCGATCGACATGGACGAGAAAAAGACTATCAGTGAAGTCGCACCCACCGGGGATGCGGCCTACGAGGTGCGCAGCCAATGACCGATATGAGCGGAGAGCGCCGACGCTATTTCAGGATCGATGACCACGTACGTCTCAACTACAAGGTCATCACCGATCTCAAACACCTGCCGGGGCATGCCACGGAAGAGGTCATCCTGCCGAACGAGGTGCTGCTGCAGGATCTGGACATCGAGTTCAACAACAGCCTCAACGCGCTGTGGCAGGAGCACCCGCTGGCCGCCAAGGCGCTGGCGCAGCTGAACCGCAAGATCGACCTGCTCAGCCTGGGCGAAGACAAGGGCGGCGTGGCCGCCACGGCGCTGGCCTCCGACCCCATGCCCGTGAACATCAGCGGCTGCGGCATCGCCTTCCGGGTGGGTGAGCAGATGCCCGAAGGGCAGCTGCTCGACCTGCAGATCACGCTGCTGCCGTCGGAAACGCAGCTGCGGCTGATGGCCCGGGTCATCTCCGTCGATGTCATTCCCGGCTCCGACGAAACCGACACCAAGCCCTACCTGCTGCGGGCGGAATTCGCCGGCAAGGAATCCGACGCCCGCGAAATGCTGATCTCGCACATCGTGCAGCGACAGCACGCGATGCTGTCCGAGGAAAAGGACGCCTCAGAGTCAGAAGTCGACGAGGATCCGGCAGCCGGAGAAAAGCACGAGCTGGCGCTGGAAGAACTCGAGCCGGACGCGCTGGAGCTCGAACCCCTGGATCCCGACAAATAAGAAGAAAACTGCGTATCAGTTCACGCATTTTCGGGTGATTTTCGCGCCGACAGGTAATCTGTGGTGTAGTTGCCTAGGCCCTTGGTATCACCTAACGTAGGGCCTGAACGGGGAGCCGCAATGAAGTTTGCAGAAAAGCCTGATGCGGCTGCTGTACCCCTCAGCGGTACACAGGAACCACGGGCTGAGTGCATGGCATCTGCTGACCTATCCAAACTTGTCTATGGCAACGCCACCGGCGCGGATGCCCGGCAGGTGGAAATTGTCAGCACTGGCGGCGAGGGCATCGTCTTCTGGCAGGTGGACCCACCGGTCGATACCGGCGAGAGCAAGGACCTGCAGGTTGAAGCCCTGCGCGAGGGCCTGCGCTTCATCACCTGCAACGGCGAGTTCGCCGACATCATGGGCCTCGAGGATCCCGACGCGCTCTCCGAGTCCGACGGCGCCGAGCTCATCGAGTCGGTCGGCCTGTCCGACAAGCTGCAGGAACTGGTCGATACCGACTACCGCATCGAAGCCTTCCAGATCACCCTGCAGGGCGCGGGAGGCGAAGAACTCGCCTACAGCATTGCCACCCACTGCATCCTGCAGGACGACCAGCTGACGGGCATCTGGAGTTCCCTGAGCAGCGACAGCCAGCGCGTGGCCCGTGAGCGTGAGCTCGCCGTCAACCGCCAGCTGCTGCAGGACAGCCAGGGGATGGCCGGCATCGGCTGCTGGTCCAGCGATTTTCACGGCAACTTTGATTTCCAGTCAGAGCAGCTGGCGCGGCTGTTCGGCCTGCCGACAAACCGCGAGTACACCTTTGAAGAGACGCTTCAGCGCGTGCACCCCGCCGACCGCGAGATGCTGCTGGGGGCGCGCGAGCAGGCCATGAGTGCCGAGGGCATCACCTCGGTCGAGTTCCGCGTCATCCACGATGATGGCTCACTGCACCACCTGCGCTCAACCGCCCGCACCTTCTTCAACGAAGACGGCGAACCCGCGCGCTGGCTGGGCAGCATGCAGGAAGTGACCCGTGACAAGCTGCAGGCGGAAGCCAGGCACACCCAGTACCTGCACCTGCCTGACCCGCTGTTCACGATCGACCTGGACACCCCCCTGGACACTGACATGCCCCTGGCGCAACAGGCGGCCATGCTGACCGAGCAGGGCCGCATCGCCGACTGCAACCACGCGCTGGCCGAGGCCATCGGCCAGCCGCGCAACGACCTGGTCGGCGAGCGGGCCAGCTTCCTGGAGGACATCTGGACGAAGAACGCCTCCCGCTTCTGCCGGGAGTCCTATCGCCTGGAGGATCGCCAGCTGGAGATTCCCCAGGCCGGCGACGCGGCGTCGCTGACCTTCGAGCTGAGTCTCTACGGCACCGTCGAAGACGGCAAGCTGTGGCGCGTCTGGGGCTACTGCCGCGACATCACCGAACAGGCCCAGGTCCGCGACAGCCTCGAGGAAGTGGTCAAGGCCCGCACCGATGCCCTGTACAAGGAAGTGCAACTGCGGCGACAGAACGCCGACCAGCTGAAGCAACAGGCCATCGTCGTATCGAATATGTCTGAAGCTGTCATCGTCACGGACCTGGAGCTGGAAATCAGCGACTGGAACCGGGGCGCGGAGGCCATGTTCGGTTTCTCCAGCGACGCGGTTCTGGGCAAAACACTGGACGAGCTGTTGAGCCCCAGCGGCGATCCCAGGCCCGACGGCCGGGATGGTGACGGTGATTGGGTGCAGGCCATCGACGGCTGGCGCGGCGAACTGACCTGTCTCAGGCAGGACGGACAGGCGGTCATCTGCGAATCCAGTATCACGGTCCTGAAAGATGAAGAGGATGTCCCCCTCTCCCTGGTTCACGTGCTGCGCGACGTCGGCGAGCGCCGCCGCTACGAGGATGACCTGGCCATGGCCAAGGAAACGGCGGAGCGGGCCAACCAGGCCAAGACCCGTTTCATTCGCGGGCTCAGCCACGAAATGCGCACCCCGCTGAATGCGATCCTGGGCTTTGGCCAGCTGCTGGAGCGGCTGCAAACCCAGCCGCTCAATGAGCGCCAGCAGACGTATCTCAAGCAAATCCGCACCGGCGGTGAGCACCTGCTGGAGCTGGTCAACGAAGTGCTGGACCTGGCCCGCATCGAGGCCGGCGAGCTGGGCCTAGAGCCCGCCATCGTGGATATCGGCGAGCTGATCGACGAGTGCCTGCAGCTGCTGCGTCCCCAGGCCACGGAGCGCCAGGTGTCGGTGCAGGGCAACTACCACATTCGCGAGAAGATTGTCGCCGACCCCACCCGGGTGAAGCAGGTGTTATTCAACCTGCTGTCGAACGGGGTCAAGTACAACAGCAGTCCGGGTGAACTCAACGTCACCATCGAGAGTGTCGCAGACGCACACATTCGCATCACCGTCGCCGATACCGGCCAGGGCATCCCCGAAGACCTGGTCGACGCCCTCTACGAGCCCTTCAATCGCCTGGGCGTTGCCGATGTCAGCGTCCAGGGTACCGGCCTGGGCCTGACCATCACCCGCGAACTCGTTGCCGCCATGAACGGTGAGATGGGCGTGGAGAGCGAGGTCGGCGTCGGCAGCACGTTCTGGGTACAGCTGCCAAGGATGCCTCAAGCGGACTCTTGAGGTATCGTTAGGGGATGGACACCCCTGACAAGAACGCACACCTCAGTCCCCTCCTGTCAGAGATCAAGGACTACGGACCGGGCGAAGCTGCGCCGGAAGAGTCTGAAGCGGAACGGCTGGAGTCCAGTGAGTCCGCCGCGGCTGACACCCCCGCCGCAACCGAGCCTCCCACCCCCAGTGAGCCCCCGATTGTAGAGCCGGAACCCGTACCGGCAGCCCCGGCGCCGGCCCCCGCCAAAGGCGGCAGTCGACTCGCCCTGTATTCACTGGTTGTCCTGTGGCTGTTGACGCTGGGCGGCGGCTTTGGCGCGTTCGTCTGGCAGCAGACCCGGGTCGACGCACTGACCGTCCAGCTGCGCGAGCAGCGCGCCCCGCTGGAGCGCCGCGCCGCCGAGGCGCAGCGCGAAACGGAGCGCCTCGAATTGCGGGTGGCGGCACTGCAGGAAGAAGCGGAAGAGCTGCGCACGGCCCTGGCAACAGCGGAAAGCCAGGCCATGGAAATGGCCATCGCGGCAGCCAATGCCGAGACAGCATCGGAGCCCGAGCCCGAACCGGAACCCGCACCAGAACCCGAAACCGTGCTCGCAGACCCCGAACCTGCGCCCATGGTGGAGGAACCCGCTGAACCGGAGCCGGCGGCCGCTGCTCCCGCGATCGTAGAAGCAGAACCGCAGGCGCCGGCTGCCGCAGCCGGCGGCTGGTACGTAAACCTGAGCACGCTCAGCACCGAGGCGGCCGCCGTGGAGTGGCTGCAGGCGCTGGAAGATGCGCCCGCCAATGCGGATATCGTGTCCGTGCAGAGCGGTAGTCGAACCCTGTACCGGGTGCGCGTGGGCGGATTTGCATCCCGCGAGCAGGCCCGCGACGCCGCGGACATGTTCACCGCGCAATGGCGGCTGTCAGGCGTCTGGATCAGCGATCGCTAGGGATTGATCCCCATGGCGACCGCGCGCCGGTGATAGCGGAATATCAATTTCTCGAGCAGATCGACGATAGCCTCTCCGGGCGCGTCGAAAATCACCTGCCAGCAGGGCTCACCGTCTTCGTCTTTCACCTGTGACAGCTTGCCGTAGAGGCACAGCGGCATCGGCACCACCGGGTTCACAAACAGTTCTGCCACCACTGGCGAGGCAAAGGGCGCCTGCGGAGGTTCGTCGGTCAGTGAGGTGAACTGGGCCCCTTCGCGCAGCGGCCAGCTGATGCCCTCGGCGGTGAGGGTGATGGGTACCGGCGTGGGCAGCGATTGTTTGGCGGTCACCAGCTGCTGCACGATGCTGATCAGCAGGTCCAGTTTGAGATCCATGCGTGCCAGCTCGGTACTGAACTCACTGCGCTCCTCGACCTCGTGATGGTCCTGCAGGGCAATGCTGACCCGCAGCAGCATCTCGTTGCGGGCGTACTGCTGGCGCAGGGTGACTGAATCGGGGGGCGACGACACGCTGCGCACTCGCAAAGGTAGCGCTTCGCGATGCGTCAGCCCGGTGCCCTGGTCGTGCAAACTCTCCATCGTACGCCGCGCCGGCTGCATTCAGCCGCCAAGCCCCTGGATTTCGTCGTAACTGCTGCTGCCGCCGCGTCCCTGGCGCAATCCGGCAATCTCTTCCATGGTGGCACTGCGCGCTTCCGCGACCCGCTGTACGAGCCTGTCGTTCAGCACCAGCAGTGCGGCGATGGCCTCGCTGCTGCGCTCGGAGTCCTCGGCGTCCAGACCCGGTCCAAAGCACGCCTCCATGCAGTCCTGGCGCTCTTGCGTCAGCAATTCCAAACCGGGCCAGTCGGCATCATCGGCGCAGCGCAGCATCCGCTCGGTGCAGCACACCAGGTGTGCCAATGCTTCTGCCGTGGTCCTAGCCGGCACGATTGCCCACCTCGGGCGCGATGCCGTCCCAGCCCACCTTCAGCTCTCGCGCCAGGCCCATGACTTCCTCGATCGCCACCACATCGGACTCGGTATTGGCCTGCAGCAGGCGCATCTCCATATGGTCATAGAGGTCCGCCAGGCGCTGGCCGAGCTCGCCACCGGCGGAGCGGTCCACGCTGGCGCGCAGGGCGTCAATAATGGCGATGCTCTTGCTGAGCATCTCGCCCTTCTCCGGCACCTGGCCGCGCTCCGTGTAGCCGCGCGCCCTGGCCAGGCGTTCCAGCAGGCCGTCAAACAGCATCGCGACCAGGGTATGTGGGTCTGCCGTCTCGACCTGGCTGGTGACACCCACCTGCCGGAATTGATCCATTGCTGCGAAATTGTTCATGTCACGTCCTCCCGGAACGTTCAGGAATCAGGGTTGAATGCCGGCCCCGGCAGGGACGCCAGCTGCTGTGTGAGAAAGTCACTGGTGGACTGCAACTGCGCCAGCAGTGCATCCAGGGCGCCGAACTGGCTGCGGTAGCGCGCCTCGACACTCTCCAGGCGGCGCTCCAGCTGAATGCGCTGTTCGCCGATATCGTCGATGCGGCTCTGCAAGCCGTTGCTGCGGGAATCCAGCAGGCCGTCGGCGGCGAGGAAGTCATCGAGTACGCTTTCCATCTGGGCGAACAGGCCGCGGCCGAAGGTCACCGAGCCGAGGTCACCGGACACGCCGGCGTCTATTTCCAGGGCCAGGCCGTCTGCCTCGGTGCCCTCGGCAGCCGTCAGCGTGCGACCGCTGCCGGTGGCCGCCTGGCCGTTGATCGTGCCCGCCACATCGGTGCCCGCAGTCCCGGCGCCGATGGCCAGGCCCAGGTCGGCCGCGACGTTCGCATCCGCGGCGGTGATTTCCACCTGGGACTCGTCGCCGTAGCTGTTCGAGGTGATCGCAAGGCTGTCGCTCGCGGACGAGTAGCTCACCACCACGCGTACACTGGAGGACTGGGCACTGGCGGCGCTGTTGATCTGTGACTGAATCTCCGCCGCCAGCAGGTCGCCGGTGTCGTAGGTGCCCTGGGTGAGCGTGATCGCCCCCAGGTCGACGCCGTCTACCGCAATATTGAAACTGTCGTTGGCGGCGCCGATGGTGACGTCATTGGCACCGACAAAGTCGGGCAGCACACCGCCGCCGGACAGCTGTCCGCGCGTCGCCGCCTGGGTGATATTGACCGCAAAGGCGCCGACGCCGGTGGCGTCACTGCTGTCTACATAACTGACGCGGCCGTCACTGGGACGGCCCAGCTCTGCAAACAGCGCCGCGACCGCATCGATGTCTTCCTCGATGGCCTGGTCCAGTGCGGTGCTGTCCAGCAGCAGTGTCCCGTCGGACTGTGTCGAGATGCCCACCTCCGACAGTCGCTGCAGTCCATCGCTGAATCCCAGCGGCGTTCCGCGAAGAATGCCCTTGACCCGGTTTTCCACGGCGCCGACAGTAAAGTCGCCCTGCAGCAGGCCACCCTGGCCGGACTCCGCATTGAAGCCCGCCAGCGAGGTCAGGGTTGCCTGCAGCTCATTGAAGCTGCCGACAAAGCCCAGTACTGCCGACTTCAGCGAGGCGACATCCCGGGCCACGTCCACAGTGACCGGGGATTCGGTCACGGCCTTGAGATCCAGGGTGACACCTTCCAGCGCACCGGTGACGGTGTTGTCCGCACTGGTGATCGCCAGCCCGTTGATGGTCAGCGCAGCATCGGCGGCCGCGGCTGTCTGCTCGAGGTTGGTGGCCGAGCTGTTGAAGGCGAGGCGCGACAGCCCGGCGGTGTCGGTATCGTTCGTATCGTCGTCGCTGACACTGATCTCCAGGCTGTTTTCCGCCCCGGTGAAGTCCGAGCTCAGCAGCAGCCGAAAGCCGCTGCCGTCGTTGACCACGGACGCCCTCACCCCCGCATCGGCGGCGTTGATGGCGTCACTGATCCCGCGCAGCGTGTTGTTCGACGAGTCGATGTCGATAGTGAGCGCGGTGCGATCGGGGTTCACCGCAAAGCCTGAATAGCTGTCGGTGCCGCTGTCATAGTCGGTGGTGCCGAAGCGGATGGTCAGGGTCCCGGTGCCGACCGCGGTGCTGTCGCTGTCGGCGAACACCTCGCTGGCCAGGGAGTGTCGCGCGGCGAGCGAGGACACCTCGATGTCATAGCTGCCCTCGGGGGCTGACGAGCCCGCCGAGGCGAAAATACTGCCGGTGTTGCTGCTGCTGGCACGAACGGACCGGTACAGCGTGTCGCCGCTGAGGCTGGCCACGGTGGTCTGGAAACTGGCGAGACTGGCCTTGAGCGTGCCGAACCCGGACAGGCTGGCCTGGGCGGTGGACTCCGCTCGATTGAGACGCAGCTCGGGTGCCTGGCGCTCGGCAGCCACCAACTGGCTGACAAGTCCTTCGATGTCCAGGCCGGAGCCTATTCCGCTTGCTGTAATCATGACCTCACCTGTGTGACCGCCGTGGGGTTCTACCACGGCAACCCGCGCACGCGGGTTCACAGAAACTTTCTACATGAGGTCAATGCAGATTCTGTTCCAACTTTTGGGGGGGAGACTGAAAAAGCTTCAGGCTTCGCTGTTGATCAGTACGCCTCGCGCGTCGGCCGTGGGGGATTCTTCCAGTACCTTGGCCAGGGCCAGGACTTCCTCGCCGGGAATCTGGCGTATTACCTGGTCCGTGGTGCTGTCCTTTACCGTGATCACTGTGCGGCCGGTGTCTTCGTCGACATCGAAACGCAGCTCACGGGAGACATTCTGCACGAAGCTGGAGATCGTATTGGCGGCCTCGATAACGGCCATGCGCTGGGCAGAGCTGTCCGCGGCCGGCGAAACATTGCCGCCCTGGGCGGAAGTTTGCCGTTGCGCATCGTCGCTTGCCGTCTTCTGGCTCGCAGCCGTCCGCTCCGTCGCCATCGGCTTGACCTGATTCGCTTGCTTGATTCCGTCGATTTTCGTCATCACGGGACCTCCCAGAAAAAGAGGTGTGGCCTTGCGGCCACACCTGTCACTCTATCTACCGTATCGTCCTCAGAGTGAGCCTTACTGCAGGAGAGCCAGCACGTTCTGGGGCAGGGCATTCGCCTGCGCCAGCATGGCTGTACCGGCCTGCTGCAGGATCTGCGCCCGGGTGAGGTTCGCAGTTTCGGCAGCGAAGTCAGCATCCATGATGCGGGACCGTGCAGCAGACAGGTTCTCAGAGGTCGTCTGCAGGCTGGTCACGACTGACTCGAAGCGGTTCTGCACCGCACCCAGGGTCGCCCGGCTGCTGTTGATGCTGGTCAGGGCCGCATCGACAGACGTGAGGGCCGCGTTGGCGCCGGATACGTCACTGATATCCACCGCGTTGAGGGCAGTACCCGTGGCGGCGATGTTGATACCCGTGCCCAGGCCGGCCGCGTTGCCGGTGAAGTCAACCGTGCCCGTGGTGCCGCTGGGCGCGACATAGGTCACGTCGACGGTACCACCCGTGGTAGCTTCGGCCAGGCCGACGCTGTTGGCAGTGGCCGTGGCAGCGTTGGTGTTATCGAAGTTGTCGATATCGATGTTGCGGCCGTCAGCGGACGTCAGCTGGATGCCGGAGCCCGTGTCGCTGGCCGATACGCCGGTCACAGAGGACTGGGCGTTGATGGCGTCTACCGCGTTGGTGCGGTTGGTGGCCAGGTTGGTGGTCGTGGTGATCGTAATGGTCAGGCCATTGACGTCCACGTCCACGCTACCGGCAATCGCCGTGCCGCCGCTGGCGGTGGTCACGGTGGCCGCATCCGCGGAGGCGGTCAGGCCCTGGACGCCGGAGGCGTTGATGGCATCGGCGATGGCCTTGCCGTCAATGGCAATGGAGCCGAGGCTGTAGCTGGTGCCGTCGATGTCGACGCCGGCAGCGGCAGCCGTGGTACCCGCGGTACCGATCGCCTGGTTGCTCAGGGTAAAGCCCTGGAACTGGCCCAGTGAAGACGTACGCGCGCTGGAAATGCTGTTCACGCTGATGGTCTCACCGTTGTTGGCGCCCACCTGGAAGACCTGCGAGCTGAAAGTACCGTCCAGCAGCTTGACGCCGTTGAAGTTCGTCTGGGTCGCAACCCGGTCGATCTCGGCAACCAGCTGGCTGACTTCTTCCTGCAGGGCAGCGCGGTCAGACGCAGAGTTCGTGGCGTTGGCAGACTGAACCGACAGCTCGCGAATACGCTGCAGGTTGTTGGTGACTTCGCCGAGTGCACCTTCAGCCGTCTGGGCCAGGGAGATGCCGTCACTGGCATTCCGTACCGCCTGGTTGAGGCCGCGGATCTGTGCGGTGAAGCGCTCGCTGATCGCGAGGCCGGCCGCATCGTCCTTGGCGCTATTGATTCGCAGACCTGAAGACAAACGTTGCAGGGATACATTGAGTGATGACTGCGACGCGTTCAGGTTGCGCTGTGCGTTCAGAGACGCAATGTTGGTATTGATTACCTGTGGCATAACCTTTTCCTCTCTTTTCAAGCCGCCGCGTTCGCCTGAACGTCCTAGCGGTGAACTGACTAATAAGTCGGTTTTATCGGGCAGCCTGTGCTGCCTTCATTCACTGTTTCGACCGAGAGGAAAAATACTTTAGTCGTGTGAAGCGCAAAAAATTGGCTTCTATCACAACAACTTACAGAAGGTTGAAGAGGGAGAGGTCCTGGATGCGGACATAGGTTTGCTGTGCAGCCTGCAGGGAAACGAGCTGCTCGTTGAATCGGGAAATCGCTTCCGCGTAGTCGAGGTCACGCGTCTCGCTGAGGGAGGTCTGCAGCTGGAACTCGAAATCCTCGTTGATGCTGCGCTGGCTGTCGACGATGTTGAGTCGCGCACCGACCGAGGCGCGCACATCGTTGACGTGTGTCAGGGCCTGGTCCAGTTCGGTGAGCGCCTTATTGATGGCGTTCTGCTGGACGGCGCCGGCCTGGTCGTCGCTGCGAGGTGTCTCCAGGGCCGTGACCAGTTCTTCGACGATGGCGAACATGTCGCGGCGTCCGGAGGGCGTGATCGATACGCTGTCGCCGTCGGCGGGCACACCGAGAAACTCGAGCTGGACGCCGGCGAACTGCACGCCGTCGCCCTCGACCCAGGTACCGCTGGCGACCACCGCCGCCGCGCCGTCGGTCACGGTATAGGTGATCGGGTCCGCAGGCGTTGGCTGGCTGAAGCTCAGGGTGTAGTTGTCGGGCGTGAAGCTGCCCGTGGCACTGTAGCCGTTGACCACCAGGGTGCCGGCATTACCGCCCGCCACCTGCGCGTCGATGCGGCCGTTGCCGGCCGGCACGGACAGGAATACCCGGGCGCCGCTGTCGCGGACCGCCACGCGGGTACCCTCGCCCACCTGGAGCAGCCGCTGGGCCTGGTCGCCTGAGTAGCTGACCGTACTGCCGCTGACCGCAAAGGGCTGGGTGGTGACGTTGTTGCCGGCGAAGATGTACTCACCGGCCGCATCGCGGGTATTGGCCAGATCCACCAGCTCGTTGAGACGCTCGCGCAGCTCCGCGGCAATGGCGCCGCGAGACTGGTCGGAGTTGGTGCCGTTGGCCGCCTGCACCGTCAACTCGCTGGCGCGCTGCAGGATGTTGTTCACATTGGACAGGGTGATGTCCTCGAGGCCCAACTGTGCCTCGGCCGCCACGGCATTGGCACGGTACTGGCTGATCACCGCCAGGTTGCTCTCGATATCGGCGACGCGTACCGAGGCCGCGGGATCGTCCGAGGGCGTCAGCACGCGCAGGCCCGTACCGACCTGGTTTTGCGTCTGCAGCAGGCGGGCCTGCTGGGTCAGCATGTTCTGCAGGGCCGAATCAAACGTCTGTGAAGTCGAAATCCGCATGTATCGGTCCTAGCGCTGGGTTGCGTTGAGCAGCGTGCTGAAGATGAGGTCGGCGGTCTGGATGATCTGCGCCGCGGCCTGGTACTGCTGCTGGTAGCGCAGCAGGTTGGCGGCCTCCTCGTCGAGGTTCACACCGCTGATGCTGGCCCGGGATTCCACGGCCTGGTTGAGCAGCAGGCTCTCCACTTCGAGGCTGGCGTTGCCCTGTGAAGTTTTCACTGCCACATCCGAAAGCAGGTTGCCGTAGACATCCTGGTAGCTGCTGTTGCCGCCTTCCAGCAGCGCCCGGTCGCGCAGCTCCGCCAGCGCCAGGGCATTGCTGTTGTCGCCGGATGCCGGCGGCGTGTTATTCAGCGTGGCGGTATCTCCCGCTGTGGGTACGCCCGAGAGCGTGAAGCTCACACCGGTCAGGCCCAGCGTTACGCTGATACCCGCTGAGTCCACCGCCGGGTCATAGGCGACGGTAGTGGTGATGGCGCCGGTCACATCGAAACCCGGCACCCCCGGTCCGAGTGCATCCGGGTTGAAGGTCAAGGTAACCGGTCCCGCCAGGGGCAGGTCGACATTGTCCGTGACCGAGAGATCAGACACTGCGAGGGTGCCGGTGTTGCCAAGACTGGCTTCCAGACCCAGCGGGGCAGCCGCCGCCAGCGCGCGGGGATCGCTCAGCGTCGCCGCGAACTGCGTCGCACCAGCCCTTCCAGGCTGGATCAGGAAACTGTCGCCATTGTTGGGGGCCCCGGCGCTGACGTCGACGCTCATGCCGTCGAGCACCAGCGGGCCGGCGCCGGAGACGGAGGTGCCGTCCGACAGCCGCGTCAGGTTCCAGCTGCCCGCGCTGAAGTCCAGCCGGTAGCGATCCGCCTGCAGCTGGCCAACATCTGTCACGGTCACGGCGGGCGCCGCGGCACCTGCATTGTTGGTGTTGCCGAATACGGGTACCGACACCGTGCCAAACAGGTCGCCGCCCAGGTTGCCGTCGAGGTCCGTGCCCAGCCCGTTCTGGGCATTGGCGGTGGCGGCCAGTCCCATCGACAGCAGTCCCAGCTGGTCGATAGCGGGGTCCAGTACGTTCTCACGCGCGTCCAGCAGGCCGCGCAATTCACCGCCGACGATTTCCCTGTTGATGTTGTAACTGCCGCCGACACCGCTGACGGCGACATTGATGCGCGAGGCGTCGTAGGGATCGGTCTCCGTGGTCAGCGCATCCGCGCGACTGCCCACGACCAGTGTCTGTCCATTGCCGAGAAACACGTTGGCGGAACCGTCATCCTGGGCATTGATCGTGACCTCGGCAATCGAGGTCAGCTCCCTGATCAGCTGGTCGCGCTCGTCCAGCAGGTCGTTGGGCGCAGCACCCGCCGCGGATGCGCTCACAATGCGGTCGTTCAGGCGCGCGACGCCCTCGGCGAGGCCGTTGACTTCGCTGACAGCCACCCGGATGCGGTCGTTGATTTCCTGGTTCAGGTTTTCCATGGAGGCGTACAGGGACTGCTGTCGCGCCGCCAGGCCCTGGATTTCACCCAGCGCCACCTGCCGCTCGGGCAGGCTGGTGGGGCTGTTGGCAACGTTCTGCAGCGACGAGAACATCGTGTCGATCGCCTGGTTGAAGCTGCTGCCGGCGCTGCCCATGGTCTGGTCGAGGCGGCCGCTGATATCGCTGTAGGCCTGGTAGCGGGCGCTGCTGGAGTCGTAGCGCAGCACCTCGTTCTGGGCGAACTGGCTGTAGTAGCGCTCGATCGAGGTTGCGGTGACGCCGCTACCCACGTAGCGGCTGCCCGCACCCTGCGGGGGAAGGGTCGCCAGGTTCACACGCTGGCGACTGAAGCCCTCTGTGTTGGCGTTGGCGACGTTGTGGCCGGTCGTATCCAGGGCCAGCTGGGCCGCGCGCAGCGCCGATGTGCCAATACCAAAAAGATCAGCCATGCTGCCGATTTACTCGCTGTCAGTCTTGTCCGTTAATGCTTTATCGACCGCCGGGCCCTGAAGTTGAGCCTCGATCATCTTGGCCAGTCCCAGGCCGCCGCGGCGCGAGATGTCCAGTGCGATCTGCTTGTCGTGCATGTCCTGGTACATATCCATGTTGTTGCCACCCATGAGCCCGCCGTCGGGGACGGCGTCGCGCATGGATTTCAGCATCATCTGCACGAACAGCGACTCGAACTGCTGGGCCGCCTCGGAAAGCGCCTTGCCGTCATTGCCGCTCTTCGCCTCGTTCTTGAGCTTCGCCATGCCGGCGAAGTCCATCGGGGTCATCGCGGTGTTGTAGTCGATAGCCATAAGATCCCCCTTAGATAACTATCAGCTCGGCGCGCAGCGCACCGACCTGCTTGAGCGCCTCAAGGATCGCCACCAGGTCGCCCGGGGCGGCGCCCACGTTGTTGACCGCGCGCACCAGGTCGTCCAGGGACGCGCCGGGCGAGAACAGGAACATGCCGTTGTCTTCCTGCTCGATCTGCACGGAGGAATTCTCGAGAATCGCCGTTTCACCGACCCGGGAGAACGCCCCCGGCTGGCTGGCCGTCTGGCTCTCGGACACCGTCACGGTCAGGTTGCCGTGGGTGATGGCCGCCGGCGAAATGGTGACCCCGGAGCCGATGACCACGGTGCCGGTCCGGGAGTTGACGATCACCCGCGCCGCGGCGGTGCTGGGCTGGACCTGGATATCCTGCAGGGCCGCCACGAAGGACACCCGCGAACCCGGGTCCAGCGGCGCGCGCACGCGCACGTTGGAGGCGTCCATGGCAAAGGCCGTTTCGGCCCCGAAGGTCGCATTCAGGGTGTCGGACAGGTTGCGTGCGGTGCCGAAATCCGGCGTATTCAGCTGCAGGGTCAGCGCCTCCAGCAGGGCGAAGGGGCTGGCCACCTCGCGTTCTACCGTGGCGCCGTTGGGAATCCTGCCGGTGGTGGGAATATTGACGGTGACCGAGGAGCCGTCCTTACCCTCGGCGCCAAACCCGCCCACGATAAGATTCCCCTGGGCCATGGCATAGATCTCGCCGTCGGCCCCGCGCAGCGGGGTCATCAGCAGCGAGCCGCCGCGCAGGCCCTTGGCGTTGCCGATGGAAGACACGGTGACGTCGATAGTCTGGCCGGGCTGGGAAAACGGCGGCAGGTTGGCGTGCACCATGACCGCCGCCACGTTGGTCAGCTGCGGGTTCACGTTGGGCGGGATGGTGATGCCCAGGGTGTTCAACATGTTGCGCAGCGACTGGATCGTGAATGGCGTCTGCGTGGTCTGGTCGCCGCTACCGGGCAGGCCGACCACCAGGCCGTAGCCCACCAGCTGGTTCTCACGCACGCCGGCGATGCTGGCGAGGTCCTTGATGCGCTCGGCAACGGCGAGTTGCGGGATCATCAGCACAAGGAAGATGGCAATAGATCTCATGATTGTTCCTCTTACACTGCCAGCGATGGCTAATCGGAGAAGTTTCATCTCTGCGGCTCTCAGAACGGCCAGATCGGGCTCATGAAGAATCTGGACAGCCAGCCGACCGCATTGGCTTCGGCCACCGCGCCGTTGGCGCCGTACGAAATACGGGCGTCGGCCACCTTGGTGGACGGCACGGTATTGAGCGTGGAGACATCTTCCGGGCGCACGATGCCGCTGAGGCGCACATACTCGTCGCCCTGGTTGATGCTGATCCACTTCTCGCCCTGTACTATCAGGTTGCCGCCCGGCAGCACGTCGGTCACCACCACGGTGATGCTGCCGTCCAGGCTGTTGCTCTGGCTGCTTGAGCCCGCGCCTTCGAAATTGCTTTCGGAATCCAGGTCGGCGCCCCACTTGCCCCAGGTTTCACCGGCCACGTTCGGCACGCTCATGCTGTTGGTGGTGCTCTTGTCGATCGCCGTATCAGCGGACTTGCTGCCACTGGTGGACTCTTCCAGCACGACCGTGAGGATGTCACCGACCTGGCGCGCCTTCACGTCCTGGAACAGGCTCAATTCGCGGCCGTCGTGGAAAATGCCGCCGTCCTGGGGTTTGGGCACCTGGTGCTGCAGGTTGTAGGGCGGCACGTAGGCCGGCGGCGGCCCCACCTGGGGGGTGGCACAGCCGCTGCCCAGCAGCACGAGCAGGCAGAGGGCGGAAATCAGGCGAAGCATCAGCTCACTCCTCAGGTGTTGTTGCTGACGTACTGCAGCATCTGGTCGGCGGTGGAGATGGCGCGGCTGTTCATCTCGTAGGCGCGCTGGGTCTCGATCATGTTGACCAGCTCTTCCACCACGTTGACATTGGAGCTTTCCACGAAGCCCTGCAGCACGGTGCCCAGGCCGTTGAGGCCGGGGTTGCTGACGTTCGGCGCACCGCTGGCGTTGGACTCCAGGAACAGGTTCTGGCCGTTGGCCTGGAGGCCCGCGGGATTGATGAAATCCGCCAGCTGGATATTGCCCAGCTGGGTCGCGCCGCCGCCGCCGGGAATGGTGGCACTGACGGTGCCGTCCTTGGCGATAGTCACGGACTGCGCATCCGCCGGGATGTTGATCGCCGGCTGCACCGTGTAACCGTTGGCGGTTACCAGCTGGCCCTGGTCATTGATCTGCAGGGAGCCGTCCCGGGTGTAGGCCAGGTTGCCGTCGGGCAACAGGACCTGGATGAAGCCCCGGCCCTCGATGGCGAGGTCGAGCTGGTTGTCGGTCTGGGTCACGTTGCCCTGGTTGAAAACCTTCTCGGTGGCCACGGTGCGCACACCGGTGCCGATCATCATGCCGGAGGGGATCAGCGTGTCCTGCGAGGACGACGCGCCCGCCTGGCGGAAATTCTGGTAGAGCAGGTCTTCGAAGACCGCGCGACCGCGCTTGAAACCGACCGTGCTGGCGTTGGCCAGGTTGTTCGATATCACCGCCATCTTGGTTTGCTGGGCGTCGAGCCCGGTCTTGGAAATCCACAGTGCCTGGTTCATGGTCTCGTCCTCGGGGTTACTGCAGCTTGATCACCTGGGCCAGGTGTTCCTGTTGCTCTTTGGAAAGTTTCATCATCTTGACCTGCGACTCGAAGGCCCGCGCCAGGTCGATCATGGTGACCAGCGACTGGATGGCATTGACGTTGCTGCCCTCCAGGGAGCCCGCCAGCAGGCGGATATTCGCGTCGGCCTCGGCCACTTCGCCGTCAGCCAACCGGAACAGGCCGTCTTCGCCCCGCTCCAGCGCGCTTGCCGGCGGGTTCACCAGCTTGATGCGGTCGATCACTGCCAGCGTGTTGGGGGCCTGGCCCAGCGGCAGGATGGATACCGTCCCATCGGTGCCGATTTCGACCTTGCCGTTGGGCGGCAGCGTAATCGGTCCGCCGTTGCCCAGTATTTGCTGGCCGGCGCCGTTGATCAGCCGGCCGAACTCGTCCACCCGCAGGTCGCCGCGGCGGCTGTAGGCCTCGGTGCCGCCGGGGGCGGCGATGGCCATCCAGCCCTCGCCGCTGACGGCGACATCGAGATCCCGGCCGGTGGTGCGTATCGCACCGGCGGACAGGTCGGGGCTGGTGGTGCGGTAGGCATTGCCCTCCGAATCCAGCTTGAGCAGGGCGATTTCCTTGCGAAAGCCATCGGTGGCAACGTTCGCCAGGTTGTTCATTGTCACTTCCTGGCGGCGCACGATATCCCTGGCGCCGCGCATGGATAACAGCAACATCTCTCGCATGGTTAATCCCCTGCCTCAGCGCTTATCGGAGGTTGATGACGGTCTGGGTGATGGCGTCTTCAGCCTGGATCACCTGGGCATTGGCCTGGAAATCCCGCTGGGCGACGATCATGTTCACCAGCTCGTCAGTCACTTCGACATTCGAATCCTCGAGTGCCCCGGACTGTACGATCCCCAGGCCGGAGGAGCCGGGGGCGCCCAGTGTCGGCTGACCCGAGGCAAAGGTCTCGGCCCAGTTGGTATTCCCCAGCGGCTGCAGGGCGCCCGCATTGGCGAAGTTGGTCAGGGCGACCTGGCCCAGGGCCCGTGACTGGCCGTTGGTGAAGCGGGCAAACACGATGCCGGAATCACCGACCTCGACACTGCGCAGCTGGCCGGTGGTGTAGCCGTCCTGCACCGCGCTGTTCACCGCGAAATCGCTGCCGAACTGGGTGCTGCCGGACAGGTCAACGGTCAGCGGCTGCACGGTCGCGCCATTGGGATTGCCCGAGTCATCCAGGGGCGTCCAGGCGGCGATATTGATCTGCAGGGGCAGCGACGCCGCCGGGATCTGGCCGGAGGTATCGAAAGTCACCGTGTCCGGGCCGGAAGTGGTGACACCGTCGATCATGGTGTGAACTTCCCACTCGTTGGGCGTCGCGGTCTTCACGAAGAACAGGCTCTGGACATGGGAATTGCCCAGGCTGTCGTATATGGTCAGCGCCGTCGAGGCATTGTACATATCCGGTGAAGGCGCGGTGGGCACGGCGGCAAAGGCGTCAAAAGGACCACCCCAGGCCACCGCGGGCGGCGTTGCCCGGGAATCCAGGTTGAACAGCATATCTGCCTGGTTGGTCGCACTGGGCTGGATCAGCGAGGCGTCGATTTGCAGGTTCTCGGTCTGCCCGGTGGCCACACCGGCGTCATCGGTCACGAAAGACACAAGGTTGTGCCCCTGGGCGTTCACCACGAAGCCGTCGCGGTCCACCTCAAAGGCGCCGGCGCGGCTGTAGAGCAGTGAACCGTTGTCGTTCAGTGTGAAAAACCCGTCACCGTTGATCGCCATGTCCAGGGAATTTTCCGTAAAGGAAATCGTGCCCTGGGCAAATGACTGGTTTACCCGGGCCAGCGCGACACCCTGTCCGATGGCATTGGCGTTGGCGCCGGTGCCGGCGGTGGCGTAGACATCGGCAAAATCGCCGCGAGAGGCCTTGAAGCCCGTGGTGCTCGCATTGGCGACGTTGTTGCCGATGATGCTCAGGTTGGTGCTGGCGGCGCGGAGGCCGGAGACTGCTGTATCAAAACCCATGGTGTTACTCCTCTATCGCTGTGTGGCGATTGGCTTACTTGAATTCGTAGATGTCGGACAGGCCGAGAATCGCGCCGTCCGTCAGTTGCAGGGACAGCTCGCGGGTCTGCGGGTCGACACCGACGCTACCGACGCGTCCATAGAGCTGTACGGGCAGGCTCTGCTCGACGCCGCCGACATTGCCGGTGACCACCACCCGGTAGTCACCCGCGGCGGCAGGACTGCCGTCCAGGGTGGTGCCGTCCCAGCGGAACTCGGGGCTCCCGGCGGTGAAATTGCCAAGGCCCTGGGTCGCGATGGTCGTGCCACTGCCGTCCAGCAATTTCAGCTGCACGGCGGTGGCGGGCTTGTCCAGCACCAGCCGTCCTTCCAGGCCGGCGCCGTCGGCCAGCCTGACGCGGTTGGCGTCAAACAGCACATCCTTGCCGAGCATCGCTGCCGCATCTGCGACCTGGTTGCGCTGCATGCTGTCGGCGAGACGGTCGAAGCCCTGCTCCAGGCCGCCGATACCTTCAACCATGGAGAACTGGGCGATCTGTCCCAGGAATTCCCCGTTTTCAACCGGCTTTGACGGGTCCTGGTTCTCCAGCTGGGCGACCAGCAGCTTCAGGAAGTCTTCCTGGGCCAGCTGGTTCTCACTGCGGCCGGCCTGGGCCGAACCGGTGCCGGGGAAGAGATTCTCAAGTGCGTTTACTGCGTCCATGATTCAGCCCTCAGCTGCCCAGCGCCAGCGTGCGCTGCAGCAGGTCTCGGGAGGTGATCATCACCTCCACGTTGGAGGTATAGGACTTCGAAGCCGCCATCATGCTGGCCATTTCTTCCACCAGGTTGACGTTGCTCTCGTAGACAAAGCCGTCGGCATTGGCGAGGGGATGGTCGGGCTCGTAGCGCTCCTGGATCGGCACCCGGCTCTGGACCACCTCGGTCACCTCGACCCCTTCCACCTCGGAACCGGCTGCATCGAAGACGGTGGCGAATACCGGCAGCCGCGCGCGGTAGGCGGACTGCTCGGATCCTGAGACCACCTTGGCATTGGCCATATTGGCGGATACCGCGTCCAGGCGGATGCTCTGCGCGGTCAGCGCGCTGCCGGACACATCGAAGATATTCATCAAGCTCATTACTATTCTCCCGTCAACGCTTTGCGCAGTCCGCGCAGCGTTCCGTCAAAAAACTGTGCACTTGCCTGGAATTTGACGGCATTTTCCGAATAGGCCGCCTTTTCCACTTCCATCTGTACCGTGTTGCCGTCGGGGCCCACACGGGTGGCCTCACGCTCGGTTTCCGCCATCTGCAGGGGGCCGCCGGTGCCGATATGACGGCTATGGGTCGTCCTGAGACCCGCGTCATTACTGCGCGCGGCCTCCATCGCGGCGCTGAAGTCCAGCTCCTTGGCCCGGTAGCGCGGCGTATCGGCGTTGGCGATATTGCCCGCAATCACCTCGGCCCGGGCTGCGCGTACCGTGAGGGCGCGTCCATGCAGGTCGAGGTTGCTATCTATCCAGTTCATGCCGGCAGGTCTCCGCTGCGATTACGTGTGTCACAGTGAGATAGCAATCGCTGTGCCAAAATTATTTCTTCATAGTTTTCAATAAGTTATGATTTTATGGGGGCGGCAGGCGCGGTCCGAACGGCAACGCCCTTCCCGGTCGACGGCAAACCCTTGCCGCCCTCCCGGCACTGAAAACGGGATTTCGCCCCCTGGCCGGCAGGAAATAACTGGCACGAGAATTGCTGGTTACTCCCACAAGGAAACTTTTGACGCCGATGGCGCAGGAAACATGACGCGATTCAACCCACTAATGGCAGCACTGATGATCCTGGCGATGGCGCCGGCCACGGCCGCGCAGACGGTACAGGATCTCAGGGCCATCGCCACCGCCGCCGAACAGCACGCTGCCGACAATGCGAAGCGCATGCGCTACCGCAATATCGAGGCGCGGGCCCTGGCGGTGGACAGCCGACTCGCGCTGACCCCCTGTGGGCACGCCCTGGAGACGTTTTCAGCCCCCGGGCGCGGCGCAGGCCGCACCACCGTGGGTGTGCGCTGCAACGCGCCCAAGCCCTGGACGCTGTATGTCCCTGTCGAGGTGAAGGCCCAGGTGGCGACGGTGGTGCTGCGCGAGGCCATGCCCCGCGGCAGCGTGCTGTCCGCGGCCGACCTGCAGGTTGCCCTGCGCCCCGCGGAGTCCGTACACGGCGAAATCGTGAGTTCAAAGGCGATGGCAGACGGCAAGCAGCTGCGCCGCCATACCAAGGCAGGCACACCCCTGCGCCTGAATATGCTGGTGGATCCCCAGGCCATTGCCAGGGGCCAGTCCACGCTGCTGCTGACGACGGTCAACAATATTGAAGTGATGATGAGCGGCACCGCCCAGACCGGCGGCAAGGCTGGCGACGTCATCCGGGTACGCAACAACACGTCTGGAAAGCTAGTCGAAGGTACCGTAACCCTCGAAGGCCAGGTTCGCGTACATTAAAAGGATTAAAGTCAGTGAATATTATGTCGATAACACGAGCAACGAGAGTTACAACCGCTCGTAATGAGGAGCGAATCCAATGAACGGTGAAATCAAGCCCACGTCTGATGCCGTACAGGCTCTGTACGGTGCGCAGGACACCAGCGTCGCCGCCCAGCGGGAACAGGAGGCCAAGGCCGCCCCTGCCGTGGCGAGCACGGAAGGTGCGGATTCCGTCCAGCTGACCGACAAGGCCCAGCAGCTGCTGCGCCTGGAGGAAAAGCTGGCGGAGTTCCCGGCGGTGGACAGCCAGCGGGTCGATGCCATTCGGCAGGCCATAGCGGACGGCAGTTACAAGATCGATGCGGACCTGATCGCAGAGCGCATGCTTGCGACGGAGGCCCAGCAGAAACAGTCCGAAGTGTAATTGCGGGTTAGCGACATGATGAGCGAAATGGCGCAAAACCCGACGGACGTACTGGCGGGACTGATCCGGGCCGAGCACATGATGCTCGCGGAGCTGGGAACGGTACTCGAACGCGAGTTCGAGGCCGCGAGCACCCAGGCCGATATGTCAGCGCTGCTGGAAGAGAAACTGAAGGTTCTGGAGGTGCTCGACCGGGCCACCATCGACCGCCTCAAGTGGCAGGAAGACCAGGGGCTGCCCAGCCACGGCGACCCGCTGCGTGAGGCCATTGCCGACATGGACGGCAGCGGCATGCTCAGCAAGCTGTTTGCCGAATTTGAACAGGACGCCCGCGACCTGCGCGAGCGCAACCGGCAGCTGGGTCAGTTGAACCTTCGCCGCCAGCAGTCCCTGCAGCACGCGCTGCGGGTCATTACGAACCAGTCTGCGGAAGAGTCCAATGACTACACGGCGCACGGTCACAGCGGTGCGCAGCAGGCAACCCGGCTGCTCGGCAGCGCATGAGGTTCGCGCGCCATGCCGATCACGCCGATTCACCCGGATGCGGAAACCGTCACCAGTCGGCCCCGCATCCTGCAGCTCCTTGAGCAGGCGCGAGAAGAGGGATTCGAACTCCTGGTAGCCCTGCCGGGCAGTGACGAGGTCTGGCGCACCAGCCTCAGCCGCATCGACGCCGACACCGGACAACTCACCTTCGGGCAACTGACCCCCGCCACCTGGCAGGAACAGGCCTTCGACCAGGCCGCCAGCATCCACTGCATGGTGCCGGGTTGCCGCCTGGAATTCTCACTGCCCCTGTCCCCTCTGGAGGACGGCAGCGTCTGCTACTTCGAATCGGCGCTGCCCGAAAGCCTGCGCTATCACCAGCTGCGCAAGCAGTTCCGGATCAGCCTGACCACCCACGATACCCGCATCGCCATTTCCGATGGCAATGAGACCCTGCGCGGCGAGCTCCTCAATATTTCCGCCGGAGGCTGCCGGGCCCGCCTGTTCGGCTACAGCTCGGACGTGCTGGAAGGCGCGCTGTTGCCGGAATGCCGGCTGTGGATTGCCGATGAGCTCGATATGTCCTGCGAGGGCGAGGTTCGCCACAGCCAGGCCTCGGGCAAGGGCCAACAAGAGGTGAGCCTGGCCTTCCGCGATATGTCCCCCCGGGACAGCCGCCAGCTGCAGAAATGCATGGCCAACCTGCAGCGTGCGGGCCTCAAACAGGGAATCGTCCGCTCCGCCTGAGCCAGGTTGGCACGCTCATTGCATTATTTCTATCAGGGAAAGGCCACGCCCCGAGAGGGCCAGCCGTTGAATGGAAATGAGCGACATGGAAAATACAGCCACCGCAACCGACCCGGCCGCCATGCCGGACGAGACGCCCTCGCCGGACCAGCTGGGGATCACCCTGGAGGCGATCGAGCGTCTGGAAATGATGCTGCGCGTGGTGATCGAGTACACCGGTTTCAGCTACACCACGGGCCACGAAGGCCTCGACTACCATACCGGCGAGCGCAGCGCGCATCGCTGTGACTACAACCTGGTTCTGCGCGACGGCATCAGCCTGGGGCGCGTGGAAGTCAGCCGCCTGTGGCCATTCAAGGAATCCGAACTGCGTATGCTGGAGTGCTGCCTGGCAGACTTTTGCCTGCGCCTTGACCTGATTATTGCGGGGGAGCCTCAGCGTCCTCAGGGCGCCGACCCGACACCTTGAACACGTAGGCCAGCACGGTGGCCACCGCCACATACAGCTGCGGCGGCACCTCTTCACCCAGCGGTACGGCACAGAGTACTGCGCTTAGCCTGGGATCCTGCACTACCGGGATACCGTGGCGACGGGCGAGAGCCTCGATCTCCTCGGCCAGGGCACCGCTGCCGTTGGCCACGACCCGCGGCGCGGTCTTGCCGTCATAGGCAAGCGCTGCCGCCTTGCGCAGTTCTTCCGACGCGTTCAAGACTGCCCCCCCAGCGCCGAGACCGCGCTGAACTCCCTGGCCGCGGGATTCCCGGCCTCCTCGGCCGACGGCCGACTTACCACGGATTCGACGTGAAAACCCTGCAGCGACAGCGCTTCCCGCAGGGTCTCGATGTCTTCGTGCAGGGCACTCACCGCATCGGGGCGCTCCGCCTCCAGGGATACCGATACCTGCTGGTCCTTGAGGAAGATGTGCACATCCAGGCTGCCCAGGGGCTCGGCTTCCAGCGAAAACTCCACTTCCCAGCTGTTCTGCTCCGGGTTTTCCGGCGTAATCAGGCCGCGCTCCCGGCGCAGGGTAATACTGACCGGCAGCAGGCGATCGCCCCAGGCCAGGGGCAATTCCAGGCTCCAGTAGAAATGGCCATCCTCCGCCTGGCGGACGGACCTGAGCTGGCGCAGGCTGATATGGGCGAGCAGGCCCTCGAGAATATCCGCGAGCCCCTCGTCGAGTTCGCCGCCATTGCCCAGCAGCTGCCAGAGCATCAGCTTGAAGTCGCCGTCGAGAGCAGCGGGCAGTTCCGCCGGGTTGGCCGCAGCCGCCGCGAGACGCGGCTCCAGCAGCAGTCCGCTGTCGCGCATGGCGCCCTGCAGGCGCTGCGGCTGAACCAGTTCCCGGGGGCTCGAAAAGCGGCCCAGCAGGGCAGCCAGTGGCGCTTCCGCGGCCGTGCCCCGGAACCGTGCCAGCCAGGCCAGCAGACCGGCCAGGGGTTGCTGCCGGGTCGCCATGACCTGCAGCGCGTTCACCACCGCATCGTTGACCGGGCGGGGGTTGCCGGCTTCATCCTGCCCCGGGGGCAGCACCCTCATCACGGAAAAGCTGGGGCTCGCGCCCGGGGTGGTCATGCGAATCAGCAGTTCCTGACCCGGCACCAGGGACATTCCCGCCGCCAGTCGCAGCGTGTGGCCACCGACTTTCAGCAGGAAACTACCGTCCACATCGACTTTTTCCACCCGCGCACGGTAGATCTGGCCCGCCTGCAACGGCGACCGGTCCGGAGACTGGCGGCCGAGGCTGGTAGCAGCTACCGGGCCGACCGGAATTTGACCTGTTGTGGATGGGGGCACCCGAATTCTCCGTATGGCTTCCCTGTTTCCTGTATCGACGCCCCGGCCCGGACCTTTACCCCTCCCAGGCCCCGAAATTCGGGTTACGTCACAGGTTGGCAAGCAAATTGCAGCTACCCCCCGTGACAGCGCGCCTCACAGGGGGCCGCGCCACAAAAACATCGGATTTTTGACGAAAATCTGGTCGTTGGACGGAGATTCCAACACAGCGTCAATAATCCGCCGCCATGACTGGAGAGCGACAGGGACATGAGCACAGCAGAAGCAGAATCCACGACACCGCCGGTTGAAGCAGCAGCGCCGGTAGCCAGCCTCAGCGGCGCGCAGCGGGCCGCCCAGCTGCTGCTGGTGCTCGGTGAAGACAAGGCCGCCCAGGTCCTGCGCCAGCTCGAGCCCGGCGATATCCAGAAAGTCGGCGCCGCCATGACGGAAATGAGCAAGGTAGACAGCGAAGCCGTCGGGAATGTGCTGCACCACTTCATCAGCCAGTATGAAAGCGACAGCTCAATCCGCGTCGCCCCGGACGAGTACACCCGCAATGTCATGATCCAGGCCCTGGGTGAAGAGCGCGCCGTAGGCATCCTCAGCAAGATCAGCATGGGCGCCGACACCAAGGCGCTGGAAGCCCTGCGCTGGATGGAGCCGGGCGTGATCGCCGGCATGATCGAGAGCGAGCACCCGCAGATCCAGGCCATTGTCATTTCCTACCTGCCGCCGGAGCTGGCGGCGGACGTACTGCCGGCCATGCCCGAGGACGTCCGTACCGACGTGATGGTGCGCATGGCGTCCCTGGACACCGTGGACCCCAAGGCCCTGAGCGAACTGAACCTGTCCCTGAAGCAGCAGGTGGAAGGGGTTGTCTCCAAGCAGAACTCTGCCACCGAGGGACTGAAGGCCGTGGCCAACATCCTCAACGCCATGACGTCGGACGCGCAGGAGCAGCTCATGGAAAAGGTCCGCGAGGTCGACGCCGAGCTCGCCGACAAGGTGCAGGAGCAGCGCTACGTCTTCGAAGACCTGCAGAAAATCCCCGACCGCGACTTCCAGGTGGTGCTGCGGGAGCTGCCCACCGACCGGCTGGCGCTGGCACTGAAGGGCGCGGACGACGAGCTGCGCGACAAGGTGTTCCGCAATATGTCGAGCCGCGCCGCGGATATTTTCAAGGACGACATGGAGGCCCTGGGCCCCGTGAAGGTGGCCGACGTGGAAGAGGCACAAAAGGAAATCGTGGAAATCGTCCAGAAGCTGTCGGAGAGCGGCGACATCAACCTCTCCATGGACGGCGGAGACATGCTGGAGTAAGCCGATGAACGATCTTTTATCACAGGATGAAGTAGACGCGCTGCTGGACGGAGTGGAAGACGGCTCCGTTGGCGGCGACGGTGAACGCCGCGCCTATGACCTGAGCCTGTCCAGCCAGCGCCTGAACGGCTGGCAGAAGCAGCTGGGCCTGGTGGACGACAACCTGGGCCGCTACCTCGGCCAGCGCCTGCTGGGCCTGCTGCACAAGCAGACCGCTGTGGCGATGGAGGGCGTACGCCTGCTCCGCTTCAGCGAGTACCTCGACAGCCTGGAGCTGCCCACGGGCCTCAACAGCTTCCGCCTGGAGCCTGCGGGCGGCGTGCTGATGGTCTCCATGGACGCCAACCTGGTCTACAGCCTGGTGGAGAGCATGTTCGGCGGCCACGGCCGCCAGGTCGCCATCGACGCCCGCGGCTTCTCCGCCACCGAACAGCGGGTACTGCAGCTGGGCCTGGACACCATCCTCGACGCAGTGCGCCACGCCTGGCGCCAGTTGGACAGCCAGGAATTCAGCCTCTGCGAAAGTGAACACAATCCCCAGGCCAGCACCGCCTTCGAGCCCGGCGAGATCGTCATGATTCGCCGCTACAGCATTCGCTATGAGGGCGGTGGCGGCGAGCTGTGCACGGTCATGTCCTCGGCGCTGGTGGAAGCCCTGTTCCAGGCCAGCAGCGTACAGCGCCCGACGCCCGCCGGCGGCGGCGTGGAAAAGCTGCGCCGCCGGGCCCGGGATTTTCGCGCCACCGTCGCCGGTGTGGTGGGCGGCGTGGAAATTCCCCTGAAGCAGTTGCTGCACCTGAGCCCGGGCGATGTGATCGACATCCATTCGCCGGAGGTCGTGGACGTCACTGTCAACGGCATCAAGAAATTCACGGCGCGGGTCGGTGAAGTCGACGGCCGCGTGGGACTCAGCATCGTCAATCCCGAGGAGGTGTCGAAATGAGTGACGCCCTGTTACAGGATGGCGCAGCGGCCGCCGAGAGCCACGATGATTCCCAGCCTGCCCTGTCCCTGGTCCCCAGGGAACTGGCCAGGCTCGCCGATGTGCCGGTGGAACTGGCGTTGGAGCTGTCCCGGGTAAATATCACCATCCGCGACCTGCTGGAGCTGGCACCCGGCTCGGTGCTGTCCCTGCCCTATGCCAGCGCCGACAGCATCGATGTGCGGGTGGGCGACGAGTGCATCGCCCGCGGCGAGATCACCAGCAAGGACCACTGCTACGGGGTTCTGCTACTGGAAATGCTCGACGTCGATGAGCGTGGAGGCGAGGCGTGAAGACTGGCCTCATCATTACAGCCACGTTTGCCACCGGAGCGCTGTGCAGCGGCGCCGCGCTGGCCGAGGACTCCGGCTTCCAGGCCGTGAGCGGCGGCAAGCTGGTCGAGACGCTGCTGGGCCTGGTGCTGGTGCTGGGACTGATCTTCGTCCTGGCCCGGGTGCTGCAGCGTATGCAGGGCGGCATCGGACAGGGGAACCACGTATTGCAGGTGGTTAGCACTCTCAGCGTCGGCGCCCGCGAGCGCATCCTGCTGTTGAAAGTGGCGGACAAGCACATCCTGGTGTCCGCCACCACCCAGACCATCGCACCGCTGCACGTCTTCGACGAGTTCCCCGAGGAGCTCGCGGAGTCCACGCCCGCGGCGGGTGGCTTCGGCCAGCTGCTGCAGTCTCTTAATGGAGGCGGCAAGCAGTGAAGCTCGGCCTGTCTCTCACACTGGCAGTCGCCGCACTGCTGCTGAGCCCGCTGGCCGCGGCCCAGGACCAGGGCATTACCCTGCTGACCCTGACCGACGCCCCGGACGGCAGCCAGTCCTACAGCACCAGCCTCAACATCCTGTTGATGATGACGGTGCTGAGCCTGCTGCCGGCGGCACTGATTTCCATGACGTCTTTCACGCGCATCGTGGTGACACTCGCCATCCTGCGCCAGGCGCTGGGCACCATGCAGACACCGTCCAACCAGGTGCTGATCGGCCTCGCCCTGTTCACCAGTTTCTTCATCATGGCGCCGGTGCTGGAGGCCGCCTACAGCGCGGGCCTCAAGCCCTACATGGACGGCGCCATGGGTTTCGAGGACGCGGCGATCGCTGCCAGCACGCCGTTCCACGATTTCATGACCAACCAGACCCGGGAGGCGGACGTCGCCCTGTTCAGTGAACTGGCCGGCATGGCGCCGGCGGCCTCTCCCGAGGAGCTGCCGTTCCGCGTGCTGCTGCCGGCGTTCCTGACCAGCGAGCTGAAGACCGCCTTCCAGATCGGCTTCCTGATCTTCATTCCCTTCCTGATCATCGACCTGGTCGTGGCCAGCGTGCTGATGTCCATGGGGATGATGATGCTGTCACCGATGCTGGTGTCATTGCCGTTCAAGCTGATGCTGTTCGTCCTGGTGGACGGCTGGGCCCTGGTCATGGGCACCCTGGCCGCGAGTTTCTGAGCCGTGGACGCCGACACCATCATGCAGATCGGGCGGGAGTCCCTCTACCTGACGGTGATGCTGGCAGCGCCGCTGCTGCTGTCGGCCCTGGCCATCGGCCTGGTGGTGGGCATATTCCAGGCCGCCACCCAGATCCAGGAGCAGACCCTGAGCTTTATTCCCAAGCTGATCGCCCTGGTCATTGCGCTGGTATTTGCCGGCCAGTGGATGGTGAACAGCTGGGTCTACTTCTGCCAGCAGCTGTACGAACAGATTCCCACATTGATCGGTTGAACCATGACCCTGAGCAGCGTTGACATATTCAACTGGGTGGCGAGCTTTCTCTGGCCCTTCGTCCGCTTCAGTTCGATGATGCTGGTGGCGCCGATTTTCGGCTCCCGCTCGATCCCGGTTCGCAGCCGGGTGATCCTGGCCATGCTGCTGGCGCTGATGATCGCACCGCTGGTGCCCTCACCCGACGTGGAGCTGCTCTCGTCCACCGGTTTCATCCTGCTGCTGCAGCAGGTGGTCGCCGGCATGCTGCTGGGCGTGCTGCTGGCGGCGGTATTTGCCGCCGTGGTCATGGCGGGCCAGACCATCGCCACCACCATGGGCCTTGGTTTTGCCTCCACCGTCGATCCGCAGAACGGCGTTCAGGTGGCGGTGGTAGGCCAGTTCTACCTGATTCTCTCCACCCTGCTGTTCCTGGCCGTGAATGGCCACCTGGTCATGATCGAACTGCTGGCGGGCTCCTTCCAGGTCCTGCCGGTGAGCATGCAGATCATCCCGGTGGATCGCTTCTTCGAAGTGGTGCTCTGGTGTGGGCGCATGTTCGTCTACGCGGTGCTGATTTCCCTGCCCGTGGTCGCCGGTGTACTGCTGGTGAATATCGCCCTGGGTGTGGTCACCCGGGCCGCGCCGCAGCTCAACATTTTTGCCGTCGGCTTCCCCATCACCATCCTCGTGGGCTTCCTGCTGATGATGCTGGCGGTGCCGGTACTGCAGCCGGTGCTGACCGAGATGTTCCGGGAAAACTTCCAGTACATGACCGGCGTGCTGCGCCCCTGAGGTCGACATGGCAGAAGAGCAGAGCGCACAGGAACGCACAGAACAGCCAACCCCGAAACGGTTGGAGGATGCCCGCAAAAAGGGCCAGGTTCCGCGATCCCGCGACTTCAATACCACGGTATCACTGCTGGCCGGCGGCTTCGGCTGCCTGATGCTGGGGCCGGGCCTGCTGTCGGACATCAGCAGCATGCTGGGTGGCAACCTCGCCTTCAGCCGCGAGGCAGTATTCGACGATACGGCAGTGCTGCGGCTGTTCTACAGCGCGATGATGCAGGCCCTGCTGGCGCTGGCGCCCCTGCTGGCGCTGATGTTTATCTGCAGCCTGGCGGGCCCCATGCTGCTGGGCGGCTGGGCCATCAGCGCCGACGCCATCCAACCCAAACTGGAGCGCATCAGCCCGTTGAAGGGACTGCAGCGCATCTTTTCCGCCAACGGGCTGGTGGAGCTGGTCAAGGCCATCCTGAAATTCCTGCTGGTGAGCTCCGTGGCGGCCCTGTGCCTGTGGCAGCTGGCCGACTGGCTCATCGCGTTGGGCCTCGCCCCGGTGCAGCAGAGCATGTCCGAAGTCGGCAGGCGATTCGCCTGGTGTTTCCTGATGATCAGCGCTGCGATGCTGCTGATCTCGCTGATCGACGTGCCGTTCCAGCTCTGGGATCACACCCGCAAGCTGAAAATGACCCGGCAGGAAATCAAGGACGAGATGAAAGAGACCGAGGGTCGCCCCGAGGTCAAGGGCCACGTCCGCCGGCTGCAGCAGCAGGCTGCCCAGCAGCGCATGATGCAGGACGTCCCCACTGCCGACGTGGTGATCACCAACCCCACCCATTACGCGGTAGCACTGCGCTACGTGGACGGCGAGATGAATGCCCCGGTGGTGGTCGCAAAAGGACGCGACCTGGTGGCCGCGCGAATCCGCGAAATCGCCCGGGAGCACGACATCACGGTGTTCTCGGCACCGCCGCTGGCGCGGGCACTGTACGCCGGCGCGGAGATCGGCGACGAGATTCCCGCCGAGCTGTTCCTCGCTGTGGCCCGCGTGCTGGCTTACGTATTCCAGCTCCGAACCTTTGGCCGCGGCGGCGGCAAGATTACTCCCCCTGATCCGGATTCACTGATTCCGGACCCGACCATCAACTGAGGCCCGTGAACCATGTCTGAAGTCATATCCAGTGGATCCGGTACGACCGCACTACTCGCCCTGAGCCGGCGCCAGGTCCTGATGGGCATGGGCGCACCGCTGCTCATCGTCATGCTGCTGTCGATGATGGTGCTGCCGCTGCCCCCGCTGGCGCTGGATTTCCTGTTCACCTTCAACATCGCCCTGTCGCTGATCGTACTGTTCGCGACGGTCTATACCCAGCGGCCCCTGGACTTCGTGCTGTTCCCGTCGCTGATCCTGGTGGCGACGCTGCTGCGGCTGGCGCTCAATATCGCCTCCACCCGGGTGGTGCTGCTGGAGGGCCACACCGGCACCGGCGCCGCCGGCAAGGTGATCGAGGCCTTCGGTGAATTCGTGATTGGCGGCAGCTACGCGGTGGGCCTGGTCGTGTTTGCGATCCTGGTCATCATCAATTTCGTGGTGGTCACCAAGGGTGCGGGCCGCATCTCGGAAGTGACCGCCCGCTTTACCCTGGACGCCATGCCCGGCAAGCAGCTGGCTATCGATGCAGATCTCAACGCGGGCCTGATCAACCAGGACGAAGCCCGCGAGCGCCGCTCGCAGGTGTCCCGGGAGGCCAGCTTCTACGGCGCGATGGACGGCGCCTCCAAGTTCGTGCGCGGCGACGCCGTCGCCGGCATCCTGATCCTGCTGATCAACATCATCGGCGGTTTCGCCATCGGCATCGTCCAGCATGAGCTGAGCGCCTCCGAAGCCGCCCACAACTATGTGCTGCTGACCATCGGCGACGGCCTGGTGGCGCAGATTCCCTCGCTGCTGCTGTCGACGGCAGCCGCCCTCATCGTCACCCGGGTCAGCGACAGCGACGCCATGGGACAGCAGGTGGTCGACCAGCTGCTGGCCAGCCCCAAGGCCCTGACCGTGTCAGGGGCCGTGGTCGGCACCCTGGGCCTGGTGCCCGGCATGCCGAACTTCGTGTTCCTGTGCCTGGCGGGTGCCCTCATGGGCAGCGGCTACATGCTGCAACAGCGAACCCGGGTCGACGTCGAGGCGGTGGAAGGCGAACTCACCGAGGAAGAGCCCCAGGAAGAGCGCGATCTCAGCTGGGACGACGTCCACGGCATCGACATCATCGGCATCGAGGTCGGCTACCGCCTGATTCCCATGGTGGACAAGAACCAGGGCGGCGAACTGCTGGGCCGCATCCGCGGCGTGCGCAAGAAGCTGTCCCAGGATCTCGGCATGCTGGTGCAGCCGGTTCACGTGCGCGACAACTTCGACCTGCCCCCCAACGGCTACCGCATCACCCTGCTGGACACCCCGGTCGGGGAAGGCGAGGTGCAACCGGGCATGGAGCTGGCCATCAATCCCGGCCAGGTGTTCGGCGAACTGGACGGCATCGAAACCCGGGACCCGGCGTTTGGCCTGGAGGCCAAGTGGATCGAGAGCGCGCGCCGGGATGAAGCCCAGACCAAGGGCTACACCGTGGTGGACTGCAGCACCGTGATCGCCACCCACCTCAACAACCTGCTCAAGCAGCACGCCGCCGAGCTGCTGGGGCACGACGAGGTCCAGGAACTGCTGAATCGCCTGTCGACATCGGCACCGAAGCTGGTGGAGAGCCTGGTCCCGGAGATCGTCAGCCTGGGCGTTCTGCTCAAAGTGATGCAGAACCTACTGCAGGAAGGCGTCTCCCTGCGCGATATGCGCACCGTCGCCGAAGCATTGGCGGAATACGGGGTTGACGAGAAAAACGCCGATATTTTGACGGGTCACGTCCGAAACGCGATGTCACGGGCCATTTGCAAGGATATTGGCGGCGCAGAGCCCGAAATCCGGGTCTGTACGCTGGATCAGGAGTTGGAACGGATTTTGCTGGGTTATCTACGAGGGGATGAGGCAGTGGGCCTTGAACCCCACCTGGTGGAGAACATGATGCAACAGGTCACGGAACAGAAACAGCGGCAGGAGTCCCAGGGAGACAGCGCCGTACTGCTGGTCGCCCAGGAAATCCGGCTGTGGCTGTCGCGCCTGCTGCGCCCGGGCCACCCGGGACTGAACGTGCTGGCCTACAGCGAGATTCCGGCCAGCAAGCAAATCAAGGTCGTAGGGACCATCGGGCAAGCGGCAATACCTGCCGCCTGATTGCCGCCCGGAGGACAGGGATATGAGAATCAAGCAATACCACGAGCCGGATATGCGCAACGCCATGCGCAAGGTCCGCTCGGAGCTCGGCTCGGACGCCGTCATCATTTCGACCTCGCGGGTGGAGGACGGGGTCGAAGTGCTGGCTGCGCTGGACTACGACCCGACGCTCGCCGCACAGCTGCAGGGGAAACTCGCCCCGCCGGCAAGACCGAAGCTGGCCGAGGTTCCCGCCACTGAGGCCGCGCAGCTCCAGGCCGCCGCCACGGCAGTGCAGGCAGACGCGGTAGACCCCGCCATCTCCACCATGCAGGCGGAACTGTCCCGCCTGCGCGGCCTGTTCGAGGAAGAGCTGGCGGAAATCAGCTACCAGGAGCGCGGCCGCCGCCAACCCGGCCGCCTCGCCCTGCAGAACCAGCTGCAGAAAATGGGCCTGAGCCGCGAGTTGAGCCGCGACCTGCTCGACGCCGAGCCGATCGGCAAGGATTTGAACCAGAGTTTCCGCAACGTGCTGCGGCGGCTGGCATCGCTGCTGCCCGTCTACGAGGACGACCTGCTGGAAAACGGCGGCACCTTCGCGCTGCTGGGTCCCACCGGTGTCGGCAAGACCACCACGGTGGCCAAGCTGGCGGCGCGCTTCGCCCTGCGCCACGGCCGCAACAGTGTGGCCCTGATCACCACCGACCGTTTCCGGGTCGGCGCCCAGGAACAGCTCTACACCTTCGGCAGCATACTCGGTGTGCCCGTGCATGCCGCCACCAGCGCCCTGGACCTGCACAAGGCCCTGGCCAGCGTGGCGGACCGCAAGCTGGTACTGATCGATACCGCCGGCATGAGCCAGCGGGACATGGGCCTGACCGACCAGTTTTCAGCGCTCGCCAGCGCCCGCACGGACATCAAGTCCCTGCTGGTGCTGTCGGCCATTGCCCAGCAGCAGGTGCTGCAGGAAACCATCCAGGCGTTCTCACACGTGGGCCTGGCCGGCACGATCGTGACCAAGCTGGACGAGGCTGCAAGCCTCGGTCCCGTGATCTCGACCCTGTGCCGTCACCAGGTCCCCGTGGCCTTTTTCGGCAATGGCCAGCGCGTCCCCGAGGACATGCTGCCGGCGCGGGCGGAGTCCCTGATCGACCAGGCGGTGCGCCTGGCGCGCGGCGACAGCGACGCCCCCAGGGACGGCAGTGCGGGAGGGCAGCACGGTGGCTGATATCGAAACCCTGCCCGGCCAGGCGCACAGCCTGCACCGCCTCAGTGAACCGCGGCCGCTGCGCGTGATCGCGGTCACCAGCGGCAAGGGCGGCGTCGGCAAGAGCAACCTGTCGGTCAACCTGAGCAGCGTCTTCGCCCAGCGCGAGCGCTCCGTGGTGCTGATGGACGCGGACCTCGGACTCGCCAACACCGACCTGTTCCTCGGCGTGCGACCGCAGTACGACCTGCAACACGTGATTCGCGGCGAGCGCCAGCTCGAGGAAATCATCGTCGAGACCGAACAGGGCCTGCGGCTGATCCCCGCCGCCTCGGGGGTACAACACATGGCCGAGCTGTCGACGGCGGAGCACGCCTCGCTGATTCGCGCCTTCAGTGAACTCAGCTTCGCCGTGGACATCCTGCTGATCGACACGGCGGCGGGCATCAGCGACAGCGTCATCAGTTTCAGCAACGCCGCCCAGGAAGTCGTGGTGGTGGTCTGCGATGAACCCGCATCGATCACCGACGCCTACGCCCTGATGAAGGTGCTGAGCCAGGACAAGGGTGTGCAGCGTTTCCAGCTGGTCACCAACATGGTCAAGAGCGCCAGCCACGGGCTGACCCTCTACGAGAAACTCGCCAACGTGACTGACCGCTACCTCGGTTGCTCGCTGGGCTATCTGGGCCACGTGCCCTTTGACGAGGAGTTGCGGGCGGCGGTGAAACGGCAGAAGCCGGTGGTCAGCGCCTACCCCGACAGCAAGGCGGCACAGGCGTTCCGCCAGGTGGCAGACCGTATCGAGCGCCTGCCGCAGCCGGAGAGTTCCGGCCATATCGAATTTTTCTTTGAGCGCATGCTGGCAGCCAACAGCAAAAGCATGGGAGCAGGACTATGAACCAGACCGCCGAATACCTCCAGGAGGAGCACCCGGACCAGGCGGTGCTCTTCGAGGACAACATTGAGCTGGTACACCGCATCGCCCACCACGTGGTCATGAAGCTGCCCCCCGGGCAGCAGATGGACGACTACATCCAGGTGGGCCTGATGGGGCTGTGGGAAGCTTCAAAGCGTTACCGTCCCGGGGAGGCCGCGAGTTTCAAAACCTTCGCGGGTATCTATATCCGCGGCGCCATCTTCGACGAGCTGCGACGGCAGAGCTGGACCCCGCGCAGCACCCAGGCCAAGTCCAAGCGAATTTCCGAGGCGGTCCAGTCCGCCGAGGCGAAATACGGGCGCAGCGCAAGCGGCGCCGAGATCGCCGAGGAAATGGGTGAGAGCCTGGATGAGTACAACAGCATGCTGGCGGAAACCGCCGGCGCCTGGCTGGTGCCCCTGGACAACGTCGATGCCGAAGGCTCGGACATGGCCGGCGGTACCAACCCCGAAGCTGACACCGAGCAGGATGCCCTGCAATCCGCACTGGCGGATGTCATTCGCACCCTGCCCGAGCGGGAGCAGCTGGTGATGTCCCTGTACTACCAGGACGAGCTCAACCTGCGCGAAATCGGCGAGGTCATCGGCGTCGGGGAATCCCGCGTCTGCCAGATTCACAGCCAGGCCGTATCCCGAATCCGCGCGCGGATGGAGGGCGGCTGGATAGATCCGGAAATCTAGAACGCGGAGCACATTGACCGGGACCAGGAGATATGGATTTTCTCACACTGCTGGGCATTGTGGTGGGCCTGGCCGCGATCATCGGGGGCAACATCCTCGAGGGCGGCCATACCGACTCACTGCTCCAGCTTACCGCGTTCGTGATCGTGTTCGGAGGCACCTGCGGAGCCGTACTGGTGCAGACACCGAAACACATTTTCATGCACGCCATGCGCCGCATCGGCTGGATCTTCATCCCGCCGAGGGAAGACGGCGGCGCCGCCATCTCCAAGATTGTCGGCTGGAGCCAGATGGCCCGGAAGGAAGGTCTGTTGAGCCTGCAGAATGCCAGCGAAGAGGAAAAAGACAGCTTCCTGGCCTCGGGCCTGCAGATGCTGGCAGACGGCAATGAACCCGAGGCGATCCGCGCCGCCCTGGAAATCGAGATCAGCACCATGGAATCCATGGACCTCGGCGCCGCCAAGGTCTGGGAAGGATTCGGTGGCTACAGCCCCACCATCGGCATCATCGGTGCGGTAATGGGCCTGATTCACGTGATGAACAATCTCAGCGATCCCAGCGCCCTGGGCCCCGGTATCGCGGTGGCCTTCGTCGCCACCATCTACGGGGTGGGCCTGGCCAACCTGCTTTTCCTGCCCTTTGCCAACAAGCTCAAGGCCATCATCAACCAGCGTATGCACTACCGCGAACTGCTGGTAGACGGCCTGGTATACATCGCCGAGGGTGACAACCCGCGAAGTATCGAGACCAAGCTGCAGGGTTATCTGCGCTAGCGGTCATGGCCAGGAAAAAGCCCCAGGAGCCCGAAGAAAACCACGAGCGCTGGCTGGTTTCCTACGCGGATTTCATCACCCTGCTGTTCGCCTTTTTCGTGGTCATGTATTCGGTCTCCTCGGTGAACGAGGGCAAGTACCGGGTGCTGTCCGAGAGCCTCAACTCTGCCTTCAGCCCCGGTGCCGGCTCCCTGTCACCGCTGTCCATCAGCACCAGTCGCAACCCCTCCGACGGCATGCGCAATGTCAGCGGCCGGCCGGCGCCGATCATGACCCGGCCGCTGATCTTTCCCATGCAATCCCAGACCGAGGAAGAGGCCAGTGAGGAAGAACGCCTGGCCCAGGCCGGCGAGGAGATGGAAGCGCTGGGAGGCGAAATCACCAAGATGATGAGCCGCTACATCGAGGAGGATCTGGTCAATATCCGCCGCGACAAGCTGTGGCTGGAAGTCGAGATCAAGACCAAGCTGCTGTTCACGAGCGGCAGCGCGCGACCGTCTGCATCGGCCACGCCGGTGCTGCAGCAGCTGGCCGGCTACTTCACCCTGGTGCCAAACCGGATCCAGGTGGAGGGCTACACCGACAACGAACCGATCAGCACGCCGCTGTTCCCCTCCAACTGGGAACTCTCCTCGGCCCGGGCGGCGGCGGTGGTGCGGCTGCTGGTGCAATACGGTGTCGCGCCCCAGCGCCTGGCCTCGGTGGGCTTCGCCGAATTCCGGCCCGTGGCGGACAACGACAGCGCCGAGGGACGCAGTCGCAATCGCCGGGTCGTCATCAAGCTGATGGCCGATGTGGAGCAAGGCGAAAAGACCGATCTGCGCAGTCTGCAGGCGCTGGAATCCGGCTATCCCGGCATCCATCATGGCTAGTAGTTGCTCACAAACTGGTCACTGCCCATGGGCGAGAAGTGTGCTAATCTGCGCCCGTCTCAACCAATTCCAACAACAAAGTGACTAGCAACAATTGGACTAGACGTAGCGAGCTCTGCAAGCGTTGCGAACGTCGACCAGACCGATCGCCAGTGCCCGCGAGGACCTGGCATGGGAGCTTTCACGCGCTCCTTTTCCTGGCTCCGGCAACTCTGGCCCCGGCGGCCTGGTCGCAGGATGCCGACGCGGGCGCTCCCCTGCCCTTTGCACTGATCGCGATTGCCGCGCTGGCGGCACTGGCCCTGTACCTGGCACTCAAGCTGCGGCGGGAGCGGCAGGCGTGGAAGGCCGAGCGCGAGGCGCTGGCCGACCGTGAGGCGCAGGCCAGGGACGCCATCGATTCCAACCAGGCCAAGAACAATTTCCTCGAGCACCTGGGCACCGCCTTCAGGACGCCGCTGAACGTCATTCTCGGCTTTGCCCAGCTGCAGAAGAGCCAGCTCACGCCGGACGCCTCCCCTGAAACCGTACGCAGGACCGAAGCGACCCTGACCGCAGGCTGGCGCCTGCTGGAGCTGCTCGATGACATCGTCGACATTACCCGCCTCGAGCAGCAGTCCCTGCACCTCAACGAGGAGGACTGCGCGCTGGACGACGTGATCAGCCACGCCGCGAGCCTGGTTGGCGATGAGGCCCTGGTGGCCGGTGTCAGCGTCGATGCCGAGCCCAGTGGCCTGGCGGTTCACGCCGACTACACCCGCCTCAAGCAGATATTCGTCAGCCTGCTGCGCAACGCGGTGCTCTACAACCGCGCCGGCGGCAGCGTCCGCATCAGCGCGGAACGTGGCCGGGACGGCATGGTCACCTGCCGGGTAGCCGACACCGGCCTGGGCATTGCCGTGGCGGACCGGGACCGGGTGTTCGAGCCCTTTACCCGCACCAGCACCGGCCAGGAGGTTAACCCGGAAGGCGCCGGCATCGGCCTGCCGCTGGCGCGATTCCTCAGTGAGTTCATGGGCGGCAGCCTCGATTTCGAATCGGTCGAGGGCGAGGGCACGACCTTCACGCTGGTCCTGAAAGGTTCCGACGCCGAGGCCGGCGAGGTCAGCGCGGCCACCGCCGAAGCGACCCAGACGCCGCCCAGCAAACCGATTTCCGTGGTCTACGTGGAAGACCACCGGGCCAGCCTGGACCTGATGATGGCCATCCTCGAACCGCTGGAGAACGTCGAACTGTTGACGGCCACCAACGCCGAGGCTGGCCTTGAACTGATCGCGGCACACAGGCCCGACCTGGTCCTGCTGGACATCAACCTGGCGGGCATGGACGGTATCACCGCCGCTCGCGAGCTCAAGGCCAACCCCGAGCTGCAGCACATCCCGCTGGTGGCCCTCAGTGCGGATGCCACCGAGGGCCAGATCCAGGAAGCCCTGGATGCCGGCTTCTCCCGCTACCTGGCCAAGCCGCTGGACATCGACCAGCTCTGGCGAATTCTCGGCGATATCTCGCGCAACGCTTGAGTTATAAAACAGGGTGTCGGAATTTCGACGCCCTGCAGATTGCCAACAAAAGTTTGACGCGTTCGTTTTTTTGACGCATATTCAATCGCTCGTCCCCAGCGAACAGAATAAAAATGTCCGAGACGCTACTCCTGGTATCCACAGATGCCGCCGTCACCGGTGAGTTGGAGACTATCGTCAAATTTTTGGGCCATGAGCTCGAAACCGTCAAAGGGACACGCGAGTTATTCCAGGCGCCGCGCAGGCGCTCCTACGCCCTGGCCATTCTCAATCTCAACGCCAGCCGCGACATGCGCGAGGCCATCGGGCATTTCGAAGCCAACGCCAAGGGCATGCCGCTGTTTGCCCTGCCCACTGCCGGCGATGACAGCGCCGTCGCCCTGGCGCCGGGCCTGACCGGCACGATCCAGTACCCTTTCAGTTACCGCAACCTGCTGGGCACGATCCGCGACACGCTGGCCGGCGACGAACAGGCGCGGCGGCCCGCCGGCGCTTCGCGGGAACTGATCGGCGAGAGCGACGCCATCCGCGAGATCCAGGCCCTGTCCGGCCAGGTGGCCAAGACCGACTCCAACGTGCTGCTGCTGGGTGAATCCGGCACCGGCAAGGAGGTCGTGGCGCGGACCATCCACAACCAGTCGCTGCGAGCCGAGCACCCCTTCGTGGCGGTGAACTGCGGCGCCATCCCCGCGGACCTGCTGGAGTCGGAGCTGTTTGGACACGAAAAGGGCGCCTTTACCGGCGCCACATCCTCCCGCCGCGGGCGCTTCGAGCTGGCGGCGGGCGGCACGCTGTTTCTCGATGAAATCGGCGATATGCCCATGGACATGCAGGTCAAGCTGCTGCGGGTCCTGCAGGAGAACCTGTTCGAGCGGGTCGGCGGCAACAAGCCGATCGTCAACTCGGCGCGCATCATTGCCGCCACCCACCAGGACCTGGAGCAAAAGGTCGATGAGGGCACGTTCCGGCTGGATCTCTTCTATCGCCTGAACGTATTCCCGATCGACCTGGCACCCCTGCGAGAGCGGCCCGAGGACATTCCCCACCTGGTCAAGGAATTCGTGCTGCGGCTGGAGCTGGAAAAACAGCTGCCGGTGGAAATCGACGACGAGGCTATCGAGGTCATCTGTCGCCACCCGCTGCCGGGCAACGTCCGTGAACTGGAAAACCTGATCGAACGCCTTGCCATCCTGCATCCCGCGGGCCGCGTCGGCGTCGGCCAGCTACCCAGCCGCTACCGGACCACTTCCGCAGAACCGACCCAGCGGCCGACACTGACCGCCGTATCCGACCCGGCACCGTCTCCGGACCCGCGGGATATCCTGCTGGACAGCAATCCCGCCCTGCCGGAAGACGGGATGAACCTCAAGCAGCACCTCGCCTCCATCGAGCGCGACCTGGTGATCGCCGCCCTCGACCAGAACAACTGGGTCGTCGCCAAGGCCGCCAAGCAGCTGGGGCTGCAGCGCACCACGCTGGTTGAGAAGATGCGCAAGCTCGAAATCAGCAAATCCGCCTGATTCCGTCAAAAAACCTCTCGCCGGCGGCGCCTGTCGCCAAAATCTTGACTCAATAAGCCCCTGAAACCGCCATTTCGCGGGCTATCGCCTGTTGGCACGAATTCTGCAAGTACTGGTGTGAAGTCATCAGATTGGCAGCGTTTGAGCGAACATGACCATGGACAGCCCACAGCTTAGAGCACCGGATGCGGCATCGCCGGTAACCCACCTGCAGCTCGAGCAGGTGTTCACGGAATTCAACCGGGTATCCGCGGAACTGGGCGAAGCCTGGGGCGACCTGGAACGTCGCGTCGCCCATCTCAGCGCGGAACTGACCGCGGCTCGCTCTGCACGGCTCAGCGAACTGGCCGCCAAGGAGACGCTGGCCAACAAACTGACCGCCCTGATGGACGCCATGCCCGCCGGCGTGGTGGTCATCGACAGCATGGGCAGGATCGAGGATATGAACCCGGCCGCGACCGCGATGCTGGGCAGCGACCTCTGCGGGCGCCGCTGGGAGGCGGTACTGGCGTCGGTGATGGTTCGCGACAGCGGGTCCGGCGAAGCCGAGTTTGACGCCCTCAACGGCCGACGCCTGACCCTCGCCTACGCCATGCTGGCGGACAACAGCTCCCGCATTGCCCTGCTCAACGATATCAGCGAGAGCCACCGCCTGCGCCAGCTGGTGGAGCGCGAGGAGCGACTGCGCGAGCTGGGCGACATGGCCGCCCGCCTCGCCCACCAGCTGCGCACGCCGCTCAGCTCGGCCATGCTGTACCTGTCACAGCTGGCTTCACCCGAACAAACCGTGCGCGCGCCGGAAGTCAGCGCCCGCGCCATGGAACGCCTGCGCCAGATCGAGCGCCAGATCGAAGGCATGCTGCGCTTTATCCGCGGCAGCGAGGACAGCCTCGAATCCATCAGCCTGTCACAGCTGGTCCGCGAGACCGCAGACGCACTGGCTCCCCAGCTGGACCGCGCCGGTGCCAGCCTGTTCCTGGACTGCCCCGACAACGGCCCGGTCATCCGCGGCCAGCGGGAAATCCTGCAGAACGCCCTCAGCAACCTGCTGGACAATGCACTGGCCAGCTGCGCCGTTGCGCCGCAGATCGCCATCACGCTGGAAGCCCGGGACAACGGCATCCGCTTGTCGGTTAGCGACAACGGCGTGGGCATCGACCCGGAACTGGAGGCAAGGATCTTCGAGCCCTGGTTCACCACCCGGGTCAACGGCACCGGACTGGGGCTGGCCGTAGTCGCCAGCGCGGCGGAAGCCCACGGCGGCAAAGTCGAGATCACCCATCCCGAAGGTGGCGGCAGCTGCTTCACCCTGGTTTTCCCACAACACCTGGAAAAGGCATCTTCATGAACAAGGAACAAACCATCCTGGTAGTCGAGGACGACGATGCCCTGCGCGATGTGCTGGGCGAGACGCTGGAAATGGGTGGCTATGAAGTCGCCCGCGCCGGCAACGGCGAAGAGGCCCTGGCGGTGCTCGGCAAGATCCGGCCCGCACTGATCCTCTCGGACGTACAGATGCCTCGCATGGACGGCCTGGAACTGCTGGACGCCTGCCGCGAGGAATACCCGGAGGCCCCGTTCGTACTGATGACTGCCTTCGGCGACGTGGAGGCGGCAGTGACCGCCATGCGCCGCGGCGCCGTCGACTTCCTCGCCAAGCCCTTCGAGGCGGCAAAGCTGCTGGAGCTGGTCGCGAGCCTCGCACCCGCTCCCGCCGAGGAAGGCCAGCCGGTGTTTGCCGACCAGGCCAGCAACTCTGTGGCGGAGCTTGCGCTGCGAGTCGCCCGCACCGATGCGTCCATCGTCATCAGCGGCGAGTCCGGCGTGGGCAAGGAAGTCTTTGCCCGGCTGATTCACGCCCACTCGGTCCGCGGCGACCAGCCCTTTGTGGCCATCAACTGCGCGGCCATTCCCGAATCCATGCTCGAGTCGATCCTGTTCGGCTACGAGAAAGGGGCCTTCACCGGCGCTTACACCGCCCGTGCAGGCAAGTTCGAACAGGCCAACGGCGGCACCCTGCTGCTGGACGAGATTTCAGAAATGGACCTGGCCCTGCAGGCCAAGCTGCTGCGCGTACTGCAGGAGCGCGAGGTGGAGCGCCTCGGCGGCAAGCAGCCCATGGACCTGGACATCCGGGTACTGGCCACCACCAACCGCGACCTGGCGGCGGAAGTGGCCGCGGGCAATTTCCGCGAGGACCTGTTCTACCGGCTCAACGTTTTTCCGCTGCAGATCCCGCCGCTGCGGGAGCGCCGCGACGACATCCTGCCCATGTGCCGACGCTTCATGCAGGAAATGGCGCCCGGCGAGGGCATCGACATCGACCCCTTCGCCGAGCAGCTGCTGCTCAATTACCACTGGCCCGGCAATGTGCGCGAACTGCACAACGTAATCCAGCGGGCCCTGATCCTGCGCAACGGCCAGACCGTGGGCGCCGGGTCCATCCTGTTCGAGCCCGCCTCCACCGGCGCGACTCCCGCTCCGGCGGAGCCCGTCGCCGACAACGACTGCGGCGGCGAGACCGGCGATGCGCTGGCCGACGATCTCAAGACACGGGAGATGGAACTGATCATACAGACCCTTAACGCCGAGAACGGCAGCCGCAAGGAGACCGCCGCCAAGCTGGGCATCAGCCCGCGCACGCTGCGCTACAAGCTGGCCCGCTTCCGCGAGCAGGGTGTGAACATTCCGGGCACTGTCAGCGCCTGAATTGCATTAAGGAGAGACGCAGACCATGAACAGTGTAAACAACGCGAGTGTCGAAAACGTGCTGGCGCAGATGCGCGCCCTGACCGATGCGGCGAAGTCGACATCGGCCGGCGATACCTCGGCCGCTGGCAGCGCCACCGCCGCCAACGGACCCGAGTTTGCCAACCTGTTGAAGAACTCCCTCGACCAGGTCAACGAGCTGCAGTCTGAAGCCAAGGCCATGAAAACCGCATTCGAGACCGGCAGCGAGAACGTGAGCCTGCCGGAGGTCATGGTCGCGGTGCAGAAAGCGTCCGTGTCCTTCGAGGCCGTGACCCAGGTGAGGAACCGCCTGCTGTCGGCCTACCAGGAAGTCATGAACATGCAGGTTTGATCGCCAACCGCCGGAACTGAGAGATCATGGAAACTACCGTTAGCGCTACACCACTGCAGCAGCTCAGCTCCCTGAGCCAGATGCACTTTGTCAGGCAGCTCGTGCTCCTGGGCGGCCTGGCCGGCAGTATCGCCCTGGGCGTTGCCGTTGTGCTGTGGTCGCAGACCCCAGACTACAAGCTTCTTTACGCCGGGCTGTCCCCCCAGGATTCAGGCCGCGTGACCTCGGCCATGGACCAGGCCGGGCTGGACTACCGGATCGACCAGCGCAACGGCGACATCACCGTACCGGCGGACCAGGTGCACAGCACCCGGCTGGTGCTGGCCCGCAGCGGACTGCCCAACAAGGCCAACAAGGGGTTCTCGATCCTCGACCAGAAACCCGCCATGGGCACCAGCAACTTCATCGAACGGGCCCGCTTCAACCGCGCGCTGCAGGAAGAGCTGGTACACACCATCCAGTCCATGGACAGCGTGCGCGAGGCGCGGGTTCACCTGAGCATTCCGCGACAGACATCGTTCCTGCGCTCCCGGCTGCAGCCCAGCGCATCGGTGATGCTGAACCTGTACCCGGGCACCATGCTGAGCCAGGTCCAGGTCTCCGGCATCAAACACCTGGTGTCCGCCAGCGTGGCCGGCCTGGACGCCAGCCAGGTATCCGTGGTCGACCAGTCTGGCAGCCTGCTGAGCATGGACGAGAACTCCCAGTATGCGATCTCGAACGCCAACCTGCGCCTCAAGCGCGAGCTGGAGCAGGACTACGCGGCACGCATCGTGCAGATACTGACTCCGATCGTGGGCGCTGACCGCGTTCACGCGCAGGTGGCGGCCGACCTGGACTTCACCAGCCTCGAGCGCACCGAGGAAGACTACACGCCGGGGGACATCCTGCGCAGCGAGCTGTCCGACATCGAGGAAACCAATCGCGAGACCGAACCCAAGGGTATCCCGGGCCTGCTCCCCAACGACCCCAACACGGAGCTCAACCCCGACGCCGAGCAGGAAACCGAAACCCGCACGGTCAGCAACAAGCGCCGCACCACCCGCAATTTCGAAGTGGATCGCAGCATCAGCCATATCAAGCGCACGCCGGGCGGGATCTCGCGGATCTCGGTGGCGGTGCTGATCGATTACCCCGACGCGCCGCAGCCGGCGGCGCCGGCAGCCGATGGCGCAGCCGCAGGCGATGCCGCGGCTCCGGCAGCAGCGGCCGCCGCACCGGTCGGCGAACTGGACCCCCAGCAGTACGAGCGCATTGTCGAACTGGTCAAGCAGACCATCGGCTACAACGAGGGGCGTGGCGACATCGTCAGCGTGGTCGACTCGGACTTCTCGGTGGTAGAGGTCGAGGACAGCTTCGTACCGGAAGACAGCCTGCTGGACAATCCGCTGCTGTGGACGGGACTGAAGAACGGCGCCGCCGCGCTGGTCGTGCTGTACCTGATCTTCGGCATCATTCGCCCGGTCATGAAGAGTAGCGTCACCGCAGAGAGTGCACTGCCGGTGCGCCCGGTACAGCTCGCCGGCCCCCAGGGTGGCGAGGCCGCCCTGCCCATGGGCGAGGATCGCGTCAGCCTGACGGGGGGTACCCCCCAGGGATTGCCCGCCGCGGTGGGCGGCGTCAACTACGACCAGCACCTGCAGCAGGCGCGCAGCATCATTGACAGTGAACCGGAGAAGGCCGCACGCCTGATCCAGGGTTGGGTCGCAGATGACCATGGCTGACGACAACGTAATGCCCTGGCGCACGCCGCCGCTCGCCGCCAGCGGCGGCGACGCTGTGCTGGAACAGGCCTATGCCGAGGAGCTGGCGGCGCTGCGCGCCTCCGCCCGCGAGGAAGGCCTGGCCCAGGGCCGGGAAGAGGCCGCCGCCGAGCTGAAGTCCCAGGCGCAGGCGCGCTTCGCAACCCTGGACGCGCTGCTGAGCGCACTTCAGCGGCCCTTTGAAGATATCGATGACGATGTGGTCGAAGAGCTCGCAAGGCTCGCGGGCCATATCGCCAAACAGCTGCTGCGGCGCGAAATGCAGACGTCTCCAGAATCCATCGTCGGCGTGGTGCGCGAAGCCATCAGCAGCCTGCCCGACGATCGCGAGGGTGCCAAGGTCTATCTCAACCACGATGACGTCCAACTGGTGAAAGAAGTGTCCCAGATGGCCAACCAGGAGCGCAGCTGGGAGCTGTTGAGCGACCCCGCCGTACCGCGCGGTGACTGCGTCGTGGTGCGCGGCGCCTCGCTGGTGGACGCCTCCCTGGAAGCCCGTGCCCAGGCCGCCATCCTGCAGGTGCTGGGCGGTGCCCGGGCCGAGGACAACGAGCAATGAGCGCGCCCCTGACCAACCCGCGACAGGCACGCAGCGAGCGGCTGCAGGCCGGGCTGGGTCGGCTTGGTGAGCGCAATATCGAACTGACGCTGCCGGTGCAGGGACGGGTGTCCCAGATGGTGGGCCTGGCCATGGTCGCCGAGGGCTGCCAGGCGCCGATCGGCAGCCGCTGCGACGTGATCCCCGCCGACGGCCCGGAATTCCAGGCCGAGGTCGTGGGCTTCTCCGAGGGCAAGCTCTACCTGATGCCCATCGGCGAACTGCGCGGCCTGTGCCCCAATGCCAGGGTCATACCCGCCGGCCACTCGACGGATATCGCCGTCGGGCGACGCCTGCTGGGAAGGATCATCGACGCCACCGGCAAACCCCTGGACGATCTGGGCGAAATCCGCTGCAGCGACAAGGTCTCGCTGCAGGGCGACCCCATCAACCCCTTTGCGCGGCAGCCCATCAGGGAACCGCTGGATGTGGGCGTGCGCGCTATCAACGCCCTGTTCACCGTGGGCCGCGGCCAGCGCATGGGCCTGTTCGCCGGCTCCGGCGTGGGCAAGAGTACCCTGCTGGGCCTGATGACCCGCTATACCGAAGCGGATGTCGTGGTGGTCGGCCTGATCGGCGAGCGCGGCCGCGAGGTGCGCGAATTCGTCGAGGACATTCTCGGCAGCCGGGACCGGGAGAAAGCCGTGGTCGTGGCGACCCCCGCCGACGAACCGCCGCTGATGCGCATCCACGGGGCCTGGCTGGCGACCGCCGTGGCCGAATATTTTCGCGAGCAGGGCCTCAACGTGCTGCTGCTGATGGACTCCCTCACCCGCTTTGCCCAGGCCCAGCGCGAGGTCGCGCTGGCCGTGGGTGAACCGCCGGTCACCAAGGGCTACCCGCCCTCGGTGTTCCTGCAGATTCCCAAGCTGGTAGAGCGTTCCGGCAACAGCGCCAGTGGCAGCGGCTCGATCACTGCAATCTACACGGTACTGGTAGAGGGCGATGACCCCTCGGAACCCATTGCCGACGCCGCCCGGGCGATCCTCGACGGACATATTGTGCTGTCGCGGCCTCTGGCGGAATCGGGCGTCTATCCCGCGATCGATATCGACGCCTCGATCAGCCGGGTGATGCCATCGATCACCGACCCCGGTCACCAGGAGGCCGCCCGCGCATTCCGGCAGGTGTATTCCACCTACCAGCAGAATCGCGACCTGATCAGCGTCGGCGCCTACCGGCAGGGCTCGGACCCGGCGATCGACACCGCGATTGCCGCCCACCCGCACATGCTCGGATTCCTGCAGCAGGGCATCCAGGAGCAGGCCAACTTCGACGGCAGCCTGGTACAGCTCGGCACATTGGTCGAGCAGTGGAGTAACGCATGAAACGAAGCAAGCGAATCGAGCGGGTATCCGAACTGGGACGCAACGAGGAGCGCAGCGCCGGCCGCCAGCTGGCCCAGGCCAAGGAGGCCCAGTCCGGCAAGCAGCAGATGCTGGACCAGCTGCTGGGATTCCGCGGCGAGTACCGGGAGCTGTTCGAAAAACAGTGTGCCGAGGGCATGGACGCGCAGCGCCTCAACAATTTCAGGCGCTTTTTCAACCAGCTCGACCGGGCCATCGGCGAGCAGGAGCGCAACCTGCAGGCCGGCGAGCAGCAGGTGGAGCAGCACCGCGCCCAGTGGCTGCAGAAGCGACAGGATAACGAGATCCTTGCGCGGCTGACCGGCAGGCTGCAGCAGCAGGAGCGCCGCGAGGACCAGAAACAGGAACAGAAGCAGGCCGATGAACAGTTTGCGCGACGCCAGAAGACCAGCTAGAGGCATTGGCACGGTCCCTGCATATGTCAGGGAGAGGCGCGGGAGCGGCAGGCATGGGGCCTGTCCCGGGCGCGCAGCGGTAGAGATCATGATTGCGGAACTGACACTGACAGCAACAGCAGGCGCGGACAGCGCCCCTGCGGGAAACGGCACCGGGGACAGCGGCGGCGAATTCGCGGCGATCCTGGCGCCCCTGGCGCAGGAGGACACGGCGCCTGACAGCTTGCAGGCCACGCCAGCCCTGGCCCCTGAGGCACCGGAAGCCGCTGAGGGTGCACCCCTGGAGACTGCGGTCATCGACGACGCGATCAACACCGACACCCTGGAGCCGGCACTCGATCCCGCGCTCCTCACCGAACAAGACACTGAAGTTGCTGCAGGCCTGCCCCCGGCGGCCCCACGCCAGGAGACCCCTGTGCCGACGGTTTCTCCGTCCGTCGGCCTCCCTAATGATCCGAGCGTGGCAGCCATGGACGGCAAGAGTTTGCCGCCGGGTGGCAATTTTTCGCAGCAAGCTACTGGCCAGCCCCTGCCGGCCGTAGGCATTGGCGAGCCGCGGGTCGCGGCCACGACTGAGCAGCCCCAGGCCGCCCTGCAGGCCGCTGCGCCGTCCGCTCCGGACGCTGCCGCAGCGTCAACTGCGGCAGCCACCGCGCAAACACTCCGGGCCGAAGCCGTCGCGGAACCGCGAGCGGTACCGGCATCCGCGGCCGCCATGCCGGCGCCGTCGGCCAACAGCGACACAATACAACTGGCCGCCAACACGCGGTCACAGGCACCGGCAGAGCCGTTGGAGCGGCTCACCACGCTGGCGAACAGTGCCGCCGAGACCAGGCCCGCCGACAGCGGCCAACGACAAATCATTGAAACCCAGGTTCCAACGCGCACCCGCGTGGACGCCGAGATGCCCCAGGCGATCCTGGCCGCCGCGGCCACTGAAGCCGGCGTCCCGGAAGAACGCGCCAGCACAGAGCGCGCGCCGCTCTCCACCGTCCTCACAGACCTGCGGACCGGCGAGCGGGCGGCCCCGGAGCGCAGCGTCACTGATTCCCTTTCCGCCGAGCGTGCCCTTCGCCTGCCCATGCAGCAGGCCGCCGGACAGGCCGGCTGGGGCGACGAGATTCGCGGCAACCTGCAGTGGATGACCCGCCAGGGTATTCACCGGGCAGAGCTGCAGCTGCACCCTGCCGAGCTGGGCAGCATAGACGTGCGCATCACCACCGAGAATGACCAGACCAGCGTGCTTTTCGTGGCCGCCAACCGCGCCGCGCGCGAGCTGCTGGAGGCCGAATTGCCGAGGCTTCGCGAGCTGTTTTCACAGATTGGAGTGGAACTGGGGCAGGCCGAGGTCGCCGCTGAGGACCAGCGCGGCCGCGGCCACTCCACCGACGATGCGCAACTTGACCGCGGTCACAGTTCCGCCATCAAGGAGACCGGCGAAGATGCCGATAACCCAGTAGGAGCCATGGGCTCACTGGCGGTCGGCCCGGACACGAATCAAGGCTTGATCGACTACTACATCTGAAAGATGACGAGGGCATAGAACCATGAAAAAAGTGCTGCTGATTGTTGGGCCGCTGCTATTGCTGGCGGCCGGTGGCGCCGCCGCCTACTTTATGACCGCGGAACAGCCTGCGCCTCCGCCCGGCGCCGAGGCGGCACCGGTGGAAGAGGAGCTGGGCGATCCGGTCTACGTGAAGCTGGACCCGCCGCTGCTGATCAATTTCACGCATCGCGGCAACCTGCGCTACCTGCAGACCACGCTCGAGGCCATGCACAGGGACCAGGAAGTCGTCGATGACGTGACCCTGAACCTGCCGCTGATTCGCAACAACCTGATTATGATGCTGAGCGACCAGTCCTACGACGACCTGTTCAGCAAGACTGCCAAGGAAGAGCTTCGTCTCAAGATCAACGACGAAGTCGCCAAGGTGATCGACGCGGAACCCCCCGTCGAGGTATTCATTACCAGCTTTGTGATGCAGTAGGAGGTCCCGATGAGCTCTGCGATACCAGCCGCCAAGGACGCCGAAGTCAACCTGGACGTCCTCCTCGATGTCCCGGTTACCCTGTCCGTTGAGGTGGGGCGTACCGAGATGACCCTGGGTGAACTGCTCGAGACCTGTGAGGGATCGGTGCTGAAACTGTCACGGCTCGTGGACGAGCCGCTGGACATCCTCATCAACAACGCGCCGATTGCTCAGGGCGTGGTCGTGATGCAGGACAACAAGTTCGGAATCCAGATTACCGATATTATCAGCCCGCAGGAGCGGGCCCGGAATCTAGGTGACGAAGCGGAAAGCGAGCCGGCTGCGGAAGCTACGCCGACTCCGGAAGCGGCTGCGGAGACAGCGTAGCCTCTTCCTGCGCTCGCGCGAGCGCATCCACCCACCGCTGGGGTTGTACCTGGGCAAAAGCAAAGCCGGCCCGGTACTGCCCGTCGGGCATCTTGCGCAGGTACTTGCAGCGGCCCAGCAGCAGTTTCCGACCCACGACACCCTGCCCCTCGACCAGCAGCATCGCCGGAATCGGCTGGTGCATATAGCGTTTGCGCTGGAAGGCGACGGCCTTCAATGCCGCCGGTCCGCTGATCAGGGCACCGCCGCGGGATACGTCCAGCAGCGTGACGTCCAGTTCTCCACCCGCCGTTCCGACCATCCGGGCCGGCAGACTCACGGGCACGCGAGTATGGCGTCTGCGTTCCTGTTTGGGGGCTCCTGGCTGGGCCATGACGTGATCTCCAACGCTGTCGAAAAAGACGGGGGCGCCGTGCAGGCACACCGCCCCTACAGGAAATATCGACCGCCCCCGGGAATCCTTTACCCCGCGTTTACTGACACCGGGCCGCCCTGTTAACCTCGCTTTTTTCCCTGCCGTCAGGACGCCGTGAGCAGCAAGACCAAAGCCTCAGAACACACCCCCATGATGCAGCAGTACCTGGCCATCAAGGCCGAGCATCCCCGGGACCTGCTGTTCTACCGCATGGGGGATTTCTACGAGCTGTTCTTCGATGACGCCAGGCGGGCGGCGGAACTGCTGGATATCACGCTGACCGCCCGCGGCAAGTCTGCCGGCGAACCGATTCCCATGGCCGGCGTACCCTTCCACGCCGCCGAGGGCTACCTGGCCCGCCTGGTGCGTGCCGGCGTGTCCGTGGCGATCTGCGAACAGGTCGGCGACCCCGCCACCAGCAAGGGGCCGGTGGAACGAAAAGTCGTGCGCGTGGTGACACCGGGAACCCTCAGCGATGAGGCCCTGCTGGAGGAAACCCGCGACAACCTGCTTCTCGCGGTCTGCGGCAGCGGCGAGCGCTTTGGCCTGGCCTGGCTGGAGCTGTCCGCCGGCCGCTTCCGGGTGCTGGAAGTCGACGGCGAGGAGGCCCTGCGCGGCGAGCTCGAGCGCCTCAACCCCGCCGAACTGCTGCTGCAGGACAACCTGCTGCTGCCGGACCTGGAAGATCGCCCCGGCGCGCGGCGCCAACCCGCCTGGGAATTTGACGCCGAAGCGGCCGAACGTGCACTGAACGCACAGTTCCAGACCCACGACCTCAGCGGCTTCGGCTGTGAGGGCCTGGGCCTGGCCGTGGGCGCCGCGGGCTGCCTGCTGCAGTACGTGAAGGACACCCAGCGCGGCAACCTGCCCCACCTGACCGGCCTGGCGCTGGAGCGCCGCGAGGACAGCGTGGTGCTGGATGCGGCCACCCGCCGCAACCTGGAGATCGACGCCAACCTGATGGGCGGCGACAGTAATACCCTGTACGCGGTCATGAACACCGCGGTCACGGCCATGGGCGCGCGCATGCTGCGGCGCTGGCTGCACCGGCCGCTGACCGATACCGCCCTGCTGGGGGCGCGCCAGCAGGCGGTGCGGGCGCTGACCGCCAACTACCACTTCGAACCGCTGCGCGATCTGCTGAAGCCGATTGGCGATATGGAGCGCATCCTCTCGCGAGTCGCCCTGCGCTCCGCGCGCCCCCGGGACCTGTCTCGGCTGTGCCAGTCGCTGGCGGCACTGCCCGCGATTCGCAACGAGCTGAACCGCTGCCAGACCGAGCTGTTGGCGAGCCTGCAGGTCCAGTGCAACGAGTACCCGGAGACCGTGAGCCTGCTGCAGGGCGCCATCATTGAGAACCCGCCGGTGGTGTTGCGCGAGGGCGGTGTGATCGCCGACGGCTACGACGCGGACCTGGACGAGCTGCGCGCCATCGCCACCGGCGCCGGCGACTACCTGATGGAGATCGAGCAGCGCGAGAAGGCGCGCACCGGCATCAGCACCCTGAAGGTGGGCTACAACCGGGTTCACGGCTATTACATCGAGATCAGCAAGGCGCAGTCCGGCGAGGCCCCGGAGGAGTACATCCGCCGCCAGACCCTGAAAAACGCCGAGCGCTACATCACCCCGGAGCTGAAGGAGTTCGAGGACAAGGCCCTGTCCAGCAAAAGCCGGGCGCTGGCCCGGGAGAAGCTGCTGTACGAAGGGCTGCTGGACGAGCTGAACGAGATCCTTGTGCCCCTGCAGCGCAGCGCCGCTGCGGTCTCGGAGCTGGACGTGCTGGCGACCCTGGCCGAGCGCGCCGAGAGCCTGACCCTGTGCGAACCGGAGTTCGTCACTGAGGAGACCCTGGACATCACCGCCGGCCGCCACCTGGTGGTGGAACAGGTGCTGGAAGAGCCCTTTATCGCCAATGACTGCCTGCTGAACGAGCAGCGCCGCATGCTGCTGATCACCGGCCCCAATATGGGCGGCAAATCCACCTATATGCGCCAGGCCGCGGTGATCGCGCTGCTGGCGCACGTGGGCAGCTTCGTACCCGCGGAGCGGGTGCGGCTGTCGCCGGTAGACCGCATCTTCACCCGCATCGGCTCCTCCGACGACCTGGCCGGCGGCCGCTCCACCTTCATGGTGGAAATGACCGAAACCGCGAACATCCTGCACAACGCCACGCCGCGCTCGCTGGTGCTGATGGACGAGGTGGGCCGGGGTACCAGCACCTTCGACGGCCTGTCGCTGGCCTGGGCGGCGGCGGTGCAGCTGGCCCAGGCGGTGCGGGCCTTTACCCTGTTTTCCACCCACTACTTCGAGCTCACGACCCTGCCGGAGCGCTGCCCGACCATGGCCAATGTCCACCTGGACGCCACCGAGTACCAGGATCACGTGGTGTTCCTGCACAACATCCAGGAGGGACCCGCCAACCGCAGCTACGGCCTGCAGGTGGCCAAGCTGGCGGGCATCCCGCCGGCGGTGCTGAACCAGGCCCGGGACAAGCTGGCGGAGCTGGAGGGCGGCAATATCGGCATGCCGGCACCGCCGCAGCCGGCCCAGAACGACCTGTTCGCAGCGCCTACCAGCCATCCCGTGGTCGAGGAGCTGGAGCAGCTGGACGTGGACAACCTGACACCGCGCCAGGCCCTGGAACTGCTCTACAGCCTGCGCAAGCGCCTCTAGCGCTACCCCCGGCAGGCAGTACACATTGCCCGGGTGAACGGGTACACTTCCGCCTTTCGAATAATCAGTTTTGTTAAGGAACCCCAGCGATGACCTTCGTAGTCGGCGAAAACTGCATTAACTGCAAGCACACGGATTGCGTGGAGGTATGCCCGGTGGACTGCTTCTACGAGGGGCCCAACTTCCTCGTCATCCACCCCGACGAATGCATCGACTGCGCCCTCTGTGAGCCGGAATGCCCGGTGGACGCGATCTTCTCGGAGGATGAGCTGCCCGAGGACCAGCAGGAGTTCCTGCCCCTGAACGCGGAGCTTTCGGAGGTCTGGCCCAACATTACCGAGATGAAGGATGCGATGCCGGACGCCGAGGAGTGGGATGGGAAGCCCAATAAACTGGCGCTACTTGAGCGGTAATCAAAGCGCAGATACGAAAAAGGCGGCCATTGGCCGCCTTTTTTTGTGGGTTCCCGCTTTCGCGGGAAGAGCCTGCCCCGCTTTTCGGGTATGACGGGGCCTCGCGGGAAGAGCCTGCCCCGCTTTTCGGGTATGACGGGGCCTCGCGGGAACGACGTTTCTAGCCGAATATCGACTCGGAGGAGAGGCCCTGGGTTTCCATGATCACCCGCAGGCGCTTCAGGGCTTCCACCTGGATCTGGCGCACGCGTTCGCGGGTGAGGCCGATTTCCCGGCCCACCTCTTCCAGGGTGCTGGTCTCGTAACCCCGCAGGCCAAAGCGGCGCGATACCACTTCGCACTGCTTGTCGGTGAGCTCGCCCAGCCAGATGCCGATGCTGTCCTTGATGTCGCTCTCCTGCAGCAGCTGCGAGGGGTCGCTGACATGGGTATCGGCAATCGTATCCAGCAGCGATTTGTCCGATTCCGGACCCAGCGGCGTGTCCACCGAGGCGACGCGCTCGTTGAGGCCCAGCATGCGCTTGACCTCATCCACCGGCTTGTCGAGCATGGTGGCGATTTCGTCGGCCGAGGGTTCATGGTCCAGTTGCTGGGTCAGCTCCCGGGCCGCCCGCAGGTAGACATTGAGCTCTTTCACCACGTGGATGGGCAGGCGAATCGTGCGGGTCTGGTTCATGATGGCCCGCTCGATGGTCTGGCGAATCCACCAGGTCGCGTACGTGGAGAAGCGGAAGCCGCGCTCGGGATCGAATTTCTCGACGGCCCTGATCAAACCGAGGTTCCCCTCCTCGATCAGGTCGAGCAGCGACAGGCCGCGGTTGATGTAGCGTCGCGCAATCTTGACCACCAGCCGCAGGTTGCTCTCGATCATGCGCTTGCGGCCGGCGTCATCGCCCTTGCGGGCCAGCCGCGCGAAATAAACCTCTTCCTCGGGAGTGAGCAGCGGCGAATAGCCGATCTCATTCAGGTAGAGCTGCGTCGCATCCAGCGACTTGTTGAAGCCCTTGTCGCTGTCTTCATCATAGGAGCGAGGAACTCCCTTGCGACCCCCGGATTTTGCCCCTGACTTGTTCTTCTCGACCGCCACCCTGGTCTCCTTAGCAGCTGAATCACGCACCCCCTGTTTACCAGCGCGTGTCGCTGTCTTCCCTATGGACTCTTTTTTGTCGCTTTTCGCTTTTCTGGCCGCGGGCTTGCCCGCCGCCGACCGCTTGCTTTGCGAAGCCGTGCCCGGTGTTGTTCTTCGTGCTCCGGACCTCTTCGTAGCGCCGTCCCTGTCACCTTTCTCTGTTCGCCCTGCCCGGGTTTGGACATCCATGCCGCACCTCGTGTTATTTCTTTTGTCGAGCGTTTTCGAAAGTGGGCCGTACAGATTACTCCCAAAGAACCTCGACTACAATAATCGAGATATACAGCTAACTTTTATAATCTCGATTCTGTTAAAAACTGTGCCGGTTACCCCCTGTGTGGGGCAATGACACACATGGGTCATCGCTTTGGCAGCAATTTCAGTGGATCCACCGGTTTTCCGGACCGCCTGATTTCGAAGTGCAGCTTGACCGTGTTGGTGGCGCTGCTGCCCTTCTCGGCGATCTGCTGGCCCGCCCGCACCGAATCTCCCTCGGCCACGATCAGGCGGCTGTTGTGCCCGTAGGCACTGAGGTAGACCTCGTTGTGCTTGATGATCAGCAAATTGCCGTACCCGACGATCCCGCTGCCCGCGTACACCACCTTCCCCGGCGCCGTGGCCAGCACCGCATCGCCGGCGGACCCGTCGATATCGACCCCCTTGTGCACGGTTCCAGAGAACTTGCGGACCACCTTGCCCCGGGTCGGCCACAACCAGCCGGCCACCTCAGGCGACACAGGCGCAGGACTTTTATTGGTAACACGGGTAGATGAACTTTTTGTGACAGGCGGGGGCGCAGCAGGGGGCGCAGGTTTTGGGACGGGCGCCTTCACGGCGGCGGTACTGGATGGTGGCGGACTCGCGGTGGCCGGTGCGCTGCCGGCCAGGCGCAGCTTCTGCCCCGGGAAGATCGTATAGGATTTGTCGATATTATTGAGCCGCGCGAGCTGGCGGTAATCGACGCCGTAGCGCCAGGCGATGGAATAGAGGGTGTCGCCCCTGCGCACGGTGTAGACATCCGGCTTGTCCACCGCCCTTACCACGCCCTGGCGATTCTCCACGGGCGCCCGTGGCGAGGCCGCGCAGGCCGACAGCAACAGGCACAGAAAGATGATCCCCGGCCTGCCCATCGGCGCCTACTCCGCTTCGACCTTGAGCTGGCCCCAGCGCAGGTCGACCATCAGCACCGCCAGGAACCCCAACAGCGCAAAGCCCGCGCACAACAGCAGCAGCGGGTCATCGCCCGTGCGCGCCAGGTACTCCTGGGGCAGCACCGGCCACTGCTGCTCGGGTCGCGGCGCGCCGTCTCGACCGACCACCCAGGACAGGGTGTGCTTCCAGGGCCATACCACGGCCAGCGAGCCGAACAGGAAACCGGTCAGGGTCGCCACGGTGCCGGCGCGATAGCGGCTCAGGAGCCAGTCCAGCAGGCGGCTGAAGCACAGGAGGCCCGCCGCCGCTCCCAGGGCGAACACCGCGAGAAAGCCGAGGTCGAGGGCACGGACCGCGGCCAGCACTGTCGTATACATACCCAGCAAGAGCAGGATGAAGCTGCCGGAAATGCCCGGCAGGATCATCGCGCAAATCGCGATAAACCCCGCCCCGAAGACACCCGGGTAGCCTGCTATAAAGCCGGCGCGCGGCGCCAGCGCGATGGCCAGCGCCACCGCCGTTCCCAGCACCAGGCCGAGCAGGCGGCGGCGGTCCCAGCGGGGCACCTGCTGCAGCAGCATCAGGGCCGAGGCCAGGATCAGGCCGAAAAACAGCGACCACAGGGGTTCCGGGTAGTGCTCAAGCACCCAGCCCAGCAAGCGCGCCAGGGTGAAGATACTGGTGGCGATACCGGCCAGCAGCACCGCCAGGAAGCCTCCGTCCACGTGCCGCCAGGCCCCGCGAAGGTCTCCCTGCAGCAGCAGCCGTGCCGCGCCCAGGTCGAAGCTGCGCAGGCTGTGCAGCAGCCGCGGGTAGATGCCTGTGATGAAAGCGATGGTGCCACCGGAGACCCCGGGGACAATGTCCGCGGCGCCCATGGCCAGTCCGCGCAGGAATATCCCGGCCGGGCGCATCGGCGTTAGCGCACCAGTCCTGAACGCAGCGGAACGAAGCGCACCTCGTCGAAGGTCTCGGTATCGAGACCCGCAGCGGTACGGGTCACCACGGTGAGTACCTGGGCTTCCACGCCCACCGGAATGATGAGGCGGCCGCCCGGGCCGAGCTGGGCCAGCAGGTCCGGCGGAATCTCCTCCGGCGCGGCGGTGGCGACGATGCCGTCGAAGGGCGCCTCGGTTTCCCAGCCGATACCGCCGTCAGCGTGCTTGAGCTGGACATTCTTGAGCCTCAGCTCACGCAGCCGTTTGCGTGCCTTTTCCTGCAGGGGTTTGATGCGTTCGACGGTGTAGACCTGGTCGACCAGCTGCGCCAGCACAGCGGTCTGGTAGCCGGAGCCGGTGCCGATCTCCAGCACCCGCGCAACCGGGCCCTGGGACAGCAGCAGTTCCGTCATCCGCGCCACAATCCAGGGCTGGGAGATGGTCTGGGAATAGCCGATGGGCAGGGAGCTGTCCTCGTAGGCGCGCTGGGCCAGGGCCTCGTCGACAAACAGGTGGCGCGGGGTATTGCGAATCACGTCCAGGACCGCCGTGCTGGCGATTCCCTGCTCCCGCAGCCGCTGCACCAGCCGCTCCCGGGTGCGCTGGGAGGTCATGCCGATGCCGCGAAGGTTCCTTGCATTCACCTTGTTATGATCCCTGTCCTGCCGCCGGCAGTCCCCGCTGCCGGCCTCCAGTGTCCACGAAATTTCAGGCGGGTACCAGCAGCACTACCGCGTGCGCCGCAATACCCTCGCCGCGCCCCGCAAAACCGAGCTTCTCGGTGGTGGTCGCCTTGACGTTGACCAGCTGCACGTCCGCCTCCAGGTCCGCCGCCAGCACCGCGCGCATGGTGTCGATGTGGGGCGCCAGCTTCGGCGCCTGGGCGATGATGGTGAGATCGGCATTGCCGAGCTGGAAGCCCTCCTGCCGCGCCAGGGCGAATACACATTTCAGCAGGATGCGGCTGTCGATATCTTCATTGGCCGGGTCGTCATCGGGAAAATGGCGCCCGATGTCGCCGAGGCCCAGGGCCCCCAGCATCGCGTCGCAGAGTGCGTGGATCGCCACGTCACCGTCGGAGTGGGCCTCCAGCCCCTGGCTGTGGGGAATCTGCACACCCCCCAGCACCACGTGGTCTCCGTCGCCGAAGCGGTGCACATCGTAGCCGTGGCCTATTCGCATATTTACCCCTCTCCTTCGCTGTGCAGGTGGCGCGCCGCCAGGGCCAGGTCCCCGGGATGCGTGATCTTGATGTTGGTGGCGGACCCGGGCACGAGCCGTGGCTGGTAGCCCGCCTGTTCCACGGCGCTGGCCTCGTCTGTCACGCTGCGGCCCTCACGCTGTGCCGTCACCAGCGCCTCGCGCAGCAGGCCGTAGCGGAACATCTGCGGGGTTTGCGCCAGCCAAAGGGCCTCCCGGGGTACGGTTTCGACGATGCGGTCACCGCTGCCGGCTCGCTTGACGGTCTCGGCCACCGGCGTCGCCAGCAGGCCGCCGACCTCGTCGCCTTCCAGCGCCTGCACCAGTCGCATGAGGTCATCCGCACCCAGGCAGGGTCTCGCGGCGTCGTGAACGAGCACCCAGTCCTGCGCCGCCGCCCGGTCAGCCAACGCTTCCAGGCCGGCCAGTACCGAGTCACTGCGCTCGGCGCCGCCGGTCGTGACCAGCACACGCGGATAGGCAGCCCCGGGCAACGCGGACCAGCGTTCGTCGTCCGCCGCGATGGCAACCGCCACGGCCGCCATCGACGGCAGCGCCAGCAGGGCATCCAGGCTGCGCTGCAGGACCGGCGTCCCGTCCAGGTCGAGATACTGCTTGGGCTGGTCCCCGCCCATGCGCGAGCCAATGCCCGCTGCGGGTATGACACCCCAGAACTGCGGTTCAGCCACCCTCGCCCCCGCCCTTGTCTGGCGCCTCGTCTTCAACGACTTGATAGTAGGTTTCGCCCTCGCGAATCATGCCGAGGTCGCGGCGGGCGCGCTCCTCCACGGTCTCCAGGCCCTGCTGCAGCTCCAGCACTTCCTGCTCGAGGCGCGCGTTGCGCGCCTCCAGCTCCGCATTGAGGGCTTCCTGCTCCTCGATTTCCTGCTCCAACCGGTGCAACTCCGCGAGACTCCCTTCCTCCGCCACCCACAGGCGGTACTGGGCCAGCAGCAACAGCAGCGTCAGTGCCAGCGCCAACCACTTCATCGGGTTGCCGCGCACGCGCCCTAAGCGGCGCGAAACTCCTCGCGACCGCGATAGGCAGCCGTGCCCTGTAGTTCCGCCTCGATCCGCAGCAGCCGGTTGTACTTGGCCACCCGGTCGGAGCGACAGAGGGACCCCGTCTTGATCTGTCCGGCCGCCGTCGCCACCGCCAGGTCGGCGATGGTCGTGTCCTCGGTTTCCCCGGAGCGGTGGGAGATGACTGAGGTGTAGCCGGCCTCCGAGGCCATGCGAATGGCATCGAGGGTTTCCGTGAGGCTGCCGATCTGGTTGAACTTGATGAGAATGGAGTTGGCGACCCCCTCGTCGATGCCGCGCTTGAGGATCTTCGTGTTGGTGACGAACAGGTCGTCGCCCACCAGCTGCACCTTGTCGCCGATCTTGTCGGTCAGGATTTTCCAGCCGTCCCAGTCGCTCTCGTCCAGGCCGTCCTCGATGCTGATGATGGGGTACTGCGCCGCCAGGTCAGCCAGGTAGTCCGCAAAGCCGGCGCTGTCGAAGCGCTTGTCTTCCCCGGACAGGACGTACTGTCCGTCCTTGTAGAATTCCGAGGCGGCGCAGTCCAGGGCCAGGGTGACATCCACGCCCAGCTCATAGCCGGCATTCCCCACTGCCTCCGCAATAACTTCCAGCGCCGCCGCGTTCGACGGCAGGTTGGGGGCAAAGCCGCCCTCGTCGCCGACCGCCGTGGCGAGGCCGCGGCCGGACAGCACTTTCTTCAGGTGGTGGAAGATCTCGGCGCCGACGCGCAGCGCCTCGGCGAACGAGGTCACACCCACCGGCTGGACCATGAACTCCTGAATATCGACGTTGTTGTCCGCGTGCTCGCCGCCGTTGAGGATATTCATCATCGGCACCGGCATGGTCAGGGTGTCGGTCCCGTTGAGTTCGGCGATGTGCTGGTACAGGGGAATGCCCTTGTCGGTGGCCGCTGCGCGGGCGGCGGCCAGGGAGGCCGCAAGAATGGCGTTGGCCCCCAGCTCCGCCTTGTTGTCGGTGCCGTCCGCAGAAATCATCGCCTCGTCCAGGCCGGCCTGGTCCCGGGCATCATGACCCAGCAGCGCGTCGCGGATCCTGCCGTTGACGTTGGCGACCGCGTTCAGCACACCCTTGCCCAGGTAGCGGCCCGCGTCGCCGTCGCGCAGCTCCAGCGCCTCGCGTGAGCCGGTGGATGCGCCGGAGGGCGCGCAGGCGCTGCCCACAGCGCCGGACTCCAGGATCACGTCCGCCTGGACCGTGGGGTTGCCGCGCGAATCGAGGACTTCATAGCCCCGCACGTCTGCGATAGTGCTCATGTCTTGTCTCCGTAAAGGGGGTGTCAGCCGATGTCCAGCGCCGGCTGGGATTTTACCAGCTCGTCCACCGCCTTCATCTGTGCCAGGAAGGGTTCGAGTTTGTCCAGCGGCAGGGCGCTGGGGCCGTCACAGAGGGCCTGGTCCGGGTCCGGGTGCGCCTCCAGGAACAGGCCCGCCAGGCCCACCGCCATACCGGCACGGCCCAGCTCCGCCACCTGCTGCCGGCGTCCGCCAGAGGCCGCGCCGAGCGGGTCGCGGCACTGCAGGGCGTGGGTCACGTCGAAGATGACCGGCGCATTCCCCGCCGCCTGCTTCATGACGTTGAAGCCCAGCATGTCCACCACCAGGTTGTCGTAGCCGAACTGGGTGCCGCGCTCACAGAGGATGACCCGGCGGTTGCCGCACTCGTTGATCTTCTCGACGATGTTGCCCATCTGGCCGGGGCTCAGGAACTGGGGCTTCTTGACGTTGATGACGGCGCCGGTCTTCGCCATGGCGTGGACCAGGTCGGTCTGCCGCGCCAGGAAGGCCGGCAGCTGGATGACGTCACAGACCTCGGCCACTGGTGCCGCCTGCTCCGGCTCGTGCAGGTCGGTGATCAGCGGCAGGTCGAACTGCTGCTTGACCTCCGCCAGGATGTTCAATCCCTCCTCGAGACCGGGCCCGCGGAAAGAGTGGATCGACGAGCGGTTGGCCTTGTCCCAGGACGCCTTGAACACGTAGGGGATGCCGAGCCGGTCCGTCACCGCCTTGTAGTGCTCCGCGGCGGTCATGGCCAGCTCGCGGGACTCCAGCACATTGATGCCGCCAAACAGCACGAAAGGTTTGTCGTTGGCGACCTGGATGTCGCCAACGGTTACCGTGGTTTCCGTATCGATCACGCGGCGTCTTCCTTTTGCCGCTCATGGCAGGCGATGGCCGCTTCAATAAAGCCCTTGAACAGCGGGTGGCCGCCCCGCGGCCGCGATGTGAACTCGGGGTGGAACTGGCAGGCCACGAACCAGGGGTGGTCGGGGATCTCGATCATCTCCACCAGGGAACGATCCGCGGACCAGCCGACGATGGCGAGACCCGCATCCTCGAGCTGCTTCACGTAGTTGTTGTTGACCTCGTAGCGGTGGCGGTGGCGTTCCACGATTTCGTCCTGATCATAGAGCTCCCGCGAGCGCGATCCCTCGACCAGGTGGCAGGGCTGGCCGCCGAGCCGCATGGTGCCGCCCTTGTCTGAGGCCTCGCTGCGGACCTCGATGTTGCCGTCGGCGTCTTCCCACTCGGTGATCAGGGCGATGATGGGGTGCGGCGTGCCGCGTTCCATCTCGGTGCTGTGGGCGCCCTCCAGCCCCGCGACATTGCGGGCGTACTCGACCATCGCCACGTGCATGCCCAGGCAGATACCCAGGTAGGGCACACCGCGTTCGCGGGCGTACTGGGCCGCCATGATCTTGCCCTCGAAGCCGCGCTCGCCGAAGCCGCCGGGCACCAGGATGGCGTCCGCGTGCTTGAGGATGCCGACGCCTTCCTCCTCGATCTGCTCCGCCTCGAGATGCTGGATGTTGACCCGGGACAGGGTCTGGATGCCGGCGTGTTTCAGCGCCTCATTGAGGGACTTGTAGGCGTCCAGCAGGTCCGTGTACTTGCCGACCATGGCCACGGTCACATCCTTGTCCGCCTCGATCTCGCCGCGCAACACCTCGTCCCATTCGGCCAGGTTCGCCTCCGGGCAGTCGAGGTTGAAGCGCTCGACCACGATGGAGTCGAGTCCGTTGCTGTGCAGCATGGAGGGAATTTCGTAGATGCTGTCCGCATCCAGCACCGGGATCACCGCCCGCTCCTCGACGTTGGTGAACAGGGCGATCTTCTTGCGCGCCCCCTCTTCCACCTCGATTTCGCAGCGGCACAGCAGCACGTCCGGCTGCAGGCCGATGGAGCGCAGTTCCTTCACCGAGTGCTGGGTGGGCTTGGTCTTGATCTCGCCGGCGGCGGCGATATAGGGCACCAGGGTGAGATGTACCAGCATCGCGCGGTTGCTGCCAAGCTCTACCTTGAGCTGGCGCGCGGCTTCCAGGAACGGCAGGCTCTCGATATCGCCCACCGTGCCGCCGATCTCCACCACGGCGATATCCGCATCGCCGCCACCCTCCAGCACCCGCCGCTTGATCTCGTCGGTGATATGGGGGATGACCTGGATGGTGGCGCCGAGGTAGTCCCCGCGCCGCTCCTTGCGCAGCACCGTGTCGTAAACGCGGCCGGTGGTGAAGTTGTTGGCGCGGCTCATGGTCGAGCGGGTGAAACGCTCGTAGTGGCCAAGGTCGAGGTCAGTCTCGGCACCGTCCTCCGTAACGAAGACCTCGCCGTGCTGGAAGGGGCTCATGGTGCCGGGGTCGACGTTGATATAGGGGTCGAGTTTGAGGAGCGTCACCTTGAGGCCGCGGGCCTCGAGTATCGCGGCCAGTGATGCCGCGGCGATGCCTTTCCCCAACGAGGAAACCACACCGCCTGTGACGAAGACGTAGCGCGTCATAAATTAACCTTCCATACCATTGCCGGGCCCAGTGCCGACACTGGTCCGTTAGCAAAAAGCCTGCATTAGTCGATGCCGGTGCTGTGGACTCACCTGGATGCCCTTTCGCCGCTTTTTCTACCCGATTTTCATCGGGTACAGCGGCACATCCGGCTTTGCACGGCCCTGCAAAAGATGGGACGTCAGGATAACAGAAAGGGGTTGGGCGCTCAATCGAGCGCGGCCGCCGGGCCCGTTCGCCAGACCAGTTGGTAGGCGGTTTCCCCCGGTCCCGCCGCGTGACCTTCACAGATCCAGAGATCCGCCACCGCCGCCAGTTCATCGCCGGCATACAACAGCGGCAGCTGCTCCCGGCACCAGGGCGGGACGGCGGCCTCCTGCAGCAGCTTCTTGAGGCTCTGGCTGCCGCTGCGACCCAGCGGCCGGCAGCGCTCGCCCCCCACACGCCAGCGCAGGGTCCAGGCGCCCGCCGCGGGCAGACGCAGCCCGGGGCCCGCGCAGGGCTTTAGCGCGATCTCGCCCCACCCTGCAATGGATACCGCGCTATCCGGTGCGAGTTCAATGGATTCCGGCGGTGCATCCGGCTTCAGCGGCACCAGGTACACCCGGTCGCGATAGCGGCGCAGGCTGAAATCCCCGAGATCGAGGGCGGGCTGGCTGTCCCCGCGCCCCTCACGCAGTTGACGCGCAAACTCCAGCAGCCGCGCCTGGGGTGGCGCCGGCCGGTCCTCAGTGCGCAGCCAGCGGCGCAGGTCCCGGGCCAGGTTGAGCTCTGAAGCGGGCGCGAGCCTGGCGAGATCGAGTGTTGGCTCACCAAAGGCCTGCCCCCGGGACTGGGCCAGCCGTTCCAGGTCAGTGGCTTCCAGCTCGCGCTCGGCTGCCGCCAGGGCCTCCATGCTCCGGCGCACGCTGTCGCGGTAGCCAGGCCAGCGCTCCGCCAGCTGCGGCAGAACCCGGTGGCGCAGGAAGTTGCGGTCCATGGCGGTGTCGGTGTTGGACGGATCATCCACCCAGTGCAGATCCCGGTCCGCGGCAAAGGCTTCGATCCCTGCCCTCGGGACCGCCAGCAGCGGACGCGCCAGCCATCCCGCGCCGAGCGGTCGGCTCGCGGGCATTCCTGCCAGACCGCGGGCGCCGGCGCCGCGCATCAGCCTGAGGAAAAACGTTTCGACCTGGTCGTCCAGGTGGTGCGCCTGCAGCAGCAGCTCGCCTTCGCCAAGCAGGCTTTCGAACACCTGGTAGCGCACCTGCCGCGCCGCTGCCTCCGGCCCTTCACCGGTGTCGTTCACGCTGGCCTGTCTCAGCTCCAGCGGAACACCCGACGCAAGGCACAGGTCCTCGCAGTGCTGCGCCCAGCTCGCGGCCTCGGCCTGCAGGCCGTGATTCACATGGATGGCGGTGAGCGGGGGAAGCTCATGCTGACGGCGCAACTCCGCGAGCAGTTGCAGGAGCACGCAGGAATCGACGCCGCCGCTCAGCGCAATCCACCAGCGAGGCGCCTCGCGCCAGGCGGCGAGTTCAGACAGCAGGAATCCGGGTTGGAGTGGCTCGGTCAATTCCCGTAGGACAGCAGGCGCTGGTAACGGTTCTCCAGCATCTCGTCCAGCGGCGTGGACTGCAGGCGATCCACTTCCTGGACCAGGTGTGCCTGGATGCGCTCTGCCATCAGCTCGACGTCGCGATGGGCACCGCCCAGGGGCTCCTCGATGGTGGCATCGACGATGCCGAGCTCCTGCAGGATGCTGGATGTAACACCCATGGCCTGGGCGGCGTCCGGGGCTTTCTCGGAGGTTTTCCAGATGATGTTGGCGCAGCCCTCCGGGGAGATCACGAAGTAGGTGGAGTACTGCAGCATGGCCAGGTGATCCCCGACCCCGATGCCCAGCGCGCCGCCGGAACTGCCCTCGCCGATCACCACCGAGACGATGGGCGTGCGCAGGCGGGACATGACGGCCAGGTTCTGGGCGATGGCCTCGGAAATACCGCGCTCCTCGGAATCGATGCCCGGGTAGGCTCCGGGCGTGTCGATAAGGGTGATCACCGGCAGCTTGAAGCGCTCCGCCATCTCCATCAGGCGCAGCGCCTTGCGGTAACCCTCCGGCTTGGGCATGCCGAAGTTTCGCGTGACCTTGTCCTGGACGTTGCGGCCTTTTTCCTGACCGATGACCATCACGGGGTTCCCCTTGAGCCTCGCGATGCCGCCGACGATGGCGCGGTCGTCCGCGAAGTGGCGGTCACCGTGCAGCTCGTCGAACTCGGTAAACACCCGGGGGATGTAATCCATGGTGTAGGGGCGCTGGGGATGGCGGGCCACCTTCACGATATCCCAGGCGCTGAGGCCCGCGAAGATCTTCTCGGTCAGGCGCGTGCTCTTTTCCCGGAGTTTGGCGATCTCCTCGCCGATGTTGATGTCGTTGTCTGAACCGACCAGCTGCAGCTCCTCGATCTTTACCTCGAGTTCTGCAATCGGCTGCTCAAAATCCAGGAAATTGGGATTCATGCGGGTACGGCATTGTTGGTTGTTGTGGGCGGCAAGTGTACACGCTAGCGCACCCGCAGGGAAAACCCCTTACAGGGCCTCAGCCAGCATGCGCCGGCGCAGCCAGGCGATCTGGGTGCCCAGCGGCAGCTCCTTGGGGCAGCTGTCCTCGCAGCCCAGCAGGCTCATACAGCCGAAAACCCCGGTCTCGTCGCCCACCAGCTCGTAGAAATCCGCGTCACTGCGCCTGTCCCGCGGGTCCAGCCGCAGGCGGGCCAGCTTGTTGAGACCGACCGCACCGACAAAATCCTCGCGGATCTGCGCGGTACCGCAGGCGGCGATACAACAACCGCACTCGATGCAGCGCTCCAGCTCGTAGATATCGCGGGCCAGGTCGGGCTCCATGACCGTTTCCATCCGGTCCAGGTCCGGCTCCTCGTCGACGGGTTGCACCCAGGTTTCCAGCCGCTCGCTCATGGCCCGCATCCACTTGCCGGTGTTCACCGACAGATCACCGATCAGTTCGAACCCCGGCAGCGGCGCCAGGGTCACGGTGTCAGGCAGGTCCGCGGTCAGGGTCCTGCAGGCGAGCCCGGGCTTGCCGTTGATCACCATGCCGCAGCTCCCACAGATGCCCGCCCGGCAGACGAAGTCGAACTGCAGGCTGGGATCCTGCTGTTCCCTGAGCTCGGTAAGCGCGAGGTACAGGGTCATGGCGTCGGTCTCCTCGAGGGAGAAATCCTCGAAGCGCGGTGCATCGCCCGGCAGCTGCGGGTTGTAGCGCAGGACGCGCAGGGTGAGGCGGCGCCGGCTGCTGGCAATGATGTCAGTCATTCCCCCAGCCTTTCATTGTGGCCGCGGAAGCGCGCCGGCAGCAGGGATTCGAAGGGCATCAGCTCGCGCTGCAGGGCGAAGCGGTCCTCGTGGGAAGCCTGCGCCGACTCGACCTCGGCGAGTCGATGGGAAGTATCCGGGTGATCGATGTGATTTTTCTCACCATAGCCCCGCCAGCCCGGGGGCAGTTCCATGCGCGTGACATCCAGCGCCTCGTAGCCCAGCTCAGGCTGCGGCGCATCCGCACCCGGCCAGCGTGCCAGGGTGCGCTTCAACCAGTTGGCATCGTCGCGCACCGGGTAGTCCTCGCGGTAGTGGGCCCCGCGGCTCTCGGTGCGGGCCAGCGCGCCGGCACTCACGCACAGTGCAAGCTTCAGCATCTTCTGCACCCGGTAGGCGGCCACCAGTTCGGGGTTGGTCCCCCGGGCCTGGCTGCGAAGGCTGATGTGCCGGCTGCGCTCCAGCAGTTGCTGCAGGTTGCTCACGGCTTCCTGCAGGCGCTCGCCGTTCCTGAAGATGCCCACATTGTCGGTCATGATCTCCTGCATGGCCTTGAGCAGCGTAAAGGGATTCTCACCGCCCTGGTTGGCCGCGATCGATTCGAGCTGCCGCGATGCCGCCCCGCCCTGCTCCCGCACCAGGGCGGTGGACAGCGCCAGCTCGCTGTCCGCGCGGTCGCAGTAGTCGGCGATGAACTCGCCCACCAGCATGCCCGCCACCACGGTCTCCGCCACGGAATTGCCGCCCAGGCGGTTGAAACCGTGCATATCCCAGCAGGCGCTCTCACCTGCTGAGAACAGGCCTTCAAGGGTGGGGCTTTGGCCGCGGTGGTTGGTGCGGATGCCCCCCATGGAGTAGTGCTGGGCGGGCCGCACCGGGATGAGTTCCCGTGCCGGGTCGACGCCGAGGAAGTACTGGCAGATCTCCTTCACCTCGCGCAGCTTGGTGTCGATGTGCTCCCTGCCGAGCAGGCGAATGTCCAGCCAGAGGTGGTTGCCATCACGGGTGGCGGCGCCGTGGCCCTCGGCGATGTGCTGCTCCATACGCCGGGATACCACGTCCCGTGATGCCAGTTCTCGCTTCTCGGGCTCATAGTCCGGCATGAAGCGATGCTCGGCGCCGTCCAGCAGCAGCCCGCCGTCTCCCCGGCATCCCTCGGTGACCAGGATCCCCGCCGGGAAGATCGCGGTGGGATGAAACTGCACCGCTTCCATATTGCCCAGCTGCGCCACCCCGGTCTCCAGGGCAATGGCCGCGCCGATCCCTTCGTTGATCACCGCATTGGTGGACACCCGGTAGATGCGGCCAAAACCGCCGCTGGCGATACAGGTGGCTTTCGCGAGATAGGCACGCAGCCGGCCGGTGACCAGGTCGCGGACGATGGCGCCGTGACAGCGGCCGTCCGCGTGCAGCAGCGAGATGGCCTCGCAGCGCTCGTGCACCGGGATATCCCGGGCGATGGCCTGGTCGCTCATCACATAGAGCATGGAGTGGCCCGTGCCGTCCGCCACGTAGCAGGTGCGCCACTTGTGGGTGCCGCCAAAATCCCGGGCATCGATCAGGCCGTGGGCCGCGTCGGTCTCCTCGAGGGTCTGCACCTCGCCGTTGATGATCGCCCGCCTCGGTCCGCGGGGAACGCGGTTCCAGGGCACCCCCCAGGCCGCCAGTTCGCGCACGGCCTTGGGCGCGGTGTGGACGAACATGCGCACCACGTCCTGGTCCGCGCCCCAGTCGCTGCCGCGCACGGTGTCGGCGAAGTGGACGTCCTCGTTGTCGCCGAAGCCCTTCAGGCAATTGGCGAGACTCGCCTGCATGCCGCCCTGGGCCGCGGCGGAGTGGGACCGCTTGGGTGGAACCAGGCTCAGTACCAGCGCATCGTGACCCCGGCGTTTGGCGCCGATGGCGACCCGCAGGCCGGCGAGTCCGCCGCCGATCACCAGCACATCCGTATGGATGATCTCCATCAGCCGCCCTCACCCTGCCAACTGGGCACGTAGCGCTCCCCGGCCTGCACGGCTGGCTCATTGCCGATTTTTACATAGGCGGCGAAGGTCGCCATGCCCAGCAGCAGGTAGAAGGCGACGATTGCCGTGACCACCTTGCGCAGCAGCGCGCGCCGCCGGGTCAGGCCGAACAGGTCCCATTTGAGAATGAGCCGGTAAATACCGATCCCTGCGTGAACCTCCACGGCGAACATCAGCACCAGGTCCAGCAACCACATGCCGCCGCTCACCACCCGCGCCGAGGAGGCGTGGGGGCCGATCGCCGATGGGTGCATGATCATTTCGTAGAGGTGAATGGTGGCGGTGAACATCAGCACCAGGCCGGTGACCACCTGCACCAGCCACAGGGTGGTGTCCGTATGTGCGAGGCTGCGACTGTGCTGCCAGAACACCCGGTACTGACGGTAGCTGCCGGGAATCTTCCACATGGCGACCAGTGCGTGCACCAGGAAGATCAGCAGCACCGCCGCGGCCACGGCGCTGACCAGCACCGGGTAGGGGCGCCCGAACAGGAATTCTCCTTCGAGCGCTTTGGTTACCAGGTACATCGCGTCCTTGCCCAGCAGGATGCTGGACACCAGGAACATGTGCACCCACATGAACAGCACCAGCACCAGGCCGGAGGCGCCCTGCACCAGGTCCAGCCAGGCGGTGCCGCGGGCAGCATTCACGCGCGGCGCCTCAGTGGCGACGGGTACGGCCTTGTAGGAGGAATTCATCACGCCATCCAGCATAGATGAATTTTGCGGATCAGATTCTTGATCCCGCGCAGGTTCTGCGAGGAACGGGACCCATTTGCTCTACAGTTTGGGGACAGACCGGCTAAGCCGGATAACTCAGTGTGACCTTACCGTTGCCGCAGCAGTCCTGCAGCTGCTGGATCAGGTCGTCGCTGGGGCTGACCCGCCAGCGTTCGCCCAGGGGGAGCCTCGCCCGGTTCGACTTCTGGGAATAGAGGAAGGCAACGGAGCACTGGCCCTGGTCGGCGCGCTCCAGCAGGTGGTGGATGCGATCGGCGAAGGCCTCGTCCACCATGTCCTCCCCCACCTCGATGGTGAGTTCGGCCCTGGCCGCCTGGCGCGCCTGCTCGAGGCTGCGAATGCTGTTGGCGCGCATGCCCAGCGCGCCGCTGTAGTCGTCGTTGGCCACGGAGCCCTCGAGGATAAGGATGGCGTCCTTCTGCAGCAGCTCCCGGTATTCGTTGTAGACGTCGCCGAACACCGTGACTTCCAGTCGCGCGCTGCGGTCGTCGATGCTGAGCACCGCCATGGTATCGCCGCGCCGGGTCTTCATGGTGCGCATGGCCACCACCAGGCCCGTGACCACCTGGTTGCGGGAGCCGTCCGGGCGCAGCTCGGCGAGGCGGGTGGGCGCGATACGGCGCAGTTCCGCCTCGTACTCGTCGAAGGGATGGCCGGTGATCCACAGGCCCAGGGTTTCCTTCTCACCGGTCAGCGTCACCTTGGAAGACCAGGGCTTTGCGCCGCGATAGGCGGCGTAGACATCGCCGCCGGGCGCGTCCGCCACCGGCCCGCCAAACATGTCCGTGATGCCGGCGCTGGCATTGGCGGCATCCTGCTGGGCCGCCTGCAGCGCCGCATCCAGCGCCTGCCACAGCACCGCGCGGTCTTCGCCCAGGGAATCAAAGGCACCGGAGCGAATCAGCGCTTCCACCGCCCGGCGATTGACCCGCTTCGGGTCGGTGCGGGCGCAGAAATCGAACAGGTCGGTGAACGGGCCGCCCTGCTCCCGCGCCTCGAGGATGCTGGAGATGGGGCCCTCGCCCAGGCCCTTGATGGCGCCGAGGCCGTAGATGATCTCGCCCTCGGTGTTCACCGTGAACATATAGGCGCCGACGTTTACATCCGGGTGCTTGAGCGGCAGGCCCATGGAGTGGCATTCGTCGACGAAGGTGACGATCTTGTCCGTGTTCTGCAGTTCCGAGCTCATCACCGCGGCCATGAACGGGGCCGGGTAGTGGGTCTTCAACCAGGCGGTCTGGTAGGAGACCAGGGCGTAGGCCGCCGAGTGGGACTTGTTGAAACCGTAGCCCGCGAACTTCTCCACCAGGTCGAAGATCTTCATCGCCAGGTTCGGGTCGACGCCCTTCTCCGCCGCGCCCTCCTCGAACACGGCCCGCTGCTTGGCCATCTCCTCGGGCTTCTTCTTGCCCATGGCCCGGCGCAGCAGGTCGGCGCCGCCCAGCGTGTAGCCCGCCAGTTCCTGGGCGATCTGCATCACCTGCTCCTGGTAGAGGATGATGCCGTAGGTGGGCTCGAGGATGGGCTGCAGCCACTCGTGCTGGTACTGGGCGTCCGGGTAGGACAGGGCCTCGCGGCCGTGCTTGCGGTTGATGAAGTTATCCACCATGCCCGACTGCAGCGGGCCGGGACGGAACAGGGCCACCAGGGCGACGATGTCTTCGAAGCAGTCGGGCTTGAGACGGTCGATCAGGTCCTTCATGCCCCGGGATTCCAGCTGGAATACGGCGGTGGTGGCGGCGCTCTGCAGCAGCTTGAAGGTGTTCTCGTCGTCCAGCGGGATGGCGGAGATATCCAGCGGCGTCTCGCCCTGGGCGCTGCGCTGCTGGTCGATGATCTTCACCGCCCAGTCGATGATGGTGAGCGTGCGAAGGCCAAGGAAGTCGAACTTCACCAGGCCCACGTCCTCGACGTCGTTCTTGTCGTACTGGGTGACCAGGCCGGCGCCGGTCTCGTCACAGAACAGCGGCGAAAACTCCGTCAGCTCTCCCGGCGCAATGACCACACCGCCGGCGTGCTTGCCGACATTCCGCGTCAGGCCCTCGAGCTGCAGGGCCATGTCCCAGATTTCCTGGGCATCGCCGTCCTCGGCGAGGAAGTCCCGCAGCACCTCCTCCTGCTCGAAGGCTTTTTCGAGGGTCATACCGACCTCGAAGGGGATGAGCTTGGAAAGCTTGTCCGCCAGCCCGTAGCTCTTGCCCTGCACCCGGGCCACATCCCGCACCACCGCCTTCGCGGCCATGGTGCCGAAGGTGATGATCTGCGACACGGCGTCGCCGCCGTAGGTATCCGACACGTACTTGATGACCTGGTCGCGCTTTTCCATGCAGAAGTCGACATCGAAGTCGGGCATGGACACCCGTTCCGGGTTGAGGAAGCGCTCGAACAGCAGGTCGTATTCGATGGGGTCGAGATCCGTGATCTCCAGGGCATAGGCCACCAGCGACCCGGCGCCGGAGCCCCGGCCGGGGCCCACCGGGATGCCCTGCTGCTTGGACCAGCGGATGAAGTCCATCACGATCAGGAAATAGCCGGGGAAGCCCATCTGGATGATGACGTTCAGCTCGAACTCCAGGCGCTCCCGGTACAGCTGCTGCTTCTCAGCAAAGTCCGGCGCGGCGGTATCGAACAGCGCGGCGAGGCGGGCGTCCAGGCCCTCGTGGGACAGTTGCCGGAAGTACTCGTCCATGGTGAGGCCTTCGGGCACCGGGTAGTCCGGCAGGTAGGCCTTGCCCAGTTCCAGGGTGACGCTGCAGCGGCGTGCGATCTCCAGGGTGTTTTCGATCGCCTCCGGGATATCGCTGAACAGCTCACACATCTCCGCCGGGCTTTTCAGGAACTGCTCGTCGGAGTAGTTGCGGGAGCGGCGCGGGTCATCGAGGGTGCGCCCCTCGTGGATACAGACGCGCACCTCGTGGGCCTCGAATTCCTCCGCTGCCAGGAAGCGCACATCGTTGGTCGCCACCACCGGGCAATCGTGCTGCGCCGCCAGGGTCACCGCGGCGTGCAGGTAGCTGTCCTCGTTCTCGCGACCGGTGCGCTGGAGTTCCAGGTAGAACCGGTCCGGGTACAGGGCCATCCAGGCGGCGAGCCGGCTCGCCGCCTGCTCCCTGCGTTCGGCGACCAGGGCATGACCGATGTCGCCGTGGCGTCCACCGGACAGTGCGATCAGCCCGTCACTGGCTTCCGCCAGCCACTCCCGCTCGACCTGGGGAATCCCCAGGTGCTGTCCGTGAAGAAAGGCCCGGGATATCAGCCGGGTGAGGTTCCGGTAGCCCTGCTGGTCGGCCGCCAGCAGGCTGATCAGGCTGGGGGTCTCGCCGTCGCCCTCCCGCACCAGCAGGTCAGCGCCGAAGATCGGCTTGATACCCGCGCCGGTAGCCGCCTTGTAGAACTTCACCAGGCCGTAGAAGTTGCACTGGTCGGTCACCGCCACCGCCGGCATCCCCAGCTGGGCCACCTGCTCCACCAGGGGCCTGACACGCACCAGGCTGTCGACCAGGGAGTACTCGGTGTGCACCCGCAGGTGAACGAAATTGCTCATGCCTGCACCCCTGCGTCTGCGTCCAGCAGTTCGCGCACCGGGCCGAAGCTGCGCCGGTGAATCGGCGTCACGCCCAGGCGTTTGAGCGCATCCAGGTGCTGGCGGGTGGGATAGCCCTTGTGCTTTGCCAGCCCGTAGCCCGGGTAGGAGGCCTCCAGGGCCGCCATCTCGCCGTCCCGCTGTACCTTGGCCAGGATCGAGGCCGCCGCAATCGCCGGCACCCGCGCGTCCCCGCCGACCACGGGCTCCGAGGCATAGGGCCAGCGCGGCAGCCGGTTGCCGTCCACCAGCACATAGGCGGGCTCACGCGTAAGGCCCTGCACCGCCCGGTGCATGGCCAGCAGGCTGGCCTGCAGGATGTTCAGGGAATCGATCTCGGCAACGCTGGCGCGGCCCAGGGACCAGGCCACCGCGCACTCGCGGATCTCTACGGCGAGGTCCTCGCGGCGCTGTTCGCTGAGTTTCTTGGAATCGTCCAGCCCGGCGATAGGACGGGCGGGGTCGAGGATGACGGCAGCGGCGACCACGTCGCCGGCCAGTGGTCCGCGGCCGACCTCGTCGACACCGGCCAGGCCTTCACTTGGATAGTCGCTGAATAAATCCCCGTCCAACGGTGGTGTGCATCCCCAGAAAACCGCACCCGAGGGGTGCTTCTTGTTATAGGCAGAGCATACCGCCACCCACCCGGCGACGAAAGCTCGCAGGCCATTCAAACGAAAAAACCGTGAACAAACTAACTTTTAATCGAGGACACCACTAAAAACGAGGGAGACTTCCAGAACGGGGGCAGCCCCAGGATCGCAGGCACGAGCAAGGAGAGTGCCCCTCGGGCTTATCTAATGGCGGAAAGCCTGAGCGGCGCAGATCGCTTCAGCGATCTGCACATAAGATGGTCGCGGCGGCACAGAGTTCGCCATCGACGTCCGAGCTCACATCGAACTTCCAGATGCCGCGCTTCACGGCGACGATTTGCGCCCGCAGCATCAGCTGGTCGCCGGGAACGACCTGGCGCTTGAAGCGGACATTGTCCGCGCCCACGAACATGTACATGGAGCCGTCAGCCGGGGTTTTCTCGGCGGACTTGAACCCGAGAATTCCCGCCGCCTGGGCCATGGCTTCCAGCGTCAGCATCCCGGGAAACAGGGGCCGCTCCGGGAAATGCCCCTGGAACAGCTCCTCGTTCACGGTGATGTTCTTGTAGGCCACGATGGACTCACCGAGGTTCAGTTCCACCACCCGGTCGACCAGCAGGAAAGGGTACCGGTGCGGCAGGTACTCGCGAATTTCATTGATGTCCATCACAGCCATGCTGGTCTCCGAAGCCGGGTGTCGGGCCGAATTACTCGGCCGCTGCCTGCTGGTTCAGCTTGTCGGTCACCTTGGCAGTGATGCTGTAGCCGTTGTCGGCGTGGATGACGGCATTGCGCTGGATCAGCAGGCCGATGCCCTCGCTGGCAATCAGCTCGCGCAGGACCGCCTGGACCTTCGGCGTCATTTCCGCCAGCAGCTCCTGGCCCAGCGCCTGCTCGGCCTGCTGCAGCTTGCGCAGCACGTGCTCGAGGTCGGCGTTCTTGTTGGCGATGCGCTTGCGCGCCTGTTGCTGCTGCTCGGCGCTCATGACCGCCAGGTCGTTCTGCACCTCCTTGATCAGCGTCTCGCGCTCGGTCTGCAGGCGATCGAGTTCGGCCTTGTCCGCCTTGTAATCCTCGGTCTCACGCAGGCCGTTGAGGCGCTGCTGGGCCTCGTCGGTCTGCAGGATGGCCTCCTCCAGGTTGACCACTGCGATGCGGCCCTGGGCCGCCGCCAGTGAGGGTAGAACAGCCAGCATCAGGCCGGCGATAAATACTCTAAACGTTGTAGACACGGTCTTCTCCGTCTTTTAACAAAAGTCTTGAATCCTCAAAAACCCCGGCCCAGCGTGAACTGGAACACTTCTTCCTGATCGAAATCGCCGGAGTTAACGGGCTGCGCCACGCTGAACGTGATCGGGCCAAACCCGGTAATCCAGGTGGCGCCCACGCCCACCGAGTAGCGCAGCTCTCCAACGTCGACATCAAAACACTGGCGCTGGGTGGAACGGCAATTGGTGCTGAACACATTACCCGCGTCGATGAAGAACGCCGACCGAATCTGTCGCTGGTCCTTGATAAACGGCAGCGGGAATATTAACTCAATACCCCCCTCTACCAGAACATTGCCGCCGAAGGGCTGCGGGTTGTCGCGCACCTGCTGAACCTGCAGCAGCTCGTCGACGGCCTCATAGCCAAATATCGTGCCGTCCGGGCCGCCGAGTTCGGCCGCGGTGCCGTCCTCGTTGATCTCGGTCGCCGGTGTCCCGGTCAGGTACTGGAACGCCGGCGTGCTCTGCGGGCCGAGAGTGTTGGGCTCGTAGCCGCGCACCGAGCCAAAGCCGCCGGCAAAGAAGTGCTCGTAAAACGGCAGTTCGCTGGTGTCACCGTAGCCGTCGCCGTAGCCCAGCTCGGTGCGGAAGTGCAGCGTCCAGGCGTTGGTGATCGGGAGGTAGTACTCCCCCCGGTAGGTCAGCTTGTAGAACTCCAGGTCCGAGCCCGGCATGGACAGCTCCAGGGCCACCGAGTTGGAGACGCCCTTGGTGGCAAAGCGGCCCCGGTTCAGCGTCGACTGGCTCCAGCTGGTGGTCAGGGTCCAGTTCAGGTAGCTGTCGCCGTTGATATCGATAAAGCCCGGCTCCGCGGGCGGAGACAGGTAGGAATCCGGGATGGTCTCGATGGGCAGCGGCACTTCCGGGGCCGCGTAGATGCTGTCCGAGATCAGGGTGCTGTCGTACCAGAAGTCGACGCCCTGCAGCAGGCGCGGGCTGGCCTGGATTTCCTGCACCGCGAAGCGGCCCACGGTGATTTCTGTATCGGCAATGCCGACGCTGAAGCCCAGGCGCTGGGTTTCCTTGATCGGGTAGCCGAAGTTCAGCGCGCCGCCCCAGGTATCGGTGGAATAGTTGGCGACGTTGATCTCTTCCAGGTCGGTGGCCCGGTAGAAAATATTGAAGCCGCGGCTGACCCCGTCCTCGGTAAAGTAGGGGTTGGTATAGCTGAAGTTGAACAGGTCCTGGAAGCGACTGGAGTTGACGCCGATGCCCACCCGCTTGCCGCTGCCGAGGAAGTTGTCCTGCTGAAGGTTCAGGCCGAGGATCAGGCCGGTGCCCTGGGCGTAGCCGAAACTGGCGCCGATGGAGCCGGAGGACTGCTCCTCCACTTCAAACTCCACGTCGATCAGGTCGTCGTGGCCCGGCACCTCGGGCGTCTCGACCGAGGCGGATGCAAAGTAGCCCAGCCGCTCCAGGCGAATCCGCGAGGCCTCGATGGCGGCGGCCGACGCCGGCGCCCCTTCCATCTGCCGCATCTCGCGGCGCAGCACCTCGTCCGCGGTCTTGGTGTTGCCGCGGAAATTGATGCGGCGGACGTAGGTACGCTTGCCCGGGTCGACGAAGAACTTCATGCCGACGGTCTTGTCTTCCTCGTTGATCTCGGGAATCCCGGTCACCTTGGCGAAGTTATAGCCCTCGTTCCCCAGGCGCTGGGTCAGGTACTCCTCGGTACCGGTCACCAGCTGCTGGGAATAGGTCTGGCCCTCGCGCACGATGAGGAAGCGGCGCAGGTCTTCCTCAGGCAGCACCAGGTCGCCGGACAGGTCGACACTGCTGACCGTGTACACGTCGCCTTCGGAGATGTTGGCGGTAATGAAAACGGCATCCTTCTCCGGGCTCACCGACACCTGGGTGGAATCGATGTTGAACTGCAGGTAACCGCGGTCCATGTAATAGGAGGTCAGGGTTTCCAGGTCGCCGCTGAGCCGCTCGCGCGAATACTTGTCGTCGCTGGTGATAAAGGACAGCAGGCCCGTGGTCTGCAGCTCGAACAGGTCGGTGAGCTCTTCATCCTCGAACACCTCATTGCCGACGATGTTGATGTGCGCGATCTTGGAGACGTTGCCCTCGTCCACGTCGATACTGATCGCCACCCGGTTGCGCGGTTCCGGGATGACCTCCGCGTCGATATTGGCGTCGTAGCGACCCTGTTGCACGTACTGCCGCTGCAGTTCCAGCTGCATGCCCTCGAGGGTCGAGCGCTTGAAGACCTGCCCTTCGGCGAGGCCGGCGCCCTTGAGGCCGTCCAGCAGGGCCTCGGTTTCGATCGCCTCGTTACCGCTGATATTGATTTCGGAAATACTGGGCCGCTCGGCGACGATCACCACCAGCACGTTGCCGTCGCGACCGATCTGGATATCGTCGAAATTACCGGTGCGGAACAGCGCCCGGGCGGACTGGCGAATCAGCGGCGCATTGGCCGTGTCGCCCACACCGATGGGCATAGCAGAGAACACCGAGCCCGCGGAGATGCGCTGCAGGCCCTCGACCCGGATATCGGAAATCACAAAGGACTGCGACGGCACCGCGGCCTGGGCCTGGGCAGCGGGCACAGTCCACCACAGCGTCCCCGCGCTGAGCAGGAGCCCGATGCCTAGCGGCCGGAGCCACTTCAAATGGTCGTAAAAACGATACATCCCAGTCTTATAGTTCTTGCGACAACCCCGTTGTTTTCATGGCACCCGGGGCGCCGTGTTTAGTCTTTTTTCTTTAAGTGCCGTTCTACAAGCGCGCGAAGTCGTTGTAGATCGCCAGTGCCATCACCCCGAGTATGATGAACAGACCCACCTGGTAGCCCAGCACCTGCACCTTTTCCGGCACCGGCCTGCCCACCAGCAGTTCAATCGTGTAATACATGAGATGGCCCCCATCCAGCACCGGGATGGGCAGCAGGTTCAAGACGCCCAGGCTCACGCTCAGCAACGCCAGGAACCCCACGAAGGCCTCGAGACCCGACTGGGCCGAGGCGGACGCAACTTTAGCAATGGTGATAGGGCCGCTCAAGTTTTTATGGGAAATAAGTCCCGTCAGCATCTTCTTGATGGCATTGAGCGTGAACATCACCAGCTCGCCGGTGCGTTCGGTCGCCTTGAACAGGGATTCGACCGGCCCGTAGCGGAAATCCCGCAGCATTTCCGGCGGCCACTCGGGCACCACTACCGAGACGCCCACCTGGCCATAGGGCTCGCCGGCCTGGTCCAGCTTGCGCTCCGGGGTCAGCATTGCCTCCAGCACCTCCTCACCGCGCTGGAAGCGCAGCAGGATGGGTTCGCCGGGGCGGGCCTGCACATAGTCGACCCAGTCAGACCACTCGGGCATGGGAACGCCGTCGGCGCTCAACACCTTGTCGCCGGACCGCAGCCCTGCCCGGGCTGCCGGGGTGTTCTCAACCACGGTTTCCAGGATCGGGACGACCGGCGGCCGGAACATGGTAATACCCAGGCCACCGATCAGGTTGGGTTCCTCGACATTGCTGAGCCAGTTCTCCAGCACGCCCTCGGACTGGTAAACCATGTCAGAGCCCGGGTAGCGCACGGAAAACCTGATCGCGCCGCTGTCGCCGATCCGGTCCAGCAGCCGATAGTTCACCGCCTTCCAGGTCGGCGTTTCGCGGCCGTCGATGGCGATAATCTCCTGCCCGCTTTCGAGCCCCGCCACTTCCGCGAGGGACCCGGCCTCGACTTCGCCGATCACCGGCGCAACGCCGCTCTCGCCGGAGAGAAAGACAAACCAGTAGGCAACGATCGCAAGCAGCAGGTTGGCAATGGGGCCGGCGGAGACCACCGCCATGCGCTGCAGCACCGGCTTCTGGTTGAATGCCAGGTGCTCCTCGCCCGGGGTAACCTCACCGACGCGCTCATCGAGCATCTTCACGTAGCCGCCGAGGGGGACGGCCGCGATAACGTATTCCGTATCCTGTTTGTCGCGCCAGCGCAGCAGCGGGGTACCGAAGCCAATGGAAAACCTGAGCACCTTGACGCCGCAGCGCCGGGCTACCCAGAAATGGCCATACTCATGAATGGCGATGAGGATCGCCAGGGTAAAGGCCGTTACTGCCAGTGTGTAAATCAAATCCACAAGATTTACCTGTTTCCCATATAGTCCCGGGCCAGCTCTCGCGCCTGGTAGTCCGCCTGTTTGACCACGTCCAGGGACGTGGGTTCAGCGGAATCTGCCCGTAAAAGTACCGATTCGATCACCCGCGGAATGTCCGTGAAGCCCAGCCGCTCTTCGAGGAAGGCGGCCACAGCCTCTTCATTGGCGGCATTCAGCTGCGCCATGGACGTTCCGCCCTGTTGCACCGCTGCCCGCGCCAGTTCAAGGCAGGGAAAGCGCCCGGTATCCGGGGGCTCGAAGTCGAGCCGGCCGACGTCAATGATATCAAGCTCGGCGACACCGGAGCCAATGCGCTCGGGCCAGCCCAGGGCGTGGGCAATGGGGGTGCGCATGTCGGGGTTGCCGAGCTGCGCCAGCACCGAACCGTCCACGTACTGCACCATGCTGTGGATGATGCTCTGGGGGTGCACCACCACTTCGACAAAGTCGCTCTCCACGTCGAACAGCCAGCAGGCCTCCACCAGTTCCAGGCCCTTGTTCATCAGGGTCGCGGAATCCACCGAGATCTTGCGCCCCATGGACCAGTTCGGGTGGGCACAGGCCTGGTCCGGCGTCACCGACGCCATTTGCTCCAGGGTCCACTCCCGGAACGGGCCGCCGGAGGCGGTCAGCAGGATCTTCGATACGCCCGAGGTCCCGACGCCCTGCTCTGCCGGCGGCAGGCACTGGAAGATGGCGTTGTGCTCGCTGTCGATCGGCAGCAGCGTGGCGCCGTGTTCGGCGACCGCGGATATGAACAAATGCCCCGCCATGACCAGGGCTTCCTTGTTGGCCAGCAGCACGATCTTGCCGGCCCGGGCCGCCGCCAGCGTCGGCTCCAGCCCGGCGGCGCCGACAATGGCTGCCATGACCACGTCGACGGCGGAATCCGCAGCGACCTCCGTGAGCCCGTCCATACCGGACAAAACCCGGGTCTCCGAGCCCGCGGCCTTGAGGCGCGCATCCAGCTCGGCGGCGCTGTCCGCGCAGGCCATGGCGGCGTAGCGCGGCGAATGCGTGATGCACTGCTCGTACAAAGCATCCACCGAGCGGTTGCCGCTGAGTGCGTGCAGGGAAAACCGGTCCGGATGCCGTGCCAGCACATCCAGGGTGCTGACGCCAATTGAACCGGTACTGCCCAGGACGGTGACCGCTCTCAAGGCACCCACCCGGCGAGAATCAGCCCCAGCGCCAATACGGGCGCCGCCGCGGTGATACCGTCAATGCGATCGAGGAAACCGCCGTGCCCGGGCAGCAGGGTGCCGCTGTCCTTAACGCCCCGGTGCCGCTTGACCATGCTCTCCTGCAGATCACCGACGACCGACGCCGCCGCGCCGGTCACCGCAATGGCAATGGCGGCCGCGAGGCTGATGCGCTCCAACTCCAGCGCCATGTGTGCGCCCACTGCGAGGGCAATCACGGCGAGCTGTCCGCCGATCACGCCCTCCCAGGTCTTGCCCGGGCTGACCGACAGCGCCAGCTTGGTGCGGCCAAACTTGCGGCCGGAAAAATAAGCGCCGATATCGGCCGCTGCTACCAGGATGACCATGGCCAACAGCATCAGCTGGCCGTATTCATAGGTCAGCAGGAACACCGCTGCCAGCCAGGCCGGCAGGAGCACCAGCCAGCCCATCAGTGTCAGCATCCAGGGTGTCGCCCACAGGGCGCCGCTGGCGGGATAGCCCTTGATCCAGAGCAGCGCGATGGCCCACCACAGGCAGGCCAGCCCGAACAGCGGCTGCAAATTGTCGATTCTGGGCGTACCGCCCAGGTCGCAGTAGACATACAGTGAAGCCATGGCGGCCACGGTCACCGCCACGTAGACGACGCGAATCGCGGGCTGGCCAAACCCGGCCAGGCGGGTCCACTCCCAGGCGGAAATGGCGACCACCGCGCCAAATAGCGCGGCCAGCGCCGGCAGCGGCAACAGGGCCACCGCGGCGATGACGCCGCCCGCCAGCGCGACGCCGGTGACAATGCGCTGCTCCAGATTACGCTGCATCGTCGGGGCCTCTCAGGCCAAAGCGACGCTCTCGGCCACTGAAATCCTCCAGCGCCAGCGCCAGGTCGGCGGCGCCGAAGTCCGGCCACAGGGTTTCGGTGAAGTACAGCTCGCTGTAGGCGAACTGCCAGAGCATGAAATTGCTGACCCGGTGGTCGCCGCCGGTGCGAATGCACAGGTCCGGGGCCGGCAGGTCCGCAATGCTGACCTCGGCGTCGATGAGCTCGGGACCGATATCGTCCTCGCCGATCTGCCCCGCCGCGTAGCGCCTGGCGATGTGTTTCGCCGCCCGGGCGATATCCCAGCGGCCGCCGTAGTCAGCGGCGATCACCAGCGTGGTGTCAGTGTTGTCGGCGGTCAGCGCTTCGGCCTCGGCCATCAGGTTCTGCAGCCGCTTGCCAAAGCGAAACCGCTCGCCGATGAAACGGATGCGAATGCCGTCCTTGTGCAGGGCCAGGGTTTCGTTGCGCAGGTAGCGGATGAACAGCGCCAGCAGGTAGCGCACCTCGGTGCGCGGGCGGCCCCAGTTTTCGCTGCTGAAAGCGAACAGGGTCAGGACCTTGACCCCCTGCTCATTGCAGGCCTCCAGCACGTTGCGGATGGCTTCCATACCCGCACGGTGACCGGCCGATCCCGGCAGGTTGCGACGGCGAGCCCAGCGGTTGTTGCCGTCCATGATGATCGCAATATGCTGCGGAACCATGCTACGCGGTCCGAGGATCCCAGGTCCTATATCTCGAGGAGATCGGCTTCCTTCCCCTCCAGGGCTTTCTCGATGTCGGCGACAAAGGAGTCCGTGATCTTTTGCACCTCATCGTGGGCGCGGCGCTCTTCATCTTCCGAGATTTCCTTTTCCTTGAGCAGATCCTTGAGCATGCCCAGCGCATCGCGGCGCGCGTTGCGCACCGACACCCGGGCCGCTTCCGCCTCCGAGCGCGCCTGCTTGATGAAGCCCTTGCGGGTTTCCTCGGTCAACGGCGGCATCGGTATCCGGATGACCTCACCGGCGGTGGCCGGGTTGAGGCCCAGGTCAGACTTCAGGATCGCCTTCTCGATTTCAGGTACCACCCCCTTGTCCCAGGCGGTGACGGCCAGCGTGCGGCCGTCCTCGACGGTGATATTCGCCATCTGGTTCAGGGGCGTCTCGGCGCCATAGTATTCCACCCTTATGTCATCCAGCAGGCTGGGATGGGCACGCCCGGTGCGAATCTTGTTGAAATTGTGGCCGAGGGCGTCGAGGCTCTTGGACATGCGCTCGCGCGCATCGGATTTAATGTCTTCGATCACAGTTCTTACTCCCTGATTATTCTCGAGCCACCTCTACGGGTGGATAAGGGTACCCTCATTGCCGCCGCGCACAATGCTCAGCAGCGCCCCCTGCTCTTCCATGGCAAACACACGGACCGGCAGCTCGTGATCGCGGCACAGCACGATCGCCGTCAGGTCCATCACACCCAGCTCCTGGCGCAGGACTTCGTCGAAACTGAGATCGTCGTACTTGACCGCGTCATCCACCTTCATGGGGTCAGCGTTGTACACACCGTCGACCTTGGTGGCCTTGAGCATGAGGTCCGCCTCCACCTCGATGGCCCGCAGGCAGGCGGAGGAATCCGTCGTAAAGAAGGGGTTGCCGGTGCCGGCGGCAAAGATCACCACGTCGCCGTTGGTCAGCGCGCGCATGGCCTTGCGGCGATCGTAGTGGTCGACCACGCCGCTCATGGGGATGGCGGACATCACCTGGGTGGCGATACTGGAGCGCTCCAGGGCGTCGCGCATCGCCAGCGCGTTCATGACCGTGGCCAGCATGCCCATGTGATCGCCGGTGACCCGGTCGAGACCAGCCGCGCTGAGTGCTGCGCCGCGGAACAGGTTGCCGCCGCCTATCACCAGGCCGACCTGCACGCCGATACCCACCAGCTGGCCGATCTCCAGGGCCATCATGTCGAGGATCTTCGGGTCGATACCGAAGCTCTCGTCACCGGTCAGCGCCTCACCGCTCAGCTTGAGCAGAATGCGCTGGTACTTCCTGTCGCCGAACTGTTTGGGCACCGCTGCCTCCTATATACGAAAGGGGAGGCCGTAGCCCCCCCAGGTGGTGATCAGCCGTTCAGCTGCGCCGCGACTTCAGCGGCAAAATCCACCTCTTCTTTCTCGATGCCCTCGCCCACCTCGTAGCGGGTGAAGCCGACCACCTCGGCGCCGGCCGCGGTGACCAGCTTGCCGACGGTGACATCGGGATCCTTGACGAAGGCCTGTTCCAGCAGGCTGTTCTCGGCCAGGAACTTCTTGATGCGGCCGCCAATCATCTTCTCGATAATCTCGGCGGGCTTGCCGGACTCCTGGGCCTGGGCGGTGAAGATTTCCTTCTCCTTGGCCACTACCTCTTCCGGCATGTCCTCCGGTTTGACCACCTGCGGGTTGACCGCAGCCACGTGCATGGCCACGTCCCGGGCCAGTTCGGCGTCGCCGCCTTTCATCTGGACCAGTACTGCAATGCGGTTGTTGCCGTGAACGTAGCTGCCCACGACGCCGTCGTCGGCGCTGCACAGGGCGACACGGCGCACGCCGATGTTCTCGCCGATTTTCTGGACCAGTGCTTCACGGGCGGCCTCGAGATCGCCTGACATGAGCGCGGCAACGTCGGCCTGCTTGCTGCTGTGAGCCGCATCGATGACCTGGCTGACAAAGGCCAGGAAGCCCTCGTCGCGGGCCACGAAATCGGTTTCGCTGTTCACTTCGACCATGGTGCCGGCGCTGGCGTCGTCGGCCACGCGGATGGCAACCACGCCGTCGGCAGCGGTGCGGCCGGCTTTCTTGGCCGCCTTCATGCCACTGGACTTGCGCAGCTCCTCGATGGCTTTCTCGACATCGTTGTCTGCTGCGGCCAGAGCCTTCTTGCACTCCATCATGCCGAGGCCCGTGCGCTCACGCAGCTCCTTTACCAGTGCTACAGACATTGGAATTCCTCCGTATACCCCCAGGGGGGTGAGATTGATCTGGTTGGCGGGGGCCTGGCCCCCGCGAATTCTGTGGCTGGCCCGTCCTGCGCCGGGGCCCGACTCGATTACTCGGCCGGGGTCTCTTCAGCCTCGCCTTCCTCGGCTTCGACCTCGACGAACTCGTCGCGGGCAACCGCGGCTTCACCGGCTTCCTCGCGGCCCGCCACACAGGCGTCGGCCACGGCGGTCACGTACAGCTTGATCGCGCGGATCGCGTCGTCGTTGCCGGGAATCACGTAGTCGATGCCATCGGGATCGCTGTTGGTGTCGACGATGCCGATCACCGGGATACCGAGCTTGTTGGCCTCTGTGACAGCGATGCGCTCATGGTCGACATCGACGACGAAGAGGGCATCAGGCAGGCCGCCCATATCCTTGATACCGCCGATAGAGCGCTCCAGCTTTTCCATGGCGCGGGTGCGCATCAACGCTTCCTTCTTGGTGAGCTTCTCGAAGGTGCCGTCGGTCTGCTGGGTCTCGAGCTCGCGCAGCCGCTTGATGGAGGCGCGAATCGTCTTGTAGTTGGTGAGCATTCCGCCCAGCCAGCGGTGGCTGACATAGGGCATGCCGGCACGCTCGGCCTGCTCCTTGATCACCTTGCCCGCAGCGCGCTTGGTACCGACGAACAGAACCTTGTTCTTGTTGGCGGCGAGCTGCATGACCAGTTCCAGGGCTTCGTTGAAGGCCGGAACCGTGTGCTCGAGGTTGATGATGTGGATCTTGTTGCGAGCACCGAAGATGTACTCGCCCATTTTCGGGTTCCAGTAACGGGTCTGGTGCCCGAAGTGTGCGCCTGCCTGCAGCAGGTCGCGCATACTTACCTGCGTCATAAAAAAACCTATTTTTAGCGGGTTAATCCTCCACATGCCCCATGATCCAACCCGCAAGCGGGCACCCTGAACCATGTGACGGCATGTGTGCGTCGTTAGTAGTCCGGGAGGAATTTGTGGCACTAGCCCCCCTCGGACGGCGCGCTTTATACCACAGATTTGATCCTAAGGCACTGTTTTCCAGTATAAATTTGCACCGGTAGCCATGAGTCAGGTTACAATACGCCCCCTTTTTCATCCGCCCGTCCCGACGGCCGGGCCCAGAGAGCAACCATGGATGAGCACCCCGTGCCCAGAGACCCGATGACCGTCACTATCAAGAGCGACGACGAGCTCGCCAAAATGCGGGTGGCGGGACGCCTGGCCGCCCAGGTACTGGAGATGATCGAGCCGCAGGTGGAAGCCGGTATCAGCACCGGTGAGCTGGACCGAATCTGCCACGACTACATCGTCAACGAGCTGGACGCGGTTCCGGCGCCGCTGAATTACAACGGCTTCCCGAAGTCCATCTGCACCTCGGTCAACGAGGTGGTCTGTCACGGGATCCCCAACGACAAGAAGATTCTCAAGCCCGGCGATATCGTCAATATCGACATCACCGTGATCAAGGATGGCTATCACGGCGACACCAGCAAGATGTTCTTCATCGGCCCGCCGGCGCCTCACGCCGAGCGCCTGGTGAACATCACCCAGGAGTGCCTGTACCGCGGCATCGAGGTGGTCAAGGCCGGCGCCACCCTGGGGGACATCGGCCACGTCATCCAGCAGCACGCCGAGAAGAACTACTACTCGGTGGTACGGGAGTACTGCGGCCACGGTATCGGCCAGGTCTTCCACGAGGAGCCCCAGGTACTGCACTACGGCCGCCGCGGCGCCGGTATGGTGCTTCAGCCCGGGATGACATTCACCATCGAACCCATGCTCAACGCCGGCCGCCGGCACGTGAAACTGAACAAGAAAGACGGCTGGACAGTCAGCACCAAGGACGGGCGCCTGTCCGCCCAGTGGGAGCACACCCTGGCGGTCACCGACACCGGCTGCGAGGTGCTCACCGCACGGAGTGAAGAGCGCTTCGAATGATCGCCTGCCCCCCGGAACTGCTCAATCCCGGGGCGCTGCAGGAATCCTGCGACGGCCCCGAGGGCCCCATCCCCATTCTGCGCGACGCCTGCGACCAGGGCCGTGAATGGCTGCACGGGCAGTTTCACGCAGGGAGAGACATCGGCGAGCTGCTGCAATTGCGCGCAGCGCTGGTCGACGAAGTGCTGCGCCTGGTCTGGTCGCGCTTCGAGTGGAACGAGGATCGAATCGCCCTGCTGGCGGTGGGCGGCTACGGCCGCGGAGAACTGCACCCCCATTCCGACATCGACCTGCTGATCCTGCTGGACGAGAGCGCCGAGGAGCAGAACGAGTCGATCGAGGGCTTCCTGCGCCTGCTGTGGGACATCAAGCTGGACGTGGGCCACAGCGTTCGCACCGTGGCGGAATGCCGCACCGCCGCCGGCAACGACATCACGATCTGCACCACGTTGATGGAAACCCGGCTGATCGCCGGTTCGGCCGGGCTCAGGACCCGGATGCAGGGAGCCCTGACACCGGAGCAACTGTGGCCCAGCGGGGAGTTCTTCCGCGCCAAGTGGGATGAGCAGAAAGCGCGTCACGCCAAGTACGCCGATACCGAGTACAACCTCGAGCCCAACGTAAAGGGCTCGCCGGGAGGCCTGCGTGACATCCAGACCATCAGCTGGATTGCCCTGCGGCACTATGGGATCGGCGATCCCGAGGCGCTCAGGGCCTTCGACTTCCTCACCGAGGACGAGCTGCACATCCTGCTGAGGGGGCGCGAGTTCCTGTGGCGGGTGCGCTATGCCCTGCACATGGTCACCGGCCGGGAGGAGGACCGCCTGCTGTTCGACCACCAGCGGGAACTGGCGCGCCTGTTCGGCTTCGAGGATTCGGACATGCGCCTGGCCGTCGAGCAGTTCATGCAGCGCTACTATCGCGCGGCCCTGGCCATCGCCCAGCTCAACGAAGTGCTGATGCAGCACTTCGACCAGGTGATCCTGCACTCCGACGCGCCTGAGGACGTGGTCGATCTCAATTCCCGCTTCCAGGTACGCAACGGCTACATCGAGGTCAAGAACGACGACGTATTCAGGGAGTCGCCGTCGGCGCTGCTGGAGCTGTTCCTGCTCTGCGCCCAGGATGAGCGCATCGAGGGTGTGCACGCCGCCACGATCCGCCTGGCCCGGGAGCACCGGGACCTGATCGACGCGGACTTTCGCGAGGACCCTCGCAACCGCCGCCTGTTCATGGACATCCTGCGCTCGCCACACAAACTGGCCCTGCAGCTGCGGCGCATGAACCGCTACGGCATCCTCGGCAGGTACCTGCCGGAGTTCGGGCGCATCGTCGGCCAGATGCAGCACGACCTGTTTCATATCTACACCGTCGACGCCCACACACTGGAAGTGGTGAAAAACATGCGCCGCCTGCTCTACCCGGAGCACCAGGAGCGCTTTCCGGTGACCAGCCGGGTCGCCGCGCGATTGCCGAAAATCGAGCTGCTGTACATCGCCGGCCTGTATCACGACATCGCCAAGGGCCGCGGCGGCGACCACTCGGAGCTGGGCGCCGTTGACGCGCGCGAGTTCTGCGAAAAGCACGGCGTCAATGAGCAGGACACGGATCTCGTGGTCTGGCTGGTGGAACAGCACCTGCTGATGTCGGGGACGGCCCAGCGCAAGGACATCTCCGACCCGGAGGTGATCAACGAATTCGCCGCCACCGTCGGCAGCCAGACCTACCTCGATTACCTGCTGTGCCTGACGGTGGCCGACATCAATGCCACCAACCCCACCCTGTGGAACGCCTGGCGTGGATCCCTGCTGCGGCAGCTGTATACGGAAACCCGCCGCGCCCTGCAGCGGGGCCTGGACAACCAGGTCGGCAAGGACGAGGCCATCATCGAGACCCAGCGCCGCGCCCGGGAGCAGTTGGAGGACAGGGGTTTTATTGCCGAGGAAGTCGAGGCGCTGTGGGCCGAGGCCGGCGAAGACTATTTCCTGCGGGAGCAGGTCAGCGACATCGTCTGGCATACCGAGGCGATCGCCCAGCACTATGACAAGTCCATCCCGCTGGTGCTGGTAAAAGCCGACAGCACCCTGCAGCACGACGCGGCGACCCAGATCTTCATCCACGCCCGCAACCAGGATTACCTGTTCTCGGTGGTCACCGCCGCCCTCGAGCAACTCAACCTGAGCATCCACGACGCGCGGCTCTACAATGCCGTCGACGGTATGGCCATGGACACCTTCTTCGTGCTGGATGAGAGCGGCGCCTCCATCGCACATGACGGCCAGCGGCTGCAGGAAATCGTCGACTTCCTGACCCGCACGCTCACCGACCGGGACCGCTTCCCGGAGCTGGTGGCGCGGCGCACACCCCGGCAGGTGCGGCTGTTCGCCGTACCGACTGAAACCAGCCTGAGCGTCGATACCGCCAGGGGCGTCAGCGTGCTGGAAGTGATAACCCCGGACCGGCCGGGCCTGCTGGCGCGCATCGGGCGCATCTTCTTCGACTACGGCATCGTGCTGCAGGCCGCCAAGATCACCACCCTCGGCGAGCGGGTCGAGGACGTGTTCTTCATTACCGACACGGCGGGTGAGCCGCTGGAGGACCCGGAGCTGGTCGCACAGATTCGCGGCGCGCTCTGCAAGGAACTGGACGAACAGGCCGCGGCATAAATGAACCCGGAGCTGGACCTGCTCAAGCCCTACCCCTTCGAGCGGCTGCGGACGCTGTTTGCCGACCTGGCGCCGCCCGCCGACCGGACGCCGTTGAATTTCGGGATCGGCGAGCCCCAGCACGCGGCGCCGGATTTCGTGCTGGACGCGCTCTCGGGACACCTGCCCGCCCTGGCAAAATACCCGGCCACCCGCGGCCTGCCGGAACTGCGCAGCGCGATTGCCGACTGGCTGTCGCGGCGCTTCTCACTGGCCGGCGTCGACCCGGACCAGCAGGTGCTGCCGGTGGCGGGCACGCGGGAGGGCCTGTTCAGCATCGCCCAGGCGGTGGTGGATCGCAGCCGGGACCCGCTGGTCCTGTGTCCCAATCCCTTTTACCAGATCTACGAGGGCGCGGCGCTTCTGGCCGGGGCGGACATCGCGTTCCTGGACTGCCGCGCCGACACCGGCTTCCTGCCCGACTTCGACAGCGTGCCGGCCGCCAGCTGGCAGCGCTGCCAGCTGCTGTACATCTGCAACCCCGGCAATCCCAGCGGCGCGGTGATGCCGCTGGATGTGTTGACGCGGCTGGTGCACCTGGCGGTGGAACACGATTTCGTCATCGTCGGCGACGAGTGCTATTCCGAGATCTACGCCGACGAGGACAACGCGCCACCGGGCCTGCTGCAGGCCTGCGTCGAGGCGGGCTACCCGGACTTCAACCAGTGCCTGGTCTTCCACAGCCTGTCCAAGCGCTCCAACCTGCCGGGACTGCGATCCGGCTTCGTCGCCGGTGACGCAGACCTGATACAGCGCTACCTGTCCTACCGCACCTACCAGGGCTGCGCCATGCCGCTGCACCACCAGCACGCCAGCGTTGCCGCCTGGTCGGACGAGGCCCATGTGCAGGAGAATCGCCGCCTGTACCGGGAAAAGTTCGACGCTGTCTGCGCGGAACTGGACGGCGCACTCGCGTTCCAGCGGCCTGAAGCCGGCTTCTACCTGTGGCCGCAAACCCCGCTGCCGGACACCGATTTTGCCCGCCGTCTCTACGGCGATCACCACCTGACGGTGCTGCCCGGCCGCTTCCTGGGTCGCGATGGCGGTGCGGGCAATCCCGGCGAGGGTCGGGTGCGCATGGCCCTGGTGCCGCCGCTTGCGGACTGCCTGGCGGCGGCGCGCTGCATTCGCGAAACCTGCGAGGCCATCGTGTGAGAGCTGTTCGCGCAAAAAGGAAGTTCGCGTGCGCTATTCGCGCGAAAAGGAAGTTCGCGTGTGCTATTCGCGCGAAAAGGGAGTTCGCGTGTTAAAAGCAGAGCGCGTGGATTTCATCCTCAACAAGCTGCAGGCGCTGTATCCGGTACCCCCGGTGCCGCTGGACCACAGCGACCCGTTCACGCTGCTGGTGGCGGTGCTGCTCAGCGCCCAGTGCACCGACGAGCGCGTCAACCAGGTCACCCCGGCGCTGTTCGACATGGCCGACAATCCGGCGGATATGGCGCAGAAAAGCGAGGAGGAGATTCGCGAGATCATCCGTCCCTGCGGGCTGTCGCCGCAGAAGGCGAAGGCCATCAGGCGTCTCAGTGAAATCCTGATGGAAGAACACGGCGGCGCCGTGCCGGAAGACATGGAGGCCCTGGAGCGCCTGCCCGGCGTCGGTCACAAGACCGCCAGCGTGGTGATGGCACAGGCCTTCGGCGAGCCCGCCTTCCCCGTGGACACCCACATCCACCGCCTGGCCCAGCGCTGGGGACTGACCAGCGGCAAGAACGTGACCCAGACAGAGAAAGACCTGAAGCGGCTGTTTCCCCGGGAGTGCTGGAACGACCTGCACCTGCAGATCATTTTCTACGGTCGGGAGTTCTGTACCGCCCGCGGTTGCGACGGCACGGTGTGCGAGATCTGCCGCACCTGCTACCCGGACCGCAAGCGGCCCAAGAAGACGAAGAAGGCCTAGTCTCGCGCCCCGAGCGTGGCCTCGAACACCTCGGCCACACCGCGCCCGCGCGGATCGGCGGCGGCTTCCAGCCGGCCCTGTTCGTTGACCCGGACCAGCTGCACGTCGCCCAGCGGCCCCCACCAGTTTGGCTCCACCGTGTAGCCCATCTCGGTCAGGGACTGCACCAGTTTCGGGTCCAGCTCGCGACCCAGGTCATAGCGTATTGTGCCCGCCGCGGGCAGCTGGTGGTGGAAGCGGTTGGCAGAGACGGCCTCGTCCGCCTCCATATCGAAGTCCACCAGGTTCAGCAGCACCTGGAACACCGAGGTGAAGATGGTGCTGCCGCCGGGCGTGCCGAGAACCGCCACTACCTCATCGTCGCGCAGCACGACCGTGGGTGACATCGACGACAGCATGCGCTTGCCGCCTTCGATGGCATTCATGTCCTTGCCGATGACGCCGAAGCGGTTCGGTACCCCGACTTTCGCGCTGAAGTCGTCCATCTGGTTGTTGAGCAGGTAGCCCGCGCCCTCCACCACCACGCCGCTGCCAAACTCCCAGTTCTGGGTGTAGGTGATGGCCGCCGCGTTGCCGGCGCTGTCCATGATGGAGAAATGGGTGGTGTCCACGCTCTCGGCGGCCAGCGGCCGGGTCATGCGTTCTTCCAGGCCCGGCACGACGTCTTTCGAGATCCCCTCGGGGTTGATCTCCATGGCCCGCCTGCGCAGGTAGTCGGGATCAGTCAGTTCTTTCACCGGCACATCGCCGAAGTCCGGATCGCCAAGGTAGTCGCCGCGGTCGGCAAAGACCCGCTTCTCGATCTCGGCGAGCAGGTGGATATAGCGCGGCGAGTTATGCGCAAGGCCCGCGAACTGCTCGCTGGCGGCGTCGCGCATGGTCAGCAGCTGCGCCAGGGCAATACCCCCGGAGCTGGGCGGCGGCGTCGAGACCACCTGGTGCCCGCGCCAGGGGGCGACGAGTGGTGCACGCCACACCGCCGTGTACTCCGCCAGGTCCCGGGCCGTGATCAGGCCGCCGCTGGCCTTCATCTGGGCCACCGTGAGGCCGGCGATCTCGCCGGTGTAGAAATCGTCGGGATCCTCGGCGATGCGCCGCAGCGTGGCCGCAAGCACGGGTTGCTTGAATGTCTCACCCGTGGTCATGCCCGCGAAGTGTTCGCGGAAATTGCCCTCGCCCGCGTAGAACTCGATCGCGTCGGCCTGCATCTTCCCCAGCTTGGGGTGGACGACGAAGCCCTCCTCGGCGACGCGAATCGCCGGCGCCAACAGCTGTTTCCAGGGCAGGGTGCCAAAGCGCTTGTGGGCCTCGTCCATGCCGCGCACCGTGCCGGGCACACCCACCGCCAGGCCGCCGACCAGGGAGCGCCGCTCCACGAAGTTGCCGTCCTCATCCAGGTACATGTCCCGGTGGGCAGCCAGCGGCGCTCTCTCCCGAAAGTCGAGGAAGGCGGGTTCGCCGTCCACGACGGCCACGAGAAAACCGCCGCCGCCGATATTCCCCGCCTCCGGGAATGTGACCGCCAGGGTGAAGGCGGCGGCGATGGCGGCGTCTACGGCGTTGCCCCCCGCTTCCAGGATTTCGCGGCTGGCCGCGGCGCCATAGCGGTCGGGCATGGCCACGGCCGCCTCGGAGGCGAGGGTTTTTGTAGGGACAATCAGCAGCGCGAGCGCAAGCGCCAGGAACGTGCAGTAAGCGCGTTGAATGAGTGGGATCTTCATGGCGTCTAGTATGCATAGAACAATCACTTTTGCTATTCTTCCCGGCTCTTTTCAGCAGGTCCCCGGCAGTGATTACCCTATACGGCATCCCCAACTGCGACACGGTGCGCAAGGCGCGTCGCTGGCTCGATCAGCACCAGATTGACTACCAGTTCGTGGATTTCCGCGAGCAGCCGCTGGGCGCCGACACTGTCGATGAGTGGCTCGACACGCTGGGCTGGGAAGCCGTGGTCAATCGCCGCAGCACCACATGGAAGCAGCTGGATCCGGCCGAGCGGGAAACCATGGATCGCGACGGTGCGCGGGATGCCGTGCTGGCGCATCCCACCCTGGTCAAGCGCCCGGTGCTGGACACCGGTACGGACATTCACCTGGGCTTCTCGGCAGAGAACTACCAGGACATCTTCAAGCAACACACACTGTAGCCTGCCGCGGGCGGGCTTTTCCGAGACGAACGGGGAAAAACATGAGCCAAGCACTCTACGCACTGGGCATCGGTATCGGCACCAAGAACGCGGCCGGCAGCTGGCTGGAAGTCTACTTCCCCGCCCCGCTGATGGATCTCGATGCCGATGTGGTACAGGCACTCGAAACCCAGGGCTACGGCCACGGCAGCCACGACCTGGACAGCGACACCCTGCAGGCGCTGGGCAAGGTTTTCGCCGGACTGGGCCTCCCGGAGCTCTGGTCGAGCTGCGAAGCCATGGCCGGCAGCGAGCGCCCGGCGGTGTTGGTGCTGCTGAAAGACGACCTCAAGCCCGAGTCCGTGCCCGAGGCCTACCTCAAGCTGCAGCTGATTTCGCACCGCCTGGTCAGACCCCACCAGACCAACCTGGAGGGTATTTTCGCGTCGCTGCCCAATGTCGCCTGGACCAGCGAGGGTGCCGTCGATATCACCGAACTGCCGGCGCGCCAGCTCGCCGCCCGGGTGCAGGGCCGCGACCTCGAGGTCAGCAGCGTCGACAAGTTTCCGAAAATGACCAACTACGTGGTTCCCGCGGGCGTGCGCATCGCCCACACGGCGCGGGTACGTCTCGGCGCCTACCTCGGCGAGGGCACCACGGTCATGCATGAGGGCTTCGTAAATTTCAATGCGGGCACCGAGGGCCCCGGTATGATCGAGGGCCGTATCGCCGCCGGTGTCGTGGTAGGCACCGGCTCCGACCTGGGGGGCGGCTGTTCCACCATGGGTACGCTCAGCGGCGGCAATGACGTTATCATTTCCATCGGCAAGGACTGCCTGGTGGGCGCCAACGCAGGTGTCGGCATTCCCCTGGGCGACCGCTGCACCATCGAGGCGGGGCTGTACATTACCGCGGGCACCAAGCTCAGCCTGCTGGATGAAACCGGCGCCGAGGTCTCCACCGTGAAGGCGGCGGAGCTGGCCGGCAAATCCGACCTGCTGTTCCGCCGCAATTCCCGCAGCGGTGCGGTGGAATGCCTGGCCAACAAGTCGGCGATGGCCCTCAACGAGGAACTGCATGCCCACAACTGACCCCGCACTGGCGCTGTGCTGCGAGCTGGTTCGCCAGCCCTCCGTCACTCCGGAGGACGCCGGCTGCCAGGCGCTGATGGCCGCGCGCCTGGAAGCCATCGGCTTTCACTGCGAATCCCTGCGCTTTGGCGAGGTCGACAACCTGTGGGCCGTGCGCGGCAGCGAGGGGCCGCTGTTCGTGTTCGCGGGGCACACCGATGTGGTGCCCACCGGGCCCGAACCGGCCTGGCGCAGCCCGCCCTTCGAACCCACCCTGGTGGATGGCGTCCTGACCGGGCGCGGCACCGCCGACATGAAGGCGAGCCTGGCGGCGATGGTGGTCGCCTGCGAGAACTTTGTCGCAGCACACCCGGACCATCCCGGCCGCATCGGCTTCCTGATTACCAGCGATGAGGAAGGTCCCGCGGTCGACGGCACGATCAAGGTCGTCCAGTGGCTCGAGGAGCGCGGCGAGAAAATCACCTGGTGCCTGGTGGGTGAGCCCTCCAGCGAACAGGTCCTGGGCGACGTGATCAAGAACGGGCGCCGCGGCAGTCTCAACGGACGACTGGTGGTGCGCGGCGTGCAGGGCCACATCGCCTACCCGCAGCTGGCGGACAACCCCATTCACCGGGCCATGCCCGCCCTGGCCGAGCTGGCGGCGATCCAGTGGGACGCGGGTAACGAGCACTTTCCGCCCACCTCCTTCCAGGTATCGAACATCAATGGCGGCACCGGCGCCACCAACCAGATCCCCGGCCGCGTCGAGCTGCTGTTCAATTTCCGCTATTCAACGGAAACCACGGCCGACCAACTGCGCCGACGTACCGAGGCCGTGCTCACCGAGCATGGGTTGAACTACGAGCTGGAGTGGACGCTGAGCGGCGAGCCGTTCCTGACACCCGAGGGCCGGCTTGTGGACGCGGCCGTAGATGCCATTTCCTCCGAGCTGGGTCGCGAGACGCAATTGTCGACGGCCGGCGGCACTTCCGACGGCCGCTTTATCGCGCCGACGGGGGCCGAAGTGCTGGAACTCGGCCACATCAACGCGACGATCCACCAGGTCAATGAACAGGTGATTGCGGAGGATGTGGACGCCCTGGCGCGCGTCTACCGCCGCGTCCTGGAGAACCTGCTGGGCTAACCCAGCTTGTTGAGCGCTCGCTGAATTCCCTTGCGGGCGCTCTCGATGTTTACCTCGCCGGGCACCAACACCACGGGGCCGCCGTCCAGCGCCGACAGGCTTTCCGACACTACCGCGGCGGCATCCATCCACTCTTCTGCAGGCACCATGGCGCGGTCGAATGCCGCCATGTCATCCCGGTCGTGGAATTCACTGCGGGTATAGCCGGGGCAGAGGCTCTGCACGCGGATGCCGCTGTCGGCGAGCTCTTTCGCCAGGGACTCGGAGAACACATTGAGGAAGGACTTGGTGGCCGCGTAGACCGCGGCCCCCGGCACTGGGCCGAAGCTCGCCAGGGAGGACACGTTGATGATGGCCCGATCTCCCTCGCGCTCCCGCATGAAGGGAATCGCCGCCCGGGTCAGGGCCAGGGTTGCGGTGACGTGCACGTCCACCATCGCCTGCTGGGCGTCGATATCCAGTGAGTCAAAGGCGCCCAGGGTGGAAAAGCCCGCATTGTTGACCAGGTAATCCACCGGGCCCTGCTGCCGCAGGGCTTCGATCACCCGGGTGCGTCCCTCGCGGGTGCCCAGGTCCGCCACCACGCAGTGTACCTCCGCCCGGCCCGCCAGTTCGTCGGCGAGCTTCTCCAGTGCATCCCGGCGCCGCCCGGTGGCGATAATGACCTCGCAGCGATCCGCCAGCTGGCGGCAGAACTCAGCGCCGATGCCCGCCGATGCGCCGGTGACCAGGGCGGTTGTCCTGGTGTCGGCCATGGCTAGCGCCGCCGGGGCGACTGGCCGCGGCGCTTCAGCATCGCCACGATCCCCTGGTCGCCCACCAGGTGACCCGCGCCCACCACCACGAAATAGGTGCCGCCCTGCTGCTGCATGGCGACGATCTTGTCGGTCATGTCGCGGTTGCGGTCGTCAAACATACGGCGATAAAGATCGGCGTACTCGGGGTGCTTCGCCAGCTCGTCCTCGATGACCAGCTTGGCCAGTGCTTTCGCGTCTCCCTTTCTCCAGCTGGTCACCAGCTTCTCCATGATGCTGTCCAGCTCCTCGAGCTGTCCCAGCGACTGCTTTACCAGCAGCTCCGGGTCCGGAGAATCCAGCAACACGTCGAGCTGGCGATCCACGGTTTCGAGTTCGATCACCGGCTTTTTGCCGCGGGCCTGGTCCAGGAAGTAGCGATCCACCCCCTGCTCCGGGTTGAGGCCCAGCTTCATCATTTCCACGGTGGACAGGGTGGTCACCACCAGCCCCGGCTTGAGGCCCTGCATCATGACCGGGGGCAGGCCGTTGCTCTCCAGCCGCGTCGACAGCGCTTTCCAGGTCTCCGGCGACAGGTCGTCCTGCAGGGTCTTGCCCGGCGGGTACTGGCCCCGCTCCAGCATGCGCTGCTGGATCTCGAAGCTGCGGGTACCGCTGATATCCAGTTCCACCGCCAGCTTGTCAGCACCCTCGAAGGCCTGCATGATCTCCTGCCGCAGGGGATAGATGTCCCGGGTGGCCAGGTGCATCGAGCCCAGCAGGTACACGGTGGCGTTCTTTGTCTTGACCTGCCAGAACAGCAGCCGGTCTTCGGCAGCCCGCGCGGGTGCGGGGTCGAGGACAGTGAGCGACAAAAACAGAATCGACAGTGACAGCAGGAATGCTCTGCGCGTTCCGCCCATGGGGTTTACCTCCAAACACAGCGATCACTATAGTAACCGCCACGAAGGAGAAGACCTATGCAAAAACGACGGGCACTGATCACCGGCGCATCCGCCGGCCTGGGCAAGGAATTCGCGCGTCAACTCGCGCAATCGGGCTATGACCTGGTGCTGGTGGCGCGCAAGCCGGAGCCCCTGGAAGAGACCGCTGAAGAAATCCGCTCGGCCCACGGCGTCGACGTGCTGTGCCTGCCAGCGGATCTCAGCGATCCGCAGGCGCCGGGGCAGCTCCACGCCGAGCTGCAGCAGCGCGGTCTGGATATCGACTACCTGGTCAACAATGCCGGTATCGCCGGGCCCAACCTGCTGGACGATGATGTCGACTGGGACGAACAGCAGGCCTTCTACCAGTTGATGATGCTGTCCATTGCCAGGCTGTGTCACCTGTTCGTGCCGCCGATGCAGGAAAGAGGCTTCGGGCGCGTCATCAACGTTGCCTCCGTGGCGGCCCGGATCCCCCGCGCCGGCGGCTGCAACTACGGCCCGGCCAAGGCCTGGGTGGTTGCCCTGTCCGAGGAACTGGCCCTGACCGCGGCAAAGGATGGGGTCAAGGTCAGCGCCCTGTGCCCGGGCTTCACCCACACCGAGTTCCACGAGCGCGCCGGTCTGATGGATATGAAGAACGCTTCACCCGGCCTGCTGTGGTACGACGCCGAAACCGTCGTGCGTGAAGGGATCGCGGCGACGGAGCGCGGCAAACGGATATTTGCGTCTGGCCGCCTCTATCGCTGGCTGGACCCGTTGTTCCAGTCCGTCTGGACACGGCGGCTGTTCACCATCAGTGACGGGCGCTAGACGACGTAGACATCGAAGCGGACGGTCTTGCCGGGAATCACGAATCCCGGCACTCTTTGCGCGAGGGGCTCGGCTTTCGCCGGGCGCTTGACCACCACCCGGCGCCGGGCGGCCGCCAGTGCCACCTCCAGCAGCCCGGCGGTGGGCTCGGTTTCCTCGAGCAACTGCTGGAACAGCCACATCTCTTTCTTGACCCGGGCGCTCTTGCGCCGCGCGGGGAACATGGGGTCCAGGTAGATCACGTCGGCGCAGGCCGGCGTCAGCCAGGTCTCCGCCTCGGCGTGCACCAGTGACAGCCGGCTGCTGACCTCAGCCACCCAGGCATCGTCGGAGGCGACCCCGCGGGCCAGGCCGTCTCGCAACAGGGCGAATACCACCGGGTGCCGTTCCAGCATGGTGACCCGGGCCCCCATGTCCGCCAGCACGAAGCTGTCTCGACCGAGCCCCGCGGTGGCATCGATCACTTCAAGACCCGGCCATTTCGCAGTACCGACAGCGCGACCCAGCGGCTCGTTGTGGCCACCGCGACGCCGGTACCGCAAACCGCCGGCACTGAAATCCACCGCCACCGGCCCGCTTGCCTGCTCACCCAGCGGCTGCAGCGCCAGCCCCCGATCGGACAGGACCAGGAGTGCGGACCAGCCCTCGCGCTGGGCGGCAAATGGCATCGACAGTTCCGCGGCCAGCGCCTCGGCGCGCTCGCTCAGTGCGCGATTGTCAGCGTAGACAGCGGTACTACCGGGCAAGGGAGTCTCAGGGGGGCGACAGGGCGTCGCCCATCAACAGCTCCGGGTCGTTTTTCGCCAGCACGCTCTCGAGCCGACTGCAGTTGGCCTCGATGGCCTCCATGTAGAGGTTGACCCCACCGAAGTGGTGCAAGGCGTAGCGGTAGTAGGCGTGGAAGTAGCCGTCGAGGCGCACCTGGATCGCGCTGCGAATGAAGTTCGGCGTCGACTGCATCAGGTGTGCCGGTGAGCGGTAGATCACGCCGGTCTTGGTGTACTTGCCGTGCTTGCCCGCCATGCCGCCCTCGACGAACTCCGGGTAAAGCGCATCGCGGCATTTCTCCAAATAGGCCACGTCCGCCATCTGGGCGATCAGGTCGGCGGTGCCCAGCAGCCAGCCCACGACGCGCTCCTCGTCCGTGGGCACGTCGATGTCCGCCGGGTTCACCTCGTAACCGGTGAAGTGGACGATCCGCTGGCAGGTGGGCAGCGCTGATTTCAAACCGACCGTGGGCAGGTACTCGCCCATGAAGCGGCTCGACCGGCTCACGTGAATGCGGGTGTACTCCGCGCCGTTGCTGTGCCGGGTATCGCGGCGGCGCCGGATGTAGCCGCTGTCGTGGAACAGCGCCGTGGCAATGCCGGCGATCATGCCGGCCGCTGAAATCGGCGCCTCGTCGGCGTGGCACTTCTGGTAGCCGTCCAGCAGCCTCGCCATCGCCAGCGTCACATCCAGCACGTGCTGGATGTCGTGATAGCCCACGTCGCAGGCGTGGTAGCCGGGATACTCCCCCCGGTAGAGCCGGGCGAAGTCCGCCACCAGGCGGGGGATTTTCTTGAGGGACTTTTCCGGGTAGTGCGCCCCGAGGATATCGACGATGGCCGCCGTCACCGCTTCCGGACTGGTGACATCAACCGTGTTGGAAACATCCATTTCCCTGGCCCTGGCCGCCATCAACATCGCATTCATTCCTCGACGACCGCCTTGCGCGAGGACGGCGACTCGCCGTTCTCGCCCTCGGCTTCGTCGCTGGCGTCCAGTTGATCGACGCTCAGGCCCATGGACCAGTCGCCGCCGGAGGTTTCAAAGTCCAGCTCCAGGTTGTAGGCGCTGCGTGAAATGCCGTGCTTGTCGGTCAGGCGGAAGCGGCGCGGCCGGGACTTGCCGTCCTCGCCCTCCCCCACCGAGGCTTCACAGCGCACGTCTTTCACTTCCTGGCCTGCCACCTGGATGCCCAGCATGCGTTCGACGTCCGCATTGCAGCGGTCGAGGAAGCCCAGCGTATCGAGCGTCACGGTGTCGTCCGGGTCTTCCTGGCCCGGCGACGGCAGCTCCACCTGGAAGCTGCCAATAAATATCTGCCCCGGTCGGGCCAGGTCCACCATGCGCGCCAGCTCGATGGTGACGTCGCCGACGATATAGCTGAAGACCGTTGGGTTTACGCCCTCGGCCTGGTACAGCTCGTAGTGGCTGCCGATATGGAACGCCGTGCGGATCAGCGGCACCGTGTTGCCTTTCGAGGCCTTGCGCGCCATCGCGTTGTCCGCGATCACCAGCGTCAGGAAATGCAGCAGGTCTTCGTTGGCGCCCGGGCTCAGGTCGCGATTCCACACGTAGTAGCCGTCGCCGGTGGTGGTGCGGGCGAAGTTCACATCGATACCGCGGGTCAGCAGTTTGTTGTAAGCGGAATTCATCGAGTACGACAAACTGTTGAGCTGGCTCGCCTGTTCAAACGGCGTGAACAGGGAGAACTGCGCGATATCGATCAGGATCACCGCCCGGTTGGACACATAGCTCAGGCCGTAGCGGCGAACGATCTCCTCGATCGCCTCGTTGACCGCGGGCTCGTCCACCAGCGGCGTGGACAGCTTGATGAAGTTGGCCGAGACGCCCAGGCGCTCGGACACCTCGAAGAACTCGTTGCGCTCTTTACGGCGGCGGCCCGATATCAGCTGCCGGACGAAACTCTCCTTGCTGTTGTTGACCTCAGGGGAGTTGCCGGCGGTGTAGTTGCCGAGAAAATAATGCGGGACCATCAGCAGGAGAATGCCATTGTCGGTGGCACTCCAGCAGAGCACGATGTTCTGACCCAGCCGCCACTGCTTGCGCAGGGTGGTTTCGATCGTCTTCAGGTTGCCGCGTTGGACGATATTGATCGTACCGTCCGTTGCCGGCGCTCCACCTTCGGACATCCATTGCCTCTCTTTGTGATCTCCCGTCGGCGCAATTATAGTGTCAATCCGAGCAGCCGGGCTACGATGCTGCCGCGGGAGATTCCTATGCGATTGACAGCTGTTCTGCTGGCCCTGTGCCTGGCGGGCTGCGCCGATTACCGATTTACCGTCAATGACCGGGTAATCTACACGCCTGTTCCCCTGTTCAAGGACTTCACGCTGCCGGACCGGGCGCTGGATGACTGCGTGCGCCAGCACATCATCGACGGCGATATTGGCGCCGCCGAAGGGCTCATCGACCTCAACTGCAGCCACGCCGGCATCTCCGACCTGTCGGGGCTGGAAGTCTTTACCGGCCTGGTACGGCTCAAGCTGTCGAACAACCGCATCACGGAACTCAGGCCGCTGGCGGAAATGGGGAAACTGCGCGAGCTGAGCCTGGACGGCAACGCGCTGCGCGGACTCAAGGACCTGCACGGGTTGATCGACCTGGAGGGCCTCGACGTCCGCAACAACCCGGAGCTGCCCTGCTCTGAGCTCACGGTGTTCCGCTCGCGCACTACGGTCGTGCTGCGGGCGCCGACGCGCTGCGGCACCCCTGGCGGCTGACGCCCGGGAGGCGACACAACGGCAGCCGGCCTTCTGACGAGCCATCCTGGGCTGCATTATTGTTTTTCCTGATGGTCTTCAGGGGCCAAGTGTGCAGGCTGCATAGCAAGACTGCTGTGAACAGGCTCACAAAAAACGAAATATCCCGCTAGCTTTTAGACCAGGGACAGCCAGTCAAAGCCCTCGGACTGCTCGGCCCAGGTCACGCGCCGGGGATCCGGCAACACCGGTTCCAGGGCCTCCAGCACGCGGTCGCGATGGTTGTTCTGCTCGCTGATATGGGCGATCGCCACCTGCTTCAGCTCACCGTTCATGACCTGCTCGAGGAAGCCCGCCGCCTGGTGATTGTTGAGGTGCCCCCAGTCGCCGCCGACCCTCTGCTTGACAGGTGGCGGGTAGGGGCCGACGCGCAGCATGTCCGTATCGTGATTGCACTCCAGCAGCAGGCCGTGACAATTGCGGTAGTGCTGGATTACCGCCGGCGTCACGCTGCCGAGGTCGGTGAGAATACCCAGCCGCAGGCCGTTGCTCTCCAGCACGAACTGGCAGGGCTCGCGGGCATCGTGGGGAACCGCGATCGGGGCGACGGTAATACTCCCGATGTCGAAGCCGGCTTCGCTGTGAAAATACCGGGCTTCCCAGGTACCGTCACAGCGCCCGCTGGCCTCGGTACCGCGGGTCAGGTAGACCGGTAGCTGGTACTTGCGGGAGAGCGCTGCAATCCCGGAGCAGTGGTCGCCGTGTTCATGGGTCACCAGCAGCGCATCGAGATCCGTCGCCTCGACGCCCAGGCGCGCCAGCCGGGCCTCGGTCTCGCGGACCGAGAAACCGCAGTCCACAAGAACCAGGGTGTCGCCCGACTGCACCAGCGTGCCATTGCCGCGGCTGCCGCTGCCCAGCGAGGCGAAACGCATCAGTCGCCGACTCCCGCGGGAGCCACTAGTTGATATTGCCCTTGAGCAGGTTGAGCAGTTGCTGGCGCTGGCCGACCGTCATCTCGGCGCCGTCTTCACGGGCGAGGTCGATGCGCACCAGCTCGGTGGCCTCTTCACGCACGGTCAACAGGTAGTCCTGTTCATTGACATCCTGACCCTCTTCGTCGTCACCAAACAGCCAGTCAAACCAGCCGCCGTCTTCTTCCGGCGGGACGAAGCGCACATAGAACTTGCCGCTGGAGCGGTCCAGGTCGCGAATCTGGAAGCTGGATTCACGCAGTGCCCGGTCGACAGACGCCCAGGCGCGGTAGTAGGGCAGCTTCAGACGCACATAGGGCGTGCCGTCGGAATCTTCCAGCAGGCTGACCTTGCCGCCCTCGCCCATGGCCTGCTGGGCCATCATGGAGACCGGGGCGGCCTCGGTGGTGTTGGCGATGTACTGGGCCACGGTCATCAGCATTTCGCCGCTGCGCTCCTTGTCCGCGGACGCCTCAGGCCAGCTGTTGATATCGCCGGCCTGGTACATCTGCAGCACGTGGAGTTCCGAGGTGTTGCGCTGCACGCCCTGCTCGATCCGATACTGGTAGCGCTCGTTCATGGTGGCGCCCACGCCCTGGAACCAGCCGGTTTCGATGAGGCCGGCGCGGGCATCCACCCGCGCCACCTGCAGCCCGTTGGTGCTGAGGAAGGCGCGCACCTGCGGCCACAGCTGCCCGGGCGCGACGTTGACCAGCATCCACTCCTCGTCGCCCAGGCGCTGGATGCGCACCAGGTCTTCGCTCTCCTTGGCCACCAGGGGAGTCGGACGGGGCACCTCGAACTTCTCGTTCATGGTCATCTGGTCGGTGGCCGGAGGAATCACGTAGATGTCCTGCAAGCCGTCGTCTTCCAGGTGCGAAGGCACCTTCAGCCGCGGCTCGATCTTGGCCTTGCGGTAATCACCGCTGCGGTCGCGAACATAGCCCTTGCGATCCAGCCAGCCGCAGCCCGCCAGCGATGCAATCAGTAGTGCTACAACCAGGACGCGCATCAGGCGGCTCCCGCCTTGGCCAGCGCGGCGCGCAGCGCCTCGTGGTGGGCGCTGTCGAAAGGTGTCAGCGGCAGGCGCAGGCCGGGTTCAATGCGGCCCATGTCGCTCAGCGCCCACTTGACCGGGATCGGGTTGGATTCCAGGAACAGTGCTGCATTCAGGTCAGCGAGCGTCGTATCCAGCGCCCGGGCCTGCTCGGCGTCGCCCGCCAGCGCCAGCCGCGTGACTTCCGCGATCTGGGCGGGCGCGACATTGGCGGTCACTGAAATGGTGCCGTCGCCGCCCAGCAGCATCAGCTCGGTGGCGGTGGCGTCGTCGCCGGAGTACACGGCCATGCGGTCCCGGCAGATATCGATGACTTCGCGGGCCCGATCCAGGTCACCGGTGGCTTCCTTGATACCGACAATATTCTCGATATCCGCCAGCCGCGCCACTGTCGCCGGCAGCATATCGACGCCGGTGCGGCCGGGAACGTTGTAGAGAATTTGCGGGATAGCGACAGCCTCTGCGATATGCCGGTAGTGTTGGTAGAGACCTTCCTGGGTCGGCTTGTTGTAGTAGGGCGTCACGAGCAGGCAGGCGTCGGCGCCGAGCTTCTCGGCCTCGCGGGTGAGCTCCACCGCCTCGGCAGTGGCGTTGCCCCCGGTGCCTGCGATGACAGGCACACGTCCGGCAATACGCGCGATGACGCGGGAAATGACTTCACAGTGTTCGTCCACCGCCAGGGTGGCGGATTCGCCGGTGGTGCCCACCGCGACGATGCCGTCGGTGCCGGACTCGATATGCCATTCCAGCAGCGCGTCCAGCGCTTTCCAGTCCAGGGAGCCATCGGCGTGCATCGGCGTGACCAGTGCAACCAGGCTGCCACGTATCATTGACCTACTCCAGTGTGGTACCCGAGGGGGCGCCGTTCGGCGGCCCTTCGAAAGACCGCAATTATCCACGTAACCAGCCAGATAACAACTATCCCGCAGGGGGGCAGCGCCGGCGGGCAATTTGCGGCTATTATTAGGAAGTTAGGAACGACATAAGAAGCCTATGCAAGGGACCCGACTGACCCACATCCTGCTGCTCGCGATCACCCTGCTCGCCGGGCAGGTGCAGGCGCAGGAAGAACCACGCATCTACGCCCTGACCCGGATCGACCGGGACTTCATGGTGACCCAGCGCGAAATTGTCGACGACCTGGCGCGACGGAACCTGGGCAGACAGGTCCGCGGCGACAAGGCCAACGACCTGGAGATTCTCCAACAGTTGCTGGACCGCAATATCGTCCGGGCCGAGCAGGTCGCTGAACTCCAGGCCATGGGCGTGGTGCTGGGCGACCTGCTGAGCGAGGAGCTCAACATGCCCTGGGTAATCTACGAGGACAAGTTGGGTCGCAGCCGCGCACTGCGCGCCGGCACCAGCGACCACTATCTGTTCCCCATCACAATGATTTCGCGGCGAGCGCAGGTAGGCGCCGAGGTCGATGTGGAGGCGATCTACAGCAAGGCAGCGGAACTCATGCAGCCCTACCTTCCACCGAAACCCTTCCAGTACTGACCGGGTGCAACCGTTTGTATGAGCGATAGCACGCCAGTATTCGAACTGACCCGTGACAGCGCCGGACCACTCAGCCTGGCGCTACGCGGAGACTGGACCCTGGACCGGGAGTGCCCCGACTTTGCCGACGTGGTGCGGCAACTGGGCGAGCAATCGCCCTCATCGGTGCGCATAGACACTGCCGAGCTCGGGGAGTGGGACAGCGCCCTGCCCGCCTTCCTGCTGCACCTGCACCGGTATGCCGGGGACAGCGGCATCGAGCTGGACACCTCCGGCCTGCCGGAAGGCGCCCAGCGGCTGCTGAACCTGGCCACCGCCGTGCCCACCCACGTGCGACCGGAAGCCAAGACGCGCACCCTGGCCGAGTTGCTGGACCCGCGGGAACAGCTGGAGAAGGCCTGGGCCGTGATCGAGGATCACCTGGATTTTATCGGCCAGGCCACGGTGGCATTGATGCGATTCCTCTCGGGGCGAGCCAACACGCGAAGGGAGGACCTGTCGAGTTTCATCTACCAGGTGGGCCCGAAGGCGATTGGTATCATTACGCTGACCAGCTTCCTGATCGGCATGATCCTCGCCTACCTGGGCGCCGCCCAGCTGGCACAGTTCGGCGCCCAGATTTACGTCGCCAACCTGGTTACCATCGGCATGCTGCGGGAAATGGGCGCCCTGATGGTAGCGGTGGTCCTGGCGGGGCGCACCGGCGCGGCGTACGCGGCTCAGCTAGGCACCATGCAGACCCGCGAAGAGATCGACGCCATTGTGACCCTGGGCATCTCCCCGGTGGAGTTCCTGGTATTGCCGCGGATGATCGCCCTGGTGCTGATCATGCCGCTGCTCGTTCTGTATGCGAACGTCGTCGGCATTCTCGGCGGCGCCCTGGTGGCCTCGGGCATGGACGTCACGCTGGTCCAGTTCGGCCAGCAGTTCAAGCAGGTTCTCGCCTTCAACCACCTCGCCACCGGCCTGCTCAAGAGCGTGATTTTCGGGCTGCTGATCGCCATCGCCGGCTGCCGGGCTGGCATCCAATGCGGACGCAGCTCCGCCGCGGTCGGCGAAGCCGCGACCAAGGCCGTAGTGACCAGCATCGTCTACCTGATCGTCGCCGATGCCGCCTTCAACATCCTTTTCCAGGAGCTTGGGGTATGAGCGAGCGGCCGGTCCATATTCATATCGACGGCCTGACCATGGCCTACGGCAAGAATCTCATTCAGAAGGACCTGACCTTCGACGTCTACCGCGGCGATGTGTTCATCATCATGGGGGGCAGCGGCTGCGGCAAAAGCACCCTGCTCAAGCACATGATCGGTCTCTTCCCGCCCGCGGCGGGGGAAATCCAGTATGACGGCGTGAGCTTCCAGCAGTCCGACGAAGAGTCGCAGTTCCAGATGCGCCGCAACTGGGGCATCACCTACCAGACCGGCGGCCTGTTCTCCGCCATGACCCTGGCTCAGAATACGGCGCTGCCCCTGCAGCAGTACACCGACCTGTCCGAGGCGGAAATTGCCGATATCGTCGCCTACAAGCTGGCGCTGGTGGGGTTGGGCGGCTACCAGGAGTACTACCCGTCGGAGATATCCGGTGGCATGCAGAAACGGGCCGGCCTGGCGCGGGCCATTGCACTGGACCCGGAGATCCTTTTTTTCGACGAGCCCTCCGCCGGCCTCGATCCCATCAGCTCCCAGCTGCTGGACGAACTGATCCTGGAAATGCAGGAGAGCCTGGGGGCCACGGTGGTGATCGTTACCCACGAACTGGCCAGCATATTCACCATTGCCAGCAATTCCGTGTTTCTGGACGCCGAGACCAAGACCATGATTGACTATGGAGACCCCAGGGTGCTGAGGGAGAAGAGCGAACATGAAAAAGTACGCCGGTTCCTGTCTCGCGGCAGCGAGCAGACAAGCGAGAGCGCAGCATGAGTAAGTCGCCCAACACGGTGGTGGTCGGCGCATTTGTGACAGGCGCGTTCCTGATTCTGTTCGGCATGCTGTTTACCCTCAGCGGCAACCTGTTCGAGCGCAATATCGAGCGCGGACTCATGGTGTTTGACGGCTCCGTGAAAGGACTCACCATTGGTGCGCCCGTCGCCTTCAAGGGCGTGCAAATTGGCGAGGTCATCGACTTCGATGTGATCGTGGACCTGGACACCTACGACGTGCTGACGCCGGTTGAAGTGCGCATTTTCACCGACCGAATCGTGGGGGTGAGAGGTGGCGAGGTCGTGGAGAGCGGGGATGACGACTACGACCCCACAGCGGCCCTGATCGAGCGCGGCCTGCGTGCGCAATTGCAGGTGCAAAGCCTGCTGACCGGGCTGCTCTACATACAGCTGGACTTTCACCCGGGCAGACCGCCGCGGTTCACTGCCGAAGACCTGGAAAAATACGATTTGCCGGAGGGTATAAACATTCTCCCCACGGTCCCGACGGACCTTGAACGGCTGACTCGCAGCCTCGAGGAATTCGACTTCCGGGCGCTATTCGACAACATCGAAACCACCCTGGCCGGGATAGATCGGTTTATCAACGATCCGGATTTCCAAGCCTTGCCCGAGAATATGGGTGCCACGCTTGCCGCTATCGAGCAGCTCAGTACGCGCCTGGATAGAGAAGTCGAAGCCATGTCACCAGACCTGAATGCGCTGGTGGCAGATGCCAGCGGCACCATGAGAACGCTGAACAAGGACTTGCCGGGCCTGTCCGCCGAAGCGCAGAAGTCCCTGGAGGAGCTCACCGCGGCCTTGAGTGCTGCAGAAACCACCCTCTCCAATGTGGACTACCTGCTGTCCGACGACTCCGCCGTGCTCTACGAGATTCGCACCGCGGCGAAGGAGTTGGGGGCCGCCGGCCGCGCCCTGCAGTCCCTCGCGGAAACCATCGAAACCCAGCCCGAGTCGATCTTCAAGGGCAAATCACCGTTGGCGAACTGATATGAAAAGCGCTCGAACCCTTTCCGTAATCGCCTGCATCGCGCTCCTGGTCGCCTGCGGCAGCACACCCCGCAGCGACTACTACATGCTGAGCGCGGACGCACAGGGCAAACCCGGGACCACCGGCCCGTCCCTGGGCGTGGGCCCGATTTCCGTACCCGAGTACCTGAACATGCGGGAGATGGTACTCAACCGCAGCGATCACAAGTTGAAGCTGGCGGATTTCGACCGCTGGGCCGAACCGCTGGATGCGGGTATCAGCCGCGTGGTGGCTGTAAACCTGGCCGTGTTGTTGGAAACGCAGAACGTACAGGTCTTTCCCTGGCGGCGTGACTCGATTCCGGAATACGCCGTGCGCATCTCGGTCATCCAGTTCGCGGCACACGAACGAGACACACGCCTTGTTGCCGAATACGCGATTACGCGGCCGAAAACCGCGGAGTCCGTCAGCCACAATATCCGCCAATTCACTACGGTAGCCAGCACTGGTGACCCGGAAAGCATCGCCGCCGCCTACAGCACGTTGCTGCTGCAACTCAGCGAGGACATAGCCGCAGAGTTACGCGCCGTTCCGCCCGCCGCGGATAGCTGATGCGTGCCATGCGCCTGCACCGGCAGCGTGAGGCGCTGGTGCTGGACGACATTCCTGTTCCCGAGCCCGGCGAGCAGCAGGTTCTGATAAAAGTCACCGGCTGTGCCGTGTGCCGCACCGATCTGCACGTTGTGGACGGTGATCTCACCGAACCCAGGCTACCGCTGGTTCCCGGCCACGAAATTGTCGGGGAAGTGGTCGAGGTGGGCAGCGCCGTGCCCCGCAGCCTGAAGGGCAAGATGGTGGGCGTGCCCTGGCTGGGTGAAACCTGCGGGCACTGCGACTACTGCCTGCGCGGCGAGGAAAATCTCTGTGACAGTGCCCGCTTCACCGGGTACAACATCGACGGCGGCTACGCCGAGTACACGGTGGCCCACCAACACTTCGTATTCGAGATCTTCGGCGACCCGCTGCACGCCGCGCCGCTGCTCTGTGCAGGCCTGATCGGCTACCGCTCACTGAGCATGGCCGGCGACGCGAAGCGCCTGGGCATTTACGGCTTCGGGGCTGCTGCCCATATCATCAGCCAGGTGGCCATCCAGCAGGGACGCGAGATCTATGCGTTCACCCGTGCCGGTGATGAAGAGGCCCAGGCCTTTGCCCGGGACCTGGGTGCGGCGTGGGCGGGCAGCTCCGGTGAGGCACCGCCCGTCGAACTGGACGCGGCCATCATCTTTGCGCCGGTGGGGGAACTGGTGGTGGATGCGCTGCGTGCCCTGCGAAAGGGAGGGATCGTGGTCTGCGGCGGCATCCACATGAGCCCCATTCCGGAGTTCGCCTATGAACTGCTGTGGGGTGAACGAACCATCTGCTCCGTCGCCAACCTGACCCGAGTCGACGGCGAGGAATTCTTCAAGCTGCTGGAGACCCACCCGGTGACGACGCACATCGCCACCTACCCGCTGGAAGACGCCAACCAGGCCCTCGACGATCTGCGCAGCGGGCGCCTGCAGGGCGCTGCCGTCCTGATTCCCTGAAACGCCTTAAAAGCTGTCGGGACGGAGAAGCGCGTCTGTGCCGCCGTCGACGAACAGCATGGCGCCACAGATGAAATCTGCATCGGAACTCAGGAGGAAACGCATTGCGTTGGCAATCTGTTCGGGAGAGGCCGAGCCGCCCAGCGGCGTCATCTCCTCGAACTGGCGAATCGCCTCACCCAGCTCCGGGTCGCCGGCGACACCCTCGGACAGGGGCGTGCGCGTGATACCCGGCGCGATCGCGTTCATGCGCACGCCGGCCCCGGCATAGTCGTTGACGTTGCGGCGCATCCAGGTGGAGATCGCGCGCTTGGACCCCATGTAGGCCGTGTTGCCGTCTTCCAGCATGCCCAGGGCGGCGGTCTCGTCACCTGCCAGGCAGGCCTCCACGAAGGGATTGTCCACGGGCAACATGGGCGCCGAGTTGGACGACACGATCAGCACCGAACCCTTGCGCTGCGCCACCAGGTCCTTCAGGCCTTCAACCGTCGCAACGGCACCAAAGTAGTTGACCGCGCCAATCAGGCTTGGGGGTTTGACGTGATTGCCAAGGCCCGCGCAGGGGATAAACCCGTCGAGGCCGTCAGGCGCCAGTGCGGCAACGCCTGTTATCGCGGCTTCCCGCCCCTCGGCGGTGGACAGGTCTGCGACCACGTCCGCATCCTTGATATCGACCACGATCACGCTGTCGCCGCGCTCGCGCAGCTGTTCTTTGAGGGCGGCGCCGATTCCCGTCGCGCCGCCGGTCATCGCAAAAATTGCCATAGGAGTTTTCTAACCGGTGAGGCTGTCCCGCAGCCGTTGGTTCGAATAGTCGATGGCGACCCGGGCCTGGGTCAATGCATCGGTCATACCAATGAAGCCGTGGATCATTCCTTTGAACTCCCGCTGCTCAACCGGCACACCCGCGGCTGAGAGTCGCTCGGCAAAGGCCTGGCCCTCATCGCGCAGCGGATCATACTCTGCGGTGATGACCGTCGCCGGCGGCATCCCAGTGAGCTCTGCCTTGAGCGGCGAAGCCAGCGGGTCGGCGGACTGCCCGGGCGCGTACTGCTCCCAGAACCAGCCCATCATGTCACGAGTCAGAAGGTAACCCTCTGCATTGTCACGATAGGATCCTGTGTCGAGATCGTTGTCGGTGACGGGGTAGATCAGCAGCTGGTGGTGGATGGTCGGACCGCCCCGCTCCCTCGCCAGCAGGCAGACCGAGGCGGCCAGGTTTCCGCCGGCGCTGTCGCCGCCTACCGCAAGCATGTCCGCAGTGGCGCCGAGGGTCCGGGCATTTTCCACCGCCCAGCGCGTGGCGGCGTAGCAATCTTCCAGCCCGTTGGGGAACGGGTCTTCCGGCGCGAGCCGGTAATCCACGGACACCACCACGGCGCCGCTGCCGGCACAGAGCTGGCGGCAGAATTCGTCCTGGGTATCGAGGTCGCCGATCACCCAGCCACCGCCGTGAAAGTACACCAGCAGCGGATGATCGCCGTCGGTATCCGGTTGGTAGATGCGAACGGGCAAATCGCCACCCGGACCGGGAATGACGCGGTTGTCCACCGCACCAACACGCGTGGGGTCTTCGGCACCGGGCAGCTTGAAGGATTCCCGTAATTCAGGGATAGGAACTGACCCGGGTTCCGGAAGCCCCATGGCCTCGAGAAACTCGAGCAGTGGTATGCATTCCGGATCCAGGGCCATGGGGCACTCCTTCGCCCCAGGGGGGCGTTGAGGTTCCTTATTTGAACGTATAGGTCAATTCTAGCCCATAGAGTCGCGGCTCTTCGCGGCGATCGTAGGCCGGTGAGCCGTCGGTGAAGCCGGAACGCAGGTCGTTACCGAGACCGCCGGGATCTTCATCCGGTTCCCAGTCGGTGGCGTTGGTGACCCAGGCCGCCACCTGCCAGCTGCCGCCGGGGGACAGCCAGGAAATGCGCGCATTCAGGCGTTCCTTGTCGTCGAAATCCGGGCAGCTGTCGAAGGGCAACGGGCCATCGCCGATCGGCGCCCAGGCAGAATCCTGCGAGAGGAACAGCGTTCCGTCGATCTCGTCGAAGCCATACTCGGCGCTGCGACCGTCACCCAGATCCTGCACGTAGCGGCAGTCGGTCCGGTTGCTGTCGCCGTCGATCTGGGCCCAGGACACTGCCAGGGCCAGCTCGCCGGCATTCGGCAGGATGTAGGTGTAGGTCGCGCCGATGCTGTAGCTGAAATCGTCGGCAAACTTGTCACCGGACTGGTCCAGGTTGACCGGCACATCGTTGATTACCTCGCAGCGGGTCTTGTCCGCCACGTCAGCCTCGACCTTGCCGGCATTGGCCCAGAGCTGCAGACCTTCCACGGGCAGCCAGTTCAGGGATAGCTCGTAGCCGTCGCCCTCGATGTCCGAGGTCAGGAACTGGTAGGCGCCGAAGTCCGCACCCAGGCAAGCTGCGTCGACAAAGACCAGCTCCTGCAGGTTGTCGTACTCGTAGTCGAAGTAGGCGGCATTGAAGCGCAGCGTGTTGTCGAACCAGCTCGACTTGATACCCAATTCCCAGGTGGTGATTTCTTCCGGGTCAAAGGGCGGATCGTCGCCCCGGGGGCTGGCGGAGTTGAAGCCGCCGGCCTTGTAACCCTCGGCGTAGCTGGCGTACAGCAGCACATCATCCGTGACCCGCCAGTCCAGCACCGCGCGCCCGGTGGTGTCGTCCCAGGTTTCCTTCTGGGTGAAGGTGCCCTGGGTGCCCTCGGGGAAGGGAACCAGGTTGCCGTTGGCGTCGACGCGGGTTTCGTCAAAGGCGAACCAGATGCCGAAGTCGTTGTATTTGACGTTGCGGCCGAACTCCTTCTCGTCTTCCGTGTAGCGAATACCCAGGGTCAGGTCGAGGTTGTCGAGGATGGAGTAGGTGGCGTCCGCAAACACGGCCCAGCTCTCATAGTCCCCGTCCACGTCCACGTTCTCGGTATAGCGGCCAGCCGCCAGCGCCTGCTGACCATTCTCGTAGATGCGCGGCAGATCGCCGAAGACCTGGAAGGCCAGGTCGAAGCCCAGGCCCGGGGTCACCGCCTCGTAGGGGAAGCCCGCCTCCCGCTCGATGATCAGGCGGTCAACCGCGCGGGTATCCAGGTTGATTCCGCTGCGCTGCTCAGCCTCTTCCTTGAAGTAGACCGCACCGGTCAGCCAGGTGAAGCGATCGCCGATATCGCCTTCAAAGCGGAACTCCTGGCTCCACTGCTCGTTGTCCTCGGCGTTGAGGTCATCGAAGTCGAACTCGGGGTTGGTCTGGCCGTCCTTGTCCTCCGGGTTCTCCGAGTCGTATTCCCGGTAGGAGGAGATGGAGCGGAAAGTCACCGTGTCGGTCAGCTCGTAGTTAAGGTGAAGGGCCGTCCCGAACAGGTCACGTTCCTCGTCGAAATCGGCAATGCTCTCAATGTTCTCAAAAGCCGCCGCGTTGTCGCGGGGGCCCAGGGTCGCGCTGGATGACGCGCGGGAGTACTGGTCTACCTCGTCGTATTCGACGCGGAAGCGCACCTCGAGGCGATCCGTGGGCAGCCACAGCAGCTGGGAGTTGATCGACCAGTTGCCCTCGTCGCCCACCTCATTGCCGGTAAAGTTGTTGTCGATGTAGCCGTCGCGCTCGTTCCACAGGGCGCCGGTGCGCCAGTACAGGTTGTCGGTGAGTGGCATGTTGTACACGCCCTCGAACTGCATGCGGTCGTAGTTACCCACCGTGGCCCGGGCCCAACCCTCATAGCCGTCTACCGGCTTTCTGGTGATGTACTGGATAGCGCCCGCCGCCGCATTGCGGCCGAACAGCGTGCCCTGGGGGCCGTTGAGGATCTCGACCCGCTCGATGTCGTTGAAAGCGATCTTGGAACCGCCGCTGCGGCCAATGTAGATGCCGTCGATGTACACGCCCACCGCCGGGTCTGCGCCGACACCAAAATCATCCGTGCCGATACCGCGAATCTTGTAGCGCGGCTGGTTGGCGCCGCGGCTGAAATCCACGTTGGGTGTAAAGAAGCCGATGTCGGCGATGTCCTGCGCGCCCAGGTCCAGAATCTGTTGGGTATCGAAGGCCTGCACCGAGATCGGTACGTCCTGCAGACCCTCGGCGCGGCGCTGGGCCGTGACGATGACCTCTTCCAGGCCCTGGCGGGCCTCGGAATCCTGGGCGAAGCCTGTGTTGGTGTTGACCGCGAGTACCGCTGCGACGGCGGCCGCGATTTGCGTGGGTCGGATTATCCGAGCTTCCATATTGTTATCCCCCGTAAACGGGGAGTTTCACCGGGCTAACAAGCCCCGTGCCACTCCCCCGAAGTCATGGCGCCTCCCTACTCGGACCCGCAGGCCCGACGACACCAATCCCCGATTGTCGTATCAACTTTATGGTTTTATTAGCGCCGGATTGTAAGCGCGAACGCGGCAAAAAGGCCAGTGTAAGAGTGCACTTTTTTGTACATATGTACGAAAAAGTGTGGCCGGCGTTCTAGCCTAATTGCAGGGGCTCACCAACAGGTTCGAGCAGCTCGGGGTCCTTGTTGCGGGCATTGTTCATGCCCCGGGACACGGGTACTGCCTGCATGGAGAGCTTTAATGCGGGAGCGAAAAGCGGATCTCCGGGGGCGATTTCCGTGCCGACATCCAGCCAGCGATCGCGCTCCTCCCCCACCAGCAGCAGCGGCATGCGGTTGTGGATCTCGCGAAACTCCGGCGCCGCATCAACCGTGACCAGGGCGCAGGATTCGATCACCTGGCCGTCGCCCTCCCAGTGATCCCACACCGCGGCAATCGCCAGGGCCTCGCCTTCGACGCCGATGGCGTAGGGCTGCTTGCCGCCCTCTTCGGTACGCCATTCGATGAAGTTGGAGACCGGCACGATGCCCCGGCGGCGTTTGAAGGGTTCACCAAAGGCGCGGCTCTTCGGCAGGCCCTCGGCCCGGGCGTTGAACATGGAGTACTTCTGGTCCACCTGTTTTGCCCAGTGCGGGGTCAGCCACCAGCGCACCTCCACCAGTTCCCGCGGGCTTTGCTCGCGGACCATGGCGATGTTCTCGGTGGGAGCGATGTTGCTGCGGGTGGGCAGCTGCAGGTCGATGCCCAGCTCCGCAAGCAGGGCCTGCAGTTCCGGGTTGTCGATGACGTTGAATCGGCCGCACATGGGGCCAGTCTAGCGCATCCCGCTAGTTGCAGTAGGCCTCGCCCGCGGCGATCCGCTTGCCCAGCTCCGCCAGTTGGCGGGCGCTGCCACCCAGGGCCGCCTCGTTGTGGCGGGCCCAGAGGCAGAAACGCCACAGGGGATAGTCGCGGTCGATGCCGGTACCCCCGTGCAGGTGCTGGCTGGCATAGCTGACCCGGTGGCCCACATCCCCCGCCCAGACCTTGGCCACCTGCACCTCGGTGGTCGCCGGCTGTCCTGCTTCCAGCAGGCTCACCGCCTGGTAGGTATTGAGGCGCAGGCACTCCACGTCGATAAAACAGTTGGCGGCCCGGTGACCCACCGCCTGGAAGGTGGCAATCGGCACCCCGAACTGCTGCCGCTCGGCGGTATAGGACGCGGTCATGCGCATGGCCACATCCGTGACACCCAGCTGGTGGGCACACAGCGCCGCCGTGGTGCGCTCCATAACCCACGCCAGCGCGCCGTCCCCGGGTTTTCCCAGAACGTCTGCCGCATCCACGTTTACCTTGTCGAGCTGAAGCTCGAACTGGGGTTCGTAGGTGGTGTACTGCATGTCCGCCAGGCTGATCTCGGCCGGGTCCAGCAACAACAGCACCACGCCCGCCGGCGACTGTGCCGGCAGCAGAATCCGGTGGGCGTCCCCGGCAAACGGTACCGGGCCAATGGCACCCGTCACGGTGAAACCGTCCCCGGCAGGTTCGGCCCGGGGCAGGACCACAGTCGGGTCGTTGGCCAGCGCCGCGGTCAGCAGCAGGCTGCCGTCGACAGCGCCGGGCAGCAAATCTGCCTTCTGTTTTTCACTGCCGAACTGCTGTATTGCCAGTGCAGCGGACACCGCATGGGGTATGAGCGGCAGGGGCGCGAGCACCCGGCCCGCCTCTTCCACCAGCAGCGCCAGCTCAAAGAAGCCGAAACCCATACCGCCGTGGGCCTCTTCGATAGCCACGCCCAGCAGGCCGGCCTCTGACAGCTTCTGCCAGAGCTCGCGGTCGAAACGCTCGGCGGCAAACTCGTCGTACTGGGCGAGTTTTTCCGGTGTCACCTGCTCCGACAGGATCTGGCGGGCCAGTTGCTGCACCTCGCGCTGGTTCTCGCTGAAACCAAAATCCATAGCGCTCTCCTATCGCTGGGCCCGGGGCATCCACAGCCCCGCCGCCGAGATGATGTCGCGCTGGATTTCGTTGGTGCCGCCGCCAAACGTAATGATGGAGGCGGTGCGGTAGAGCCGCTCGAGCTGCCCGCCGAGTACTGCGCCGGCTTCCGAGCTGCCCTTGACCAGCGAGGCCTGGCCAATGACCTCACCCAGCAGCCGGTAGACCTCGATAAAGAACTCGGAGCCATAAACCTTGGCCGCCGAGGCATCCGCCATCTCCAGCTGGCCCTCGGTCATGGCCCAGGCCTGCTTGTAGCAGATCAGCTTCAGGGCCTCGATACCGGTGCGCACGCGGGCCAGGTTGAGCTGTACCCAGCCCTGGTCCAGCAAGCGCCCCTCCCCGGGGAGCTCGACGCCCGCAGCCCAGTCCACCACGCGATTGAACAGGACCGAGGTCGGGCCGACGTTGACGAGACTGAGACGCTCGCGATTGAGCTGGCTGGTGATCAGTTTCCAGCCACCGTGGAGTTCGCCCACCAGGTTGCGGTCGGGCACGCGGATGTTGTCGTAGAAGGTCGCGTTGGTGCGCACGTCGCCCAGGGTGTGCACCGGCGTGCAGCTCCAGCCCGGGTCACTGTTGGGTACCAGGAACATGGAGATGCCCTTGTGTTTCTTCGGCGCCTCGGGGTCGGTGCGCGCCGCCAGCCAGGTGTAATCGCAGAAGTGGGCCAGGCTGGTCCACATCTTCTGGCCGTTGATGACCCATTCGTCGCCGTCTTTGACGGCGCTGGTCTTGAGCGAGGCCAGGTCGGTGCCCGAACCGGGCTCCGAGTAACCGATGGACACCAGCAGCTCACCGCGCAGGATCTTCGGTACCAGCTCTTCACGGTGCCAGTCGTTGCCGTGCTCGGCGAGCATGGGCCCCACCGATTCGGTGGTGAGAAACGGGAAGGGGTAGCCCGCCCGCATCACTTCCTCGATAAAGATGAACTGTTCGATGGGTGACAGGCCGCGGCCGCCCTGCTCCTTCGGCCAGCCGACGCCTATCCAGCCGTCGCGGCCCATCTGTTGCAGCGCCTCTTTCCAGAGGGGGCCGCCACCCTCGCCCATGTCGCGGGTGCACTCGGCGCGCAGCTCGTCTGTCATCAGCTGATCGAAATAGGCACGCAGCTCGTCCCGCAGTGCCGACTGCTCGGTGGTGAATTCTATTCGCATGGCATCATCATAGGTCTCAACCGACTCGCCTCAATAGTCAAACATGTCATCCCGCCGTGGCGAAACTGATCAGACCCGGTTGAGGGCGAGAAATCTGCCGCTAGTATGGTCTGCAAACCCAATACGGACCGCGTCCATGAAGATCAATGCAGTACCGGCAATCGAGGGCTGGTATACCCTCGACGAAGACAGCCCGCAGCTGCTGGGCAGCCGCTGCGTGAAATGTGGCACCTATTTCTTCCCCAAGCAGTTCACCTACTGCCGCAACCCGAATTGCGACAGCACCGAATTCAGCGAAGTGCCACTGAGCAACAAAGGCACACTCTGGAGCTACACCAACGCCTGCTATCAGCCGCCGGAGCCGTTCGTGGCGCCGGACCCCTTCGAGCCCTACGCGATCGCGGCGGTCGAACTGGCCGAGGAGCAAATGGTCGTCCTGGGCCAGGTGGTGAGCGATGTCAACGTGGAAGACCTGAAGGTCGGCATGCCCATGGACCTGGTGCTCGACGTGCTGCATCCGGACGAGGACGGCGACAAACTGATCTGGAAGTGGAAGCCGGGGACTGCATCATGAGCGAAATCGCGATCATCGGCGCCGGCATGACCCAGTGGGGGAAGTGGGGCAAGAACTTCTGGGAGTACGGCGTGGCCGCGGCCCGCGATGCACTGGAAGACGCCGATATTCCCTGGCAGGACATCAAGTTCGTCTCCGGCGGCGCCACCATCCGCTGCGGCTACCCGGGCTACGTGGCAGGGGCGACCATCGCCCAGGCGCTCGGCTGGCAGGGGGCGGAAGTGAATACCTCGTACGCGGCCTGTGCCTCTGGCTCACAGGCCCTGGCGGCTGCCCGCACGAAGATCCTGGCAGGGCAATGCGACGTGGCGCTGGTCGTGGGCGCAGACACCACTCCCAAGGGCTTCCTGGCACCGGCCAAGGGCTACCGGCCCGAGGATCCGGACTGGGTACGCTTCTATATGGGTATCACCAATCCCACCTATTTTGCCCTCTACGCCCGGCGACGCATGGACCTGTACGGCGACACCCAGGATGACTTCGCCGCGGTGAAGGTGAAGAACGCCGCCATCGGCAGCCAGAATCCCCGCGCCCGTTACACCAAGACCTTCACGGCAGAAGACGTCGCCAACTCCGCCATGGTGGCGGACCCGCTGCGGCTGATGGACATCTGCGCCACCAGCGACGGCGGTGCGGCCCTGATCGTGTCGAGCCTCGACTATGCCCAGAAAATCGGCAAGGCCGATGCGCCGCGCGTCGCCGCGATCTCCACCGTCACCCCCACCTTCGCCAGCGGCACCGTGGAAATGCCCGACATCGCCACCGATTCCGCCGCGGCGGCGGGCGTCGAGGCAATCAACTATCGCGGCCAGATTCCCCTGAAAGCCTACGAGGAAGCGGGCATTGGGCCGGAAGATATCGACCTGGCGGAGGTGTATGACCTGTCCACCGCCCTGGAGCTGGACTGGATCGAGGACCTCAAGCTCTGCGAGCGCGGTGAAGCGGCCAGTCTCCTGCGCGCCGGTGACACCGCCGTGGGCGGCAAGATTCCGGTAAACGCCTCGGGCGGCCTGGCCTGTTTCGGCGAGGCGGTTCCCGCCCAGGCCCTGGCCCAGGTCTGTGAACTGACCTGGCAGCTGCGCGGCGAAGCCGGGCCGCGCCAGGTGGAAGGCGCAAAGGTGGGTATCACGGCAAACCAGGGGCTGTTTGGACACGGGTCCTCTGTTATCGTGAAGCGCTGAACACATGCGGAGGATCCCATGCCTGTCAGCGATGCCTACCACTTCAAGCAGGTCGACGACCGGCTCAGCACCGCGGGCGTGGTTAGCGAAGAGCAACTCGGTGAACTGAAGGACGAGGGCTACGGCGCCGTGATCAGCCTGCTCCCGGCTGACAGCCAGTACGCCATTCCCGACGAGCCGCAGATCGTCACCGCCCAAGGGCTTTCCTACACCTACATCCCGGTCGACTTCGCCGCACCCACCGAGAGCGACTACCAGCAGTTTGTGGCGGCCATGCAGGCCAATGCCGACAGCAAGCTGCTGGTTCACTGCGCTGCCAACTACCGGGTGTCCGCCTTCTATTCCATCTACGCTGTCCAGCATCTGGACTGGACCGAAGCACAGGCCCGCGAATTCATGGGCTCAATCTGGAACCTCGCCGACTACCCGGTGTGGGAAGCCTTCGTCGCCGAGATGCTTAAGGATTGAGAGTCGCAGCCTACGGAATTCTGATCGCTGAAGGCCGCATACTGCTCTGCCGGTTGTCATCCGCGGTGAGCGGCTATGCCGGCATGTGGACATTACCCGGTGGGCGGATCGAAATAGGGGAACACCCCGAGCAATGCATGATCAGAGAGGTCGAGGAAGAGACCGGCTTTCAAGTCCAGGCCATGCGCATCATGGGCATCGATTCACTGTACGACACCACACAGGATACTCAGGTCCACAGCCTGAGAATCATGTATGAGGCTCAAATTGTTGGCGGAACAATGCGATTTGAAGAGCACGGCACAACCGACCTCTGTGAGTGGCATTCACTGGACGAACTGGACATGCTGCCGAGAGTCGGCCTTGTGGATGCGGCAACAAGCATGCTCCAAAATTGAAGAAACCATGTCGCAGACGAACCTGCTGAAACAACTCGAGCTTCAATGAACCACGCCGACCCGGTTGCAAACTCGGAGCGCATCGCGAGCCTCGACGTGCTGCGCGGTTTCGCCCTGCTTGGCATCCTGATCATGAATATCCAGTCGTTCTCGATGCCGGGTGCGGCCTACCTGAATCCGACCGCATACGGTGATCTCTCCGGCATCAACTTATGGACATGGGTGATCAGCCACATCGTCGCAGACCAGAAATTCCTGAGCGTGTTTTCAATGCTCTTTGGTGCCGGAATCTGCCTGTTCGCAGATCGCGCAGAGGCCAAATACGGCAAATCCGCCGGCCTCCACTATCGGCGAACGTTCTGGCTTCTGGTCTTCGGACTCGTTCACGCCTATGCCCTCTGGTACGGCGACATTCTCGTGTCCTATGCGTTGTGCGGCTTTCTGGTGTACCTGTTCAGGAACCGATCGCCCACAACGCTGTTCGTACTGGGAGTGGTAGCGGTATCGATCCCGAGCCTGTTGTATCTGTTGACCAACGCCAGCCTGGACCGGTTACCGGAGGAGACGATCGCAGAGATCATGTCGGAATGGCGACCCGATGCAGAGGCCCTCGCGGCGGAAATCAGCGCCTACCAGGGTAATTGGATGGACCAGATGCCTTACCGGGCTGAGGACGCTTTTTACCTGCAAACCGCCGTGTTCTTCATCTGGTTTCTCTGGCGTGCCGGCGGCATGATGTTGATGGGAATGGCCTTTTACAAGTGGGGCATCTTCAGTGCACGGCGCAGTGACCCGTTCTATCGGAATATGCTCTTTGCCAGCCTGATCGCAGGCTACACGCTCATCGGCTACGGCCTCGTTCAGAACTTCGGCCACGGTTTTGCCATGGAATACAGCCTGTATCTGGGCAGCCAGTTTAACTACTGGGGTAGCGTCCTTGTGAGCATTGCATACGTGGCACTGGTCATGCTGGCAGTTCGAAGAAAGCTGTTCATGTCCTTTCAACGGCGCCTGTCGGCTGTGGGCAAGACCGCCTTTTCGAATTACATCCTGCACTCTGTCCTCTGCACACTGATCTTCTATGGACACGGGCTCGGCTTGTTCGGGGATGTCGTTCGGTATCAGCAAATGCTTGTTCTGTTTGGTATCTGGATCATCCAGCTCTGGATTACACCGCTGTGGCTTGAGCGCTTTCGATTCGGTCCGCTGGAGTGGGCGTGGCGGAGTCTGACATACTGGCACATTCAGCCCATGAAGCTTTCGCGACCGTGAGTGCAATGCGTGGATGAATTTATCATCACACGGGAGGCAGACCACCTCCGCATCGAACTTCTGCCCTCGATCACCTTTCAGGGAGTCGTAGAGTCCTATCGCGAGGTGGGTCGGCTGGATCGTATCGAGAAGCTGCCGCGCCTGTGGCTGTTGCCCGATGATTTTCCTGAAGAACTGCTCTCGGAGCTGGACTTCGAGCACCTCAAGGCATTAGTACCCGAGGGAGTCAGCCAGGAAGTCGGGGGAAGGGCTGCTTTGGTGTCGTCCAGCGATGTCATGTATGGCAAGGCGCGACAACTCATCGCGATGCGACCCGACCAGCCCGAACGCTTCGCTGTCTTCCGGACAGAGGCAGAAGCACTGGCGTGGCTGGGGGTTGGCGAGTGAATTGCCCTAAATGCCGGGAATCCCTGGTGAAGGAGCAATATCGAAAACACGATTACCTATTTTGCTTCTACTGTGAGGGCGCCTGGCTGGATTTTGCGGGCCTGGAAAGCGCAGGAGTTCTGGATCGCCCCAAGTCATCTGGTCGCGACAGCGATTTCGAGTGTCCTTCCTGCAAGTTCCCGCTGAAGGAAGCGAGCTTCGACTCGGTAGACGTTGAGTTCTGCGAGGTGTGCGAGTGCTTATTTTTCGACAAGAGCGAACTGGAAAGCTCTGTGCCGCACTACAAAAACCTGGACCTTGAGACCGCCGGAGCTGACCTGGAGAGCAGCCTTGGCTTTCTTGTTTCCATGGCAAACTTTATCGGAACTACTCGAGCCATCTTCGGAAAACTGCCCTGAAGCAGAGAGGACTTGGGCGTGATCACCGGCATCAATCACATTACCTTTGCCGTAACCGACCTGGAGCGTTCGCTGCGCTTTTACCGTGATGTTCTCGGCTGCAGCGAAATTCATACCTGGGATGCGGGTGCTTACCTGGAGGCGGGTGGCGTATGGCTGTGTCTCTCTGTGGACGAATCAGCCGGCGGCAACGCCGACTATACGCACATCGCATTCGATGTAGTGGAAGGGAACTTTGCGGCTCTCGCGGAGCGCATTGCGGATTCGGGTGCTCGAGCGTGGAAAGAGAATCGCAGTGAGGGTGAATCGCTCTACTTTTGCGACCCGGATGGGCACCGGCTTGAAATTCACGTGGGGGATTTGGGCTCGCGCCTTAGGGCGATGAGGGAGCGCCCTGAGGTCGGATAGCGAACGCTCCACGTGGAGTGTGCAGGGCAATTGCGCTATTGGATTGGGTGGTAACCGATCAAGTGGGGCAGGAATGCGGGCCGCATCGTTCTTGGTCGGGGATGGATTCCCGCCTGCGCGGGAATGACGATGACTGCGCGGGTATGACGGGGAATGCGCGGGTATGACGGGGGTTGCGCGGGAAGGGCCTGCGCCGCTTTTCGGGTATCACGGGGTTAGCGGTCAGCGAGTTGGACTATTCGGCGCGCGTCGTCGACGTGCATGGCCTCGACTAATTTGTCGTCCAGTACGGCGACGGCCTTGCCTTCGGCTTCGGCGGATTCCCAGGCTTCGATGATGCGGCGGGCGTGAGCGACTTCTTCGTCGCTGACGCCAAAAACGTCGTTGGCGGTCTCGACCTGGGTGGGGTGGATCAGGGTCTTGCCGTCGAAGCCCAGGGCGCGGCCGTGTTCGCAGATGGCGCGGAAGCCCTCTTCGTTCTTGATATCCAGGTAGACACCGTCCAGTAGGGTGACACCGTGCATGCGCCCCGCGTTCACACAGCGGGACAGGGCATACAGCATGCCGAGCCGGTCCGGCCGATGCGGCACGCGCAGTTCATGGGCGAGGTCGGTGGTTCCCATCACCAGTGCTTCGAGTCCTGCGACCGCGCAGATGTCTTCGACATTCGCCACCCCCAGCGGGGTTTCGATCATGGCCCAGACTTTGAGTGAATCTGGCGCCCCACTCTCTCGCAGCAGACTCAGACAGCGGTCGAGTTGATCCGCGCTTTCGATTTTGGGCAGACAGACCCGCTCCACCCCGGCTTTGCCCAGCGCTGCCAGGTCCGCCTCGCCCCAGGGGCTGTCGATACCGTTGGCGCGAATGGCGAGGATGCGGTGGCCATAACCGCCGGCGGCGTATTGCGCGAGCACGAGGTCCCGGGCCTCATCCTTGCGGTCCGGCGCCACTGCATCTTCCAGGTCGAAGATCACCGCATCGCAGGGCAGTTCCCGGGCCTTGTCCATGGCACGCTGGTTGACGCCGGGCATGTAGAGCGCCGAGCGGGGAATCGCGTGAGACATGCTTACTCCTCGGTGATCGGCAGGGCAAAGGCCATGATGTAATCTCCTGGCGGACTGCCGCCACTCCAGTGACCGCCCGCGGCGATCACCACAAACTGGCGGCCCCCGGCGGTATAGGTCATGGGCAGCGCGTTGCCGGCCGTCGGCAATCGAGCCTTCCACAGCTCTTCACCGGTCTTGAGATCGAAGGCGCGGAACGCGTGCTCGTTGGTAATACCGCTGAACACCAGGCCCGACTCCGTAATGATCGGCGCGCCCATGCCGGGCAGCCCCTTGATCCACCAGAACGGCCACGGCGCCAGGTCCCGCGTCGTACCCAGCGGTACGCTCCACAGCACCTTCCCGGCATTGAGATCGACCGCATCGAGCGTACCCCAGGGCGGCTCGGAGCAGGGGATGCCGAAGGGTGAACCCACCATGTCAGTCTGGATACAGTAGGGGGTGCCCGCCTGTCGCTGAACGAAGCCCTCGCACTCCGCCTGGGCCGTTAACCTGATAAACGCTGGAATGCGTGCCGTGTACACCACCATGATGCCCGTGCGTGAGTCGACTGCCGGCGAACCCCAGTTGTTGCCGCCACCGCTCCAGGGGTAATGAACACTGCCTTCCAGCGTGGGCGGCGTGTAGATACCGTCATTGCGCAGGGCGGCCAGGCGGTCCTTACAGGCGCCCCGATCCCAGAACGTCAGACCCCAGGCATCATCAGCTGTCAGGGAGTCTTCGACCAGGTGAGGAAGATGCGTGGGGAATGGCTGGGTGGGCGACAGGTACTCGCCCGGGACAGGGCCCTGGGGCACGGGGCGCTCTTCCACCGGCCACAGGGGTTCTCCAGTATCCCGGTGTAGTGCGAAGGTCATCCCCATCTTGGTGACCTGCACGACTGCCGGCACGGTTTCACCGTTGACTTTCAAATCCACAAGGGTCGGCTGCGCCGGCGTGTCGTAGTCCCAGATATCGTGGTGCACGAACTGGTAGAACCAGGCTACCTCACCGGTATCGCCATCCAGTGCGACCAGGGAACTGGAGTAGTAGTCCAGCCCATCCTTTTCAACGTCGCCACGGTGTCCGCCGAAAAAGTCTGGATTGGTATTCCCTGTAGGCACGAACACCAGGTTGCGCTCGGCATCGACGGAGATAATCGACCAGACGTTGGTAGTACCGCTCACGTAGTTGCCGTCCGCATCCAGCTGATCCATTCCCGGCGGAACCGGGTTCCAGGCCCAGCGCAGCTCACCGCTGCGCACGTCGTAGGCGCGCACCACCCCGGCGGGTGCATCAATGCGGATGTTGTCGAGCACCATCGCACCGGTGATCACCGTGTCGCCAAGAATGGCCGGCGGCGAGGTGATGCTGTACTCGACCGGGTCGTGAGCGGTAATGCGGTGAGTCGTGTCCACTTCGCCGTTGGCACCAAAGTCCGGGCAGCGCTTGCCAGTAGCGGCGTCGAGGGCTATCAGGCGCGCGTCCAGCGTACCGGTCAGGATGCGATGCTCGCAGAAACCTTCCGCGCCGGAGCGCCAGCTGCTCACCCCGCGGCAGTTCGGCAGCAGGTCGCGTCCGCGCTCGATCTCAGGGTCAAAGGACCAGCGCTCTTCCCCGGTCGCCGCGTCCAGGGCAAACACCCGGTTGAAGGGCGTGCAGTAGTACATGACGCCGTCCACCACGATGGGCGTGACCTGCAGTGAGGTCTGTGGTCGCCAGCTGTCAGTCAGGCGTTCGCCCTGCGCCTCGGAGAAATCACCGGACCGGTGTATCCAGGCGACTTCGAGGTCGGCGACATTGTCCGGCGTGATCTGTCGTGCGCTGGAAAAGTGGGTGCCGCCGGGTGTGGCGCCCCAGTACTGCCACTCGATGCCCGGCCTGGCAGGGGCGGCGCCCTGACCCGCCGTGCCCGACGTGCAGGCACTGACGAGCAAGATCAAAAGGAAAGCGACTGTGGTTCTGGTCAAGCGTGTGCTCCTGCTGAACGTCCAGCAACGCTATCGGGTGGCGCGAGCCCATGCAAGGGCAGGTTGCTATACTCCGCCGCTCTGACGGAGTGAATCATGACCAACCCGCCCAAAGTGTCCCGGGCCTCCATCCGGCCCTCCAGCAACCTGGGACTGCTGTCCCGCCGCGAGGTCGCCAGCCTGGTATCCGTAGACGAGGAGCTACACACCCTGTTCCGCCGCTGCGCCCTGGCGATCCTGAATTCCGGCAATGAGACGGATGATGCCCGCGAGCTGTTCGAAGCCTACGAGGACTTCGAGATCCAGGTGGTACAGGAGTCCCGCGGCCTCAAGCTCGAGATGCTGAACGCACCGGCGGCGGCCTTTGTCGACGGCGTGATGATCGACGGCATTCGTGAACACCTGTTCACGGCCCTGCGCGACGTGGTGTTCATTCACCAGCAGCGGCCGATGAACGAGCGTTTCGACCTGGAATCCAGTGACGGCATCACCGACGCGGTATTCCGCATGCTGCGCAACGCGGGCATGCTGCGCACCGGCGAGCCGCCGAACGTGGTGGTGTGCTGGGGCGGCCATTCCATCCCCCGGCACGAATACGAGTACACCAAGGAAGTGGGCTACCAGCTCGGCCTGCGGCACCTGGACGTGGCGACGGGCTGTGGCCCCGGCGCCATGAAAGGCCCCATGAAGGGCGCGGCCGTCGGTCACTCCAAGCAGATCATTCCCGGCAGCCGCTTTCTCGGGCTGACGGAACCCAGCATCATCGCCTCGGAGCCACCCAATCCCATCGTCAACGAGCTGATCATCCTGCCGGATATCGAGAAGCGCCTGGAAGCCTTCCTGCGGGTCGCCCACGCCATCCTGGTGTTCCCCGGTGGCGCCGGTACGGCGGAGGAAATCCTCTACCTGCTGGGCGTGATGATGCGGCCGGAAAACGCCGACATGGCCCTGCCCATCGTGATGTCGGCCTCAGAACAGAGCGCCGCCTACTTCGACGAAATCGACCGTTTCATTCGCGGCACCCTGGGCGAGGAGGCTACCCGACACTACCAGATCATCTGCGGCGACCCGGGCGCCACCGCGCGTGCGCTGCGCCAGGGGGTCACCCAGGTGCGGCGGCACCGCAACCGGCACAGCGAATCCTATTGCTTCAACTGGGAGCTGCACATCCCGCTGGAGTTCCAGAACACCTTCGAGCCCAACCACGAGAACATGGCCGCACTGCAGATTCACCGGGAACAACCGCCCTTTGAGCTCGCCAGCGAACTGCGCAAGGCCTTCTCCGGCATCGTCGCCGGCAATATCAAGGATTTCGGTATCCGGGCCGTGGAAGAACACGGCCCCTACCAGATCAACGGCGATCCGGAAATCATGGGCATGCTGGATACGCTGCTGCAGGGCTTTGTCGAACAGGGCCGCATGAAGCTCGGCACCGCCGTCTACCAGCCCTGCTACCAGCTCTGCGCCTGAGGTGCCGCCAGGACGCTAGCCCCAGGGCTTGACCAGGAACTTGTCGCCGGTCGCTTTCTTGTTGTACTCGGCAATGTTGTCGAGTTGCAGCGCTTCCGCCAGGGACACCTCGGACGCATAGTGACTGGCGAAGGTCGTTTTGATTTCACGCGCCACCCGGGTGCGCAATTCGACGGTTTTCTCCAGGCCCGCCTTCTGCAGGAAGTGGGTGAGGAGGAAGCCGCCCACACTCCAGGCAAAGCCGTAGTTCAGTGACAGTACCGTCGGGGTAAGGTCGAGGCGCCCATAGATGTACAGCTGCTTGAAGGTGTCGGAGCCGTAGCGGTTGTACTCCTGCATCTCGCTGGCCGCGGCCATCTCCATGCACATCATGATGCTGTCGGCGAGCTTGCCGCCGCCGGTGGCGTCAAAGGCCAGGGTGGCGCCGGTTTCCTTGATCGCCGCGGTGAGCTGCTGCTTGAAGTCGTCGTCGCTGGAATTGACGATGTACTTCGCGCCGATGCCCTTGAGGATCTCCACCTGTTCGGGCTTGCGCACCACGTTGATGAGGTCGACGCCGTCGGCGATGCAGATCTTGTTGAGCATCTGGCCGAGGTTGGAGGCCGCGGCGGTGTGCACGATGGCCTTGTGGCCTTCCATGCGCATGGTTTCCACCATCGCCAGCGAGGTCAGCGGATTGACCACGCAGGAGGCGCCCTCAGCAGCAGTGGTTCCCTCTTCGAGTTCAAGGCACATAAAGGCCGGCATGACCCGGTACTGGCCGAACATCTCGCCGCCGAAGATGCCCACGGTCTTGCCCATCAAGGCCTGGGCCGCATCGGAAGAGCCCGCGGCCACCACGGTTCCCGCGCCCTCGTTGCCCACCGGCAGGGCCTGTCCGACCCGCCCTGCCACCATCGGCATGTGCTGGGGTGCGATATCGAAGGTGGTGACCGGCCGCTCCGCCGTGCCGCTGACCCGGCCGCTGGCGATATCCGCCGGACCCAATAACAACGCCAGGTCCGAGGGATTCATGGGGGCGGCCTCGACTTTGACCAGCACGTCGTCCGGACCGGGTTCCGGTACCGGCACGTCCACCAGTGAAAGTTCCAGGGTGTTGTCGTCTTTGACGGTCGTGCGCAGCTGCAGCCCGGTATCGGCCATGGTGTTCTCCTGTCTAAACTTTAGTCGCCCCGGAAGCGGGGGACGTAAGTGTAGCGGAGACGCGGGGACCCGTGGGCGGTTTGCGGAAAAAAGCCCTACTGGCCCCAGGCGGGATAGTCGGTATAGCCGGCAGCGCCCGGCGTGTAGAGTCGCCCGGGGTCGAACTCCGCCAGTGGTTTGTTGCGCCAGAAGCGGTCCACCAGGTCCGGGTTGGCGATGAAGGGCCTGCCAAAGCTGACCGCCTCGACTGCGCCGCTGTCGATGGCCTGCGCGGCTTCTTCCGCGGAGTAGCTCTCGTTGGCAATGACCTTGCCAGGGAAATAGCGCCGGGCCAGCGCCAGGTTATCCACCCGCCCGCGCGGCATGCGGATGACATGCAGGTAGGCCAGGTTCAGCTCGCTGGCGCCGGCGAGAAAGGCGCTGAACGTATCACCGGGGTCCTCGTCGTAGATGTCGTTGAAGCGGTTGTCCGGCGAAATGCGAAAACCGACGCGGTCGCCGCCGTCCACCGATGCCATCGCCCGCAGCACATCCAGCGGAAACCGCACCCGGTTCTGCACGGTGCCGCCGTAGTGGTCGGACCGCTGGTTGGTCCCGGTGCAGAGGAACTGGGCCGGCAGGTAGCCGCTGGTGCAGTGCAGTTCGACCCCGTCAAAGCCCGCCTCATAGGCGCGCTCGGTGGCGTCGGCGTACTCCTGCACGACGTCCGCCACTTCCGCGGTGTCCAGCGCGCGCGGCATGTCGAAGGGCTGCATGCCCTGCTCGTCGGTGTAGATAGCGCCGGTGGCTCGGATCGCCGAAGGCGCGACGGTTTCGCTGCCCGCGGGCTTGTTGAGTGCATTGGCGATGCGGCCGCAGTGCATGATCTGGGCGACGATCAGGCCGCCGGCGTCGTGAACCGCATCCACCACGGTGCGCCAGGCTTCCTGCTGGGTATCGTTGTAGAGTCCCGGCGTGCGGCAGTAGCCGGTGCCGTTGGCGCTGGGCGACACCCCTTCCGACACCAGCAGACCGGCCCCGGCCCGCTGCCGGTAGTACTCCACCATCAGCTCCGTGGGCATGTCTCCGGCCGCGGCGCGACTGCGGGTCATAGGCGCCATGAGCACCCGGTTTTTCAGTTCCAGGCGGCCAAAGCGCACGGGGGTAAACAGGCTGTCGATCATGGTCAGGTCTTAGCGCACTCGAATACGGGGGTCCGGCGAGCCGCGGCGCATGCGCAGCAGGAATTCCTCTAGCGGCGCGGGCTCAGCGACCTGGGGTTCATCGTCCCCGGGAGGGTTGGCCCAGAATTCGGCCCAGCTGGGAAACAGTTCATGGTAGGCACCTTCGTAGGGCTCCCGGTCCGGCCAGCGCATCTTGTCCTCTCCCACCGGCGGTTTATTGAGGTCGGTAGCGTACCAGTAACAGGGCAGCCTGCGGCGAAAGTACCAGCGACCGTCGATGCGCTCGTAATTGTCCCAGTACAGCATCTGCATGATCACCCACTCGACGTCGCCGTTTTCGCAGGGGGTTTCATGCTCGTTCTTTGAGTAGACCACACCGTGGGCGTGGTCCGCATCATCGAACTCGATGACGTGGTTGCCGATGTGATGGGCGGTGCCGGTGAACTGCTGCCGCAGGGTGTCGTCCAGCCAGCGCTTGAGATGACCGCGTCCGACCTGGTCGCGACTGACGCGGATATCGGGCGCGAACAGGTTCACATGGGCATCCAGGTCCCGCATGTCCAGGCTCAGGGCATACTTCGCCGCGAGCTGGCGAATCTCGTCGAGAGATTCCAGCCGATCAATGCGGTGTTCGAGGTTTTCGGTAGTCATTCCCAGCTTGCGGCACCGGTCGCCAGTTCAACGCTGCGGCCGCCGTCCACATGCAGGGCCGCCCCGGTAATATACGACGCCTCGTCGCTGGCGAGGAACAGGATCGCATTGGCGGCTTCCGCCGGCTCACCGATACGCCCCAGGGGCACGCTCCTTGCAGTCGCCTCGCGGGATGCGTCATCGGGCAGCGCCGCTTCCGAAGCGGGCGTCATCACGATACCGATCACGATGGCATTGACGCGCACGCCGCTGCCCGCCCATTCGATGGCGGCATTGCGGGTCAGAGACTGCAGTGCCGCCTTGGCGGCGCTGTAGCCTGCCACCCCAGGGGTGGCCAGCTCCGCGCAGACGGAAGAGACATTCACCACCGCGCCGCGGCGCTCGGCCAACAGCGGGAAGCACTCGCGCATCAGCAGCATGGGGCCGTCCACTGCGGTGGCGAAGCTGGCGCGCCAGTCGCCCAGGTCGTGATCCGACAGCATGCCCGGCACCAGCGCATTGGCATTGTTGACCAGGACATCCAGCCCACCGAAGTGGTCGACCACGGTCTTCACGGCCTCGCAGACTTCCTGTTCGACAGTAATATCGGCGGCAATCGCCAGCGCCTGGCCGCCGTCGGCACGGATGGACTCCGCGACCCCGTCGAGGGCCTGCTGGCGGCGGCCCAACAGCACCACGGCCGCTCCCTCTTCAGCGAAACGCCGCGCCGCGGCCGCGCCGACACCGTTCCCCGCGCCGGTGACCAGGGCGACTTTTTCCGCCAGCCTGGGCTTGCTCATCTGCTCTCCCGGTTCAATTTTCAGAGCCGTTTGCCATTGTCGCGACCACTATAGCCAAAAGCCGCCGGCCGTGTTCTATGGCCAGTTTAAAATGACGCACGGCAAACCGGAGAAGCAACATGAGCACCACGCCCTATCCCAGCGACACCGCCACGACTTCCCAACTCCTGGACGGCAAGGCCATCCTGGTCACCGGCGCCGGCATGGGCATCGGCCGCGCCATCGCCATGGCCTGCGCGCGTGAGGGCGCCCGGGTCGCGGTCGCCGACTTCAATCGCGAAGCCGGCGAAGAGACCCGCGCCCTGATCTCGGCCGCCGGCGGCGAGGCGGTTTTCATCTACGGTGACGTCAGTGACGAGGATGCGGTCAAGGCGATGGTGGCAGAGGCGATCGGGCAGTTCGGCCGCCTGGACGGCGCCTGCAACAGCGCGGCGCTGAGCCGCGGCCACGGCCCCATCCACACCTTCGACCACGAGGTGTTTGCGCAGACCCTGGACATGTGCCTGACCAACACCTGGCTGTGCATGAAGTACGAGCTCGAACACATGCTGTCCCAGGACGGTGGTGCCATTGTGAACATCTCCTCCAACGCCTCCCTGCGCGGGCAGGCCCACAATGCCGCCTACGCCAGCGCCAAGGGCGGCGTGAATATCCTCAGCAAGAGCGCCGCGGCCGAGTATGCCGCGAAGGGTGTGCGCATCAATGCGGTGTCACCGGGCACCATTCGCACCCCCGGGGTGGAGCGCCACTTCGAGGAATACCCGGCCCAGAAGGAGATGCTGCTGCAATCCATGCCGATGGCGCGGCTGGGAGAACCCGGCGAGATTGCCGAAGCAGTCGTGTTCCTGCTGTCAGACCGGGCCTCCTATATCACCGGCCAGGTCCTGTCGGTGGACGGCGGGGGCGCGGTTCGGTAGCCGTAGAGCGGGCGGTCGCGATAGACTTTGCGTCCTTTCGATTCACGCGGTACCCGTCATGCTGTACAAAAACCTCAGCCGGCTCTGCCTGGCCCTACTCCTGTCCGCCAGCCTCGCCCAGGCGGCAGTTCCGCCCACCGAACAGCGCCCGGTCAAGGACGTGCTGCACGGCGACACCCTGGTCGACCCCTACCGCTGGCTGGAGGGGGATGCCGAAGGAAAACTCACCGACGAGGTGGTCACCTGGACCGACGCGCAGAACGCCTACACCCGCGATGTGCTCGACAACCTGCCGGGCCGCAAGGCCCTGGAAGCCCGCCTGCGGGAACTGATGGAGGTGCCGCGCATCTCGGCGCCGAAGATGCACGGCAAGCGCTACTTCTATTCCCGCCGTGAAGGCGACCAGCCCCAGCCAGTGCACTACGTGCGTGAGGGCGTCAACGGCGAGGAGCGACTGCTGCTGGATCCGGAGGTGATCGACCCGAGCGGCCTGACCACCGTGGCCTGGACCCGGCCCAGCAACGACGGCGAGCTGATGGCCTTCGGCATGTACCGCTCCGGCGACGAGAACTACGTGCTCTACGTGATGGACGTGGACTCCGGCGACTGGCTGGCCGAGGAGATCCCCGGGAAGGTGCAACTGCTGCGCTGGCTGCCAGACGACAGCGGCTTCTACTACGGCCGCCTGGAGGACCTGGACGACCCCTACTCAAATATGACCAAGCTGCACCGGCTGGGTACCCACCACCGCCAGGACAAGGTGCTGTTCCGCCAGCGGGATCTGGACTTTTTCTATGGCGACGCCGGCAAGACCGAGGAGGAACTCAAGGTACTGGCAGGCACCTGGGGCCCGGGCCCACTGATCTCACAGGATGGTCGCTGGATCGCCGTGTACTACTGGACCAGCACGTCGAGTATCGACATGTGGATGGCAAGCCTGGATGCCTGGCACAAGACCGGGGAGTTGAAGCTCACGCCCATGGTCATCGGACAGGACGGCAAGCTGACCGGCTGGGAATTTGTCGGGGACAAGCTCTACCTTCATCACAACTTCGATGCGCCCAATGGCAAGGTGTCTGTCATCGACGTCAAGAATCCGGCCATTGAGCAATGGCAGGACCTGGTGCCGGAACACGATGAAAAAGTGATCGCCACCACCCACTTCACCAAGCGCCGGGTGGCGGTCGATTACCTGTACAAGGCCCAGACCCTTATCGAACTGTTTGACTACCGCGGCAAGCCACGGGGCGAGCTGGTACTGCCGGGCATCGGCAGCGCCGGCCTGTCTACCGCCACGGATCGCGACGAGGCGTTCCTGGTCTTTACCAGCTTCAACATGCCGCGCAGCATCTATCACCTGGACCTGCGGGAAAAACGCCGCGACCTTTGGGCGCGGCCCGACGTACCGGTGGACCCCGACGCCATTACCGTGAAGCAGGTCTGGTACCCGTCGAAGGACGGCACGCAGATTTCCATGTTCCTGGTCCACAAAAAGAACCTGGAACTCAACGGCAAGAACCCCACGTTGATGAGCGGCTACGGCGGCTTCAACATTTCCGAGACGCCCGCGTTCTCTGCCACCCTGTTCCCCTGGTTCGAGGCGGGCGGCGTCTTCGCCCTGCCCAACCTGCGCGGCGGCGGCGAGTACGGCGCCGCCTGGCACGAGGCGGGGATGCTGGAAAACAAGCAGAACGTGTTCGACGATTTCATCGCCGCCGCCGAGTGGCTGATCGACAACGGCTACACCAATGCCGCCCAGCTCGGTATCTCCGGCGGCTCCAATGGCGGCCTGCTGACCGGCGCCGCGGTGGTACAGCGGCCCGACCTGTTCGGGGCGGTCATCTCCGCGGTACCGCTGCTGGATATGCTGCGCTACCAGGATTTCCTGATGGCGCGCTACTGGGTGCCGGAATACGGCAGCGCCGAGAACGCCGATCAGTATGCCTACCTGCGGGCCTACTCCCCTTACCACAACGTCAGCGACGGCGTGCGCTACCCGGCGGTGCTGTTCACCGCGGGGGAAAACGACACCCGGGTGCACCCCCTGCACGCGCGCAAAATGGCCGCACTGATGCAGGCGCGCACCGCGTCCGACCCTGAAACCGACCCGGTGCTGCTGTGGGTGAACCGCGACGCCGGCCACGGCCAGGGCAAGCCGCTGGAGCTGCGTGTCCGCGATGTGGCGGACCAGCGCATCTTCATGATGTGGCAGTTGGGCATGTTGAACCGCTGAACGCGGCCCGCTGCGGCCTTCTTGCTAGACTGGACCGCCCAGTCAGCAAGGAGTCGCAGCATGGATTCATTCGAAGGTAAGGTCGCCGTCGTCACCGGAGGCGCCAGCGGCATTGGCGCGGCACTGGTGCGCCAGCTCCTGGCCCGGGGCGCAAAGGTCGTCATCGGGGATGTGGAGCAAAGCGCCCTGGATCGCATGCTGTCCGAGGTCGACGGCCAAGGTGAGTGCAGCGGCGAAGTCTGCGACGTGTCCAACCCGGACTCGGTCAACGCACTGGCCGACGCGGTCTATGCAAAGTACGGCGCCTGCCATCTGCTGTTCAACAACGCCGGCGTGGCCGCGCCCTCCGCCAACATCTGGGACACCACGCCCAACGACTGGAAGTGGGTGCACGGCGTGAACGTGATGGGTGTGGTCAACGGCATCCAGGCGTTTGTACCGCGCATGATCGCGGGCGGCGAGGAAGGCCATATCGTCAACACGTCCTCGGGTGACGGGGGCATTTCTCCCCTGCCCTACCAGTCGGTGTATGCCTCCAGCAAGGCGGCGGTATCCATCATCACCGAGTGCCTGGGGGCGCAGCTGAAGAGCGAAGAGACCAAACTCGCCGCCTCACTGTTCTATCCCTCCGGCGGCATGCTGGACACCGGCATCTGGACCACCGAGCGTAACCGGCCGGCGGAGCTGGCCCGGGAGAAGCCCGGCATACCCGCACCCACCGTCGAGAAATTCAAAAAGGTGATGGCGGAATACGGCATGGAGGTGGAGTTCCAGGACCTGGACGAGCTGGCGAATTTTGCCCTGGACGGGATCCTCGAAGGCAGGTTCATCCTGATGATCGGGGTGGAGGAAGCCCAGGCGACGCTGTCGGAGCGGGCCCAGCGCTACGGGCAGGCAGTACTGCCTATCGACCCGGCGCCGATTCCCCAGATCTGACGTCAGTCAGATCTCCCGCAAGTAGGTCATCTCGTTGCCGCACATGATGCAGCGGTGGCGGGTGCCCTCTACGGTGGGATCGCTGTTCTCAAAACCGGCATCCCCCGCATAGAGGAAGTGCATGGCCTCGTCGAGCTGCGTGACCCGCGGCGCGTAGTCAATCGGGGAGCGTGCACCCAGGCCGTTACTCAGCGCCCCGCAGTCCTCGAAGGCATCCAGCTCCAGCAGCGTAATGAACTGGGGCGGCATCAGGCGCAGTTCGCCGGTTTCCCGCTCCGCGAGGGCAGCCGCCGGCTTGATCCAACGGTGGTCCGCGATCTCGCCGCCGTCCACGATCACATCCTGGTGTGCCTCCAGCACGCCGGCAAAGAACCACGTGGCAAAGCGCTTCTTCGCGCCGATGGGTGTGGTCCAGTGGGAAATCTGGAACAGGTGGTCGGCGGCGATCACCAGGCCGGTTTCCTCGAGGGTTTCGCGAATGGCCGCATTGAGGGCGGTGCCGTCGGGGTCCGCCTCCACGTCACCGTCGTCCGCGTCGATGCGCCCGCCGGGAAACACCCACATGCCGCCCATGTGCTTGACGTCGCGGCTGCGGCGCACCATCAGGACTTCCAGGGATTCCGGCCCGTCTCTCACCAGGACAACGGTCGCCGAAGGGTGGGCGGGGGCGACCTCGGTTTCGTTGAATTCCAACGCGATTAGCCGACCTGCTCCAGGTTCTCGTCCGAGAGTGCCGCAGGATCCAGCGGCCACTCGGGAATCTTCATCTCGCCGCGCGGGGTGATTACGGTCATGTACAGCTCACCGTACTTCAGGGGTTTGCCCCGGGCGCTCATCACCGTCACCGGCGCGATTTCCTCGCCGAACTCCCGGTCGCGGGTGACCAGGTAGCGGTCTTCCTCGGGACGTTCCCAGCGATCCCACCACTGGGTTATGGCGACCAGTACCGGTAGCAGGTCACGGCCCTTGTCAGTGAGCTGGTAGATGCAGCGTTTGCCGCCCTCCTGCAGGGGCACGCGCTCGATCACCCCTGCCTCGGTAAGGGTCTTCAGCCGCTCGGTCAGGATATTGCGCGAGATACCGAGGCTGTCGCGCAGCTGCTCGAAGCGGCGCTGTCCCTTGCCAATAAAGAAGTCGCGAATGATCAGCATGCTCCACCACTCGCCGATCACGTCCATGGACTGCGCCACGGAGCAGGCCATGTCACTGAAAGATTTCTTAACCATAAGTCCTGTTGCTGCCTGTTATTTCGGGGACAGTTTACTTAGCTTGGGGTAGCTCCGTACGGGGACAGTTAACTTAATTGCTAACTCACTAGTTGCACCCGGGATCAACCCGGCAATTAAGTTAACTGTCCCCATACAGAGCAATTCCGGCGCAATGTAACGGATTCCGGCCCCCATTACAAATTAGTTGCATTATAGAACCGTACTGCTATAGTTGCATAACGGAACTAGTCTTGTTTTAGAACTTTTGTAGACGAATTCCGGTCCATAGTGAATATTTTTGGGGGTTTACCCATGAAAACACGCGAAATCTTGAGTCTTGCCATGCTGGTTGCTGCCAGCGCCACCACCCTGCTCACCGCGGGGGTCGCCCATGCCGAACTCGCCCGGGATGACCAGGCCCACCGGGCCTGCCTGGACCGCTTCGAGTCGGTCAGCCAGCGGGAGATGCTGCCCCTGAAGGCGGGGGATACCTACGCAGCACCCCAGCCCGCTGCCGGGCAGTACCACTACTACTTCAACGCCACCGAACGCGGCGGTGACCGCGAATACCGGGTGGAGTGTGAAGCCCGCCAGATCGGCAAGGTGACCTACTTTGCCCTGGAGCCCGGCCGCTGGCGCTTCGAGCAGCCGGAAACTGAGGGCTACGCTGCCCGCTGACGCTCCTTGCGTTATCCCTGGTTCCTACCTGGGGTCAGCACCCTTTTCTGTCACCGGATACGGGTACTGACCCCTTTTTCACGCTTGTTGGGGATAGAAGCGCGAGATCGTGTCCACCACGCAGGCGGGCCGCTCGCTGTTCTCGATTTCCACGGTGACCCGAACCACCACCTGCACACAGCCTTTTACTTCCTCGGCGCTGATCACCTCGCCGGCCCCGCGCAGCCGGGAACCCACCGGCACCGGTGCCGGAAAGCGCACCTTTTCGCAGCCGTAATTCACGCCCATGGATATCTGGTCCACGGTCATCAGCTGCGGCAGGAAGAAATTCGCCAGCGACAGGCTCAGGTAGCCGTGGGCGATCGTGGCGCCAAACGGCCCATCCTTTGCCCGCTCCGGGTCCACGTGGATCCACTGGTGATCACCAGTGGCATCGGCGAACTGGTTGATGCGTTCCTGGGTGATATCCAGCCATTCCGTGGGCCCGAGTTGCTCGCCGGGGGCCGACAGCAGGGCCGCCGGGTTCTCGTAGCGCTTGCTCATATCACACCTCGTATCGAATTAAGTCATTAATTTTATTGAGTTTTATAGACCCAACTATTAGCCGCCGTCCACTGAGAACAAATTTTTCTAAAAAACGGCTTGCATAGTTAGACCGTAGTGGTGATATAGTTATGTATAACACTAAACAACTCGGATTCGCATCATGCACGAGCCCGACTTCAGCAAGCCCCACTACCTGATCGAGACGTTTACCCGTCATCGGCTCGCATCCAACCTGCTCATGATCATGCTGATCCTGGCGGGCATCTGGGGCGTGCGCCAGCTCAACGTGCAGCTGAACCCTACCCAGGAACACCACCGGGTCGACGTGCAGATCGCCTGGCCCGGCGCCAGCGCCGAGGACGTGGAGCGGCTGGTCACCCAGCCGGTGGAATACCAGCTGCGCTCCCTGACCCGGCTTAACCGGCTGACCTCCTCGACCATCGACGGGGCCACGGAAATCACCGTCGGCTTCGACAAGGGCACCGACATGATCGAGGCCCTGGATTGGGTCAAGCAGGCCGTGGCCCAGGTGCGCGACCTGCCGGTGGATATCGAGCCCCCCTCCATCCAGCGAGCCCAGTGGCTGGACACGGTGGCCGCGATTCTCATTTCCAGTGACGGCAGCGTTGAGGAGCTGATCCCCATCGCCCGGGAAATCGAGCGCGACCTGCTGGCCCGCGGCGTCGACAAGGTGGAATTCCGCGGCGTGCCGGAAGAAGAAATTGCCATCCAGGTGGACAGCAAAACCCTGTTTGAACTTGGCGTTCCCCTGTCGGCCATCGCCGCCAGCGTTCTCGACAGCAGCACCGACGTGCCGGCCGGGAACGCGGGCGGTGGCCAACTCCAACGCAAGCTGCGCAGCCTGGACCAGCGCCGCAGCGCCGAGGAATTCGAACAGCTGCCGGTGCGGCTGGGTGACGACGGTGAGCTGCTGCGCCTGGGCGACGTGGCCCAGGTCGAGCGCCGCCAGAAAGACGACCAGCGCATGGTCTACTACGAGTCGCGCCCCGCCATCATGATTCGCCTGCGCCGGGGCATCGAGTCCGACACCCTGGACGCCGCCGACATTCTCTACGACTGGGAGGCCGACAACGCCCAGGCCCTGGAAGAGCGCGGCGTGAAGGTCACCATCTGGCTGGAAGCCTGGCGCTTCGCCTACAACCAGATCGCCCTGGTGGTGAAGAACGGCCTGGGCGGCCTGCTGCTGGTGATCGCCACCCTGTTCCTGTTCCTCAACGGCCGCGTGGCCTTCTGGGTCACCGTCGGCATCCCGGTGTCCTTCCTCGGTGCGCTGGCGGTGTTCTACGGTTTCGGCGGCAGCATCAACTTCATCAGCGTGATCGGCGTGGTGATGGCGCTGGGCATTGTCGTGGACGACGCGATTGTCGTAGGTGAGCACTCGCTATCGCTGTATGAACGAGGGCAAGGGCCCGTCAACGCCGCCGCACACGGCGCCCAGCGTATGTTCGCGCCGGTGATGGCGTCCTCACTGACCACCCTGGCGGCCTTCCTGCCACTGCTGGTCATCAACGAGCCCTTCATTCGCGAGATTCCGCTGCTGATGGTGTGCGTGATCATCGCCTCGCTGATCGAGTGCTTCCTGATCATGCCGGGCCACCTGCGCCACAGCTTCGAGGCCATGGAGCATGAAGAGCCTTCCCGACTGAGGACCTGGTTCGACACCCGCTTCAACCACTTCCGCGAGAACGTGTACCTGCCGACGCTGCACACGGCATTGGGCAACCGCCGCTCGGTGCTGGCCATCGCCCTGTTCGGTTTCCTGGTGGCCATCAGCCTGCTGGCCACCGGCCGGGTCAAGCCCGACCTGAACGTCAACGTCGACTTCGAGTTCGTGGATTCCTACATGCAGTTCGCGGCGGGCACCACCGACTACCAGAAAGAGCGGTGGCTGGAAACCATGGCGCAGACCGCCGAGGAAACCGACCGCGCCCTGGGCGGCGGCCTGATCGTCACCCACGTGATCAACCGCAACTTCGCCTACCTGGATGAGCAGCGCAAGTTCGGCAGCCAGTACGGCACCCTCTGGGTGGAACTGACCTCGCCGGAAACCCGCACCGTCACCCTGGATGAGTTCATTGCCGCCTGGAAAGAGCGCCTGCCGAAGTCGCCCATCGTGGAACAGCTGCGCATCGGTTCCGGCGACGGCAACTGGCCGGACCTGCAGCTGTATTTCTCCGGCAACGACGTGCGCGAGCTGAAGGCCGCCGCCGAGGAATTGACCTCGAAAATCGCCACCTACCCCGGTGTGCTCAGCGCCTACGACGACCTGCCCTACGGCAAAGAGCAGTGGATCATCAGCCTCAACACGGAGGGCCGTTCACTGGGGCTGACCAGCGCCGAAGTCGGCCGCCAGCTGCGCGCCGCCTTCGAGAGCCACCGGGTGCAGCTGTTCACCGAGAACGACGCCGAGCTGGAAGTGAACGTGAGCCTGCCCGCCGCCGAACGCAACCGCCTGGACACCCTGTACAGCCTGCCCATCACCACGCCCGACGGCGAGGTCATGCCGCTGCCGGCGGTGGCCGAGGTTTCTAGCCGCCGCGGCATCGACCGTATCCAGCACCGGGATGCCCGCAAGGCCGTGAACGTGTTTGCCTACGTCGACAAGAAGATCAACACCCCCATGGCCATCATCGAGGACCTGGAGGAAGAGATCATTCCCGCCATCCTGCAGCGCTACGACGTCAGCTACGGGCTGGGCGAGGGTTCCGCCGAGGAAGCCAAGGTCATGGGCGACATGATGCTGGGCGCGGTCATCGGCCTGCTGCTGATCTACCTGATCCTGGCCTGGATCTTCGCCTCCTGGAGCTGGCCGCTGGCGGTCATGGCGGCCATTCCGCTGGGCCTGACCGGCGCGCTGGGTGGCCTTTACCTGCTGGACCTGAACCTGGGGGCGCTGGCCATCATGGGTGTATTCACCCTGACCGGCGTGATCGTCAACGATTCGATCATCCTGATCACGTCTTACCGGGAGGCGCGCCTGCGTGGCCTGGATGCCCACGCCGCGCTGGAAGAAGCCTGCGGCACGCGCCTGCGGCCGGTGATACTGACCTCGCTGACTACCACCTTCGGCCTCGGCCCGCTCATGATGGAGACCTCCCCCATGGGCGAGGTGATGGTGCCGTTGGCGGTAGTGATCTGCTTTGGCCTGCTGTACGGCACCACCCTGATCCTCTTCGTTATCCCCACGATCCTGTCTGTACTGGAGCAACTGGCTCCGCTGCGTCGCGAAGGAGTACACCATGAAGTTCAATTTGCGAATTAGAAAACCCTCGAGGAAAAACCAGGCGCTGATGCTGATCGGTGTGATGGGCCTGGCCACGACCGGGACCCTGATGGCCACCGCTCCGAACCACGACGCCAGGGAAGTCGAGGAGAAGAGTTTCCCAGTGACCACGATGGAAGTCACCGCCCAGGACATCGCGCCGGAGCTGCGCCTGTTTGGCCGGGTGGAAACCCCGCGCCACGCCCAGCTCACCGCGGCGGTGACGGCCACCGTCAACGCCCTCAACGTGAGCGAAGGTGAGCTGGTGGAAAAAGGTACGGTGCTGATGTCGCTGGACGACGCCGACGAGGAACTGCGCTTCCAGCAACGCCAGGCGGATGCCGCCGAAGCCCGCGCCGCCCTGGCCACCCTGCAGCGCCAGCTCAAAGTAGACAAGGAAGTGCTCAAGCACATGCGCGAGCTGCACGAGCTGACTATCGCCAAGCAGAAGCGCCTGGAAAAACTGCAGAAGCAGAACCTGGTAGCCACGGAGCAACTGGAAGACACCCGCGCCGCGGTGGCCCGCCAGGCGATCCAGCTGGCGGAACAGCAGCTGCTGGTCGACAACCACCCCCAGAGAATTGCCGTCACCGAGGCCGCCGTGGCCCGGGCAGAAGCCCTGCTCGCAGAACAGGAGCTGCGCCTGTCGCGGACCCTCGTGACCGCCCCCTTTCGCGGCCGTGTTTCGCGCATTGAAGCCTCCCCGGGAGACCGTGTGCGTGAAGGGGAAGTACTGCTGGAAATTTACGATACCGCGGCTCTCCAGGTCCGTGTGACTTTGCCGGGTTCCGCGGTCAATCGCGTAAAGCAGGCCATGGCCCGCGGCGAGATCATCACCGCGCGGCTGGAAGACGGCAGCTTCCGCAGTATTGAGCTGGACCAGCTCGCGGCGGAGGTCTCCAGCGGACGCTCCGGCGTGGACGGCCTGTTTCGGGTTGGCAGCGACGAATCGCTGGAACTGGGCAAGGCGGTCGATGTCACCGTGGTGATGCCGGTGCTGCAGCAGGTGACCGGCGTGCCGGTGCAGAGCCTGTACGGTGACGACCGCATTTACACCGTGGTGGAAGGCCGCCTGCGCGGGGTCGAAGTCGACACCCTGGGGCGACGCGTCGACGGCACCGGCCAGGTCCAGCTGCTGGTACGCCCGGTGGGTGGCGACCTGCAGGGCGAGGTACTGACCACCAGCCTGCCCCAGGCCAGCACCGGCCTGAAGGTCGACGTGGTCAACGGCTAGCAATCGAATTCACAGTTCACGCGGGCAGGCCGGCGTCCTACGCCCCCCTTGTAGGTGTCCGGACTACCCCCTGCCCGCTCTTTAAACCCCGTCACAAAAGAGGGTAGTTTCCCCTCTTGAGCGCAAAAAAGTTTCTCTGCACCCCCATTTTTGACTACCTTGTAGGCCAGGATAAACACCGACCGAGGGGGTCACATGCTCGAGAACCTGGATATCGAGGCGCTGTTCAATACCTACGTCATGCCCTGGGGCATCAACATCGCCCTGGCGATCATCATCTTCATCATCGGTCGCATCGTCGTCTCGGCCGTGGTCGGCATTGTCGGCAAAATCATGCACAAGGGCGGCGTCGACGAAATGCTGGTGGGCTTCGTCAGCTCTATCCTGCGCTGGGCGCTGCTGCTGTTTGTCATTGTCGCGGCGCTGGACCAGCTCGGCGTCAACACCACCTCACTGGTAGCGCTGCTGGGTGCGGCCGGCCTCGCCATCGGCCTGTCACTGCAAAGCTCGCTGGGCAACTTCGCCGCCGGCGTCATGCTGATCGTGTTCCGGCCCTTCCAGAAGGGAGACTTCGTGGATATCGCCGGCACTACCGGCTCGGTGGAAGCCATCGGCATTTTCACCACCACACTGGTGACGCCTGACAACAAGGTCACCATCGTGCCCAACGGCGGCATCTACGACAGCACCATCACCAACTTTTCGGCACGGGACACGCGCCGGGTGGATATGGTGTTCGGCGTGTCCTACGAGGACGACATCCGGTTGGTGAAAGGGGAGCTGGAGCGAATACTGGCCGAGGACGAGCGAGTGCTGGCGGAACCCGCCCCCGTGGTGGAACTGTCGGAGCTGGCGGATTCCAGCGTCAATTTCATCGTGCGGCCCTGGGTGAAGTCGAGTGACTACTGGGCGGTGCTGTGGGACACCAACGCCAAGGTGAAGACCCGCTTCGACGAGAAAGGCATCTCCATCCCCTACCCGCAGATGGATGTGCATATGGACAAGCCGGCCGCCGCCTAGCGGTACGAAATCTTGTTCCGTATCAAGCGTGGACCGTGCACGGTTCACGCTTTGGCTTTATTACCGGAAATTAATCCCTACAAACCGCCGCGACGTAATAAAATCTCTAGTCCTGTCAACGGTTTGCGCTGAGCGACCGTTGAACGGGACGACGAGGACACAGCGTGGCGAAACTCTCCCTGAAAACCCTGGCCCCGGTGCTGCTGGTGGCTGCTTCTACCGCGATTGCCGTGGTGCTGGTGCTTGCGCGCCCGGACAGCGTAATCGAGCCCGCGCGCCCGATCGTGCCGCTGGTGGATGTGGCCGAGGTCGTACTGCAGGACCTGCGCATCCCGGTGCAGGCCCAGGGCACCGTCACGCCCCACCGCGACACCACGCTGGTGGCGGAAGTCAGCGGAAAGATCATCGAGGTATCCCCGAATTACAACGCCGGCGGCTATGTCGCGAAGGATGATGTGCTGGCGCGCATCGACGACCGCGACTACCAGGCGGCCCTGCTGCGGGCCCGCGCCCAGGTGGAAACCGCCGAGGCCAACCTGGCCCAGGAAAAAGGCCGCGCGGAAGTGGCCCTGCGCGAATGGAAGAAACTGCCCAACCGCGGCTCGCGCAGCCCCGAGGCCCGCGACCTCTACCTGAGAAAACCCCAGCTGGAACAGGCGGAAGCCCAGCTGCACTCCGCCCAGGCGGATTTCCGCAAGGCCGAGGACGACCTGGAGCGCACCGTGATTCGCGCGCCCTATGACGCGCTGATCCAGCAGAAGCACGCCGACCTGGGCAAGTTTGTGGCCCCCGGCACTTCCATCGCCCGGGTGTTCGCCGTGGACTTCGCCGAGGTTCGCCTGGCGGTCCCCCAGGGCAAGCTCGGCTACCTGGACCTGCCCGGCGTCGACGGCTACAGCGACGAAGAGGCCCCGCCGGTCGACCTGTACACCGACATCGGCGGCACCGTAACCCACTGGACCGCCCGGCTTGACCGCACCGAGGCAGCGCTGGACGAGCGCTCGCGCGTATTGTTTGCGGTGGCCCGCATCGACGACCCCTACGCCCTGGGCGTGGGCACCCACGAACCCCTGCGGGTGGGCACGTTTGTAAAGGCCAACGTGATCGGCAAGGTCATGAACGACCTGGTAGTACTGCCCCGCTACGTGGTGCGCGCGGGCAACCTGGTGTGGGTGGTGGACGAGCAGAACACCCTGCGCAATCGCCAGGTGACGACCCTGCGCACCGGCGGTGATGAAGTCTATGTCAGCGGCGGCCTGCAGAACGGCGACCTGGTATCGCTGACGATTCTCAGCGACGCGCTGCCGGGCATGGCCGTGGAAATCGGCGAGCGCACCAGCACCCGTCGCCAGGAAACATTGATGGAAGCCGCGGGCGCACCCGCAGCGGAACCGGCCCAGCCGGCCCAGCCTGACCAGACGTCGACCCAGCCCCCCTCCCCCACTGGCGCGGAAGACAGTAAGCCCGCCAACGCGGCATGAGCGAGACTCCACAGGGCAAGATCCCCAAGGGCATCATCCCCTGGTTCGCCACCAACCCGGTGGCGGCCAACCTGCTGATGCTGGTGATCGTCGCCGTGGGGCTTCTCTCGGCCATCATGATCAAGCGCACCATGATGCCCGAGTTCGAGATCGACGTAATCCAGATCACCATGGCCTACCCCGGCGCAGCCCCCGAGGAAGTGGAACAGGGCATTGTGCTGCGCATCGAAGAGGCCCTGTCTGACCTGGAAGGCATCGAGCGCATCGAATCGGATGCCCGCGAGTCCCTCGCTTTCATCATCATCGAGCCCGAGAACGAAGACGACATGATCGAGATGATCAACGAGGTGAAGAACCGCGTTGATGCGATCCCGTCGTTCCCCGAGGGCGCCGAGAAGCCCATCATCGGCCGGGTGGAGCTGCCCTTTCAGGCGCTGATCATCCAGGTGGCGGGTGACCTGGACGAGCGCAGCATGAAAGAGCTGGCGGAGCAGGTGAAACTGGACCTGGTCTCGCACCCGGACATTTCCTCGGTGGAAATCTGGGGCGCGCGCAACTACGAAATCGCCATCGAAATCTCCGAGCACCGGCTGCAGGAGTACAACCTGACCCTGGGCCAGGTGGCACAGATTGTGGCTGCCTCCTCCATCGACCTGCCGGGCGGCTCGGTGCGCACCGAATCCGGCGACATCCTGCTGCGCACCCAGGGCCAGGCCTATCGCCAGGCAGACTTCGAAAACCTGGTGCTGCAAACCTTCCCGGACGGCACTCGCCTGCTGCTGGGCGATATCGCCACCATCGACGACGGCTTCGAGGACCTGACCGGCTTTGCGCTCTTCAACGGCAAGTACTCCATCGCCCTGCCGATCATGGCCATGGGCAGCCAGGACATCATCAAGGCCGCCGCCGCGGCGCAGGAATACGTGGACCGCAAGAACGAACTGCTGCCGGATTCCGTGAAGCTCACCGTGTGGTCCGACTTCAGCTACTACCTGGGCGAGCGCCTGGGCATGATGACGAAGAATCTGGCCATGGGCGCCATCGTCGTGTTCATCGTGCTGGCGCTGTTCCTCGAGATCAAACTCGCCTTCTGGGTGATGGTGGGGATTCCCATCTGCTTCCTCGGCAGCATGGCCGTGTTCGGCAGCCCCTGGGTGGGCGGTACGCTGAACATCGTCAGTGCCTTCGGCTTCATCCTGGTGCTGGGGATCGTGGTGGACGATGCCATCATCATCGGTGAGGCGGCCTACACGGAACAGGAGGAACGCGGACACAGCGTCGAGGCGATTGTCGACGGCGCGTTGAAAGTGGCGACCCCCGCGACCTTCGGCGTACTGACCACCATCGTGGCCTTTATGCCGACCCTGTTCATTCAGGGGGGCCTGAGCGTATTTGGCGAAGCCATCGGCTTCGTGGTGATCTTCTGCCTGCTGTTTTCGCTGGTGGAGTCGAAGTGGATCCTCCCCGCCCACCTGGCGGAGAGCCCGCCGGCCACGAAAGGCTGGATGGTGGCCGTCGACCACGTGCAGGAAGGTGTGAACCGCCGCCTGCGGCACTTTGTCGAACACCGCTACCGGCCCTTTGTCGAGCGGTGTATTCGCCGGCGCTACCTGACCGCGGCCGCCTTCCTCAGCATGCTGATCCTTACCATCGGCATTGTTGTCAGCGGACAGGTACGCATGGTGTGGGCTCCGGAAACCGAGGGGGAATTCATCCAGGTGAGCCTGGAGATGACCGAGGGCACGCCACAGCGCCGAACCCTGGAAGTCATTGGCCAGATCGCGGCGACCTTGTACGAAATCGACGCGGAGTACCAGGCTGAGAACGATGGCCAGTCGCTGCTGCGCAACCAGTTTGCCTACAGCCAGGGCCTGACCGGCGGCTTCATGTTGGCGGAACTGGTGCTGGCCCAGGACCGCGAGCTGAGCACCAAGGACGTGATGCTGAAGTGGCGCGACGCGGTGGGCGAGATTCCCGGTACCGAGGTGCTGTCTTTCTACATCGAAGACGGCCCCGGCTTCGGCTCGGACATTGCCTTCGACCTGGCCCACCCGAACTGGGAAGCCCTGCAGGCCGCGTCCCTGGAGCTGGAAGAGAAGCTCAAGGAGTACTACGGCCTTTACGACATCCAGAGCAGCGTCAGCGCCGTGTCGGACGAGTTCCACATCGACATCAAGCCCGAAGCCGAGGCGCTGGGCATCACCCGCTTCGAGCTGGGCTCCCAGGTGCGCCACGCCTTTTACGGCGCCGAGGCCCAGCGCATCCAGCGCGGCACCCACGAGATCAAGGTGCTGGTGCGCTACCCGCGAGAGGACCGCCGCACCACCGCGAGCCTGGACAGCATGTTCATCACCACCCCGGACGGCGGCCGCGTGCCATTCGACTCGGTGGCACAGCTGGAAGTGAAGCCGGGCTTCAACCAGCTCACCCGCATCGATTTCCAGCGCGCGGTGGAAGTGACCGCCGAAGCGGAAACCGACAAGGTGGAACCGGGCCGCATCACGGGGGAGCTGATCGGCAGTTTCATACCCGAGTTGCAGGCCAAGTACCCGGGATTGACCTGGGGCACCTCGGGCATGTCGGAGGAAGAAGAGCTGGCGGCCCAGAGCATGATCATCGGCTTCGCCCTGGCGCTGTTCGGCATCTACTCGCTGCTGGCCATCCCCACCAAGTCCTACCTGCAACCGCTGATCATCATGGGCGTGATTCCCTTCGGCATCATCGGTGCCGTGGTGGGACACATGGTGACCGGCTACGCCATCAGCATGATGTCGATGGTGGGCATCATCGCCCTGTCGGGCGTGGTCGTGAACGACAGCCTGATCATGGTGGACTTCGTGAACCGCGCCGTGAAAGAAGGCGTACCCCGGGCGGAAGCCGCGGTACTGGCCGGCATGAAACGTTTCCGCGCCATCATCCTGACCTCGTTGACCACGTTCTGCGCGCTGGTGCCAATGCTGATGGAAACCAGCACCCAGGCAAAAGTCATCATCCCCATGGCCGTATCGCTGGCCTTCGGTATCGTGTTCGCCACGGTCATCACACTGCTGCTGGTGCCCAGCCTCTACGTAATCCTTGACGACCTGGAGCGGCTGGTGAAGAAAGGCGAGCTGCCCGAGGAAGAGCCCGAGGCCCTGACCGGCGGCGTCTAGGCGCGGGCCGACAGCACACGACATGGCGTACACAAAAACAATCGTTGATGGCGGCGCCGGTGTGATTTTCACCTACAGCGGCTTCGTCACTGACGAGGAATTCCGCAGTTCAGTGCTGAAGCACTACGCCCAGCCCGCCGAGGACTACAGCCGCTACCGCTACTCCATCAGCGACTTCCTGGCGGTGACCGACATGAACGTGGAGATGGAGTCAGTCTCACTCATTGCGCGCGCCTCGGAAGAAGCTGCGGAAAAGAACGGTGAATCCGTGGTCACGCTGATCGCCGACAACGATCTGTATTTCGGGCTGTCGCGAATGTGGGCCTCCCTGGCCGGCGCCGTCCCCTGGGAGATCGGCATCTACCGAACCCGGGAAGAGACCGAGACCTGGATTCGCGAGCGCGTGCAAACCCTGTTCGGCATCGATGACTTGAAATTCCGCTAATCCCGCAGGTGCGCCGCTTGCTTGTTCCGCGGGCCGTTTGCGGCAAGAATTACAGAGGAACCGGGACAGGGTCCAGCGGAGCGGCCACCGATGGGTATAGAGCTCAAGGTCACGGACGATGAACAGGGCGTCGTACTAGCCTACAGCGGCTTTATCGCCGACGATGAATACCGCGAGACGCTGCTGTCGCATTTCGCCGAAGCGCCTGATCAATTCCAACGCTATCGCTACTCGATCAGCGATTTCCTGGCCGTCACGGAAATTGGTATCACCGCCGAAACCATCGGTCGTATCGCCCAGGAGTCTCTGGCCGCCGCCCAACGCAACCCGGACGTGATTGTGGCGCTGGTGGCGGACAAGGACCTGTACTTCGGCCTGTCGCGGATGTGGGCGTCAATGGTTGAGCCCATACCCTGGGAGACACGCGTGTTTCGCACCCGCGAGGAGGCCGACGACTGGGTGCGGGCACGTGTAAATGCCCGCTTTGGCATCGACAACCCGAGCCTGTGTTAGGGAACCTGGAGGAACAGCATGTTTCTATCCACCATCACCATCTCACCCTACATTCTTTTCGCCGCCGCGTTCCTGCTGTACAGGCGGGCGCGCTCGGCAGAAACGCTGCTGATTGCGATCGGCTTTTTTGGCACCGTACTGATGGACATGTACGCTCTGTGGGGCCCGCCAGTCATGCACGTGATCGGTCCGGAAGGGATCCCGGTGCCCAACCCCGAGGGGCAGTCTATGCGCACGTTCATCACCTTCGTGGGCGTGGGCGGCACCCTGCTGGCATCGCTGGCTTTCCTGTCTTTCGCACTCAACTACCGGAATCCCGAGGAATCATGAGAATTCTGCCGAACATCTGCTCGGCCGACCTGCCGGCCAGCCGCGACTTCTATGTGGCGCTGCTGGGCCTGGAAGTGAAGTACGATAGCGACTGGTACGTGCAGTTGAACGTGCCCGGCCAGCCGCACATCGAATACGGCATCATCCAGCAAAACCACGAGCTGGTGCCCAGTGAGTACCAGCAATCTCCTACCGGCATGTACATCACCTTCGTTGTTGACGACGTAGACGCCAGCTTCGAGAAAGCCCAGGCCATGGGGCTTGAAATCGTGCAGCCGCCCCGCAACGAGTTCTACGGGCAGCGCCGCTTCCTGACCAAAGACCCGGACGGCAGCCTGATCGATATCTGTTCGCCGTGGGAGGCATACTAGCCGTCCAGCGGGCTGATCACACCTAGCGGCCCGCGCCGTAATACGTGTGTGTAAATCTCAGTAGTTTTTACATCGCTGTGTCCGAGCAGCTTCTGGATGGTGCGCAGGTCGTAACCTTTCTCCAGGAGGCCAGTGGCGAAGCTGTGGCGGAATGTGTGGCAATGCACGGGTTTGAGCATACCGGCTGCTTTCCTTGCTTTCGCAATGTGTTTGCGCAACGCCGACTGATGTAAATGGTGACGACGAAACGCGCCTGTGCGAGGGTCGGGACCAATACGTGTCGCGGGGAACAGAAACTGCCACCCGAGTTCTCGTGACTCTGCAGGGTACTTCTTAGCCAGAGCATAGGGCATGTATGCTTCGCCATATCCGTCCTCCAGATCTCGGCGATGAAGCTTTGCCACATAAGCCACCTGCTCCTGTAGAGCTGTGCTCAGGCTTTCGGGCAACAGAGTTGTCCGATCCTTATCACCCTTCCCCGATCGCACAGTGATCGTATTCATTTCGAAATCAACGTCCTTCACCCTAAGCGAGAGCATCTCGTTCAGGCGCAAACCCGCGCCATAAAGAAGTTCGACCATGACTCTATGGACTCCTCCGAGATGCTCCATGATTCGCATGACTTCCGCATGCGAAAGCACGACCGGCAAGCGTCGCTTCTGTTTCGCGTGTTCAAATAACAACGGTTCCAGCTCACGGTCGAGAAACTTACGATAGAGGTACACAAGCGCATTCAAGACGACTCGCTGGGTGGCCGGAGAGCATCCGTACCGCGTCGCAAGAAAGCTCAGATAGCCGTTAATTTCATCCGCTCCCATCGCCTCTGGATGGCGTTTGTCGTGAAAGCGAATGAAGCGCTTTATCCAAAGACAGTAGGTCTTTTCAGTGGGATAGGCGTAGCCACGTTCCCGCATATCCTGGCGGACACGGTCCATGAACCGAGTGGAGCCCCGGGGCAACTGCGGGCGAACATCTTCCATCTCGACCTCCTTAATAACTGTTTATTTATACAGTATTTGAAGTCAAGCTGAAATCAACCCGTTTTTCATGGGACCCCCGGGTAATACCCCCACCATATTCTCACTTATGTCATTGTTTTTATTATGAGTTTCGAAAACTACGCAAAGAACAGATTGACCGGAAATGGTGAAATTCTTCTGAGACTTGGCGCGCTTTGTCACTAAGACTTTTGGCCTATTCCCCTTAAGCTGTTGTTATTGCGAGAATTTACACATGGATACCGACGACACGATTTCAACAACATGCGCCCGGATGTTATGTCACCCGGGACACATACTTAGCTGTTAGGCGGCTTTGAGTGTTTCTTCGAGAATGGTGAATCTAAAGAAAATCGCGGTCCTTGCCTCATTACTTATTGGTGCGTACGCCCATGGTGAGCCCCTCAAGGTCGAAGATTACTTGGGCACATGGAAGCTACTTCACGTGACCCAATACGATCAGGGTTTTGAGTTTCTCGTAGTGGGTGTTGACTCATTCAAGATCTGTAAGACTGAAAAGTGTGAAGATCCTTTTATTGGGCAGGGGATTGAGCATGCTGAAGACCTGCTGCATCTTGAGAGCACGGATGCTGGGACCACGACACTAAAAATAGTGCTCGGCGGGTGGAAACGACCTGGTAAGGCCGTCATGTTTGGCACAAGGTTTCACTACCATCAAGGCGGGATTATCAACGGTTTGCCTATGGTTTACGAAAAGGTAGAAACAATGGGCGAAACGCCGCCTAACAAGGCAAGGCTGTCGCTTCGCTGGGACACCCAACCTTCCGCTGCGCTCCAGGTCGGGCGCCCCAGCTTGCGGCGTTAAATGTCCTTGCGATGAAATCTCCAGCCAGAAATGAAGTAGCAAAACTTGGTGCCTTCTACCGGGTGCTGGCCGGTTTCTTTCTGCTTTGCTGCACCCTAGCTTTGCTGGGACTAGCAATTATCCTAATCACTGAACCATTTGATCCGGCATTGCTTGGATTCGCTCTAGTGCCGTTGCTGGGAGTCCACGTATCGGCGAGTATCGTGGTTACTGGCTACGCACCTAATTATCTGTTGTTCGCACACGGAGCGCGCAATGACACTTAACAAGTCAAGGCAGCAAGGCCGCTTCGCGCCGGGACGCGCTACCGCGCGCCCCTGCTTGAAGCGTTAGATTGCCTCATGAGTCTCATCGAGTTTGTACCGCTTTTTGTTCTCGCAATTCTGTGCGGCGTCTACTTCTGGATGCGCCGTTGGAAGTCTTACGACCCCCAGTGGCTCGTAGACCTTGCGATGGAACAGGTTCCCAGTGAAACTGAGCTACACGACGCACTTCGAAATTGCACCAAGATTCGGGGTGATTACTTCGTAGATAGCAGTCGCCCCAACAAGCCGGGATCTGAATGGCAATTTGATCGCAATGTCACTCTAGATCATCCCGAACTCGGTTATATAGTTTTGGACATTCTCAAGGATGGAAGAGTTGGTGGAATCGAATATCTCGGCCTCATGCTGGACCGGCAACCTAACAAGTAAAGGCAGCGGACGGCTTACAGCCGCCCGCTGCTTCAGGCGTTATAGCGCCCAAAGAGCTGACGATTTCTGATGCACACCAAAACCAAATATGCAGCAATAGCATTTCTCGCGGTGACTGCTGTTCTAATATTTGCGACTTGGAAAGTTTCGAATGATCCTCTCAGATTGGCTGCAGAGGCACATCTATCGAAGGACGAGGGTATTGCTAACCGCCTGGGCGTTGTCGCCGAAATCCAAATGAGAAAGGCTACCTATGTGCAAGCTTCGATTAAGAATGATGGAAGCGAGACCGCCGCGTACAATCTTTACGACTTTTGGATTGAAGGCACCACAGCGAGTGCATTGGTTCGAGTAAGGATCACGAACCCAGAATCATTTAGTGGAACTGATGAATCATTCGATATCTCTTACATCAATTAACATGACAAGGCGCAATAACAAGGCAAGGCTGTCGCTCCGCTGGGACACCCAACCTTCCGCTACGCTCCAGGTCGGGCGCCCCAGCTTGCAGCGTTATGTGTCTTACCTAAGGACTATTTGATGAAGCAGATTATTTTTCGATCCTTGGCAGTTCTCTTGGGAGCGGGTGCACTGTTCGTTGCTTTATTCACTACGCAGCCCGAATCAGAGTCCGCCTGGATGATTGTGAGGAATGTGTTTTTTGGTTGTTTGCTTCTTGCCTACGGATTGGGTGGCCCAAAGTTACTTTCTAGCATCCCAGTTCTGGCAGGTTTCGTGAAGGAAAAGGATGCCCCAGACACATAACAAGGCAAGGCTTTCGCTACGCTGGGACACCCAACCTTCCGCTGCGCTTCAGGCCGGGCGCCCCAGCTCGCAGCGTTATGAGGCCATTTGATACGTGGTGCCATCTGAAACAAAGCTCAAAGATTACTCCAAGGTCGGGTATTACCTATTCGCGGTCTATGCATTACTACAGGTCTTCATTAACTTAGAGAGCATCACTTCCGTTTACTTCTGGATCTGGATAATTGTGGGGGTTTACCCTTGCAGGATTATCCACACTTTCTTGAACCATCAGACTATGGTGAGCGTTGGTGTAATTCTCGACCCAGACACTGGTAGTTCGTCCATAGACCAACTACGCAAGCTGTCCGCGTGGACCGCACTATTGCTATTTGTGTTCTTGCTGGCAGCGCCATGAGAGCTCTAGACGCCAAAGCAAGATGTCTCGGCATAGCGCCATGGCCTAATAACAAGGCAAGGCTGGCGCTTCGCTGGGACACCCAACCTTCCGCTGCGCTCCAGGTCGGGCGCCCCAGCTTGCGGCGTTAGTTGGCCATGCCAAGTTACGAGTGCTTAGTCAACGGCAGGAACTTTCTGCTGAACTTCGACGGAAAGCCCAGGAAAATGGGATTTTACAAAACGGTCTTCGTAGATAGTTCAGATCCGGCCGCGGCGGAACTAGATGCAGTCGAGTTCATACGCAATGGGGAGCTACGCGACAAAATACTCAATGCTGAAGAGGATCCACCATTGATCTTCGTAGAGGAGATGTACGAGCTAGAGTCTAGCGGTGTGGAAGACAACACGATGGGGCACACGTTTTATGAAGAGAAGAAATGGTGGCAATTTTGGAAGTAGTGCCCTTTAGGCCTCCTAACAAGGCAAGACTGTCGCTTCGCTGGGACACCCAAGCTCCCGCTGCGCTCCAGGTCGGACGCCAAAGCTCGCGGCGTTAGGTGGCTGAAGTGCTAAAGCTTCCGAAGCAACTGAAGGAGCTTATCAATAGCGGCGTGTGGCCCAAAGAGGGCGAGAGTCCCAACAATCAGGAATTTGGCGACCCCATCATATCCCCTGAACGTGTGGCGAAAGTTTTTCCTCACGAATCAAAACTCATTTTGATGCCACCTCCGTTCTGTACACTCACTGAGGAACGGAATCCTTTTTACACCGAGGATCTGACATGCGTCGGGCAGATTCTTTACGATAAAGCAGTATGCATTGCTGATTTTGGCATGGGCGCTGATTCGCCAATCATCCTGTATTTCGAGAATCCAGAAGCTCCGCAAGTGATGTATCTTGAGTGGGACCAGAAAGAGACTGGAGAAGTAAAGCATCGGTGGGTAAAGACTCATGATACTTTTGAAGACTTCGCCCGGGACATTGGCCTATATGAAGTCATCAGCTAACAAGGCAAAACTGTCGCTACGCTGCGACACCCACCATTGCGCTGCACTCCAGGTCGGGCGCCCCAGCTTGCAGCATTAGCATTTGGCTCGCACTATTCATTCCATGAGTTTTAGACAAGTTCTGCTGATCCCGGTATTCCTAACTCTCCTCTATGCGTGTCTTTTAGGAATGCTGTTTCTCATTGGAACAATCGGCTACATCCCGGCACAAGCCTGGCTTGGCAATCTCTTCTACCATGGATGGGGAGTTCCTTCAGATCACGAAACAGCTGTGTATTGGTACAGGGAAGCTTCGGAGCGCGGCAGTCCTGAGGGAGACTATCTTCTAGCCACAATGTACCTTAATGGTGAGGGGGTGGAGGCCGATTTCCGCGAGGCGCTGCTTCTTTATCAGCGCGCGGCTGATTCTGGCCTTGGTGTGGCTCAGGTTACGCTCGGAGAAATAGTCGCATCAGTCGACGGCGTTTCTTCTAAAGCAACTGCTGAGGCTTACAAATATCTGGTGCTCGCTACAGAGAATGGAGAGTCGACTGCGTATGAATTGCTATCCAAATTGCGTGATCGAATGACCGCGACTCAGATTATGGAGGGCGACAGACTGCTTCAGGAATTCAAAGAGAAGAACCCGCCAAATGCTGGCAAGTAACGCAACTGGACGGCTTCGCCGGTCCTTCGCTCAGCGCTATGCATATGCCTCAGCGAGTGTCAGCTCGTTCGCGCCTGCTCGAAGAAATGAATGCTAGGAAAACTACGAATCTACTAACGCATCTGATGGCACTGGCTCCGAAGAATTTTCCGTAGAAGCAATGCTTTGCCAGAGCCCTATACGGAGAAAGATGAGGTACATATGAAAAATAGTTTGACGTTGATATTTGTCATGTTGCTTTTTTCTTCAGGTGTTGGAGCCAGTGAACTGGAACCATATGCAATACCTAGAACACAGGTAATGCCTATTCAAGACTCTGTGAAGGGAAGGCACTATGAACTTGTTATAGAACTGCCAGAAGGATACTCAGAAAAAACCGACGTAAAGCACCCGGTGATTTACTTTACCGATGCAGAGTGGCATATCGAAATACTGTCAGCTTCTGCGGAATACCTAATGGAAGACGCTATTCTGGTAGGAATTTCTTGGCAGAAAGACATACGAGAAGATCTTAAAGAAGCGGTGGGCCCGCACGTCAGCAGGTTTCAAGACTTTACGGTAAGGCCATACAGTGATCCAAAAATTCAAGAAAAATACCAAATGGGCCAAGCCAGTAATCATCTGAGATTTATTCGCGACGATGTGATTAAGACTATAGAAACAAACTACCGAACCGACCCCAAAAGGCGAACCTATTTCGGGTACTCCCTGGGCGGTTTGCTTGGCGCTTACATCTTGATGGTTCAGCCCGATACCTTTCAAAACTATATTCTCGGCAGTCCAGGGCTGGAGAGAGATATGCCCTTCTTTTTTGAACTCGCATCTAACGATTCAATAAAGCACAAGAACCTAAATGCTAATGTTTACATTTCACACGGCTCAAAGGAGAAAGAGTTGGGCGAGCTTATCAATGACTATATTGGCTTGCTTAGAAAAAGGAACGACAACAGCTTATATTTGAAGTATGAAGTAATAGAGGGTAGCCACCAGACAGCGTTTCCAATGACCGGAGTGCGTAGTGTGACCTGGTTGTCTGGATTAGAGAGTGAGTAAATCTGGTGTTCTATCTCCATGGACACTGTCATACGCATAACAAAGCAAGGCTGGCGCCTCGCTGGAAAATCCAAACTTCCGCAGCGCTCCAGGTTAGGCGCTCTACCATGCAGCACTATATGCGTTTGATTTAGTCCCAGAATTTCAGAACGGAATCAAAATGGATAAAGAAAAACGGATAAAGGAAATCGAGTGGGAGTTTACTAAGCTGGGCTTAATCGACGCAGTGCCGATCCTGATGCTTGGTTTAGCTATGCATGCGAGGTTCGCTGAAGGTGTCGAACCAGTTTTTGAGTTCCTCAAGAACGAAACTACCGTGAATGCTATGTTCATGGTAAGTATTCTGATTATCGTAGTGTGTGCCATCAAAGCCTTCAGGCTTTCTGGCGAGCGTAGGAGGCTTGAGAATGATTAGGGCACATAGATTTTTGGACAGAGATCGATTAGCATGCGCGCTCCGCACAACCAGTCCTTAGGAGGTGCATAATGTGTTCCAACAAATCTGACAACTTTTCCTTTCAGGCCCTCTAGCAAGCGCCGTAAAGGATTCCCATCCGAGACCCAGGTCAAGCGCGACGATCGTGTAGTGCGCGGGTACAAAGATCTTTCAGAAAAACTCGGCCGGAACGACCCATGTCCTTGTGGCTCTGGGCGCCGGTTTCAAGGCGTGCTGCCTCACGTCAGGCAGATTCGACGGCTCCTTGAGAGATCAATACTTTTAGGGAGTAGGCCACATAACAAGCTAAAGCAGCAGGGACGGCCTAAAGGCCGCCCCCGCACAAGGCGCTATCGCTAAACGTGGAGATCTACAAAAGACCAGTTGGAGTTTGGCTTATAGGACTTTTTATACTCCTGGGCGCAGTTGACGCTGTTCTATTATTGGCTGCCGACCCTAGCGAGTATCTTTCGAATGGGGCTGCCCTGGTGATATCTGTGATGCTCGGAGTTGGCGTCTTACTCCTTAAGCAGTGGGCAGCGCTTGTTGTGTTGTTTGCGTCAGGACTAGCCGCTCTATGGGGGGCATGGACTATTGCGCTTGTCCTTGGAACGTCGAAGATTTGGGCAAGCGATTTGGAGGGGGATACTGAAATACTATGGAACGCAGCAGCTGCAGTAGCTATTTGTACTTCTATCACTCTATACCTCTGCAAGAAAAGTGTGCGCACTTACTTTACTGACAACAGGTCGGTGTAGCTCCGACGTTGGCTGGACTCAGCATTTCGTACTTCAACGTTACTGGAGGCGTTACAAGTCCCATGAGATATGTGGCAGCGCTGGCAATCATCGTTCTTTCATGCAGCGGGTGTGCTAGAGAAAATGAGATGACTGAGATACCTCACAAGAACATACGCCTCGATCAATTGGAAGAGATGTTTGCGAATATCCGTGAGAATACTGATTGGGATACATCCGGCGATCTGCTCTGGGGGTACTTTTTTACCCATCACGAACCTTCGAAACTTGAGGAAGCAAAAGTAGTTCTCGCCAACAAGGGGTATCGCGTCGTCGATATCTACCTATCAGAGAAAGAAGATCCGAACGAGCCTGACATGTTCTGGCTGCATATTGAAAAGATTGAAACGCATTCACCGATCACGTTGGATGCAAGAAATGATGAGTTCTATCTATTTGCATATGAATTCGGCTTGGATACCTACGATGGCATGGATGTCGGTCCTGTCGGACAACCGGAAAACTAGCAAGGCAAGGCCGGCGCTCTGCGGCGAGAGCCAATCAAACGCCGCTCTCAAGGTGAAGCGGTCCAGCTGGTGGCAATAGGCATTTTTACGTGCACACTTATCTGAGAATTAGTGCTGGTTATGAATACCCGAGCGGCGGTGTGTCCGGCTGTGCCGAAATTGCGGAATACCTGGCGGACGCGCTAAGGCGGAGAGGTTTTCGAGTGTCAGAACCGGAGGACGGAGAATTCGCGCATTTCGTCGAATGCGATTCCGGAGAATTTCACTACGAAATTATGGTCGGTTTTGACCATGAAGACGAAAGTACCTGGGAGGTCAGTTGTCCGCCAGTTCTCGGTTGGTTAAAGCGGCTTTTCGGCGCAACTGAGCAGCGAGAGCTTTCAAAGTTGCTGCTTGCCATTCATGATGCATTTCAGAGCGACCCAAAAGCCAATTCGCTTGTTTGGTTTCCTTCGTATGGGATCAAGAGAAATGGGGCTTCGTCCCCGATCAGTGACGCCTCATAAGTCAAAGCAGACGGACGCGCGAGCACACCTCCGTCTGAGGCGCCGGACGTCAAGGCGAGATGCAAGGCTATGAGTGATGTGACGTTCCGGGACTATCTTGAAACTGACAAAACAGATTGTCTCGCGATTTTCGACGCCAACTGCCCCGAGTTTTTTGCTCCAAATGAAAGAGAGGACTATCTTCGCTTCCTGGACGCCACTCCAGCAGGCTACGAGGTTTGTGTTGTTCCCGGTAGCCTGGCCGGGGCGTTTGGCGTGTTCCCAGAAGGCAAAGGCGCGGTAAGCCTCAATTGGATTCTGCTTGATCCCAACCTGCAGGGGCTGGGAATTGGTTCGAAGATCATGGCGCGAGCATTAGCCAGTGCGCGCTCTCATGGGGCTATCTCCGTGCTGATTGCAGCCAGCCACAAGTCTGCCCCCTTTTTTGAGAAATTCGGCGCTACAACGGAAGCAATTGTCGATCATGGGTGGGGGGTAGATATGCATCGGGTAGATATGAACCTACTGCTATGACGCCCAGAAAGTACACGCAGTTGGACTGCCCAATCGTTGCCTGCACTCCAGGAAGCAGCTGTTGCCGGCCTTATGTGTAGAGATTGATGCGCGGGACCGGAAAGAATGGACTATACGCATGCCCATGCTGTGGATTCGCCACCATTTCTGAACCAGGTCGCTTCGAAATCTGCGACATTTGCTTTTGGGAAGACGATGGCCAGGGTGATGCTGACGCCGAATTCTATGTCGGCGGTCCCAACGGAGTGAGCCTGAACCAAGCCAGGATCAACTTTCTGACTTTTGGTGCAGCCGAGGAAAAGGATAAGGAGCATGTTCGATCTCCCGGCGTGCATGATGAGGTCTTGCGAATGTATGATGTAGTGGACGGAAAAGCTCATGGAAGATCTCACACATCGCAAGACTGAACCTGGGCCTCGCGGGGACATCAGATCTTCCGCTGCGTTCCAGGTCGGGCGCTCCAGCTTTCACTGCCAAATGGATTCAGTGCTTCGTGACTTATCTGGAATCAACGTGGTTAGCTCCGCTCGTAACGATGATCTTAATAGTTGCCGAGTGGTTGTCGATCCTGTCTGGCCTGCAGCCTCTGCCCTATTACCTGCTGCCAGTACTCGGTTTAGCTATTCTCTTCAACATCCTTGTTTTGCTGTTTCAGCTCTTCCGACGGCCCCTGATCAAAACACTCAAGACCTTGGCTTTCTCAGTTATCCCTTTCGGATTTGTATGGCTTCTCTCAATTCAAACTTCCTGAGAGGCCGTTCATTTTCCACATTATCGCTGTCAGGCGGCTTCGATACAGGGCACTCTGGCAAACGCCTCAACCTCAAGCATTAGGTTCACGGAATGATCTTCAAGAAAAAAAGGGACTTTAAGGAACTGTTGGCTAGTCTCAGGGAGTACATGTACAACTTCTACCCAAGAGAACCAGAGTTGCCCCTTGAATTCTGGACGCTAGACGACGATCTCTACTATGACTACCTGAATTATTTGCCTGTTATCTTCGCAACTGAGTTAGGAGACGTGTCAAAAAGGAACCTTCAGCCTCTTCCGGAGGCCGTGCATATCCTCTGGCCGATTTTTTCATTAGAGGAAGGTTATGACCTTGAAGGTTTTGGCAAACTGGATGATGCGGACCATGAAGAGATAGAGCTGGCAATATCAGCGTTCGAGCGTGTTGGCCAGCCAGGAGAAGCAAAGGCACTACGAGCAGCAATGGCTGCGCGGTCGGCGTCAAATGGGGATGAAGATGCAGTTGAGAATGCATATCTGGAAGTGAAAAGGGAATACGAGGATGACGGAGAGCGGCGTATGGCCGTAATCAACTACATGAGAGAAAACGAAGATTTATGGGGTGCTGTTGCCGACTAATACGTTCAAGCATATGAACCTGTGGCCCAAGCGCACCCACCCATTTGCGCAGCGTTAGGCGGATCGCATGCTCCAGGCGCCAACAAGTAACGAAGTAGAAGCTGTCTTTCGGCGTGTCCTTTCTGGAGAAATATCTCGGGATGAAGCCGACCGGTGGGCAGCCAAATGGATAGCCGCCGACAAGCCACCCGGCATGCCTGAAGCAACCTGGGATGCTCTAAAAAAATTGTGCGGTTGCGACCTTCGCCATGGTCCAGATGAGGATTATCTTCATGATGACAGACAACTTGAGGAATGGCTCCACGAGTTTCTGCGCTCCGATGGCACCTAACAAGGCAAGAATCGCCATTCGCTGCAATACCCAAGCTCGCGGCGCGGTGCTTGTTGACCAATGAGTATCAAAGAGGCCTTACCCAATTTCCTCAGTTCAATCAGGATCTTGTATGTCCCGTTTCTACTGTATTCCTCCTACCACGGATACAAAAACACCTTCCTACTGATATTATTCTTTGCATTGATCACAGACGCCGTTGACGGCTTTTTGGCAAGAGTCCTTAAAGTCACATCAAACCTGGGCGCGAGGCTCGATAGCCTGGTAGATATGGGCGCCCCAAACTCCAATGTTAAGTCCCTTTTTCATGTCTGTAACGAAACATAGCCAGTCAAGAGAGCAGGAGCACTTCTCGCCAGGGTGCGCTATTGCGCGAACCCGCTTTAAGCGTTAGGTGTTATGGAGAGCTCTTTTGACATTCTAAGGTGGGTTGTAATTTTGTCGTGCCTCGGCTGTGGGATGATGGCCGGTCTATTCGCATCCTTTTCAACTTTTATCATGAAAGCATTGGGTTCGCTGGAACCGTCGGAAGGAGTGAGAGCGATGCAGGCGATTAATCGCTTTATCATCAGGCCGAGCTTTCTAGTTACCTTCTTCGGGACGGGAGTCCTACTTGTTCTTGCGTGTTTCCTGGTAGCCACGTCGAATTCAGCATTTTTGCTTTTATGTGCAGCCACAGCGTCCTATGTCGTAGCTTGCCTCGCCTCAACCCTGGCGTTCAATGTCCCGCTCAACAACAAACTGGACGCTTTCTCACCGGAAACACCCGAGAGTCGTGAGTTTTGGAACCGCTACGTGGTGGCCTGGACAAGGTGGAATCATGTGCGCTCGATTGCATGCATCGCATCTACCCTGGCGGTAGGCTTATCTCTAACGCTGCTGTAAAGGATAGAGAATGCCAGTTGCAATAAAGTGGTTGGGTTGGATCGCGATCTACCTGAGTGCCGTTGTACTAGGCGCACTCTTTTGGATTGGCGAGGATTTCTGGGCCTTTCTATATCTCGTGTACCCGCTATTTTTCTGGGGAAGCGTCCTCGGTATACCCATCTATTCCCCGATACTTCAAATGCTTACACTTCTTGTTGGTTTACTCGGCTATGCAGCAAGCACGTGGATAGCAGTAAAGGACTGGAGAGTGGGAGCTTGTATAGCTCTGGCTATAGTTGGACTTTCATATTGGAGGTTCGTTAATTTCACATCTTTCTTCGCTCTCGTGTAGCATCTAGCAGAAACCGGCAGGGCAATCCCGTTTCGCTAATCCGGCGCTGCGATTGCTAGAGGACTTGGAGTGAGGAATCTACGAGCCAGCAGAAACCGACTCATCGCGCCTTACTTAGGTTTCGTGTTTCTGTTTTTTTCATGTGGCGCTGCGGCGGGCACAGGTCATGTGCAATCCCAGTGGATATGGCTTCTGGCACTGCTTGTCGTATGTGCCATCCCGATTATCGTGCTGAATCTGTCGCTGCATACCGCGATCCGGAGAGTGGACCCAACCGCGGGCAGCTCCGGCCTTAAACAGACTGTAATTTCCTCTATACTCGTTACGCCAGTCGAGGCCGCGCTGATCCTGCCCATCATAAACCTGACTATTGCCACCCGAATATTGCGTAGAGTCGGTCCGCCAACCCAAGAGCTGACACCACAGCGACGCACCAGCGAGCCTCCAGACTAGACGAAACAGGCGCCAGCAATGTTTAAGAGTTTGATTGCATTGTTCAAGAAGAAAGAACCCTATTGGAATGAGTTCGACCTGAAGAACATCCCTGGGCCGACTGCAAAAGACGGATTCAACGCGGCGATACAGAATATCGCTTCGGATGGCGCGCCTCTCGAAAGTCGGCAAAACCTGGTGGACTTTGTGGAGAGCATTCCGGCTGTTCCCGGCACGTGGGATTCGCCCGGCAGGCAAAGATTCCTCTAGCATTGCTACGCGATCGACAACACCGCCGACACGAGGCACTACGCCGAACGCCAGGAACCCCGAATGGAAGATCACGACATACATCCCATATCACGATTTATCTCAGACTTGCTTGTGCGAATATTCAAGCTGGAGAAAGTGACTCATGCTCGAGCGCTTCTATTTGCTTTGATTTACACCAATTTTGTTGGATTGCTCGCGACGAGCTGCTTCTATGCGGAGCACCTGCTTCGCATAAGAGCCTGGGAAGCAGACGAGCCGCTAACCCCTGTCGCGCCATTACTGACCATCCTAGGCATCCTTATCGTGGTGGGCGCCATGTCCGCATTCATCAAGCTAAATATGCAGGACGACCTATACGCGTATATCAACTCAGTGGCGGCTGTGACAACGCTGTCGATGATGCCCTACCTTGCTCTTGCGCTTTACTTTTTCTACAACGCCGCTGCATGAGAAGATCAAATTTGACGGTACTATGAGAGTAACTGTGCCCACGCGCCAAAAGTGGCTGCGTTCGCAACCGCGCTTGAGTCAGCTGGCTTCTACGTGGCTTCGATACCAACCGTGGACGAGTACAACGAAGAATGATCAAAAGATTTTTCGGTGCCAGGAAAAGCGACCTGGCAGAACGCTGTAAACGCTACCTTGAAACCGGGCCGCCGGAGCATATGACAGACTATGTTCCCGAATCGCTCACCGAGATTTTGATTACCCACGGCGCCGAGGGGAAGGCGCTGGATCCGGAGCTTCTCGAAGTGGCCAGCATAATTCTCCTGGAATCGGGGGACTTTGCGGAGATATCAGATTCAGCGATTCGAGACTATATGATCCAGGGCGCCGCGCTCGTCAAGGAGGTTCTGGATGGACAATGAGAAGCAACTACATCACAGAAAAGCCCTCGTCGGTACAGGCATTGATGCTGGCCTACGTATTCGAGCGATTCTCCTGCCGCTACTCGTTTCACTCGCCGCTTGTGGCGGCGGCTATACGCTTGAGAACCCTGACGATTTCTGCAAGGAGCTGCTGGCCAACAACAATCCACAGGAGCTCAAGACCTGGCTATACGACGGGAAAAGCACCCTGGGAGAGATGCAAACCAATGAGAAGTCCGTTTCATTAGCGAACAAGGCCTACGAGGCCGGCGCAATCAACATCTACGGTATTGATCTAGAGGTTGATCCAGAACTTGGTAGCAATACGGGGATGCTTGTTGTCGAGTTACCTGACGAAAAAGAGGAAAGGCAGCTCGTTCTCGACTGGGCCGCACCTATAGCTCATAAACAAGGCTTCGATGCATACAGTGACGTCGGGCAGAGGTATGTTTTCGTGATGCTCGATTAGGCCGCCTCAGCAATACCTCTAACTGACACAAATGATCTATTTCCAAATGCAGAACAAGATGCTTGCCGGCAGTTTGCTCTTAGTCCTTCTTTCATTGGGAGCTTGCGACCAACAAGAGAGTCAGGTGTCCTTAGACGAGCAGATCGAGGACTTGCGCAAGGTGTCATTCGACGATGAAGTCGAATACGTTCGGCACGAATTTCATCACGAGCCCCAGAGCTGGCGGGGCGACCTTCTCAGCATGGTTTACGATGTTCCGTACTTCAGCGGCTGCGGGGTATTTCCCCCGGTCCATGTGATAAACGCCATCTTTGCCTCTGGCGGTGGAGACGGGGGCATGAGCCCGGGCGCGAGCTGGGAGCCCTTCACGATATCTCCAGATACCTATCTAGCGTTGGCAGATACCGTACGCACAACGGATCCGTCCACCCTCAGGGGTAAATCGAGGTATCACCATATCAAGTTTGTCTTTGACAGTGAGTTCGATGCCATCGAGGACCGATTCGCCTGGGCAACTGCTGCCTGCGACAAGTATCGTGACTGGTATCTCGCAGAAAACGCGAAACTTGATTCAAGAATATAGCGGTCGCAGCATGAGAAACTGCTGTTGTGGAGGAAGAAAGTGGCATGATCGGTAATGACGGTATGTCGGAAGTAGATTGGTGGAATGACTTCGCACGACAGCAATAACTCCGGGATGTGTATTCCCTGCACCGTCCGCGCCACGCCTGACAAGGGCCTGGGAGTGTTCGCTGAAGCGGCGATATCTGAGGGCTCTACGATCTGGCGCCACGTAGCGGGCCAGTACGAAGTACTCGATAGACACAGCCTGGCAAGACTGCTGGACACAGGTTCACGCGAGGATGCGGTGGAACTTTTAACCCATATCGTCTCCATGGAAGAGTTTCCGGGTTACATGATCAACTACCTGGATGAAGGCGCCCTGATCAACCACTCTGACAATCCCAACGTGCGAAGGAAATTCAGCGCGGAGGACTATAAGCATCCGTCTTTCATTTCAGTGCTCGAAGTTACAGAAGCACTCACAGATAGCCATTTCGATCTGGTAGCCGCGCGCGACCTGGCGGTTGGCGACGAATTACTGATGGACTACAACGCCGAGCCTGACGACCCGGAGTACTATGAGGAGGCGTGCAGGCGCTACGGAGTAAACTGGGAATGGCTGTAGACAATCCTATCGGTTCAATCTGAAACTGTATGACACGCAATCCGGCCAGCTGTCTTTTTATCCCGCATGTTGGGCGTGAGGGGCCTTGTGCATCGTGTTGAGCGATTTGCAACTTGTTCATGTCAACGACGAAAACCTGCCCAGGCTTCTCGCCCTGAGCCTCCATGAACACCAGCGGATGTTCATGCCCAGCATCGAGTCATCAATAGAGCTTGCCGCCAACTATCCAGACGCTCAACCGCTGGCGATCTCGGTAGATGGGGAGATTTGCGGCTTCGCGCTCTACGGAGTCGACGAGGAAACCGGTAGCTGGAAGATATTCCGAATCTTCCTGGACAAAGAGTTTCAATCACAGGGTCTGGGAAAGCGGGTGATGGAGATACTCCTGCAGCGTCTCAAGAAGGAACATGACGCTACTGAGGTGCTGGTCGTCTACAACGAATCGAACTCCGTAGCCGAGCGACTCTATGATCAACTAGGATTTAAAGCCTACGCAAGGAGAGGCGGCAAGGTGTTGTCGAAATGCAGTTTATCAGACAGACATAGAATAAGAAGTTAAAGTCCTACGCTACAGATGCGCACGCAACCCGTTAAATGAACCAAATATCAATTTTCAGAGCTGCAATATCCCTGGCCCTCTTCCTGGCGGTTTCTTCATGTGGCAGACAATCACTTGAAATCGAAGGCAACACGCAGGCTATGCATGCATTCCTGGCCGGCATGCCCAAGGCCGAGCTGCACCTGCACCTGGAAGGCTCAATCCCCGCGGAGACGGTGGTCGAGATCACGAAGCGCAACCAGCTAGACTACTTCCGCAACATAGATGAGATCGAGGCATCACTCGCCAATCGACCGCCAGGCCTTATGGGCTTCCTTGAGCATCACTTCAAGCTGCAGAACGTCATGCAGAATCGCCAGGATTTCTACGACGCCACCTACAGCCTGATCGGGAAGCTGCACGAGAACAACGTCATCTACGCCGACCTGTTCTTTGATCCCCAGGCACACACGTCCCGTGGCATAGCCTTCGACGACATGTTCGACGGCATCGATGCCGCTCGCAAGGATGCCGAGAAAGCGTTCCGTGTCACGGTAAACCTGATCATGTGTATCCAGCGGGAACGCAGCGTCGACAGCGCTTTCGAGATGCTCGACCAGGCCTATCCCGTGCGTGAGCGCATTATCGGCCTGGGCATGGACTCCGGCCCCGAGTACGGCAACCCGCCGGTCAAGTTCCGCGACGTCTACGCGCGGGCGAGAAAGGAGGGATACTTCCTGACCGGTCACCACGATGTGGACGTACGCGACTCCCTCAAGCACATACGCCAGTCGCTGGAGATTATCGGCATGGACCGCATCGACCACGGCCTGAACGCCAGCGACGATCCGGCGCTGATGGCTGAGCTGGTGCGACGCGACATGTGCCTGACCGGCAGCCCCGTCAAGCGCTCCACGGATCCGGCGCCGCAGGATGTCGACCGGATACGCACCCTGGATGGCGCCGGAGTCTGCGTCTCTCTCAACACGGACGACCCCGAGGAGTTCGAGAGCGGCTACCTGACCAACATGATGATCCTGTTCCAGGAAGCCAGCGAGTATTCCAAAGCGGACATGACGCGGCTCATGCACAATGCCTTCAAGGCCATCTGGCTGCCAGAACCGGAGAAGGAGCAACTCACCTCCCGGCTTCGCGAGTACGCGACCGCGCACGGCGTGGACTGGAGCGAAATCCAGTGAGCCGACGCAAACCTCCAATAGCCGCGGACCAAAGACGCAGGAATCGATTGAACTGACATGCTGCGAGCAATGACCACGCATGACGTACCGCGCTGTTTCGAGGTAAGGACCGCCACCCTCGAAAACGCGCTGACCATGGAACAGCTCGAGGAGTGGTATGACCTGACGCCGGACAGTCTCACCAAGAGTATGGGTGACACCCTGCGCGGCTGGGTTTTCGAAGATGGTGGTGTGATCGTCGGGTTCGCCATGGGGGATTCCACAGACGGCGAGCTGACCGTCATCGCAGTGCTACCCGGCCATGAGGGCCGGGGCGTTGGCAAGGTGCTCCTGGAAGCGGTGACCCGTTGGTTGCTCGGCGAGGGATGCCCGGAGCTCTGGCTGGTGACCACCGCCAATCCGGATCTGCGTGCCTACGGCTTCTACCTGTCCCAGGGCTGGCGCGCCACCGGCGAAATCGACGAAGATGACGAAGAGCGATTCGTTTATGCGGGTGAGCCGTGAACCACCTCTCCAAAGTATTCGTCTTCAAGATCGCCGCGACCATCTTTGTCTGGTGCCTGCCGCTGCTGCTGGCGCCAGCGTCCTGGATCGAGGCGGCCGGCTTCCCTAAACAGGACACCTACATGTTCGTGCGCATGCTGGGCTGGGCCTACCTGGCACTGTGCGTCGGTTACTGCTTTGGACTGATGGCCTCGCTGGAAGGCAAGCGCGCGCCAGGGCCGATCTGGGTCGGCGTGGTCAGCAACGGCGGCGCCTGCCTGTACCTGACCTGGTATGGCGCCAGCGGCACCTGGGCAGATTGGGGCATACTGGTCCAGGCCATCGGCTGGGGTTCAGTAGCCGCGACCCTCGCCATCACCCTGGGTCTGCTGATCTTCGGTGTCTGGGGAGAAGGCGAAGCCACCTGAAGCCGCAAGGGTCTGGAGGAAGCCGTGTCGAAGCAAGCCAATAAACAACTGATGCGGGCGGTGCTGGAGCCGAGAAAGCCGGGGGCCATCCAGGCCATCGCCGACGCCTGCGCAGAGGGCGCTGACCCCAACCGCATCCTGCCCGAGTGCAGCGCGTCTTCGGGCCACGTCCCAGGCGGCCGCTCGCTGCTGACTCACGCAGTGCACGAAGCGGCGTCCCGCGTTGTCGAAAAGCTGCTGGAATGCGGCGCCGATCCCAACCTGGCCGATGACAACGGCTGGACGCCATGGATGGCGACTACGCTGACCGACGAGTCCAAGCGGGAGCGCATCCAGGCGCTGCTGGAGGAGCACGGCGCGAAAGCTGAGGGCGAGCACGTTGGCCAACTCGCGCGCGCCATTGCCGATGGGAATGTGGATGCCGCCGCTGCGCTGATGACCTCAGACACAGACCTGGAAACTCTCGCCGCGTTTCGGGTCGACCTGCTGCGTCACCAGGTGCTCAACCAGAACGCGCCCATGCTGGCACTGCTGCTGGAACGCGGTATGCAGCGCGGCCCCGAGCACCTCACCAGCGCCATCAAGGCCCGGTATCTGCCGGGGGTAGACCTACTGCTCTCACACGGCGTGAAACCTGAGCGGCCAGACGAGGCCGAGACACCGCTGATGGCTGCGGCGGGGATGGGCGAGATGGCGATTGTCCAGCGCCTCGTGGAAGCGGGCGCCGACCCCAATCGCAGCGCTCACGACAACCCCGAATGGACCGCGGCCTTCTACGCCCGGGATGCGGGCCACACCGAAATTGCAGACTGGCTGACGACACGCATGGACGCTTCCGTACTTGCACAACAGCAGCAGCTGAAGGAGGCGCGCGACCCGAAGTATCGCGAACTGTATGAACACGCCACGGCCAGCGAATCACTGACTACCGACGATATCGTCGCCGTTCTCTCTCGCTGGGATGATACCCACGGCCTCGAACTGAAGGATGTCACCGGGCGCAGTCTCGCAATGCAGTTCTCGATCGTGCCCGATGATGTGACAGCGCTTGTCCGTGAAATCATAGAGCTTTGCCCGGACCTGTACGGCGAAGAGGATGCTATCGGGAAGTCCCTGCTCGGCGACAAGACCCTGACCCTGTGGTGGGATTGAGCAGTCCGCACCCCTTTCCACAAAACTTCGCTTCCTAACCTCCACACCCTGAACCCACTGTCAGAATTTCGCAGGCTGACACAGTATTGTTATGATTCAGGTGGGAGTACGAGTGACGGCAGTGGCCACTGTCGACGCTTTGAAATAAGACGGATAAAAACCATGCACAACACAGGACGTGCGACAGCCGGATCGGGGCGCGCCGGGAGGGCGCGCTGATGCCCATCAGCTACCAGATCGATTCTGAATTGCAGCTCATCCGTACCCAGTGTGTCGGGTACATCACGTTTGATGAAGTGATGGATCATTTCCAGGAATTGACACAGCGACCCGATCTGCCCGCAAAACTCAGCGTGCTGCTGGACCTTACCCAGATCGAAACCTTTCCCGAAGTGGAACAGCTGAACGAAATTGCCCAGCGCATGGCGGGTACAGCCCCTGCCCTGGAGTGGGGCTACTTTGCGATCGCTGTCGAAGACGACCTGATGTTTGGCATGAGCCGCATGCTCGAGGCTTACTCGGGCAGCGTGGTCGAGGGATTCCTGGTAAGTCGCAACCTAATGGATGCCGAGGGATGGATCACGGCGCAGCTCTCTGCGCAGGCGCCCTAGGCGCATTCAGAGATAGGGAACAAAGACCAACAGCCCGACAATCGCGGCCAGAATGGCCGCTATCAGCACCCCCGCCGCCGCCACATCCTTGGCTTTGCCGATCAGCGGATGCTGGTCCGGCACCGCCGCGTCGCTCAAGTACTCCACCGCAGTATTGAAGGCCTCGGCCATCCATACCAGGGCGATGACAATCAGCAGCACAATCCAGTCGAAACGGGACACATCAAACCAGGCGGCGAGCGCCACCACGGCGATGGTCGCAGCAAGGTGAATACGCGTGTTGTGCTGCTCACGCAGCAGTGTGACCAGGCCGGCGAAAGCGAATCGAAAGCTGGCCAGGCGGTCAGCCAGTGAGAAGCGCTTGCTCACTCGCGGGACATGTACCGCGCTTCGGCTGTGTTGATCTTGATGCGCTCGCCGACTTCCAGGTACTCGGGTATCTGCACCACCAAACCGGTGGAACAGGTGGCGGGCTTGGTGCGGGCAGAGGCAGAGGCACCCTTGATAGCCGGTGCTGTCTCGACGATTTCCAGCACGACCGACTGGGGCAGTTCGATGCCGATCAGGGCGCCATCGACCAGCAAACCCATAATCCCCTGCAGGCCGTCGGTGATGTAGTGCACCTGCTCGCCGAGGCTCTCTGTCGACAGCATGTGCTGGCTGTAGTCTTCCTCGTCCATGAACACGTAGTCGTCGCCGTCCAGGTAGGAGTACTGCAGCTGGCGACGCTCCAGGTCGATGTCGCCGAGCATGTCCTCGCCCTTGTAGGTTTCATCGAGCTTTTGCTTGGTGCGGGCGTTGTGGAAGCGCACCTTGTACAGCGTATTGGCGCCGCGGCTGGACGGCGCCTTCACGTCAATCTGGCTGACGATGTAGGGCTCGCCGTTGATCTCAACCACGCTGCCGCGTTTCAGGTCACTGGCCTTGGGCATGGTGTATTCTCTCGCTGGAATCCTCAGGGGGCTGCGCAGACCAGGCAATGAGCGTAGACCCGGCTGGGGTCATCCAGGCTGTACAGCACACGCAGGCTGCGCACCAGCGGCGCGCTGAAACGCCGCAGGGTCGCCTGCCATTCCGGTTCCACGCTGCCAATCACCTGGGTGGCATTCCCCGCCAGCTGCCGCAGGAACTGGTCCCGTGGGCTGGGGGGTTCCTGGTAGTCGACGACCTCGTAGTCGCCCTCTTCCAGCCCGGCCAACTGTGCCGCGGCGGCAATCGCATCGCGGCGGCCGCCCAGCTTATCCACCAGACCGAGTTCCAGCGCATCCTGGCCCAGCAGCACGCTGCCATTGGCCAGCTCGCTGACCTGTTCCCGGGGCAGGCTGCGGCCCTCGGTGATGATGTCCACGAAAATGTTGTGATAGTGGTCCACGGCTGCCTGGTAGGTCTCGCTAACCCGTTCCGGCAGCGCCCGGTCACCGCGGAAAGCGCCCGCCAGCTCTGTGGTGCCGACACCGTCGCTGGCGATGCCCGCTCTTTCCAGCAGGCTCTCGTAAGTGGGTACGGCCAGGAACACACCAATGGAACCGGTCAAGGTCGTCGGCATGGCCCAGATCTCGTCCGCCGCAGAGGCAATCCAGTAGCCCCCCGAGGTGGCGATGCTGCTCATGGAGACCACCACCGGCTTGCCGCTGGCCCGGGCCTCCAGCACCTTGCGGCGAATCAGCTCCGAGGCGAAGGTGCCGCCGCCGGGGCTGTCCACCCGCAGCACGATGGCAGAGACGTCGGAATCCTCAGCCGCTTCGTTAAGCAGTCGGCCCAATGAATCGCCGCCGACAATGCCGGCGGGCTGGTCACCGGCGCGAATTTCACCACGGGCCGCAATCACCGCGACCTGGGGTTTGCCGCTGATGCCTGTTATCGGCGAGCGTTTACGGGCCAGGTAATCCCCATATTGCACCGCCTCATACACACCGCCGTCGCTCTCGGCGCCCACCACATCGACCAGGTGCCGGTTGGCGTCAGCGCGGGTCATAAGCCTGTCCACCAGGCCCAGCTCCCGGGCGGTTTCCGCCAGGTCACCGCGGTTGGCGCCGACGTTTTCCGGGAAGCGATTGATGTAGCTGTCCACCGCGCCTGCGGCAAGCTGCCGCCGGGATTCCACGGTCGTCGTGTAGTTGGACCAGGCGCCGTCCAGCCAGCGCTGGCTGATGGCCTTCTCGCCCTCCGACATATCGTTGCGCAGGAACGGCTCGGCGATGGACTTGAACTGGCCCGCCTTGAATACGTGCACGTTCACCATCAGCTTTTCCAGCGCATCGCGGAAATACCACTGGTAGTTGGCAAAGCCTTCCAGCAGCAGGCTGCCCATAGGGTGAATAATGATCTCGTCGGCTTCGCTGGCCAGCAGGTACTGGCCCTGGGTGATCGCATCGTTCCAGGCAACCACCGGCTTGCCGGTGGCGCGGAATTCGGCAATGGCCTCGGCGATTTCGCCCGTCTTGCTGGTGCCAATGCCCGCCAACTGGTCCAGTTCCATCACCAGGGCAGTGATTTTCGGGTCATCCTTGGCGATCAGGATGGCCTCGATCACATCCGCCAGCAGCACCTCGCGATCCCGGGGCGAGCGATCGGAGAACAGCTCCGCCAGGGGCTCGACGTAGGACTTCTGTTCCACCACGGTGCCTACCGGGTTCAGCAGCAGCGCCGCCTTGTTGGGCAGGGGTTCCGGCGCGGTGTCGCGCAGGGCCAGGAAGATCAACGCAATCAGTGCCAGGAATATGAGGTTGGAGAGGGCTACGCGGACGCGTGTAACGCCATTCCATAGCCAACCTAGCAAGCGGCGGACAGGTCCGGGGCGATCGACTTCACTCATGGTTTACCTCCGTCCCCGCTCTCAAGACTGCGGGGATTCATCTTCCCCGCGCAGCTCCTGGGAGCGCCAGCGGGAATACAACATGGCGGCGTTGAACAGCACAAGCACGCTCACCATCGCCACCCAGCTCACCGGGTCAGTGGGCATCTTGAACAGCCGCTCGACCAGGATGACGAAATACCCAAGGATAACAAAGCACAACCAGATATAGGTACGCACGCTGTCCCGCAGCATTCCCGGTAAAAATACCAGCAGGGGGAGCAGGCCAAGCACCCAGATGCCGGTTGGGGCCCCGCGCAGCAGGTTGTCCGCCGACTCGGCCAGAATCAGTGTTACATAGGCCACCAGTGTGATACTGCGTGCCAGCCCCGTGCGCGAACCCCGAACTACCATCGCCTGCTCTGTCATTGCGGTGCTCCCAGGGCCCAGCGGGCCACGCGCTGGCCAAGCGCCCGGCACAGCCCCAGTTCGGTGTCGTCCACCTCGCGTTCGTTGGCGGGCCCGGCCAGGTGCGATGCACCGTAGGGCGTGCCGCCGCTGGCGGTGGTCATCAGGCCCGATTCGCTGTAGGGCAGGCCGAGAATCGCCATGCCGTGGTGCAGCAGCGGGATCATCATACTCATCAGTGTGGTTTCCTGGCCGCCGTGCAGGCTTGCCGTCGAGGTGAACACGCCGGCGGGCTTGTCGACCAGGGCCCCCGACAGCCACAGGCTGGAGGTCTGGTCGAGAAAGTACTTCATGGGTGCCGCCATATTGCCGAAGCGGGTCGGGCTGCCCAGCACCAGTCCGGCACAGTCGCGCAGGTCATCCAGTTCACAGTAGAGCGGACCGTCGTCGGGAATGGCGTCGCCACCGCCCTCGTGACTGGCGGACACCGGCGGTACGGTGCGCAGGCGGGATTCCACGCCGTCGACGCCGTCGACGCCGCGGGCCACGTGCCGCGCCATGGTCGCAGTGGCGCCGTTGCGGCTGTAATACAGCACCAGGATGTAGGGTTGGCTCACAGCAGCTCCAGCACGTTCTCCGGCGGGCGTCCCAGCACCGCACGGTCACCGTGAACCACGATAGGCCGCTCGATCAGTTTGGGGTGCGACCCCATGGCCTCGACCAGTTTGTCGTCTGCGAGGCTGTCGTCCGACAGGCCCAGTGCCTTGTAGTCAGCCTCCCCCTTGCGCAGCAGCTGACGCGGGGCGATGCCCAGCCTACCCAGCAGCTCGCCGAGCTCAGCGGCATTGAGCGGCGTCTCCAGGTAGAGCACCACCTCGGGGCTGATACCGTTTTCCTCCAGCAGGGCCAGGGTCTGGCGAGACTTGGAACAGCGGGGGTTGTGATAGATCGTGTACTCGGACATGCGCAAAACTACGTGATGACAGGGGCGGCGGATTATATCAAAGAGTCTGCCTCGCCAGACCGGCAGTCGCTGCCGGGGCACGCAAACGTGCCATAATGGCAGCCCATGGACGCCAAAACCTACCGGTCAAATCCCGTGGCTTCGCTGCAGGCCAACGCCCTGCCCTGGCTGGCCTACCTGTGGCGGCGCTTCAACGACGACGGCTGCATGCGCTCCTCGGCCGCGCTCACCTATATGAGCCTGTTTGCCCTGGTGCCGCTGCTGACGGTGACCTTCGCGATTCTGTCCGCGATTCCGGATCTGCAGGCCGAAGCGGCAAAACTGCAGGACCTGCTATTCGACAACCTGTTTCCCGACAGTGAAGCCGGTGATGCGGTCTCCAACGCCAAGCAGCAGGTCAGCAGCGCGCTGGCCGACTTTTCCCAGCAGGCCCAGAACCTGAGCGGTCCCGGTGTGGCGGTGCTGATCGTCACCGCCATCCTTATGCTGCGCAACGTGGAATCCACGTTCAACAGGATCTGGCGCACCCGCACCAATCGCGGCCCCGTGTCCAGCTTCCTGCTGTACTGGGCTGTACTCAGCCTTGGCCCGATCCTGATCGGCCTGGCCCTGGGCAGCAGCACCTACCTGGCGGTGGCGGACCGATTCTTCGAGGAATACGATGTGATCGGCCTGTGGCGCACCCTGTTGTCGGCGGCGCCCCTGCTGTTTTCCACCATCGCTTTCAGCCTGCTGTACGCGGCGGTACCCAATACCCGAGTCACCATTCGCCACGCCATCGTAGGCGGCTTCGTGACTGCAATCGTGTTCAACATTGCCCGTTGGGGCTTCGGCAAGCTGATCGCCAAGACCAGCTATACCGCCATCTACGGCGCCTTTGCCGCCTTCCCGCTGCTGCTGCTGTGGATCTACCTGTCCTGGAACATCGTGCTGGCGGGGTCCGTACTGGTGCACTCCCTGTCCAGCTACCGCCACGAATCCGCCGGCAATGTGCCACGGCTGCTGAAAGCGCTGGTGGTGCTGGAGCTTCTGTGGGAGAACTACCAGCGCGGCGACGCCATCAGCGAATTTCACCTGGTGGACACAGCCAACCGGCGCCACGCGGGGCTGGACCTCGGCACCTGGACGGCACTGCGCGACATTTTTCTCGAGAACAAGCTGGTGGTGGTGGATGAGCGCAGCCGCTACGTACTGGCGCGGGACCTGCACCAGGTGCACTTCTGGCAGCTCAAGGAGTGGGTCACCGGGGAAATCGCCCTCGAGGACCTGGAACTGGCCGACGTCGAGGGCTGGCGCGCCCGCGCCCAGCAACTGGTGACGTCCCAGCGGCGCCAGCAGCGCGAACTGCTGGACCTGAGCCTCGCGGACCTGTTCGAGGAATGAAATCAATCCTGTCCGGCCTGCTGCTGGCCGCGGGCCTTGTCGCCTGCGGCCCGGGGCAGCCGCCGCTGCCGCCCGGAGTGATGGCCTCTCCCAAGCTGGGCGAGAACTGGATGGTGATCAATTACTGGGCCATCTGGTGCGCGCCCTGCCGGGAAGAGATTCCCGAACTGAACCGGCTGGCCCTGCGGGCGCCCGACATCGACGTCTACGCCGTGAACTTCGATGATGTGCAGGGTGACGCCCTCGCCGAGCAGGCTGCGGAGCTCGGTATCGACTTCCCCCTGCTGGCAGAAGATCCGGGGCCGGCGTTGGGCTCGGCGCGGCCGACAGTGCTCCCGACGACCCTGATCGTCGACCCAGCGGGGCAGGTGGTCACCCGCCTCATTGGACCCCAGACCGAGGCCGCCATCCGCCAGGAACTGGCGTACGCCCAAAACCAGGCCCAGAAGCAAACCCGATAAGATGCATAACAGGACCAGGCCCTGACCCATGTTGATACTGCACCAGTACCACCTGTCGCCCTACAACGAGAAGATCCAGCGCATGCTTAACCACAAGGGCGTGCCCTTCGAGGAGAGAACCTGGCGCATCGCCGAGCGCGGCAAGATCCTGAAGATCAGCCCCACGGGGAAGCTGCCGGCGCTGGAGCACGACGGAAAGATCATTGTCGATTCCACCGACATCGCCCATTACCTCGAAGAATGCTTCCCCCAGAATCAGCTGATCCCGGAGGACCCCAGGCTGAGCGGCCTGGTGCATGCCATGGAGGACTGGGCGGACGAGAGCCTGTACTTCTACGAGATGACCCTGCGATTCACCACCCCCGGCAACGCTGAGCGCAATGTCCCGCGGCTCCTGGAGAAGGAAGGGGGTTTCGTGCGCTGGCTGATGACACGCCTGGTGCCGCGACTGCTGCGCAAGACCACCCAGACCCAGGGGATCGGCCGCAAGAGCACCGAGCAGCTCCTGATCGACACCGAGCGGCATATTGCGGCCGTATCGGGCATGCTGGGGGAAGACGACTGGCTGCTGGGGTATCGCCTGACCCTGGCAGACCTTGCGGTCTACGCCATGTTCCAGTGCTTCCGGGATGCGGATATCTCGCTGGCGCTGATGGAGAAGTATCCCAACGTCATGGCCTGGATGGCGAGAATCGAGGACCAGACCAGTACCCGCGCAGAGGAGGCAGCGGCATGAGCGAAGAGATGACCCCGGAACAGATCGAGCAGCACGTTGCCAGCGGCGCCGCCTGGGAGGAATTCTGCGAGCAGTTGAAGTCGCTGGGCGGCTATATCACCGATGAGCGCACCCCCACCGACGCCTTCAACCGGGCCGAGGGCTTTCGTTACCTGACACGCCTGCTGCGCAACAGCCTGGAGGGCGTGATCGAAACCGGCAGCGCCGAGTACCCGGTCATGCGCGGCCTGGGCAATATGGTCAAGCTGGGCGCCGACAACCCGGACAACATGTACCAGGGCGCCAGCATTCACGGCGACCACGAGTACCGGATCCGCGGCCACCGGGGCAGCGTGTTCTACCTGAGCTTTGCCTCGATTTCCGGCGGCTACGGCGCCGACGGCACCATGATCACCGACGGTTTCCTCGACACCAGCCAGCTGCAGGTGGAGCCCGACGGCAGCTTCGAGATCATCCTCAGCCAGAAGGAATACCCGGGAAACTGGCTGCCGCTGACCGAGAAGACGCGCTCGCTCAACATTCGCCAGACCTTCCTCGACCGGGCCGGCGAGCGGCCGGCGCAGATCGATATCGAGCCCCTGAACCCGGGGCCCACGCCGCCCCCCTACTCCGCCGAGCAGTTGCACAAGCACCTGCAGCGGGTGGCGGGCAACCTGCACGGCACGGTCAAGCTGTTCGCCGACTGGACCGACAGCCTCAAGCCCGCCATGAACGCCCTGCCGCCGGCGGACCAGGCCTATTGCCAGTCCATCGGCGGCGACCCCAACATTTTCTACTTCCACGCCCACTGGGCGCTGGCGGACGACGAGGCGCTGGAAATCCGCGCGCGCACCATCCCCGAGTGCCAGACCTGGAACTTCCAGCTCGACAACTACTGGATGGAATCCCTGGACTACCGCTACCACCGGATTACCGTGAACAAGCACACCGCGGCCTATGAGGACGACGGCAGCGTGGTGCTCTACGTGGCGGCCCGGGACCCGGGCGTCGGCAACTGGATCGACACGGCGGGGCACGCGGACGGCACCATGTGCTGGCGCTGGATCGGCGCCGAGGAGCACCCCGGGCTGGACACCCGGGTGGTCAAACTGGAGGACATCGCGTGATAAGGGGCCTGGTTGTGACTGCAGCACTGGGCCTGTGGGCCGCAGGCGCCGCCGCCGACGTCTGGGAGGGCAACGACCGGGTCCAGGCTTATATCGGCGTGACCCAGCTCGAGGACCAGACCGGCGAGCTGCAGAATGACCGGGGCGAGCCGGTGGAGATCGACTTCGCCAACCTGTTCGCCCTCGGCATCGAGGTGGAAACCCCGCGCAAGAAGAAAGAGCAGGGCGTCGAGTGGGGCATCAACGCCGGCGGGGGCTTCAGCTGGAAAGGCAGTGACACCCGCTTCGCCGGCACGGTCGAGGACGGCCGGGGCACGGCGGTGTTTCGCATCGACAACGAGATGCTGCTGCTGGAGGGCCATATCGGCCCCTATTTCCGCGCCCACGCCGGCCCGGTGGACTTCTACCTGTCGGCGGGCCCGGCGCTGATCTACGGCGAACACGACGTCGACGACGAGGACACGGAAGAAGGCGAGATACCGCCGGAACTGTTCACCAGCAACGGCACCATCATCCTCAGCGATGACAGCTCCTCGGACATCATCATCGGCTACTACGCCCGGACCGGCGTGGAATGGGACCTGGGCGGCGGCAAGTCCTGGGGCCTGGGGGTCCGCTACCTTGGGGGCGAGCTGGATTTCAATGACACGGTCGGCGAGTTTGACCTCGAGGCGGTGCAGATCCTGCTGACCTATTCGGCCTGGTTCTAACTACTCGTCATACCCGCGCAGCCCTCGTTGTAACCGCGCAGCACCCGTCATACCCGAAAAGCGGGGCAGGCCCTTCCCGCGCAGCCCCCGTCGTACCCGCGCAGCACCCGTCATTCCCGCGCAGGCGGGAATCCATCAGTGCCCGCTTCGCGGGAGTGGCGACAGGGTGCGCGGCTAGCCATGGATTCCCGCCTGCGCGGGAATGACGGGGGCGCGGGTATGGCGGGGGCGCGGGAATGACGGGCATAAAAAAGCCGGCCCAAATGGGCCGGCGTTAAGACTCTTAGTCCAAGAGTATCAGGGGACCTGGTTCGGGGCGGTGCATGCCGGGCGGGGGTACCGGTAGGGAGTCGGCGTGCCCGGGCGTCTCGCATCGCCCTAACCATTGCATACATAGACCGGGGCCGTTCCGGGAAGTTCCAGCCCGATTCATTTTTTTTACGCCCGGCCCCTCATTCCTTTCTATACTGGGTCGAATCCAGGCATTCGGAGCCCCAACCATGTCGAATATCTACGAAAATATCGCCGTGACCATCGGCAAGACCCCGATGGTGCGCATCAATCGCATCAGCGACGGCAACATCCTCGCCAAGCTGGAAAACCGCAACCCCGCCATGTCGGTCAAGTGCCGTATCGGCACCAGCATGATCGTGGCCGCCGAGGAAGACGGCGTGCTGAAGCCGGGCATGGAGATCATCGAGCCCACCAGCGGCAATACCGGCATCGCGCTGGCGTTTGTGGCCGCCGCCAAGGGCTACGCCTGCACCCTGGTCATGCCGCACACCATGAGCCTGGAACGGCGCAAGCTGATGGTCGCCCTGGGCGCGAAAATCGAGCTCACCGACGGCGCCCTGGGTATTCCGGGCTCTATCGCGCGGGTGGAGGAAATCGCGGCCTCCAACCCCGACCACTACTTCCTGCCCAAGCAGTTCGAGAACCCGGCCAATCCGGCCATCCACGAGCAGACCACGGGCCCGGAAATCTGGGAGGACACCGACGGCCAGATCGATATCCTGGTCAGCGGCGTCGGCACCGGCGGCACCCTGACGGGCATCTCACGCTACATCAAGAAGACCCAGGGCAAGGCCATCACCACCGTGGCGGTAGAGCCGGATACCTCCTACATGATCCGCGCCGCCGTGGCCGGGGAAGATCCCACCCACGCCCCCCACAAGATCCAGGGCATCGGCGCCGGTTTTGTGCCGAAAAACCTGGACCTGGAGATGGTGGACCGGGTCGAGGCAGTCAGTTCCGAGGAAGCCATGGAGTGGGCCCACAAGTTGATGCAACAGGAAGGCATCCTGGCGGGTGTATCCTGCGGCGCCGCCATGGCGGTAGCAGACCGCCTGTCGCGGGAGCCCGAGAATGCCGGCAAGACCATTGTCGCGGTACTGCCGGACTCAGGAGAACGTTACCTGACGGCGCCCCTGTTCGAGGGCCGCTTCAGCGAAAAGGAGACCGTGCAGGCCATCTGATCGGGATTACTGTGTCGGGATGTTGTAGCGGGCATCCCACTTTTCGATGATGGCGGCGTGGCGGCCGTCCTGCTTCGCCTTGGCCAGCACCTTGTTGAAGGCCTCGATCATCTTGTCGCTACCTTCCAGCGCCCGGGAGGCCGCCACATGGCGGCTGCGCCCGGGCAGCTCGATGGGCACCACCTGGAACTTGTGACGCTCTTTCAGCAGGTATTCATCCAGCTGCAACGCGATGGTGCGCTGGTCGCCAATCACCAGGTCTACCCGGCCGTTCAACAGGTCCAGCAGGTTCTGGATCATGTGGTTCTCTTCCACCAGCTTGAGGCCGGGAATGGTCTCGAAGTCGATTCCGTAGGCGTAGTCCGAGCGCACCCCCAGCCGGCGCCCTTGCAGATCCTCCATCGAGCGGTAGAAGCCTGGTGCACTGCGCAGTTTGAGCAGGATCAGGCGGCTGTCCAGATAGGGTTCGGAGAACACGAAGTCCTCGCTGCGCTCCTCGCTGTACCAGGCGGTCGCCAGGGCGTCATAGAGCCCGATGCGCACCCCCTCCATGGCCCGACCCCAGCTCTCGATGGACACCTCGGCCTCGTAGCCCGCGTCCTTCATCAGCGTGGTGACCAGCTCCAGCGCCAGCCCCTTTTCCGGCAGGCGGGCGTCGGCGTAGGGCGGTGAGGTGTTGGCCAGCATGGTGACTCGCTCGGCGGTGGTGTCTGCGTTTGCGGCGAGCGACAGCGTCGCCATCAGGGTGGCCAGCATCAGCGGCTTCAGCATGGTGGTCTCCGGGATCGATAAACGGCCCGCAATATAGCACAGGCGTTATACGCCGGCGTGCACAGCGCTTATACTGGCACGCGGAGGTGATTTATGGGTTTCTATGACAAGTACGTGGTGCCGCGCATCATCAACTGCGCCTGCGGTACCAAGCCCATTACCCGGCAGCGGGAGAAAGTCGTCCCACTGGCCAGCGGGACGGTGCTGGAGATCGGCATCGGTACCGGGCTGAACCTCGCGCACTACGACGCCGGCAAGGTCGACAAGGTCATTGGGCTAGACCCCTCTGAGGAGTCCTGGCACATCGCCCAGAAGCGCCATCTCGACCTGGACTTTGACCTTGAATTTATCGGCCTGCCCGGCGAAAAAATCCCGCTGGATGCCGACGCTGTCGACACCGTGTTGGTGACCTACAGCCTGTGCACGATTCCCGACCCCGCGGCGGCCCTGGACTGCATGCGCCGGGTGCTGAAGCCCGGCGGTCGGCTCATCTTCTGTGAGCACGGTGAGGCGCCCGATCATGGCGTGCGCAAATGGCAGGAGCGCATCAACCCTGTCTGGCGAGCGCTGACCGGGGGCTGCAACCTGCACCGACCTATCCCTACCCTGCTGGAAACCGCGGGCTTCAACGTGCACAACCTGGAAACGATGTACCTGCCCAGCACGCCGCGCTTCGCCGGCTACAACTACTGGGGCATTGCCCACGCGGATTGAGAGCTAGAGCCAGCGGCTCACCGATTTCGACACGGAGATCGTGCCCTGGTCGAAGTACTCGTCGTGGTTCGCCTCGATCCGGTCCAGGTCGTACAGGTAGTTGACCATGATGCCGGCGGATTGCTCCTTGCCCTTGATGCTGAGATCGGCCGCCCACAGCAGCCGGTGCAGGCGGGCGCCGTTGCCCAGGTGAAAGCGCGCCACCGGGTCGCGGGCCAGGGCGCCTGACTTTTCGTTGAGCAGGTAGTGGGCAGAGAGTTTCATCAATGCATCGCGTACTTCCGCTTCCACCACCTGCCCCACCGGCTGGGTGACCTTGTCCACCAGTTCGGGTTCGACCAGGTCGGTGAGATCGGCCTTGAGCAGCCAGCGGCGGAAGCCGGGTACCGGCGACAAGGTGACGAAGGTGCCGACGTTCGGGTATTCACCGCGCACTTCCTCGACTACCTGCTTGATCAGGAAATTGCCGAAGGACACCCCCGCCAGGCCGCTGTGGCAGTTGCTGATGGAGTAGAACACCACCGTGTCGGCGGTTTCCGGGTCCAGGTGCGTCCGCTCGCTTTCCAGCAGAGGGCCGATGGCCTCGGGGATCTCATCGACGAAGGCCACTTCCACGAACACCAGCGGGTCGTCGTCCATCACCGGGTGGAAAAACGCGTAGCAGGCGCGGTCGCCCTGCAGGCGCGTGCGCAGGTCGTCGAAGCCCTTGATCCTGTGCACCGCCTCGTACTCGATAATCTTCTCGAGGATGTTGGCAGAGCTGTCCCAGCTGACCTTGCGCATCTCCAGAAAGCCCTTGTTGAACCAGGAGACAAACAGTTTCTTGAGGTCCGCGTCGATGCCCTCCAGCTCCGGGTGCTGCTTCAGCAGGGGCAACAGCTGGCCGCGTATCGCCACCAGCGTGCGGGTGCCCCCCGGCGCCATGTTGATGCGCCGGAACAGTTTGGTGCGAGGCGCTTCCGCCGCCCGGGACAGGGCGTGCAGGCGCTCGTGGTCAGGGTCATCGATATAGGCCTGGGCGACGGCCGCGAGCGCGTCGCGGTCGACATCGAAGTCCTGGGCCAGCACCTGGAAGAAGTTGAGCCGGCCCTGCTCGGTCAGCGCCAGGTAGGCAGAGACGACCTCGCTGGCCAGGGCCAGGCCCGAGGCCTCACCGCGATGATTCAAGAGATGCCGGCACAGCAGCTGCAGGTTGTCGCCGTCCTCTTCACCGGTGGCCTGGCGGCGGCGCGACAGGATGCCCCGTCCCGCTTCCACTACCGAGCTGATGACACCGCTGAGTCCGTTTACCGCCATACCGGGTACCGTCTAGAAATAATCCTTCGCCTTGAAGTAACTCATGCCCACTGCATAGCCCGGGCGGCGCAGGTACTTGCCGCCGGGAAATGCCATGTGGCGAATACTGCTCATCATTTCGAAGCGCTTTGTCTCGCCGTTGATCGCCTCGGCGATGATCCTGCCCATGATATGGGTCGGCGCAACACCGTGGCCCGAGTAGGCTTGCACAAAATAGATGTTGTCCGCCAGCTTGCCCAGCTGGGGCATGCGGTTGATGCTGATGCCCATCTGCCCGTCCCAGGCGAAGTCGATGCCGACGCCCTCGAGCTGGGGAAACACCTTGAGCATCTTGCGGGTCATGACCTGCTCGTAGTTGGTGGGCACCAGGCCGGTGTAATTGGACAGGCCGCCAAACAGCAGCCGATTGTCTGCCGTTCGCCTGAAGTAGTCCAGGGCCGTCCGAGGGTCGCAGACCGCTACGTCCCGCGGGAGCACTGACTGTGCGAGCTCATCGGACAGCGGTTCGGTGGCGATCATGCAGGTACTGGCGGGCAACACCCGCTTCGCGAGTCGCGGCACCAGATTTTCCATGTAGGCATTGCCGCACAGCACCGCGCGCTTCGCAGACACGCTGCCGGCGTCCGTGCGCAGGACCACGCGCTCGCCGGGCTCGATGGCCGAGACTTTGGACTGCTCAAAAATCCTGACCCCCTGGCTGACCGCCGCGTCGGCCTCGCCCAGGCACAGGTTCATGGGGTGCAGGTGGCCGCCGCCGTTGGCGTTGTACAGGCCGCCCAGGTAGGCGTCGGAGCCGACAAACGCCTTCACCTCGTCGCGGTCCAGCATCACCAGTTCATGGGGGTACCCATGGTCGCGCTGCTCTTCCTGGGACTCGCGGAACCAGTCCATGTGCTTGGGCTTGAGCGCCACATCGCAATAGCCCCAGCGAATGTCACAGTCGATGTTGTAGCGGGCGACGCGCTCGCGGATGATCTCGACGCACTCGATGCCCATCTCGTAGATGGTGCGCACGCCCTCGTCGCCGATAGTCTTGCGGAACTTGGTGGCATCGTGACCGACGCCGCCGATGATCTGGCCGCCGTTGCGGCCGCTGGCGCCCCAGGCGATGCGATTGGCTTCCAGCAGCACCACCGCGTAACCGCGCTCCGCCAGCTCCAGCGCCGTGTTTACTCCACTGAAACCGCCACCGACCACCGCCACATCCGCCTGGATGTCGCTATCCAGCGTCGGGTAGTCCGCGGCCTTGTTGGCCGTGGCCGCATACCAGGAGCCGGTATGCTCGCGGGTGTTTTGGGGGAATCTCAATCCCAGCATGGTGCAAACCCATTTGACTCTGCGGGCAATTCTGCGAGCAATGATAGCAACACCCCCGTGCAAATCTCTCTTCGCGTATAGGCACGGTTGTTGTCGCCCAGGACAGTGGCTAGCCTTGGCAGCCTGTCTAAATATACGCGTGGAAAAACCGTGTCCGATTACGATTCCATCATTGTTGGCGCCGGCCACAACGGCCTGATCTGCGCGGCCTACCTGGCTCGCGCCGGACAGCGCGTGCTGGTGCTCGAAGCCTCGGACACACCCGGCGGCCTGGCGTCCACCCGGGAGTTCCATCCGGGCTTCAAGGCCAGTGTGGCGCATACCATCAGCCATTTTTCGGCGAAGGTCGCCGAAGACCTCGATCTTGCGCGTTACGGCTATGCCGGCGGCGGGGAAACGCTGACCACGGTAGGCCTCGCAGCGGACGGCGAGCACGTGTTTATCGACGGCGACTCCCTGCGCGGGGCATCGGACAAGGACGCCGCGCGCTTCCCCGAGTACCAGCAGCAAATGCAGAAGTTCGCCGCGGCGCTCAAGCCCTTCTGGATGAAGACCATGCCGCGCATCGGCGCCAACAGCCTGAAGGAGCTGTTTACCTTTGCCCAGGTGGGACTGAAGCTGCGGCTGCTGGGCACCGACGATATGCGCGAGTTCTTCCGCGTCGCCTCCCTGCCTGCGCGCGACCTGATGGATGAGAACTTCGACAGCGACCTGCTCAAGGCGGCGCTGAGCTGGGACGGCCTGGTGGGTTCCACCCAGGCGCCGCGCTCACCGAATAACACCATGCTGACCCTGCTGTACCGCATGTGCGGAGAACAGGGCGGCGCCCATGTCAGCGGCGGGGCCGAGAGCCTGATCAATGCACTGGCGGCGTCTGCCACCGGCGCCGGCGCGGAGCTGCGCTGCGGCACCCCGGTCGCGAAGATCGTGGTACACGGCGATGAAAACGGCCAGCGCATCGAGGGCGTCACGCTGGATGACGGCTCGGAGATCAAGGCCCAGCGGGTCATCTCCGCCACCGATCCCAAGCGCACATTCTTCGACCTGCTGGGTGCGCGGCACCTGGAGATTGGCTTTACCAATCGCATCAACCGGCTTCGCTGCGACGGCCATGTGGCCAAGCTGCACCTGGCGCTGAGCGGCGAACCCCGCTTCACCGGCGTGGAGCGCGCCGACGGCCGCATGATCATCGCGCCGAAGATGGATTCCCTGGAGTTCGCCTGGGATGACGCCAAGTTCGGACGCCTGCCGGAACAGCCGGTGATGGAAATCGTGGTGCCCAGCCTGCGGGATTCAAGCCTCGCGCCGGAAGCGCAACACGTAATGTCCGCCCACATCATGTATGTGCCCTACGCGCTGGAAGGCGGCTGGCATGAAGGGGCGAAAACGGAGTTGCTGCAGCGGGTCATGGACACCCTGGCTCGCTACGCCCCGGGGCTTACCGAGCAGGTGCTGCACGCAGAGCTGCTGACGCCCCAGGACCTGGAACAGGGCTGGCATGTCACCGGCGGCCACTGGCACCACACCGAACTCGCGATGGACCAGATGTTGATGATGCGGCCCACCTACGAGGCGGCCCAGCATTCCACACCGATTCCCGGCCTGTACCTGTGCGGCGCCGGCTGCCATCCCGGCGGCGGCCTGATGGGCGGCCCCGGCCACAATGCCGCGGCGGAGATACTCCGATGAATAACTACGACGCGATCATCATCGGCGCCGGCCACAATGGACTGACCAACGCGGCCTATCTCGCCAAGGCGGGCCTGGACGTGCTGGTGGTGGAAAAGAACGACTACATCGGCGGCGCCGCGGTGTCGCGCCAGATGACCGAGGGCTGGTGGTACTCGAGCTGCTCCTATGTCTGCTCGATGATGCGCCAGTCCATTCATCGCGACCTGGACCTGACCCGTCACGGCCTGATCCTGGTGCCCTATCTCGGCACGGTGAACTTCGGCGACACCGTCGGCGATACCCTGATGAGCTACCACGCCGAGGGACCTGCCTACAACGCCCTGCGGGCTCGCAACCCCCACGACGCGGACGCGATGTTCCGTTTCCAGACCGACCTCAACCGCTACGCCCAGCTGATTCGCAAGACCCTGCTGCGCACGCCGCCGGACCCGGCGCGGATGCGGCCTCGGGATATCAAGGAGCTGCTGTTCCTGGCGAAGGAATTCTGGGCCCTGGGAGAGCGAGAGCTGTACGAATACGTGCGCTTCTTCACCATGAGCGCCGCGGATTTCCTGGACGACTATTTCGAGGACGAACTCATCAAGGGCGCCATGGCCTCCCCCGGCATCATCGGCACGGCTCTCGGCGTCTATTCGCCGGGCTCCGCCTACATCCTGCTGCACCACGTCATGGGCGACGTGGACGGCAGCATCGGCGCCTGGGGCCTGGCACGAGGCGGCATGGGCGCGATTTCCAACGCGATCGCAGGCTCCGTGCAGGAGCACGGCGGCGAGATTCGCACCGAGGCCGGGGTCGAGCAGATCATCGTCAAGAACGGCAAGGCCGTGGGCGTGGCCCTGGAGGGGAGCGGCGAGGAAATCTACTCGGACATCGTCGTCTCCAACCTCGACGCCAAGCGTACCTTTACCAAAGTCATGGACAAGAAGGACCTGCCGCCCGGCATCTACGACAAGGCGAAGAACTTCAAGATTCGCGGCTCTTCCGGCAAGGTCAACATCGCCCTGTCCGGGCTGCCGAAATTCGTCGGCGTGCCCGAGGGCAACCGCTACATCAACCGCGGCGGCCAGGGCTTCTGCGGCAGCATGGGCACCATGGAGCGCGCCTACGACTGCTGGAAGCGCGGCCGCTGGTCCGACGATCCGTTCATCGAGTCGGTGATTCCCTCGGCCTGGGACCCGACCGTGGCCCCCACCGGACAGCACTGGATGTCGAACTTCATCCAGTACTGCCCGCCGGAACTGGAAGACGGTCCGTGGACACCGGAGAAGCGCGACGCCTTCGGCCAGACCGTGGTGGACAAGATCGAGCAACACGCCCCGGGCTTCAAGGACCTGATCGTGCACATGGAAGTCCGCACGCCCCACGAGATCGAGAACGAGGTGGGCCTGACCGAGGGCAACATCTTCCAGGGCGAGCTGACCATCGACCAGCTGCTGTTCAACCGGCCGTTCCCGGGCTACGCCCAGTACCGCATGCCGGTGAAGAACATGTACATGTGCGGGTCATCGACCCACCCCGGCGGCGGCGTGTCCTCCGCCTGCGGCGCCAATGCCGCGCGGGAAATCCTGATGGACCTGAAGCGGCCCAACACGGTGCCGGAAGACGACTGCTACGACGAGTAGGGAGCCCAGACATGACTGCAGAAGAACAGGCACTGCGCTACGCCGCCGCGCCGGATCCCTACGCCGAGGAGCGCCTGCGGCTTTCGCCGTTCCACCCACGCCAGGCCGCACTGAATATCCGAGAGGCCTGGTCCGAGTGGAACGGCTACCGCTTCGCCGACTACTACTACGATGAGGAATACGAGTACTTCTGCATTCGCAACAGTGTCGGCACCTACGACATCTCGCCGATGCAGAAGTACCACATCGAAGGGCCCGATGCGGAAGCCATGCTGGACCGCATGGTCACCCGCGACGTGACCAAGCTGCGCGAGCACCGGGTCACCTACGTGTGCTGGTGCACCGACACCGGTCGCATGATCGACGACGGTACCATCTTCCGGCTGGGACCCGAGAAGTTCATGCTGACCTGCGGCAGCCCCAGCCTGGCCTGGCTGAAGAAGGCGAGCTTCGGCTTCGACAAGCTCACCATCACCGACATGACCGACAACATCGCCGGCCTGTCGCTGCAGGGTCCCTGCTCCTGCGCCACCCTCAAGGCCATGGGCCTGGACGGCATCGACCAGCTCAAGCCCTTTAACATCACCTACTTCGACTTCGGCGGTGGCCAGCTGATGGTGTCTCGGACCGGCTTCACCGGCGACCTGGGCTACGAGCTGTGGATCGACCCGTCGCAGGCGCTGGACATGTGGGATGCCCTGTATGCCGCGGGAGACAACTACGGCATCCAGCCCTACGGCGAGGCGGCGACCAATATGGCGCGCCTGGAAGCGGGCTTCATCATGCCGGATATGGAGTTCCACGAGGCCCTGAAGACCGTGCACCTCAATCACGACCAGACGCCCTTCGAGCTCAACCTGGGCTGGCTGGTGGATTTCAAGAAGCCGCATTTCAATGGCCGCCGCGCGCTGCTGGAAGAGCGCGACAAGGGCCCCACCTACACGCTCACCAAGCTCGATATCGAGGGCAACAAGGTTGCTGACGGGTCGTGGATATACCGGGACAAGGCCTGCACCAGGGACGTGGGCTACGTGACCTCCGCCATGTGGTCACCGGCGGTGAAGGCCAATATCGCCCTGGCGATGATCGAGACCGAATATCTCAAGGGCGAGCTATGGGCCGAGATTCACTACGAAAAAGAGCTGCGGCAGTACGACAAGATTGCCCGCTGTACCGTGGTGGACAAGCCATTCTGGGCGCCGGAGAGGGCCAGGGCCACGCCACCGGCTGATTTCTAAGCCGCAGGCACGAGGCGGTTTCCGTGTGTGTCAGGCCCAGTCTGCCGGTAGCACCTGTCGGTCTTCGATTTCCCTTTTCCATTCGGTCATATTGGCCTCGATCGTCAAGTAGCCAATCACCCAAATGACTTCGTCCCAGGCAAAGTAATAGTGCCCCAGGGTCACCCACCAGGCCGCAATGCCACAGAGGACGGGGTATAGCACCAGCTTCGTGCTTTTCATCAGCCTCACGAGGCTACCGCGGGTGGTGGACCGATCCTGCAGGCGCACCATGACCTCGATAGTGAGCAGAATGAGCAGCCAGGCAATGACCTCCAACAGGTCCGCCAGTGCCAGGCGCTGTTCCAGCGCCAGCCCCATGGCATCGCTGACGACGAGGCCGGGCTCTACGTAGAAGAACCGACCCGCGACCGACAGCCCACCGCAGTTCTCAAGTGTCAGCCGTGTGAGCTCAAGATTCCGTACGAATGTGACGTCGGCCGCCACCAGCTGGCACAGATTGGACACGCCGGCGACAATTTCAGCCTGCATCAGGTCCCAGTAGATGATGCCGTAGGCATAAACGGAATGGGCCAGGAACGGGTACAGGAGTAAACGGACTACACGAAACAGCCGCTTCATTCCCGGGCGAGACCGAACCTGATCCGCGAGCGCATAGGTCTCGAGTTCGAACAGGAGCAGGATAGTTATCCAGGCAAACACATCAATGCTGGTAGCGAATATCCTGGTCCAGTCCAGAAGGCTGCCGCCGTTGCGCATCGAGTGCGAGGCGTACTCGATGTCGTCCAGGACGTAGAATACGAAATTGACCAGCAGCAGGGCATACACGGCGATCTTGATCACCTGGCGGGTATCCCACTTGAAGAACACTGCCGGCTGGCTCATCGGGGAGCGACTCCTGCTTCCTGCAAAAGAACGATGGCTACATCCAGATACCGCAGGGCGCTATTCCGCGCGGATCGACCCGGAGAACAGCAGCATGCCATATCGCCATACTCTGCCCTTTTCAGGTCTCGTCGACAAGCGGCAGCGACAAGTACTGAGACAGGCGTCATCGTGAACGGCAGCGCTGCGGACCGACTTCCGGACCCGCTCTAGGATCGTAGCCACTTCGGTAACTGCTCGGGGGTGACGGTGACATCATCGCCAACAGCGATGTCCCCGGCGACCTCGACCACGCCCACCACACCCCGCAGGAACTTTGCCGAATCACTGAACGCCGTAGGCGCGACCCGCTCGCCACTGCTCCTGGTATAGCTCTCCGCAATGCTGGCGCCCATGTCGGAACAGGGTGGGTTGTACTCCTCTACCATCAGTATGGCGCCGGAAGAAAACACCAGCAGGGTGCCGCGAGGCAGCCGAGACAGGTCGGCGATACCCGAAAGGCAGAGGTTTGCACCCAGTGTGGTCGCCGTGAGGGGCTCTGACAGTTCCATTGCCTCACTGATGGCGGCGAGCTCCTCCGCAGAGACGGCGGACCATTGGCGCTCGTTGCGCCGTTCGGTGCCCTCGGGTTGCTTGTCGCCATCCCAGCATTCCCGGCTCAGGCCTCGGTGACGGTCACCAACTATGCCGTCCAGCGCCAGTTCGATGCGCTCGCGCCCGGTTTTTTCAAGCACGTCTTCAGCGCCGACGTGAACGGAAACCACCTTGCCTGTGGAAGACATGGATCTACTCGTCCGAGTGGTCGATCATGTAGTAGACCTTGCGAACCTTCTCGACCACCTCGGCCTTGCCCTTCCAGCCGTTGGGGAAGATCCAGCTGTCACCTGCCTTCACCTCGGTGACCTGGCCGGACTCAGAGGTGAGTATCCAGTGACCTTCCAGCAGGTGGCAGAACTCGGTGACCTCGAGATTCAACTCCAGCACGCCCGGCTCGCACTCCCAGGTGCCGGCGTAGTGGGTGCCCGCCTCGTAGAAATTGTTGCCGGTCTGCTTCGGCAGCTCGCCCACGGGCTCGCCGAAGGATTCCACCGGCTCCAGGTCGGTCAGGCCGACACAGCCGTGTTGTGCTTGGATCTCGGGCATGGTTTCACTCCTTGTTGAGGTTTTTTCAGACGGCCTCGGCTGCTAGCGCTTCGCCGGCCTCGATTTCATTCTTCCAGTCGTTCATGTTGGCTTCGATGGCGATGAAGCCGATGATCCAGAGAGCTGCGTCCCAGGTGAAATGCAGGTGACCCAGGAACAGCCACCAGGCCGCCATGACCCACAGGCTGGTGTACAGCACCACCTTGGAGCTCTTCATGACCGTGACCAGCCGGCCCCGGGTGATATTCCTGTCCTGCAGGCGCACCATGATCTCGATGGTCGCCAGGATCGCCAGCCAGATGATCACCTCAAGCCAGTCCACCAGGGCCAGGCGCGTCTCCAGGGCAAGGCCTTCGGCATCGGTGACCACCAGGCCGGGCTCCGTGTAGAAAAACGTGGTGGCGGAGGACAGCGCACCGCAGTTCTGTGCCGTCAGCGCGGTGTATTCCAGGTTGCGAATAAACGTGATGTTGGCGGCCGCCAGGTCACAGAGGTTGGAAACTCCCGCAACGACCTCGGCCTGCAGCATATCCCGGTAGATGACGCCGAATGCATAGACGGAATGGGCCAGGAACAGGTAGCAAAACAACCTGATGCCGTGGAACAGGTGCATCATCAGCGGGCGTTCCTGCACCTCGTCGGACAGCACGTAGGTTTCCAGTTCGAACAGCAGCAGCAGGATGAACCAGGCGGACAGGTCGATGGTGGTGGCAAAGGCCGCGGTCCAGTCCAGCAGGCTACCGCCGTTGCGCATCTCGTGGGACGCAGCCTCGAGATCGTCGAGGACGTAAAAAACGAAATTGACCAGCAGCAGGGCATACACGGTGATTTTGATCACCTGGCGGGTATCCCACTTGAAGAACACGGCCGGCTGGCTCATTGGAGCGCGGATCCTGCTGCCTGCAAAAGAACGCCGATTACACCCTGATCCCAAGGGCAGTTCTTCCGCGCGGGTCGGCCCGGAGAACAGTACCGTGACCCTTCGCTATACTCGGCCCTTCCTACCGTCCACGGGCAAGCGACAGCGATGAGTACTGATACCGACGTCATCGTGATCGGGGCTGGCCACAACGGCCTCACCTGCGCGGGCTATCTCGCGAAGGCCGGCCTGCGTGTGACCGTGCTGGAGGCGCGCGACGTGGTCGGCGGCGCCGCGGTCACCGAGGAATTCCACCCGGGATTCCGTAACTCCGTCTACTCCTACTCTGTCAGCCTGCTGCACCCAAAGGTCATTGCCGACCTGGAGTTGGGAAAGCACGGGCTCGAAATCCTGGAGCGCCCTGCGGGTACCCTGAGCCTGCTGGAAAACGATCACCTGCTGTTGACCCGGGACGATGCGCAGGCGCACACGGAAATCGCGCGCTTTTCGCCGCGGGATGCCGAGCGTATCGAAGAATTCGAGACCGAGATTTCCGAGGTGGCACTGGCGCTGCGCGCCCTGGCCACGGAGTCACCCCCCAACCTGGGTGGCGGCCTGCGCGACCTGCTGGGCCTGCTGAAGGCCGGCAACCGATTGCGCAAGCTCAGCGCGCGCCACCAGGGCATCCTGGTGGAATTGATGACGCGCTCCCTGGGCGACTACCTGGACATGTGGTTCGAGGGCGAGGCGCTCAAGGGCGTGCTGGGGCTGGAAGGCGTGATCGGCAATTTTGCCGAACCCTACCAGGCGGGCACGGCCTATGTGCTGCTGCACCACGCGTTTGGGGAGGTGAACGGCCGCACCGGCGCCTGGGGCATTGCGCGCGGCGGCATGGGCGCGATCAGCGAATCCATGGCCGGCTTTGCCCGCAGCCGCGGCGCCAGCATCGAAACCGGTGTCAGGGTCGAGGAAATCATTACAGAGAAAGATCGCGCCGTGGGCGTGACCACAACCGATGGCAAAACCATTCGGGCTCGCTGCGTCGCCGCCAATATTCACCCGCAGACCCTGCTGACCAAATTGCTGGACCCGGGGCTGCTGGAAGCCGGCGACCGCCGGCGTATCGAGGCCTACCGCAGCCATTCCGCCACCTTCCGCATGAACGTGGCCCTGTCGGAGCTGCCGCAGTTCACCAGCATGGCGGGGCGCGGTGAGGAGCACTTCATGGGCGCCATCGAGGTGAGCCCGTCGCTGCAGTACATCGAAAACGCCTACATGGACGCACGCCAGCACGGCTGGTCACGCAAGCCGGTGATCTCGATGCAGGTGCCCAGCACCCAGGACGACAGCCTGGCGCCGGACGGCTGCCACGTGGCGAGCCTGTTCTGCCAGCACTTCCAGCGCCACCTGCCGGACGGCCGGGACTGGGATACGGTCAGGGACGAGGTCGCCGATCTCGTGATCGACACCATCGACCAGTACGCGCCCAATTTCAAAGCCTCTGTCGTGGGGCGGCAGATCAAGACGCCGCTGGATATCGAGCGCGACCTGGGCATGGTGGGTGGCGACATCTTCCACGGCGCCCTGCACCTGGACCAGTTCTACTCCATGCGCCCGATCCCGGGGCACGCCGCCTACAAGATGCCGGTCGAAGGGGTCTACCTCTGCGGATCCGGCGCCCATCCCGGCGGCGGCGTCAGCGGCCTGCCCGGCCACAATGCGGCGCGGGAAATTCTGCGGCAGCACAGAGCCTAGGGCGTGTCAGGCGGAGGGGTTGCGCCGAAACTGGGCCGGAGTCTGGCCCGTCACTTTCTTGAAGGCGACGTAAAACGTCGAGGTGCTGTTGAAACCCACCTGCAGGGCCACGCTGAGCACCGTGGCGGACTCGCCGGCATCCGGCCCCAGCAGCGTCATCGCTTCCCGCACGCGGTACTGGTTGAGGAAGTCAAAGAAGGACATGCCGAAACCGGCATTGATGACCTGGGACAGGTGATTCACGGAACAGTCCAACCGCTCCGCCAGGTCCGGCAGCGTGAGGTCGGGCTGCAGGTAGATGTTGTCGACCTCCATCAGCTCGATTAGCTGCCGCTTGACCGCTTCCATCTGTTCCGCACCGAGGCCGGACTTGGCATAGCGCTGAACCTTGTCGGGGCCTGCCGCATCGGCAATCGGGCTCTGGGGCGTGGAGACGCCGCGCTGGTCGTAATAGTCAACGATCTCCGATGCGGAGTCGGCGTTGAGCGTGATGAACTCCGCCCCGAAATATGGCGCCTCATCGATGGCGTCGTCTTTCGGCACCGCGCGGTACTGGAAGGCGATGGTATTGGGACCCGCGCATACCTCACCGACAAGTTCGTAGAGATAGGGCTCGAGCTGGAACACGTTATCGAGGTGTGCCAGCAGTTCGTCACGGCTCATCTCCTGGGTCAGGGTGACGTCCATGTAGGTTCCCTTTTCGGAGAGATGGTTGGCCACAGCCTGTGCATCCCGCTGGTTCCAGGCCTCGATATAGCGCGCGACAAATTCGGAAGGTTCCATAGGCGATCGTACAAAAGCCGTTGCGTGCAGCCTCCGGCTGCAGTCCAATATTCACCCGATACTGCCCCAAGAGTGCCTACGGCACAACTTCACCGCCTGGCGGGCTGTCAACCGTCAGCCAACACTGTAGGCTTGTAGAGGCCGATATCACGGAGAGACCACCGCGGGAATGAAACACGCCGCCACCGACAGCAAAGCCATGTTCAACGAGGCCCTGCAGCGCATCAACCAGGGCGAGTTGGATGCCGCCGCCGCCATGTGCCGGGAGGCGATTCGTCGCGACCCCGACGATATCTCCATGACCGCTCTGCTGGGTGCCGTGCTGCTCAAGCAGCGCAAGCCCGAGGCGGCAGAGAAATACCTTCGAGAGGCAATCGAGCTGGCGCCGACCTTTGCCAAGCCCCATGAAGACCTTGGCTACCTGCTGCTGGAAACCCATCGCGCCCAGGAAGCTGTCACCGTGCTGAAGGAGGCCACCCGGCTCGACCCGGAGAGCCCAAGTGCGTTTTACACGCTGGGCCGCGCCTTCGTCGCTATCGGCAAGCAGCGCAAGGCCGATGTCGCCTTCGAGAGAGCCTTTGCCCTGGACCCTCATCGCCGAAAACTGGCAATGGCTGCGGAGCTGCACAAACGCGGCAAGTTGCCAGAGGCGGAGCGTATCTACCGCAGGCTGCTGCAGGAGGACCCGCGCAATGTGGATGCCATGCGCCTGCTGGCCGGGGTGGCCTCTGCCCAGCAGCTGCCTGAAGAGGCAGAATCCCTTCTGCGGCGGGCCATCGCCGTGGCGCCGGATTTTGCCCTGGCCCACCTGGACCTGGGCAATCTGCTGAAAGAGCAACACCGAACTGAAGAAGCCATTGAGTGCTATGCGAAAACCGCGGAGCTGCACCCCCACAGCGGCAAGCCGCACTACCTGCTCGGTGCAGCACTGGCCGAGGCCGGCCGCAGCTATGACGCAGTAGATGCCTACCGCAAGGCCCTCGAGGTGCAGCCGGCCCACGCCGGGGCCATGCTGGGGCTGGGCCACAGCCTGAAGACCATCGGCGAGCAGGACGAGGCGGTTCGCTCCTATCGGGATTGTATTCGCCTGCGGCCGGACGATGGCGAGATCTACTGGAGCATGGCCAATCTCAAGACTTTCCGCTTCTCGGATGCGGAGCTGGCATCCATGCACGAAATACTGGGACAGGAAGACCTCGGCGACCGCTCGCGCGTGCACTTCCTGTTTGCCCTGGCCAAGGCCAGCGAGGATGCCGGCGACTTTGACCGCGCCTGGCAGTTCTACAGCGAGGGGAACACCCTCCAGCGCTCCATGGAAAACTACGACCCGGTGCGGACGGAGATGGCCAACGATGAGATCCGGGAAGTGTTCACTGCGGACCTGCTCAGGGAAAAGTCCGGCCTTGGCAACCCGGACCCGGCGCCGATTTTTATCGTCGGCCTGCCGCGCTCGGGCTCGACCCTGCTGGAGCAGATACTGGCCAGCCACAGCCTGGTGGAGGGTACGGCGGAGCTTGCCTACCTCGGCCGCACGGCCATGTCCCTGAATCACAACCGGGCGGACGGCATCAACTACCCGAAGGCCGTGATCGAGCTGGGAGAGCGGCACCTGAAAGCGCTGGGACGGAAGTACGTGCAGTGGGCAGAATTCCACCGCCAACTGGACAAGCCGCGCTTTATCGACAAGAACCCCAACAACTTTCCCAATATCGGCTTCCTGCACCTGATCCTGCCCAATGCGAAGATCATCGATGCCCGGCGCTACCCGCTGGACACCTGCCTGAGCTGCTACCGCCAGCTGTTCGCCAAGGGCCAGAGCTTTCTCTATGACATGCAGGACCTGGGCGAGTACTACCTGCAGTACATCCAGATGATGGAACACTGGGACGAAGTGCTGCCGGGGCGCGTGCACCGGGTGCAGTACGAGAACCTGGTGACCGACTTCGAGGGCGAGGTGCGCCGCCTGCTGGAGTACTGCGAGCTGCCCTGGGAAGATGCCTGTATCGACTTCTACCGCACCGATCGGCCCGTACGCACCGCCAGCTCGGAACAGGTGCGACAGCCCGTGTACACGAAGTCCGTCCACTACTGGCGCAATTACGATGAGCACCTCGGCGAACTGAAGGAGATTCTTGCGCCGATCCTGCCCGACTACGCCCAGTACGAAAGCATCAACCGCGACTAGTGGTGATTCGTGGTTGCCGCTCCCTGGCAGCGCTGGCGAACGCATCGCTCGCCGTGCTGCTGCTCCCGGCCTGCAGCGCGTATAACACAGCGCCCCCGCAGCCGCCGCCCAACCTGACTATTCTCTATGGCGTGGACCCTGAGTTCATGGCGCTGTATACCCTGGACACGGCCATCGGCGTACACCGTATCGTGGGATCACGCGGGTCGGGCCGGCTGGAGGGGCCGACAGCCATGGCCGTGCGACCCAGGGACAACGAGGTATTCGTCTACAACAATGCCGATGACACCAGCTTTCGCCGCAACTGGGGCCTGCTGCGCCTGGACCGCTGTACAGGGTTCGCCACGCGCGTAGGCCCGCAGACGTTGCCACGCACTGACATGGGCGCCCTGGCATTCGCAGGCGACAACCGCCTGTATGGGTTCGGCAAGGCTGGGCTTGAGGATGACGGCTACCACACCCTCTACGAAATCGACCCGGCCACCGGCGATCACGCCGCCATCGGGCAGGTCGAGCAGAGCGCGAGCTACAGCGTCTCCGCCGCAGACTTCCATCCGGACGGCGACCTGTATGGGGTCGGCACACTGGCGGAGGCCGGCGACAGCAGCGTGCAGATCCTGCTGATTGTCGATACGGAGACCGGCAGGCCCAGCATCGTGGGCGAAATCAGCGAGGACGTCGGCGTGATCACCTCCATCGTGTTCGAGCCCTCGGGGAAGCTGCTGGGAGCCGGGGCTGACCTGAACGGGAAGAAAGCCCTGTTCGAAATCGACCCGGCCTCCGCCGAAGTGTCCTCGATCCGCCGCGCCACGGTAGCGGCCAGGGGGATGGGCTTCGCGCCGCCGATCAGCTGCGTGGCCGGCCTCTAGGCAGCAGTGTCATAGGGCCATACTTCCAGCCCGTGAATGGCATTGCGAATGTCCAGCGACAGGTTGATCGACAGCATGGTCTTCATGGTGTCGAGGTCGTGCAGGGTAATCGTGGAGGGCGAAGACCCCACCGCGAATATGCTGTCGTTTATGGTGCACAGACCGCGCCCAAAGGCCTGGCGCGCCACTCTTGAGTCATCCAGTCCCGTGTGGGTCAGCAGGTCCTCGTCATACTCCGGCACCGCGAAAATGCGCTGTGGGCCGTTGGCCGACAGGAAGCGCACCGCATTCTTCTCGGTATCGTTGAACAGGACCCCGTCCCGGTGCGGTCGGGCATTGTGGGTACCCTGGGGCAGGCTTGCCACCTGGCGGATATAGCGGCCGGTATAGGCGTGCAGGCCGTCTGTTCTCAGCCCGCTGACAAACAGGGCGCTGCTGTCGGCGAATACGTTGTTGATATGCAGCGTGTTGGCGGGCTGCGGCCCCCGTTCCTGCTGGGGGTTAAACGGCTGGCCACGCAGGCCCTTTTTCTCACGGGCCAGGCGCAGGCCCCAGCTGAAACTGTTGCTGTCGAGGTCGAAGCCCAGCAGGGAGTCGAAGCCTGTGGAGGTCAGGTAAAGCCTGCGCTTGTAGACGACGATCTCGTGACAGTGCTTCAGGTACGGATTGCGGTAGGACGCGACCTGGTTGAACTCCGGGTCGTACTCGAACAATTCATCGCTGGCGGCGACGAACACGCGGTCGCCGTCGAAGGCGATCCCGCGCAGTCCGCGGTCCCAGCCGCGCCCCTGCCAGTCGATATCCGCGGTATTCCAGTCGACGGGCTGGCGCACCACCCGGTTGTCGATATCCACCAGGTAGACGCCGCCATGGCTCTCGCCCTGCTGGCTACCACGCACCACCGAGGTTGCGATCAAAGTTGTCATCCGTGCGAGTGTACCGAGCCGTAGAAAAATGTGATATCCGCGCCTATAGGCAACGATGCGGTATCTGGTTGTATAATGGATATTGCGTGAAGCTCCCGCAGCTACAGAAAATTAAAACGATAACGACAACTAATACTTACAAAAGCACCCACAAAATCCTGGCGGAGGAGCAGTATGGCTGGCACCGGCACTGATATTCTGGAAACCAAGAGACTTCCCATCGGACTCGCGGTTTCCGCGGCAATCACAGGGGTGGGCACGGCAAACGCCCAGGATACAGGCACCGCCCTGGAAGAGGTCATCGTCACCGCGACCAAGCGGGAGATGAACCTCCAGGAAATCCCGATCTCGATCACCGCGATCACCGATGAGCAGATCACGCTCCAGCGCTTCAAGAATTTCAATGACTACGTCGGCCAGATTCCCAGCCTCTCGCTGAGTGAGATCAACCCCGGCGGCAACACGGTCATCATGCGCGGCTGTGCGGCCCAGGGCCTCAGCTTCGCTGACACCGCCACCACTTCCGTATATCTCGACGAGCAGCCGATTACCGCAGCCGGCCAGAACCCGGACCCGCGCCTGATCGACGTCGCCCGGGTCGAGGCACTCGCCGGCCCCCAGGGGACCCTGTTCGGTGACGCCGCCCAGTGCGGCACCCTGCGTGTCATCACCAACAAGCCGGATACCACCAGCACTTATGGCTGGGTCGACGTGACCGGGACCAGCGTCGATGGAGACGACGAGGGTTACGACCTGAACGCCATGGTCAACATCCCGCTGATGCAGGACAAGGCAGCCCTGCGCCTGGTCGGCTTCTACGCCGACGAGGCCGGCTGGATGGACAACGTCAATGCGCCATCACCGCGCGGCACCTTCGACAACGCCGCACAAGCCGAAGATGACGTCAATTCCTCCGAATTCTATGGCGGCCGCCTGGGCTTTCGTCTGCTGCCCGCCGAAAACTGGAGCATTGACTTCTCCGCCATCTACCAGAAGTACGAGCTGGACGGCTTTGCGGACGCTGACCTGAACCAGCAGGCCTACGAAGATACGGGCACATTCCCACGCCTGGGTGAGCGAGACCAGATTCGCTACACGGACGACAACTGGGAAGACGAATGGTACCAGCTCGCCTTGACTGTAGAGGCGGACTTCGACTTCGGCAGCATCGTGGTGACCGGCGCCTACTTCGACCGGGAGAACGAGTATTTCGCGGACTCAACCGCATACCACCTGACTTTCCAGGAGTACAATGAGTACCTGAATGCAGGCACGCCGTACTACGACATCGCCTACAACGACTTTGGCGGCGACCCGCGGGCACAGTCCTATGACGCGCGCGAAACCACCTCCTGGACGCTGGAGGCTCGCTACGCAACCCCGTCCGAGGGCCGTTGGTCAGCCATTGTCGGCGCCTTCTACAACAAGCGCGACCTGGACGAACTGTTCTACTCCAGGATGGTCAACGGCTTCAGTGATACCCCGCACTTCGCCTACCAGAATTATGCCGGCTACTACGCCGGTGTGCCGCTGAAGGAAGACAGCGAGAATATCTTTACCGGTACCTATGAGAGCGAGCTGACCCAGTGGGCGGTCTTCGGCGAGGTCAGCTTCGATGTGACTGAGGACTTCACCATTACCGCCGGCACCCGCTACTTCGATATCGACAACGACTTCACCGTCGTGCAGGCGGTCCTGCTCGAAGAAGTCGGCACCAAGCCAAACTGCGAAGTCGATTACTGCCTCGCGCCAGGCTTCAAGGGTGAGGCGGACGAAACCGACTGGGTATCAAAGGTCAATTTCAGCTACACCCTCAATGACCAATTGCTGTATGCGACCTACTCGGAAGGCTTCCGCCGCGGTGGCGCCAACTCCGTGAGACCCAATTCAGTCTTTGGCCCGCCCACCGGTGAGTTCCCTCCGCCGGCGGGGACACTCAACGTTTACGACTCCGACACCGTGGACAGCTACGAGATCGGGGCTAAAACCGAGTGGTTCGACGGCCGGCTGCGCCTGAATGTCGCCATTTTCCACATGGTCTGGGACGACATCCAGATTCAGGCCAACGACCCGCAGGAGGGCATATTCTCAATCGGGACCCTGAACTTCCCCGAGGCGGAAATCGATGGCTTCGAGGCCTTTATCAACTGGGCACCCACGGATAACTTCTCTCTAGATATCAGCCTTGGTTACAACGATGGTGAACTCTCCGAGGATGACATACTGTTCCCGGGTACAGAGGGAGAACTGTTGGTCGAAGAGGGCACGGAGCTTCCCATCGTGCCGGACTGGACGGGCGCAGCCAACCTGTCGTACACGTTCAACACCGAGCTGCTGAACGCCACCCCCTACTTCCTCGCGGGGTATACCTACACGGGCGAATCTATCAACTCCCTGGCGGGCGTGGAGTCCAGCTCCTTCTCTTTCCCGCCTCGCGAGCAGGACAGCTGGTACCAGGTGGACCTGCAGTTCGGCCTGGAAACAGAGACGTGGACTGCGGCCCTGTTCGTCGACAACGTCACTGACGAAGACGCTGAGCTGTTCTTCAATAACCGCTGGGCGCAGCAGCGCCTGTCGACGCTGCAGCCGCGCACCTACGGCTTCAACTTCCGCTACAACTTCTCTCGCTAGATTGCCGTTGTATCCCCGGCCCGTCAGGGCCGGGGCACATCCTCCCAGCACAGGAACACCATATTGTCCGCTTTCGCATACATCGCACGGTGTATGTGGTCTGATGCCTTTTCACCGCTTTCAATGAGTGCGGTTGCCGCATCCGCCTGGGCGCGGTCCCTGAAGCGCATGAGAAAGAAAAAATCCTGGCTGCGGTCCTTGTCGGTGTCAAGGATGGTGTCACGCTGACGCGCACCGATGGGACTGACGTCCACCAACAGGTCGTGGGATTGCATATGCTCTGCGTAGTGATCCAGGGCCGCGGCGAACTCAGGCATGGCCACTCCCGGTCTCAGGTCAAAACAGGTGAGCATATGGAACACGGTGGACTCCCGGCGATTTTCCGGGATTATACGCCCTATGGATCAGGACGATTTCCACGGTCGCCCTGTCTATCGTTGCGATGAAAACGGGGCTGCAAAGCCAGGAACAACAGCAATGGGCACCGATCTGAAAACCCGCCTCAAGCATCCGGCACTCAACGAGTGGCGGCTGTTCTGGCTGGTCGTTGGACCCATGAGCCTGGCCATGGCAGCCTTCATGCTTCTGCGCGACCTGGGAACACCGGAAGGCGTGTCATCGATGATCCAGACCTCGGTGCGCTGGTCTGTGCCCTGGCTCTTCCTGGCTTTCGCGGCGTCTTCCCTGCAGATTCTGATACCGGGCGACGCCAGCCGCTGGCTGCTGCGCAACCGCAAGATACTGGGCCTGTGCTTCGCCGCCGGCATGGCCTGGCAGGTGGGCTTCATCATCTGGCTGGTGGGCTGGCACACGGACTACTACGTGAACGAGGTCTACGTGCTGCGGGACGTGATCGAGGGACTGGTGGGCTACCTGTTCCTGATCGCCATGACCATCACCTCGTTCAAGTGGGGCCGCAATCTTCTGACTCCGAAGCCTCGCCAGTGGAAGCTGCTGCACACTCTGGGCATCTACTTTCTCTGGGCCTACGCCTTCGGTACCTATTGGTACTCGGTGTTCTACTACGAGAATCCGGACGCGCTGCATTACCTGTACTACTGGGCCGGCGTCGCCGCCATCAGTATTCGCATCGCCGCCTGGGTGAAACAGCAGGTCAAGTTGCTGGAGAAAGACGCGGAGGTCGGTACGCAACCCGCCTGGATCGCCGCGGGTGGGGTCGCCATTATCGCAGGCGCGATCGGTGCGGCCACCGGTTCGCTGTGGGAGGGCCTGGCCCATGAACACCTGTACGGGTTCAGCTGGGCGCAGTTCCTGGAGCTGTACGTACCCTACTGGCCGTTTGTCCCCTACCTGCCGATGTTCGCGTTTGCGCTGGGCGGCTACCTGCTGGTGCGAGCCCGCCGCACTGCCTAGGACGCATCCGCCAGCGCCGGGATTTCCCGCCTGAGGCGCAGGTACATGAACGCGTAAATCCCCATGCCGACCAATGACGCCACGGCGCACATAATGAATACTCCGCGATAGCCGAAGCCTGCCGCCAGAATCGAGGCGGCGATGTTTGGACCGATAATCTGGCCCAGGCCCTGGGCGCCCGGCATCAGTGCGGCGAAGCGGCCCGAGTGGTCGACATTGGCCACAGTCGCCATCTGGTAGACGTCGACAAAGATCCACAGGAAGTTGAAGCTGAACAGGCTGACCACCAGGATGCGATCGTTGATGCCGTTTGCCAGCATGCCGACGATGATCGCCTGTACAAACAGCGTCACCAGCAAAGGCCGCGCCAGGCCGAAGCGATTGCTGATCAGGGTGGCGAACAGGCAGCCGAGAATGGAACAGAAGGATGTCCACACCAGCACCTTGCCAACCCACTCGGGTGTCGCATCGGAAGCGAGGCTCGCCAGCTCGATGTAGGTCCAGTAGGCGCCGATATTGATATAGGTGGCAAGGATGGCGCCCAGCACCAGCCAGGGCACCCAGGCCGGCACATGGCGGTGCTCGGTGTGGTGGCCGCCGTCTTCCTCGGGCACATCAAGGGTGACATCCAGGGCCTTGTCCACCGGGCGCGCCGGCAGCCAGGCCAGGAATAGCAGTCCGAAGGCATAGAAGCCGATGAACACGAGGTAGATGCCGTTCATGGTCAGCTGGGGCAGGAAATGCAGCTCCAGGGCCTGGGAGAACGCAAAGGCGAACAGCATGAGGTTGTAGGCCCGGGCGGGATTCGAGGTAGCGCCCAGCGTCGCAACAGCGACCGCCGTATACAGGCCACTGCCGATGCCGGCGAAGAAGCGGAGCCACAACACCGACTGGTACTCGACCATGACCATACAGAGGGTGTTGGCACCGATGGCCAGACCGGCACCTAGCAACACAATTCCGCGGCGATTCCAGCGACCGATAACCATGGCCGTGAGCACCGCGCCCAGGGACAGCCCCCCGAGATCTGCGCCCGCTACCCTGCCCACCTCGACTTCTGAGAATCCCAGTTGGGTCACCCAGGCGGTGCTGATTACGGGGACGCCCACCAGCACACCGTAGCCCACCAGCGTCATGTACAGGGCGATCACGATGGACTGCCACCGGTCGAAGACCGATTTTTCGTGCACCAGTTCCGGCGCGGCAGCTACAGACATGGCGGGCTACCTGTCGGAGAGAATGCGTTTGGCCGCATTGTGACCCGGCGCGCCGGTGACGCCGCCCCCGGGATGGGCGCCGGAGCCGCATAGGTACAGGCCCGGCACCGGGGTCGCGTACTGGGCCGCCTGCGGGTGCGGGCGCATGCTGAACAGCTGATCCGGCTCGAGGCGGCCGTGGCAGATATCCCCACGGGTCATGCCGAAGGTCCGCTCGATATCCAGCGGTGTCAGGCACTGCACGTGTTCCAGTATCTGCGGCAGGTTCGGGATAAAGCGCTCGATGTAGTCGAGGATGTCGTGCACGACCCTGTCCTTCTCGTTATCCCAGTGCTTGCCGCCGGCCAGGTCGTAGGGCATGTATTTGCACAGCAGGCTCATGACATGGGTGCCGGGCGCATCGGTCAGGTCGTCGTCGAGACTGCTTGGAATAATGGCCTCGATAATCGGCGGGGAAGACGGTAATCCCGCCCGCGAGGACCGGTAGGCCTGTTCGACATGATCCTTGCTCTCGATGATCGTGATGCTGGCGCGGTGCTGGGGCCCCACCTCGGTGCCGGGAATCGCCGCGAACTCCGGCAGGCCTTTCAGGGCCAGGTTTATGCGCAGTGAAGCGGACTCCTGCCTGAAGGCGCTGATGTCTCGCGCAAAGGATTCAGGCAGGTGCTCGGCGCCCAGCAGCTTGAGAAAGGTACGTTTCGGGTCGGTGTTGGCCGCCACGACGGGCGCAGAAATCTCCTCGCCACCGGCCAGGCGCACCCCGGTCACGCGGCCTGCCTCCAGCAGGATCCTGTCTACCGCGGCGTCGGTGCGGATTTCCACGCCCTTGTCGCGGGCCGAGGCGGCCATGGCCTGGGTAATGGCACCCATGCCCCCGCGAACAATGCCCCAGGCACCCTTGCGACCGTCGATCTCGCCCACCGCGTGGTGCAGCATCGACAGGCTGGCGCCGGGCTGCTGCAGGGAGGCGTAGTTGGCGGGCAATATGTGCGCCGCCACCATGGACTTGACCTTGTCACTGTCGAACCAGCGCTCGATGATGGTGTCCGGCGCGCCGACGAAGAACTGCATCAGCCGCCAGCGCTCATCCTCGTCGAGCTTGTAAATATCGAAGCCCAGCTTCACCGCGCTCAGCAGGTCGGTGACACCCCCGCCGGACAGTTTCGGCGGAGTCTTCAGCCACTGTTTGGCGAGAATCTCCCCCACGGTTTCGATCGTTTCATCAAACGCCAGGTAGGCGTCGTAGTCGGTCTCGGAGAACTTGGCGAACTGGGCCCGGTCATGGGCATCGTCGCCATTCAGCAGCAGGTACTCGCCGCTGGAATCCAGGTAGAGGGAATTGCCCAGCAGGATGGGTTCGTAGCCGTAGCGCTCGAGTTCCAGGTCCTTCACGACCTCCGGCCGCAGCAGGCTCACCACGTAGGAGGCCAGCGAGTTGCGGTAGCCCGGATAAAACTCCTCGGTGACCGCGGCGCCGCCGACCACCGGGCGCTGCTCCAGCACACAGACTTTCATGCCGCCCATGGCCAGGTAGTTGGCGGTGGCCAGGCCGTTGTGGCCGCCGCCGATCACGATGGCATCAAAACCCTGCTGACTCATGTGACGGTTCCCGGGTCCGTGATGGGGGCGGGGGTTGCGCCATAGCGATGGCGAATGACCCGCGCGGCGATCAACCCCAGTGCAATGTAAATCACGGGCGTGGTCAGGGAAACCAGCACCTCCCCGGTATTCCAGTTGAGTGAGCCATCGGCCAGCAACTGGCCGGTCGCCCGCTGGTAGGGAATGACATAGAAGTTGATCATCAGGACGGGAATCACGCAGCCGTAGGCAATCAGGCACCAGGGCGCGAACAGCGTCAGGCGCGTCTTGTCGGCGTCGCGATCCTCGGCGGGCACCACGTGCAAGCTCTCGCGGTAGTCTTTCTCGCGGTTGCTGACCTGGTCACGTCCCGACACCCAGTAGATGGTGGCGATGCTGAGCCCCGCGCCGATCACCACAGGCTGCAGCAGGTAAGGCCAGGACACTATCTCCGCGTACTCAAGCCACGCGGGAATCACGTTGCCGAGGAATCCGATCGTCATGCCCCAAAACGCCGCCGGCCCGGTGATGCGATTGCTCCACACGCTCATGAGGGCCACCGGGCCCCAGGATGAGGCAAAGACCGTACCGATGAACAACATCAGCCAGAACACATTGGGCGGGAAGATGAAACTCAAGCCCAGGGTCGCCAGGCCCGTCGCCCCCATCACCCAGCGAGTCGTGGACAGGCTGCGCTCTTCACCGTGGCCCATCAGGTCATTGCTGACGCTGAATCCCACCAGTGACAGGAAGGTGGAGGCAGAGGACAGGGCCGCTGCCATGATGCCGGCGATCAGCAGTGCACCGAGGATATCCGGGACCAGGTTCCTCGCGGCCCAGAGGATTACCGTTTCCGACGGCGTGATCTCCGGGTTGGCGAGATTGATCAGGCCGCCCACGCCGTATATCAGGATCTGCATCAGGATGACCGCGAAGCAGGCATAGATCGCGGCACGCAGCACCACGTGCTCATCGCGGGCCATCAGGTGTCGGCTGGCCTGCCAGGGGCTGACCGCGTAAACGATGCCCCAGGCCATATCGATGACCACCGCCCAGAGCACGTAGTCCAGGGGCGTTGGCCAGTAGGTGTCTGGACCCACCGTGCCATGCCAGCTGGCGATATCCGGCTTGCTCTCCAGCGTGGCCATCCCGCTGATCGCCTGTGTCACACCGCCAAAGCCGTCAACGACGTAGCCCACGAACAGGACGGTGGCGACGGTGAACAGCAGGAACATCAGCGTATCCGTCAGGATCACGCCCCGCGAGCCGGCGTACAGGGTGAACAGGGTGTAGCCCAGCCAGGTCAGCACCAGGCCCTGGCTGTAGGAAAGAGGCAGGAGTTCGGACAACAGGATGGCTGCACCCTGGGTGACCACCAGCAGGTAACCGCCAAGGCCCAGGATGATCGTGACGCCCGCGACCTTCTGCACACGGGGGTCGTCAAAGCGCTGGCCGAAGTAGTCAGCCACGGTCGGTGCGCGGGAGCGGCGCAGGAACGTACCGAACAGCAGGGCACCGTAGATATAGCCGATGACGGCGATGCCAGGAAACAGCAGGTAGGGACCCATCTGGCCGTCATAGGTAAAGCCGGCTTCGCCGAGGAAGATGGAGGTACTGAAGACACTGGCCACCAGGCTGCCGACGATCAGCAGCGTCGGTGCGCGCCGTCCCGCGACGTAGTAATCATCCAGGTTCTTGATGCCACGCCCCGACCAGGTTCCCACCACCACAAACAGCAGGACGCTCAGGGCCAGTGTCAGGGTATAGATGTCCACGCGCTATCAGTCTTCGGGGGGGAATTCGTCGTACTGCGGCGCGCCGTCGGCGATCTCGTGCCAGGGCGCCCTGGATCCCACGAAGATGTGGTAGGCGGGGGGCGTGGGCGGGTTGCCATCCACGGTTCCCATGGCGAGATAGATCGACTCCGGCTCATCGCTCAGGGTCACTCCGAGGCTGGAGCCACAGTGACGACAGAACAGGCGTTGATGGGTATCGGAAGATGCATAGGCTGACACCTCGCTCTCCCCGGCCGCGTAATGAAAATCCTCGAGTTCCACGCCGGCAAAGGTTGCAAAGGCCGCCCCGTGCAAACGGCGGCACTGGCTACAATGGCAGTGACTGTAGTCGTGAATCGGCCCGTCGACCCGGTAACGCACCGCGCCGCACTCACAGCGTCCCTCGAACATGGCCTGGCTCCTCGTTTTTATCGGATCATACCTGCATCCGAACGCCCTGTTATTGGAGCCTATAGGACAAGACAGGCAGGGCTTTTCACCCTACTCCGCGATATTGATCCAGGCGGCCTTCTCCTGGGTATAGCTGACCACCGATGCCATGCAGTTGTCGCGGGCATTGCCGGACTGCTTGAAGCCGCCAAAGGGCAGTGTCATGTCCGCCTCGTCGTAGGTATTGACCCAGACCACGCCCGCCTCGAGATCGCGGATGATACGGTGCGCCTTGCCCACGTCCGCGGTCCAGACGCTGGCGGCCAGGCCGTAGGGTGTATCGTTGGCGATGGCCACGGCCTGTTCCGGGCTCGCCACCGGCAGGATGGACGCCACCGGGCCGAAGATTTCCTCTCGCGCAATGGTCATGTCGTTGTCCACTTCCGAGAACAGGGTGGGCTCCACGTAGGCGCCCTGCTCCAGCCCTTCCGGCACGCCGCCGCCGAATTCCAGGGATGCCCCCTCCTCGCGCCCTGACTCGATATAGCCCAGGACCCGTTGCTGGGCCTCGAAGGTGACAAGCGGCCCCATCATCGTCTCGGGGTCGAGCGGATCGCCGACCCTGAACTCCTCGCGGCCGCGCTCGCGGAAGGCGGCAACGAAGTCATCGTAGATGCCGCGCTCCACCAGCAGGCGGGAGCCGGCATTGCAGACTTCACCCTGGTTGGAGTAGATGCCGTAGATGGCGGACTCGATCGCGGCATCGAGATCGGGCAGGTCCTCCAGGAAAATCTGCGGCGACTTGCCGCCGGTCTCCAGGGAGACACGCTTCATGTTGGACTTCCCCGCGTACTGCAACATCAGCTTGCCCACGGCGGTGGAGCCGGTGAAGCTGATCTTGTCGACGTCGTTGTGCAGGGCCAGGGCCTTACCGGCGACTTCACCGAGGCCGTTGACCACGTTGAACACCCCGGGCGGGCCGCCCGCCTCCACAAACAGCTGCGCCAGGCGCAGGCAGCTCAGGGGCGACTGCTCCGCGGGCTTCAGGACCACGCTGTTGCCCGCCGCCAGGGCCGGGGCAAATTTCCAGGCGGCCATCAGCATGGGGTAGTTCCAGGGCGAGATGGCGCCGACCACCCCGTAGGGCTCACGACTGACGAAGTGCAGGGCCTCGCTGTCGGTATTGGTGACCCGGCCCTCGATCTTGTCGATGCACTCACCGCAGAACTGGATGAAATCCGCCACGCCCGGCAGATCGTCCTCCACCATGGCCGCAATCGGCTTGCCCATGTCGAGAGTGTCCAGCACCGCGAGGGCGCGGCCGTCCTGCCGCACCAGATCGGCAAAGCGGTACATCACTGCCATGCGGTCGCGGGGCGCCATCCGTGCCCAACTGCCACCGCGAAAGCTCTCGCGCGCCGTCGCCACCGCGCGGTCGATATCGGCGCCGTCGCCGGCGCTGACCGCCGCAATCACCTCGCCGTTGGCGGGATTGATACTCTCGACAACGCCACCGGCGGCTGGCTCGACAAAGTCGCCGCCGATAAAAAGCCGTGTCGGCGTCGAACCCAGGGTCTCTGAGGCAGCGCTCTCCCAATCCGCCTTGCTCAACTCACCCAGTTGCGACAAGTCCATATTTCTTCTTCCTTAGCCGCATCAGGGCGGTCATCGTGTATTCCCGTGCTGTCACAGCGCCTCGAGACGCAGCGCGTCGGCGTCGCCCAGCCAGGCCTGGCGGAAGCGCGTGTCGGCAAACTTCGCCGCCGCGTCATTACCCAGCGCCACCTGCGCCTCGCGCAAACCGTACAGCGCCCAGGCATTGTTCGGCGCGTCCACCAGGGCGCGGATGAACACCGCCTCGGCGCGATGGGCCTGCCCATCCATCAGGAGCGTAGCCCCGAGCATCTGCCGCACCGGGAAATACCAGTAGGACGGTTCGGAGTAGAACATGGCGTCCTGCAGCGCGGCTGCATTCTCCAGCTTTTCAATGGCGGGTTTCAACTGGCCGGCTCGGATATCCGCCCGCGCCCGGATCACGTCAGCGGCGATGCGCGCCAAGGTCGGTGCCGGCAAACCGCCGGCATCCAGGGCCTGCATGCCAGAGCTTGACACGAGTTTCTCCACAGCGTCTGCTTCTCGCAGCGCTCCACCGGTGTCACCCCTGCGGGCCAGCACCTCGCCGCGCGCGTAGTGCCACATGGCCTTGAGGTAGGGCAGTTCGTCACCCGGGTCTTCCAGCTGCAGAATCGTATCGCCCGCGCCGAACTGCACGTAGGCAAAATAAGGTGCGACCTTTATCGCCTGGACCCAGGGAGCCAACTTGACCATCTGTGCCGGCATCTTCTGATCCAGCTTCCCGGCCAGCTCTATGGCGGCCTTGCCATCACCGGCCATCTGCGCCGAAGTCAGTGCGGAGTGAATGTTGTGGGTGTAGTAGCCGTACTCGTACAACGGGCTCGCCTGTGACTCGGCCAGGTAGGCCTCATTGGCCTTCACCGCGGCCACATTGATCCTGTAGGCGTCGATATAGCGCCCCACCCGGTGATAGGTGTGCGAGGGCATATGCACCAGGTGCCCGGCCGCGGGCGCCAGGCCGCTCAGCCGGTCTGCACCTGCTTCGGCGCGATAGGGATCTGTAGAGGCCTCCGTGACATGGATATAGAGGTGAATCGCCGCCGCGTGATTGGGGTTGCGTTCGTGCACCGTCTCCAGCTGGTCGAGGATTTCGACGGTCCGCCCCTTCGGTGTGCGGTAGTCCGCTTCCCAGTAGTCCCAGGGTTGCGCGTCCATCATCGCCTCGGCCGCCAGTGCCCGCATGTTGTCATCTTCCGGATAGGCCTTCGCGACTTTGAGCATCGCCACGGCATAGGCCTCGTCACGCTGCCCGCGATCGCTCAGGCCGTCCGGCCCGTAGCGCGCCTCAAGCGCCTTGATCAGCGCCCGCTCCTCTTTGGTGGCACCACCTGCAAGCGAGGCGGCTTTCCGGACGGCCGCATACGCCAGCGGAGCCGCTTCGGCATCCATCGGTGCGTTGATGTTAGGCCCCAGCACCAGCGCCTCGCCCCAGTAGCACATCGCGCAATCAGGATCGAGCTGCTGCGCCCAGCGGAAGGACCGCAGCGCCTCGATGTGATTGAAATCGTTGGCGATGCGCATGCCCTGGTTGAAGTAGGCCTGCGCCTTCTTGCTGCTGGTGGTAATTGGGATATCGAAGGTACCGAGGTCCGCCCACAGCGGTGGCGCAGACTTCGGCGCCGGGTCGCGCGACATCTCTGCCGCCTGCAGCCGCGCAATTCGCAAGAACGGTTCGCGCTTCCCCGTGCTGCCATTATCGTCGGTGCCATTGCATAGCGGTCGGGCGATATCCACGGGATCCAGCAGCGCTTCCAGGTAACCGGCGTCACCGGAGGCTCGCGGGGCCTGCTCTCCGAACTCTATGCCAGTACCACCCACCAGTGTGACGGCCGCCAGGCCGGCGACCAGCGTTGCTCTACCTTTCATCGGTCTCTCCCGGCGCGGGCATCGGCACGCCTGCGCCTGTTAGCCAAGTATAGAAGACGCGAAGCTCGGGAGATGTGGATTCTTGTAGCTGCAGCAGGCGATGCTAGGCCAGGTCGGCCAGTGCCTGCATCAGGTCCTGTATCGTGTAGGGCTTGCGGATGATCGGTTCGTTGAGGTCCTGGATGGTGTGCTCCGGCACATAACCCGAAACAAACAGGATGCGGACATCTTGTGAGATTTCACGAACCGCTGAGGCAACCTCCTGCCCACCCATTTCCGGCATCACCAGGTCAAGGATCAGCAGACGGATCTCGTCCTTGCGCGCCTTGTAGAGTTCCAGCGCCTGTCTTCCGTCGGCCGCCGTGCAGGTTTCGTACCCTGCCCGCTCTAGCAGCTTGCACGCCAAATCCCGCAACTGGGCGTTGTCGTCGGCAACGAGCACCAGCTCACCGGCGCTCGGAGCAAGCTTGTAACCCTGGGGATATGACTCGCCGTCGTCCACGGCCGCTACCGCCTCGGACTGCGACAGCGGCAGGTACACCGCAAAGCGGCTCCCCTTACCCGGCGTCGAGTCGACAGTGATCGTCCCGTGGTGCTGCTCAACGATGCTATAGCTGTTCGCCAGGCCCAGCCCCGTCCCCATGGCGCTCCCCTTGGTAGTGAAGAAGGGGTCGAAAATGCGCGGCAGGGTGTCCGCATCAATGCCCTCACCATCGTCTTCGACGGTGATCACGGCGTACTCCCCGGGACCCGACTGCGGGTCGGGTTGTACACCTAACTGATCAACCGTCTGCTGCTCAGCAGTGATCCGGATGCTGCCTTTGTATTGCACCGCATCCCGCGCGTTGAAGCACAGGTTCAGCAGCACCTGCTCGAGCTGCGAGCGGTCGCCCTGGACAGACAGCGGCACATTGCTGGGATTCACGCCCAGGTCGATGGAGGCCGGTAATGTACGCTCCAGCAGGGTCTCGAGTTCATCCAGGAAATCATTGACGTCGAACACTTCAGGGCGCGCCTTTTCCTGGCGGCTGAGCGTTGCGAGTTTTTTGGTCAGGCTCATGGCGCGCATGGCCACATCACGAACGTTCTCCAGGGTAGTCCTGGCCTCGGCGTCGTGCTTGCCTTCCAGCAGCATTACCTCGATATTCCCCAGGATAACCTGCAACAGGTTATTGAAATCATGCGTGATGCCGCCGGCCATCTCACCCATCGCGCGCATCTTCTGGGAATGGGCAACGCGGTCTTCCAGGCGCTTGATATCGGTGACGTCTCGACCCACCGCCGTGATCCCGACCATCTCGCCCTTGTCGTTGAGCACGGCGCGATTGGACCACGCCAGCCAGCGCCAGCCGTCTTTCGTCATCGCACGCTGTTCGTGGTAAGCCGTGTGTGGCGGAACCTTGAGGCGTTCCAGTGAGCGCGCCGTGAGTTCGCGGTCGTCCTCATGCACCAGTGGCATGAACGCCTTGCCGAGGAGTTCTTCCTCGCTCTTGCCAAACATCTCGCAGTAGCTGGGGCTGATGTACTGGAACTCACCGTCCATATCGACCTTGACCACGAGGTCGGTCTGGTTCTCCACCAGCAGCCGGTACTTGTCCTCGCGCTCCTCAATGTCGCGCTGTTTAACCAGGGCGTAGCGGATTGCCAACGTGAGCAGCAAGACCAACAACAAGCCGAAGCCAATCCAGGTCTCGCCGAGCCCTTCATGCGTCGTCGCCTCGAGGTAGGTGGCCAGTGGCGCCATGGTGAAGCCCCAGGGCTCACCCGGGGTGCTGATCTGCAGCTCGACCTGATACGGACTCTGCCCGGCGGCACTGGTGTCAGCCAGCTCAAAGAACGGTGTATCCCCATCAAGCAGCGCAAATGCGAAGTAGCTCCGCAAACGCCCCTCGGGCAGACAGGAGTTCATCAACGATTCAACGCGGAATACGCCATTGACGAAACCCACCTGCTGACCGGCGGCCGCACGAATCGGAAGGTACAGCGCGAATCCCTGGCCACCTTGCAGCAGCTCGATTATGTCCGTACGTGCCATAACGCCGTTTTCCGCTGCCCGCTCCAGGGCGCGGACAACGGATTCATTGGGGTTCTGTCTCAGGTTGGCGCCGAGGGCTGCGAGATTGGGCTCGACAGGGTAGACAGCTCGAATGACGCCATCCATGTCCACGTAGTTCAGTGCCTGCACACCTGAATACAAGGGCAGGAGCGTCATGGCGCGATCATCCCAATCAGCGATGATCTGCTCGCGGGACTGCCATGGATAACCGGCGAGCGTTCGCACCAGGCCCGCTCGCGAGTCGAAACAGGACTCCAGGCGCAGCTTCAGCTGCTCAGCCGTGGTCCGGGTTTCAATATCGATGTGCTGGTCAAAGCTGTCGTCGCCCACCACCTTGAGCTGCAGCACGAGCAGCAGGCCCAGCAGCAGGAAGGCCAGAGGCATCCAGTTGTGACGGCGCTTCCATTTGCTCACGAGTGGATCTGGCTCACCATGTTGTTATCTGAGGATTACAGGGCGCGCGCAATAAACCACTGCAGACATACCCCACTTGGCACAATTATACGAGGGATATTGCGTCGACAGGATGCGTGGAATCAAAAGAATTGCAGAAGGGACACGGTGCTGTCGCGGCCGAATTGCCTATTCAGTGAGCGTGTTGACCAGTCTTTCACGATCGGCCGGGTCAACATCCAAATGGGTGAGATAGGCGTCCACTGAGCCATAGTGCTCCACCACGCTGTCGTAGAACGCGTTCAGCATGTCCGGCGTTACTCCCAGGAAGGGGAAATAGGCATCCGCGCCCAGCGGCCTGGGAGCCGTGCGCCAACCGGTTGACGCGGTCTTCTCGGCGATCTGCGCTGCCAGCGCTGCCGAGCGTTCCCGGGTCCGGGCCACCTCGTTGGTCAGCAGAAAATCCGCCATGATCGATTCGCGCCCCACCCCGAGTGATTCCATCAAAAGCGCTACCGCAATCCCCGTGCGATCCTTGCCCGCGGAACAGTGGATCAGGATCGGCCAGTTTGATTCATCCCGGGCGATGTCAAACAGGCGCCGATAGGCGTCCGCCCCAACGCTGTGGATGTTGCGATAGGCCGTGAGCAGGTGCTCGTGTGACTCCTTCGCGGTAAACCGGCCCGAGCGCAGCAGCTTGCTCTGGTTCGTCACCCACCAGCCGTCTGGCTTGCCAATTGGCAGCTGAATGAACTGCGGCGGGTTCGAGCCGGGCCAGTGGGTGGGCGATTTCTCCACCTCCGCCGAATTGCGCAGGTCGATAACAGTGCGGATGCCGAGTGCTTCGAGCCTTTTGAAGTCTTCAGCCGTGAGCCTCGAGAGCTCGCCAGAGCGGTAGATTCTTCCCCAGCGAATGTGGCGCCCATCCCGGGCATCATAGCCACCAATGTCGCGGGTGTTCGACGCTGCCGCCAGTTCCACGACGCGCGCATGACCCGAATCACCCGCGATCGCCTGTTCGCCGGTCACCAGCACGCCGACCAGTATCAATAGCCTACATAGCGATGCCGGGTATCGAGCTATCGCGACAGGGCTGTCAGGTACCATTTCACGAAGTCCGGGCAAATGTACTCGTAGCCCGGGTGGTAGGGGCCGGGTTCGAAGAAGCGCGAGTTCACCCCGGCGCTGTTGCGGGTGATGATGTATTCGTCCTCCAGGGTGGTGTGGTGCCACAGCCAGGTCACGGCGTCCCTATCGTAGTCTTCACCCTCTTCTGCATCGCCACGAACGTACCAGACGATCTCCATATCGGTCTCGGTGATACCCCGCGGGGTGAAGCGGTATAGCACGCAATGGTCCGGGTAGTTGAGCATGAAGCACAGGGGGCCGAGCTGGAAATCCCCGGCGCCGCCGTCGTAGCCCTTGAACTGGCCCATCAATGGCGCCACGGGCTGGCCGCCGTCGCTGCCGGTCAGGAAGCCGTCGTAGAGCGCATAGCGGCTGTGGTAGACGTCGGTGCCGAAGTCCGTCGACGAACAGTAGGCCTGGTAGTGGTCCAGCGTGACATTGGGCACCCCGGTCTGCTCCTCGGCCCGGGCCAGCATGGCGTCGGTGATATCGCTGACCCGGTCTTCCAGGTCCTGAAGGGTGTGCATCTTGGCGTAAGCCCGGTGGGCAGTGGCGCAGTGATAGCACTCCAGGTAGTTTTCCAGCGCCAGCTTCCAGTTGGCCTCGACCTTGTAGACCTGGGCGTGGGCGACTTTCGCATTGGGCAGGTCGTAGGGCTCGAGCGCCGCGCCGATGGTGTCGAGCGCCGGCTCGAAATCCGCGGCATCGGGATTGCAGTTGATGAAGATCAGCCCTTCGTAGACGCAGCAGCGGGCGTGCTTGAGCCCGTGGTCCTCGAGCCTGAAGCCTTCCAGCGCCTCCATGGCCCTGGCCGCCTTCAGGCTGCCGTCCAGGTTGTAGACCCAGCCGTGGTAGGGGCAGACGAAGGTCTTGCGGTTGCCGCTGGCCGCCTCGCAGACACGCGCGCCGCGATGGCGACAGATATTCATCAGCGCGTGTATCTCACCCTGCTCGTCGCGGCAGATGATGATCGAATCTTCTCCCAGCTCGAACTGGATATAGTCGCCGGGTTCCGGCACCTGGCTGACGTGGGCGGCGTACAGCCAGCTCTTGTAGAGGATCTCGTCGAGCTCCTGCTCGAACACGATATGCGAACGATAGAAGTAGGGGTCCATCGCGTAGCCCGGCTTCTCGAGCTGCTCTGTGATCTTTTCCCGCATCAGCGAGACGCTGTCGTCGACTTTGGTAGCTATCAGTTTCATGGTCGGGCCTACACTCGCCTTAAACAGTGCGCAGATACCATTCGTAGTCCAGGTTGCTGATCACTTCCCGGAACTGGTTGTACTCATCCCTTCGCGTCATCTCGAACAGCTTGTGGAAGTGATCGCCGAAGTAGGTCGGCACCACCTCGCTGGCGAGCCAGTTGTCCAGGGCTGCCGGCCAGTCGGTGGCCAGGGTGATTTCCTCGTCCTCGAGGAAGGTACCTTCCGGCACATGAGTGCCGGGCTCGCAGTGGTTTGCCAACCCGTAGTGGATGCCTGCCAGCACCGCCGCCATCACCAGGTACGGATTTGAATCGGCGCCGGCGACCCGGTGTTCGATTCTCAGGTTCTTCGCATCGCTGACCGGGATGCGCAGTGACACATTGCGGTGGTTGTAACCCCAGTTCGGCGACAGCGGCGCGTAGCAGCCGGGCTTCAGCCGCCGGAAGGAGTTGGCGTTGGGCGCGAACACCGCCTGGCAGTCCTTCATCAGGGCGCCGAGCCCGCCGATGGCCTCGCGCATGCGCGGACCCACTGGAGGGTTAGCTTCACTATCGGGATCGACGAAGATGTTGTTCCCGTCGGCGTCGTAGACGCTGATGTGGATGTGCAGGCCGTTGCCGGGTTCATCGGCGAAGGGCTTGGCCATGAACGTCGCACCCATGCCCTGGGAAGCGGCCACGCCCTTGATCAACCGCTTCAGCAGCACCGCGTCATCGCAGGCCCTCACCACGTCGTCGACGTGATGCAGGTTGATCTCGAACTGGCCGGGAGCGAACTCCAGGTGGGCGGTGGTGGCGGGAATACCCTGGGCCTCGCAGGCCAGGCGCACGGCTTCGAGGAAGCCGTCGTACTCCGCCATGTCCTCAGGATTGCAGTACTGGGTACCTTCCTGGGACAGGTTGGTCCCGAGGATACGGCCGAGCCGCGGTTTGGGCACGGGGCCCTCCGCATCCGCCAGCAGGTAGAACTCAAGCTCGGTCGCCACCACGACTTTCAGTCCCATGTCAGTGAGCGGCTTCAAGGCATTGCGCAGCAGCGTGCGGCAGTTCCAGGACAGGGGTTCGCCGTCGAGCTCAGTCCAGTCCGCCAGCACCTGGTGGGTCGCCGACTGCAGCCAGGGAATGGGCGCAAGGGTGCCGGACACCGGCCACAGCCGCTTGTCCGGGTCGCCGTCGAGTGTGCCCAGCCCCAGCGGTTCGCAGCAGTCACCGAGGGTGTTCATGATCGTGGTCGTACCCGGCCCGGTCAGCCCCTTGCTGGTAAAGGTCTCGACCTCCGCCCGCGGAATGCGCTTGGCTCGCAGGATGCCGTTCATGTCCGGCGATAGAATTTCCAGCGATCCCAGGTCCGGATGCTGTTCCAGGTAGGCCTTGACCTCGTCGAGGGTGCAGTGGCTCATTGCGTGTCCTTGTTGTCTGCCGGCATGGCTTCGATCTGTACATCGAAGTCTAACGCCCGGGACAGGGCCTCGGGCATGCCCATAATACGGTAGCTCTCGTTGATGGCCTGCTTGGTGAGTCGTACCGCGTGCAGGTCGTTGCCGGCCACCTGTTGCGCCAGTTCCATTGCGGCGCTCTCGAGCTGTTCGGCGGGCACGACCCGGTTGACCAGGCCAAGGCTCTCCATGCGAGAAGCCGACACCTGTTTGTCCGCCGTCAGCAGCAACTCCTTCGCCACCTTGGCCGGCGCCAGCCAGGGCAGCAGCATGGCGACGATGCCGCTGCCGAAAGCCACCTCCGGCACCCCGAAGCGGCAGTCTTCGCTGGCCACGGTGAGGTCACAGGCCAGCGCCATTTCCAGGGCGCTGCCCAGGCAGTAACCCTGCGTCGCCGAGACCGTCACCTTCGGTGAGTCCCAGAAGCGCATGATGATATTGAAGTCCTTCTGCAGCTCTTCTCGCCAGAAGGACTCCGGGTCCACACCCGCAGGCGCATCCACGTCCAGGTCGAAGCCCGCGGAGAACGCCCTGCCGGCGCCTCGCAGCAGGATCACACAAATGGTCTCGTCCGACTCGGCCCGGTCGAGGGCGGTGTGCAATGCCTCGATCATCGGCGGATTGATGGCATTGAGCTTGTCGGGCCGGTTGAGCGTGAGTATCGCGACGGCGCCCTCGGCCGCGTACTCGACCAGCGGCGCGTTCACGCGGCATCCTCCGTAGACTTGGCAGGCGCTTCCGCGCACACCACGAGCGCATCCAACCCGACCACGCCCCACGGGCCCAGCTTGACCGGGTTGATGTCGACCTCGACAACGATGTCCTTCAGCGCATGCACCATGACCGACAGCCGTGCCGCCATTTCACAGAAGGCATGTACATCGACAGGCTCCGCACCGCGGGCGCCACCCAGCAGCGGCTGCAGTTTCAAATTGTTCAGTGCGCGCTCGGCGGTGGCAGCATCGAAGGGGGCGGCCAGCACGGCAACGTCCTGCAGTGTCTCGGCGTGAATGCCACCGAGGCCCAGCACCACCATGGGGCCGAACTGGGGATCGAGGGTTGAGCCCAGGATCATTTCCAGCCCCTCCGCCTCGATCATCGGTGCGATATAGGCAGTGGCGCCCAGGCGTCCCGACAGCTCGCCATAGGCAGATCGCAGCGCCGCGGCGGAGTCAATGTCCAGCACCACGCCGCCGACATCCGATTTGTGCTCGATGTCCTCGGCAGTTTTGAGCACCACCGGGTAGTGCAGGTTGTCCGCGACCGCGTCAACGTCATCGCCGCTGTGCACGAGCATCCCCGCGTTCATGGTCAGGCCGCAATCACTCAACAGCGCCGTGGACAGGTGTTCACCCAGGGACCCGGACAGTCCGGCATCGTTGATCTGGCCGCGAAGGTTGTCGACGATGAAGGGCGACAGCGCCGGCACCGCCATGACAGGCCGGCGCTGGAAATCGCGGTATCCGAACAGGCAGCGCACGGCGGCCAGGAACTGGCTGACGCCGTCGAGAACCGGGAAACCGCGACGGGTGGTTTCAATCACCCGCGGATCGGCGCCAGTGCCCTGGCGCGAAGCCACCAGGCAGACCGGCTTGCCGGTGCGGGCGTGGGCCTGCTCCAGGTAATCCAGATAGTCGGTGTATATGCCGCCGCCCGGCGCGCGGTCGTGCACCACCGCACCCAGCAGGGCCGTGTCCTCGGCAAGCATGGCGGAGAAGCAGTCCGTCATGACCTGGTCGGCGTCGGCGCCTCCCGCACCCCAGCCATCCAGCGGGTTGACCGCCGGCAAACCGGGATCGAGACGTTCCAGCAATTGCTTTTCGGTGGACTCACTGAGCCGCGCGAAGGGCACGCCGGCAGCTTCCGCCAGGTCGATCATCAACTGCCGCTCGCCGCCACTGTCGTGGAGGCCGACCAGGCCGGCATGTTCGGCATCGGTCTCGGGCAGCGTCACCTTCGACAGCAGGATCAGGGCCGAGGCCAGCTCGTCCATGTCAGCCACGCGCTGCACGCCGTAGCGATCGAAGATTGCCTGGTAGCTGTCGTCGCTGCCCGCCAGTGCGCCGCTGTGAGACTGGGCCATGCGGGCGGACAGCTCCGTGCGGCCCACCTTGAGGGTCACGATGGGAATGCGTTTTCCCGCGGCCTTGGCAAAGGCGGCTAGAAGCTTGTCGGGCTGTCGGGCTGTTTCAAGGAACAATCCGACCACCCCCGTCTCCGGCAGGTCGAGAACGTAGTCCAGGTAATCCTCGACGCCGACCACCAGTTCCCGCCCGGTGGAGGCGGCGAACAGGAAGTCGATGCGCTCCTCGCAGTCGAGGATGCCCGACATGCCGGAACCGGACTGGCTCAGCAGCACCACGTTACCCACCACCGGGTGTTGCCGGGTGTCGAAACCGCAGCCCCAGAAACGGTCGCGGAAATTGTAGATGCCCATGCCGTTGCCGCCGGCCAGCAGCATGCCAGCCGCTTCGATCTTCGCAGCAACGCGTTCACGCAGGCCATCGCCCTCTTCCAACAGCAGGGCCGAGTAGATCGTCGCCGCGGGCACGCCCAGCGCGATGGCCTCATCGACCGCCTCCTCGATATGCCGGTCGCCGAGGGCAAAGATCACGTGTTCGGGGACTTCCGGAAGCGTACCCAGGGAGGAGAAACAGGGGATCTCCAGTATCTGCTCGTGCCCGGGATTGACGGCAAACAGTCGCCCGGGGAACTTGCCCCGTTGAAGATTGACCAGCACCTCGTTGCCCACGGCGCCTTCCCGCGGCGTCGCGCCCACCACGGCGACGGAGGCCGGCGCAAGCAGTGGCTGGAGGCGATGGGTCATGGTTCAGACGTTCGGCGCGGGTGTGGCGCGACGGCGCTCCGGATTGAACACCGGGTCTTTCCGCACCCGGCATCGCGACAACAGGCGAGTCCAATGCAGCTCGCGGTTGTAGTAGATCTCGGCGTACATCTCGTCGTCATCGCGACCCCAGGGCATTTCCATGGACGCCAGCGCGATATTGGTCTTGGCGGTGGGGCACCAGGCGGCAGAGGTGACGTGACCGATGGTCTTGCCCTTTCGGTCGAGAATGAAGCTGTGTTCTGCGGGTTTGTTGCCCTCGACGTCCAGGATAACGAAGCGATAGCGCGAGCCCTCCCGCTTTTCCTTCAGCAGGGCGTTGCGACCGGTAAACGGACCTTTCTCGAAATCCACCAGCCAGTCGAGTCCCAGCTCAAACGGTGAACGTGCGCGGCCGTGGCGCACCACCTGCTCAGCCGGCACGAAGTCTTCCCAGGCCATGATGAAGCCGGCCTCGATGCGTGCAATGCCCAGTGCCTCCGAGCCCATGGGTCGGATCAGCAGTTCGCGGCCCGCTTCGAACAGCGCATCCCACAGGGGCACGGCCTGTTCCGGGTCCAGCCACAGTTCGTAGCCGAGGTCGCCGGTGTAGCCGGTGCGGGACACCAGCAGTTCGGTGCCCCTGAAATCGAAGGACATGATGCCGAAGGGTTTGAGGTTCTCGAGACCCTCCAGGCCCATCTTGCGCAGGGTGGCGCAGGAGGTCGGGCCCTGCACCGCCAGCGCCGCGATGTCGGCGGTTTCGTCGATGATGGAGACATCGAAGCCCATGGCGGACCACTGCAGCCAGTCCATGCAGCGCTCCTGGGCGCAGAGACGGTAGTCCCCCTCGGCCAGGTGAAAGATCGTGCCATCGTCGTGGACCATGCCCTCGTCATTGCACCAGACGGTATAGCCGACGCGGCCCGGCTTGATCTTGCGCACGTCGCGCACCATCAGGCGGTTGAGGTAGGCCTCGGCGTCCGGACCGGTGATGCGGTACTTGGTCATTGGCGTCAGGTCGAAAACGCCGGTGGAGTTGCGCACGGAGAAATACTCCAGGCCCACCTCCTCGAAGGTGTTGGGCGTGGTGTAGCCGGCCCAGGTGTACCAGTCATTGGTCTGGCACATCGCCTTGACCCGGGGCGCAAACGGGGTCTCCAGGACCATCCGTTCATCGTGGGGCCTTTTCACTGCGGGAACATTCATGCGGCTTTCTCCTGCTTGATCACTGCCTGGGCAGCGTTGCGACCGGCGAGACCCATAATGCCGCCGCCGGGGTGGGCGCCGGCGCCACAGAGGTAGAGCCCCGGGATGGGCGTGGCGTACTGGTGTGCGCCGGGCATGGGCCGCATCAACAGTGCCTGGTCCAGGGAAATCTCACCGTGATGCCAGTGCCCGCCGGCCATGCCGAACTCCGCCTCGAGATCCGTCGGCGCACTCAGCTCGGCGTGCAATACCTTTGACTTGAGTCCCGGCGCGCACTGCTCCAGCCGGTCCAGGGCGAGGGTTTTAAAGGCCTCGCGACCGCTGTCCCAGCCCTGCTTCAGCTGGTAGGGCGCAAACTGCACGATGGCCGACAGCACATGCTTGCCCGCGGGCGCCAGGCTGTCGTCGTGAACGGTTGGGATGCTGATTTCCATCACCGGCGAGTTAGAGTACTCCCCGTACTTGGCATGATTGAACGCCAGCTCAATGTGATCCATCGAGGGCGCCAGCAGCAATCGCTCGCCCGCAAGCGCGGCGTCCAGCCCTGAGAAGGCAGGCAGCTCATCGAGGGCCAGGTGCAGCTTCGCGGAGACGCCGCGGGCGCGGAAGTTGTGAACCCGACGGGCGAAGCCCGCATCGAGGTTCGGGTAACCCACCAGCTTTTCGAATGTGGTGCGCGGGTCCGCGTTGGATATCACGGTCCGCGCCGTCAGCGTTTCACCGCCCTCCAATTTGACGCCGGTGGCACTGCAGTCTTCGAGCCGGATGCTCGCGACCCGGCTGTCGCAGCGAATTTCCGCGCCAAAGGCCCTCGCCGACCGGGCAAAGGCCTCGCCAACCGCGCCCATACCGCCCCGCACCAGGGCGGGCCCGGTCATACCATAGAAGTCGCCGATATGCCGGTGCAGGTAGCCGTACACCGTGTTGGGGGAACGCGGCCCCATATGGGAGCCCAGCACCCCGTCCATGGCCACCGCGGCCTTCAGCAGCTCGCTGTCGAAATGCTCGTTGGCGACATCGTAGATATTGATCAGGCCGACCCGCATCAGGTCCTGCATGTCGTTCTTGCCCAGGGTGCGCAGGTCCCAGCCCAGCTTCAGCAGCGACAGGGTATCGCCCCAGCTGCGCTCCACCAGGCTCGGGGGCCGGCGGCTGAAGAAGCCGTTGAGGACCTTGCCAAAACGCGTGTTCTGCTTGTGGAACGCTGCGTAGGCCGCGGCATCGGATTCCGACACGCCGCTGACATGGGCGCCGTCGATGACCAGGTGCTCGCCCGCACCGGAGAGCGCCACGGTCTTCAGGTTCTGCGCCGCGTAGGCCAGGCCGTTGTTTGCCAGGTTCAGGTCCTTTGCCACCTCCGGGTTCAGCTGGGTCAGCAAGTGAGCGCCGCTGGACACCCGGAAACCCGGATGGAATTCGCGGGTCGCGGCGGCACCACCCGGTTGGGCAGCGGATTCCAGTACCAGCACCTTGTTCCCTTCACGCGCCAGGTAGGCTGCACAGGCCAGGCCGTTGTGCCCCGCCCCGATGATAATGACGTCGAAAGTGGAATCAGTCATCGAGATAGCCCTCCGGGACCACGTTGGGTTTTTTCAGGTCCATGAGAATCTCCCGGGCCGCGTTGGCGCCGGGCGCGGCCATCACTCCGCCACCCGGGTGGGTACCGGAACCGCACATGTACATGCCCTGCACCGGACCCCGGTACTGTGCGTAGCCCGGGAACGGCCGGTTGAACAGCAGCTGGTCGAAGGTCAGCTCTCCCTGGAAGATGTTGCCCTCGGTCAGGCCCACCTCGTTGTCGATCTCGTGGGGCGTGCGGATCTCGGCATCCAGGATCAGGTCCTTGAAGTCGGGGCTGTACCGGGCAATCTTGTCGATCACCGTCTTGCCGAAGGCGTCGCGCTTGTCCGGCGTCCAGTCTCCGTCCGCGAGCTTCGGCGGGCAGTACTGCACGAACACGGTCATCATGTGTTTGCCCGGTGCCGCCATGGTCGGGTCCACCTGGGTCGGGATCAGCATGTCGAAGTACGGGTCTTCGGACCAGGTGCCCGCCTTCCAGTCGTCGTAGGCTTTCTCCAGCTCGAACAGGGACTCGCTGGCGTGCATGTCGGTAATCATCAGCGGCGTACCCTTCGGCAGGGCCGGGAACGTGGGCAGGCCGTCGAGGGCGATATTCAGCTTGCCGGAGGAGCCGCGAATCTTGAAGTTCTTCGCCCGGTGCACCACGTCGGCGGGCAGGTCGCTGGCGTCGAAGCACTCCAGGAAGGTGCGCTTGGGATCCAGGTTGGAGACCACGATATCCGCCTGGTACTCGGTGCCGTCCGCCAGGGCGACGCCGGTGGTCTTGCCGTTCTTCACGACAACGCGGTGTACGTCGGCATCGCAGACGATCTCGCCGCCGAAGCCCTGCAGGCTTTTCGCCAGGGCATCGGCGACCGCGCCCATGCCGCCGCGGGCAAACCCCCAGGCGCCGACGCTGCCGTCCACGTCGCCCATATAGTGGTGCAACAGCACGTAAGCGGTACCCGGTGAATAAACCCCCAGCGCCGTGCCGATAATGCCGCTGCCCGCCATGTGAGCCTTGATGACGTCGGTCTCGAAGTACTCGTCCAGGTAATCGCCGATGCTCATGGTCCAGAAGCGCAGGGTGTCCAGCAGCCCCTCGTCGCCCATGTCGGTAAAGGACTCGGCCAGGTCCAGCAGACCCTTGATATCCCTCGGCTTAAAAGAGGTCGGGTCTGGCGGCGTGGTCATCAGGTACTTGCGGATGAGCTTGGTCTGCTTCATCACATCGGCGGAGAAGCGGTCGTAGGCGTTGGCGTCGCGCACCGAGTGGCGGGCCATCTCACGGTACTGGCGCTCGTGGTCCCCGTAGTTGCCGAAGTAGTCGCCGTCGCGGGTGAAGGTCACGCCGCCCTCGTAGGGAATCACCTGCAGGCCGTGGCGCGGCAGCTCCAGGTCGCGCGTGATTTCCGGGCGCAGCAGGCTGCATACATAAGAGCAGTTGGAGTACTTCCAGCCCTCGTGAAGCTCACGGCTCACCGTGGCGCCGCCGATATAGGGGTTGCGCTCCAGCACCAGCACGTCGAGACCGGCCTTGGCCAGGTAGGCCGCGTTGCACAGGCCGTTGTGGCCCGCGCCGATCACGATGGCATCGTATTTCTTCATTCAGTGGTCCCCGTCCGCACACCGGAATCGCCGGCGGCCAGTTTTTCCATGGTGGCGTCCACGGCGCCCTCGAAGGCCTGCAGCGTATCGGCGAGACAGGCCTCGTCATGGGCCGCGCAGATAAACCAGGGCTCCCGGGAGTCGGGCTCGACGATGACGCCGCGGTCGTGCAGCTCTGGCGCCATCGCATCGTAGAAGCTGTAGTCGGAGTGCACCCACTCACGGTAGTTGGAGGGCGCACTTTCCGCCAGGAACAGACCGCCCATGGAGGGATGGCCCACGAAACAGTGGGCGATATCGCGCGCCTCCAGGATGGCGCTGAGACCTTCCTGCATGCGCTGGCCGTAGCGGGCGATATCGTCCAGGGCGCTGGTATTGGCGAGTATATCCAGTGTCTTCTCCGCGGCCGCCAGGCTCACCGAATGGGCGGTGTAGGTACCGCCGTGCACGACCCCGTCGCCGATGTGCCGCATCAAGGCCTCGCGCCCGGCAACAACCGCAATGGGGTAGCCGTTGGCCACGGCCTTGGCGAAGGTGCACAGGTCCGCCTTGATGCCGAAGAATTCCTGGATCCCGCCGCGGGCTACCCGGAAACCGGTTTTCACCTCGTCGATCACCAGGATGACGCCGTAGCGATCGCAGAGTTCACGCACCGACTGCATGTACTCCTGTGTGGCGGTGATGGAACAGCAGTTGCCCATCATCGGTTCGATCAGCAGGGTGCCGATACGATCGCCGTGCTTGCGCAGGGTGTCCTCGAGGCGCTCCGCATCGTTCATAGGGACCATGTGAATGTGTTGCCTGGTACTCTCCGGCACGCCGTCGCTGTAGGCGACCACCTCGGGCTCGCGGCCGCAGTCCGGTGTCCAGCCCTCCTCCACCTCGGAGTACCACAGCACCGCGTCGAACACGCCGTGGTAGCCTCCTTCGATCATGATGAAGTCGTCCTTGCCGCTGGCGGCGCGAGCCACCCGCAGTGCCGCCATGACCGCCTCGGTGCCGGAGTTGGAAAACCGCACCAGTTCTGCGGAAGGCACCATCTCTGAAATCTGGCGGGCGACGGTGTATTCGCGCTCGGTGCCCAGGGCAAACACACCACCGACTTCCATCCCCTCGCGGGCGGCTGCGTCCACCTCGGGGTGGGCATAGCCAAGGATCGCCGGGCCGTATCCCAGGCGGTAATCCACGTAGCTGTTGCCGTCGATATCCGTCAGCCGGGCGCCCTTGCCCTGCTTGATGTAGATGGTCTTGTCATCGCCCCAGTAGCGGAAACTGGAGGACACACCGAGGGGCAGTTTGCCCACGGCTTCGTTGAAGTGCGCGTTGGAACGCGACAGATCGCGGCTCATTGTATTGCTCTCTGGCCAGTCGTCTCCGCAGCATGCCAGCTCATCCGATTCCTGTCCAGTGAATGAATGATCATTCATTCCTTGCCAGCGGCGCCCGCCTGTACTACTGTTGCCGCATGACTGCCACCGCGCCCAAGACCCGCCGTCGCCACGCTCCGCCGGAGCAGCGGCGGGAGCAATTGATCAAGGCCACCATCAAGTGCATCGCGCGCAAGGGCCTGTCCAAGACCACCATGGCAGATGTCACGCGCGCGGCGAAGTTGAGCGTCGGCATCGTCAACCTGCACTTCCGGAGCAAGGACAAGCTGCTGGAGGAAACGCTGCGCTACATCGCCGAAGAGTACAAGCTGGGCTGGGATCGCATCGTCAACGACGAAAGCCTGCCCCCGGCCGACAAGGTGACGGCCCTGATCGACTTCGACTTCAGTCCCGAGATTACCAACTCCGCCAAGCTCTCGGTCTGGTTCGCCTTCTGGGGCGAGACCAGTTCCCGCCCTACCTACCGCGCCATCTGCAACGCCGCGGACCTGCAGACCACGAGCTCCATGCTGCGCCTGTGCCAGGACCTGGGCTGCAAGTCGAAGAAACAGGCTGAACTGGTCGCCACCGGCTATACCGCCCTGGCCGACGGCCTGTGGCTGGACATCCTCGTGACGCCCGAAGACATGAACCCGCAGCTGGCGCGCGACATCTGCCAGAACTACATGGCCAGCTTTTTCCCGGAACACTTCAAGAGGCCCTGACCGTGGATATCGAACTCAGCGACAGTGCGCACCAATGGCAGGATAAGACCCGGGCCTTCGCAGAAGAGGAGCTGATTCCCTGGGAAGAGCACGCCGAGATGAACGGTGGCGAGCTGCCCGAAGACGTCGCCCGGCGCCACAGCGAAATCGCCTGCACCGAGCTTGGCTTCAGCCGCATGGACGTCCCAGCCGCCCACGGCGGCTTGGGCCTCAACATGGAGGAGCAGGTCGCCATCTGGGAACAGCTGGGGCGAGTGACCAATGCCCTGTGCTGGTGCTTCCCGGAAGCGCAGCACTGGATGTTCGACGCCTGCACGCCGCAGCAGGTGGACAGCTACGTGCGCCGATTGATGGACGGCTCCGGCCAGGATGCCTACGCGATTACCGAGGCGGAGTCAGGCTCCATGGAGACGGTGAACAGTACCGCGGTCGCCGCGGCCGGCGGCTACGTGCTGAACGGGGAGAAATGGTTTGTCACCAGCGGCAATCTCGCCGACTTCCTCTGGGTACAGGCGAAAACCGAAGGTGGCTACGACTCCCTGTTCCTGGTGGACAAGGACAGCGATGGTATCGAAGTTGCCGACAACCCCCTGTTCAGCCACACGTTCGCTTCGCACCATCCCACCTACCGCTTCACCGATGTGTTCGTTCCCGGCGAGAACCGGGTCGGCGAGGCCGACGCGGGCATGAGCTACACCCGAAGCTGGTTCCGGCACGAGCGCATGATGATCGCGGCTCGCTGCTGCGGCGCGGCGACACGGCTGTTGGAAATGGGCACGGAGTGGGCGAAGCAGCGCAGGATCGACCACGAGGTGCTGGCGGACAAACAGTCCATCCAGTTCATGCTCGCTGACTGTGCCGTTGAACTCTGGAGCGCCAGGCTGGTGCTTTACGAGGCAGCCCGCGCGCACGATACGGGCGCCGATCTCAAGTCCCTGCACACCCGCTGCGCCATCGCCAAGCTGCAGTGCTCGGAAATGGCCAACCGGGTCTGCGACCGGGTGTTGCAGATTTTCGGCGGTCGCGGCTACATGCGCAGCAACGCTGCCGAACGTTTCTTCCGGGAGCTGAGGGTCGATCGTATCTGGGAAGGCAGCAGCGAGATACAGCGTATGGTGATTGCGAAGAGCCTGCTGAAGCGCGGCGTCGAGGGAATGTAGCGGCCGGCTAGCGCGTGACCAGTTCGATTCCTTTGGAATTGGGTAGAGAGCGCGTCCCCTTCAGGATGACACCGCTGAAGCTGAGGTCTTCGTAGTCCTTCTCCCCTTCTCCCGCGGGCTCGATTCGCAGGGCGTGCTGGGCGTTGCCGGCGGGGGTCCAGGTACTGTCACCGGCGACCACGCCCTCGATCTGGGTGTCGCGCGTGATACCGTAGCTGAGCGGTTCCGAGGTGAAGAAAATATCTGCCGCCGGCCCCTTCTTGTCGCGAAGGCCGTTGTTGAACGCATGCCAGCCCCGGCCCGAACTCTCCACCAGTCCCAGCACACGAATACCGTGCCGGCCGTTATTGGCCGCGTACAGATTGTGGTAGTTGTTGTGGAACACGTTGCGGATAAAGATACCGTCGGCGCCGTTCTGCATGGCCCGGATATTCTGGTAGTCGCTTTCCGAGTGGTCAGACACCACGCCGTTGCCCCTGTTGCCCCTGGCGATGACGGACTCGACCCGGATATTGCGCATGGCCCACATGACCATCAGTCCATTGCGCAGGTTGCGCTGCACCACCAGGTCACGGAGCACGCCGTGATAGGTGTGCTTCCCACGACCGCTGACGAGGATGCCGTCCAGGGCGCAATCGCTGACGGTCGTCCCCTCGATCTTGATGCGCGAGGTGCGGTAGAACTCGATGCAGCCGGCGCCGGGCACACCCAGCTGTTCACGGTTGCCCTTGATCTCGCCGCCGAGAATTTCGATGTGATGCTCGCCGCCATCCTTGCCCCGGCGGTTCGCAATCACGCTGACCGCCGAGTCGGTCCGCAGGACCAGCCGGGCGCTGCGCAGATCGAGCCGGGTGAAACTGTCCAGCAACAGCGGTCCGCCAATGACAAAGCGGCCCTCCAGCTTCAGGTCGACATAGTGGTTCCTGCCGGCCGGCAGGGCGTCGATGGCGGCCTGGATGTGAGCGCGCTGGTCTTCCACGTCCTCCAGCGGCCTCAACACATCGGCGGACGCCTGGCCGGAGGGAAGCAACAGGGATACCGTCAGCCCCAGTATCGCGAGTACCGAGGACACGGACGCCATCCAGGGAAGGCTACGCACGAGCAGGCTCCTGGTGTCGCTGGCCATGTGTTGTCGCATCCGGCTGAGGGTTCATTTTCTGCAAGCTTTCACTAGTTTTGTTCTATCTATATGGTGCAAATCTGACAGCTGCTTTAGCCTGCCCGCTGAGTTTTTTCGGGCAAAGGACACGTGTCACAAAATCGGCCTGCGGCCCCGGGTTTTCAGGAAAACTGCGAAGTAATTACTGCTTGTAGAGCGCGAGCCCCGGCTGTCGGGGATGCGAGAAACGGATCAGGCCGAGGCAGACGCCGGCTTGCCGCGTCCCGGGCGAGCGGCCCTGGCGGGAAGGTAGTCAAAAATGAAATGTACCCGGTGTTCATTGCCCTTGTTCATCACCGAGTGTGTCAGCTGGTTGTTGATCTCGTACGCCTTGCCGACCTCAAACGTGTAGGGCCGGCCGTCGATCGTGAAGCGCACGCGGCGATTGGTGGCCAGGGGAACGTGAATCCGGTGACTGGCGTGGAAAGACGGATGGCTGTCCTTGTGTGGGCGGATTACGGCGCCGGGGGGCATTCTCGCGGCCATCGCGCGAATTACCGTACCGCCCGGCTGGAAGTGCTCGGCAATGATGGCCTCCATCAGGGGCGTGGCGACCTCCGCCAGCCAGTCCCAGCCAGACTCACGGCGCACCTCGATATCCGGCCAGCCCTTCCCGTCGGTGAACAGCATCACCAGTGATTCGGTCTGCCGGTGCACCTCGTAGGTTTCCTGGCGATACTGCTCGTCCGCCCAGGCCGCATCATCGAGGCCAAGAACCGTGTCGCGCAGCGCGTCCATGGACACGTCGCCGAGATCGCGCAGGGGTACGTCGATATTCATAGGCGGCCCAAGATAGGGTGGGCAGCAAAACGAGTCAACCGGGCTGGCCCGCGGCCGCCTGCACCTGCTCGCCCGCCAGCTCTTCCAGGCGCTGCTTCTCCCAGTAGGCCAGGTTGAACTCGATGGCCCAGAACCCGAAGATCCACAGGAAGGCGTCCCAGGCGTACAGGTAATAGGAGTGCATCGCCCAAGTCACGCCGTTGCCGATAAGCACGAGGTAGCAGAGACTTTTGGCAGCGCGGGTGGCGAACAGCCGCTTGCTGGCAAACTTGTCTTCCGTCTGCAGCCACACCTCCACTTCGATCAGCGCCACCACCAGTATCCATAGGTAGGCATTGCTGATGTCCAGCCAACCCATGAGTTGCAGGTGCGGCAACAGCGATCCTGCCACCAGGGCGATTTCACCATCCAGCGTGTAAAACTCGGTATCTGTCGAGAGCGAAGCGCAGTTGGCGGCGGTGATCTCGACAAAGCGGATGACGTCGACCTGGGTGGACAAGCCCTGCCCCGCCACCTGGCACAGGGAGCTCACCCCTTCCACCAGGGTCACGACGTGGGTGTCCATGGCGTCAGCGGTGTATCCGTAGGCCGCGTACACAATGGATGCGTAGCAGAGCGCCCGCCCCGCCCGCAGCAGGACCGTGAGGCGCTGGGTGAATGCCTCATCTGGCAGGGCGTAGGTTTCCAGTTCGAACAGCGCGATCAGGCCAAGCCAGGCAAACATGTCGATGGTGGTGGCGAACGTGGTCAGCAGGTCGTCCCAGGACGCGTCCGCCGGCAGGGACGACATCGCGGCCCGGTAGTCGTCCACCACATAGAAACCGGTGTTGATCACCAGGCTCAGGTAGACGGTGTACTTGATGAACTGGGCGATCTGCGGATGGGTGAGCAGCGGAATAAACAGCGCCTTGATCGTCACCAGCTGCCGCTTGGCCGCTCGCGTTTCTTCCCGCATCTTGCTCACGCTCTCCCGATTTGGCCTCAGTCTCTCAGGAAGCGGCAAGCCAGTCCATAAAGGCCTGGTTGGCGAGGGATATGCGCCGGCCGCGCCGTTTTGCCAGCGCCAGGTCCAGGCGTATCGCCGGTCGAAGGGGGATTCCGACAATGCCTGGCTCGGCCCTGGCCATCATCTCGAGCCCGATACCCAGGCCGACCCCGTCCTTCACCATTTCGATGATCAGCGGCAGGAAGTTGGTGGTCATGCGCCGGCCCGGTGCGACACCGTGTTCCAGGCACAGCGTGTCGAAGCGCTCGCGGATGAAATAGCCCTGCTCATACAGCACCATGGGCTGCCCGTCGAGACGGGAAACATCGAGGTAGCGCCGGTTCGCCCAGGGGTGATCCGGCGCCATCAGCACCACCACCCGCTCACTGAGCAACTGCCGCAATTCCAGGTCACCGTGGCTGCTGCCCTGCTGCACCGTGATGACGCCGGCCTCGAGGGCGTCATCCAGCAGCATCTGCTCGATACGGCCGGTGCCGGCCTGGGTGATAGATGCCTGCAGTCCGGGGTAGTTGGCAAGAAAGCCCGCCAGCAGCTGCGGCAGGTAGTAGGTCGCCAGCATGGACGGACAGGCGATGCTCAGCTCCCCGGACTCCAATGCCTCCAGCTTCGCCGAGGATTGCTCCATTGCTTCCGCGCGCGCCAGCAGGTCTTCCGCCTCGCGGTGCAGGCGTGCCCCCTCGGCAGTCAGCCGAATCCGCCGCCCGGTACGCTCGAACAGCGAGAGGCCCAGGCTGTCTTCCAGGCGAGCGATGGCAATGCTCACGGCAGGTTGTGCCATATGCAGCTCGTCGGCCGCGCGGCTGACGCTCTCGTGGCGCGCGGCGGCGGCGAAGACCTCGAGTTTTCGAAGATCCAGCATATATACAGTTTATATGTTTTTAATGCTTTGCATATATTTTTCATATGCATTTTCAGCCGCTATGATGCCCACCGAATCATTGGAGGAGCGACACGTGACGGCGCGCAAGTGGCAGAAAATCGACTGGCAGGATCCCTTCCTGCTGGAGCAGCAGCTGACGGAAGAGCAGCGCATGGTGCGGGACTCCGCCCGCCAGTATGCACAGGAGCAACTCGCGCCCCGGCTGCAGCAGGCGTTCCGCGAGGAGAGCACCGACCCCGCCATTTTCCGGGAGATGGGCGAGCTCGGCCTGCTGGGGTCGACCATCGACGGCTACGGCTGCCCGGGTGTGGATTACATCAGCTATGGCCTGATTGCCCGGGAGGTCGAGCGGGTGGATTCCGGCTATCGCTCGATGATGAGCGTGCAGTCCTCCCTGGTGATGTACCCCATTTACGCCTACGGCACCGAGGCGCAGCGCGAAAAATACCTGCCGAAACTTGCCAGCGGCGAGTGGATCGGCTGCTTCGGCCTGACTGAGCCGGACTACGGGTCCGACCCCGGCGGCATGGTCACCCGAGCCCGCAGTGTGGACGGCGGTTATGAATTGTCCGGGGCAAAGATGTGGATCTCCAACAGCCCGCTGGCGGACGTGTTCGTGGTGTGGGCCAAGACCGACGACGGCGAGATACGCGGTTTTATTCTGGAGAAGGGCATGGCCGGACTGAGCGCTCCAAAAATCGAGGGGAAGCTCGCCCTGAGGGCAAGCATTACCGGCGAAATCGTAATGGACGCCGTCCAAGTGCCGGAAGAAAACCTGCTCCCCAACGTGTCCGGCCTGAAAGGCCCCTTCGGCTGTCTCAACAATGCCCGCTACGGCATCGCCTGGGGCGCGCTGGGCGCCGCCGAGGCCTGCTGGTTCGCCGCCCGAGACTACGTCGTGGAGCGCAAGCAGTTCGACCGGCCGCTGGCCGCCAACCAGCTCATACAGCTTAAGCTCGCCGACATGCAGACCGAGATCGGCATCGGCCTGCAGGCCTGCCACCGGGCCGGCAGCCTGATGGATGCCGGCGAGATTTCCCCCGAACTGATTTCACTGATCAAACGCAACAGCTGCGGCAAGGCCCTGGACCTTGCCCGCAAGGCTCGCGACATGCTGGGCGGTAATGGCATCTCCGACGAGTACCCTGTGATGCGCCACATGGTGAACCTGGAGGTGGTCAACACCTACGAGGGAACCCACGACATCCACGCGCTGATCCTGGGCCGGACCCAGACCGGGATCGCGGCGTTCTGACCATGGGGGCGCTGTCGCATATCAAGGTACTGGATCTGTCGCGCGTTCTCGCCGGCCCCTGGGCCGGCCAGATCTTCGCGGACCTCGGCGCCGAGGTGATCAAGGTGGAAAATCCCAGCGGAGGCGATGACACCCGCCACTGGGGCCCGCCCTTCATGACCAATGCCGAGGGCCAGGCCACCGAGGAGTCCGCCTATTACCTCTGCGCCAACCGGGGCAAGCAGTCCGTGCGCATCGATATCCGGACGCCCGAGGGGCAGGCAATCATCCACAGGCTGGTGGAAGACTGTGACGTGCTGCTGGAGAACTACAAGGTGGGCGGGCTCGCCAAGTACGGCCTGGACTATGCCTCACTATCCGCCATCAATCCGCGGTTGGTGTACTGCTCCATCACCGGCTTCGGCCAGGACGGGCCCTACGCCCACCGGCCCGGCTACGACTTCCTGATCCAGGCCATGGGGGGAATGATGAGCATCACCGGTGCGCCGGAGACCGAACCCCAGCGGGTGGGCGTGGCAGTCACTGACATCATGACAGGCCTGTACGCCACCATCGGTGTGCTGGCGGCCCTGCAGGAGCGGGAGCAGTCCGGTCTTGGCCAGTATGTGGACCTGGCCCTGCTCGATGTGACCGCGGCCATACTTGCCAACCAGGCCAGCAACTACCTGGTGGGCGGCAAGGTGCCGGGGCGGATCGGCAACATCCATCCCAACATCGTGCCCTACCAGGTATTCGCCACGTCGGACGGGTATTGCATAGTCGCCGTGGGCAACGATGGCCAGTTCCGTAATTTCGTCCGCACACTGGGCTGCGAGGAGCTGGCGGACGATCCGCGCTATGCCAGCAACCGGGCAAGAGTGGAACACCGCGAAGCGCTGGTACCGATCCTCGCCGAGGTGCTGGAACAGAAGCCCAGGGACGAATGGCTGCACGCCTTTGAGAACGCCGGTGTTCCGGCGGGGCCGATCAACAGCCTGGATGAAGTGTTCAGCGACCCCCAGGTCCTGGCGCGGGGCATGCGGGTGAATATCCCCCACCCGGACAAGCCGGACCTGGAAGTGGTGGGCAACCCTATCAAGCTGTCACGCACCCCCGTGGAATACCAGCGGCCGCCGCCGAAGCTGGGGGAGCATGACGGGGACTGGCTGGACTAGTCCTCCGCTTGCCGCAGCATGCAATGTCGCTCGGCAATGCGCCAGCCGTTTTTGGTTCGAACCAGCCTGTCGCGGTACACCACGCTGCCCACGCGGCCACCGCCGCCCACGCCGATGCCCTTCGACAATGCGCAAACGGGCTCTTCATCCAGTATCACAATATTGGTGGCGTGGTGCGCCAGGGGATGTTGCTCGCTATCGAACATCATCCGGATGATCGCATCGAGCCCCTCGAAGCGTGTGCCGTCGAAGCCCGAAAGATCGAAGACCGCATTGCGGCTGAAGATTTCGTTGAGGCGCCCGAACTCCCTGTCATCGATCAGGTGTCCGTAGAGGGCCAACATCTGCTGGATATCCAGCCGGTCCTCCACGGACAGGGCCACCGGGCTACTTGACCTTGAAGAAGCTGGAGCCGGTCTGGCCGGGGCCTGAAGACACCATCACCTCGATCTCTCGAATATCCTGCGCTTCCAGGAATTCTCGGTCTTCCAGCAGTGTTTCCAGCAGGTAGTGGGACAGGTCTTCCACCGTGGTATTGCGCACCGGGATCACCAGGGTGTCCGACTTGAGCAGCACCAGCGTGTCGCTGTCGTGGGTTACGTGAAAGTATTCGCCCTCCTCGGCCACCGTCAGGAAGGGAGACTGTGAGGGGATCAGGGTGTACTCGTCGAGGCTGTCGCAGAGCCGACGAATCTGGTTCTTGTAAACCGCGTAGTCACCGGTCAGCCCGTTGTCGTCCACCGGGGCGACGATGCGTGCAGACACACTGAAGTTGTGTCCGTGCAGTCGCTCCCGCTCGGTGGCAGAGAACACCGTGAAGTGGGCCGCGGAAAACTTGTGGCTTTCCTTGTCGATATGAATGGTCGTCAGTCTTTCCATATTCAGTAGTAATCCATACCCGTCGAGCCCGGTCAACGCGGGCACTCCAGGCTTTCGTGGTAAGGTGGCGCGCTATGGCTGCAAATCAGAATCTGTACCTTACGCTCTCTGGGCGCTTCGCAGATCATAGGGAACAGTGCTGCCTGCGCGTATCCGGGGGCAGGGACTGGAGCTTCGGCGACATCGAGGCATTGTCGGGCGGGCTCGCCACTGCGCTGCTGCAACGGGCCAGGCCCGGCGACCGGGTACTGGTGCAAACGGGCAAGTCACCGGAAGCGGTGGCGCTCTACCTCGCCTGCCTGCGCGCCGGGCTTGTGCTGGTGCCGCTCAATACAGCCTACACGGCAACCGAGCTCGACTACTTTCGAGACAACGCCCGCCCGGCACTGGAAATCGATGACCGCAGCCTGCAGCAGCTGCGGGAAGAAGCGGCGGAATGCGACGAAGCGCCGACGGCAAGCGTCGCCTCCACCGATCTCGCGGCCATTCTTTACACGTCCGGGACCACCGGCCGCTCCAAGGGCGCCATGCTCACCCACGGCAACCTGGCCTCCAACGCCCTGACACTGCACCGCCTGTGGGGCTTCGAGCCCGGTGACGTGCTGCTGCACGCACTGCCGATCTTCCACGTACACGGACTGTTCGTCGCGCTCAACACAGCGTTCATCAATGCCTCGACCATCCTGTTCCTGGAGAAGTTCGACACCGATACGGTGCTGGCGGCGCTGCCCGAGGCGACCGTGATGATGGGCGTGCCGACGTTTTACACGCGCCTGTTGGCAGACCCCCGCTTCGACCGCGAGCGTGCCCGCCACCTGCGCCTGTTCATCTCAGGCTCGGCACCGCTGACCGAGCAGACCTTCGCCGAGTTCGAACAGCGTACCGGGCACCGCATCCTCGAGCGCTACGGCATGTCGGAAACCGGCATGATCACCTCGAACCCGCTTGCGGGAGACCGTGTCGCCGGCACCGTCGGCTTCGCCCTGCCCGGCGTCGAGGTACGGGTTTGCGACGGTGACGGCCGAGAGCTGCCCAACGGCGAAGTGGGCGTGGTGGAAGTGAAAGGGCCGAACGTGTTTCCAGGCTACTGGGAGATGCCGGAAAAGACGGCGGGCGAGTTTCGCCGGGACGGCTACTTCATCACCGGTGACCTGGGCACGCAGGACGACGAGGGTCGACTCCGCCTGGTGGGCAGGGAGAAAGACCTGATCATTTCCGGCGGCTACAATGTCTATCCCAAGGAAGTGGAGCTCAGCCTGGACGCGCTGGAGGGCATTGCCGAGAGCGCCGTGATCGGTGTACCGCACGCGGATTTTGGCGAGGCGGTGGTCGCAGTCTGCGTGGCCTCGGGGCAGGCGCTGCCGTCGAATGCCGCCATAGACGCATGGCTGGCCAACAGGCTGGCGCGATTCAAGCAGCCCAAGGCGATCATCCAGCTGGACACGCTTCCGCGTAATACCATGGGCAAAGTACAGAAGAACATGCTCCGGGACCGCTACCGCGAATGGTTCACCGGGGGCGAACACAAGGATTCCTCATGAACACAGCAATCATCACCGGCGCCAGTGTCGGCATCGGCGCTGCGGCCGCAGCGCGCTTCGTGGCGGCAGGCTATACCGTGTACAACCTGTCGCGGCGACAGTGTCCGGTGGAGGGCGTCAATAACATCGCCTGCGACCTGTCCGACAACAGCGCGATCGACGCCGCGCTGGAGACCCTGGTGCCCGCGGTGAAGCAGGCTGACCGGGTTGCACTGGTGCACAACGCCTGCCAGATGCTCAAGGACAGCGCTGCGGACTGCCCGGAGGAACATCTCACCTCTGCGCTGCAAACCAATGTCGTTGCGGCCAACCGCGTGAATCAGGCGCTGCTGCCCTTGCTGCCGTCGGGCTCCAGCGTGCTGTACATCGGTTCCACGCTGTCCGAGAAGGCCGTGCCCGGCTCCTTCAGCTACGTCATCTCCAAACATGCGGTAATCGGCATGATGCGCGCCACCTGCCAGGACCTGATGGGCAGCGGCATCCACACCGCCTGCATTTGTCCCGGCTTCACCGATACGGAAATGCTGCGCACCCATCTCGGCAATGACAGCGAGGTGATCGACAGCATCGCAGCACTCAACAGCTACAACCGGCTTATCGAGCCGGACGAGATCGCCAGTCTTATCGAGTGGGCCCACGGCAACCCGGTAATCAACGGCGCCGTGCTGCATGCTCACCTGGGCCAGCGGGAGAGCTAGGTGGATAGCAGCGCCACAAACGTGGTTCTCGATCCTGCCGTGCTGGCAGAACGCCGGGAGCGCGTGTTCCTGGTCCTGGCGGGTATTTTTATCTGCGCCATGACCATGCTGAATATTCTCGGCATCACCCGCTTCATCCAGCTCGGCCCGATGCAGCTGGCGGTGGGCGTACTGCCTTACCCCATCACGTTCCTGTGCACAGACCTGATCTGCGAACTCTACGGCAAACGCCGCGCGAATTTCATGGTGACCCTGGGACTGGGCTTGAACTTCTTCATCCTGGGCTTTCTGTTTCTCGGCAACCTGATGCCGCCGGTGGGTCCGGAGTCACTGCCACCCTGGCAGCTGATGCAGCTGGCGGAGCCGGTCAGCCTGCCCAACGGCACCATCGTGGAGCAGCAGGTCGAGCTGTACCAGCTGATCTACGCCACCACCAGCGGCGCTGTGTTCGCTTCCATGATGGCCTACATCGCCGCCCAGTATTGCGACGTGCAGCTGTTCCACTTCTGGAAGCGGGTGACGCGCGGAAAATACCTGTGGGTGCGCAACAACTTCAGCACCATGATCAGCCAGCTGGTGGATTCCTTCATGGTGGTGCTGGTCACCTTCGGCGCGGTGTACCTGGCCGGGGACATGACCACCGAGACCCTGCTGACCCTTATGTTCAGCAACTACCTGTTCAAGTTCTTTGTCGCCATCATCGACACCGGGCCGTTCTACCTCGGCGTATTCAAGCTGCGCAAATACCTGGGGCTGGCCCCCGGTGAACTTGCCTGAGCAAAGCTTGAAAGTACGCGCCGCCCTGGCGCATGAGTGTGACGTTCTGTCGGATATTGCTGGAGCGTCGAAAGCGCACTGGGGCTATTCACCAGAGGACCTGGCACGATGGGCATCGGAGCTTGTCATCAGCGAGGATTCCATCGCGCAGCGCCCGACCTTCCTGGCGGAAGCCGACCATGTGGCTGTCGGGTTCTTCCAGCTATCCGAGACAGGGAACGGCATCGAGATCGATCACTTCTGGGTAGCACCGGAGTTCATGGGCCGAGGCGTGGGGCGAGTATTGCTGGAATGTGCAGCAGCCGAAGCAAGAGCGCTGGGTTACTCAAATTTGGAAATCGACGCTGACCCCAATGCAAAAGCCTTCTATCTCGCCTGCGGCGCGATCGATACAGGCAAGTTTATTGCAGCGCCGACGGCCAGCGACCCCGATCGCGTCCGGCCACAGCTACTGCTTTCCTTGAGGTAGGCGCCGAAAAGGCCGTTACATAAACGGGTTATTGCATTCCTTAAAGACCCGCTCGCGGAAATTCCCTATACTTCTGCGCAGGGTGAGATAAATGAACTGGACCATATACCTCTCAGGGGAAATTCATACCGACTGGCGAGAGCAGCTCGCCGAAGGCGCACGCAGCGCCGGCCTGCCCGTGTCGTTTACCTCTGCGGTCACGGACCATGCATCCAGTGACGCCGCCGGCGACATGCTGGGGCCGGACTCTGACGGGTACTGGCGCGACCACAAGTCTTCCAAGGTGAACGGCATTCGCACCCGGACCCTGCTGGACAACTGCGATATCGCGGTGGTGCGTTTCGGCGACAAGTACAAGCAGTGGAATGCCGCGTTCGACGCGGGTTACTGCGCCGCCATCGGCAAGCCCTATATCACGCTGCACGACGATTCGATCGTGCATCCCCTGAAGGAGGTCGACGCGGCGGCGATGGCCTGGGCCCAGACCCCGGAGCAGGTCGTGGATATCCTCAGGTACGTGACGAGCACGGACTGAGTTTTTGATGTACGAGGCGGCCGTAGAAGCCGCCGGGACAAGTGGACAATAACAAGATAATGAACGGTCACTATCCAGACAGGACTCGTGAACTGCCTCCCAGGGGGGCGGGTTGAAGATGTCTTCCACCTACAAGATCACCCATGACGAGGGCATCACCCGCGTCGATTTTTCGCGCAACCCTACCAAGGACGAGATGTATAAGCTGCTCGATATCCTGGCGGACATGCCGGACACCAAGCGGCGACTCTTCGTCATGGAGAAGGCGGAGGTACTGTTGAGCACGGCTGAAGTGCGGGAAGGCGCGGAATTCGCACGCAAGAAACAGAACCAGCCCAGCAGGGTCGCCATGGTAGCCGCGGGCAGCATCACCTACGGTATCAGCCGCATCTTCAAGGTATTCCGCGAGAGCGAGCAAACCCAGTTCGGCGTGTTCCGCGACGTCGACGAAGCCCTGGAGTGGCTGAAGTCGGACCGGCCGGCGCCGGAAGACTAAATTCCTAAAACGCAGCGAGTCGCTTCGCGTCGCCCGCCGCGGCGGCGAGGTACTCCTCCGCCAGCTCTTCAGCCACCAGGTGCGGCGACCGCCCGGCGCGGTCCGAACGGAACAGGATTTCCTGCAGGTTGCCCTCGATACGATCCACGTGCTCGCGCAGGGCCGCCTTGTCGCTGCCCGTGCGCTGGTGGTAAACGTCGATGATTCCACCGGCGTTGATCAGGAAGTCCGGGCAGTAGAGGATACCGCGATCCCACAGGTGGTCCGCCTGCTTCTCTTCCGCCAGCTGGTTGTTGGCCGCACCGGCGACAATGCCGACCCGCAGGTTGTCGACGGTCTTACCGTCCAGCACCGCGCCCATGGCGCAGGGTGCGAACACATCCGCCTCCTGCACCAGGATGTCTTCCGTCGACACAACGTGGACGCCGTGAGCGTCAACCGCACGACGCAGATTGTCCTGGTTGACGTCCGCACCGTAGACGATCGCGCCGTCCGCCACCAGCAGGCCGGCAAGGTGAAAGCCGACATTCCCCAGGCCCTGGATGGCGACCCGCAATCCGCGCATGGAATCGGCGCCCAGGCGATGGTGGACCGCAGTGCGAATACCCAGGTACACGCCATAGGCGGTGGTGGGCGAAGGATCGCCACCGTGCTTCGCGCCTTCCTGCAGACCGCTGACGTGCGCCGTGCGCTCTGACATGAGCTTCATGTCCGCTACACCGGTGCCCGAATCCTCGGCGGCAACATAGCGGCCGCCCAGGCTCTCGACGAAGTCTCCCATAGCGTGCAGCAGGGCCGGGGTCTTGTCCCGGCGTGGGTCGCCAATGATCACCGACTTGCCACCGCCGAAGGGGAGTCCCGCAAGGGCTGACTTGTAGGTCATGCCCCGCGACAGCCTGAGCACGTCGTACAGGGCTGCATCGTCATTCGCGTAGTTGAACATGCGGCAGCCGCCGACACCGGCGCCCAGCGTGGTGTTGTGCACGGCGATGATCGCCCGCAGGCCGCTGGCGCGGTCCTCGCCGAAGGCGACGTGTTCGTGGTGATCGAATGCGGGGCTGCTGAATACGCTCATGCCACTTTCTCCACAAACTTGACGACGTTTTCGCCGCGGAACTTTTCCATCAGGGTCTGCCGCTGCAGCGCCAGCTTTTCCCGATTCTGGTCCTTGACGTGACCAAAGCCCCGCAGCTGCAGGGGCAGCTCCGCGATCTGTACGGCCACGTCGTAGTTGTTACCGTCGACGCCTTGCAGCAGCTCGTCCAGCAGGGCCTCGTAGTCGGCGATATCCTGGCGCTCCTGCCGGCGCTCGGCGGTCATGCCGAAGACGTCGAACGGCGTGCCGCGCAGGAACCTGAACTTCGCCAGCACACCAAACAGGTGCAGGGTCCATCCCGGGAACTCACGCTTTACCAGGTTGCCGTTGACCGGGTCCTTCTTCGACAGCAGCGGCGGTGCCAGGTGGAACTTGAGTTTGATGTCACCGTTGAACTGGGACTTCAGCTTGCGAATGAATTCGCCATCGCTGTACAGGCGCGCCACTTCGTACTCATCCTTGTAGGCCATGAGCTTGTGCAGGCTCTTCGCCGCGGCGCGGGTCAGGCGGCGGGAAGGATCGCTGTCGCGTTCCTGTACGCCGGTCACCACGCGGTTGAACCGCTCGGCGTATTTATCGTCCTGGTAGGCGACGAGGCGTTCGCTGCGGTCGCTGATCAGTTCTTCCAGCGTCATCTCGCGGGGCTTCTTCAGGGCGTTTTCCACCAGCGCCATAACGCGCTCGGGCTGGTGCGCCGCGCGGCGGCCCCAGAGAAAAGCCTGCTTGTTGAAGTCGATGGCGACACCGTTGAGTTCGATGGCCCGCTCCAGGGCCTGCCAGCTCACCGGCACCAGGCCGTTCTGGTAGGCGTAGCCCAGCAGGAACAGGTTGCTGGCAATGGAATCGCCCAGCAGCTCCGTCGCCACCGCCGAGGAGTTGAAGAAATAGCAGCTGTCCTCGCCCACTTCCTCGCGGATGGTCTGCATCATGGCGTCGGTGTGGAACTGGGCGTCCGGGTCCAGGACGAAGGCCGCGGTGGGCACTTCGGCGTTGTTGACCACTGCATTGGAGCGTTCGATATCGACCTTGGCCAGGCTCTCGAAGGACGCCGCGACTGCCAGGTCACAGCCCACCAGCAGGTCCGCCTCACCCGCAGGGATGCGCACGGCCTTGATGTCTTCCTGGTTCTGCGCAACGCGCACGTGGCTGACCACGGCGCCAAACTTCTGGGCAAGACCAGTCTGGTTGAGGGTGGCGCAGCCCTTGCCTTCGACGTGAGCCGCCATCGCCACCAACGCGGTCACGGTCAGGACGCCGGTGCCACCAACGCCGGTCACCACCGCATTCCAGGGTTGGTCCAGTGCCGGCAGCTCCGGCTCGGGCAGCGGATCGAACACCACGCCGTCCACGCTGCCGGCTTTCTTCTTGACCAGTTCGCCGCCGTGGACGGTAACAAAGCTGGGGCAGAAACCCTTCACACAGCTGAAGTCCTTGTTGCAGGCGCTCTGGTCGATCTGGCGCTTGCGGCCCAGGGGCGTCTCCTTGGGCACAACCGACAGGCAGTTAGAGGCCTTGCTGCAGTCGCCGCAGCCCTCGCAGACCGCGTCGTTGATAAAGGCGCGCTTGGACGGATCTTCCAGCAATCCCTTCTTGCGACGGCGGCGTTTCTCCGCCGCGCAGGTCTGTACGTAGACAATGACGGACACGCCCTTGAACTCGCGCAGCTCCCGCTGCAGGGCATCCAGCTCATCCCGGTGATGGAGGCTGTAGCCGGGGATGGCGTTGAAGCGGCCCTGCCAGGCGCCGGGCTCGTCACTGACCAGGGCAATGCGCGCAATGCCCTCGCCGCGCAGCTGGTGGATGATGTCTTCCACAGAGAGCTGCCCGTCGATGGGCTGGCCGCCGGTCATGGCGACCGCGTCGTTGTAGAGAATCTTGTAGGTGATGTTCACCTTCGCGGCCTGGGCGGCGCGAATGGCGAGTAGCCCCGAGTGGAAGTAGGTGCCGTCCCCCAGGTTCTGGAACACGTGCTCGGTTTCCACGAAGGGCGCCATACCGATCCACGGCACCCCTTCTCCGCCCATCTGCGAAAATGTGTGGGTCTCGCGGTCCGGCATCCAGGTGGCCATGTAGTGACAGCCGATGCCGCCCATGGCGCGACTGCCCTCGGGCACCTTCGTGGACGTGTTGTGCGGACAGCCGGAGCAGAAGTGCGGCACCCGCTCGGCGATCTTGCGTTCCTGCGACAGGGATTGCTCCTTGCGATTGAGGAATTCCAGGCGCGCCTTGATCGTGTCTGACTCGTAGTAGCGCTGGATGCGGCCGGCGATGGCGCGGGCCACCATGGCGGGCGTGAGTTCACCCAGGTTGGGCAGCAGGTCGCGGCCCTCCTCGTCGAACTCGCCGATCACGCGCGGACGCTGTGCCACGGGGTAGTTGTAGAGCTGGCCGGTGAGCTGGTCCTCGATGATGGAGCGCTTCTCTTCCACCACCAGGATTTCCTCGAGGCCCTCGGCGAATTCGTGGGTGGTCAGCGGCTCCAGCGGCCAGCTCATGCCGATCTTGTACACCCGCAGGCCGATCTGCGCGGCAAGGTTTTCGTCGATGCCGAGATCTTCCAGGGCCTGCATCACGTCGAGGTAGGCCTTGCCCGTGGTGATGATGCCGAAGCGGGGCGCAGGGCTGTCGACAACGATGCGGTTCAGGTTGTTCGCGCGGGCAAAGGCGCGGGCCGCATAGATCTTGTACTTGTTGAGGCGGAGCTCCTGCTCAAGCGGCTTGTCCGGCCAGCGGGCGTGCACGCCGTCTACCGGCAGTTCGAAATCTTCCGGAATCACGATGCTGATGCGGCCCGGGTCCACGTCCGCGGAGATGGCGGAATCCATGTTCTCGGTAATGGCCTTGAAACCGACCCAGCAGCCCGAGTAGCGGGACAGCTCCCAGCCATAGATGCCGAGGTCCAGCACTTCCTGCACGTTGGACGGATTCAGCACCGGTATGGACGCACCGATAAACATGTGTTCGGACTGGTGTGGCAGGGTGGAGGATTTACAGGCGTGGTCGTCACCGGCCACTGCCAGCACACCGCCGTAGCGTGAGGTGCCAAAGGCATTGGCGTGCTTAATCACGTCCATGCTGCGGTCGACGCCGGGCCCCTTGCCGTACCACATGGAGAACACGCCGTCGTACTTAGCGCCCTCGAACAGGTTGGTCTGCTGGCTGCCCCACACGGAGGTCGCCGCCAGGTCCTCGTTTACGCCGGGATGGAAGTGGATATTGTGCTGTGCCAGGAACGGCTTCGCCTTCCACATGGCCTGGTCCACGCCACCCAGGGGCGAACCCCGGTAGCCGGAGATGAAGGCCGCCGTGTTGAGGCCGCGACTCAGGTCTCGCTGGTGCTGCAGCATGGGCAGCCGAACCAGGGCTTCGATGCCGGTCATGTAGGCGCGGGCGGTATCCAGCGCGTACTTGTCGTCCAGGGAAACTTGCTTGAGGGCGGGGCTTTTTGCCATGGCGGGAATACCTCCATCGGAAGTACGGGAATTCTGGTAATGGTACTCAGGTTGGCGGGAAATTTTATGTCCTTTTGACCAGGCTGGGCGCAAATAGAGGTATAATCTATTCGTTTTTCGACCATTTTGGGGAATAACATGCCACAGGACCTGCAGCGAACCGACGTCGAGATCCTCAGACTGCTCCAGAACGATGCCAGCATCACCACCGGCGCCATCGCCGAGAAGCTCAACCTGTCCCAATCACCCTGCTGGCGGCGTATCAACCGCATCGAGCAGGCGGGCCTGATCCGCAAGCGGGTGGCCCTGCTGGACCGCCGCGCCCTGGGCATGGAAGTGGTGGTGTTCGCCACGGTCAGCCTGACCGCAAACGGGCGCCAGAATCTCGAAGCCTTCGAGAGCGAAATCGTCGGCCTGCCGGAGGTGATGGAGTGCTACACCATGGCGGGCATCTGGGACTACATGCTGAAGATCGTCGCCCGGGACATCGCCCACTACGAGGACTTCGTGCGCAATACCCTCACCACCAATCCCTCGATCCGCGAGCTGCACTCCCATATGGCGGTCACCGAGATCAAGAACAGCACCGAGCTTCCACTAGAGACTCAGCTGTGAGCCAGCGCGGGGTATACTCGCGGCCATGACCATCGCACCCCCCAGCAAGCTGCCGCAGGTCGGCACGACCATCTTTACGGTGATGTCGGCGCTGGCCAATGAATGCGGGGCCATCAACCTGTCCCAGGGTTTCCCGGACTACGACGGCCCGGAGCCGTTGCGGGAAGCACTGGCGCGACGCACCCTGGGCGGCGACAACCAGTACGCGCCCATGGCCGGCGCCCTGCCCCTGCGGGAGCAGATTGCCGCGAAGCTGTCTCGGTACTACAACGTCGAAGCCGACCCGGAGACGGAGATCACTGTCGTGCCCGGCGCCACCGAGGCCATCTACTGCGCCATCACCGCCTGCATCGGCCCCGGGGACGAGGCGATCCTGCTGGACCCCGCCTACGACAGCTATGAACCGGCCGTCACCCTGAGCGGCGGCGTCGCCAGGCATATTGCCCTGGTGGCACCGGACTTCAGCGTGGACTGGCAGGCGGTGGAGGATGCGATCAACCCCCGCACACGGCTTATCATCATCAACTCGCCCCACAACCCCACCGGCGCCATCCTCCGGGATGCGGACCTGCGCCGACTGGAGGCGCTGGCGGTGGAGCACGGCCTGTTCGTGGTGAGCGACGAGGTCTACGAGCACCTACTGTTTGACGACGAGCCCCACTGTTCGGTACTGAAATACCCGGGTCTCAGGGAGCGCAGCTTCGCCGCCTTCTCCTTTGGCAAGACCTTCCACATCACTGGCTGGAAAACCGGTTACTGCGTGGCGCCGCCGGCGCTGACCGCGGAGCTTCGCAAGGTGCACCAGTTTGTGGCTTTTGTGGCGGTAACACCGGTGCAGCTGGCGCTGGCGGACTTCATGGCGGAGGAACCCGACTTCGCCGCCAGCCTGGGTGCGTTCTACCAGGCCAAGCGCGACCGTTTCTGCGAGGCTGTCGCGGGCTCGCGCTTTGGCGTGACGCCCTCGGCGGGCACCTACTTCCAACTGCTGGATTACAGCGCCGTCAGCGATGAGCCGGACACCACGCTGGCGGAGCGGCTCACCCGGGAACACGGCATTGCCTCGATCCCGGTGTCGGTGTTTTATGAGACGCCGCCGGACACCCGCTTCCTGCGCTTCTGTTTTGCCAAGTCCGATGAGGTGCTGGACCAGGCGGGAGAAATCTTGTGCAGGATCTGACCGTCGCCATGATCCAGGACGAGCTGGCCTGGGAGGACCCGGCGGCCAACCGGGACCGCTTCGAGCAGGCCCTCGAGGACCTGCCCAGGGACACGGACCTGGTTGTGCTGCCGGAAATGTTCACCACCGGCTTTTCCATGGACGCGGAAACCATCGCGGAGACCGACGCCGCCAACACCCTGCCCTGGCTGCAGGCGCTGGCGGCGGAACACGATGCCGCGATCACCGGCTCACTGGCGGTGCGCGACGGAGAGCGGCTCTGCAACCGCCTGCTGTTCGTGACGCCGGATGGTGATTATCACCACTATGACAAGCGCAAGCTGTTCACCATGTCCACCGAAGATGAGCACTACGCGGCGGGCAGGGACATGCTGTTGGTGAACTGGCGCGGCTGGCGCATCCGCCCGGTAATTTGCTACGACCTGCGCTTTCCGGTCTGGCTGAGGAACCGGCCCGGCGACCATTCGGAAGCCTATGACCTGCTGCTGGTGGTGGCGAACTGGCCGGCCAAGCGCAGCTATCACTGGCGTCAGCTGCTTATCGCGCGGGCGATCGAGAACCAGGCCTGCTGCATCGGGCTGAATCGCATTGGCAGCGACGGCAATGGCTTGGACTACTCAGGGGACAGCCTGGCGCTGGCGGCTGACGGAAAGATGCTGCTGGACTGCGAGGACCGGCGCGGGCTTTTCACGGTGAAGCTTGATGCGGACGCGCTGGCCAACTACCGGCTCAAGTTCCCGGTCCTGGAAGACGCCGACGGATTTACTCTGGGCTGACCGGCCAGTCGACCTCGACCCAGATTTCGTTGCGGCGCATGAAGGGCGGTGTCCAGGGTGGGTTGTACTGGTTGAGCAGCCACTCGCCGCGCCAGTCGATTCCCTCGGCCTGCAGGAAGGCCTCCAGTGCCTGCCGCTCCTCACCGACACGCTGGTTGGTGGCGCGACCCGAAAAGCGCAGCACGGCCACGGTCTGTGACGGTACCTCGCGAATCGACACGGACGGATCCTGCGGCGCGGGCAGGCTCTCCCTATCGTACTCACCGGGCATGTAAAACGTCATGTGGCGCACGTCGCCGGACAGGTTGCGCTGTACCGGGGCCGTCATCGCGATGGACTCGCCGGTGCTGTTGCCGCCAAAGATGAATCCGGCCAGCCGGCGGAAGCCGCCGTTGGCGCCGTCACCACCCGGCATCTCCGTTATGGCCTGCAGTGTGGGCGGGTAACGCCTGACCTCGACCTTGTCGCGTTGGGCCAGTAGTTCAAAGGCGGGCTCTTCGGTCGCCAGGGCGATACTCCCTCCGGTCATGAGGCCTACCAGTGCCAGCAGGGGACCGTAACGCCAGACCAGTTGCGCAATGGATGAGATATACATGCCGCTTGGTACGCGCCAGCGTCGCGCCAAGATCAGGCCGCCGGGGGAGGCCTATTCGACGGATGGCGTCTGGCCCAGCATGGGCCGGGTGACGAGGGTGACACCCCCTTCGGTGACGCGAAAGCCCTTGCTGCGATCCGCGTCCGGGTCGAGCCCGATCTCCATGCCGCGCGGCACGTTGCAGCCTCGGCCAATGATGGCCTTGTAAATCCTGCAGCTGCGCCCGATATCCGCTTCGGGAAGTATCACGGACTGCTCGATCTCGGCATAGGAATTGACGCGCGAATTGGAGAACAGCACCGAGCGGCGGACGGTGGCCCCGGATATGATGACGCCCCCCGCCACCATGGAATCGATAGCCACACCGCGGCGGCCCTCGTCGTCGAATACGAATTTTGCCGGCGGCTCCTGCTCCTGGTAGGTCCAGATCGGCCAGCGCCGGTCGTACAGGTTGAGCGGGGGCGTAGGCTCGACCAGCTCCATGTTGGCCCGCCAGTAGGAATCCAGGGTGCCGACGTCGCGCCAATAGGGTTGGGATTCATGGTGGAGGGCGGAGTAGCGGTAGGCGTGGACATGGTGGCCCTGGGCGATCAGCCTCGGGATGACGTCGCCGCCAAAGTCGTGGGCGGAGCCTGAGTCCGAGGCGTCCTCGCGCAGCTGCGCCTCGAGGAAGTCCAGGTTGAACACGTAGTTGCCCATGCTGGCCAGGCAGTAGTCGGGATTGTCGGGCAGGGCTTTGGGCTGCTTCGGCTTCTCCTCGAATACCTGTGCGCGGCCCGTCTCATCCACCCCGACCACGCCGAACGCGCCGGCGGCCTCCTCGACAGGCACCGGCATGCAGGACACCGTCATATCCGCCCCGGATTCCACATGCTGGGCCAGCATTTCGCCATAGTCCTGCCGGTAGACGTGGTCGCCGGACAGTATCAGCACGTACTCCGGCTCATGACTGCGCAGGATATCCAGGTTCTGGAATATCGCGTCGGCGGTGCCCAGGTACCAGTTGGTGGAGTAGCGCTGTGAGGCAGGCAGGATTTCGATACCCTCCCCCAGCTCGGCCTTGAAATGGCCCCAGCCCCGGATCAGGTGCTTGATCAGGGAATGGGCCTTGTACTGGGTGACAACGCCCACGCGCCGGACGCCGGAATTGATGCAGTTGGACAGCGGGAAGTCGATGATGCGGAACTTGCCGCCAAAGGACAGCGCGGGCTTGGCCCGCCACTCGGTCAACTCGTGCAGGCGGCTGCCCTTGCCGCCGGCCAGGATGAGTGCATAGGTATTGCGCGTAATGGCGCTGACGAAACGCGGCGCAGTTGCATCCGCGGGGGTATCGATTACGGGATTCAAACTGCCCTCTCGCTCAGGGCATGCAGCGCAAGAAACCCGGCAATACCGCCATGGCAGACGCTGTGGCCCTTACTCCAGCCGGGCTCCATTGTGCAGGTTTAAAGCTTACCGGCACATGACCGAGCGCAAGGTTCCGTTGATTTGCCCGGGACGGGGGCCGGCAGGCCCCTGCCCCGGGCACAGAGGAAATCTAGCCCTTTTCGCCGAGCAGTTTGCCCAGGCGGTCGAGATCGTTGATCACCCGCCACTCGCCGCCGCCGGCCTCGACTTTCTGGCGCCACATGGCGAGGCGGTCCAGGTACTCACGGGGGTCGACGTTGTCGGTACGCAGCTTGGTGACGTTGACCGCCACGACCTCGACGTTTTCGAACGAGAGCTGGATGTCGCGGTTGTAGCCCGCGGGCAGCTCCTCCTGCATGTCGGAAAAGATCAGGATGGTCTTGTGCCCGACTTCGTGCTCGGTGAGGTACTCGTCCGCCTGCAGCAGGCCGCCGGAGATGTCCGTATAGGCCGCCGAGCGCGTGCTGCCGATGAACTCATCGATCTTGTCCAGGAAAGCGCGCTTCTCCTGGTTGGCGGTGCTGGGGCGGTCGCTGAACGTGGTCTTGGCGACAATATCCTTTTCGCTGAAGCTGCCGGTGTCGATACGGGCGACGGCAAAGGCATCACCGGAATCCATCTGGGTCAGCAGGTAGGCGATGATCTGTCGCGCCTTCTCCAGCTCCTTGGTGTAGGTGCCGGAGGTGTCCAGCAGCATGTAGACACCGCGGTTGGTGGGGGTTTCGGGCGCCGAGCAGCTGAGCGGAACGAAACCGATCAGGACAATCAGCGCTGCCCTAAAGAGCTTTTCCATAGTCTCCGATCTCCGATTCTCTCAGCGCCGTCTTCTCCGGCTTGGGTGATACGTCTTCCTCAGCCACGCCGCGCAGGCGGGACTCGATCCACAGGGGCAGGAACGCCACCGCATCACACAGCTCCGCAAGGAACGGGCCGAGGCCGCGGAACAGGGTGCCGGCGATGCGCAGTACCGTGGCCAGCGCCCGCAGTACGGCGACGCAGGCCATGCCCAGCACGGTGCGCAGGGAATGAATGAAGGTTTCCAGCGGGATCGCCACGAAGGTCAGGGCGAAGGGCAGGATGAAGCCCATGCCCATCTGGGCCGCCGTGGTAATCCACATGAACGGGGGCGGACCCGCCGCCAGGTTGTCGCCGCGGAGCATCGCCGCGGTGGCCAGTTCGTCCTGCACGAGAATCTCGCGCATGAAGGCAAGTCCCGCTTCCACCGCTGCCAGCGAGGTCAGGATGCCGAGGGAAATCCACACCATGCGTACGCGCAGCCGGTCATCCAGTGCACTGATCACCGGGAACAGCCGGGTGATGCGCAGGGACTCCATCAGGAACAGGCCCATGGAGATTTCCACCATGATAATGACCAGGGCGGCGATGTCCGCCACCTGCAGGCTGCCGATCGTGCTGGTGCCGCCCACCATCTCCGCCATGGGTCGGGCGATCAGGTTGAAGTTGATGATGGCGCCGCCCACGGCAATCGCCAGCACGAAGCTGGAGATAAAGAACTGGGTCAGCGAGGATGAGGACAGTCGCCGGAAGGCGGTATCGCTGTCGCGTTGGATGGCCGCGTAGTCCGCCATGTGGTTGTCGATGGCGCTGGCGCGGTCGAGCAGTCGCTGCAGCCGATTCTCCGCACCCGCCAGCCGGCGCACCAGCTCCTGCCAGTGTGGCCGCGCCTTGCTCAACAGCCGATGGCGCTCACGGGAATCCTGGCGGTACTCATTGATGGCGCGCTCCTCCATCTCCTGGATGGATGTGTGCACGCTCTCCAGCATGGTGGCGACCATACCCTCGGCCTTGGGAATCTGGGCGATTGCCGCCACGGCCTCGGACCAGGCGTGGGGCGCGGGCGGTACCTCGCGGGAACGCTGGTAATCCTCCTCGATGGCGGTGATCGCTTCACTGACCTGGCGGTGCAGGGCGGGGTAGTCCCCCAGCTCCTTGCGCACGGAGTGGTCGATGCGCTCGAACTCGCGCTCCACGGCGCGCTCGGCGGCCTGGCGACCCTGCTCCAGCAGCACCTCGCGGTTGCGCAGCTGCAGCGACTTCTCCGCCTGCATCAGCCCGGTACTGCCGATCCGGCAGGCCCGGTAAAGGGTGCGGCTGGCGTGCATCAGCCCGGCGCGGATCGAGGGCCGACTGAAATAGATGAACAGGGAAAGGATCAGGAACAGTAGCAGCAGCGACAGTCCCGGATAGGGGGTAATGCTCAGCAAATCTGACCAGCTCATGGGGAATCCTCCACTTTTCCTATTGATGGCAGCAGTGGGACTACTGCGCCAACGGGCGAGCGGCAGGATGTGACCGCGGTCACACCGCGGGAGCGGCAATTTTTGGGACTGTGACCGCAGTCGTCAGACGCTGGGGAGAACTAGCGTTCTCCCCGGAAATTACTCCATTCGGTCCTCGGTGGCCAGGTTGACCATGACCCGGCGGTTGGCGGCGCGGCCCTCCTCCGTGTCGTTGCCGGCGATGGGGCGCGATTCCCCGTAGCCGCGTGGTACGAGGCTGGACGCCGGAACGCCGAAGCGCTCCGTCAGCACCCTGATCACCGACTCGGCGCGGCGCTGTGACAGGCCCTGGTTGTAGGCCTCCGGACCCATGCTGTCGGTATGCGCCTCGATCTCGGCGACCACCTCGGGATGGCGCTTCATGAAGCCCGCCAGCGCCTCGATATCGTCGAGGTAGTTGGTGTCGACCCGGTCCGAGTCGAAGGCGAAGTTGACCTGCAGCTGCACGGATTCGCCCTTGATGAAGCGAGGCTCACAGCCGCGGGCATCCACGGTGCGACCGGCGGGCGTGCCGGGACAGGCATCATTCTCATCGAGGACACCGTCACCGTCACTGTCCTGGGGTTCGGGCTCAGGCTCGGGCTCGGGTTCCGGCGCGGGTGTCGGTGCGGGCCGCGGGCGCGGCTTCTTCGGCGCGCCGAAGCGGTAGGACACACCCAGGGAAATCGTGAAGTCGCTGGTGTCGTCGTCGAAACCGAACAGGTAGCGGGCGTCGCCCCGCAGGCTGAAATTGTCAGAGAAGAACCAGTGCACGCCGCCACCGAAGTTCACCTCCTCGTCGACCTCATCGAGGTTGCCGTTGGGCACATCCCAGTCGCGCTCCAGCTGGCCGGCACCACCGGCGAGATAGGGGTGCAGGTTGCCGCGCGGCGTGAGGTAGTAAAGCGCATCCAGATGCCAGCGCAGCACATCCACATCGAAGCCGATATCGCCGTCAGTCTCGCCGCCGCTCAGCCAGAATTCCCCCGCCCAGCGCTCCGTGAAGCGGAACTCCATCGCGCCGAAGGGAAGCAGCTCGTCATCGACCTCGCGGTCATCATCGAAAACGTGGTAACTGCCGCCGAGCGTCATGGTGAGGGGCGGCTCTTCCGCTGCGACAGGCGCCGCGAGCGCGACGGCGAGTATGCCCAGCAGGCACAGTTGGCTGAGGTTTGCGGACATTGGGGGCTCCTTATGGATCTTCTTTTGGGAAATCATAACAATCGCGACCCATTCCCGCTAATTCTGCACCGGTTCAATGCCCTGCGGTGAAGGGTGCCTACCAGCCCAGCCGGGATTTGATGAAGGGAATGGTCAGCGGCCGCTGCATGGCCATCGAATCCTGGTCCAGCCGCTCCAGCACTTCCATCAGTGCGGCCATGGATCGCGGGGCCCGGGAGAGTATGTAGCGCGCCGCATCGTCATCCAGCGCAATGCCGCGACGGCCGGCCCGGAAACGCATGATCTCGAGCTTGCGGGTATCGTCCGGCGCCTTGAGCTGGAAAACGATGCCCCAGCTCAGCCGCGAGCCCAGGTCGGGCAGGGTGATGGGCAGCTGGCGCGGTGCGGCATCGGCACTGAACAGCAGCCGGCAACCCCGTTCCCGGGCACGGTTGATGAAGTGAAACAGGGCCTGCTCCCAGTCGCTGTCCCCCGCCACTGCGTGAACATTGTCCAGGCATACGCGGGACAGGGCCTCGACGCCGTCGAGCACGTGGTCCGGCGCCATACCCTGTAGCTGCTCGAGGGGGAGATACACGGCGTCCCCGCCCGGCAGCGCCTGGCAGGCCGCCTGCAGCAGGTGGCTGCGCCCGCTGCCCTGGGGGCCGTACAGGTAAATACTGGGTTCGCCCTCCATGCCGGTCTGGTCTTCGAGCAGGCCGCGCAGCGGCGCCACTTCGTCACCGAACAGGAAGTTTTCCAGGGTCGCATCGTCCTGCAGGTGAACCGGCAGGGCCAGCTGGGCAATATCAGCCGGCATCGCCCTCTTCCGTCCTTTCACCGCCGGCGTAGAACTCGGTGGCCTTGTAGTAATCATTCACATGGCGCAGCAGCACCGCGATCACCGCCGCCACCGGAAGACCCACCAGCACGCCGACAAAGCCGGCCAGCTGCCCGCCGGCCAGCACCGCGAAGATGACCGCCACCGGATGCAGGCCGATCCGGTCCCCCACCAGGAGCGGCGTCAGCAGGTAGCTCTCGATCATCTGGGCCACGGTAAACACCGCCGCGACGCCGAGCAGGGCGCTGAATTCCCCAAACTGGAACCAGGCGGCGATGGCGGCGGCTCCCACCCCCATCACCGTACCCAGGTAGGGCACGATGGCGAACAGGCCGGCGAAGACGCCAATAGCCACGGCGACTTCCAGGCCCAGGATAACCAGGCCCAGGGAGTAGATGACAGTCAGCGCCAGCATGACCAGCAGCTGGCCGCGCAGGAAGGCGCCGATGACCTCGTCGCATTCCCGCGCCAGCGCGGTGCCCCCTTCCTGCCAGTCTTCCGGCAGCAGCGCCATGACCTTTGGCGTCAGTTTGTCCCAGTCGCGCATCAGGTAAAACGCCACCACGGGGATCAGCACCAGGTTGCCCAGGGAGACCAGGAAATTCACGCTGGACCCGGTGATATGGCCGCCGATTGAGGCGACCAGCTTGCCCACGGACTGCCAGTGTTCCGCCAGTGTCTCCCTGACCTGCAGCTGGGGCACTGCTTCAGGGGGCAGATCCAGCGTGGCCCATAGCCAGGGCAGGCCGCTCTGTGTCATCCACTCGTAGATGGCGGGAATTCCGCGCACCAGCACGTTGATCTGGCTCAGCAGCAGCGGCAGCATGATCAGCAGGCCGCCCACCAGAACGAGGGTAATCACCAGGAATACCGTGACCACCGCCAGGTTGCGCCCCATACCCTTCTTTTCCAGCCAGTCGGAGGCGGGATCGCCCAGGTAGGCAATCAGTGCGCCGACAACAAAGGGCGTGAGGATCGGCCGCAGTTCGAACAACAGCCAGACCAGGACCAACAGGATCGCCAGCAGGGGCAATCCCATGAATGTACGGCTGGCGCGCATCATGGAGTCCATCGATACACCAGGTCCAGGTTGATGGGGCCGCGCCGCAGCGGCTCGGGCTGCGCCTGGCGCTGCAGGCGGCGGTTCAGCGCCACGATTCGGTGCAGGGCCTCGGCATCCGCCTGGGCCGCCAGGCGGAAGACCACGCTGTCGCCTTCGAGATAGGCCGGCCAGGCATCGTCCACCAGCTCGATACCCTCCAGGTACTGCAGCACCGTGCGATAATCCGCGAACGCGTCAATGTCATCGACGCGAACCAGGACCTCGAGTGCCTGGGCGTCGGCGGCCACCGCGTAGCGGCCCGCCATGCGGTCCGCCACGAAATCCACCATCTCGCCGCTGTAGGCCTGCGCCGACTGGCCGTAGAGACTGCCGGCGGCGCTGTCCTGGTTGTAGAGATAGCTCCAGTCGCCCATCCAACGCTCTCCGGGCAGGGCGGTCATACGCCCCACCAGCACATTCGCGACCCCGTAGCGCTGTGATGCGCGGTACACTGCGAGTTCATCGAGCCGCCACAGTGCCTGCACGCTGATGGCCAGCGTATCCTGCAGATCGTAAAGCGGGAATGTCACCGGCACACCGCGGCGCTCCAGCTCCCGGGTCAGGGTATCGAACAGCTCCGGATTGCTGTCCGGCGTGGCGATATGCCGGCCGGTCGCATCGTCGACCACCAGCCAGACCAGCAGTGGCGGCCGGTTTGCGGTCCACAGGGGGGCGCCTGCATTCCGCAACAGGTCGTTGACGCTCTGCGGGTCGAAATGCACCTGCAGCTTGAGGCTGCCGTCCTCCGGACGCAGGTACTGGTAGCGCTGCATGTAGCGCGATGCCTCGTCGAGTGCGGCCGTCAGCTGCTCGTTGGCGAGCACCGCCGGACTGCCGGACACCTTGACCAGGACCTGGGACAGGGCCTCCCGGGTGGCCGCCTGCAGCTGGGCATTGCTGTGGTCCTCGACGTCGACCAGCGCCCGGTGCAGGTCTTCGACCACCACCGCCGAAGCGGGCAGGGCCAGGCCGATAGCGGCGATCAGCAGGAGAGTTTGAAACAGCGTGCGTGCGTTTGTCATCGCGGCGGATTTTAGCAGTACCGGGTGTCGCCGCGACAGGATAGAATACCGGCTTTTCCGAACTCCCCCTCCATGAGCGATAACAGCGCGGACAGTTCCGAACCCGGCTCCCAGGGCCTCAGCTACAAGGATGCCGGCGTTGACATCGATGCCGGCGAAGCGCTGGTGCAGCGCATCAAGCACGTCGCCTCGCGAACCCGCCGCCCCGAAGTACTGGGCGGGCTGGGCGGTTTCGGGGCCCTGGTGGAACTGCCCACGGGCTACCGCGAACCGGTGCTGGTGTCCGGTACCGACGGTGTCGGCACCAAGCTCAAGCTGGCCATGGACCTCGGCAAGCATGACACCATCGGCATCGACCTGGTGGCCATGTGCGTCAACGACCTGGTCGTGGCCGGCGCCGAGCCCCTGTTTTTCCTGGACTACTACGCCACCGGCAAGCTGTCTGTGGACACGGCCGCCGACGTGGTCGAGGGCATTGGCCGCGGCTGCGAGCTGGCGGGCTGTGCCCTGGTTGGCGGCGAGACCGCCGAAATGCCGGGCATGTACGAGGGTGAGGACTACGACCTCGCCGGCTTTTGCGTGGGCGTGGCGGAAAAATCGGAAATCATAGACGGCAGCACGGTCGCCACCGGTGACTGCCTGATCGGCCTGGCCTCCAGCGGCCCCCACTCCAATGGATACTCGCTGATACGCAAGATTATCGAGGTCGCCGACAGCGACCTGGGCGAAGCCTTTGAGGGCACGAGCCTTGGCAGTGCGCTGCTGGAACCGACCCGGATCTACGTCAAGCCGCTGCTGGACCTTATCCGCGCCCTGCCGGTGAAATCCCTGTGCCATATCACCGGCGGCGGGCTCACCGAGAACCTGCCCAGGGTGCTGCCCGAGGGCGCCAGCGCGGTCATCGACACCGGCAGCTGGCAGTGGCCGCCGATATTCCACTGGCTGCAGGATGCCGGCCAGGTCGCCACGCCGGAGATGTACCGAACCTTCAACTGCGGCGTGGGCATGGTGGTCTGCGTGGCGGAAGACGATCTTGAGGCGGCCCTGGCGCAGCTCGAGTCCGCCGGTGAATCCGCCTGGCTGCTGGGGCGCATCGAGGCGGGCCACGACACGGCGGTCGTGTTCCGCTAGCGATGAAGCTCGCGGTACTGATTTCGGGAAGCGGTTCGAACCTCCAGGCCTTCATCGACGCCTGCGCCGACGGCGAGCTGGCTGCGGAAGTCGCCGTCGTCCTCAGCAACAAGCCCGATGTGCAGGGCCTGGCCCGCGCCGCGGAAGCGGGCATTCCCACAGAGGTGGTGGAACACGGGCACTATGACAGCCGCGAAGCCTTCGACACGGCGATGGTGGCAGCGCTGGCGCCCTACTCGCCCGACCTGGTGATCCTGGCGGGCTTCATGCGCATCCTGACGCCGGTGTTCATCTCTGCGTTCTCCGGCCGCCTGCTGAATATCCACCCGTCCCTGCTGCCGAAGTACCCGGGGCTCCACACCCACCAGCGCGCGCTGGAGGCCGGTGACGACCACACCGGCGCCACCGTGCACTTCGTTACGGAGGAGCTGGACGGCGGCCCGCCCATCCTGTTCGCGAAGGTGAGCATCGAAAACGGCGACACCGCGGCGGACCTGGCCGGGCGCGTACAGCAGCGGGAGCACGTGATCTACCCCCTTGCGGCACGCTGGTTTGTGGAAAAGCGGCTGGCGCTGTCAGAACGCGGGGCCGTCCTCGACGGAGAAACCCTGCCCGCCACCGGGCGGGATGTCGATTCGCTGGGAGCGGCCTGACTTATCTCATCTGGCCCAGCGCCCGGGCCGCATTCTCCACGTAGCGCTGTTCGGTGCGGATCCGCTCCTGGGCCACCGGGTCGGGGGCCAGCTGCAGGGCGTAGCCCAGCTGGGAGCGGGCCGCCAGCATCTGGCCGTTGAGATAGAAGTACTGGGCCCGGGACTGGTGCAGGCCGTAGGTGTTGCCGGTGAGGCCCTGGGTTTCCGCCAGGACGTACCAGACGTAGGGATCATTGGGCCGTCGCTTGGCCTGGGCGGTGAGGATTTCCTCCGCCTCGGTATAGCGACCCGCGCGCAGGTGCGTCTTTGACACTGCCATGGTCAGGGGGTAGTTACCGGGCATCAGCATCCAGTGCTTGCCCAGCAGCGCCAGCGCATCCTCGAACTCGCCGGATTCCGTGTAGATATCCGCCTCGGCCAGGATGTAGGCAAGGTTGTCGGGCCGGTAGCTGCGCAGCGGCTCCAGCAGTTCCATGGCCTCGGCGAACTCGCGCTTCTGGGTGAGCACCAGGATCAGACCGTACTGGTGCGCCTCCGCGTTGCGGCCCTTGCGCTCCAGCCGCTTGCGATACCAGGCCTCGCCGTCGTCCAGGGTGCGAAAGCTCTCGACCTGCACCCGGGTGCGCATCAGCTGGTAGTCCGGGTTGTCGGTAAACACCCGCTTCGGGTACTGGCGGGCCCGGTTGCGGGCATCGGCGATGCGGGTTTCGGTCAGCGGGTGGGTCAGCAGGAATTCCGGCGGCTTGCGATAGCTGCGGGTGGCTGACTGCATGACCGTGAACATATCCGCGGCGCCGTTCGGGTCCAATCCTGCCCGGGCCAGGTTCTGGATGCCGACCCGGTCCGCTTCTTTCTCGTGGGCGCGGCTGAATTTCAGCTGGTTCTGTTGGGCCGCCGCCTGGGTACCGGATATCGCCGCCATGCCAGCGTCGCCCGCGCCCGCGACGATGGCCACCATGCCCCCCAGCATGCCCAGCAGGGTGGGAATCTGGGAGCGCTGGGCAGCCTCGACGCTGCGGGAGAAGTGCCGCTGGCTGACGTGTGCCAGTTCGTGAGTGAGTACCGAGGCAAACTGGGCCTCGGTCTGGGCCTGGCGCACCAGACCGTTGTGCACACCGACCACGCCACCGGGCACGGCGAAGGCATTGATGGTGGGGTTGTCGACGACGATCAGTGCCAGGCGTCTGTCCCGGAGCTCGCTGGTTTCCGCCAGCCTGTAGAGCAATTCCTCCACGTAGCTCTCCAGCAGCGGGTCTTCCACCGCGGGCACCTGGTTGCGGTAGGACATGAGCCAGACCCGGCCCATCATGAATTCCTGGCCCACCGGCAGCACCCCGGACTCGCCCATGGTGGGCAGGTCGTTGCGCTGGGCCGTGGCCGGCAGCGCCGCCAACAGCAGGCACAGGAGAGGAATGAGGCGACGCATCAGCTCAGGCTTTCGGCAGGGTTACGCCGGTCTGGCCCTGGTACTTGCCGCCGCGATCGGCGTAGCTGGTGTCACAGACTTCGTCGGATTCGAAGAACAACATCTGCGCCACCCCCTCGTTGGCGTAGATCTTCGCCGGCAGGTTGGTGGTATTGGAAAATTCCAGGGTGACGTGCCCCTCCCACTCGGGCTCCAGCGGCGTCACATTGACGATGATGCCGCAGCGCGCATAGGTGGATTTGCCCAGGCACACGGTGAGCACCGAGCGCGGAATGCGGAAATACTCCACGGTCGAGGCCAGTGCGAAAGCGTTGGGCGGGATGATGCAGTACTCGCCGTGGATATCGACGAAGCTCTTCTCGTCAAAGTGCTTGGGGTCGACGGTGGCCGAGTGGATATTGGTGAACACCTTGAAGTGCTCGGAGCAGCGCACATCGTAGCCGTAGCTCGACGTACCGTAGGAAATCACCCGCTGGTCGCCGGCATAGCGCACCTGCTCCGGGGCAAACGGTTCGATCATGCCCTCATTCTCGGCCATGCGCCGAATCCACTTGTCTGATTTGATGCTCATGCTTGTCCTGTACTCGTTTTAGGCAACCCGCTGGGTTCACCTAGTCGTTGCTGATGACGATCTCCGGCATCGCCGGTGCCTCACCGCCGAGCCCGGCCAGTACGCCGTCGGCAATGGCGAGATAGGTCGCCGCCTCGGGCGAGTCGGGTGCGCCTTCCATGGTGGGCCGGCCGGAGTCGGTCTGCTCGCGGATCGCCAGCGACAGCGGCAGGGAGCCCAGAACGTTAACGCCGTATTCACTGGCAATGCGCTCGCCGCCCTCGGTGCCGAAAATATGTTCCTCGTGACCGCACTGGCTGCATACGTGTACCGCCATGTTCTCGACAATGCCCAGTACGGGAATGCCGACCTTGGCGAACATCTCGATGCCCTTGCGGGCATCCAGCAGCGCGATGTCCTGTGGGGTCGTGACGATCACGGCCCCGGCCACCTTGGCTTTCTGCGACAGGGTGAGCTGGATGTCGCCGGTGCCCGGCGGCATGTCGATGATCAGCACGTCCAGTTCGCCCCAGCGGGTCTGTTCCAGCATCTGCTGCAGGGCGCCGCCGGCCATCGGGCCGCGCCAGACCATAGGCTGGTTCTGCGCCACCAGGTAGCCCATGGACATGGTGGCCAGCCCGTGGGCCTCCACCGGCAGCAGCATGCCGTCTGCCTGTTCCGGCTGCAGAGTCTCGGGGATCCCGAGCATGATCTGCTGGCTGGGGCCGTAGATATCCGCGTCCAGCAGGCCCACGGCCTTGCCCCGGGCCTTGAGGGCGAGGGCGAGATTGACCGCGGTGGTGGACTTGCCCACGCCGCCCTTGCCGGAAGCAACGGCGACGATGTGCTTGACCTGATTCATGAAATCGTCCGGGGGGAATTCAGGCGGCTAGTATAAGCAGCCGCCTGTCACCCCACAATGCGACCGCCCGCTCAGAGGCTGGCGTCGATGAAGTTTGCCAGGTCGCGGCGGAACTTCTCCAGCGACGGCGGGTGGATGTACATCATATGGCCGGACTCGTAGTACTCGATGGAGACATTGGCGCGAAGGGAATCCGGCACCGGCAGCTGGTCGATGAAGTACTCCGAGGCCCGGTAGGGCGTGGCGAGGTCGTAGTAGCCCTGCTGTACCAGCACCTTCATCTTCGGATTGCGGATCATGGCCACACCCAGGTCCAGGCCGGTGTCGGCCGTGATCGACTTCCACTTGTTGATCGGGTCCTTGTGGGAGCGGTCCCACTCCTTCCAGAGCCCGCCCGAGACCACGTAGGGGCGGTCCATGTCGACGCCGAGCTCGCGGCTGTAGTAGTCGTTGAAGGTCGCCACGAAAACCGGTCCGATGGCCGTACTCATCGGGTCGAAGGGCATGCTCTCGGCCAGGGGGTGGGAGGTGTAGCTGATGAAGCGGGAGTCGAGGCGCCCCGCCAGTTCGCCGCGCTGGCGCATGAGTTCCGCCACGAACTGACCCTCGGTCACGCGCAGCCGGGCATCCAGCCAGAACTGCGCGGTGGTACCGGTGTAACGGCCCAGCTGCTCGGCGACGCGGCGGCGCTTGTCGGCGTCGGCGCGGGCGCCGCGCACCAGCACGTCGAGGTAGTCGGTGACCGCGAATTCGTCGACCTCCGCCAGGAAGGCCTGGAAGTCCTCGGGCTTGTCCTCGAGCATGTCGTGGTACCAGGCGGTCGCCGCGTAGCCCGACAGGGTCATGGTGTAGCCCACCACCATGTTGGCGACGCCGACACCACCACCGCCGGCCGCATCCATGTAGGGCGACACCATCACCACGCCGTTGAGGGCGATATTGTGGCGGGACAGGAGGTCATAGCTGACACCGCCGGCGCGCATGCCGCCGTAGCTCTCACCGAGAACGTACTTCGGCGATGCCCAGCGCTCGTTGTCGGTCACCCAGCGCTTGATGAAGTTGGACACGGACTTGATGTCATTGTCCACGCCCCAGAAATCCTTGCCCTCGGCTTCGCCCAGGGGGCGTGAGTAGCCGGTGCCCACCGGGTCCACCATGACCAGGTCGACCTTGTCGATGATGCTGTGGGGGTTGTCGGCAAAGCGGAACGGTCCGCCGCCGTTGACCTCGAGATCGGCCACCTGGGTGATCCTCGGTCCCAGCACGCCCATATGCAGCCACAGGGAGGCAGAACCCGGGCCGCCGTTCCAGGCAAACATCAGCGGGCGGGGCAGCGGATCGACGCCCATGCGTTCGTAGGCGGTGTAGCCGAACTCGGCGATGGGTTCGCCCTCGTCGTCCCGCATGATCAGGGTGCCGGCGGTGGCGCGGTACCTGATACGCTGTCCGTCGATGCGCACTTCATGCTGGCTGACAAAGGACTGGGGTTCGGCCTCGACCGGGGCCTTTTCTTCTTCCTCGTGCTCGTCGGCGAGCGCCAGTACGGGGATCAGCAGCAGGACTGCCAACAGGGTTTTCAGGTTTCGCATTTACTCACTCCTGCCTGAATTCATGGGAGGCGCGCGAGTATACCGCCTGCGCGAAGCCCCTGGTCTATGCTTACGAAAAAAAACCGGGGGGAGATGATATGACACTTGCAGCAGTGAACTGGCTCGCGGTGCTGGTGGCAGCGGTATCCGCGTTCATAGTGGGCGGCATCTGGTACGGGCCGCTGTTCAGCACGGCCTGGCAGTCGCTGAACGGGCTGTCGGACGAGGACGTCCAGCAGCACGCGCCCCGCACGTTCAGCGGCGCCTTCGCGCTCACGTTGGTAGCCTCATTCGGCCTGGCGATGGTGCTGCAGATGCACCCCAGTCCGGGGCTGGTATCCGGACTGACCGTCGCCACGATCATCGGGCTGACGTTCGTGGCGACCAGTATGGGGATCAATTACCTGTTTGCCCGCAAGCCGATGCAGCTCTACCTGATCGACGCGGGCTACCTGGTGCTGATGTTCGCGGTGATGGGCGTAATCCTGGGGGCCTGGCGCTAGTCGATCCGTCTTAAAACCGTACGGTTGCGCTCAAACCACTGTGCCTGTTCGCCTTCGTCCAGGTAGCGCACTTCCTTAAGCACCGTCTGGGTGCCGGCGGTCTGGAACAGGCTGATGCGAACCGCCGCGGGGCGGTCGTCGTCAGTCCCTTCCCGGCTCATGACCAGTCCCCGGGTTTCCTCGGGCACGCCGTGCTCCGGCCCCCGCAGCTCGATTCGGTCCAGCTGGTACTCATAAAACTCGCCTTTGCGGTCCCGGAAATAGGCCTCGAAGATTCCCTCTATGGCGTAGCTGGTAAGGCTACTCACGTGCACGAGGTTACCGGGGTCAGTGAAGGTAGTCTTGCGAAATACCGTCACGCCATCGGGCAGCAGCTCAGCTTCGACCCGCATGGGTATACCGAAACGCTCGCCGGCCTGGTAGTCGAGGTACTGCAGCTCACCCTCCCAGGTGCCGGCCATATCCGTTCGGATGCGGTCGAACAGGTTGCAGGCGGGTAAGCAAGGCGTCGTCTCCTCACCGGCCGCTGCCAGGCTCGTCAAGCCCAGGGCGAGCAACAGGATAATCCGTTGCAGCATGATCATTCCCCACGGTAACCCGAGATCGTACCCAATATACGAGGGATGACGGCTAGCGGTTGCGCCCCAGCTTCTCGTGGGCGTCGACCCACTCGTTGGTGCCGGTCTTGCGGTCCACCCGGGTAGCGGCGCCCAGGGACAGCTCCCCCGCCACGACGACGCCGGCGGCGATCTCCAGCAGCTTCATGACCTTGCCCGGGCCGTAGCAGTCCATGATCTCCAGGCACTCCTTCTGGGTGGACAGGTTGGTGCCGCCGCCGTAGGTGGCCATGATCAGGGCCGGCAGGGTCACGGAGAAGTGCAGGTCACCCTGGCGGGTCACATAGTTGTAGACCGTGCACTGGTTGGCCTCGCCGATGTTGGCCATGTCCTGGCCGGTGGCCATGAACAGGGCCGCCAGCCCGTTCGCCGGATGCGCTGCGTTGTTCGAGGAGCCCGCGATGAAGGAGTTCAGGGTGGTCAGGGTGTAGCCGTAGTGCATCTGCTCCGGGGTGATGCGCAGGATGTCCCCCAGCACTTCCCGGGGCAGGGTGATCTCGGCAGTGACCCGACGGCCGCGCCCGTGCAGGGAGTTGACGTAGGAGGTGCGCTTCTCGGTATCGAAGGAGCCGGACAGCAGGTAGTGCCGCATGTAGGGAATCTGCTGGCGAATCCACTCGCAGGCGACAAAGGTCGCCTTGCCGGTCATGTTCTGGCCGGCGGCGTCGCCGGTGGAGTAGTCGAAGCGGGTATGCACCATGTTGTGGAAGATGTAGTGCTCGATCTCCAGCAGCTTGCCGACCGAGGTCGTCGATTCCGCCTGTTCCTTGATGGCGTCGAAGTTCGCCACCAGCCAGTCGCGGAAGTCCCGCGCCTCGCGGGCGTTGCGGAACACAAACGAGGGCGCCCGCTGCATCGCCTCACCGCAGACGGTGGTCATGACACCGCCCGACTCACGAATCACTCGCATCCCACGGTTGTAGCTCGCCACGAGGGTGCCCTCGATAGTAGCCAGGGGCACGTAGAATTCGCCCTGGGCGTGCTCTCCGTTGACCAGCAGCGGCCCCGCGAGGCCAATGGGCAGCTGGGCCACACCGAACAGGTGCTCGATGTTGCCGTCCATGCTGTCGGGGTCGAAGGAAAACTGCTTGGTGTGATTCAGCGGCTTGCCGCTCTGCTCTTCGATGAAGCGTTGGCGTTCCGCGATGATCTCGGGCGTGTAATCGTCTTCGTTACTGCGGGGGATTTTCTTGCTCATGTCGGGCTCCGTCAAAGGGAGCCGAAGCATACCACTTTCGCAGGCAGATTACGGACGCTAGCGGGCCACCCGGCCCAGCACCTCCAACAGGTTGTCCCGGGTAAACGGCTTGGGAAGCACGGGGTTGGGCAAGTCCGAGAGTTCGGCCAGAACCTCCCCCTGGAAAACGCCGCCGCTCATGAAGACGACACGGTCGCGCAGCTCTTCCGGCAGCTGCCGCGCCAGGTCGAGGCCACTGCCCTCGATCAGCATCACGTCGAGCAGCACCGCATCGAAATGACCGTTGCCCTTCACCGCCTCCAGGGCCGAAGACTCGTTCTGGCAGGCCACCACCTCGCAGGGAGCCAACTGCGCCTTGAGCAGCTTGGCGATGAGTTCCTCGTCATCGACCAGCAGGATGCGGCGCGAGGCATCCAGCGTCATTTTCTGCCTGGAGCCACTCTCGTCGACAATGGCCCGGGACGAGGTGATGGGCAGGCGCAATTCGAACTGCGCGCCGCCTTCCGGCCGGTTGCTGACTTCCATGGACCCGCCGTGGTCCTTGATGATTCGGTCACAGATAGCCAGCCCGAGGCCGGAGCCCCCCTGCCCCTTTGTGGTGAAGAAGGGCTCGCGGACGCGCAGCAGCAGCTCCTGGGGAATGCCGGGGCCGGTATCCATGATCAGGATTCTCACCTCATCGCCGTCGTCCACACCCCTGACCTCGATGCAGTGGTCCTGGTCGGGGCGCTCGCGCATTGCCTGCGCGGCGTTGATGAGGAGATTGACTATGACCTGGATCAGACCGCCGGCATTGCCGTTCACCCGGGGTAGGTTGGCGTCTACATCTACCTTGATGTTGCCGATATGTCGCAGCTCGTTGCCCGCCAGCCGCAGGGCGGTATCCACTATCGAATCCAGCTGGACGATGTCGGATACGGTGTCCTCCCGACCAAAGGTCAGCAGGTCCGCGGTAATTGCAGCGGCCCGCTGGATGCCGTCGACAGCTGACTCCACCTGCTGCCGCAGTGCGGCATCGGCCTCCCCGTCCCCAAGTGATCGCTGTGCCAGGTCCAGGGATCCCAGGGCGACCTGCAGGGGATTATTGATCTCGTGTCCCACCGAGGCGGCGAGGGTGCCCAGCGACGCAAGCCGGTCCGCGACGCGCATGCGTTCGCCGGCCGCCCGGACCTGGGTGACATCTCGCAGCATCACCATGGCCGCCCGACCGCCCTCATAGGAAATCTCCACCGGTGGCACCACTTCGAACAGCGCATCACCGTCGACCTGCACCGAACAGCCATCCGAGCATTCGCCACTCGTGCAGCTGTTGACCGCGTCAAGCACGGACTGAGGTGTATCGACACCAACGACACGCAACCAGGCATCATTGCGCCAGACTGTTTTGCGGCCGTTCATCACCGCCACCGGGTCGGGCACCGCGGACAGCGCGCGCTGCATTTCCCGCTGGGAGTCGTTTGCCTCGACCAGGGCACTGCGCAGGTCCGCCTGCATGACCGACAGTTCCTCCAGCAATGAAGGCGCGGCAAAGGCAGCCCGCACGCGGGACACGGTGCGGGCCCAGAGTGTGGTGGATGCCTCGCGCCGTATCTCGAACTGCCCCAGGCCACCGTCGATCCGCACCTTGACCTGGGCCGGCTTCGACCCGAAGGCCTGTGGCAGGGCGATGAACGAGCCTTCCGCCATGCGCCACCAGGCGGGCGATACCGGCTCCGGCATGCTGATTTCCAGGATGACGTGGCCGGGCTGGATGTGCTCCACCCGCCATTCCAGGCTGCGAAAGAAGTACGGCCCCAGCCAGCGCGCCACCGCCACGTAGACCAGGTCGGGGTTGACCAGGGCTCCACCCATGGCGCGCATGGGCACGGAGGCATCGAGGTCGATAATGGTCCGGCCGGCTTCGAGGGTTTTCTCGGGGCCGCCCACCAGCTGTTCGAAGCGTTCACAGATGGCCGACCAGGCGGGCCAGGGCACACGGTTGGAGGGTTCCTGCAGCGTCTCCAGATCCAGGTCGATGCCGTCCACGAGCTCTTCCAGGGAGTAGCCGTAGGTATTGGCTCCCCGTATAAAAAACTCAAAAACTCTACAGCTTACGCCGGACATGAATCCCACCGCAGGAAATTTGCTTGAGTACTATAAACGAGTGCCCCGGGGTTTTTTAGAAACCGGGGTGTGTAAATACATCGGCGGGAACAGTGAAAACCTTACTTCAGGCGTAGTGCGGATAGACCGGTTGGAACATGACTTCGCGGATGGCTGACGCAGGATCCTCCGGCAGCTCGATGGCGGCAAGCCCGGCGCGCGCCGCTTCTTCGGCAACGGCGGCGGCGATGTTCGCGGACACCTCGCGAATCCTGTGCAGAGCGGGATAGATGCGCCCCATCGCCAGGTCTTCCTCGCTCACCTGCTGCGCCAGGCAGCGAGCGGCGGCGAGAAACATGTCGTCGGTGACGTGCCGGGCGCCGGCAAACAGGACGCCGAGACCGACGCCCGGGAAGATATAGGCATTGTTGCCCTGGCCCGGTACCAGCGTCCGGCCCGAGAGTTCAACAGGATCAAACGGACTGCCGCTGGCATAGACCGCCCGGCAGTCGCTCCAGCTATAGGCTTCCTCCGCCGTGCACTCCGCCTTCGAGGTGGGGTTGGACAGGGCAAAGATGATGGGGCGTTCGTTGAGTTCGGCCATGGCCCTGACCACGGGTTCCGTGAACGTCCGCGGCTGCCCCGCACAGCCGATCAGCGCGGTCGGTTTGAGCCTGTGGATAGCCTGCAGCAGGTCATCGGGTACGTCCCCGTCCAGGGTGTGGGCATAGGGCTGTTTCTGATCCGGGATATCACTGCGCCCCGCGGTCAGAAGGCCGCGGGTATCCCACATCCAGCAGGCCTGGCGGGCCTGCGCCTTGCTGCATCCCTCCTGCATCATCGCGTGCACCAGGCAGTCGGCAATGCCGATCGCCGCCTGCCCCGCCCCCAGGAAGAGAACGCGCTGGTCGGACAGGGCGTCGCCGGTGATACGCATCGCGGCGATCAGTCCCGCCACGGCGACGGCGCCGGTGCCCTGGATGTCGTCGTCGAATACACAGCCACGGGTCCGGTACTCGGCCAACAGCCGGAAGGCGTTGAGATTGCCGAAGTCCTCGAACTGCACCAGGACGCCCGGGAACACCTCATGGACCGCCTCCATGAACTCTTCGATCAGCGCGTCGTAGTCTTCACCGCGGACACGGCGCCGCTCGACGCCGGTATAGAGGGCGTCGTTGAGCAGGGATTCGTTGTTGGTACCCACGTCCAGCGTGACCGGCAGGCACTGGGTGGGCGGGATGCCGGCGCAGGCGGTGTACAGCGACAGCTTGCCAATGGGAATGCCCATGCCGTAGGTGCCCAGGTCGCCGAGGCCAAGGATCCGCTCCCCGTCGGTGACCACGATGACCTTCGCCTCCGCATGGGGCCAGTTGCGCAGCAGTTCCCGCACACGACCGCGATCGTTGAGACTCACGTAGAGGCCCCGGGGTCGGCGGTAGATATGGCCGAACTGCTGGCAGGCCTTGCCCACGGTAGGCGTGTAGATCAGGGGCATCATCGCTTCCAGGTTGTTGATCAGCACCTGGTAGAACAGCGTTTCATTGCGATCCTGCAGCGCTACCAGGAACAGGTAGCGCTCCAGGTCCGATACCTTCTGGCCGAGGTTTTCCAGCACGCGCAGTTCCTGCTCGGCCGGGGAGTGGCGGCGCGGCGGCAGCAGGCCGCGGAGACCCAGCGCGTCCCGCTCAGCCTCGGTAAAGGCCGTGCCCTTGTTGCGCACCGGGTCATGTAACAGCTTGACGCCGCGCTCGTTCGGTGTGCTGTCGCCCATGGCCGCTAGTATAGGCAGGCTCGGGGTCGCCGCTGCTTGGGCTAAATCAAGATATTGCGGCCCGCGCATGGCAATGTGAACGGCTCGCAGGGGAGCCTGCGGCAGGCTAAGCTGCATGGATGACCAGAGAATGCGCATTGATTACCGGGGCGTCCTCCGGCATCGGCGAGGCGCTGGCGGCGGAGTTCGCCGCCGGTGGCTTCGACCTGGTGCTGGTGGCGCGCAGTGAAGACAAGCTCAGGACGCTGGCGAAAAAGCTGAAGCGCGACCACGGCGTGCGCGCCCGCGTGGAACCCCAGGACCTCTCCAAACGCGGCGCGGCGGGCAACCTGGCCCGCCGCCTGCGCCAGGACCGGGTGGATATCACCGCGCTGGTCAACAACGCCGGCATCCTGGAGCAGGGCTTCTTCACGGACATGTCGGCCACCACGCAGCAGCGCCTGGTCGACCTCAATATCAGCTCGCTGACGGGCCTGCTCGCGCAGTTCCTGCCGCCCATGGTGGACCGGGCCCACGGCCGGGTGCTGAACGTGGCCTCCATTGCCGCCTTTCAGCCGGTCCCGTCGCTGGCCACCTACGCCGCCACCAAAGCCTATGTCCTGTCCCTGACCGAATCCCTGTCCGAAGAACTGGTGGGGACCGGCGTGACCGCGACGGCGCTGTGCCCGGGTGTTACCGCGACCGCCATGATGGAGGGCGCCAAGGAAAAAAATGAGGGCCTGCTGATACCGGATTTCGTGGTGGGCGATGCAGAGGACGTGGCGCACCGGGGTTACCAGGCCTGTATGAAGGGCGAGGTAGTCTGTGTTCCGGGCGTGATCAACCGGGCCTCGGTACTCAGCAGCCGCTCGACCCCGCGCTGGCTGCTGCGGCGCATCACCGGCGTGGTAGGCCGCTATGCCGGGCGCAAGAAGTCCGGCTGACCCTCCCGGGGGATTACGGTATAGTGGCGCCCTTTTTTTGAGAGCGAACTGACATGGCCGAGCCCCGCGAAATCCTGGTGACCAGCGCCCTGCCCTATGCCAACGGGTCACTGCACCTGGGGCATATGCTGGAGCAGGTGCAGACGGATATCTGGGTGCGCTTCCAGCAGTCCCGGGGACACGACTGCCGCTATGTCTGCGCCGACGACGCCCACGGCACCGCCATCATGCTCACCGCGGAAGAGCTGGGCATCACGCCGGAAGAGCAGATTGCTTCCATGCATGCGGAGCACCTGGCCGATAGCCGGGACTTCCATATCAATTTCGCGAACTTCTATAGCACCCACTCGGACGAGAACCGGGAGTTGAGCGAGTCGATCTACCTGGCGCTGAAAGCCAACGGTCACATCGCCGAGCGCGAGATCACCCAGGCCTTCGACCCGGAAAAGCAGCTGTTCCTGTCGGACCGCTATATCAAGGGGACCTGCCCGAAGTGCAAGACGCCGGACCAGTACGGTGACAACTGCGAGAACTGCGGGGCCACCTACAGCCCGTCGGAGCTGATCGACGCGAAGTCGGCCCTGTCGGGCGCGACGCCGGTGGACAAGGAATCCCTGCACTTCTTTTTCACGCTGCCCGCCTTCGCGGACTTACTGGAGACATGGATCGACTCCGGCAGCCTGCAGCCCGCCATCGCCAACAAACTGCGGGAGTGGCTGGACGCCGGACTGCAGGAGTGGGACATCAGCCGCGACGCCCCCTATTTCGGCTTCGAGATTCCCGGCGCACCGGGCAAGTATTTCTACGTCTGGCTGGACGCGCCCATCGGTTACATGGCCAGCCACAAGAACCTCTGTGAGCGGGAGGGCCTGGATTTCGACGCGGTCTGGGGACCGGAGTCTACGACAGAGCTATACCACTTCATCGGCAAGGACATCATCAACTTCCACGGCCTGTTCTGGCCCGCGATGCTGTCCTCCGCCGGCTACCGCACGCCGACGGGCATCTGCGTCCACGGCTTCCTGACCGTGAACGGCACCAAGATGTCCAAGTCACGCGGTACCTTTATCAAGGCCCGCACCTACCTGGACCACCTGGACGCCGAGTACATCCGCTACTACTTTGCCGCCAAGCTCGGCAACGGGGTAGAGGATATCGACCTCAATCTCGAGGACTTCGTGCAGCGGGTGAATTCCGACGTGGTGGGCAAGGTGGTCAACATCGCCAGCCGCTGTGCGGGCTTCCTGCGCAAGGGTTTCGACAGCCGGCTGGAGCCGAGCTGCAGCGAGCCTGAACTGGTCGGCGAATTCATTGCCGCCGGCGAGCAGATCGCGGGGTTCTATGAGCACCGGGAATACAGCAAGGCGATCCGGGAGATCATCGCGCTGGCGGACCGGGCCAACCAGTACATCGATGAGAAAAAGCCCTGGGTGCTGGTGAAGGAGGAAGGCCGGGAGACCGAGGTGCATGCAGCCTGCTCCGTGGGCATCAACCTGTTCCGGGTACTGATGACCTACCTGAAGCCTGTGCTTCCCGCGATGGCGGAAAAGGCCGAGACCTTCCTGCAGTGCTCCCTGGACTGGACGGCACTGGACGCGCCGCTGACCGACCACGAGGTCGCAAAGTTCAAACCGCTGCTCACCCGGGTGGAGGCAGCCAACGTGGAAGCGATGGTGGAATCCACCAAGGCGGAACAAGCCGCCGCCGTGTCCGGCCACGATGCAACAGCACCCGCCGCCGCAGAACCGGACAACACCATCGATTTTGACACCTTTGCAAAAGTCGAACTGCGCGTCGCCCAGATCCTCAACGCCGAGCACGTCGACGGCGCCGACAAGCTGCTGCGCCTCACCCTCAACCTCGGCGAGGAACAGCGCAATGTCTTCGCCGGCATCAAGGAAGCCTACCCGGAACCGGAGAAGCTGGTCGGCAGGATGACGGTCTGCGTCGCCAACCTGGCCCCGCGCAAGATGCGCTTCGGCGTGTCCGAGGGCATGGTGCTGGCAGCGGGCCCCGGCGGCACCGACATTTTCCTGCTGGAGCCCGACGCCGGCGCCACCCCCGGCATGGTCGTCAAGTAGGGAACGGAAACCGGGCTTCTTGTACGCGGCCAGCCCGGGACTACACTTTCCAGAACGAACTCTGCACCACAGGGAGGCGGGGCGTGATCGAGCACACCATCGTCGCAGAGCGGGACTACGCCTACATCACGGTCAAGGGCTCGCCGGACCTTGCGGCATTCATTCGCGCCGCCCGCATCTTCGTCGGTGACCCGGGCTACAGCGCCGATATCCACCGAATCTGCGATTTCTCCCAGTCGGACATGTCCCACGTGACCTTCGATGACTTCATGAAGTTCGTCGAGTTCGCGCTCAAGGAAGTGAAACTCGCACCCGAGGCGAAAGTTGCCATCGTTGCGCCGGACAAGAATCGCGCCGGCATCTTCGAACAGTTCGCCAAGAACGTGGAATCCGGCGTCTTCAAGATCTACATGGACCCGATGGACGCAGTCGACTGGATCCAATCCTGACGATTTCTCTCCAAGTAGGCTCATCTGCACCAGGGTGAGGCGCGGCAGTGCGTGGGCCTTTCGAGGACTGTGGCCGCCATGGACGGCGGCCTCAAGCCCCCAGGGACGGGTTCACGGCGTGTCCTCGAAAGGCCCACGCACTGTCGCGCCGCATCGGTGGCTCAGAACAGCTTTACTTGTTGAGAAATCCCCGTGGCGATAGACTGATCAGATTGTGTTGTAACCCACTATCCATGCAGGGTTTTTGGTGCTCGCGGACTATTCCATTCTGCTGATCGGGGCGATCCTGGTTAACAACTTCGTGCTGGTGCAGTTCCTGGGGCTGTGCCCGTTCATGGGTGTGTCCAACAAGCTGGAGACCGCCATGGGCATGTCCATGGCGACGACGTTCGTGCTGACGCTGGCTTCTGCCTGCAGCTACCTCACGTTCAACTACCTGCTGGAGCCCCTGGGGCTCGCCTACCTGAGGACGATCTCGTTCATCCTGGTGATCGCGGTGGTGGTTCAGTTCACGGAGATGGTGGTGCGGAAATCCAGTCCGCTGCTGCACCGGGTGCTGGGAGTCTACCTGCCGCTCATCACCACCAACTGCGCGGTGCTGGGTGTGGCCCTGCTGAATATCAACAAGGACCACAACTTCCTGCAGTCGCTGTTCTATGGGTTTGGCGCGGCGGTGGGCTTTTCGCTGGTGCTGGTCCTGTTTGCCGCCATGCGCGAGCGCCTGGCGGTGGCGGACGTGCCCGTACCGTTCCAGGGCGCGGCCATCGGTATGATTACCGCCGGGCTGATGTCGCTGGCCTTCATGGGGTTTGCGGGGCTGGTGTAATTCGATGTATGAGCTGATCGCCCAATTCCCGTTTCTCGCGGCGCTGGTAGCCCTGGTCGGACTCGGTGCCGTGTTCGGCGCGCTGCTGGGCTATGCCTCGATCCGGTTCAAGGTCGAGGGGAATCCCATTGTGGACCAGATCAATGAGATTCTGCCCCAGACCCAATGCGGTCAATGTGGCTACCCCGGCTGCCGACCCTACGCCGAGGCGATTGCCGGCGGCGAGGCCATCAACCGCTGCCCGCCCGGCGGCGAGTCCGGCATTGCCAAGCTCGCGGACCTGCTGGATGTCGAAGCCATCCCCCTGGACGAGGAGCACGGCGAGGAGGCGGAGGCCCACGTGGTGGCCTTCATTCACGAGGAGGACTGCATCGGCTGCACCAAGTGCATCCAGGCCTGCCCTGTGGACGCCATCCTCGGTTCCGCCAAGCACATGCACACCGTCATCACCAGCGAGTGCACGGGTTGTGACCTCTGCGTCGATCCCTGTCCGGTGGACTGCATCGAGCTGGTCAGTGAGGAGACGACCCTCAAGACCTGGCACTGGGATCTGCCGGAGCCCCAGGCTCCGCCGCTGCAAATCATCGCCACGGACAGGGACGCGGCGTGAGGAAGATCTGGGATTTTCACGGCGGTGTGCATCCGCCGGAGAACAAGCACCAGTCCGTGCGCACACCGATCCGCAGCGCCGGCATTCCGCCGGAGCTGGTATTTCCGCTGAACCAGCATATCGGCGCCCCCTCGGAACCCGTGGTGGCAGTCGGTGACACGGTGCTCAAGGGCCAGGTGATTGCACGGGCCGTCGGCATGATCAGCGTGCCGGTGCACGCCTCGACCTCCGGCCGCGTGGTGGCCATCGAAGAGCGGCAGGTAGCCCACCCCTCCGGGCTCACCACCGAGTGCATTGTCATCGAGAGTGACGGGGAAGACCGCTGGATAGAACGCCAGGGCGTGGAGGACTACCGGTCGATGGATCGGCAGGCGCTGCTGGGCCTGATTCGCGACGCCGGTATCGCCGGCATGGGCGGCGCCGGATTTCCCACCGCAGTCAAGCTGGGCGTCAACCCTCGCCACGGCAAGATTGAAACCCTGGTCATCAACGGTACCGAGTGCGAGCCCTATATCACCGCCGATGACATCCTGATGCGGGAGCGGGCCGATGAGATCGTCGCCGGCACCGAAATCCTGCAGCTGCTGGTGGCGCCCGGGGAAACCCTGCTCGGGCTGGAGGACAACAAGCCCGAGGGCATCGACGCCATGCGCGCGGCCAGCGAGGGCAAGGACATGGAGGTGGTGGTGTTTCCCACCAAGTATCCATCCGGCGGCGAAAAACAGCTGATCGAGATTCTTACCGGCAAGCAGGTACCCAGCGGCGGCCTGCCGGCGGACATCGGTGTGGTCTGCCAGAACGTGGGCACCGCGGTAGCTGTGTACCGCGCCATTGTCCACGGTGAGCCGCTGATCTCGCGCATCACCACGGTTACCGGTGAGGCGGTGGCGGAACCCCAGAACTTTGACGTCCTGCTGGGCACGCCCATGAGCTTCCTGCTGGAGCAGGCGGGCTTCGAGCCCGGAAAGCGCCAGCGCCTGGTGATGGGTGGGCCGATGATGGGGTTCACCGTGCCGGACGCGGATGTCCCCATCGTGAAAACCACCAACTGCCTGTTGGCGCCCACGGAGCAGGAACTGCCGGCGCCCCCGCCGGCGCAGGCCTGCATTCGCTGCGGCCTCTGCGCGGAGGCCTGCCCCGCCACGCTGCTGCCACAGCAGCTGTACTGGTTCGCCCGGGGCAAGGAACACGAGAAGCTCGAGACCCACAACCTGTTCGACTGCATTGAATGCGGCGCCTGTTCCTACGCCTGCCCCAGCAATATCCCGCTGGTGCAGTACTACCGCGCCTCCAAGGCCGAGATCCTGCAGATGAAGCGGGACCAGGCCAAGTCAGAGCATTCGCGCACCCGCTTCGAGGCCCGACAGGAGCGCCTGCAGCGCGAGGCAGAAGAGAAGGAAGCCCAGCGCGCGGCCCGTAAGAAGGCGGCCGAGGAACGGGCGCGCAAGGCCGCCGAGGGCGGCGGCGAAGAGGAAGATCCGATCCAGGCCGCCATCAACCGGGCCAAGGCGAAGAAGGCAGCGGCCGCCGACGCGACTGCAACACCGGATGAAGCCGCCACAGGCGCGGACCCGGCACAGCTTGCCATCGAGCGGGCGAAGGCCGCCCGGGCGAAAGCGGCTGACCAGTCTCCCGACGAGAAGGCGCAGGCCAATTTCAAACGCCTCCGGGAGCGCCTGGCCAGGAGCGAGGCGAAGCTGGCGGAGAGCCGCGAGAGCGGCGCCGATGCCCAGGTGATCGAAGCTCTCGAAGGGGCCATCGAGAAACTGCGGCCCAAATTGGAAGCGGCCGAGCAGGCGCTGGCGGATATCACCGGTGATTCCGGCGCAGGCCAGACGCGAACCGATGACACCGCCCAGCGCCCCGCTATCGCCCAGCTCGATCCGGCCCAGCTGGCTATCGAACGTGCGAAGGCCGCTCGCGCCCGGGCGGCGGACATGTCACCGGCAGAAAAGGCGGAGGCAAATCTCACCCGTCTCAGGGAACGGCTGGCCAAGAGTGAGGCCAAGCTGGCGGAGAGCCGGGAGAATGGCGCCGAGGCCCAGGTCATCGAGGCCCTGGAAGGCGCCATCGAAAAGCTCAGGCCCAAGCTGGAGGCGGCGGAACAGGAAGTCGCCTCCCTGAACGAAACCTCGGAGGCCTGATCATGGCCCTGATGCGGGTCACCTCGCCCCACGCCCACGGTCCCCTCAGCACCGACAAGGTCATGCAGACCGTGCTGCTGGCTACCCTGCCCGGCGTATTTGCGCTGACATGGTTCTTCGGCTTCGGCACCCTGGTCAATGTGGCCTGGGCCTGCCTGGTGGCGCTGGCCAGCGAGGCCCTGGCCCTGAAACTGCGCAAGCGCCCGGTGGCGTTCTACCTGAAGGACTGCAGCGCCCTGGTCACGGCAACCCTGCTGGCCATCGCCATGCCGCCCTACGCGCCCTGGTGGCTGATCCTGGTCGGCGTGTCCTTCTCCATCATCATCGCCAAGCAGCTGTACGGGGGGCTGGGCTACAACCCGTTCAACCCGGCCATGGTCGGCTACGTCGTGCTGCTGATTTCCTTTCCCGTGGAGATGACCAGCTGGGCGCCGCCCAGGGGCATCAACGGCGTGGAAGTTCCCGGCCTGCTGGAAGCCCTCAGGCTGTGCTTCCTCGGCGGCGGCGTCGACGCCGTCACCATGGCCACGCCGCTGGACCTGCTCAAGCAGAACAAGAGCCTGCTGGAAGAGACCCTCTGGCAGCAGAATGCCCAGTTCGGCCGCTGGGCCGGGGTGGGCTGGGAATGGGTCAACCTGGGCTTCCTGGCGGGCGGCGCCTGGATGCTCTACAAGCGCATATTCACCTGGCACGCGCCGGTCGCCATGCTGGCAAGCCTGGCGCTGATGTCCGCGCTGTTCTACGACGGCGGCAGCTCTGCCAGCACCGGCTCACCGCTGTTTCACCTGCTGAGCGGCGGCACCATGTTCGGCGCCTTCTTCATCATCACCGACCCGGTATCCTCCGCCGTATCCAACCGCGGCAGGCTGATCTTCGGCGCCGCTATCGGCATCCTGATATTCCTGATCCGCGTGTTCGGCAACTACCCGGACGCGGTGGCCTTCGCGGTGCTGATCATGAATTTCGCCGCCCCCCTGATCGACTACTACACCCAGCCTCGCACCTACGGCCACGGCAGCGAGGAGGTGCGCTGATGGCCGTGCGCCCGATTGGCCGCAACAGCCTGCTGCTGGCGGGCTTTGCCGTATTGACTACCGCGATCATCGCCAGCACCTTCCTGGGCACGAAAGAGCGTATCGCCGAGGCGCGGCGGGCCGCGGAGCAAAAGGCCCTGCTGGAGATCGTGCCGCCGGCCCGCCACGACAACGAGATGCTCGACGACACCCTGCCCGTGGGTCCGGCCGACACGCTGCTCAGGCTCAGGGAAGACAAGAAGATCTATATTGCCCGCCAGGCAGGCGCGGTGGAGGCGGTGATCCTGCCGGTAAACGCACCCGACGGCTACAGTGGCAACATCGAGCTGATCGTTGGCGTGAACCGCGACGGCAGCCTGGCCGGGGTTCGCACGCTGCAGCACCGGGAAACCCCCGGCCTGGGCGACAAGGTTGACCTTAAGAAGTCGGACTGGATCCTGGACTTTGCCGGCAAGAGCTTCGCCAACACCCCCGAGGCCCAGTGGACCGTGAAAAAGGACGGCGGGGTGTTCGACCAGTTCACGGGCGCTACAATTACCCCACGGGCGGTAAGCGCCGCCGTCAAGCGCGGCCTGGAGTACTTCGAGGCCAACCGCGCCGCACTGCTGGAACTCGAAGATGCCGGCGAGAACACGGAGCTGAGCCGTGGCTGATTATCGCGAACTGTCCATCAACGGGCTGTGGAAGAACAACCCCGCCATCGTGCAGCTGCTGGGACTGTGCCCACTGCTGGCGGTCAGCGGCAGCGTGGTCAACGCGATTGGCCTGGGACTCGCCACCGTGTTCGTGCTGGTGACGTCGAACACGGCGGTCTCGCTGATCCGCAACGTGGTGTCCGACGCGGTGCGCCTGCCGGCTTTCGTGATGATCATCGCCGCCTCGGTGACCTGCATCGAACTGCTGATGCAGGCCTTTACCTTCGAGCTCTACCAGATTCTCGGAATCTTCCTGCCCCTGATCACCACCAACTGCGTCATCCTGGGCAGGGCCGATGCCTTCGCCAGCAAGAACTCGCTGCTGCCGGCCATGTATGACGGTTTCATCATGGGCACCGGCTTCCTGCTGGTGCTGGTGGTCCTGGGTGCCATGCGGGAACTGGCCGGCACCGGCGCCTTGTTTGCCAACATGGACCTGCTGTTTGGTCCCGCCGCCGCGGGCTGGGAGATCGTCGTGTTCAGTGATTACCAGGAGTTCCTGCTGGCTATCCTGCCGCCGGGTGCATTTATCTTCACCGGCCTGATGATCGCCCTGAAGAACGTGATCGATGCGCGGGTCAAGGCGCACCAGGACGCCCTGCGGGAGAAACCGGTTGCCGGCTCCAAGCGGGTGCGGGTAACTGGAACCATCAACTGACAGTTAGCCCGCCGCGGGCGCTAATGTCCCCAGGATCTCGTCCACCGCGGCGTCGTCCAGGCCGCGGTTGTCGAGGTCACAGCTGTAGGTGATGAACAGCAGCAGGGGGCCTGTCGCAACATACCATTCGCGGACGGCATCGCCCTCTTCCTCGTAGCTGACAGCCACACCCTTGAAGTCGCCTGCCCGGGCGGGCTGCCAGTCCCAGTCGGGCTCGCCGTTTTCGCGGGCGATCCCAAGGACCTCCTCTGCGGAGAACTCCCCCTCGTCCCGGTGCAGGGTGGAAATCTCGATACAACCCACGTCATCGCGGTCGCCGACCAGGATGCTGTCATCCTCGCGCTCGGCCCACCACTCCGGCGGTACGCCCAGCGTCCACCATTCAGTTTCCAGCACGTTCACCGCGAGCCTCCAGGTCCAGTGACATCAAAATGGCGTCCTCCCTGCCATCCGCGCAGGGATAGTAGCCTTCCCGCAGACCGTCGTCGACAAAGCCCACGCTGCGGTACAGCTCAATCGCGCGGGCATTGCCGGCGCGCACTTCCAGCTGCAGGCGGGAAGCGCGTTCACGCTTCAGTGCGCGCACCACCTCCTCCAACAACCCGCGGCCGTAGCCCAGGCCCTGGGAGTCGGGATCGACCGCGATATTCATCAGGGTTACCTCGTCCTGCACCCGTTGGTAGACCGCGAAACCGACCACGTCGCCCCCGGGGGATTCCGCCACTACCATGTCGTCGCTGTTACGAAGGCTGGCGCTGACAAACTGTGAAAGGCTCCAGGGCCCCGGCGAGGCCGCCCGCTCGATGGCTGTGATGGCCTTGAGATCTGCGGCCTCACCGCGCCGCAGCTGGGCCCTGTCAGGCAGCATCCGATTTCAGGGGTTTCAGGTCGCGCCAGGCGCGGGCTTTCAACGCAGGGTCGCGCAGCATTCCCCAGGCGCTCACGGTCCGGGTGACCTGGACACCGTCGAGGCAGGCCACGTCGAACCAGGGCTGGTCGAGCTCTCCCAGCAGTATGATCCGCTGGGGCTGAATGCGGCTGATCCGGCCCGACAGGAAGCCAAACAAGGCCTGCCGAGCTTCATCGACACCGCCGGCCAGGGCGGCCCCGGCAGCCACCGGGTAGTTGAACAGCTGCACCTGGGGAGCCTGCTCCGCCAGGCCGAGCGCCTGGCAGATGGCACCCAGCAGGGGCCCATAGTCCTGGCCGGGATCTCTTCCTGCAGGTATTTCGTCCACCCAGAGCCAGCCGCCGGCTTCACTGGCGGCAACGGTGAACACCGGCGTATCGGTCGCCTGCGGCCGGGTTGGCGCCATCGCGGCGGGCGCGGCCTTTGGCTTTGATTCCAGCTCCGGCAGGTCGAGCGCCGCCGGTGGTCTCTCTTTCGCCGCGGGCACACGCTCCTTTGCCGCGGGAGGCGTAGGTGCCGCGGCTACCGAGGCCGGCAGTCGGGCAATCCGGAAGCGCCGACTGGGGGCGGCCCCGGGCAGGTTGCGTCGCGAGACAAAGGTCTGGATATCCATGGCTTCCAGGTAGGCCAGGCGCTGAACTTCATTCATTGGCGCATGGTAAGCCCGGCGGGTGCCCAGGGGAAGGCCGCGGGAGAAACAGGCATGGTCTATCATTGCTTTGGAGGTAGCGAATCCGCGAATGACCGCAAGACCTTACCAGGCCCTGTCGGCGCTGCTGCTCTTGATGCTGCTGTGCAGCGGCGCGGCGCACGCGACCACCGTCTACAAATCGGTGGACGCGGAGGGCCGTGTGACGTTCTCCGACCAGCCGCCCACAGAGACGACCCTGGTGGAAATCCTGGAGTACCGGGTACCGGATACCGAACCCTCGGCGCTGGACACGGCTCGCCTGCAAGCCATGCGCGAAACCACGGATCGCATGGCCGCGGACCGGCGCGAGCGGGAAGCCGCCCGCGCCAGGGTCAGGGCGGATGCCGCCGCGGCCCGCGCCGCCAGCACACCACCCACCTACGAATACTACGGACAAGCCGGCTACTACCCCGCCTGGCCGGTATTCGGACGGCCGATCGTCAGGCCGCCCTATCACAGGCCGCCTCACGGCAGGCCGCCCCACGGCAGGCCGCCCCTCGTCAAGCCGCCCTATGCCAGGCCCGCGCCCTACAATCGTCACGGCATACGGGTAGTCGGCCGCTACAGCCAGCATCCCGCCAACCTGATACGGCGCGGCTATTCCAGCAGGGCGAGAGAGGTGTTTTACGGCCCCAGGCGTTGATGGAGCGTCAGATCCAGCACCAGCCGTGACGGCGGAAGAACTTCCAGCCCGACTGCACGAACATGGTGATGTGCCGCAGGCCCTTGCGGGCAGAATAGCCGCCGTGGTGCACGATATGCATATTGGGCAGGTAGACCAGTCGGCCAAAGGGATGCAGCCGCAGCGACAGGTCGAAATCCTCGAAGTACATGAAGAACTGGTCGGAGAAGCCCTGGGCCTGTTGCAGGGCCTTTGTGCGCGCGTACATGCAGCAGCCGCTCACCAGCGGAACGTCTGCCGCGGTGCCGTTGCCGCAGGCATCCCGTATCTCGTAGCTGTGCAGGTACTCTCGAAACCGGCGCTTGATGAATTCCGGGGCGAAGGCCCTCAGCGTCAGGACGAACACCGACGGGTAGCGCTTGCACAGGTACTGGACCTGGCCGCTGGCATTGGTGGCCCGTGGACTGACGATAATCACATCATCCCGGCGGCGCATGTACTCGAGCCCTGAGTAGAGGGCGTCCTGCGCCAGCTCGACATCGGGGTTGAGAATCAGGTGGAAATCGCTGTCCGCCCTGGCCAGGGCCTGGTTGTGTGCGGCGCCGTAGCCGATATTGCCACCGGGATGCCAGAGTTCGACCTCGTCGAAGCGCTCGGCGTTCTCACCCTGCACCAGCTCGCTGACACGCTCGCGGTAGCCGCTATCGGTGGAGTTATCGACGACCAGCAGCTGCATGGACATATCACGTCCCTGCTCACGGGCATAGCAGAGGGCTCGATGCAGCCCATGCAGTGTTTTCTCCAGCAGTTCGAATTCACTGTTGAAGGTCACCATGGAAACCGAGACGCGTAGCGGTCCCGGCCCGGTGCGTTCCACCTGAGTCGAATCCATGTCCCTGTTCTACCCGTGCTATTGCGGGTTTTGCTCTCTTATCGGTTTTATCTGTCTTATCATCGGGGCCACACAGCACGCTTGCATGGACCCAACGCCAAATATTACCATCCGACGCGCTGCAAACGAACCGGCAGCGCCGCATTCAGCACGGACACCACAAAGCCACCGTGAACCCGGAATACCCCATCGTCTGCATACTCGGCATGCACCGCAGTGGCACCAGCTGCCTCACCGGTTCCCTGCAGCAGGCGGGCCTGCAGCTTGGCAAGTACCACAGCTGGAACCGCTACAATCGCAAGGGCAACCGTGAGAACCAGGACATCGTCGACCTGCACGAGGCGCTGCTCGCGGCCAACAACGCCAGTTGGGACGCACCCCCCGCCAAACTGGAATTCAGCGACGACGACGTCGCCGCAGCCCGGGCGCTGGTGGCGCAGTACGGTGGCCAGGGTCCCTGGGGGTTCAAGGACCCGCGCGCACTGCTGGCCATGGACCTGTGGCAGCAAGCGGCACCCTCGCTTCAGTACATCGGTATCTTTCGTCACCCTCGCGCGGTGGCCGAATCCATCAGCCAGCGCTCCGGCGGCCGCATCAGCATCGAACAGGGTGTCGCGCTCTGGCATCACTACAACCGAATCCTCTACCGGTCCTGGAAGCAGCACCGGTTTCCCCTGCTCTGCTTCGACTGGGACGAGGAGGAGTTTCATCAACGACTGGAGCCCGTGGTGAAAATGCTCGGTTTGCCAGGTGGTGATGAATCTGAGCGCTTCTACTCCAACGACCTGCTGCACTTCGACGCCGGCCAGTGGGACGGCGTGCCCTGGCGCAGCCGGCGACTGTATCGCAAGCTGATCGCCGCCTGCGGCCAGACACCGTCCGCGCAGGCGGACGGCCGCGGTGTCGGGCGCGTATAATTCGCGCTTTTCGCCCGGCTTTTTCACCTGACTACACAGCATGCCTGACAAGAAGCTGCCCGACGCCAAACCCGTGACGCGCTTCGCCGCCGACATGCCGCTGCCCGGCCGCCGCGACAGCGGCCCGCTGCTGAGCATCGTGGTGGTTGCCTACGCCATGCCCGAGCAGCTGGACCGCACCCTGCATTCGCTGTCGCTGGATTACCAGCGCGGCGTGGAGGCCTCGGACTATGAAGTGCTCGTGGTAGAGAACGCCTCCGGCCGGGAGCTGGGGGAGCAGCGCGCCACAACCCATCGCGGTGATTTCCGCTACCTGCTGCGGCAGGAGACCGAGCCCACGCCTATCCATGCGATCAATGACGGCGTGGCGCAAACCCGCGGAGAATACGTTGCCATCATGATCGACGGCGCGCGCATGCTCACGCCCGGCGCCGTCGCCTGGACGCTGGCGGGCCTGCATTTGCACGAACAGCCGGTCGTGTCGATACCGGGCTACCACCTCGGCGAGGAGCTGCAGCAAATCGCGGCCACGAAGGGCTATAACGAGGCGGCCGAAGCGGTGCTGCTGGAGCGGATCGGCTGGCCGGCAGACGGATATCGACTGTTCGAGATCAGCTGTGCCGCCGGCACCTCCGCCGGCGGCTTCTTCAAGCCCATCGGGGAAAGCAACTGCATCGCCCTGTCCAGGTCGCTGTTCGACCAGCTCGGCGGGTTCGACAGCGCCTTCCGCCAGCGCGGCGGCGGCCTCGTCAACCTGGACTTCTACAAGCGCGCCCTGGAGACCCCGGGCACGCAGCTGGTGTTTCTCCCCGGCGAGGGTTCCTTCCACCAGTTTCACGGCGGCGAGACCACGGGCAAGTCCGATATCGACCGCGAACAAGTGCTCTACGACATGCAGGCGGAATATGTCGCCTTGCGCGGCGAACGCTTCTCACCGCCGGAGCAGCGCGCGGTGTTCCTGGGCCCGGTTCCCGACAGCGCCCTGCGCTACCTGCAGCGCGGCGCCGCCGCGGTGATGCGACTCAACCAGCTACCGGACCCACAACCCAGGGTGCCGACCCTGTCGGTGGTGGTGGTGGCCTACCGCATGCCCGAGCAGCTCAAGCGCACGCTGTATACCCTCAGCACCGCCTACCAGCGTAACGTCGCCGCCGGGGACTACGAGGTCATCGTGGTCGAGAACGCCTCCGACCGGCCGTTCGATCCGGCCTATCTCAACGAACTGGAAGGTGACTTCAGCTACTTCCTGCGGGAAGAGAGCTCCAGGAGTCCGGTCCACGCCCTGAACTTCGGCCTGGAAAAAGCCCGGGGCCGGCAGGTAGGCGTGATGATCGACGGTGCCCATATGGTCACACCGCGGGTACTGGAACTGGCCATCGCCTGCGGCCGGGCCTACCCCAATCACCTGGTCGGCGTACCCGTGTACCACCTGGGGCCGGAGGAGCAGAACGACAGCGCTCGCGCCGGCTACGACGAGGCGGAGCAGGATCGCCTGCTGGACAGCGTCGACTGGCGCGACGACGGCTACGAACTGCTCAATATCAGCGTGTGGTGCGACGCCCACAAGAACGGCTTCATGCAGCCGATGATGGAATCCAACTGCTACTTCGCGCCCCGCGCCAACCTGCAGAAGATCGGCTTTGCCGACACGCGTTTCGAGCAGGAGGGCGGCGGCGCGCTAAACCCCCACATGTACCGGACCCTGGGCCTGCTGCCGGAATCCACCTATATCGTGTTGCCCGGCGAGGCCAGCTGCCACCAGTTTCACGGGGGGGTGACTTCAAACAGTACCCGCGAAGAAGTCCGCGACCGTTTCGTGGCGCAGCTTCAGGAAATCTGGGGTGACGACTACCGCGCCCTGACCCGGGAACCGCTGTTCTTCGGCAGCATTGGCCCCCAGGCCCAGCTGCACCTGAGCGAGGCCTCCCGACTCGCGGAACGACGCAACCGCCGCATGGCCAATAGCGGACAACACCCATGGCCCGAAATGCCGGTAAACTCACTGGACCAACTGCCCCTGCTGGAGAACGACTGATGCGGATCTACTTCCCGCTGAGCCTGCAAAAGAATTTTGATCCCCGCTGCATGAAGCTCAGCGCCTTCGTTGACCACCTGCCCTTTGCCTACGATATCGTGGCAGAGCTGGAACCCGGCAAGCTGGTCGAGTTGGGCAGCCACAACGGTGTCTCCTTTTTCACATTCTGCCAGTCGATGCAGGAGAACAACCTGGACACCATGTGCTACGCGGTGGACTGCTGGGAGGGTGACGAACACACCGGCCCCTTCGAGCCGAAGATCTTCGAGGACGTCCAGTCCCACTATCGCACCCACTACCGGGACCGGGCCTACCTGATGAAGATGTGGTTCCACGAGGCCCTGGATCACTTTACGGACGAGAGCATCGGCCTTCTGCACATCGACGGCCTGCACACCTACCACGCGGTAAAGGAAGATTTCGAGAGTTGGTACCCGAAGGTGGAGCCAGGCGGCCTCATCCTCATGCACGATGTGGAAGCGCGCATGAAGGATTACAAGGCCTGGGAGTACTGGGACGAAATCGCCGGCGAGCACACCAGCTTCAAGTTCAATCACGGCTTCGGCCTGGGCGTGATCCGCAAGCCCGGCGGCGATCGCACCCCCGGCCCGCTGGAAACGCTGCTGTTCGGAGGCAGCGACGAGGAGAAGCGGCAGCTGCGCAGCATGTATTCCCACGCCGCCCACTTCATGCAGGCGCGGCGCTTTACCGACAAGCACCGCAAGGACCGCCAGGTAAAAGCCGGCCACGTCAACCAGGGCTGAACGCTTGGCCCTGACCGGTCCGCGCACCGCCCTCGCCCTGCTCGGCCTGTGGGCCGTGTTGGCGATACCGGCGGCCAGCGCCGCTGACCGACCCAACATCCTGTTGGTGCTGCTGGACGATTTCGGCGTCAACGATCTTGCCGCAGGACCCACTCCGCGACTGAAAGACATCGCCAGCCGGGGCATCTCCTTTTCCCGCCATTATGCGGAGAGTGTCTGTGCCCCGGGCCGTGCCTCCCTGCTGACCGGGCGGCCCGCCGCCAGCGTCGGCTTTCACACCTATCGCGAGGGCATCTCTCCGGAATTCCAGACACTGCCCCGCCAGCTCCAGGCTGCGGGCTACCGGACGTTCTTCCTCGGCAAGTGGCACCTGGGGCGGGCTTTCGAATCCGCCCGCCCCCGGGCCCAGGGCTTCGACCACTGGTTCGGGATGTTCGAAGCGGTGGACACCGTCGATGACCAGCCGGACAAGGGTCCCCTGCGCATCAGCTACCTGGACCCCTGGCTGGAGAGTGAGAGCAGCCGCAAGCAGTATCCGGGACACCTGACGGACCTGCTCGGCCAGCGCGCCGGGGAGTTCATGCGGAAAACCACCGACCAGCCCTGGTTTATCCAGCTTGCTTTCCTCGCACCCCACCAGCCGGTGACCCCGGCGCCGCGCTTTGCGAAACAGTACCGGGACACCCCGCGGGGTCGCTACCTCGCACTGCTGCAGCAGGTGGACGAGATCATCGGCAAGCTGGTCGACGCCGTCCCCGACGACACCATTGTCGTGATAACCAGCGACAACGGCGGCACCGGGCGAGCGTTCGAGAGCAACTTGCCCTTTGATGGCAACAAGGGCTTCTTCCAGGAGGGCGGGCTGCGGACACCCCTGCTACTGCACTGGCCCGGCCGCTGGCAGGGTGGCGAGCGCCTGGACCACGCGGTGTCGATCATGGATATTGCGCCCACCCTGCTCAGGGCCATCGACGTCAAACCGGCGGCCAGTATGCGGGGCCGCGACCTGTTTGAGCGGGCTCCCCGCCCGTTGTTCTGGTACCAGCAGACGCCGCGGCTGGAACAGGCCAGCGTGTTGTCCGACAGCGGCGACTGGCGGCTCATCACCTCGAACTGGGGCGATCCACTGCTGCTGCCACTGGGTGACTCCAGGGTCCGCGATGCGTCGGCAGAGAAGCGCGCCGCAGTGAAGCGGGACCTGTCCTCGCAGCTGAGCCGCTGGGTGGAGGGCGTCACCCGGGTGCAACTGGAAGGCGAGCCCGGCGAAAACGATTCATGGCACTACCGCGGTGATCGGTTCCGGCGCAGTCCGACGCTGGGCTCCTGGAGCATGGCGCTGGCGCTCGAGGCCGGCGGCAGCCGGGATGGTGTCTTCGCGCAACAGGCCGGCTACCTGAGCCTGGCCGCTACCGGGGCCGACAAACTGGCACTGGCTTTTGACGGCCACAGCGCGGAAATCGGCCTGCCAAAACTCGGCCCGGGCTGTCACTCGCTGGCGCTCGCCGCCTACCTGGTAAAATCCCGCGGCAGGACGGATTTCCGCCGGCCGGACAGCCGCTTGCTGGTGTACCTGGACGGCGAGGAAATCTATCGCGCGACCTACCGGAACCGGAGCTATTCCACGTCGCCGCCGTCCACGCCGCTGGTGCTGTCCGGCGGCAAAGACCAGCGAGTGCGCGCGCTGGGCGGCGACCGGCTCCACCTGTCGACCCGGGAACTCTCACCGGCACAGGTCGCATCCATACACAAGGAACTGGTCGCGGACTGCGAATTCAGGACGGCCGGTTTTTGATGTCGTAATAGCCCCGCTCGAACAGCCAGCGGTGCTTGTCGTAAATGGCCTGCAGGGTGGCGGCATCCAGCTCCGGGGGCTCGTCGGGCCGATGGTCGGCGCTGACGTTCCTGCGCGGAAACTCATAGTCATCGCCGTCCAGGAACGATCCGACCGTCTCCCTGAACTGCTGTTCGAGTTGCTCGAACTTGAGTAGCCAAACCCCGTCAGCGATCTCGCCATCGATGGTGAAATAGCTTTCGATGGTGTAATCGGCGCGCTCGTCCGTCGGCTGGCGGAAGTAGCCGGAGCGCTCCACAAAGGTTTTCAGGTCACCCCGGGCCAGCTCCATGCGCTCGGTCACATGCTCCTCCTGGAACATGGGCAGATGGCGCCACTGCTTGATGCCCTCCCGGTAGAAGTAATAGGTGGACAGCTCCAGGTCCACCGGGTGGCGAATGACCGCCACCACTTTCTGCACGCCGCGGACATCGATGCCGGTCTGCGCCCGGATACGCTCTGCGTCGCGATAGACCTCCTCCAGCGTTTCATGGCCGATGCCAGGCAGCAGCTGCGCATTGAAATGCGTCTCGTGCATCAGTGATTTCAGGTCGTAGTAGTACACCGGCCCGGGCAGGTGCCGGCACAGCACCTCACAGCATGAGACGCCGCCGGTCTTGGGAATGTGGATGAACAGAATGTCCCGGTTGAGAATCACGACAGGACTCAGTCGCCGGCCCTGTAGCCGAGCGCTTCCACCCGCTGCAGCTGCTCCGCGGAGAAATCCGCACTCCAGTCGCGCTCGCGGTAGCGTCCAATGCTTTTCGGCGGCCGGACGAGATCCGCGATAGCCCTGCGAGCCGCGGCCGGCAGGTCGAGTCCGAGGAAGTCGAACAGTCGATCGACCTCTGCCGCCGGCTCACCGCAGAGGTCCTCGAATCGAATCACCAGGAAGCGGTCGCCCAGCAGTTTACGACCCAGGTCCAGCGCAAAGTGATTGGCCTGCAGCCAGTACTCGAGCACCACCGAGGGATGTATCCTGCCGGCGTCCGAGCGGCGAAGTTCAATGCCAAACCGGCTCGCCCAGTTGGTCACCTGCGTCTGGTTGCTGGAGTAGGCCATGTCCAGCCCGTTTCTCACCAGGTGAATGTACTGCATCTGCGGAAAATAGGCGGCGAGTTCACGCAGCCACAGGAACATGCCCGGCACCTTCCAGCCGATGCGGCCGTGGAGGCCCAGCTTGTCACGCCTGCGCAGCAGCAGGTCTTCGAACACACAGAAGGAAGCCGCCAGCATGTCTTCCGGGGAGCGCTCGCCGCGACCGTCCAGCAGCTTGGTGATCGGCGGCCACTCGATGGAATCCCCGGCCTCGTTGATCGGCGCACTCATGGCGACGCCTGCCTGCGCCAGCATGGAGCGGACCAGGCGGGTGCCGCTGCCACCGACCGCACCCACGCCAATCGGATTCAATAGCCCTTCGGCCTGGACCCTCGGCGGCGCCGAGGGTTGTTCGATCAATGCCTGGTATCCGGGGAACATGGTCCTGTCAGCCGCCCCCGAGATCGTGCAGGGGCCGCGACGACAGGCGTCGCTTCAGCGCCCGCTGCCAGCGCAGGGGAATCCGGCGCACCAGCCAGGCCAGCACAGGCCGCTGCTTCAGCCACAGCAACAGGCGCAGCAGCAGCATGCGGCGGCCCTCGGCGCGCTCGTCCACATCGCGAGCCAGGAAGGCGCCGACATCCTGGAGAGTAAACTCGGGATCATCACCGCCGGCACAGGCGTCCCGGCTGTACTCCTCGTCGTAGCGGAACGCGCCGATGGCGGGTGGCTGCCAGGAGACTGCATCGGGCTCGGCGGAGAGCAGCGTCTCACGAATCTGCAGGATCTGCGCCAGGTAGGTCTCCGCATCGCTCTGGTAGGCCTGCACCCAGGTCGACGGCCGTCCCACCACGCGCTCCGGGAAGCTGCCGATATCCGGCACCAGGATGGGACAACCCGACCGCAGCGCCGCACTGAGCGTGTAGCTGTAGGTTTCCGGCCAGCGGCAGGGAAACCAGATCAGGTCCGGGGCCTGTTCAGCGATGAGCCGGTCGATGTCGACGTCCCGATAGGCACCGAGGGTATTCACCGCGTCCAGCGGACGGAACCCGTAGCCCAGCAGCGCAAAGTCCACGGGGCTCTGCCGCCGCTGCGCCAGCAGCGCGGTGTCCTCCAGCAACTGCCCGCCCTTCTCGATACCGAGCGCGCCGAGCACCAGCACGCGCAGGGATCGATGCGAAAGGTCGGACGCCGGGCGATTGACCGGCAGCTCATCGACGCCCAATAGATCCGTATGCCCGGAGACAATGGCGTTCTCCAAGGGATATACATCCCGGTACAACTCGAGAGCGGCGCGGCTCGGTGCGAACACGCGCTCGGCCCCCGCCAGCAGCGCCTGTTGACGCTGGCGCCAGCGCTGCCACTCGGCGTCGCTGTCCATCACCCTCGCGCTGTTGCAGCCGGCGCCACGCAGCGCGCGTTCGCGCTGGAACAAGCCGTTCTCGTCCGTCAGCGTGGGGTTTCCGTCGATCAGGAAATAATCGTGCAGGGTGATGTCATAGGGACACGCCATCTCTTGCAGCAACTGGGGCAGCATGTCCTCCAGCCCCAGCACGTGGTGAACATGAAGGCGACCAACGCGGAGAAAGGCCAACAAGCGCAGCAGGGCTTCACGGTGGGATGTCACAGCCCAGTCGAAGTTGAGTCCCGGCAGCGCTTCATCGGCGCCCAGGCTCAGGCGCACCGTGCTGCCGCGGTAGGGCTTCAGCAACAGCACCAGGGCGCGCGCATCGGTCGCATCCGCCAGCTCGCGCACGTGTTTCTCGGTGCCGCCGCCCATGTGATGGGTCACGGCGAGCACCTTTTGCCGCGGGTCATTGCGCAGCAGTTCGACAAGGCCCTTGCAGCGCCAGGCGTAGGGTGGGTCCGCTGCAATCCATTCTGCGATTTCGCCATGGTAGGCGGGATAGCGCTGGTCCAGCACCTGCATCGCATTCGCGACCAGGGCCTGCTTGCGCTCGGAAAAGCTCACTCCACCGACGTGCGCTACAAAACAATCCGCTGCCAGCAGGTGACGCCAACCCAGCTGGCGGGCGCGCAGGCAAAAATCGTTTTCCTCGCCGTAGCCCAGGCCGAAGGTTTGCGCGTCGAAGGGGCCCACCTGCTCGAGGCAGTCACGCCGGATGTACATGCAGAAGCCCACCGCGGTGGGAATGTCAACGGACTGACCGGCCAGGCCCGCCGCCAGGCTCGCGTCCACCTGGGCTGTGGATGTCGCGGGCGCCAGCTCGTTGACCTGGCACAGGCGCGGAAAGCTGCAAATCTCGGCATTGTTGGAAAAGGGAGTGACGGTACCGACATCGCCGGTTGCGTGGGCCCGCAGCCGGTCCAGCCAGTTGCCGCTCACCACCGTGTCGGAGTTCAGTAGAACCACGTCGCGATCGGGGTGCAGCGCCATGCCGCGGTTTGCCGTGCGCACAAAGCCGAGGTTGCCGTCGTTCTCGAGCAGTGTAATTCGACCCGAGGATTCCAGTTCACGCAGCAGGCCGGCAATCTCGGCGCTGGGCCCGGCGTCGTGGATCACCACGTACTCCACCGGTGTCTGCTGTGCGCTGTCGAGCAGGGAATCGAGGCAGTTCTTTACTTCCTCGAAGCCGTCGTAGACCGGCACGATGATGTCGACGGGGTTCACAGTCTATTTCAACACCCGCAGTGCCTTCAGCAATCGGTAGATAGGCTGCTGCTTGATGGCGACGAGCTCGCTGTGCGTATCTTTCACTGCCGCCTCACATTCAGTGGCGTAGCGACTCGCCTCAGCGATCTCACCGTCCTTTTCTGCCACCACAGCTTCGCACTCGCGCGCGTAGCGGGTAGCTTCCGCGATTTCCGCGTCTTTTTCCGCAACAACGTCTTCGCACTGCTTTGCGTAAGCGGCGCTCCGTTCCAGTGCCTCATCTTTTTCCGCGATCACTGCCAGCGCCTGGCTGTGTTGCTCGCCGATACGCACTGCGTCCGCGGACCGCCGCGTCACGGCGCCGCCAAGTGCATTGAACAGCGACCTGAAGTCCAGCTCGTCCAGCCAGCGTTCCGGGTCCAGTGCCGGTGCGTGCCCTGCCAGCGCGTCCCGCAGCACCTGTTCGCACAGATTCGCGAGCGGACTGTGCTGCCCTGCTCCCCCGGGCTTGAAATGCGCCAGGGATGGATCGATCCCGCAGTCCAGATTCGCGGGAATTTCCACATCCCCGAACAGCTCAAGCGCGGCGGCGCCGCGCTCGAGAAGCGCTTCATAGCTGAGCCAGGCACGCTGCCGATCACGGCTGGCGTGCTCCGCACTCAGGATGTAGTGCAGCCAGAGCAACAGCCCCGCTTCAGCAGGAAGGCTGTCGCGCTTCTCCAGTGACGCGGCCACCGCTTGCGGATCACGCAGCTGCAGGATGATGCGACTGTGAAATCCCTGGTCGTCCAGCACGCGCAGCCACAGGGGCAGCGTCAGGCACAGGCGCGGGTCCTTCAGGAGGATGCGCTGGTCGCCGTCAAACTGGTCGTCCAGCAGCGCGGCCGCTTCGGCGAGGAACGGCCGGGCGTCCCCTGAGTCCAGCCAGCCCTCGGGCAGCTCAAACAGCTGGAACCAGTGCCGACCGAAGTGCGACAACAGCTTCTCGTTGAACGCGACCAGCCCGCGGTTCTCACCAAAGCCGTCGCGGTTGATCTCGGCCTGGGTCTCCAGCTGGTCCGCCCCCAGGCTCCAGCCCAGGCGGGCGAACGCCAGGGCCACCGCGGACGTGCCGCTGCGGTGCATGCCCGCGACCAGCAGGGCCTGTCGCTCGTCAGGGGGTGTCGCCATAGCCGTAGAGTGCGCGTTCGGCGGCGGTTCGGTCCAGTACTTCCCGGACCTGCTGGTCGTCGAGTTTTTCCAGGTACTTGTTCTGCTCGGGGTGCACGCCCTCGAATTCTGCTTCCAGCAGGCCTGAATCCTCGCCCAGGAAGGCCAGCAACTGGCTTAGCGCGGCAGCCGGTTCGGCCGTCAGGGCTTCGTAGCTGATTTCAAGCAGTCGATCGCCGGCAACCTGGCGGAACTGCTGCAAAATCCCCAGCGCCTCGGTCCAGTAGTTGATCGCCCCGTTGAGGCTGTGCACGGGCATGACGGCGCCTTCCATCAGGCTCGCCACCACGTTGAGCGGGTGCCGGTGAATGTGTACGAACCGAGCCTCGGGCCAGGCCGCCGAGATCATCAGCACGCCGTAGACATTCTGGGGCGTCTTGTCGAACCAGCGCCCGTCGGGATTGCCCCGCGCCTGCAGCAGGGCGGCACCGTACTGCTCCATCATCTGCCGGCGGCTCTGCGCGTGATTAAGCATGTAGTTGAAGTCAAAATCCTCGATGCCGTCCATCTGCCGGTGCCGCTTCATGAGGTCGGAGTTCTTGTACATGCGGCGGTAGCGATCGGTGCCGAAGGGATCCGCCCAGCGAAAAAAGTGTGTCTCCTCCGGGCTCTCCAGCCTGGGGTGCTGTCGCAGCAGGTCCCGCAGCAGCGTAGTGCCGGAGCGCACGCAGCCGACCAGGAAGAACGGGGCGTTGCCTTCGCTCACGTTGCCGCCGCCGGCTTGAGCGCTGCCTTGAGGGCGCCGCGGTAGGCTTCCAGCACCGTCTCCGCCGCATCCACCATTTGCAGCTTGCCCTCGTGAATCCAGGCGACTCGCTCGCAGTATTCCTTCAGGGTTTCCTCATTGTGCGACACGATGACAACGGTTTCGCTGGACTCGATCCGCTCGGTGATGACCTTGCGGGCCTTGGGCCGGAAGGCGGCATCCCCCACCCCCAGGACTTCGTCGATCAGCAGGACCTCCGGGTCACTCTGGATACAGATAGCGAAGCCCAACCGCGCACGCATGCCCGCGGAGTAGTTCCTGATGGGCTCGTCAATCTTCTCGCCCAGCTCGGAAAACTCGATGATGCTGTCCATTCGCGCCATGATATCGTCGCGACGCAGGCCGAGCAGGATACCGGCCATGACCACATTCTGGCGTCCCGTGAGCTGGTCCATGAAACCCGCCTGCAGGGACAGGAGCTGCACCCGGTTGGTGAAGCGTTCGATCTCACCGGTGTCGGGCGCGATGATATCCGCCAGCAGCTTCATCAGCGTGCTCTTGCCGGCGCCGTTGCGTCCGAGCACACCGAGGGTCTCACCCGCATAGAGCTCCAGGTCCAGTCCCTCCAGCACCTGCTGCCGCTCGCTGCCGAACAGGCGCAGCTCCTTGCGATAACTCACTCCGACATTATTGAGCCGCAGCAGCACACCGTCCTTGCCCACCATCTAGCCGATCACCCTCGGGTAGACCCGGTCAAAGCGCTGGAACAGCTGCCAGACAATCACCAGCAGCGCCAGCGAGACGCCGGCCACGGCGCCGAGCTGGGAAAAGGACGGCGCGACGCCATCGAGCAGCACCGCGCGATAGCCCTCGATCACCAGCAGCATCGGGTTGAGCATCAGGAACTGCTGGGCTTCCGGCGACATGTCTTCCAGGGAAAAGAAGATGCCCGACATGAAGAACAACATGGTCATTCCGTAGTTGACCACGTAGCGCAGGTCGGGCAGCAGCGGCACCAGTGCCGCCGCCAGGCCGCCGATCGCCAGGATCAGCAGCAGCTGCACTCCGATCACCAGCGGCAGGTAGATCAGCGCCCCGGACAACACCGGCTCGCCATAGGCGATGAGAAACACCAGCAGAATGGCGAGGATTATGGCGAACTTCAGTGAATTGGTGACGGCGACCGCCAGGGGCAGCAGGTACTTGGGCAGGTAGAGCTGCCGCATCAGGCCCACGCTGGCCGTGAGAATGGTGGAGGCAGAGCGCACGGTGCCGTCGAACCATTTCCAGGGCACCAGGCCACACAGCAGGTAGGGCACGAAGCCCTCTCCGCCGCGCTTGAATCCGAGGTCGAAGACCAGGTAGAACACCCCCACATACAGCGCGGGCTCCATCACCCACCAGATGACGCCGAGGTAGGAGCGGCTGGCCTCGGCACGCAGCTCGGAGAACCCGCGGTATAGCACGAGGTCGATGTGGCAGGGATTCATGGTGTTTCCGGGTCCGCAGGTTGGCCGCGCTGGCCATCGTTCTACTTGTTTTCCAAGGCCGCGGATTATCGCACACAGCCGTGCGACTGTCCTAACCCAGGGGCTGGCCGTAGCTGAACTCGACCTGGTTGCCGGCGGGGTCGAGCACACCGCAGTAATAGCCCACCGGAAACGGCTCGTCCCGCGGCGCCCACAGCAGGCAGCCATCCTGTTCGGCGCGGACGGCAAGGCGGTCGACGGCGTCGCGGCTGTCCACCGCGAAACCGAGGTGGGAGAAGTCACCCTCGGGCGGCGGGTTGCCGGGCCCCTTGCTGATCAGGACCATGACAAACTCCTCGCGCTGCTCGGGGTAGGCCAGCCAGATGACCGGCTTCTCCTTGACACCGTGTCGGCGGACTTCGACCATACCGCAGTATTCTGCATACCAGTCGGCGCAGGCCTGCGAGTCGGGCACATGCAGCGCGATATGAGTGAGCTTCATGGCAAACCCCTTGAAAAAGATCGGCCCGGGCGTGCTGGTCACGGCTGCATTTATTGGCCCGGGTACCGTCACCACCGCCAGTATAGCGGGGGCGGAGTACGGATTCGCACTGCTGTGGGCGCTGCTGTTCTCGGTGCTGGCGACCATGGTGCTGCAGGAAATGGCGGCGCGACTGGGCCTGGTCACTCGCGAGGGCCTGGCGGAAAGCCTGCGCCATGCCTTCCACGGGAACCTCGCAGGCAAGCTTGCTATTGCGCTGGTGGTCGCCGCCGTGGGCTTCGGCAATGCCGCCTATGAAGCCGGCAACCTGATCGGCGCCGCGCTGGGACTGGAAGGCATTTTTGAATCCCCCGCCCGCTACTGGGCGCTGGCGGTGGCCCTGCTGGCGGGACTGTTGCTGGCCTCGGGCACCTATGCGCTGATCGAGAAGCTGCTGGTCGGCCTGGTGCTGCTGATGAGCGTCGTATTTCTCGCCACCCTCATACAGGTCAGGCCCGACTTCTCGGCGATGCTGGCGGGCGTCCTCACACCCCGGGTTCCCGACGGCGCCACGCTCACGGTGATCGCACTCGTGGGGACCACGGTAGTGCCCTACAACCTGTTCCTGCACGCCAGCGCCGTGCAGGAGAAGTGGTCGAGCGAGCAGGACACCGGCGCGGCGCTCAGGGAGGCCCGGTTCGATACCGGCCTCTCCATCGGCCTCGGCGGACTCATCACCCTCGCCGTGCTCAGTACCTCGGCGGCGGCGTTTTTCGGCACCGGTGAGAGCTTCTCCGCCGCCGAGATGGCGCGCCAGCTGGAGCCCCTGCTGGGCAGCAACGCGCGCTACTTCTTTGCCGCCGGGCTGTTTGCCGCAGGACTCAGCAGCGCTGTCACCGCACCGCTGGCCGCGGCCTATGCGGTCTGTGGCGTGCTGGGCTGGTCGCGGGATATCAGGGCAACCCGCTTTCGGATGGTGTGGCTGGCGGTCCTGCTATTCGGCACGGTGTTCGCGGTACTGGATACCAGCCCCCTGGCGGCGATCCTGCTGGCCCAGGCGACCAACGGGTTCCTGCTGCCGATCTGCGCGATTTTCCTGCTGCTGGTGATGAATCGCCGGGACCGGCTGGGAAACTACGCCAACAGCGTGTCCGCCAACCTGGCAGGGGGCGTGGTGGTCCTGGTCACCCTGGTGCTGGGCGGCCTGAAAATTATCAGCGTGTTCTAGTCGGAAGGCAGCGTCTAGTAAGCGGCGACGGTTCCGTCCTTGCGCATCTCCGTGGCACCGACGTAGACATCGCCCTGGCGCTGGATGGCCTGGTAGCCACCGAACATCACGCCGTTGTCGACCACCTCGACCTTGTGGCCCATGGCGGTGAGTTTTGCGCGGGTTTCTTCCGGCACACCGGGCTCCAGGTACAGCGTCCCCAGCAGATCATCGTGGATGCCGGTCGGCTGGCGCCCACCGGTGTGCATAAAGCGCGCGGCGTCTCCCGCCTCCTGCAGGTTCATACCGTAGTCGATGTGGTTCACCAACACCTGCACATGCCCCTGGGGCTGCATACCGCCGCCCATCAGGCCGAAGCTCATGTAAGGCGCGCCGTCCTTCATTACAAAGGCGGGAATGATGGTGTGGAAAGGCCGCTTGCCGGGCGCGTAGGCGTTCGGGTGGGAGGGGTCCAGTGAGAACAGCTCGCCCCGGTCCTGGAACATGAAGCCGAGACCGTCGGGGGTCAGGCCGGAACCCATGCCGCGATAGTTGGACTGGATCAGCGATACCATCATGCCGCTGGCGTCGGCGACCGTGAGGTAGGTGGTATCCCCCTCCCCTTCCAGCTTCGGCTCGCCGGCGGCCACTGCCGGATTGGCCTTCTCCGGGTCGATTTCCGCGAAGCGCGCCTTTCCATAGTCATCGGAGAGCAGGCCGCGCAGGGGAATCTGTGAGAAGTCCGGGTCGGCGTAGTAGCGCGCCACGTCTTCGAAGGCCAGCCGCTTGGCTTCGACCATGTAGTGGAAGACTTCAGCCGAGGCGCGCGGCATCTTGCTGAAGTCGACATTCTTGAGAATGCTCAGCATCTGCAGCGCGGCGAAACCCTGCCCGTTGGGAGGCAGCTCATACACGTCGTAGCCGCGGTAGTTGACGCTGCCCGGCGTCACCCACTGTCCGCGGTGCTCCGCGAAATCTTCCAGTGTTAGGTCAGCACCGATGCGCTCGAAGTAGGCGGCCATGCTCTTGGCGAGGGACCCCTTGTAGAAAGCGTCGCGTCCCTCCTTGCCGATTACTTCCAGGGTGTTGCCGAGATCAGGGTTCTTGAAGATTTCACCCTCGGCGGGCGCACGACCGCCCTTGAACCAGGTTGCCTGGGTGTTATTGAACTCCTCCATCATCTCGGGATAGCGATTGAAGGCCGCCAGGTTGCGGCTGAAGTAGTAGGCAATCACCGGCGAGACGGGAAATCCCTCCCGTGCGTACTGCACTGTCGGTGCCAGCACATCGGACATGGGCAGCTTGCCGAACTGCTCGTGCAGGGCAAACCAGCCGTCAACGGTTCCGGGAACGGTGACCGGAAGACTCCCCAGCGGCGGGATGCCCTCGTGATCCTGGGCCAGGTTGCCCTCCGTCTTCATGGTGGCAATGCGCTGCTGCAGGTCCTCCAGGGTGCGGCCCTTGGGAGAACGCCCGGAGCCGTTGTATCCATAGAGCTTCCCGGAGGCCGGGTCCCAGACAATGGCGAACAGGTCACCGCCGATCCCGTTGCCGGTGGGCTCCATCAGGCCGAGGGCGGCGTTGGCCGCGATGGCGGCATCGACCGCGGAACCACCCTGCTTGAGTATCTCGATAGCCACCTGGGAGGCCAGCGGCTGGGCGGTTGCCGCCATGCCGCGCGCGCCGTATACCGGGCTGCGGGAAAAGTCTGCGCCGACGGGCCGCCCGCCACCGCCAAGCTCCTGCGCAACGGCAAAGCCTGATGTAAAAAAGAGCAGTGAAAGTGTGAAGTGCAGCAAACGTCCCATGTAGTGGCGTCCCTTATGGTTTTCCTGGTGCAGCGCTAGCCGGCGGCAGAATCAGGCCTTGCGAGAGACTAGGCACAGTGTCACTGCGTGTCAACGTAAGCTGGGCTGACATGTGGCAGGCCCCTTACTATGCTAGCTTTGTATCCCCAAGCCCGAGTAAAGGAGGCTGCATGGCCGAGGCCGGCACAGCCAATAAGATCAAGGCGCCCACGCCCTACAAGCGAGCTCGTCCCGGTATAGACTGGAGCGCGTACGAGCCCGGCGCATTCTACGACGAGATCATCAGCTCCCCCGGCAACGCCCGGGCGGCGGCCCGCGGACTGGTGTCCTTCACCCGCAAGATGTCGATCAAGCACCTGGTGTCGCGACAGCAGGCCGCAGACCTGGCGATCCAGGAAATGGGCATCAGCTTCACCGTCTACAGCGACGGCGAGAACATCGACCGGGCCTGGCCGATGGACATCCTGCCGCGCATCATCCCGCTCAAGGAGTGGCAGGTCCTCGAGAAAGGCCTGATGCAGCGGCAGGTGGCCCTGAATCTGTTCATCAATGACCTCTACAACGCGCAGAAGATTCTCAAGGACAAGGTGCTGCCGCGGGAGATCATCGACAGTTCGCCGGAGTTCCTGGAGCAGTGCGTCGGCGCCAAGCCCCGCTACGGCGTCTGGTCACACATCTGCGGCTCGGACCTGGTGCGCGACAAGGACGGCACCATGTACGTGCTCGAGGACAACCTGCGGGTACCCTCCGGCGTGTCATACATGCTGGAAAATCGCGCGGTCTCGAAACGCGTTCTGCCTCAGCTGTTCGAAAAGCACTTTATCCAGCCCGTTGACGACTACCCGTCCCAATTGTTCGATACGCTGGCTTCCCTGTCGCCCCGCCCGGGGGACCAGCCGGAAATCGCCGTGATGACACCCGGCATCTACAACTCCGCCTATTTCGAACACGCCTACCTGGCCCAGCGCATGGGTGCGGAGCTGGTCGAGGGCTCGGACCTCGTTGTCGACGACAAGGACCAGGTCCACATGCGGACGATTCGCGGACTGGAGCGGGTCGACGTGATCTACCGGCGCATCAACGATGATTTCCTCGACCCCGAGGCGTTCAAGCCGAATTCGATACTGGGCACGCCTGGGCTGTTCCGGGCCTGGCGCAAGGGGAACGTCGGCATAGCCAACGCCCCCGGCGCCGGCGTCGCCGACGACAAGGTCGTGTATACCTATGTGCCGGACATCATTCGCTACTACCTCGATGAAGAGCCGCTGATTCCGAATGTCCCGTCTTTCCTCTGCGTCGACAAGAAGCACTGCGACCACGTTCTCAAGAATCTCGAGACCATGGTGGTGAAACCCGCCAACGAGTCCGGCGGCTACGGCATGTTGATCGGGCCCGCGTCGACGAAGAAAGAGCGCGAGGAGTTTGCCGATCGCATTCGCAAGAATCCTCGCAACTACATGGCGCAGCCGGCGCTGTCCCTGTCTACCGCACCCACCCTGTGCGGCAACAGCATCCAGCCGCGCCATCTCGACCTGCGCCCGTTCATCCTGCAGGGCAAGAACCACTACTGCACTGCGGGCGGGCTGACCCGGGTCGCCCTGCGCAAGGGCTCGCTGGTGGTCAACTCCTCCCAGGGGGGCGGCAGCAAGGACACCTGGATCGTCGACACGGAGGCCCACTGATGCTGTCCCGAGTTGCCGAGAGGGCCTACTGGCTTGCGAGATACCTGGAGCGGGCCGAGGATACCGCGCGCCTGATACTGGCCCGGCACAATGTGATCCTCGACATGCCGCGCAGCGTTCAGCCCGACTGGGGCCAGCTATTGAACGTGCTCGGCGCCCAGGAGAGCTTCGCCGCCAGGCGGATGGCCGCCAACGAGAAAAATATCATCAGCCACGTGTTCAGCGACCGGGACAATCCGTCGTCGATTATTTCAGCACTGGCCGCCGCCCGGGAAAACATGCGTACCAGCCGCGAGGTGCTACCCAGCGAAGCCTGGGAACGCGTCAACAGCCTGTACCTGAGTGCGGCGCGACGTTCCACCAAGGGCCTGCCCCGCACCTCCAGGCACAGCGTGCTGAACGGCATTGTGGAGTCCTCACAACAGATATCGGGGCTGCTCAGTGGCACCATGAACCGGGACGAGGCCTACCAGTTCATCCGCCTGGGTAAAAGTCTCGAGCGCGCCGATATGACGACGCGCATCATCGACGTGGCCACGGCGGAACTGTCCAGCCCCGACGAGGACGCGCGGCCCTACCAGAACGTGATGTGGATGAGCGTGCTGAGCTCGCTGAGCGGATACCAGATGTACCGCCTCAGCATGCAGAACAACGTGCGCCCCTCCGACGTACTGGAGTTCCTGTTGCGCAGCCGCGTATTCCCACGGGCGGTGTCCCACTGCGTACTGCAGCTGGAAAACAGTATTCGCCTGCTGCCACGGGGCGGCGAAGCGCTCAAGATCACGCAGTCAGTACAGCGCAAGGTCAAGCGCACCAAGTGCGGCGAACTGGAGGGCGCCGCCCTGGAAAAATTCCTGGACGACATCCAGCTGCGGCTGCAGGGTGTTCACGACGTTATAGCCCACACCTGGTTTACACCGGAGCAGTAAGCGGTGACCCCCTATTCCTGTCGCTGCGGGCAAACCCTGTTCTGCGAGAATACGCGCTGCGGGAACTGCGGCCGCATCGTCGCCTTCGAACCGCTGCGGGCCGCCGTGCTGTCCCTGGACGAGGACGGCGACGTCTGGGTCGACGGGGACGGCAACCGCTATTTCCCCTGCGCCAACCGCGCCCAGTACAAGGCCTGCAACGGCGTGGTCGAAGCCGAGTCCGATGCCAGCCTCTGCAGCGGCTGCCGCCTCAACCGCACCATTCCGGTGGTGGGCAGAGCCGAGAACCTGGTGCGCTGGAAGCGGCTGGAGGCGGCCAAGCGGCGCATGATCGCCGGGGTCAGCAAGCTCGGCCTGGATGTGAACGCCGGGGACAGCGGCGGCATGCGCTTCGATTTTCTCGAAGACAAGCGCAGCCACCCCGACGTGCTGGAGCATTTCGTCACCACCGGCCACAAGGACGGCGTCATTACCATCAATGTCACCGAGGCCGACGATATCCAGCGGGTCAGGCAGCGGGAAATGCTGGGGGAGCGCTACCGCACGGTGCTGGGCCACTTCCGCCATGAGGCGGGCCACTTCTTCTATCCGCAGTTGGTAGAACAGCCGCCGGGGTTCAGTGAGCAGTTCCGAAACCTGTTCGGCGACCCCGCCCGGGACTATGACGCGTCGCTGCAGGCGTACTACGAGAGCGGACCCGGCAGCAACTGGCAGGAGGAGTACATCAGCTCCTACGCCAGCTCACATCCCCTGGAGGACTGGGCCGAGTGCTTCGCCCACTTCCTGCATATGGAGGACGCGCTGGAGACGGCGCTGTGTTACGGCCTGGCACCGGACCCTGGGGCGGACCCGCGGCAGCGGCTCAACGCCTGGGCCCGGTTCGCCATCCCCATGAACGAGCTGTCGCGCAGCCTGGGACAGCGGGACGCCTACCCGTTCATCCTGACCGATGCGGTAATCGAAAAACTGCTGTTTGTGCAGGCGGCGATTGCCGGGGCAGGGGCTACTCCGGCGGGTTGACGCCCAGCGGCGACGGCTGGGGTTGCTGCTCCTCATCGACCGCGTGCAGGGACGCGGTGCGCTTTTCCCACTCGAACTGGGGCAGCTCGGCAAAGGCCTTCTTGATGGCCTCGGCCCAGGACTTGCGCAGGGTCCCCAGGTAGGAATCGCCCTCCGCCAGCTTGATGTAGTGGTCGGATTCGAAGGTATCGTTCTCATAGACCAGCACTTCCACCGGTGGGCCCACGGTGGCATTGGCTCGCATGGTGGAATCCATGGACACCAGGGCGCAGCGCGCCGCATCCTCGAGGCTGGTATCGGTGTGCAAGATACGATCGAGGATCGGCTTGCCATACTTGCTCTCGCCGATCTGCAGGTAGGGTGTTCCCTCTGACCCCGAGATGAAGTTGCCGGCTGCATAGATCATATAAATGGATGGCTTGCTGCCACTGATCTGGCCGCCCACGATGAAGGATGCCGAGGTATCGACGTCGGCATCGGCAGTGGAGTCGCTGGCGGCGGCCTGCTGCTCGCGACTGACGCGGCTGACATAGTTGGCGACTTCCACCATTTTCTTGCAGCTCTTCAGGGATTCTTCTGCCCCGTCCTCCATGTCGCCCTCGATCTGGGCGACGATGGCCTGGGTGGTCGCCAGGTTACCGGCGCTCAGCAGGCAGATCATGCGATCCGGGGCGATGTTGTAGATATGCATCTTCGAGTAGGTCGAGAGGATATCCGGGCCCGCATTGGTACGGGAATCGGAGCAAAACACCAGGCCGTCCTGGGCCGCAATCGCCACGCAGTATGTCATGGAATGGTAGGAGCCTCGGTATAATCGTTCTTTTAATAGCGCCGAAAGTAGCAGCTTTTCGGGACCGAAGGAATTGCCATCGCGCGCATTTTTTCCCCGGTTCCGCACCGAAAACGTGCACGTGAAGGCCGTCAGTCCCGGCCCCGCGTATTACCCGGGGAAGCGGTGGAGTTGGTAATCACTCACCTTTTCAGGGGTTTTTTGATTTACGCAACTTTTCCCCGGGTAGGTCACCCACTAAGCTGAATTCATGACCATCCACGCCTCGCTGATCCCGGTCTGGCTGACCGGGCTGCTGTCTGTCGCCATGCTCGCCACCCTGGCCCTCGCCGTGCGTTTCGCCAACTGGCGCGCGGTGATGTCAGTACCGGCGCGGCTCCACCTGCTGCTGGGCGGCACCCTGTTCTGTCTCGGGCTGTGGCTGATGAGCGTCGAGGTGGGTGAGTCCGTGCGCATCCACCTGCTCGGTATGACCAGCCTGACCCTGGTGCTGGGCTGGTGTTTCGGCATGCTCTGCGGAAGCCTGGCGCTGCTGCTGCAGCTGCTATTGCTAGGCGATCACATTGGCGCCCTGCCCAGCGCCTGGCTGCTGACCGTCGCGGTACCGGCCACCGTCAGCCGCTGGCTGGTGGCGAGACTGCCTCGCAGCCAGAACCTTTTCCTGTTTACCCTCGGCGGGGGCTTTGCCGGCGGCATCCTGTCGGCGCTGGCGGTCGCGGTGCTGAGCCTGCCACTGCTGTGGTTTATCGGGCAGGGCGAACTGGCCTCACGAGCCCTCGAAGGCTGGCCGCTGCTGGTACTGGTGCTGTTCCCCGAGGGTTTCATCAACGGCATGCTGGTGACAGCCGCCTGTGTGTTTTTCCCCGGCGCCGTAAAGACCTTCGACGACCAGTTCTACTTTGGCGAAGACGGCTGATTTCCTATTGAGAACACAATTCAGGTCTATACTGCGAAGCTATGACGACGACGAATGAAGACATCAACAATCCCATCAAGCAGCGTCTCGGCGAACGGGATGCCAATCACTTCATGCCGCGGGAATTGAGCTGGTTGTCCTTCAACGCGCGGGTGCTGCAGGAAGCTGCCGACCCCAACGTTCCGGTTATCCAGCGACTTCGCTACCTGGGCATTTTCTCGAACAACCTCGACGAATTCTTCCGGGTGCGCGTGGCGGAAGTGCGCAGGCTGCTGTCGCTTTCCAAGGCGGGCAACCGACAGCTTTACAAGGAGCTGATGGAGGGCATTCAGACCGGGGTCGTGGCGCTTCAGAATGAGTTCGACCGAATCTACGACGAAGTGCTGCTCGAGCTGCGCAAGCGCAAGATCTACATGATCAACGAGGAGCAGCTCGAGCCCAACCAGGCCGAATACGTTCAGCGCTTCTTCCGCCAACAGGTGCTGCCGGAGCTGGAACCCATCCTGCTGTCGGAAGGCAAGGCCATGCCCAACCTGACCGACGAGTCCATCTACCTGGCAGTCGACATCCGCAGCGGCGATGAGACTCGCTACGCGATCGTCGAGGTGCCGACGGACCGGGTCGATCGTTTTGTCGAGATCCCGCGCAAAAAGGGAAAGAAAGGCAAGGTTTTCATCGTTCTCGACAACATCATCCGCTATTGCATGCCCCAGGTGTTCCGCGGCGTCATCACGGTGGACAGCTCCGCCGCCTACACCATCAAGTTCTCCCGTGACGCCGAGCTGGAAATCGACGCAGGCATCACCGATAGCCTGATCGAGAAAATGGCGGTCAGCCTGAAGCGCCGGCAGAAAGCGGAGGCGGTCAGGTTTGTCTACGACGAGGCGATACCAGACCACCTGCTAAACTTCCTGACCAAGCTGCTCAATGTGCGCAAGTACGACAGCCTTATCGGCGGCGGCCGCTATCACAACTCCAAGGACTTCATGGCCTTCCCCAACGTCGGCCCCAAGTACCTGGAGTACAAACCGCTGCCCCCCATACCGGTGGAGCGGCTGGAAGCCGAGGGCAGCATCTTCGACAAGATTCGTGAGAGGGACGTCCTGCTCTACTACCCCTACCAGCCCTTTGACTATGTCATCAACATGCTCAAGACGGCGGCTCTGGACCCATCGGTCAAGCAGATACAGATCTGCCTGTACCGGGTAGCGGGGAACTCGAGGGTCTGCGATGCGCTGATCAACGCAGTGAACAACGGCAAGCGGGTACTGGCGGTGGTGGAGCTGCAGGCTCGCTTTGACGAGCGCGCCAATATCAGCTGGGCGGAGCGCCTGGCGGACAACGGCGTCGAAGTCATGTTCGGCGTGGCGGGCCTCAAGGTGCACAGCAAGCTGATTCATATCGAGCGCGAGGAAGATGGCGAGATCGTCTACTACAGCCATATCGGCACCGGCAACTTCAATGAGAAAACCGCCACCCTGTACACCGACTTCAGCCTGCTGACCCACGACCAGGGCATCGGCCGTGACGTGGCCAACGTTTTTGATTTCCTGCGCTACAACTACAAGCGCCCCAGCTACCGACACCTGCTGGTGTCGCCACACTCCAGCCGCTCCGGGCTCTATGAGCTGATGGACCGCGAGATTTCCAATGCCCGGGACGGCTATCCCGCGGCGATGACGCTCAAGTGCAATAACCTCGCCGACCAGGACATGGTGATGAAACTGTACGAGGCCAGCCAGGCCGGGGTTGAGATCAAGCTCATTATCCGCGGCATGTGCACCCTGCTTCCCAAGGTGAAGGGCCTGTCCGACAACATCTCGGCAACCAGCATCGTCGACCGCTTCCTGGAGCACCCGCGGGTCTACAGCTTCTACAACCGGGGCCAGCCGCAGTACCTGATCGGCTCTGCCGACCTGATGACCCGCAATCTCGATCACCGGGTGGAAGTCCTGACGCCGATCTACGACGCCGACGCACAGAAGGTGCTGCAGGATATCCTGGACCAGCAGTGGCATGACAACGTCAAGGCCAGGATCCTCGACGCCGATCAGGTCAATGACATGGTCACGGGCCGCAGGAGCGTCAAGATCCGCAGCCAGGAGTCCATTCACCGCTACTTCCAGAACGGCAAGCTGCCGCGCTACCCCAAGTCCGGCATGGCGCAGCCCGCCAAGCGCCGCCGTAAACGCAAGCGCAGCTAGTGTCACCCCTGTCCATCGCGATTACCGGCGCCGGCGGCGCCGGTGTCATTTCCTGCGGCGACCTGCTGCTGAGGGCCTGGGCCTCGGGTGGAGGACGCGGACTGCTGCGCAAGGCCTTCGGGCCACAGATTCGCGGCGGCGAAGCGGCCGCCCTGCTGAAACTCACCGGGGACGAGCACTACACGGCGGCGACGGAGTACCACCTGCTGGTGACCCTGGACTGGCTGAATTTCTCGCGCTTCCAGGATGAAATCCTGCTGGCAGACAATGCCATGATCCTCTGCGAGTCTCGCAAGGGCATGCCGGAAGGCCTCGACGCGCACCCGCTGACAGAACTGGGCTTCTCGGCACTGGCCGCCGCCGCACACCCTGAAGGCAGGGCCAATATGGTGGCCCTGGGCGCCCTGGGCCGGGCCCTGGACCTGCCGCGCGAATCGCTGGTGGCGCTGGCGCGGGATCACCTGGCGGGAAAACCCGAGGTCTATCGCGAGGCCGCCGTGGCCTGCATCGATTGCGGTCTCGTCGAGGCACTGGAGATCCCCCTCGAACCACCGGCCCAGGTACCCGGTGAGCACTGGTGCCTGACCGGAAACCAGGCCGCGGCCCTGGGTGCATTGCAGGCGGGCACCCGCTTTGTGGCCGCCTACCCGATCACCCCCGCCTCGGACATGCTGGAGTGGATCGCCACGCCGCTGGAGCGGCTGGGCGGTGAACTGGTGCAGGCGGAGGACGAGCTGGCCGCGATCAATATGGCCCTGGGTGCGGCCTATGGCGGTGTGCCGGCGCTGACGGCGACATCCGGGCCGGGGCTATCACTGATGAGCGAAAGCCTGGGACTGGCGGTGGCGGCGGAAGTGCCGGTGTGCGTGGTCAACGTACAGCGCGGCGGCCCTTCCACCGGCATACCCACGAAGTCGGAGCAGTCCGACCTGGCTATCGCCCTGCACGGGCTGCACGGCGATGCCCCGCACCTGGTACTGGCGCCGCTGGGCATTGCCGATTGTGTTTTCACCACCGGCTGGGCGGTAAACCTCAGTCAGCAGCTACAGACACCTGCCATCGTTCTCTCGGACCAGTTCACCGGACAGTCCACCGCCGTGGTGTCGCCGCCGCGACACGTTGATGCCGTGGAGCCGGCAACGCTACCCGACGGCGAGTTCCTGCGCTACCGCCTCACCGAATCGGGAATCTCGGCTGTCGCCACGCCCGGCGAGCCGGGCAGGCGCTTTACCGCCGACGGTCTCGAGCACAATGAGCGGGGCACGCCCTCGGCTGCTACCGAGGACCACCGACAGCAACTGGAGAAACGCCGGCGCAAGCTGCAGCAGTTCGACTACGGGGACGACTGGGCTGACATCGCCGGCGACGGCGAGCTTGCGCTGGTGGGGTTCGGCTCCAGCGCCGCAGCCCTGTCGGCTGCCGCCGGGCACGCGGAGTGCGATATACGCACCGTCGCGCTGCGCCTGCTGGCGCCGCTGCAGGCGGACCGGCTGGCGAAGGCCCTGGCCGGATGCCGCCGCATTCTCGTCGTCGAGCAGAATCACGGCCGCCAGCTGTATCACTATCTGCGAGGCGCACTGGAGGTCAACCTGCCGCTGGACAGCTATGCCCGGCCCGGCCCGGTACCGCTGGACCCCGCGGACATCGCCACAACACTACTGCAGGAGGGTACGCCATGACCGCGACCACGCCCGCACTCAAAGCCAAAGACTACAAGTCCGGCATCAAGCCCATCTGGTGTCCCGGCTGCGGACACTACTCGGTGCTCAGCGCCATCACCAAGGCCATGGCAGCCCTGGAACTGTCCCGGGACGATACCGTGCTGGTATCGGGTATCGGCTGCTCTTCGCGCTTGCCCGCCTACATGGACAGCTACGGCTTCCATGGCGTACACGGGCGCGGCCTCGCCGTCGCCCAGGGCCTCAAGGTGGCCCGGCCGGACCTGACGGTCATCGCCCTCGGCGGCGACGGCGACGGCTTCTCCATCGGCGGCAACCACTTCCTGCACGCCTGCCGCCGCAATGTCGATATCACTTACATCGCCATGGACAACGAGGTCTACGGCATGACCAAGGGGCAGGCGTCGCCGACCACGCCCATCGACTGGGATCACAGCAAGCTCACTCCCCACGGCCCCGGCGTGCGCCCGTTCAAACCCGCCGCGGTGGCGCTGGCGGCCGGGGCGCCGTGGATCGCCCGCGGCTATTCCGGCGACCCCAACCAGATGGCCAGGCTGATCAGCGAAGCCATCCGGCACAGGGGCTTCAGCTTCCTGCACGTGCTGTCCCAATGCATCACGTTCTGTCCCGAGCAGACCGACTGGAAAGCGATTGTCAGGGAGCGGGAAGCGCCGCCGGAAGCCGACGCAGATCGCGCCGCTGCCTTATTCTTCGGAGAATCGGGGATGGAGACCGGCCTGTTGTATGCAGAGCCTCGCAGTCCGTGGCCACCGCAGCGCGAGCACCGCGCGGTCACGCTGGAGGAACTGGCGGGGAGCTTCCGGGCATGAGCGACAGCGCGGAACTGTTGCGATTCCTCGCCCACGCCCTGGAGCTGGAAGCCGACGCCGCCAACCGGTACGAAGAGCAGGCGGAGGCCCTGCAGGTGCACAACAACCCCGCGATCGCGGCGTTCTTTACCCAGATGGCTGAAGAATCTGCCCGGCACCTGAGCGAAGTCGAGGCGCTGATTGCGAATCGCGCTCTCCCCGAGATTCCACCCTGGGATTTCGACTGGCGCCGGGAAGCGCCCGAGTCTGCCAGCCATGAGGCGCTGCACTATCGCATGAGCCTGCGCGACGCGCTGACGCTGGCGCTGTCCAACGAACGCTCCGCACAGGCCTTCTACGCGGGATATGCGGAGGCTTCAGGTGATCCCGAGGTCGTTGCGCTGGCGCGTCAGTTTGCCGAGGAGGAGGATGAGCACGCCCGGCTGCTGGAGGAACGCCTCGCCGGCTGCCCGGAGGAACCTAGGTACCTGCGCCAGGACGACGACCAGCCCCATATGCCGGAGTAGCGGACTGGGTCAGGTGCGGTGACGCAGGCCGTCGAAGAAGATGTGGGTGCTGCGTTCCAGCAGATCGAAGGCATCGGCACCGGGCAGGAAGCGGTCGACCTGCTGGTTCATTTCCAGGCTGGCGAGCCCGTGGACCATGGCCCACAGCTCGGTGGCGAGCTCTACCGGGTCAACCGGTGCAATGGCTTCCTTCTCACACAGCGCCGCCACCGCATCCGAGAGGATGTAGAACCCCGAGCCCCGCATATCCACCTTGACGTCGGCCATGGCGCGGTGGCCCATGTCGCCCCACATCAGGTCATGGAAGTTACGGTGCTCCAGCATGAAATTGATGTACGACCGGCCCAGCGCGACGATGGTGGCCTCGGACCCCATCTCGTTGGCGGCGACGGCCTCTCGGGCCACTTCCGTCAGCCCCATGAAGCAGAGCTGGGCCACCGCCTTCAGCAGGTCGTCCTTGTCCTTGAAGTGCCGGTAGGGTGCGGCACTGCTGACACCGGCACGACGGGCCGCTTCCACCATGGCGAAGTCCACAGAGCCGCTCTCCTCGATCAGCTCGGCGGCCGCCAGGATCAGGGCATTGCGAAGATCGCCGTGGTGATAGGTCCGGCCGACCTCGAGTGCAGTGGTGGCTGCCATGTCTAACTCGCCATCCTCTCGATCAGGAGTTCGCTGGCCGGCGTCAGCGGCACCGGGCGGGCCCGGGACTGCGGCGACCTGCGGTTGGCCACCAGGAACATCGGCGGCACCAGGAAGAAGGATACGATTGTCGACAGCAGCACGCCACCGGCGATGGCCATGGCGAAGGGCGGCCAGAACTGGCTGCCTTCCAGGATCAGCGGCAGGAAGCCGCCGAAGGTCGTGATGGTCGTCGACACGATGTGGCGGCTTGAATCCATGACCACGTCGCGCATCGCCTTGCGATTGCACTGCATGGCTTTTTCATCCAGCTGCAGCGCCGTCATGATGATGATGGCGGCGTTGATCGAAACCCCCACCGAGCCGATCACGCCGATGAAGGCCTGGATGCCGAAGGGATACTTGAAGATGGCCAGCGAGAGCAGGCTCAGGCCCAGGGAGCAGACGCAGACCAGGAAGGCGATGGCGGACAGGCGCCAGGAATTGAAGGTGACCACCACCGTGGCAATCAGCAGGGCGACCACGAGCCCCACCGGCGCCATGATATTGGCCACCACTTCAGCGCGCTCATCGGCGTCGCCGCCGATCTGGTAGCGGTAGCCCTGTGGCAGCGCAATCGGGTTCGCTTCCAGGTCGGCCAGCAGTACCTTGAGCGCTTCCTGGGGAAGCACGCCGCGATCGATAAAGGCCTGCACGGTATTGACCCGCTCGCCGTCCTTGCGACCGATGGGGCTGCGCGAGGGCTCCAGCTGGTAGCTGCCCAACGTGCTCAGCGCCACACCGGGCAGCTGGCTACCGGCGCCCTGCACCGGCAGGCGGATGCTGGCGATCTGGTCCACCGTGGACCACTCGCTCTCGGTCAGCCGGGCGCGGACCGGCAGGCGCTCGGTGTCCTCGAGCACCTCGCCGCCGGTGCGGCCCTGCAGGGCAGCATCGAGCGCCTCGGAGACTTCCGCCAGGTTCAGCTGCGCCAGGCGCAGCTTGTCCTCATCGAGTTTGAACACCACCTTCGGCGCACCGGCCACCAGGCTGGTGGTGGTATGGGTCACGGTGGGAACGGACTCCATGCGCAGGCGGAATTCTTCACCCAGCTCGCGCAGCACGTCGAGGCTCGGGCCGTAGAGTTCGATTTCCAGCGGCGCCGACACCGGCGGCCCCTGGTCGATGCCGCGGACAATGGTCCTGGCCTCGGGGAACTCGCGATCCAGCCGGCCCTGAAGTTCGCGGATCAGGTCGTCGGTCTGGTTCTCGTCCGTGGTCAGCACCAGCGCTTCCGCCATGCTGGGAATGCCCTCCTTGGAGCCCATCATGTTGTAGTAGAAATCCGGGGCGTTCTCACCCACCATCCAGTCCACCCGGCGCACCAGCTCGTACTCCCGCAGTACCTGGTCCATCCCCATCGCGACGGACAGGGAGTCCTCGATGGAGCGTCCGTCGGGCAGTTTGACCTGCAGGTAGAACTGGTCGCGGTCGGTACCCGGGAAGAACTGGGCGGTCAGGGTGGGGAACGCCAGGAAGCCCGTCACCGGCAGCACCAGCGCCAGGGCGATGGAACCTGCCGGGTGCCGCAGGGACCAGTCGAGGGCGGAAGACAGGGTACGGCCAGCGCGACCGCTCTCCATGCCATTGTCCCACCAGCGGCGGTCGGACTTGAACAGGCCTCCGGGCAATAGCCAGGCCGCCAGCACCGGTGTTACCACCAGCGCCAGCAGCAGCGAAGACGCCAACATCACGATCACCGCCTTGGCGATGGAGCCGACAAAGTCGCCCGCCGGCCCGGGCAGGATGGCCATGGGCATGAAGGCGAGGATGGTCGTCGCCGTGGAAGAAAACAGCGGCATGCGCAGGCGGGTGACCGCGTTGCCGATGGCGTCCATCATGGGCGTATCGCGCAGCAGCTGTTTGCGGACCTCGTCGGTCATGACGATGGAGCCGTCCACCAGCAGGCCCAGGGCCACCACCAGACCGGTCACCGACATCTGGTGAATGGGCAGGCCCATATAGAACATCAGGCTCACCGACAGCAGCGAGCACAGCGGCAGGATAACCGCCACGACCAAAGCCGCCCGCCAGCCCAGCGTGAACAGCAGCACCAGGATCACGATGGTGACGCCAGCCAACAGGTTCAGGGTCACATCCTGCAGCCGCGCCTCGGTGTAGCCGCTCTGGTCATAGCTGGTGGTGATCTCGATGCCGGCGGGCGCCTCTGCCCGGAACGCATCCATGAACGTGTCGAAGCGGCGGCTCCAGGTATCGACCTGCCTGCCCTCCTCCATGGAAATCCCCACGAGGATGCCGCGCCGGCCCTCCACCAGGCCAATGCTGGGCGGCGGTGACACTTCCGTCTTGTAGACCCGGGCGATGTCGGACACCTTGACGGCCCGCCCCTCGCTGCCCGGCCGCAGTATGACATCGCGGATCCGCTCCAGGCTCTCGAAGTCGCCGGCCACCTCGATCAGCAGGTCGTTGTCGGCACCGCTGGCGCGTCCGGATGCCAGTTTGCTGTCTGCCAGGCGCAGCGCATTCGCGACCTCCGTCATGGACAGGCCGCGGGCGATCATGGCCTGTTCATCGACTTCGACGCGCACCTCTTCCAGGGGCTCACCGTGAAGCTCGACCAGCTTGGTGCCGGGAAAGTTGCGCGCCTGGTCCGCAAAGTCTTCCGCCACCCGCTTGACCAGGGAGATCGGGACTTCCAGCCCCTCGCGGGCGCGCAGGGCCACGATGCGGGTATTGGCCACGGTGATTTCGTTATCGAATACCGGGGCCAACACCCCGACCGGGAAGGTGGTCTCCGCGTCGCTGACCGCGTCGCGAATCTCGGTCCAGGCACGTTCGATCTCCTCGTCGCTCATGGTTTCATCGACTTCCACGGAGACGACGGAAACGCCGGTGCTGGAGGTGGATACCACCTCGGTAACCTCGGCAATTTCGCGGATCTCATCTTCGATGGGGCGGCTGACCAGGGCCTCGACCCGGGCGGGGTTGGCGCCCGGGAAGAAGGTGGTGACGGTGGCCCGGAGGTTGGTAATGGTGGGATCTTCCTGGCGGCCAAGGGTGCGCAGGCTCGCCAGGCCGACCAGCAGGATCACCATCACCACCAGGGTGAAGTAGCGGGTATTGCCGTACAGCAGCTTCGCCAACATATCAGGCCTCCTGCGCTGCGACCGGGGTACCCGGTGCGATACGATGCACGCCGTCGGCAATATACTGCGCGGCGTCTCCAAGGGTGCCGCGAACGTAGGCGCGACTGCCCTGCACCTCGAGCACCTCGACCGCTTCGCGAACCGTCACTGGACCTTCAGGCGTGGGCTCCAGGCGCAGCACCGTCCACAGGCCGCGCTCGCCTTCCAGCAGCGCTGCCACCGGCACCCAGCCGCCGCGCATCTCCACGTGTTCCTCGAGCAGCAGATTTACCGGCTCGCCGTCCAGGCCGACGATCTCGTCCGGCAGCTCGAACACCGCGGTTGCCGTCAGGGTGACCGGGTCCACATCCGGGCGGATGGAACGCAGCGGCGCCTCAAACACCTGGCCCCGCAGGGTCAGTGAATAGCGCTCACCGGGCGTCAGCAGTTCGGTCTGCTCCGCCGCGATGCCGATATGGGCCTCGCGCTTGCCGCCGGCGACCAGCCGCACCACCGGCGTCCCGGTGTTCACCACCGCGCCGGCGTTGACCAGCCGCTGGGCGACGACACCGGTGTAGGGGGCTCTCAGCACGGACTTCTCCAGGTCGATATCGATGCTGGCCAGCTGGGCGCGGACATTGTCCAACTGGGCCTCCAGGGCCCGGGCCCGCAGGCGCGTTTCATCAAATGCTTCTTCCGAGACGGCGCCGGTCTTCTGCAGGTCACGCTGGCGCTTGGCCTTGATGCGCGCCAGTTCCAGCTCTGCTTCCACCCGGGCCAGGTCGGCTGCGACCGCCTTGCGCCGGGCCTCCAGCTGGGCCGTGTCCAGGCTTGCCAGGATATCGCCCTCAGCGACTTCCGAGCCCTCGCGGACCGACAGCTCGGACACCGCGCCCGGCACCTCGAAACCGACGTTCGACGTGCGTCCCGCGCGCACCAGCCCGAGGAAGGAGACCTCGCGCTGGTAGCTGTCCTGCAGGGTGAAGGTAGACACGGGGACCGGGATCGGCTGCCGGACCTGCTCCGCCTCTCCGGGGGCGACCCGGGCCTTGAGCGCCAGAGTGAGGACCGTGGTAAGACCGACCGCCGCCGCAATTGCGACCAGCGTTGCTTTTTTCCTGGAGTGAACCCGCTCGAAGGCGATGCTGTCTGCTGGATTGGTCATGAGTACCTCGTTCGCCGATCCGACTCGACCGGCATGTTAAAGCGATTAACATGGATGTTAGTGTCTATAACATGTACGTCAACATTTTCCTGCCAGATGACAGCAGATACTCACATCCATCGGACCAGCCTGTGCATATTCGCACAGTCATGCCCGAAATTGGCGCATCTGACTGCCCCAGGCGCCCGTAGAACTCATAACACCTGTGCGGAGATACAATAAGTGCTTTCATTCTTTATGCGCTGTTTCCCGGTCGCCCTGCTGCTGGCGGCATCGATTGCCGCGGCCGAAGCGCCCACCGAGTACCGGTTCGGGAAGCCCAGCCGGGACGGTATCGGCAAGTTCTACATGGGCCGGGAGATCTCCCACGTGATGGGGCACCTGGCCGCTGGCTGGCTGGAACGACCAGGTCGTGAGCAGGAGGAGCGCACTGACCTGCTGTTCAGGAACCTGCCCCTCGCACCGGATGACACGGTGGTGGACCTGGGTGCCGGCTCAGGCTACTTCAGCTTCCCGATCGCAGAGCGACTGCCCGACGGCCAGGTGCTGGCGGTGGACATCCAGCAGGAAATGCTCGACATCATCGCGCGTCGCGCCCGCGAAGCCGGTGTCAGCAATGTCGTGCCCGTGCTGGCAACGGCGGAAAACCCCAATATCCCGCAGGGCTCCGCCAACCTCGCGCTGCTGGTGGACGCCTACCACGAGTTCTCACACCCGCGAGAGGTGATGCACGGCGTTTACAAGGGCCTGGTGCCGGGCGGGCTGGTGGTCCTGGTGGAATATCGCGGTGAAGATCGCCGGGTTCCCATCAAGCCCCTGCACAAGATGACCGAAGCCCAGGCCAGGAAAGAACTGGAGGCAGCGGGATTCGAATTCGTGGAAAACCGCGACTACCTGCCGCAGCAGCACGTGCTGATTTTCAGGAAGCCGGCGTAGCCCGCGGCGCCATGCGAATGGCCACCGCCCGGCGGTGGTAGATGATTAGCGTCAACCCCACGACCAGGGGCACCGCCCACAGGCCCGGCGTCAGGGCCAGCTCGGGCAGCACGCGAACCGCACCGAAGGCGAAAAACGCCGTGTAAACCGAAATGCCCGCGCCGACCAGCGCCTTGATGTGCTCGCGGATACGATCCACGGGTCTCGGGTTCGGCAGGTAGATGAACCAGAGGTTGGTGCCGACGGTGGCGAAGCCCACGATGGAGATCCCCATCATCATCGGTTGCTGAATCAGCCAGCCCTGCCACAGGCAGTTGGCGGCGGCGACCGTGAGTACGACCTGCGACAGCAGGTTGTGCCAGGCGCGGTTGCGCAGGTGGTCGCGCCGGTTGGTGATGCAGAGCCAACCCTGCCAGGCGAGGTTTACCGTCAGTATCGCGAGGTAGAGCATCATCCAGCCGAAGATGCCGCTGATCATGGCGGGGTCCGAGAACACCTCGTGGTCGACCAGGTGCGGGTGTGTGCCCATGGGATCCGAGAGGGTCACGGAAGAGATGCCTACCGCCACAGTGCCGGTAATCAGCATGGTCCAGGTAAACAGCTTGCCGAAGCGGATGTGGTTGGCACCCCCCTTCTTGCCGATCACCGGTACCCAGAATGCCACCAGCCCGGTGGCCCCGGTAACGATGTGTATGGCGACAAGTATCTCGAACAGGTGGTGGCTGGACATGGTTATGCATTCATCCCATACTCGCCCGCAAAGTCAAGAGCGCGAGACTGCACCGTCGCTGCCTATATTCCACCGAAGCCCCTGTCACTCTGGTCCGTCATCGCGCTGATACGGGTCCTGTGGCGGGGCGACGGCAACCTCCTGGAACTGTTACCCGCCGCCGCCTATCACTTCGATGTAGGCAACCTTGGCTACTCACGCCGCTCCACCGTGTTGTTCAATGACCCTGAGCTGGTCAAGCAGATCATGAAGGATGCCGACGGCATCTTCCCCAAGAGCGACCTGATGGTCAACGCGCTGGAGCCGCTGATCGGGGAATCCATTTTCGTCACCGACGGCGACAAGTGGCGGCGGCAGCGCGCCATGGTGGACCCCGCGTTTTCCCAGCTGCGAATCGGCCATGCCTTTGCCGCCATGCGCGCCGCCGTGGACGACTACCAGCAGCGCCTGGATGCGCTGGCGGACAGCGGCGAGCCCTTTTCCCTGGACCTGGCCATGAGCCACCTCACTGCGGATATCATCTGCCGCACGGTCTTTTCCACCTCGCTCGACTCACAGGTGGCGATGGAGGTGTTCGAGGACTTCACCGTCTTCGAGCGCTCGGTGGCCCAGGTGGACATCATGCGCCTGATTCTCGCGCCGGCCTGGAGCGATGCGCCGCAGCCCCCCGCGGTACTGGAGGCCTGTGCGCGCATCCGCAGCCACCTGGGCACGCTGGTGGACTCACATCTTGCGCCCGGTGCCGACTACAACGATATCGCCAGCGCGGTGATCGAGGCCCGCGACGCCGACACCGGTGCAGCCTTCTCCCGGGAAGAGCTGATCGACCAGCTCGGGGTGTTCTTCCTGGCCGGGCACGAGACTACCGCCAGCGTCCTGACCTGGGTGTTCTATATTCTCGCCGCCCAGTCCGAGACCCTGTCGCGGCTGCGGGAGGAGAACCGGGAGGTCGTCGGCGACGGCCAGGTCGAGTTTTCCCAGCTCCGGCAGCTACCGTTCACCCGGGCCGTGTTCCGGGAGACACTGCGCCTGTACCCGCCCATCACGTTCATGCCCAGGGTCGCCCTACAGGCTACCCGCATTGGCCCGCGCAAGCTGAAGCGCGGCGCGCTGGTAATGATTGCGCCCTGGACGCTGCACCGGCACAGCCAGTACTGGAAGGAGCCCCACGCCTTTGACCCCGACCGGTTCCTGCCGGAAAACGAGGGCGAACTGGTGCCCGGCGCCTATATTCCCTTTGGCCAGGGTCCCCACACCTGCGTGGGCGCGGGCTTCGCCCAGGCGGAAAGCGCACTGATCATCACCCGCCTGGCGTCGCGCTACGACTTTGAAGTACTCGACGGGGACAAGGTCAGGCCGGCCGCCCGGCTCACCACGCGGCCGGCACGACAGATCATGTGCCGGGTGAAACGGCGCCGGGTCTAGCCGGGCGACAACCAGGCGATGTCGCGCTGGGTCGCCTCCCCCAGTGACACATCCGTGGTTATGGCAGGCCACAGGATTTCCCAGGACATGGGTGTCATCAGCAGGTAGGGCAGCGGGTCCGCCAGCGACCACACCACATCGCGGGCGCTGAACAGCTCGTGGAAGCGACGCCGACACTCCGCCGGCTTGAGGATCGCCGCGTAGGCCTCGGTCAGGGTCGAGTAGGACCACTGCATCTTGGTGAAGGGCTTCCTGTCGATGGACTCCATACCCCCCGGCGCCAGCATGGCCCGCGCCAGGCTGGTACGCTCCAGGAAATGAACGCCGCTGGTCGGGCGCGGGTTGCACTCAATGGCCCAGGCCTTGCTCTGGGCGTCGACAATGAAGTCGAAAGCGATGAAGCCCGAGTAGCTGGACTGTTCGCAGAAGCGCGACACCCACTCGCGTACCGTCGGGGCCATGTCCACGCGCTCGAAGCACACCGCCACCGTCCCGGCGAACACCGTACCGCGATAGATCACGGTGGTGATCTCGCGCCCTTCATGCAGCAGGGACAGGGAACTGACCTGGTCGCCCTCAATGTACGCCTGGACCAGCAGCTCGTCGCCACTCGACTTGTGCTGCTGCCCGTTGCGGCAGATTTCGACGCCGATGCCCGAACAGCTGTGGGCGGGCTTGACCACGTAGTCTCCGGTATCCATGAGCTTGGCCGCATGGGGAGTTTGCAGGGGAAACGTGGGCGGGACCGAGAGGCCCATGGAGCGCGCCAGCTCCGAAAACGCAAACTTGTCGTGCAGCTGCATCAGCTCTTCAAAGGGTGCGCAGAGCACATGGACATGGGGGGGCAACAGGTCCACAAGGGAGGCGACATGCAGCGCTTCCTCAGAAACGGGCAGCACCATCTGCACGTCTTCTTTCTGGACGATTTCGCTGAGCTCGCGCAGGTAGGCGACGCGGTCCGTATTGGGCGCCGTGACCTGGTAGCAGGCGGCTACCGCGCGGGAGGGCCGGCACAGGTGCCAGCGGAAAGGCTCGGCAATCACCACCCGGCACCCTGCCTCGTGCAGGCTGCGTGCCAGCTCCAGCGCTTTGGGCAGGCGCCCGAGGGTCAAAAGAACCGTCGGGCCCGGGCGTCTTGCCCTGGGATTCAAGAATTCCATGGTTCCAAGACTACCGTGAATCCGGCTGCGAAAGCTCACTTGCGCGACAAATCAATCCACTTTTGCCCAGGGGCGGCTGAATTTTGCGACCTGGATAGTTTCGTGACCCGGTGCGAACTGGCTAGGCAAACTTTGTACACCGTGGTTGCGGAAAGATGACAGCCGCCACAAAATGGTCTAATTCAAGAATAGAGCGGGCATCTACGGAACAGACCCGCCGGTACGTGCGCATGACAGAATACAGGGACTCATTGAGTGCCCTTGATGAGGCACTTCCCCTACAGGAACGGCTGGTGGCCGCACACCAGTCGCTGCAGGGTATGTTCCCGTTTATCGTGCGCATCGCCGTCGCCATCTACGACGAAAAAACCGACACCCTCAGCACCTATATGCACTCCAGCGGTGACAAGAACCCGCTGGACCACTACCAGGCCTCGATGTCGGAGGCGCCCTCCCTGGCAGCGATTCTCGAGCAGAAGCTGCCGCGCGTGATCAATGAGGCCGTCACCTTCGACGACGGCTCCGCGGAACACACGCGCCGTATCGGCCGCGCCGGCTATGCCGCCAGCTACACACTGCCGATTTTCAACGAGGGCGTGTTCGTTGGTTTCATATTCTTCAATGCCGACCAGCAGGACGTATTCACCGAGCGCGTGCTGCGGCAGATGGACCCTTACGCGCACCTGATCTCGTTGATGATCATCAACGAACTCTCGTCGATCAAGACGCTGTCGGCGGCACTGAGCACGGTCGGGCGCATCACCCACGTGCGCGACCCGGAAACCGGCAGCCACGTTGACCGTATGTCGCGCTACTCGCGCCTGATCGCGAAGGGGCTGGTGGGGAAGTTCAAGCTGTCCGACAGCTACATAGAACACATATTCATGTTCGCGCCACTGCATGACATCGGCAAGATCGGCATTCCGGACAGCATCCTGCTGAAGCCTGACAAACTCAATGACGCCGAGATGGCCATCATGAAGGGCCACGCCAAGGTGGGCGAAGGGATTATCAACGACCTGATCGACAACTTTGGCCTGCAGAATTTCGAGCACACCGAGATGCTGCGCAACATCACCGCCTATCACCACGAGGCGGTGGACGGCAGCGGCTACCCGCACGGCCTGCGCGGCGACGCGATCCCGCTGGAGGCGCGCATCGTCTCCGTGGCAGACGTATTCGATGCGCTGACCAGCACGCGTCCCTACAAGGACGCCTGGAGCAACTCCCACGCCGTCGAGACGCTGATGAGCATGGCCGGCAAGCGGCTCGATGCCGACTGTGTCATGGCCCTGCTGACGCAAATGGACCAGGTCGAAAAGATCCAGCAGCAGTTCGGCGAAGACACCTTCGGTTAAATCCCGACTCTCACCCTGACGCGGAGCCCGCCCAGGCGCCCTCACTGATAGCTTGACATGCAACCATTTAGCTGCATAATTAAATGCAACTAAAAGGTTGCATCTTTATGGATCAAGTCTTCAAGGCGCTGGCCGACTCAACACGACGCGGCCTGCTGGACCGGCTCTTTGATGAGCCCGGTCAGTCCCTGGGCACGCTCTGCGACGGCCTCGACATGAGCCGCCAGTCGGTCAGCAAGCACCTGGCCCTGCTGGAGCAGGCGGGTCTTGTCGCCGTGCAGTGGCGCGGCCGGGAAAAACACTACTACCTCAACCCCCTGCCGATCGCCGAGATCGGCGAGCGCTGGCTGGACAAGTTCAGCGCCGGCCGGGCCCAGGCGCTGCTGCGGCTGCGACAGGCCCTGGAAGAAAACGGAGGAGAACCAACATGACAGCACCGGATTTTGTCTATGTCACCCTGATTGCCGCACCCCCCGAAAAGGTCTGGGTAGCCATCACCACGGCCGAGTTCACCCGCCAGTACTGGCATGCCACCCGCGTGCAGAGCGACTGGCAGGAAGGCGGTGATATCGTCTTCATGGTCGATGGTGAGGACGGCGAGCGCGTGGGCTGCGAAGGGACGCTGCTCAAAGTCGACCAGCCTCACGCGCTGTCCTATACCTGGCGATTCCCGGGCAACCCGGAGGTTGCCGACGAGACGCCCTCCCGGGTCACGTTCACGCTGGAAAATGAAGGCGGACACACCAGGTTGACCGTGGTCCACGACCAGTTCCCGGAGGACAGCAAGATGCAGCCAATGGTGTCCGGCGGCTGGCCCTACGTGCTGGCGGGCCTGAAGACGTTACTGGAAACCGGCCGCGCCGTGGATTTCAGCCAGCTGCACTAAGACGGGATTGGGCGCATAGCTGTGGGCATTGTGCTCCTGCCGCCAGCGCCCCTACAGTTACTGCGCCAGCAGCGCCTCGCGCAGCTCCGCGGCCTTGGCCTGGACGCGTGCGGTGTTCACCGGACCCATGCGCAGCATCTGCTTGTGCAGTTCCGACAGACGCTCCAACTGGGGATCCTCGAACTTGTACACCGCTTCGACCTTGCGGACCTCGGCGGGCCGGTTCAGCTTCGGCGCGGTGATGACCTGGTCGAGGCCGCGGATAAGGGCATTGTCAAAGTCTTCCGGCTCATAGCCCAGCAGGCCATAGGCCTCTTCAAGCAGGGGCCGGAAACGATTGAAAACCGCGACCAGCGCGTCGGTATCCAGCGCCTCGATAGCCTCGACATGGGCGTCATAGCGCCGATAGCCGGCGGGATCCATCACCGCCTGGCCGGCATCCTTGCGCACGGGAAACTTGCCCTGGGGCGGCGCAAGCGGCAGCAACTTGTGACGCACCGCGCCGCGACTGAGTCCGTCCACTACCGCCACGCCGCGCTCAAGCAGATTGTCGACCTGCAGGCCGGTGCGCAGCAGGTCGGAGCCCAGCACCGGCGAGAGCATCGCCCGGGCCGGTTCATCACTGTCTTCAAGGGCCAGCGGCGGTGGCGCGGGTTGTGCCGGCTCCGGTGCCGGGGCGGGCTGCGGTGTCGGGATATCGGGCGCGGGCGCCGCGGGTTCCGGAAGCGGTTCCGGCATCGGTGCCGGCGCCGCTTCGGCAATGGGCTCCGGCTCAGGTGCAGCGGGCGGTGCTTCCCGACCAAACAGCCACACCCCCAGGATAACCAGGACCAAAATCCCGGCCATGATCGGCACCATGGGCACGCCGCCCTGGTCCCTGGATTCCTGAACTCGTTCGCTGGGATCTGCCTGCATCATCTTCCTCCACGGAGCAGCCTAACACGCCGGCAATCACCGGCTTTAGATGCTTGGAACACAGCAGGTCAAAAGAGTGCCCGAAGAAATCCGGGACAGCGTCCTATTGGTCAGGGATTGACCGCAGTCGCTGTCCAGTTCTCGCTCCGGGCGACGGAAATGACCCGGCGCTGGGGCGTCGGGCGCAGCTGCAGGTGATCGACTCGATCCGGTGTCAGCACCACCAGCAGGAAGTCGTCCGGGGGCGTTTCAGCGTCGACAGAGGGGGCGGCAGCCGTGTCGACGGGCTCACCGGGAGCCGGCCAGTAGAACTGTTCCCGGGCGGCGTCCGACAGGGCCCGCCAACTGGCCAGGCGCATTTCTGCGTCTCTCGAGGCGCCGTCCACCAGGGACAGGCGCCCACGTATGCGAAACTGCTCGCGGCTGCGGGTGAAGTACCAGCACACCTCCGCCGCATTGTTGGTGGCGACCTGGCGCGTCTTCTCGCTGCGCCGGTCCGTCACCATCTTGAGGATACCGTCCTCTCCAAACCCCCTGAATACCACGGTCCGGTTCGCCGGATAGCCGTTCTCCCCAAGGGTGGCCAACTGGATGTAGCGGTGATGGGCATCGCCTCGATTCGCCCTGATCGCGTCATCCAGGGCGTTCTTCCAGAAATATTCCACGAGCCGGCGCCCCCTGTTTGTTCGAAGTACTGCCGCAGTATACGGGTGCAGGCGGGCCAGGCGATTGGTCAGCGGCAAACCCGCTTGGCACGGCAGCGCGTATATTTCTCCATGTTTTTTGAGGGCGCTGCTGTATGCCATTCCCCCAATCCGACCTTGTTGTGATCGGCGCCGGGCTCGCGGGCCTGCACACGGCCTGGCGACTGCAACAGCAGGGTCGCTCATGTCTCGTGCTGGAAGGCCGGCAACGGGCGGGCGGGCGCATCGCCGCCGGCGATGCAGAGCTGGGCGTGGACCTCGGCCCCACCTGGTTCTGGCCCCACCAACCGATGATGGGCGCATTGCTGGAAGAACTCGGGCTCGAACAGTTCGACCAGTACACACGGGGGGATGTGCTCTACGAGTCCGCACCCGGCCAGGCGCCGATGCGGCACGCGGGCGCGGGCACCCCCCTTTCGCACCGCGTCGCCGGCGGCATGCAGGCCCTGATCGATGCCCTTTCATCACGAATCTCCCCTGGCACCCTGCTATTTGATCACGCTGTCCGCAATGCCGAGCGGACATCGACAGGCTGGCGCCTGGAGGTGGACGCGGCGGGGGCTGTGCGGACCTTCGAAACCCGAACTCTGATCGCCGCGTTGCCGCCGCGCCTGCTGGCCGGCGCCCTGTCTGCGGAGCGATGGGCATCGGCCGGCCTGCTGCGAGCGCTGCGGGGCCAGCAGACCTGGATGTCTGCGCAGGCGAAATTCGTGGCGGAATTCGCCACCCCGTTCTGGCGTGAGCAGGGTCTGTCGGGCGACGCGTTCAGCCGCGTCGGCCCGCTGGTGGAAATTCACGATGCGACAGATGAGCACACCGGCAAGGCCGCCCTGTTCGGGTTTATCGGGGTGCCCGCGGCCAGCCGCAGCAGCGTCAAACCGGATGAGCTGGAGGCGGCCTGTGCCCGTCAACTGGTGCAGCTGTTCGGCAAAGAAGCGAGCGACCCTGTCCGTACTTACCTGATGGATTGGGCCAGGGAGCCGTTTACCGTATCCGACGCGGACATCGGGGAGCTGCCGGCCCATGCCGACTTTCCGCTGGACGAGTATCAGCGGGAGCTGGCAGCGCTGGCATTACTGCCCGCCGGCAGCGAGTTTGCGCAGCACAATCCAGGCTACCTGGAAGGCGCGCTGGAGGCGTCCGAACGCTGCCTGCAGGAACTGAACAGGGAGGCGTCGATCAGCCATGCAGTCTAATCTGATGAAACAACCGAGCGAATCCGCGGAAAACAACACCATGGAACACACCTATAAGAAACCCTCGGACTCGGACACCACGATTACCGAATTGATGGTGCCCTCCTACGCCAACTTTGGCGGCAAGATTCACGGCGGTCTGCTGCTGTCGATGATGGACAAGGTCGCCTACGCCTGCGCCACCAAGCACGCCGAGAACTACTGTGTCACCGTGGCGGTGGAGAACGTCGACTTCCTGCAGCCGGTCGATGTCGGCGACCTGGTCTCCATGCAGGCCAGGGTGAACTACACGGGCGGCAGTTCCATGGTGGTCGGCATTCGCGTCACCGCGGAAAACTTCCAGGAAAAGTTCGTCAAGCACACCAATACGTCCTATTTCACCATGGTGGCCAAGGGCGCCGACGGCAACCCCGCTCGGGTGCCCGGCCTGCGACTAACCAGCACCGATGATCTGCGCCGCTTCGCCGAGGCGATCCAGCGCAAGAAGCTCAAATCCTGGCACCGGGACTCCATGCTCAGCCACCGGGAGGAATTTGATTTCGCGGTTCAGGCCGCCGGCATGATGGACGAGAACTGCGAGATCGATATCCCCGAACTCACGCCGGGCTGAAGCAGCCGTGGAAGCCCAGCGGCAGCACCCTGTCCATATCGGCCACGGCCACCGGGCCGTCCTCTAACGCATCAGCTTTCAGGGCAGCGATCCCGGTGCGCCTGGCCCCGAAATCCAGGAAGCTGTGAAGCAGATAACCGCCCGGCAGATACTGCGGTTCTTCCACAATCACATCGTCGCCGTAGTCGAAGCGCCTGGCGTCGCCACTGCGGGGGTCCACGGAAACAATGGCGGATGACAGTCCCGATGCTGTGCCCGTCCCAGCGCCGACACCGTACAGGCGCTGGGGCCTGAAAGGCGTGCGACGATCAAAGCCGGGGAACTCCATGTCCGAATTCATAGGGGTCACCACCGCAGCGCCTTTCTTGAGGTCCACCCGGTAGTGCACCAGGCGCGGGTCGTCGTGGTAGGGCCCGGGCAGCTGCTGCGCCAGGCGACTCATACCCTCTTTCACGAGGCCGGTGCCAGGGTACTCGCAGGCGGCGAACTCCAGCCCCGCGCCGCTCTCCCAGCCGTTGCCAAAATGGAACACAAACGTTGCCGGCACTTCCACAGTGCGCACCAGGGAGAAGTCCTCCCGGTCGAACACCAGAAGCTGGCTGGGCCGCTCGGGCTGCCAGTGCATGCTGTCGACAAACGTCGAGCCCCTGCCGATGACCGCCGAGCTGTTGAGCGCCACCAGGTAGCGGGGGGTCAGTACGAAGTCGTGCATATAACCGGCGAAATCCAGCGTGTGCATGCGCTGCTTCACCAGCTTGCCCGCGGCGCTCACGTGGTAGAGCACCAGCCGGGGCGTGGATGCGAAAGACACGGAGCCGATATTCCAGAGGTCGCCTCCCTCATCAAAGTGAGGGTGCGCGGAGAACGGCACACCCGCGAGTTCCTCGCTCCATTCCTTGGTGCCCAGGGTTTCCAGCGTTGCCGGATCGATGCGATAGGCAGAGCCCGCCTCCCACATGGCCAGCAGCTCGCCGTTCAGCGGCTGGATATTGATGTTGGCGACATTGAAGTCCTCATTGTTCCTCGCCGGGGCGGGATTGGCGATCTCGGTACCCGCGCCGTTGAACAGAAACCGCCCGGCCGCCTCCTCCTGCAGGAATTTGCGCGTTCGCACAAAGCGCCCCTGGTGAGTGACGCCGCCTGCGGTCAGCCGGAAGGCCTGCACCATACCGTCAGGGTCGAACCAGTGCCGGTAGCGCTGGCCGGCCCGCTCGTACAGGGTTGGACCATTGCGGTAGAGGGTACCGAGGCAAGCCTCGGGAAACTTGCCCTTCACGTGCATGGCCAGCAGCGGCATGTCCTCGGTCAGCCCCTGGAAACCCGCGGCCCAGGCCGGCCGGGTTTCCGCCAGGGCGATACCGGGCAGGGCGTGAAGGCTCGCCAGCGTCGCCAGTCCTTTCAGGAAATCGCGTCGTTCCATGATGTCACCTCAGCCGAATCTTGATTTGCGTATCGGCGTCTACCGTGACCCGGGCATCCTCATAGGACGCCGGGCCGAACTTGCCGCCGTTGTTGCTGAAGCCATATCCCTCCTTGGGAATCCCCAGCATATTGGCGTCCATCTCGCCGTTGCCGTTCGCATCGTGGAACAGCTTGACGGCGTAGTCGCCGGACGGCATGTCGTGCAGGGTGACCCGCACCGTATCGCCAACCACCCGGCTCTTCGCGGAAATCACTGCCCCGGTATCCGCCTTGTAGTTCTCGGCGCTGTCGAACACCGACCAGTACAGGGTGCCGCGGTGGTCGGTGATGTTCTCGATATACAGGTCGATATCCGCCGCGTGCACCGGCTGGATCAGACTGGCAGCGATTGCCGCCGCGCTCAGTAGCTTTTTCATCTTGCTAACCTCCTGTGAGTGACAGTTACAGTGTGGACCGGCGTGGGCTGTTGCGCAGGTGCGGGAAGTCACCTGCTGCAGAAGTGCAGACCGTGACTTTTGGCACGGTCAGGGGCGGCCCTTGTGCGCTAAGCTCTCTTCATGTCGAAATCCGGCCCCTCTGTAGAAAACCACCTGCTGATCGCCTCCGGCGTACTGGCAACGTCGCTGGTCGCCGTGGTCAACTGCTCGGACACCCAATGGTGGCCCAACATCCTGCTGTATGTGGGTTTTGCGGTGATATTCGTGGTGACCTCCTACGACGAGGAGCTGGGCCTGTCCCAGAGAATGGCGGCACTGGGCATGGTGGTGATGCTAGCCCTTAGCGTGGCCGCCCTTTTGGTCAATCCGAACACCCTGAACCTGGTGCTGTCCGCGGTATTGATGGCGAGCGTGCCCTACCACCTGTCGCCGCGGCAGTGCTGGCTGATGCTGGTCGTCGCCAACGTCGCCTATGTAGGGGTGTTCGAACTGACCTGGACCACCAACAACTACGTGATTCCCTGCATTTCCATGCTGGCGCTACAGGGATTTGCCATCACCTCGAGCCTGACCAAGCAGCGTGAGATCGCGGCCCAGGAGGCGCTGACCCGCCAGAACAATGAGCTGCTGGCAGCGCGGGCGGTACTGGCCCAGCAGAGCCAGGCAGAGGAGCGTCTGCGGATCGCCGGCGACCTGCACGACACCATCGGCCACCAGCTCACGGCGCTGGGGCTGCAACTGGAAGCCCTGTCTCACCAGTGCCCGGACGAGCTTCGGCCCAAAGTCGAGGGCTGCCAGGCTCTGTCCACCGATCTGCTGGAGAATATTCGCGGCATTGTCAGGCAGATCACCGAGGAACGCCGGGATGACCTGGCCTCCGCCATCGGCAGGCTGGCGAGCGTGACACCGGGCGTCGAGATTTCGGTCGCCGGCACCCTGCCCTCCCTGCCGCCGGAGCTGACCCAGCAGCTGGTGTTCTGTTTGCAGGAGGCCATTCACAACGCCATTCGGCACGGTGGTGCCGATCGCATCGAGATTGGCTATGAAGAGGGCGAACTCAGGATCACAGACAACGGCAAGGGCCTGCGCGGCGCGGTGATCCCCGGTTTCGGCCTGGGCAATATCGAGAAGCGGCTGGCACCCTTCGCCGGCACGGCCGCACTCACCGCCGCGGATACCAGCGGCTGCCGGTTGACGCTGACCCTGCCAATGCTGGACAGGATTCCCACGTGATCCAGGTCGGGCTGGTCGATGACCAGGCGCTGATCCGGGAGGGAATCGCGCAGTTGATCGAACTGTCGGGCAAGGCCACGACGGCCTGGCAGCGCGACAACGGTGAAGCCGCCCTCTCGGCGCTGCGGGATCAGCCTGTGGATGTGCTGGTCTGCGATATCCGCATGCCCGGTATGGACGGGATCACCATGTTGAAGCGGCTGCGCGCCAATGGTGAACAACAGCCGGTGTTGATGCTGACCACTTTCGACGACCACCAGCTGTTCCTGGACGCACTGTCCGCCGGCGCCAATGGCTTCCTGCTCAAGGACGTGTCCCTGGAAAAGCTGATTCACGCCATCGAAACCGTGGCCGGCGGCGGCTTTATCGCCGAGCCGCGCCTGGTGTCGCAGGCCAGCACAGGGATCGGGGATGCACCCCCGGCAGACCCGGCGGTGCTCAGCGACAAGGAGCGGGAGATCCTGAAGCTGGCCGCCGGCGGTCTCTCAAATCGCGAAATCGCCGACGTGGTTCACCTGGCCGAGGGTACGGTGAAAAACCACGTCTCCAACATACTCGCCAAGCTCAATTGCCGGGATCGCACCCAGGCGGTGCTGTACGCGATCCACTGGCAGCTGATTTAGCGCACCGAGGCGTAGACCTCGTCCCCCCAGCCGATCAGGATATCGTTGCGGAACACCAGCGGCGTCGTCTCGTCCTTGGAGGTGTCGCCGTCTGAATGACGGTGCTGGGTGCGGTAGAACAGCACCCGGTATTCATCGTCCTCGCGGGTGTAGGCCTCTGAGAACGCGGGCACGCCCAGGCGCCGCGTGACCGCGTCGCGCTGCATACCGATATCCAGTTGCGCAATGGCTTCGCGATTCTCGCGCTGCTCGTCGCGCCAGTCGTCGTTGCTGTCCCAACCATGCTCGCCGCCGATCACGACGCAGCCAGACAGGGTAGCGGCGCAGGCCAGGGCCGCCGTCAGGGTCATTACTCGATTCATTTCTTTCTCCAGCAGTAACAGGATCACAGGCAGGCTGCCGGGCAGCCGCCACCAGTATGGTGTTATATTGCACCATAACACACGAGCTTTGAAAAGCCCAAGCGGTGAATTTTGGAATTACTGCAGTTGCTGGCTGCCGGAGAGGTCGATGCCGAGAGCGCTCAGCTGGTTGCCCGCGACCGGGTCGCCGGTTTCCAGCCAGCGCTGGTAGAGGCGGATGATGTCCTCTGCGCCCAGCTGCCGCTCCCGGGAACAGGCGTTGGCCACCAGTTCGAGCATGCGGGTGAAGGTGTTGGCCAGCTCGGCGAAGATGTGCCGGTTGCTGCGGGCAGTGCCGGCGAGGTAATCGTAGGCGCTGCCGCCCATACCCACCACATAGTCCTGCTGAATGCCGCGGCGGGTGAACCGCTCCGGGAAGAGCGCACCCAGGAACAGGGCCATATCGCCAAGCTGTTGCAGCAGCAGGCAGCGTTCGCGTTCGGTGGGCGCTTCCAGCGCATCCCCGTACAACAGGGCCAGCGGCCTCAGCTGGAGGCTGCCATCCTGGTAGGCAAACAAGTGATCACTGCGTCCAAAGCGTTCGAGCAGGTTGCCGATGTACCAGCAGGTATCTTCGTGAGGTGGGGGTTGAAAGCGCTGCGCATATTCCGTCAGGCGCTTGCTGAAGTAGAGGGACAGGGATGGTTCGGCGATGGGCCGACACCCGGGATCGCTGTGCATGCACTCCCCTCTTTTTGCTGCGTCGTCTCCACTATATGGCAAGCGGGGGCGGAGGCAAAGGCGCGCACTGTGTCCGCGTTCACAGTCTGTTCACAATTCGTTCATCATTCCTGTACGGAAAGGAAATTTCGTTCCCGGTTCTACGCATATACTCAGCCACTGCCCCACAAGGGCGTATACAAATGATGTCGCCCAAAGAAGGTGACACCTACCAATAGCTACTGCTGCTAACTAGTACTAGCAAACTTTTGTTCACTCAGGAGACTCAAATGAGCCTACGCGATTTGTTCGCCATTCACCTGGCGGCAAGCATGCTATTTGCGAGCCCGGTATTCGCCGACGATGACGACGATGAGGATGACGGTGGCCCCGTCATGCAAGTCATGATCGACGAAAGCACCGGGAAGAAAACCAGCCAGGTCGACGATGTTGCCCGACCGGGTTCCGCTTCCACGGTTGTCGTCCAGGATTCCGGCCGCAGTGCCGCGGTATCCGCTTTCATCGGCGCCACCTCGGAAGGACCGACTTACCACGCGGACGGCACCGTATCCGCCAAAATCGGCCTCGACCAGATGAACTACCTCATCATGACCATTGATGAGTCTGGCAGGAAGACCTTCTCCCATGCTTCCACCGACCCGGCAGAGCTTGAGAAAGCCCTGAACGCCGGCCGTGCAGGGGAGGAGTAAGCCATGAAAATGACCAAGACTCTGTCCAAGCTGGCGTTGGCAGGCGCCATGACACTCTCGGCTTCCGCCTGGTCCGCTAACGCGGTCCTGGTGAATCTCGACCCGCCCGGCCTCGGCCTGAATGACGAGACGCCTGCAACCCCCGTGGGCGGCAACCCCGGCACCACGGTCGGTGAGCAGCGCGTGAACGTCTACCTCGCCGCACTGCAGAAGTGGGGTGAAACCATCGAGAGCGATGTCGACATTGCCGTGGGCGCAACGTTCCAGCCGCTGAACTGTTCAGCCGCCGGCGGCGTGCTGGGAGCCGCGGGTACCACGTTTGTATTCCAGAACTTCCCTGGCGCCACTACGCCGGATACCTGGCACCACAGTGCACTGGCGGACTCGCTCGCAGGGTTCGACTTTGTGCCCGGTGATATCGACGTCATTTCCTTCTTCAACAGCGACATCGATGACAACGACCCCAACTGCCTGGCCGGTACCTCCTGGTATTACGGTTTTGACGGCGCCAACGGTGACGACATCGACTTCCTGGCGGTAGTGACCCACGAGATCAATCACGGTCTTGGCCACGCCAACTTCGCCAATGAAGCGACCGGCGGCCTGTTCCTGGGCTTCCCGGATGTCTACACCAACAACTCGCTGGACCTGACCCTGGGCAAGACCTGGACCGAGATGGACGACACCGAGCGTCAGTTCTCCGCGGTCAACAGCGGCCTGCTGGTGTGGAACGGTCCCGCCGTCAACACCCAGGCACCGTCCATCCTGGGGCCGCGCGCCTCGGTGTTCGTGGATGACCCCGATGAACTGGAAGGCAGCTACGAGGCCCAGGCCGCAAGCTTTGGCCCTGCGTTGACGCTGGATGCTGATGACGAAGACCTGGTGCTGGCGGATGACGGCGTCGGCGTCGGTACGGATGCCTGTGAGCCGATCACCAACCGTGTGAAAGGCAAGATCGCCCTGATCGACCGCGGCGGCTGCGCCTTTACCGTCAAGGTGAAGAACGCACAGGATGCCGGTGCAGAAGGTGCCATCATCGCCAACAACCAGCCGGCCGGACTGACGCCCATGGGTGGCAGTGATCCGACGGTCACGATTCCGTCAGTGGGCATCACCCGTGACTTCGGCGATGTGCTCAAGGCTGCACTGGCCGGCGACGGTGACGACGACGATGAAGTGGAAGTCGCACTGGGTCTGGACAAGCGGTTTACCGCGGGTTCCCAGGACGGCTTTGTCCGTCTCTACGCGCCCGGCGTTGTGGCCCTTGGCTCCTCCGTCTCGCACTGGGATACCACGGCTTCTCCGAACCTGCTGATGGAGCCTTTCATCAGTGACTCGCTCGAGCCGTTCAACCTTGACCTGTCACCGGCCCTGCTGCAGGACATCGGTTGGGTGCTGACGAATCCGCTGCCCACCAGCGGCGGCGGTACCGGCGGTGGCTCGGGCGGTTCCGGTGGTGATGACGACGATGACGATGACGACGAAGATGACGATTAAGCCCGTCGTCTTTCCTGTCCGTTAGCGTTTTCGCGGACGCCAAAAAGAGAAGCCCCGGCCGAGGCCGGGGCTTTTTTTCGCTTGCAGCTTCCTAAGGGAAGGGGTGAGATTCCTGTCCTCAGACGTGCATCAGCTTCGCCAGGGTCTCCGACCGCTCGCGCAGCGTGGCACTGAGTGCCTTTGCCAGTGACTTGAGGATCTTTATACCAACCTGGGGCTTTTCCAGCACCAGCTTGTCGAAATCATCTTTCTTCAGGATCAGGACGGACGTATCGGTCGAGGCAATCACGTCGGCGGACCGGGTCAGGCCGTCGAGAATCGCGACCTCGCCGACGGATTCACCGCGCTTCACTGTGCCGATGGTCACATCGCTGCCGCTGTCGCGGCGAACCACGGAGAGTTCGCCGTCGACCACAAAGCACACGGACTTGCCGTTGGTGCCCTGTTTGTACACGACGCTGCCCTCGTCGAGATCCTTGTAAATGAGCCACTTTTCGATGTAGTCGACCTCTTCGACATCCAGGGCATCGAAGAGGGGCATTTCTGATATCAAAAAGCTCTTGGGTAAGTGCATTCTCGGTTTCGCCTGCATTTGAGTCATAAGCCTGTCCCGAGCCGTCCTGGCCTAATATTCGCGTTGCTGGAAAGCTAACAGTCGCTAGCAGTATAGGGCGGCCGCGGGGAATTGGGCACATGATAAAGAAGGGTGAAAACGCCGTTGTGACCTGGCTCTCAGTTACGCGAGTGTCGATGCCAAATCTGTGACGGAGGTAGCGTCGGGCCGCGCTCAACCCACCACTAAAGCTTCGAGTCCACCGGACGATATTCCAATAGATGGAGGACTGACTCCGGACGACCAACGCTCCAGACGCGAGGACCAGGTGCAGACTGCGGACGACAAGCTGGAACAGCTGCCGAACGATTCCCAGGCAGAGCTGACTGAGGTGACCCTCAGGAAGCGCCGCGTGCTGGTGATGAGCCTGTGGCTGGTGGGTATCACCTTCCTGACCATATTCGGCTTGACCAACCTGCGCGATGGCAATATCACGCTCTGCATCATACTGCTCTCCTGCGCAGCCGTGGGGCTGGCCTACCTCGGCTACATGCAGACGAGGCCCCAGGAGAGCGTCGGGCTGACGGTGCCCAACCTGACCCTGGTAATGCTCAGCATGGTGCTGCTCATCACGGGGGGCAGTGAGAACACCGGCCTGCTCTGGGTCTACCCGATTACCACGATCGGTGTGCTCATCAACGGCTACCGTGGCGGGATCGTGTTTGGGGCCAGCGTGCTGGTACTGCTGGGCGGCGCCCTGTTCCTGCTGCCGGACTCGCTCATGGCCGAGCGCTATACGCTGACCGAATCCACCCGTTTCATTTTTACCCTGACCGCCCTGCTGGCCATCTCCCTGGTGGGTTCCTATCACACCGAGAGCGCCCAGCACAAAATGCAGTCCCTGCACCACAACGTGAAGCGGTTGGCCTATTTCGACAGCCTGACGGGACTGGCCAATCGCTCGAGCTTTCGCATGTGGCTGCAGCGGATGCTGGACCGCACCGAGCGGGACGGCGGGGGCTTTGCGCTGATCTATATCGACCTGGATGATTTCAAGCTGGTCAACGATCGCTGCGGTCACCAGGTCGGCGACCGGCTGCTGGCCGAGTTCGGCAAGCGGCTCGGTGAATGTGTGCGGCCGACCGACGAGAGCCTGAGAATGGTCACCGATGAGGACGTCGCCCGCCTGGCCGGCGACGAATTCATCGTCACCCTGCCCGGCGTGGTGGTGCCCGAGCAGGCGGAAACCGTAGCCAGGCGCATACTCGCCATGTTCGATGGCGGGTTTGAGGTCGATGGTCTCAAGCTGCCGGTCACTGCCAGCGTGGGAATCGCCCTGGTCAAAGACCGGGTGCCCAGCGCCGAGACCGTGCTCAACAACGCCGACACCGCCATGTATCGCGCCAAGCAGCGCGGCAAGAATCGGTACGAGTTCTTCTCTGATGAGATCGCCCAGAGCATCCGCGAGCGAAACCGTATCGAAGCGGGCCTGCGCGACGCGCTTGCCCGTGAAGACTTCCGCCTGGTGTACATGCCGATCTATGACAGCCAGTCGCTGGGCATCGTTGGCTGCGAAGCGCTGCTGCGCTGCGACTCGCCCATTCTCCCCGACGTTGGGCCGGATCAATTCATTCCCGTGGCCGAGAGTACCGGCCTGATAAAGGCGATTGACCTGTGGGTGGTGGACAACGCCCTCGCGACCCTCACTCGCCTGCAGGACGAACACGGCTACGAGGGGCTCATGTGCATCAACATCTCTTCGGTGGAAGTGCACAATACCGAGTTCCCCGAGCACATCGCCCGGCTGCTGGAAAAGCATTCGGTAGCGCCCGAGAAAATCGAGCTGGAACTCACCGAAACCAGCCTGGCGGTCACCGATACCACCAGCCTCGAAAACTTGAAGCGGCTCAAGGACCTGGGCGTGAGCCTGTCCCTGGACGATTTCGGTACCGGCTACACGGCGTTCAACCAGCTGATGAGCTACCCCGTCAACAGCCTCAAGATCGACCGCAGCTTCGTCAGCGCGCTCTCCACCAACAGCCGCGTGCACTGCAAGACCGTGGACGTCATCCAGAACCTGGGCCGCCTGTACAACCTGCGCGTTATCGCCGAGGGGGTCGAATCCGACTACCAGGCGGCCTACCTTCGCCTGATCGGCTGCGACTGGCTGCAGGGCTACCACCTGTCAAAGCCGCTGCCCTACGATGAGCTGGTTGAGCTGTTGGGCGGCTACAGCGCCACTGCCAACCCGCTGGGCGACCCGGGAAGACCCTCCGCCCTGCTGAGCTGACTGCTACGGCCGCTCAGGCCAGCAGGAGCTCGGAGCATATCTCACGAACGTTGTGCGCCTGCCCGCCCTGCTCGAGGGTGAGATACAGCGTCACCAGGTAGAAGCCCACGAACACGAAGTCGCTGTGCAGCTTGTAGTCGTGTGCAATGAAGAACTCGAACAGTTCGTCGAAGGACGCCTTGAAGTCATCGATGGAGAACTGCTGCGCGCGCTGGTCGATGCCAAAGTGCGCGTGGAGCAGGTCCTTCAGTTCAGTTTCCGCCGCGTCTGACAGCCCTTCCTGCAACATGCCCATCTGCCGCAGGGCGTCGTCGAAGGCGGTAGCATCGTCGCTGTAAAAAGAGCGATACAGCGCCAGCATGCCCTCGCGAAACTCCGGCCTCAGGCGAATCCACAGCCCGTTTGGCGCAAAGTGCAGCGTGCCGTCATCGTCCAGCCCGAAGCGAGCGCTGCGAAGGTCGATGAACAGCCCGTCGTCGATCAGCCACTGCGCAAAGTAGAGCCGGAGGATATCGTCACCGGCCGACCGGAGCCGCTCGTCGTCCGCCTCGCGGGCAAGCTTGCCGGCGCCCCGCAGCTTGCCCACGATTTCCACGCCGGGCACAGCACCCCCCACTTCCTCGCGCAGCGGAGCCACGCCGCGGCCGGTCACGTAGCGGGTGCTGATTTCACGCATGGAGCTGAGCAGGGGCGACCACTCGATCGCGTCCCAGCCGCGGGTGGGGACGAAACGCAGCAATTGCCGCAGGTCGGAGGGTACGAATGCTGGAACTTTCACGGGTCGCTCTCAACGGGGAAAGCGGAAGTGTATCGGATTATCGTGAAACAAAAACAAAACAGCCCGGCGGGGCCGGGCTGCGTGTGATTGGGCTGGATGCCCGGTAACGACGTTACCAGGTGTACATGAAGCCCAGGCCGATGGTGAACTCGTCGACATCGTAGTAGTAGAAGTCGTTATCGTTGATATCGTCTTCCTCGCCGAACTCCAGGTCCTGGTAGCGCAGGGAGCCGTTGAAGATCCAGCTCTCGAAGGGCTGCCAGTTGACGCCGGTCATGACCGTGTAGCCACCCTCGGAATCGCCGCCCATGTACTCAACCCGGTTGGCCCAGGCCCACTCACCGGCAAAGGGCACGCGGTGGGTCAGGCCAATGACGCCATCGGTCCAGTCGTCTTCCGGCTCGGTCTTCACGTCGGTGATCTTGTTCTGGAATTCCCACTCGTGGTCGTACATGCGCACCCCGCCGAGCACACCAAAGGTGTGATTGCCGGCCTGGTAGAACGCGTACTCCACGGCCAGGTTGGCTTCCACCCGATCCCAGTCGGCATCGAGGTCGGCATCGCTGTCTTCCAAAGTCAGGGTTGCGTAGCCGAAGTGGATGGTCCAGCGGCCCTTGTTGGCGAAGCCACCAAAGCCGAAAGCCGACTCGAACATGTCAGCGGTGTCGCTGTTGTCGAGGTCCAGTTCGAAAATCGCACCGCCGTCTGCCGTGGTAAAGCCAACGTCACCGTCCAGGTCCAGCAGGCTGAGGCCCGTACCGATACCAAAGGTCCATTTGTCTTCCGCGGCCTGGCCGGCGGGGACCAGTGCGAAGCCGGCGACCGCCAGGGCTGCCGTCATCCAGTTGCGAATCGAGCGAGTACGCATTGTGGTGTCTCCAAAGTTGAGTGTCTGGGCGACTGTAAAAACTGCTTTCCTAACAGCTGTTTGCCAATCGCGCAGACAGGGTAATCAGAACCGTGTGTTATTCCTATGACAGATTGCCAATTTGGGCAGGAATCACGTTGATTCAGGGCAAGGTTTTCCCTTCTGAACCATGTGCTGACCCGCGATCGTGGAATATTTACAGTTTCAGCGTGCCGGTTCGCCCAGCAACTCTCCGACCAGTTGCGCCAGGTCTGTCAATTTGACCGGCTTGTTCAGGTAGCGGCTGACGCCCGATTTGCCCGCCTGGCCGTCGGAATGGGATGCATGGAACCCGCTGCAGAGAATGAAAGGCTGCTGCGGGTTGATGTCGCGGATTTTCAATGCCAGCTGGCTGCCGTGCATGCGCGGCATCGTTTCGTCGGATACTACAACGTCGAATTGCTCCGGCTCTGCTTCATACAGGGCCAGTGCCTCCTCGCCGTCCTGGGCCAGCGTCACCTGGTAGCCGCTTTGCACCAGCATGGTTTCGTAAAGGCGCAGGATCATGATCTCGTCGTCCACCAGCAGGACCCTGCCACTGCCCTGCCGGGGTTGCTCCTCGGTCTCGGCTTCCGGCGACTTGCCGTTGGCGCTGAGCGGCAGGTGAATGGTAAAGCAGGTGCCGCGATCCGGCAGGCTGCTGACCTCTATGTCGCCGCCGTGGTTATCGATAATCGAGCTGACGACAGAGAGGCCGAGACCGGTACCCTCGCCGACGTCCTTGGTGGTGTAGAAGGGGTCGAAAATGCGCTGGGCGTCTTCTTCCCGGATGCCGCAGCCCGTATCCGTCACGCTGATGCTGACGGATTCGCCGGCCGGCGCCAGGTGTATCTTGATGCTTCCCGGGTTGTTGCCGATCGCCGCCGATGCGTTGGTGCAGAGATTCAACAACACCTGGTGCATCTGGGTGGGATCCGCCAGCACCAGCGCCTCGTCCAGATCCCGGGTCGCGACCACCTCGATGCTGCTGGGCAGCGTGGGACGCATCAGCCTCAGCGCCTCATCGACGACTTCCACCAGGTCAATCACCGCCTTGTCGCTGCTGGTGTTGCGGCTGAATGAGAGAATCTGCCGAACCAGGTCCGCCGCCCGCTGCGCCGCCAGGCGCACCTGTTCCACGTGCTCCGCCGCCTGGGGTCCCATGTCGGTCGCGTTGAGGGCCAGGTCGGTATAGCCGCTGATTCCGGCCAGCACGTTGTTGAAGTCGTGAGCGATACCGCCGGCCAGGGTGCCGATGGCTTCCATTTTCTGTGCCTGGTGCAGCTGGGCCTCGCGCTCCTGCAGGGCCCGGGTGCGCTCGTCCACCAGGTACTGGAGCTGATCCTTGTGTTCCTGCAGGGCCTGCTCGGCCTGCTTCCTGGTCTCGACCTCCTGCTGCAGCTGCCGCGTGGTCTCCATGGAACGATCGGCGGCGATCAGCAGGTCATTGAGCGCGCGATCGAGATTGCGCTGGGTCAGGCACTGTGCAATCCGCGGCGCACAGATATTGGCCAGGGCCTCGAAGCGCTTGAGATCTGCGTCATCGAAACCGTTCCTGACGTCGGATTCGCTGTCCAGCACGCCCAGCACTTTGTCTTCGAACATGATGGGTACGCTGAGTTCGGACTTGCCGCTGTACTGGTCGTAGATATAGCGGGGGTCCATCTCGGTGTCACCCACCAGCTCACTCCGGCCGGATTCACAGACGGCGCCGACGATGCCGTCCCCCACCTGGATCGTGATGGGATTCTGGATATCCCGCCCGGCGGGATTCTTGACCCCGTAGGCGGCGGCCTGCACCAGCACGTCACCCTCGCGAAGATAGACGACGCAGTCGTCAAACCCGAGCAGCTTGCCGACGTTCTCTGCCAGCTCCCAGAGCAGGTCATCGAGTGAATTCTGCTGGAGCAAACCTAGCGCGAAGCGACTGATGACGCGGACGTCGAAGACGTCTGCGTCGATGGTCGCCGATCCTGGCGTTGGCGGAGAATTGCGAGACATAGCTGTATAGGAGTATAGGTGCCCGGACGCAGCACCATGGATCAGCCGAGGCACCTCCTGTGAGGTCCGCATACCCCAGCTATCGACCGGTTTGCTCAGAAACTGCTGTTCTGTCGGTGCAGATCCATGAAAAAGTTTCGCAGCAACTGCTCTGCCTCAGCCCGGTCCATGCGGTTCTGCTTGGCGAAGCGACCGGCTATGGCCTTGATGGATAGCTTGCCGTCGACCTCGGCGGCCAGCTCTGCGTAGACCCGGTGCTGCTGGGAGAATGCCTTGAAGTAACGTGCCGGCGGTATCGGCTGGCTGATGTCCAGCAGCCACTCGGGCAGCGCCTGCGCCGCAGGGCGCGCCTCTACATCCGCAGTTTTCTGAGCATGCCAGGTCCAGACGCGCTCCATCCGGTAACCGGCCTCGTGCGGCGACTTCAGGTACGGCACCTCGGTTTCCACCGGGTCACCCATGTCAAAGCCGCTGTCTGCGGCCACCTGCATCACTTCCTCCACCGTGTAGCAATAGGCTTCCCGGCGCTGGTTGAAGACCAGGCTGCCGAAATTCACCCAGCGTCCGCCCACCGGCAGGTATTGGTTGAGCTGGGTAAGGAACCGGCCCAGCTCCTGCGGCTGGATATCGATCAGCCAGGGCGTGACAACAGCGTCGAAGGCATGGGGCTGAAACGGCGGGCTGGCCACGTCGGCAAAGGCCAGCTGCAGGCCTTTCGGCCACTCGGGCAGGCCACGAAAGCGTTGTTCCAGCGCTATGTTGCCCGCACCCCTCGGGTTGGCCGGAAACTCGTGCAGCGTAAAGTCCTGCCCACTGAAGACCCGGTTGGCCGAGAGCAGCAGCAGAGGGTTGATGTCGGTGGCCACCGTGAGCTGCGGTTCCAGGACTTCATGCAGGTCGTAGGCAAGGCGGCAACTACCGGCTCCAGGGACCAGCAGCCGGCCGGGCTTCTGGTCGCCGAATTCGGCCAGCACCAGTTCGGTGTTCAACCGGTTCTCCTCGTCGCCCCAGATCCAGTCCCGGTACAGGTTCGACTCATAGCTCAGCAAATTCTGAGTGGACGGCGCGCGGTCCCTGAGCGCGTCATAGAGGGACTTTTCTGCCACCTTGACGGACACCACCGGCAATACCAGCTCAGTGACGTCGCGCAAAAACGACTTTTTGGCATCGCGCATCCTGGCCAGGCGATCCAGGGATGCCGATGGCGCGGACTTGAGCTCCCGTTCCAGTTGCTCAATTTCCGCCGCCAGTACCTGGCGAAAGTGGTTGAGCTTTGCGCCCCAGTCCAGCAACGAGTTGCGGGCATTGGGCAACACCCAGGGGATGCCCTCGATCAGGGGGTACTCGTGCTCCCCCGACGCCGTCCGCAGACTATCGCCATCGCGGGTAAGCGCCTCGCCGCTGACGGGGCAGCGCAGGAGCTGTGCCAATTGATCCGAATAGATCATGCCTACCTGATTTATCTGTGTCTGTGGGGCAGTTTAAACAGTTCCAAAGATACCGAATACCGGAGTCGCCGCGTTCGGGAATATCACCACTGACAGCCGTACAAAGCCCGGCTACCCTACACACCAGCCGCGATTCACGCCTATTCCGGCAGTCGCGAGGCAGGGACACAGAAAAGCCATGTTTGCCTTCTTCGAAAACCTGATCAAACCGTTCCCACCGGAGGCGCCCGAGCGGCCGCCGGACACGCTGTGGGCCTTCTGCCGTCACTACACCCAGGGGGTCTGGCCCTGGCTGCTGGTCATGTCGTTTCTGGTGACCCTGCTGGCAGCGATCGAAATCAGCCTGTTCGGGTTTCTTGGCAATATCGTCGACTGGCTGGCCGAGGCGGACAGGGAGACCTTCCTCGAGCAGGAAAGCGGCACACTGCTGTTCATCGCTGCTGTAGTGCTGGTGGCCATGCCCCTGATCAGTCTGCTGGCGGGTCTGGTCACCCACCAATCCCTGATGGGCAACTACCCCATGCGTATCCGCTGGATGGCGCACCAGTACCTGCTGCGCCAGAGTTTCGGTTTCTACCAGGACGAATTTGCCGGGCGCATCGCTACCAAGGTCATGCAGACCGCCCTCGGTGTGCGCGATGCCATCATGAAACTCGCAGACGTGCTGGTGTATGTGTCGGTGTATTTCCTGGGAGGCCTTCTCCTGATAGCGAGTTTTGATTTTCGCATAATGCTGCCGTTCATCGGCTGGCTGGCCCTGTACATATTCGTGCTGAGCAAGCTGCTGCCACGGCTGCACGAAGTGGCAGAGGAGCAGGCAGATGCGCGCTCGATGATGACAGGGCGCGTAGTGGACAGCTACACGAACATTATGACGGTGAAGCTGTTCGCCCATGCGCGACAGGAAGAAAACTATGCCCGGGAGAGCATGCGGGACTTCCTGCGCCAGGTGTACCGAATGATGCGGCTTGGCACCTGGCTAGAAGTTTCCATCGATGCCCTCAATGCGCTGCTGCTGTTTGTGGTCGGGTTCGTCTCCATCTGGTCCTGGCTCGAGGGATCTACCAGCGTCGGCGGCGTCGCAGTCGCCATCGGCCTGGTCCTGCGCCTGCACGGCATGTCCCACTGGATCATGTGGGAGCTGTCGGACCTGTTCGAAAACCTGGGCATGGCCCACGACGGCATGAACACGCTGTCCCAGGTGCAGAGGGTCACCGATGTGCCTGACGCACCCGATTTGAAGGTCGCACGCGGCGAGGTCAAGTTTGACAAGGTCAGCTTCCACTACGGCAAGGGCAGTGGCGTGATCGATGACTTCTCGCTCACCATCGCGCCCGGCGAGAAAGTTGGCATTGTTGGACGCTCTGGCGCCGGCAAGACCACCTTGATGAACGTGCTGCTGCGACTGTTCGATGTCGAGGGTGGGCGCGTCCTGATCGACGGCCAGGACATATCCCGGGTGGACCAGGAAAGCCTGCGCGCCATGATTGGCGTGGTGACCCAGGATACCTCGCTGTTGCACAGGACAATTCGCGAGAACATCGCCTACGGGCGAGAAGACGCCAGCGAGGAAGACATCGTTCACGCTGCACAGCGGGCCAACGCACACGAGTTCATCGCGGACTTGAGCGACCAGGACGGCAACCGGGGATATGACGCCAAGGTCGGCGAGCGGGGCGCCAAGCTGTCAGGCGGACAGCGCCAGCGCATTGCCATTGCGCGCATGTTCCTGAAAGACGCGCCGATCCTGGTACTGGATGAGGCCACTTCTGCGCTGGACTCCGAGGTAGAGGCGGCCATCCAGGAGAACCTGATGCAGTTGATGGAAGGCAAGACGGTGATTGCGATAGCACACCGGCTCTCCACCATCTCGGCGCTGGACCGGCTGGTTGTGATCGACAAGGGCGAGATCATCGAACAGGGCAGCCACGACGAGCTGGTTGCCGGCAACGGTCTCTATGCTGAGCTGTGGCGACGGCAGTCGGGCGGGTTTATCGCCTGATGCTACTTTACGGTTGAGCAGCAAGCCATTTGCCCTCGACGGCCGCATATATTTTGCGCCGTCACGGTGAGAGAAAGTTGCTTCTGGCAACAGCTATAAGTTGCCTATGTAGCGAAGAGCTTGGGCAAGAAGGACTCACCGTTTCTGGGCAAGGATGCCCAACTTTTGGCGCAGTGCCATTGCACTTGCCTGTGCTGGCTTAGGCCGAGCCCAGAACCTTGCCCGGCGTTTCGCCAGGGATTCCATATGGTAATTCTCAAATTCGAAAAAACCAGTCGACTCAAAGCACAACGCTGGCGAACGCACGAAGCTGTGGGCTACACTGGACGAAATAAAAAACTTGGTGAGTTATTGCAGGCGATGCCCGCCCCCGAGTCACAATCGGATGAGTCAGTTCCGGCAGGCCTCGTACATCGAATTCGGTCTGGAGATCTGCAAGCTGAGCAAGAGCTGGTCAATACCTACCAGCGGTCAATTCTTGAAATACTTCGACATCGGACGAGAGACGCGGAACTTGCGCAAGATTTGCTGCAAGAAACTTTCATTGTAATTATTCGACGACTTCGTTCGGAGGGTATTGAACAGCCAGAGAAACTTAATGCCTTCATACATAGGGTGGCACACAACCTGGTTATTGCGCACTTCCGAAAGGAAGCACGCCAAAACACCCAGCCCGATACAGCAATTGTCGAGATGACAAGCGACAGTAGAGTCAGCGAATTGGAATCAATTCTTAGGCAGGAACAGAGCCAATTCATTGGCAAGCTACTTGAGGAACTCACCATGAAGCGTGATCGCGAAATACTGCTGCGATTCTACGTCTGGAACCAGGAAAAGCCTCTTGTCTGTGACGCAATGGATTTAAGTACAGACCAGTTTGACAAAGTAGTCTCCAGAGCCCGACAAAGGTTCAGGGCGATCGTCCTGGAAAGACTGGGAGACAAGCTTTGATGTTCGCTATTGGTATGGTAATCAAGCGGGACAGCTTGGCAGGAGCACTGGTCGTCACTCGAAGAACTGTAAGCAAGTTTGCGTATTCGATACTACGAGCTTATGGATAAGGAATACCTGGAAAAACACGACATCGTCAATCGATACGTTCTGGATCAGCTAACCGAGAAAGAGCAGGTTGAGTTCGAGCTATATTTCATGAGCAATCCGGACATAATTGACGATATTGAAATTGCGCGAGCGCTGAAGGAAGGCCTGACTAGTCGTCAAGATGAACTCGAGATTTCGCGTATATCGAGCTCACAATCACACCTAAAACTCTTTCAAATAGTGGGCAACTGGTTTCAGATCCCGGCTGTGCAACTTGGAAACTTTGCACTACTCGCTGCACTTGTAGGCATCGTCACAATCACACCACGACCGGAGGATACTGATGTATCAGCTGGGAGCAGGGTGTGGATTGGGGAGATTCGGGGTAGCTCACAAGTACAAGAGATCGAAATCAATACCCCCAGCCTGGTCTTTGATATTGACGTAGAGAGATCCGGAACTTACGAGGTGAGAATAGTAGATGCACAAGGCAACCCTATCTCGAAAATTTCGGGCATAGAATCCAAGTCTGATGCACTGCTCATTGTTTACGACAGCAGAATATTTAGAGGTAGTGCCCTTACCTTAGTTGTAAGCGCAGCAAACGGCGATGTCGTCGTTCAACGAGAGCTGAAAATAAGTCGGCCTGAGATCGATGGGTGATGGGGCCTAGTTCTTGAATTCCGGTGCCGGTCTCACAGTAGCTTTGTGCAACGCGTTCTTTTCGACTGCACAACCTCCTCATGAAAGGCGAACGTGCCGGTAAATCCATGTCAAGACACCAAAGCACAGACTTCACTGGGAAGCGGTTCGGCAGGCTTTTCCCGAAACTAGATGGAGCGGCTTTTAACACCACGGCGTTGAAAGCTCTTTCTGACACAATGATGGAGGTCGCCGATACCGACGAAACCGATTCGACCATACCTTCAGCCTACGCCTACTTTGGCCAGTTCATCGACCATGATATTACGCGAGATGCCGCTGGCGGCCAGATAGCATCTCCGTCACCAGCAACAAGTCTGCCCGAGCAACTGGCGACGCCGACGTTAGACCTGGATTGCCTCTATGGTCCTGACGCGGAATATCTCAACAACTACGGCTTCTTTGAATTTGGCACATTATTTGAGCCACTAGATCAACTCGATCTTGGCGTGGACGAGCAGTTTGCTCTTCAAGATCTGCCACGAGATTTAATGGGTAGAGCGAAGATCGCTGACCCTAGAAATGAAGACAACCTTATCGTTTCAAGCATTCACCTCCTATTCATGCAATTCCACAACAAGCTAAACACTTTGGCCCGTGATTCAAGCGAGACGTATCACACGCGGGCCGATGTGCTGGAGGTCAGGGACCAGGTCATCAGGCATTATCAGCAAATATTGTTGGATGACTTCTTGCCGCAGATTGTGAAACCTTCCGTACTTCACTCAATATCGCTCGGAACATACAGTTCAATACCCTACGATGGCGGCGAACAGGTATTTATGCCCCTCGAGTTTTCCGGTGCAGCATACCGCTTCGGTCACAGCATGATTCGAAATCGCTACGTCTGGAATAAGTTTCGAGCCAATACCGGAGCTCGCGAACTTTTACGACGCACTGGCCTAGGGCGGCTAGACAATGAAAACAAGCTCCGTGCCAATTGGCGAATTGACTGGCGACTTTTTTGGGAAAACCCTTCTCGCCCCATAGATACTATGATCGCAAATGCTCTAGGCGCATTGCCACACTCTGGACAAGGTAATCTCGCACTTAGAAACCTGTTGAGAGGCTCCAAATATGGACTGCCATGCGGGCAAGACGTGGCGAGCTATCTGGGGTTTGGCTCAGTTTCTGAGCAAAAATTTCTGAATTCAAAAGTAAAAGGCAGGAAGGAAGCAGTAGAAAAGTACAGTTTTCACAAGCGAACGCCTCTTTGGTTCTACATTCTCCAGGAAGCTGAGGCTGAATCAGGGACAACGCTAGGCGATGTAGGCAGTACAATCACGGGCGAAACCTTGCACTGGCTCATCCGTCAATCCAGAGTCTCTGTACTGAGAGACTCCAATTGGACCATCAAAGACTCCCCCATCAAGAATCGAAGGCATCCTGAGCGACTAACGCTCCCGGACCTAATCAACTATGTGTCAGGAACGAAACTTATTGCGTAAATACAAACTGGCCCTCGCGATGACACTACTCTCACTTGGGGTTCGCGCAGAAGAGCCGGCATTCGAAGGGACCGTGCAGAACCCGACGCTAATCGTTCTAAGAGAGTCTGATGTCGACTACATAATGCATGTGACACGAGTCACCGGGGAAAAGTATTCCGTAGACCTGCCAGCTGGAGTAAATCACCCAGACTACTATCTACTTGAGGGAGGCGACGAGGAGAAAATCCGTATCAAGCTTGAGCCAAAGTTTGGCAAAGCGATCGGCACAAACTACAAACTAGAACTGGAAGCACTAACGGGAACCGACAGCCTTGCAGCGTATCAGGAAATTTCTAACGCGGGCATGCTACCAAGGGAATCTCAAGAGAGCATGATAAACGCGGAGCTTGCGCTCAAACGTGCTGAAGAGAAAACCCCGGAAAGCGAACTGAAATACCAGATTGCTATTAACAGGGCGGAGCTTCTAATAGCAATTGATAGGCTAGAAACTGCTGCGGACGTGATAGCTAAGCTTACTGAAAGTTCGCTGAACGCAAGGGAACGCGCTCGCGCCTATCAAATATTTGCAAAAGTCAGGTATAGGCAAGGCAGAATCACCGAGGCCGTTAAGCTCGGCAGGAAGTCTGTTCAAAATTATCAAGAAATCGATCGCCAGCCCAACACGAAATATCGGGGCGAGCATGCCCAAGCCTTGGCGGAATTGTGCGACGCCTACACGCTACTCGGTGACAATTCCGCAAAGCCGTGCCTGCGTGAATCCCTGACTCTTGCAGAAGGCTATCCGGCTCAGGTTGCATTCGTACACAACAACCTCGGTGGATACTTCAGCTACCAGGAAGACTATGACCAGGCAAATCATCACTTCAAACTTTCTGCAAGCCTTTTTACGGAGATCGGGGATTACGAAAAAGCCGCGCGGAGTGCATACAATGTCGGCTACGGATACATTCAACAGGGAAAGTACGACCTTGCAAAAGCTGCATATTTCCGCGGCCTCGAGCTATTGGGTGACATTGAGTCGCCTGACACGCGGGCATTCATACTTACTTCAATTGGAGTCTTGTACCTGCGCACAGGGAACGACGACAAAGCAGAAATCTACCTCACACGAGGTAGCAAATTGCTTGCCAACCGAAGTGAGGGACGCCTGTACTCAGCAATACAAGGCCACCTTGGCACTTTAAAGCGGAAGATTGGAAAGACGCAGGAGGCGCTGGAACATCACATTGCAAGGCTCAACTATGAGCAAACACTGAAGTCAAAGAATAAAAATAATCTTGCGCTAGCTCATCTACAAGTAGCAATGGATCAACTGGAACTTGGGCGCATTCAGGAATCCAAAGAATCAACGAGTATTGCGTCCAGCATCACAGAGAACGTAAAGGTCCGCGCGGATGCGAATCTCCAATGGGCTCGAATCAGCTATCAAGAGGGCGATCTCGAACGGTGCAGGCTATACGCCAACTTATCTCTCAGCGCTTACGAGTCGCTGGGCTATATTGCACCAATGATTGAAATTGCGAGTCTAATTAGCGAAAGCTATGCCAGTGATGGAGATTTGAGCAAATCAATCGAGTATGCGCAGTCAGCGGTAACGTACATCAACAGGATTATGAGTAGGTTTGAGGATGTGAGCATTGGCCAGGATTTCTACTCGCAAGCCTACTCTGCACATTCCAACTTGGTCCGCCTGTGGATAGAAAAATACCAAGAGCACTCCAGGCCTGAAGACTTGGAGAAGGCGTTTCTTGCTGCAGAAGCCAGCAGAGCATACAAAAAATCCAGATTGTTTAACGCCGGGGGCTTAAGGCCTGAATATCAAACTCGCCTTGTAGAGCTCAACAGCGGCTTTCTGAAGTCGGTGAAACGCGGGGATTTGGCAGCAGCTGACAGCTACCGGATAAAGCTTGATGAAGTAAACGCCAAGCTCGAGCAGTCAAATCCTGGAAAGTTAGCGCAGCCGGTGAGGATGGACCGCGTCAGTGAAATCCAGAAAAGAATGGAAAAAAGCGCTCACTATCTCGCGTATTCCGTGGGTGAGTCGCAGAGCTATGTTTTTTCTCTAACAAAGGATGAGCTCAGCTTCAAAGCCCTACCTGGTAGAAGGGCATTAGAGAGAGAAATCTCCGAGGTACTAAAACAGGTAACCAGTCACAGTGATCGAGCTGTCGATACGATCAAGGCCTTCAGCCCGAATGTCATAGGGCAATATTTGAACGAGAGTGCGCGTCCCGATCTCATATTTGCCATGGACGGACCACTTCACTACTTGCCGGCTTCTCTACTCCACACCGGGGGAAAAGATGCTCGCTATAGACCTGTGGCAATGGACTACCGAGTTAGCTACGCACAAAGATTCCCGAGTGGCATAACGAGCCGGGAAGGCTACCAAAGCCTTGCCGTGGTCACAACAGAACTTTTGGAAAACTCCGCAACAACGACCACACCAGCAGATAGTGATGCGATCAGGAACTGGGCTCAAGAACTGAAACCACTCCCATGGGCTGCCCGAGAGGCGGAAGAGATTGGCACTATTTTCGGCACCGAGCGCACGACGATTTTCTCTGGTTCTGCCGCGACTATTGATAACCTTCGAGAAACCGAATTCGCTGGTGCAGATATTCTGCATTTTGCCACTCACGGCTATGTCTCCAGCTATGAAAGTGAGGTCGCGGGTTTGGTTCTCGCTGGCAAAGACGGCAAAGGATTGTTTACCAGTTGGCAGGAGTTTGAGCATCTGGACATTGCAGCAAGACTTGTTGTTCTAAATGGCTGCGAAACATCCCTCGGTCGAAGACTCGACGGGCTTGGGCTGCAGGGCCTTGCCCGAGCATTTACAAATGCCGGTGCAGATGAAGTGATAGCGACTCTCTGGAACGTGTCGGATAAAAGCTCCAGAAGTCTCATGCTCAATTTCTACACCGAAATTTCAAAGGGAACACTGCCGGCTGAAGCGCTTAGGGCTTCACAGCACAAGATGTTATCTAGCGGACGTTACCGTCACCCATACTTCTGGGCAGGGTACGCCTTACACATGGAAACAGAGATTAAATGAGGGAGAGGTAAATGGAGATAAACAATTATATCGGCCGCGAATTTGTGGTGACCGGCGTGCCAGACTTTGTAGAAGACCCAGCTTACTATCCGGAGGCGGGCACAAAAATTCAACTTACGGCATCAGGCGAAACCTACACCTACAGTGTGCTGTCGGCGGTAGGAAATACACCTCACGGATGGGCGGGAATGCAGTTCGAATACCTGAGTATCAACGATCCGCAACACATTCTTCCAGACATGCCAGGCATCAACGGAGGGCCTTCGACACCACGGCAACCCGCTGACAGACTCTACGGGCGCTCACACATTCTCGGTGTTCCTTTCGATATCTGGTTTGTAGCAGGAAGGGATGCGCATATTATAGATGACACCGTTGACCCGCCCGCTGTTGTAGAGGAACCAACAAGCGTGATGGATTGCATCACCAAACTTGTTGGCAGCAGTGCAAACGTTCAGAACGGTGGTCATGGAACGATACCTGGAGACTGATTGCTCGCGAGCATCGCATGCCAAAAATCATGTGATACTCACCGGGGACATCCCGTACGCGGGATTTTGGCGACGGCAGTCGGGCGGGTTTATCGCCTGATCGGCTGTTAGCGTGTTGCCAAAAAAAACGGGGCAGCGTGGCTGCCCCGATCACACTTGCGACTCTAACCGAATCTAGGGATTGCTGTAGTCGAGCTGCGTCGACGACAGGTCGTTCGGATTACCGAAGTTGAACTGCTCGTAGGTGGTACCCACTGCAGACAGTCCGGTCGCTGTCGACAGGTCGGTAGGCCCGGGATCGGGCGCTCCGTTCCCTTCGGTGACGCCGGCGATCCCATCCACCGCCGAGATCACGCCATAACTGACAGACACATTCCCGGCGGCATCGAATGTCACCGCGAAGGTGTTCGTCGTACTGCTGAAGAACTCCGGCACATCCTGGAACGTTACCGAGAATGAGGCGCTGTCACTGTCGACGATGACCAGGCCGCCCTGGTTGGGCGAGAGATCATCGTACAGTGCGGCGATTCGCGGCGGGCCGTTCAGGAACTCAAAGACACTCTCTGAGAAGTCGGTGTCACCAGCACCGAAGGTGAGGTTACCGTTCGAGTTAACGAAGACACTGGCCCAGTTCTCGCCCTGGAAGGGGAACGTGAACTGCAGGGGCACCTCGACGGAGTCGTCGTCACCCAGTGACAACAGGATACCGTCGATAGTCTCCAGGCTCAGGACGTAACGTCCACTGCTGAAGCCGTCTCCCGTGAAGTCGAAGTCGGCGAAGGTGGATACCGCTATGGCATAGGTGCCGGACTCCTCAATCGGAAAGACAATACGTGACAACAAGCCGCTTCCTCCGTCATCGTCGACGGTGAGCTGCACCGCCTCCACCGGCTGACGCTCGTCATCATCGCAATCGTCGTCATCGTCATCGTCGTCGTCATCTTCCTCACGACAGCCGAGGCCGATGAGCCTATACAGACCCAGCACCGAATCCAGCTGGCCTGTCTCGACCGTGGCGATCAACGTGGTGCCGGCTTCGGCCTCAAACCGATACCAGTCCACGTCGCCACCGGCGGGATCGATCTCGCTATAGCGATCAACAGTATCGAAGGGCAGGCGTACCTTGCTGGCCTGATCCGGGGTGTTGTTCGGCTCGAAACGATCCGTAAAGGCCGTTGTACCGCGGAAACGCACGGTCGACGCCTCAAGATCATTCGGATTTGCGAAGTTGAAGAGCTCGAAGATGGCGGCCTGATTACGGGTGCGGATGTTCTTGCGCTGCGCACTCAGGTCAACGGATTGCTCAAAGCCAGACGCGATGGCGCCGCCGCAGCTGTAGCCGACCAGGCCGCTAGTGGCGTCGAGATCACCGATATCGATCTGGATGCGGCCTCCCGGGCCACGCTCACGATCGTCATCATCATCGTCGTCATCGTCCTCGTCGTCGTCTCGAGGCACGGCGAAGATGGTCATCGAGAAAGAGTTCGCGCCTGTGGCGAAGAACTCAGGTACATCCTCAAAGATCACCGAGAACGAGTCCGCTGTCTGGTCGAAGGTCACGATTCCGCCAGCCGCGGGGTTCAGGTCACGCCAGAGCCCTGCGATCCGCGGTGGACCAGACAAGAAGCCCGCCGTGGATTCAATGAACGAGAAGGGCGCACCCTCACCAAAAGTGACGTTGCCGCTGGAGTTAACAAACAGCGAGTCGAACTCCTGGCCACAGAACTCGAAGGTAAACGGCAGGAAAAGCTCCAGCGTATCGTCGAGCCCGAGGGGTAGCGGATCTCCCGGTGCGGGCGCATTGAAGATGACATCGATACCCGTGGTGGGCGTTCCGGCAATAACCGCCACGTCTACCGACTCTCCGGGGTCGTCAGGCGACGAGACGTTGTCGGACTCCGCGGCTCCATTGTAGAACTCCTCGGGGCCTGGCAAGGGCTGTATCGGCGGTGTGCTGAATCCGCCCTGGATGATGCCGTCGATATGCACCGTGTAACTGGCACCCGGCGTGAGACCGTTGATGGTGTAGTCCCCGGTGACGCCGCGATCCCCGGAAATGGCGGAGACAGCGTCGACAAACGGATCTGCCACGTTGCGGGCAATCACGTTAACCCCAGTCAGCGGTGTGCCGTTGCTGGCAAGAATGCGCCCACTGATCGTGCCGGAGCCTGAGAAGTAGGTCGGCGATGGATAGAGGAAGGAATAGAAGCCAATATCGTCCGCATGCGGCGTGGCCTGCCCGCCACCGATCAGTGCGAACGGATACATGGTCTCTGTCTGGTCCACCGGTGAGAACCCGTAGGTGTTGAACGGTGCAGGACCGCTGGGATCACCAAAGGCAACACTCTGGCCGTTGACCACCGTGTGCCCCAGACCACTGTAGTGACCGAACTCATGGAAGATCACAGCCTTGAAGTCTTCCAGCGGGAAGCCGCCCAGGACGGAGCCGCCGTTCAGAAAGGACACCGCCTCGATGGGATTGCCGTTGGCGTCGCGAGTGTCCGTGCTGGCGAAGCCCAACACACCGCTGACGCCAAACAGGTCCACGAAGATCGACCCGTCGGCGTCAAAGACGATCGGGCTGAAGCCGTCGGCATTGTTCAGTCCGAAAAAAAGGTTCGCGACAAAGGGTCCATAGTTGGTGACATCGATGTCAAAGGGCATCGGACCATTGTTGCTGTAGGTTGCAGTGGCGGTTGGTATGGCTTGCCAGCGCGCGAACGCCGCCTCGGTTTCCGCCACGGCCTCGTCATAGGTCAACGGGCCCAGGGCCAGCGCAGTAGAGCCGCCCGCGGGCACACCGTCAGGGTTGAACGGGATATTTGCGCCGCCGTTGGGCCAGCGCTCAACGCCGTCGGGGTCATTGGGATTCTGGTTCAGCGGTCCGCTGGCAAAGCTCAGCGAAGACGCGACACAGACTGCACTTGCCGCCAACAGGCGGCGCATCATGGGAATCTTCACTGGGCACCTCCTGCGATCGCGCGAATCATGTCGGCGAGCTCGGCATAGCTGACCGGTGCGTTGTCGGCAATGCCGACATTCATGCCGGCGAATAACCCGGCGTTGTTGACGAGGTTGAGCGCGACCCTGCCCTCTTCCCCACTGGAGAGGTGAAAGCAGCCCTGGCCAAGCCCCATGGTGGCAGTAAGCCCGGTCGGACCCTCGGGCGCCACAAACAGAAGGTATTCAGTACCCCGGCTCAACACCGGGAAGTCGGATATGGGGTGACGGCCGGTCTGCACATGCTTGAGCGCTCCAACCATGGTGACTTCCGCAAACTGCAGTTCCTTGACCTGCTCGTATTCGCCTTTGAAGGTCTCGCTGACCCTGAGGCGATAGGTGACGGCGGGGACTTCTCCACCGCCCATGGCGACGCGGGTTTCGCGGAGACTGACCACTTCTCCGACAAACACACGCGCAGAATTGTTTACTAGCTGCTCCAGATTCATTTGCGCGGTGATGGTGGCCTGGGCCGACATCACCACAACAAACGACGCAAGGACAGCGATATGCCTGAGTGTTTTCATATGCTGATTCCCGTGGATTAAGAGAAAGTAATTTTCGTTTAGTATCAGTAACTTGCAGAGCCACGAGCCGCTGGGGAGCTGAAGTATAGACAGCGGGGAAGGACGCACTTCGACGACTGCCTCTTACTTGCATTCGCTGCTGCAAGTACTCCGCAGTTGTTTGGGATGTGTCTAGTGAAGGAAATTCAAGACGACCACTTGCGTGGTCGCCCGTGGAGCAATAGACGTGATCAATTGTCCAGCGTTTGGGGCTCTTGCGGCATGGAGTTAGGCGTCAAACCTCTCCCACGTCACCAGAAACTTTGATCCGAACATCGCTGGCGCCCAATGCGATCAATAGCTGATCCAACTCATAGGCGAAGTCGACACCATCCGAGCCCGTGACGAAGTGCATGGTGCCCCCTCCCGGGCTGCTGTCCATCCACTCCAGGCCGGTGACGTAGACATCAAACCACTCAAAGCCATCCAGCAGGGCTGCAACTTCCGGGGTTCTGGACAGCCGCCGTTTCAGCTCTGCCAGCGGGTCACCAATACTCGTGTGATGCTGATCAGAATTTAGATTTACCAGGTCGAAGGCGTCAGTGACGTCCTGCTGGATTGCTGCATCCTTGAACCTGAATCTCACCTCCACGTTTAGCTCCATCCCGCCGTATTGTTCAAGCTGCGCATAGTTCACTGAAACGTTATTGCTCTTCCGAGGTCGTGTCGGCGCAGACGGTGAATCCATGTCGGGGACCAGGCTTGCCCAGGCGTTGTGCTTGTTGAAATACCAGGTCATGAAAGGTATTTCGATGATGGCGTAGGTGATCAGGGTGAACCAGAACCAGTTTGCATCAAAAAACAGGAGGCTGAACGACTGGCCGCTGCCCCAGAACACCCAGCCGACGATGAACAGGGCTGTGCCGGATGCCAGCAGATCGTATCGCGCTATCTTCTGGCCATCAGCGCCAGCGACCCGCGGATATAGAACAAGATAGGCACACAGGACGATGGCCAGATTGAGGCAAATGACCTTGAACTCAGCGGACAGCATGTTCACCGCCGCTGAGCGGCCAACCGGTCAAACCGTTCGGTAGCTTCCAGCAACAAGCCACCCGACGCCAAAAAGCGTAAGGCCCCAAATTTCCACGTACAGGATATAGCTGCTCCATCCCAGTAATTTCCCGAGTATCACCAACAGGATGATACCTGAAGCCATCGAAATACTGACCGTTCGATAAAAGTTAGCACGACCCGGTCTGTTTTTGCTCTTGGCACGGTTGGAAAAGAACCACATCAAGGCAATCAGACACGCAAAAAGGAGGATGGCAGAAATATTGTGGACCTCCTCCGGTTCCAGCCCAACGAGTCCCGCCGTGGAGCGGACCCATTTAGCGGCCACATCATCCGCGGAGAAACCGGTGGTGGGAAAAAGCGCGACAAACACTGCGAATACGCAGGCCGCCTTACTAAGGTAGTACTCCCAGTCACGTCCTCCTCCCTGGCCGTTGTAAGCGGCCAGGAAAAAGCCCACTGCAATGAGCGATCCGACAAACAAGTCTCTGGCGTCAGTCCAGTATGAAATGCTGATCGATGTCAGCGGCTGCTGGGTCGCTGACAACAGCCAGACCGTGGGCGCCAGGAACAATGCGATTAGCCCGACGACCACGCGCATGACCTTGTGATTCACTTGACGATTCATAGAAGCCCCTCACTAGTAGCCTCAAGCCGAGTCAAACGTAGAGACTTGAAATTACTGCTGCACGGGAGTCGATCCTGACACGCCTGGGATAATCTAACTCAGCCGAAAATGAACGCGTTCAGCTTGTTGCCATCCAGGTCACGGAAGTAGCCGGCGTAGAAACCCTCGATGCGCTGCCCGGGCGGTCCCTCGTCGGTGGCGCCGAGTTCGATGGCCTTGGCGTAGAAGGCATCCACGGCCTCCTTGGAGTCCATGTTCATCGCTGCCATGATGCCATTGCCCACGGTGGCGGGGTTGCCGTCAAAGGGCGGGGTGATGGCCAGTGCGGGCTCGTCCAGCGAGATGCCCCAGGCAATGAAGCCGTGCTCATCCTGGAAGATGCGGGTGTGACCAATACTGCCGAGCAGTTCATCGTAGAATGCTGCCGCCTTTTCCAGGTCGTTGGTGCCGAGGGTGACATAACCAAGTTTTGCCATCGTATTTCCTCCGGGTGTTCCTCAGGTTTTGGGTAGTTTGAAATAGAACTCGCTGCCTTGGCCAGGCTGACTGGAAGCGCCCACGGTGCCATTGAGCTTGTCGAGAATTCGCCTGGCGATGGTCAGGCCCAGTCCGGTTCCCTTGACGAGCTTTCGACGCTGCTCGTTGAATTCATCAAACAGCACCGACAGCGCCTCTTCCGTCACCCCGTCACCGTTGTCCCTGACCCAGTAACGGACCTGATCGCCCTCTTCCTCACAGCCGATTTCGATCTGCGGCGGCGTGCCGCCGTACTGCAGGGCATTGCTGAGGTAGTTGAACCAGACTTCCTCGATCCAGGGAGCATAGCCGACCGCGGGCACATCGACGTTCCCAATCTCGACTGTCGCCCCCAGCTCACGGATGCGCGGCAGCAAACGCGCTGTGGCATCTTCCACCACCCGGGGCATATCGATCTCCGCGTAGTCGACGTCTTCCTTGTTCAAGCGAGCGAATAGCAGCAATTCCTTCACGATTTCCGCCATCTTCTTGCTGCTGGTGGATATCTCCTGCAGCAGGCCGCGCTGTTCGTCCAGGCTCTTGTCCGAGGTGGTCGCAATGAGTACATCGCTGAAACCAATCAGGGTGCTGATACTGTTATTCAGGTCATGGGCGACGTGCTGGGCGAATTCGTCCAGTTCGCGGTTTCGATCGCGCAGCTGGGATTCCGCGCGCTGCCGCTCGGAGATGTCCGTGATGAAGGCAAGACCCAGCTTGCCGGTCTCCACATCCAGAGAGCTCAGGCTGACCTCAATGGGGACTTCCGAGCCGTCTTTTTTCTTCCCCCGAAGCTCCAGTCCGATGCCCATGGGCCGGATGCGGGGCTGGGTGAAGTATTCCCGGATGTGCTGCGCGTGAACGTCCTTGGCGCTGTCGGGGATGAAGATGCCCACGTCCATGCCCTGGATCTCACCCCGTTCGTAGCCGAACATTTTCTCCATGCGGCGGTTGATGGAGATGATCCGGCCCCCGGTGTCGATAACGACGACGCCCTCAGCGAGGGATTCCAGCAAGGTCCTGATGGTGATATCGCCGTGAAGCAGCCCTGCGGTGTAGGCAATCTTCCGCAGGACATTGATTTCGGCTTCGAGCTTACCCCTGTCATCTCCCACGACTACTCTCCAGGGTTTTTATTCAGGTTCTTGGAGCAAACAACTTGTGGAGCTTTCTGACCACTCGTCACCAAAGTCTAGCACGGGCGTTTCCGTTGTCTGTGGAAACGCCCAGCCCCCTCCCCGGGCACGCCTGACGGTGGCCCTGCTAAGCTAATTATAGAGGTCGAGCACAGGCAGCGGCGGGAGAGTGCCAATGGCGAAAAGCGCACGGGAAAACCAGGGCACGGTCGTGGTGGAGGACGATCGTACGGGTATCGACCCGGCGACCCTGCAGCGGGCCATCCAGGATAACCTGTTCTATGGATGCGGCACGCTGCCGCGGCTGGCGAGCCCACGCGACTGGTACCTGGCCGTTGCCTGCACGGTCCGCGACCGCCTCATGCAGCGGTGGCTGAGCACGGCGCGCCATATGCTGGGGCAACCCCGGCGCACGGTCTGCTACCTGTCGGCGGAGTACCTGCCCGGCCCGCACCTGGAGAACGCCATTCTCAACCTCGGAATCCGTCAGGAGCTGACCGAGGCTCTCGAGGGGCTGGGGCTCGAACTGGAGCAGCTGTCCGAGGAGGAGCAGGAACCCGGCCTCGGCAATGGCGGACTTGGCCGCCTGGCGGCATGCTTTATGGATTCCCTCGCCAGTCTGCAGATCATGTCGGTGGGATACGGGCTGCGCTACGAGTTCGGCATATTTCAGCAGACCATCGAAGACGGCTGGCAGGTGGAGAAGACCGACCTGTGGCTTCACAACGGGAACCCCTGGGAGGTGCGCCGACCGGAATACACCTACCAGGTGGGCTTTGGCGGCCACACGGAAAACTGGCAAGACGAAGCCGGCCAGGCCCGGACCCGCTGGGTGTACGATCGCGCGGTGCGGGGCGTCTGCTACAACACACCGATCCCCGGCTACCGTGTGAACAACGTCAACCTGCTGAGGCTCTGGGCGGCGGAGGCCACGGAATCCTTCGATTTCGGCAGTTTCAACGTCGGCGATTACTACGGGGCGGTGCAGGAGAAAGTGGCCTCGGAAACCCTGACCAAGGTGCTGTATCCCAACGACGAGCCGGTCGCGGGCAAGCACCTGCGCCTGCAACAGCAGTATTTCCTGGTGTCCTGTTCCCTGCAGGACCTGCTCTTCCTGCACATGATTCGGGGCGGGACGCCCGACAACCTACACGAATGGATTGTCGTCCAGCTGAACGACACCCATCCGGCACTGGCCGTTCCCGAGCTGATGCGACTGCTGCTGGACGAGCACAGCATGGACTGGGACCGCGCCTGGCACATCACCACCCACACATTTGCCTATACCAATCACACGCTGCTACCGGAGGCACTGGAGACCTGGCCGCTGGATATGTTCCAGAGAATATTGCCCCGCCACCTGGAGATCATCTACGAGATCAACGAGCGCTTCCTCGATGACGTTCGCCTGCGCTTTCCGGATGACACCGACCGGGTGCGGCGCATGTCACTGATCGATGAGGCCGGCGGGCGCTCGGTGCGCATGGCTAATCTGGCCACCGTCGGCAGCTTTTCGGTCAACGGCGTTGCCGCGATGCACTCTGAGCTGTTGCAGAAACACGTCCTGAACGATTTCCACGAGTTCTACCCCGGCAAGTTCAACAACAAGACCAATGGCGTCACGCCGCGGCGGTTCATTGCACTGGCGAATCCCGGGCTGGCGGCGCTCATCACCGAGCAGGTGGGCGAGGGCTGGCTGACCGACCTCGAGCGGCTGCGCGAGCTGGAGTCGCTAGCAGACGACAAGGGCTTTCAGGCGCAGTGGCGCTCCGTGAAGAACCGCTGCAAGGCGCACCTGCTCGAGCATATCGGCGACCCGCTGGCCGACCACATCGATCCCGGCTCAATGTTCGACGTTCAGGTCAAGCGCATCCACGAGTACAAGCGCCAGCACCTGGCGGTCCTGCACATCGTGCACCTGTACCGGCAGTGGCTGGACGACCCATCCACAGACCTGGCACCGCGCACCTTCATCTTCGGCGGCAAGGCGGCGCCCGGGTACCGCATGGCCAAACTGATCATCAAGCTGATCAATGCCGTGGCCGAGGTCGTCAACTCAGATCCCGCGGTCAACGACCGCCTGAAGGTGGTGTTCATCCCCAACTTCAGCGTCAAGACGGCGGAGCGTATCTATCCCGCGGCAGATCTGTCGGAGCAGATCTCCATGGCGGGCAAGGAGGCCTCGGGCACCGGCAATATGAAGTTCTCGCTGAACGGGGCGCTGACGATCGGCACTCTCGATGGCGCCAACGTGGAGATTCGCGATGCGGTGGGCGAGGAGAACTTCTTCCTGTTCGGAAAGACCGTGGACGAGGTACACGCGCTGCAGGCGTCCGGCTATCAGCCACTGGACTACTACGATGGCAATCCCGCGCTGAAGACCGCCCTGGACATGGTCGCCGATGGGACGTTTTCCGGGGGGGACCGCGCCATGTTTCAGCCGCTGGTAGATGCATTGAAATACCACGACCCCTTCTGCGTGATGGCTGATTTCGAATCCTACCTGGACTGCCAGCGTGGAGTTGGCGAGGCCTGGCCTGACCCGGACCGCTGGACGCGCATGTCCATACTCAATACGGCTCGCATGGGCTTTTTCTCGTCGGACCGGTCGATCCGCGAATACTGCCGCGACATCTGGCGCGTGGAGCCGGAGGCGGTAGAGCTGGAGAGTGTCGAAACCTGGCGGCGCTAGAACGTGGCCCCGAAGTTTTCCGTTGGCGAACCGCCGTGTGTGCTATTCAGCTTTTTCGAAGCTACTGAAGCTGGCTACTTTCCACCCGTCGGACGACCAGATGAGCCGCGCCTTCTGGTCCCAGTGACGCCAGCTGCCCGGGGACATCCGGTTTGCGGTTGAACCCGCCCAGGAGAGGGAAGCGCTGTAGACCAGTGTCAGATGCACCGCGTCACCCTCCTCCCGCTCTTCAATCACCCTGACCCGGGAGGCCTCGACAATGCCCTTGTCAGCCAGCGGGGTGTCGACGTTCCTGCCCATGAATCTCATGCTCGTGCGGGACTGGTCAGAGGACACCTTGCGAGCAGCGGAATCTGTCGCATAGGCAGACGCCTCGTCGTAACGCCGGACGATATAGCTGTCCATGAACTGCTTGTAGGTGGAGACCGCCTCGGATTCGCCGGTCTTGATTAAGCCGAGCTCGCCGGCGAGGAAATAGCCGCCCACGCCGAGAACAATGATGATTAACAGACCTTTCATAGACTTGATCCCCTGAACCTGGAGGTGCCCGGGTTATCGCCGCACCCCACCGGATTTCCACGACGCCCCGCGAAGGCCTGAGGGCGCCTGCTACCTAATCAATCGACCGATATCGAAACTTCTTTACGGGATTCTGGTGCGCGGACTCAACGAGTCGATCCAACACTACTCACCGCCCTGCCGGGTCGGCGCCTGGCTGTGTTTCTCGGCGAAATCGCCGACTGCGGCGGCAAAACCGTGTGCATATGCATAGAAAGGGGGGACAATGCTGAACCCGCCCAATTCATGCCCCTCTCCAGGGAAAACCTGATAGCTCACGGTCGCCCCCGCAGCCGACAGCTCGCCGAGCCTGATCACGCATTGTGCGGTGGGAATGTTGACGTCCTCGGTCCCGTAGAGGAACAGAAAAGGTATTTGCAGCCGCTTGAGATAGGGCGTCGGATCGTAGCCCAGGTCTTCCACGTATACGGCGCTGACGTTGTCTTTCAGGGCTCGAGGGAGCTCCGAGTCCGGGGCATCCTGCCAGTTGGCAAGCAGGCTCCGAAGCGCATCCCGTTCGGAGTCAGTGGGGTTCATACGGTAACGCCAGATGCGCCGATAGATCTCCACCTGCTCCCTGGCACGAGCCTTACTGACGCCGGCCGCCAGCATCTCGTTGTAAACCTCCCAGGCAATCGTGTCCCTGACGGATAGCGCAGAGCCCACCTTGTTGATGGCGTAGGCGACGCCGCTTCGCTCCGCGATCTCTGGCGCCAGCCAGCCTGATTCGCTGATCGCCATGAGACCGACGCGACCGGGATCAACATCCGGATGTGATTTGACCAGGCCTATGGCGGCGACCGCATCGTCCGCCAGTTGCCGGTAACTTCTTGATTCGTGGTCACCACCCGAGTCGCCGGCACCACGCTTGTCGTAGACAAATACCGCAATGCCGCGATCCAGGAAAATCTCTGTCGTCACCCGGTAGATCAGCCGGTCGCGAGTGGCGGGCTCAGCACCGTGGAGGATAACCACCGCCGGCAGCGGCACCGCGGCGTTGTTCGGCCGGATGAGCGTGCCCTGCAGCCGGGTGTCGTCAGCTCCGGTAAATGCGATGTCCTCGTACAACCCACTGGGGGAGCTGCACGCACTGGTTAGCAGAAGAAATGCGACCGCTAGTGCACGAAAATCAAGGTTCTGACAAAGCATTGGGCCTCTCCAGATAACAGTCCAGGAAGCCCATTCTGCGGCGTGCAGGGTGCCTGGTCGTCTCTGTGCCGTCAGGGAGACGCGTTCTCGGCGGACAATTCCAGAAATCTGTATTGGCTGGGCGTGGTTTGGTGGCGGGCGCGAAATTCCCTGTAGAACACCGCCTTGCTGCTAAATCCGGCCTCGAATGCGAGGGTGAGGATATCGTCGCCGGCCCGGGCGGGATCGTGTGCCAGGCGTTCGAACTCGTCGAGCCGGTAGGCATTCAGAAGGCCGTAAAAGGAATCGTTGAGACCCAGGCGAATCACCTGGGAAAGCTCCCGCTCTGTCCAGCCCACGGCCTGCGCAAGGTCGGCGCGACTGAGGTCAATCTCCCGCCAGGCCCGGCTTTCCTGCAGGTAGCTGTGTAGAAGATTGGCCTGTTCCGACCAGCGGGCGCTCTCTGTGGGTTTGGGCTTGAGCGACAACAGCCAGGGCCTTGATCCCACCAGCCACGCCAGTGAGAAAATAGCGCCAGCCAAAATGATCCCTGCAATCTGGTCCGACTCTATGCCAGGCAGAATTCCCACCTGCTCGACTATCGTGATCAGGTAGATCGTCAGGGGAATGGCACCAACGCCGAGCGACCAGCGCCGCAGGGTAGAGACGGAAATTACATGCCGGCCGCTGGTCAGCGACTGTGTTTCCGCGGATGCCCGCGTGAGCATGCGCAGGGTAACCGCCAGATACGTAAACATCAGGCCGGCCTTGACGAGGAGGTACTCGAAGAGCGGCAGTCGCGCCTGGAACTCATGGCGATAAAGGACTTCCGGATCCTCAATAAAACACCAGGTCACAAACCACGCTGTCACTCCTACAGCAAAGGGCAGGAAATGGGCGATATCCCGCGTGCGGAACGACCTATCCGGATACACCATCGAGCGGACGATCAGGTAGTAAAAAGGGCCGACTGCGAGCTCTGTATTGATATTGAGGAAGGCCAGCAACAGGGCGAGGTTGGGCGGCAACTCGCTCTGGACCAGCTCCGCAAACAGGCCAATTCCGATCAGCGCCAGGAGCAGGCTCAACAGGCGCCCGGCGAGTCGGTTGGTATGCGGGCGAAACGCAACGGCCGCGCCCAGGAAAAGCGCCTGGAAGATGCCGGCGCCAAAAATGGCAATCCAGATAAGGTCAGTCATAGCCTCAGTACCTTACGCTGCAAGGCTAGGATAGAGCACCACAAACTCTGAAGGAAATTGCCGTGATCGAGCGCGCCGGGGTTCCAGCAGCTGGCGGGCACGGAGAATTGGGCGGAGGCGCTAACCCAATCGAGTGGGACCATCAGCGACCTGGTTTGCACTTCGATTGAGCAGCGATTGCATGAATTGGATGTGTTTCTGACTTAGGAAGGCTCGGCAACCGGCTTTTTCGTCGCTGATGGCTGGCGCAACCGCGTCCAGGGAAGCGTTAAAATCCCGGCCGCGGAATTCGTGCCCAGATGGGCATGTGGTCACTGACTGAATGCTCGAATTTCTTGCCCAGGGCTTGTTTTTCTGCCTTGCTCAATCTTCTATAGGCCTTGCCCATAATTGATCTGGCGAACAGATCACTGAAATTGAACACTCCATAATCAAACCCATCCGGCTTGCTTCTATCGACCTGTTCTCGCCATTTATCATTAGGGAGTTGCTTTTCCCCGGAGCCGAGGAAGAAAGCGATCTGATCGAATGTTTGATCGCTCCGGGCATTGGTACGAATACTCTCGCCAGTATGTGGCTGCCCATCTATAAACGGGAAATAGATGCGCCTTCTTTCGGCATCTCCAAAAACCTCTTTGTTGAGCTGCTTGAGTCTGCTTTCGATGCGCTTTCGATCTTTCACGGGTTTGTCGAAGTTTAAGTTCAGGTCCCCCAACAGTAAGAAATTATCGACGGTCATTCTCTTCTGGTCTTTCAGACGATTGGTCAACCAACTTATAAGGGCTTCAAACTCAGCGTCCCGTTCTTTCTGCGTGCCGTAAATCAGGTGAGCATTTACCGCCCCGACAGTAATTGGTTTCTGGTCATTCGCCGCCGGGAACTCGAAGGCGACAACATGAGGTGAGCGAATAAACGTTATGAAAGCCGGCGAGACATAAGTTGGCTTGGTTTTCCGTGTACCGGCCTCGAATTTTTTCATTTTTGATTCAAATTCTTCCCGGCTTTTCGCAATGAGGTCGTAATTGTCAAACAAGTGCGCAATGACGGAAGACCTGTCTATGTTCAGATCCGATATCATGTCTAATCGCTTAATACGACGCCTGCGGTAAATAAAAGCCAGGCGCTCGGACATCCCACTTTCACCCGGAACCTCTCCCGTAATATCTGAGATAATTAAATCGAACTCACCATCGCCGGCGATTTTGGATTCCATTCGAGCTTTCAGATGATGCAGCCCTTCCAGGTTGTCTTGAACTTCCTGGATGGCGATGAGATCACATCTCGCACAGAAATTTGAAAGGAAGTCTATTTCCCTCTCTCGGTTCTTTGGATTGCCAAGTTTGCGAATGTTGAACGATGCCAGCACTAGGGAAGCCTCACGCCCGCCTTCCGGAAGGCCATAGAATGCCGGGTCCCTGTTCAGTTCCGCTTTTATTTTTTCCCATTCCGCAATCGTGAATCGGCCGGCCATAATTATCCCCCTTGGGATTGGCTACATCCTCTTCAGGGTAGTACAAAATCGCTGACGCCCATGACCAGGCAAGCTGCTCGTGCCGACTGAGTAATTCTCAGACCCGCGGGGCCTCGGCGTGTGGGAGGTCAACGCATCGGAGTGAGCGCTGACGGCAGTTTCGATGGTGTTCCTGGCGCCCAAGAAAAAGCCCCTGCAGCAGATGCTACAGGGGCTTTGGGTTTGAAGCCTGGCGAGAGCCTGCCCCGCTTCACCGGGTATGACCGTAGGGCATCGCCAGTAACAATGGTGTTTTCACTGCAAAGAAAAACGCCCCAACCGGTGTCGGCTGGGGCGTTTGGGTTTGAAGCCTGGCGAGAGCCTGCCCCGCTTCACCGGGTATGACCGTAGGGCATCGCCAGTAACAATGGTGTTTTCACTGCAAAGAAAAACGCCCCAACCGGTGTCGGCTGGGGCGTTTGGGTTTGAAGCCTGGCGAGAGCCTGCCCCGCTTCACCGGGTATGACCGTAGGGCATCGCCAGTAACAATGGTGTTTTCACTGCAAAGAAAAACGCCCCAACCGGTGTCGGCTGGGGCGTTTGGGTTTGAAGCCTGGCGATGACCTACTCTCACATGGGGAAACCCCACACTACCATCGGCGATGCATCGTTTCACTACTGAGTTCGGGATGGGGTCAGGTGGTTCCAATGCTCTATGGTCGCCAGGCAAACTGGCTTGTCACCCGTCATTCCCACGCAAGTGGGAACCTATGGGTCCCCGCTTGCGCGTGGCCCGCACAGGGGGGATGACGAAGCAACAAATAGGGTGGTAGATCCGGCCTTTAGGGCCGTTCAACTGAGTTGTTCGTAGCTTACTGTGACTTGGCCACATCCGCCTGCTGGGTCCCCGCTTACAGCATGCGGGGATGACCTTGCAGGTCAGTTTCTCTAACTTGAACTCAAGTTATATGGTCAAGCCTCACGGGCAATTAGTACTGGTTAGCTCAACGCCTCACAACGCTTACACACCCAGCCTATCAACGTCCTAGTCTTGGACGGCCCTTCAGGGGGATCAAGTCCCCAGGGAGATCTTATCTTGGGAGGGGCTTCCCGCTTAGATGCTTTCAGCGGTTATCCCTTCCGAACATAGCTACCCGGCAATGCGTCTGGCGACACAACCGGAACACCAGAGGTTCGTCCACCCCGGTCCTCTCGTACTAGGAGCAGCTTCCCTCAAATCTCCAGCGCCCACGGCAGATAGGGACCGAACTGTCTCACGACGTTCTAAACCCAGCTCGCGTACCACTTTAAATGGCGAACAGCCATACCCTTGGGACCGGCTTCAGCCCCAGGATGTGATGAGCCGACATCGAGGTGCCAAACACCGCCGTCGATGTGAACTCTTGGGCGGTATCAGCCTGTTATCCCCGGAGTACCTTTTATCCGTTGAGCGATGGCCCTTCCATACAGAACCACCGGATCACTAAGACCTAGTTTCCTACCTGATCGACTTGTCAGTCTCTCAGTCAAGCGCGCTTGTGCCTTTACACTAACCTCATGATTTCCGACCATGATTAGCGCACCTTCGTGCTCCTCCGTTACGCTTTGGGAGGAGACCGCCCCAGTCAAACTACCCACCACACACTGTCCCCGATCCCGATAAGGGACCTGGGTTAGAACCCCAACGTTACCAGGCTGGTATTTCAAGGACGACTCCATGATGGCTGGCGCCACCACTTCAAAGTCTCCCAGCTATCCTACACAAGTAAAGTCAAAGTCCCGTGTGAAGCTGTAGTAAAGGTTCACGGGGTCTTTCCGTCTAGCCGCGGGTACACTGCATCTTAACAGCGATTTCAATTTCACTGAGTCTCGGGTGGAGACAGTGTGGCCATCGTTACGCCATTCGTGCAGGTCGGAACTTACCCGACAAGGAATTTCGCTACCTTAGGACCGTTATAGTTACGGCCGCCGTTTACCGGGGCTTCAATCAAGAGCTTCGACAAAGTCTAACCCCATCATTTAACCTTCCGGCACCGGGCAGGCGTCACACCCTATACGTCCACTTTCGTGTTTGCAGAGTGCTATGTTTTTAGTAAACAGTCGCAGCCACCTGGTCACTTCGACCACCGCCAGCTTACGGAGTAAATCCTTCACCAGCAGCGGCGTACCTTCTCCCGAAGTTA